>CAVTQZ010000005.1:0-13308 GCA_963737015.1 uncultured Acidimicrobiaceae bacterium | reverse complement strand
CGACAACCCGCGCCCGGTCCTCTACGGAAGCGGCTACGAGGCGTTTCTTCCCCGGGCGACCAAGTCTCCGCGTCCGAAGGCGGCGAGGATCGTCGGCAAGCACTGCGAGGCCGGGGACGTGGTCGTCGCCGACGCCCGCCTGCCCGATGACCTGTCGACGGGCGATGTCCTCGCCACGCCGGTGACAGGCGCGTACGGCTACTCGATGGCGTCCAATTACAACAAGGTGCCCCGGCCGGCCGTGGTCTTCGTCTCGGAGGGTCGCCACCGCGTGGTCGTGCGCCGGGAGGACGAGGAGGACCTCCTGCGTCTGGACGCCTGACGGTAGGTTTCCGTCAATGAATCCCCGCTCGCCGCAGGTGCCCGCGCCGGTGCGGGTCGGCGTCCTGGGGGCAGGAAACGTCGGCAGGGCCCTCATCTCGCTCCTGCTCGAGGACGCAGATGCCATCGAGGCGCGCGCCGGGGTGAGGTTGGAGCTCGCGGGTGTCGCCGTTTCGGACCCGTCCCGAAGCAGGTCCGGGATCCCCGAGTCCCTCGTGACGGGGGACGCCAAGGGCCTTTGCACCTCGACCTCGGTCGACGTCGTGGTCGAGCTGATCGGCGGTGTGGACGCGGCGGCGACCCTCGTGGAGGCGGCCATCGAGGCCGGCAAGCCGGTGGTCACGGCGAACAAGGAGCTGATCGCCGAACAGGGGACAGCCCTCGCACGCGCTGCGGCCGATGCCGGTGTAGACCTCTTCTACGAGGCCGCGGTCGCCGGTGCCATCCCGATAATCCGACCTCTGCGGGAGTCGCTCGCCGGAGAGAGCGTCCGGCGAGTCATGGGGATCGTCAACGGGACCACGAACTTCATCCTCTCGACGATGACCGAGCAAGGCCTTTCTTATACGCAGGCTCTCGCCGAGGCGCAGAGGCTCGGTTTCGCGGAGCGGGACCCGACGGCCGACGTTGACGGCCACGACGCCGCAGCAAAGGCGGCGATCCTCGCCAGCCTCGCCTTCCGCTGTGAGGTGAACGGCTCCGAGGTGACGCGCGAGGGCATCTCGTCAGTCGATCCCGTCGACATCGACTTCGCCGGCCGCCTCGGCTACGTCGTGAAGCTGCTGGCGATAGCCGAGCACATCGACGCCGGCGCAAACGACGGTGGCACCTTCACCGGCTCCGAGCAGACCGGCGAGGCCCCGCCAAATCTCTCGAAGGGCGGACCCGAAGTATCGGTGCGCGTCCATCCGGCGATGCTCCCGGTCACCCATCCCCTCGCCTCTGTGCGCGGGGCGTTCAACGCGGTGTTCATAGAGGGCGCCGCCTCGGGCGAGTTGATGCTCTACGGCCGCGGTGCGGGTGGAAAGCCGACCGCTTCAGCTGTCCTCGGCGACCTGATCGACGCCGCGGATCACCTGCGCGCCGGCTTCTCGGCCCGGCACTTCCCGGCTCCGAAGGCGCGTATTCATCCGGCCGACGGCCTGCGAAGCGCCTGGTATCTCAACATCGACGTCGCCGACCGGCCCGGTGTCCTCGCGGCGGTCGCCTCTGTGTTCGGAGAGCACGGAGTCTCGATCCGCTCGATGGAGCAGCTGGGGATGGGCGACGAGGCTCGCCTCGTCTTCGTGACTCACGTCGCGCGCCAGGGCGACGTCATGAGAACCCTCGGGGGACTGCGAGAGCTCGAGGTCGTCGACCACATCGGAGGCGTCTTGCGCATCGTGGGCGACGAGGAGGCCTGAGGGAACGTGGCGCGCTGGCCCGGTGTCCTCGAGGCCTACCGGGAATTCCTCCCGATCGGAGCGGCGACTCCCGTCGTGACGCTCCTCGAAGGTGGCACGCCTCTGCTCGAGGCCCCCCGTCTTTCCGCGCGTGTGGGCGCGAAGGTATGGCTGAAGTTCGAAGGCATGAACCCGACCGGTTCGTTCAAGGACCGCGGGATGACGCTCGCGATCTCGAAAGCGCTCGAGGAAAACGCGAAGGCGGTGGTCTGCGCTTCGACCGGCAACACCTCTGCATCGGCTGCGGCGTACGCATCGCGGCGCAGGTCTCACGTGCGCGGTGCTCATACCGGAGGGACACATCGCGCTCGGGAAGCTGGCGCAGGCCCTCATCCACGGGGCGAAGGTCCTGCAGGTGCTCGGGAACTTCGACGACGCGCTCGCGATCGTGCGCCGACTCGGCGAGAGCGCGCCCGTCACGGTGGTCAACTCGATAAATCCCTATCGCATCGACGGTCAGAAGACCGGTGCCTTCGAGATCGTCGACGTCATCGGCGACGCGCCCGACTTCCACTGCATCCCCGTGGGCAATGCGGGGAACATAACGGCCTACTGGCGCGGTTACTGCGAGTACCGAAACGCGGGAAGGTCGACGAAGCTGCCGAAGATGCTCGGGTTCCAGGCGGCGGGCGCCGCGCCGATAGTGGAGGGGCACAGGATCGAGCATCCCGAGACGGTCGCCACCGCCATCCGGATCGGTAACCCGGCTTCGTGGTACGGGGCCACAGCCGCCGCGAGCGAATCAGGCGGCGCGATCGGAGCTGTCACCGACGAGGAGATAAAGGCCGCTTACAGGTTCCTGGCCTCGGAGGAGTCGGTCTTCTGCGAGGCCGCTTCGGCAGCCTCGGTCGCGGGGTTGATGAAGGCGGAGCTGCCGGTGTCCTCCAGTGTGGTCTGCGTGCTCACGGGCCACGGCCTGAAGGACCCCGACTTCGCCATCGGTCAGATCCCGGTGCCGACGACCATCGAATCGGACTACCAAGCGGTCATCGACGCCCTCGGTCTCTAGGGCCCGTCTTATCGGCCGATGGCTTTCGAAACCTGAGTTACCGCAAAGAAAACGAATCTCAACATTTGGCGGGAATGGAAGCGGGCCCCCGGGTGTTGTTGCAGTTGGTCGGCGTGGTCCGGTACACTGGTCCTGCCGCCGCCCCCTTTCCGACAGTAAGAGCGTCGCGGGTGACAGGCTCGTTCAGGTGCTTTCACTCCGATAAATTCTGTACGGCGGTACGGGGGAATGGCGGAGGCGCAGTGACGGTACACGTCCGGCGTCTTACTCTCATCTAGTGTCCTCGGGCGTCTGGGCACCCAAAGTCGCCTTACCCGCCGAGAGGATGCAACCTAGCGAGGTGTTGAATGGCTGCAGAGCAACAGCTCGAGCGGTCCGTACTCGAACGCAAGGAGCGTGACGAGCTCCGCGCCATCGCCGAGGCGATGTCCCTGGAGATGAACTCCCGCACGAAGAAGGCCGACATGATCGACGAGATCCTGCGCGCAGCCGGGGTCGACGTCGCCGCCGCCAGCTCGAGCAACGGGGCCGGGACGCAAGGTCCCCGCCGTCGACCCGCACAAGGGGCCCGCGGTGCTTCGGCCGCAGAACGAACCTCCGACGAGGAGGTCGGCAACGGATCGACAGGCTCGAACGGCGCGACAGCCGACGACGAAGATTCGACGAATTCTTCAGGTGTAGCTACCGAGGTACGCGCCGAGGTCGCCCCGACCAGCAACGGTCAGGTCGATCAAGCAGGTGCAAGCGCGCCGCGTGGGGGCGGTGCGACGCAGACCGTACGCCAGCATGGTGCGCAGTCCGCCAACGAGCCGGGTAACCGTCGTGGACGCCGACGCCGCGGCCGTCAGTCCGGTGGGCCTCCGAGTGATCGCGAACTCCAAGGCGGTGGCTCGGAATCGCAGTACTCGGGCGAGCTCGTTCCCGTGCGCGGCCTTCTCGACCTGCGCGAAGAGGGATACGGCTTCCTGCGAGCGGAGGGCTACCTACCGAGCTCGCGCGACATCTACGTCTCGATAAGCCAGGCGCGCCGCTTCGCTCTGCGAAAGGGCGACTACGTCGAAGGCGCGAGCCGTCCCGCTGCGTCGAACGAGAAGTTCCCGGCGCTTATCCGCATCGACTCCGTGTGCGGCGTCAGCCCCGAAGAGGCGAGGACCCGTCCGCGCTTCGAGGACCTCACCCCTCTGTTCCCCGACGAGAAGCTGCGCCTCGAGTCACAGGGTGCATCCGAGGTGACGACCAGGATCATCGACCTCTTGTCGCCGATCGGAAAGGGACAGCGCGGGATGATCGTCTCGCCGCCGAAGGCCGGCAAGACCACGATCCTCAAGCAGATCGCCCACGCGATCGAGACGAACAACCCTGAGGTTCACCTCATCGTCCTCCTCGTCGAGGAGCGACCCGAGGAAGTTACCGACATGCGCCGGAGCGTGAAGGGCGAGGTTGTCGCCTCCACCTTCGACCGCCCCTCCGACGAGCACACCGCCATATCGGAGCTCACCATCGAAAGGGCGAAGCGTCTCGTCGAGCTCGGCCGGGACGTCGTGATCGTCCTCGACGGCATCACCCGTCTGTCACGCGCGTACAACCTCGCGCAGCCGGCGACGGGACGGATCATGTCCGGTGGTGTCGATTCGGGGGCGCTCTACCCGCCGAGGAAGTTCTTCGGCGCCGCCCGCAACATCGAGGAAGGCGGCTCGCTCACCATCCTCGCCACCGCGCTCGTGGAGACGGGCTCGAAGATGGACGAGGTGATATTCGAGGAGTTCAAGGGAACGGGCAACATGGAGCTGCGCCTCGACCGGCGGCTCGCCGAACGCCGCCTGTATCCCGCAATCGACGTGAACGCGAGTTCCACGCGCCACGAGGAGCTTCTGTTCGAAAGAGGCCAGTTGCAGCAGGTGTGGAAGCTGCGGCGGGTACTGAATGCTCTGGCTGCGGACGGAAGCGCCGCCGCCGGGCTCGAGCTGCTGATCGACAAGATCCGCAACACGAAGAGCAACGACGAGTTCCTCGCCGAGATCGCCAAGGGCCCGGTCTGAGCCTTACAGTCCTTAAGATGGAGGAACGATGAAGTCCGATATCCACCCCTCGTACGTCGAGGCCACCGTACGGTGCTCGTGCGGCAACACCTTCACCACACGCTCGACGAAGTCAGAGCTCCATGTGGAGCTGTGCAACGAATGTCATCCCTTCTTCACCGGCAAGCAGAAGCTCGTCGACTCCGGTGGACGGGTCGAGAGGTTCCAGCGCCGTTACGGCCAGCGCAGCGGCCGCAGCCGCAAGAGCACATCCGCACAGGCTCCGACGTCTGCGCGCCGCTGACCCTCCAGGCCCGTGCCGGGCGCGGCCGTGGACGCGGAACGACTGAATGCCTGGGAGCGTGAGCACGACTCGCTGCTCGAGGCCCTGTCGGATCCGGCGGTCGTCTCCGACCGCACGCGGCTGGCCGAGACGTCGAAGCGCGAGAAGGACCTAGACGCTCTCATAAACACCGCTCGCAAGCTGAGCCGAGCCGAAGCCGACCTCGCTACCGCTCAGGAGATGCTGGTGGAGGCATCGGGGTCCGAGCGCGAGCTCGTACGCGGCGAGCTCGAGGGCGCGCAAGCCGAGGTACAGCGGCTGGAGGGGGAGCTTCACCTCCTGCTCATCCCACGTGATCCCAACGACGGCCGAAACGTGATCGTGGAGATCCGCGGAGCCGAGGGTGGGGAAGAGGCGAACCTGTTCGCCCGCGACCTGTTCGAGATGTACCGCAGGTTCGCGGAGCGCCACGCCTGGCGTCTCGAGGTGCTGTCCTCAAGTGCTTCCGAACGCGACGGCCTCAACGAGGTCACCTTCACGGTGAAGGGCGCCGACGCGTGGCAACGGATGAAGCACGAGGGCGGCACACACCGTGTCCAGCGCGTCCCGGTAACCGAGTCGCAGGGCAGGGTGCACACATCGGCCGCGACGGTCACGGTCCTTCCGGAGGCCGACGAGGTCGACATCCAGATCGATCCGGCCGACCTTCGCGTCGACGTGTTCCGCTCGACAGGGCCGGGTGGCCAGTCGGTGAACACCACCGACTCCGCCGTCCGGATCACCCACATCCCGACGGGCATGGTCGTCTCCATGCAGGACGAGAAGAGCCAGATCCAGAACCGGGCCCGGGCGATGGTCGTGTTGCGCTCGCGTCTTCTGCGCATGGAGCAGGAAAGGCAGATGGCGGAGCAGTCCGAGCAGCGCCGCAGCCAGATAGGCGGAGGTGGTCGCTCGGAGAAGATCCGGACGTACAACTTCAAGGAGAACCGGGTAACGGACCACCGCATCAAGCTCACTCTTCACAAGCTCGACCGCATCCTCGACGGCGACCTCGACGAGCTCGTGGACGCGCTGTTGGAGGACGAGCGGGAGCGCCAGCTGGAGGAAGGGGCGGTCTCGGTACCGGGCGGTTGATGGCGGGACTGGCGCGGTCGGGCTACGCCCGGCAAGAGGACGCGGGCGAGCGCCGGACTTACGGCGCCCTCATGCGTGATCTGGCGAGGGAGCTCGGCTCTTCGACCAGAGCTCGATGGGTCCTCGCAGCAGCGACCGGCAGGCGAGTCTCCGAAGTGAGCGCGCGGGTCGGTGAAGCCGTCGACTCCGCCGTCGAGCAAGCCTCGTTGCGGATCGCCGGCCGGATCCTTTCCGGCGAGCCCTTGCAGTACGCCCTCGGCAGCTGGGAGTTCAGGCAGCTCGAGGTGAGGGTCGACGAACGTGCGCTCATCCCCCGTCCCGAGACCGAATGTGTCGTGGAGTTCGCGCTCGGGGAGCTGGCGCGGATCTCAAGCTCGGGTGGGCGCAGCGCGGGGGAGCGACGACCCCTGGTCGCCGTGGAGCTCGGCACCGGGTCGGGCGTCATCGCACTCTCGTTGGCGGCAGAGCTCTCCGTGCCTGCGGCCGGGTTCGTGGCCGGGTTAGTGCGCGGGTTCCAGGTTTTAGCGACCGACTCGTCGGAGGATGCCCTCGAGCTCGCGCGGGAGAACCTCGACGGGCTCGCCAGAAGCCGTCCCGCGTCGGCGGCGAGGGTCGTCCTGCTCCAAGGGGATTGGTTCGACGCGTTGCCGGCCGAGCTCGCGGGCGGGATCGATCTGGTCGTCTCCAATCCTCCGTACCTTTCCGTGGCGGACTGGGACGAGGTCGAGGACGTCATCCGCGATCACGAGCCGCATGGCGCGCTCGTGGCCGGCGAGCGCGGTCTCGAGGCGTTGGAGCGCATCGTCGACGAATCGCCGCGTTGGATCGCACCGGGCGGGAGCCTCGTACTGGAGCTCGCGCCCCGGCAGGCCGACCGGATACGCCGGAGGGCACGTGCCGCCGGGTTCGTGGACGCAGAAGTCCGTCGCGACCTTTCCGGGCTCGACAGAGCCCTCGTAGCGCGTCGGTCCGAGGAACCGGACAGGCGAACGTGACGCCGTCGACGGGCGAGAGGTCCGATGAGCTGCGGCGAGTCGTCGATGCTCTTTCGGCGGGGCGGGTCGTGTGCATCCCGACCGACACGGTCTACGGCCTCGCGGTCGACGCGCGTTCAGACGGCGCGACGCGCGCCCTCTTCGAGCTGAAGGGCAGGCCGGGTTCTCTCACACTTCCGGTGCTCGTCTCGGACATCGTGCAGGCGGACGGGCTCGCAGAGGGAGGGCTGCCGGCTCTTGCGCGCTGGATAGCGGAAGGTTTCTGGCCGGGAGCGGTCACCCTCGTCGTTCCACGGCGAAAGGACAACGACTGGGAGCTGGGCGGTGACGGTGCGACGATCGGGGTGCGTTGTCCTGCTCACCCGTTGGCGCGTGAGCTCTGCGAACGGGTGGGTCCGCTCGCTGTCACGAGTGCGAACGTGCACGGCGAGCCTCCTCTTAAGACGGCGGCTTCTGTCAGCGAGCGCCTCGGCGATGGCATCGCGTTGGTGATCGACGGCGGGACCCTCGACGGCTCGGCCTCCACAGTGGTCGAGGTCTCCGGCACCGAGGTCCGGTGCTTGCGGGAGGGAGCTGTGCTCTTCGAGGAGCTGATGCACTCGATCGCGTCGGCAGAGGGCTCGGCGTGAGCTCGTTCGTGCCAACTTTCGATCCCGAGACCGAGAGGAAGAGAGAGTGGGCCGTCGCGTCCAGCCGAGTCGCGCTTCCTCTGATCCTCGGTTTGGTCCCCGGGGTCGCGTCGATCGTGGAAATCGGATGTCGCAGCGGGCAGTGGCTCGCCGAGGCCCAGCGACTCGGTGTGCCCGACGTCCGAGGAATCGAAGGCCCTTGGTTCGACCTGACCGAACCGTCGGTGGATCGTTCACTCATCTCCGTGCTCGACTACTCGAAGTCGGTCGTGCTCGATCGCCGTTACGACCTGGCCTTGTGCCTCGAGGTCGCGGAGCATCTTCCTGCGTCCGCAGCGGCGTCGTTCGTCGCGCAGCTCAGTCGTCTCGCCCCTGTCGTCGCCTTTTCCGCAGCCATCCCGGGTCAAGGCGGTCTCGGCCACGTGAACGAGCAGTGGCCGCAGTACTGGGAAGCGCTGTTCGCCGAGTGCGGTTACAGATTCGTCGATGCGCTGCGGTTACCGATGTGGCGAGCACCGGGGGGCCCGGGATACATCGCACAGAATCTGTTCCTGGCGGTCGACGAACAGAGACTGGAGGCGTATCAGGCGCTGGCGGAGATCGCACGATCGGCTGACGGTCCGGTGCTGTCCCTCGTGCACCCTCAAGTCTTCGCGGCCGTGCCCGGCGTACGTTCGGCAGCGAGGGATCTCGCAGAAGCGATCAAGCGACGCGCCCGCAAGAGTTTGAGTGGGGTGCTGCGCCGCTAGGAAGTATCCGACCTCGTGCGGACGAACATGAAGGTCGGGGCCGTGCGGCGGTCTCCGAAGGGGCAGGGGGGATATCCTGCGCCGATGGGGAATCCTGCCTCCACCCCCTTCGAGAGCTGGCTGGGAGAGGACCCCGAGCTCTCAGGGCTGCTTCGGGACGAGGCCCTCCGCCAGTCCACGACGCTGCAGCTGATCGCGTCCGAGAACTTCACCTCGACCGCCGTGCTGGCGGCGACAGGGTCTGTCCTCACGAACAAGTACTCGGAGGGATATCCGGGCCGGCGCTATTACGGCGGCAACCGGGTGATCGACGAGGTGGAAGAGCTGGCGCGCGGGCGGGCGAAGTCGCTCTTCGGAGCAGAGCACGCCAACGTGCAACCGCACGCCGGGGCCTCGGCGAACCTCGCGGCATATCACGCGCTGCTCAATCCGGGCGACACGGTTCTGGCGATGCGGCTGGACCAAGGAGGGCATCTGACCCACGGATCGCCCGCGAGCATCACGAGCAAGTACTGGAGGTTCATCTCCTACGGCGTGACGCCGGCTTCGGACGATCCGGAAGAGCCGGGTGAGCTCATCGACTTCGACCAGGTCGCCGACATCGCCAAACGAGAGCACCCGAACCTCATCGTCGCCGGTGCAACCGCGTATCCGAGGCTCATCCACGCCGAATCCTTCAGGGAGATCGCGGATTCCATCGGTGCGCGGCTGATGTTCGACATAGCGCATCCGGCCGGGCTCATAGCGGCCGGGGTGCACCCGAGCCCCGTAGGCATCGCGGATGTGGTGACCCTCACCACGCACAAGACACTTCGCGGTCCGCGAGGAGGGGCGATCCTCTGCCAGGAGGAGCTCGCCAAGGCGGTCGACTCGGCCGTCTTCCCGGGACTCCAGGGCGGTCCTCTCGAGCACGTCATAGCCGCGAAGGCTGTGGCGTTTCGCGAGGCGGCACTTCCGACGTTCGCCGAATACGCGAAGAAGGTCGTCGAGAACGCGAGGGCCCTCGCTCAGGCCCTGGCGCTGGAGGGGTTCAGGCTCGTCTCCGGCGGGACCGACAACCACCTCCTTCTCGTGGACCTGCGTCCGTTCGACGCGGATCTCACCGGCAAGGAGGCCCAGGAGGTGCTCGACCGGTCGGGGATCACGCTCAACCGCAACACGATCCCGGACGATCCCCGCTCGCCCTTCGTAACGTCTGGCCTTCGTCTCGGTACAGCGGCGCAGACCACTGCGGGGATGGGGACCGAGGATATGAAGTTGACAGCCGCCCTGATCGGGACGGCGCTGCGCCACAGGACCGAGGAGGACGTGCTCGACAAGGTTCGTGCCGACGTGCGGGAGCTCTGCGGCGGTTTTCCCCCTTATCCGGACCTGGGTCCGGTCGGCGGAGGCGGCTGAAGAAGTGCCCCCTCTGGGGGCCTATGCGCTGGTCGCATTGGTGGCCGCGGTGGGCACCTTCCTGGTGATGTTCCCCGTGGCGCGCCTCGCGGAGCGCGTCGGCTTCGTTTCGGTGCCGATCGACCGCAGCATCCACAAACGGATCACGCCCTACGGCGGCGGACTGGCGATGTTCCTCGCGTTCGGGCTCGCGATGCTCGTGGGATCGCAGCTGCATCAGCTGCAGGGTCTGTTCCAGGGATCCTCCGAGCCCCTCGGTCTCATCCTCGGCGCGGCGGTCATCTTCGTCGTCGGGACGATCGACGACGTCCGCGACATGTCGGCCCCCGCCAAGATGGCCGGCGAGGTGCTCGCGGCCATGGTGCTCGTCTTCATGGGCGTGACGATGTTCCAGTTCAAGATCCCGACCATCGGTTTCCTCGTGCTCTCTCCCGATGTCACGCCGCTCTTGACCGCTGCGTGGGTCATCGTCATCACGAACGCGGTGAACCTGATCGACGGGCTCGACGGCCTCGCGGCGGGGATCGTGGCGATCGCCGCGGGGGCGCTGGCCGTCTACGGCTTGCGGCTCGTGTACCTCGGGGACCTTCCCTCGGACAATCTCGGGCCCCTCATCGCGGTGATCACCTGCGGGGTGTGCGTCGGGTTCCTGCCCCACAACTTCCATCCCGCGTGGGCCTTCATGGGTGATTCGGGCGCCCTGTTCCTGGGACTGCTGATGGCGGCGGCGACGATGGTGATCGGGGGCCGCACCCCCGACGTGAGCGGTCAGACGTACTTCTTCTTCGCGCCCCTCTTCATCCCCGTGTTCATCCTCGGCGTGCCGATCGCAGACATGGCCTTCGCGTTGATAAGGCGCACCGCTAGCGGGAAGGGTTTCCACACTCCCGACAAGGATCACGTCCACCACAGGCTCTTGCGCCTCGGTCACGGACCGCGGCGCACCGTCGTGATCCTGTGGGGATGGACCGCGGTGCTCTCCGGGTTCGTCCTGTACCCGCTCTTCCGCCCCCAGGCAAACGCCATCATCCCGTTCGGCGCCATCGCGCTCGGGCTCGGCCTCTACACGTTCTTCCACCCGGGTCTGCGCAAAGCCGACCTCGAGGCCGAGGAGGAAGAAGAGCGCGCGGCGCGAATGGATGCTTCGGCGGCTGCGGTGATCGGACGAAGCGGCGCCGGAAAGGTTCGGTTCCGAAGGAGCGAGCCCGCGCCTTCGATACGACGGGAGCTCCTCAACCGAGTACCAAGGAGGGACGCACTGCTGTGGGCGCGAATCTTGATCCTGTTAGTAACGCGCGCCTTCCGTCGGTAACGTTGAAACCGCTCAAAATGCTTCTCATGGGATGGCTCGGGGCAAGGCTGAGATCACCCCATAGTGGAAAAGACACCTTGAATCTCTTCATGCCGCACGGCACGAGAGTTGTTAGGCGAACAGTGCTGTCAGCAGTGGTGACTGGGGCTGTCGCTTTGGTTGTCCTGGCGCTGCTAAATGACGCACTTATCGGGTTGGGGATGTGTATCGGCTTGGCTTCGGCATTATGGAACTTCCGGATGCGTCAAATAGCCAAACTCTCCGCGATGAGGGAGAAGAGCGGTCCGCAACCTTTAGCCTTCAACGTCTGGAGTCGCATGGGCACTCTTTGCTTGGCGGCGATCATCCTGATCCTCTCGTCACCGCCGTTCGGATTCGGGTTCTTGATTGGCTTGGCCCTATGCGAAACGATTCTCCTGACGAACGTTGTCGTGGCTGCGCTTCGTTCAGCGCAAAAGGGAAATCGGACTCCTTGATCAGGGCACCAGAAATGGCTGACATCGAGATTCGATACTGACCTCGACCTGGACCGCGCATGGTCCGCCCTCGCACTACGAGACATTCTCCTCGGCACCATCTCTCTCCGAGCTCAAAGCCGGTTCGCCTCGATCGGAATGCGTGGCCTCGAGCTCATACTGGGCCGGAGTGCCTTCCTCTTCGCCCGAGCAGGGGGCGGATGACCCCAGAAAGGTTGCCGTCTTGACCCGGATAGAGATCGGTGGCCGCCGAGGTCCGGCAAGCCCCCACAGCGTGCCTCGCCTAGGACCATTCCCGATCACCCGCTTTAGCGCCTTGCGCTGGCTCGTTTTGCCGTGCACAAGCTCCGGATGAGAAGATAGTGGTGTGCATCTCATCCCGAACGCCGTTGTTCGCGCCCAAGATCACGCGGATTCAACGTCGCTGCGGGTACCCGCCTCACCGTGTGAGTTCCGGCGAGCACGACCCATGCATGACAGCCTCGCCCTAGGCGACACGCGCCCCTACAAACGATGGAAGGATCGGGTCCTCGCGGGACCCGAAAAACGGGGCTTCCGATGAGAGACGGCCAGCCTCCCAGGGACGACCAGCGCCCGATCCGTGGTGGGGAACCCCCGCCACTGAATGGAGCTGCCTTTGCCGGCATGGGATTGAGCGCGGCGTCAACGGTAGGAGCGGGAACCGTTCTGGGATATTTGGCCGACGGCCACTGGCACACCTCCCCGTGGTTTTTGCTGGCGGGGATTGCGGTCGGCCTGGCGTGTGCAGTGTTATCCGTAATCGTGCTGATCAGGCGTTATCTGTGACATTTGCCACGGGGAGGAGCTGAGGACATGTCTGATCTTTTCGGCTTATCGGACTTCGAAACCTCAAATCTCCCGTCCTTGTTGCGAAGGACCATGGTCACAGCGCTAGCCCTAGGCGTGGTTGCCGTGGGAGCCGCCGTCGCTCTAGATCAGGCTCTCGCGGCGCTGGGGATTGCCATCGGCCTAGTGGGAGGGTGGGCAAATCACCGTGTGCTCGACCGCAATGTGGCGAAAGTCAAGACCACAGGGTCGCCGCATTCCGACAAAGCCGCGGGTCGCACGATCGGTTCCAGGACGTTGGGGCGCCTCGGAACGCTCACCGCTGTTGCTGTCGTGTTATTGGTTTTCGAGCCGCCTATGGGCTTAGGAGTGGTTATCGGCCTGGTCCTTTTCCAGGTGTCGTTCGTCGCCAATGCGGCGGCGCTCTTTCTCTCATGGGGGCTGACGGATGAAAGGTCTCGGTTCGGGCATCTTGTACGCAACCGGCAAGATCGAGGTCGGCACGCATATAACGCGGAAGTTCTTCGGTTTGACGTTCGATGTGGACATCATCGGTCCACGCTTTTGGCTGGAGCGGTTGTTCTGATCCTCGGTTTCCTAATGCGATCGAAGGTCACCTCGGGGGTGCCGGGAAAACTGCAGTTGTTCTGGGAAACACTTGTGGAGCAGGTCGAGAACCTGACTGACTCTGCGATAGGACCTGCGGGGCGGCGGATCGTTCCCCTGGCCCTAGTG
>CAVTQZ010000004.1:0-6175 GCA_963737015.1 uncultured Acidimicrobiaceae bacterium | reverse complement strand
AGCTCGACCGACGTCGAAGGGGTGGTCCGGGCGGTGAAGGCCGCCACGGCCGCAGGCGACCAGGTCGTCACCGTGGCTCTTCTCGGGCACAAGGCGGACGTCGGGGTGATGGCGCTCGGGAAGGACCTCTGGCGGCTGCGAGGCCTTCAGACCGCGCTTCGCCTCGCAGGGTTGGAAGCCGCCTCCTCCTACGTGTCAGTCACCGAGCTCTCGGAGTACGCCGAAGGGCTCCCCGACGAGATGAAGCAGGCCCGGCTGTACCCGAAGCTCCCTCCCGATTCAAAGCCCGCTTTCTGCTTCTACCCGATGTCGAAGAAGAGGGGGGATTCCGAGAACTGGTACCGGCTCGCATTCGACGAGCGCAAAGAGCTGATGCTCGGTCACGGCGTGGTCGGTAGGAAGTTCCGCGGGCGCGTCCTCCAGCTCATCACCGGGTCGGCCGGTCTGGACGACTTCGAGTGGGGGGTCACCCTCTTCGGTGGCCACCCCGACGACCTGAAGGACTGCGTGTACCAGATGAGGTTCGACGAGGCCTCCGCGCGTTACGCCGAGTTCGGGCCGTTCTGGACGGGCATGGTCGCCGACGTCGAGGAAGTCCTCGATGCCACCACGTCTTTCTAGGGCGTGGCCGTGAGCCTCTGGCCGCCTTATGTAACTAATAGTTCCATAAGGGCCAAGGCATGGTGACGCTCGAGGAGAAGCTGGACGGGCTCCACTCGGACATCTCGCGACTGGGCAACGTCGTCGTGGCCTTCAGCGGCGGGGCCGATTCGGCGCTGCTTGCGTGGTGTGCCACCGAGACGCTCGGGAAAAAGGCGCTGTGTGCCACAGCGGTGTCGGCCTCGCTGGCACCCGAGGAGCTCGACGACTGCCGGGCTCTGGCCTCGGAGTGGGGGCTCCGCTGGACCACGGTCGAGACCTCGGAGCTCGAGGACGAGCGGTACGTCTCGAACGGCAGCGACCGTTGTTTTCACTGCAAATCGAGCCTCATGGAGGCCCTTCTCCCGCTCTCCGAGAAAGAGGAGGCCACCGTCGTCCTCGGCGTCAACCTCGACGACCTCGGCGACCTGCGCCCGGGGCAACAAGCCGCCTCCGAGCGCGGCGCGCAGTTCCCGCTGGTGCGCGCCGGGATCACGAAGTCCGACGTCCGCGAAGCGTCACGCCGGCTGGGGCTCCGGACCTGGGACAAGCCGGCCGCAGCGTGCCTCGCATCGCGCATCCCCTACGGAACGCCCGTCACCCTCGGGCGGCTCTCGCAGGTTGCGCGTGCCGAATCCGCTCTGCGCGCGCTCGGTTTCCGACAGGTGCGGGTGCGCCATTACGGCGAGCTCGCGGCGCCTCGAAGTGGAGCTCAGGGATCTCCAACGGGTGGTGAGCTGCCGCGAGGAGGTCGTTGCCGCCGTGCGCGGGTCGGGGTACGACTACGTAACGCTCGATCTCGAGGGGTTCCGGTCGGGCAACCTGAACGGGCGCGCCAATTTGATAGAGGTACGGGTCAAGCTCACGTTTCCCGAGGACCTCGTGCGACAGCCACTCATCGCGCGCCTCGTTCGCGACCACTCGGTCGAGCCGAACATCCGGCGCGCGAACGTCTCGCAGCACGAGGGTTGGGTCGTCTGCGAGTTGGGTGGCGAGGCGGCGAAGGTGGAGGAGGCACTGGCCTGGTTGCGTTCCGAGGGGGTAAAGGTGGACCTCCTCGGCGACGTCGTGGAGAGCTGACCGGGCTAACTGCAATTCACTCAACGATCACCATCCTGTCGCCACTCGTTCACGGTCCGTTTACCTTGCGTCGTTAGCTTCAGGGCTCGTGACGGAGGGCATGAGCGGGCCTGCGGGGTCCGAGCAGATCCCCCTGCAACTGTCGCAGCGGCTCGAGGTGGGGGTCGCAACCTCGAGCACGGAGGCGGCGGGGCGAGTCACCACGGCGCTGCTCGAGCGTCCGATCCTCGCCGCCGAGGACGTGAGCCTCGGGTTCGGCGAGAAGACGGTCGTGGCCGGGGTCGACCTCGACTTCGAGCCGAGCTCGATCACCGCCCTCATCGGCCCGACCGGTTGCGGCAAGACCACGTTCCTGCGGTCGCTCAACCGCATGAACGACAAGGTGCGCGGCTACTGGCGCAAGGGTTCGATCCACTTCGACGGCTCCGACATCGCCTCCCACTCGACCGACCCGCTCGAGCTGCGCCGGCGCGTCGGGCATGGTCTTCCAACGTCCCAACCCCTTCCCGATGTCGATCAGGGACAACGTGGTGGCCGGCGTGAAGGCGCACCGGATGGCGCCGCGCAACGAGCTCGCGGATGTGGCCGAGCGCAACCTCAAGCGGGTCGGGCTCTGGGCCGCGGTGGCCGACCGGATGAACGACTCACCTTTCCGCCTCTCAGGCGGCCAGCAACAGCTTCTCTGTCTGGCGCGTGCCCTGGCGGTGGACCCCGAGGTCCTGTTGCTCGACGAGCCGACGTCGTCGCTCGACCCCGGTACCACCGAGATCGTCGAAGACCTGTTGCGGGACCTCGCCCCACAGCTGACGATGGTGATCGTCACCCACAACCTCGCGCAGGCCCGCCGAGTCGCGGAGAACACCGCCTTCCTCTACAACGGGCGCCTCGTCGAGGCCGGGGAGACCAAGCGGCTCTTCGACGCTGCCGAACGAACCCGAAACGGTCAGCTACGTGAGCGGGAGGATCGGATGACAGGCTGACCGTCAGCCGCCCCGTCGCGCCGCCGCGAGAGACACCTCGCGGGGCCGCGGCTTCGTTTCTCATTTCCCAGGACCAGATCACGAGAGGAGCTTCCCCTTATGTCGACGCGCCCGAAAACACCGATCGAGATGACAAGAGAAGACACAGCAACAAAGAGGCGCCGCCTCGGGGCCGGTGGCGCGGTACTCGGTGTCGCAGCATTCGCTCTGTTGGTGGCGGCGTGCAGCAGTGGGAGCTCGACCACCGGCTCCACCAACGCTGCCTCGTCCACGTCGTCGCACACGGCGAGCCTCTCGAGTCTCGAGAAGTGGCCGACGAGCTCGACATCGCTGACCGAGTCGGGCTCCACGTTGCTCGAGCCCCTCTTCAGCGCGTGGGTGAGCGGCATCTCCACCTCCTCGCACGGCAACGTCACCGTGCAGCCGGCCGGCGGAGGCTCCGGTCAGGGCATCAGCAACGCCGCGAGCGGTACCTCGGACATCGGCGCGTCGGACGCGTACCTCTCCCCCGCACAGCTCTCGCAGTACCCCGGGCTCGAGAACATCCCTGTCGCCATCTCGGCACAGCAGGTCAACTACAACGTGCCGAACGTCACGCCCTCCGGCACGCACCTGAAGCTGAACGGCCTTGTGCTCTCGGCGATGTACCAGGGCACGATCACGAACTGGAACAGCCCGCAGATCGCAGCGCTCAACCCCGGCGTGAACATCCCATCGACCCCCGTCGTCCCCGTCCACAGGGCCGACAGCTCCGGCGACACCTTCCTCTTCACCACCTTTCTCGCGGCGGCCGATCCCTCGGGATGGGGAGCGAAGTACCCGCCCAACACGACCGAATCGTGGCCGGCGGTTCCCGGCTCCGCGGCGGCTACCGGAAACGGCGGGATGGTCACTACCTGCGCCTCCACTCCCGGATGCGTCGCATACATCGGCATCAGCTACATCGACCAGGCAACCTCCAAGGGCCTCGCGTACGCGTCGCTCGCCAACAAGTCGGGCAACTACGAGCTTCCATCGGTGACGACCATCACCGACGAGGCCGCCGCCTTCGCGACCTCGACGCCCGCGAGCGGCGCCAAGTCGATGATCTACGGCCCGGCCCCTGACGGCTACCCGATCGTGAATTACGAGTACGCCATCGTCGGCAAGCAGGCCGACTCCATCCACGCACAGGCAGTGAAGGCGACGCTCGCATGGGCCGTCGATCCGAGCGGTGGCAACGCGCCGAGCTACCTCGACCCCGTCCACTTCGTGGCCCTTCCGAACCAGGTCGAGCAGATCGCCCTGAACCTGATCTCCAAGATCACGGGCTGACCTGCCTGAGACCTTGACGACCGTCTCCGAACGCAGCACGACCAAGAGCGGCGCGGGCGCGGCCGTGGGCGCAGCCGCGGGCGGGCTCGGATCGGGTTCGGGCTCGGGTTCGGGTTCGGCATCGGGGGGCGCGGGCGGTTCGGGAACGGCACGTCCGCCGCTTCCTAAGCGGCGCTGGGCGTGTGCGGAGAAGCTCCTTCCGAGGGGTTTGTCGATCGCGGTGTGGATCCCGTTGGTGGCGCTCGTCCTGTTGGTCGTCGTCCTCGTGGTGAAGGCGCTGCCGGCGATTCGCTTCAACGGTCTTCACTTCTTCGGAAGCGACTCGTGGAACACCGGTAACGCATACGGCAACGTTGTCACCACAGGAGGTGTGAAGCACTTCGTCGGCGCCTCCTACGGAGTGCTTCCGCTCATCGTCGGGACCCTCGTCTCCTCCGCGATAGCGATCGTGCTTGCAGTGCCGATCGGGATAACGACCGCCCTCGTGATAGTCGAGAAGCTCCCCGCCCGGATCTCGTCAGCTGTGGGCTTCTGCCTGGAGGTTCTCGCCGGGGTTCCGAGCGCGATCTTCGGCATCTGGGGGGTGCTCACGTTCGGGCCTTGGCTCGCGCACCACATCGACGGCCCCATTGCTCGAAACATGCCCGACGTCCCGGTGCTGCGTTGGTTCCGGGGCGCAGGTGCGCACAACGTCGTGGGTCAGGGACAGGACCTGCTCACGGGGGGCCTCGTGCTCGCGATCATGATCCTCCCGATCATCGCCGCAACCACCCGCGACCTCCTGCGGCAGGTGCCCCGGGGGACGGTCGAGGGCGCGGTGGCGCTCGGGATGACGGACGCCGAGGCGGTGAGCACGGTCACGATGCCGTGGGTGCGTTCAGGGGTGATCGGGGCTTCGATGCTCGGCCTCGGGCGCGCCCTCGGCGAGACGATCGCCGTGGCGATGGTCGGGGGAGCGTTGCTCGGCGCGAGCCCGCACTCCGTCTTCAGCGCCTTCAACACGATCGCGGCGGTGATCGTCACTCAGCTCGACTCCGCCCTCGGCGACCCGACGGGGCTCGCGGTCGGGACGCTCGCTGAGATCGCCCTGGTGCTTCTCGTAATCACGCTCGCAGCGAACGTGGGTGCGCGGTGGCTGGTCCAAAGAGGCGCCGGCACCGCGCTGCCGGTCGGAAGGGGCATCTGAGATGTCGGTCGTCGCAGGGAGCCTCGGAAAGGGCCGCGGCGCATCACGGAGCAGGTTCAACCTGCTCTCCTGGCGGAAGGCGAAGAACCGCGGCCTGTGGGTCGCGTGCACGATCGCGCTCGGGCTCGTGGTGGCGCCGCTTCTGTGGATCGTGATCGGCATCGTGAAGAACGGCTTGTCGCATTGGCAGTGGACCGCTCTCACCCACACGCACGCGGAGTCGCAGGCGCCGGGTCTGCTGAACGCGGTGATCGGCACCTTCACGCTCATGGCCGGGATCGTCGTGTTGGCCGGGATCGTCGGAATAGCGGGCGGGGTCTATCTCGCCGAGTACTGCCCCGAGGAAAGGGGCAGGTTCTTGCGCGGGGCGTCCGAGGTGCTGTCGGGAGTACCCTCCATCGTGCTGGGCTACGTGGGCTACATCGCGCTGGTGGTCGGATTCCACTGGCAGTTCGGCCTTCTCCCCGCGTGGATCGTCGTCTCGATCCTCGTGGTGCCGTACATAACCAAGGCGACCGAGGTCGCGATCAGAAGCGTCCCGACCGCATACCGCGAGGGCGCCGAAGGTCTCGGTCTCTCCTCGGGTTACACGCTGCGCAAATTGATCCTGCGCCCCGCGCTGCCGGGGATCGTCACAGGGCTCATCTTCGCAGCGGCGATCTCGGTGGGCGAGACCGCACCGCTGCTCTACACAGCGCACTGGTCCGACCATACGAACTTCGCCTTCACCCACAGCGCCTTCGGCGGTGTCGGTTACCTCACCTACGCAGTGTTCGAGTTCCTGAACGAGCCGAGCGCGCACGACCACGCGCTCGCCAACCAAGCCGCCCTGATGCTGATCGTGATCGTGGTGGTGCTGATCGTCATCTCGAGGATTCTGGTCTCTCTGACACAGAGGTACTCACCGGACAGGCCACAGCGCCTGGGCAAAGCCAGGAAGTGACCGGCCAGAGGGCGCGAGGCCGATTCCCCCCTG
>CAVTQZ010000003.1:0-261693 GCA_963737015.1 uncultured Acidimicrobiaceae bacterium | reverse complement strand
CGCATCCTCGTCGTGGAGGACGAAGAGTCGTACCGCGAAGTACTTGCGTCGGCGCTGGCGAAGGAGGGTTACAAGGTCGACCTGGCCCGCGACGGCGCCGAGGGCCTTCGCCTCTTCTCCGAGCACCCGCCCGATCTCGTGCTCCTCGACGTCCTTCTGCCCGGCGTACCCGGCACGGAGGTCTGCCGGCAGATGCGTTCGATCGCAAAAGTCCCGGTGATCATGGTGAGCGCCCTCGACTCCGAGGTCGACGTCGTCTTGGGGCTCGAGCTCGGCGCGGCCGACTACGTGACGAAGCCCTACCACCTGCGTGAGCTGACGGCGCGCATCCAGGCCGTCCTGCGCAGGGTATCGCCCCCACCGAGCATCCAGGCGTTGTCGGGTCGCGGCGCGCCGGGCGCGCCCGAGGTGGTCGTGGCAGGACCGGTGCGCATCGACTTCGCCCGGCGCGAGGTGAGCGCTGCCGGAAGACCCGTCCAGCTGAGCCGCAGGGAGTTCGACCTGTTGGCACTGCTGCTGTCACCGCCGGGGCAGGTCCGCACACGCGACGAGTTGATCGACAGACTCTGGTCGGGGCGCGACCTCGCCGACACGCGCACCTTGGACACGCACATACGGCGGCTGCGGGTGAAGCTCGAGCGTGACCCTGCTGACCCCCGTTACCTCGTCACGGTACGGGGGGTGGGGTTCCGCTTCGACGTCTGACCCGCGCCCCGTCGGCGAGACCGGTCCGGTCGGTCAGGGGCGCCAGGCGGTCAGTCGGCGGACAGATCGCCACCGCGCCACATCGGCTGGCGCGGCCTGTCGAAGAGGACGTCGACCTTCTCGCCGTTGAGCGCCGCGAAGACGTGGTTCCCCCAGCGCTCGGCCCCCGCAAGTGGCTGGGGCAGGTCGTCGAGGGAGAACCAACCGACGTCGGAGGTCTCGAGCGGGTGGGCGCGAAGCTCGCCGCCGACCGCCTTGCACTGGAACACGAGCGAATAGAGCGGAACGCGCGTGAAACCGAGCCGGAGGCCGTCGAGGACGGCGATCAACCGGATGACCTCCGCCTCGATCCCCGTCTCCTCGAGCACCTCCTTCACCACGACCTCGGCCGCCGAATAGCCGACGTCGGCCCAACCGGTGGGGTAGAGCCACACACCCGAGTCCGCCCGTCTCACGAGCAGGAGCTCCCCACGGTCGTTGCCCACCGCAGCGCCTACGGCGACCTTCGGCGTCACGTAACCGGGTATGCCCTCTCCGACCGCCCCGAGCCACTCCTCCACCAGCTCCTCTGCGTCCTCGACACCCGAAGCGCCGAGAGCGGCCGCGACCCTTATGTCGGCAGCGACCCGCAGGACCTCCTCGAAACGCTCGCGCTCGTAGAGGCTCTCGGTGAAGCCGAGGCCGGTACGGGCTATCGCCGCGAGCGACTCGCTCCAGCGCAGGAGCTGGCGGGTGGACACGGGCTGTTCCACGCACCTGAAGCTAATGGGCCCCGACGCGACCACGCCGCGGCGGCACCGGGCGGCCCTTTGCGTGCGCAACAATGGGGTCGTGGCCGTGAACGAGGATTGCCGCCATTACGTCATGCAGACGAACTCGCGCGGCGAGAAGGTCGAGCGTTGCCGCGTGGACGCCAACGAGCCGATCCCCTTCGCGTGTCCCGAGGGCTGCGTCTTCTACGAGCCACGAGGCGTGTCGCGTGCGGGCTGGCAGGTCCACAAGCGTCCGAAGGACGGTCTCTCGGGCTGAGCCGCCCGGCCCGGTGAGCGTCAGGAAGCGGCTGTCTCCCGTCCGAGTTGACGGCGCATCCCGACGATCCCCTCCCGCAGTGTGGATCTCACCGGCTTTATGCGATCGCCAATGCCTCCCGCAGCCCAGAAGTCGAGGACGGCGTCCGCGTTGGCTCGCCCCGCCGCCATCAGAGCGTCGGTAGCCGAGAAATCGTCGTAGCGCGAGACGGGATCGGTGTCGACGGTGAAGACGATCACTTCGACGCCCTCGGGTAGGCGGTCGAGCTCCCGCACGAAGCGTGAATGCACAGCGATGAAGAAGGCGGTGAGAACGGCCTCGACCGGTCTGCGGATGCGGTGGGGTGTGTAGTGCATCGGGCCGCAGAGGAGTACGAAGACGCGTTCTGCACCTTGGGATATGGCGCGACCTATGGGCACGTTGTCGACGACGCCGCCGTCCATGAAGAGCTGGCCATCCACCTCGACCGGTGGGAGGAGCGCCGGTAGCGCCGCCGAGGCCAAGATCCGTTCCACCGCCGGGCCCGAGGTGAACCAATTGACCTGGCCGTCGTGCAGCGAGGTCGCGACCACCTCGAGGGGGACGGTGCTGTCCTCGATGCGCGCGAAGTTGATCCCACCCTCGATCACCTTGCGGAGCCCCGTGTTGGGATGAACCGACTCGCGTTGCTGGAAGTAACGCAGCGCCGTCGGCATGCGACCTTGCGGGAAGACGTCGTCGCGGGTGACGAGCCGCCAGCGGGCGATCATCCGTTCGACGCCTGCGACCGTGGGATCGCTGCAGAAGCCGGCTGCGTTGATGGCGCCCACGGACGCCCCGTAGACAGCGTCGGCGGTTATCCCCCGCGCCACCAGCGCCTGTGCCATCCCGACCTGGGAAGCCCCGCGGGAACCTCCCCCCGCGAACACGAAGGCGGTGCGGGGGCGCCTCCTGAGACCACCCCCGCGTCTGTACCGTACGAGCCATCTGCGGCTCCCGGGTGCGACGAAGACGCCGCCCGGCAATCCTGCGGGGGAGGTCTCGAGCGGCGTTTCGGGCAGCACGGCGGGAGGTGACTCCGACATGGTCCCTCCGATCATCGCCGATGCGCCCTCCGCCGTCGTGAACCGTCCCCGGCCAGGAAATTCGCCCATTCTCAGGCCCGGGGTCGACCGGGGCTCGTCTCGTCGCGACCGCGTCGTCTCTCACGTTCCGCACGGTCCCGGCCGACCGCCCAACGGACAGCGATCACTGCAATGGCCACGACGAGAACTACGAAGATCGCGAAGACGGCGTCGAAAGCCGCGCTCACAAGACCCCCGGCCTGTGGCTCACCGAGCCCCCACGGAGCGCGAGGTTAACCGAGGCCAGGGGCGCTCCACGCCGCTGCTGCGCAGGTCCGCGTCGGTCCGCGTCGGTCCGCGTGGGTGACACACCGTCGGTGCATGCTTGGCTCATGAGAGGCGTTGGAGGAGCGTCGAACCCGTTCGGGCGCACGAGCAGCACCGTTCACCGGTCCGTGCTGGCAAAGCTGCGCGGAGACCTCTCCAAGAGACCACTCGTGGACCCGGGGTTCGCCGGCGGTCTCAGGGAGTGGGTCGAGGACTCTCTCGCCTCGTCCGTGGCGGGCCTGCGCCGAGAAGACCCCCTGAGGATCAACAAGGAGGACCTGAACAGCGTCCTCGTGTGTGAGGCCTACGCCTCCGCCCGTTCCTCGCGTCCGCGCAGGGCGACCTTCGAGCTGGTACGAGGGGTGCTCGTGGACGCCCTGTTTCGTCAATGGGTGACGAGCGGCCACATCGCCGATCCGTGGGACGACGCATTAGCGGCGGCGGTGGTCGGAGCAGACGCCACGATCCTCGAGTTCCTCTCCTCGCTCGACGAACCGGGCCGGCGCAGGTTGGCGGACGAGGTCGGGGCGCACGCGCGAGTGCATCGCCGCGACCTGGCCGGTTCCGAGCCCCGCTTGGTGTCCGAGGACCCAGGAGAGGATCGAGGTGCCGGTGGCCGGAGGGGCGCTGGTGCTGACCGGAGTCATCGACCTGGCCCTCGGTGCTCCGTCGTCCGGGCAGGCTTCGGTCTGCCTCGTGGAGATGAAGTCGGGTGTACGGCGCCTGGAGCACCGTGGCGACCTCCACTACTACGCGCTCCTCGAGACGCTTCGCAGCGGGGCCCCGCCGTTTCGAGTCGCGACGTACTACTCGGCCACCGGTGAGCTCGATGCGGAGCAATTGAACGAGGACCTCCTCACCGGAGCGTTGCAGCGGGTGATCGCAGCGACGCAGCGCCTCTGCCGGATCGCCGCCGGCGGGGAGCCGGCGCGGACTCCGAATCCGCTCTGCGGATGGTGCGACGACCTGGCCCGTTGCGACGTGGGAAAGAAACGTGCTGGAAGGTCCACCCCGCTCGAGCAGGGCGCGCCCCATCGGGACGACGACCTCTGCGAGCCCGGGGCGCACTGGTCCGTGGAGGAGCTCGTATGACCTCCGCTCGGCAGGCTGGGTCAGGCCTTCCGCGCGCAGACTCACTCACCGACGCTCTCGTGGCACCGGCGCTCGACAGGGTCTCGGCGGACGAGCTCTCCGGTGTCAGACAATCGCTCGTCTCGCAGCTCGTGTCCCTCGCCGCCTCGGCGGACCTACGACTACCGACACAGATCGGCTCCTACGAGTTCGTAACTGCTCTCGACGGTCCCGAACACCGCAAAACGGGCGCGCACGAGCCATTCGTCATCTCACCGGCGAGGTGCCGCAGGGCGATAGGGCTCGCGGCGGTGCAACGATGCGCCCGCGGCCACAGCGACAGCGCCCGGCGAGCCGTTTCGGAGATCCTGCGCGGCGCGCTCGAAGACGTGACGGTTGCCCAGCGAGAAGCGGGGTCGCCTCGGCCGGCATGGTGGGCCGAGTGGTACGCGAGCCTGCCGCCCGGTGGACAGGCGGTGGTCGAGGCGGAGGCGCTCACGTGGGCGACCCAGTTGTGGAGCGCCCTCGACTGGAGCCGCTTCGACAGGCCTCCGGTCCTCGTCGGGCGCGACGACTCCTGGAGATGCCCCGGGCCCTCGGGGCTTCTGCTCCGGGGCCGAGCAGACGTCCGCGTTCTCTGCGAGGAGCGTCAGTCCTTTCTCCTCCTGGGAGGAGGTTTCCCCCGCGCGAGCTGGCGCCTGCGGCTCGCGTATCCGGCGCTCGTCGCAGCTCTCGCGGTGGGCGACCGCGGCGTCCCGGCTCGGGTCATCGGTTTGTGGCCCGCCAGTGGACTGGTCCGAACGTGCGAGGTGGACCGTGCTGCGCTCGCTGATGCCGCGGCGGCTCTCGTCGTCGCAGCGAAGGTCCATGCGAAACCGAGCTCCCGGGAAGTGCTCGGGAGAATCTCACGCCGATCCACGCTGGTCCGCAAAGAAGCGGTCTGAACCCTCCCGACGCAGCACAGCGCTTCAGGCCTTGCGCTCCACGCGAAACGCGCGTCTCGGGCAGCTCTTTGCAGCACGGCGAGCCAGGGCGACCAGGTGCTCGGGTAACGGCGCGGTGTCGACGATCGGGTACCCCCACTCGTCGAGGGTCACGTGCTCGGGGAGCAGCTCCGCGCAGTACCCGTAGGCGTCACAAGCGATCGGGTCGATGGTGATCTTCAACTCAACTTCCTCCCGATGTAACGACGGGACTACTGCTGGTGGACGACGGCGTGGAGCTGGAGCTGCTGGACGAGCCCGACGTGCTGCTAGAGCCCGACGTGCTGCCAGAGCCGGAAGGGGTGGTCGTGGTGGAGGTGCTCGTGTTCGCCGAGACGCTGCCCGCCTTTCCCGGAACCTCGGTCGCTACAACCACGCCGAGGACGGCCGACAGGGCCGCAACGCCCAGTGCGACAGCCTTCGTGGCCGTGCGAACTCGCCTGTCCGCTCCGGCCCGTCTCCTCGGGCCCTCTCCTCTCATTCGTGTAGGCACGATGTGGCTCCTTTCTTCGATCGCAAGCGTTGTTCAGGGCCTCGCGGGCTCGCGAAGGGCGTAACCCACCAACCGGATCGTGTGGATCAACGAAGGACCGTGTTTCTCGAGCTTCTTCCGCAGGTAGCTGACGTAGGTCTCGACGACGTTGGCGTCTCCACCGAAGTCGTAGTGCCAGACGTTGTCGAGGATCTGCGATTTGGAGAGCACCTGCCGCGGGTTGCGCATGAAGAAGCGCAAGAGGTTGAACTCCGTGGCGGTGAGCTGAATGGAGTGACCGGCTCTGCGGACCTCGTGCGCTCCCTCGTCCATCTCCAGGTCGGCGAAGCTCAGGACCCCCGTCTCCGCCGCGTCGAATCCTGAGCGGCGCAGTATCGCTCGCGAGCGCGCGACTATCTCCGCGAGGGCGAAGGGCTTTGTCACGTAGTCGTCCCCGCCGACGGTCAAACCGGTGATCTTGTCCTCGAGGGCGTCGCGTGCTGTCAGGAACAAGATCGGCGTGCGGATCCCGTCAGAACGAAGACGCCGGGTGACCTCGATGCCGTCGAGGTCGGGCAGCATGACATCCAGAATGATCAGATCGGGAGTGCGGTCCTGGGCCGCGTTCAGAGCGGCGCGCCCCGTTGTGGCCTCCTCCACGTCGAAGCCCTCGTAGCGAAGCGAGGTGGCGACCGCGTCGACTATCGAGGGCTCGTCGTCCACGACGAGGATCCGGTTGGCTGCTGTGGTTTCCATCGCCTCTATGACCTCCGTGACCAGGTTGCCAATCGCCGGTTCGCGCCCACTGGGGACCCCCTGTGAGCCCACTGTGAACTCACGGCGGGGGACCACCCGGAGGCCCTGATTCCGGGCCCCGCCGCCAGGGTAAGCAGACAGGCCGGTGGACACCTAGTGCACGATGCAGTCGTCATAATCCTGAAAGCCCTGGCGGGAGGGCTTCTCGTCGTGCTCTTCTCGATCATCGGGCACGCGGTCCATCCGAAGTGGTTCGCAGGCCTGTTCGCGGCGGCTCCTTCCGTGGCGATCGCAAGCCTCATCGTCACGGTCGCCGACAAAGGCGACCATGTGGCGTCCACCAGCGCATTCGGTATGACCTTCGGCGCCGTCGGCTTCGTCGCATTCGCGGCTCTCGCTCGGCCGCTGCTCGCACGCATGGACGCGACGCGCGCTTCGGCTTTCGCCTGTCTGCTCTGGACCGCTGTGGCCGTAGGGGGGTACTTCCTTGTGCGGGTGTGAGCTCAGGTGAGTGCGAAGCGCGAGCCGAAGGTGGGGGTATCGCTCACCGCCGCGAGACAGGAGCCACCCCGTGATCTTTTGATCCGGTTCTTCTTCGGGGCGGCGATCTCCGCAGTGGCGGGTGTGTTCAGCTTGGCCTTCGGCATCGAGCTCGGTGGGATATTCCTCGCGTTCCCCGCGATACTCCCCGCCACCCTCACACTCGTGGAGAAGGAGGAAAAGGAGAAGAAGGCGGAGGACCTCGACGTCGGAGCGATGATGGGAGCGGCCGCTTTGATCGGGTTCGCGATCGTCGGGTGGCGCTTGTTCCCGGCGATCGGCGCACCTCCCACCCTCGCCGCTGCAGGCGCGGCGTGGCTGATCGCCGCGGTTGCGATGTACCTGTTGTTCTCGAAGCTCTCGAGGCGCGACTCGTCCTGATCGGGAAAGGGTGCCCCGGTTCCAAGTGTTTGGGGCCGCGACAGAGAGCTTGCCGCCCGGCATACGAGGTTGGCCGCGTCGCGCGCGGGGTAGGAAAACGGTGGTCGGGGACTATGCGTCAGTCACGAAACGTGTCCCTGAACGGGTTGGTCGTGAAGGCGATAGGTAGGTGCAAATGCCAGGCAAGCGTGCAAGTGTCAAGAACGAGCGACAGTATGAGGCTCTAAAGAACAAGGGGATGTCCAAGTCCAGGGCCGCGAAGATCGCAAACTCGCCCGGGGCTTCGAGTAGGGGCGGCAAGTCGAGCGGATCAGGAAGCAGCTCGAAACAGGGCGGCACAACGGCGCAGAAGCGTGAAGCGGGGCGCAAAGGCGGACGCGCCGCTGCTCGAAAGTCCTCCTGAACCTTATCTGGGACACCCCGAGAGTCAGGACAGGTCCAGCTTGTCGAGTCGGCGTTTGATCTGTCCGAAGACCTCCTCGACGGGCCCCGAGCCGTCGATCTCCATGAGGATCCCGCGGGCTCTGTAGAAATCGAGCAGGGGCGAAGTCTCGTCCTCGTAGACACGAAGCCGACGGCGGATGGTCTCGCCCGTGTCGTCGACACGGCCTTGCTCGCGGCCCCTTCTGAGAAGGCGCTTCACGAGAACATCGCGTGGTACTCCAAGGTGGATCACAGCGTGAAACGTCCGCGCGTTCTGTGTACCCCATTCGTGTGCCAGGCGGGCCTGCTGCGCAGTACGCGGAAAACCGTCCAGCACGAAGCCGTCAAGCAGGGCCGGTTTGGTGATCCGGTCGAGCACGAGCTGGAGCACGAGTGCGTCGGGAACGAGCTCCCCTCTGTCCATGTAGGCCGACGCCTCCCGGCCCAGCGCAGTACCGGAGGCGACCTCATTTCGCAATAGCTCGCCGGTCGCCAGGTGCGGTACGCCGTACTCGCCCGCCAGGATCTCGGCCTGGGTCCCCTTGCCCGCACCCGGCGGAGCGAGCATGAGCGCACGCAGCACGGACCTCGAGCATGTCAGAAGGGACGGGGGTGTGCCTCAGCTCTTCCCGAGCGCCCGAGCCAGCTGGGCCCTGCCCATCTTGGAGCGTCCCGGAATGTCCCTTCTCTTCGCCTCTTCGTACAGCTCCTGGCGCGTCCTGGGTGAGGACGAACCGGTCCGCTCACGGCGCGCCACTGCTGCTCCCTGTTTGCCGAGCGCCGTCCGTGTCCGCGCCGGCATATGGGCGATCGTCTTCTTGCTTCGTGCGGCTTTCGCCGCCTTTCGGACGTTCTTGCGCCCGGCTCGACGCTGTCTCTCCGTCGCCATGGGAGGCTCAGCGATTCGAAGGTGCGCTGCTTATGTCCGCCAGAGCCGAGTTGGGATCACGCTCCATGGCGAGGTCACCGATCGATACGACCCCGACAGGCTTGTCCCCGTCGACGACGGGCAATCGCCGAAGAGCCTTGTCACGCATGATCTTCACCGCTCGGTCGACCGAGTCCTCGGGAGAGACCGTCAAGGTAGGCGAACTGGAGATGCTCGCCAGTTCGGTCTGCTCGGGGTCGCGTCCCTCGGCCACCGTCCGCACGACTATGTCGCGGTCGGTCACTATCCCGGACAGCTTGCCGTCCTTGAGGACGATCACGTCGCCCAGGTCGCGCTGCTTCATCTCCTTGGCTGCTTCCCGGACCGTCGCGGTTGCGTTCAGAGTGACGGGATCGCGCGTCATGAGGTCTGCCACTTTCTGAGCCATCTCTTCCCTCCGTTCTTCCACCGGGGAACCCGTGTTCCGTGTGGTCTGCTCCTCTCCTTTACCCGCCAGTCGATAGATGCTCACCGCTGCTGCTCGAATCAGCCGCGCTGTTGCGGTGGTCGCACCTGGAGGTGGCGTTGCCTGACTTTCAGAGCGGTTGGTTGTCCTGGGGGATGTCGACCTCACCCGAGGGGCCGGTCCCGCCGGTCGGGAACCCCCGCAACCAGTCGTAGACGGCGTGCAGTCGCACGACGGGGGAGAGGCGCTCGTGCGGCCTGCGACCCTTTGGGTTCGGATGAGTGGGAGCGTGGCTACGCACCCACTTGGCGCTCTTGAAGAACGTCCGTCGCTGATGAGGAGTGAGCCTGCCGCGCAGAGCCGGCACGAAATTTTCGAGATCAAGGCGTATGTCGGCCCTGAGCGACTCCGCCACCGAAGCCATCGCCGCGTCGAAGTTCTGCCCTTGGTTCAAGTTGATCGGTTGTACGCCGCGCGCGAGCTCGTCGAGCCTGCCGAGGTCCGTCCGGCGTTCTGCTGTTCCGTGTTCGAGCTGCTCACCGAGAGCCGATAGCTGCGCGTCTTCGGACAAGGAGGCGGCGATCGACTCTCGGGCGGCCTCACGTACTGCGAGGTGCTCGACGAACAATTTTCCGGCGATTCCGTGGTCCAGCCGGTCATCGGCCTTCTCGAAGTCTTCGAGGAGTTGAAGAAGCGCCCGGTCCTCGTATTCGAGTTGATCGAGTGCGTCACCGTTCGGGGGCTTACCCGCAACCGTTCGTACCATGATCTTCTAACTACCCGTGTCCGCCGGCTGACTATCTCGCCGCCGGAGGGCATGAGGCCGATCGGGGTTCGTCTTCGCGGGTGGGGGAATTCCCACCGCAAGGACAACCGGCCGGTGCCGTTTTCCCAATGAGGGCCCAGTCCGCGGCCCTGAGACGACGTGGGGGGGCCGGCCGATGAAGCTCTGTGGAGGAACGCTCATCGTGGACGACGAGGGGACTCCGGTCGTCTGTTCGCAGGAGGGGTCCGAGGGGTGTTCCGACCACTCCTATGAGCGCCACCGGGTGTTCCTCGCTGCCGGCTCCGGCGAGGACCGAGAGAGGGAAGTCGTCTCCTCCTTCAGCTGATCGCTCAGGAGAAGACCCGGTCCGCCGCCACAGGGTCGGCGAAAAACACCTCGACACTTCGGATCCTGTCCTCATTTGACATGCCCACGAGGACGATGACCCTGGTCGTATGGACCGTCCCGGTTCGCTGAAGGCGCAAGTCGAGCAGGACGGCGAGGTGGTTCACCCCCACCATCCAGTCCTCCCACCGCAGTACGTTCAGCGTCCCGTGGGTGACCTCCAGCAGGTCGGACATATGTTTCGCGACCTCCGCCGGTCCCCTGAAACGGCCTGCCCGGGGGTGTGAACCGGAGACGTCATAGGTGACCTCGGGGTCGAGCAGCGCCACGGCCTGCTCGATCTCGCCTCGGAAGCATTTCTGGAAGAACTCCTCGACGGTCGAGATCCAATTTTCTCCCGCCATCTTCGACCGTCCCCGTGGCACCGGCTCGTCCTGTCCGATGCGCATCGTGAGCATGCCCAGCCGGGAAGCGGCGGTCAATGCCGGGCGACCCCCTCCGCGAAAGGGGTCGCACGCTTTTTGGACTTGTAATAAGACTCAGTCTTAGATTAGCTTTCCTACCCGTGCGTCGGCTCGCGGCGACAGGGTTGATCGGCGTGGTTCTGCTGTCCGCCGGATGCGCTGCGGCGACCGCCTCGTCGGCGTCGGGAGTGGTGAACGCCATCGGCGCAGAAAACGAGTACGCCAACGTCGTCGCCCAGATCGGTGGGCGATACGTGCACGTCTCGTCGATCTTGAACGACCCCAATACCGACCCGCACACCTTCGAGTCGAGCCCGAGGGTGGCCGAGGAAGTGAGCGCCGCCGGGCTCATCGTGCAGAACGGACTGGGATACGACGGGTTCATGAACAGGGTCGAATCTGCGTCGCCGAGCTCGACACGCAAGGTGATCGTCGTGCAGCGCCTGCTCGGGCTCGCTGACGACACTCCGAATCCACACCTGTGGTACTCGCCGGACACGATGCCCGTCGTGGCGAGGGCCATCGCTACAGACCTTTCGGAGCTGCAACCCGAGCACGGGGCCTACTTCCGATCGAACCTCGAGAGCTTCGAAGCTTCGCTCGCGCCATTGTTCGCGGCGATCAGCGCCTTCAAGGCAAAATATGGCGGCACACCGGTTGCGACGACGGAACCGGTGGCCGACTACCTCCTCCAGGCGATGGACGCCGACAACCTGACACCCTTCGTCTTCCAGGCGGACATCATGAACGGGGTCGACCCCTCGCCTGAGGACATCTCGTTGGAGAACAGCTTCTTCACAAAGCACGAAGTGAAGGTGTTCTGTTACAACCAGCAGGTAGTCGACTCGCTCACTTCCTCGATCCTGCACCGCGCCGAGGCGGCAGGGATCCCGGTCGTGGGCGTTTACGAGACGATGCCCACCTCGGGTTACAACTTCCAGACCTGGATGCTCGCGGAGGTCCAGGACATCGAGAAAGCCGTTTCACAAGGTGTTTCGATCGAACACCTCTGATGACGTGAGCCCGGCGCTCGAGCGTCCCGGCGCGGACGAGCAGCGGGAGGTGCTCGGGGTCACGGGCCTCACCGTCTTGCTGGCCGGGAGGAAAGTGCTCGACGACGTCACCTTCGCCGTCCGGTCGGGCGAGTTCACGGGCTTGATCGGTTCGAACGGAGCGGGCAAGACCACGTTGCTGAGGGCCATTCTCGGTCTCGCCCGGTCGAGCTCCGGCGAGGTCCGCATCCTCGGTCGTCCCAGATCCAGGCGAAACCTCTCCGTCGGCTATGTGCCCCAGAAAGTCGTGTTGGATCCCGACGTACCACTTCGCGCACGCGATCTCGTAGCCCTCGGTCTCGACGGCGACAGGTTCGGCATTCCGATCAGATCGAAGCGGCGCATGGAGGTTGTCGAGGAGATCCTCGTCGACGTGGAGGCGGAGGGCTATGCCGATGCGCGGGTCGGCACACTTTCGGGAGGAGAACAGCAGCGGGTGCTCATCGCGCACGCGCTGATCAGCCGACCCCGTCTACTCCTACTGGACGAGCCGCTGGCCAATCTCGATCTGCACAGCGGACAGGAGATCGTTGCGTTGCTGGGCCGTCTGGTCTCCGACTACCGGCTGGCGGTGCTCTTGTCCGCTCACGAGATCAATCCGCTTCTTCCAGTCATGGATCGCGTGGTCTACGTCGCAGGGGGTCGCGCAGTGAGCGGGACCACTGAAGAAGTCATCCGGGCCGACGTCCTTAGCAACCTCTACGGGCACCACGTCGACGTCATCGACGTGCACGGGCGCATACTCGTCATCGCAGGCCGGGAGGAACCTGACCATTCGCTCTCCCACGACCACCTGACCGGAGCAGGTTGAGCATCCTCCATCGGATCGTCATGTCGATCGTCGAGCCCGGCTTCTTCTCGAGCGAACCGGTCCATGTGGCCGCTGTCGTCGGGGGCGCAGCGGCGGTCGTATCCGCGGTCGTCGGTGGGTTTGCCGTCCTGCGGGGCCAGTCCTTCGCCGGGCACGCCCTGACCGACGTGACCACGGCGGGCGGCTCGACCGCGTTGCTGATCGGCTTGAGTCCGCTTACCGGTTTTGTGATTTTCGGCGCGCTCGGGGGCGGGGTCATGGATCTAATCGGCGTAAGACGTGTACGCGGCCGCGACCTTGCGACGGGCATAGTTCTCGGCGCGGCGATCGGTCTCGCAGCCCTGGTGCTGTACTTCGACACCACGACGGGCGCCACGACCGGCGCCACCCAACAGATTCTGTTCGGCTCCATCTTCACCATCGACGGCGCCACCATCCTCTTGGTACTCGGACTCGGAGCGGCGACGCTCGTCGCGATCGCCTGTGTGTATCGCCGGCTCCTCCTGAGCTCGGTGAACCCTGAGCTCGCCGTAGCCCGTGGCGTCGACGATCGCCTGGTGGGCGTTTGTTTCGTGGGCGCTCTCGGCGTCGCCGTGGGACTTTCCTCCCTCGCCACCGGCGCGATCCTTTCCACGGCACTGCTCGTGGGTCCCGCAGCAACGGCACTGCGACTCTTCAGACGATTCGGGAGGGCGTTGCTCGCAGCTTGCGCCATCGGAATCGCCAGCACGTGGGCCGGCGTGTTGCTGGCGTACGACAGCTACTACTGGGGCCACGGTCACAGGGCCCTGCCCGTGAGCTTCTTCATCGTCGCCATAGTGGTCGCTGTCTACCTCGTGTCCGGTCCGATCTCGCACTTGCAGCGGCGTACGGATTCGACCAAAGGGCACTGAGCGATGTTCTCGAGCTTCATGACGAACGCCTGGATCGTGTCGAGCATCGTGGCGGTGATCGCAGGGGTGATCGGCTTCTTCGTGGTGTTGCGCGGATCTGCGTTCGCGGCCCACGCGATACCAAACGGCGCGTTCGCCGGTGCTGCGGCTGCCAATTTGATCGGCATCAACGAGCTAGTCGGGCTGGGGCTTTTCGCGGTGCTCGCAGCTTTGGGAATCGGGACTATTTCAAAGCGCGGTCGCCACGACGTCGCAACGGCCTTGGCGCTCGTCACGATGCTTGCGCTCGGTGCGGTGTTCTTGAGTCGCAGCAACGAGTACGAGCCCCAGATCTATGCTCTGCTGTTCGGGGAGGTCCTCGGCGTAGGCACCAACGAATTGCTGCCGGTCGCCATCCTCGCCGTGGCCTCGGTGAGCGCCGTCGTCGTTCTCTACAGGCCGCTCATGCTCACCTCACTCGTTCCTGAGATCGGCGAGGCGAGAGGAGTGAGCACCAGCCGCATGGAGATTGCCTTTCTGGTCGTATTGGGCCTCGCCACGGCCATGACGGTGCCCGTGGTCGGAGCGCTCCTCATCTTCAGCCTGATGATCGGCCCACCTGCAGCCGCGCGCTCCTTCACCGATAGGCCTCAGCTTGCGATCGTGCTCTCAATCTGCATGGCGCTCGGCACCGTATGGGGTGGCATTGCTCTCTCGTACGAGACGAACTGGCCGATCGGCTTCTTCGTCGGGACCATCGAGCGCGCTTTGCTACGCAACGGGAAGGATCTGGGCGTCCAGGCACAGGCGAGCGGTCATCACCGAGGTCGCTCAGGCCTGAACGACAAGACGGTCGGCCTCGTACGTCGCGAGCACGGCGCTCCGGCGAGATGCCTCTCCAGATCCTCACCGAAGACCGACAATGCACTGCGCACGACGCGCACCGCACCGTCCGGGATGCCGGCACGCTCCTCTGCCCTCGACGACGCCGAGGCGCACGAGAATTCGCCAGCGCGAGGTGCTCGTCGATCACCCCGTCGACCACACGTGCGAGATCGTCGGCCACGGCGGGCAGCCCGAAGACGCAAGGCCCGCACTGTCCCGCGCTCTGGCTCGCCATGTAACGCGCGATCCGAGCAGTCTCGGCCAGGCCGCAGACCGTATCGTCGATCGCCACCAGGACCCCCGGGCCCGCCGACGCCCCGATTCGGCCAAGCTCAGCCGGTGAGTACGGGGTCTCGAGGTGCTCCGGGCCGACCCAGCTGCCGCCGTAGCCGCCGACCAGGACCGCAGCCGGAGACCCGCTCGGCATGGCCCGCTGCACGATCGAGGCGATCGGGCTTCCGAAGGGCACCTCGTAGACGCCGGGGTGCTCGACGCTTCCCGACACGGTGACGAGACAAGTTCCCGAACCGTCGCCGCAGCCGCTGTCTCTGAACCAAGCCGGTCCGTGGCGGGCGATGAGCGCCATGTGGGCGACGGTCTCCGCGTTGTGTACCAACGCACGATGCCGCCCGATCAGAAGCGGCTCGGACTTGTCCGGGCGGAATTTCGGGACGCCCCCGCCCCCGTTCAGCCAGGAGACGAGGGCGGACTCCTCGCCGGATATGTACTGAGCGGGGGCGAGGACGACCTCCGCCGAAACCGGGGACAGAGCAGTCCGCGACCGCTCGCTGATGGCGTTGGAGACCGAATTGGCAGCGTCTCGACTCTCGTCGGACACGCATATGACGATCCGCTGCGCTCCCACTGCCAGCGCCAGAAGCTGCGCGCCGTCGAGGACGAGGTGAGGAGCGAAGCTCAAGAAGGACGCGGTCTTTCATGCTGGCGGGCTCGCCTTCCATTGCGTTCACGACCAGAGTGGCCGCTCCTCCTCGCGAGTGCAGGTGCTCCAGCTTGCTCGCAGAACGAAACGATGCACCTCCGCGACCGAGGAGGCCGGCTTCGTCGAGCAATCGTGCGAAGCGTCGCGCCCAAGACGAGTCGCTTCGGTCGGGAAGAGGAAGCGGACCGTGATGCTCGACGTGGCCGGCGAGGTCGGAGGTCCGCCGTGAATGCCACGCTGCGAGAAGGTTCGATCGGGAGGGCAAAAGGGTGTTCATCGGCATCCCTTTCAACCGCCGCCGCGTCTGACGGGAAGGTGGCGCAAGACGATCGGTGCGCTGGCGACGAGCGCAGCCCGTCGGCGCTCTGCGACGCGTAGGTACAGGCGAGCGACCACAGCGGCTGCGACCGCGACGATGCATCCCGTAGCGAGAGCGATGGCCCAGCGCGTCCCCATGTCAGTCCCCATGCCGAAGGTGTGGGCGAGCGCGATCGGCCAGCTCAGATAGGCCATCCAATGGATCGCCCTCCACGTCTTCGCGCCGATCCGGTGGCGCAGGAGGCTGGAAACCGTGACGGCCAGCATCAGATCGACGCTGATCGTGCCGACGGCGAGCCAGAGTCGGTCGTAACGCGACGTGAATGGCACGAGGATCGACGCCCAGCCGATGTTCACATAGGTGTCCAGGACGCTCGTGAGAACGTGGATCCCAAGCAGCACCACGGCCATGAGCGCGATCCGCCGGTGAAGCTCCTGAAACGAGAAAGCCGGCCAGTTGCGAGTGGAGGCGCGGTTGGCCGTGAGGATCCCGAGCACCATCGTCGCGCTCAGCAGGAGCAGACCAACGAGGCCGGTAGCCCGGGTGGTGTACCAGAAAGCGGTCGAGCTCACAGGCCAACGACCTCTGGTTCACGGCCGGCCACCTTTTCGGCCGGCCAACCGTTCACGGTCACGACGCATCCGTCGAAACGAACCAGGCGTGCCGGCTGCCCGAGCGACTCGAGCTTCGCAGGGGCGTGGCGTCCCCAGACGACGGCAGCGGTCGAGGCTGCGTTTGCGTCGACGCAGGTCCGCCCGGTAGCCGAGACGAGAATCCAGTAGGGCTCGGCGCTGGAGCCCGAGAGAGGATCGATGATGTGGTGGTACGAGCGTCCCGCACGCCGCCACTTGCGGACGGCTGTGCTCGAGCTCGCAAGCCCCCCCTCTTCGATCGAGACGACCTGGTCGACCATCGATGTGGGGGCGGCAGAGTCCACGGCGATCCCTATGGCCCATCCTCCTTCGGGAGCCGCACCTGCGACCGCCACGTCGCCGCCGATGCTCACGAGAGTCCCGGCACCCGTCGCGTCGGCGATCCTCCTTACCGCCCTGTCGCTCACGAGAGCTTTGGCCGTGGCTCCGAGGTCGAGCCGTATCCCCCGGGGGACCGCGACGGTCCTGCGCCTCGAGTCCAGGTCGATCATCCACCACCCGAAGACGTGGCGAGGCAGGTCTTCGACCTCGACGTCGCAGTCCGACAGCTCGTCGAAGTCCCGGTCGTATCCGATGTTCGACATCGCGACGCCGACGGTCGGGTCGACGGCACCGGCTGTGCGCTCGGCCACGTCGATCGCGACCTCGAGCGCTTCGAACAACAAGGCGCTCACCCTCGTCGGTCGGCCGTTCGACCTGGCGAGTCCCTCTATCTCTGAGTCGTCTCTGAACCGGCTGCACGTCACCTCGATGTTCTCGAGCTCGTTCCTGAGTATCGATGTGGCAGAGTCGATCGCCGAACGCTGTTCGACGGCGACGACTGCGGTGGTTCCGATGGCAGGGAAGCTGCTTGTGGCCGGCTCTGAGCCGGCGCGCTCGTACGGGGGTCCAGCTGGCGTCCAGTGGTCGGACATCGGGGTCTTCTCCTTGCCTCTGCTGTTGTCCGCATGAAAACAGGGCAGGCTCGGAGCGATCGGTGAGCGGGCTAGGAATTGCCTGTGAAACCGTCCTGCTCGCGGCTCGCCATGGCCGCGCGGTCCAAAAGGGGAATCCGTACCGTGAACAACGCCCCCCCACCTTCGCGCCGGGAAGCCTCCACCTCGCCTCCGTGAGCGTGGACGATCGAAGCGACGATCGACAGGCCGAGTCCTGCACCACCGTGTGAGCGCGACCGGGACGGATCGGCTCGGAAGAACCGTTCGAACACGTGGGATCGTTGGTCTTCTGTGAGCCCGGGGCCTGAGTCAGAAACCGTGACCAGGGCGTCGCCGGCCGACTCCCGGATGCCGACCGCAGCGCTCGTGCCCTCGGGTGTGTGCGCCCGTACGTTCGACAAGAGGTTGTCGAGGACCTGGCGGAGCCGAGCTCGGTCGCCGACGACCTCCACAGGGCCCGAAGCCTCGAGCCGCACCGGCCACGACGGTGCGACGGTTGCGGCTGTTTCCACCGCCTCGGCAGATACTTCGACGAGGTCGACCGGCTCTTGCGCGAGCGGGCGCCCTTCATCGAGACGTGCGAGCAACAGCAGGTCATCGACGAGCTGTCCCATCCTCGAGGTCTCGCCCCTGATGCCCTCCATAACCCGCGCGAGGTCCTCCGGTCGCTCAGAGGCACCTCGTTCGAAGAGCTCCGCGTATGCCGACACGGCGGCGAGTGGCGTTCGAAGCTCGTGAGAGGCGTCCGCCACGAATCGGCGCATCTGCTCCTCCGAGACACGCAGGTCCGCTTCGGTGCGGTCCCTTTGCGCGAAGGCTCCCTCGATCCGCTCGAGCATCACGTTGAGTGCCCGGGCGACGCGGCCTACCTCGGTTCGCGCCGTGTCACCGGGCACCCGTTCGGTCATGTCACCTTGTGCAATGGCCGCGGCGGTCTGTTCGACGCGCCGAAGCGGACGAAGGCTCACCCGAACGAGCCACCAGCCGAGAAGCAGTGCGCCGAGCAGCGCCGCGGCGGTAACAGCCGCCTCCAACAGGAAGAGCCGGTGGAGCGTTCCGGCGGTGGACGTGAGGGGCACGGCGACGATGAGCTCGCTGCCCTGGGCCGACCCGCCTCTCAGGAGCGAGGCGCGGCACGCGAAAAGACGATGACCCTGAAGAACCGGCGGCGGTCAGGTAGACGGTGGGCTCGCCGAAGTCCGATGGGTTTTCCGCAAAACCTGTGATCCGGCTCGGCAGCTCGGGATAGTTGACCGCAGTCTGTCCCGGAAGTGCCAGGCCGCAGCGGTAGACGGTGGCGTTCGAAGCGCTACGGACCTCTATGACGGTGCCCCCGGCCAAGCCCTGCGTGTTGACCTGCATGCCGCTGAACTCCGGGCAGAACTGCTGGTTCGGGCCAGGACCCGCCGGCTGTGGAGAAGGCCCTCCGCCACGACCACTGATCGAGGACTCGACCGGTATGTGCGCCATCTCCAATGACTGGTCGATCTGCCCGTAGAGGAAGGAGCGCAGCTCCGCGTACGTGACGAAGTCGGCCACCACCAGCGCGACGAGCGCGACCGCAGCCGTGGCCACGAGAAGCCGGGTCCGAAGCGACACTTGGGTGGCTGAGTCTTTCTTCATCCCCATCTCCGCTCGAAGGATCGCAAAGGTTCTTACACCGCCACTGTGGTCCGTCTGTGTCCCCGCTGTGAGACATGAGGCGACGAAGTTTTCAGCGGGCTCCCAGGAAGGCGTATGCCTGGACAAAGGCAGAGGGCCGATCTTGTCCACAATGATTCTCGAGGAGGCGCCGCTTCCGGCCATGGTGCTCGGCCCCGCGCAGTCGCCTGCCGAACTGCAAGAGACCGGAGAGGAGCTCGGTGCGCCGGTTCGCGGCGCACCGTTGGTCGACATCGTGGTGCCCGTTTACAACGAGGAACGGATCCTCGCATCGAGCATTTGGCGACTGCGCTCCTATCTCGATTTCGTCTTTCCCTTCGCGGCGACGGTAACGATCGTCGACAACGCGAGCACCGACAGGACCTTCGCCATTGCGTCCCGGCTCGAAGCAGAACTTGACGGGGTCCGTGTGCTTCGTCTCGAGGAGAGGGGTCGCGGGAGAGCTCTTCGCACCGCCTGGTGCGCGTCCGAGGCGCAAGTGGTCGCCTACATGGACGTCGACCTCTCCACCTCGCTCGACGCGCTGCTGCCCCTCGTCGCCCCGATCGTCTCCGGGCACAGCTCGATGTCGATCGGGACCCGAATGGGCCGAGGCGCCCGGGTCACGCGGTCAGCGAAGCGCGAGTTGATTTCGCGTTCCTATGTGCTTCTCGTGAGGCTCCTTCTGCGCGTCCCGCTCTCGGATGCGCAGTGCGGCTTCAAAGCCTTGGACGCGGGTGTCGCACGCCGGTTACTTGCGCGGATCCGGGACGACGAATGGTTCTTCGATACCGAGTTGCTTGCGGTCGCGCATCGAGAGGGCCTGAGGATCCACGAGGTGCCCGTGGACTGGATCGAGGATCACGACAGCCGCGTCGACATCGTGTCCACGGCCAGCAAGGACCTGAGAGGCATCCTCCGATTGCTGGGCCGGCGCGCCAAGAACGTGATGAAAGGAGATCAGCAATGACTGCGCTGACGGAGCACCCGTTGCAAGTCATGAGCGTCGAGGACGCGTTCACGGGCGTACAGCCCCCGCCGCCTGTTAACAAGCGTCCGAGAAATCTGGCGCGTCGCCTCGTCCGTGGCCGCGAGGACGACGCCCCCTGGGTGCGTCCGGTGCTTCTCCTGCTCATGGCGTCGACGGCGTTCGCATACCTGTGGGCTCTCGGCGCCTCGGGTTGGGCCAACTCCTTCTACGCGGCCGCCGTCCAGGCGGGGACCAAGAGCTGGAAGGCCTTCTTCTTCGGGTCCTCGGACGCCGCCAACTTCATCACCGTCGACAAGCCGCCCGCTTCCCTCTGGGTCATGGAGCTCTCGGCGAGGATCTTCGGGTTGAGCTCGTGGAGCTTGCTCGTCCCGCAGGCGCTCGAGGGGGTGGCCACGGTCGGCCTCGTGTACGCAACGGTGCGCCGGTGGTTCACACCCGGTGCGGCACTGATCGCAGGCCTCGTGACAGCGAGTACTCCGGTAGCCGTCCTCATGTTCCGCTACAACGATCCCGACGCGTTCTTGGTCCTCCTTATCAGTCTCGCCGTGTACGCGACGGTTCGTGCAATCGAGAAGGCCGGGACGGGATGGCTGGTCCTCGCCACGGCAGCGGTCGGCACGGGGTTCATCACCAAGATGCTCCAGGCGTTCCTCGTGCTCCCGGCGATCTTTCTCGTCTACATGGTGGCAGCACCCGCGCCTGTCAGAAGACGCGTCAAGCAGCTTGCCCTCGCGGGCGTGGCACTCGTGGTCAGTGCCGGGTGGTGGGTCGCCGCGGTGATGCTCACTCCGGCCGCTGACCGCCCATACATCGGAGGATCGCAGGACAACAATCTCTTGAATCTGATCTTCGGTTACAACGGACTGGGGCGCCTGTCGGGTAACGAGTCGGGAAGTGTCGGAGGCGGGGGAGGAACAGGATCGAGATGGGGCCCGACGGGGCTGCTGCGACTTTTCCAGGCGGACATGGGCGGACAGATCTCGTGGCTGATTCCCGCAGCACTCGTCTTCGTCGTCGCGCTGTTGTGGTGGACTCGCAAGTCGGGCCGTACCGATCGCACCCGCGCGGCGACTATCTTGTGCGGCTGCTGGCTCATAGTGACGGCCGTCGTCTTCTCTTTCGCACGCGGGATCATCCATCCCTATTACAACATCGCGCTTGCGCCGCCGATCGGCATGCTGGTCGGGATCGGCGCTGCGACCCTCTGGCGCAGGCGCAGCGAGTTCCAGTCGCGGCTCGTGCTCGCCGGCGCGCTGTCCATAACCTCCGTGTGGGCCTACGCGCTCCTTTCGCGCTCACCGAACTGGCTCCCGTGGTTGAGACCGATCGTCCTCGCCGGAGGTCTCGCAGTATCGGCTCTGCTTCTTCTCGGTAAATCCAGCAAGCCGAAGGCGGCTCTCGTCATCGGGGGCGCAGGAATGTCGCTTGCCCTCGCCGCGCCTTTGGCGTACGCCCTCGACACGGTGAACTCATCGCATCAGGGCGCGATCCCCTCCGCCGGGCCTGCCGTTACAGGAGCGTCGGTTGGCCCGGGGGCTGGAGGGCCGGGGGCGGGACCCGGTGTGGGTGGAGGACGCGGGGCCGTCGGATCAGCCGCTGCGGGTGGATTCCCGGGTCCCGGTGGCGCCACGGGTCCGGGCCAGCCACCGTCGGGCGCCCCTTCGGGGGGGTCTCCAGCTGCGGGGGCTCGGGGGTCCGCCGGATTGCGAGGCGGACCCGGTGCCGGGCTCGCAGGTCCAGCGTCGGGGGGCGGTCCCGGAGCCCGGGGCGCGGGTGGCGGGGGCTTTCTCTCCACGAGCACGCCGGGATCCGCCATCTTGAAACTCCTGGAGTCCGATGCGAGCCGTTACACGTGGGTGGCCGCCACCGTGAATTCGAACTCGGCCGCGGGCTACCAGCTCGCCACAGGTGACCCCGTTATGGCCATCGGTGGGTTCAACGGCACCGACCCCGCTCCGACCCTCGCACAGTTCGAGCGCTACGTGAGCGAGGGGAAGATCCACTACTTCATATCCGGGGGCGGTGGGGGTGGATTCGGCACGGGTGGTTCGAACAGCGCTGCACGGCAGATAACCCAGTGGGTCGAGAACCATTTCGAGGGCGCGACGGTAGACGGGACCACGCTCTACAACCTCTCGGCCGCCTCCTCGTCCGGTTGATTGCTCAGACAGCTCTCGGCCCGGTCGTATTCTTCTTTCCACGGATGTGCCCGCATTCGTCGGGGACCGGGTCGAGAGGAGGACCGCAAGTGCGCAACCACGGGACGCGCTACGAGCTCCTCCCTCTGAGGCCCAACGACCACATCGGATGGGTTTACGAAGGTCCGAATCAGTTCGCTTCGATTGCGGCTCCCTTCCTTGCCGAAGGGTCCGCACGTTCCGAACGCCTCATGTACGTGGCCGACGATCCGCAGCCTGAAGCGATACGAAGGCTGGCCGAATCCTTCGAACCCGGAGCTGTCCAGTGTGCGCTCGTCTCGGACGTCTACGGCCCAACCGGGATCGTCGACCCCGAGGAACAGCGGGCCACGTTCGCCGCCGCGCTGTCCGATGCCGTCTCCGAGGGATACAGCGGTATCCGCGTCGCGGCTGACAACACGAACCTGGTTTCGGATCCCGATCGGCTGGCGGCGTGGATCCGTTGGGAGATCGTCGCCGACCGCTTCATGTCGGAGAACCGGGTCACCGGCCTTTGTGCGTTCGACAGGAAGCAGATCCAGATCGAGAGCCTTCGCCATCTGGCGACCTTGCATCCGCTGTCCTCTGCCGACACCCGCGTCCCCGAATTCCGCATCTTCTCCGACGAAGGCTCTTTGTGGGTCGAAGGCGAGGTCGATCCGCTCGCTTTCGATCAGGCATGGCGGGCTCTCGAAACGCTTCCCCCGAAGACCGAACTCGTCGTCGATCTGTCAGCGACCGCACTCGTCACGAAGGCCGTGATGTCGAGCTTGCGCCATCTCTGCGACACCGAGGTGCGGGTAACCGTCCGCGGGGCGACGGATGCGGTCCGCAAGCTGGGAGAAGTCGTATCGATGCCGGCTCATGCATTCGCATGATCCTCGACGACCAGCGACACAGGCTCACCTGAAACCGATCTCGACAGACCCCTTCGCGCCCGCCGCACTGGGCCGGCTCCGGCTGCGGAACCGCTTCATAAAGGCCGCCACCTTCGAAGGGATGGCCGAGAAGAATCTGGTGAGCGATCCTCTTATCGAGTTCCACCGCACCATGGCCGCAGGTGGAGTTGGAATGACGACCGTCGCCTACATGGCGGTGTCGCGCGACGGTCAGGGCGCGCCGGGGGAGATCGTCGTGAGACCCGAAGCGATGCCGGGTCTCGCTCGGCTTGCCGAGGCAGTGCACGCGCAGGACGCGCTCGTGTCGGCACAGCTAGGACATGCCGGACCGGTGGCTGCGGCAATCGGCCGCCCGGGCCTCGCTCCTTCCCGGGTGTTCAGCCCGCTGGCCTTCAAGTTCACGCGACCAGCTTCCGATTCGGACATCGAGAGGGTCACGGACTGCTTCGCTGACGCCGCGATGCTCCTGCGGGAGGCGGGTTTCGATGCGGTCGAGCTTCATCTCGGCCACAACTACCTGTTGAGCGCTTTCTTGAGCCCGGCTTTGAACAGACGCGATGACCGCTGGGGTGGAAGCGTGGAGAACCGGACCGAATTCGCCCGCCGGGTTTGTCGGGCTGTGCGCGACGCAGTCGGGGAGTCCATGGCCGTCCTGGCGAAATTCAACATGGCCGACGGGTATCGCGGGGGTCTCTGGCTCGAGGACAGCATCGAATCCGCGCGCTTACTCGCGTCGGACGGTGTGCTCGATGCGCTCGAGCTCACAGGCGGCAGCTCGTTCAAGAATCCCATGTACCTCTTCCGGGGAGAGGCACCGATCGAAGAGATGGCGCGGGCCTTCCCACAGCCGATGAAAGCGGGCATCAAGCTCCTGGGAGGGCATTTCCTGCGCTCGTACCCGTTCGAGGAGGCCTATTTCCTTCCTTACGCCCGGCAGTTTCGCGAGGCACTCGACATGCCGCTCGTGCTGCTCGGTGGGGTCAACCGCCTCGATACCGTCGTTCGGGCGATGCGGGAAGGCTTCCAAATTCGTCGCGATGGGACGCGCGCTGTTGCGCGAACCGGACCTCATACGGCGCTGGCATAACGGTGACGTAAGAGACTCCCTCTGTATCCACTGCAACAAGTGCATTCCGACGATCTACAGCGGTACGCACTGCGTGCTGGTCCCACCGGCGCTACGGCCGGGGCACTCGACTTAGCCGCGCCAACCTCGTCAGTTACCCTCCGCCTGCTCGACCATGACCATCCAAGGGACACCGAAGCGGTCGGTGCACATCCCGAAGGCGGGAGAGAAAAAAGTCTCGCTCAGGGGCATCTGAACCTCACCCCCTACGCAGAGTGAGTCGAACACGCGCCTGGCGTCGGCGCCGTCGCCGAGCGTGCAGTTGACGCACATGCCGTTGATCTTTCCTTCGAAGCTTCCCGAGAAGTCGTCGGCGCCCATCAAGAGTCCGATGCCGGAGGTGAGCGCCGCGTGCATGATCAGATCTGGTCTGCTTCCGGCAGGCGGCGATCCGGTGTCGGCGGGGACATCCGCAGCAGTGAGCAGTGCCAGCTCGCCACCGAATATCTCCTGGTAGCGCGTGAAGGCCTCGCGGCAGTTGCCCGAAAAAGCGAGGTAGGGGCGAAAGGCCATGAGAGGGTCTCCTTTACGATCGGTGTGTCTCCATTTTCTCGTTCAGACATATTCCGCCGTCAGAAGTCATCGCTGCCTTATAGCTCGCTCGTAAGGTCGCGCACGATATCGGCCGCCGCCTCACGTCCGCGTATGTCTCCGACGGCCTCCCCTGCATAGAGCGCCATGGCGTGGACGTGACCTCGCGTGCGGCCGGTCGGTGGAAGTGCGGCGAATCGCGGGACTGGCAGCCACCCCCCTTCCGGCAGCTCGATTCCGCCTATCGGATCCTCGGTCATCCGCTTTGCCGCGACGACGCAACTTCGCAGGACGCGATGCGGCGCGTCGGGCCATCCCACCGAGAACACCTTGGTGAGAACCGTGGCCCGGCCCTCCGCGCTGATGAGGGATTCCACGTAGTCGGGATGTACGTCGGTTTCGTGAGCCGCAAGGAAGCGTGTACCGATCCGCGCTCCTGCGGCGCCTGCGGAGACGACCTCCTTGACTTTCTTTGCCGTGGCGATTCCCCCGGCTGCCAGGACTGGGATGTCGACCCTGCCGAGCACGGCGTCGAGTAGGGCCAGGAGAGGAATCTCGCCCCGGACATGACCGCCCGCCTCCACGCCCTGCGCGACGATGAAATCGCATCCGGTGCCCGCGGCGGCCGACGCTTCATCGGCCGATCCGACTTGCCAACTCGCCAAGGCTCCCTGTGCGTGGACGTCCGCCACAAGCTGCGAATCAGGATCTCCGTAGAAGAACTCGACCACACGAGCATGCGCGGCTGCGACTGCAAGCGCTTCGAGGTCGAGGAAGGGTACGAGGAAGTTGACCCCGAACGCTCCTGCGGTTCTCGACTTGATCGTCTCGAGTACCGATGCGAACTCAGCCGCGGAGCACATAGGCATTCCGAGCATGCCGAGCGCCCCCGCCTCGGCCACGGCCACCACGAGATCCGGTGTCGCCACCGTGCCCATGCCTGCCTGTTGTATCGGGAACCGGCAGCCCGTCAGCTCGGTGAATGTGGCATTTGCCCTATTCATGTCGGATCCGAGGTCATCGAGCCACCGTTGCTCACGTATTCCGTCCAGGCAGCGCCGTTCCAATACCGCAATTCGTGACGACCAGAAGGGTCCGGGTACCAGCCCGGCGGAGATGCCCGCCTGATCTCCCGATTTTGGGAGCTGGTCGTCGGTAGAGGTGCAGAGCGACTGGTGGATATGCCGCCTACGCTTGGCTGCTCGTTACTGGCGCGCCTACGCGCTGCCCGGCTCAGGATCGTGAGATCCTCGAGCAGCCGATCCGCTTCATTCACGTCTCGATCTCGGAGTTCGACTGTCACCCGCTTGCCCGCCGCGTCTGCACAAATAGTTGCGAGTTTGAGCATCCGCTGGATCGGGCCCTCCACGCGCCGGATGCTCTGTACTTTTTCGAGGGGCACCCATGTGGTCACCTTGCGGATCCGTCCAGTCGAAGCGCTCGCCAACCTCTCGTCATGTGCGGCACCGAGGAAGTGATAGCGCAGGGGCGTCTTCCAGAAAGCTCGGCGAGGGGGAGGGGATAGCGTTGGTCCTGAGATGCCGAGCAGAACATGAAGGAGCTCGGATGCCATCTCCCGCGGGCCGACCGGGAGGAGCGACTTCGTCACACTCGCCGATCTCGTGCCCTGCTCACGGCCGGGCGAGCCAGCGATGTCCACCTCGAGCCTGCTCCAACGTACAGGTCGCCACATGAGCGGCTGAATGAATCTCACCGCTTGTACCCGCTGGAGTGGGATGGTTTCCGCGATCGTTCCGAGCAAGCCGCGGCGGATCCTTATTCCGTCCGCTGCGGTCCCGACAGAGAAGCCGTACTGATCGTTCACCCTTCTCCAGGTCATTTGGACCAGGACGAGCAAATAGACGAACGAGCTGCCGGCTATTGCCGCTACGGCCGCCGTGGAGACCTGAGCCAGAGCGATGATCGCAACGATCACGAGCAGGGTTACCAGCGCGGCAGGGGTCAAGAGCGCTGCACCGACGATTCTGCCCGTTGGGACCGACGCGATAGGAAGCTCGGCGGGTTCAGGTGTCGAAAGATCGAGCCCGTGGTGGCCCGCGAGGAGGCGGGCCCGCAACTCGATGGCGACGGGCTCCGCAAGGTAAGCGAGTCGTCCGTCTCTCGAGCCCGACCCGGCAAGTCGCACTCTCAGTTCCGCCAGTCCGAGAATTCTCGCAAGGAAAGGCCTCAGGACGTCGACAGCTTGTATCCGCGCGAGGGGGAGCTGTCGCGAATCCCTTCGAAGGAGACCGGTTTCGATGCGCAAGGTGACGCCGTCAAGCTTCCAACGGGTCACGAGCCAGTGGATCACGCCCGCCACCACAACGAAGCCGAGGATCGCGAAGTCGTAGATGTAGAACGAATTGCCGGAATGGCTACCACGCGACAGAGACCCCGTGAACACGACCAACAGAGCGATCAGCCCACGTCCGGAACGCGCCACCGGCGAGAGAGGGTGCAGCCTCTGCCAACCGCCGCGGTCGGTGTCGGCTTCGATCACAAACCCGCGGCCTTTGCTTCCCCTAACGCGGCGAGACGGTCACGAAGGCGCGCCGCCTCTTGCTGCTCGAGCCCGGGTATCCGTGCGTCACTAGCAGCCGCAGCCGTGTGCAGTTTCACAGTCGCGAGCTTGAACATACGCTCGATCGGTCCGGCGGTGACGTCGACGAACTGCATCCGCCCGTAGGGCACGACCGAAAGCCGCTTGAACATGACCCCGCGTGTGACAACGAGGTCTTCCTCCCGTTCCTCGTACGCCCAAGCCCTAAAGCGGTTGCGGACGAAGGCTAAGAGGAGGATTCCGCAAATGAGCGCACCACCCGCGGCCCCAACGCCCTCCGCAGCGCCGGCCGTGCCAACCGACGCGCCGAGCACGAGGGCAAGAAACGCTGCCGCGATACCCACCTCGGCGTAGCGCATCCGTAGCAGTCGCGGAGACGGGCTACTCATCAGGTACGAAACCTAACGCGCAGGGTGTGTGAGTTGAAGAACGGTCAGCAGCACCGTAAGAGGTGTCCGCTGGCTATTAGGCCGCCATGTCCGAGGAGTTCCGGCTGCTCCAGAGTTTCCAGGTGAGGTATCCCGAAATGCCGACCAAGCCGCCCACTCCTATGGCCACTAACCACGGTCCCGCTTCGTTCGTTCCTATCCCAAGCCCGTAGCCCGTGCCGACGACCAGCCCGACGGCGCAGACAAGACCCAACCCGTCGGCGAGGAAGAAGCGCTGCGGTTGCAGGTCCGATGCTCCGGCGGTCGCAGCGAGCAAGCCCGCCGGGAATATGGCAAACCGCGCCAGGACGACCAGGCGCATTCCGTGGGATCGCAATAGCTTCCGCAGGCGCCGGACCTGAGATCTTTGAAGCAGCCGAGCAGTCACGAAAGGAAGTCGATCGTCCGAGTCGATCTCGGATTGCCATGCGTCTCCGAGGAGGAAGTAGATCCACACCGCCGCCAGCTGCAACGGGATCGCACAAGCGATCATCTCCGGCAGAGAGATGTGACCCTGACGGGCCAGGATCGAACCGGCGAGCAGCACCGCAAGACTTGGCCGTAAGAGGACGAGGACGAGGAAATACCTCGGGTACAAGAAGGCTGCCAACGGGAGGGCGACGATAGCCAGCGTCAGTCTCGCTCCAGCTAGCCAGAGCAGGATCTGCTTGGTGCGCCTTGATCTGGGCGGACGTCCGCTCCGCTTCTTCGAGGCGACGGATCGGTCCGTGATCTCACTCGCCTCGTCCGAGATGCCCACATCGTTGCTTTACCCGCCCCGAAGGCTCCGACCCCCCGAACCTGCGACGAAGATCGATACTTCGCCGGTCGGCTCATCGGTTGCACCGTCTGTCCTGATGAGGTGGGTCCGTCCCGGTCCATCCCCGTACGGGCGCCCGCGCTTGTGCAAAATGCGGTGTATGAAAGGTCATCTCATCACGATCGATGGCGAGAGTCGTCAAGTCACAGCGGCAGCGCTCACGGAGCTGATCGATTCGTCGAAGAGATTCTGGCTCGACCTCGTTGGCCTCGATGAAGCCGCAGCCGAAACATTGTTACGCGACACCTTCGGCTTTCATCCGCTTGCCGTCGAAGACGCCGAGCATTTCGGCCAGCGTCCAAAACTCGATACCTATGAGGGCTTTGCTCTGATCGTCGTTTACGGGGCGACAGCCGCTGGGACGCTTGTTGAGGTGCACTGCTTCTATACAGAGAACTACCTCGTGACCGTGCACCACGAACCTTGTCCGGATCTGACGAGCCTCGGCGAACGCGTACGCCAGCACGCAGGCCCCCAACTTGACCATGTGATGTTGCTCTACCGGGTTATCGACACCTTGGTGGACGGATACTTCCCGGTGCTGTCCAGGTTGGACGACGAGATCGACGAGCTCGAGGATGAGATCTTAGAGCGCCCCACCGAGCAGCAACTCGGACGGCTTTTCGACATGAAGCGCTCACTCATTGCGATGCGGAAAGTAGTGACTCCCCAGCGCGACATGTTCGCGAGCTTGCTGAGTGGCAGAAACATCCTCCCAGGAATGACTCCCGACGCCGAGCGTTACTTCCGCGATCTCTACGACCATTTGATCCGAATAAGTGACCTAGTCGACAGCTACCGCGACCTGATGAGCGGCGCACTCGATACCCACCTCTCCACCGTGTCGAACCGGCTGAACGTGGTCATGAAGCAACTGACCATCATCGCCACGATCTTCCTGCCGCTCAGCTTCCTGACCGGCTTCTTCGGACAGAACTTCGGGTGGATGGTCAACCACCTGACGAGCCTCCCCGTATTCATCGGCGTTGGTATTGGCGTGCAAATAATTGTCGTGGCCGGTTTGGTCTTACTTTTCTGGCAAAGGGGATGGTTCGCTTCGAACGCTGTCGTTCCATCGGTCAATCAGGTGAAGCGAGAGCGCTTTGGGATCGACAAGCGCTGGCACATCCTCCATCTGCCTCCGGGCGATCAAACAGGACCTGCTCCGCTGAAGTCCAATCACTCCGAACCGTTATCGGGAAAATGATTGCCTGATGGGGCACTGCCACGCCCTCTGACGGTGGAGGGGGCTTGCTAGCTGGGCCGCGCTATGGCACAGAAAAAATGAGTGGACCAGCCGAGATCCGGGCGACTATTCACTGCGACTGCTCGCAGCGAAGATCGCCACCGCGGCGATGACGAGCCCATGTCGCTGGCCCTGGTCCCGCGGTCAACGACGCCGGGCGCGCAGGACTCCGTCGGCGACGTGCGGGCTATTCGGGGGCGGGTCGATGCGTGGCTCGACCGCGTGCAGCTCGATCATGAACTCGCTGGCGAGCACCCGCTCGAAGTCGTCCGCGCCTACGTAGTCCGCCGGGTCTGTGCCCCGCGACTTCATGTGCTCGCGGTGCTCGTCATCGAGATCGTGATACACGGCGAGCAGCAACCCGCCACGGCGCAACGTGTCGAGCAAAGTCCGCAGGGCGGCTTCGCCAGCGGCCTTGGGCAACGCCGGGTACTGCATCGACACGAGATCGAACGCGCCCGTCGGGAAGCGTGTCTGCAGAGCATCCCCGCGGACCCACTCGATCGCGTTGCCGGTGGGTCCTGTTGCCTCCCGTGCTCGGGCTATCGCTACATCGGAGATGTCGATTGCGGTAACCATCCAACCGCTGCGGGCGAGCCAGATCGCATCGGCGCCCTCGCCACAACCGACGTCGAGTGCCCGGCCCGGGGTGAGGCCCGCGACCTCCACGAGGAGCCGCCCGTTCGGGCGCCCGCTCCACCTCCCACCCTCTCGCTCGCTGTACCTCGCGTCCCACTCGGCGGCCTGCGCTTCGGTGTCGAAGGGAGTGTCGCGCGGTTCGTCCTGATGCATGGCCCCGCAGGGTAGACCGCCATCGCAAAGAAGCTGGTAAAGGGCCGGTAGAGAGGACACGGATCGACGGCAGGGAAGTAGAAGCATTGTTTGAGGTGTTGGAGGGAGCATGACCGAGTTGACCACTGCACAGATCGAGTACCTGAGAAGCCAGCGCATCGGCCGGATCGCAACGGCCGGTGCAGACGGCAAGCCGCACGTGGTGCCGAGCTCCTTTCGCTACAACAGCGAACTCGGCACCATCGACGTCGGCGGCCTTCGCGTGGCGACGACCAAGAAGTACCGAGATGTTCAGGCAAATGCCTGGGCAGCGATTGTTGTCGATGATCTCGTGTCGATCGACCCCTGGCAGCCCCGCATGCTCGAGATTCGCGGCCGTGCCGAAACCGTCGTCACGGGTGGGGCCGAACTCGGCCCAGGATTCGGCAACGCCCTCATTCGAATCTATCCCGAGAAGGTCAACGACTTCGGTATCGAGTGATCGCCGGATCGCCGGCACAGAGACCTGAGGTGTACCGTCGGACCGTGCCGGCGGTTGAAACGAGAACTGAACCGGCCCTGTAAGGTCATGACCACCGGGTTGAGTGAGTTACGTCCCGGTTCGCTCGGCCAGCAACACTTCCGCCCTAGCACACGTTCACTCTTACTTCTTGCGGCGGCTGGCGCCCTTGGATCGTCTTGCATTCTGGTCGGCGTTCTGCGACCCGGCTCACCTTTTGTAGCCCACGGCAGTGGATCCTGGTTCTTTACGTCACCCAATGGTGCAACATCTCATCCCCGAGGCACAGGTCAGTTTCTCGGGATCATGCTCGTGTACCTCGGGATCGTCCTGATGCTCGGCGCTTGGTACGAGGCGGTGCGGACAACACGGGCGAGTGCTCACGGCCAAGTGAGGCCGCTGGTGCCGCTTCTCATCACGTGGGCCGCTCCCATCGTCTTAATGCCACTTTTCAGTCGCGATGTGTACAGCTATGCAGCCCAGGGTGAGATGGTGACTCAACGGCTAAACCCCTACCTCCGCGGTCCGAGCACTCTCGGAAGCGGCTCCTTTTGAACCTGGTAGACCCGCTCTGGCGTCACTCCGTGGCACCGTATGGACCAGCCTGGGAACGTCTTTCTGGATGGATCGTTCAACTCTCAGGTCACAGCGTCCTCACGGCAGTCTTCGGGTTCCGGCTGATCGCTCTCGCCGGCGTATCGCTGTTGGCTTGGGCTGTTCCGGCCCTTCGGCCGAGACGGTTCGGTTGCGTTTGGGTTAGGAGTCTTGAATCCACTTGTACTTCTCGTTGCTAGGAGGGGTTCGCCACGTTTTGTCCAGCTGATCTCCCCATTCAACTTTTCGGCCCTGCTTGTCGATGTTTAAAAGGTGGAAGTCTCCTCTCAGGATGCTCTGCGCTTGTGCGCGGCAACACGGCACCCTGGTTGTCTTTGCCACGGAGGTCACCGACGTCCTGCCATAGGGGACAGCTCCCTGGCCGGAGGTTAAGTTCTTGTGACTTTCCTCCAAGATCGCGCAAACCGCGAGGGTGTTGGTGCGTTACTCAGAAGACTCAAGTGGAGTCACAGCGCGACCGCTCGCGGACGCAAGAACGGTGAGGGTATGGGGCTGGAATCGAAGAACAGCGGCCCCGGGGCAGAACAATTGCCACGCTTCGCGGTCACTCTCCACTCCGATGAGCAACAAGGGACCACGCTCAGGATGCCCCTGCCGCGTGCCGCTATTCGTCACGCGATCCCGATCGTCTTCGAAGGCGTCGTCGGCCCTCTTGCGTTGTTCTACCTGATGCTCGTCCTTGCAGGCTTTCGCGGAGCTCTGATCGCCGCGCTCAGTTGGTCGTATCTGGCTGTAGGTCGTCGTCTATACAAAGGTGAGCGGATCTCGATGCTCTTGTCCTTCGGGATCATCCTGATCACCTTGCGCACGACTATCGCGCTCGTCACGGGCAGCGCCCTTGCGTACTTCCTCCAACCGACGGCCGGCACCTTCGCGATCTCGCTCGTCCTATTCGGATCCGCGATCCTGGGCCGGCCCTTCACGCAGCGCTTCGCCCACGATTTCTGCCCGATCGATCCTGAGATCATGGAGCGTCCTCTGGTGCGACGATTCTTCATTCGGATCTCCGTCTTGTGGGCGACGGTGCTCATGTTGAACGCCGGGCTCGTGTTGTGGCTGCTCGTGTCCACTTCCTTGCGGTCTTTTGTGATCGAGCGGTCAGTGGTCACCTACGGGCTGACGGCCGTTGCGATCTTCTTCTCGATCACCCGGTTCGTCACGATGATGCGCCGTGACAACATCAGGGTTGAGTGGACTCGTGCGGTGGCCTGAGGGCGAATACTTCGGTCATCCTCACCACTTCGGCCGCGCTGGCTACTTCCGTAGAGTGATGGAGGCTGGCGCGGTCTGGTTCAGATCTTTGAGTATTCGTTCCTGAGCGTCCGCCCTGGGAGCTGTGAAGCGCTCCGAATGACGGCTCTCGCGTGTCAAACGGTCCTGAGTTCGCGTACCGAAGAGATATTCCAATGGCGGGGCGAGGCGCCCGATATATGAGGCTGGCCCCATTTTGCCGACCCGTGGCCGAACGCCGAACCAAGTGCCCGTGGACGAAAGTCAAGTCCCGACCGTGAGGTTCGTCGTCGAGCGGTCAACCGTGGAACGAGGACCTGGGAGCTCGTCAGGCGGGGCCTCAGCGCACTGGTGTGACCGACCGGCGCCGAACGGCCTCGCGGCGGTGTGCCGCGCCGGCGAGCCAAGTCGACAGCACTAGAACGAGCATTCCGTCGAAGGCGTGGATGCCACCAACCCACTTGTTGTTTTCGCCCCCACTTGCAAGGGCGCTCTGCGCAACGAGCGTGAGGACAGCGAGGATGAGCGCGCCAATGACGGTCGAACGCGAAGCACGTGCAGCGAGTGCCACAAGAAAGAGTACGACCGCCACGACGCCCAGAACCGTCCCCAGGGCGCGGTGGGGGTCGAAGCTGTTCGCATCTGCGATCTTCCTGGCGTGGTCACCGAACGCCCCGACTCCGGCGAGGAAGACCTGGACGAGCACAGCAACTACGAACAGGCCGGTGAGATAGCCGTACGCTCGGTCAAAGGCACGCCTCATGCCTGTCAGCACAGCCGACCTTGCATCGGTCCCGTCGTCGATGACTGCCATCGTCTCCCCCCTCCTCACGGCCCAGGTCGCGCGCTCGTTGCCGCCTAACCTCTGAACACAGAGTGTGCCAGGGAGCTCCAGGTGGCCAGGGCGCTATCCCCCGACCTGAGGTGGTGCTGACACCCGGAGCCATCACAATCGACTCAACCTTGCTGAGACACTGATAGGCGATGCGGGTCGTTGGCGGGGTCCTCGTCCAAGGGGCAGGCGTCGAGATATTGCTGGGCGTCGTCGCGGTCATCGACAAGCGATGGGAGCAGATGCCTTCGGCCAATTCCTTTTGGCACTTAAATTGATTTCACTCAGGCGATCGTTCGTAGTACTCCGGGTCCCAAATGTCGGCAGGAACGTCAGCCTCAGGATGCCACCTACCAAGGGCCCCGCGGCGACGGTCGACACCGTCAATCGCTGAGACCGAGACGAAGGGACTTCTCAATGTCGAGCAGATGATGGTGACCCTCGTGCGCCACTTTGCGCACGATCCAAAGTGGGTCGATCTGGGTCTCGCCGAATCGGGCGGTACGGAGCCACTGCTCGGAACCGACGGTCGCCAGCTTCCTGGCCATTCGCTCGGCATTCGCCGAGAGCTCCTGCACAACGGTGGCCGGGTCCTGGCTGTTGTAGTCAGCCTCGGCGGCTGCCCGATCCGGAAGCCCGGGGTCGGCGGCGGGTAGCTCCGGAGCGTGGTCGGTGAGCGTGCGGTGCAAACCCCAACTCCACAAGGCTACGACGTCGCGCATGTGGGCGGCATACTCGAGAGCCGACCAAGTGCTCGGCTCGGGCCGTGCCCGCAGTCGGGCAACGGATAGCTCGATCGAGCCTTCGCCGCGAAGCGCTGCTTGGTAGCGAGCCCCGAGACTCCGAACGCTCTCTTCTGCATTGGCGTCCGAGACCGTGGAGTCCGCGAACCCGCACTCGGGGCACTCCTCGGGCGCGCACTCAACGAGGGTGGCAAGCCGATCAAGGGAGGCCTGAAGTCTGTCGCCCGTTGTCGCTCGAGCCCGAGCGAATCGCTTCTCATCAGTCAACCCAGTCCAGTCGTACGTGTGGGTGACCCGCGTTCGCGACGGTTCGATCGGCTCAAGCTCCCACCGCCAGAGGTGTCCTGGCGGCTCCTGGCCCGGTTCGGTGGGTCTCCATGCTATGCGTCTGCCCCGTTCGAACTCGACGACGCGATTCTCCCGGACGTCGCCCTTTGTCGTCGTCATCCTGAACACATCCCCGACCGCCCGGACGCGCTGGCCGGCTGCGGCTTCGGTCAGATTGTCGTTACCGTCGAATCGCGGCTGTTGGGCTGGATCCGCAATGAACTCGAAGATCCGTTCAGCGCTGGCCGCGATCTCGCGGCTGGCGCTTGCAATACGCGGCGTTTCCTCGTGAGTGATCACATCTCCAGGGGGTCCCTCAGCGTTCGGGTCCATATCCGGCACCTGAGACAGGGTAGCGACGTGATTCGTAAGGAGGGGCATGCTCGCCTGAGACGCTGATGAACGACACCATTAGCATTCATTACTGCAGTGGATACCTATTTGCTCCCCGTAAGCCAAGTCAGCAAAGAGGACGAGCGTCGTTGGCGAGAGCTGTCGTCACGAGCTCTCGAACCGAACCCTTTCTTAGAGCCGGACTCGTTGCTCCCTGTAGCGGACCACTTCCCCACGGCCGCGACCGGACACCTTGTAGTGGCATCCGAGGACAGCCGATTTCTTGGTTGCATCTACATTCGCTCATCACGCCTGTTGGGCAACATTCAGCGGTCTGCAGTCACGACACGCCCAACAGATGAGGGCGTGCCACCCCTCCCCATCGTTGGTACACCCTTGGTCAGCACCGACAGACCCGAAGCCACCGTTTGCGCTTTGCTTCGGCAGCTGAGGACCTCAGCTCAACGTCACTATCCCGGTATCGTCCAGATCGATCGGGTGGAAGAGGACGGACCCGTCGCAGCCCTGCTGCGCAAAGCTGCCGGGTCGTTGAACCTCCCGATCTCCACGTCGACCACATGGGACCGGGGTGTGGTGCGCCTTGCTGAGACAACCCCGCCGCTTGAGATATTCGGTAAAAAGACACTGTCAGAGGCGGCGCGGCGCGGACGGAGACTCGCGGATCTTCTTGGTGAACCGATAAAACTTGTGGACCTTTCCTCCGATCGGGCCGCAGCCGACCAGTTTGGAGGTCTCGAAGCAGCTGGTTGGAAAGGAGCCGCCGGTACCGCTCTTCTTTCCAGGAAAGATCATTACGAGTGCGTACGCGATGTCTATGACCGATACAGGACAGCTGGAAGGTTAGGGATCGTCGCTCTGGAATCGGCGGGGCGCAAAGTCGCCATGCTCAGCTACGTTCGAACCCGACAGAACGTCGCAGTGTTGCGGGTTGCTTACGACGAGCAGTTCTCACGCTACTCGCCGGGGATACAGCTTTGGGTGGAGTTGACCCGTTATCTCCACGCATCTGGTGCCGTGTCCCGGATCGACATTCCACACGGTCCGTCATTTCGAGACTTTTATGTAGGACTCTTTCACGATCGCGTTCGGGTTTCGACGCTGCTCTTGGGCGTAGGTGGCCGCTTGGACAGAGCACTTGTCAACCCACCGACAATCCTCCGCATTGTCGGACGCGGTATGCGGCTCGGTCGGAAGGGCGTTGACGGTACCAGGAAAGCACTGAGATATAGCCAGACAAAGGCGTAATGGCCCCAGCCATGAGCGGCCGACACCAACCAAGCTTGTTGAAACGGTCGTAGCTAGCCCTAGAACCGAATCGATGACCGACGACGCTCGCCCGTGATCCCCCAGTCAGCGGGCTGACGCCTCACCCTTTCCGACGGTTACTGGCTGCCCTGGCCCCTCGTCACGTTCAGCGGCCTCGCGCTCGACCTCCGCGTTGAGCTCGCCACCCACGAGCACGGCCAAGCCGATCAGCCACAACCAGAAGATCAAAATGGCCACCCCTGCGAAGCTGCCGTAGGTCTTGGAATAGGACCCGAACGAGCTGACGTAGAACGAGAAGGCCAGCGAGGCGACGAGGAAGATAGCCGTTGCCAGCAGACCTCCGACGCTCACCCACTGCCATTTCGGGCTCTTGCGATTAGGCGCCAGGTAGTAAATGGCCGAGAACAGGGCGATCAGGAATCCGAGCGCCAAAACCCAGCGTACGACCGTCCACCCGATTGTGAAGGCGAGCCCATGGATGGGCACTACTCCCTCGATCGCCGATCCGATCGGCTGGCCGAAGACGAGGAGCGCTCCTGCACACCCCCCAACCACGACTACGAGACCCATCAAGGGGAGACCAAGCAAGCGCCGCGCCATAAAGGGCCGGTCGTCCGGAACCTGATATGCAAGGTCGAGCGCTTGCTCTAACACGGCCATTCCGCTCGAAGCGCTCCATAGGGCCACCACCACGCCGACTATCACTGCGACGGTCGAGGCTGAGGTCCGCTTGGTCGCCGCTTCGACAGCGGCGTTGAACACCGACGCACTTCCCGCCGGAAGTGCCTTCGCGATGCCATGAGTTAGGTGGTGCAACGATCCCGATCCCAGGTTGACGAAGCTCAACACGCCGAGCGCGGCGATGATCGCGGGGAAGAAAGCCAGGAACCAGTGGTAGGCGAGGCTGCCCGCAGCCATTGTGACCCGGTCACTTTTAATGCGGTCCTTCGTCCGCCGTATGGTCGCCTTCCAGCCTGCACCTCCGAGATCCGCGGGGGTGCGGTTGTCTTCTGCGCCCGGATAGCGACGCAGGATCGACTCTTGGGCGGCTTCCTTCTTGCGCTTGGTGATCGGCATTGCCAGTAGATGCCCTGTACGGGGGCCCAAAAACCTGGAGTTACCCACTTGTGTACCGGTCCTACGTTGCCGCGGTGTCACGGCGGTCCAGCCGCTTCCCGCGTGCCCCATTACGATCCCGCGATTACGGAGACGCTGTGATGGCTCCGGTGGGAAACCAACTAACGCTCCCGCCCTGCGAACCCGGACCGCGGCGTCTCTGTGTTGCGCTGAGCACGACAGGTCACAAGGCGCCCGGTGCAACACCACATCAGAGAGCGGAGGGGGAGGGATTCGAACCCCCGGGCCTTTTGGAACAAAGCTTTTCAAGAGGGACCTGAACCGTCTCGGCGGTCATCACCGTTCGCCAATTTATGCGTCCAACTGCAACGACGTTCCCACGGTTGATCAGCCTTTGCGGAGATTTGCCGGGAGTTGTAGTCCAAGTAGTGGTCCGGCCAGATCGTGTTCGCGCCGACGCGCATGGAGCGCTGAACCCAGTCGTGCAGTCACGTCCCTGAGCGATCTCGGTCGTAACTCCTTGAAGGTAGCGTGCGCACGCGATGCGCCTGCCTCTCGAGGTACTGCTGCGAGACGAAGTTATTCCCGACGATCTGTTGCTCGTCGTTCGCGGTGGCGAGAGCAGCCTGGCCAATCCAATTTTGGAGAAACCACGGGCGCCGCTGGATACGTCGCCGACGATCGTCAGCCGACGCGACGCGCCGTCGTTCGCCTCCTGCCGCTGTCTCGGGCGAATTTCTTGTCGCAGCGGCATCCAAACTTCGGTCGGGTGCCGTAGTAAGGCTACGGCAGCGAGTAAGTCCGGAGGGTCGTTTTCGCCAATCATCGAGGCGACCCTCTTGAAGACGTCTGCGCGGAAAGGAGGATGCGGTCATGCCAACGGTAAGCCGGCGGATCTTCCTCCTGCGCTCGTCAATCGGGGCCGCGGCTGCGGGGGTTGCTGCAAGCGTCCCCGGGCTCGCAAGTGTGATTGGAGGCCCCGTCACGTCCGAAGCGCCGGTTGCCGAAGACCTTGTCCCGGCCGGAGACGCTGAGACCGCAGCGATCTCAGAACCGCTTGTTGCGCACGTGAAGGACCTCTCTACGGGCGAGATAAGCGTCTTCAGCGGTACGCGGGAAGTGGTCACTCACGATCCGCAGATGGCGAACCGGCTTCTGAGGGTCCTTCGTTAACCGCCCATGCGCAGATTGCAGATTGCAGATTGCGAATACCAGGAAGGTAAGTGATGTCCTCACACCGTGAAGCGCCGCAGATTTCAAAGGACGCCGTTGCAGACAGCACGGACCTATATGCATTCGTGAGTCCGGACAATCCTGACACCGTCACGATCATCGCGAACTACATACCATTCGAAGGTCCTGACGGCGGCCCCAACTTCTACGAGTTCGGCGACGAGGTGCTCTACGAGATCCACGTAGACAACTCCGGCGACGCCGTTGCTGACATCAGCTTTCAGTTCCGCTTCCATAGCGACCTCACGAACCCCAACACGTTCCTGTACAACACGGGACCGATCCAGTCGTTGACGGACAAGAACTGGAACAGGCGTCAGCTGTACACGCTTACACGTGTCGATCACAGGGCGAAGACGTCTAGCGTCCTGGGTACGGGTCTCGCCTGTCCTCCGTGCAACATCGGGCCCCTCTCGACCCCCAACTATCAGACGCTTGCTGCAGCGGCGATGCACAGCGTCGGCAACGGTGTGAGCGTGTTCGCGGGTCAACGGGCGGACGGCTTCTATGTCGACCTCGGAGCCACTTTCGACCTTGCGGTACTGCGGCCGTTCCAGCAGGACCATGCGACCTTCGGGCTCTCCGATACGGGGCTCGGCAAGATGGCGGCTGGGGTCAATTCGGTCAAGGGCGCGAACGTCCACTGTCTGGCTATGCAAATCCCGAAGACCCAGCTGACCCGAAATGGTGCCGACCCGACCAATCCGAATTCCGCCTCTTCGGTGATCGGTGTCTGGACGACGGCTAGCCGCCAGAAGGTGAGCTTGCTCCAAGTGAACCCGGCCCGAAACACTGCGACGGGCCCTTACGTGCAAATCTCACGGCTAGGGAACCCGCTCGTCAACGAGGTGGTCATACCGCTCATTCAGAAGGACTACTGGAATGGTCAGCCACCTTCGGGTGACAAGCAATTCATGACTCATTTCACGAATCCCGAGCTATCTCAGCTTCTCCCGGTGCTTTATCCGGGAGTGTTCCCGAACCTCGCCGCCTACAACGGCGCGTCCCCGAACCGCGCCGATCTCGCTGCGATCCTTCTGACCGGCATACCTGCCGGAGTTGTACCGGGATTTCAGAACTTTACGACGCACACCGCATCCGACATGTTGAGGTTGAACATGGCTATCGCGCCCACTACGAAGCCGAGCAACCTCGGGCTCGTGGGCGGAGACCCTGCAGGCTTTCCGAACGGCCGCCGCGTGTTCGACGACGTGGTCACCATCGAACTGAGAGCCTTCGCCGGGGCGACGCTTCCCCTCGTCGACCCGAGTTTCAAGGCCGACGCAGCTGCCGGTGCTATAACGCCCGGGCTCACGTCTGGAGCGACAGATCTGAGGGCGCTGGGTACGGAAAGTTACCTCGCGTCATTTCCGTACCTCGGCGTGCCTTACAGCGGGTTCTCGATCCCAGCGGCCTGACGGGGAAGGCCGACCTTCGAACCGAGCCTCAGCCGGGACCTTGCGCTGCTCGCCGTGTGGTTCTCGAAATCGGGCGGCAGGGCCCCAAGAAAGTCCAACTCCTTCGAGAGTGAGCTCACTTTCTCGCCGGCCACGAGTCGCTCACAAACGGCTCGACGAAACTCCCTCGGATAGCGCTTGGACATGGACTACCTCCTGGTAGCTCACGACCAAACTCTTATAACGGCGGTCCCCGAAATGGGGTCAACCCCAGAGGGCGGAGGGGGAGGGATTCGAACCCCCGGGCCTTTTGGGCCAAAGCTTTTCAAGAGCCTGCAGTAGGTTTTCAGCGCTCGCCAGCGTTAGTCGATTTACGCCTTGAGCTGCACTGATGTTCTGACGGCTAGTCACGCCTCACGAGGATTTGCCGGGAGTTCTTGCCCAGATTTTTGCCCCGGATTCTCGAGTCAGACCGTCGCTCACTGTTGCGGGATACCTCGGAGGGCGTCTGATCCATGAGGCAATTATCGCGAAGCAACGTCATGCCACGTGCATATTGCACAACGCCCAGAACGCGTCCTCTACTCGGAGAACGCCGTCCGAAACGCTCTGACAACAGCGACGGCTTCTTGACGTAGACGTGCGACTTCACCGGGGTCGCCGTCGTCAAGGAACGCCGCATACGCGTGCGGCCCATCGTGTTCGGCCGATTCGAATCGTTCCGCCAGGAGTCGCAACGCATCCTCCACCTGTGCGTTATCTGCAATGATGCTCTGTCGTGCATGTGCCCCCGCATCCTCAGGACCGTCTCCGAAGTTGAGTAGGCAGTACACCAAGTCGTATGCATCCTTGTTCTCATGCCGATCTTGGAACGCCAGTACTTTCAACACCGTGTAGGACAGGATGTCGGCCACGCGAACGTTTATCGCCGATAGCCCGCCGTCATCCAGTCGCTCGGCCTCGATCGTCCGCTCGATGAAGTCCTGTGTGACCAACTGGGCACCGCGGACGTTGAACGCCCCGAGATTCGATCCTGTTCCTTCTCGCGGACGGTAGATCCTGCCCGGGTCAACCTTGTCCGTCTCGCACAGGAATTCGACCGTAACCGTGATCCCCTCGATGCTGCGCTTCCACTGGAAGGACTGCTCCGCCTTGAATCCGGCCTTCTTGAGATTGTTCTCCAGGGTGAAGTACGTCTCGGGACTTTCGTCTCCCACGGCAAGACCAATTACCAGATCGACGTCAGTCGTTCCGATGTGCGGGCGCGCACCCTCCGGAAGGCTTCCGACGATGTATCGCGGTGCGAGACCACCTACGAGATAGACCCGCTGATTCCACGGTCCGATGTCCCCGAGCAGCGTCACGAGTGCGCGTTCGCAGCGCGTTGTGGTCAGCTCGTCGTAGTCACTGTGATGGCGTTTGCTCAAAAGCCGATGACCTCCTCTCGGAGCCGATCCGCCTGCTCTCTACCACGGCGCGGGTTGTTACGCAGGTCGTAGAAGAGGCGGAACTTGTTGGCTGTCCAAACGTGGTCAACTCGTTCGCGAAAAACGAGCGGAATGTCTCCAACGGCGTGCCGTATGACGACGTTCTGGCCGTCGTCGACGACGTTTGCCCCGGCTGCGGCCGACGCCGCTTCCAGCGCGACGGTTTCGGAAACCCACACGTCGGTGACAGGAATGGCGGTGATGAAAGGGGCGAGTCGCGCTGCGCCTGCAGCCCCGGTTACCGCGTGTTCGATGTTCGCGCCGTCCAGAGCCTTGCTCACGGTCCGTGCCAGGGACCGCGGGTCACGTGCCAAACGGAATGCACGGATCTGTTTCACGCCCCGGTCCTTCATCTCCTCGACCCAAAGGTCGAGGAGAGCCGTCGCGTTCGCGAGGTAACGGGTTCTCCTCGGTCCCGCTCCCTCCGTGATCACGAGATTCTCCCGTGCCAGTCGGGCGAGGATCCGGTGAGCCAGAGCGGGGGAGATTCCTGCCTCCTCGGCCAGGTCGTGCACTCTCCATTTGCGATCGGGCTCATGGAGAAGGGCCTGTGCCGCCACACCCGCGCGGCCGGTGAGCCTGACCGGGGGCTGTCCCCGAACGCGTTCCGTTTCCCGATCGGCGTCCCGCCCATCGGCCCACAGGAACATGCCGGGAAGCTCGACCCGCATGTTCCCCTGGCCGTCTATCACAGCGACGCCGGCGTCCTCCAGCAGATTGCGAGCCTCTTCGGTAGTGGCCTGGGCCACGAGCAGGAGGTGTGTCTCGCCGGGGAGGTGCTTCGCGTATTCCGCCAGCTGATGGGCTGCGGCGGCGTTCGTCACCCGTTGGGCCTTCACCTCGATGACGTGGGTCACATCCCCTGCCCGGATAACGATGTCCGGGCGTTGCTGTCGCCCCGCCCCCGGCGTCGGCTCCACAGTGACGCCCGGGACTTCCCGCAGGATGCGGATCGCCTCTCGTTCAAGGGGGCCGTCAATATTTACAATTTCACGATTATTCACAACAAGTGTAAATATACCGCTTTCTGTAAATATGTCAACGGAAGCCGACCCAGTCGAGCGCTCACCCTGGGGGAATGCGGTGCCATCCCAGGTGGCGTCGTCGTCTTCATCTTCCTCTAGATCATCCTCTCGATCCAACTCTTCATCCTCCACCTCGACTTCTTCGACTTGTTGTCGCGGTGGTTGTGGTGGTCGTCGTCGTCGTGCTCCTGGTGCTGCTGGTGCTCCAGACGGGCGGTGTTGGTCCCGGCGATGTCGACGGCGACGACGACGGAAGCGGTGCGGACCGAGGAGGAGGGAGCGGGACCGGAGCCGAAGGGGAGGCCATTACAGGACGCAAGCCACCAGCCATTATTTCTCACAGCGACGAATAACCCCAGGACTTCTCGCCGTGGGTGCTGTGAAAGAGTCGGCATGTCGTTCAGCGCCTGGCACTGCGCGCGGCGCGCTGGGAGCGAGGTTTTGCGAGGCTGAGGACCGGCAGGGTGGGCTGCACCGGGCACTCCCGTCGCCGCGGTGTGCCGCAATCCAGCCGCTCGTCGTCGCGCACAAATGTTCACTGCATTTAGCACTGTCTTTCCGAGTGTGGGGTTCGGAAGCTCGATTTGTGAGGTTCAGTGAGGAGGTCGTCGAGTCACGATGGCCGAGCGCAGCGAACTGGTTGAGAGCTGAGATCGGTCCGGGCCGCCTTCGCCTCGAGCGCTATTCCTTCTGTTCAGCCCCCTGAATTTGGTCCACTTCTTGTGTGGTTGAGGCCACGGGTGCCGAGGAGCCTGGACAAGTTCGGTCAACACTGACGTCTCCAGATGTCTGGTCCAGTGTGGTTGTGGTCCCGACTCTCATCCGTCCACACACTGACTTCTTGCGAATGTGTGTGGGGTCATCATTCCGAGACCTCGATGAGGATGTAGTTTGTTGTATTCGATGTTCCAAGTGTCGATCACGACTCTTGCTTCGGTAGTGCTGTCGCAGTCCTCGAGGTCGAGCAAGTCTCGGCGCATCGTGCCGTTGAAGCGCTCGACATAAGGGTCTTGTTGTGGGGAGCCCTTCTCAATGAAGACTGGCTCGACGTCGTGTTCGCCCAACCACTCAGTGACCGTCGAGGAAATGAACTCTCTGCCGTTGTCCCACCGGATCGCCAAGGCTTTCCGTAGATGTCGAAGAGTTTTCGAGGTGTGCAACTACAGATCGCGCTCCGATCGAGCTTGACACCTTGGACCCGAACGAGACCCTCGTGAACTCGTCGACGACGTTCAAGATACGAATCGCTCCGCCACGACGGACCATGCTCGATATGAAGTCGTAGCTCAGATGTGGTTGGCGGCGAAGGCCGGACGGTTGCGTGAGGAGTTCTCACCGCTTCCCGCGGAGCTCTTGACTTTCCGGGGAGGTACGCGGTGCCCATCGAGACGCCAGAGAGGCCGATGCGTTTAGGGTTCACCTTCCATCCATCGTTCTAGAGCAGCTTCGTGATGGAGCGGTATCCCCAGCGCGGGTGAAGATCAGCGAGCTTGTTCATGGCTGCGATTAGCAGCTCCTCCTCGGGCGAGCTCACCGCTTCATTTCGCTGGGTCGAACGGTGTTGCTCGAGGAGCTGGCAAGCCCGGCGCTCAGAGATCTTGTAGCGCCGCACCAGGTGGGCGGCAGCAAGTGTGCGGTGAGCCGGACTCAGATTTTCCCCCTGGTTGATGTCCTTCAGCATGGAGATCTCGAGCGCCTGCTGGACGATGCTGCGTTTCAAACGGGCATTCTCCTGTTCTAGAAGCTGCAGCCGCTTGGCCTCGTCCTCCTTCAATGACCCGTAGCGGGCCCTCCACCGGTAGAAGGTCTGGTCGGTAATTCCGAGCCGCTTTACCGCCACGGGGATCGACATCCCCTGACCCGTAACCTTCTGCATCTCTCGCAACTTGGCGTGATCTGCGCCATTGTGTGTTTCTTGGCTGGCACTTTCACCCTTACTGGTCCTTTCATCTTCGCCGACACTGACAGACGTAATGGACCAGTGTTGGGGGGCCGGACAGCCCAAAATCCACTGGCGGTCGTTTCATTTGTCACCAACGCTTATTGCCATTAGCACAGATGGCGAGTTGAAGACTCACCCACTCACCCATCCGCCCAAACCGGTCACGTAACGTCATGCGTGTGAAAGGGTGCGGCAAGAAATCCAGGCAAACGCTCGGCCACGTTGCGGGCTGACAGTAGGAACGGGTGGACGGCCGCGAGCGGTGGGAGGGCCGCCGACCTGCTGGCGATCGAGAGCGTCTCCATCGCCCTAGATGGATCCGCTTCAAGACAGGTTGCTGCTACATCCCCTACTGATGGTCCTACCAATTTCCTCCTCATTGAAGGTGCCCATAAACAGATGTCTAATCCCAGGGTAAGCGTCGTAATCCCGGCTCGCGATGCGGCTTCGGTAATCAACGACCAACTGGCCGCGCTTTCAAGACAATCGATTGGAGAATCTTGGCAGTTGATCGTCGTCAATCATGCAAGCCGCGATGAAACCGTGCAATGTTTACAGGCGTGGCAGGAGCGTTTGCCGTTTCTCGAAATCCTCGACGGATCGTCAGCGCAGTCCCAGGCCGAGGCACGAAACCTCGGTCTCGAACGAGTTCGCGGCGAGTTTGTAATCTTCTGCGACGCCGACGACGTCGTGGACGATGGATGGCTGGCAGCGATGATCCAGTCGTTGCGAGAAGCGTCGATCGTCACGGGTCCGCTGGACCTCAGGATGCTGAACGATCCCAAAATGTCGAGCTGGCGCCAAGATGAGCCGGAAAAGCGCCTTCAATCCAGACTGCCGTTTCTGCCCTATGCACTAACGTGCAATCTTGGTGTTCGCCGGGAAGTCATCGATCGGATCGGAAACTTCGATCCGGCATTCAGGTCCGGCTATGACGTCGACTTTAGTTGGCGAGCGCAGCAGGCCGGTTTCGAGCTGACCTTCGATCCAGCCGTCGTGGTCCACAAACGGTACGTTGCGACACCATTCCAGTATTGGCAACGGGAAATTCGTTACGGTCGTTACCACGCACTACTCTGGAAACGTTACCGCTCACATGGAATGCGACGGTCTTCTCCACTGCGCGCTCCCCTGGCGTGGGCCAAATTGGTGCTCCTTCTGCCCCAGCTCTTGAGTCACGACCGCCGCTGGGCGTGGTTGGCACGGTGCGGAAATCGGGTGGGAAGGATCATCGGCTCGATCCAGCACCGAGTCCTCTACCTGTAGACCGTCCTCCAAAAGAAGAAGAGCCTCGATTCCGTCGGGTACCCCCGTTCCCATTGCGCGGATCATGTCGATAACAGCGGAGCGACCGTATCCGTGCAGCACTGACTGGTGACGAAGTGTTTGGGGGCCGCATTACATCAGCCGCAGCGAGCAACTTCCTGGTCCCTCAGTCTTTTAGACGATCTGTCATCGAAAGCTCCTGTGTGTATGTGACGTGAGCTGCGCGATGAAGTCGTCGAAGTGCTCGCCGGTGGGGGATCTCTGTATCGCCGCACGATCAAGCGCGTCGACTCGCAGTGCCACGGCGTCAACCGGAGCCCCAGTACCCTCCGAGTTTCGGTGGATGCCACCCACTTCGTGCCCGGGTCGCTTCCTCTCGTCGCCTGGCTTCGCCCTGTTAGCTTCGACTGACAGGAGAGCACATCCGAGAGGAGGACCATGCGGAAACTCGCAGCATGGCATATCAAGGGACAGGATCTCGCGGAATGGAAACGGGCAATCAAACTCGCCCGACTCATGTTGTCGTCTCCATTGAGAGCTACTCCGGGAGAGCCCATGTCTCCGATTACAGGGAAACGAGACCTCGCATGGGCTCTGTCATCACAGGCACCGGTCACCGGCATTGATCTTCAAACCGATGAGCAGGTTCTGTTGATGCGCCAGCTGGCGAACTATTGGTCAGACGGTGTACCAGACCAGCCAGTGCCCGATTGGCGTTATAGATCTTCGAAGATGTTCCAACCAGCGGACGCCAATTTGTACTTCGCGATGCTCCAGCATTTGCGTCCAAAGCGCCTGATTGAGGTGGGTTCCGGGTTCACGTCGGCCCTTGCGCTCGATGTGAGAGATCGGCACCTTCGCGAACTCGAGCTTACGTTCATCGAGCCCCAGCCGCATCGCCTCAACCGACTGCTCAAAGAAGGTGATGGATTGAACTGTGAAGTGATCGCAGAGCCCATACAAGAGGTGTCCCTAAAGATCTTCGAGCGGCTTACCTCAGGAGACCTGCTTTTCATCGACACAAGCCACATTGCAAAGGCTGGCTCAGAGGTGAATTGGCTCGTGTTCAACGTGCTTCCACGGATCGCGCGTGGGGTCATCGTCCAGATTCACGACATCTTCTGGCCCTTCGAATACCCACGAACTTGGCTGGAAGACGGCTTTTCGTATACCGAACTCTACCTTCTCCGTGCCTTCCTGATGTTCAACACGGATTTCCGGATCCTGCTCTTCAGCCACTGGATGTGGGAATTCCATCGAGAGCTATTCACCGCGCTCCCCGCCAACTACACAGGAGGCCCGCCTGGCAGTCTTTGGTTACAGAGAGTTCAGGTGTGAGTCCGGCGCAGATCAGTCCCCGTCAAGGCGAGGACGAGGCAGTCCACCCCGACTGGGAGACGCCGAGTGTTCGCCGTCTGCCAACAGCAGCCAAGAGCTGACCCGGATTCTTCACCAAGTCGCTTGCCGCGTGCGTAAAGCAGACTATGGACAGTCGATTGCGGCCTTGGAGTTGATAGCGCTAGAGGTCTGACTCGGCGGCCGACGCATTCGTCACCCTTGAGCACAGAGCGCCGCGCGGTTCGGATAGCTTCATCTCGGAATGCCCTCCTGATTGGGTCACTGGCGGTCTGCAAGCTCCAGTTTCCCGTGTCCGGAGGACATTTCCGCGAGTGCACGCTCGTCAACGCATGCAATCTAGTGAAGAATCCGGCGCTTAGATACAGGATTGTTCAGCGCCGTGCACTGGCCTCGTTCTCGATGTACCACTTGTACGTCGACTCAAGACCTTCACGTAAGGAAACCTGTGACTTCCAACCGAGCGTCCACAACCGCGACACGTCCAGCACCTTTGTGGGCATCCCGTCAGGCTTGGATGTATCGAATACGACCCGCGCCTGAGGATGTACGACATCGCCGATGGTCCGGGCGAGATCTGCTATCGACACCCCATGTCCGGTTCCGACGTTTATGTGCATCTCGTCGCTGTAGCTCTGCAGCAGGCAGATACAGGCATCTGCCAGATCGTCGACATGAAGGAACTCCCGAACCGCTGATCCGGTTCCCCAGACTGTGACGTCTTCGTCGCCGCGTCGACGCGCCTCGTGGAACTTGCGGATCAGAGCCGGAAGGACGTGTGCAGACTCAAGGTTGAAGTTGTCGTTGGGTCCGTAGAGGTTCGTCGGCATGGCCGAGATGAAGTCACAGCCGTATTGTCTGCGATACGCTGCGCAGAGCTTGATACCAGCGACTTTGGCGACGGCGTAGGATTCGTTGGTTGGCTCCAAGGGCCCGGTGAGAAGCTCTTCCTCCGTCATCGGTTGAGCCGCTAGTCGAGGATAGATACAGGAGCTCCCGAGGTATAGGAGCTTATTTACGCCGAAAATATAACTGGCGTGGACCACGGTGGCGTGGATCATCAGGTTGTCGTAGATGAATTCGGCGGGGCGAGTCGAGTTGGCGAGAATACCTCCAACGGTCCCAGCCGCGACGATCACGTACTCGGGCCGATGTCTGTCGAACCAGACATTTACTGCAGACTGATCACGCAGGTCGAGTTCCGCCCTGCCGACCGTCAGAAGGTTTGTCCATCCTCCTCCCGTCAAGCTACGGACGAGAGCCGAGCCGACGAGGCCCCTATGTCCCGCCACGAAGATCGGCGCTCTTTTATCCATGGGTGTCCCCCTCGAAGAGTTCGGCACTTTCCAGTAAGTCGACCGGGGTCGCGGCTCTCAATAGGGAATTACCCACGTGCGTCGCGGCGTGTTCGGCGCGGTAGCGATTTCGGCCCTCGATTGCGACCCCGTCTCCGCCTACGAGGCCTCGTACGCTCTCGCGCAATCGAACGGGGTCACCACTTGGAAAGACGAGACCCAGGTCGTATTCCATCACGTCTGTCGCGGGGGCGCTTGGTCCGGAGCAGCAGATCGGCAGTCCGTGGGTGACGGCGTCACAGAGAGTTCCGCTGTCATTCGAGATCGCAGGAACGAAGCTCAGGATGGCGATGTCGGCCTCAGCATAGAGTAAAGCCTTTGTCTTCTCATCGACGTAGCTGTCGATGGTAGTGACGGCTCGCAGGTCGGCATTTGGATTTTCGGATATGTACCTGCTCAGAGCTTCTCCTGTTCCCCTGCCCGCTAGGACTACTCGGCCCGGTGCGTCCCGACCGTCGTAAGCTGCTATCACTGTCTGTAAGTCCTTGAATGGGTGAACGTACCCGAACACAAGGGCCAAGGATCCGTCGCCGTCCCTGGTATTGGATCGGCCAGATCGCGTTGCGCTGGATTCGACATCGATCACGGCTGCGGTAGCGCGCTGGGAATCGAGATCATCGATAATCGTAATGTGCGCTACTGCTATCTCCAACCAGGGCATCGCGGAGCGCCATTTGTCCACCACTGCTTGAGTCGCAACGATGCGAACGGAGCCCCCAGCCCTCTGACGCCATCGGTTGATCTCCCGCGGCAATCCTTGATGCCGCAACGACCGGCGCGATCTTGGTGGCAAGAGTTGGTACACCGCCCAATGCGTCTTCAAAGGTGCCAACAAGGTCCGGAAGACGGGATCGGCAGTCAATGTTAGCTCGATCACCAAGGTGTCTCGACCATCGCGACGCAATCGGTGCCTAACTGCTAGAACGGAGATCACTTCCGCGAAGATCCTGGCGAGGGTCTTCACTACCTCCGCGAGGTGACTGCTGCGTCCCCATTTCCGAAGGGTGGTCACGGACGCCAAGAGCCGCTGGAGCGGGCGGGGATACGGTCGTATCTGCACTCCTTGGGCGACCGCAATGCCTTTGTCTGTTTCCGCAAGGCCCGTGGAGGCAAGCACGCTTACGTCGTGTCCAGCTAAAGCTAGCGCGTTTGCTAACCGTATAATCAAAGTCGGGTAATGGCCCTCGAGGCGGTGCGCGTTCTCCTCCACCAACAGAACCTTCACCGGCAGAATTATCGCATGGAACGAAGCTCGGGCAACTCCCGGCTCGGCAGTGGTTGCCGCCGGCATTGATTCGCAAGCTCATGCTATTCGCCTGTCCGGGGGGCGTTTCAGCGCATGCGCGCTTATCAACGCATGCCATCTAGTGAAGAAATCCGGGCTAGTGAAGGTAAGGCACACCATGCCTCGAGTTGTCGGATAGAACTACCGTGCAGCCTGGGGAAGCTGGCGAAGAAAGACAGGCCCCACCACGGGGAGGTGGGACGAATTTCTACACGATGGGATCCTCTGGTCAAATGAATGTTCTGTTGGTCGAGGACGACGCGCACCGTCTCGAGGGGCACCGCCCGACGATGGTCGTGCAGTTGGCGAACGGGCTGGCAGCCACTGGCCACAGCGTCACTGTGTTGGTCTCCTCGAACGTCGCCCCAGCCGGAGGGATTCCACTCGTCGAGGGAGTGAGTGTATGGGCGTATCCGGATTGGCTTCAGCAAGCTCAAGCAGCCATCGAACGAACGCGAGCGCGCTTTCCCGCCCTGTGGGGAATCATGATGGCACCGGCCCAGGTCATCCTTGTTCTTGCCGTGAGGATCCAGTTGCGGAGGGACAAGAGTCGAGCGGTCGTAATCGAGCTCTCCATGATGGGCGATCCCATCTATCGCGCTCTCTTCGCTCCGCTCAGGACGCATTGGGCGGTCTACCGATTTTCTGCACCCGGCATTCGGCGACCGCTGCGACTTCAGTGGCTCCCTCGTGCTATGGAGATGCTTCGCAGACGAGCCGCCGGATCCGTCCGGATCGTTGCCAACAACCCTTCCGTTCTAGAAGGCTGGGTGTCTGCGGCTCCCTGGCTCGAGGCGGCGATCGCTCCTATCGCAATGATCGACGACGCCGATGCGAGCGGGATGTGTGAGCCGATACCTGGTTGTGGTGGCAACAGGACCGCCGGCCACTCCATTACAGAGAGCGAGAAGGCGCAAGTGGCTCTGGTCTTCGGAGAGGCACACCGCGCCAAGGACCTGCAAACGGTTATCGAGGCGTACGAGGGCCATGGTGCCCCTGGCCGTCTAGTTCTCGCTGGTGCGGGTGTGGACGCGGAGGTGGAGAAGTTCAAAGCGACTCACCCTGACGCAGAGCTGAGCGCTGTCTCGACGGTAGATGGCTACCTTGATGCTGAAAGCAAGAGATCGGTTTTCGCTGAGGCGGACGTCGCCATCATGAGTTTCGGTGCAGGAGTGAACAACGATAGCGGAACACTTTGCGATGCCGTCGCCTACGGTTTGCCGGTTTGCTGCTCCGAGCCTGGAGCAGCCGCGGCAGAGGTTGTCGAATACGGTCTGGGTGTTTTATTTCCCAGTGGTGATGCGCTACGCCTCCGTGACGCGCTGAACGTTCTTCGATCCGGTCGGCTGGTGAGAACCGAGGGAGTGAACCGGTTTCGCTCTGATCGCCGCGCGTCGAGCGTTGCCGGTACCCTGCTGCGAGCGGCGTTGGGCTCTCAACAAGAAGCTTGACGCTTGAAGATTCGCACATGGAGCACATGGAAAGGAGCGGATATTCGTGGTACCAAAAGTCTCATTGGTACCTCTCTGGCAGAGCGTGGGACCCAGATCGGTCGGCCATCAGGCCAGCCAAGGTTTCAGAGTGAACCATGCCCGAGGCTCAAAGGAAGAGCACTCGATAACGTATGCTCCCGCCGATGTTCCCCGCTCTGTAAGCGAAGTCACCGGCCCAGTAACCCCTTTTTCGTGGATCCACGAGGCTGCGAGGAGCTCGAGAGAGACATCTTGTCATCCCCAGAAGTCTTATCCACGCTGGTGTCCGTGGCATACCTTGTTTCCGAAAGTCCCGATATAGTCGGACGCTAGCGTCGCCCCGACCAAAAGCCTGTGTTGCGTGCCCTCGAACTGTCGAACGCTGCCGATAATGCATCACAGCATCGCGAGCGAATCCCAATGTGTATCCGCTGAGCTGGGCACGCCAACTAAAGTCGACGTCTTCCTGCTGGCCTTCCCGGAAGCCACCAATATGTTTAAAGGTCTCTCTCAATACCGCGAGATTGCCGCTCATTGCGAAGGGGAGGAAGGCGTGACCTATTGGAAATCGGTCCTTAGGAAGTGGTTTGCGCCATGCTTGAACGATGGACGAGTTGAGCAAGTCGAGATCGTACGGGCCGCCCGTAAGATCCCACTGTGGAGATGCGGCGACTAGGTGGCGCAACCAGCCCACGCTCGCTACGTCGTCAGCATCTGCGAAGACCAACAAGTCCCCTTGCGTCACTTCAGCGGCCGCATTTCTAGCCGGTCCCGCGCCGCTTACCGCAGACGCGTCGATTACGTGCAGGTCAAGGCTCCCAGCGAAGCTCTTTGCAATACCGACAGTGTCGTCTTTCGATCCGTTGTCGGCGATTACGACCTCGAACGGTCCTTCGTAATCTTGTCGTTTCAAGCTGGCAAGCTGCTCACCGATATGGCGCGCCGCGTTGTAGACGGGGATGATGATGCTTACCAGAGAGTGCGAACGTCGAGTTCCATTCATCTTTGTTGGATTGACTTTTTACAACGGTGATGAACATGGGAGATCGTCACGGACGCTTCCGTCTTCTTTTGAGGTATTTGAGGCGCTTAGACGCTGCCGAAGACTTCGCAGTTCTTGAAGGGATTCGAGAACAGGTCAGCCTCTACATCGCTCAGATGACCGCTGCTATGGAGGTCCTGACGCATGGCTCCTCTACCGTACTTCACCGTTCGATCACAGTTAGCAACGTTCAGAGGGGCGGACTAGGAGATCTGTCAGGTTACCCATCAGGTCGTCCTATCTCTGCCGGCACTTCGGGTCCGAGGCGAGCGCTCAGATGTCTTTGGAGGACGCGGGACTTTGGCAGGAGATATCAGACCATAAGCGACGAGGCGCTCGAGGGTTGACGTGGTGCTGAGGACCATGAGCTCGCTACCGGAATGCCCCGGCCGGTGATCACGACCTCGATCCCGTGGCGCATGCGGTTTATCCATATGCCAAGGGCGGCTCGCTATTGGCTTCTGAACGCTCGATCGCGTCTAAGCACATCGACCGCCTAATCCATCAGAGCTGTTGCGCGAACGTTAGGGGGCGAGTGCTCGGCCCAGGGCAGCAGCCGCCTGACGGTCTCGTTCGGGCAGAACGTGGCTGTACACCCGGAGGGTGATGCTCGCATCCGCATGCCCAAGGCGCCCTGCGACGGTCCGGACGTCATGCCCTTGTCCGATTAGCTCTGTCGCGGAGAAATGCCTCAGGGCATGAATGTGCGTTTTGAACCCCAACCTCTTTGACAATTTCGCCATGAAGTGAGTCACGACGTTCGGACGGATGGGTTCTGAACCTACTGGCGAGCGACTGAAGATGAACCCGTCAGGCGGGATCTGGGCTCCAAGATCTTCGGCGAGCTTTCCACGGACGACCGATGCCGCCGAAGCACCTCGATTCCGATGTCGTCCAGGCTCAAGCGTCTCACTTGATTCCTCTTGGTGACCTTCTCTCCCCAGCCACCGCCCTCAACCTCGTATATTGACCGAGCAATCGTCAATAGGCCGTTTCGCCAGTCGACGTCGTCCCACCGCAGGGCGCACAGCTCACCTCGCCGGGCTCCTGTTCAGCGCGCCAACGAATAGGAGGGCGGCCAGAACCGGATCCACACCTTCGGCCTCAGTGACAATCGCTCGGACCTGATTCAGATCAGGAGCCTCTATCTGTTAGGTGTGTACGGTTGGCGGCCGGGCCTTTCGAGCAACGTTGGAATCGACCATGTTCCAACGCTCTCCCTGGCTGAGCATGGCGCTCAGGACAGTGTGAAGGCGTCGAATCGTCAAAGGCTTGTTCCCCTTGGCGACCATTTCGGCGTAGATCTCATCTAAATGACGTGCTGTCAGCTTCGAAACCCGGACACGCCCCAGTTTCGGTCGTATTACAGCCTCAGCCAGCTGCTTGTACCTGCGCATGGTGTTGGGGGAATGCCCGTTGGATTCGCAGTGCTTTAGCCAGAGGTCGAGTAGGTTGGCCACGGTCTCAGTGCCGACCGTGACCTTCCCCGTTGAGACCGACGCAACCATCTTTGCAAGCTCGTTGTCCGCCAACCTCGAACCGGCGCCCGGCTTGCGCTCTGGTGCATGGACGGTCTTCGTGATTTGAATGGGTGAGCCATTGGGTCGACGCCCTGCGTACACGCGCAGTTTCCAAACGCCCGGAGCGATCTCGGTCTTGGAGCCTCGCACGCGGAAAACTGTCGTCCAGGAGTAGTCCGGGAGCTCCGTGATCGAACTTCACCTTCATCGCCGATGCGAAAAGACCTGTTCAGTGGGGCGGAGGGGGAGGGATTCGAACCCCCGGGCCTTTTGGGGCAAAGCTTTTCAAGAGCCTGCAGACGGTTCTCAGCCTTCGTCGGCGTTGGTCGATTTACGCCTTGACCTGCATCGAAGTCCCGACGGCTGATCACGCCTTGCGGCGATTTGCCGGGAGTTTTTGCCCGGATTTTTGCCCGAAACCTTGAGTTCCTCAGTCCTTTCCGCCCTAAGTATCGCGCGAGCAAGATCACGCGCCTTTGAGCTAGCCGCGACGTTCCCGGATGTCGGCCTCTAGGCGGTCGAGGTCCGTGGTGGAGTCGTGCCAGACCCGGTCGAGATCGATGTCCCCTGGTAAAGCGTGGGCGAGGCGATTGCGATACTCGTAGAGCTCGCCCCACGGGTCGGAACCTGGGGCGAGATGGGCCGAGCGTCGATACTCCTCGGCGGTATTGCCTGCTTCGATCCAAAGTCGCTCGACCGCCAGCCTCGTTGGCTCTTCGGCGTCCCATTGCTGCTTAGTACTAGGGAGGAGCCTTCGTATCCGTTCGAGAGTCGCAAGGAGGGCGTCGAGCAGCTCCTCTCCGGTCACAGAGTTGGGGCGTCCTCCTCGGCACCGGGCACGTCGTCGGTGATCACGGGCACGTACGCGCCCACGACCTCGGTTGCCGAGGCTGCGAGTCGATTCGTCCGTTTGTAGCCCGGCGTCTCGTCATGGACGATTATGGCCCCGTCGGAGCGGAGCTGAACCTTCGCGAAGCCTTGAAGGACCGCGATGCGACGGAGGTCGTCAGCATGCGCGATCACCTCGTCTCGAGTCGCCTTTCTGTCAACGCCGACAACTTGGGCCATGACACCAGGCTACCGGCAGAGCGCGGAACGAGCAGAAGAATTCGGATGGGGTTCGCAGAGGACCCGCCACCGGGGTGCAGGTCCGGCTTGGGATTCAGGAATCAAGAATCCTTAGGCACCGCGTGCATTAGGTGTGCGTCGAGATTCCCACCTTGAGGAAGGATCGTCCAGCACCGCCAGCCGATTCTGAACTCCACCGACGAGGATAATCCTGGGCTTTGATCCACGGGCCGTGATCATCGACGATTCAGGCAGGATGGGAGGCCGCAAGGATGGCGCCGACGCCATCCTGACAGGTGGCAAATGTCTGTAGCCTCGACTTGGGCTCCATAGGAGAAGCGTGATGTGAGCACCGGGGCCGCTCAGCTTGGGAAGCGAGGCGCTAGTTGGAGCGTTGTTCGCGCCGTCGGGTACTGCAGAGCCGAACCGATTCCGGAAGAGCTCTCGTTTGTGGCTTGGTCCCGTCCGTCGTCTGCGGCGCCCTTCACGAGCTCTTCGATGGCCTTGCGTGGAAGCACGATCCGACGGCCCAGACGAAGCGCTGGTAGCTCGCGCCGCGCGACGAGGTCGTAGACGAGGTCTCGGGAGACTCCGAGCAATTTTGCTGTCTCGGACACGGAGAGAGTGAGCGGGGTGTTGTCCTGTTTGTTCGGACGCGGCTCGAGGGCGTGCATGGCGGCCTCCATGGATGATGATGTGCATCGGTCGGTGCTCAGGCCGGACCTTTCACGCACGGCGAAAACTCTTTACGTCCTGAGCGGATCCGACGACCGCCCGGGAAGTTCAATCAACAAGATCGCTGACGGACCTCCTCACTGAACCCCACAAATCGGGCTCGCGAACCCCACAAATCGGGCTCGCGAACCCCACACGCGAAAACCCGGCGGTCGTGGCGCTAGCCCGTAGCACATAGAACCCCTCGCGAACCTCCACACTGAACCCCTCGCGAACCTCCACACTGAATCTCGCCGGGTACTGGATCTATGTGTAACCGCAGGTAGACGAAGGGCGAAAATTTGCACACTCCACGCAAACCTCCGCACGGCGCAGTTGTTCCCCCTAATTGTTTTCCAGCAGGGCCCAAATTCTCGATCGGTGGTGGAGCAGGGACTGCGATTAGGTCTCGTTGTCTGGGAACGAGCACAAGGTGGCCCGGGCCGAAGGCCTCGTGGCCCTAGCGGTCGCAGATTGCCAGAAGGGAGCGCGCGCAGGGCGCGTCTCGCTTGACCCCGGATCGCCTACTCGCCTACGACCCCCTATCGGTCTGCGCGGTGTCGGACGACAACCACGGGGTCCACCTCCACGATTTTCGAACACTCGTACCCGTGCCAAATCCCCATCGGGGAAACGATCGCTACCGTTCAGCGGGGAGTTGACTCCGCCTCTTTGTAGTAACGCCTCCAGATCATGCGGTAGATCGGGATCACTCTCGGTATGGAACGCAGGCCCGGAATGAATGGGATGAGAGTCAACAACAGGGTTGCCAGTCCCGTCAGATAGATCGCTATTAGGTCGACATTGGCGGAGCTTCGGAAACCCGGAAGGTGGTACCAGAGCTGGTACAGCCAGAGCCAGGGCTGTCCCGGGTAGCTACCTGTCTCGTTCATCACCCCCCACTGGGTTCCCTGAAGGTGCTGGGAGGTTGCCTGGTCGGCGTAGTAGCCGCCGTCGGCAAGAAAGAGCAGTGGCTTGGTGAAGTTGGTCCCGTAAAAAGGTTGACGGGCGAGGAGGCTCGCATCGAGCCCGCCGGCCCTGGCGAGGGTGAGTTCGGCACTCATAATGACCGGAACAGGGCCGTAGCGACCGGGCGGGACGACGGGTGTTCCACTTCGGGTGAAGCTGACCTTCGCTGCAGCTGTTGCATAACCGCTCGCCCACGCGGACCGCTTCTCGGACCGGGCGGAGTCCCACGTAGCGAGTGCTGTCTGGAGGGACTGGTCGTGCCCCGCAGTCGCCTCGAGCGGGTCGATCACGAACATCTGAGGCGGATCGATCCGCTCGCGAACCCCCGCGAGGTTCTGCCAGGAAACACCTATGCGCTGCACTGCAGCGCTTCCGTTGTTGTAAGGCGGTCCGTAGGTCGCGCTGAGAGATGTCCCCGCAAGCTCTGAGGCTGCGGTGCCCACGAAGTCCGCCGGCGCCACATTTGCCCATTGGCGGATCGTGATCGGTCGCACGTCGGGCGAGGACAAGATCGAGGCGAGCGCGACAGTTGCAGCAACCACTACCGCAACTGCCGCCACGCCCTCGCGGATGATGTCGTAGCGGCGAAGGGGCCCGCGCCACTCCTGCGCATCGAGTGCCTTCACCTCCCGACGGGAAAGTCTGGGTGGGGGTTCGGAGATCCGCCTGCCGACGAGATCGCGGCCCCTGCGCGCAGCAAACGGATGGACCACGCCCCGGTAGCGGACCAAGAGGATGTGGATCACCACGAGCGCAACGAGGACCAGCGGCATGAGCACCACGTGCCAGAGCAACATCTGCCCAAAGTTCATCAAGTTGAAGAACCCGCCTATGCCGGCCGCGTTGAAGGCGTCTTTTCCGTTGGTGGCGATCCACTGCGAGTCGAAGTTCTGTTGGGACAGATAGCCCGTGAATGCCTCTACTATCGAGGCGAGGAATGCCAGAACGCCCGTGATCCAAGTCCGGGCCCTCCTACCCCTCCATGCGGCCATCCAGAACTTCCCCCAAAGGTGGATGACCATGAACGCCATGAAGAGCTCGACGCTCCACAGGTGCAGGCTGTTGAAGAAGCGTCCGCCGGGATTGGTGTGCCACCAGTCAACGCCACCGAGCGCTATGAGAAAGCCCGAGACGATGGCGACACCGAGTGCAGCAAGGGTCGCGACACCGAACACGTAGATCCACGAAGCCACGTAAGAGGGCTGGTTCTCCGGCAGCAGACGGTCGGGCGGCAGCCACCGCAGGCCGAGCCTCCTCAGGCGCCCGGTCCAAGATCTCGTGACCGTAGGGGGAGGACCCGTGCCTGGGCGCTGTTCAGCGGAACCTTCGGGATGCTCCTTCAGCTCTCCTTCTGGGAAGCGCAACAGAAGCGCCACGGCGAATATGAAGAGCATGACGAGGATCACGATCAGGTTGGATAGCGAGATCGTGAAAACCGACCAGTGCAGGTAGCGGCCCGGCGCGTTGAGGTCAACCGCGGCGGATATCAGACCGTTGGAAGGAGTCGTGATTGGCACGGTGACCAAGCTACTCAGGCAGGTGGTAACAGGGCCTGGTCAAATCGTCACCTCTTCGGTTGAACGCTTCTCGAGATCATCGGCACCGGGTGAGTAGGAACGGCGAACGGTGACGCGATTGGGATGAAAGAGACAATCGCTTGGTTGTCTTGGCGCGATCATTGCCCTGCCACATACCGGCACATTGAGGCGTAGGGGGCCAGCGGAGTTCTGGGACGCCTGGAGGTCGCGGACCGGGCTCACTGGCGGCCGCATCGCTAACCGGGCCCCTACTCCTCTTCGGAATCAACTTAGAATCCGCAGCCAATATGACCCCCGACGACGCTTTAGGGTTGGCACGCAGCGGTGACCTTGAGACGCTTGGTCGCGAGCGGTCTGCGGTGGGGGACGCGGTTCGGGTCTTGGCCGAATGGGGCGACGCGGCGTCCGCCTTGGAGTTGTTCGGCCGAGCATGGCGGATCTGGCTCACGAGCGGCGAGCTCGACGAAGGACACGAAGTGGCTGCGATGGCTCTGGCCGCGCCGGGTTGGGGGGACGCGCCGACTTGGCGCGCCCGTGCTTTGTATGGCGACGGCTTGCTGGCGTTCCGCTCCGGTGACGCCGAGCGGTCACTTCACCGCAACGAGGAAGCCCTCAGCGTGTCGCGTGAAGTTGGCGACGTGCGCGGCCAGTGCGATGCGCTGGCTGGTCTTGCCCGTCTGGCTCTTCGAGACGGTCGCTATGACGATGTCGTCGCTCTGGCCGCCCAAGGTCGCGAGGTCGCCCAAGTAGGCGCCGACCGTGAGGCCGAGGCGTCGCCGCTTCACCTCCAAGCGGCGGGCGCCAGGTTGCGGGGCGACTACCTGGCGGCGCGGGAGCTGTACCTGGAGAGCTTGGCGCTGAACGAAGAGCTCGGAAACCAGGCGTGGCAGGCCATGGAACTGGATTGTCTCGGCTGGGTAGACTTACACCTCGGCAATGTCGCGGAGGCGGAGGTCCGATTCCGAGACCGCGACAGCCGTCTCGGCTCAGACCCGTACGCCAACGCTTGGAGTCGCCTGACCTGGGCGGCCGTCGCTGCCGCCCGCGGCGAGGGGGACGAGGCCCGGCGACGATATGACGAAGCGACGAAGGCCCTGAGTGAATTGACCAACGAGCTCGATCCCGATGACCAGGCCGAGTTCGACTGGCTTGGCGCGCAGCTCGTCGAACTGGGTGTCTGAGGTCGCACCACGGGAAACTGGCGGGCAGCGACGAGTCCTCATGGCCGTCTCGGGCAAGTCCTTCACCGCGAAGCCCAGTAGATCCACGCCTACGTCCACCGGCTCCTTCCAAAAGCTCTGCGAAAGATCCGGGAACTCCTCAAGACAGCCCCGGTGATGGCCTCCTCTCCAGCGAACGTCAACACTGGCGAACCTCCTAGGTCGCATTGACACGTCCCGCCCTGAACACGCGGCTTGGGCATCCCTTATCCACGCTGGCTAGATGACCCTGAACGCCGGCTCGGTGCGTGTTATTCAGGCTCGGCATACCGGGGTGCAAACTTCGGCAAGCACACCATGGCGATCCGTAGGGCGCTTGATCGGCGACGCACTTCGACTGGTCGAGTGAGTACATAACGAGTCCTCTTTGTTTGTCAAGAGGCGCTGCGTGCCGTCTTTCGGCGACTTGAAGTGGCCGCTTGCGGCACCGTTGGGCGCTTTGTCCCTCTCGTTCGTCGCTGGGTCGTAGCGTGACGGCGGGTTCGGGAGTGGCTTAGCCGAAGAGCCGGCTTCTCGGGGTGTGAGCCGGCCGCGCTGGCGACTGAGACGTTCCCCGATTGCCCTCCCGGGCCCAGCTTGCCGACGCGACGGGCGTCTTCGACCATGCAGGTGTAAAGAGCGTCGCTGATTCGCCGCTTGAGCGCGCGTATTGCCATCTTGGGGCTCTTTCCCTCGGCGATCTTGCGGTCGTAGAAGGCTCGACCCTCGCTGTAGCGGTAACGAATCTGGGTAACGGCCACCATATGGACGGCATGGTTCAGGGCACGGCTTCCGCGTCTCGAGAGTCTGTGGACCTTGTGGTCCCCAGAAGACACGTCTATCGGGGCCGTGCCGTTGAAAGATGCGAAGCGGTCCCTGCTCGAAAAACGAGAGACGTCGCCTGTGATCCCGATGGTGGTGGCTGCAACCACTGGGCCCACCCCGAAGAGCTTCGTCGTAGACGTCCCAGAGGCCTCGACCACCGCCGCGAGGCGTTTCTTCGAGTCCCTTATCTGAGCGTCGATGCGCCGAAGGTCCTCCAAGAGCTCGTTGGCGAGTTCGACCTTGGCGGCGACGACAACTCCATCTGCTTCTACCTGTTGGAGCAATTGGGCTGCTTTAGCTGCACAGATCTCTCCAGCTAGACCTCCTGCCACCAGGTCGCAGAGCACCGAGTGAAGCCGGTTGGCCACCTTGTTCTTCATGCGCGACAGGTCCCGCTGGCGCTTAGCCCAGATCTTTGCGACCGCGGCGTGATCCTCCTTGCGCACCTGCGTCGGAGACGAGGAGCGCAGGGCGACTATCGCCACCGACCTTGCGTCATGAGGATCGTTCTTGTTCGTCTTCTCGGTTCCGAGAAGCCGCACTCTGGCGGCGAGCTTGGGCTGGACGTCTAACACCTTCTCGCCCATGGCCACGAGCTGCTGGGCAAGGAGATACCCGAGCCCGGTGGCATTCTCGATGGCCCAGGTGCGCTGGGGATAAGACTCCGCCCAGCCGAGCAAGCGATCGAGCTGAGCGGTTCCCGCACGGACTCTGATCTCCCCGAGCACCCGTTCGTTGTCGTCGATTGCTACTGCCGTGTGCGAACCCTTGTGGGGATCCACGCCGATCATCAGTTCCATTGCCGCTCCTTGGTCGCTGAAGGTGACCGTGGTCGGCATGTCTGATTTCAGCTCGTGCTGTTCCGGCGTTCACGCCTCTTTTGAGCCAGACCACGGAGAGAACCTGACGACTGACACCTCGTTAGAAAGCCAGACCAAGCTGGTCGGCAACGGATCTGAGAGCCAAGCCGTCAGGATCTCTCGACGTTAGGGACACACCCCCCGCGTCTAGTGGATACTCAATCAGACGGATCGGGGGGCGCAGTTGGCAGCCATTTGGCGCACATAATTCCGCTATGAACGCCGAAGATTCAGGTTTAATCAAATGGAACTACTGATCGTCGTTTGATCCCTGAACGGGCCTGGTTGCCACGCGTTGTTCGATCGGTCCGCGAGCGCGTTTGGATGTGCGGGCGCCCGATCGTCGTGGGGAGGCCAGCGCATTTCCAAGTGCGATTGCGAGTTCTCGGTCCCGTTGTTCGATCGCGTGCGAGTAGACCCGGAGCGTGATTGAGGGGTCTGCGTGGCCTAGGCGGCTTGCTACCGTGCGAGCGTCGTACCCCGCACCGATCGCCTGGGTGGCAGTGAAGTGCCTGAGAGCGTGCATGTGAGTGTCCACGCCGGCGGCTTTGGCTGCCCGAGTTGCGAATTTGGTGAGGGCGTCGGGGCGAATTGGTTCGCTGCCCTGGGGTGACCGCGAGAACATGAACGTGTCACGGGGGACCTTCAGGCCGAGGCTTATCGCCAGTTGCTCGACTTGTGCACGGTGCCTTCGAAGGACCGTGAGTCCAAATTCGTCCAGACTGATGCGGCGAACCTGATGGGTCTTTGTGGGTTTCTCACCCCATCCGCCCCCTGCGGTTTCGTAAATACTCCGAGCGAGGGACAGGGTATTTGCGTCCCAATCCAAATCGTTCCAACGTAGAGCGCACAGTTCTCCTCGGCGTGCACCTGTAACCGCGGCCAAACCGAGAAGGGCGGCGAGGGTTGGGTCCATCCGCTCGGCCTCTGAGAGAATCGCGCGGACTTCGTCAACGTTGGGAGCTGCGATCTGTTCAGCGTGAACCGCGGGCGGTCTTGCCTTTCTGGCAACATTTTGCGAGACCAAGTCCCACCGCTCGCCTTGGGCCAGCATCGCGCCGATCACGGTGTGGATACGTCGCACTGTCAGGGGTTTGTTCCCCTTCGCCGTGAGCTTCGCGTACAAGCGGTCGAGGTGTTGAGCTGTGAGCTTCGAAAGTCTCAGATGGCCGAGCTCGGGTCTCAAGACAGCTTCGCCAATCTGCCTATATCGCTTCATCGTCCAGGGGCTGTGGCCCATCAGCTCGCATTGCTCGAGCCACCGGTCGAGGAGCTGGCTGACTGTGGCATGGGTTGTGCTGATCTTCCCCGCCGATACTTCCGTGACGAGTTTCGAAAGCTCACGGTCTGCGAGTCTTGAGCCAGCGCCGGGCTTGGCTTCAGGCGCCCTAATTGTTCGGCTTACCAGGATGGGGGATCCATTCGAGCGGTACTTGCCGGTGAAGACCCTGAGGCGCCATACGCCCGGCGCAATTTCCGTCTTGCTTCCTTTCACCGCAGGAAGCCTATCTAGTTTTTGCCTAACTTTTGCCCAGACTCTCGCTGCCTCTGATGCCCGAATTGAAACCCACGCGGAAAGACCAGCTCAGAGTGCGGAGGGGGAGGGATTCGAACCCCCGGGCCTTTTGGGCCAAAGCTTTTCAAGAGCTTCGCAATAGTCCACTCTGCCACCCCTCCTGCGCGACCAGGGTACTTGCTGCACCTTCCAATTCACGTGGCCGCAGGTTGCGCGACAGACCAAGGGGATCGGTGTTGGAGCTCTACTGCGTGTTCCTAACCTGACTCCGAAGAGACAGGACCCACTCTTCCGCTTCTTTCCAGGCAGCGTTCGCCTGTGCGCGAACTGCAGGACCATGCGCACCCGCAGCAGGGTATGAACCGAGAAACTTCACATCGGCCAGTTCCGCGTGCAACACACGCAAGCAGTCCGCGACCACCTCGTCGGCGATGTGGCCTTCGAGGTCGATCAGAAAACAGTAATTGCCCAGTCCGCGCTTCGTAGGCCGCGACTCGAGCTTCGTGAGGTTGATATTGCGCGCTGCGAACTCACTCAAGATGCCATGAAGGGAGCCCGGCCGGTCCTCACGTTGGAAACACACGATGCTCGTCTTGTCATGGCCGGTCGGCGCGGGGATACCACTCTTCGCCAGCGCGACGAATCGGGTCTGGTTGTCCGGATGGTCTTCGACGGTGGACTCCAGAACCGCAAGGCCATAGAGATCCGCGGCGAGTCTCGGAGCCAACGCTGCAGTGTGAGGACGACGCTCCTCTCCGAGTTGGCGCGCCGCCTCCGCCGTCGAATTGGTCGGAACCACTTCGACCCCGGGAAGGCGTTCCTCGAGATAACGCCGGCACTGAGCGGCGGCATGCGGAAACGACAGCACGCGGCGGATCGAGTCGATCGCCGTCCCGTGGTTCGCCAGAAGGTGCATGTGGACGTCGAGAACGACCTCGCGCTGGATGAGGAGGGCCGGCCCGAAGACGAGACTGTCCATGGTCGCGTTCACCGTGCCCTCGATCGAGTTCTCGACGGGGACGAAGGCCAATTCCGTGGTGCCACTGCTCACGGCTTCGAGGACCTCCGAGAGGTTGGGTATGGGAACGACATCGGCGTCGGCGAAGTCCGGCTGAGTGAACAGCGCTTCCTCGGTGAATGTCCCCGCCGGACCAAGAAACGCGATCGAGGGCCTTTCCGATCCCGCAACTTTGGACCTCGCCTGCGCTTCGGCCGTCGGGCTGGTTCCCGAGGTCGCAATCCTGTCCATGAGCAGGCAGGATAGTGGTGCAACATGGACGAGCCCGCCCTTCGCCAGCTCCTGGCCGACGTCCGCAGCGGAGCCTTGGCACCCGACGAGGCCGTGCTGCGGCTGAGGCGGCTTCCATTTGTGGACCTCGGATTCGCCCGAGTCGACCACCATCGGGCGCTTCGTCAGCGGGTGGGCGAGGCGGTGTACGCACCCGGAAAGTCGGCGGAGCAGTGCGCTGCGATCGTCGCTGAGCTGTTGAGCGAGACGGGTTCCGGCCCTGTCGTGCTGACCCGGGCTGACAAGCATCAACTCGACGCTGCGCTCCTCGCCTCTCCCGAGGGAGAAGTGACTCCGACCGGTGAGAGGTTCACGCTTGTATGGCGTGCCGCGTCCGAACGCCCGGCGCGAGTGGTCGTGGTGACGGCCGGAACAGCCGACCTTCCGGTCGCAGACGAATGCATCGCTGTCGCGCGGGCATTCGGATTCCGGCCGGACTTGATAGCCGACTGTGGAGTCGCCGGAGTTCATCGCTTCCTCGCCTCGATCGACGAAGTCGTCGCTGCGGACGCGGTGGTGGTGGTAGCCGGGATGGAGGGCGCGCTGGCGAGTCTCGTTGCCGGCGTTACGGCCTCTCCGGTGATCGCCGTCCCGACCTCTGCGGGCTACGGCGCAGGTCTCGAGGGTGTGACCGCACTCCTGGCGATGCTCTCGTCCTGCGCCCCGGGTGTGAGCGTCGTTGGGATCGACAACGGGTTTGGTGCCGCGTGCGCCCTGGCGCGACTTCTGCCGTGAACGACACCGTCCCACCCGACGACGCGGCAAGGTGCAGACGGCGCGTCGAGAACAGTGGCGTGGTTCCACTGCTTCGCCGGAATCGCCGGCGACATGGCGCTGGGCTCTCTTCTCGACGCCGGAGCGGACCTGTCACAGGTGCTCGTTCTGCTGGAGCGTCTTCCGCTCGGGGGGTGGTCGCTTCGCGCCGAGCCGGTGTTGCGAGGGGGCATAGCGGCGACTCGGGCGGTGGTGGAGGGCACCGACGACGTGGTCGTGCGGACCCACACTCACATCATCGGGATGATCGAGGAGGCTCGTCTGCCTGAACGCGTCGCAAGGCGTGCGCTCGACACGTTCGCCGTCCTCGCCGAGGTCGAAGGTCGCCTGCATCGCCGCTCTCCCGAGCACGTTCATTTTCACGAGCTCGGTTCGCACGACACGGTGATCGACGTGGTAGGGACTGCGGCTGCTCTGGAGATACTCGGTGTCGACGAGGTCGGCTCCTCGACCGTCACGACCGGTACCGGCACCGTGCGGACCTCCCACGGTCTTCTCCCCAACCCCTCGCCTGCAGTCGTGAGACTTCTCCGTGGGATCCCGACCAAGGGTCACCCCGTTTCGGTGGAGCTCACCACCCCGACAGGCGCCGCCATCCTCGCGGCGATCTCGAGCTCGTTCGGGCCACTGCCGCAGATGCGTGTGAGGGCGACTGGGTTCGGTGCGGGGACGCGCGAGATCGACGGCCTGCCCAACTGCACCCAGGTCGTGATCGGCGAGGCCGCAGTCACGGCCCCCGCAGCCGGCCAACCCGTTTTCCTGCTCGAGGCCAATGTCGACGACGCCACCGGTGAGGTCCTCGCCCACGCTCGTGGAGGCCCTGCTCGACGCCGGCGCACATGACGCATGGGTCACACCCATCGTGATGAAGAAAGGGCGACCGGGGCACACGGTCAGCGCGTTGGCCGACACTTCACTCCTCGACCAGGTGAGAACGACCCTCGTTGCCGAGACCGGCACCCTGGGGGTGCGGATGGCGTCCCTCGAGCGCTGGATCTCCTCCCGGAGGGAAGAGACAGTCGTGCTCGAAGGCATGCCGGTTCGCGTGAAAGTGAGCCCGGGCCGTTTGAAGGTCGAACAGCGAGACGCGGCGCGTGTTTCGGCGCGCAGCGGATTGCCGCTCAGGGAGGTGCTCATGCGAGCAGAGAGCGCGTGGCGGCGGGCACCTCGCAACGACCCCCATGACCGCTCCGGTGACTCCGAGATCGGCGGTGTCTTCGAGCTCGCCCCTGAGCGTTCCGATTCGCCCGATCCGGACCCGCCGACATCCGCCTGATCTGGCCTTCCCGGAGGGTCCGTGCACGAGAGGCCCAAATCCTCTATTACCTCGGGTGACGAAACGGCACATTCGGTCGCCGTTCTCGGCATGGGCGCACGTCCACGTTCGAGGAGACCACGGATGCAGCGGAACATCTTCGTTTTGAGGAACAGTGCCACCGCCGCGCGACACGCCGACGCGTTCTGGCGTCGTCACCTCGACATGGGCATCGCCGCTTTCGAGCTCGGCGGGCTCGCGCTCTTGTCGTACGCGTTCGGAACCCCTCACGGCCCACACCGCGCCGCCCTGGAGATCCTGACGGGAGCACTGATGGCCTCGTGGATAGTCGTCTTCGCACCACTAGGGCGCTGGGCCGTCACCACCGAGTGGCGCCGCGTCTTCTTCTTGGTCTGGTCCCTGTCGACGCTCGCCGCGATCGCGGCCCCGGTCGCCCTGGACGGCGGAGGCAAGAGCCCACTCGGGGTTCTTCTCGTACTGCCCGTGTTGGTGGCGGCGCTCGTCTACCCGCCTCTCGAAGTGGGGATCATGGCGCTTCTCGCCGAACTGCTCTTCGTGTCGGTGGTCCTTGCCGAGCCAGGCCCCGGCGCATCACGGAGCCTCGTCACGGCGCTCATGCTCGCGTTGACTGGCGCGGTATCCCTCATGGCATCGGTGAACCGCTTCGTCCAGGAACGTACCCGCAGTCGGCTCGAAGCCCGCCTCCAACAGCTCGCGAACCGCGACGGCCTGACGGGTTGTCTCACTTACAGGGCGTTTCGCGAGGCACTTCAGTCGGAGGCCGCCCGTGCCATTCGTTACCGCCATCCGTTCAGCCTGGTGCTCGCAGACCTCGACTCCTTCAAGGCGATAAACGACACGTACGGTCACGACGTGGGCGACGAAGTGGTACGCGGGGTGGCAGGGGCGATCCGCGCCGGTGCGCGGGTTCCCGATGTCGTGGGACGGATCGGGGGGGACGAGTTCGCAATACTGCTTCCGGAGACGAGCTCGGTTCGCGCAGAGCAGGTCGCACACCGTCTGCAGGCTCACGTTCGCAACTGTGAGTTACCCGTGGCCGTCACGGTCAGCTACGGGACCGCCACCTGGCTCGGGCCGGGAGACAGCCTGGCGGACGTCATCCGCCGCGCGGACCAGGCCCTTTACGCGGCCAAGCATGCTGGACGTGACCGGCTCGGTGTGTGGCAGCACGCAGGATCACTCGCTTGAACCGAACGACCGATGCCGTAGCCCGGAGCCCGGGACGGCTCGAAGGCCCACAACTCAGAGCTCGTAGCGGTAGACGTTCGTTTCGCGCTGCTTGAAGCCGAGCCTCACATAGAGACGGTTGGCCGCCTCGCGCGACGGGCGCGACGTCAGGTCGACCGTCCGTGCTCCCTCGCCCTTGGCACGCTCGAGCGCATGTTCGACGAGGAGGGAGCCGATGCCACCGCCACGATCTTTCTCGGACACCACGACATCTTCGATCCAGGCCCGGGGTCCCGTTGGCGCCCTGAATACGACGAGCGTGAGCGAACCCACGATCTCGCCACCCGGCCTGCGAGCGACGAGAAGGATCGTCGCCGGAGAAGTGGCGATGAACTCGAGGTCGCTCTGCGAGAACGCAGGCGCCGAAGACGACAACTGCGGTATCAGCTCCCCCAGGGCCTTCAAGACCCCGGGATCCGCAGACGTGACCTCGTCGACGACGAGATCTTCTGACTCACGCAGCGGGCTGTCCGTCATGAGCGCACGATTGTAGGGCGGCGAGGGCTTTCAGCCTTCGCCCGGAAACCTGACTTTGGGAACGGGCTGGAATCGCCTCTTGCATTCCTCGGCCACTCGTGGCGAGAGCTTGCGTCCCTTGGCGAGAAAGCCAAACGAGAGCTTCACCATTCCGCCCGGCAGGCTCCAGTGCGCGAGCGCCCGGGACACCTCGAGCTTCCAACCCGAGCCTTCTCTGCGCACCGCGCCCACGAAGGTGCGGTTCTCCTGTCCCCGGAACACGGGCTCGTGCCTGTGCAGGGTGAGACACGCCGCACCCTCGTTCAACCCCGGAGCTCCGCGACCGAGCGTGAACACGAACCCGTCGGCCTCGAGCGAACAACTCGTGACCGGTACGCACAACGGGAACCCGTTGTCGTCGAGGGCGGTGAGATCCTTCAGGTCCATCTTCTTCATCGCGTCCGCGGCGGTCTCTCGCCACGCTGCCGGCGGAGGGAGCCAGCCGGGCGGTTGGCTTCCGGACGGCGCGGGGTCCGAGAGAGGAGCCGCTGTCCCCTCCGGCGCCTCCCACACCGACGGTTCGTCTTCGAGGTCCCGTGAGGGCCACCACAGGATGTGGACCGGAGTTACCTGAACCCAGATCCTCGCGAAGTACCACGGCATCCGCTTCAGGGCGAAGCGTGGCGCGCGTTCGGTCGCGGCCGGGATCTTCTGCGTGCTGAGACGCACGTATCGGTCGGTGTTCGCCTGAAGGTCCGAGTCGCGCACGGTGGCGAGTCCCTGCACGAGCACTACCGGAGAGGAGGCTCCGCTGTCGCCGGCAGTCGGATCTGCGAAGAGGAGCGCGACGCGTGGGTCACGCCGAGCGCGTTCAGCCTTCGCCGGATATGTGAGGCCCGTGGAGATGTCGATCGTGCCGCATCCCTCTTCGAGATACGGCGTCACCGGGACCGTCACCGGGCGCCCCTCGCGGGTGAGGCTTGCGTACTCGGCTGTCAGCGACTGTTCGAAGACCCTGTCGAGATCAGAGGGCCAGCCCCGTTCTGCCAACGGAACGTCAGACAGCAGCCACGTAGAGCTGACGGCACATCGCCGGATCGAGGGACACGGTGTGCCCTTGCACGTCGATGCGGACGGTTCCGTCGGTCGACCTGTCGCGAACGAAAGCCGACTCACCGGGGATGAAACCGTTCTCGTCGAGGTACTTGAGAGCCGCCATGTCGAGCTCGACCTTCTCGGTGATGCGGACTAGGCGCACCTTTCCGCCGGTCTGTATGTCAGCGAGGCTCACCTGCTCCTCAGCTCTGACCGCGACGGCCGCGTCGGCACCGTCTCCCTCACCCGTCGTGCGCGGGATCGGGTTGCCGTGGGGGCACGTGGTCGGGTTGCCGAGAAGCTCGACGAGCCGCTCCTCGACCTCGTCGGAGATCACGTGCTCCCACCGGCCGGCTTCGAGATGCGCCTTGTGCCAGGGGAGGCCGATCACGTCCACTAGGAGGCGTTCGGCGAGGCGGTGTTTTCGGATGACGCTGTCGGCGAGCCGCCTCCCTCGGTTCGTGAGCGATATCTGGCGGCCCGAGCGCTGGATGTAGCCGTCGGCCGTGAGCCTCTCGAGCATCTCCGAGACCGAGGGTGCCGACCTCCCGAGACGCGCCGCGAGCCGGGCCTGGATGACGGGGGTGCCCTCTTCCGTCAGGGCCTGGATCGTCTCGAGGTACTCCTCGACCGGCGGGTGGAAGCCGCCTGGCTCGTTGGAAGCGGCCACTGCGCTCCTTCTGTCTCGGGTGATCGGTTCGGGTGGGGCTGGCTGCTGCGACCTAGGGGGCCTTCCCTCTCCGACGCCGACACTAATTGTGCGCCTCTGGGGCCTCGCCCGAGCCGCCGGGGGCCGACCCGGGCTTGCCCAGAATATTAGGGTAGCCTAACCTAAAGGTTCTGCGTTGACCCTACACGTGGCGCACGCAGGGCTGCGTGGCGGGTCTCAGGATCGAGCTGGCGCTGTCACCGGGAGGCAGCTTTGGTAGCCACTTTGGTGATCTTTCTCCGGGAAGGGATCGAGGCGAGCATGATCGTCGCGATCCTCCTGGCGTACCTGAACCGCATGGGGCTGCGCCGTCACTTCAGGGACGTCTTCTCTGGAGTCGCAAGTGCGCTAGTCCTCGCCGGCGGAGGTGGCGTGGCCGCCTACTACTTCATCCGGTCGTACGACGGTTCGCGGGTGCAGACCATCTTCGAGACCATCACTTTCCTGGTCGCGGCTTGTGTCCTCACCTATATGACGTTCTGGATGCGCAATCACGCGCGCACGATCTCCACGGAGCTTCGGTCCAAGGCCGACGCGGCGCTCACTTCGAGGGCACGCGGTGGCCTCTTCCTCCTCGCTTTCCAAGCCGTCGGACGCGAGGGGCTCGAGACCGTCGTGTTCACCCTGGCGATCATCTTCTCGACGAGCACCAGAGGAGCGCTCCTCGGAGCGATCATCGGCTTGGCGCTCGCCCTCAGCGTGGCGTTCGCCATCTACCGCCTCGGGACGCGTCTCAACATCGCGCTCTTCTTCAAGGTGGTGGGCGCCCTGTTGATGGTGTTCGCGGCGGGCCTCCTCGTCGACGCGGTTGAGAACCTCCAGGTGCTCGGGTGGGTCCCGGTGCTAACGCATCCCATGTGGAACTCGGGGGGTGTCCTCTCCGAGGACAGCTCCTTCGGAGACGTCGTACACAGCTTCTTCGGGTATGTGAGCCGGCCGACCCCGCTCGAGGCGCTCACCTGGTGTCTCTACGTCGCCTTGGTCCTCACCGCTTTCTTCGGCCTGTGGCATCGTCTGCGGGTGCGGATGGTGGCCGCGCATAGCGGTCCCGGCGGGACGGGTAGACCATTGCAAGCCCATGGAAGGCGATAGCGCAAAAGGCGAATCACGCGAGGCACCCCCCGCCTCACAGACCACGGACGGGGCAACCGAGGCGCAGAAGAGCCGTCACCTCAGAGGGCTCATCTCGCGCCGCTCCTTCCTGCGCCATGGCGCGCCCTTCATAGGGCTCCCGATCCTCGGCGCCGTGGCGTACGGAGCGGACGACCTCTTTGCGGGCGAGGCACACGCGCAGCCTCACCGGCACAAAGCTGCGAAACCGAAGGCTCGTCCGGCCGAGCGGGCCGCGATCGGCACCCTCCCGGACGGCGTGCAGGTTCCCCTGGCTCCATGGGTGCAGGAGGAGAACACGAGAGCGGGCACCACCAACTGGGTCGTGACGGGACAGCAGACGCCGCGCGCCCTCGAAGGGTTCGCCAGCACCGTGAGCGCTGCCGAGGGAGACGAGGTGACCCTGTTCGTCAACACGGTCGCGAAGTCGTTTCATGTGGAGGCGTACCGCATGGGCTACTACCAGGCGCTCGGTGGTCGCCTCGTCTGGCAATCGGAGGAAGTCTCAGGATCCCAACAACCGCAGCCCGAGCTCATCGCGCCGACCAGCACGGTGGAGTGCCACTGGAACCCTTCGCTCACCTTCAAGGTCAGCGAAGCCTGGCCACCCGGGGCTTACCTGCTCAAGCTCGTCGGCGGCGGCGGCCAGCAGCAGTACATCCCGTTCTGCGTGCGGGACGACTCGAGCCAGGCCGCGTTCGTGATCCAGCACAGCGTAACCACGTGGCAGGCGTACAACCTCTGGGGCGGTTACGACCTCTACTACGGGTTGACGAAGGGTGGCGCGAGCTACGACATGAGAACGGCCGGGAAGAGCTACGCGAGCCGGTCGCGCATCGTTTCGTTCGATCGGCCGTATCCGCATGGCTGGGCGCAGGGCGCTGCCGACCTCATAGGCAACGAATTCCCGCTGATCTTTCACGCCGAATCCCTGGGGCTCGACGTCACCTATTGGACCGACGTCGATCTACATGCGCATCCCGAGCGCCTCCTGAACCATCGCTGCCTCTTCAGTCTCGGCCACGACGAGTATTGGTCGTTGCAAATGCGCGATGGCGCGCTCCACGCGCGTGACTCGGGTGTGAACCTTGCGTTTCTGGGTGCGAACGCCTGCTACAGACAGATCAGGTTCGAGGCGTCGCCACTCGGGGACGATCGTCACGAGATCTGCTACAAGTCGGCGACCGAGGATCCGTTGAGCGGTCAGAACAGCGAGCTCGTCACCGCCCCCTCCTGGGAATCACCTCCCACCTCGTGGCCCGAGAGCGAGCTCATCGGAAGCATGTACCAGGATGTCGGAGCCGATGCCGACCTCGTCATCACCGACGCGTCCTCGTGGCTGTGGGCGGGCACCGGCGTTACCGACGGCCAGAAGCTCCGGCGGGTGGTCCAAGGGGAGTACGACCGGTTCGACACGTCTGTGGACGGACCGCGCAACGTGGAGATCGCGGGGCACTCGCCGATCGCCAACCGCGGCGAGGGAAGGTACTCGGACATCACGTGGTACACGGCTTCCGGTGGGGGAGGCGTCTTTGCGACCGGCAACGCATCCTGGGTCAACAAGCTCTCACATACGACGGCCTTTCCCACCAACGTCGTGCCGGCCGCCATAACGGGTGTCACCGATGTCCTACTGCGCGCGATGGAGAACGTGTATTCCGCGCTCGGTACCGGACCGGGATCTGCCACCCGGCCCTCGCAGGCGAACTGGCAACAGGTCTCTTCCCCGGGAAGCAGGCCGAACCCTACGCTGAGCGCCTGAGGCCCTGAACACGCCTCGCCGGCCCGGGCACCCCCTGGGGAGGTGGGGAGTTACCCGGGCCGGGCACGGCTAGGCGGCGCGACGGCGGGCTGGGTCGGAGAAGCGGTGGAGCTGCGCGTCGACGTCCGCAACGGACATCGCGGCGTGGTCGACCTCGAAGCGTGCGTTGTCGACCGCCCCTATCCCGGTCAAGCCGAACATGGCCCTGGCGAGCTTGTTCAACATTCTGCGCACCCCTTCGCCTCCCTCCTCGGATCGCACCCCCACGGGAGGATGGTAAGAGGCTCAGGTATCCGCCGGGTCACCGCCAGGTGAACGGAGTGCGAAAAGTTGGGCGGCGCGGATGGGCGGTCGTGCCCTCAGGGCAGAGACGTGCCCGCCCTGTCGGTGGCATCGCCGGCATCCTCGGTGTCGCGCTCCGCTGAGTACAGACGTCGGCCCGTGACCTGTGCGAGTGGCGCCTGGACGTGCCAGCGGTAGAGGGCACCCAGTTCGAGCTGTCCCTCTTCCATCGCCGCCTTGAGCTTCTGCCAGCGCGACCCCTCGAGTCCCTTCAGCTGTTGCGGCAGGTCCTTTGTGATCCCAGCAGCGTCGCGTCGGTAGCGCTCCGCTATCCCTCCCATCACGAACACCGCCGATGCCGAAAGTGGGTTCGCGGGCTCCGTAGCGAGGGCGCGCAACCTCTCCACGGCGACGCGGGCGTCTTGCATCGAACCGAGCGAGTCCTGGAGCTTGGTCACGCGGCGGACCATCGGGGCGGTGCGTCCGTCGTAGACGTCCGAGAAGAACTCGAGGGCGTACCGAAGTCGCTTGCAACGGATGCGCAGCGCGTGGAAATCGTCGGGATCGCCACTGGCCTTGGCCTGCTTCGCCGCCTTGGTGACGGAACTGTGACGTGCCTCTACGAGATCCGGGGCCACTGCCACAACCGGGGCCCGCGCCGATGCCGAGGCGCCCATGGGCCCGGTCCGCAGCGTGGCGGCGAAATCCTCGACGAGGGCTTGGTACCGCACGGATTCGAGCGACGCGAGCAGTTCCTCTCTCGCCTCTTCGCGCCGCGAACCGAGCAGCACCGACAGCTCTGCCATCGCGTCCTTGTCCTCGTCGGCGCTCGCCTGGCTCCACTTCTCGATCTGCTCGAGTTGAACGTCGAGATCGCGTACCGCACCGAGCTCTCTCGCCAGCCATCCGATCTCGTCGCGGACATGCTCCGACGAGATCGGCACCGCCTGTTTGAAGAGTGAGAGCGCTGCTCGCATCCGGCGGGTCGCGACCCTCATGTGGTGAAGGGCCTCCGGGTCCTCGCCGAGACGTGTGCCGGGCTCGTTCGCCAGCATCGCCGCCAGGTTCTTGCGGAGGACAGCGTAAGCCACCTCCCCCAAGGTCGAGGAATGCGTGATCTCGGTCGGACCGAAATCCGGCTCTCCGGGCATCTCGAGTCCGAGGGAGAGCAGGCCCGCCTCGAACTTCGAGAAGCGGGCTGGCTGCAGCCCGCAGGTGCTTCGCATCTGCTCGACGAGCGGGGCGAGCCCGTCGGCCCACCGGGGGGCCACTTCCACCTCCACCCGCTTCAGTTGTATGGGTCTCTCGCCGTCGCCCGCGTCGATGACGGTTTCGTCGAGAGCGACTTCTGCTACCGCCTCCTGGCCCACGCGCAGGTCGTAGGGACGGCGGGTCGTGCGGATCTCGAGCACCGCCTGCAGCCTGCGGGTCCCGGCGAGCGTCCGGATTCGCCCTCCCACCGGTCCGTGCCCGTCGAGCGCGTTTATCCCCTCGGGCGGAAGCGGCTCGGTGACCTCCAGGCGCTTTCGCAGTCCCGACTTCGCCGGCGACGTGTCCTTGAGCGTGACTTCGGCGAACGTGCCGCCCCGCCGTGCGCGCAGCACGTACCCGGCGCGGCCGACGCGCCAGTCCTCGGTGTCGACATAGGTATCCACGAGGTGCCTCGTGGACTTCGGTGTCGCAATGACCGCCGGCCCGAGGCTGCTTCCGTGACCGGGAAGCGTCCCCGCTGCGCCCGTCAGCCAACGCTCGACCGGGCGCAGGTCGATGGCGTCGAACTGCCATTCGATCTCGACGGGAGCGGTGCCCTCGTCGCTCTCTGTCATGGATAGAGGCTACTTGTTTCACGGGAGCGAACATCGTCTTGTGACTCCGCGCATGTGTTCCGAAACCGAGGTCTTGGGGCTTTGTGGTTCGATAGATGTGGGTCCACGGGTGCGGGGGCGAGCCGCGTTAGCTTGCCTTTCATGGGACGAGAGAAAGCCCACGTTCCGTTGCGCCCGGACATCGAGGGTGACGACGGCACCGTGCGCGCGGGAGGCGGCATCGTGCTGAGGCGGCAAGACGCTTCAGACTCGAGGTCCTGCTCGTTCACCGGCCGCGAAGAGAGGACTGGTCGTTTCCGAAGGGGAAGCTCGAACCGAACGAGTCCTGGGAGGCAGGAGCGCTTCGCGAGGTCGAGGAAGAGACCGGTTACCGATGCAGCCTCGGAAGGTTCGTCGGCTACACCGGGTACACCGACCGCAGAGGCCGTCCCAAGGTCGTTGCGTATTGGGTGATGGAAGTGCTCGACGGATCCTTTGCGCCGAATGAGGAAGTGGACGAACTCCGCTGGCTAGAGCTCGCAAGTGCGCGAGAGGTGCTTTCGTACCCTCGCGACCGCGACCTCGTCGGTTCTCTCGAGGAACTCGAGGAACCCGTCCTCGCACGCTCGGGCTGATCTTCACGGATGCCGGCAAAGCGTTTTGCGTCGGCACTGAACCGAAAAATTTGTTGATCCTTCCGTGTCGGTTGTTTACGGGTCGATTGTCGCCGAGTGCGCTGTGAAATAGCCTGTTGTGAGGCGCGTGCAGCGGCAACTTCGCTTTGCGCTCTTGGGGGGCGGTTTGATGGCTGACACTGGCGAGCTCGACGGCATTGTCGAGATAACTCCCATCGAGAGAGGCCTGCCGGAGGCCATCCACCGGGCCGAGGCCGCACGCTCCTCGCTCGCCTTGCTTCTGTTCCGCCCGAGCCACCAAGCGCGTCCGCGATCTGCGTTCCAAGGTCCCACGGCCTCCGACCTCACCGACCTTGCCGCGGCGCTCACAGCTTCTCTCGACGATGGACAGGCGCTCTTCGAGGCGGGCAAGGGTTACCTCGCTGTCGTCATCGAGAGTGGCCCGCGGGGTGCGGCAAAGGCTCTCGCACGGCGCGCCGGCGAATGTGGCGCACCGAGCTTCACGTGGGTGGCCTCGCACTATCCCCGTGACGGGCGCAGTGCGCGTGGGCTCGCGCAATTGGCCGCGCCGCAGGATGCGCGCGGACATCGAGGGCGCTACGACCCCGCGTAAGAAGGCTGTGTGGGCGGTCGCCGTCGCGCTTGTGGCAGTCGGTGCATTGGTCTATTTCGTCGGGCCTTCTTCCAGCCCGAAGTCCGCCGGTGGTCACTTCGCGGTCCAGAGCAACCAGCAAGCTGGATCCGGTGCCGGTGGGTCCGGTGGGTCCGCGGCGTCGGCGGTGGTGGCAATTCTTCAAGTGAGACCGGCAGCTCTTCCGACTCCTCGGGTAGCGGTCACGCCGACGCCGGCCCAAGCTCCTACGGCTCGGGTCCGTCTCAGAACGTTTCTCCGTCAGGTGGGTCCGCCACTGGAAGCTCCCTTTCGGGCGTGAACGGAGTCGGCGCGATCATCTCAGCCATAAGCGGAGGGTCCGCCAATGCTGCAGGTGCTGGAGGCGCACAAGGAGCAGGGTCGGCCGTTTCGGGCGGCGGTGCCACGGCCGGATCGGGCTCGGGCTCGTCGGTGGGGATCGTGGGCGTGACCCAGTCTTCGGGCGGATCGGGAATCCTCGGCTCCGTGGGCGGCGTCGGCTCGGTCTCGTCGACCGGGACGGGCTCGACCGCGACAGCGACGACGCAGAGCAGCGGCACCAAGTCCGGCGGATCAGGCTCGGGTACGGGCTCGGGCACCTCTTCGACGACCACCCCCACGACTGCTCCTCACACAACTACGACCACTACGTCCCCACCACCCACCACGACCACTACGACCACCACCACGTTGCCCTGTCTGCCGCCGCACCTCGTCCTCGCCGGGATCTGCGTTTAGTCAACCGGAGATGGCGTGCCGGGTCGTCGAATAGGGTCGCTGGCCGTGCGCGGCCGTCGGCGCGCGATGAGGCGATGAGGCCCGATGAGGTGATGCGGGGATGCGAGGTTACAAACCTTCGGTAACCGCGCGGCACGTCGCGATCACGAGGGCAACCTTCTCCAGGCCCGTCACGTCAACCGGCGATGCTGAAGCAGAGAAGCGCCTCTACCGGACACTCGGCAGGTCGGTCCTCCCGCGCACCACGAGTGAAGCCCAGCGCATGGAACGCCGCACCTTGTTCTTCGACACGGAGACGCTTTCGGCCTTCGAGCGCGGCACGAATCAGGTGGTGATAGTCGGTGCCGGTTACGACGGGCGACCGCTTCGGTTCGCCAAGCCCGGGGTGCGGTGGTTCGAGGTCGACCATCCGGCGACGCAGACCGACAAGCGAAGGCGTCTGCACGACGCAGGCGTCGGACCCGATCGACTGCGCGACATCGCCTTCATCCCCGTGGATCTCACGAAGGACGACCTCCAGGCCGTGCTCTCCGGGGAGGGATACGACCCGTCCCGACCGTCTCTGTTCGTCGTCGAGGGTCTCATCGGCTATCTGCCGCGCGGCGTGACCGCGGATCTGCTCGGCGACCTGCGCGCGCTCGCGGCACCGGGTAGTCGTCTCGCGGTCGCCTTCCCGACCCTTCCGCGCGAGCCGACCAGTGGCGAGATGCTGCGACTGCGCCTGCGCGGGTTCGTGGTCGCGCTCGTCGGCGAGCCCTGGCTCGTGCGGTACGGGCCCGACGAGCCCGACGAAGTGCTCCGGTCGGCGGGCTGGGTCATAGGCGACTCGGTGTTCCCACGAGGCGGCCCCGCGAGGCACGAGGGCCGCCAAGGTGTGCTCGTGGGGGCGGAGCCTGCCCCGTGATCCACAACCGATCCGCTGCACCCGAGCCGATTCCCATGCCCGGGACGTGCGCCGTCTGGCACTGACGGTGGTGTCCTTGCGTACACTCGGTGCCCGATGAGCGGCCTTTTCGAGCGGGGGGCGGTGTGATGAAGAGGCCCTACCGGGTGATCGTGGCCAAACCGGGCCTGGACGGACACGACCGCGGCGCGAAGGTGATCGCGCGGACGCTTCGCGACGCCGGTTTCGAGGTGATCTACACCGGGCTCCACCAGACGCCGGAGCAGGTCGTGCAGGCGGCCGTCCAAGAGGACGCCGACGCGGTAGGCCTCTCACTCCTGTCGGGCGCCCACCTGACCCTCGTGCCGAAGGTCGTCGAAGGTCTTCGCACCCAGGGCCTCGACGACGTGATCCTCGTGGTCGGCGGCATCATCCCCGAAGCGGACATACCGAAGCTCAAGGAGATGGGCGTGGACGAGGTGTTCACGCCGGGAGCGTCTCTGCCCGACATCGTCGAGCGCATGACCGAGGCGCTCGATCGCCGCGAGGAGGCCTCCGCGGGGCGCTGAGCACGCGGGGTGTCGGGAAGAAGAAGGGAGCGAGGGACCAGGTGGATCTCTACGAGTACCAGGGCAAGCAGTACTTCGGCCGTTTCGGCATCCCGACGTCACCTGGCGACGTCGCGGACACGATCGAAGAGGCGGTCACCGTCGCGGATCGCGTGGGCTACCCCGTGACCGTTAAGGCACAGGTGAAGGTGGGAGGGCGCGGCAAGGCCGGCGGCATAAAGATCGCAGCAGATGCCGAAGAAACCAAGGCGCACGCGGCGGCGATCCTCGGGCTCGACATCAAGGGCCATGTCGTGCGCCGCCTCTGGATCGAGCGCTCGTCGGACATATCGCGCGAGTACTACGCCAGCTTCACCCTCGACCGTACCGCCAAGCTCCACCTGTGCATGGTCTCCGCCAAGGGTGGCGTCGACATCGAGGAGGTGGCGGCCACCGACCCCGAGGCGATCGCCCGCCGCCACGTCGATCCCGTTGACGGTTTCTCACCGAGCGACGCCGAGGCGCTCGTCGCGGAGGCCGGCATAGACGAAGAGGCGCGCAAGGGCGCTTCGGAGACCCTCGTGAAGCTCTACGACTGCTACACGAAGGGCGACTGCGACCTCGCCGAGATCAACCCGCTCATACTCACGACCGACGGTCGGGTGCATGCGCTCGACGCCAAGGTGACCCTCGACGACAACGCGTCGTTCCGCCATCCCGAATGGGGCTCCTTCGCCGGGACCGAGGACCTCGATCCCCGCGAGCTCCTCGCGAAGGAGAAAGGTCTCAATTACATAGGGCTGTCGGGCTCGGTGGGCATCATCGCCAACGGCGCCGGCCTGGCGATGAGCACCCTGGACGTCGTGAACCAGGTCGGGGGCACGGCTGCAAACTTCCTCGACATCGGTGGCGGCGCCAACGCGGATGTGATGGCGGCGGCCCTCGAGGTCATCAACACCGACAAGGCGGTGCGGTCGATCTTCGTGAACATCTTCGGCGGGATAACGAGGGTGGACGAGGTCGCGAACGGTGTGGTGGAGGCACTTGGACGCGTCGACCTGCGTTCGCCGATCGTGCTGCGTCTCGACGGCACGAACTCCGAAGAGGGTCACCGCATCATCACTCCGCACCTGTCGGATCGCGTCGTCATGGAGGACACGATGGTCGGAGCGGCCCGCAGGGCCGTCACGCTCGCCGAGGGAGCGGCTGCGTCATGAGCATCTTCGTCGACGAAGATACGAAAGTCATTGTCCAGGGACTGACCGGCAGCCAGGGCCGCTTCCACGGTCTGCGCAACCGCGACTACGGGACGAAGGTGGTCGCCGGCGTGACCCCGGGCAAAGGTGGGACCGACGTCGAGGGGATCCCCGTCTACGACACCATGAGCGAGGCCGTCGAGGCGACCGGCGCGGACGCCTCTTTCGTCGTGGTCCCGCCGAAGGCCGCGCCCGACGCGATCCTCCAGGCCGCGGCCGCGGGCAGCCGCTTCATCGTCTGCATCACCGAGGGCATCCCCGCCCAGGACGAGGCGTACTTCTTCAACAAGCTCAAGCGCGACCACCCGAACACCGCGCCTGCTCGGTCCCAACTGTCCCGGGGTCATATCGCCGGGAAAGTGCAACATCGGGATCACCTCGGGCGCCATCGCGCTGCCCGGAGGTCCCGTCGGGATCGTGAGCCGCTCGGGGACACTCACCTACCAGGCGCTGCACGAGCTCTCCCAGCAGAGCGTCGGGCAGACCACGTGCGTCGGCATCGGCGGGGACCCGGTTCCCGGCACGAGCTTCATCGACTGTCTCGCCGCGTTCGAGCAGGATCCCGAGACGCGCGCGGTGATGATGATCGGCGAGATCGGAGGCGCCGAGGAGGAACGCGCTGCGCAGTTCATCTCCGACCACATGACGAAGCCCGTCGTGGCGTACATAGCGGGGGTCACGGCCCCGCCGGGACGCAAGATGGGCCACGCCGGGGCGATCATCTCCGGCTCGCAGGGGACTGCCCAGGCCAAGATGGCCGCCCTTTCCGCCGCGGGCGCGACGCGTGGCACAGAACCCGACCGAGGCCGCAGAGCTCATGGTCGAGGTGGTGAAGAACCTCCCCTGATGCGCCGGGCCTCTACGTGGGCCTTCATCGTCGAGGGACCAGCCGCATGCGCATCTACTTGCGCCATCGGCCTCCCGATAGCGTGACGGTGCGATGACAAGCGACGTTCGTGTGGGAGTGCTGGTCTCGGGCACCGGGAGCATCCTGGAGGCGATCCTCTCGGCCGATCTGCCCGTGGCGGTCGTCGTGGCGGACCGCCCCTGTCGGGCCCTCGAGATCACACGCTCCGCAGGAGTGCCTGGCGAACTCGTCGACAGGGCGGATTTCGGCGGATACGGCCCAGGCTTCGAGCGCGAGCGCTACACCGGGCAACTCGTCGAGGTCCTCGGCGCCCGTCGGGTCGACCTCGTGGTGATGGCGGGGTTCGGCACGATCCTCTCGCGGTCGGTACACGACGCTTATCCGCGGCGGATCCTCAATACCCACCCGTCGCTCCTGCCTGCGTTCCCGGGCTGGCACTCGGTGAGAGACGCCCTCGATGCTGGCGTGGACGTGACCGGCTGCACCGTCCACTTCGCGACGCTCGAGACCGACGCCGGGCCTGTCCTCGCGCAGGAAGAGGTCAGGGTGCTGCCCGGCGACACCGAGAAGGCGCTGCACGAACGCATAAAGCAGGCAGAGAGGCGCCTCTATCCGGCGACCATAAGAAAGGTCCTCGAGAAGATGTCGCGCGACCGCTCCTTCATGGAGGAGTCGACGAGATGAGGGCTCTGCTCTCCGTCTACGACAAGACGGGCCTCATCGAGATGGCGAGGGCCTTGCACGAGATGGGATGGGAGCTCGTGGCGAGCGGCGGCACCGCGGATGCGCTCGGCGAAGCAAGCATCTCGCACACTCAGGTTCCGGAGCTCACGGGCACCCCCGAGATGCTCGGTGGCCGGGTGAAGACCCTCCACCCGGCGGTGCACGCCGGCATCCTCGCCGACCGTTCCAAGACCGACCACCTCGCAGACCTCGAGGCCCAGGGGATCACCCCCATCGATCTCGTCGTCTGCAACCTGTACCCCTTCGCATCCGATCCCTCGGTCGAGATGATCGACGTCGGAGGACCGACAATGGTGCGTGCCGCGGCGAAGAACCACGCGCACGTCGGCATCGTCGTCGATCCCTCGGACTACGGCGACGTGATCAGGGAGCTGCGAGACGACGGAGCGCTTTCGGCCGACACGCGCAGGCGCCTCGCCCGCGCTGCGTTCGCGCACAGCGCCGGTTACGACGCCGCCATCGTCGAGTGGTTCGACACGCTCGGTGAGACCGCAGACGGGTCGCTCCCGCCCACGCTTCACCTCACCCTCGAGCGCGCCGAGGAGCTTCGCTACGGGGAGAACCCGCATCAAAAAGGAGCGCGTTATCGCGCTCTCGGACGTCCGACTTGGTGGGACCGCGTCGTCCAGCACGGCGGCACCCAGCTCAGCTACCTGAACCTCTTCGACTCCGACGCCGCTTGGCGGCTCGTGGCGGAGCTGCCGAAGCAGGACGAGTTCGCGGCTGTGATCGTGAAGCACGCGAATCCGTGCGGCGCGGCGGTCGCCGGCGATCTGGCGACTGCCTACACGCTCGCTCTCGAGTGCGACCCGGTCTCTGCCTTCGGGGGCGTCGTCGCGCTGGGGGGCACGTGCACCGAGGCGGTCGCGGCGGCGGTCGCAGCGGGGCCCCAGGCGGACGTGATCTTGGCGGAGTCCTTCGAAGCTGCGGCCACAGAAGCGCTCCGCGCGAGGAGGAAGGCGACGCGTCTGCTCGAGGCTCCGCCCTACGGCGCTGACCGCGAGAGCTCCCCACGCGCCGGTGCTCCCGGCGGCTCTTTCGAGGTGCGGAGCCTCGGCGGTGGCTTCCTCGTACAGGAGCCGGACCGCTTCTGTTCCTCGCGAAGCGAATGGCAGGTGGTCACGAAGGTGGCGCCGGACGAACAGCAGTGGCGCGACATCGAGCTCGCGTGGAAGGTGTGCGCCAGGACCTCGTCGAACGCGATCGTCGTCGCACGGGGGGGACAGGCCGTGGGTGTGGGCGCCGGGCAGCAGAGCAGGGTCGAGGCGGCGCAGATCGCCATCTCGAAGGCCGGCGAGCGGACACAGGGAGCGGCAGCGGCCAGCGATGCCTTCTTCCCGTTCCGTGACGGCCTCGACGTGCTCGCTCGGGCCGGTGTGAGGTGTGTGATCCAACCCGGTGGTTCGGTGCGCGACCCCGACATCGTCGAAGCGGCGGACGAGCACCAGATCGCGATGGTGGTCACGGGCGAGCGCCACTTCCGACATTGAGCGCAATCCTGATGCCGGGCGGCCCGGTCGCAGACGCCGTCCTCGGCGAGGTCGCCGATCGCGTTTCGACATTGCGTGAGAAAGGTGTGACCCCGGGCCTCGCAACGATCCTCGTCGGGGACGACGACGCGAGCGCCGGGTACGTCCGCATGAAGCAGAAGAAGGCCGAAGAGCTCGGGATCACCTCACCCCACATCCACCTTCCACAGGACGCGACGCAGGACGACCTCGTCGCGGCGATCATCGGGTTCAACGTGGATCCCTCGGTCCACGCGATGCTCGTGCAGCACCCGACCCCGCCGCAGATCGATTACGAAGCCGCACTCGCCCACATGGATCCCGACAAGGACGTCGACGGCCTTCATCCGATGAACCTCGGTCGTCTCGCTCTTTCGATGCCCGGTCCCGTGCCGTGCACGCCCGCCGGGATCGAAGCGCTGCTGGCCCATTACGAGATACCCGTTTCGGGAAGCCACGTCGTGATCCTCGGACGCGGCGCGACGCTCGGTCGCCCGCTCGCGTTGCTGTTGTCACAGAAGCGTCCTACCGCGAACGCCGCAGTCACCGTCGTCCACACCGCGGTGCCCGACTGGGGTGCGCTCACTCGTACTGCGGACATCGTCGTCGCCGCCGCAGGCGTACCCGGGATTCTGCGGCCGGAGCACGTCCGCCGCGGAGCGGTCGTCGTGGGCGGGGGGGTGCGCTACGAGGGCCGAAGGCTTCTTCCCGACGTCGACGAGTCCGTTGCGGAGGTGGCCGGATGGATCACGCCGCGCGTAGGGGGGGTGGGACCCACGACCATTGCCTTGCTCTTCCGCAATGCCGTGGACGCCGCAGAGCGAGCTGCCACGTCTCAACGCTGAGGCGGCGCCGTGGGGGCTGCGGAGAGCCCGCACTAGCATTTGTTGCTCATGGCGTGGATTTCGGACCTTATCGCCGGGGGCCCCACGTACTCGTTCGAGTTCTTTCCACCCAAGAACGACGTCGAACAGGCGACGCTCGTGAAGACCCTTCGCGACCTGGAACCGCTCGCTCCGTCATTCGTCTCGGTGACATACCGCGGTGGGCGCGAGTCGCGGCAGCGTACGCACGACCTCGTAGCCGGGATGCTTCGCACCACCACCCTGCTTCCGATGGCCCATCTCGTCTGCGTGGCCCACACGCGTCTCGAGTTGGCCGAGATCCTCGTCTCGTTCCGAAAGGCGGGCGTCGAGAACCTGATGGCCCTCGGCGGCGATCCGCCCGAGGACCCCTCGCAAGGGGCCGGAGAGCTTCTTCACACGATCGAGCTGGTGGAGCTCGCCCGTGCCGTCGGCGGTTTCTCCATAGGGGTCGCTTCGCATCCGGCGGGACATCCGGCGTCAGTCGACATGCGTTCTGACCGTGACTTCCTGGCGCGCAAGCTCGAGCTCGCCGACTTCTCGGTAACGCAATTCTTCTGGGAGACGGAGCAGTACACGCGGCTCGTCGAGGACCTCGCCGAGAGAGGCATCCGCAAGCCCGTTCTTCCGGGGATCATGCCGGTCACCTCGCTGCGCTCGATACCGCGCATGGCGCAGATGGGGGCCGCGCTCCCCCGAGCGGCGGCGCAACGGCTCGAGGATGCCGATGCTACGGCCGGCGACGAAGCCGTGCGCCGCGTCGGAATAGCGATGGCGACGGAGATGTGCGAGGAACTTCTGGCCGCAGGAGCTCCCGGGTTGCACTTCTACACGTTGAACCGCTCGAGCGCGACCCGGGAGATCTATTCGGCGTTGGGCCTCGGGAGCTCCGGGATCGGCGAAACTCAATCTCGCGTTTCACCGTAGGCTCGGGCCCGTGGCAGCACGCATAACGCTCGGCGCAGACGGCGCCCTCGAGGTCCCCGAAGAACCGATCATCCCCTTCATCGAGGGAGACGGCACCGGTGTCGACATTTGGCCTGCGGCGAAGCTCGTGTTCGACGCCGCCGCCGCGAAGCACGGAAAGAAGATCGCCTGGAGGGAGGTGCTCGCCGGCGAGAAGGCCTTCAAGGAGACCGGTGACTGGCTTCCCGACGAGACCGTCGAGGCGTTCAGGGAACACCTGATCGGCATAAAGGGCCCGCTCACGACGCCGGTCGGGGGGGGCATCCGATCGTTGAACGTGGCGCTCCGCCAGATACTCGACCTGTATGTGTGCCTCAGGCCCGTTCGTTGGTACAACGGTGTGCCGTCGCCGGTCAAACGGCCCGACCTCGTCGACATGGTGATCTTCCGTGAGAACACCGAGGACGTGTACGCAGGGTTGGAGGTCGAGGCCAAGACGCCGGAGGCGGACCGCCTCGCACGCTTTCTGCGCGACGACATGGGATGGCAGATTCGTCCCGACTCGGGCATCGGAATAAAGCCCATATCGGAGACCGGCTCCAAGCGCCTTGTACGTGGCGCGATCCGCTACGCGCTGTCGCACTCACGGAGGAGCGTCACGCTCGTTCACAAGGGGAACATCCAGAAGTTCACCGAAGGTGCATTTCGCGCTTGGGGCTACGAGCTCGTGAAGGAGGAGTTCTCCGATGTGGCGGTCTCCTGGGAGGACTGTGGGGGGGACCCCGGTGACAAGCTGCTCGTGAAGGACGCGATCGCCGACATCACCCTTCAGCAGGTGCTCACCCGTCCCGACGAATTCGACGTCATCGCCACCACGAACCTGAACGGTGACTACCTCTCCGACGCCCTCGCTGCCCAGGTCGGCGGCATCGGTATCGCCCCCGGTGGGAACATCAACTACGTCACGGGTCACGGCGTCTTCGAAGCCACCCACGGGACCGCTCCCAAGTACGCCGGGCTCGACAAGGTGAACCCGGGTTCGGTCATCCTCTCGGGCGCGCTCATGTTCGAGCACATCGGATGGACCGAAGTCGCAGAGGACATCCCGCGCGCTCGAGGCGACCATCGCCGATCGAATCGTCACATACGACTTCGCCCGCCTCATGGAAGGCGCGACCGAGGTGAAGACTTCCGAGTTCGCCGGAGCTGTGGTCGAGCGGCTCTGACGCTCGTTCTGGGTTCGTCTAGCCTCGCTGGTCATGGCGAACCAGAGATCACCGATACACGTGACGGTCACCGGCGCGGCCGGCCAGATCGGCTACAGCTTGCTCTTCCGCATAGCGGCCGGTGACATGTTCGGCCCTGAACAACCTGTGGTGCTTCGACTCTTGGAGATAGAGCCGGCTATGAGCGCGCTCGAAGGCGTGGCGATGGAGCTCGACGACTGCGCCTCCGAGCTCCTGGACGCGGTCGAGACGACCTCCGACCTGAAGACCGCGTTCGACGGCACGAACTGGGCTCTGTTGGTCGGTTCGGTGCCCCGCAAGGCCGGCATGGAGAGAAACGACCTGTTGTCTGTGAACGGCGGGATCTTCGGTCCCCAGGGTGAGACGATCGGCGCCCACGCTGCTTCCGACGTGCGGGTACTGGTCGTGGGCAACCCGTGCAACACGAACTGCCTCATCGCGCGGGCCCACGCGCCCGACGTCCCCGACCAGCGCTGGTTCGCCATGACGCGCCTCGACCAGAACCGCGGGGCGACGATGCTCGCACGCAAGGCTGGTGTGCCCGTCCCCTCGGTACGTCACCTGGCCATCTGGGGCAACCACTCGTCGACGCAATTCCCGGACTTCGAGAACACCCGCATCGACGGCAAGCCCGCTTCGGAAGTGATCATCGACAGGGCTTGGCTCGAGGGCGACTTCATCAAGAGCGTTCAGCAACGCGGGGCGAAGGTGATCGAGGCGCGCGGCGCTTCTTCTGCGGCGTCCGCCGCCAATGCCGTGGTGGATTCCGTGAAGAGCATCGTCAACCCGACACGCGACGGCGACTGTGCGTCGCTCGCTGTCGTCTCGCACGGAGAGTACGGAGTTCCCGAGGAGATCGTCTTCGGTTTCCCGGTGATCTCCGACGGCAATGCGTGGCGCGTCGAGGAGGGACTCGGCCACAGTGAGTTCGCATCGGATCGCATCCGGATCACCACGGAAGAACTACTCGCAGAGCGCGACGCCGTATCGGATCTGCTTCTCGGGCCCGTCTGATCAGGGTTCAGCCACGGTGGGCGCCGGTTCGACGGGGCCGGGGCCGCCTGCACCGACCTGTGCCGTGCTCTCCCGCAATGGTCTCGTTGCCAGGAAGGAGCCGCTCAGGATCGCGACGAACCCGAGAGCGGTCCACACCCCGAAGCTCTCACCGAGGACCGCCACGCCGAGGATCACGGCCACGGCCGGGTTGACGTAAGTGATCACCGTCGTTCGCATGGGCCCGACCTCGTTCACGAGCGCGAAGAAAACCACGAAAGCGAGCGCGGAGCAGGCAACGGTCAAAAGGACCATCGAGACGATCACCGACTCCGACAACGTCCGTGACGGAAAGGTGAGCGCAGCCGCGGGCGCGTAGACGACCGCACAGATGGTCAGGGAGCTCGCGACCATGCTCACCGGTGGCAGCTCCGAGAGATATCGCGACAGGATCCAGGGGCCGAGCGCATATCCGATCGCCACGACGCCGAGCGAGAGTGCGGCGGGCAGGCTCGACTTGCCTACGTCGAAGCCCACGAGTGCAGCGACACCGAGCACGCCGAGAAGGAGGCCGGCCACCCGTTTGCGATCCAGGCGGTCCGTGCCCGTGATCGTCGCCAGCACTGCGCCCGCGATGGGCACGGCTGCGATGAGGAGCCCCGCAAGCGAGCTCGACAAACGCTTCTCCGCGCTGAACAACAGGAACCAGGGGACCGCGATCTCGACGCAGCTGTAGATGAGAAGGGGCCTCCAGTGCCGGAGAACCGGGCGCAACGTCCCTCGTCCGACCACGAACGGAGACAACAGAAGGGCCCCACCGGCGGTGCGCACGAACACGAGGAACGCCGGGTTCACCTCGCGGACCGAAATGCGTATCAAGAGGTAGGGAAGGCCCCATATCACGCCGAGCGCGACGAAATACATCCAGCCCCGGCGGGTCATCTCCTATTCCGGCCGCCGTACGAGACGGCCCAGGTGGCGCTTCAGGCGACCGCCGGTGTGGGGACTTCGATCCCCATTCGCGCGAGGAAGGTCATCTTCTGCGCAAGTGCGCCGCGCCAGGCCGCAAGGTCGGCCTCGAAGTGGGCCCTGTCGCCCTCTTCGTAGGCGTGCTCGAGTTCGTCGAACGCGGCATCCTCGGCATCGAGAAGCTCGCGGTAGCGACGAAGGGCCTGGTCGTCGAAGACACCCGGCAGCGTCATCATCTTCCCCTTCCCGGAGCCCACAGCGGGCACCCTTCGAGACGAAGGCTACTCCCGCGATCGCGAAGTGTCAGAGGGGTTCGGCCAGGTGGTTGACCTTTGGCGACCGGGTTTTCCCCACATCGCTTTCACTTCGAGGCCGATGGGTCCATAGTGAGATGTAACGGGTTGGCCCGACAGGGCATCGTCCGTTGCTCACAGCGCGAGGGCGGGCGCCCAGACCCAGCGCCCCACCTTCGGAAACGAGCGTTTCAGCGCAGTCGCCGCACCGCCTTCGCCGCGATCATCTAGCCCGCGGGTGTGGTTCAGACGCCCAGGCCGTGGGGTCGAGCTCGCCCATCACGGCAGCTTTGGCGACGTCGCTCAGCCGCCTGTTGTGGCTGCGGGCATAGGTCCGCAATCTTTCGAAGGACTCCGCCATTCCGATCCCCACCCGCTCGGCGATAACCCCTTTCGCCTGCTCGATAACGATGCGACTGGTCAGAGCCTGGGAGAGCTGCTCGTTCAGGCGTTGGGCCTCGCTCGCAGCACGGTGCTGCAGGACACTGATGGTGGCCAGATCTGCGAATGCGCGTGCGACGATCACGTCGCTCTCGTTCATCGGTGTTTGTCCGGTGTCCAAAAGGTTCATCGCTCCGATCGTCGAATCGCGCAACCGCAGCGGGAGCGCTGAGCCGGACTTGAAGCCGACTTGAAGCGCCATCATCGAAAAGCGTGGCCACCTGCCGGCTCCGGCGTGGAGGTTCTCGTGTTCCACGCGTTCACCGGTGCGATATGCGTCGAGGCACGGCCCCTCTTGGGCCTGAAGCTCGAACACCTCCAGGATGCGCATCGCCTCACTGGAAGACGCCACCAACCGCAAGTCCCCTTCCGGAGAGGCGAGCATGACGCCGGCTGCCGCCACGCCGAGCAAGCTCACGCATCGGTCTGTCAGAGCTGTCAGGACCTCGACTACGTCGTAGTCGTCGACGAGCGTGTCGGCCATCTCCACCAGGGACTGAACGATGTCACTTTCACGAGCCATCTGCTTACCCACCTCCAGCGCCACCGGTTCCCCCGGCACCGGGCTGGCTCCTCACCACTCCAAGAACTCTAACCTGCTTACCCGAAGATCGAACTGGGCAGTCATTCGAACCGGACCCTGCCCGCTACGACGTCCTCGGATGCCTCGCGCAGAGGACGGCCCTGCTTGAAGGCGTAGGCGCGCAACCTGACGAGTGCTTCTGTGACGCTGATCCCGGCTTGGACCGAGACCATGCCTGCGGCGTTGTGCACCACGAAATGGAGGTCTGCGCCCACCTCCAGCTCGTTCGCCAGGCTACCCGGAGGCGCTTCGGCCTGTATGTCCAACACCCACTGGGCAGCTACGTCGGCCATGACCAGTCCGTTGGCGTGCTGGTCGTCGGTCAAGGGCCCAGGCTGATCGCGATACAGGTTCATCGAACCGAGACGGACCGCTCCCACCCGGGTCGGAAAGGCGAACATGGCCCGCACCCCCGCCTCCAGAGCGGGCGGAGCAAAGGCGAGCCAACGAGGAGTGACCGGATCGGCAAGGTCGGGCTCCAGCACGACACGGTCATGGTTGTGCGCGTCGATGCACGGGCCCTGCCCCAACATGTACTGCAAGTCCTCGATCAAACCGCTTACCGTGTCGCTCGCGCAGATCGACCCTTGGGGCAGATCCTCGGAAATCAGCATGATCCCTGCTCCCGTGACCCCGATCACTTCCCGGCTCACCTCGCACAGGCGGGCGGAGGAGTGCGAATCTGATCCGACCGAGAACTCGTTCAGGATCCGCGCGAGCCTGTCGCTGGTCATGGCCTCACGAAGCCACTCCGCCCGCGTCGGCGAACTCCCCGGCGTCGAGGTCGGGACGGGAAAGCCACGCCTGGTGTTGACCGAAAGTTAGGCGCAGCCACCGCCGCTCGTTCGTCGACCACGCCCAATACGGAATCGGCCCGTCCCATGTCGAACGCCAATCAAGCTGCATATCAGCACAATTGGCCGCAGATCCAGCCGGTCCCTGGTTGCCTTCTTTCGAAGCCGTTGTAATCACGGGCACCTTGTTCACGATGCCGTTGGATTTCGCGTGCGATGTTCGCTCGAGAGCTGATCGCTCCCTGACATGTGGCCCTGAAGCCGGGACAAAGCGTCCTGACAGGCAACCACGTCCTTCTCCGCCCCGGATGCGAGGTGCGAGCGGCAGGCGGCAACCTCGTCGGCCAAACTTACGGCCCACCTCGCACCGGCGAGTTCGTCGCTCGACAAGCCGGTTGACGGATGCGCTGCCCGGGACAAGGCGCGGAGTCCGTCCCCCGGAGCCGAACTCGAGTATCCGCCGTCAGCGCAGATCCGCTCGAACCAAGTCGCGAGTCGACGCAACGGCGCCCCCAGTTCCTCACTGCTCACGAGGGAAGGCAGCGATCTCACTCGCGGATGAACGCGCTCGATCCTCGCCACCACCACCTTTATGTAGCCCTGGAGAAGAGTTATCGCGTCAGATCGCCCTTTTCCTTCGGCGATTCCTCTGTGAATTCTCGGCGCCGATTGCGGCGGAACGGCGGTCGCCCGGCGCATTCTCGGACTTATTGGATGGTCAGAGTCTCGTGGACGCCTTTCGTCGAGCATCCGTAGCCATGTTGATCTGCGCATCTCAAGACACCTCGAGAAGCTGGGAAACCAACAGGGTGGCGACTTCCAGTTGCGACAGCACGGTTTCCTCGACCCCTTCTCGTGGCCGCTCACCATCCTGAAGAAGGTGCCGGTAGCCGCCAAGGAGCTGTCGATAATCGACTAGATCCTCTGCGAGGCGGACCGCGCCGTGCGCGATCTTGACAGGGTCGTCAGCCGTCCTCGAGTGGGAGCCATCGAACGCGCCCAGCACTTCGAGGCCCTCAGGGGGAGCAGAACCCTCATAACTCTCGTCGACACATACGCGCTCGTACCAATTCACCAGAGATCGTAGGGCGACGCGTTGGTCTTCGGGCACGAGCACGAGCGGGAGAGGTCGCACGAACGATGCCCAACGTTGAAGACCCGCTTGCGCGAGCGCGGCGACGCGCTCGAAGCGTTCTTCCAGGTCGGAGCGTCGAGCTGTGTCCATCGTCGTCCCACCTATCTGTCCTCTAAGACGTTTTATGGAAAAACGTCACCTAGGACCGGGGTGACACGACAACTCGAGCACGGCGTTAGCACGAGACTCGAACGATCAGGTTCTAGAACTGCCGCAGCCCATGTTACCGGAGCGGGCGGTGCCCGAAAAGCTCGTATCAGCCGGGTTCTGACCCGCTCACCGCATTCGTGGTTTCAGTCCTGCGGGGTGCGGCGGTTGGGGGGCGTCCACGCAGGTCGTTCGCCGCCTTCTCCGGTGGGCACGTCTCTGAACGGAGAGGCGATTGCGGCGATTGTGTCCGCCTGGTCGAGCAGGTCCTCACGCGTGGGGGAGCTGAAAGCCGGGGCATCTGCGGCGGCATCCGAAGCCGAACGCTTCCTTCTGCCCGTGAACTTCCGACCGAGCCAGGCGACCGGATCGTAGGAGGAGGTGACCACGCGTTCTTTCAGAGGGATGATGGCGTTGTCCGTGATCCGTATGAGCTCAGGGCAAACCTCCGTACAGCACTTCGTGATGTTGCACAGACCCAGGCCCATGCGGCGCCGCAGCAGCTCACGGCGGTCGTTGGTGTCGAGGGGGTGTGATTCGAGCTCCATGTACCGGATGAACAATCGCGGCCCGGCGTAGATCGACTTGTTCTCCTCGTGGTCCCGGATCACGTGGCAGACGTCCTGGCACATGAAACACTCGATGCACTTGCGGAATTCCTGCCCGCGCTCGACGTCCGCCTGCATCATCCGGTAAGTACCGTCCGCCTCGGGAGGTCCGGGTGCGAAGGGCGGGACCAGTCGTGCCATCGCGTAGTTGAAGCTCACATCCGTGACGAGGTCGCGGACGATCGGGAACGCTCGCATGGGAGTGACCACGACCGGCTCCTCCTGCGGCAGCTGGTCCATCCTGGTCATGCACATGAGCCTCGGCACACCGTTTATCTCCGCCGAGCACGATCCGCACTTTCCGGCCTTGCAGTTCCACCTGCATGCGAGGTCCGGAGCCGGACCCTCCTGGATCCGGTGGATCACGTCGAGGACCACCTCGCCCTCCACCGCCGGCATCTCGTAGTCGACGAGCGCCCCTCCCTCGGGGTCGCCACGCCAGATCCGGAGCGTCACCGAGGATCCGTCAACACTCACGCTTTGTGCGGTGCTGTTTGTGTTTGCGCCACTGCTCTTGGCGGTGGGCGACGTCGTAGCGGTTCCCCTACCGCTCCCGACGTCCGAGCCCGGACCCTGTTCGACTTCGGGGGTCATGCGGGGGCCTCCTCCAGCAACGCGGCGAGATCCTCAGGCGGCTGGGGAAGTGGCTGCTGCTCCAGAACGTAGGCGCCGTCGGGCCGCACGCGCTGCACGAAGTTGACGCTGCCGAGCTCGGGGTCGGCCTTCGGGAAATCGTCCCGGGTGTGCCCTCCCCGACTTTCGCGCCGTTCCATGGCTCCCCTCGCCACCATGATCGCCACCGTCACCATCGCCGGCATGTCCGTCGCGAGGTTCCACGCGGGGTTGTAGACGCGGCCTCCCGGTACCGACAGCTTCTCCGTGCGCGCAGAGATGCGTTCGAGGTCCTCGAGAGCCTGCACGAGCTCCTCCTCTCTGCGGATGAGGCCCACGAGTTGCTGCATCGTCTCCTGCAGCTGCCTGTGCAGCTCGTACGGGCTTTCACCTCCGTCGCGCGAGAAGGGCTCGATCGACGCGTCGCATATCGACTGGATCTCCGCATCGCTCGCGACCGGAACGGTGAGCCTGGCGCGAGCGAAATCCGCTGCGGCCATCCCGGCACGACGACCGAAGACGAGGAGGTCCGAGAGGGAGTTTCCACCGAGGCGGTTCGCCCCGTGCAGGCCCGCAGCGCATTCGCCTGCGGCGAAGAGACCCGACACGGTGGCCGCCCCGGTGTCGGGATCCACCCGGATCCCCCCCATCATGTAGTGCTGGAAGGGGGCGATCTCCATCGGCTCGGCCGTGATGTCGACACCGGCGAGCTCTTTGAATTGGTGGTACATGGACGGCAGCCTGCGGCGGATGTACTCGGGGCTGCGCCTGCTCGCGATGTCAAGGAACACCCCGTCGTGGGGGCTTCCCCGCCCCGCCTTCACCTCTGCGTTGATCGCCCTCGCGACCTCGTCGCGCGGTAACAGCTCCGGGGGCCTTCTGTAGTTCGTGTGGTCGTCGTACCAGTGATCGGCTTCGTCTTCGGTGTCCGCCGTCTCCGCGGCGAACATGGCCGGGATGTTGTCGAACATGAAGCGGCGGCCCTCGGCGTTTCGCAAGACGCCACCGTCGCCCCGCACGCTCTCGGTGACGAGGATGCCTCTGGCGGTCATCGGCCAGACCATGCACGTCGGGTGGAACTGGACGAACTCCATGTCGATCATGTCGGCGCCCGCCCAGGCCGCCATGGCGTGACCGTCACCTGTGGACTCCCACGAGTTGGTCGTGTACCGCCAGGCTTTGCCGATGCTTCCCGTTGCGAGGACGAAGGACTTCGCCTTGAAGGTGACGAACTCGCCACTCGGTCTCCAGTAAGCGACCGCAGCGCTCACCACGCCGTCGGTGTCCTTCAAGAGCCGCAGCACCTTGCACTCCATGAACACCTCGATGCCGAGGGCTACTGCGCGCTGCTGGAGGGTTCTTATGATCTCGAGACCCGTGCGGTCCCCGACGTGCGCGAGACGCGCGTAGCGGTGACCGCCGAAGTCGCGCTGGAGGATCTTGCCGTAGGGAGTGCGATCGAACAGCGCCCCCCAGCGTTCGAGCTCGTAGATGCGCTCGGGAGCTTCCTGTGCGTGCAACTGCGCCATGCGCCAGTTGTTGAGCATCTTCCCGCCGCGCATGGTGTCCCGGAAATGGACCTTCCAGTTGTCGTCGGGCCACACGTTCCCCATGGCCGCCGCCGCCCCGCCTTCGGCCATCACCGTGTGGGCCTTTCCGAGAAGTGACTTGCAGACGATCGCCGTGTCGAGGCCGCGCTCCTTGGCCTCGATGGCGGCTCGGAGCCCGGCCCCCCCCGCCCCGATGATCACGACGTCGAATTCGTGGGTCTCCATGTCCATCTCAGTTCAGAAGAGCTTCGGGTCGGTGAACGCACCGCTCGCGACCAGCCGCACGTAGAGGTCTGCGAAAGCGACCCACGCCAGGCTGATCCAGGCGATTTCCATGTGCTTGGCGTTCAGTGGCGTGAGGAACCTCCACACCCGGTACCGGACCGGATGCTTCGAGAACTGGTTCGTGTTCCCGCCACACAGGTGGCGACATGCGTGACATGACCCGGAGTAGAGCCACAGGAGCACGGCGTTCACGACCAGGACGAGGGTTCCCACGCTCACGCCGATGCCGCCGTCGCCCGGGAGCCGGAACGCCATGACGGCGTCGATGGTCAAGATGACGTTGAAGATCAAAGCCAACAGGAAGAAGTAACGGTGAAAGTTCTGCAAGATGAGAGGGAAACGGGACTCACCGGTGTACGTCGGGTGTCCGTCGGCCACTCCGCAAGCCGGCGGGGACTGCCAGAAACCGCGGTAGTAGGCCTTGCGGTAGTAGTAACACGTGAGCCTGAACCCACCGGGCACGACCACCGCGATCAGCGCGGGTGTGATCATCCACCAGTGCAGGACCAGGAAGGTGCCGTGCGCACCGGGCACGCAGCTGCCTGTGATGCAGGGGGAGTAGAAGGGCGATATCAGGTCCCGGTGCTTGGACGTCCCGACGAAGTAGTAGGCGTTCTGGAAGATCGCCCAAGTCAGGTAGACGACGATCACTGTCAGGAAAGCGACCGTCGCCGCAGGGAACCTCCACCACGCGTCGCGCCGGACGGTCCTCTGATCGGGCCCGCCGCGCACCCCGCTAAGCGACACCGGTACCGGGTCAAGCTGCTCGGCCCTGATGCTCACAACCGGCCCACTCCTTGTCTCGTCCGGCCCGCCGTCTCTCTATCTATATAGAGCACGCAGCCGAATTCGTCGAAAACCGTGGCGCGAAGGGACCACCCCTCCATTCGCACCGATCGGCCCGACGGAAGACCCGCGGATCCTCCCCCTCACCGCAGGGCTGACGAAACATCATCTTTCCACCTCTGAGGTGGACTGCGAAAGCCCCGGGTCGCCGAAGGGTTCGACGAGCGCTGCGAGGGCCGAATCGGACGGCTCGGAGGCGCAGGAAGAGGCAACAGGTGAGGGCCTAGGCTCGAACAGATGAGCGATCTTCTGCCCCCCGACGCGCCAAAAGACCTTCCGTCGAATCTCGGCGAGTTACGCGCATCGGGCTGGGAGAGCGTCCCCGTCCACGAAGAGCTGCGGCGCAATGCAGCCATCCGCATCGCTGAGGGCAGACCCCTGGTCGACGGCGTGCTCGGATTCGACGACACGGTGCTACCCCAGGTCGAGAACGCGATCCTGGCCGGTCACGACATGATCCTCCTCGGAGAGCGCGGACAGGCAAAGACGCGGATCCTCCGTTCGCTCAGCTCGCTTCTCGACGAATGGCTGCCGGTCGTCGCCGGGTCGGAGATCCGTGACGACCCGTACCGCCCCGTGTCGCGACACGCCAGGGAGCTCGTCGCATCGAAGGGTGAAGAGACACCGGTGAGCTGGGTGCACCGCGATCTTCGCTTCGCCGAGAAGCTGGCTACCCCCGACACGTCGATCGCGGACCTGATCGGCGAGGTGGACCCCATAAAGGTCGCCGAAGGGCGATACCTCGCGGACGAGCTCACGATCCACTACGGCCTCGTCCCGCGCTCGAACCGAGGCATATTCGCGATAAACGAGCTTCCGGACCTGGCGGAGAGGATCCAGGTCGGGTTGCTCAACGTGCTCGAGGAGCGCGACGTTCAGATCCGGGGCTTCACCGTGCGCCTCCCGCTCGACGTCATGCTCGTGGCGACCGCGAACCCCGAGGACTACACCAACCGGGGCAGGATCATCACCCCGCTCAAGGACCGCTTCGGCGCGCAGATCCGTACGCACTACCCACCGGACACCGAGACGGAGCTTGCGATCGTCGCGCAGGAGGCGCGCCAGGGTTCGGAGTCGGCCGACAGCCCCCGCGTGGAGGTGCCGCCGTTCATGGCCGAGGTGGTCGCTGAGATCTCCCAACTTGCGCGCCAGAGCCCCCATGTGAACCAACGCTCCGGAGTGTCCGTTCGGCTCAGCATCTCCAACTTCGAGACCCTCTCGGCCAACGCAACGCGACGCGCTCTTCGGCTCAAAGAGCCCGAGGCGGTTCCGCGTGTGAGCGATCTCGCAGCGCTCGTGGCATCGACGCAGGGGAAGATCGAGATCGAGGCTTTGGAGGAAGGACGTGAGGAGAAGATCCTCCAGGGTCTCGTCTCGGCGGCGTTGCTCGCTGTGTTCCGCAAGCGTTGCCCCACGGACCGTCTGGCGCCGGTCGTTGCCGCCTTCGACGAGAGCCAGGTCGTCCACGTCGGCGACGACCTCCCGTCATCGGCATACACAGAAGTGATGGCGAACGTTCCGGCGTTGGAGGCGCCCGTGCTGGCGATCGCCGGCGGTGAGACACCGGGAGCAGTTGCGAGCGCGCTCGAGTTCGTCCTCGAAGGACTGCATCTGACCAAGCGTCTCAACAAGGATGCTTCGGGATCGAAAGCCATGTACAGGAGCCGATGAGCCACCGCTTCGAATACAGCCGCTGGGACGGGACCCAGCGCGGCTTCGAGGACGAGGTCGACTCGCTCTTCGGTCAGTTGGCGGACGACCTGCTCTACCACGGCGACCCGGATGCGGCACTGCGGCGTCTGATCAATTCGGGCTTTCGCGACCCGAACGGCGAGCGTGTGCAAGGGCTACGCGAACTGATGGAGCGCCTGCGCCGCCGCCGCCAGGAGGAGCTCGAGAGCGGTGAGTTGCCCGGAGCATTCCACGAGATCGCACGCGAGCTCGGGGAAGTCGTCTCCGAGGAGCGCACCGGGCTCGACGCGATCGCCCAAGAGGCACGGGACTCGGGTGACGAAAGACGCCAACAGGTGACAGAAGAAGTCGCAGCGGAGAGGGGTCTCCAGCTCGACCTCCTCCCCGAGGACCTCGCGGGACGTGTTCGTGGGTTGCAGCAGTACGAGTTCATGTCCTCTGAGGCGCGGGAGCACTTCGAGGAGCTGCTCGAACGCCTACGGGAGGAGATCGCCCGAAGCTGGTTCGACCAGCTCTCCGAAGCGATGACGGACCCCGACCCCGAGCAGCTCGAGCGCGTCCGCCAGATGCTCGACGCGCTCAACCGAATGATCGAACAGCGGGAGCAGGGCGAGGAGCTCGATCCCTCGTTCGAGAGCTTCATGGAGCGATTCGGCGACTTCTTCCCGGGTAGTCCGAAGTCGCTCGACGAGCTGCTCGAGCAGTTCGCAGCTCAGATGGCGGCGGCCCAGGCGGTGCTGGACTCGATGTCACCCGAGCAAAGAGCCCAACTGCAGGCTCTCGCCGAATCCGTCTTCGAGGATCTCGATCTGCGATGGCAGGTCGACCGTCTGGCGCAGAACCTCCAGAAGGCCGTCCCCGGTGCCGGCTGGGGGCGCAGCTACCGCTTCAGCGGGTCCGACCCGATGGGTCTCGCGGATGCTGCCGCCGCCGCGCGCCGTCTCGGGGAGATGGACCGCCTGGAGCAGTTCCTCCACTCGGCTTCGTCACCTGCGGCGCTCGCGGAGGTGGATCTCGAGCAGGTCGAGAGGCACATGGGCGAAGACGCAGCACGGTCACTCGATCGACTCGCCAGGCTCGCGAAGCAGCTCGAAGAGGCGGGGCTCATCGAACAGCGCGAGGGCCGTTACGAACTGACCGCCAGCGGCATCCGCCGCATCGGTCAGAGGGCCCTGTCGGAGCTCTTCTCCAAGCTGGCCAAGGACCGCCTAGGCGCTCACAACGATCGCCGGGTGGGCGTGGGTCACGAACCCGAGGGACAGACGAAGCCCTACGAGTTCGGGGATCCCTTCGTGCTCGACATCCAACGGACGGTGCACAACGCGGTGAGGCGGGCCGGTACGGGCACGCCCGTCGATCTGGAACCGGAGGACTTCGAGATCGCGCGGACCGAGCACCTCACCAGGTCGTCCACTGTGCTCATGGTCGACCTCTCGCTCTCGATGCCCATGCGCGACAACTTCCTCGCAGCGAAGAAGGTCGCCATCGCGCTGCACACTCTCATCTCGACGCGTTTCCCGCGCGACTTCCTCGGCCTCGTCGGTTTCTCGGAAGTAGCGCGAGAGATAAAAGCCGAGGACCTGCCCGAAGTCTCGTGGGACTTCGTGTACGGCACGAACATCCAGCACGGGTTGCTCCTGAGCCGCCGCCTGCTGGCGCACCGGCCGGGCACGAAGCAGGTGATCATGATCACCGACGGGGAGCCGACCGCTCATCTCGTGCCGACGCCGGACGGGGACGGGCACGAGGTCTCCTTCAGCTACCCGCCCGTGCCCGAGACCGTTCGCGCAACGCTCGCCGAAGTCGCACGTTGCACGCGTGCAGGGATAACGATCAACACCTTCATGCTCGACGCCAACCGCTCGCTTCAGGGATTCGTGGAGCAGATGACCAAGTTGAACCGGGGCCGAGCCTTCTTCACGACTCCGGAGACCCTCGGTGACTACGTGCTCGTGGACTTCCTCGAGCACAAGCGCAGCGCTCGCTTCTCGCGGACGCGGCGCCTGACACTCCTGCTGCGCCGAACCCGGTGAGCCCTACTTGACGTGACGTTGTTGTCCAATTGTGTCACTGAAAAGTGAGGAAAGCGGCTCAAAGAACCGAAACTTCCTCTTGCGCTCCGGGGGTCGATAGATCAAGATGACACAGCTGTAATTACATTTGTGCCACTTAGTGGCGACCTTGAAGGCGAGGGGAGGACGTACCGGTGGACGTAGTCACACTGCTGTACGGCCGCCAGGAGCGGGATTGGCAGAACCGGGCCAACTGCATGGGAGTTGACCCAGACCTGTTCTTTCCCGAACGCGGTGCTTCTACGCGAGAGGCGAAAGAGGTGTGCCGCGGTTGCGTCGTGCGAGAGGACTGCCTCGAGTACGCGCTGGCGAACGGAGAGAAGTTCGGGATCTGGGGGGGATTGTCAGAGCGTGAGCGCCGGCGGGTTCGCCGGATGCGGGCCATGAGCCGTCGCGCCGAGACCACCGCCGCCTCCTGAGAGGGGCCGGTTACCTTTCAGCCCCGCGGGCTGCGACTCTTGGCATCGCTCAGGCGAGCCTCGATCGTCCTGTCGGGGTCGACGTCGAGCTCGGCTCGGCGCTCGGGGGGGATCGACTCGACCACGGCTGAAGGTACGAGCCCGACGAGCTCGGCCCGGAGAAGCTCGGTCCCGAACGTTGCGGCCATCTCGGCGACAGAGTCGTAAGCCTCTTCCGGGCCGATGACAAAAGGGTCGAGCAAGTTGCACGAGACCTGCGTACCCGCGCCGACCGGCAGACCCAGCGCCCGCACGTGCGGGCCTCTCATCTCCCTCGCGATCGACCGCGCTGTCGCGATGTCGGCGGTCTCGAGCCAGAGGTTGTAGGCGACCAGCACGAACCGCGCCCCGACCGCGCAGGCCCCGGTGCTCGGGTGTGGAGTCGTCGGGCCGAACTCGGGCAGCAGGTCCACGAACGCGCGCCGTCTCAAGTCGGGAAGCGTGCGCTCGGGTCCGTAGAGGAAACACGGAACTCCGAGCTCTCGCGCCGCCCATGACGCGAAACGGTCTCGTGCGTCGACCGCCTCTTGGAGCGTGCCGTCCGGGAATTCCCCGCCCTCGACGGCTGCGAGCGCGCTTCCGCCTTGGCCCAGAGGGACGAACGGAACGACGTCGAGGGCCCCAAAGCGCGGATGGACACCGCTGTGGTTATCGAGGCGGATCCTCTCGACGCTCACGCGAGCGACCCGCCGCACGGCTTCTTCGGTTCCCGGGCCCCCGAGGGTGACGACGCTGCGGTGATGATCGGCGTCCACGTGAAGGTCTAGGAACGCTTCGCCGGCACCGGCGACGACTTCGTCGAGTACGGAATGGTCGCGACCTTCGCTGATGTTGACCACGCACTCGAGCACTTCAGGTGCCCGCGCGAGTGCGCAAGGAGGGTTCGATCAGGGGTGAGTCGCCTGGAGCCTGGACAGCCGCCTTCGGCGGAGGATGCGCCTACGCTCGCGCTCGGACGCGCCGCCCCATACACCATGATCGACGCGGTTCGCGAGTGCGTACTCGAGACAAGCCGTCTTCACGGGGCAATCCGCACATATGCGCTGCGCGGCCTGCACCCCCAACCCGTCGTTCGGGAAGAAGATGGCGGGGTCCATGTCGCGGCACCTTCCCCGAGCCATCCAGTCGCTGTCCACGGGCCCTCCTAAGTCGATATTAAGGATATCAGGCAGGTACTCTTGAAAGACTCTGTGTGTTCAGCGTTTCCGGGTGTTTTCGGCTGTCGGCGCGCGCACGGACCGAGAAGGTCCTGCTAGACCTGGCGCACAAGTCGTGCTGTGAGTTCACTGTGAGTTTTAGGAGGCGAGGACTTGCCGGAGGAGATCGAGGAGACAGAAGAACCCCAACCCCCGCGTGGTCATGTCAAGGTCGTCTATCTGGGTCCTGTCGCCCCGCACTGGGAAGTGCAGTCCGAATATGGGGATCCCTCGGTCATCGAACCTTTCCGCGACAGAACCATCGCCCGTCTCACTTTGCTGCCCCCGCACGACCCGCAGTACCGGCGTAACCGCGAGCGCGTGACGCGCGACGCCGAGCGCGAGCATCTCGAGCTCGAGTGGGACCTCGGTGTGCCCGAGGAGGAAGAGACGGCGCCGGCCGCCGAAGAGGACGCCTCGCTCATATAGGAGCGCGGGCCCGGCGAGCTCAGGGCTCTTCGGGAAGGCGGATGCGTTCGAGCCAGAGCCCGGGAGCCTCGACCTCCGCCGGTGTCGGAAGTGAGCGCTCGGAAGACCACAGCTGTGCGAGGCCCTCCTTTCCGGCTCTCTCCAGCACGCCCTTGATGAACGCGTTGCCGCGTTCGATCTGTGCGGGTCCAAGGTCGAGGCCGAGGAGGAGCTCAGCTGCCCTGTCGGCGCTTTCGCGATCGCGCCGACGCCGCCGCCACGCTTCGGAGAGGGCGGTGCCTCCGCCGAGAAGGCGGGTCGCAGCCTCGTCCAGGACATGCTCTGTATATCCGACGAGGGCGGCGGTAAGTGCACCGAGATCCTCCGAGGCGCGCGTCCTCGCCGGCGCGGTGGGTGTGCCGAGAAGCGCCTCGGGATCACCGAGCAGCCCCTGCAGAGCCATCGGATCGCTGAGGTCGAACTCGCCGAGCTTGTTCATGATGCCGCTCGTGTCCTCGGCCATCGCGCTCACCACTTCGGCGATGAGCTCTGTGAACCGAGCGCTTACGTGAGGCTTGGCGAAGATCGCGCTTGCTGTCACCTCCTGAAGGCACACCCACAGACGTACCTGGTCGAGCGCGAGGCTCCAATCATCAGCGAACTTCTGGAGGTTGGCGGGTACCACGAGGAGACGACCGGGGGGGCGTGGGACCGGGAGCTCGTACTGACCGAGAGTCGTCCGCGCAAGGTGGCCGACGGCCGAGCCGAGTTGCATCGAAGCGAGCATCGGGCCCATGGTCGCCATGAACCTCGCCACCAGCTCGGCGGGACCCCCGGCGCCGTCCTCGAGGTCGTCGAGCTTTCCGAGCTCGGTGAGCCCGAGCCCTGTGGCGGTCTCGGCCGGTGGCTCGGGTTCAGGGCGCGGGCCCGTCTGCGGATCGGTCGGCTCGTCGTCCTTTTGTCCCGGCGCCCCGGACGCCGGTGCGGCCATCGCGTCGAGCACGAAGCGCCAGTCGTCGATCGTGTTCCAAGCCCACGTACCGGGTCCGACGGCGACGACGTCGAGCGGGGCGGCGTCGGTCGTGACGCTGAGTCCGGTGATCTCCGAGACGTGCAGCTCGGCGATCCTCACGAGCTCCTCGAGGGCCATGCGCGCGACCGGTTCGACGTTGGGCTCCGGCTCCCCACCCGAGGCGACGGACTGTGCGAACGTCCGGGCGAGATCGACCTGGCTCCCCGTGCCGCCCGCCGAGCGTCCCATCATCCCGAGGAGGTCACCGAGCAAGCGCTCGAGAAAGTCCCCTCCACCGGAACCGGGCATGCTCATGGCCGAGCGCGGCATGGAGGAAGGTGGTGGGCGCATCGATGTGGGCATCTGCCCGATCGAGAGTAGTGGCTCCTGCTCAGCCGTCAGCTTGAGGGGCAAGCACCAGCAAGATCGTTTGAACAGTCCCACCGCGTTGCACGGTGACCTCGATCGGAGACCCAGGAGGCATGGTGTAGAGCCGGGCTTGCAGATCGGCGTGCGACAGGACGCGGTGCCCGTCGACCTCGGTGACCACGTCGCCGGGCTCGAGCCCCGCGGACGCGGCGGGGCTTCCCGAGAAAACCGTGTTGATCGCGGCTCCTGAGTAAGAAGGCGCGTCGAAGGCGATCACCCCGATCCAGCCGTGGTCGATGTGGCGAGTGGAGGCGAGCTCGTCCGCCACGTCCTCGGCGAGAGCGGCGGGGACGAACATTCCGACCCTGCCGCCGGGAGCGCTCTTTTGCTCGTCGAGCACCCCGATCACCTCTCCGCTTGCGTTGACGAGCACGCCGCCCTTCACCGCGGCCATCGGTGTCTCGGCCTCGATCGCGTCGAGGAGCGGCGCGCCCTGTACCGGCGCCGAAGACGCAACGTCCTGCACGGTCCCGACCGCCATCGACGTCGACGGCGCAGATCTTTCCGAGCCGGGATGCAAGCAGGCCGTGACCGCCAGCTCGCCGGGGTAGACGGGTTCGTCGGCGAACGAGGCGGGCTTGAGCCCTCCTGCCGTACGCACGACTGCGACACCTGAGCTCTGGTCCACCGCGAGCACCGTGCCGTTCACTTGCCTTCCGTCCGAGGTGACGACTTCGACGCGCGACGCACCGACGAGTGCCGCCGCGGACGTCACCACGAGCTCGCCGCCGGGCATCACGACACCGGTCACGGCATCACTCGAGTGCCAGCCGGCGGGCACGAGGTCGACGAGCGAAGACCTGAGCATCGAGACCTTCTGCGCGACCGACTGCGGGACGGTCGGAGTCACGAGGCTCGTCTCTGTCAGCTTCAACGGGGCGTTCGCGCTCTCCGAACCCTTGTTCAGGAGGACCAGCACAAAGGCCGACGCTGCAACGACCGCTGCGGCACCGAACGTCCCGGCAAGGATCGCTGCTCGGCGTTCGCGCCACGTCTCGAGCGCCGAAACACGGCCGCTCCCCGCGCCGAAACCGCTGCGTGACAGCTCCGACGGGTGACGCCACAGCCGGTCATCGGGCTCGACCCATCCCCGTTGGACCGATTCTTCGTCTCCAGGACCGTCGGCGTCATCGGGAAGCTCCCCGAACGGGGAGGGGCCAGCAATGTCCATTTCGGCATCGAGGCTACTTGTGGGTACTCGGCAGCGGGTATCGCCCGCTCGAGTCGCCGGGCGCGATCGCCGGCTCTCGCAAGAGGTCCCTTTCCCCTACCATGGCCCGGGTGGGAGTGAGGCGACGTGGCTAGGGATCTCGCCATCGATCTCGGCACGGCCAACACCCTCGTCTACGCGAGAGGACGAGGAATCGTCTTCAACGAGCCGACTGTCATCGCTCTGAACACCCGCACGCAAGAGGTGCTCGCTGTCGGCCAGGAAGCCTGGCAGATGATCGGCCGCACCCCCGGTTACATCGTGGCCGTGCGGCCATTGCGACAGGGTGCCATCACCGACTTTGACATAACGGAGCGATTGATCCGCCTTCTGCTCAGCCGTTGCGGCGTCTCGCGGCTGAACCGCCCGCGTGTGCTCATCTGCGTGCCCTCCGCCATCACCTCGGTCGAGCGACGCGCCGTCAAGGAGGCCTCGCATCGCGCAGGCGCGTCCTCGGCCTATCTGATCGAGCAACCGATGGCCGCGGCGATCGGAGCTGGTCTGAGCATCCACGAGCCCATCGGCAACATGGTCGTGGACGTCGGAGGCGGGACGTCGGAGACGGCGGTGATCTCGCTCGGGGGCGTGGTGTCTTCCGAGGCGATCCGGTGCGGCGGTTTCGACATCGACGCTGCGATCCAGACGTACGTACGGCGCGAGTTCGGCGTTGCCATCGGAGAGCGCACCGCGGAAGAGATAAAGCTGGCGATCGGGTCGGCGGCACCCTTCGAGGGCGAGGTGAAGGCGGAGATACGCGGTCGCGAGCTGTTGACCGGGATGCCGAAGACGGTGGTGCTGTCCCCGTCGGAGATCCGCGAGGCGGTCGAGGACAACGTGCGCCAGATCATCGACGCGGCGGTCGAGTGCCTCGGTGCAGCTCCTCCGGAGCTCGCCCAGGACATCATCACCCAGGGGATCCATCTCGTGGGTGGCGGGGCGCTCTTGCGTGGTCTCGGCCGGCGTCTCGCCGACGAAACCGTGGTACCGGTTCACCTGGTCGACACGCCTCTCGAATGCGTGGCGCTGGGCGCGGGAAAGTGTCTCGAGTCTTTCGATACGCTGCACGAGCTCTTCCTGGCCGCCGACGTCTGAGCCCCGCATTCGAAGATGACCACATCCGAGGTCGCGCTCGGACCCACCCCGACCGTGCGCCTACGCCGCAGGCGACGATGGCCCAAGGTCGTGGCGACGGTCGTCGTCGTAATAGCGGCGCTTCTCATCGCATCGTCCTTCGTGCACGTGTCGGAGTACGCGCTGGTACCCGGTGATGCCACACCGGTCTCTCCGCTCATAAAGCTCCCGCCCGCACAGGAACACGCGCTGCACGGGCGCGTCCTGTTGACCGACGTCGGGGTGAACACGAATCTCACGCTCCTCGGGCTCTTCGGGGCATGGATTAGCTCCGATACGACGATCGTGAGCAGCGAGCAGCTCACGGGGAACCTCCCGGTGAGCGAGTTCGATGCTCAGGGGACCGTGGACATGGAGGAGTCGGAGCTCACCGCGGAAGCAGTGGCCCTGCGTCAGCTCGGGTATCCGGTCGCCGAACAGGACGTCGGAGTGACGGTGTACGTGATCGATCCTGGATCTCCCGCTTGGCGCTCTCTTCACATCGGAGACGTGATCACATCGTTGAACGGCGCCCCGACGACGAACCCGTCGCTCCTCCAAGCGGCCGTCCGCAAGCACCAGCCGGGTGACGAGGTGACCTTGCAGGTCGGATCCATATCGCATCCGACACCGGGACACGCTGTGAGCATCCGTCTCGGAAAGACCGTCGCGAACGGAGCCACAATTCCGTTCATAGGGATAGGGGATCCCAACACCCAGATCCCGGGCCTCGGAACCCAGCCCTCCTATCAGCTTCCGTTCGCAGTCCACATAAACAGCGACCAGATCGGCGGTCCGTCGGCGGGGCTCGCATGGACGCTCGGCATCATCGACAGTCTCTCGGGCGGCGGGCTCACCGGAGGCCGAACCATCGCTGCGACCGGGACGATCCATCCCGACGGCACGATCGGCGACGTGGGTGGCGTCCGCCAGAAGACGGTGGCAGTCGAGCGTGGCGGAGCATCCGTCTTCTTCGTGCCCGACGTCGAGGTCCCGACAGCACAGTCGATGGCCAGCGGAGGCTTGAAGGTCTACGGGGTGAGCTCGCTGCAACAGGCCCTCCATGACCTGCAGCAGCTGGGTGGGAGCCTGGGCAGCGCCTCGAGCGGGCCGCCGGCCGGCCCCTCCGGCCACTCCGTGCCGTTCGACTGGCAGGACTCGCCATGGACGTGATCCCGGGAACGGGCGAGTGGGGAACGGGCGAAGGCGAGACAGGCGAACAACGGCATCTCAATCCGCAGGCGTCATAGTCTCTCTGGATGCCAGACGACCGCCGGCTGACGATCTCGTCCACCGGACGCCTGCACCCTGACGAAATCGCGCGGCGCACCTTCGGCACCGCGAGGCGCGGGTTCGAGGTGGCGGAGGTGCGGGGCTTCCTCGAGCAGGTCGCACGCGACATGGCGGCGATGGAAGAGCGCGAGCGCGACCTGCGCGACCTCCTCACCGATGCCCAACGCAGGGCCGAGAACCCGGTGCTCGACGAGAGCACCCTCACCGCCGCCCTCGGTCAGGAGACGGTCAAGGTACTGCGCTCGGCCCAAGAAGCAGCCGGCGATCTGGTGGCGCACGCCGAGGACGACGCGACCAGGATGCTCACCGAGGCGCACGAGGAGGCCGAGACCGTCCGCTCGCGCGCCGAGCAGAACGCTTCGGAGAGGACGCTGCAGTCCGAGGCGGCGGCCAACGAGACACGCCGCCGGGCGCAGGAGGAGGCAATAGCGCGTGTCGAGACCGCGCGCTCAGAAGCGGAAGCGCTCATGGAGCAGGTGCGCTCTGAGTGTCGTTCGATGCTCACCGAAGCTCAGGAACTGCGCGCGAAGGTGTTGAGCGATCTTTCCCGGCGCCGACGCGTCCTGCACAGCCAGATCGAGCAGTTGCGCGCCGGACGTGACCGTCTCGCCGAGACGATCGGCGGTGTGCGACAGGACGTCGACCGGATAACCGAGGAGTTGTTCCGTGCAGAGGACGAAGCGCGTATAGCGGCAGAAGCCGCGGGCAGGCAGCTCGCGGTCCAGCCCGAGATCACAGAGCAGGCCGCCACGATGCCGGAAACCGTCTTGGAATCGGGCGAGCCGCCGACCGGTACGGCAGCCGAGCTGCGTCGTGAGCTCGCCGTGCCCGAACCCGGCGAGGAAGCCGTCGTAACGACCCCTGTGGCGCCCGAGGAGATCGGAGTGGTCGACCTCGAGGAGGTCGAAACTCCACGGCCCGGGCGCACCGTGGAGGAGCTCTTCGCACGCCTTCGCGCGGAGCAGGAACAGGCGGCCGACATCGAGGCAGAGCCCACTTCGGAGCTCGAGACCGAGATGCTCGCGGGGGAGAGTGCCGAGAAAGACAAGGACGAGGGTTCAGTGGTCCGGGTTTTGGACGAAGCCGCAGCGGCCTCGGGACCCGAGGCCGTGCAATCCCCGGATTCGGTTTCGGATTCGGTTTCGGTTTCGGAGGACACCAAAATCGGAGAAGGCGAGGGGGGACCCGTCACCGAGCCGCTGCTGTCGCAGCGGGACGAGGTGCTCGGTCCCATCGTGGCCACGCTCGCCAGGCGCCTGAAGCGCGCACTCAGCGACGACCAGAACGACATCCTCGATCGGCTCCGGGCGGGCAAGACATCGAGAAAAGACCTTCTGCCGTCGGAGGAGAACCACCGCGAGAGGTACGCCGACGCCGCGAGCGAGCAGCTCGCAGAGGCAGCCTCGGCCGGGGCGAGCTTCGCCGGCGGCAAACCCGACGACGCCCCGAGCGTCGCCGATATCGCGCAGAGCCTCGCTGCCGCGATCGTCGCCCCGCTACGCCGTCGCCTCCTAGGAGACGAAAACACGCTCCCGGACGCCGACGAGGCGTTCGCGGTGGAGCAGGTCGGCGCTGCGTACAGAGATTGGAAGGGTGCGCGTGTAGAGCGCCTCGCCGGTGACGAGGCAACGTCGGCATTCGGCCGCGCTGCTTTGGCCGCCACCGAGCCCGATTCCCCGCTGCGGTGGATCGTCGACGACGACGGAGCGGATTGCCCGGATTGTGACGACAACGCGCTCGCCGGACCGCTGCCGAAAGGTGAGGCATTCCCGACGGGACATCCACATCCTCCCGCGCACGCGGGGTGCCGCTGCTTGCTCGTCTCAGCCGAAGCGTAGGCTTCGTCCGCAGTGCGACGTCCGCAAGACATTCCTTCTCGACCGCGGCCGAGATCGCGTCGCCGGCGGTTGTGGATCGTCCTGGCGATCGCTCTTCTCATTGTCATCATCGCATCGCTGCGATCCATTTCGACCGTATACACGGACTATCTGTGGTTCGGTTCGGTCCATCTGACGGGGGTCTGGCGACGCCTGTTCGCCGTGAAGGCGGCCCTCTTCTTCGGATTCGCCGCCATCTTCTTCGTCGCTCTGTGGGTGAACCTGGCACTCGTCGACCGTGTGGCGGCGAGCCAACTGGCGCTGGGGCCGGAGGACGAACTCGTACGCCGGTACCAGCAGTACGTCGCGCCGCGTGCCCTGCTCGTCCGAAGTCTCGTGGCGCTCGTCGTCGCGCTCATAGCAGCCTCGAGTGCGATCGGTCAGTGGACCAATTACCTGCTGTTCGTAGACGGCACCTCGTTCACCGGCCCGAACTCGACCGACCCGCAGTTCCACAAGAACATCGGGTTCTTCGTCTTCAAGCTCCCGTTCCTCTCGTTCCTCGTCAGCTGGACCTTCGTGTCCCTCGTGGTGATCGCGATCTTCACGATCATCTCCCACTACCTGAACGGGGGGATCCGCATACAGCAGGGCCGTCCCACGGTCACCTCACAGGTCAAGGTGCACATATCGGTGCTGCTCGCGTGCATGGCCCTGGTCAAAGCCGCGGGTTATTACCTTGCGCGTTTCGGCCTCGAGCTCTCCCAGAACGGGTACGTCCAAGGCGCGGGCTACACCGACGTCCACGCACGCATGCCCGCTCTCACCCTCTTGATGTGGATCTCGGTCCTCGCCGTGGTCATCTTGGCCGTCAACGTGCGAAGGAGGGGTTGGGCGCTACCGATCCTCGCCGTCGGGTTGTGGGCGTTCGTGGCGATCGTCGTCGGCGCCATCTATCCGTTCATCGTGCAGCAGCTGAAGGTGAGCCCGGCGCAGAACTCGCTCGAGGCGCCCTACATCTCGCGGAACATCGGCTCCACGCGTGCTGCTTTCGGGCTCGGATCGATAAAGGCGAAGCCGTTCGCGGCAAACGCCTCGGCCTCGACTGCATCACTCGAGGCCGACACGGAGAGCCTCGACGACGTGCGCCAGTGGGACCCCGAGCTGACCGGCAATACCTTCACCAAGCAGCAGGCCCTCTACAGCTACTACTCGTTCAACACGTTGACGATGGACCGTTACAAGGTGGCCGGTCAAGAGGTCCCCATGGTGGTGGGGGTCCGGCAGGTCGACAGCGCCAATCTTCCGGCACAGGGCTGGGTCAACACCCATCTTCAGTACACCCACGGGTACGGGATGGTGCTCTCCCCGGCGAACCTCGCTGACAACGGCCAGCCCGTGTTCGACATCGGGAGCCTCCCGCCAGCGTCGGCCGGCGGTCTGCCGCAGTTAATACAGCCTTCCGTCTACTTCGGACTGAGCAACCCGACCGGCGGTGACGCCAACTACGTCATCGCCAATTCACGCCAGCCGGAGGTCGACTACCCGACTTCCAACCAGACGAACGTCGAGTCGCACTACAACGGAAGCGGCGGGGTGGAGCTGAACAATTTCGTCACCCGCGCCGCCTTGGCCCTTCGCTTCGGGGACCTGAATCTCCTCATCTCTGACCGCCTGACACCCCAGTCGAGGGTGATGTTCGTGCGCGACGTGGTCCAGATGGCACAGAAGGCGGCACCTTTCCTTAGCTTCGACTCGGACCCCTACCCGGTCCTCGTCAACGGACACATCGACTGGGTGATCGACGCATATACGAGCACAGACCACTACCCGTACGCGCAGGATGCGGACACGTCTGCGGTTGCGCCCAACGGCGGCCTTTCGGGCCAGACCTTCAATTACGTACGCAATTCGGTGAAGGTCGTGGTCGACGCCTACAGCGGCGACATGACCTTCTTCGACGTGACGTCGCTCACGCACACGACGGACCCCATCCTGCGGACGTGGGAGAAGGTGTTCCCGGGCATGTTCCATCCGGTCTCGCAGATGCCGAAGGCACTTATTCCGCACCTGCGCTACCCCGAGGACCTCTTCGCTGTGCAGGCTGCGATGTTCGGGCGCTATCACCTCACGAACGTACAGAGCTTCTACAGCTCGAGTGGCGCCTGGTCGGTCTCGCCGAGCCCGGGGGCCGGGGCTCCGAACGCAGCCCTTCCCACGATCTTCACGACCAACGCGCAGGGCCAGACGATCTCGACAGGCCTGCTCGAACGGATGGCACCGCTTTACGAGACGTTCGCCCTTCCCGGCAGCTCCAGCGTGTCGTTCAACCTGATCGACGCTTACGTCCCATTCTCCACGAGCAACCAACGACAGACGCTGTCCGGCTTCCTCGTGGCAGGAAGCGATCCCGGGAGCTACGGCACGATCACGGACTACGCCGCGTCGTCGATAAGTACGGACGGGCCAGCGCTGATCGACGCGCGTATCGCGCAGAATCCGACGGTCTCGAAGGACATAAGCCTTCTCAATACCAACGGTTCGGAGGTCGTGCTCGGCAACGTGCTCATGCTGCCGGTCGACCAGTCGATGCTTTACTTCCGGCCGTTCTACGTTCAGTCGTCCCGCAACCCGGTTCCACAGCTGCAGTACGTCATCGCGGTATACAGCACTCCACAAGGCAACAGCCAGGTGTCGATCGAGTCGACGCTCGCCCAGGCTCTGTCGGACGTGTTCCAGGGTCTCGCCATCCCGACACCCTCACAGAACGGGTCGACTCCAGCTCAGGGGGCGCCGGCTTCGGCTCAGGTACAGCAGCTCATCTCGGAGGCCGCCCAGCAATACCAGCAGGCGCAGACAGATCTGAAGGCGGGCAACTTCACGGCCTACGGAAACGATCTGGCGGCGCTTCAGAACGTGCTGCAGCAGCTGCAACAGATCTCGGGCGCAGGAGCCGCTTCCGGCACCTCGAATGCCGCGAACTCCCAGGGAGCTTCGTCTTCCTCTACGACGACCACGACGACGTCGCCGGCCGGTGTCGCCTTGCGGGCTCGGGCGCGGGGACGCTGAACCCGCAACCCGCACCGAAGTTCGGCGTCGGGTGCTATCTTCCTCGTTGACGCCGCGGGGTGGAGCAGTCTGGTAGCTCGTCGGGCTCATAACCCGAAGGTCGCGGGTTCAAATCCCGCCCCCGCCACCCTTGAAACGCTGGTTGGCGCGTCTCGTGCCTAGTGCACGGGCGCCCGACCAGCGGTTTCGCGTTCGGTCGCCGCGCACGTGGGCCACCCTCGCGGGGATCTGGCGCGGAAAGGCGCCACGCGGCGAGTGATGCCGCCCTCGAGGGGCTGCCGGCAAGCATCGAGGACCCATTCGCTTCGTGAGGGCCCTGCTCGACACGTCGTTGCTCATAGGTGAACACCACCCCGCCTGACGATGTCGAGGCTGCTATCAGCGTCGCCTCGATCACCGAGCTCCACTTCGGCGTTCTCGTAGCCGACGACGATGACGAGCGGGCGCGCCTCACCGTCCGACTTGCGATGGTCGAGGCAACCTTCGACCCGCTGCCCATCAGCGTGGAGGTCGCCCGAGTTTGGGGTCAACTAGCCGCGGCGGTGACCCGCCGGGGCGGCAACCCAAGGCGACGCCAGATCGACCTCGCCATCGCGGCGACCGCGCAGGTGCAAGGAGTGCCCCTCTTTACCGAGGACCTCGGCGACTTCCAGATCATCGATGACCTGGTCGATGCTCGGCGACCTTCCGACCGATAACTCACCCCGCTCGGCTGAGCCCTCCGGACGGTCCAGACGAACTCAGGCGCCTGTTCGAACAAGAACATGATGCACTTGTCGCCGCGACAGTGCCCGCACCGATTCGGCGATTGCAACACGGACGCCCCGAGCCCTAGGAGACTGGCAGCGGTAGGCTGTCACCATGCCGCAGCTCGATCACGCAGGCTGCGCGTCGGTTCCGGTTGCCACGGTCTGCCCGAGCACGAACTGCGTGGAGGGGGTCACGCCATGGCCGAAGGGACCGTGAAATGGTTCAACACAACGAGGGGATTCGGACTCATCGTCCCTGACGACATGAGCCCGTGCGTTTTCGCGCACTTCTCGTCCATCGAGGGCTCCGGCTACCGCAAGCTAACGGCCGGCCAGCGTGTCAGCTTCGAGACCGAGCCAAGCGCCACGGGACCTCACGCGACGTCAGTCCGGCCGATCCAAACGTGAGCACGGATTCGGTTGTAGTCCCAACTCCGGTTGTGCCACTCATAGATTGACGATCGCCTAACGGAATACTGGGCTCTAAATCCACAGCGTCGTCCTCTTGTTATCCCCAACCCGGGTGCGCGACAGTGATGCGCTTAAGCGCGGCCGACCTTGAAGTGCTCGCTTCGGAGCGGTAATCCCCAGCGAGGTGGAACAATTCGACATCGCCTTGGACCCCGGTGATCGCCGAGGGACAGGAGGCGTTATGAATTGGGCATCTTTGCGCTCGCGGGCTGTTGTTCGCACATTGTTAGAGCAAGCGCCTGGGAATGGTCTGTATCGGGCGAGAACCTTGAGCGGCGCTGGCGGTCAAATCAGTTTCCATCGCTCGAGCGCGACGCGTCCGCGCCCATCGACATGACAGTGATCGCGCGACATGGCCAGGTCCTGCATACCTCGGAGAATGATCGTGCAGTCGAAAAGAGCTCTGCGCTCGCACGCAGCGCCTTGGATCACTGGAAACCGGCTGTGCGAGGCATTCCCTTCCTCGACCCCTCAGGCGAAACATCTGCTGCATTGAGCAGGCTTGTGGACTGGTACGAGCGAATCTGCATCGATGATCTGTACAACAAGCCCGCTCCCCTAGCCTGCCTGGACGCGCTGATCGTGATAGAGCGCAGCCATTCGTCCCGGCGGGTCGTGATGACTCACTGGGCCGTCAGAGTCGCCCAGGAACTCGTGGAGTACCGCCGGGAACTCAGAAACGACAGCGATTCAGCAATCACGTTCGTCAATCATGCCAAGCTCGACGTCGCTCTTCAGGGGGCATTCGATCGGCTCCGGGATGATGACTTTTTCTACCGGGACCGAGTTCATTCGCCACGAGCTCCAGCGGAGCAAAGCCCACGAACTCGGGATCGCGAGGGACGCGGGGGTCGAGTGGTTTAGCCAGGAAACGGGTGTGAGGGTGGGCCTGACTATCGGGACCTGCCGATCCACCGTTGAGGGCGGATTTCCAAGATGCGGACTGGTCCCATTGGTGCCGGCCGCCTCGGTGCTCACGAGATTCGTGGACTGGTTTGCCGCCGCCGCGTCGAAGATCGGAGTACCCGAGGCGTTGCTCGCAGCTGAGCCTTAAGCCATGACGCAGGTGTTATTGGCCAAGTCCTTGCCGACCTCTCTCCAGGACTCATGGAATTCCCGACCGAGGATGCGGGCGTTGTTCGGCTAGAAACGCCGTGTCACGTCGGGCTGGCGGCGAGGCCCGGATCATTGTCACACCCGCCGGAAACAATGGTTCCGGATAAGGAGGAACCATGGCTGTTTGCGACTACTGCAATCAGGAGATGCTTGCCGCCGACGGGTGCACTGATGGCCCGATCGTCATTTCCGGCATTTCCTACAAACCGGTGCGTTATGGGTCCGAGCCGGGTCTCTCGCGCGTCCGCGGCCGCTGCGGCGATTGCGCGGTGCTGCCCGGGAGTGTCCACCACCACGGATGTGACATGGAGCGTTGCCCTGCGTGCAGCGGTCAATCAATATCGTGTGATTGCGTTTGGGCCGGCGAGGAGCACCTCACGGATGGATGGGTCGAGGATATGGAGGCTCGTCTTTAGTTGGTTCGAATTACAGGTCCGCTCCCATGACGGTTAGGGTCGGCACCGTTTGATCGGTACGAGTCGGTTCCGGACTTAGGGGAAGGTTCTGATGCACGACATCGTCATCCGGGGCGGGAAGATCGTTGACGGCACGGGCGGCTCATCTTTCACAGGAGATGTAGCTATCGCAGACGGGCGCGTCATCGATGTCGGCAGTATCGACTCACGAGGCAAGCGGGAGATCGACGCGGGCGGGGCAATCGTCACGCCTGGTTGGGTGGACATCCACACCCACTATGACGGGCAGGTCACGTGGGACCCCGAGGTCTCGCCGTCGGGCTGGCACGGGGTCACGACAGTGGTCGTGGGCAACTGCGGCGTGGGATTCGCTCCTGTGCGACCGACTGAACACGAATGGCTGATCCAGCTCATGGAGGGAGTCGAAGACATCCCCGGGAGTGCCCTGGCGGAAGGGATCACGTGGCGGTGGGAGACCTTCGCGGAATATCTCGATGAAGTCGAGCGGATGCCCCGGATCCTCGACGTGGCCGCCATGGTGCCACACGGTGCCCTGCGCGCCTACGTCCTCGGTGGCGATCGCAGCAACGAGGTTGCCTCTGATGAGGACATCTCGCTGATGGCCAAGCTGGCCGCTGAGGCGGTCGAATCGGGTGCGGTCGGGGTGTCGACTACGAGGACGCTCGCGCACGTCGCGAAGGATGGATCTGCTGCGGCGGGCACTTTCGCCAGCTCGGAGGAATTGCTGGCCATCGGCGAAGCGTTGCGCGGCGACGGCCATCGGCGCGTGTTCTCGGTGGTCAGCGACCATTTCTTCGACAGCAGGGCAGAAGCCGAGTTCAGTTGGATGGCGGAGCTCTCACGCCGGGCTCGGATACCGGTCACGTACATGGTCGTCGACGTTCCGATCTATCCGGGAGCCTGGCGACAGTCGCTTGATCGTGGCCTTGAACTCAACCGCGACGGGGCCTGGCTGGTCCCACAGGTGGCAGGTAAGCCGGCGTCACTGATGGTCGGTTGGGAGTCGACTTATCACCTCTTCTCGGGCCATGAGCACTACAAGCCGCTGGCAGATCTGTCTCACGGTGAAAAGATGGCTCGGCTTCGCGATCCGGAGGTGCGCCGGGCGATCTTGCATGAACCGTTCGCGGTCTCCAACCCCTTTGTCGCCATCCTCCATGCCCAACTGGTCAACCGCAATCTGTTCCCGCTGGGGGAGCCACCTAATTACGAGCCGCGTCGGGAAGACAGCGTGATGTCCATGGCCGAAGCTGCGGGATCCTCATCCCTCGAGACAGCGTATGACCTCATGCTTGAAAAGGATGGTCACCAGCTTCTCTACACACCGCTGCTTGGTTACACCGACGGCAACTTCGAAGCTTTGCGGGAGGGGCTCATGCATCCGTCGACGGTTATGGGTTTGTCCGACGGAGGCGCCCACGTCGGGTTCATCTGCGATGGGACCATGCCGACTTTCATGCTGACCCACTGGGTCCGGGACCGTGTCGAAGGCGAGAAGATACCGCTTGAGCACGCGGTGCACGTTCAGACAGAACGGACGGCCAGGTTATTCGGATTCTGCGATCGCGGCCTGTTGAAGCCGGGGTATCGAGCAGACATAAACGTAATTGATCTCGACAACCTGAACCTCGAACCAGTGGGATTTGCGTACGACCTGCCGGCTGGCGGAAAACGGCTGTCACAAAGAGCGACGGGCTACTTGGCGACCCTCAAGTCGGGGGCAATCGTGAGAGAACGCGACGAATCGACCGGGGAGCGCCCGGGCGTATTGCTCCGGGGCGGCAGCCCCCGATAGAGCAGAGCCACCAACGGTCAACGGCGATTGCATCCCCACGGCCGCCGTGTCGGTGTGCTGCTCCCAGGGCAGGCCACCATCGCCTGCCAGGCCTTAGGTGGCGGCGACTCGCGGTACCTGTCCGATTCGTTCAAGACAGCGCAGCGTCTGGGGGCGAGACTGGAGACATGGACATGCGCGTTGACATCGTAACTCTGGCAGTACCCGACCTCTCCGAAGCTCACGCGTTCTATGTTGACCGCCTCGGTTGGGAGGCCGCGTTTACCGTTCCCGGGGAAGTCACCTTCCTACGTGCAGGGGCACGGCGGGTGGTGGCGCTATTCGGTCGCGGGAACTTGGAAAAGGATATCGGCGACCGCGGGAGGATCCCCTCGTTCGACTTGGGCCAGGCCTTCAGCACGGCCGAGGAGGTCGATGCCGCCGCCTCAGCAATGGCCGCCGCCGGAGCGACGATTCGTAAACCAGCCCAGCAAGCCGCCTTCTTTCCCGGTTACCACGCCTACGTCGAAGCACCAGATGGGACGGTGTGGGAGCTTGTGCACAATCCGGGATCGCAGGTCGATTCCGACGGCATCGTCCGCATTGGAGATATCGAGGTGTAAGCGTCCGAGCCTCGTCAAGGCCCCAAAGAGTCAGCCCGACGGCCGATGACAGGAGATGTGGCTGGCCGCCTCAGCCTTCCGGCTAGTCGCCCGTACGTGTCGAGGGGACACCGCACCAGGTGGTGAGCGCTTCGATAAGTCCCCCGTCGCGGGGGGCTCCGACCCATGCGACGTAACCGTCGGGCCGGATAAGCACAGCAGAAGGGGCAGGTACTGCGCCCGAGCACCGGGAGCACGAACTCGCCCGAATATCCGGCGTCGACCAGGCGAACTCGATCCGTCCATGTCGGGATGTCGAAGCTGCCGGGCTCGGCGAAGTTGAGGAGCACCGGCTTTGCCTCGTGGAGCAAGGAGAACACCCGCATCGGGCCGTGTGTGGTCGACAGCTCGAGATCGGGCATGCGGCGCCCGAGCAACGGGTGTCCGTTACCGAGGTCGTAGTGAACGTCAAGCCCCGAGATCATCGCCGCGAATGTCTTGCGCGGCTCGTCCATGCTCAGCAGCTGCGACATGGTGTCGCGAAGCGCGTCGATCCTCTCGTCGCTGCGCATCAGTGCTCCTTGCGCCATGGTGTTTTGCAAAACCCGCGCAGCGACGGGGTGCCTTTCGGCATGGTAGGTGTCGAGCAGACTTTCGGGCGACACCCCCTTGACCACCTGCGCCAACTTCCACCCGAGGTTCACCGCATCCTGCACTCCGGTGTTCAGGCCCTGCCCCCCGACCGGATAATGGACATGTGCGGCATCGCCGGCGAGGAGGACTCGTCCCTTGCGGTACGACGTCGCCTGCCGGGTCATGTCTGTGAACCGGGATATCCAGGTCGGACTGTGAACTCCGAAGTCGGTTCCCCATACGGCGATGAGAGCGCGCCTGAGGTCATGCAAGGTCGGATTGGTGCGTGACCCGAGCTGCTGCTCAGTTACAACGACTCGGATAGTCCTGCCATCCTCCATCCTGTGTAGACCATGGACGCCTGCAGCATCGCGATGGCCTTTCGGAAGATTCTCTTCGGACATCTCGACCTCGGCGATCAGGGTGCTCTTCATCGGATCCCAGCCGGCGAACTCGATTCCTGCAGACGTGCGGATCATGCTGCGTCCTCCGTCACAGCCGACGAGATATTCCGCACGTAGCGATTGGTCCTCTGACAGCTCGACGTCGACGCCGGCGTCGTCCTGCACGAAGCCGGTTACTTCACGCCCGCGGCGATCGGCACCTCCAGCTCGGAGACCCAAGTGCCCAGTATGCGCTCGAAATGGTTCTGAAAGAGCGCCAGGCCGTAGTTGTGACGGGTTGGAAAGTCACTGATGTCCAAGGGGATCATGGCGAAGCCCTGGACCTGCATCGCCTGCCCCTCCGAAAGGAATCGATCGACAACGCCCCGCTGATCGAGCACCTCGATCGTTCGTGAGTGAAGACCGCCGGCGCGAGAGCCGTCGAGTTCGTGGCTGACGCGCCGCTCGATCACAGCCACATCGACCTCCGCCAAGGCCAATTCGGCAGCCAACATCAGTCCCGTTGGCCCTGCTCCCGCGATCACGACCGAGTGGTCCGATAAGGCTTCCCGCATCCAATGCTCTCCCGTTTCGTTTTCCGGGCCCGGCTGGCTCAGTTGACGGTGAGCATTGTCAGCACATATCAGGTCCTTGTGGGAAGCCCCCCTCCTCGCGGTACGCTGTTCTTGGCGGAGTTTGAGAAGCCCTGTTTGTACGCGACTCGGTAGGGTCCTGCCCGCCCCTTACTCGCGTTAGACGAGTAGCGGCTGTACCAGGGCGGCCCACTTCTTGCGCCACGAGAGGGCGAGCATCATCTTCACCGGAAGGGGCGGGCCAGGTGGCTGCTCGGCTTCCGGGAGCGACCGGATCGTCTCGTCGAGCGCGCCGACCGCGATCGGCAATTGAGGCTTCGGGATACCGCGCAGAGCCGCGGTGTCCATGCGGGCCCACTCGTCAGGTGGGATCCACTTGGCGAACATGGGGATCACCTCGGCGTCCTCCAGATCCAGGTGGGGGAAGAACAGGTCTCGAAGCTGGACCACCGCCGCGTTGACCCGGTTGCGGCCGACCACGTCGGGGTGCTTCTCGAAATCCCTGACGGCTTCGTCGACGTCATCGATGACGCCCTGCATCTTTTCGTGGTCACGTCCGAGCTCTTCGATGAGAGGCTTGATGTCGGGATACAGGCGGGTCAGTACGGGGAACTCCTCGGTGTCCTCCGTGTGGTGGTGATAGTGCAGAATGGCCGAATAGAAGCTCCAATAGCGCCCGAGAGCAGGCTGGAGAGCAGCCGGCTCCAGCCGGGCCGTGGCATCGACCAACCTGGTGGTGGCCAATCGGAACGTCTTGTGGACGGCCTGCAGTAGGCGGGTGTCCGCCAGGCGGTCGCTTGTATCTGCCATTTGTCTGTCCCCCCTGCTCTTCGAGCCGCGTCCAGCTTCGCCGGCCAGGGTAACGGCCGGCGGACCACTGGTCGAGCAATCCGATCCGGAATGCATCGAACCCGCGCCCCCCAGGGCCCCAGTGCCAGCAGCGCTGAGCTGCGAAGAGTCACCCTCCGAAGGCGCCCGCTTTTCGCTTGGCCTCGAGGGTCGCGTCGTCATAGCCGAGAAGGTCTCGGAGCACGTCCTCGGTGTGCTGTCCGAGTGTCGGGGCCATCGTCGGTGGAGGCATCTCGCCACCGACGATCTTCACGGGGCTTGGTAGCTCGTCCGCGCCGAGACGGGTCGCCGGAATCCATCCCAGGCGGGCGCTGAACTGTGGATCGTCTCCCAGATTGGCCGGAGTGTTCACCGGAGCTATCGGTGTATTTGCGTCGATGCCGAACTCGATCCAGTCGGCAGCGGTACGCGTCGCGAAAATGGATCGCAGCTCGGCCTGTAACTCCAGATTGTCCTTCGCATGGTCGCCATACTTCGAACCGGGCCAGCGTTCGTAGAGATCAAGTCTGTCAACGCCTTCGCAGAAGTTACGCCATAGCGCTTGCTCCGACGCCATGAAGAGAATGTGCCGATCGTCGAGCGTCTCATACATCTGGTACCGGACTCCTCCGCGCATCCCAGCGATGCCGGGAGCCCGACGTTCCCCCCCATCAGCCGCGTTGCCGGTCACCTCGGATTCAGGACGTTCGTACGCCTTCCAGGTCTCGCTGCGATACCAGTCGAACGCCGCCGCGGCGTCCGACTGCGCGATCTCTAGTTGGATCCCTTCGCCCGTGGCGCGGGCGTGAACCACTCCGGCTATGACGCCGATTGCGCCATAAAGGGGACCGGCGTTGATGCCGATCGACACGTGTTCTGGTATGTAACACCGGCCGTCTTCCTCGTGGGCCGGTGTCACGATGCCCGCCCAGGCATCGTAGGCGATGCCATGACTTGGCATGTCACGATAGGGTCCTGTCATTCCGTAGCCCGAGATCGTCATGAACACGATCCTCGGGTTGACGTCCCGGAGCTGTTCGAACCCGAGCCCTCGTCGCTCGAGCCCCCCTGGTCGCATCGCCTCTACGACGGCGTCCGACTCGCGCACCAGGTCCAAGAAGACCTCTTTGCCGGCGTCGGTGCGCAGATCGAGGACGATGCCGCGCTTTCCGCGGTTGAGGTGAAGGTGCATCAAAGACGTGCCCTCCACGATCGGCCACGTCATCTGACGGACGTAATCCCCCGACGGTGGCTCCACCTTTATGACGTCCGCTCCGAGATCGGCCAGTGCCGTCGTAATGCCGGCGGGTCCGAGCATCGAGCACTCGATGATCCGGATACTTGTCAACGGAGGTTGCATCGCGATCGCCGAACACTACCGCTCGGTCCTTGTCGGCGATGCGCCTGCCTGGTTCTCGGCGGTGAGGGAGGCCGCCGGCTTCGGGCGCACCGGGCGCGGTGGCCCTCGGCGAGTAACACTGGACAAATGAGAAGACTTGACGGACGGGTCGCGGTGATAACCGGGTCTGCGAGCGGGATCGGCCTTGCCATAACGGATCGCCTTGCCAAGGAGCGTTCCCGGTTGCTCATGACCGACATCGACGCCGATGCGCTAACCGCTGCCTCGGAAAGTATGCGGGTCCAAGGCGCCGAGGTCGAAGCGGTGCAACTCGACGTGCGTGATCCCGCCGCCGTAGAGCGTGTGGCGGCGTTCGCGATGGAGCGGTTCGGCGCTCTGCATATCGCCGTGAACAACGCGGGGATAGTCAACCGAGGACTCGTGTGGGAACTCTCGACTGACGACTGGCAGAAGGTGCTCGACGTCAACTTGTGGGGAGTGATCCACGGCAGCCGCTATTTCGTCCAGCGGATCCTCGAAACCGCAGAAGAGGGTCACGTCGTGAACGTCGCGTCGATGGCTGCTGTGTTACCCCAGGACCGCCTTGGGCCGTACACGGTCGCAAAGCACGGTGTGCTTGGACTTTCCGACGTCCTGCGCGCTGATCTGGATACGGTTGACGCACCAGTCGGGGTCAGCGTGGTCATGCCGGGCCGGATCAGGACCGCGATGAATCCGATCGGGACGGTCGACCCGGCCACGGTCGCGGAAAACGTTGTAGATGCGATACGGAATGGGCGGCCTTACGTGTTTACCGATCATCACTCTACCGACGATGTGAGTGCCCGCCTCGAGGCGATCCTCGCGGCGCGAGCCGACGTGATCGGCACACGATGAGACCTTTGCTCCCCGACATGACGGGCGCGCTCCGCGCGTTCTAGCCTCTGTATCCGTGCGCGCCGCGGTCACCCTCCACATCGACGCCCCACCGCAGAAGGTGTGGGCGCTGGTGAGCGACATCACGAAGATGGGCGACTACAGCCCCGAAGTGGTGGAGGCGGAATGGGTCGATGGGGCGACCGGGCCGGCTGTCGGTGCCCGATATCGGGGTCACGTCAAGCGCAACGAAAACTGGCCCGTCCTCTACTGGACCACCTGTGAAGTCACCGAGAGTGTGCCCGCCGAAGTATTCGAGTTCGTAGTCATGATCAGGGAACGGCCGGTGAATCGGTGGCGTTACGAATTTCGCCCGACAGACGACGGCGGCACCGATGTCACCGAATCGTTCGATCTCGGCGACAACCTCTTCACGAAGGTCTGGAGACCGGTTGGAGGGTTCCTGCGAGAACGAAGAAACCGGCGTGACATGCTGCGGACGCTCGAACGGGTGAAAACCGTCGCGGAAGGCTCTCAATAACCCCTGTCATCAAGGGCGGCCTCTTCACCCGCCTCGGTCCGGCTCCTACGCGCCCGGGCAGTCACAAGTGACGCAAAGCGCCGAAGAATTTTGTCCCTGTGTGGCAGGAGCTGCGCGACTGCATCTGGCGTCGCAGCCTGAATGGCGTTCGGAGTCGTCCCCGCTTCGGTCGCGTCCTGTCCGAAGGCCTCGAGGAATGCTTCCACGGCGGCCTCGTTCACCTCTATATGGAATTGCAGTCCCCAAGCGCCATGCCCGATCCGGAATGCCTGTTCGGGATACAAGCTGCTCGATGCCAGGCGCATTGCGCCGGGCGGCAGCTCATAGGTGTCGCCGTGCCAGTGGAGCACCGTCAGCTCCTTCGGCACACCGGCGAACAGCGGGTCGGTCCCAGCCGAATCGCTGAAGCGCACTGGCCGCCACCCGATCTCGGGACCTGCTCCACCCGCGGTCACCTGGCCACCTGATGCCGTAGCTAGTAGCTGCGCCCCTAGGCACATGCCGAGGGTAGGCACTCCGAGTTGCACGGCTTCGGCCAGCAGTTCGACTTCGTTGCGACGGGTGGCGAATCCCTCGTCGCTCATGGCGGACATCGGTCCGCCCATAACCACGAGACCATCGAAGCCGTCTATGTGCTCAGGCAGCTGGTCGGCCTTGTAAGTGCGACATGGCCGAACCTCTACAGATGCGCTTTCAAGGGAATCGCCGATCGCATACGGCCTCTCCGGTTCGACGTGTTCGATCACCAAACAGCAGGCCATCAGATCCCACGCCTGCGCGAGACGTAGAGCGCCTGGGAGCCCCGTGCCACGAGGCGCTCGCGGTCGAACAATTTCGACGTCGCCAGTCCGAAGCCGGTGGGATCCAGATGACTGCGAGCCTGCAGGCAGATCCACTCTCCGCGTGGCGGCGCTGCGAGGTGAACGGTGAGCTCGGTATTTATGAACAACCAGTCCTCGATTGGCAGAACGCTCGAGACCCCGTTGCCAGAATCGGCGATCGTCACCACCCGCTGCAGCCCGCTGGGCTCCTCGTCGGGGATCAGGGGGAACCTCATCCTCGCCCAGACCGTGGCCGAGCCCATCTCGCGTATCACACCGCCTAGATAGCGCCACTCGACCGCGTCCAGGTAGCCCCCGGCCCATCCCGGTCTCGGTGGCGACTCCTCTGACGGAAACGTCGGAACTCGATCGAGCTCGTCGCCGAGCTGATCCGCCCGACCTGGAAGGTCGAGCTCCGAGCGACGGATTCTCCAACCCCGCGCCTGCATGGTCGTCCGGCCTTCCACGTCGAGTGCGGCTTCGACGAGATCGACGCTGCGCCCCGGGCGGAGCAGCCGGCTGCGTACGCTCACTTCGGCGACGGGCACAGGGCGGAGGATGTCGAAAGCGACCTTGACCGTTGTCGCCGGCCAAGACGGCGAGGTCATCTCGATTGCGCGGGTGAGAAGAGCAGCCGGGGGTCCGCCGTGCTGGGAACTGTCGTCCCACGGTCCCACGGTGTGATCCGTGGCGCGGAATCTGTCGTGTCCGAGGGGCTCGTAGAAGCTTGCGGCAGGCACCGCAGGACAGTTTGGTTCACCGCAGGAGCCAGAAATGAAAGGATGCGACGACGTGGTAGTCGAGGAAAGAAAAAGTTCACGCTCCTTCGAGGAGGTGAGCCAAGTGCACCCGGTCGGCCCGGGTCGTTTCGAAGCCCTCGTCGATCCGGACTGGACGATCGGGGGCAAGCCGAACGGGGGCTATCTGCTCGCAATGATGGGGCGCGCCGCGACCTGGGCGGTGGCCCACGACCACGTGATTGCAGCGAGCGCGCAATACGTGAGCTCGCCCGAACCGGGATCGGTCCAGATCGCGACCGAGATCCTCCGCCAGGGTCGCACTGCTACCCAGGTTCGCGCCCGGTTGGGACAAGCGGGTAGGACACGCATCGAGGCTCTCTTCACGGCCTCGCACCTCGAGATGGATTCCGAGGCGTACTGGCAGAACGACTTGCCTAAGGTCATAACGGCGAAGTTCGAGGACTGCGAACGGCTCGTTCCGGTGCTACCAGATGGCAAGACGGTCGCCATCATGGAACAGGTCGAAGTGCGCCTCGACCCCGAAAGCCGGCCGTTCGCGCGAGGCGAGCCGACCGGGCGCGGTCAGCTCGGGGGATGGCTCGCTATTCCGGGGATCGAAGCTTTTGACCCGACTTCCTTGTTGTTCGCGGTGGATTCCTTTCCCCCTGCGACGTTCGACGTGGAGTTCAGCGGCTGGGTACCTACTTTCGAGCTGACCGCGTACGTGAGAGCCCTGCCTGCTCCCGGACCGGTGCGGGTCCTGCAGACGGCTCATTTGATCCAGGCACAGCGTGTCGACGAAGCATGCTTCGTATGGGACAGTGCAGGAAGGCTGGTCGCGCAAGCCACCCAACTGGCCGGGGTACGTCTCGGCAGTGTTTGAAACCCCGGAGGAGATCGAACGCCTCCAGGTCGTGCTGGATGCGAGCGCGGCTGCAGCAGGCCCTCACCTCGCCGGGATAATCACAGCTGAACGGAGACTGAGCGCCTCACAGCTCTGTGATCGCTTGCGAGGGTTGTGCCTCTTGGTCGTGGCAACGGTCACGGCAGATGGGCGGCCCTTGGCCGGGCCGGTCGACGGCTATTTCCTTCATGGCGAGTTCTATTTCACTTCAGGAAGAGATTCCGTTCGAATGAGACATCTGAGTCGACGCCCGGCTGTTAGTGCCACGCACGTGCCGGGCGAAGACTTCGCTGTGACGGTGCACGGCCGAACTGAACTTTTTGAAATCACGGGGTCGGCCGGCTCGCCCGGAGCGCTTCTGCGTCAGGCGATGCTCGACCACTACCTGCCGAAACAAGGATCCTCGTTCGAGGAGTGGCTGGACAACAGCGACGCTCTCGGTGCGCGGATCCGGACCACGAAGATTTTCACGTTCCACACCTGAAGAGACGGCCTGCATACCTCAATCGGGCTCACGGAGGAGGGGCGCGGCGAGCCTCTGGACCCGTTCGGCATCTCGAATAACGATGATCTCGACGATCTTTTCGCGGGCGACAGTGAATCCCATCAAGGCGAAAGGACGATCCTTGATCGTGATGATCACGCCCGCTGCGCCGTTCACCATAACTGGGTGCAACTCTGCAGCCGGGTTCGCTCCCCCCCGGGCTTGTCCTGCTACCGCCTCTGCCCCGCGGATTACCTGCGACGCACCCGGTCGCTTGTCGCCGAAATCGACCCTGAGAACCACGTCCGGGTCGAGCAGCGAGATGAGGCTGTCGAAATCACCACCGCGAGCAGCGGAGAAGAACGCCTCCACCACAGCGCGTTGGCGACCCAGGTCCGGGTCCGCGGAGGGGATCTCTGCACCGCTCACTCTCCGTCGCGCCCTACTCGCGAGCTGCCTCGCCGCAGCGGGACTACGGCCAACCATCGAGGCGATCTCCTCGAAAGGCAAGTCGAACATGTCGTGGAGGACGAATGCGAGTCGTTCGGCCGGGCTCAGCGTGTCGAGCACCACGAGAAGGGCAAGACCCACTGAGTCGGCGAGCATCGTCTCGTCCTCGGGTTGGAGCTCGCCGTAGGAGCTGATCACCGGATCCGGAACGTGGGATGACATGGGGTGCTCACGCCGGATCCGTCTCGATCGCAACATGTTGAGGCAGACCCTCGCGAGGATCGTCGTCAGCCATCCATCCAGGTTGTCGACTTCGTCGGCTCCAGAGCGGCTCACCCTGAGCCACGTGTCCTGCACCGCGTCATCAGCTTCTGCGAGTGAGCCCAACATCCGGTAAGCCACCCCGCGGAGCCGGGAGCGATTCTCCTCGAATCGAGTTGCGAGCCATCGGTGCTCGTCCTCGCCCATCTGTCACGTCCTCGGTCTGGCGGTTGTCTCCACAGATGACACCTGGGGCCTCGGGTTTGTGACGAGACGGACGAGGCACGGGGGACTTGATGAATGGCCTCATCCGGGCTCTGTCACATTTCTGCGTCCCGGAGGGTCAAGACCGATGGCAGCTGAAGCTCCGGCAGCAGACGGAGCAGAAAGGAGACCTGATGGCCACGTATCTCCCGCCCATTGAGAAGCCTCGAGGGCTCGTCCTCAGATTGGTCTACTTCTTCGCCCGTCGCCAGTTCGGCAAGGTGGCGACCCCTGTCGCTGTGTTCTCCGCCAGGATGCCGACTTCGTTCCTGTCTTTCTACGGCAAGGTGTCACGTCTCGACAAGAAGCTTTGTGTGCCGTCGGAGCTCGCAGTTCTCATCCGCGGACGCGTGGCGACGATCAACGGTTGCCTCTTTTGTATGGACGCTGCAAGGTGGTTCGCCATGAGAGAGTCCACGAGCAATGGCGCGCGCTTCGATCACCTTCCCCGTTACAAAACGAGCCCTCTGTTCAGCGAGCGCGAGCGTGCAGCCTTGGATTATGTAACCGAGTTGACCGAGGAGAAAGAGGTGGGTGCCGAGACCTTCGCCGAGCTCGCCCGACACTTCAGCGAACGAGAAATATGCGACATCGTCTGGCTCGTGGCGACCGAGCACCTCTACAACATGAGCAACATCGCACTCAACATCGGTTCCGACGGGCTGTGCGATATACCGGTGAACCAGTCGAAGACGGCGGCAGTGGAAAGGTCGCAAGTCACCGCGCACCATGCCTGAACGCCAGGCTGATCCTCGCACCGGCGCTCTTCACTTTCGGCACGCTGTGCTCGAACCGCCTCTGGGTCTGACCGCCTGTCACGAGAAGATCACCCTCTCCTAGCATGAACGACCTCGATGCACCTCCGCCACGAGGCCTCAAAAGGAAACGGCGGGGCGCCCCGACCGAGAGGAGAGCGACTATCGGGTCTTCGACCTCCTTGGGGATTCGGTCGCGGTGCCAAGCAACGCTGTCGTCTCCGCCTCTGTAGAAGTTCATTCCGACGGAGTCGAAGTCCACTTCGTACCGGATGCGAAGTGCGTCTCGGGCCTGGTCGAGCCAAACCGGGCGCAGATACTCCTCCGGTCCGACCCGGCGCCAGGAGGTGAGCCGCGGTTCTGTGACCTGCCGGGTGTACATCCACCGCGTTCGCTGGCTCCAGTGGACCCCTCCCGCGAGTTCTTCGAAGGCGGCGGTGGATCCGGACAACCAAGCCGGGCAGTAATCGACCCATGAATCGGGGTCCAGATCGATGCGTTCGATATCGGCAAACGTGGGGTCGATCTTTGGGTTGTCCGAGCCGAACAAAGAAGGCTGCCAGGCTTCGAGGGCACTCACCATCCCATTAATACCGTGAAACCGCGCCGGGAAGGCTCGTCGGATCTGCGGCTCGGTGGTGAGTGGATCGGCCTGGGTTCCCGCCAGTGGGTCGGGGGTATCCCGATGAGTTTCAGGCACCGGTGTCGTCTCTAAGCTGAAAGCTCAGCGAAAGGACCCGATGATGCCACCGATCACCCCATGTCTCTGGTTCGACACAGAAGGGGAGGAGGCGGCGAAGTTCTACGTTTCGATCTTCGAGAACTCCCGCATCACCGATACCTCCTACTACGGCGAAGGCGGTCCGCGCCCGGCCGGCACGGTGTTGACCGTCGCCTTCGAGCTCGACGGCAAGCCCTTCACTGCCCTTAACGGCGGTCCCGACTACAAGTTCACAGAAGCGATCTCCTTCCAGATTTCGTGCGAGGGACAAAAAGAAGTCGATTTCTATTGGGATCGCCTTTCCGACGGTGGCGAAGAAGGCCCATGCGGATGGCTGAAGGACCGCTTCGGTGTCTCATGGCAAATAGTGCCCGCCGAATTGCCCGGCCTCCTTGGCGATCCCGATCCAGACCGCTCGTCCCGTGCGATGAAGGCGATGCTCTCCATGAAGAAGCTGGACGTCGACGCGATCAGGATGGCGGCAAACGGATGACAGCGCTCCAGAAGCAGTTCAGGGCAAATCTCGAGAAGAGCCCCAGCAAAGGGGGATGGACGTACGTGGTGATGCCCGGATCTGTCAAGTACTTCGGGACGCGCGGTCTTGTGAAGGTCCGAGGAACTGTGGATGGTCTCGCGTTCCGCAGCTCGTTCATGGCCCTGGGTGACGGGACCCACAAGCTTCCGATCAACGCTGACATTCGCAAGCAGATCGGAAAGGACGCCGGCGACACCGTGACGATCAGGCTGCTCGAGCGGATCGAGGTCTGACAACGCGTTGAGTCGACAATTCGAACTCGGTCGCCTGAGTGGAGCTCCGGCCTCCACTCGCCCTGATCTGCTTGCCGAGGCGACGCGTGTTGCCCTCGAGGCGCTCGGCCTTCTGAACAGTGTCGGAGTGGTGCAGATCGATCCGACCCTCTCCGACACCGCCTCGACTCAGGCAGAGTTCTGCCTGCGGCCGGAGGATCTCGCCAATTGTGTGATCGTCGGCGGGAAGCGTGAAGGGGCTGAACGCTTGGCGGGGTGCGTAGTCCTCGCCGACAGTCGTGTAGACGTAAACGGCACCGTGAGGCGCCTGCTCGACGTGCGAAAGGCGTCATTCCTTCCTACTGAACGGGCGGTCGAGATGACCGGAATGGAGTACGGCGGCATAAACCCGATCGGGCTCCCCGATGCCTGGCCTGTCCTCGTGGACACCAGGGTGATCGATAGACCGCTCGTGGTCATCGGATCGGGTGTCCGACGTTCGAAAATCCTCGTCCCGGGTAAGACGTTGGGCCGTCTGCCGCGGGCTCAAGCAGTCGAAGGATTGGCGAACTGAAGAACCTGAGTCACGCGCGACGCGCGAGCAAGTAGGCGCGTCTGGTCTCCACTTCCTCTGGATAATTGCGCCTTTCAAGCTGAGCCTCGACTTCGAAACCCGAGTCTGTGAGCATCGAGACGATGTGGCCTACTTCGAAGAACCGAAAGTCGATGTCGACGTCGTGGCCCCACCATTCGTTGCGGTGGCGCACCTCGTCGCCTACGTGGAAGGCGATCAATGCAAGGCCCGAGGGTCGCAGGACCCTGCGCATCTCGGCGAAGGCCGGTGGAAGCTCTGCGGGGTGGAGATGGATGATCGAATAGAAAGCGACGATCGACCCGAACTCAGCTTCTGTCGCCGGCAGGGCGAGAAAGCCTCCTTCACGGAACTCCACCTTGGGAAACCTGCGGCGCCCGGTCTCCACCATCTTCGCCGACAGATCGATCCCGACGACCTCCACCCCGCGGTCAGCCAACCAGGCGGCCACGTGCCCAGGTCCGCATCCCAGATCCGCAAAAACGCAGGCGGGCGCTGATTGCTCGACGAGCGCACCCAGGATTGCGCGATCCAGGGGTTTGTACGAGAGCTCGCCAGCGAGGTGATCGGCGTAGTCCTCTGCGACTTTGTCGTAGCTGCGGCGGATGTTCTCCTGGTCCGGCGTACGGCTCATCATCTACAGCGTGGCACGGGGAGCAGGGGCGCCACCGCCTGACATAGTTGGCTCGTGGAGAACGTGCTCGAGGCCTCAGGTCTCGTCAAGCGCTTCCGAAGAGATACCGCTGTCGCAGGTGTGGACATCACCGTGAGAGCCGGAGAACGCGTCGCGCTACTGGGTCCCAACGGCGCTGGAAAGACCACCACGCTCCTCATGCTCCTCGGAGTGATATCTCCCGACGCAGGCACCGTGGATCTGGTCGGGCATCGCCTGCCGAGCAACCGCACGCGGGCGCTCGCCCGGGTGGGCTTCGCCGCTGGATACCTGCCCCTTACCGAAAGGTTGCGGGTCCGCGAGTTTCTCCGCATGTACGGGAATCTCTACGGCTTGGTTGATCCGGAGCCGGCCGTTGACGAGGCTCTCGACCGTTTCGGGATCTCGCATCTCGCCCGGTCGATGGGCACCGAGCTCTCATCGGGCCAGCGAACCCTCGTCGGCATCGTGAAGGCGACACTGCATAATCCGAGGCTTCTCGTCCTCGACGAGCCGACAGCATCGCTCGATCCAGAGGTCGCGATGCGGGTCCGCAGGGGCCTGCTCGATCTCTCACAGCAGAAGAACACCGCCCTGTTGGTCACCAGCCACGACATGACCGAGGTCGGCAGATTGTGCGAGCGGGTGGTGTTCTTGTCGCACGGCCGCGTGGTGGCGGACGGTTCGCCGGGTCAGGTGGCAGCTCTGTTCGGGCGGGGCGATCTCGAAGACGTGTTCATTCATCTTGCCGGCGGAAAGGAATCGAGCACCATCGACCAAATCCGCGAGGGGGGTCGTTCCGCATGAGTCGATCGGGCCCTGTGTCCGGCGAGCGGGGCGTGAGCGACGTTCGACTGTTTACCGTTCGAGTTCTGGCGATCGCGCGTCGCCACGCATATGTTTTGAAACGCAGTCCCCACAGGCTTTTCGACGTCACGATCTGGCCTTTGGTGGATGTGCTGTTGTTCGGGTCGTTGGGCGTATTCGTCTCCCGTGAAGGTGGCGCCGGTCTCACGGCCTTCGGTTTCCTCCTGTCCGGGATCGTCCTCTGGCACGTCGTCTACCAGTCGCAGATCGCCCTCTCAACCGGACTCCTCGAAGAAACGTGGTCCCGGAATCTTTTGAACCTGATGGTCACCCCGCTCTCGGAGCTCGAGTACGTGCTCGGTGTCGTTCTGTTCGGAATGGTCAAGGTCGCGATCGGAGTCAGCGTGGTAGCCGTCACCGCCCTCGGCTTCTACGCCTTCAACGTCACGAATCTGGGATGGGACCTCCTACCCGTGGCTGCCGTGCTGTTGTTGGTCGGCTGGGTAATCGCGCTCTTCGTGATCGGCATCGTTCTGCGCTTCGGATCTGGCGCTGAGGCACTTGCGTGGGGAATTCTGTTCATGGTGATGCCGCTGTCGGGCGTCTTCTACCCGGTACGTTCGTTACCCTGGATTCTGCGTCCGGTGGCAATCGCGCTCCCCACCACTCACGCCTTTGCCGCAGGGCGAGCCTTGTTGAGTCATCGGGGCCTCGCGTGGGCCCAACTCGGGATCGCCGCCGCATCCGCCGCGGGCTTGCTCGTCGCAGCGGTGGCATTCGTGGTTGCGATGTTGTCGCTGTTTCGCCGCCGCGGGTATGTGACCCGATATTCATAGGGAGGAGACCATGCTCTACGTCATTGCTTTCGAGCGGCTTGGCATCGTTTTGTCCGACCTCTACTTCCTGGACCCGAACCCAGGCCCCGGTCAGGAAGGTCCCGAGCGCGGAGTCCGCCTCGAATTGCGCTTTTTGGAGTCCGGAGACGAGCAGGGCTCCATCTACGCCTCACGGCCGATAGTGGTTGGGCGGCCGATCTGGCGGGTCGATCTGCTCGAGTCGGAGAACAATCCCGGAAGCCTCGACCGGGCTCATCATCACCCACGGATGAATGGCTGGGAACCGGGTGTACGTAAGTTCGAGCCGGAGCTCTCGGCCGACCCGCTTGCATGGCTCGAGAAGCAGCTCGGCCATTTGCAACAAGCATTGGACCCGTCCCTGGTGACAGACGCGAGCCTCGAAGCTGATCTCGAGCGCTTGAGGGGGGCTTCGACCGAAGTCCTCGCTGTGATTCGCCAACTCCTCGATCGAGTGGGACGAGGCGAGCTTGCCGAAGGCGCCGACAGGAGCATCGGGAGCAGCGCTCATCAGGGCGGGCTGGCTTTGACTCCTGGGTCGTTGGTGGGACGCTCGAGCAATCTGTAAGCGCTCAGGGCGTACTCACGGGTCATCCTCTCGGTGTTGAAAAACGAACCATTGAGGGCAATCGCGTTCCTCCTGACGTCGAGGAATGCTTCTCGATCTCCGTAATAGAGAGGGATCACGACTTGCGCAAGCTTGTCGTAGAGCGCTGAGGCATCACCCTCGACGTCGCCCTCCGAAGCCTCCCCGATGGCCCAGCCGGTGACCCCCTCGACACATCCTTCGATCCACCAGCCGTCGAGAACGCTCAGGCTCGGGACGCCATTCAGCGCTGCCTTCATGCCGCTCGTTCCCGACGCCTCATGGGGCTTCTCGGGCGTGTTGAGCCAGATATCCGAAGCGGTGCAGAGCAGTTTCGCGAGGCCGAGGTCGTAACCCTCGACGAAGACGACCTCGACGGCTCCCTTCAGCTGCTCGCTTGCCGTCACGATGTCGCAGATGAGTTCCTTTCCTGCTTCGTCGCGGGGATGAGCCTTTCCTGCGCAAACGACCTGTAGGGGCCCAGCTATTTCGACGATTTTGCGAAGCCGGTCGAGGTCTCTGAACAAGAGCGTGGTGCGCTTGTAAGGAGTTGATCGACGTGCGAGCCCAATCGTCAGGATTTCAGCGTCGAGGGTGACACCGTTCTTCTTTCGTACTGCTGCCACCAGTTCTCTCTTACAGATGTCGTGGGCCTGGTCGATTTCATCCAGGCTGACCTCCGCCACATAGCGCAGGAGGTCGTTCTGATTGCGCCAGCCTGGGATTGCTCGGTCGAAAACAGCCTGCATTGGCGTTCCCACCCAAGTCGCAGCGTGAACCCCGTTCGTGATGGAGCTGACCGCGACACCTGGAAACATCTGACGCGAAACCTCGCCATGCCGACGGGAGACGCCGTTTGCGTACCGCGACATGCGCAACCCGAGCGTCGTCATGTTCAAAGTCCCGTCCTCTAGGCACTTGACGCTTTCCAGGATCTTGAGGCGTTCCGCGCCTAGGACTGATCGGACCAGCTCATTGGGGAATCTGTCATGGCCCGCGGGAACAGGCGTGTGGGTCGTGAAGACGCACTGCTCTTTGACGGACGAGACGTCCTCTTCCGAGACATCTGGTTGATTCTGCGAGCGAGCTTGAAGCAGCCCGATCGTGAGGAGTGAGCAGTGCCCTTCGTTCATATGGTATGTGCTCGGCCTAAAGCCCAGCGCGCTCAGCATCGTCACGCCGCCGAGACCCAGGACGGCCTCTTGTCGCAGTCTGTGCTCCTGATCACCTGCGTAGAGCTGATCTGTGATGGTTCGATCCGCGGGATCGTTCTCCGGTAGGTCCGTGTCGAGAAACAACACAGGCACTTGGCCGCCGGATTCGCCGTGCAAAATTGTGCGCCAGGCCTGCACGTGAACCTGTCTTTCACCGACCTCGAGCTCGATGCGCTCCGGGAGGAGCTCAAGGAGATCGTCCGGTTCCCATGAAACGCCGCTTTCGGTCTGGCGCCCCGTGGCATCGAGATGCTGGACGAAATATCCCCTCTTGTACAGCAGGGTCACGGCCACGACCGGCAATGCAAGATCTGCAGCAGAGCGGAGGAAGTCACCGGCGAGCACGCCGAGGCCCCCGCTGAAAGTCGGTAATGAGTCCTCGAGCGCGACCTCCATCGTGAAGAAAGCGATGGGAGTGTCCCTAAAGTTTGCGACGCTCACGGGCGAGGTTCGGGATTGTGATTGTGAAATAACACGATAACCACCTTAGAACTTGGACAGGTAGCCTCACCAGCGAAGTCGCGTACCGAACAGCAAGGTTCGTGAATACCTGGCTTAAAGCGGTGTTTGCGTTGGTATTAGTTCACCAAGATCAGTGGGTGAGTCTTCGTTGATGCTCCCTTTTGAGATCGGATGAGCGGACGAGCAAAGAATTCCAAGTCAATGCCTGCAGAGCACCCGCTAGAAATTACCGGCAAGCGGAGCCCACCAAGTAGCGCAAGGCTCCCTGCCGCCAGAGCGCCGACGGGAGCGGCTCCCCACACAACTCCTCTCCATGCGGCACCAACGCGTCCCATTAGGTCTGTGGGTGTAGGCGCTGACGAATCGATGTAGCTAGTAACAGAAGCGACCCCGATCGCGAAACCGATGACGATAAAAGCCGCCCCGGCGATGATCCAGGTTTGTGACCCAGCCATCACTATGTATGCCACCCCGCAGGGCCGCTCGCATCAACCAACAAAGTCAAAGCACTGCCGATGCGTGCCACAAATCGTTCTGTCAGTAACGCGCCGGGTACCGTTCCTATCGCATCCTGCAGCGAGAAATACACCATAGGCACCGGGATGTACACCCCAGTCTTTCGTGGCGCAACCAGCACAAGGACTCCGATTACCAGACCCTCAAAGCCGGCAATACAGCTGAGCAACGTGACCAGCAGGCGCAAACGCCGATCAGCAAATAGGAGCCTTACACCTTCCATGTGGATCCGCGGAGCCTTGGTGAGTTTTTAGGACCGTCCGTGCGCAGCCTCATCAGGCTCGCACCACGAAAGGATCATTGCGGCAGCATCGGCGAAAAACGGCAAGGACCGCTTATTGCGAACGTCGCAGCTGCCGAGCACGGGCCCAGTACATGTTCGGCCGCTGCCTCTGTACCCATCAAGATTCCGTTCGCGCGCTCCAGTGATTCTTACGGCACGAGTTCGGGTACTGCCGCCTGAAGTGAGGAGTAATACACCGCTCTGAGTGCTCGCATTCAAGAACACTGCGAGAACAAGAAGCGCGAGGTCCATGCGGTGACTGAGGACCAGAAATCCTGCGATCAACAGTACGCCCGCACGTACGAGATTCGACGACATCATTAACTCCCTCCGCGGGAACCGGTCGGCTAGCGCCCCCGCACGGCAGGCCATCAGCAACCACGGGAAACAGGTCCGCCGCGACTACAAGCCGAAACAGCCAAAGGTTGTGGATCGATAACCACTGCCAAAAGTGGTACAGCTCCCAGTGCGAACCCGTCACCCGAGCTCGCGAAGGCAAAACCAAGCCATAGGCGGCCGAAACGGCGGGCATGCCGAGCCCGCTTTTGCGGCCAACCATTTGACTTATCGCAGCCGCACCACGCCGCCGGATGACATGCCAAATCGTTCGCGCAAGCCATGATCTGATGGGGGCTGGGTCCCCATGACTGCACGTCTCAGCTCCGTAAAACGACAAACGGCGGCCGGCGCCTTCAGCGAGATTCGGAAAGATCTCGCTAAAGCACACCGGCCGCCGTGTCGATAGTAGTCGCAGAACCGTACCGCAGTGCTGAGGGCGGTGGAGGGCAGCGACCGACCTACTGAGCGGTCATAGTCCGCTCAGGCTCACGGGACTGGCCAAGCCATACCCACCACCCCCTTCGGCAGTCGGGACAGGTAGGGGATCCGAGGGTCAAACACCGTGTCACCGGTACCCTCGGTCCCCCGCGCCCGTTTATGGGTGTGGCGCGAGGCAATCTTCCCAGGTGGGAGACTATTTGACAACCCTTGGGAGAATTTTGGGTGTGCTAAAGAGTACTTAGGCCCATTACCTCATGGGCCACAAGGCCAACTTTGTTCGATATGTGGGCGTCTTCACACTACGTGAACATTACAGCGCCGCGAGAAAGCATCAGCGAGATTAGCGTTCAGCCGGGCAGTCTGCAGTTGGCGCCAACGCGCTCCGCTCGCTCAAACTCCAACGATGCGCCACTCAACAGCCACGATCTCAATTTCATTGGCTCTTGCGGCCTCGACAGGTAGTACCCCTGGACTGAGTCGCAGCCAGCTTCAGCGAGAATTCTGGCAAGTGATTGCGTCTTCAGCTCCTTCGGCGATGACCCCGAGACCAAGGGAATGCGCCATGGCTATCGATGACCGAACGATGATCGCATTGCTCGGATCCTCGGCAAGATTTGTCACGAACGATCGGTCAATCTTCAGTTCGTGAACGGGAAGATGGTGAAGGTAGGCCAAGCGAGGAGTACCCAGTCCCGTAATCGTCGATCGCGATCCGATTCCGAGGTCGGCCAGCTCATTCAGGACTGTGCTTGCATGGCCGAGGTCGGCCATTACCTCGGTTTCTGTGAATTCGAGCGTCAGGGAACTTGCTGGGAGGATCGTTTGCGATGCTAATCTGCCGGGCAACCCGCTCCACGAGGTGGCTGTCGGAAAGCTCACGACCGGAAATATTGATTGCAAGACCGATCTGAAGCCAGCGCTGTGCCACTCTGCGAGCCTCATGCAAGCTTCCTTTAGGACGAAGTCCGTTATCTGACCAATGATCCCCATCTGTTCTGCGATCTCGATGAATTCGGGCGTTGGAATCCAACCGTGCACAGGATTGTTCCACCGCGCCAGTGCCTCTACCCGCTTCGACTTGGCCCGTGCTCAGATCGGCGATGGGCTGATACATCAGGCTGAGCTCGTTGCCGGTCTCCAAAGCATGCACCAAGAGACCCCCGAGCATAAGCCTGCGTTGCATGCTTTGATCATGCCCTGCCGAATACAGCTCGATTCCACTGCGGCGCTCCTTGGCGAGATACATCGCAATATCGGCCCGCTGAAGAAGAAGTGCCACGTTGTCGCCATGCTGTGGAGCGATGGCAACTCCAACACTTGCAGTCACCGCAAACGTTAATCCATCGATTTCAATGGGTTTTGCAAGTTCTCGATTGAGTTCGTGGACGATTGCGACCGCTTCTTCGCTCCCGCCGACGTCTGGGAGGACCAATGCGAATTCGTCTCCCCCCAATCTCGCAACCGTGGCTCGGCCAGAAATAGAGTGGACGACCCGCTCTGCGACTTCGCACAAGAGCCGATCACCTATCGCGTGACCGAGCGTGTCGTTCACGTCCTTGAACCGGTCGAGGTCGAGCAACGCAATGGCGACTCCATCGCTCTCACTAAGGGCGACCGCAGCGCGGCTGAGGAAGAGCGTGCGATTCGGAAGTCCCGTTAGTGAATCGTGAGTGGCCTGATGCGACTTGCTGTCCACTTCAAATCGAAGTTCTTCGACAAGGCGAGCTCGATCAAGGCTCGAGCTTGCGTGGACCGCGAGAGCTTCAAAAAGGTGAAGGTCCTCTGCGTCGAAGGAATCTTCCTCTTCTTCCCGGTCGATAGCAACAAGAACACCAATGATCGTTTCTCCGTCGAGGAGAGGCGCCACCACAGCTTCTCTATACTCTCCGAGGACCGAGTCCGTAGCAACGGTGACTGTCGTCCCGCGCTGTCTACTTCTGAGAACGGATTCTTTGGTCGACATGACTTCGCTGACGAGTGAAGAGTTGTCAAGGACAAGGGGCTCGATCTTCGGTCCCACGACGGGATCGAACGAAACGCGTCGCGGGATCCCAGACGTTTCTGCAAGAATCAACTCTGCCCGGCGAGTTCGCATGACTGCGCGGACTTGCTCTAGGACAGCCCATGTCATCCCAGAGGGCTCGAGATTCGCGGAGCCTAGCGATCGGCTGAAATCGTAAAGTCTTTGCAGCGCACCGAAACGCAACGACAAACGCGTGTAACCCCGATAAGCAAAGACGATCAATGCACCGACGAGGATTAGCGGCACTGTCGCCCAGAGATCCCACCAAGCGGCATCAAGGACCACAAATGCCAGGCCGATGCTCGCGGCCAATAGAAGTGCTTCAGTTACAAATTCGCTGTGAGCTTTATGTCCTTCAAGCCACATGAAAAGCCGATACGCCTCTGCGGCTATCACGCTCCCTAAAGCCAACGCAGCCGTGGATGCTCCCCATCCCCATGGACTGACTGGTGAATGACTTCCTAGCAATCCACGGAAGACGGCTGATGCAACGGCAGCCGCGAACGTGCTCGACGCCACGCTGAAGAGCAATTTGGTGATTGCACGCCGACGGATGAGTCCGACTACTACCAGTTCACCAGCCAAAAGGCTGAGAACTAGGACGAGCGGGGATGCGAAGACTAAGCCGAGGAGTAAAGGAACCTCAAGGAGTCCAAAGTGATAAGTGCTACCCCGGTAATGGAAGGAAACCAGTGATGACAGGGTGGCTGAAAAGACCACCGACAAAAGAACGAATGTGAGCAGGGGGCTCGCTACGCGATGGACAGGGTGATATTGCGAAAGCGGGCCGAAGACGAGCAATACCGCCGCTCCGCTCGCGAAGAGCAAAGAAGCCGTGTTGATGTACAGCTTGCTCAGAACGGCCGAGGATGCCGTACCCCGCTCGGGCCACGCGTCTCGTGGGTTGTTCGGCTCAGGGACGTCAGGCGAGCTGGCGCTCTTCGGATCCGGAGCAGTGATGAATTCCGGCGGTGCCAGGAGGGTGAGCGGAGGCCTCTGTCCAATCTCGGCGCGCGGGGTCGCGACTCCGACAGAGAGGGAGTCGTTCAAGTGTGTGGAATCACGTGTGACCTCGGCCCCGTCCGTTGACACGATGGTTGCATCGGCGCGAGCCAGCCTGAACTTGAAGCCACCGTGCCTGGTGGAAGCCTTTGTGCGGCCCGCTCGTCTCTTCTCATGTGAGCCCAAGCAACCCGGATCAGAGATGGAGGAGCCGGGGCTGGAGGAGTCCGGGCCGACGAGACCCTCTAGCAGGGCGTACGTGCCCTCGTCGTGCGGTGCCCTGACGAGCGTCGCCTGGCGCAACATTGGGACGATTATCCAAAAATCCCCAACGTTTCCATAAGGAAATCAATCAGATTTACGCCAGCTTCGGCGCAAATCAGTACGCTAAGTGATTAGAAAAGGGGATTAGCAAACATAAAGATCACAAAGCGTGATGATTGAGGGTTCCGACTCCCGTCCCCGGGAAGTCGATCGGCTGAGTTCTCCCCAGGCGGTTTTCCACAGCCGCCGAGGTTCAGGCGGTGGTGGCGTGCTGGGCAATCCCGACCGGAGTGGGGGGATCCAAACCGGCAGAGGCCAGGAGCTCCTCGAGAGCGCCGGGGATGTGGCGGGCGAAGTCCGAGAGACGGGAGACACTCTCCGCACAGGCCATGACGCCCCAGTTCAGGACGCCGCGGTAGCTCATGACCGTGATGTTCATGCCCGCCCCGTCCATCACGGGTCCGAGGGGGAACCCTGCGACCATCTCGGCTCCCCCGAGATATATCGGGAAGTCGGGCCCGGGGACGTTCGATATGACGAGGCTGTGGATCGGTCGGTGTCGTTCGGCCAGCTTGAACCGGGTGTAAGCGCGAGCCGCGGCGGAGAAGACGTTCGGTGTCGCATGCTCCGCCCAGTCGAGGAGAACGCTCGCCCCAAGAGCCGCGTGCTCTTCCTTGGCCCCCTTCGTTCCGTCGGCGATCTCGAGCAGACGCTTCACAGGGTCATCGATCCGGCAGGGAAGAGCCACCCACATCGCCGAGACCTTGTTGGCTCCCGGACGCGTCCCGACCTTCGGCGCTACCGACACGGGTACCGTGGCGACAAGCGGGTTGTCGGGCAGTTCGTCGCCCTCGATCAGGTACTGGCGCAGGGCGCCCGTGCAGATCGCGAGCACGACGTCGTTCACGGTCGTCTTGAGGGCGTTCTTCAGGCGCTTTGCGTCATCCAGGCTTATCGAGGCGAACGCCACCTTGCGGTGGGGCGTTATGGAGGCGTTGAGCGAGGTCCGCGGGGTAGTGAGCGGGAGTGCGGCCTTTGCCGCTGAGGGCCCCTGCCGTACCCGCCTCACATCGAGGGCCGATCGGCCGGTCTTGTAAGCCAGCCTCGTCACTTCGAGGGGCTTTCGTAGCCGCGAAAAAAGAGCTCTCGCTACGAGCTGGGCTTCCGAGGGCGTGTTGTCGCGCCCCTGAGCCCGGGAACCCTGGTCACCACGGTCCGAGCCTTCGTCCTCGGATTTCGGCTCGAGATCGAACAGCTGCGTTAGGAGCTCGGCTCCGGAGACCCCGTCGATGGTGCAGTGATGGATCTTGGTGACGATCGCGATGTTCCCGCCGCTCAGGCCCTCGACGACGTACATCTCCCATAGGGGCTTCGAGCGGTCCAGTTGCCGGCTGCACACGTCCCCGACGAATTCCGCCAGCTCGTCCATACCGCCTGGGGCGGGAATTGCCGCACGGCGAAGGTGGTAGTCGACGTCGAAGTCGTTGTCGTCCACCCAGTAGGGGTGGCCGAGCCGGAACGGCACCTGGACGAGCCGCCGGGTGAACACCGGCGCTTGCACCAGCCGGGAGCTGACGAATTTGCGCAGCTTCTCCCAGGAGTAGCCGCCGGGAACAGTAGACGGGTCGAAAACAGCGGCCATCGAGACGTGCATGTGAAGGCTCGGGGTCTCCAGATAGAGGAATGCAGCGTCCAGGCCCGCCAGCTGTTCCACGTCGTTCTCCTCCCACGGACTTTTGATGAATCCTTTCACGGTCAATAAGGATGGTGCCATGGCGTGGTCCTGGGCTTACCTTGGGGTGACGGTCTTCGGGGCGCTCCTCGTCCTGAACGCGTACCGCCCAGCGAATTTCCCTTTGCTCGCGGTCCCGAGCTTCTTCGCCGGTTGGTACACCGGAGAGCTGCCTGTGTGGCACATCGTGTGGCAAGCAGCCGCTACGGTCGGCTTCGCCTTCGCTGGAGCGTTCGGACACTGGCCGGGATGGGTCGGCCTGGGTGTGGCCGTTGGGTCCTGGGCCGGGCTCATAGGCCTGGCGCGAATCAGCTACGAAACCCGCGGCGTCTTCATGCGCGTGGAAAAGGAGGTGCCCTTACCTCCCGTGGAGGACCTCGTCCTTCCGAGACATGGCAGCGAGACCATGTGGCACCTACCGCGCCTTGCCTATCCCTTTCCCGCGCCCGGCCCGTTCCGTACGAGCCACCCGCAACATCGACTACGCGGGCGACGGCAAATATCGCCATCGCCTCGATGTCATCACGAAGAGGGTCGACCCGCCCGCCGGGGCTCCGGTCCTGATCCATATCCACGGAGGAGCGTGGATCATGGGGAACAAGCGCGAGCAGGGCTTTCCGCTCATGTACGAGCTCGCTCGCCGCGACTGGGTATGCGTCACGATCAATTACAGCCTGAGTCCCCGTTCCACCTGGCCTGACCAGATCGTCGACTGCAAACGCGCCATTGCCTGGACGAAGAGGCACATATCCGAGTACGGAGGAGACCCGGGGTTCATAGCGCTCAGCGGAGGATCCGCGGGCGGCCATCTAAGCGCTCTGGCGGCGCTCAGCGCGAACGATCCCTTGTTCCAGCCCGGCTTCGAGGACGAAGACACCTCGGTGGATGCATGCGTGCCCATGTACGGCGTATACGACATGACGTGCGGCAAGGGAACCCCGCTCGGCGAATCTCCGGGTCCGGTGCCTGGCGCAGCACAGGTGCGAAAGGCTTCGAAGCTCCTCGCCGCCAGCTACGACGATGGATTGATGCGCCTCCTCGAGCGCCAGGTCTTCAAGTCGCAGCTGAGCAACGACGTAAAGCCCTTCGAGCAGGCGTCGCCCCTATACAGGGTCAATGCCGACGCTCCGCCGTTCTTCGTGATCCATGGATCGTCTGACACGCTCGTCCCGGTGAGCGGTGCGCGCAGGTTCGTCGAGGCCCTGAGGGCCGTCTCGAAGTCGCCGGTGCTCTATGCGGAGTTGCCGCACACTCAGCACGCGTTCGACGTCCTTCCGAGCGTCCGTTCGGCCAACGCCGTCGCCGCTATTGTCCGTTTCCTCGAAGCGGTCCGGCACCAGACCCTGAAGAGCCGGGGCCGACCGGCATCCGACGCTGCGACCGCAGGTGCACGTCCTAACATCTAACTGGAACGTGTTCTGAAATACCGTAGACGTCCACCGGGAGCCTTTGACCTTCCGGCGGCGTGGCCAGGAGCCGGCAGGGGGGGAGAAGTGGGGAATTCACCAAAAGGGTGGGCGAACGCCCTCGTGACCAGGCGAGGTGCGTATTCGGCCGCAGGCCTGATCGTCGTGGCCGCGATGGGTCTGGCCGGGTGCTCTTCGGGTTCTTCGTCGAAGGCTTCGAGCTCCTCGTCGGCACCCACGACGTCGACTCCCTCCTCGGCGGGCTCTTCCACCTCGCCTGGCGTAAGCGCCACTTCGATCACGGTAGGGCAGGTCGACGACCTGTCGGCGCCGGTCGCAGGGCTCTTCAAAGGCGCAGAGGACGGAACCAAGGCTTACTTCGACTATGTGAACAGCCAAGGTGGCGTCGACGGACGCCAGCTCGTACTCGACGCGCAGGACTCTGCGTTTCAGGCGGGCACGGTTGCAGCGGACACGACTACGCAGACCCAGCGCGACTTCGCCCTCGTCGGGGGCTTCTCTCTTCTCGACTCAGCAGAGAAGGCCGTGATCGACACGGCGCATATGCCGGATGTCGGCTTCCCGCTGGACCCGAGTCTCGCCGACGACTCTTACGTTTACAGTCCGCTTCCGAGCCCGAACAACGACTACCCGCTCGGGATATTCAAGTACCTGAAGAAGAAGTATCCGACGGCCATCAAGCACGTCGGGATCCTCTGGGCGAACGCGACGTCTGCTACGTCTGCTTCGGAGAAGGCGTTCGAGGCGTCCATGAAATCCCAGGGGTTCGACATCGTTTACGACCGAGGCTTCGGTGTCCTCGAATCGACTTTCCTGTCTGACGTTCTTGCAATGAAGAACGCGGGAGTCCAGCTCTTCTTCAGCAGCCAGCTTCCCGACACCTACGCGTCCACCGTCGCCAAGGAGATGAAGGAACAGAACTTCTCTCCGATCAACGTGGAAGTCGCGGCCTACTCGAACCAACTGATTCCGCTTTCGGGCGATGCCGCGAATGGGATGTACATCGATCAGGACTACGCGCTCTACCTCGGAGAGGACGCGAGTGCGGTCCCCGCGGTGTCGCTCTTCGACAAGTGGATGAAGAAAGCCAGCTCCAATCCGGACTTCGAGATCGAGTCCGTCTACGGCTGGGCCTCTGCTGAGCTGTTCGTACAGGCGTTGAAGCAGGCAGGTCCGAACCCGACACGCCAAAGCCTCATCGCTCAGCTCGACAAGGTGACGAGTTTCGACGCGGGCGGCCTGATCCCCAACGACAATCCGGCGCAGAACATCCCTCCGGACTGCTTTCTGCTCGCCCAGGTTCAGAACGGACGCTTCGTCCGGGTCCCGCCGAGTCCCAAGTCGGGCTTCTATTGCAGCAACGGCGGTTTCCTCCGAGCGCCGGGCTTCACGCCGGAGGTACGGCCATCTCAGAACGGCTGACTTGGCCGGCGAGCACCGCGCCAGCGGTTTAGAAGCGCGGGGAGCGCACCCGTGACCGAATTCATCAACCTGATCGTCGCCGGAATAGTCACGGGATCCGTCTATGCCGTGAGCGCGAGCGGGCTCGTCGTGACTTACAACACGACAGGCTTCTTCAACTTTGCTCACGGCGCGATGGGCATGGTGCTCGCGTACCTGTTCTGGCAGCTCTGGCAGGCGTGGCAGCTCCCTGTGCTCCTCTCACTGGCCATCGTCATCCTCGTGGCCGCACCTCTACTCGGCGCTATCGTCGAGCGGTTCGTCGCGAGACCTCTGCACGGCGCGGTCACTGGAATCCGCCTTGCCGTAACCCTCGGTCTTCTCCTCGCGCTCCTCGGGTTGGCGGGAAGCATCTGGAACCAGTCGGCCGTCTACAACGTCCCCGAGTTCTTTTCTGGCCACCAGGTGAGTGTCGGAGGAGTGAACCTTTCCTACGAGCAACTCATAACCATCGCGGTGGCCATCGCGGCCGCAATCTTGATGAGGCTGCTGTTCCACCGCACGCGGACCGGGGTCGCGATGCGAGCGGTCGTAGACGATCCCAGGCTCGCGTCTCTGTCCGGAGCGTCGTCGGGTCGCATCTCTTCCTACGCCTGGATGATCGGGGTGATGTTCGCTGCGTTGGCCGGCATCCTTCTCGCACCCACGACCATGAACATGTTGCAGCTCACGGAGCTCGTGATCTATGGCTACGCCGCAGCCGTCGTCGGCCGTCTGCGCAGCCTGCCGCTCACGTTCGTAGGGGCGATGATGCTCGGGATCGGCGAGTCGCTCGCCGTCGGTTATGTGCCGACCGGTGCTGTCACCGATGTGACTGCAGCACTGCCCATGGCACTTTTGTTCCTAGCTTTGCTTGTGATCCCCGAGGTCAGGCTCAGCGCCGGTCGAGTGATGCGGGTGAGGCCTCCCCGACCTGCGAGGTCGTGGACCTCGCTCTCGGCGGCATTGGCGCTAGTCGTCGCCGTGACGATTGCAGGCAGCTTTCTGTCCGGATCAGATCTCTTCACGATGGGCGAGGTGCTCGTACTCTCGTTGCTCGCGTTGTCGCTCGTGCCCCTCTCGGGATTCGGGGGGCAGGTTTCGTTGTGCCAATTCACCTTCCTCGGTCTCGGCGCACTCGCGATGCACTGGGTCGACGGGGGAAGCTCGGTTCTCGGTGTGTTGGCCGCCGTCGGGATGTGCGCGGTCGCGGGAGCCCTGCTCGCCATCCCGGTCTTGCGCCTGCGCGGGTTGTACATGGCCCTGGCCACGCTCGCCTTCGCTGTCCTCATGGACAACGTCTTCTTCACCTCGAATGCGATCATGGGTGCGGGTGGAACGGTGAGCGTTGGTCGTCCGGACATCTTCGGAATCCGCTTCAGCGGCGACTGGTCCTTCGACATTCTTCTCGCGCTGGTGCTCGGTGCTTCCATCTGGGGCATCGCGGCTTTGCGCCGAGGTGTCTTCGGCAGACGGCTCGTGGCAATGAACGATTCGTCGACCGCATCAGCCACGGTGGGCCTCAGTCTCGTGAAGACCAAGCTTCTCGTGTTCTCGTTATCGGCGGGGCTCGCGGGGCTCGCCGGTGCGCTCTATGGGGGGCTGTCCACGACGGTCGGTGCCGCCCAGTTCCAATTCCTGAACAGCATCGTCATCTTCGTGGCGGTCACCCTCGCAGGGGCGAATCTTTTCGCGGGTGCATTTCTCGCGGGCTTGTTCGTGGCGTTGGGCCCCGTGGTCGGGGCACATGTGCCGCAGGTCCCGGATTTCACCGAGCTCCTCGTCGGAGTCGGCATCGTGGCGGTCGGACGCAACCCCCTCGGAGTCGGCCGTGTCTACAGAGATCTGCCCGAGCTCTGGCACCGAATGGCGAGGGCTCGCTCGAACGGCCACGGAGGCACGACGGGCCCCTCGGTCCCGGAGGGCGGGTCCATTCTCGAGGGATCGGTGAGCTCGGTTGGCTGAGCTTTCGGTCCGTTCGGTTGCCGTCCGTTTCGGCGGAGTGCAAGCCCTCGACGACGTGGACCTGCAGGTCGCTCCTGGTTGCGTCACCGGACTGATAGGCCCGAACGGAGCCGGCAAAACCACCCTTTTCAACGTCATAACCGGCCTTCAGCGACCGACGAGAGGAGCCGTAACTCTCGAAGGCAGGGACATCACGTCGCTCGCCGTGCATCGCCGGGCCCGACTTGGCATCGCGCGGACTTTTCAGCGTCTGGAGCTGTTCGGCACCTTGAGTGCGCGTGAGAACGTCCAGGTCGCACTCGAGGTGAGCCGGGAAAGAATGTCGAAGGCTGCGCGTTCGCCGGATGACCTCCTCGGGCTCGTACGAGCTTCACAAGTCGCCGATGAGCCGGCCGACCTCTTGCCCACGGGCTCCGCCCGGCTCGTGGAGCTTGCCAGGGCGCTTGCGACAGCCCCCGACGTCTTGCTGCTCGACGAGCCGAGCGCGGGTCTCGACGAGAACGAGACCGCGGAGCTTGCGTCGGTCCTCGAGGGCCTCGCTTCGCGTGGAATGGCGGTTCTCCTGGTGGAGCACGACATGGCGCTCGTGATGGGGGTCTGCCGGAGGGTCGCTGTGCTGGATCACGGTGTGCTCATCGCAGAAGGTGAGCCGGACGCAATCCGGAACGATCCGGCGGTTCGATCCGCGTATCTCGGGGCAACAGAGACCGAGGAACACGGGGCGAGCGGCGACGAGCCGGCGAGGACGAAGCTCAATGAACGCAAGACCGCCAAGGAGTCACGTGCGGGCGAATCCGCACAGACGAGCCCGGTCTTCGAGTTGCAGAATCTGAGGGCGGGCTACGGACGGATCGAAGTGGTGCACGGCGTCTCCCTCGCGTTGAAACAGGGATCCGTTCTCGCGCTTCTCGGTCCGAACGGCGCCGGAAAGTCCACCCTGCTCAAGGTGGCGAGCGGCCAGCTCGATCCAATGGCCGGCCACGTCCTCCTTGACGGTGCGGACGTCACCGACCTCTCGAGCGAGCAACTGGCACGCAAGGGCCTCTCCGCTCTACCGGAGGGACGATCCGTGTTCCCGAACCTGACCGTCTCGGAGAACCTCCTCATGTACAGCTACTCGCGGCGTGATCTGAACCTCCGCGATCTGGAGGAATGCGCGTACACACGATTCCCCGCCCTTAAGGACCGTCGCCGGCAACTCGCCGGGCGGCTGTCGGGAGGTGAGCAGCAAGCGCTTGCGCTTGCACGGGCGCTCTGCACCGGCGCGCGGGTACTACTGCTCGACGAGCTGTCGATGGGCCTCGCCCCGATGATCGTCGCCTCGCTGTACGAGACAGTCGGGCAGTTGGTTTCGGAGCACGCGGTGACCCTCCTTTTGGTGGAGCAGTTTGCCAAGACGGCGCTCGAGCTCGCCGACGAAGCGGCCATCATGGTCAACGGCCGCATCGTGAGACGTGGTTCGCCGGCAGAGATGGAACCTGAGCTCTTGCGCTCCTACATGGGCGAAGCAAGCTGAGGGTACGCGCCTCCTAAGCCACCTTTGCGATGAGCTCGTCGCTCAGGTCCCAAAGCCTGCTGGCAGCCTGCTCGTCGCGCGGACCCTCGAGGGCGTGGCCGGCTTGCACCTCACGAAGTAGACACCGGTCACTCCCTCGACCTCGGGAGAGGACGCCAGGTAGATCGAGGTCCGTGCCCCCTGTTCGGCGTTCAAGATGAAGGGTTTGATGAGCTTGACCCCGAACGCGAGCACTCCCTTGGCGTCCCCATCGCGCCCGTAGCCCGTCGCCACGGTGCCGGGATGGAGGCTGTTCGCGGTCACTCCTGTCCCGGCGAGCCGCTTTGCAAGCTCTGCGGTGAAGTAGATGTTCGCGAGCTTGCTTCGCGAGTACACCTGCATCCCTCCGTAGCGCTTGGTCGTGTGGATGTCATCGAAGTCGAGGCCGCGCCTGGCCCCTTTGTGGGCGGTCGATGCGACGTTCACAATCCTGGAGGGGGCGCTCTGCTTGATCCGATCGAGGAGAAGCTTCGTCAGGAGGAAGTGTCCGAGATGGTTCACTGCGAAGGTCGTCTCGAACCCCTCGGAAGTCTCACGCCTGCCGGAGAGGACGAGTCCCGCATTGTTGACGAGCACGTCGATCCGCTGGCAGCGATCGAGGATCTGATCCGCGCCCTTGCGTACCGAGGACATGAGGCCCAGGTCGAACACGACCGAGTCGACTCTGTCGTTTCCGCTTCGGCTACGGATGTCGACGACAGCTTTCTCAGCCCTCTCCGGATCGTGTGCCGTGATCAGGACGTCCGCCCCCGCTCGTGCGAGCGCTACCGCGGTTTCCTTTCCGATGCCGGAGTTACCCCCCGTGATGACAACGGTCTTCCCATTCATGTTCGCTACGTCCATCCTCTTCCTTTCCCCGCCGCCGAGCTCCGGCCTCACGGCCGAGTCTCAGCTGGGTTCTTCCTCTGCGAGCTCGACGAGGACTTCCCTCGGTCCGGGCCGCGTGATCAGCTCGGCGACGTTTCCCGCCTGACGAAGATCGTCCTGCGCCGACAACAGCAACTCCAGTTGCGAGGGATCGTCTACGACCGTCACACGCCGGACCTCGGCGCGCATCGAGCGCTTCGCCGTCGTCTTCTTTCGTCGGATCTCACCGAGCACCCGCGATGCCACGCCTAGGACGGTTGCCTCCTCAGTCGTATCCGAGGTGCTCCGCGTCGTGTCCGACGGGAGCCTGCTCGGGTTTGCTGCTGCCGAGGGCAGCTCGTCGACCGAAGGCCAAGGCGCCTGGTGGATCGAGCCTTCGTGCCACCACGACCATGCCTCCTCCGTAACAAAGGGGAGAAACGGTGCGAAAAGGCGCAGCTGGATCGAAAGGGCGAGGCTGAGCGCCGCGCGCGGCAGAGGCGGGCCCGGGCGTCTCCGCCACCTCGTACGCCCGTGTCTTCACGAGCTCCAGATAGTCGTCGCAGAACGCCCAGAAGAATTCCTCGGTCCTTTCGAGAGCACGTGCATAGTCATATCCGTCGAAGGCCCGGGTGGCGTCCTCCATGACGCGATCGAGCCGACCCAGCATGTCGAGGTCGATCGGGACGCAGATGGCCTCTGGTTCGGGCAGCTGACCTTCTCCGATCCTCCCGAGCACGAATCGTGAGGCATTGAGAACCTTTATGGCGAGCCTGCGCCCGACCTTTATCTGGGCATCGTCGAAGGCCGTATCGACACCTGGCCGTCCCGAGGCAGCCCAGTAGCGCACGGCGTCGCTTCCCTGCTTCTCCAAGAGAGCGACCGGAGTGACGACGTTTCCCTTCGACTTCGACATCTTCTTCCGGTCGGGGTCGAGGACCCACCCTGATATCGCCACGTCGGACCAAGGAAGGGTTCCGTGCTCGAACTCCGATCTGACGACAGTCGTGAAGAGCCACGTGCGGATGATCTCGTGTGCCTGAGGCCTCAGGTCCATCGGAAAGACGTGCGAGAAGAGGTCGGGATCGTCCTTCCATCTGCCGGCGATCTGCGGGGTGAGCGATGAAGTGGCCCATGTGTCCATGACATCGGGATCGGCCACGAAGCCCCCGGGGGCGCCGCGCTGGTCCTCGGCGAAGCCGGGGGGGACGTCGCTCGAAGGATCGACCGGAAGAGCGTTCTCGCCCGGGAGGATCGGACGATCGTGATCGATCGAACCGTCGTCAGCGACGGGGTACCAGACCGGGAAGGGAACCCCGAAGAAGCGCTGGCGCGAGATGTTCCAGTCCCCGTTGAGTCCCTCCACCCATGCTTCGTAACGATGGACCATGTGAGGGGGATGCCATCGCAGTTGACGACCCAATTCGAGGAACCGCTTCTTCATCGGCAACACGCTCACGTACCACTGCCGGCTGGAGACGATCTCGAGTGGATGCTCGCCACGCTCGTAGAACTTGACCGGATGCGTTATGGGTCGCGTATCGCCGACGAGTGCGCCCGACTCCCGCAGCATTTCGACGATGCGCATGCGCGCGGCGGAGACGTTTAGGCCCTCGAGATTCCCGTAGGCGGCCCGTGCCGGTCCGGGGTTGTCCGACGCGAAGTTGCCCTCGCCCCAGTCGAGCGCGACGAGTCTCCCGTCGCGCCCGACGATCGTGCGTGTCGGCAATGAGAGCTCGCGCCACCATGTGACGTCGGTCAGGTCGCCGAATGTGCAAACCATGGCGATGCCCGAGCCCTTCTCCGGGTCCGCGAGGTGATGTGCGACGACAGGCACCCTCATTTCGAAAAGCGGCGTCCGCACCTCAGCTCCGAAGAGGTCCCGATACCGCGTGTCCTCGGGGTGCGCCACGAGAGCGACGCACGCCGGGAGCAGCTCGGGCCGCGTGGTCTCGATCTCCACCGTTTCGTCTGCTCCCACCCGCTCGAACCTCACGCGGTGATAGGCGCCCGGGATCTCCTTGTCCTCCATCTCCGCCTGGGAGACGGCGGTTTGGAAGTCGACGTCCCACATCGTCGGCGCCTCGGCCGAATAGGCGTGTCCTGCCGAGAGCAGATGGAGAAATCCGCGCTGGCTCGCGGACCGTGCCTCGGGGGAGATCGTCGTGTAGGAGAGGCTCCAATCGACTGAAAGCCCGAGCCTTCGCCACGTGGCCTCGAACATCTTCTCGTCCTCGGCCGTGAGCTCGTGGCAGAGCGAGATGAAGGTCGGGCGCGACACCGGGATCTGCTCGGACCCCGGTTTCTCCGGAGGGACGAAGGAAGGGTCGTGACGCAGGCTCGGATCGCACCTCACCCCGTAGTAGTTCTGTACACGTCGTTCGGTGGCGAGACCGTTGTCGTCCCAACCCATCGGGTAGAAGACCCGTAGTCCTCGAGCGCGTCTATACCTGGCCACCGCGTCCGTGTGCGTGAAGGAGAACACGTGGCCGACGTGCAGCGACCCCGAGACTGTCGGAGGAGGCGTGTCGATCGAGAAGACACGGTCTCTGGGCGCGGAGCGGTCGAAGTGGTAGATCCCTTCCTGCTCCCAACGGGTGCTCCACTTCTCCTCGATCCCGTCGAGGGTGGGCCTTTCAGGGACCTGGGGTCTGCGGGGCGGCTCGAGCCCCTGAGCCACAGTCCGACCGACGTTGGGGCGCGCTTCGGTCCGACTCACGAGGCGAATCCGGATGCTCTGTGGGTTCCAAAGTAAGCCCAAGTCACGGTCGCGTTACGGTACCGGAGTGCTGCGGCTTCACGACACAGCCACCGGGACCCTTCGCCCTCTGGAGCTTCGGGATCAGGGCAGGGCGGCGATGTACGTCTGCGGGCCGACCGTCTACGACGTCCCTCACATCGGACATGGCAGGTTCGCGCTCGCTTTCGACGTCCTGCGCCGCTACCTGGAATTCACCGGCCTCGACGTCGAGTACGTCTCGAACGTCACCGACATAGACGACCGGATCATCGAGAGGGCGAACGAGCAGGGACGGTCCGTGGGTGAGGTCACCCGGGAGAACGAGGCCGCCTGGTGGGATGCAGTCGACCGCCTCGGAGTGCAGCGTCCGACCGAGGCGCCGCACGCCACGGCCTATGTCCACGAAATGGTCGCGATGATCGTTGAGCTGATCGAGCGCGACGTCGCGTACGAGACTTCCGATGGCGTCTATCTGTCAGTGGAGAAGGTGCAGGGTTATGGACTGCTCGCCCGCCAGGATCTCGAAACCCTCAGGGCAGGCGAGCGCGTGGCTCCGGGTGAGGAGAAGAGGTCCCCGCTCGACTTTGCTCTGTGGAAGAAAGCGAAGCCCGGGGAGCCGAAATGGGAAGCACCCTGGGGCGAGGGACGCCCTGGCTGGCACACCGAATGCGTCGTCATGTCCCTTGACCTGCTGGGCGATGGGTTCGACCTGCACGGCGGGGGGATCGATCTCGCCTTTCCTCATCACGAGAACGAACGCGCCCAGGCCGTGGCGCTCGACCGGGACTTCGCCCACCACTGGGTTCACAACGGACACGTGAAGGTGGAGGGCGAGAAGATGTCGAAGTCACTCGGCAACTTCACATCGCTGACGGATCTTCTCGAGAGGACGGACGGCAGGGCCTATCGGCTGCTGTTGCTGCAGAGCAACTACCGGTCTCCGGTTGAGGTGACGCCGGAGACGATCGCGGAAGGCGAGGAGGCTCTTTCCCGACTCGACGCAATGGCGCGTCGTTTCTCGGTAGACCCCGCGCTCTCCGGTCTCAGTTTCGAGGCGGCCCTCGCAACCGGCATCGACCGCAAGGCGCTCGACGCCTTCAGGGAGCGGATGGACGACGATCTCGACACCCCTGCAGCATTGGCCCAGGTTTTCGACCTCGTGCGCCGAGCCAACCAGCTCGCCGACAACGGCGAAGATGAAGCGGCCCGCGCGCTCGCCGACGCCGTGAGCGTCATCTGCGGAGCCGTCGGCCTAAGCCTCCGCGCCCGGGATGAGGAGATGGACTCGACGACCGAGGCCTTGGTCGCAGAGCGCGACGCGGCTCGGGCGTCCGGCGACTGGGGTCGAGCGGACGAGATCAGGGACCAGCTCGTCGCCGTGGGTTGGGTCGTCGAGGACGGCCCGAGGGGGACCCGGCTGCACCGCTGAGCTCCGCAAAGGCGGTCGTTTTCGCAGCTGGTGACCTGGTCAGGGCGACACAGAAGAGGCGACCTGGCCCCCCCGGGCGGATCCGGACCGTAAGCCGGGCACTATGTTACTCTTCAGTAATAAGAGGGTAGCCTCTCGTACGAGGTCCGGTTTGCTGCCCGAGGCCCCATAAGCGGTCCCCGGGAGCGAGGCACGCAAAGAAGAGCCCTGAGGCGGACCCGGCGAATAAGGAGATGCAAATGGCCGATTTCTCGCTCGAGTTGGGCGAAGACCAGGTCCAGATCCAGAAGTGGGTTCACGACTTCGCCGAGAACGTGGTCCGTCCCGCGGCGCATGAGTGGGACGAACGGGAGGAGACTCCGTGGCCCGTGATCGAGGAGGCCGCGAAACTCGGCCTCTACTCCTTCGACTTCTTCGTCCAGGCATTCTCCGATCGCACCGGCCTGACTCTGCCCCTCGCCAACGAGGAACTGGCGTGGGGGGACGCAGGCATCGGCTTGGCGATATGGGGAAGCTCGCTGGGGCTCGCCGGCATCGCCTCGAACGGCACAGCCGAACAGCTGATGGAGTGGGGGCCCCAGTGCTTCGGTACCCCCGAGAAGATTCAGCTCGCCGCCTTCTGCGTCTCGGAGCCCGATGCCGGGTCCGACGTGAGCTCTCTCAGGACGAGGGCGGTATACGACGAGGCGAAGGACGAGTGGGTGATCAACGGTACGAAGACCTGGATCACCAACGGCGGGATCGCCGACATCAACGTCGTCGTGGCAACCGTGGATCCCGAGCTCGGATCACGCGGCCAGGCGAGTTTCGTCGTGCCGCCCGCTACGCCGGGCGTGTCGGCCGGTCAGAAGTTCCAGAAAATGGGAATTCGAGCCTCGCGCACCGGTGAGGTCGTCTTCGACGACGCGCGCGTTCCGGGCAGCTGTCTGCTCGGCGGCAAGGAGAAGCTCGACGAGCGGCTGGCGAGGGCGCGTGAAGGGAAGAAGTCCTCTTCTCAGGCTGCGATGGCCACCTTCGAGGCGACGCGCCCGGTCGTAGGTGCGCAGGCGTTGGGTATCGCGCGCGCAGCATACGAGTACTCGCTCGACTACGCGAAGGAACGCAAGGCCTTCGGCCGTCGGATTATCGAGAACCAGGGCATCGCCTTCAAGCTTGCTGACATGAAGGCGCGCATCGATGCGTCACGCCTTCTTGTCTGGCGAGCCGCTTGGATGGGGGCGAACAAGGTGCCCTTCACTGCCGGCGAAGGATCGATGTCGAAGCTCTATGCGGGTGAGACAGCCGTATGGGTGACGGACCAGGCGATCCAGATCATGGGCGGGTACGGCTACATTCGCGAGCATCCCGTCGAACGTTGGCACCGGGACTCGAAGATCTACACGATCTTCGAAGGGACCTCCGAGATCCAGAGACTGATCATCGCGAGGGCGATCTCGGGGATCCACATCCAGTAGGCCCGAGCTGAAAATATTGGCCTGAGTCGGAGGTCCAGGCTGCGATGAACGCGCCCGGCGCACTCCTCGCATCTGGTCGAGACTCCGACATCTACGAGTACGGACCTGGCCGGGTTCTTCGTCGCTCACGAGAGAAACGGTCTATGGCACCGGAGGCTCGCACCATGGCGTACCTCCGCGATCACGGCTATCCGGTTCCCACCGTCGAAGAGATAAGCGACGACGGCTCAGATCTCGTGATGGAACGGATCGAGGGTCCATCGATGGTCAATGCCATAAGCGAGGCCCCGTGGTCAGTATGGCGTCAAGCCCACGTCCTGGCGGACCTGCACCTTCACCTTCATGGCCTCTCGCCGCCCGAGTTCTTGCCTCCAGCTTCTGTGCTAGCCGGTAACTGCGTGCTCCATCTCGACCTTCACCCGATGAACGTCATCGTCTCGAGGAGAGGCCCCGTCGTCATCGACTGGTCGAGCACAGCTTTAGGCGATCCCGATTTCGACGTCGGGTTGGCGTGGGTGCTGATGGCAGCAGGTGAGATCCCCGTCGGAAGGACGATGGCAACGCTTCTTGGGTTGGGGCGAAACCTGTTGGTGAATGGCTTTCTTTCCCGGTTCGACCGTGAGGCGGTCGCCGGAAAGCTGAGAAAAATAGTGGAGGTCAAGGCGAACGATCCCCACAATCTTCCGAGTGAAGTCGACCGAATGTGGAGGGTTGTAGAGCGCGCCGAGAGACGTCACTGAGAAACCCATCCAGTAGTCGGAGAGCTACTCGGCGAGACCCACCGGGGACCCGTCGACGATCTGGTCCAGGTACTCAGACAAGCCGTAGCCGACTGTCCCGTCGTTCATGGACCATTGGGTGAGACCTTCGGAGATCCGGGTGACCAATTCGTCACCGGAGTCGTCGCGCCGCCGGTTCCGTAACGGGACGAGTGTCAGGACCTTCCCCCGCACGTTCCATGTGCGGTCTCCGGAGGTCATCTGAGCCTCCAACTCTTCGTGGTACGTCCCGGTCTTGTCCCAGGTCGTCGTGATGCGGACATCGTCACACAGATGCATCTGGCCTTTGTCCCATACGAAACCACTACGCAGTCCGTCATCATTTCGGCGAGCGATCCGCGACCCCATGAAACCGAAACTCGAGCCGAAGTTCGCCGTGAGCCACCTGTAGTACCAGGGCGCCTGCCAGTAGCGTGGCCCCCAGCTGTGGTCACGAAGACCGTAACCATGAAGGTCGAACTGCTCGTCGTCGACCACGACAGAGCCCTCCGCCTCCACTAGCTGCTCGTAGTGGCCGCGTGCGAATTCCTCCCCGGGGTGTTCCGCCGGCGCGTCCGGTTCCCCTCCGAACATCGTGGATATCCCCCTGTAGGTGAGATTGGCGGTGCAAAACCCTTGGGGATTGGTGGTGAAGGCCTTGCGTGGATCGGCCAACTGCATCGGATCGTCCAGGAGCACCACGGCTCCCGAATAAGAGACCCGAAGCTCCTCGAACGGTTCGGCGACCTCGAAGCGCATCCCGGCGGAGTCAAAGGCCACATTGTCGGTCTTCTCGGGTCGCCGGAACATGAACGCAACGCGCTGGTCGGGCAACCAGAGACATACGGTCATCTCGCCGCTGCGTTCGTTCGGCCGGTTCCCTAGCCGGAAAAAGCCGCCGAATCTAGAGTCCGAGTCATAGAGGTTGAAGTACATGGACTCGTTGAAGTTCGGCTCGGGGCCCAACTCGTGCATGAACTCGTCGTGTGGTTCGAGGCGTATGCCGATCGATGGAGCATATGCTCTCGGCAATTGTCGAAGCTCAGTGTATGAGGACGTGGATGAGATAGACGCCGGCGCCGATCAGCTCGCCCCCCACGAAAGGCTTGTCGAAGCCCTTCAGTCCGTGCTCGCCAACGTTCTTGGAGACGACGTAAAGGTCGATGACCTCGAACGGATGTCGGGTGGGGCATCGCGAGAAACCTGGAGCTTCAACACCTTAACAGCTAAGGGGCGGCGCAAGCGCCTCGTGCTGCGACGCGACCCACCAGGGGGTCCGAGTTCCGCGCTTTCCAGCGAGGCCGCGCTGCTAAGAGCTGCACGGACCAGCGGAGTGCCCGTCCCCGAGGTGGTGGCTTCGGGTGACACCAACTCCCCCGTCGGCTCGGCATTCATGATCCTGGAGCACATCGAAGGTGAGACGATTCCGCGGCGGATTCTGCGCGATGAGAACCTCTCGAAGGTCAGGGCGCGGCTGGCGGAAGGTTGCGGCGAAGTGCTCGCTGCGATCCACCGGATCCCGCTCGGGTCCGTGCCCGGATTGAGCGGGGGCGACCAGCTGGAGCAGCTTCGTCAACTCTTCGATAGCTTCGGCGAGCCACATCCTGCTTTCGAACTTGCGTTTCGATGGCTCGACGCGAACCGGCCTGGGCGGTCAGCGACGGCGGTGGTACATGGTGACTTCCGGAACGGGAACCTCATCATCGGTCCCGACGGGATAAGAGCGGTCCTCGACTGGGAGCTCGCACACGTCGGAGATCCTCTCGAGGACCTTGGCTGGCTCTGTGTGAAGGCTTGGCGCTTCGGCTCACCTTTGGAGGTGGGGGGATTCGGGTCCATTGACCAACTGCTCTCGGCGTACAGGCGCGCCGGTGGAATCGACGTTGACCGCGAGGTCCTCAAGTGGTGGGAGGTCCTCTGCACCCTGCGCTGGGGGATCATCTGCATAGTCCAGACGCTCACGTACACGAGCGGAGCTGTGCGATCCGTCGAGTTGGCGACGATCGGCCGCCGTGTGTGCGAGGTTGAATGGGATCTGTTGGAGATGCTTCCTTGAGCGGGGCTCCTCACGACGTACCGAGCGCTTCTCAATTGCTCGAGGCGGTGCGCGAGTTCTTGGAGTCGGACGTGCTCTCGAACACAGAAGGGCGGGTGCGCTTCCATGCTCGAGTCGCCGCCAACGCGCTCGGGATGGTCATTCGCGAGGCGGAGCTGGGAGAAGCGCAGGCTGCGGCTCATGCCGAGCGCCTTCACTCACTTGGAGTGGATAGCGAGGCGGAGCTGGCCGTCGCGATCAGATCCGGAACCCTCGACGACAGGCTCGAGGAGGTGCGAGCAGTGGTGACCGCGACGGTCGCTGACAAACTTGCCGTTGCCCATCCCGGGTATACGAAATGAGCGTCGTGGGTCTGCCCGTGATCACAGATGCTCGGTACGATCAATGCGCGTGTCCACGCCAATCGGCATCGAGACAGTCGATGCTCAGGAGCAACGTTTTGCGGCTGCCTTTTCCGCTGGCGACCTTACCCAGGTACGGGACCTCTACCACCCCGACGTGGTCTATCTGAGCCCCACGACCAGGCTGTTCGGATGGCCGGCGCGAATCGAAGGCGTAGATGCGACCCTCGAATTCATCCAGTTGACCATCGCAGGTTGTCGCAATATCTCCTACCGACTCGACGAACGCGCCGTGCTGGCCGACGGCGTGAGCGCGTACACGCGGATCCTTTTCGATTGGGACACCGACGATTCACGTCTCCGCTCCACTTACGTAGTCGTCTACAGATACCGGGATGGGCTCATCGCCCGACAGGAGCTCTACTACGACCCGAGTGGGCCCCTGGAACGGCTGCCGATCCCCCCCACCCCGGAGCCCGAAGGCGTCGCGTAGTCGAGCGAGTTTTTGCTTCGCTGACCCACTTGTCACTGTCGGTTGGAGCTGCGGGCGAAGCGCAGTGAGAATAGGGTCGCGGGATCGCAGCGCCTGAAACAGGAGGCGGAAAGACATGCCACTTGACCCTGCCGCACGCCTCTTGCTCGATCAGCTGGAATCTATCGATCAGCCTCCGATCTCCGAACTGACGCCTGAACAATTGCGCGCGTCCTTCGAGCTCTTCGGGGGCCTCGGATCGTCTCCGCCAGATACGGTCGTTACGGAAGATGCAACGCTGCCGGGCCCTGTTGGGCCCATCCCGGTCCGCATCTACAGACCGAGTGGTGATGGCCCTCTGCCTTTGGTCGTGTACTTCCACGGAGGCGGCTGGGTCATCGGGAGCATCGCGACCCATGACCCATTGTGCCAACAGCTTGCTGCAGGCGTTCCCGCAATCGTGGTCAGCGTGGAATATCGCCTTGCTCCCGAGAGCCGATTCCCGGCGGCGGTCGAAGACAGTCTCGCTGCTGTCGATTGGGTTGCCGGAAAGGCATCTGAGCTCGGTGGCGACCCGGGGCGCATCGCCGTGGCAGGTGATAGCGCAGGAGGGAACCTGGCTGCAGTCGTGAGCATCAAGGCACGCGACCTCGGTAGCCCCACTCTTGCGTTCCAGCTTCTCATCTATCCAGCGACCGACCTCACCCGCGCGTTGCCTTCTCACACAGAGAATGGCGAGGGTTATCTGCTCACAGCGCAGTCCACGAGGTGGTTCACCGCCCATTACCTGGGCGATGCCGATCCCACTGATCCCGACGCGTCTCCACTCTTCGTCGAGGACCTCGCGGGCTTGCCACCTGCCTTCATCATGACTGCGGAATTCGACCCTTTGCGCGACGAAGGGGAGGCGTATGCGAGGCGACTACGCGAAGCGGGTGTGAACGCCGAAGTAAAGCGCTACGAAGGGATGATCCACGGCTTCATGCAGATGGATCTTGTCATCCCCGCTGCGCTCGACGCGCTCCAGGATGCGGTGATAGCGCTCCGCAGCGCTTTGGTTACCGCCTCTGTGTGATCGAGCGATTGTGGGAAGACCAGGCGAGGGTCGCCAGTGAAAGTACGCCAACGGTGCACGCGAGTGTGACGCTCGCGGTCACGGCCGTCGTCAGAGTCGAGAGCACTCCTACACCGATTACCGGTACAGAGTTGCCGACAAAGCAGCAAAGAAAGTAGCTCGAAGCAACGGCTGCTCGATGCTCGCGAGGTGCAAGATCGTTGACCACCTGAAGACTCCCGACGTATCCGAGGCCGAGGGCCACACCCGCAAACCCCGTGGCTACGAGAAGAGTGGGCATTGATCGGGCTGCCTGCGCCGCTACCACGAGCCCTACTGCGGGCAATAGGAACCAAAGGCCGGCTCTCATCTCCTTGTCCGGGTCGACCCGACCGGTCACTGCGATGGCGGCGATCGCCACCACGGCGACCTCGGCTACCACGGCACCTGCCACAGCGGCATTTCCCTGGCGGAGATCGTGGATCAAGACCGTCGGAATCGAGCGCGAAGTACAGGCCGCCGAGGGAGAAGATCACGAAACCGGTGACCGCTGGAGCCGCGAACGCACCGAGACGGTCACGTGGGACACCCACTCGAGGCTGAAAGCGCAGATCGCGAATGCTGTCGATGTGTGCGGCGGACGGTTCGGGGATACGGGCAGCCACGAGAGCGACTCCCGCCAACGCCGCCAGGTAGGCGATGAAAGGCAGCTGCAGCGGCCGTGGGCCGTACTCGGCGAGGACGCCGCCCAGGACGGGCCCGACAGCGATGCCGAAGAGGTTGGCGATGGTGGCTATCACCGTGGCCCGTTGGCGATCGGTCCGTTCGGCGAGCCAAGCGGTCCCGGTACCCGAAAGGATGCCGACTGCGAGCCCTAACACGAGACGACCAGCGAACAACCAAGCGATGCTGGTCGCGAACAGAAACACCAAGGCGCCGACAGCGACAATCCCCAGCGCGGGCAGGCTCACCCGCTTTCGCCCCATCCGATCAGAGACTTGCCCGAGGAAGAGGAGCGCAACGACGTTCCCGACGACGTACGCGGCGTAGATCAGGGTCAGAAAGACCTCGGAGAAATCGAACTTCTTCTGGTACAGGGGGTAGAGGGGCGCCACGAGCACGCTCGATGCGAACGCGGCCGAAATCACCGACGCAATAGGAATCAACGACGTCTTAGACGCCGGATCGCTTTCGGGCTGCGCTTCCTCCAGGCGAAGACTCGAAAGAGCTTCCTGGTACATCAAGTCGTCCTACCCGGATACGGGACCAAAAACTCCCTCGTTCCACCCGCGTACGGGCGGCCGGTGAAGGTCGGTCAGCCGCTCACGAGTGGTGGAACTGCGGCGGCGCACTTGGGCTCGGGTACGGACAGTGCCCTCGAACCCACCGGCGAGTTGTTGGCGAGAGCGTTCACGACGTCTTGGAGGGCGTTCGGGTCGTAGATGATCCCGATGTGCTCTGTCGTGTCGGTCGGGCACTGGTCCTGGAGCCGGACGTTGAGGACCTGGTTCGCCGGGCCGTGCAGGTACGCGGAGGGCCACTCACCGAGTGCGGAGGCCGCCGCATTCGGCGCCGGCGTCACGACCTCGTCGTACTCGGATTCGATCACGTAGAAGAGGACACCTGAAGCTGTCTCGTTCGCGTTCAGGGCCGTGAGGAACGGGCTGCCGGCCTCCTGCTCGCCACACGCTCCGCAACCGCTGTCCTCCGGAAACGTCCAGCTGTTCGCGCCGAAGAGCTTCTCGAAGATCGGTACAAGGCCATAGGCGTCCGCGCCGTGGTTCGAGGGTGCGAGCCCGATCAGCATGTGGACGTACGAGGAGTCACCGAGTCCGGGGTAGTCGGGATCACCTGTCTTTTCGATCATGTAGCGCGGCATCATGCCGCCTTGGGAGTGGCCCACCATGTCGACCTGGGTGGCGTGTTCCCCCCCAGGCTCGATCGTGTCCCGGAGCACCACGTTCTTCACGAACGAGTCGAGCTGCGCGGCGGACTTCTCCACGTAATCGACGGCGTATACATGGCCCCCGGAGTCGGTCGTCCACGAGGTCGCCCCGTAGTTGAGACCGAAGACGCAGTACCCGGCGTCGGAGAGCATCGGAGCGAGCGTCTGCCACGAGAAGTTCTCGTCGGCGAAGGTGCCGTGCACGAGAACCACGGGGTACGGATGATTCGCCGCGGGGGTGCACGGGCCGTTCACGATCCCCGGCGGCATCCCGGCCCCGTCGCTCTGATCCGCCTTCAACCCGAGGAGCTCACCGGTGCCCGCGGCGGGAACGGGCACATCGGGGGGTGGAGGAGCGGTCGAAGCAGATCCCTGGCCGCTGCCGGCCGCGAGCGAAGCCCCCGCCAACTGGACCGGGGTCGGAGCGCCGGGCGCAGCGGCGAGCGCCAAGGCGACGAGGGAGGCTGCCGATGCGAGAGCGGCCGAGTTAATGAGGCGTCGGAAGGGAACGCGCGCGCTCGAAGCTCGCATGGCTTAGGAACGCTGCTCACGACGTGACCTTTCGGGGCGCGCCTGGCCGGCGAAGTGTCGCAAGCCTCGCAAAGCCAGGCGGTTCTTAGGTCGTGGTGATCGAAGGGCGGGGGCGGAGACCGCCCTGGAAGGTGATTCCGCCCCTGGTCGTGGCGCTTCTCGCCATCGCCTCGGCCGTCCTGCCCACAGGCGGGGCCTTCGCGGCCGGCAATTCGGGTAGTTCCACGAAGGTGGGCGAATCCCACCCCGCCGGTGGACAGGTAGCAGGCGCACGGCTCACGGCGGCTGGCGTCGGCGTGAAGGTCGCGGCCTACCGGACCGAGCCCGTCGTGCTCACCGGCTCTGACTTCCCGGCGTGGACATCGGGTCCGGAGGCGACGGCGAGGGTCTGGCAACCGCCGACCGACTACGGCGTGTACGACAGCCAGCGTGACCTTCCCGCGCCGATGCGCAGCGACTGCTACCAATCGGGTGACACTCCCGACCAGAACGGTTATGTCGATCCCAACCACGGCGACCATGACTGCTTCCAGGGAAGTCAGTTGCCCGTTCGCACCGTGCTCAAGGGCATTCCGACCGACACCCTTCTCGGCTACCGCTGGGATCCTGGCTCACACACATTCGTGCAGATCCCGTTCCAGGTCGACACGAAATGGGAGCACTACATCTCCAACAACGCATCGGGCTTCGCCTTCTACTCAGGGGTGAACGAGATGCTCACCTACACCTTCGACTACGAGCCGTTCATGTTCACCAACAAGGCGGTGCCAACCCGAACGCCGTTGACGGAAGCTCAGGCGGCTGCCGCATGCGAGGTCTCGAACCCCGACATCACCACGCCCGACCCCAACGATGGACTCGTCGACAGCGACGAGATGGCGTTCATGGCGCGTGACGCCGGCAAACAGGCACCTTCGTCCGCCTCTCTTCCCGACGGCATCGTCTCGGCGAACCAGGTCCGCCTCGTCGACCCTTCGACCGGAATCGTCCGCTACGTCTACGTGATGGAGTCGGCTCTCGTGGCCGGGCCCGACGGTCAACCCGAACCGGTGGTGACACCCAGGTACACGGCCGCGAACTCTCCCTACGTCCACTACACACAGGGCCGCCAGGCCGACACATTCGTGTACTCGCAGAGCAACTACAACACCTACGGCAATGCGGACTTTGGTCCCGCATGTGATCCCGCCACGAGCGCACCCGTTGTGGGCCAGGGCTTCACGCGGGTCGGATCGGGCTCCGACGGAGCACCGCTCCTCGAGCTCGACCCGTCCACGTACGTGCAGCGGCGCACACTTGACACCGCGACGCTGAACACGCCTCGTTACGAGTTCGGTTACGGCGACACCTCGGGCACGACGCCCCTCGCGGGCCGCTGGATCATGGACGAGCTCGGAGTGTCGAAGAGCAAGGTCGCTTCCGGCGACGGCGACTCGTGGATGAGCACCACGAAATACGGACCGAGCATCGTGAACCGTTTCAAAGGCCGGGCCTTCCAGCAGTCGCCCGGTGGCGATACTCCCTGCTGCGGCTACGAGGACGAACAGGTCAACTGGAACGGCTCGTCCATCACGATGGGCGTGAAGGTAGGGCCCGTGCGGGTCATCCGTGTGACATGGGGCGCAGACTCGGGCACCAACGTCACGCGAACGGACATCTTCTATGCGTACTCGATGGAGCATGAGTACGGCTTGAGGGTCCACCCCATCCCCCCGCTCGACGGCATCTACACGCAGTGGGACATGACCGCGGGCAACATCAACGAGTACTACAACCCCTACAACTCGAAAGGTGTCCCTGTCACCGGTATCAACCCGGTCCTCTACGGCGACACCACGGACTTCGTGGGACCGAGCGGTGTGTCGGAGTCGAGCAACGACAAGCTCGGGCGCGAGGAAGAGTCGCTGAACGGCGGTAAGCCGGTCGCAGTAGGCAAGCCGAGCGAAGCGGCCTGCAATTCTCCCGTCCCGATATCGATCCCCGAGGTCGGATCACCCGACGACTGCGTTTACGGATCCTTCGACCTCCCCGATGCGACGTTGTCCGGCCCGGGCCTCGCCACGGAGCCACTTTCGTGGGAAGAGCTCACCGGCCCCGGCGGGACGATGGTCGAGAAATGGAGCGTGGACGAGCGGGCGAACCCGAGCGCCGGAAGCGCGCAGTCCTCGGTCGAAGCGGTGCCCTACTACGTCGACGACTCCTGCTTCGACGACGGGACCGGGGACAGCCCGGGCCCACAGGTGAACCCCAGGGGCACCGACCCGACCACTTGGGGTTTCGAGGACGTCGGCGGAAAACCGGTGGCGGTCTCTCCCGCTCCCACCACCGACGTGTACAAGGGCACCGTCCACAAGGACGGTGAGACCTTCTATTACCGCGACGGCACCGGCCCGTACGCGAGCGAGCCCTACAAGCGCCGCTGCTGGAACCACAACTTCGACGGCACTCCCTACAACATTGCAGGCACCGCGACCTATGACGCGAAGCTCCCTAGGCAACACCAGGATCCGATCCCGGATCCGAACTTCGGCCCCCAGGGAGACGTGCGCTACTTCGAGGGCGACATAGCGACGCACGGGCTCCATCTGCTTCTGACCTCGGACTCCGCGAACGCGAGCCTGACGGTCCCGGTAGACGAGATCGACAGCACCGATTATCAGGCGATCCTGCCCCCGAATGAGCCGAACGTCGGGGCACCGTACTCGCAGCAGTTCCTCACGCCGATTGAGGCCGTTGTCACCTCCTTCCCGCCGACCCAGGTGGCGCTACCACAGCCATATGTCGCGGGCTCCGGGGTGCCTTCCACCGCGTTGAGCGGGAAGGCGGGCACGGGCTCGTCCGTTCCGGGCGCCTCCGACGGCGTCGCTCCCGTCCCGTCCGAGACCAGTGGTCCCGAGCAGACCCCGCAGACGCAACCCGCCGGCCACAGCCCGGGTCCTCTCGGAGACCTCCCCGGCCTTCAGTCGGAACCGGCCGCGGTCGACCCGCGCTTGTCTGCGGGAGGCGGCTGACCGCCAAGACGCTGCGATCAGCCGGACTTGCGCGTCGCCACGAGGACCGGGATCAGCCTGTCGGTCTTCGTCTGGTACTCCTCGTATGGCGGGTACGCCGCGACGGCGCGGTCCCACCACCTCTGGCGCTCTTCTCCCTCGATCTCCCGCACGGTCACGTCGAAGACCTCCGTGCCGTCCTGAATGCGTACGTCATTCGGGTTCGCCTTGAGGTTCCAGTACCACCCCGGGTTCGTCGGGTTCCCACCCTTGGACGCGACGATGGCGTACTCGCCTTCGTGCTCCACCCGCATGACCGGTGCTTTTCGGATCTTGCCGCTGAGCGAGCCGCGCATCGTCACCACGACCACCGGCATCCCGGTGTCCAGGAGAGTCGTGCCCTCTCGTCCGCCTGAACCCTCGTAGGTCTCGACCTGGTTTCTCACCCATTCCCACTGGCTCGGGGCGTACTCGCCTTCGAGGGTCATCCTCAGAGGGTACCGTCCGTGCCCTTGCCGGCTACCGACGTCCCGGGAGATTCCCCGCACTTGCTCGTCCTCTGCACTGGCAACGCCGCGCGTTCGGTAATGGTCGGTGCGCTCCTCGACGTGTGCGGGGTAGACGCGCGCGTGACCACGGCCGGGACTCACGTCGTGGAGCACCAGCCGATGAGCAGACGGACACGGCAGGCGCTGACCGCGATCGGCCTGGACGCCCCCGCCCACCGCAGCCGCCAGATCGCCGAGGCCGACGTGGATTCAGCGGACCTCGTGGTCGTGATGGGCGCGGACCATGTCAACTACATCCGAAGGCGCCATCCCGCTGCCGCGCAGCGTACCGCCACGCTGTGCTGGCTCGCCGATCACCTCGCCCCCGGACCCGCGCCTTTGTCCGAACGTGTCGCCGCCCTGGACCTCGCCGGGCTGGAGCCGGACGTACAAGGTGAGGTCGAGGACCCGGCGGGAGGTGAGGACTCGGACTACGTGCGCTGTGCGGTCAGGCTGAAGGAGCTCGTCGAGCGCTTGGCGCCACGTCTCGTATAGGTCGCGGATTCCGCGCCGCCCTGACGCGACGCTGCGCTCTCAGTCGCGGTGGACCGTGCGAAGACCCGCCCACGCGAGGTCCGCCAGGCGACCGGCCAGACGCGCAGCGCGACGCTCCGCCTCGGTACCGGCCGCGTCCGTCTCGTCGGTGTCACGGTTCGCCAGGAAGTAACGGCTGGCGGCCTCGGCCATTCCGACGACGGCGAACGCCAGCATGCGTCGGTGGTCCTCTTCGAGCCCGGCGTCTATGAGCACCTCGATGGCCTCTGCGATCGTGTCCTCCACGTCGCGAACCGCGCGAGAGAGCTCTGCATCGTTCGGCACGTCGCTGCCGAAGAGCAGGCGGAAGGCGTCGGCGCGGCTGACGACCAGATGGAAGTAGGCGGCGAACCCGCCCTCGACCTGCTGGCGTGGCCCTTCGGCTTCAGCCACCGCCTTTCCTATCGCCTCCAACAAGCTGTTCGCGACCGAGCGCACCAGCTCCAGGTAGAGGGCTCGCTTCGAGTCGAAGTGCTGGTACAGGAGCGGTTTCGTCACCCCGGCGGCTTCGGCGATCTCGTCCATGGTCGTCGCGTTGAAACCGCTGGTCGCAAAGAGGCGCAGAGCCACCTCGAGGAGTTGCTCACGCCGGCGATCCGCCGAGAGCCTCTTGGACATGCCTTCGGGGGCTCTCACCATGCGAAGAGAGTAACGGCACCTCGACTTCGCAGCCCTACCAGCCGGATTCCTCCAGCACCTGCGCGATCCTCCCGGGAAGAGAGCGCAACGAGAAGTGGGTCCGCGCGACCGACACGTTGTGCTCCAGCAGCGAATTGTCGGGCTCTCTCACCCAGCGCCTGAGGCGCCCGATGTCGTCCGCGGCGAACCAGCGGAACCCGAACGAAGCCAGTTCGGCGGCGACCGGATAGTGGCCGATCGCCAGCGGCCGTAGGTGGACCGCCGATTCGACCGCCGGGTTCCCGAATCCTTCCCAAGTCGACGGGAGGGCGACGATGTCACTTGCCGCGTAGGCGTCGGACATGCGCGCGTCGTCCGCGCCCGGGGCGTGCCCGAGCACCACAGGACAGCGCGCTTTGCTCACGACACGTTCGAGCTCCGGACCGAACCCGTCTTCGGCCGGACCGGGCAACCAGTAGGTCGCTCCCAGCTGCTCCGCGAGCGTCACGGCTGCCGCGATGTTCTTGCGCGCGATCGCCCGCGTCGGCTGGAGCACCAGCAGCTCCTCCTCACCGACTCCGACCTCGGCTCGCGCTCTCGCCCTGTCCCCGGGAGCAACCTCGGTGTCGAACGTGTTTCGCACGACGTGCGCGTGGATGCGGTGTCGGGCGAGCTGACGGCGGCTCAGTTGGTTGATCGTGACGTGCACCCAAGACGGGTGGTCAGGTGGAGGGGGAAAGCCGGCGAAGCGCTCACGCTGCCACGGCAGGTCGTGGTGGTGCAGCAGCGCCGGACGGTTGTGCAGGACTTCGGCGACCACCGTGGCGGCGCGCGGGTTCAGGGGAAGTGAGCACAGGTTCTCCACCACCACGAGGTCGGCCGCGCTCAGCGCGTCTTCGATCTCTTCCTTCGCAGGTGGCTCCTCTGCGTCGATGGCCAGGCCTGGCAGCACGACCTCGGCGCCTTCGCCCGCGACCGTCGTGGTGTCGAACCCGAGCTCTCCGAACGCCCAGATCCACTTGGCGGCCTCCACGGACACGCCGTCGCCACCCCCGAGACGAAAGGACACGAAAGCCACCCGCCGTCCGCCACCGATGTCCACGACCTGCTGACGTTATGCGTCAGTCCGCCGCCTCGTCGCGGTCCGTGCCGGGCTACGGTCGCATGCCGTGGCCGAGCCCGAAGCGGACAGCTCGTCGCAGGTCCTCTATTCGGTCACGAACGGCATCGCCTGCATCACGATCAACCGGCCCGAGCGTCGCAATGCCCTCTCCTGGGACGTGATGCGCTCGATCCGCGCCGACCTGGCGATCGCAAAGGACGATCCACAGGTGCGCGTCGTCGTCCTTCGAGGAGCGGGCGACGAGGCGTTCTGTGCGGGTGCGGACCTGGGTGGGATGAACGCCGAGGAGGAGAGCTTTCTGTCCCTCCACGAGTCGAGGGGTGTGCTCGCCTCGCTCCTGGAGGATCTGTGGCAGCTGGGCAAGCCGACGATCGCGCGCGTACAGGGCTGGGCTCTTGCAGGGGGATTCGGTCTCGCTCTCGGTTGCGACATGGTGATCGCCTCGGACCGGGCGCGCTTCGGCGTGCCGGAGACGAAGGTCGGCCTCTGGCCGCACATGATCACGGTCCCACTCGTCCGCTCGATGCCCCCGAAGAAGGCGCTCGAGCTCATGCTCACCGGCAGGGTCGTCCAAGCAGAGGAGGCCGAGCGCATCGGCTTCGTGAACAGGGTGGTGCCCCATGACGAGCTCGACGCTGCGGTCGACGAGCTCGCCTCCTCCCTCGCGGAGAAGTCGCCCGCCGTCCTCAGGCTCGGCCGCGATGGGTTCTACGCTGTGTGGGACATGGGCGCCTCCGATGCACTGGCGCACCTGCATTCGCTCCTGACCCTCAACAACCAGCTGGAGGACGCCGGGGAAGGCATCGCCGCCTTCCTGGAGAAGAGGTCCCCCAGGTGGTCCGGACGGTGAGCCAGAGCGTGACGAATGCGAAAATGCCGACTGTGACGATTGTGAACATGACGAGTGTGAGATGACGAACGGCAGACGCGCGAAACGGGCTCTGATAACCGGCATCACCGGACAGGACGGTTCGTACCTCGCGGAGTTCCTCCTGGATCAGGGCTACGAGGTGATCGGGATGGTGCGGCGTTCGTCCACCGTCAACTTCGAGCGCATCGCCCACATCCAGGACCGGCTCACGCTCGTGGCCGGCGACCTGCTCGACGAGATCTCGCTCATCGGCGTGCTGCGCGAGCACCGTCCCGCGGAGGTCTACAACCTCGCTGCGCAGTCCTTCGTCCAGACCTCGTGGGGCCAGCCGGTGCTCACGGGTGAGACGACCGCCCTCGGTGTCACGCGCCTCCTCGACGCGATACGTCTCGTCGACTCCGAGATCCGCTTCTACCAGGCCTCTTCCTCGGAGATGTTCGGCAAGGTCCACGAAGTGCCGCAGAAGGAGACGACACCCTTCCACCCACGGAGTCCGTACGGCGTGGCGAAGGTCTACGGGCACTGGATCACCGTCAACTACCGCGAGAGCCACGGCCTGCATGCCTCCTCGGGGATGCTCTTCAACCACGAGTCTCCGCGCCGCGGGCTCGAGTTCGTCACACGCAAGGTGAGCCATGCGGTCGCCCGGATCGCTCGCGGCCAACAGGAGAAGCTCCTCCTCGGAGACTTGGAGCCCCGCCGCGACTGGGGTTTCGCCGGCGACTACGTCCGCGCGATGTGGCTCATGCTCCAGCAGGACGAACCTGCCGACTACGTCGTGGCCACGGGCCAGACGCACTCGGTGCGCGAGCTGTGCGAGAACGCCTTCTCGCACGTCGGTCTCGACTGGTCCGAGCACGTGGTCGCGCGCGACGAGCGCTTCATGCGCCCAGCCGAGGTGGACCTCCTCGTCGGCGACGCCTCGCCGGCGAAGAACGAGCTCGGCTGGGAGGTGACCGTCGACTTTCCCCGACTCGTGGCGATGATGGTCGACGCCGATCTCGCGCTCATCGACCGATAGGCGCGCCATGACCCGGGCAGCGTGATGCCCGTCGTGCAGGCAGTCGTCCCGGGCGTCATCTCGCTGGATCCCCTCGGCCTCCTCGTCGCTTTCGGGGCCGGGATGCTCTCCTTCATCTCCCCGTGCGTCCTTCCGCTCGTACCGGGATACGTCTCGATGGTCTCCGGACTCTCCGCGGTCGAGATGGACGAGGGCCGTCCGCGCGACCTCGGGCCGGTGCTCCGCGGCGTCATCGGCTTCGTCGCAGGCTTCACCGTCGTCTTCACCGCGCTCGGCGCGGCGGCGTCGGGACTCGGTCACCTCCTGCTGCGGCACCAGCGCGGTCTCGACATCGCCGCGGGCGCGGTGGTCGTCGTCCTCGGCCTCTGGCTCGCCGGTGTCGGCACCCCGAGGATGTTCCTCCGCGAGCGTCGCTTTCATCCTCTGCCGTCGCGACTGGGCGCCTGGGCGCCGCCCGTCATGGGCATGGCTTTCGCTTTCGGCTGGACGCCGTGCATCGGACCGGTGCTCGGGGGAGTCCTCGGGCTCGCAGCCACCAAGGCGACCCTCGCATCGGGCATCGTCCTTCTCGTCGTCTACTCCCTCGGTCTCGGGGTGCCCTTTCTGATCACGGGTCTTGCCTTCGGGCGCCTCACGGGAGTGCTCGCCCGCGTGCGTCGCCGCCTGGCCATCGTCGACGTCGTGGCCGGGGTCGCCCTCGTCGGTTTCGGGGTCCTGCTGCTCACGAACAACCTGCACTGGCTCTCCCAGCACGTCTCGCAGTGGCTCGACGACATCGGGCTTCACCGCCTCACCGTGAGCTGACCCGCTTGGATCGGGCCATGGGGGCACCCGTAGCATGTGCGCCGATCCCGATGCCCGAAGCCGTGCTCCTTCGTGATGTCGTCGCCCTCGCAGGGCGCTTCCCCGCCCTCGCCGGCGTGGACCTCTCGGTTGCCGAGGGGGAGGTCGTCGCCCTCGTGGGGCCGAACGGGGCGGGCAAGACCAGCTTGCTGAGAGCGTGCGCCGGCCTCCTGCCGCTCGCGGGCGGCGAAGCCACGGTCCTCGGCCGCGACCTGCGGCGCGAGGCCTCCTCGCTGCGCCGCCGGGTGGGTCTCGTCGGCCATGCGCCCTCTCTCTACGACGACCTCACCGTGAAGGAGAACGTGACCTTCGCCGTGCGCGCCGGGGGCGGCCCGGTGAACGAGGTTGGCCCGGCCCTCGAACGGCTCGGGCTCACCGGGAGGCTGTCGCGCACGCAGGCGGGCAAGCTCTCGGCGGGGCAGCGAAGGCGCGTGTGCCTCGCGGCACTCTGCGCCCGCCGTCTCGGGCTCTGGTTGCTCGACGAGCCGCATGCAAGCCTCGACTCGGCCGCGAGGGGCCTCCTCTCGGAGCTGGTGTCCGAGGCGTCGGCCGCGGGCACGACTGTCCTCCTGGCCTCGCACGAGCTGGCGGTGAGCGCGGCGATGGCACACAGGGTCGTGCAGATGGCGGGAGGACGCGTGACCGGTGAGCTGCGCGAGGTGAAAAGCGGCGGAGGCGCGCATGTGGCGTGACAGCCTCGTGGTCGCCTCCAAGGACCTGCGGATAGAGATGCGCTCGCGTGTCCTCGTCAACCAGGTTGTTCCCTTCGCGGTCCTCGTCCTCGTCCTTTTCGCCTTCGCGCTGGGACCCGACAGGGCTTCTATGGTCCAAGCGGCCGCGGGCCTCTTCTGGGTCGCGCTGCTCTTCTCGTCGGTGCTCGCCGTCCAGCGCAGCTCGTCGCTCGAGTCCGCGGAGGGTCGCGACGGGCTTCGGATGTCGGGTCTCGATCCGGCGGGGATCTTCCTCGGCAAGACCGCCGCGCTCTTCGCGCAGTTGATCGTCCTCGAGGTCCTGCTGGCCGTCGGTGTCGTCGTCCTCTACGGGTCGCACGTTCACTCCGCGGGTTGGATGGCCGCGGCGTGCGTGGCGGGCACGGCCGGGCTCGCGGCCGTCGGGACCCTCTACGGCGTGCTCGTCTCGGGGCTCAGGGTGCGCGAGACGCTTCTTCCCTTCCTTCTTCTTCCGGTCGTCGCTCCCGTGCTCCTGGCGGGGACTCGGGCGTGGCAGACGGCGCTCGGGACCCTGTCGCAGGGCTCGGTGGCACCCTGGGTGGAGCTGCTCGTCGTGTTCGCCGCCGTCTACCTGGCGCTCGGTGTCCTCATCTACGGGCCGCTCCTGGAGGCGTCGTGAGCGCGGTGCCGGCGATGAGCACGCGGGCGCGCGCGGTCACCCGCACGATCGGTGTCGCCGCTGCCGTGTCGCTGGCCTTCACCGTGTGGCTCGGACTGTGGGTCACGCCCCCCGACAAGATGCAGCACGACCTCGTCCGCCTCGTCTATGTGCATCCTCCGATCGCGTGGGTGGCGCTGTACCTCGCCTTCGGCATGGCCGCTCTCTCGAGCCTGCTCTGGCTGTGGCGAAGGACGCGCAGCGAATTCTTCGACCGCCTGGCCGTGTCCTCGATGGAGGTGGGAACCGTCTTCACAGCTCTGACCCTCGTCACCGGCTCGATCTGGGGACGCCCTACATGGGGTGTGTGGTGGGCGTGGGACGCGAGGCTCACATCCACCGCCCTGTTGTTGGTGCTGCAGCTCGGGTACCTCGCAATACGGAGGGTGCCGGGCGACCCCGACTCGCGGGCGCGCCGTTCGTCCATCTGTGCGCTGGTCGCAGCCGTGGACGTGCCGATAGTCCACTTCTCGGTCCAGTGGTGGCACACGCTGCACCAGGGGGCCACGGTCCTGAACGCGAACCTCTCGCCGACCATCCACGGCTCGATGGCCTGGACACTGCTTCTCGGTTTCGTCGCCTTCACCCTGTTGTTCTTCTGGATGCTCCTGTTGCGCTACCGCGTCCAGGTGCTTGCCGGGGCTCTCGAGGGCGCGGAGCTGCGCGTCGCGTTGCACGAGCGCTGGACCGAGGACGTACCCGCGCTCCACGGCGGGGCGCCGGATCCTGTCGGCCTCGACGGTGCACCTCGGGTCGGTGAAGGTGCCCTCGTCGGTGCTGCGAGGTCTGTGAACGCGGACGACTCCTCGTCGGAGCGGTCGTGAGCTACATAGACGCCGGTTACGCGATCGCGCTGGGCGTTCTCTTCTCCTACTCGGCGATTCTCTGGTTCCGTCGCAGGCGCCTCGAGCGGCTCGCTAGCGCGCTCGAGGGCTCACGGGACGAGACGTGAAGGGCGACGGCAGCACCCGCCGGCGACGGTTTCCCTGGAGGATCTCAGCAGTCGGAGTGGTGTTGGCGGGCGCGTTCGCCTTTCTGATCTTCAAGGGGCTGTCCGGCTCCCTCAACTACTTCGAGACCGTCGACCAGGCCGTGTCGCACAAGACGATGCTCGGGAGCCAGACCTTCCGACTCGAAGGCCTGGTCGTCCCCGGCACGGTGCACCGCACGGGTGACGGGGTGTCCTTCGTGGCCGCAGGTACGAGGGACCGCGTCGCGGTGACGAACACGGGTGATCCGCCGCAGCTGTTCCAGCCCGACATACCGGTCGTGGTCGTCGGGCACTTCTCCGGGCTCACGTTCGTCTCGAATCAGATAATCGTCGACCATTCCGCGCAGTACGTCGAAGCGCACCCGGGGCGGGTCGTGGCACCGAACGGGACGACCCGCTGATGAAGGTGCAACCCGGTTGAACGCGGCCCTGGGCCACACGGGGGTTTACATCGCGCTCGGCGCCGTGCTCACAGGCGCGGCCGTCCTCTGCTACGGCCTCGTGAGGTCCAAACCGGAGTTGGTACGCGCAGGGCGTGTCTACGGGCCGATCGCGCTGGCGGGGGCCGTGCTGGCGACGATCGCGATGCAGCGCGCGCTCGTAACGCATGACTTCTCCATCGTCTTCGTGGCGCAGAACAACAGCCGCGTCACCCCGCTTCTCTACTCGATCACCGGGATGTGGTCGGCCCTCGCGGGGTCGATACTCCTGTGGGGCCTGATCCTCACCGGCTACATCGCGGCTATGACCTGGCGCTTCAGGCGCCACGGTGAGGACCCCCTCGTCGGGTGGGCCACCTTGGTCACCTACCTGATCGCCGCCTTCTTCTTCGGTCTCATGGCCGGTCCCGCCGACCCGTTCCGTACGGTTTCGGGCCCCGCGCCGCAGTCTGGGCTCGGTCCGAACGTCCTGTTGCAGAACAACGCGTTGGTGGCCTTCCACCCGCCCCTTCTGTACCTGGGGTTCGTGGGTTTCAGCGTCCCGTTCGCGTTTCGCGATCGCGTCGCTCATAACCGGGCGCGTCGGGAACCTCGTCCCCGCGGCGGGGCCGCGCCGCCGTGTCGGCACCCGGCGCGGGGGATTCGGAGCCGGCACCGGGTGCCGGCTCGGGTGAGGTCACCTGGCAGGCGGCGACGCGGCGTTGGACCCTGTTCGCCTGGGGGTTTCTGACGATCGGGATCGTCCTCGGGTCGTGGTGGTCCTATCAGGTGCTCGGCTGGGGCGGGTTCTGGGCTTGGGATCCGGTCGAGAACGCGTCCTTCCTCCCTTGGCTGTGCGCCACCGCGTATCTGCACTCGTCGATGGTCCAGGAGCGACGCGGGATCCTTCGCGTCTGGAACCTGTCGCTCGTGGTCGCCACCTTCAGCCTCACGATCCTCGGGACGTTCCTCACGCGGTCGGGGGTCATCACCTCCGTCCATGCTTTCAGCGAGTCCGACATAGGCCCGGCCTTGCTCGGGTTCTTCGGCGCGGTGGTGCTCGTGGGAGTTGGGCTCATCGCCTGGCGCGGCGACCGCCTGCGCTCGGTCGGGGGCATCGACTCGCCACTCAGCCGCGAGGGCGCATTCCTCTTGAACAATCTCCTCTTCGTGGGTTTCGCCTTCATCGTCCTCATAGGCACGGTCTTTCCTCTTCTCTACGAGACGTTCAGCGGCCAGCAGGTGACTGTCGGCGCGCCGTACTTCGACACGATGACCCTGCCGATCGGGTTGGCCCTCCTGTTGCTGATGGCCGTCGGTCCCGCCCTTCCGTGGCGCAAGACCCACGGGGCGACGCTTCGCGACCGGCTGCTCCTGCCCGCTGCATTCGCGGTGGGACTCGTGGTCGTCTGCGTCGCGGCAGGACTCCGTGGTCTCGGCCCCCTGTCCGCGTTCGCCCTCGGCGGATTCGCCGCCGCCTCGAACGTCCGCCAACTGGTGTTGTCGACCCTCGGGTCGCACCGCCAGGGAACGCGCGCGTGGAGGGGCCTCGTGGGAAGGGCGAACGGCGGCATGATCGTCCATCTCGGGATCGTGATCATCGCGGTCGCACTCGCCTCTGCGACATCGTTCGGACATCGCGGCGAGCTGACCCTCGCGCCGGGCTCGAAAGGGAACTTCGACGGTCACGTGATCGCCTTCGAAGGACTCGCCAAGGTGACCACCGACGTGAAGAGCGCGACCGAGGCCCTCGTGCTCGTGGACGGCAGAGGCCCCTTCGAGCCAGCCGTGAGCCAGTTCGGATCGGGGAGCGATCCTGTCGGCACCCCGGCGATCGACTCCGGAGTGGTCGACGACGTCTATCTGACACTCGACAGCCTCCCGTCTAACAGCGGCGGCCCGGTGGGGATCGGGGTGACGGTGCAGCCCCTGGTCGCGTGGCTCTGGGTCGGTGGAGCGGTCCTCGCGTTGGGCGCCGTCCTGGCGGCCGTACCCGGTCGAAGGCGTCGTCCGACCGACCCGGTGTCGCAGCCCGTACCACCACCTCCCGCAGCGGCAGCGGACCTCCACCGCAACGGTTCGTCACGAGACGACGCCGAGAGCCGGCACGAGAAGGTGGGTGTCGCGTCGCCGTGAAGAGGTCGGGCCGACACGTGCGCGCGTTGGAGCGCGCTCGGCGCCCTCGTGGTCGTGGGCGCGTTGATCGCCGTGCTTGCGACCCGCCCCCCGGCTCCGTACACGGAGGTGGCCACTCCTCTGCTCGGAAAGAGCGCTCCGTCGGTCTCGGGCGCGACCCTTCAAGGCGACCACTTCGCACTCTCCTCTCTCCGGGGACGTTGGGTCCTGTTGAACTTCTTCGCGAGCTGGTGCCCTCCCTGTGAACAGGAGCAGCCGGACCTCGTGAAGTTCGCGTTCGAGCACGACCGCCGGGGAGCCGACGACGCGGCCGTTGTCGGGGTCGTCTTCGACGACTCTGTCTCGGGCGCAAGGCAATTCCTTGCCACTTCGGGGGCCACCTGGCCGGTCGTTTCAGACCCCGGGGGGCAGATCGCGCTCGATTACGGAGTGCGCGGCCCTCCTGAGACCTTCATCATCTCGCCTTCGGGAGTCGTCGTGGCTCACCTGGACGGTGCTGTAACCGACTCGGGGCTCGACAGGTACCTGGCACGGGGAAAGCGCGATGTCTGAGCGCACCGTTCCGCCGCGCCCGGCACGCGACCACGTACCGAGCGGACGGGCCAGGTGGGTCGTCTGGGCCGTGCTCGGGATCGTGCTCGTCGTCGCGTTGGCGATCGGCGCATCGCGGCCCGCCAGAGCGCAGAATGCCGCGCAGCGGGCAGCCGCCATCGACGCGAGCCTGAGGTGCCCCAGTTGCGAATCGGTCTCCGTCGCCGACTCGTCGGCTTCGACCGCCGTCGCGATTCGCGAGGCGGTGGCGACGCGCGTGCGGGCGGGGGAGAGCAACTCTCGGATAATCGCCTTCCTGGAGGCCCGTTACGGCGAGGGAATACTCCTGAAGCCGCCCGCGAGCGGAGGAACGGCATTGGTCTGGGTGGTGCCGCTCTGCGTCGGCGCGGTCGCGTTCGCCGGTCTGGGTGCGCTCTTCTGGCGCCGCAGGAGTCCAGCGGTCGTCACGGTCGCGCCGGAGGACCGGACGCTCGTGGACGAGGCGATGAAGTCCGTGTCGCTGGAGATCGGATCGTGACCTCGGCGCGCACAGGCGTGCCAGACGCACCGGGCGCGCACGAAGGGCTCGAGGACCAGCGAGACCTTCTGCTCGCGTCGCTCACGGACCTCGAGCGCGAGCACGAGGCCGGAGACCTCTCCGACGCCGACTACACCGTGCTGAGGGACCGTTACACCGCGCGCGGCGGGGGTGCTACGGGCCATCGAAACACGGACGCGACCCGGCGACTCGACCCCGGATGAAGAGCCCGCCGAGCTCGATCAAGGCGCGATCGGCTCCGAGGGGGGTCAGAAGAAGACCGGAGATGCAAGACGGCGCCCAGGCTCGAGGAAGGTCGCGATCGTGGCGGCGACGGGGTGCGTCGCTCTCATCGCCGCGTCGATCGTCCTCGTGGTCCGCTCCACGTCCAGCCGTTTGCCGGGTCAGACCGTGAGTGGCTCGGTGAGCCTTTCCAGCCAGCAGCAGGACGCGAGAACGGTCTCCCAGGCAGAGACGCTCGAGTCCGAGGGCAACGCGTCGGAGGCGCTTCAGCTCTACCGCCGGGTGCTCCAGCGCGAACCCGATCAGACCGAGGCGCTCGCCGAGGCCGGCTGGCTCGAGTTCGAGGCGGGCGCCGAGGCGAAGAACTCGAAGCTCATTAGCCAAGGCCAGTCAGACGAGCAGAAGGCCGAGCACTCGAATCCCGCGGCGTACACCCCCCATCTGTACCTCGGATCGATGCTCCTGGTGGAGAACGACGCGTCGGACTCGGTCTCGCAGTACCGGATGTTCCTCGCCGACAACCCTCCGTCGTCCGTGGTGAGCTCGGCGGCACCGTTCATAAGGCGCGCCTTCGCGGATGCCCATCTCGCCGCGCCCTCGCTGCCTTCAGGCTCGTGAACCCTCCGGAATCCCCGCCACCTGCGCCAAGCTGTGACGGTAGGGGGGCCGCACGACTCCTTCGTCGGTGACGATCGCCGTGACGAGCGTCGACGGCGTCACGTCGAATGCAGGGTTGTAGACGTTAACGCCCTCGGGCACCATCCGGCGCGTCCCCGACAACGCGATCTCGTCACCGCAGCGCTCCTCGATCACGATGTGTGAACCGTCGGGACAGGAGAGGTCCACGGTCGAGACCGGGGCCGCGACATAGAACGGGACGTCGTGATGGCTTGCGAGGACCGCAAGCGAATAGGTCCCCACTTTGTTCGCCACGTCGCCGTTCGCAGCTATGCGGTCCGCCCCCACGATCACCGAATCGACTTCGCCCCGGGACATGAGCGATGCCGCGGCCGAGTCGGTGATCACGGTCGCCGCGATGCCCAGCCGGTCGAGCTCCCAAGCCGTGAGCCGGCCCCCTTGTTGGACGGGGCGCGTCTCGGTCACCCAGACGCGGTGCTCCCTCCCGGCGTCGCTCGACGCCCTTATGACGCCGAGCGCCGTGCCGTATCCGGCGCATGCGAGCGAACCCGTGTTGCAATGGGTGAGGACCCTCGGCGCGTCTGCGAGCAGCTCGGCCCCGGCTGCCCCGAGCCTGCGATTGCGAGATACGTCTTCTTCTGCCATCTCGATTGCTTCTGTCTCTGGGTTCTCGGACCCGAGGGCGCGCTCCACACCCCGGCGCAGGTTCACGGCGGTCGGCCTGGTGGCGACGATGCGCGCTGCTGCTTCGGCCACATCGTCGCCCCGCGACGCCGCGAGGGCGATCCCAAAAGCGCCGGTCACTCCGAGCGCAGGAGCTCCCCGGACCACGAGTTCGCCGATCGCAGTGCAGAGCTCCTCCACGGATCTCGCCTCGAAGAACACGGTCTCCTCCGGAAGCCTTCGCTGGTCCACAAAGCGCACGGAGCTGCCGGTCCACTCAACGGTGGGAGGTATCGGTTCTTCTCGTCTCACGACCGAAGCTCACGTAGGCGCGTCACAGCCGGCGCGAATGCCCTTGCGAACGCGTCGACGTCTTGCTCTGTCGACGACCATCCCACCGAGAGGCGCAACGACCTTTCGGGGTCGGCCCCCATCGCCTCGAGCACCGGAGAAGGTGCAAAGGACTCCGACGAACAGGATGACCCCGAGTGTGCAGCTATCCCGGCGCTGTCGAGCGCCAGCAACACGGCCTCCGCTTCGACCCCGCCGACCGCCACACATACGATGTGCGGAAGCCTTCTGCTCGGATCACCGAGCACCTCCACGTCGTCGACGCTCGTCGCCGCGACCTCGATGAGCCTGCAGAGCCTCCTCGCCTCGGCGGCCTCTGCTTCCATGCGTGGGCCATCGCAGAGAGCCTCGGCTGCCTTCCCGAACCCGACGATCGCAGGGACGTTCTCCGCTCCGGCGCGCCTGGCACGTTCCTGGTCTCCCCCGACCACAAAGGGCTCCATGCGCAACCCGCGCCTCGTGAGCAGTGCGCCGACCCCTGGCGGGCCCCCGAGCTTGTGGGCGCTTATCGAAGCGAGATCAGCGCCTAGGTCGTCGAACGCGAAAAGGAACGTGGCCTGCTGCTGCGCACGAATCGACGTGGACGAGGACGCCGTGTCGTCGGCAGACCTCCACGATCTCCTCGAAAGGTTGGATCGTCCCTACTTCGTGATTGGCGGCCTGACAATGAACAAGGGCGGGCGCCTCATCGTGAGCCTCGGACTTCTCGATCAGCTCTTCGACGGCTGCCGTCTCGATGCGACCGGTGCCGTCGACGGGGATCGGCATGCAGTCTGCAAGTCGCGCCGACGCCTCGCGCACCGACGAGTGTTCGACACCCGACACGAGGACCGGCCGCCCAGGCCTGGCGCGCACCGCACCCCAGCAAGCCGCGTTCGCTGCTTCTGTCCCTCCCGAGGTGAAGACGACTTGCCGCGGACGTGTGCCGACCAATGCCGCTACGCGCTCACGTGCTTCCTCGACGGCGACCCTCGCGATACGACCCTCGGCGTGCACGCGGCCCGGATCCCCGACCGGACCCGCGAGCCACCGCCGCATCGCGTCCGCCACCTCCGGCCGCGGGGGCACGGTGGAGGCATGATCCAGATAGTGCCGCTTCGGAGTCTCGGAGGCCGCCAGCGCTACACCACCGCGGCGCACGTCTCGTCGCCGCGAGCGTGTGACGAAAGGGCGACCGGGATCCGTTCGCCCGCACCGACCCCACACAAGCCGGCGAGGAGGCCGCGCACCATCCCCCGGTCCACCGCGCAGATCACCGGGTGCGACGTCGCCGCGTCGCCGAACGGACAGTGCTCGGAGACGACGGCGGTCGAGTCGCCCCTCTCCTCCGTGTGCGCCGCGAAACCGTGGGCGGTGAGGGTGTCTGCGATCGCGTGCATGGCCGCCTTCAACGAACGCTGTCCCTCTCCGGGTTCCATGCGCTCTGCGAGGGCTCGGCCGTAGTCCTCTCCGACCTTCTCCGCCATCCTCTCGGCTTCCTCCGGCCCGAGCATCGCGAGCGCCTGCATCAACAGTTCGACGAGCAGGTCGTCGCGGTGGTTGAGCAGTTCGAGGTTCAGCTGTTCGTCGGGAGCGCCCGAGGCGCGATAACGCTTCGACGGGCGACCGGCGCTCGCCGTCGGAGACCGTTCGAGTCCCACCTCGATGTAACCACCCGACGCCAGGCGGTCGAGGTGGTGGCGCGCGACGTTCGGGTGCAGAGAGAAGGCCTTTGCGACCTCCGATGCCGTGGTGCCGGGATTGGATCGGACATGCAGGTAGATCTCGCGCCGCGTGGGGTCTCCGAAAGCGGAGGTGACGGCTGTGACCGCAGCCGCGAAACGGCGGTCGGCGGTCGCCGACTCACGTTGTTCTGCAGCTCTGCCCATTGTCGTTAGTCTACCTTTCCGGGTGGCGAAGTCCCTGGTCGTGCGCCTGTCTTGGAGGAACGCCAGTTGCGCTCGAACATCGCTGAGGTGCGCGCCGCGCTCAGCGCGGTGGAGGACCCGGACCTCCTCCGTAGCCTGGGCGAGCTGGGGATGCTCCGGGACGTCGAGCTCCGCCGGCGTTCATTGTCCGTGACCCTCGCCCTCCCGGTTGCCGGCTGGCCGGTTCGCGAAGCACTCGCCGGCCGCGTCGCCGACGTACTCCGGACCTTCGACGTCCCCGAGGAGGTGAGCGTCGAACTGGTGGCGATGTCCGAGACCGAACGCGCCGACCTTCTCCTCCGCCTCGCAAGGCCTCCCGGAGGAGAGCCCGCCTCCCGGGCCCAGGCGGCCGTAGCCCGTGCTCCAGCCGGTTCGGCGCCGGGACCGATCTCGCAACCCGACGGGAACCCGAACGCGTACCTGGCGCACGGTTCGCGCACCCGCGTCGTCGGGATCTCCTCGGGCAAAGGCGGTGTCGGTAAGTCCTCCGTGTCAGTGAACGTCGCAGTCGCGCTCGGCGGCGCGGGGACTGGAGGTGGGTTTGCTGGACGCGGACGTCTACGGCTTCTCGGTGCCGAAGATGCTCGGAGTCGACCGCGAACCGGTCTCCATAGATGGTCTGCTCGTACCTCCGGTCGTCCACGGCGTGCGTTGCCTGTCCATGGGTTACTTCATCCCCGACGAGCAGCCCGTGGTCTGGCGCGGGCCCATGTTGCACAAGACGCTCGAGCAGTTCCTCGTCGATGCCTATTGGGGCGAGCCTGACTTCCTCCTGATCGACATGCCGCCGGGCACCGGTGACGTGGCGCTCTCGCTCGGCCAGTACCTCCCGCGAGCGGAGATCCTCGTCGTCACCACCCCGCAAGCAGCCGCTCAACGCGTCGCCCAACGTTCTGCCTACGCCGCCAAGCGATTGAAACTCTCTGTGAGGGGGGTCATCGAGAACATGTCGTGGTTCACCGCCGACGACGGAACTCGGTACGAGCTCTTCGGCTCGGGTGGCGGCCTCTCGTTGTCCGAGGCGCTCGAAGTCCCTCTCCTCGGAAAGGTTCCCTTCGTCCCTGCGGTGCGCGAAGGGTCGGACGCCGGGCGGCCCGTGCGGGTGGCCGATCCCGAGAGCGAGGCGTCGCGCGCCTTCGACGAGCTCGCCGGAGCGGTGACAGATCTCGGACCCGCCCGGATCTACCGCAGCGAGCTCACCGTCCGCTGAGCCGCCAGCGACTAACCGGAAGGTCTCTGCACCAACTTTTCTTCCCGGTCGCTAGACGATTCGAAGAGCACGTCCCTCGGGAAGCCGCGACGCATCCCAGCCGAGATCGCACAGCGCCCTGTCCATCGCGAAGCGGTCGGTCATTCCCGCGACGTAAGCCACCGCGGATCTGAGCGCGCCGTCGCCCTTCTCGAGGCCGCCCGCGCGCCGGACATCGGGGATCGCATAGGGATGGTCGGCGAAGTGCTCGACAAGAGCCCGAAGGATCTCCATGACGGCGGCTCCCTGTGCCACAGAAGCCGGGCGCAGGTACACCAGGTCGTAGTTGCACTGCCTGAATGCAGTGAGCGCCTCCGCCATGTCCTCGCCCATCGCCACCACTCCCGTGCATGTGATCGTGGTCACCAACTCCGAGATGAAGGCACGCAACTGTTGTGAACGCGACAGGCCACACCGTTGCTGAACTGTCTCGGGGAGAAGCGTCGGAGCGACGATTCCAGCCGAAACGGCGTCCTCCCAGTCGTGACAGACGTAGGCGACCCGATCGGCCCAGCTCACGAGCTCCCCCTCGGGGGTCGACGGTGCCGGCCGCGACCAGGAGTGGTTCCGGATGCCGTCGAGCGTCTCGGTGCAGAGGTTCAGGTCGGCCAGCGACTCCTCGGCTCCCCATACGGCGTGGTCGAACCCCTCGGGCAGGAACACGCTGAGGGCCGGTTCACTGCAATGACCACCGGGCCCGTGGCCGCAGTCGTGTCCGAGCGCGATCGCCTCCGTGAGCGCGACGTTCATCCGGCAGGCTCGTGCCACCGACGTCGCCACCTGGGCGACCTCGAGAGCGTGGGTGAGACGCGTGCGCTGATGGTCGGCGGGGAAGATGAACACCTGGGTCTTTCCCGCCAGGCGGCGAAAAGCCGCTGAGTGCAGGATGCGGTCGCGATCGCGTTCGAAGCACGTGCGCAGAGGGTCGGGTTCCTCTGGCCGGCACCTCGTACCGGAGCCGAGAGCGCGCGTCGCTCCGGCGACCAGCAAGCGGTCCTCCGACTGCTCTCTCTCTTCGCGGGGGAGATGTGCTCCCGGAGCCCCCACCGCCACGGTCGAGGTCGAATCGGCGTGTGCCAGTCGGAGCCTGCCTTCGCTGTGACCCGCCATCGTCGCGGCCCAGTCCGTCGAGCGCTGCTCCTGAGTGGTCTTCACGGGTTCTTCACGGGTACCAGTCTTCACCAGAGGTGTTTCACTTGTGGGGTACCGTGCTCGGGAGCCGCCTCCGCTGGTCCTGGCGCGGAGTCGTACGAGACGAATCGGAGGAGCGAGAGCCTTGGACGTTCGCATCGGGATCGTGCAGAGCATCAAGGAGCTCGAGGTCGAGCTCGGTGACGACGTCGAGCGAGACTCCGTGATGGCCGACATCGAGTCCGCTCTGTCGAACTCGGAGGGCGTCCTTTGGCTCACGGACCGCCGCGGCAGAAGGGTCGCGGTGCCGGTGGCGAAGATCGCCTACGTGGAGGTTGGCGCCCCCGTCTCCGACCGCCGAGTCGGTTTCGGCGCGCCGTAGCGCCGGTGGTCCCGCTCCTCGAGCGGAAGCTCGTCCTCGTCACAGGTAAGGGCGGGGTCGGAAAGACGACGGTGGCGGCGGCGATTGCCCTGCTGGCCTCCGAACACGGTCTTCGCACACTTCTGTGCGAGGTGGATTCCCGAGGTGACATCGCCTCCTACTACGAGACCTCGCCACTGAAATTCGCCCCGCGCGAACTGCAAGCCAACCTCTTCGCCATGACGATGGACACCGAGGCCTCGCTTCGCGAATACCTGCGCCTCAATCTCAGGATCCCCGTGGTCGGGCGTGTGGGGCCGCTGGCGAAGGCATTCGACTTCGTCGCCGCTGCCGCCCCCGGTGTGCGCGAGGTGCTCGTGATCGGAAAGCTCGCCTACGAGGTCCGCGAGTCACACTTCGACCTCGTCGTCGCCGACGCGTCTGCGACAGGACACATCGTCGGTCAGCTCTCGGCGCCTCAGGCCATCAACGAGCTGGTGAAGGTCGGCCTGATCCGGTCCCAGACCGACTGGCTCATCGAGATCCTCTCCGACCCGAAGCTCACGGGCCTCGCCGTCGTCACCACCCCGGAGGAGATGCCGGTCAACGAGACCATGGAGCTGGCCGAGCGGATAAGGACCGAGACGCGCGTGGAGCTGGCTTCGGTGATCGTGAACAGGGTTCTTCCCGAGCTTTTCGGCCGCAGCGAGGAAGAGGTCTTCGAGATGCTCCGAGAGCCCGAGACGACCGAAGAGCTCGCCCGACTGGCGGGAGGAGATCCTGGTCCCGTGCTCGAATCGGCCCGCCTGGCGGTGACCCTCAGACGGACCGGGGCGGGGCATCTCGAGCGTCTCAGAGCGGGCCTCGACCCGGCGATACCGATGCTCTACCTCCCGTTCCTCTTCTCGCGCACCCACGGGATGCGCACGATCCGTCACGTCGCACGCTCACTCTCAGAGGAGCTCGGGTTTTGACGGCGCGCCATCGCATGTGGCCACACGAGGGGCAGGGCTCACTGAGAGGTCTTCTCGCCTCGCGCGAGATCGTCGTCGCGTGCGGACCCGGAGGAGTGGGAAAGACGACGACAGCGGCGGCAGCAGCGGCAGTCGCCGCGGCGCACATAGGCGGGAAGGTCCTCGTGCTCACGGTCGATCCCGCGAAGCGGCTCGCAGACGCGCTCGGCCTCAAGGGAATCGGCAACGAGGAGACGAGAGTCCCCGACGAGGCATTCGCCGGCGCGGGGGTGAAGCCGATGGGCGAGCTCTACGCAGCGATGCTGGACACGAAGGAGTCCTGGGACTCGCTCATCAGGCACCACGCGCCCGATGCACGCACACGCGACGAGATTCTCGCCAATCCCCTCTATCGAAACATCTCGGGCCGATTCGTCCAGAGCCACGACTACATCGCGATGGAGAGGCTGTTCGAGATACACAACGAGGGCACATACGACCTGATCGTCGTGGACACACCTCCGACCCGCAACGCCCTGGACTTCCTCGACGCCCCCGAGCGGATGGCCGACTTCTTCTCGAGCCGTCTCCTTCGCTGGCTGATCGTGCCGTACCGCTCGAGGCTCGTGAACATGGCATCGCGGCCGTTCTACCAAGTGGCCGACCGGGTCCTCGGGACGCAGTTCCTCTCCGACATCGCCGAGTTCTTCATATTGTTCCAGTCGATGTACGAGGGCTTCGTCGAGCGTGCTCGCGCGGTGCAGCGTCTTCTCGCCGACCACAGGACGACGTTCGTCGTGGTCTCGACGCTCGAGGAGGTACCGCTGCGTGAGGGTGAGTTCTTCGCCCGGGCGCTGGCAGAGCGTCAGTTGCATCTCGGGGCGATGGTGCTCAACAAGGTACTGCCGGAATACTTCCGCGATCCGCACGCGGCAGCGGTGGCGATGAAGATCCGTGATTCGTCGAGCGAGATCGCGCAGAAGCTCGCATCGGGCATGGAAGGCGTGACCGAGGACGGCGACACAGGCGGGGACGAGGAGAAACACGATGTTGCGCAGGTGGCGCGAGTGCTCGCAGAGGTGGGGAAGAGTTATCTCGACTACCGCGTCATCGCACAACGTGAGGCAGAGGAGCACACCGAGCTCGCCACCGAGGCCGAGATGTTGATCACCGTTCCATTCTTCGAGAGCGATGTCTACGACCTTCGGGGGCTCCTCGAGCTGGGTGATCGCTTGTGGGGCGAATGATTGATAATTACTCGTTGAAGTGGAGACCCGCATCTGCCGACAATCTGCCTGAGAGGGGAGGCAGGTTGTGCAGCACTCCGGGCGGGGGCGCGGCCGGGCCGCGCGATCAGTCGACGCGTGGGACCTTTGGGCCCCAGAGACCGATCCTGCCATTTTGGATGGGCGCGGTGTGACCGGTATCTGCCGCGAGGGTTGCCGAGCTCGTCGAGCGCGGCGCTTTGGGCTGAAGATGCGGGAGTTGCGTGGTCTCGTGCATCGCTGTTGCTCGAGCATCCCGAAGAGGCGATCGATTCGCTCGGACCGGAGAGCTCGGACCCGGTCGCCCGTCATGCCCTCGTTCAGCGGCTCGGTGGCGTGGGCGGGCTCGTCGTCGTGGCGTGCGAGGAGCTGTCGCCGCGACCGAAGGACAAAGAGCCGAGCGCCATGAAGAACCGCTCGGGGGGCGCGAGTGACGAGCTTCTCGTCTTGCTGCGGCGGCTTCTCGTAGGCCTTACGAGCATGTCGCCGGAGGATCTCGACGAGCTCGTGGCGGCGATCGAGAAAGCGGACGGCTTCGATCCGGAACAGGAGTTGGCCAGGGATCGACGTTGGCTCAACGTCACCTACGCAGTCGCTGCACGCGACGGAACCGATGAGGCCCATCACCTCTACCTCGACGCACTCGACAAGGTGCTCGCGTCCACGAGGTCCCTGGTAACAAGCTGAGTAGGGGGGCGGACGGCCGCATACGATCGTCCACGGTGCTCGATTACCACCTTCACCTGTGGCCCCACGGACAGCGTGAGAGCACGCCCACCATCGAACAGGTTGCCGCCTACTGCGAACGTGCCGGCGCCGCGGGCGTCACCGAGATCGCCCTGACCGAGCACCTTTTCCGTTTCTCTCAGGCCGACGAGCTGTTGCGGGGATTTTGGGACGACGAGCCCAAGGCCGCGCTGCGGGAATCGATGCTGCGTTACTGGGACGACCATGCGCACGCCGACCTGGACGAGTACGTGAGTTGCGTCGAGGAAGCGAAGAAGGCCGGGCTCCCTGTGGTCCTCGGGCTCGAGGTCGACTACTACCGCGACCGCATGTCGGAGGTCGCCTCCCTCTTGGACGGCTATCCCTTCGACGTGCTGCTCGGCTCCGTGCACTGGATCGGTGCCTGGAGGTTCGACGACCTGGTCGACCCGGCCTCGATGGACGAGTGGTCCGCACGTGACGTCGACAGGGCGTGGGACGACTACGTCTCGGCGATGGAGGAGCTCGCAGCCTCCGGGGTGTGCGACGTGTTGGCGCACCCGGACCTCATCAAGGTTACGGGCAGACGGCATTCACAACCCGAGGAGTGCTGGGACAGGCTCACCGAAGCTGCGGTGCGATCCGAGATGGCAGCCGAGCTGAGCTCTGCTGGATGTCGGAAGCCGGTCGGGCAGTTCTATCCGGACCAGGGGCTCTTGAAGCGCCTGGTCGACCGCGGCGTACCGCTCACGACCGCCTCGGACGCACATGGGCTGGCGGACGTCGCCGACAGGGCCGCACAGATGGCGGATCTGCTCTCGCAGATGAAGGTGGAGACACTGCGGGGATTTCGCCGGCGCGAGCCTCGCGAGATGCCTGTCCTCGAACGCTCGAGGTCGTCGTGACCGCTCCCGCAGAGCTCGCAGCCAGGCATACAGAGCTCAAGGCTGAAGCGTTCGCACATCTGCAGCGCCTGATGGGCTCGTGGGGCGTGCTCTCGGACCTTTCGTTCTCCGATCTTCTGCTGCTCGCGCCGCTGCGGTCGGCCTCCGAAGTGACGCAAGACACCAGGACCGAGGTCATCGGATCGTCGAGGGCCGCGGAGCACCCCGGCGAGGCGGGTGAGGTTCCGAACAGGCCGCTCGTCGTCCTCGGGCAGATCCGCCCGACCACGGGGGCGACCCTCATCAGAGTCGACCTCGTGGGCCACCTTGTCGACTCGTCGGACTGGCCCGGTGTCGAAGAGACGCTCCGAAACGCGCACACGGTGCTCGGATCGATCTCGATATCGAAAGTGCTGCCACCACCACCTCCCGCACCGTCGCCCCCGTCTGGTCCCGGCGACGGGGCGCAGGCCATGCGAAGGGACTGGAACACGACCGGCGAGGTCCCGGTGGTCGAGGACACCGCTCAGCTCGAATGCCTGCCTGTGCCGTTCGCCGGCGAGGTCTCAGCCGTGCTGTTGAGGGTCGGGCCGGTGGCCGAGCGGCGGTCGGGCCGGCTCGAGAGGATCTATCGAGACTTGTATCACCGGTTGTCCGCGATGCTCGTGGCGGGGGACTTCCCACAGGCGGGGGAGGAGGTCGTGAGCGAGGACGCCCCGCGTGTCGGCGACGGGCTGCTCGTCACCGACGCCCAGGGGAGGATCACCTACTCGTCGCCGAACGCGATGAGCGCCCTCCACCGAATGGGGGTGAGCCAGGCGGTCGAGGGAAACCGCCTGTCGGAAGCCGGCGTCGAGGACGCGGCGATCGCCACCGCGCTTGCGACGGGCCGGCCCGTGATCGAGGAGGTCGAGCGTCGACCCGACGTGATCGTCCTGGTGCACTGCACCCCTCTTCTGGACAACGCAGCGGTGACGGGGTCGATGGTTCTGCTCCGCGACGTCACCGACCTACGTCGCCTCGACAGGCTGCTTCTGTCGAAGGACGCCGCCATCCGCGAGGTTCACCACCGGGTGAAGAACAACCTCCAGACGATCTCGTCGCTCCTTCGGCTCCAGGCGCGTCGGCTGGACCCGGGAAAGGGACGAGAGGCCCTGAGGGAGGCGGAGCGCCGGGTCCGCTCGATCGCCGTGGTGCACGAGATCCTCTCCCGTGACCCTGGCGACCAGGTCTCTTTCCGCGAGATTCTCGACGCGCTCGTCCGGATGACCGAGGACTCGGTGGTCTCGGGAAGGAGGGTGGAAATCTCGGTGAGCGGGGACGCGGGGGACCTCTCGGCCGACATGGCGACTCCGCTCGCCGTTGCGCTCGCGGAGATCCTTCAGAACGCGGTCGAGCACGCCTTCAGCGACGGCCCCGAGGCCCACAAGGCCGACCTGGCCAAACAGGCCAAGGGACCGGCCGGGAACGTCTGGATGTTCGTCAAGAACGACGGAGCACAGCTGGTCGTCCAGGTCAGGGACGACGGGCACGGGCTGCCGGAGGGGTTCGACATCGACAGCACCACGAGCCTCGGCCTGTCGATCGTGCGCGACCTGGTGCGCAGCCAGCTCGACGGGACCATCTCCATGGAGAACGCCCGGGGCGAGAGCGGGACCCTTGTGACGATCGAGGTGCCCGTCGCCGGGCCGTCCGAGCTCGTCTGGTAAGGGCTAGTTGGTCCCCGTGAACCGGTAGCCGATGCCGCGAACCGTGTGCAGCCAGCGCGGGGTGGCGGGGTCTTTCTCGAGCTTGAGGCGAAGACGCCGCACGTGCTCTGTCACCGTTGCGGGGTCCTGCCACTCCTGGGTCGAGCCCCACACGTGCTCGAGCAGCTCCTCGCGCGTGAAGACCTGATCGGGCGCGGTGGCAAGGAACGCGAGGAGATCGAACTCCTTCGGCGTCAGCTCGACCTCCTTGCTGTCCACCTCCACGCGGTGTGCGGCTCGGTCGATCACGAGGCCGTCGTGCTCGATCCTCGACGACCCCGACGCCGACTGGCCGCGGCGGAGCACCGCCCGGATCCGGGCGTCCAACTCCGGCAAAGAGCAGGGCTTCACGACGTAGTCGTCCGCCCCGAGGTCGAGCACGCGCACGCGCTCGGCCTCCTCGGAGCGCCCGGTGAGGACGATGACGGGCAGGGAGCTGTCGCGCCGGAGCCTGGCGAGGACCTCTTCTCCGTCCAGCCCCGGCAGCCCGAGGTCGAGGATCACGAGGTCGTAGTGGCCGAGGCTGGCCTCCCGCAAGGTGGCGGGGCCGTCCGCCGCCTCTCCGACCGTGTAACCCACCCGCTGGAGGAAGAGCCGCGTCGCGCTCCGGCTGGCCGGATCGTCCTCGGCCACCAGGACACTGTGCTCCTCATCGGATGCTGTCAACGCCATCTCCTTGTCCCCCCAGGGTGATCCTGCCGTCCGTATTTTGACGGCTTTGACGCTCCACGGCTAAATCCGGCCACGAGAGGTGATGTCCTTGCTGCATCCTCATCGGCTTCACAACCCCCCATCAGAACCTTTGTTAATAGTCCGGCATGTCTCCGCTCAACCCGGCGGGGATCACAGCGTTCCCCGGACGACGTCGATCTCGAGGTCGACGAGCCGTAGCAGCGCCTCCACGTCCACGGGCTTCGTGAGGTAACCCTCCACGCCCAGCTCGAGCATCCGCCGGATCCTGCTCGGGGTGGCGTCGGCGCTCACGACGACCACCTTGGTCCCCGCCAGCTCGGGTACCGCCTTCAGCCGATAGAGGAGCTCCTCGCCCGAGAGATCGGGCAGGTGCAGGTCGAGAAGTATGAGGTCCGGTCTGTACTCACGCGCGAGCTCGAGACCGAGGCGGGCTTCGGGCGACGAGAAGAGACGGACCTCGGGTCTGCGGGCGAGGATCTGCTCCACCAGCGAGGCATTCGACTCGTTGTCCTCGATCTGAAGGACCACGACCCCGGAGGTCGAAGAGCCGTCGCCGCGCACCGAGCCGTTGCTCCCTGGATACGAGCCGTTGGAGCTGAGCGAGAGCCCCGACGCCATTGGGGAAAGCGGGGAGACCGGAGCTCTCGGGCCTCCGAGAAGGCCGGGCCCGTCGGACGAGGTTGGAAAGACGCGCTCGTCTCGTTGAGCAGTGCGCACGGCCGCCGATCCACGCAGTGCTGGTTCCGTCGCGAGCAGCTCCACCCAGAAGGTCGAGCCGTGGCCCGGTACGGACTCGACCCCTATGGAGCCGCCCATGAGCTCGGCGAGCTGCTTCGACAGGGCGAGACCGACGCCCGTCCCCTCGACGCCGGATCGCTCCGCCCCGAGCCGGGAGAAGGGAACGAAGAGCTGGTCCTGTTGCTCTCTCGGGATCCCGGGCCCGGTGTCACGGACCTCGAATCGCACGCATTCGGGCGATGGGCACCACGTTCTGAAAGAGACGGAGCCGCCTCTCTCGTTGTACTTGAGGGCGTTCGATCCGAGGTTCAGAAGGACCTGGAGCAGCCTTTGGCGGTCTGCCCGTACGTAGAGATCCTCCACCTCGTCGGTCGTCACGGTGAGATGCAGCTCGGCACTCTCGGCTGCGGGAACGAGGAAAGCGGTCACCTCGTCCAGCACCTCACGTACCGACACGGCCTCGGCGGACAGGCTCAGCCGCCCGGCTTCGATCCGCGAGATGTCGAGCACTTCGTTGATGAGTGAGAGCAGATGCCGCCCAGCTCTGTGTATCTGGTCGACGCTCGAGGACTGATCTGAGGACAGCTCGTCGAGCTCGAGGAGCTGCGCGAACCCGAGGATCGCGTTGAGCGGCGTGCGGAGCTCGTGGCTCATTCGGGAGAGAAATTCGCTCTTCGCCTCGCTCGCACGTGCCGCTTCGTCCGATGCCTTGCGCAAGGACTGCTCGAGCTCCATGCGCATGGTTATGTCACGGGAGACCGTCACGGTGCCGATGAGGGTGCCCTCGTGGTCGAGAACCGCCTGCGCACACGTCTCGAAGGTCCTTACCTCTCCGTCTGCGAGCTTGCTCTCGGTGATGACGGGATCGGGTGTCGGCTCACCCGCGACGCACCGCGCTGTCAACGACTCGAGCTTCTCGCGGTCCTCGGTCGAAAGGCTCACTGCACGCGATCCGTTGCTCGAGCCCTCGTGCGGCGTGGTCGAGATCGTCGGCGTTCGATCTGTCGCACGAAGGCCCACTCCGATCACGTCGGCTTCGCTCGAGCTTGCCAGGATGATGCGCCCGGACGTGTCACGCACGACGATGGTGTCGGGCGAAGCGTGGAAGATCGTCTCGAGCATCGAGCGGCGCTCTTCGGCGGCACGCTGCGCCAAGTGACGGTCGGACGCGTCGACCAGATAGGCGACCACGCCCGCCAGGGCGCCTTCGGCGTTGAAATCCAAGGTGTAGATGGCTTCGGCTTCGCCCCACTCGGAAGACTCCGGTTCGCGCCGGAACCGCAGGCTGATCTCCACTCTCTCCGCGGGAGACGACGACAAACCTGCGGCAGCTCCTTCGGTCCGGAACAGTTGCTGACGACGAAAGGCTTCGACGAGGACGTCGCGCAGACGTTGCGCGTCGTCGGGATGAAAGCGCGACGTGACCGCGGTCGGGTCGGCCATGGCGTCTTCGGAGGAGATCCCCAGCAACCGCCGCACGTTTGGGCTCGCGTAGGAGAAAGCACGCGCTGCCAGGTCGTAGCGGAGGGAGACCACCGGGCTTGCTGTGAGGATGTCCTCGAGCTGGCGTCGCACACCGTCTCGTTCTTCCGCACGTGCGCGGATCTCCGCGGCTGCTGCGACAAGACGGGAAGAGACCCTCCCTATCTCGTCACTACCGCCAGGTGCCTGTGAGGAAAGGCCCTCGTCTTCGAGGCTGAGCGTTGCCCGCTCCAATGCCCTCAACCGCTTCGTCACGCCTGATGTGAACAGCTGTGACACCACGATTCCCGCTACGACCGCGAGCAGCGTCGCGAGGATGGCGATGATCAGCACGTAAAGGTAAGAGCTGTGGATGGTGTCGTGTTGCGACGACGCCACCACCCCGTCGACGCGTCCCAAGGCGGAGACAGCGTCGTTGAAAGCGACGGTGTCGAGCTGGGTGGCGCGAATCAAGGCCTGTACCTCTGAGTTGGCCAGTGGAGACGTCGAAGACGACGGAGCTTGAGACGCAAGCTCGGCCATGTCGCCGAGCAGCCGGGAACTCGAGGACCGAAGCGACTCGAACGCTTCTTGTTGGGATGGGGTGGTCTGCGACAGCGTGTCTATCGACTCGACGAGCCCGGGTGTCGTCGCGGTCGCCACCCTGTAGGGGGACAGATAAGAAGCGTCCCCGCTCAGCAGGTACTGGTGTACGCCGTTCACAGCATTCAACATGTCCATGTCGAGCGTCGCAACCGTGGACAACCCTTGGCGGGCTTGGCCGCCGATCGCCTGTGCTCTGTTGTTCACGTGCGTGAACCAGGAAGTCGAGGCAACGACAGCGAGCAAGAGTGCGGTCGGGACGGAAAGGACCACCAAGCCCTTCGTCCGGATCGAGCGATTGGCCCACCAGCCGGCCTTTCGCTGTGCGCCTTCTCGATCCTCCATCACCGCCCACTCCTTGCCGGCACCCTTTTGGTATCGGCAATCGAGCTCAATTGTTGTAACTGAGGATACTGGTCGACCGATAGGAGGGCCCCCGTTGTGGACTCGCTGAGCAGTGAGAGCCTTCGCAGAAAAACGAGGTGATGCGACCTGCTTACCTACAGCAGGAGGCGGCTCTCTGCGAGGTTCGAGGAAGAAGCGAATCGATCAGGCGGCGTACGCCCGCAGATCACGCGGATGCGAAACAGGCGGAAAGGATCGGGATGATCGACGGCGGTCTTCAGGAGGCCCTGCGGCGGGCGGCCAACCAGGCCTTGCGGAGCTTGCGGCGCTCCTCCTCGGATGTACCACCCCACACCCCGGATTCCTGATTGGTGGCGAGAGCGAACTCCAGACAGGGCTCGATCACTTCACAAGCACGACAGACATGTTTCGCGGCTTCGATCTGGTCGATCGCCGGACCTGTCGTGCCCACCGGGAAGAACAGGTCGGGTTCGGTGTTACGACACGCCGCCAGCTTGCGCCAGTCCTCCGCGTCCCACTCGACCGAGCGATTCCACATCAGTGCCACGATGCCCTCCTCCAGATATGTGCACTGCGCGTTAATTGCGCCCACCACTTTGTGATCCTCTTCACATGACTGGCCACCGGGGTTGGCCGTCGAGGCAATGCGGCCAAGTGAAACTATCCGCAAGCCCCTGTACGGGCAATAGGGATTCCTGGCAGATGCCCACAACTTGCACAACAATGCTCGCCGAGCCCTCCGGCTCGGAGTGCCGATGACCGCGGCGACGGGGTACCCCGGTGACCGGCCGACGCGGAGCGGCACCGGGCCGGTTCGCGTGCTCGCCCATCGGGGGGGCCTAGGCCCCTGGCGTGAGAACACCGTCGAAGCCTTCGAGGGGGCGCTCGCGCTCGGAGCGGACGGGGTGGAGCTCGACGTGCGCCGCGGCGCTGACCAGGTGCCTCTCGTCAACCACGATGCCGAGGTCGCCGGGTTCGGGCTCGTGTCGGACCTGAGCTCGAAGCGGCGTCCGCCGTGGCTTCCGACGCTCGAGGAGTCTCTCGTCGCGTGCGCCGGTGCGGTGGTGAACGTCGAGATAAAGAACCCCCCTCTCGAGCCCGGACACGACCCCGAGGAGACCCTCGCCGCCGCGGTCGCGCAGCTGCTACGAAGGTCGGCGAGCTGGCCGGCACGGCGCCGGCCGGCGCTCGTGGTGGTTTCCTCCTTCCAGCCGAGCTCACTCGCCGCGGTGCGCTCGGAGTACGAGGACGTTCCGGTGGGTCTGCTGCTACCGGGATTCGTGGACGTCTCGGCCAAGTCCGGCCCGGGCTCTCAGAGCCCGCTCGAGCAGGCCGCATCGCTCGGGTGTGCAGCGATGCACCTCCACCACGCGCGGCTCTCCGAGGGCGTGGTCGACGAGGTCCATGCTGCGGGGATGGGGGTCGTCGCTTGGACGGTCAACGATCCGCGAAGGGCGCAGGAACTGGCCGATTGGGGCGCGGATGCGGTCATCACCGACGCGGTGGAGACGACCCTCCGTGCACTCGGCAGGCGCGGCGGATTGGTCCGCGATGTGGGTCGTCGGGGACAATCGAGCTCATGAACGTGGTGGTGTGCACAAAACAGATCCCGGATCCAGCTGCGCCGGGTTCCCTCGATCCCGCGACCCACAACCTGGTCAGGGAGGGAAAGTTGATTCTCGACGACTCGGACGCCTACGGGGTCGAGATGGCCCTTCAGCTCGCCGAGCAGGCCGGTGGGGGTGAGGTGACCCTGGTTTCAATGGCCCCGAATGCAGAGACCTCGGGCCTTCGAACAGCGCTCGCCATGGGCGCGGCCAAGGCGATTCTCATAAGCGACGAGTCCCTCGCCGGGTCGGACGCCCTGTCGACCGCCAAGGTCCTCGCAAAGGCCATCGAGAGGGCGAATCCTGATCTCGTGATCGCCGCGACCGAGTCGACGGACGGCTACACCGGCACGATGCCGGTCCAGCTCGCGGAGTTGCTCGGTCTTCCTGCGGTCACCTTCGCCAAGAAGGTGTCGATCAGCGACGGCACCGTCCACGTGCAACGGCAGACCGAAGTCGGTTTCGACGAGGTCGAGTGTCCCCTCCCGGCTGTGGTCACGGTTACGGCGGGCGTGGTCGAGCCCCGGTACCCGTCCTTCAAGGGGATCATGGCGGCGAAGTCGAAGCCGCTCGAGCAGCTCACCGTCTCTGATCTCGGGCTCGCTCCCGACGCGGTCGGCGGCACCGGCGCGCGTCAAGAGGTGACCGACGTCGCCGCGGCCGAGGAGAGAAAGGGTGGAGAGATCGTCGTCGACGAGGGTGACGGTCACGAGCGCATCGTCGCGTTCTTGGAGCAACTGAAGCTCGTTTGAGCAGCGACACCTGCGAAATCCGATGCAGAACGAACAGATGCAGAACGAACAGGAGCACTGACAAATGCCGATCGAGAAGATCTGGGTCGTCGCCGAGAGCACACAGGACGGCCCGACCCCGACAACCCTGGAGCTGCTCACGCAGGCCAGGTCGATGGGGTCCACCGTCGAGGCTGTCGCATGGGGAACCTCGGTGCCCGGGCTCGCCGCGACGCTCGGCGAATACGGGGCGAGCGTCGTTTACGACGTGGGCGACATCAAGGACGCGTTGGCCGGCGTGCCCGTCGCCGCTGCCATGGCGGCCCTCATCAACTCCTCGGACAAGCCCGACGTGATCCTCATCCCGGCGAGCTACACGGGTCGGGACATCGCCGGGCGACTCTCGGCGCGCCTCGACATCCCGGTGATCACGAACGTGGTGGGGCTCACCGTCGAAGGCGACGACGTCCGTTCGCAACATGCGGTGTTCGGAGGCACACAGGTCGCCACCGCGCACTTCACAGCTCCGCAGCCGTGGATCTTCGTCGTCCGAGCGAAGACCTTCGCCGCTGAGCCGGGAGGCTCGGGCGCAGCCGAGGTGAAAGCGGCGTCCGTTCCCGGAGACCTTGGCAACTCGAATGCAGCGAAGGTGCTCGACCATCAGGTCGAGGAGAGCGAAGGACCGAAGCTCGACGAGGCCGAAGTCGTCGTCTCGGGAGGACGTGGCCTCGGCTCGGCGGAGAACTACGCGATGGTCGAGGAGCTGGCAAAGCTCCTGAAAGGCGCTGCCGGCGCGAGCCGGGCGATCGTGGACGCGGGATGGGTGCCTTACTCGCATCAGGTGGGACAAACCGGAAAGACCGTGAAGCCGACCGTCTACATCGCTTGCGGCATCTCGGGCGCGACCCAGCACATGGTGGGGATGAAAGGCGCCAAGAACATCATCGCCATCAACAAGGACCAGGACGCCCCGATCTTCTCGATCGCCGACCTCGGAATCGTGGGGGACGTCCACAAAGTCGTGCCGAAGCTCATCGAGGCCCTGAAGGCGCGCCAATAGCCGACGAGCTACAGAGGAACCTTGACTCTTCACCTTTGGGTGTTGCGACACGCGAAGGCGGCTTCGGAGTCCCCTGACGGGACCGACCACAGCAGACCGCTCACACGCCGCGGCAGAGCTCAAGCCGAGGCGACCCGGATCCATCTCGAGCGCGCACGTTCGCAGGGCGCTGCGGTCCCGCGGCTGGTCATCTCGTCGTCTGCGACGAGGGCCGTTCAGACCGCAGAAGCCGTCCTCCCGGCCCTCGGGACGGAGGTCGTCTTGGAGGTGGAGTGCGATCTGTACGACTCCGATGCCGACGAGGTCATGGACCGCCTGCGCCGCGTCGAGGATGACACGACCTCGATGATGGTGGTGGGGCACAACCCGACCTTCGTCGAGCTCGTGCAGCTCCTTCTGTCCGATCGTGACCGGGAGTCCCGGCGACGGGCCGAGTCGTTTCCCACCTGCTCCCTGGCCGAGATCTCGTTTCCCGCAGATGCCTGGAGCGACCTGTGCGCGGGAGCCGGCTCGTTGGAAGAGCTCTACGTCCCCGACGTCTCGAAATCGGGCGGGTGATGTAGTAGCCCCGTCCTCAGACGAGCGGCCAGGGATAGTGGTAGGTGTCAGGGTCAGGGACCGGAAAGCGTCCGGTCTCGAGCAGCGCACCTGCCCGTTCGCGTACGGCGGAGACTTCGGGTGGCGAGAGCCAACGCGCCAGCTGATCGAGCGACGTCCTCGGCGCCGTAAGGCGTTCGAGGTCGCGCCGCAAGGCATCGGGCACTCGCTCGTCTGAGAATTCCCAGATCACCGTACGGAGCTTCGGCGCACGGTGAAAACACAAACCGTTGTCGATCGCCCAGATCGTCCCGTCCTCCCCGAGGAGACAGTGGCCGCTTTTTCGATCAGCGTTGTTGGCGACTACGTCGAAGGCGCAGATCGTGCGCAACCTGTCGTGATTGGCGGGATCCTCTACGAGGGTGAAGTGATGCGCCGAGAAATCCGCCTCTACGAAACGCTGAAGAGAGCCGGGCCCGAGAGGAGCGTCCTCACGTTCGATGGTCAGGGGTACGAGCCGCCATCCGAGCACCTCGCTCAGCGCGTAGGCCGCGATCTCGCGCCGGTAGATGGGGTGCGGGAAGTCCCACAGCCTCCTTTCTCCGTGAGCAGGCTTGTAGACGGCGATCACCTCGTTTCCGTCGAGACAACAGCGCGCGAGGAACGTCCGGTTCGAGCTCCACGGCATGCGGCCGATCACTTCGATCTCCCCGCATTCGAGTACGGGTGCGGCAAGGTCGTCGACGCTTCGCGCGGGACTCTTTGTGGAGCTCTCTTCGGTGTGCGCAGGCCCGTCCGTCTGGGCTTCGGTCACGTGATCGGCGGCCTGTGCCCGTTGGTTCTCGGGCACTGATGACCCGATGGGTCGACCGGCCCGCCGCAAAGTGGACAGGGCGGACGTCCGGCTTCGACCAGGGAGGTCGCGCGGACGGCGAATGCGGCAGCCTGTTCACGGGTGATCGTGAAGCGGGCCATGTCGCCCTCCTCACCTTCTGCCACCAGTTCTTCGGCGACCAGGACGATCCGGTCGATCGCCTCGTCGTAGGTCACCCCGAGGGTCCCCACGACCCATTGAGGATCGGACGGCTCGCGCAGCTCGGGCGCGTCCGCGATGTCGTCGGGGATCTCGAGGTCTGTCAACAGGCGACCCAGGTACTCGGCGAGCACGGAGACCTGTTGCTTTTCTGCTTTCAAGGTGAGCTGCGCATCTGCGTTGCGGCACTGGAGCAGGAACACCCGCCTGCCCACCGCACCTTGGGTTCCGACCGTGAAGGTGCCGACGTCCCCGAGATCCAATGTGGGACTCACTTTCCCGTCCTGGCGCCGCGCCTGAGGGACATGGGCATCGTCACGAGATCGCCAACTCGGCGAGAGTGGGTGTCGAGTTGGTGCAGAGAACGTGATATCCCGACTCGGAGCGGACGAGGACGGTTATCGAACAAGGAGAGATGACGAGGCGCTGGAAGAGGTCGAGGGGTACCCCGGCTGTCGCCGCCACTGCGGCCTTGATCGTGTCGGCGTGCGATACGGCGACGAACGACTCACCTCGGTGCCTATCGCTCAGCCGGTCGAGGGCGTCGGTGATGCGCGTCTGCATCTGGGAGAACGACTCTCCTTCGGGAAAGCGAAATGCGCTCGGCAGTTCCTGGACTACGCGCCATTGTGGTTTGCGACGGAGCTTCCTCAGGTCCTGTCCGGTCCACGACCCTGTGTCGCACTCGGTCAGTGCCGGTTCGACCCTGACCCGCAGGCCGAAGCGCGAAGCGATCGGTTTCGCCGTCTCCTTCGCTCGCTCTATCGGCGAGGAATAGACCGCTGCAGGGCGCTGCTTGAGCGCGGCCAGACGCTCTGCCGCATTCTCTGCTTGCGCGACTCCCACTTCGGACAGGTGTAAGCCCGGAGCGCGGCCGGGGAGCAGCGTGCCCGTCGTCGGTGTCCGTCCGTGGCGCACGAGGAACGCGACAGACGGGCGCGACGGACGGCGTGAGGGCACAACCGGCATCGTACGCTGTGGCCGATGGATCGAGACCCGCCACCGAGCGCCACGTGACGACGACGACGCGCCGCAGAGACTTGGCGCGCCTCTCGAACGAGATAAGCGAGTGCAGATTGTGTCCGCGGCTGGTCGCATGGCGCGAGAACGTGGCGAGGGAGAGGCGAGCAGCGTACGCAGGAGAGGAGTATTGGGGTCGTCCGGTACCGAGCTTCGGCGACCCCGGGGCACGGGTGTGCGTCGTGGGCCTCGCGCCCGCTGCACACGGCGGCAATCGCACCGGCCGCATCTTCACAGGCGACCGCTCGGGTGACTGGCTGTTCGCCTCACTCTGGCGAACCGGCTTCGCCAACCAGCCCACAAGTATCTCGAAATCGGATGGCCTCGAGCTGGACGGGGCCTACGTCACCGCCGCCGTCCGCTGTGCACCGCCGGGCAACCGGCCGTCACCGGCCGAGCGCGACACCTGCGCTCCGTACCTTCACAGGGAGCTCTCGTTGCTCTCGGATCTGCGGGTTCTCGTCGCACTCGGATCGTTCGCCTACGAGGCACTCGCGCGTGAGCTGGCCATCAGGCCGAGGCCACGTTTCGGCCATGGTGTCGAGGTACGTGCGCCCGACGATCGGGCCGTCGTCTGCTCGTACCACCCGAGTCAGCAGAACACATTCACCGGAAAGTTGACCGAGCAGATGCTCGACTCCGTCTTCGTCCGTGCGCGCCAGCTCGCCGGATACGAAAAGTTCTCAAACAGACGCCGGTAGGAGACCTGGTTCGCGCGCTGCGGTCCCCGGCCAGCGCCGCCTGCTGGCGCGCGAGAGCTTCCTCATGAGGTCCATGGCTCCAGGATCGTCCTCACCGGGTCGTGTCTCGATCACGCCGTCAGCCGTCATCCGCGAGATGATCGAACGGCCTTGCTCGGTCCGCACCACGGTGAGCGTCCAGTCCCCGAACGCCCCGATCCCGCCCGTCGATATGTCGGCGTGCTCTGCTGCGAAGTCGGGACACGATTTGCACCCCTCGCGTGTCCAGGCGTGTCCTTCCTTGAGCGGGACCTCGTGGTATGTGCCGTCTTTGGTCCAGATCTGGAACACGCCTTTGATGTTGATCTTCGAGATGTCGGCGCGCGCGAGTCCGTATTTGGCCTCGAAGAGCTCTTCGAATATCGATTCGTCGAAAGTCTTCGAGCAAAGAAGGCCGATCGAAAGAGCAAGGCGCCGCGCCACCTTCCCAGCCTTGCGGGCCGACATAACGGCCGGAAGCGATGCCTGGCAGCTCATGCCGACGAGGGCGATGCGCTCGGCCCCCATCTCGATCGCGTCCCGGTAGGCGAGCGGATTTGCCGAGTACGTGTAACGCGACCCGGCGCTCTTCAGCACGTCCTCACGCGACCGCGCGAGCAACGGCACGGCCCTCCAAGAACTGCCGTTCCCCTCGGTGGCGGACACGAGGGCGGCGTCGATCACGTCGTGCTCGAGGGCCCATATCAATATGGCCGACACGAGCCCGCCGTCCTGCCCGTTCTCGAGCACCTGTGGATCAGTGGCCCTGGCCAGCAGGACCTCCTCGCACACGCCCGCCACTTCGTCCGCCGAGCGCGGGCGGCCGAAGAGGAAGTTGTCGATCTCGGGCTCCCAGTCGCGAAAGCGCGGGCAGGCTCGCGTGCACATCGTGCAACCCTTCACGCCGTGGGTGCAGTCGGTCGGCCCGCCGTCCGCTTCCACCTTCCAGGGCTTGTAGGCCCCGGCCGTGTCGTCGTATTTCAAGACGTCGTGAGGGCAGACGATGATGCAACCCGCGCATCCGGTGCAGAGACCGGAAGTGACGACTTCCTGGTAGAGGTGCGCCCAGTGTGGTTTCTCGGGAGCCATTTTGCCCACCCTACTGCCGGGCCTGAGCGGTGAGAGCTACCTCTGAGCAGCCAGCATCGGTGCTCGGGGGTGTTTGGCGCATCGAGTCTCCCGCCGCGCGAGACTCGCCGATGCGGGAGCTCGGAGGTACCGGGCTGAGAGGGCACCTACCGGTGCCGACCGAGGACCTGAACCGGGTAATGCCGGCGGAGGGAGGACACATGACCGTCACGCACATCGCGCCGATTGGATCCCAACGGCGCCGCAAGGTCTACGTGGAAGGACCGGAGGGTGTGAAGGTTCCTTTCGCCGAGGTCTCGCTGGGTGAATCGAACGGGCCCAAGGGTCGCGTCGCGAACGAGCCCGTTCACCTCTACGACACGTCGGGTCCGGGATCGGACCCGACGCAAGGCCTCGCGCCCCTGCGTCGCGAATGGATCCTCGGACGAGGTGACGTCGGCGAGTACGAGGGACGTCCAGGCTCACTGCGCGACGATGGACGAGCCGCAGTGCGTCGTGGGCCCGGCGTGGAACAGTTCCCCGCCGCCCGACGCAACCCATTGCGCGCCTGCGGGGGAACAGCCGTCACGCAGCTCCACTACGCCCGCAGCGGGATCACGACACCGGAGATGGAGTTCGTCGCTCTGCGCGAGGGGATCGGCGCCGATGCCGTCCGCGAGGAAGTGGCGGCGGGGCGGGCGATCATCCCCGCCAACGTGAACCACCCCGAGACAGAGCCAATGGCCATAGGGCGGCGATTTCTCGTGAAGGTGAACGCGAACATCGGGAACTCGGCCGTCACCTCGTCGGTATCGGACGAAGTGGAGAAGCTCACCTGGGCGACGCGGTGGGGGGCGGACACGGTCATGGACCTCTCGACGGGGCCCGACATCCACACGACGCGGGAGTGGATCCTGCGCAACTCGCCTGTGCCCATAGGGACCGTCCCGATCTATCAGGCGTTGGAGAAGGTCGACGGCCGCCCGGAGGAGCTCACCTGGGAGATGTACCGCGACACGATCGTCGAGCAGGCCGAGCAGGGCGTCGACTACTTCACGGTCCATGCCGGTGTGCTGCTGAGGTTCGTGCCGCTGACGGCGAAGCGCGTCACGGGAATCGTGAGCCGCGGTGGCTCGATAATGGCGGCGTGGTGCCTCGCCCATCACGAGGAGAACTTCCTCTACACGCACTTCGAAGAGTTGTGCGAGATCATGGCTGCCTATGACGTTGCGTTCTCCCTCGGCGACGGGCTGCGCCCGGGATCAGTGGCAGACGCCAACGACGAGGCGCAGTTCGCGGAGCTGCGCACGCTGGGAGAGTTGACCGAGCTCGCCTGGAGACACGATGTCCAGGTGATGATCGAAGGCCCAGGTCACGTGCCTCTTCACCGGATAGCCGAGAACGTGACGCTGCAACAGGAGGTGTGTCACGGCGCGCCCTTCTACACCCTCGGTCCGCTCACCACAGATGTCGCACCCGGTTACGACCACATCACCTCGGCGATCGGCGCTGCCGTGATCGGCATGCACGGCACCGCCATGCTCTGTTACGTCACGCCGAAGGAGCACCTCGGCCTTCCGGACCGAGACGACGTCAAGGCGGGAATGATCGCCTACAAGATCGCCGCCCACGCCGCCGATCTGGCAAAAGGGCACGAGGGTGCACGAGCCTGGGACGACGCCCTTTCCAAGGCCCGGTTCGAGTTCCGTTGGGAGGACCAGTTCGCGCTTTCGCTCGATCCTCAGACGGCGCGCGCCTACCACGACGAGACCCTTCCTGCGGAGCCCGCCAAGACGGCGCACTTCTGCTCCATGTGCGGGCCGAAGTTCTGCTCGATGAGGATCAGCCAGGACATCCGTGAACTCGCTGAGACGCAAGGTGTGAGCCCGGAGGAGGCGATCGGGCTCGGGATGCGACAGAAGGCCGAGGAATTCCGCGCCGCCGGTTCTGCCGTGTACAGCTGACCGGGACTTTCTGATAGCTTGTAGGTGAGCGCGCTGTGCGTGCTGGGTCTTCCTCTTCTGTTCTCGCGTCCGTGATTGCGGGCCTCAGACCACCGAGGCGGGCCCGCCCCCTTCGGTCCGGGCGGACCGAACGTGGGTGAACTTTCCGGTTCCTCCGGATGCCGGTGACGTGCATGTACGCAGTCGCCGTTCGAGACTCACAGACAGAAGAAGGAGACAAAACCAAGATGACCACGACCGCCGAACGGCCGTCGCGCGCCCCCTCGAGTAGCACTTTCGCCGAACTCGGTGTAGCCGAAGAGCTGACTGCGGCCCTCGCTTCTCAGGGGATCACAAGCCCCTTCCCGGTGCAGGCCCTCACCATTCCGGACGCGATCACAGGGCGTGACGTATGCGGCAAAGCGAAGACTGGTTCGGGTAAGACCCTCGCCTTCGGTTTACCGCTCTTGATGCGTGTCGGACGCGGTCTGCCCCGTCTGCCGAGGGGCCTCGTACTCGTACCGACGAGGGAGCTCGCCACACAGGTAGCCGAAGTGCTGGCTCCACTCGCGACCGCGCTGGAACGTCAAGTGGTCGTGGTCTACGGCGGAGCGAACATAGACAGACAGGTGAAGAAACTGCGCAAGGGTGTGGACGTCGTCATAGCCACCCCGGGGCGTCTCATCGACCTCTCAGAGCGCGGGGAGGTGTCGGTCCGTGACGTCGAGGTCGCCGTCCTGGACGAGGCGGACCGGATGGCCGACATGGGCTTCCTGCCGCAGGTCGACTGGCTGCTGAGGCGGATCGAATCGGCTCATCAGACGATGCTCTTCTCGGCGACGCTGGACGGCGACGTCGACCGCCTGGTACGGCGGCACTTGAAGGATCCCGTCCATCACGAAGTTCTCTCCGCCACGGCGACCGTGGAGTCGATGCAGCATCGTTTCCTGCAGGTGCACCAGATGGACAAGGTGAAGGTCGCGGCCGCCATCTGCGCAGGGGGAAAGAAGGTCCTCGTCTTCGTCCGAACGAAGCGTGGCGCCGACAGGCTGGTGAAGCAACTGCACCGCGAGGAAGTTCGTGCGGTCGCAATTCACGGCGACCTTCCACAACCCGCTCGGGAGAAGGCCCTCGCGAACTTTTCCTCCGACCGGGTGCGCGTTCTCGTCGCGACGGACGTCGCGGCGCGCGGGCTGGACATCTCCGATGTCGACGTCGTTCTCCATTACGACCCGGCCGAGGACCACAAGACCTACCTGCACCGCTCGGGACGCACAGCACGAGCGGGGGACGCAGGTGTCGCGGCGACGCTCGCGCTCTGGAACGAGCTCCTGGGAGTGGAGCAGGTCCAGCGCCGGCTCGGCCTGCGAGTCCCGGTCGTCGAGATCTTCTCGAACGACCCGAGGCTCTCGGATCTTTCGGGCTGGATACCCGACGACTCAGCTGCCTGATCCTCACCTATAGGGTGAGGAAAATGACCGATTCGCCCGAAACCCCCTCCTGCGCTCTCGACCAGCTCGCAGGCGTCAGCCGGATCCTCGTCGTTACCGCGCATCCCGACGACGTCGACTTCGGTGTCGCGGGCTCCGTCGCGATGTGGGCGAAATCGGGCACAGAAGTCGCCTACTGCGTGATCACCGACGGCGACGCGGGCGGATCGGATCGTTCGATCTCGCGTGCGGAGATGGCGTCGTTGCGTCGTGACGAGCAACGTGCGGCCGCGGCGGAAGTGGGTGTGACCGACGTCACGTTTCTCGGCTACCCCGACGGCCGGCTTGTCCCGAGCTTCGACTTGCGCCGCGACCTCTCGAGGGTCGTACGTCAGTTCAAGCCGGACCGGATGGTGTGCCAGTCCCCCGAACGCAACTGGGAGCGCATCGGCGCAAGTCATCCCGATCACCTCGCAGCCGGGGAGGCCGCTGTGTGTGTCGCCTACCCCGATGCGAGAAATCCCTTCGCGTATCCCGAGCTTCTGGAGGAGGGTCTCGAGCCCTTCTCGGTACGCCAGCTCTGGTTGATGGCGGCCCCGGTCCCGAACCGCGCGGTCGACATCACCGACACCTTCGAGCGCAAGCTGGCGGCGCTCAAGTGCCACCGCAGCCAGGTAGGCGAGGGCGACTGGCTGGAAGAGCGGCTGCGGACATGGTTCACCGACGGCGCACGCCGCGCAGGGCTTCCCTTCGGACGACTTGCGGAGACCTTCCAGGCGATCGAAATGCCCGACACCGGCTCCTCGTAGGGCGCAGAGCGAGCGGTCTTCGAAACCTTTACCGGCCGGCTTCTCACGGATAGGGTTCAGCGCGAGGGCTCGTGAACGACGTCGGGCCAGGGGGGTAAATGGCGAACGTGACGACGATCGTCGCCGTGCCGGGCGATGCCGCCCCGCCGGCGCCAGACTTGGTCGCCGCCAAGCGTCCCGATTTTCAGATCGTTCCGCTCGTCGGCTTGCCCATCGTCGCGGCCATCCTCGCCGGACTCGTCGCCGCGATCGCGACGAACAAGCTATGGGCGCTCGACTTCTTCCATGTCGTCGGCGGAGGCTTGTGGACGGGCATCGACCTGTTCCTCGGCTTCGTGATCGGGCCGATCCTCGGCAGGCTCTCGGTGCCGGCACGGATCGAGTTCTCCAGCCGCTTCATGCCGAAGATGCTCCTCATCATGCCGACACTCGTCACGATGACCCTGGCCGCCGGATGGCAGCTGGCGAGGCATCTGGGCAACCTCTCCACCGCCTACCCTCACCATGGCTGGCTCGTCGCATCGTTCGTGGTGGTGGGAGTGATGGCCGTCGTCGCGCTCGGCCTGCTGGAGCCCGCCAACCTGGCGGTTCTCTTCGAGCTCAAGAAGCCGCGTCCGAACGGAGAATTCGATCTCGAAGCTGATGAAGCGGTTCGCGTACACCGCAGGTGTAACGGGAGCCATGCAGATAGCAACGCTCGTGATCATGACGAAGCTGGCCGCAGGATGAGCCCCGTCCACGACGAGGGCCATGATCCGCAACAGACGGCAAAGCTGCCTCCGGTGGCGGAGCTCTGCGTCGGTTCAATGGCGCTGATCATCGCCGGCGGCATCTACCTGGCGTCCTACCTGCCGCGCCGGGCGTCGCTCGGACCCGCTATCGGGCTCCTCGTGGCTGCAGTCGTCCTCCTCGCAGTCTCGGGGACGATGCTCGCGAGGACCCGGGCGTTCGCGTGGAGCACCTTCCTGCTCGTGGGCAAGTGGACCTTGCTCGCCTACCTCGTCATAACCGGGATGCTCGAGTACGTGTTCGTACTGGATCACACGCGCGGATCGATGCTCGTGCTCGTCACCCTCATGCTGTTGGTCTTCGCGCTGGACATTCCGACGCTCTTGGGGTTCTCGGTCGCCCGCTATCAATCCGGGGAGAGAGGTTCAGAAGCTCTCAGAGCCTGACCACATCGTCATCGCTCTGCTGTGTCACCCGTTCGCAGGTCGGGCAGTACCAGCGCGCCTCCAGGGGCGTGCCGCACGAACGATGCCGGGGTAGTTCCGCTTCGAGTCCAAGCTCTTGGGCGCCCCAGTGGGAGAGGAATCGCAGCGCACCCGCGAGCTCACGTCCGGAATGGCTGATGACGTACTCGTAACGCAACGGCCGGTCGGAGTAAGGGACAGCCGTCACGAGGCCCCGGCTCTCGAGCTTTCGCAGGCGGGCGCTCAACACGTTCGGCGCGAGGCCCGGGATCGCTTCCTGTAAATCCGAGAACCTGCGCGACCGGTCGAGCAGAGCGTCGATGATCAAGAGGGTCCAGCGGTCCCCCAGCTGGGCCAATGCAAGGTCGAGACCCGGGTTCGGGTCGCTGTCGGGCATCACCGGATCCTCCCATGTGCCTCTAGCCGGTACCACTGATTGTAGCTAGTAACTTGCAAGTTAGTATCTGATATGGTCCCTGGCCCATCAGCCAGAGGAAGAGAGGGTGGATCAATGACGACAACGTTGGACGAGCTTTCCCGGAGTGTCGAGGAAATCACTTCGAAGGGAGGTCAATCGGTAGTTGGCGTGGGCGCATCGGGAAGCGGTGTCGTGGTCGGCGGCGGCCAGGTGCTGACGAATGCCCACAACCTTCGGGGAGACGAACTCATCGTCACCTTCGTCGACGGTAGGAGAGTCACTGCGACCGTGTCCGCAGCGGACGACGAGGGTGATCTCGCCATACTGGCTGTCGAGACCGGCGAGTCCCCCGCCGTCGAGTGGAGCGCCGGTCCGAGGCGCCTCGGTGAGGCCGTCGTGGCCCTGGCCAACCCCGCCGGGCGCGGCACGAGGGTGAGCGTCGGCTTCGTCTCCGCCCTCGATGTCAGCTTCCGAGGCCCGGGAGGCCGGCGGATCGCGGGGGCGATCGAGCACACAGCGCCGCTCGTCAGAGGCTCCTCGGGAGGCCCGCTCCTCGACACGGAGGGCCGTCTGGTCGGAATCGACACGCACCGCGAGGGCGACGGCTTCTACCTCGCCATTCCAGCCGACGACGAACTACGTCGTCGCGTGGACGCTCTCTCGCGCGGCGAAGCTCCGAGACGTGCCCGTCTCGGCGTCGCCCTTGCTCCTCCGAAGATTGCGAGGCGCTTGCGGCGGTCCGTCGGCCTGCCGGAGCGTGACGGCCTGCTCGTCCGCGCGGTCGAACCCGGAGGACCCGCAGACCGTGCAGGCATTCGTCAAGGTGACCTGATCGTCTCTGCCGGCGGGGAGGCGATCGCTTCGATCGACGACCTTGCCTCTGCTCTCGAGACCGGCGAAGCGTCGTCTTCCATGGAGCTCGGCGTGGTTCGGGGTGTGGAGGAGCTCCGAGTGGCCGTCGACCTGTCGGGGAACCACACATCGGATGCCGGATCGGTGTGATGGCGATCGACGCGCCCGCCCGTCCGGACGAGCCGCTTCCAGCCGTGGCCGAGGGGCCCGTCCTCGACGCGTACTCCCGCACGGTCACAGCCGTCGCAGACCGGTTGTCGCGCTCGGTTGCCTCGTTGCGCGTCGGGCGCGCGCGTGGACGCGGGCTTCGGGCTCCGGATCGGCGGTGGCGGTGTCCTCCGACGGCCTCCTCGTCACCTCAGCCCACGTTGTAGAAGGATCGAGCCGCGGACAGGCGAGCTTCGCCTCCGGCGAGGAGGTTTCCTTCGAGGTCGTCGGTACCGACAGATTGACGGACCTTGCGGTGGTGAGGGCCGCGGGCAACGGCTACCTACCGGCCGCGCTCGGGGATGCCGACACTCTGCGGGTCGGTCAACTCGTCGTGGCGATAGGAAATCCCTTCGGTTTCTCGGGCTCCGTGAGCGCCGGAGTCGTTAGCGCCCTCGGCCGTACCCTCGTGGCTTCGGCCGGGGAAGCGACCCGTCTGGTCGGTGACGTCATACAGACCGACGCAGCACTGCACCCCGGCAACTCCGGAGGGGCGCTCGCGATCAGCACGGCCGAGGTGGTCGGGATCAGCACCGCGGTGATCGGGCCCGGCATCGGACAGGGCCTCGGAATGGCCGTCCCCGTGAACGCGACCACGCGCGCAATCATCGGCGCGCTCGCGTCTGGCAGCGTCGTGCGACGTGCATTTCTCGGCATAGGAGGAGGCTCACGAAGACTGCCGCCCGCTGTGGCCGGTGTCGTCGGTTACGCGACGGGCGTCGAGGTTGCTTCGGTGACGAAGGAGAGTCCTGCCGACCGGGCGGGACTGCGCCCGCGCGATGTGGTCGTCTCACTCGACGGGAAAAGGGTCGAGAGCGTACGGGGCCTCCAGCGCATGCTGAACGAGGAGTTCATCGGTCGTGCAGCGGCGATCGGATTCGTACGAGGCGGCACGCTTCGGGAGCACAAGGTGGTGTGCGAGGCATTGCCCACCTGAAACGCCCCGGACGCGACGCGTCGAGGAGCCGGTCGGTCAGTGGCCGCCGTGGCCTCCGCCGCCCTTGTCCGGACGCGTGGTCGTAGGACCTGAGTTCTGCGGGCCGCCGGGGGCAGGAGCAGTAGTCGGCGTGCTTGTCGCGACCGTCGGCGCGCCGAGGGCGTTCGCCAATGCCGCCACGTCGGCGGTGAGCGTCGAAGCCTCGGCCGCTGTAACGGCTCCGGAGGATTCGCCGCTCGCGATGGACGAGTCGAGCGCACCGAGCGCCGAGCTCACCGCGTCGGGCGGGCCGGACCCCCCCTGATCCGAGGCGGCGAGCACGCGGTCGAGTTTGTTCAGGATGTTGGCTCCGGTCACCGAGTTGATCGAACCATCCGCGATCCCGCTCTCGACGTCCCGTGTCAACGCGGCCGCCGCGTCGCCCGCGGTCGGAACCGTGGTCGTTGTCGTCGTCGTGGACGTGGACGTCGTCGTGGAAGTCGATGACGCGCTGTGGTGACCCGGGGGATTGCGCGCAGCGACGCGGTTGTTCGACACGGCCCATGCGCTGAGAGCGGCTGCCACGGCCAGGGCCACTACAGCCGCCGCGATCCATATTCGTCGTCGCGATCGTCGGCTCCTTCCCGGCGCACGAACCGGTGCGAGAAGGGTCTCGTTCTGCCGTAGTGGCAGAGTGCCCACGGAGGGGGGCTCGGGAATGCGCTCGGCCCCCTCCACGAGGGTGACGTCGGACGGACCGGGCACAGCGACCGTCGGGGCCGTCGGCGGCGCGGGAGTCCAGGCCGCCTCGAACGCCGGTGCGCTCACCATCCCCGCGACGTCGATGGCGGCAGGCCTGCGGCGCGGGTCCTCGTCGAGCATCGCGGACAAGAGAAGACGCCACGCCGTCGGAACCTCGGGAGGCACGACGACCGGCGACGCCAACCTTCGTGCAACGACCTCTGCGGGCGTGCCTTCGAAGATCTTTCGGCCGAGAAGACACTCGAGAAGGATGAGACCGAGAGACCACATGTCCGCAGCGGTGCCGACGGCGTCGTCTCTGATCTGCTCGGGCGCCATGTAGGCGGGGGTCCCGAGCGTGGCACCTGTGACGGTGATCGACGAAGCATCGAGCACCTTCGCGATCCCGAAGTCGGCGAGACGCACCCGGCCGTCCGGGCCGAGGAGCACGTTCGCGGGCTTCAGGTCGCGGTGCACGATGCCTCGTTCGTGCACGTACGCGAGGGCACCGGCGATACCCGCCGCGATCAAAGCGGTTTGACGCGGGCTCATAGGGCCTCGACGCAGCCGGCCGGCGAGGGTCGGCCCCTCCACGAGCTCCATCACCAGATAGGCCTGATTGTGGTGCACGCCCGAATCGAACATGCGGACGAGCGCGGGATGGTCGAAGCCTGCGAGCGCCTTCGCCTCCTTTACCAACCGGCGCGCCAGCTCCGGGTCCGAAGAACGCACGATCTTGAGCGCGACCGAACCACCGCCGGGTTCGTCGACCGCTTTGTACACGTCGGACATACCGCCCTGTCCGATGAGCCGTTCGAGACGCCAGCGCCCGCCGATGAGCGCGCTGGACTGCGCCTCGGTGCCCACCATGGTCACGAAATTACCCATCCTGGAGAAAGCCCACCCAAGAGAGGGCGGCGGCTCGAGCGGAAGTCGCCTGCTACCTGGTCCGTTTAGCTTCGGTAACTCACCCGGCCAGTTGCCGGAGCACGTAGGGAAGGATCCCTCCGTGCCGGAAGTACTCGGCTTCCATCGGTGTGTCGATGCGTACCCGTGCGTCGAACTCGATGTCGCCTGCTCGTACGGTTATCTCCTTCGGGATTTCGCCGTCCGAGAAGGCGCTCAGTCCGAGGACCTCGATGGTCTCCTCGCCGCTCAGTCCGAGAGCATTCGCCGACTGACCCTCGGTGAACTGAAGCGGGAGGATCCCCATTCCCACGAGGTTCGATCGGTGGATGCGCTCGAAGCTCTGCGCCACGACTGCGCGTACACCTAGTAGGGCGGGCCCTTTTGCCGCCCAGTCGCGCGAGGAGCCGGATCCGTACTCCTCACCGGCCAGGATGACGAGCGGCACAGCGTCTGCCTCGTATCTCATCGCCGCGTCGTAGATGGTCGTCTGCTCACCATCCGGGAGATGACGTGTCACGCCCCCCTCGGTGCCTGGTGCGAGCAGGTTGCGGAGGCGGACGTTCGCGAACGTCCCGCGGATCATGACTTCGTGGTTTCCGCGGCGAGCACCGTACGAGTTGAAGTCACGTTGCTGCACCCCGTGCTCGATCAGGTACTCGCCCGCGGGGGAGCTCGGGCGAATGGATCCAGCGGGCGAGATGTGGTCCGTGGTGACGCTGTTGCCGAGGACGGCGAGCACCCGGGCGCCGACGATGTCCTCGACTGGAGCCGGATCGCGTTGGAGCCCTTCGAAGAACGGTGGACGAAGGACGTACGTGGAGGATTGGTTCCAGGCGAACGTGTCTCCGCCCGACATGTCCATGTCCCTCCAGCGTTCGTCGCCTTCGAAGACCGACGCGTAGCGTGTGCGGAACATCTCCGACGTGACCGCTTGGCGAATCAGGTCGACGACCTCTTGCTCGGTGGGCCATATCTCACGCAGATGGACGGGCTGTCCGGAAGTGTCGGTCCCGAGCGGCTCGGCTGTGAGGTCGACGTCCATCGTGCCGGCCAGGGCGTAGGCCACGACGAGCGGAGGAGAGGCGAGATAGTTGAGGCGGACATCAGGGTGGATCCGTCCTTCGAAGTTGCGGTTGCCTGACAGGACAGCCGCGACAGAGTGCTCACCGGAGCTCACGGCCTCACTCACGCCCGGGAGAAGAGGCCCCGAGTTCCCGATGCAGGTCGTGCAGCCGTAGCCCACCAGGTCGAAGCCGAGAGCCTCGAGCGGCTCGAGGAGGCCTGCCCGCTCGTAGTAGTCCATGACAACGCGCGATCCCGGCGCGAGCGACGTCTTCACCCACGGCTTGGGAAGAAGGCCGCGCTCCGCGGCCTTCTTGGCGAGAAGTCCCGCGGCGAGCATCACCTGCGGATTCGAGGTGTTCGTACAGCTCGTGATCGCGGCGATCACCACGTGACCGTCGCCGATCTCTACGCTGCTCCCGTCCTCCAGGGTCGCCGGGGTCCGGTGCGATGCCCGACCCTCGACCGAGCGACGGAAGCTCGACTTGGCCTCAGGCAGAGCGATCCGGTCCTGAGGACGCGCCGGGCCGGCGATGCTCGGCTCCACCGTCGAGAGGTCGAGCTCCACGGACTCCGTGAAGACGGGCTCGGGGCCTTCAGGAGCGTGGAAGAGGCCCTGCTCCTTCGCGTAGGCCTCGACGAGCGCGACGTGGTCCTCGTGGCGTCCGGTGAACCGGAGGTACTCGAGGGTGATCGCGTCGATCGGGAAGATCACGCAGGTCGCTCCGTACTCCGGTGACATGTTCCCGATGGTCGCCCTGTTCTCCAGTGGGAGCTCCGCCAGACCGGGCCCGTGCACCTCGACGAACTTGCCGACGACCCCGTGGTTGCGCAGCAGCTCCGCGATCGTGAGGACGAGGTCCGTCGCAGTCGTGCCTGGCCGCAACTGGCCGCTCAGGCGCAGGCCGACCACCGGTGGCACGAGCATCGTGAGCGGCTGGCCGAGCATGGTAGCCTCCGCCTCGATACCGCCGACCCCCCAGCCCAGCACACCGAGCCCGTTGACCATGGTCGTGTGCGAGTCGGTGCCGACCATCGTGTCGCAGAACGCCTGGCCGTCCTCGTTGGCGAACACGACCCTCGCGAGGTACTCGAGGTTCACCTGATGGCAGATCCCGGTGCCGGGTGGGACCACGCGGAAGTGGTCGAATGCGTCCTGGGCCCAGCGCAGGAGCTGATAACGCTCGAGATTGCGCTCGTACTCGATGTCGACGTTGGTGTCGAACGACGTAGGACGACCCGAAGACTCGGCTATCACCGAGTGGTCGATCACGAGCTCGACCGGCACGAGCGGGTTGATCCTCTTCGGATCGCCTCCCAGCTGCGCGAGCGCGTCGCGCATCGCCGCGAGGTCCACGACGGCAGGCACGCCGGTGAAATCCTGCATCAGGACGCGCTCGGGGGTGAAGGCGATCTCCGAGGAGACCGGGGTGCCTGCAGCCTGCTTGCTCGCCCAACCCGCGATGGCTTCGACGTCCGCGGCGTGCACGTGTCGACCGTCTTCGTGACGGAGCAGGTTCTCGAGGAGGACCTTCATCGAGTACGGCAGCCGGGCGATCTCGTAGCGATCCGACAGGGCCGACAGTCGATGTATCTCGAAGGTTCTGTCCCCCACCCGAAGCGAGGATCGTGTGCCGAAGCTGTCCATGGAAGGCGGTCGCAGGGCCATGGGTCCATTCTGGCCCCGGTGACGGGGGAGGGGCACGGCCCCGGTCAATGCAAGGCCTCCACTCCACCCGTCCCCGCGACGAAGAGCATGCCCATGGCGGCGCTCGGAGCGACGAAGTGCTCGAGGGTACCGACCCCGAGTCGTACCGAGAATCGGGTGGCGCCCGTCCCGAGGTCGATTCCGTAGAGCACTGACGCTCTCAGGTCGACCGTCCACAGGACGCCCTCGGCGATCGTCGGCGAGCTCGCATCGCCCGACGGGGAGCTCCATGACCACCCCTGGTGGAGGGAGTCGCCGGGACCGACCTGGACCTGCGTGATACGGCCGGCACTGTCGCAGACCACGTAGACGTCGGGCGCCTCATAGGCGCTCGCTCCTTTGGATGAGCAAAGGGGAAGCGAAGCAACCTGTCCCCCGATCCCCCCGAGCAAGGACGACCTCAAGAGGTAAGCCGTCTGCTCCTTCCCGACGATGAAGAGGTCTCCGTTCCCGAGGAGGACGGGAGAGGTCGATCCGAGATCTCCGTCGTCGCCGTTGTCCTGCGCCCAGTTCGACGGTGCGAAGTAGCCGAGCTCGTGCAGTTGAGGTGACAGCTCGATCACCGTGTCGCCGTGGTCGAAGGCCTGTCCCGCTTGGGCGCTGCCGTTGCCGGTGGCGACGAAGACGTCGCCCGAGGAGTCGACCGTCACGCCCCCGGGAGCCCAAATCGCACCCTCACGCGCGGTCGGCACCTTGTAGGACAGGCTCGGCCCCGACCCTGACTCGGGGATCCCGAGCACCCAGCCGTTGTAATCGCCGCAATCGCCGAAGTTCCCGCCGAAGCCGACGAGCACGTAACCGTCCGTAATGCCGAGAGAGATCCTCTGGAGCTCTGCGGCGCTGTCCCAGGACTGATCGATGTCGCGGGACCACAGGACCTTCCCGGTCGAGGCTTTTATCGCGTACAGGAAGTGGCGCACCGCCGAGCCCGAGAGCGTCGCGCCGGACGCGAAGAGCGTGCCGCTCGTCGGGTCGATCACCATCGTCGAGGTGATCCCCACTGTCGGCGTGATGTCGCCGCACGGCAGGTCACCGGAGGGAGCGGGGCTCGCCAGATGGTCGGGCGCCCAAACAGGCGCACCGGTCGAGGCCGAAAAGCCGTAGACGGTGTCGTTCTCGGTGGCGACGAAGACGTCACCGCCGAATACGAGAGGCTCGCCGTAGACGGCGCCGTCGAGCGCTTGCGATTTCCACGCCTCGGCCGGGGCGGTCGTACGAGCTGGGTCCGTGGCGTCCAGCGAGGTGCGTGCGTAATTGCCGCCATAGGTGGTCCACGAAGTCGTTGGAGTCACCGCGGTCGTCGACGTGGTCGCTGTGTGTCCGACGCCCGGTGTCGTGGTGCTCGCCGATCGAGCCTCACGTTGCGAGGACGAGGTCGAGCAGGCACCGAGAAGGCCTACCAGGACGAGAACCGGGATCAGGGGAGTTACTGCTCTTCTTGCCACCACCTCATCTTGTCGTGATGGACTGCAGGTCGTGAGCGCGCCGGTCGAGATCGGGTTCTTCTCTTTCAGCCGGGTCACAGATTCAGGCGACCACCGCGCTTACAACGAGTGGCATCAGCTCGACCACATGCCGGAGCAGTACGGAATCCCAGGTGTCGTGCTCGGCGAGCGGTGGGTGAGCACTCCGGCGTGCAGGAAGGCGCGGGTATTCGACGCCGCCGCCCTCGCCGCCTCGGACTATCTGACCCTCTACCTCATGTCCGAGCCTGTCGACGAGACGGTCAAGAGCTTCTTCGAGCTCGGCAAGTCCTTGGCTCGCGCCGGCCGCTTCTACGAGCACCGCCGTTCGCTGCTCTCGGGGCCGTTCCGTGTGCGGGCGAGGCGCGCGGCGCCACGAACTCTCGTATCGGACCAAGCGGTCCCCTTTCGTCCCAACCTGGGCGTCTTCGCGATCGTGGAGCGTGCACGAGAGCCGAGTGCATCCGACGGTTCGCAGGGGGGGACGGCGGCGGAAAGCGAACTAACGCGGATCGAGCGGCTGCTCGACCAAACAGGCGTGGCCGGCGTGTGGAGCTTCAGTCCACTCGGGACGGATCCACGAGGATCGGGCGCAGGCGAACTGGATCTGACGATCTGTTACCTCGACGAACCACCGCTCGAAATCTCGCGTGACCTCGGGGAGACGGTTCGCGACTTATGGGGAACCTCGCCCCACCTCGCATTCGCCGGACCCTTCGAAGCGATCGTTCCCTGGAAGTGGGACTGGTTCGACCAGTAGCAGGTGCGACCAGTAGCAGGCGCGTACCCGATCAGCCCCCGTTCGCAGAGAAGTGTTGGTAGTCGGGGCTCGCGCTCCACCTTCCGCCCCATTTCCATCCGACGGACGCGAAAGCCTCGACCAACTCTCCGCCGGGCACCGCCATCCCGGGTCGCACGTTCGACCGGTCTGTGAACGCCCGGCCCGCAGGTGGAGCCCATACGGAGCCTTCGAGGTACGGGTTCTCGACCGGGTCTACGTCTATGGCTTCCCCGTAGGCGTGCGCAGACCACTGCGGCGGGCCCGGAGCTACCGCGTAACGGCAGTTGAAGCCAGACGTATTGTCAGCCGCCATCGATGCGGGGTCGCTTCCACCGAACGCATCCTCAGGCACCATCTCACGGATGGGGAAGTGTTCAGCGTAAAGTTTGGCGAACACGTTGATGACGGCAGATGTGACCGACGAGTGCACGACCATGGTCCCGTTGTGGGGCTCGCCGTCGAAGCCCCAGTAGCTCATGTGGAGCATCCGAAGCTGCGAAGGGCCGACGGGACATCCTGAGTGGTACGTGTAAGGGAGGTCCGGGGCTGTTACCGCAGAGATGCTTTCGGTGAACGGGGGCTGAGTTGTTGCGGTGGCCGGCGGTGGACCATTCGTGATTCGAGGAGACGATGAGGGCATTGTGGTGGACACACGCGAAGCGGACGTGGACGTATTCGGAGTGTTCCCCGTCGCGCCACCGCGGTGTCCTTGTGCGGAGGTGCATGCGGTGAGGAAGGCACACAGCACGAAGCAGGACGCCCCGAGCAGGCTGATGGTGCGCCGCGCAATCCGTACGGCTCGCGAGCGTGGGCGCCCCCTAGTCGTAGTCTTCTGCGCTTCAGGTCTAGCGCTCACCGCGTGCAGCTCCGGGTCTCGCAATGCCGATACGCGTCGGAATGCCGTCAAGCCTGCCACCGCCGCCACGAACGGCTCAGACGGTACGTCGACGTCCACGACCGCGCCACCGACCACCACCACGACCGCGCCGGCCCCGACCACGACAGCTCCTCATCCGACCACGACCCAACCGCGGCCGGCTGCTTCACCTGTGACCGGTGCCGCCGCGAGCTCGGGGGGCCAGTTGATAACGGTCACAGCTTCGGCGTACGGCCAGACCGTCGCGACCTTCGAGGCGTATCAGCGCAACACGGCGGGGGGCTGGCAACCGGTCTTGGGTCCGTGGCAGGCGGAGATAGGCAAAAGTGGCTTTGCTCCACCGGGGCAGAAGAAGGAGGGTGACGGCCGAACACCGTCGGGAACCTATGGTTTCACCTTTTTCTTCGAGGACCTCTCGAATCCCGGAGGCTTCAAGTTTCCGGTGCGTCAGGCGACGAGCTCGGACGTCTGGGACGATGACCCGAACAGCTCCAATTACAACCAGTGGATCGACGAGAGCACGCAGGGGACGGCGGCGGCGGGGGCCAATCCCGAACCGATGCTCGACGAGCCCTCGTACGACTACGGGGCCGTCATTGCATACAACATGAGCCCCGTTGTGCCCGGCGACGGGAGCGCCATTTTCCTGCACGTGTCCACTGGCGTCCCCACCGTCGGCTGCGTGTCCCTGCCGCAGGACGAGTTGCTCCAGGTCCTTCGCTGGCTCGACCCTTCTCAGGGACCGCTCATCAAAATGGGTATCGGGTGAGCGCGGATTTCTTCGAGCTCGTACATCACCAACGCGCCTGCAGGACTTTCAAGCCCGATCCGGTACACGACTCGCTAGTTTCCAAGGTCCTCGAGGCCGCGACCTTTGCCCCGAGTGCAGAGAACCGTCAGCCGTGGGTGTTCGTGGTGGTCAGAGACGATGCGCGGCGCGCCACCATCGGCGAGCTGACGCGCAGGGCGTGGGAATCCGGGGGACGTGCGTACTCCGAGAGCAGGCTTTCTGCGACTCTTCTCAGCGACGTCGATCGTGGTGCGAAAGGCTCCGTGGCGCAAGCGCCGGTGATGATCGTCGTAGGCGGGGATACTGAGCGCGCGGATCGTCGCGTGCTCGAAGCGTCGATCTTCCCGGCGGTGCAGAACCTCCTCCTGGCCGCGGGCGCGGTGGGTCTCGGCTCAGCACTGACCACGTTGCCTCTCGTCTTCGGTGACGACCTCGCTCGAGTGGTCTCGTTTCCGTTCCACGTGCGTCCGATGGCGGTGGTGCCACTCGGGTTTCCGGCGCGTCCTCTGGCTCCGCCCAGACGGGAGGGTCTCGAGCGCAAGGTTCATAGGGAGACGTTCGGTTCGCCGTGGTGAAGCACAGCTATTCGGTGGTCGTCGACGGGCCACCAAAGGACGTGTGGCAGCTTTTCTGGTACCGCGGCGAACGCCCCGAGCACGACGGCGTGCGAATCGAGATCCTCCATCCGGGCGACGAGATCGGCGAGGGACTGATTCGTCACTGCACCTTCAAGGTGCCCCGGTACCTCCTGAGCGGGGGAGTTGGACATTCCTGGGAGTGGCTCACACAGGTGAAGCCGTTCGAATCCTGGCGTTACGACGCGATCGGAAAGCCCCTTTGGTCCCGCGCGGAAGGCTGGACGCGGCTCGAGGACCTGACTGGGAACAGGACGCGGATCCACTTCACCGAGACGTACCACGCTTTCAACCCGGTGATGCGCGTGTTGCTCGAGCGACGCGTCCACCGTTTCATATCCGCTGGCAACGACAGGCTCATAACCAACTCGGTGAACTCGGGCCTTCGCAAGATGCGGAAGGTGCGCGGCACGGATTGAGAGTCCGTGCGGTGAGGCAGCCTCTCAGAGTTCGTGGAACCGGCGCGTCGCCGCCACAGAATCGGCACCAGGCCCTCCGCAGGAAGCTGGCTCGGGTCGGAAGCGCTCCCCGAGTGCGGAGGAGAGGGTCGCCCCGACCGACAACCTGAGCGCGTCCAGGTCATAACCACCTTCGAGCACGAATACGAGGCGCCCCGGGCCTGGTACGAAGCGTCTCACCCTCGCCGCCAGATCGGCGAAGTCTCCGGCGCTCAAAGAGAGGTTGGCGAGCATGTCGGCACGGTGCGCGTCGAACCCCGCAGAGACGAGGACCCACGAAGGTGCGAACCCCTCGACCAAAGGGGCGACGAGATCGTCCATCGCCTCCAACAGGACGTCACCCGTTGCGCCCGGCGGGAGCGGGACGTTCACGGTCTTCCCTGCTGCGCCAGCGCCTCCTGTCTCATCTGCACGTCCGGTACCGGGATAAAGCGGCCATTGGTGGGTCGATACGTACATGACCCGTGGATCGTCCCAGAAGATGTCCTGTGTTCCGTTTCCGTGATGGACGTCCCAGTCGACGACGAGGACGCGCTCGCCCCGGTTGGCCAGGTTCGCAGCACCGACGGCGATGTTGTTCAGCAGGCAGAAGCCCATCGCCCGTCCAGCGGTCGCGTGGTGGCCCGGGGGTCGCTCACAGACGAAGGCAACCTCCCCCCTTCCCTCTTCGAGCGCGTCGGTGGCCTCGAGCACGGCGCCCGCTGAGAGAAGAGCCGTATCCCAAGATCCGGCAGCCGCGACCGTGTCGGGATCGAGGTGTCCACCCCCTGATTCGCAGAATTGGCGAAGAGCATCGAGGTGGGGCTTCGGATGCACCAACGTGAGCTCGCTCTCGGTTGCACGCCGCGGATCCAGCCGGATCACCGCGTCCTCGAGGCCCGCTTCGGCGATTCCGTCGAGAGCTGCGCCGACGCGTGCTTTTCGTTCTGGATGGCCGGCACTCACGTCGTGGTGGTCGAGCTCCGGAGACGCAGCGACGAGGAGCATGTTCAAAGGCTACGGCCTGCTTCGAGATGGGAATATGGAACATGGACGATCTGAGGGGTGTGCTCCTCACCAAGCTTCAGGCGGCATTCGATTCCGTCCAATCCGGTGCCGACCCCGTGCTTCGCGGCTCGGAGAGGGCGGATTACCAGGTGAACGGGGTGCTTCCTCTCGCAAAGCGTCTGGGCCGCAACCCGAGGGAGCTCGCGAGTGAGATCGCGTCGGCGGCCGGCTTGGACGAGATCTGTGACGCGGTCGAGGTGAGTGGGCCGGGTTTCATCAACCTCACGCTCGCCAACTCGGCCATATCGGTGCGTGTGGCGGAGATGTCTTCGCACGTCCGCCTCGGAGTCCCTCTCGCCGAGGTGCCGATGGTCGCGGTGGTCGACTACTCGGCCCCGAACGTCGCCAAGGAGATGCACGTAGGACACCTGCGCTCGACGATCATCGGGGACTCGCTGTGCAGGATCCTCGACTTCTGCGGCCACCGTGTCGTCCGGGAGAACCACATCGGAGACTGGGGCACTCCGTTCGGGATGCTGATCGAGCATCTTCTCGACATCGGCGAGGAGAAGGCGGTCCACGAGCTCTCCGTCGGCGACCTCGACGCCTTCTACCGCGAGGCGCGCGTCTCGTTCGACGCGGACGACGCGTTTCGTGAGCGCAGCCGCCGCAGGGTGGTCCTCCTCCAGTCGGGCGATCCAGAGACTCTCCGGCTCTGGCGGATCCTCGTGGAACGAAGTGTCGACTACTTCGAGGACATCTACGCGAAGCTCGGCGTACTCCTCACTGACGATGACATCGTTCCCGAGAGCTTCTACAACGACATGTTGCCGGAAATCGTCCGTGACCTCGACGAGAAGGGTCTCCTCGTCGAGAGCGACGGTGCGCTGTGCGTCTATCCGCCGGGCTTCACCAATCGCAGCGGGGATCCCTTACCCCTGATCGTGCAGAAGTCCGACGAAGGCTTCGGCTATGCATCGACGGACCTGGCCGCCATCCGCGACAGGGTGGCACGATTGGGCGCCCAGTGCATCCTCTACGTGGTCGGAGTCGAGCAGGCTCAACACCTTGCGATGTGCTTCGAGGTCGCACGGATGGCCGGGTGGTTGCCGAACGAGGTGACGGCGGTCCATGTCGCGCACGGCCACGTGCTCGGGACGGACCGCAAGAAGCTGCGCAGCCGATCGGGAGCCCCTGTCAAGTTGGTGGACCTGCTCGACGAGGCTGTGGAACGCGCCGGAGACGCGATCAGACAACGAGACCCCGACATGGAACGTACCGCTCGTGACGCCGTGGCGCGGGAGCTCGGGATCGGCGCGGTCAAGTACGCGGACCTATCGACCGAGCGCAACCGCGACTACGTCTTCGACCTCGATCGGATGCTCGCATTCGAAGGCAACACCGGCCCGTACCTGCAGTACGCGCACGCGCGGATCAGGTCCATCTTCCGTCGCGGCAACCTGAGCGCCGCACCTGCCGCGGCTTCCCCCCTTCTCCGTGAGGCGCCGGAGCGTTCGCTCGCGCTTTGCCTCCTCGGTTTTCGGGAGGCGGTGGAGGCGAGTGTCGACCAGTGGGCGGCGAGCCGGCTCTGCTCGTACCTCTTCGAGCTCTCCACCCGGTTCACGACCTTCTACGAGACGTGCCCTGTGCTCCAGTCGGAAGGTGAAGTACGCGACTCGAGACTTCTTCTGTGCGACCTGACGGCGCGCGTGCTCGAACGTGGGCTAGGGCTGCTGGGAATCGAGGCGCCGGATCAGATGTAGAGACACAGCTGTGCCTGAAGCAAGCGCCTAGGTCGGATCTGTCGCGAGGGTTGACGGGTCCATCACCCCGTTCTCAGCCCATGTGTAACGGCCGGCCAGCACTTTCTGTGCAGCCTCGTAGTTCTCGGTGTCGTCGTTGTGCCAGAGGTCGTCGAAGAGCTTCCCGATGCGACGCCGCGAACCATTGCAGAAGAGGTCGGCCAATTCGACGGCACCGTCCGCCTCCGGCCCGTGCTCGTCGAGAAGCATCTTCGCCCTGACGCACGCGGCGCTCATCGCATAGAGCTCCGCGCCGATGTCGACGATGCGGCCGAGGAACCCTTGCTTACGCTCCAGGCGCGCCTGCCAGCGAGACATCCCGTAGAAGGTCGAACGCGCGAGCTTGCGACTCGAGCGTTCGACGAACCGGAGGTGATCCGCAAGGGGTTCGCCCATCTCTGCGAATCCGTCCCGGTGCCGGCCGGGGCCGGTAGCGAGCTGAGGGAGCCACTTGGCGTAGAAGGTGGCGGCGTCCTTCGCACTCTTCGCCTTCTCTGCGATCTTCGCCTCGGGGTCGACGAGCTTGCCTGCCACCGAGAGGTGCTGATCGACAGCCTCTCGGGCAATCAGGAGCTTCATTATCTCGGTCGATCCTTCGAATATCCGGGAAATGCGGAGATCCCGCAGGATCTGCTCGGCCGGGATCGCCCGCTCGCCTCTTGCGTGCAAGGACTCGGCGGTTTCGAAGCCCCTTCCTCCCCGGATCTGGACCATCTCGTCAGCGACGAGCCATGCCATCTCGGAACAGAAGAGCTTCGCCAGCGCAGCTTCGATCCGGATGTCGTTCCGCTCCTCGTCCGCCAGGAGGCTGGATAGCTCCACTACGGCATCCATCGCGAACGTGAGACCGGCGATGAAAGAGATCTTGTGCGCTACGGCCTCGTGCTTTCCGATCGGGACACCCCACTGGACGCGCTCGTTGGCCCACTCACGCACGATCTTGAGGGAGAGCTTCGCCGAAGAGGAGCACATCGCGGGAAGCGACAGACGGCCCGTGTTTAGTGTCGTGAGTGCTACACGAAGACCACGCCCGACGCCGCCGACGACGTTCTCCGCGGGCACACGCACGTTCTCGAAGCGGGTGACGCCGTTCTCGATCCCCCGCAGACCCATGAACTGGTTCCGGTGGAGCACCGTTATGCCCGGCGAGTGTGCTTCGACCACGAAGGCTGTGATGCCCCCCCGGCCCTTCTCGGAGGGCGGGACCACGGCCATCACGACGAGGAGATCCGCTATGACACCGTTAGTCGTCCAAAGTTTCGTTCCGTTGATGAGATAAGCGGAGCCGTCTTCGGTCGGAGTGGCGGTTGCGCTCATGCGAGCCGGGTCGCTGCCGACATCGGGCTCCGTGAGGAGGAAGGCACTCACTTCGTTCTTCGCTACTCGAGGCAGGAACTTGCGCTTCTGCTCCTCGGTCCCGAACAGCTTGAGAGGCTGCGGCACACCGATCGACTGGTGCGCGCTCAAGAGCGTGCTGAGCGCACTGTGAGCTGTCCCAGCCAGAGCGAGTGCCCGGTTGTAGTAGAGGTTCGAAAGCCCGAGTCCGCCGTGGGACTCGTCGACCTTCATTCCCAGGGCGCCGAGGTCGTACAGGCCCTTCACCACGTGCTCCGGGATGCGTGCGTCGCGCTCGATCTGGAGGGGATCGACCTCTTCTTGCAAGAAGGTCTCCAGCCTGGCGAGGAATTCCTCGCCCTTCTTCCTCTGCTCGTCTGAAGGGTGGGGGTGAGGGTGGATCAGGTCGAGGCGAAGGCGACCGAGGAAGAGCTCCTTGCCGAAACTGGGCTTGGACCATTCGGTCTCGCGGGCCGCCTCGGCGACCTGGCGAGCCTCTTTCTCGCTGACGTTCGCCCTCGAGCCCGCGCTGTGCGTCGCTTCGCTCATACCGAGCACCTCCTCGAATGCACCGACGCCGCCCGCCGGCCCACGAATGACGAATCTTTCCGCCTGTTTCTGTTCTTAGTCTGCCCTGGTTGCGCCGTGCCCGGGATTCCGAGCCCAGGAGGAGACCGGGTGCTGCCACGAAGAGTCTTTGGCCTGCTGGCGCTCTTGGCTGGTCAGCGCACAGTGGGAACGCTCGGTCGCGTGTGAGGTACGGCTCGCCGGGATTACGAAATGGCTCCTCGCCATTGGTCTCTCAGGCTGCGAGATAGGTGACCATGAGGCAGGTGATGGTTCTTGCGTGGTACCGGTTCCGGGCCACCTTCCACCAGAGGCGAGGGGGTTACCTGACCATCGTGCTCCTGTTGGGGCTCGTGGGAGGCAGCGCCCTCGGCGCAATCGCCGGCGCACGTCGTACCCAGTCCTCGTACCCGGTCTACTTGGCCAGCACGAAGCCCGCCGATCTTCAGGTGTTCACGGCGTTCTTGAACCCCGCCCTCGGGGCCGCGGAGACCAGCGGGTACCGCCGGTCCACGGAAAGGCGAATCGCCGCCTTGCCCTATGTCGAGAGCCAACAGAGTGTGGTCGGCTTCGACGCCAACATCGACCAGGTGCTGGGCGCCCACGTCCGTGTGGGTCCCGGAGCCAAGCCCCCGTCCCTCGAGGGCCCCGTGGGGGACGAGTACTTAGCCCAGGACCAGGTGACGCTCGTCTCGGGCCGGCTTCCCAACCCGGCCGACCCGGGCCAAGCGGTGATGAACGCGCAAGCCGGGGCGGAATTAGGCATCCACGTCGGATCGACCTTTACCGTCACCTTCAACTCGGACGCACAGCTTCTGTCCTCGGCGAACAATCCGCCTGCCGTGACTCGGGCGGGACTGCGGATCGTCGGTCTCGTGGTCTTCCCCCAGGACGTGGCTAACGACGACTACCGCGCCGCAGGGACGGCCCAGGTTCTCGTGACCCCTGCTCTCACCCGACGTCTCGACACATGCTCCGCGACCTACTCGTACAGCTCGCTGCGGGTCGCCCCGGGTCACAAGCAGGCGGTCGCCTCCGAGCTTTCCAGGGTGCTCCCGAGCAAGCTGCTGACCGCGGTAGGGATTCGCTCGGACACCGCTGCAGTGGAGCAGGCGGAGCGGGCCATCGCGCCCGAGTCGATCGCGCTCGCCGTGTTCGGTGGCCTGGCTGCCCTGGCCGCAATTGTGATCGTGAGTCAGGTCATCGCACGCCAGCGACGCGTCGAGGCGCTCGAGCTGGAGACGCTGCGAGCGCTAGGGGCCGGCCCCGCCATGACCGCGGCCGACGCTACGCTGGGCACGTTCGCGGCGGTGGTGGTCGGGGCGCTGCTCGCGTCGGTTGCCGCGTTCTTCTTGTCCGCGCTGTTCCCGCTTGGGCCCGTGCGTTCCGTGTACCCGTACTTCTTCGGATGGGACTGGACCGTGCTCGGACTCGGGTTCCTCGCCCTCGTCGTGATCCTCTCGACGGTGGCGTTGGGACTGGCGATGCGCATGGCCCCCGAACGCGTGCGACGGCGTAGCGGACAGGAGGCCGAGCGACCTTCGGCGCTTACCGCCGCGATCGGCTCGTCGGGGTTGCCTGCACCGGCGATGACCGGAGTGCTTTTCGCCCTGGATCCCCGGGGCTCCAGGGAGGATGTGCCGGTCCGCTCATCCATACTGGGCGCTGCGCTGGCGGTTCTGGTCATAGCCGCCACCGTGACATTCGGGTCCAGCCTCAACTCACTCGTCCGCCATCCCGCTCTTTATGGCTGGAACTGGAACTACGCGTTGTTCTCGGGATTCTCGGGAGACGAGGACCTACCGGCTCACATCACGGGAGATCTGCTCGCCCGCGACCCGTCGGTTACCAGCTTCTCAGGGGCTTACTTCTCATCGGCCGATATAAACGGCCACAGCGGCGTCCCGCTGATCGGAATGCGCCTCGGGGCACCGGTGCAGCCGCCGACGATCGACGGCACCGATCTGCGTTCGGCCGACCAGATCGTGCTCGGCGCCAGCACCATGGCCGCTCTGCACACCCATCTCGGGGCAAGCCTCGAGGTGGGAACTGGACAGGGTCGGATGACCCGTCTCGTCGTGTCCGGTGAGGCGACGATGCCGGCGATCATGGGCCCGGGCATGGGGACCGGTGCTCTCATCGACGACCAGCTCATCCCACCGGCCATCCGCAACACCCAGGGCAACACGATTCCAGGGCCCCAGGTCTTCTTCGTGCGGACCAAAGGCGGCGACTCGCCGGCCGCCCTGCGGTCCCTGGCAGACGTGACTCGCGAAATCAACATCGCCGACGCGGACCTTCCCGCGAGCGGCGCCACTGCGGTGCTGCGCCCCGAGGCGATCGTCAGCTCCGGCTCGATCGAGACCATCCCGACCGTCCTCGGGGCGGGACTTGGCACCGGTGCGGTACTGGCGCTCGGCATCACTCTCGTCGCCTCGGTCCGCCGCCGACGTCGCGAGCTCGCCATCATGAAGACGCTCGGATTGTCCGGGCGTCAACTTGCCACGGTCGTCGCCTGGCAAGCCACGGTGGCAGTGCTGATCGGGGCCGTAGTGGGCGCGCCACTCGGAATCGTGTTGGGGCGCCAGCTTTGGGATCTTTTCGCGCAGGGCATCCAGGCCATCCCGGCCCCGGTCGTGCCCTACCTCCTCGTGACGGTGATCGCGTTAGGGGCGATTGCCCTCGCCAATCTGGTCGCGATCATTCCCGGGCGGATTGCCGCCCGCACGCCCACGGTCTTGCTCCTACAAGCCGAATGAAATACTGGCACCAGGCTGCCGAGCGGGAGGTGCAATGACAGTCAGGGGTTGGCGAGTCGCCGACAGCGACATGCACGTGATGGAGCCGGCCGACCTCTGGCAGCGCTACATGGATCCGGCTTGGGAGCACGCAGCTCCGGTCGGTCTCAACGAGATCGAACGGGACATGCGCGTGAAGGTCAAGAACGCCGTCCTCCTGAGGCTCGGTCGCATCCGCCCCCGTGCGCAAGGAAGGCCCTGGAAGCCGGAACAGGACTCGGCGTTCGCGCACGCCGAGGAACGCAACTGGGACGCCAAATCACAGGTCATGGCGATGGACATGGAGCACCTCGACTCGACCGTGCTCTTCCCGAGCCGGGGCCTCTTCGTGCTTTCCCTCCAGAGCTCGTCGCACGTCGGCCCGGACGGGCTCGAACCGGAGCTCGCCACCGCCATCTCCCGGGCTTACAACGATTGGATGGCTGACTTCGTGCGCGACTGCGACGCCCCCGATCGGGTGTTCGGCGCTGCGATGCTGGCCCCGCACGACGTCGACGGTGCAGTCGACGAATTGGCCCGCAACGTCGAGCGCGGTTTCAAAGCAGCCTTTCTCGTTCCGGGTCTGGTGGACAACAAGCCATGGCACGATCCCAAGTACGACCCGATTTGGCGCGAGGCTCAGAGACTCGACGTGCCGGTGTGCTTCCACGGCGGCGGAACGACGTACCTGAAGCCTGACTTCGCCTTCAGTGAGCAACTCGACAAGCTCATGCTCTGGCATCCGTTCAACCAACCGCTCGGGATCATGTTCGTCGTAACCTGCTTCACTTCGGGGGGAATCCTCGAGCGCTTCCCGCAACTGCGCGTCGGATTGCTCGAGGGTAACTGCACCTGGGCGCCGTTCTTGATGTACAGACTCGACGAACACTGGGAATGGATGGGCAGCTACGAGGCGCCCGAGGTGACGATGAAGCCCTCGCAGTACTTCCTGCGCAACTGCTTCGTGTCCTGTGAAGCCGACGAGGTCGGCGCCCGCCACTACTTCGAGGACTACGGCGACGACAACGTGATCTTCTCCACGGACTACCCTCACGCCGACTCGAAGTTTCCCAACGCGACCGAGACGTTCCTCGACCTTCCCTTCGAGGACTCCACCAAGAAGAAGATCCTCTGGGACAACTACGCGAAGCTCTACAAGGTGCCCGACCCGGGTTTGTGAGCCGCCCCGCCCCGATACAGAAGGGCGACGGATTCAGGACCGATCGGAAGGTCTGAGGTCGAGCTTCACGGCCGCCGCTCTTTCGACCACTTCAACGAGATCACTTATATCGAGGTCGCCGAGCCCCTGTGCCTTTGCGTAGGAGAGCATCTGTTGAATGGCGGACGCGACTGGCATCGGGACGCCGGATTCGAGGCCCGCCTCGACCATCAATCCGGCATCCTTCGCCGCCAGCGCCAACGCGAACTCCGGGGGCCGCCCCCTCTCGCTTATCTGCTCGACGCGTTTTTCGAGATCGGAATTCGCTGCACCGGCGCTTCGGAGCATCTCGAGAAGGAGACGAAGGTCGATGCCGTTCTTCGCCCCGAGCGCCATTCCCTCGAGGGAAACCCACATCGACGTGAACGCCATGAGCGAGTTGATGAGCTTCCCAACGTTGCCGCAGCCGAGCGGGCCGAGGTGGTACACGGCGCGGCCGATCGTCTCGAGCAGTGGCCGCACTTCGGCCACCAGATCCTCCTCGCCACCGACGATGAAGAGGAGTTGGCGGTTGCGGGCTCCGGGTGCGCCGCCGGTCACGGGAGCCTCGAGTAGCCGCGTGCCCGATCCCGACAGACGTTTGCCCATCGCTCGGATCGTCGACGGTGAGTTGGTCGTGAGGTCGACGAGGACCTTTCCCGTACCCGAAGCCGCCTCGAGCCACTGCTCGGTCACCGACTCCATGATCTGCGGTGTCGGAAGGGAGAGGAGCGTGACATCCGCGTTCGTACCCACGTCCTGCGCCGACGCGGCACCTTTCGCTCCGGCATCGACGAGCGACTTCATCCGCGTTTCGTCGAGGTCGAATATATGTACCTCGTGGCCGTCGGCCACCAGGTTGGCGCACACTCCTCCGCCGATGTTCCCGAGTCCTATGAATCCGAGCACCGGTTTCTGCGGCACAGGACTCATGGCACCGAGAAGACGATCTTGCCGAACACGTCGCCTCCGGCGAGGGCCTCGAATCCGTCGCGGGCCTGCGCGAGCGGAAGGACCCGATCGATGAGCGGACGCATACCCGACACTTGGCAGAGACTCGCCAGGTCCCCGAGCTCGCGCCGGTTTCCCATCGTCGACCCCAGGATCCTCAGCTGGAGGAAGTAGACGCGGTTCAGCTCGGAGGGAGGATTGAAACCACTCGTCGCCCCGGACACCACGAGCGTGCCGCCCGGACGTAGAGCCTTCAACGAGTGGGACCATGTCGCCTCGCCGACCGTCTCGAACACGGCGTCCACGCGCTCGGGCAACCGGGCACCGTCCTCGAACGCCTGGTCCGCCCCGAGATCGATGGCGAGCGCCCGTTTCTTCTCGCTCCGGCTCGTCACCCAGACTCGGTAACCGCATCTGGCGCCCATCACGATCAATGCGGTCGCGACGCCTCCTCCTGCACCTTGCACCAAGACGGTGGATCCCGGCCGGGCCCCGCTGTTCGTGAAGAGCATGCGGTACGCCGTGAGCCAGGCCGTCGGAAGGCACGCCGCTTCTTCGAAGGAGAGAGCCTTGGGCTTCGGCACGAGATTCCGTTTCGGAACGGCGACCTTCTCCGCGAGGGTCCCGTCGTGGACCTCCGAGAGCAGGCTGCGCTTCGGGTCCAACGTCTCGTCGTCGCTCCATCCGTCGCTTGCGATGACGCTGTGGACGATCACTTCGTTCCCTTCCTCGTCGACGCCCGAAGCGTCGCAACCGAGGATTATCGGAAGCCGGTCCGGGTCGATGCCCACTCCGCGAAGCGTCCAGAGGTCGTGGTGGTTGAGGGAGGCCGCCCGCACGTTTACCGTCGTCCACCCGTCCTTCGTCGGAACGGGATCCTCGTGTTCGCCGACATGGAGCCCGCTCAGGGGATCGTCACGAGACACCGATCGTGCGCTAACGGCCAGCAAGGACCGAAAGATATCAATCCGAGCCGAGACGTTCCTCCGCCAGGGCGCGCAGCTGATCCACGCGGATCTTCGCGTTGGCCGTGAGGACGAGATCCTCGTCGTCGAAGAAGAGCACACGGCGGGGGATCTTGTAGGAAGCCAGCCGGCCACGCAGGAACTCCCGGACATCCTCCTCCGACACGTCTGTGCCAGAGCGCCGGACAGCACAGACGACAACCATCTGGTCGAGTGTCGGATGAGGGACGCCGATGGCCGAAGCGGACTTGAGGCCGGGATGGCGGAGCAATTCCGTCTCTATCTCCACCGGGGAGACGTTCGCTCCACCGGTCTTTATGAGGTCGCTCGTGCGACCTGTCCAGTGGAGCCGGCCGAGGACGTCGACGAACCCCGCGTCGCCTGTGGCGAAGAACCCGTCGTCGTCGAAGACCTCTTCGGGAGCGACTTTCACGTATCCCTTCATAAGGGTCGGTCCCTTCACCCTGATCTCCCCCGCGGACCCGACGGGTTGCCGCTCTGCGGTCGTCGAGTCGACGATGCGCAGCGAATTTCCCGGAAGAATCCGTCCCTCGTGCCCTTCCCGTTCCGCCGCCGGGGTGTCGGCGGGCACGGAGCTGACGATCGTGAAGGTCTCGGTCAGCCCATAGGCCGCACGTGGGCTCCAGGAGTCGGTGACCTTCACTGACGGGTGCCGCGCGAGCGCGGTGAACGACTCCACCTTGGAGATCGCAGACAAATCGAAGCTCGCCCACTCGGGTTCGGCCTCCAGGGCAGCCATCTGGTGCGGCCAGGCATGTGCCGCGGTGACCCGCTCGCGCTCCATGAGTGCGAGAGCTTCGTCCGGTCGGAAGAGCTCCTGCAGGACGAGGCAGCCACCGGCCGCGAGAGTCGCACCCATGACCATGCAGAAGCCCGCGGTCCAAAAGAAGGGGAACGCGCTCCACACACGCGCGGTCGGCTCGAGACGTAGTTGTTGTGCGAAGCGCCAACTTTGGATGGCGGCCGCACGGTGCGCGTGGAGTACTCCTTTCGGGCGTCCGGTGCTTCCCGACGTGTAGATGATGAGGGCGTCGTCATACGGCGAGATCTCCGCCACCCTGCCCTGAACCCTGTCTTCGGGAACCGCCCGACCCCGCTCCACAAGGGCGTCGAAGTCCTCGCTCTCCAGACACCAACGTTCCCTCAGGTAGGGCAGCTCGCCCTCCATCGCGGCGAGCTGAGCTTCGTAGGCATGATGGCCGAGGCTCTTTTGGTGCAGGACGAACGCGGCGTCCGAATGGCGCAGGACGTGCTCCACCTCCGGCGGCTCGAAGAGGGTGTTAACCGGGACGAGCACCCCGCCGGCCATCGCCACCGCGAAGGCGCTCTGGACCCACTCCGGCCGGTTCCCCATGAGGAGCGCGACCCTCGACCCCTTGGCGACCCCCGCCTGTGCCAGAGCACCCGCGAGGGTGATGGAACGCTCGTAGAGAGTCCGGTAACTCCAACGAACCGTCGGCTCGTCTCGACTTCCGAAGCAGATCGCCTCGTGGTCCGAAAAGCGCGAAGCGACCTCTTCGAGAAAGCCCCCGAGGGTCAGCGCTCCGAGGCCGTACTCCGTATCGAGCGGGGGACCGGTGAACGTCGTCACTTCGCCGAACCAGTCCGCTCGTCGATTGGGGTCAGTCCGGCAATTCCACCTCGACGGGCCCTTTGGCCATTACCGACCCGTCCTGGTTGGTCATCGTGACCTCCAAGGTGACCATCCCGGTTCCCAAGGTCGTGTCGTGGCGCTTCCCGGCAACCTCGGCGTCGAGCAGCGTCAGATCACCGTCGAAGGCGGGGAAGCGGTACTGCACCGCGGAGTGTCTTATGAGGGCGCGGTCACCGGCCCATGCGCTCACGTAGTCGAGAACCCACGCGCCCATGGAGGCGCCATAGCCGTACCCCCTCGGCATGCCGATCAGCTGTGCGTGCTCCTCATCGGTGTGCCCGCGGCTCGGGCCGTGGTACAGGCCGTCTCCGAGCTCGGGGTCCTCTTTGGCGCCCTCCAGGTCCCGGTCCATCTCCTTCAACCAGCCGGCGTCGACCAAGTGGTCTTCACCTTCGTGGAACGAAGAGCCCCACACCGTGAATATGTATCCCCTCCACTCTGTGGCGAGGCTCGGAAGCGAGTGGGGGCCGATGGGCCGCGTCGGCAGGCGAGCGCCTTCTTTCAATTCCTCCAACTTGGGGCTGTTGGCTCCTGCATTGCTTCGGATCCACGAGCGACGTTGTGCTTCGATCTCGTCGAGGCGCTCCTCGGTCCAGGTCGGTCTGGGTGCGGCCTGCTCGAAGAAGCCGCGTTCGCGCGCTACGTCCGCCCGGTAACGGACGGCGGTGGACCACTGTTTGGCGACGATGTCACCTCGCTGGTTCACATAGACCGTTTCTCCGCGCGAGAACATCGTCGGCCCCGCGAACTTGGTGTCCGAGACCTTGTAGTCCACGAAGCGGCGCTTCATGCGCAGGAGGTCGCCTGGATAGATCCTCGGCCCCGAGAACCACCACTCGTCGCCACCGAAGATCATGTGGGTTCCCGGGATGTTGCCCACTATCGCGGGTCCCGCTCCGTGCCCCACGTCACAGCAGATGGTGAAGGACTGCGGAGCGACGATCCGGCCGAAGGTGCTGCGCGCGGCTGCATCCTCGTCGTAATGGACAGGGTTCGGGTATTGCATCGCCTGCACCCACCGTCGGATGTCGGTGACGGTGACGGGCTCTTTTAGCTGGCCCCCTCCTACCGGTTTGCCGACGTAGCGGTCGACATCGGAAGTGTCGAACTCGACGGATCTTTCGAGCTGTGTCATGGCGTCCCCTCCCGACGCGAATCGTGACACAGGCTTCAGGAAGCCGCCACGGCTGCGATGACGATGAGTCCGGTCCGGCTCGGGCGTCTCCCCTGATGAGCAGTGCACGACGGCCGCCGGACGGCTCGGCTGCCCTTGGAGCCGGACTCGAATTCCCGGGGACCTTTTTGTCGGTCGGAGCGATGATTTTCCGGGTCCCGTGCCGTCTACCGACATATGTGCGCAACCGTGATGGACCGGCCCGTAGGATTCGAGACGATGACGCTCAGCTCCCAAACACTCGCTCCCGAGGAGCTGGAGAGCCACCGGAAGGAGCTCACCGGCTACTGCTACAGGATGCTCGGCTCGGCGGTAGACGCCGAAGACGCCGTGCAGGAGACGCTGGTCCGTGCCTGGCGGGCGAGCGACACCTTCGAGGGTCGCTCGAGCACCAGGTCATGGCTCTACCGGATCGCGACCAACGTCTGCCTCGACGTCCTGCGAGGACGCCAACGAAGGGCGCGCCCGATGGAGCTGGGGCCTTCGATGCCACCGGTCGAGGCCTCCCTCGAGCGAACCCTGCCCGAGGGAGCCTGGATAACTCCGATCCCCGACGAACGCGTCGTTCCCGAAGGGGCGGACCCTGCCGAGGTCGCGGTCGCGAGGGAGAGCATCCGTCTGGCCTTCGTCGCCGCTCTTCAACACCTTCCTGCGCGCCAGCGAGCGGTCCTGATTCTCTGCGAGGTACTGCGTTGGCAGGCGACCGAAACCGCCGAACTGCTCGACACGAGCGTGGCAGCGGTCAACAGTGCTCTTCAACGAGCGCGGGCGACCCTCTCGACTCTCGACACTGGTGCCAATGCACAAGAGATCGACGCCGCTCAACGAGACCTGCTCGCAAACTACGTCGACGCGTTCGAGCGATACGACGTGGACAGGCTGATCTCACTACTCAAAGAGGACGCCGTTCAGTCCATGCCGCCGTTTGCCATGTGGCTCCTCGGCGCAACCGACATCGGCAAGTGGATGCTCGGACCCGGTTACGGATGCAAAGGGTCGCGCCTGCTCCAGACGTCAGCCAACGGATGTCCCGCCGTCGCCCAGTACCGGGTGGACCCGGCCGGGGGGCACATGCCGTGGGCGCTGCACGTGTTGGAGCTGTCCGGCGACCGGATCTCAGCGATCAATTCCTTCCTCGAGGTGGAGGCGCTGTTCCCCGTCTTCGGGCTTCCCTCCCACCTCCCGGCGTAGCCCGGCGAAGTCGAGCAGCGTCTCGAGCTCAGAGCAAACGTCCTCCAATCGCAACTCCCCTCCGGAACGCCGGGCGCTCAGTTGCCACCGCGCGAGCACGTCGATGACCGAAAGATCCGGGCGTCCTTCGCCGCGCAGGATCACCGACAAGGTCGACCCATTGGCACCGACCACAACGACGCGAGCCCAGGGGGCATCTGCACCCATGTAATGGTGGACGAACCACCAACCGGCAACTCAGCGGTGTGCGTGCTGTTTATCCGACCGGCGGCTATGGCTCTTGCCGGCTGTGTCGGGGACGCTCCGGTTCTGGGACACTCGAGCGGTGCGGCGGGCGTATTCGGTCGTGGACGTGTTCACGGAAAGGGCGTACCTGGGCAACCCCGTCGCCGTGGTCGTCGACGGGGAAGGGCTGAGCTCGGATGAGATGCAGAGGTTCGCGAGATGGACGAACCTCTCCGAGACGACGTTCTTGTTGCCGCCCACCATTCCGGAAGCCGATTACCGGGTGAGGATCTTCACACCGATGTCGGAGCTGCCATTCGCCGGGCACCCGACACTCGGCACGTGCCACGCCTGGTTGAGCAGTCGGTCAGATGCAGGTTCGACTTCGGAATCGAAGGACCTGGTCGTCCAGGAGTGCGACGCCGGATTGATCCCGATCAAACGATCGCCGCGAGGTTTGGTCTTTGCCGGCCCACCCCTCTTGCGCAGGGGCCCGGTCGATGGCGAGCTCGTCGAGCACCTCGCTTCCTTGTTGGGCCTGGGGGCCGGCGAGGTGCGCGCTGCTCAGTGGGTGGACAACGGACCGGGCTGGGTCGCCCTGCTGCTCCAGGATGCCGAACGGGTCCTGTCGCTCGAACCTGGGATGGTCGACTTCTTCATCGGTGTGGCCGGCCCGTATCCCCGGGGCGCTCCTCAGGCCTTCGAGGTGCGTGCATTTTTTCCGAAGGACGGTGCGACGACCGAGGATCCAGTGACCGGAAGCCTGAATGCTTCTCTGGCCGAATGGCTCATCGACATCGGTGTCGCCGAGGCGCCTTATGTCGTAAGTCAGGGAACCGCATTGGGCCGGGCAGGTCGGGTCCACGTGGATCGGGACCCCGAAGGAAGGATCTGGGTGGGCGGTGGCACCGTCACGTGCGTGACAGGGTCTGTGGAGCTCTAGTCGAAGTTCACGGCCACGATCGGCCGGCTAACCCATGGTCTTCGCGCCGTCGAGCGCCTCGCGGATTATGTCTGCGTGACCGGCGTGTTGCGACGTCTCCGCGATGATGTGGAGCAGGACGCGTCGCGCGGTCCAGCGGCCTCCAGGTTCGAACCAGGGCGCTTCGGGCAGGGGCTGTGCCGCGTCCAGGTCGGGGAGTGACCTGACGAGGTCGTCGGTGCGCTTTGAGACCTCCTCGTAGTGCTCGAGGATCCCGGCCAGGGTTTCTCCGTGCAGTACCTGAAAACCCTCGGAGTGTCTCTTCATTGCCGCTTCGCTGGCGTCGCCGATGGCGGACGGTCCTTCGACGATGAAGTCTGTCCAGCCCTTTTCGACCTGCGAGACATGTTTGATCAGACCTCCGAGACAGAGCTGGCTCACCGTTGTCCGCATCGCCGCCTGCTCCTCGGTGATCCCTCCGACGGTCTGAAGAAGGAACTTGCGGTGAGCGCCCAAGGTCTCGAGCAGGTCGCTCCGCTCGTCTTTCTTCGATGTCGATTCCGTCATCGTGAGCCCTCCATCGCAAGTTGACAGCACCGTTGGACAGTTTGCGCCCTTAAAGCGGTCATCCAATGGCCCATTTCCCGCCGAAAGGGCCGATTTTCTGACGGAAGCGCTATGTCAGGGATGAGGTTGAAACTGTCTCAGGGAACTGCGGGCGGCGAGGGACTCAGCGCGGGGAAAGCCATGGCAAGGACGCCTCGCAGGAGCGCGATCGTCGAGCTCAACCAGTCGAAGTAGTCCCGCCAAAGGGTGATCTTCCCGTCGCTCACGTCGAAGCGCCCGCAGACCCAGATCTGCATGCGGAGCTTTCCCCAGTAGAGGACGTCCGTGCGCTCCGTTAGAACCGTCGTTCCGTCGGTAGATACTGAGTGCAGATACACCTCGAAACCTGCGCCGCGTAGGCCTTGCAGGGACTTGAAAGCGCGCCGCACCTTTTCACGGCTTCGGATAGTCGGGAGCGATACGTTCTCGTACACGACGTCGTCCCCGAGGAGATCGACTGCATCGTCCACTTCCCCGGCCGCCATCTTGCCGAGGAATTCGCGGACCACCTCGATCGGTGAAGTGGTGGAGTTCGGGGGGACTTCGGTGCGCTGGACGGTCCAGTTCGAGCTCACGTCCCGAAGCTATCGCGATGCCGTCTACTCAGCTAGAGATCCGGTGAGCCGGACGTGAAGCTCTACTTCTGACGCTGGCTCTTCCGAGCTGTTGCGACGCGTCCCGAAGTTGAACCCGTCCGGGGGTGACGCCGCGCCGGCGCCTTCGGGCCGCGCGATTGGCCCTGCATCGCCTCGAGCTTCTGCTTTGTTTTCTCTTCGAGGATTTCCTTCGTAAGACCGGAGTCGCTGAGGATGTGTGCCGCGACGTCGTCTACCCGAGCGAGCCCGAGCAGAAGGTGCTCGGTGCCGATGTAGTTGTGTTGCAGTTCGAGCGCTGAAGCCAGAGCTTCGCTGAACAAGGTCTTGGCCTTGGGCGAGAGCGGTACCTTTCCCCGTGGCGAACCCGATCCCGCTTTCACCCGTTTTTCAAGGACGACCTCGACCTTTTTCTGCGTAAGGCCCGACTCTTCCAAGATCTGCGCCGCGAGCCCCTGCGGCTCTTCGTACAAAGCGAGGAGCAGATGTTCAGTTCCGATGAAACCCTCGCGCCGTTCACGGGCGATCGGTTCGGCTTCGGACAGCACATTCCGAGCCCGCGGGGTGAAGCGGTCGAAGGTCGGCGAATTGGGCCCGAGGGAGATTCGAAGTGTGTGCTTCTGCTGGGCGGCCTGCTTCGAGACACCCAGAGCCTCTCCGATCTCGGACCACGAATGCCCTGCATGTCGCGCTTGATCGACGAAGTAGCCGAGAGCAGCGTCACCGGCCTCAGTGAGGTCGCCCACCAACGTCGAGGCCGTGGTCAAACGGGCGAGCGGGTTGTCTTCTACGGCGTCTTGCTCGACGAGCTGGATGAGTTCGTGGAGCGACGCAGCGGGAGGAGACATTCGTCAAGCTTATCTTGACGACTTGGGCATCGTCAACCTGTCCTTGACCCAGTGGTCCTTCCCTACCCGGAAGCAGCTCGGGGTGCTTTCCACGACACTCCGTTGACAGAGTGCGCTCCACTCGCCACTGTGGCCGCCATGAAGCAGATCGACGAACAGCTGCGCTACGACCATCCTCCCGAGAAAGTGTTCGCCCTCATATCGACGGGGTCCTTCCAGCTGGAGATCATCTCCCACATAGGCGGCAAAGACGCAGAGGTGCTGGAAGAGACCGGCACTGCCGAGGGGGGAGCAAGGGTTGTCACCCGCCAGCGCACGGGTGTCGAGCTGCCGGGGTTCGCCAGAAATTGATCCCGGCGAACACCGTTGTCACCCAGACCTACGAGTGGGGCCCGGCTCGAGAAGACGGATCTCGTGAAGGGACCTGGGCCGCCGACGTCAAAGGTGCTCCGATCTCCATGGGAGGACCGACCAAGCTGCGGAAGACGGAGTCCGGTTCGGTCCATGTCTTCAAAGGCGACGTGAAGGCGTCGGTGCCGCTAGTGGGCGGAAGATTGGAATCGTTCGCTCTGGACAACTTGCGCCGCGAGCTGACCCGCACAGCACAGTTCACGACAGAACGGCTCAGCGGAATCTGACCCGCAGCCCAGACCCGCGCAGGATCGCAAGCCCAAGATTGTGGGCAAAGAGTCTCGCTTTGTCAGCAACGTAGCGGGCTCGACTCTGACGGAAGTCGAAGTGGACGTGGGTGATATTGGTGAGAACCGCCGACCTCGGGCGGGTCGAAAGAATTGAATGGTGGCGAGCAACCGAACTCCTGCTCCCAACGGGGATCCACCGGCCTTGAGCGAGACTGTGGCACCCAGCCAAAAGGAGCCAGTGAATGGTCGAAGATCTCCAAGACCCTCGGCGGGTCGAGCCGCCATTTATTCTCCCAGAGCGCGAGATGCTCGAACAGTGACTCGAGTTTCACCGGATGACGTTATTGCTCAAGTGCGAAGGCCTCGACGACCGCGCCCGTAAAGCTCGGCCAATTCCCACATCGAAGCTCTCACTTCACGGCTTGCTCCGTCACATGGCCGAGGTGGAACGGAACTGGTTCAAGGGCGTGCTTTTTCGTGAGCCCGAGACCCCTTCGATTTGGTACGACCCGGCAGTCGAGGACAGTGAATTCGTCCCGCTCGACGAAGCCGACTGGGGCGCTGATCTCGCGACCTGGCAAGCAGAATGTGAGCACAGCCGGATGTCGGCCGCTGGTCGCGCGTTGGACGACACCGGCATCAGAAGAGGCGAACCGTGTTCGCTGCGCTGGATCTACGTCCACATGGTTGAGGAATCCGCGCGCCACAACGGACACGCGGATCTCATCCGTGAACTCATCGATGGAGCGGTGGGTTGTTAATTCCCCGACTGGAGCAGGGAGCATTCGCCCTCGAACATCGTCCTGTCTGATGGCGATCTCTGCTATCCAAACGCTGAGTTTGGTAGGCAAGTGACCTGCACGCAGTCGAATCCCTTCGTTATGACTGTGACGCGCCTAGAACATGACAGCGGACGATCTGTTCAACGCGTGACGCCGTGAATTGGTGGATGCCGGGCCCAAATCGCCGACGGTCGTCAGTTCGGATACAGCAGCCTGAGCTGAAGCTCGGCGACGAGACGCTCTTCGGGGTCATCAAGGCAGATCCCTGAGATCTCGATGGCCCGCCTGATCCGGTAGCGCAATGTGTTCGGGTGGACGCCCAGTTTGCCGGCCGCCACCGCCACATCTCCTCTAGCGTCGAGATAGGCCTTCAGCGATTCCAAGTGAGTGCCCCTGTGGGCGCGGTCGTGCTCGATGATCCGATGCAGCTTGCCCAATCGGAGTTGTGGTCTCTCGCTGGCGAGGTCGCGCAGCTCCAAGAGGATTGTCTGCGCTCGGACTTCGTCGATATCGGCTATGCAAGGGCTTCCTTTCACTCGTAGGACCCGTAAGATCTTGTCCGCTTCGTTCCTTGACGACGGCGTATCGGGCAGATCGGCCACCGTCGACCCGATACCGGCCAGCAGTCCGACACCGATCGCCGTCTGGGTGTGCTCGACCACATCGCGCGCATATCGGTGGAGCTCGTCACGATTGACTTCGCTGGCGCAGGGAACCAGGACGTAGATCACCTTGCCGACGGCGGCGACTGCCGTCTTCCTACGGAACGCCTCGAAGTACAGGCGGACAACGCCAAGGACCCGTTCTCGCTTGATGATCAGGTTGGCGTCGTCGTCCACTTCGTAGAGTTCGAAGGCCATCACAATGAAGGCGCTTTTGGCTTCGAGGCCAAGATCGGATGCGACGAGCTCCGGTTGTCCTCGGCCCTCCAAGAGCGCGTGGAGTGTCTCGCCCCGTCTTCGGCGTTCGAGGTCCTCGGGGGCGCCGTGATGGACCATATGGAGCGATGCCACCTGTGCCGCCCGAAGGAGAGCCTCCTCCGCACTTTGTCCAAGCTTCTTTTCCCCTTCGACCACCCAGATCGATCCGAGGATCTCGGTTCCCGCCCGTATGGCCACCGCCATCCTTCGCCGTAACCCAGCCCAGCCTTCGATGGTGACCACGGCATTTGCGCCGTAGAGCTGGCCGGGGATCCCCGCGTTGTAGATCTTCTTGGCCCACGAGTCGGGGTACCGCCGCGACAGGATCACCTCGCGTCGGGGCTTGTCGATCGGCTGGTCGAGTGACGAATAGGCGAGGACCTGGAACTTCGTGTCCTCGATCGTGACCGCGCCGCCCACGTATGCGGCAATGGAGTTCGCGAGGGCGAAGAGGTCGCCGATGGCCACTGCTTCTGGACCGGTAGGCAGTGGCGACCCGCTCCCCAACATCACCGTTCGGAGGTGAGTGTGGAGCAGGCCCCAACCCATTTCGGGCGGGATCCCGAGGACGGCTGTGCCGGCCTCCTTTGCGGCTTCTTGCAGTAGGGAGGGCGGAGGCTGGTCACGAGGGAGTTTGAGCACGACGGCTGCCGCCTGTGCCTCACCTGCCTTTGCCAGTAGTTCGTCGGGGACACATTGATCCGCCTGAACCCCGACGCCGAGTACCACGTCTCCTGGCTCGAGGAACGTGGGCGACATCGGATCGAAGATCACGACCTCGGTAACCGGCACGTCGAGCCCGTGCGGAGCGGCCACGATCTCTACAACGGCGCTACCCAGGCCTTCAGCCAGACGGGCAACCGTGGCGACGGGGGACGAACTCGCAATGGTGACGCTCGACAACAGCCCGCCTCTCCTCTGTGTCGTTTCAACAACCATACGACTCATTCGCACGACCATGCTTATCGAGTCCTACAACGTCGCGGGCAAATTTTTGACGGTCCCTACAAGGTCGTGGGGGTTCCGCGCCCTGACTACGTCACATCGACGCCGATCTGCGGACACGGGTCGGAGTTGACAATGCGCCCAGGATGTCAGGTAGGCTCCTTGTGGAATCCACGAAGAGCACAGTAGGGGTTCATTTGGAGACTGAGAAGGTGTGCGTGAACCTGCCGGCGGCGGAGCTCGGGAAGATGGATCTGTTGGTGGCGGAAGGCCTATTCGCCAGCCGGACCGACCTGATCCGCGCCGGTATCCGCACCGTGCTGGAGAGCAACCCTCAGCCGGTCGAGCGAGCCGTCGTGAGCGGCGGGGCGCGTATCGGCTACCAGTTGCTTGCCCGTGGCGAGCTCGAGGCAGCCAGGCGATCGGGCAAACGCCTCGATTTGTTCGTGGTGGGGGTGCTTCGCATCCAGGGCTCGGTGACCCCCGACCTGGCCGAGGCCACCGTGGCCCGTATCCGGATCTTCGGAGCAGTGCGGGGCCCCAGCGAGGTGCTGGCTGCCATCGACGACCGCATCGTGCGGGGCACCGACATCCTGGATTGGGACTGATGCTCGAAGTCGACGCGGTCTCCAAGACCTACCACCGCAAGGGACGGGGTGGGGTGCTGGCCAATGACTCGGTGAGCCTGAGGGTGTCCTCGGGGGAGGTCTTCGGTCTCCTCGGCCCCAACGGAGCCGGCAAGACGACTCTGGTCGGCCAGGTCCTGGGAGTGCTCATACCGGACTCGGGGCGCATCAGCATCGACGGCCGCGACGTCGTGGCCCGTCCCGAGCTGGCTCGGCAGCTCTGCAGCTACCAGCCCCAGGCCGCCGCTCCGGTCGAGGGCTTGGCCCCCCGCGAAGCAACTGAGATGGTGGGACGGATCCGAGGTGGTTCTCGCCGGATCGTCGCCCGGCGGACCGAAGAGCTTTTAGGCGCTCTCGACTTGCTCGACGTGGCTGACCGCAGCACACCGCTCTCCGGGGGTGTCGCTCGCCTCACCGGGTTCTGCATGGCCGCCGTAGTGCCGGGAGAAGTGGTCGTCCTCGACGAGCCGACCAATGATGTGGACCCACTACGCAGGCGCGCTCTGTGGTCGGAGATCCGGGCTCTGGCCGATGACGGGGCTGCCGTGCTGCTCGTGACCCACAACGTCGTCGAGTCCGAGCGTTGCGTCGACCGCCTGGCCATCCTCGCAGGCGGCAAGGTTCTTGCCCAAGGAACTCCGGCCCAACTGAAAGGCGACCTCGGGACGCCGCTGCGCATCGAATGCACCCTCGAGGACCTCCATTCGCCACCGGTGGTCCCCCAGGGCGTGACCGTGGTGGCCAACAGCGGGAGGAGGCTGGTGGGACAGATCGAACTGCCCCGTGTCGGTGAGGTCGTGGCTTGGGCCAAGGCCGAGCAGGACGCGGGCAGGCTGGCCGAGTTCGCAGTGATCCCCGCCTCCCTGGAGGACGTGTACGCCAGCTGGGTGGAACCGGAGAAGGTTGGTTCCTGATGTCCAGGGGAGCCCTGCGCAGCTACCTGCTTCTGCTCGAGTGGCAATTCCTCCGCTACCGCCGCCTCGTCCCCATGTTCGTCCTGATCCAGATCGTCGTCGGTCTCGGCATCATCTTCGGCTTCGCCTTCTTGCTTCCGCGCATCACCCCGACCGTGGCTCTCTTCTTCGCCACAGGGGCGGCGACTATGACGTTGATGCTGATTGGGCTGGTGGCGGTTCCTCAGGAGATGGCCATGGCCCGCACAAGCGGTCGCCATGCATACTTCGAAGCCCTCCCGGTGCCCCGTACTGCTCCGATGTTGGCGGGGGTGACCTTCTGGGTTGCCATGCAGCTACCGGGGGGGATCGCCACCTTGGTCCTAGGAATGCTGCGGTTCCATATCCCGCTCCATGTGAGCCCCTTGGTCGTGCCCGCCACGATGTTGACCGCTCTCACGGCCGCTGCGGTGGGCAGCGCCATATCGATGTCCGTGCCCCCGGTTGCCACTCAGCAGATCACCCAGTTCCTTTCCATCGGGTTGTTGCTCTTTTCGCCGATCAACTTTCCCCTGAGTCGTTTGCCCTTGGTGCTGCAAGACATCCATCGTGCCCTTCCGGTGGCCTACATGGCGGACATCATGCGAGGATCGCTCACAGGCAACTACGACGAGAGCCGCCTGTTGTCCTTCGGGGTGGTGACCGCCTGGTGCGTACTCGGCTTGGCCATGAGCGCCCGGGCCGCCGCTCACCGGAGATGACGGCGACCTTGGGTGTTCGGCGCGTAGCGTCACGGGTCAGTGCTTCCTCCCTGGCCGGGCTGAGCCCTGGTGGCTAGGGCGCTTGTGGCAGCCGACAAACGTGGCGAAGGGTGCTGGTCGTCGTGGCCGAAGCCGGGCCAGCATGGGCTTGGGAGAATGGAACCGTCCAAGCGAAAAGGAAACAGATGACTTGGCCATGGGAACTCCGAATCGAGGGTTCTGCCCCTGCTTCGAGAAAGGTGCACGGAGAGGCACTAAGTGTGCTGGCCGGCGGGGTGGCGCACGAGGTTCGCCATGTTCCCCCCTTCCCGATTGCCATCGAGCGAGCTTCGGGCCCTCGGAAGTGGGACGTCGATGGCAACGAGTACATCGACTATCTCATGGGTCACGGGGCGCTTCTTCTCGGGCACGGGCATCCCGAGGTCACCGAAGCAGTCCGTGAACAGGTGGTGCGGGGTACGCATTACGGCGCCTCCCATCGGTCCGAGGTTGAGTGGGCTCAGCTGATCTGTGAGCTGGTCCCGAGCGCCGAACGGGTCCGATTCACCTCTTCGGGCACCGAAGCGGTGATGCTGGCCGCGAGGGTGGCTCGGTCGGTCACCGGTCGCGACGTGATCGTAAAGTTCGATTATCACTTCCACGGATGGAGCGAGATCGGCATGGTGGCGCTCAATGGCCCCTCCGATCTTCGTCCCCCAGGGCTCTCCACGGCGGCGCTGTCCGATGTCGTGGCCCTTTCCCCGCGACAGCCACAAGCGCTCGAATCCCGCTTGGCCGCAGGAGATGTCGCCGCCATCATCGTCGAGCCCAGTGGAGCGCATTTCGGGCAGGTTCCCGTGGACAGGGCGTTCCTCGAGAACCTGAGGACACAAAGTTCGCGTTACGGGTCGCTGCTCATCTTCGACGAGGTCGTCACGGGCTTCCGATGGGCGCCAGGGGGCGCCCAAGAACGGTTTGGCATCGCCCCCGACCTCACAGCGATGGCCAAGATCGTTGCCGGTGGTCTTCCCGGCGGGGCTGTTGCCGGGCTTGCCGAGGTCATGTCGGTGTTCGAGGACCGCACGGAGCCGAGTTGGAACCGCGACCATCGCCTTTTCCATCCGGGAACCTTCAACGCCAACCCTCTTTCTGCCGCCGCCGGCGGGGCAACGCTGCGGCTCGTCGCAAATGGTGAACCGACGAAGCGGGCGGATCAGGCGGCGGCCCAGTTACGCTCGGCCATGAACGACGTTCTCGAAGGCGCGAGCGTCCCGGGGAAGGTCTACGGAGATTCCTCTGCTTTCCATGTCTATCTGGGAGAGGAACCCGCCGGAGACGAGCGCGACCATGGCTATGCCGCCATGCGCGGTGGAGTGGGGCTTGCCCTCCGCGTCGCATTGCTCTCGCGGGGCGTGGACCTCCTTGGAAGTGGAGGCCTCGTCTCGGCGACCCACGGACCAGCGGAAATTGAAGCGACAGTGGCTGCCTTCGATCAGTCGGTACGCGAGCTGGCAAGAGCGGGCGTGACGGCGGCGTAAAGGAGCTCCTCAGATGGTGCCACGCCGACGCCGGGCACGGATGGCGTCGGCCAGCGCCGCGGTGACCCGCACCATGGTGTCGAGCTCGACGCGGTCTGCTGCTTCGTGGCGGCGCTCGAGATGGGTCATGAGTAACGCGACAGCGGCTACGAGCAGCGCCGCCCCACCGATGCCTCCCGAGACGAGGAAGGGCAGCTGCGTGGGGACGAGGAGCGAGGAGGCAGTCCCTCGCCAGGCCAGCGCCATGGCCGAGAACCCAGCCATGGCAACGACGACTAGCACCAGGCCAGCCCGTATCCCCGGATCGGCCCACGCTTCATCAAGCTGCCGGCGGCGTCCTTGGGTCACCTGGTCGTCAGGTACTTCACGGGATGGGGTTCGTGAGCGGTCGGTCAATGGGTATCGCGCCGATATTCCTCGGGGCTCGACAAGTCGGATTGCAGTTCGAGGAGGATCGAGGTCAGGCGCTCCAGTTGGCGTGTGCGGGCGGCGGCGTCTTGCCGTCTGGCGGCCATCACGATGATGGCGAGGCCCACCATGACGAGGGCCAGGCCAACGAAACCGGCTGAGATCAGGTAGGGCAGTTGCAACGCGACGTTGAGGAGCGCCGCCACTTTTGCCCAGGCAATGCCGATGAGCACGAATCCGACGAGGACGACGACAATGCCCAGGTAGGTGGGGATCCGGGAAGCGGGATCGAACAGCCCCGCCATCTGGCGGCGCCAGGTGGCCTTGGGAGCCTGGGCTTCCTCGTGTCCGGCGATGATGGGCACCCTGCTAGGTGAGATGACCTGGGTCAACGTCGCCTCCTGGTCGTGGCGGTCGTGGGGCAGCGTACGGGCGGCTAACCCGGAGAAGCCGCCTGGGCGTGGCATCGGCGGTGAGGACGCGGGCGGAGTACACCAGACCTACCAACAGGGCGAGGGGAAGCAAAAGGATCTCCGGGTATTGGAACCCGTTGGCGGCTGTACTACGCGCGGTAGCGCTGGATGGGGGAGAGGCCGCCGCCAGGGGCGGGCCGCTCGGCGAGCTCGACTGGGTGGCCGGAGCCGAGGGAGCAGGAATGGGGGTGACGCCAGGCACCTGCGTCGACCCACTCACCGGGCTCGAGATGATCGTGCCGCCAAAGGTGGTCGTCCCCGGCGCAGCGATCGTGAAAGTGGTCATCGCGTGCGGCGCGCCCGCCAAGTCGCGGCCATTGAAGGTGACCTCCCAGGTTTGGCTGGGGGACTCGTTGGGCGCTGGTTCGAGCGCGATGCCAAGTTCTGGCGCGCCGTTGTTCCAGTCGCTCAGGTAGTGCCCGAGATTGATCGTAAAGGTGCTGTTGGCTGATTCGTACGCCGCGGGAATTGCGTTGGTGCAGTCGGCGGATGGAGGAGACTGGGTGGAGCCGGACTCCCCGTCGGAGAATTCCTGAGTGACCAGACAGGCGACGATCGTGGCGGCGGAGATGCTCTCGTTGCCCGACCCCGAGGCGGTGTCGATCGGGACGATCATGGTGCCGGACAGCAATGTGGCGCCGGGTGGGAGCGAGCTGAAGTCCGGCTCGAGATAGCTCCGCGCGGCCTCTTGTCCGCCCAGCGCGCCGACGTGCAGGGTGTTCGGCGGGTAGTTCTCGACGTTTGCCGGGGCCACCGGCAGGCAGCCGATCGGAGAGCTGCAGCCGACTCCCGGTGTCGACGCGTACCAAGCCTCGGCGCTGTCGCCGACCGGGTAGGTGGTTCCGGACTGGGCCACGGCGAACGGCGCGGCAATCGCCAGCGCGACCGGGATCGCCAGCAGGGCCATCTGCAGCCGGTGACGGAGCCTCATGGCGTTGCTGCCACCGGCGGTTGGCGGTCCCGAGCGCGCTGCGCCGGTACGGTCGAGCGCTCGATGGCGGTGACCGATCCGCCCAGGTAGGCCTCGACGACGAGCGGGTCGGCTCGTACCTGATCTGGTGAACCTGAGGCGATGATGTGACCTTCTGCCATGGCGATGATGCGGTCGGCGATTCCCATGATGAGCGGAATGTCGTGCTCGATGATGAGCAACGTGATTCCCAACTCGTATTTGAGGTCTTGCAGCAAACTGGCCAATGCCTCGGTTTCTCTTTCCGCGATACCGCTCGAGGGCTCATCCATCAAGAGCAGTGTCGGTTCGAGGGCGACCAGGCAGGCGATTTCGGTGATGCGACGGGTACCGGTGGAGAGCTCTTGGATCTGCTTGTCCCGGTAGGGGTCCAGGCCCATGGCGGCGACGACCTCGCCGGCGCGGTCGTACTTTCGCCGCTCCGATACGGTGACACCCACGACCGAGCGCAGGAATCGGGTGGGCGCCACCCGCTCCAGGCCGAGTTGGACAGCTTCGAGCACGGTCATGGTTGGGAAAAGCGCGGCATCCTGGAATGAGCGGATCAGACCCAACCCGGCGCGTCGTTCGGGGCCTAGGTGGCTGACATCCTGGTGGTCGAAGACGACCTGCCCGGTATCCAGGGCGGTGAAGCCGCCCAGGAGTTCGAAGGTAGTCGTCTTGCCCGCACCGTTGGGTCCGATCAGACCCACGGTCTCCCCAGCCCGCACAGTCAGCGAGACGTCGTCCACGGCGATGATCCCCCCGAAGCCCTTGCGAAGATGACGGGCCTCGAGCAGTGTCCCGCCGTTCACGTTGAAACGACGAAGACCGTTTGATCCGATGGCGAAGGTCGTGAGCGCGGCGGGCGCCGGCAAAGTAGCCGGGTCGGGTGAGGTTCCGCCGGTCGTGGCGAAGGTATGCCGCGCCGTTTCCGTCGCGGTGTCGTCGAGATGGACGCCGTAGAGGTGGCCGATGCGTACCGCGAGCCAGTCCCTCGGGCGGTCGAGCAGGCTGGCGAGCCCCCGCGGCAGGAACAGCACCAGCAAGAGTGCGCCGAAATTGGTGGCCGCCGTGCCGGCAGCATCCAATGGCAGCAGCGGGATGGCGATGACATAAAGGGCGCCGATGAGGGGGCCGGTGGTGATCGATATCCCACCGATGACGGTCATCACGACCACGTTGATGCTCGCGGTCACGGGGAACGTGGTAGCGCTGATGCTCAATAGCGAATAGCCGTAGACCGCGCCCCCGAGCCCGGCGAGGAAACCCGCCAGTAGATAGCCCTGGAGCTTCACAGTGCTCGCCGGTACGGTGAACGCGCGCGCGTTGTCCTCGTTGTCGCGGATGGCGACCAGCAGCCTTCCCCAACCTGATCGTCGCACGTTACGGGCAATAAGCAGACACACCACCAGAACCACAAAGGCCAAGTAGTAGTAGCTGTGTCCGGTGTTGAGGGCCTTCCCGTCGACGGTCGGGACTCGTGGTGTGACCCCTAGCCCGAGCATCCAAGGCTGTCCGAGCAGCCACGCAGGACCACCAAGTGCGAAAGCCAGCGTGGTGACGGTGAGCATGGTGCCCCGGATCCGGAGCGCCGGCAGTCCGATGACGACGGAGATTATGGCGGCAGCCAATCCGCCATACAGCAAGGCGAGCACGAAGTCTCCGGTATGTCGAGAGATGTAGTAGGAGGTGACCGCTCCGATGGCGGCAACCATGAACTGACCGAGCGTGAGTTGGCCGCCGAGGCCCGTCAGAATCCCAATCGAGAGCCCAACGATGCCGAAGGCGATGACTGTGGTCGCGTCAACCGACAGGCTGTTCGAGATGAAGAGCGGCAGGCAGGCGGCCAGCGCCAGGATGGGAAGGCCAATCAGCAGACCGAGATTTCGCACCGCCCAGATCCGGCGTAGCGCTTCCGGCAACGGACGGAAGGCCTGCACTGCCGCCCAGCTGGTTTTCTCGTCATCGCGTCCGCCACGGCGACGCTGGAGGAGAAGAGCGACCAAGATGATGACGAACAAAGCGACCTCGACCAACCCGGAGTTCGGGTAGTTCCACAGCAGGAGCTGCTCGATGATGCCGAGGCCGATCCCGGCCACCAGCGCTCGCGGGAGTGACTCCATTCGGGCGACCACCGCCGCCGTCAGCGCCCGCAGCAAGAGTTCCGGACCGAAACTCTGCGCCCCGGTAAAGCCCTGGGTGGGCTGGGTGAGGATGGCCGAGAACGCCGACAGCGCCCCTGCGATTGCCCAGGCCAAGGTGGACATCCGGGAGGCGAAGATCCCCGACATTCGCGCCGCGTCGGGGTTGGCTGCGGCACTGCGCAGGGCCAGACCAAATCGCGAGAAGCGCAGGAACGCGGCGATGGCGATGACGACGACCGGAGAGAGGAACAACATCGCGGAGTACGCAGGGGTGATTCTCAACGCGCCAACCGTGAAGGTCGGCAGGAACGAGGGTTGAGGGAACAGCGCCCCGGCCGAGGCTGTGGAATTGACGGCGTAGGCGAGCGCCACCACGAACTGGCCGACACCTAAGGTCGCGACGATCGAGATGAGCCGCGGTGCCTGGCGTAGCCGGCGGACGACACCGGCTTCGGCGGCCATTCCAACCAGCGCCGAGGCGAGCAGCGCCAGCGGAAAAGTCACCCAGTATGGGAAGTGGTACTTGACGACGAGGAGTCCCAGGATCGCCGCGCCAAAGGCGCCGATCTGGCCGTGCGCGAAGTTGATGATGCGGTTGGTGCGGTAGATAAGTACAAGGCCGACGGCGAGCAGGCCGTAGGTCATCCCAATGATCGTTCCCAGCAGGACCACCGGTAGGGGTGTGGAGAAGTTATAGACGTGGTGGGCGGCGAGCTCGGCGAGCATTACCTTGACGACGATGACGAGCGCTGTGATCCCAGCGAGGATGCCGAGGGACTTGCGGCCGGGAAGGCGCACCGCCGAACGTAACCCGGCGAGGGATGACGCCAAGCTGCTCATAGTGCTGCTGCTGTCCCCTGTAAGAACACTGCCCTGAGTAGGTCCTCGCGTGCCAGCAGATCTGCAGCGTTGCCGTCGAATCGCATCTCGCCGTTTTCCATGAAATAGGCGTGCTCAACCAAGTTGAGGGCGATGTTCACCGACTGCTCGACGAGCACCACCGCTGTGCCGTCGGCGTTGATCTGCCGCACCATCTCGAGCAGCTTGTCGACGATGACGGGAGCAAGACCGAGGGAGAGCTCATCGATCAGCAATAGGCGCGGTTGCAGGATCAGCGCCTTGGACAGCCCGAGCATTTGCTGCTCACCGCCTGACAATGTGGCGGCCAAGCTGTTGCGTCGTTCTGCAAGTTGCGGGAAGGAGTCGTAACAGCGGGCAATCCTCTCCTCCAGCGCTCTGCGATTGCGGCCAAGGGTGTAGCCGAAGCTGCGTAAGTTCTCCGCCACCGTCATAGGCCCGAATACCGCCCGCCCCCCTGGTATCTGGGTGATGCCCAATTTGAGGCGTCGTTCTGCGTCGAGGTAGGTGATGTCCTCGCCGCCAAAGCGCACCGAACCTCCGATCGGCAACCCGATCCCAGAGATCACCTTGAGCAGCGTGGACTTGCCGGCACCGTTCACTCCGAGAAGGGCAACCATCTCGCCATCGTCGACCGTGAAGTTCACCTTGAACAGCACCTGCAACTGTCCGTAAGCGAAGTCCAGGTTGCGACAGGCCAGCATTGGCAGGTGTCCGCCCTGATGGCGGATACGGTCGATCTCCTCTTGTTCCAGGATCTCGTCGATCATGCGGTCGAGGTCGTGGTTGATGTGTTTGCCGGCACCGGTGATGACCCACGCCCCGATCAACCCCGGAATCACCAGGGCGATCATCGCCCCGGTGATTCCGTAGCGGGTGTTGATGCCGGCGAAGAACAAAGACCCGACGACTCCGCCCACGGCGAGGAAGATGCCGGTCAGTGCCTGCGCGTGCGGCCGTATTCGGGACGGGATGATCGATAGCGAGGTTATGTACAGAGACGGCGTCAACGGCCCGAAGGCGGCTCCGGCAATCCCCAAACAGACCAGCATCAGCGGGAACGTGGACATTGCAGCACCAATGCCGATGAAGCCCACCGAGACCGCCAGCAGCCCCCCTACTAGATACGGGACCTTCTGGGGGGCCTGCCGGAACAGCCTTTCTCCGCGCCGGCCGTAGATCAAGAGCGCGATCGCGGCGCAGGCGAAGTAGAAGGCGAAGAACAGTCCGCGCTCCGTCGCGTCCATGTTCCAGCGCTCCTGTAGAAAGAACGAGATGAACGTGTTCAACGGCACCGACATGATGCCAATGAGCACGAAGGCTGCGAAGACGCGGCGCAGCGTCGGCACGAGGAGCAGACGACGCACGATCTCCCAGAAGCCCAGTTCGACATCCTCCTTGGCGACGACGTCGAACTGCTCACCCTTGGCCCGGTGCACAGTGGCGCGGACCTGTTCGGTGTCCCATTTGCCGAATCCCGGATCGCGCAGCCGGATGCAGAGCAGGGTGAGGGTGAACGAGGTGAGGCCCATGGCAAGGAAGACGCCGCGCCAGGTCAGACCAAGGATGCCCGAGAACAGCGCCACGAACAATGGCGCCACCACCGAGGCGACGAAGCCCGCGGAGGAGTAGCGCGAGACAGCACGGACGCGTGCCTCGGGTGGATAGCTGTCCATCACCAGCGGCACGTGAAGTGCGTACACGCTGCCCGTGGTGAGTCCGTCGACGACCAGGATGAAAAGCAGCCCGGCGAACGCCGTGACGAACCCGGTGAATAGCGTGAGGATGCTCCAGGCGAACCCGGTGGCCAGGCACAGTACCGCCCGGCGACGCCGGTGCTGGCTCAGCCAGGCCATCGGGAACGGTGCAATGGCCACCGCCAGGGTGTCTAACGACACAGCGGCGCCGATCGCCCCCAGGCCGATGCCGAGCGCGCGGGAGATATCCGGGGCCAGCACCTGGAAGGCGTAGGTCTGGAAACCGTCGGTGAAGAACAGGATCGCCAGCGCGATCAACGGGTAGTACGACAGGCTGTAGCGCCGGCGCACGGAGCCGAACGAGTCGGTTTGCTGGTCCCCGGTGATTCCCAGTGTGCTCCGCGCCCGCTCGCGCAGCGCCTCGCGGGTCGAAACCACGTCGTCGAGGAGAACCTCCGAACCGGCGCCCTCTGGCTTGGGAGTGACGACAGCCATCAGGTTCCCTGCCGTAGACGGAAGTCGATGTACCACGCGGACTCGCCGATCCGGTGCCCGGTGGTGTCCATCAGCACAATGACCGCTTCGTGCAGCTGGACCTGCTGGTAGCTGTTCAGCGAATCGACCGTGCGAAGTGTGAATTGCGTCGAGGCGGTGGTGTAGACCTGCAAACTGGCAAGCTCCTGCGCATCAGGGCAGCCCGGAGTATGCAAGCAGGCATTGTTCCCGCTCGCCAGCACCCGCAACGTCTGCCCGGGACGCACCGGGGCGCGATCAACGAAGATTGCGAAATACCCGCGGTTGGCGCCGCTTGGCTCACCCGCTGGCTCCGGGGAGTAGTCCTTGATTGTCCAGCGAAGGGTGAGCGGAAGCTTGACCAGAGCCTCGCTCTTAGGCGCGATCACCTTCAGGCGAGTGTCTTGCACGAACTGCAGGTTGGAGAAACTGCAGCCGGCCAGGAGGAGCGTGAGCATCAGCACGGCGAGGGCCTCCCGCCATTTCTCCAACCGAGGTCCTCCCGGCTCCGCCTGCCCCCGAAGGTCCGATTTTACCAGCGGGCCGGTTCAGGCACCTCGTCCTGGGACACAAGCTGTGCCCCTTGCATCTGTGCGGCGGCACATCAGTTTGGTGTTACCGGTGACCCCGTGCACGGAAGTCGACCCTTGTCCGGCGCTCACAAGGGCAAGGGCAGCATTCGTCGTCGACAACGACCACAGTTCTGTCGCCACCAACGAGAATATTGTCTGAGCGGACCCAGCCCTGGAGGACTCATGGTGGACGAACGAGAGCTGCGGGCGAAGATCAAGGAGCTTGCGGCCGAGCACGAGGTACCCGGGGTTGCCGTTGGTGTGTACACCGCCGGCGCGGAGCAGTTCGCGTTCCACGGCATCACCAGCGTCGAGAACCCGCTCGAAGTGAACGCCGACACCCTGTTCCAGTTCGGCTCCACCGGCAAGACCTTCACCGCAACGGCGATCATGCGACTAGTGGACCAGGGTCAGGTCGCGCTCGATGCACCTGTTCGCCGTTACCTACCCGAATTCCGTCTCAAGGACGAAGACGTTGCCGTGCAAGTCACGGTTCTGCACCTGCTCAATCACACTGCCGGCTGGCAAGGCGATCTGATGGAAAACACCGGTGACGGGGACGACGCCCTCGAGAAGTACGTGACCAAGATGGCCGACCTCGACCAGGAGTCCCCACTCGGGTCCACCGTCTCTTACAACAATGCGTCGCTGTCTGTCGCCGGAAGGATCATCGAGAGAGTCACCGGGAAGGTCTACGAGCAGGCGATCAAGGAGCTCATCTTCGTGCCACTTGGACTCGACCACAGCTTCTTCTTCCCCAACGACATCATGACTCGTCGATTCGCGGTCGGCCATGAGCGTCACCAGGACGGTCGGGTCACAGTTAGTCGACCGTGGGCTCTGCCCAGAGGGAACAGCCCCGCAGGTGGGATCTCTTCCAACGCCGGCGACCAGGTTCGCTGGGCCCGTTTTCACCTTGGCGACGGCACTACACCGGACGGTACGCGGCTGCTCTCAGAAGAGCTGCTTCGTCGCATGCAGGAACCAACCGCAGAAATGCAGGGCAGTGCCTTGGGCGACTATGTCGGGATCAGCTGGTTGCTGCGAGACGTCGACGGTGTCCGGCTCGTCGCGCACGGGGGTACGACCAATGGCCAGCACTCCGAGTTCCTCATGGCACCCGTTCGCCAGTTCGCGATTGCCTCCCTTACGAATTGTGGCCCGAACGGGGCTGACCTGAACCATGTCCTTCTACGCTGGGCACTGCAGGCCTACGTGGGAGTGGACGACCGCGAGCCGGAGCCGATCACACTCGATGACACAGACCTCGAACAGTACGTCGGGGTCTACGAGACGATCGCGGCTGTGGTGAGCATCCGTCCCGAGTCAGGCCGCTTGCTCGCCAAAGTCAAGATCCGGCCCGAGGTCCTTGCCCAGATCCGCGAAGGTGGGCAGGACGCCGAGGAGGACGAGCCGCCGGTCCCGTTGGCGTTGCTGTCAGGGCCCGCCGACCGGTACGTCGTCTCCGAGGGACCAGGAAAGGGAATGAAGGGCTACTTCAGGCGCAACGCGGCCGGGGAGATCGACGGCGTCCACTTTGGCGGACGGCTGGCGACCCGCACTGGAACCGTGGAGCTCGAGCCCGTGTAACGAGGAAATCTGCAGCCGCGCCCCTTGTCGTAATCGACCAAGCTAGCTGCTTCCGTTCGTGCGACGCCTCCAGGCGGAAAGCTCGGTAGCCAACGGTAAAAGAGGACACAAAACACGCAAAGCAGACATGTTCCGTCCCAGTGCTCTGTCTTCACCTCGACGTGCCGGAGACTGGCAGTAACCGCAATGTTCAACTCAACACGGTGTTCTTCCAACAAGTAGCGCAAAACCCTCCTGGAGGGGCAGCCAGCATGGTCGATCCTTCGTGAATAGCCGGGTCGTCGCTTGGGGTGCGAGGTACCGTCCGCGCCATGATCGGTCACGCCGGACTTCAGCTATCGCAGCAGCAGTCCTGGCGCTGTTGCTCGCCGGATGTGGGTCGACTGCGCACTTGCCCGAAGGGTTCGGCACGGCCGGCAGCGCCGGGAGTGGCCTCGCTGCATCAGGTGGTGCAAACGGAACGGGAGCCGTCAACGGGGTCTCGGCCACCAACGGGAGTGGTTCGAGTAGCGGCAGTTCGGGCGTGGGTGGGTCGTCGACCTCGCACGGTTCGGGGACGGCTAGCACGGGGAGCACCAGCCAGCCAGGGGACGGGCCCGGAGTGACTTCGACGACGATCGACATTGGTGCCTATTACGAGAACTCGGACATCGGAGCCGCCGACTCTGCGCTTGGCGCGGCCAACTCGAATCCCGGGAACATCCGGGCCGAGTATCAAGCCGTGATCAACTACGTAAACAGCCACGGCGGCGTGGCAGGTCGCCAACTTGTACCGGTTTGGTACGAGGAGGACATCCAGAACAGCGCCGACACGAGTTATCAGCAAATGTGTGCCACGTGGACACAGGACAACAAGAGCTTCGTCTTCACCTTGGGAGGCGAAGCGATCCTCGACCAGTGCGCGGCGCAGGAAGGCGCAGTCGTCCTCTATGACGGTGAGATCACAAGCGGCCTTACGTCGGCGACGCAGAACCAGTACCCGATGGACGTCAACGAGACGAGCACGACCATCGACGACGCCATGAAGATCACGATCGAAGGGCTGGCGCGCCAGGGCTACTTTTCCTCCGGCGAAAAGCTTGGCATCGTCACCTGGGACGACCCGAACTACACATATGGCATCAAGAACGCCGCATTGCCGGCGCTCGCAACCGTCGGCATCAACAATCCCCCGGTCGAGTACGTCACTTCGCCGCAGGGCTACAACGATCTCGGCTCGACAAGCGCTTCGGCGGGCAGCGCGGTGCTGAAGTTCAAGAGCATGGGAATCGATCACGTGATCCTTTTCGACGGACCTTCCGGGGTCAACTCATCCGGCGTCCTCGTGCTCGAGTTCATGCAGCAGGCCAATTCGCAGCAGTATCACCCTAAGTTCGGGCTCAATTCGACGAGCGGGTTCACCGGTCTTGCATCCGACTACCCCCAACAGGAGATGGTCGGCAGCGAGGGCGTCTCCTGGGAGCCGGTCGGCGACGCCAGTCCTTCGGACTACCCAAGCTCGAAGCTGCCCCCCATTGGGCAGCGCTGCCTACAGATCATGTCCAATGCCGGGGACTCGGTCAGCGCAGGCTCCAATGCCGAAGACGTCCAGTTGGCGATCTGCGACGACTTGTTCTTCTTGCAACAGGCTCTCGCCAAGGTCACCGGGCCTCTGAATCAGAAGAACGCGCTGGCCGCCATCGAGGCGATGGGATCCAGTTTCCAACCGGCCGAGACGTTTGGAATCGACCTCAGCCCGAGTCAACGTGACGGGCTCCAACTCGTCGCCAACATGTCCTTCTCCTCATCGTGTGCCTGCTATCAGTACACGAGTAGTCCGTACAAGCCGAGCTGAACAGCCCTCGGATCACCGGGGCGGACACAGTGTCGCCGGACAAGTGAGAGCTGGAGGATTGAGGCAATGCCGGCATCCCTGATCATCCGTGGTGGCACTGTCTACGACGGCGAAGGAGGGCCGGGCCGGCAGGCCGATGTTGCCGTCGACGGAGACCGCGTCGTCGGGATCGGGGACGTCCCAGAACACCTCGACGCCCTGGAGCTTGATGCCACAGGGTTGGCGGTGGCGCCGGGATTTATCAACATCCTGAGCCACGCGTGGGGCTCGCTCCAAGTCGATCCCCGGGGACCTTCGGACGTGTTGCAGGGGGTCACGACCGAGGTGTTCGGCGAGGCGTTCTCGCTAGGGCCAACCTCACCCGAATTGGTCGGCGTGATCGAGCAGTTCGGCTTGGAAGAGGGTCAGCGGGTGGACTTTCCCCGCCTCTCGGAGGGTCTCTCGTTCTTGGCGGGGAGAGGCGTCGCGACCAACGTCGCCAGCTTCGTCGGTGGACACAATCTGCGAATACTGGCTGCCGGGCTTTCCTTGGGACGGGCGGATCCCGACGCGCTCGACCGCGTAAGCGGCATCCTGGACGAGGAAATGGCAGACGGCGCCCTTGGAGTAGGAACGGCGCTGATCTATCCACCGGGATGCTTCGCCGAAACCGATGAATTGGTCGTCCTCAGCGAAGTCGTGGCCCGCCACGACGGGCTGTACATCTCGCACATGCGCTCGGAAGGCGACCGGCTGCTCGAATGCCTCGAAGAGCTGATCGAGATCGGATCGCGGGCCGGGGTGCGCGCCGAGGTCTATCACCTCAAAGCCGCCGGCCGGGCGAACTGGCCCAAGATGAAGCTCGCCATCGAGCGCATCGACGAAGCTCGGCGGAGCGGACAGGCGGTGGGAGCCAACATGTACCCCTACACCGCTGGTGGGACTGCGCTGGCCTCCGCCATCCCGCCGCCCTTCCACGAAGGCGGACCGGAGGCGCTGGCGGCACGACTGAGCGACTCAGAAGAGCGGGGTCGTATGGCAGCCGATGTCCGACGGCCCTCCGAGAAGTGGGAGAACCTCTACCTGGCGGCCGGAGGCGGAGCTGGAGTGCTCTTGGCCGGTGGAGCGACGCCGAATGCAAAGCTCGACGGCCGGTGGCTGGCGGATCTCGCCGCCGAACGCGGACAGGACGAAGTCGAGACCCTGCTCGACGTCGTGCGCGAATTCCCGACGATGGGCGCGCTGTACTTCATCATCGACGAAGACAACGTAAGGCTCGGCCTCTGCCAACCGTGGGTGTCGATCGGGTCCGATGCTGTGGCGATGGCCGTGGAGCCGCGCTGGACCGATCAACCCGCACACCCTCGCACGTATGGGACGTTCAGCCGGTTTCTCGGCCACTACAGCCGCGATCTGGGTCTGGTCTCGATGTCAGAAGCCATCCGCCGTATGACCAGCTTGCCAGCCGACACATTGCGGCTCATCGGCCGGGGCCGGCTGGGTGCCGGCTCCTACGCCGACCTCGTAGTGTTCGATCCCGTCAACGTCTGCGACCGGGCCACCTACGAGCAGCCGCACGCATATGCCACCGGAGTGCGCCACGTCGTCGTAAACGGTCAATCTGTCGTGGTCGATGGTGCCTTCACCGGTGCGCTTCCCGGCCGTCGGCTGCAGCGAGCCGCCGCCTAAGGGAGCCGCGATATGAATGGCGAGCGACTTACCGGGCGACTTGCCGAACTCGCCCAGCGCCACCACGCTCCGGGCGCCGGGCTGGCGGTCCTGTCCGAGGGCGCGGTTGTCGAAGCCGCCTACGGCAGTCTCAACCAAGGCACTGGCGTCGACGTCACCACGGACTCGCTCTTCCAAATCGGGTCCATCACCAAGTCCTACACCGCAACAATGGTCATGCAGCTCGTCGACCGTGGCGAAGTGCGCTTGGACGAGCCTGTGATGAGCTACCTGCCCGAGTTCACCGTTTCCGATCCCGAAGTGGCCAAGCGTGTCACGGTCCGGCACCTGCTCACCCATACCAGTGGCATCGACGGCGACCACTTCGCCGACACGGGACGGGGCGACGACTGCCTCGAGCACTACGTAGAGGGTCTGGCCGAACTTCGCCAGAGCCACCCGCTGGGCGCGACCATGTCCTACTGCAATGCCGGGTACTCGCTGCTCGGACGCTTGATCGAGCGCCTGACCAACTCGGTGTGGGATGCCGCCTTGCAAGACCTCCTGATCGGACCGCTCGGGCTCACCCATACGGTGACCCTGCCGGAGGACGCCCTGCGATACCGGACGGCAATGGGCCATATCGGGAAGCCGGGCGAGGATCCTCAACCTGCGCCGCAGTGGGGGCTCATGCGCTCGGCCGGACCCGCGGGACTCATCTGCGCTCGGCCCTCTGACGTCATCGCTTTCGCGCGGCTCCACCTCGACGGAGGTGTCGATTCGAGCGGTGTTCGGCTGCTCTCCGAGGAGTCCGTTCTGGCCATGCAGCAACCGCAGGTGCCTGTGCCCGACCGGTGGACCCTGGGTGACCACTGGGGACTGGGCTGGATCCTCTTCTCCTGGCAGGGACGTCGGGTGTACGGGCATGACGGCAACACCCTTGGCCAGTCGGCGTACTTGCGCATCGTGCCGGATGCCAAGGTGGCGATAGCACTGCTCACCAACGGCGGCAACGCACTGGATCTCTACCAGGACCTGTTCCGCGAGCTGCTGCCCCAATTGGCTGGTCTCGACCTGCCGCCCCGTCCCCAACCGCCCGCGGCGCCGGTCGAGATCGACCCGATGCCCTTTCTCGGCACCTACGAACGCTCAGGGGCCCGTTTGGAGGTGGAGCTGATCGGCGGCGCCCTACAGCTGACGGTGACGAGGACGGGGCCGCTCGCCAAGCTGATGCCTGATCCGGTCGAGCAGCTAGCCCTCACCGCGGTGAGCCCCTCGGACAATCTGTTCGTCACTCGACCACAAGGTTCTCAGACCTGGCTTCCTGTCGTGTTCTTCGCGCTTGGCGACGGGAGCCGCTACGTGCATTTTGGAGCACGGGCTACGCCTAAGGTCCGATAGCCGTAGTGCCCGGCCTTTTTCTGACCGGTGGAAGGGTGATCGATCCCGGTGCCGGCGTCGACGAGACTACCGATCTCCTCGTCCGGGACGGAGTCGTCGCGGCAGTAGGCGGGTCCCTCGTCCCATCGCCCGAAGTACCGACGCTCGACGTCCGGGGCCTGGTGGTGGGTCCCGGTTTCATCGACCTCCACAGCCATGTCCACTCGATCGCCGGGTGCCGTCTACAGGCGCTCGACGGTGTCACGACCGCCTTGGACCTGGAGCTCGGGTTGTTGCCGGTAGGCCTCGCCTACGAGAGAGCGGCGACGGAGGGCCGACCCATCAACTTCGGCTTTTCCGCATCGTGGGCCATGGCCCGAGGCAAGGTCCTCTCTGGCGTGGAACCAGACGCACGGCCGGCCACCGCGCTCGCCCTCCTGGGAAATTCGAGCTGGCAACGTTCTTCGTCACCGGCAGAGATGGTGATGTGGCTCGGAATGCTCAGAGAGGAGCTCGCACTGGGCGCCCTCGGAATCGGCATCCTCCTCGGCTACGCGCCCCGGAGCGATCCCGCAGAATTCCTGGAGTTGGCGCGGCTTGCGGCCGAAGCCGGAGCGCCGACGTTCACCCACGTTCGGGAACTGGTCGAAGCGGACCCGACCACACCGATCGACGGCTCAGAAGAACTGACAATCGCCGCGGCTGAGACCGGCGCCCACATGCACCACTGCCATGTGAACAGCACGTCGAGGCGCCACATCGACCGTGTGTTACGCCTGCTCGAGTCGTCGCGAACAGAAGGATCCCGGGTCACGGTGGAGGCGTACCCGTACGGGTCCGGCAGCACCGTCGTCGGCGCTTCCTTCCTGGCACCTGAGTCGTTGGGCAAGTGGGGACTCGAGTCCTCGGACATCATGCTCCTTGCCACTGGAGAGCGCTTGGCCAGTGCTGAGCGGCTTAGACAGGTTCGAAACGATTCGCCGGACGCCCTCTGCCTGGTGGAGTTTCTCGACGAGACCGACCCGGTAGACCGAGCCTTTCTGAACCACGGCCTCGCCTTCGAGGACTCGATCGTCGCCAGTGATGCGGTGCCTATCATCCTGCCAACGGGGGAGACCGATACTTTGGAATGGCCCTTGCCCCCGGGCTGCGTTACCCATCCCAGGACGGCGGGAACGTTTTCGAAGGCAATTCGGCAGATGGTGAGGGAGACCAGCCAGTGGTCGTGGCTCGAGGCGTTTCGGCGCTGCTCTTGGCTGCCAGGCCGGGTGCTGGACGGAGTTGCGCCGTCCATGGTTCGCAAGGGCCACCTCGGGGCAGGGGCAGATGCGGACATCGTGATCCTCGATCCGGTTTCGATTACGGACCGAGCCAGCTACCGAGACTCCACGCTTCCATCGAGCGGAGTCCGGCACGTGCTTGTCGGTGGGACGTTCATCGTGCGGGATGGCGTACTTGTCACTGATGCCCTGCCGGGGAGACCGGTCCGTGGCGCTCCCCGTTGACTAGATCGTGCTGGTCAGCCGAAGAACGGGCGAGGCGGTGGGAGCTCTGACATCACACGCAGGCCTGGCTCGGCCTCGATCACCAGGGGGATGGTGTTCGCCACCATGGCAGCCGTGGCCGTGTCTCCGTGGAACCCTCCTGGAACGTCGACCTCGAGCCCGGGTGTTCCATCGAGCTTGATGTGGTCGGCGGATGGCCCGATACCCACTGCCATGTCGAGTATTAGCTCTACACGGGTCACGCCGTCTTCGAGTCCGACGGCTCGCTGATGAATGCCAGTCACATGTCCGGCAGGGATGACGCTATCTGGCATTTCGATCGCTGACGCAGCGACAACCGGCTCGATGGTCTCATCCACTGCGCTCAAGCTCCATCCGAAGGCGTGCGCTAAGGCATGGACCGATTCGCGCAGGCCCACGTGCCCGATGTGGTTCCGCTCGACGCGTGTCCGAAACTCGGATGCGCTGAGGCCGGCGCCCACTTTCCGTTGAAGCGGAATGCGCCGAGCGCCGGCATCTTGGGTTCGATGGACGAGAACCCGGTGGACTTCCTGCGAGGCTCCCGAGATGGCAATAGGCAGGTACTCCATGGCAAACCCGGGGTTGACCCCGGTTCCGAGGACGCTCACCGAGTGTTTCTTGGCGAGCGCGTCGATCTGCTCAGCGAGCGCCGGTTGGGTGATCCACGGGTACGAGAGCTCTTCGGTCGTGGAGACCACGTTGAGCTTGAGCTCGATGAGCTCCTCGAGCTGGGGCAGGACGGCTGACAGCGAAGAACCGGTGCAGTGAACTGCCACGATGGCCCCGTCGCACGTACCCACCCTGCTTCGTACGAAGGGCGAGTCCTCACAAAACGTCGCCAGCATGTCTGACAGGCGCCGGCCCTGAAGCTCCGGATCGACATCGACTGCCGCCGTGGACCGGAGCCACGGTCGCCTGGCAATCAGCGCCGCCACCGACCGGCCGATGGGCCCAAGCCCATAGTGGACGACGCCGATCTCAGGGCCGTCGACGCCATAGGGCGCCTGCGCCAGCCCGGCCGAGTTCCCAAGGCTTGACGTTGGCGGAGCCATTGGCGAAGCGTAATGGCCTGCGATGGGCGGCCTGCTGTGCTTCGCTCCAAAGTCAAGCCTTGTCGTAGGTAGCATCAGCCAAAGTCCACTAGGCCGACTTCGACAGGTGCAGTGGTCTATGGAGCGCATCGATTCCGTCTCCTGATCCCCGATATCGCGCCGGTGGGTGAGGATTAGCGAAGGACGATCCTCGATGCCCGAGTGCACAGACGACATCGAGCGTCGGGTGACCGGGGTGTTCGACGAGCTCGGGATCGAATTCGAGGTGCTTGCTTGCGACCCCGACAACGCCAAGACCGCCGCCTTCTGCCGCCGCTAGGGCGTCGAACCCGAGGATTCGGCCAACACCATCGTGGTCGTGGGCAAGGGCGAGCCGCGCCGGTATGCGGCCTGTGCGGAGCTGGCCACCACCCGGGTGGACGTGAACGGCGCGGTCGCCGCTGGCCTGCAAGGATCGCGACACGGCTCCAGGGCGAACGTCGTGCACCCCGAGACCAAACGCTCCTACGTGCTGCGCTCCTTCGTCGTGTGCGAGATGTATGGGGGGCGCATGTTCGGCAAGTCCCGCCGACAGGTCGCATACCCAGCGTGCCAGCCCGCCCTCAACCACACTGGCAAGACGGAGGAGCGATCTCCCTGACCACCCAGCCAGCATCTGGGTTCGCCAGGACCATCTGGTCGCCGGCATCGCCGGGTTCTTCGCCCAGAACGTCTTGGGCCGACCCAACGAGAGCTACTCGCGGCCGATCTCGGTGAGGCGATCAAAAAGCCGAGAAGGCGCACACCGCCAAGCTCAAGGCGATCCGGTGAGCGCTCGGCGACATCGGCGCGCGCCGCCGCGTGCGCGATCGCCTCGGTGAGCTAGAGGCGCAGGGGCGAGTGAAGTTCGACGAGCTGTCCGCGCTCGAAGCGGCACCAGCATTCGTCAACATCTGCTGACGCGGGCTTGCTCGACGAGCTGCCGGTACTCGATGTCGGTCTCCGATGTGTCGCGACATCACATGGCGCCCCCGGGAGGACTCTGTCTCGGCAGCGTTCTGGGCTACCCCCCACCCCACTCGGACTCGCCACTTTCAGCGCGGTCAGAGAGGCGCCATATGCTCCTGGAATGACCGACGTCCAAGATAGTTACAGGGTGGTGTCGAGCGGCTTCGGCGCCGCGGTGAAGGCAGTGACCCCTGACCAGTGGGGGGCTCAATCTCCCTGCGAGCAGTGGACAGCACGTGATCTGCTGACGCACGTGGTCGAGAATCATCGCGGCGTGATCGCCAGTGTCAGAGGTGGGGAGTCGGAACCCCTGAGGGCTGACGAGGACCCGAAGCAGGCCTGGGAGAACGCCTCTCGTGCGATCTGCGAGATCACCGGAGATCCGGAGGAGGCGGCCAAGGAGATGGACGGGCCGACGGGCAAGATGCCTGCGGGTCAGATCATCGGCCAATTCGTGACCATGGACGTGCTCGTCCATACCTGGGACCTGGCACGAACGATTGGTGCGGACGAGCGCCTCGACGAGGACTCCGTCCGCCGGGCCTATGAGGCTCTCAAGCCGATGGACTCCATGATCCGCCTGCCCAACGTCTTTGGGCCCAAGTTGGAACCACCCATGGGTGCGGACCTGCAGACGGAGTTCCTTTACTTTTTGGGTCGTCGCGCGTAGGTAGGGCGAAGGGCCCGCCGCGCCTCGAACCGGCGGTCCGGGAAACCGTGAGCTCGCAGCCGACTGAGGGTGCTGGGATAGGTGACGACGTTGCGCCTACATTCCCTCGCTCTGCTTTTCGGTAGTCGGTGGCTACCATCCCTTCCGTATGCCTGACATCGCCCGGCTGGACGCGGCCGCCCACCGACTGCGCGAACTTCACCAGATCGGCCATCCGCTGCTGCTCATCAACGTTTGGGACGTCGCCAGCGCCCGAGCGGTTGTCGGAGCCGGAAGCCCGGCCATCGCAACGTCGAGCGTGGCCATGGCGGCGACACGGGGCGGATCGGACAGCAACCGCGACCGAGAGGCGGCCTTTTCCCAGTTACAGCAGATCACCGCCGTAGTCGACGTGCCAGTGACGGCTGACCTCGAGGGCGGCTATGAGTTGGCGCCGGGCGACCTGCTAGACGCGCTGCTCGACGCTGGCGCCGTTGGGTGCAACATCGAAGACACCGACCACACGAGCGGGGACCGCCTCCTCGACGCGGAGGAGCGCGCCGGCTACCTGGCCGGTATCCGGGCAACCGCCGACCGGCGGGGCGTCGGCATCGTGCTCAACGCGCGGATAGATGCCATCATCCGGCACCCTCGAGCGCGACCCAGCTGCCGCCATGGAGGAGGTGCTCCGCCGGGCCCGTCTGTACCTTGACGCCGGTGCCGACTGCGTCTACCCCATCAGCCTGCGCAATCCGGAGCTAGTCGCACAGATCGTCAAAGAGCTCGACCGACCCGTCAACGTCAACCCGTCAGAACCCCTCGCTGCCCTCGTCCGGGCCGGGGCAGCCCGAATCTCGCTCGGTGGCGGAGCTCAACTCTGGATGATGGGCGAGCTAGAGCGGCGAGCCAAGCGCCTGCTGGCGGGCGACGCCACGGCGTTCGCGTAGGCACAGGCGTCACCAACCAGAACCTGCGAATGCCCGCCTGCTCGTTCCATGTCACCGTCGGCCACTCGCAGACGACGCGCAGAGCACAGCCGTGAGCGTCTACGGAGAAAAGGCGCGTGCCTGGCATGGACAGCGGAAACCATCGGCGCGGGCCAAGCACCGGGCTGCATGGTGAGGACGTGCGCGAACCGGGCGAGCTCTTAGCGGCCCAGCAGGCATTCACGCGGACCTTCGTCGTCCTCATCGACCTTCTTCCCGAGCGCCTCCACAGCGCGCGACCAGAGACGCGCTGCTTCGTGACATCTGCGGCGACCATGACGAGCGAAGGGGCTGATGGCGCGCAACCGACACGGTCAGGTACCGGGCCGAAGCCGTCGTCTCGCGGGTTCGTCGGCGCTTCCAAAGTCTCGCGTGAAATGCAACAAGAACGTGGCGGGGATCTCCCAGCTCCATCCCGGGCGCAGGATTCCTCCCACGCTCCTCCCAATAATCCTGATGAATCCTCGGCAACGTCGGCATACGATGGCGAGCGGTGAGAACCGTGCGAAGGCAACCCTCCTGGTGATGTGTGAAATTCCTGGCGCCCCCGGCAGGACTCGAACCTGCGCACCCGGCTCCGGAGGCCGGCGCTCTATCCACTGAGCTACGAGGGCAGCGAGGGCTTCGCCGTTCCGACGGCGCTGCTCCGACGAAAAGACACTAATACCTTGCTCACGTTCTCCTCTTAGGAGCGTTGCGCTCATAACACCCCTGTATTCGCCCTAGCCTCTTCAAAATGTCGGAACGGCTCGGCGAGCCCGGCGATCCGAACGGACCTGTCAGCGATGCGTTGTCCACTCGAGACGTCGGTGCGCGAGGGGATGGCGATGCCGAGCCCGTCGGCCTGAACCTGCTTCCGACGACGGCTCGGGTTGGTCAAGACGGACGACTGTCGGTTGGCGGCGTCGACCTTTTGCAGTTGGTGGACGAGCTCGGCACGCCTCTTTTCGTATACGACGAGCTTCACATGCGCGAACGCTGCCGCGAAGCGGTGACCGCCTGGGGCGATGGAGTCGCATACGCGACGAAGGCGTTCTTGTGCAAGGCGATGGCGCAGCTCGCGCACGAGGAAGGCATGTGGCTCGACGTCTCGACAGGCGGGGAGATGCACGTCGCTCTTGCGGCCGGCGTACCCGTGTCGCGTCTCGTTCTGCACGGGAACAACAAGTCCGACACCGAGCTCGGGCGGGGCCTCGAAGTCGGCGTCGGCCGCCTGGTAGTGGACAGCTTCGACGAGATCGGCCGCCTCGAAGGGCTGACACGCGGTCGCCGCGGCCACGGGGACGTCCCCGTCCTCGTCAGGGTCACTCCGGGCGTCGAGGCGCATACCCACGAGTTCGTCCGGACCGGCCAGGAGGACTCGAAATTCGGTTTCGGGCTCTCCTCCGGCGCGGCAACAGAGGCGGTGGAGCGCCTGCGGGCCAACGACGCAGTGCGCCTCGTGGGGGTACATGCCCACATTGGAAGCCAGGTGTTTCGCGCCGAGTCCTTTGCCGAGGAGGTGGAGGTGCTCGCCAAGTTCTTCGTGCCGCTCGGGCTCGAGGAGCTCTGCGTCGGCGGGGGACTCGGCGTGCCCTACGTCGCCGGCGAGTCTGCGCCGACCATCACAGAGTGGGCCGCGACGGTCCACGAAGCGTGCTCGCGCTGGGATCTCGAGTGCCACCCGGGTTACCGCCGAACCCGGTCGCGCGATCGTCGCTACCGCGGGCATCACGCTCTATCGCGTCGGCACCGTGAAGGAACTGGCGAACCTGCGGACCTACGTCGCCGTCGACGGCGGCATGAGCGACAACCCGCGCCCGGTCCTCTACGGAAGCGGCTACGAGGCGTTTCTTCCCCGGGCGACCAAGTCTCCGCGTCCGAAGGCGGCGAGGATCGTCGGCAAGCACTGCGAGGCCGGGGACGTGGTCGTCGCCGACGCCCGCCTGCCCGATGACCTGTCGACGGGCGATGTCCTCGCCACGCCGGTGACAGGCGCGTACGGCTACTCGATGGCCTCCAATTACAACAAGGTGCCCCGGCCGGCCGTGGTCTTCGTCTCAGAGGGTCGCCACCGCGTGGTCGTGCGCCGGGAGGACGAGGAGGACCTCCTCCGTCTGGACGCCTGACGGTAGCTTTCCGTCAATGAATCCCCGCTCGTCGCAGGTGCCCGCGCCGGTGCGGGTCGGCGTCCTGGGGGCAGGAAACGTCGGCAGGGCCCTCATCTCGCTCCTGCTCGAGGACGCAGATGCCATCGAGGCGCGCGCCGGGGTGAGGTTGGAGCTGGCGGGTGTCGCCGTTTCGGACCCGTCCCGAAGCCGGTCCGGGATCCCCGAGTCCCTCGTGACGGGGGACGCCAAGGGCCTTTGCACCTCGACCTCGCGTCGACGTCGTGGTCGAGCTGATCGGCGGTGTGGACGCGGCGGCGACCCTCGTGGAGGCGGCCATCGAGGCCGGCAAGCCGGTGGTCACGGCGAACAAGGAGCTGATCGCCGAACAGGGGACAGCCCTCGCACGCGCTGCGGCCGATGCCGGTGTAGACCTCTTCTACGAGGCCGCGGTCGCCGGTGCCATCCCGATAATCCGACCTCTGCGGGAGTCGCTCGCCGGAGAGAGCGTCCGGCGGGTCATGGGGATCGTCAACGGGACCACGAACTTCATCCTCTCGACGATGACCGAGCAAGGCCTTTCTTATACGCAGGCTCTCGCCGAGGCGCAGAGGCTCGGTTTCGCGGAGCGGGACCCGACGGCCGACGTTGACGGCCACGACGCCGCAGCAAAGGCGGCGATCCTCGCCAGCCTCGCCTTCCGCTGTGAGGTGAACGGCTCCGAGGTGACGCGCGAGGGCATCTCGTCAGTCGATCCCGTCGACATCGACTTCGCCGGCCGCCTCGGCTACGTCGTGAAGCTGCTGGCGATAGCCGAGCACATCGACGCCGGCGCAAACGACGGTGGCACCTTCACCGGCTCTGAGCAGACCGGCGAGGCCCCGCCAAATCTCTCGAAGGGCGGACCCGAAGTATCGGTGCGCGTCCATCCGGCGATGCTCCCGGTCACCCATCCCCTCGCCTCTGTGCGCGGGGCGTTCAACGCGGTGTTCATAGAGGGCGCCGCCTCGGGCGAGTTGATGCTCTACGGCCGCGGTGCGGGTGGAAAGCCGACCGCTTCAGCTGTCCTCGGCGACCTGATCGACGCCGCGCATCACCTGCGCGCCGGCTTCTCGGCCCGGCACTTCCCGGCTCCGAAGGCGCGTATTCATCCGGCCGACGGCCTGCGAAGCGCCTGGTATCTCAACATCGACGTCGCCGACCGGCCCGGTGTCCTCGCGGCGGTCGCCTCTGTGTTCGGAGAGCACGGAGTCTCGATCCGCTCGATGGAGCAGCTGGGGATGGGCGACGAGGCTCGCCTCGTCTTCGTGACTCACGTCGCGCGCCAGGGCGACGTCATGAGAACCCTCGGGGGACTGCGAGAGCTCGAGGTCGTCGACCACATCGGAGGCGTCTTGCGCATCGTGGGCGACGAGGAGGCCTGAGGGAACGTGGCGCGCTGGCCCGGTGTCCTCGAGGCCTACCGGGAATTCCTCCCGATCGGAGCGGCGACTCCCGTCGTGACGCTCCTCGAAGGTGGCACGCCTCTGCTCGAGGCCCCCCGTCTTTCCGCGCGGTGGGCGCGAAGGTATGGCTGAAGTTCGAAGGCATGAACCCGACCGGTTCGTTCAAGGACCGCGGGATGACGCTCGCGATCTCGAAAGCGCTCGAGGAAAACGCGAAGGCGGTGGTCTGCGCTTCGACCGGCAACACCTCTGCATCGGCTG
>CAVTQZ010000002.1:0-548107 GCA_963737015.1 uncultured Acidimicrobiaceae bacterium | reverse complement strand
GCATCACGGCGTAAACCCATGCTCGGCAAGCGCCAAGAGGACAGTCGCACGGATCTTGGTTTCGAGCACAGAAACTGGATCAGCTGGCTGCTCAGCGACGACAGTTGAGCCGTCCTGGGTAAAGACCAGCTTGCCGGCCCTGTCCACGTACACCTCGAATTCGCTCTCTTGGAGCTTGTCGAAGATGTCTCTGAGTGTCATCGTGCCATATTCATTGTCTATTTGTCAACTATTCAGAGACCACGGCCCGCCGGGCGCCGGGACAGGGAAGGAAACGAGCGTACCCATGCTCCCACGTCGTCTTCCCTGGCAAACGACCATCCTGTCAGCGCGAAATGCGCCAGAGCCGTAGCAACTCCGCTGGTGGAACAGCCCCGCTTCCGACCCCGAGGTGGACCCGGGACTTTGGGTTCAAGGCAAGGACCGGGTTAAGTTTCGATACTCCCTCCGATTTTTAGTCTCACTCATATTCTGTGATACTCTTCTATTGTCATATTCACACACAGAAAGTAGTACAAGCGCCAACACGCACACACCTAGGAGCCGTCGCCCGTGAGCTGCGAGCTCGGCTCAACGGCAAGGCTTTCCTCACTGTCAGGCGCTCCGAGATCACCGACCTGCTACGCAAGGAGTCCGGAGAACCCTCCACACGTATCAAGTCGGGTCTCGCCGGTGACCTGACATCCGCGCTGCTGAATCAAGGGGTTCAGGTTTACCCAAGCCTCAGCGAAACGACCACGGGCGACACCGTGCGGCTCTATCACGCTGGCAGCGTTCTGGGTCAGCTCATCGACACGATCGTTCACCCGGATGCCGGCACTGACAACGACCTGGGCGACGTGATCTCAAAGATCAAGGGGAAGTGGAACTGGGCTCCGGAGCGTGGGCCTCTTCCTGCGACGACCGGCGCCGATGGGATGGGGAAGTCATGAGAGTAACGGTCGAATTGATTCCCCAGTTGAGGTAGGCAACACCGGAATCCTCGTCCGGATCAGAGACGAAGACGGGAAGAACCTTGGCAACCTTTGGATAGGTCAGGCCACCGTTCGCTGGGCCGCAGGAAGCACCCGAGAAAAGAATGCCAAGAAGCCGTCCGTAGCGAAGTTCGTGGACTACCTGAACCAGCTCACTTGAGCCGCAGTCCGCTTCATGGCGCATCCGGGTCCGTCCGCCATCGTTCGCCGGCTCGCTGACCTGCCGCTTCCGTTCGCCGTCGCTCGCCTGTCAGCCTGGGGCAGCTTCCCAAGCTGATAAACGGCACAACCGGTGATGCTTGGACGCCTGCCACGCGAGCCGGCACGCCACAATTCTCAGACGACCTCTGCCGCATCGGCCAGCAATCGTATGGTCTCGCGCACCGGGATCGTTGGACACCCGATAGAGGAAGGCCAGATGGCACCGTCGGTGCCGAAAACCAGCGCACTTGCTCATCCTGGCCGAGGTGGCGGTGTCTCTGTTTCCGCCGAGGCGACACGATGACCCACAACGCATAACGCCAGGACTGTCGCCCACCCGTATGTGCTCCTAAGGACCTTCGCCTCTAGTCCCGGCAGCGGACGTTGAGCGAACCTGAGCTGCCGCTTTTGGCGGCGATGGTTTGAACAAGGAAACCGACTAATGACGCTCGGTCCGCCCCCCGGCTGGTATCCCGATCCATCAGGGTCGCCTGGCTCCCAATTGTGGGACGGCGATCGATGGACGGACGTCAGCGACCATATGGGGTGTCGCCGGTACTGCAAACGGGTGAACAACCGCCTCGGATAGCGACGCCCACGAAGGGCAGATGGTGGCCTCCGACCGGTTTGCGATTGGCAGTTGTGCTGACGGCCATGCTTCTTTTGGCAGGGGGCGGCGCCTACGCGGGTACGAGCCAGCCGTGGTCCTCGGCCTCGGCGCACAAGCGCTCAGGTAGCGATGGTGCGGCGACGCATCGTAGGGGTGGTGGCAGCTCCACGAGCACTCCGACGACTCTTCCCCCAGTTGGGACTGGCTACCTCGCGTCAGGAAGCGATTTCGTGGACTTCATCCAGTGGACCGACAACAACGGAGAACTGAGTGGCTCGGCACAGGAAGTGTGGACCGATGGCCAGGCGCCCGATATGGAAGCAACCAACGAGACGTTCAACGTTTTGGGCACGCTCAATGGGTCCGCAATCACTCTTACTTTCGATCGCGGTGCACAGGTCTTCGGAACGATGTCGTTGGATGGATTTACCGTCGACTTCCCGCAAAATGACGGGACGCTCGCCGCAGTCACCTTCGAGTCCACGAGCGCAGCTCAATACAACGATGCTGTCACCAACCTTGACCAGCAAGTCGACGAAGCAAATCAAGTAGCCGAGAACGTAGAGGCGCAGGCCCAGCAACAAGCCGCGGCGCAGGCCCAGCAACAAGCCCGCGGCTGCTGCAGCCGCCCAAGCCAAGGCAAACGCTGAACTCCAGGCAGCGACGCCCCCGGTGTCAAGCGGTTGGCGGTTCTGGTCCCACATGGGAAGGGTCGACACTCACCTCCGCGAACATCGCATACATCGGCACCGACGGTGCTACTTATTACTCGAGCGTCACGATGAACCCTTCCAGCGGAACGCTCATCGGACCGATGGACACAGCGGGAACAGGAGCGACCGAACAAGAATGCAGCTCGGGCTACTACCCCGAGCTCTCGACGGGATCGGGATACGGCCCAAAGGGGACTTGGAATAGCACCCTTGCAGTGTGTCTTCCCTCGTAACGGGTTGATTGAACATGGCTGATTCACGAACTCGGGCATCTGACGTCGATCGAGAGGCCGTTGCTAGCGCGCTCGCGAACATGTCATCGCTGGACGGATCACGATGGAAGAGTTTGAGCAGCGCCTCGGGGCCGCCTACTCAGCCGTAACCCTCCACGATCTTGAGCCTCTGATTGCGGATTTACCGAATGGACCAGAACTTGGAATCGAACAGCAACCAGAGTCGGGACGAACCACGCGCAAGAGGGACCGGGAAGAGCGCAGGTTCGGCAAAGCTCTGATCCAATGGCAGGCCAAGCGCGACGCCCAGGCCGACAAGTTGGAAATCGCTCGTAACTATCGGGGGGAAACCTGGCCAGGGTTCGTTCCTCAGGCGGGTGAAGCGGTATTCGCCGCTGTCTCAAACACAGCGCTCATCGAGTCTCGCCGGCAACCGGGCACATACCAGGGCCGTTCCCGCGGCGTATCAGTTCCGATCGGTGTGGGCATCGATACAGGGCGGGGGCGTCGCGTGGACGCTATGTCCAAGGCGCCGAGGTTCCAACGGCTATCGACACCGGCACTCTCTTCATCACCAACAAGCGTGTCGTCTTCCAGGGAATCAAACAATCGCGGGAATGTCGGTTTGACAAGACCATGGGAATCAGTCAAGACGCACGCACCGGCACATTGATCATTTCCGTGTCGAACCGACAGAAACCGATGACCGTCCGCTACGGCCGCAAGATATCCGACTGGGTCGCGTTTCGCCTTGAATTGGCAATGGCTCACAATCGGGCGCTCTTGCCCGCATTCATCGGCCAGCTCGAGCAGGGTCTTTCGGAGATCGACGCGAGAAAGCCCGCTCCGCCCGCCGGCGGACAACCTTCTCCCCTGAGCGGTAAGCAGGAGGCCAGAGCGCACACGAATAGCCACGTAGTCGCTAGTCGGAGGTCCGTCGGCGGCGTCCAAGGCGAACCAGGGGCAAAGAACGCGGGCCCGTATTGGCGGTCCTAGCCGCTCTGATCATCCTGGGGCTAACCATCAACTGGGCTGTCGGCAAGGCAACCGAGAACTCATACGACGATGGGTACCAATTCGGACAGGCCTATACGGTCGGGATTCTCGTCAAGACGGCCCCAAGCTGCTCTCGGACCGAAATGATGTCCAGCGGTCCCGTTAACGATCCTAACTTTGTCCTGAATACGAACATGCCAGAAGGTGATAACAAGCCAAACGACAACTACGCCCAATGGAGGGCGGGCTGCCAGGGTGGGGCGCAAAACGTTATTAACTCCTTTAACGCAAGCTAGTGATCTCGCTTCCCAATGTTGCAGCGGACACGATGGTCGCCATAGTCCAAGGGAGCGGTGGCCCCGCATGGATCGAAGCGGTGGGAACTGCCTGACCATTTCTTATTGCTGCGTTCGCGTTTCATCGTGTGAAACACTGGCGGGTGTCCGCTCGATGAGTCCATATCGGTGCATGGACCATCGTTTACCTCGAATTAAGTTCATGGCAGTTCGCATAAGTTCCGTCGACGCCGCTTCTCAAGAAATACGCAACGCGCCGGTTGACTCATTCCTGTGGGTCAGTCAGTGGCTCGATGATTTGGCGCCCGTTGTTTTCGGGGCTGTTCACCGTACGGCTGATCGGATACTTGACGAGCGTGCCCGCCATTGAGGGCCCCAGATACGACGATAGAACCGACGTGTCGCTCTCGTTCGGACCCAGCCAGCAATCGATGTTCTCTCGCTCAATGATCACACCGGCACGCAGTTGTGTACTTCGACGATGTCCGGGTCGGCCGCTGTTGTGATGATCGTGCATGTACGAAGAAGCATCTCAGCATTGGGTTCTTTCGACCGAGACTTGTCCCACCAAGTCTCGTGGGCCCGGCGAAGGTGATCGGCTGCCCGTTGGTGCGTTTTAAGTAATTAGGAAGCTTCCGCTTCGGATTGGAGGGATCGACCTTCCACTCGAAGAAACCGTCCACGATCACTAGACAGCGGCGTTTGCGGAAAGGGACGCGGTAGGGACGCTCTTCCTGAGCGTCTCAGCCTTTGCGTTGATCATTTGTAAGCCACCGGGGTCCTTGGCCCAGTGTGGCAAGAGACCCTCCTAGAGGTAGTAACGCTGTCAGGACCAGCAGAGTTCCTAATCCCTCATCTCCGTTCAATCGACAACGAGGAATAACAGGAATGCCTCGACGCTGAGTGCGACGGGGGCGACGCCTTTGGCTCCGTCGCGCTCAGCCCATGCTTGGGGTCTGCAGCACTTTGACGAGGCTCTGGATGGCCTGGAGGTACAACTTCACCGCTAACTCCTGGTCAGGTTTGTTGCGCACGATGTAGCGAAACTTCAGAGCCGCGCGCGGGCCCACCTTCTTGGTCGAGGTCGGTCTCCTTGGGATCGTTGGCAGCCCGCCAGGCCAGTACAGCCTCTTTCGGCGCGAGCGTCCGCAACGTCCAGTCCACCGCTTCCATAAGGCTGTTGGCGGCCTGGCTTCCCCGCAGAACCGCCGTTGTTGATGCGCTCCCAGGCTCCGTCGAGCTTGACGCACAGGTGCGGGTCCACGGCCTGCAGTCGAGATCGCAGCTCGACACTGGCCTGGGCCGGACCGAGAGTCGTCTCGGTCTCAGCCATCAGCTCGGGATCCGCCGGTGCCGTGAGCACCACGCCGGGTTGACCGTCCAACCAGTCACGCGACCGGCGAGGTCGGCGCGGCCGAGGTACAGACCGTCGACGTCGTGGGCGCTGAAGCGCAGAACATCTTCGAAAGCCCGGGTGGCAAGCGCAACCGGTTGGGCGATCTCAGCGATGGGATGGAGTTCCATGAGGATTGCGTTCTGACGCGTGACGAGCGCCGCCAGACTCCAGTCCGGCAAGGCGAGCCCGCGTCGAGTGGTCCAGGACCACGCTCGCCGAACGCAGCAACCTCACCCATTCCCCGGCGTACTGCTGTGCAGCCAAGGCGGCGAGGTTGGAGGTCGACATGGAGTCGCCCAACACCCGCCCGGCTCACAACCTGGCTTCAGAGGGCAAGAGCGAAGCTCCCAGAAGATCTTGTGACAGGTCTTGTGACAGCTTGACCGCGTCGAGCAGCCCGAACCCCATCGTGTCGGAAACCAGCCGGCCCAGGTCTTCTCGGCTAGGCAAGAGAGCGAAAAGCACCGGGGGACCTTGAACGTGGCCTCCGACTCTTCGGCCTGGTCGGCCCGGCGCGTAGGCACGTCGGGGGCCTCCCCGGAAGTATCGAGGTTCTCGATCTCGATTCCGTTGGATCCGCTCTTCTTGTGCGCCTGACTCGTTGGCTCTGGTGGCTCCTCTGGCGCCGGGGGGTCGGTCACGGTGAGAGTCTACGGACCACGTGCACGGCTTCGATCAGAGACTCGCACGGCCCGCGAAGCGCATACGGACTCGATCGTTGGCATTCGCCAACCCTCAGCCAGACTGAACGTCAGATGGTTTGCCCGCCCCCGTGTACCCGGCTCAAGGGAGCGCCGTAGCGCCGCAAACTCATCCGTTAGGGACATCGGGGCCGCAAATACTCGGCTCTGGTGCTGCCAGAAGGGAGCACAGTTCCGCACCCGGATTCGCGCGTTCATCGCGCGGACGCCCACGTACGGGGCAATTCGCTCTAGAGCGCTCTCTGCCCTCGACCAGCCATTTTGGTTCGAGACCGTTCACACCGGTTCGCTTGGGTCAGCTTCTCAAGCTGAGGGCTGCGAAAGCAGTCCGTTCCTCCACCTGAGGCATTTCGCCGCGCCTGCCACCCTTTCCATGCCGAACGGATCGGATTAAGCGTGGGGTGTTCGAGAGGAGGTCTCAAATGACGCAGGCACTGTTTTCGGCTTCGCCATCCGTGCGCCACCAGCCGCCGTCATCAAACTCCAAACATGGTTGATGCAAGGTCCAATGATGCTCACGCTGATGTTGGGCAATCCATGTCCTGGATTTCGTTCGCATCGAAAGTTTCATAACGCTGAACTCCAGCAAGTTAGGCACTTAAGTACGGCCTAGTGGGGCCCGATACAGCCCTCGTCTAGCTTTTGCATCGATAGGTAGCTGGAGCAGGAAATGAATGCGAGTCACATCGAATACTGGGGCGTCCCGCTAGTCGTCCTGGCGGTTTTCCTCCGCCTCGCCGAAGACCGCTTCAACGCTAAGCGACGAGAACGCCGACGCCACGAGCGGGCCGTTCGGCGCGCGGAATATCGTCAATATCTCCGTACACCCGCCTGGAGGGCTCGGCGACAGGCGGCTCTCGTCAAAGCCAAGGGACACTGTTGCGACTGCGGTCGGGCGCTGCCCCTCGAAGTCCATCACCTCACGTACGTGCGGCTAGGAAACGAACACCGAAAGGATCTCAGGGCTCTCTGCGCCGACTGCCATGCCAAACGGCATCGCTTGCGCCATAGTCCAATTGAGCGGATTCTCGATTGGCTGTCCAATTAATTCTGACGGGCCGCTCGCTGCGCCTGCCACGCGAGCCGGCGCCCAACGATGCTCAGATGGCCGCTGCCGCACCGCCCTCTATCGCGGTCGCTTGCTCCGACAACTCTTCGGTGCCTAATCCTGTCCAACTATCCCTCCGTTAACCGTCGATGGGCACGCCGATTGCTCCCTTGACCGTGCTGTTCTACGTGTTCGTTCTGAGCGCCGCCGAACGGGGCCGTCGCCGGACTACCTGAGTGTCCGGCCCCCACAGGCCGACTGTATTGGTTGAATCAGCTCCAGCGCGGTTTGATGCACATGCTCTACCGCGTAGGCAAGGACCTCCTCCGTCAATAGCTCGGGGAAGAGGACATAGGAAACCACAACCTCAGCAGCATCATCGCGAACACTCAGCCTCGCAAAAGCCGGAACGTGACTGTTTGTGGCGATGAAACGATAAAGACTGGGAGTCAGGTCAGCCTCCTTCACGATGGGAGCCCAGACCTCAACTAACGCCATGCCAGGGCTCTCAGGTGGACCTTGAGAAGCATCACGGACGCCCAGAAAGCACGCGGTCGGCGTGTCGAGAAACGGTACAACGAGGATCTGCCCAGGAACACTTTCGACATCGCTCCATCTGGCGGCTAAGTGCCGCCCACATTCCCGCCAGAGCTCATCTCTTGGTGGGCACACTGAAGAATTAGAGCCCTCCTTGGTCCAGAGGCGTCCATCAACGGGGGTAGTACCAGGAGCCGATCTCGGGTCGCGGGGCCAGCGTCACGGCAACCATCTGGTGGTTCCTCGTCGTACAGGTTCCCACGCCGACGTGCGATTTCAATCAGTTCCATTTGGCTTTTGGCCAACTGTTCTTCAATCGGAGGAATGGCGCGCTCGTCCCAGCCGGCTATGAATGACATCGCTCCCCATGGGGTCGAGTCGGGGCTCTCAAGGTAAGCACGGAATTGCTTGACCACCGCAGTAGCTCCGTTTGCCTCCATGGGCACAGTACCGAAATAATTTCATCAAACGCATCGTCTTTAAGACGAGTCCTCGATGGTTTCTAGAGTCGTTTGGAGCAATTCCGGAACCAGCGAAGATTTGGTCAGACCACCGCCCAAACCAAGCTTGATCGAACTTCGTTGGAATCGGAACGATCTTTTCCTCGAGCCACGTGCTGACGGGCACATACTGCCGTTCGTGATGGCGAGCTTTGTCAAACAACGCCATAGTTTCCTCCTCATACCTTCCTGAACCCCAATTGCTCGAACAGTGGATCGCGCTTTAAGCAAACCACTCGGAGGGTTGACGCCGAGAGGCGTATATAGCTTTTGGAACGTGCGTTAGACCGATCCTTTCCCCTTACACCGGTCACATCGTCCTGTGCCACGTGGATCGCACGCTCTGCACTCACTCGCGGCCAAGGTTCCGACCTTTCCTCTACCGGCACAGACTTGGCACTTGCCCGTCCCGTTACATCGAGGACATTTAGCCAAAGTTCCTCCTTTGCGTTGCACAGGATCATGCAGACCGATGCGTCCTGTCGGGAAGGGCCGAAAGTCCCAGACACTGAGAGTGATCAAAGGGTGTGTCGACGTTGGCGAGGCGTTTGTCAGCTTGATCATTCGTCACCTCGATCGGCGTGTTGTCGCGCTCTCAGTGGTTGACCTTCGTCTTCTCCCGGGACTTGGGGCGAGAGACCGGCTCACCTTCAACCCAATGAGACCAATCGTCTTGTGATTTGGGCTGAGAACGTGTTGCACTCTAGTAACTGGAGTTTGTCGAGCTATACCGTCTTCCTGTTGTCAGTCGGTTCTCACTGTCCTGGCTGACCACGCTCGGAACGGGCTGTAAGCGCCGCGTCGGTATGCAGCTAGGGAATGCCCAAGTCAAGAGAACGGGTCGGGGCGGGTAAGTCTGCTCCATGAGCCCGGCCTTCTAGGCGGCTGAAAAAGCGCGCCGTGAGAACATCGTGAGAACGAAAGGACCGGAAAGCTTTCCGTAGGGGTCCGCCAGAGGCCACTCCGGTCAATTTTAGGTTCGGGCGGCCTCGCAAGCAGGAGTTACGTCCTGTCCTTTTCCGATCAATCATGTCACGACAGGTCATTGGTCGGGCTTGATTGACAGGCCGACGTGCCGGTATGACTCACCAAACGTTGGCTAGGCGGTTGCGACGCGCGCGTCGTGGAAGACGTCTGCTGGCAACTCATGGTCGAGCTTCCATATGATTCGCATTGGGCGATCGCCGGTGTGACTGACGTAGGTCGCTGGCCCTGCGTACAAGTACGCAGGCGCACCGAGGTCACCGTCGGCTTCCTTGGACTCGCGGAAGAACAGGTGGACGGATGAACCCCGCTCTGCATGGTGGACATACCGTTGCCCCGTAGGTGAGGACGAGGAGGTGGCATTCTGTGACTCCCACTGGAAAAGCGTCGGGCTGATTGCGCGGTCTGCATACATGGTCGTAGGCGAGAAGTGCTTCTCAGTCTTCTCCAGGTTGAACCAGAAGACATCGGCCTGCGCCTCGTCGATCCATTTCACACCCGCACCACGAGACGCGGCGGGGTTAGAGACACCAAAAGCAGCAAGCAGTTCCGCGAGGCTGTAGCGACCATGAACGTGGAGAGGCACATTGCCTGCGGGATCTACGGGCTTTGTGATCCGTCGGATCCGATCGCGGAGGACATGCGCGAGGTCGACTAGCTCTTCGCGCCGAGCTGGGTTCTGCCACAGCCGCTGGAGCCCACCATCGATGTCGGTCAGCGGTTCGTTCCAGCCCCAAAGAGAAAAATGGAGCATCCTCAATAGGCGAGCCGCTCGTCCGACGCATTCCTTGGAAGACGGCGGGACCTCGCGTCCAAGCAGCGTCCATGATGAACCCAAGACGCTCGAGGTCGTCGATGTGGAGCATCCGCCCAATGGCGCCCGCGAGCCGCTCGTCGTCAGACCCGGGAGGGCGTTGATCGAACTCCGCCATTCGTCGAAGTCCCCGCCCAACCGCCGCGTCTACGTCGGTAGATGTCTTCCAACTCCAGTCCGGATTCATCCAGAAAGGCGCCCAGAGCGACATCGCCGGTTTGGCGAAGCTCAGCAACCAGACCGCGCCAGTCGATTCGCAGCGAAGAAAGAACGTTGCGCATCACGATATCGGCCGCGACCCGGTCGAGTTCGATGTGACATCCAGGAGGCAGCGTAGGAAAGCCTTGCTCGATCTCGCGGGCCACGCCTCTACGGCTGACTCCGGTCAACGCCCGATAGCGGAGGTCGAAGCGAAATTGCGTTGATTGGTTACCAATGAAATCGAGCACTGTCAGACACGGCTTGTCGTCGGAAAGTCGAAGGCCGCGCCCAAGCTGCTGAAGGAACACAGTTGCGCTTTCGGTGGGCCGGAGGAATAGGACCGTGTCGATCTCCGGAACATCGACCCCTTCGTTGAAGAGATCGACCGTGAAGAGCACGTTCACCTCTCGTTTGCGGAGAGCCGCAAGGCCATCTCGTCGGACGTCGGGCGGTGTCCGAGACGTCAATGCACGCGATGGTATGCCCGCTTCGTTGAACCGATCTGCCATGAACTCGGCGTGGCTGATACTCACGCAGAACCCGAGGCAGCGCATTCGATCCACATCGGCAACCTTGTCGAGCAGAGCTTGAAGAACTATGCGTGTCCTCGCGTGGTGCCCCGTGTAGACGTTCGTCAGCTCTGTGACGTCGTAGCCAATGCCTCGCTTCCACCGCACAGACCCCAACTCGGTCTCGTCGTGTAGTCCGAAGTATTGGAACGGAGCGAGGAGGCCACGCTCTAACGCCTCCCAGAGCCGGAGTTCGACGGCGGTGCGTCCACCAAACCAGACACGAACATCAAGCCCGTCAGCCCGCTCCGGGGTTGCCGTCAAACCGAGAAGCACCTTCGGCTCAACGTGACGTAGCAAGTTTGCATAAGTCTTCGTCTCTTGGCTGGCATGATGAAACTCGTCGACGACCACCATGTCGAATTGGCCTGCTGGGAAATCGCGCTCGAGGTCGAGTCGAGCGAGCGACTGGACGGATGCGAAGACGTGTCTCCACTCGGTAGGTCGCTCGCCAGCCACAAAGCGCTCGCCAAATGAGCCATTCCGCATGATGTGGCGGAACATGGAGAGGCTCTGTCCGAGGATCTCCTCGCGATGTGCGACGAAGAGCAGCGAGTCAACCGCACCGGTACCTCGGAGGCGCCGGTAGTCAAGCCCGGCTACAACAGTCTTACCGGTGCCGGTTGCCATGACGACGAGGTTCCGATGGTGCCCATGCACCTCACGCTCGACAGTCAGTTCGTCAAGGATCTCTCGTTGATAGCCCCAGGGTCGGACATCGAGTGTCGTGAGATTGATCGGAAGGTCAACGGGCCCGCCCCGCTCGACAGCCAGTGCATCATCTAGTCGGACGCGCTGCGCTGGGTCCATTGGGTCATACGGCTCAAATGCTGCATCTTCCCAATACTCGTCGAAGGTGGCTTGGAACGTGTCAAGCAGATGGCCCTGCTCGATCGTCGAGAGTCGAACATTCCACTCGAGACCGTCGATAAGCGCGTTCTTGGAGAGATTCGACGAACCGACGTATGCGGTCGAGAAGCCAGTATCGCGATGGAACAACCACGCTTTGGCGTGCAGCCTTGTCATCCGCGTCTCATACGACACCTTGACCTCGGCGCCAAGGTCAGCGAGCCGATCAGGCGCGTGGCGGTCGGTCGCACCGATATACGTCGTCGTAATCACTCGCATCCGGCCACCTCTCCGGATGAAGCTGTCGATGTGTTCTTCTAGGACACGGACGCCGTACCATTTGATGAAAGCGCAAAGGAGATCCACTCGGTCTGCCGATGCCAATTCCTTCTGGACCTCGACTCCGATGCGCGGCTGATCTCGGCCGTTGACGAGAAGAGCGCTGATCGACAGGGGCACTTTGGGTCGGACCGGGAACTGCACAGGTCCAGGCATATCTGTCGGAGCCGAGATCGCCTGCAGAACGTCTCGCGTCTCTCCAACGAGGTCGCTGTCACTCCCGATTTCGGGTGCTAACGCTATGATCGCCTCCGCGATCTGATTCGCTATTACGACTTGACGAGCGACTGCAGCCGCGTCATCACCAGGAACCGATCGGAGAGCCCGACACGCCAACGCCGTGAGATGACGAGCGAGGATCTCATAGGCGTCGCCTGGGTCAAGCGGATCTCGATCTACAAGCGTGGCGTCAAGTTCTGTTAGCCGAAGCTGCAAATCGTTCGTTACAAGTCGCTCGTAGATCCCAGGCGTCAGGTCCGCCATGACCCCCGACAATACGAAAATGTTCGTTAACACTTTGGTAGCACAGCAACAACACCCTCCAGGGCATCCACTCCGTTGACCACGCACGATCCTCTGCGGGTCGTTGACCATCTTGCGCGGACAGCGACCGTTACTCGAGTGTGATCTGCCGAGGGCTAACGCCCCTGTCATGCATGCAGAGTTGACCGAATTGCGCTCAAGAAGATCGGGTCGCTTTCTGCGAAGTTTGTCAGTCAGTTAGTCAGTCAAACGCCGGCACCTAACTTCCTTGCAGTAGCGCAATAACGCTCTGAGCTGGGGCTTTCAGCGCGCTCGGAGGGACTCGAACCCCCAACCTTCTGATCCGTAGTCAGATGCTCTATCCAAATTGAGCTACGAGCGCAGACTTCATTGGGTCGTACAGCACTCTAGGCCGAGACACGACGTGTAAGCCCCAGGAGTTGCCCGGCGCACCCAGGGAGGCCGACACTCTAGGAGTCGTCCATCATCGGAAGCGTTCGGAGGACAGGAATGGATCTGAACGGAAAAGTCGCAGTTGTAACCGGAGCATCGGCGGGCCTCGGTCGGCGCTTCGCCACCGACATGGCAAAGGCCGGAGCGATCGTCATCGGGATCGCGAGGCGCCAGGACCTGCTCGACTCGCTCGCCGAGGAGATGAAGCGTTCCTCACCGCGATCCTCGGCGAGGGCGTGTGACGTCTCGGACGTAGATGCGTACACCTCGACCCTGGGAGAGATCGAGGCGGAACACGGCAGGATCGACGTCCTCGTGAACAACGCCGGGATGGGCGAGCCACGAGATCGAAAGCCCTGGGGCGAGGACCACAAGGTCGACCTCAGTGCATTCAGGGCCGTCATGGAGACCAATTACTTCGCGCCCGTCGCAGGGACCCTGGCGGTGCTGCCGGGGATGTCGAGGCGTGGATCAGGTGTCGTGGTGAACGTCTCGTCGGATGCCGCCAGGGCGCCGAGCCCAGGCGAAGGCAACTACAGCGCTTCCAAGGCGGCACTCACCGCTTTCACCGAGAGCCTCGCCTTCGAGGCGGAGAAGCACGGCGTCCATCTGCACCTCCTCTATCCGGGATGGGTGCCCACCGCGATGGGGTCTGGAGCGGTGGAGGCGGGAATGACGATGCCACCCAAGATGGTGCGGCGGACCGAGGAGCAGGTCTCGCAGGTCCTGCTCTCGAAGATGGGCACCAACAAGATCGACATCGACGCGACCCGCGTCGCCCGGTTCGCGCCGGCGGCGCGAGCGCTGTTCCCGGGCCCGTACCGAAGCGGGCTGCGGCGGGCGACCCGGTGACCCACCACGCGATGATCGAGCGTCCGGCAACCAGGCCCGCAATTAGGATCGCCTGAGTGCCGTCGACGAAGACGAGAGTTCCGGCTGTCGAGGGCTGGTTCTCGATCGGCGAACGCCCGGCCCTGATCGGCAGCAGATGCAGGTCGTGCGGCACATACGCCTTTCCACGCGAGGCCATCTTCTGCCGCAACCCCGCGTGTGAGAGCACCGACTTCGAAGAGGTCGAGCTCAGTCGCAGCGGCAGGATCTGGTCGTACACGAACGCCTGCTACCAGCCACCGGCTCCTTATGTAGCCGCCGATCCCTTCGAACCCTTCTGCATCGCGGCGGTGGAGCTCGCCGAGGAGCGCATGGTGGTCATGGGCCAGGTGGCGAGCGAAGTGACCGTCGAGGATCTCGCAATAGGTGACGAGGTCGAGCTGGTGCTCGACGTTCTGTACGAGGACGACGACCACGAGTACCTGGTGTGGAAGTGGCAGCCGGCCGCGGGCGCGAGGTCGGGCTCGGAGGACCGGCGCTGATGGCGGGCTCGACGGTCGGGCCGGTGGCCGTACTCGGGGTAGGCATGCATCCCTGGGGGAAGTGGGGGCGCAACTTCGTCGAGTACGGGCTCGCCGCCGCGCGTGATGCGCTTCGTGACGCCGGGATCTCCTGGGGCGACGTCCAGTTCGTCTCGGGCGCGGACACGATCAGAAACGGATATCCGGGCTTCGTCTCGGCGGCGACGTTCGCGCAGGCGCTCGGTTGGTCGGGTGCGAGGGTGGCGAGCTCCTACGCCGCATGTGCTTCAGGCGCATCGGCGATCGCCGCAGCGAGAGCCCAGATACTCGCCGGCCTCTGCGACGTCGCCCTCGTGGTCGGCGCCGACACGACGCCGAAGGGCTTTTTCGCCCCGGTCGGCGGTGAGCGCAAGGAGGATCCGGATTGGCTGCGCTTCCACCTCCTCGGCGCCACGAACCCCGCCTACTTCGCCCTCTACGCACGCAGGCGCATGGAGCTCTTCGGAGCGACCGAGGCGGACTTCGCCGCGGTCAAGGTGAAGAACGCGAGCCACGGCCTCGAGAACCCGAACGCCCGTTACCGCAAAGCCGTGACGGCCGAGGAGGTACTCGCCTCACCGATGGTCGCCGATCCGCTGCGCCTGCTCGAGATCTGCGCCACATCCGACGGCGGGGCCGCGCTCGTCCTTTCGAGCATGGACTTCGCCCGCCGCCACGCAGGCGAACGAGAGCCCGTGACGGTGAGAGCGGTGTCGACGGTCACGCCGACCTTCCCCCAGACCGTGATCGAGATGCCGAACTTCTCGACCGACTCCGCGGTCGCGGCGAACGGTGAGCTCCACCCTGCTTTCCGACGCTCGATCGCGCTCGCCGCTTACGAAGAGGCCGGTATCGGGCCCGAGGACCTCGATCTGGCCGAGGTCTACGACCTCTCGTCTGCTCTCGAGCTCGACTGGTACGAGGACATAGGGCTGTGCAAGGAGGGCGAGGCGGAACGGCTCATCCGTGACGGCGACACCGCCGTCGGCGGACGGATCCCGGTGAACCCGAGCGGCGGGCTCTCCTGCTTCGGGGAGGCGATACCGGCGCAGGCGATAGCGCAGGTCTGCGAGCTCGTCTGGCAGCTGCGTGGTGAGGCGGGGGCCCGGCAGGTGGAGGGAGCGCGCGTCGGTGTGTCGGCCAACCAGGGCCTCTTCGGCCACGGCTCGAGCGTCGTGGTGGCCCGCTAGGCCGAGGGGCCCTAAGGGTTCACGAGCACGATCTTCCCGAGCTTCTTCCCCTCGGCGAAACGGTCGTAGGCCTCTGCGGCATCCGACATCTCGAACGTCGCCACGATCGGCACGCGGATCCGCTCGGCGCCAAGAAGCGGAACGACGTGAGCCTCCACGGCGCGAGCCACGTTCGCCTTCTCGGTGAGCGAGCGCGCCCTCAGGGTCGAGCTGCTGATGCGGGCCCTATGCCTCATCATCTGAAGGAGATCGAGCTCGACCGTCGCTCCCCCGCCGACACCGATCACCACGATGCGACCGCCGGTCGACAGCGCGCGCACGGCTTCGGCCACGCCCTGGCCGGCGATGAGCTCGAGCACCACGTCGAACGGCCCACGCGACAGCGCCTCACCGGGGTCGAGCGCCTCGTGGGCGCCGAGAGCCATCACCGAGTCACGCATCTCGGCGGCGCGCACCGACGCGGTGACGTGGGCGCCTGCGGCAGCGGCCAGTTGGACTCCCGCAATGCCCACGCCTCCGGCGGCTCCGGTGACGAGGACCTTCTCGCCGATGCTCAGTCCGCACTGGGTGAAGAGCGCGTCGTACGCCGTGCTGAATGCTTCGGGAAATCCTCCGGCCTCGGGCCAGGCGAGCGTCCGGGGCACTGCGATGGCGGAGTCCTCCTCGATGATCGCGAGCTCGGCGTGCGCGCCGCCGCCCACCACGGCCATCACGCGGTCTCCGGTCCTGAACCGGGTGACGTCCCCACCTACGGCCTTCACTTCCCCGGCGAGCTCGAGCCCCGGTATGTCGGCAGGCACGCCAGGCGGTGCCGGGTAGGCACCGTGGCGCTGCATGAGGTCTGCCGCGTTGATCCCTGCGGCGCGCACGTCGACGAGGAGTTGTCTGTGACCGGGATCCGGGTCGTCGCGCTCGGCCCAGATGAGCTTTCCGTCTTCGATGGTTACGGCACGCACGACTCTGTTATCTCAGTTATCTGCGTCGCGTTGTTATCTGCGTCGCGTTCCCCGCCGGGCACCGATGCGGAACTCCTCGCGGAATTGTTCACGCCGCGCCCGAATGCGGAGCCGGACGACGCGCCGGAGAACGGCCTCGGCGATCGCGCCGATGATCAGGCTCACCACGATCAACCAGACGATCCGCGGGTGCCCGGTGATGACGAGAAAATGGACCTTCACGGTCTGGCGGTTCTGAACCACGAAATCGATGACAGCGGCGAGAACCACCAGCATGAGGACCACCCGAGCAGGGTTCGAGAGGCGTCGCTTGTCGACCCGCCCGCGCTCCTCGGGCTCTTGGAGCTCGACCTCCTGTGCGGTTTTCTCGGCGGTCTTGTCGCGGGCCACTGTCGTCGAGCCTACCGGTGACTCCCGCTCGCATCCCGAGGAGTGGGATCCCGGTGACCTGCGTCAGAGGGCGAGGTGGTCGCCCTCCCACAGCTTGATCCCCCCGAGGATCCCGGCGGAGTTGTCGACGATGCTCACGTCCGCACCGAGGTCGACACTCACCCGCCCGCTGTTCCCCCCACCCACGAAGCAGTGGTCGAAGAACGTGAGAGCGCGAAAGACGCCGATCGCCTTCTTCACCCTGCGGTTCCACCTGTGGCTCCCGACGGTCTTGCGGGCCGGATCACCCAGCTGCTCGTTGTAGGTCTCGCCCTTTCGGAACGGGGCGTGCGCGAACTCGAAGTGCGGAAGTATCCGGCCCTCGTAGAAGAAAGCGGTGCCCACCCCGGTACCGAGCGTTATCACCATCTCGAAGCCCTGACCCTTGATCACGGCTGCGCCCTGAAGGTCCGCGTCGTTGGCGACCCGGGTGGGCTCGCCGAGGCGCGTCCGCAGCGCGCCGGCGAGATCGAAGGCGGCCCACTGGTCGACGAGGTGTTGGTCGATCGCAGAGCCGGGACCCTTCACCGTCACGAAGTGCGGAGCGGACAGAACCCTCCCGTTCCTGACCATTCCCGGAAAGCCCACCGACACGCGGTGCGCCGCCGGAAGTGGCGCGACGAGTTGCGCCAGATCGTCGACGAGCGTCGCAGGCGGAAGTGGATAGGTGGTGTCCACGCGAACCCTGTCAGCCACCATTGCCCCGTTCGAGTCGAGCACCGAGGCCTTCAGACCCGTTCCTCCGACGTCGATGGCGAGCGTGAGGGGAGGCACGGGAGCACTTCTCGCAGGCGTGACCGCGGCGGATTGCCCGCTGCTGGCTTCGTGGCTGCTCAGGGGCGGTGTTTGAGTGGCCATACCGAGTGACCACCTTACTAACGCGAACTAACCTGCGTTTTCCGTGGCCGATCAACCGTGGCTCGATGACTCATGCTCACTGGTGGACGCGTTCCGCAAAGGCGAGATCTCGCCAGTGGAGGCTCTGGACGCGAGCCTCGCGGCGATCGAAGCCTCGGGGCTGAACGCTTTCAGTTATGTCGACACGGAGAAAGCACGCGACGCTGCACGCACCGCTGACGTCTCACTTCCCTTCGGTGGTGTGCCGGTCGGGATCAAGGAGCTCGAGCAGGTCGAAGGTTGGCCGTTCACCGAGGGTTCGCTCGTATACGCCGACCGGGTCGCAACATTCACATCCACCCACGTGGCGCGTCTCGTTGCCGCGGGCGCGGTCCTCGCCGGGCAGACGGCCTCGAGCGAATTCGGCGGCATAAACGTCACGAGCACCAAGCTCCACGGAACGACGCGCAATCCCTGGAACCCCGAGCGCACACCCGGTGGGTCCTCGGGGGGATCCGCTGCGGCGGTCGCGGGAGGCCTCGTCCCCATCGCATCCGGCGGCGACGGCGGAGGGTCGATCCGGATCCCCTCTTCGTTCACCGGGATGTTCGGACTCAAATCGACGTTCGGTCGCATACCGAAGGGCCCCAAGGCGCACCAGACGCCGCACACGGTGACGCTCGGTTGCATAAGCCGGTCGGTGCGCGACACGGCGCGTTGGTTCGACGTCTGCAACGGATACGACACACACGACACGCTCAGCCTTCCCCGTGTCGGAGGTTGGGAAGAAGGACTTGGAACCCACCTCGGCGACCTGCGCGGAAAGCGGGCGGTCGTGTCGGTCGATCTCGGAGTGGCGGTGGTACATCCCCGGGTCGCGGAGGTGGTGTTCAGCGCGGCCGAGGCGCTCGTCGACGACGCCGGGCTCGAGCGCGTAGACGTCAACGTGAAGTTCCCGCCGGCACTGATGGAATGGGCGATGTCCAACCTCGTCACCCTGCAGGCCGACCTCGGCGACCTCTACCCCGACTGTGAACAGGACCTGACGATGGAGATCATGTTCGGCATGAACGTGGCCCGTCACAGCTACGACCTGAAGATGGCTGGAACAGCGGAGGCGTTTCGCGTCCAAGAGCACGAGGTGATGGCGGACCTGCTGGACGAGGTGGACTTCGTGCTGTGCTCGACGAACCCCGACGTCGCCTTCGCCGCCGAGGGGCCTGTGCCCATGAGCGTGGGCGATGTCGATCTGCTGCAGGAGCTGGGTGACGTCGTATCCGCCGGGGCCAATCAGGGTGCGCTCACCTTCCCGGCCAACTTCGCCGGCAACCCGGCCGTCTCCATCCCCGTCGGCAACGTCGACGGTCTCCCGGTCGGTTTGCAGGTGATCGGGCGTCACCACGAAGAACCACTGCTGCTCGAGCTTGCGCACATCGTCGAGCGTGAGAGGCCGTGGCCGCTCGTCGCGCCCGGCGCACCGCGCTGAACGCCGTCTCGGACTGGTTCAGGTCAAGCGGCGGAGAGGCTCACCGGCAGGGTCTTCAAGCCACGCAGGATGACGTTCTCCTTGTAGACCGGATCGCCGGCCTTGCGCTCGATAGACCGAGCACGCTTCGCGAGCATGCCCAGGGCGGTCTGCGCCTCGGCTCTGGCCAGGGGGGCGCCGAGGCAGTGATGGACGCCGAAGCCGAAGCCGAGGTGAGGGTTCTCATTGCGGCTCACGTCGAAGGTCTCCGGATCGGAGAACACATCGGGATCGCGGTTCGCGGAACCGATCAAGAGCATGGAGAAATCCCCCTTGTCGAGCTTTGTGCCGGCGACCTCCATGTCGTCCAGAGCCACGCGTCCGGTGAGTTGCACCGGAGAGACGAAACGCAACATCTCCTCCACGGCGGTACGCGAGACGGCCGGGTCGTCGCGGAAACGGGTGAGCTGATCGGGATGTTCCATCAAGGCGAGCGCACCGCCCGATATGAGGTTCACGGTGGTCTCGTGGCCCGCGACGAGAAGCAAGATGCAGGTGGAGATGAGCTCCCCCTGAGTGAGCACGTCCCCCTGCTCCTCCGCCTGGATCAACTTGCTGATCAGGTCCTCACCCGGATCCTCACGCCGCCTGCTGATCAAACCGGCGAAGTACTGCACGAATGAGAGGATCCCTGCGAGGCGTTCGGAGACCGCCTCCGGAGGAAGGAGGAAGTCCGGGTCGAGCCCACGGGCGAGCGCCTCGGACCAGGTTTTGAACTGCTCGTGGTCCTCGGGGGGCACACCGAGCATGTCGATGATGATCTGCACCGGAAGCGGATATGCGTAGTCCGAGACGAGGTCCATCTCCCCCCGCTCGAACGCCTCGTCGAGGAGATTTCTGCAGATCTCCTCGATGCGTGGCTGGAGGCCCTGGACCACCCGGGGAGTGAACGCCTTCTGCACGAGCCCGCGAAGTCGCGTGTGGTCGGGCGGGTCGCGGAAGAGGAACGGGGCCATCTCGGCGAGCAACTCGCTCGAGGACCCTGCTTCGATCAACTCGGGGTCTCTGAAAGCCGACAGCCGGCTCTCGTCGACGTTGCGACCGTCGCTGCTCGAGCTCTTGTCGCGTAGAACAGCCAGACAGTCCGCATGACGTGTGAAGACCCAGAACCCGAGGGGGCTCTTGTGCACGGGGTTCGTCTCACGAAGCTTTGCGTAGATCGAGTAAGGGTCCTTCACCCAGGCCGGGTCGAACGGGTCCCACGCGAGCGTGCCCGAAGCGGCCGCCTGGTCGCGAGCCATCCGCGCGTTGCGAGACAACTCCGAGCTGCGCTTCAGGACCAGCTCGGTGAGTCGCTCTTCCTCGGCGGAAGCCGAGTCGGTCGCCTCCGACATTCCTGACACTCACGGCCAAGTTAGCTACCCGGCTGTGCCCGGGCCAATGTGCCCGCCGGGGCTGACGCGTTCGCGCAGCGTGCGGTCGTCCTGCCATGGCCGTAGACGCATGCGAACCGGAGCGAGATGGCCCGAGACCATCACCGCGCTCCCGGGAGGGATCCGGCGCAGGGCGTCGGCGGGCAGGAGCCTGCGCGGGACGTGCGACTGCGTCGTCGATGCTCCCTGACGACTGTCGTAGGTGTGGGAGGTCGTCGAGTGGTCGGCGTCTCCTATGAGCTGGCTGGCGTGCTCGAGCGTCTGGGGATCTGCGATGCCGGAAAGGAAGACCTTCACCCGGTGGTTGTTGATCACGCTCCCTGCACGCGCTCCGTAGCGCGCTCGAGAGCTGGCCGAGGTCCTGCCAGACCGTCACGAGCTGAACCCCGTGTCCCGCGGCGGTCGATGCGAGGACGTCGAGATCCGCTATCGGCGCGACGTTCGCAGCCTCGTCGAGCACCACGAGAAGCGGCGGATCCAGGGGTGAGCCGTTCAGGCTCGCACGTTCGTAGGCGCGTTCGATCACCTGCGTGACGAGCGTCGCGAACAGCGGGCGGAGGCGTTGCTGGTCGTGTGTCGGCGCGCAGAGGTACAACGTGTCGTTCGAGTCGAGCAGACGGTCGGGGTCGATCTCGCCGGGCCATTCCGACTGCGCCACGACCGGGTCGGCGAAGGCCTCGACGATCGTCTCCGCCGTCGTGTACACCGCGCTTCGCTGGCGCTCGTCGCGGTCCCAGCTCGCCCGGATCGCCTGCAGGGCCTCGCTCTCACCCGTTGCGGCCAGAGCTTGCGCGACCTCGTCGATCTCCTGGACGTCCAGCCAACGAACGACGTCCGACATGGCGCGTCCCGAGTGCTCCGCCGCCAAGAGAAGCGGGCCGAGAAGCTTCGATGCCGTCGAGTACCAGAAGTCGCCGTCGGTGAGTCCGTGGGCGGAGCTGCGTGCGACGTCGGTGAGCGAGCGCGCCAGGCGGCGTGCGCCGTACCAGGTGCCGCATTCGGAGAGCGGCGACCACGTCGCTCTCGGAAGCCCGGTGGAAGCCGTCGGGTCGTAGACCCAGACCCTGCCCTTGGAGGACCGCCATCCGATCGTGCTCCGGGCGAGGTCCGACTTGACCGAAGCCGCGACGATCGGCCCCTCCCACTCGAGGACTGCCGGTACAGCGAAGCCGCTCGTCTTCCGGCTCTGGGTGGGTCCGACCACCAGAACCGAGCTGCCGCGCTCGGCCGCGAGCAGCCGTCCGTGAGCTTTTCCGAGACACAACCTTCCCGTCTCGGGGCCTTTCACCGTCATCGAGCGGAGGTCGCTGCGGGTAGCCCACCTCGCCTCAGGTGAAGGGGTCGAGCGCAACAACGATCGGACAGCTCCAAACGGGCGCTTCCCCCGCACGTCCTCGGGCGCTCGTCTGGCATCGAGGGTGGTCGCCTTCCAGCCGGCGCCCAGCATCGCCAGAGCGACGAGGATCCTGAGGTCCGCATCGATGCTCACGGTCGCGCCAAGCCCATGCGCTCGTCGGTGTCGACGATCGCACTTTCGTTCGGGGAGAGCTGGTGCTGTACGAGAAACGAGCGGGATGCGATCTTCCAGAGCGCCACCGCGCGCTTCAGGTTGGGAATCAGATCGGCTTCGGTGTCGGACAGTCCCAGGAGGGAGGCGGCCCGTTCGACTTCACCGGGCGGCTGCGCGTACACGACCCTGGTCTCCGAATCGGAGAGGATTCCCTGCGCCAGGCCGCGTTGCTCGGAGCTCGCGGCGCCGGCCGCGTCGAGGTCCGATATGCGGTGCAGGACGGCGAAGTTGGACACCCCCCAGGCCCGGGAGAGCTTCCAGCTGCTCTGGAGCCAGCGCGCCACGCCGAGGTTGGCGAGGATCGCCCAGGCTTCGTCGACGACCACGGTGATCCCGCCTCCCGTAGGCCCCGGATGAGGACGGTTCGTGGCTAGCCCCGCCTGGAGCCATGCCGTGGCGCAGGCCATCAGCACGCCGAGCGCAGCCGAGTGGTACACCGCCGAGAGGTCGAGCACCACGAGTGGCCCGTCGAGACTGATCCCCGCTGAGGTCGGCCCGTCGAACATCCCACGGAGATCCCCCGCCACGAGCCGCCGTAATTCGAGTGCCACGTTGCGTCCGTCGGCGGCGAGCCCTGCCACGTCGGTGCTGAGCAACCGCGCCGCTTCCTTCGTGGGTCGCAAGAGGGCATCGACGACGATCGGCAGCGTCGGACCGGATCGCCCGGGACGGATCGCCCCGAGATGTGTCGCGCGCCGGGTCGCGCCCGGAATCACCGACCTCGCCGACGGCCACGTCGATCGCCGCACGTTCCGTCGGCAGAAGGGCCCTCCCGAGACTCGCAGACGCCAACGACGCAAGCAGCTCGGCGCGCCGCTGGGTCGTCTCACGGGAACCGGCTGCAGCGGTTCCCGACGGTGCGTCGAGGGGGTTCAGCCGTAACGACCCGCCGGGACGGAGCGAGAGGGGTGTCGAACCGAATGCCGAAGCGAGTGCGCCGTACTCGCCTTTGGGGTCCACGACCCAGGCTCTGCGACCGAACGCCGCCTGCCGCCACAGATAGGTCTTCACGAGGGCGCTCTTTCCCCTACCGATCTGGCCGAAGACGACCACGTTCGGGTTCGTGATGATTCCGTCGCAGTAGAGGACGAAGGGGTCGTAGAAGAACGCCCCGCCGAGAAGATCGCGTCCGACGAGCACCCCCGAAGACGGAAGGCCCGGCTCTGCCGCGAAGGGGAACGCAGCCCCGAGTTGGCGCGTCGTCGCCTCGTGCGCCGCGACGCTCATCGTCCGGTCATGCGAGCCCACGGCAGAGTGGCAGAGCCGTGAGGAGAGCGCTCATTTGGTCGCCGTAGCAGATTCTGAGCTCGACCCCGCAACGCGCCGCAGCCTGTTCGACTGCGTCAGCCTGTTCGTCGAGGAGATCCGGCTCCTCTGCGCTCACGGTTACGTAGCCCGAGAACCGAAACGGGGCGTGGCCGTCCGCGAGCTCCACTTCGCGCTGCTCCAACAATTGCTCTTCTCGGCGTCGCCTGGCTGTCGCGAGGAAGCCACCGCGTCGGCGCAGCTCGGCATCAGCCACGTCAGCGGTGCGAGCCTGCTCGAGCTTGCGGGCCGCATTCGTCGGACTCATCGGTTCCATGACCACCGAAACCGAATGGCGCACGTCCCGAAGGAGGAGCAACGGGCCGAGGAAATCGGGACCGACCTCGAGCCGCGGCCACTCCGAGATCCAGTAGGTGCGGTGCCACGTCCCGTCGACGAGCACGCGGCCCCACTCCTCCTGCGTGCTCATTAGCCAGGGCCAGCCCGGCCCGCTTCTCTTCGGCAACGAGCCATACGAGCGAACCGAAGCGGCGTCCACACCCGGAGGGTTACCGGCGCCGGGGATCCGCCGATCATCGTGCGGACGACAGGTGTCGAGCGACGAACGGACGAAGTCTGCGAGAGCGATGCAGGACAGGGGCGGATCCGCCTCGATCCCCGCTGTCATAAGGCGCCGACGAAGAGCACCTGTCTCTCTGAGGACCGCCGCGCACCCTGCTCCCTCGTGGGTTCCCTTTCCGCCAACCGAGCGCGCGCCTTTGGCCGACTTCGCACTCTTCACCTTGACGGATATGAGGACCTGGTACCGGCTGAAACTCGCATCGGTACCGTCGAGCAGGGCTCGATACGAGCGTCGGGCCGACGCGGGCCCGCTGAGTGCTCCATCACCGTCGATGGACACTTTGCCGTTTGCACCCGCGTGTGCCTGTGTTGACGTGGTGGTTCTGCATATCCATTGGACTCGATGCACAGGGCTCGACTCGCGTGCCAGGGAAGAGAGGACGGCGGCCCACGTAGCGACGCGTTGGCACTTGTCGGATTCGGAGAGAAGGACGAAACCCGCCGACCTGGCGAAGAACGCGGCCGCGTAGGTGCGCGCCGCACGGTCAACGATGACAGCGGCCTCCTGGCCGGGTTGCGGCCGGTGTGAGGCCTTCTCCCGGGCCACGTCGACGGGCACGACGCTCAGGTAAGCGAAGGGGTCGCCGCGCTTCGGACGGCGGGTGGGACGCGCGGCGTAGCGGATCGCGTCCGGAGCCCACTCCTCGAGCGTCCGGCCCTTCAGCGGCCACGTGGCTGCGGCCACTCCCATGCCCACCGCCAGCAGCGCCATGACCGCGCCCCCGAACGACGCGTCGGACCTGATCGCAACCATGCCCACCACGAGGCCGCCTGCGACCGCTGCAATCTGGCCGCCTCTCCATCCGGCGATCAGGCCGCGCCGTTCCAGTGGGCCGAACCGGTAGCGGACGTGCGACTCCGGTTCAGCGCTCATGGTTGTGATTCGGGGCCTCGCGCTGTCGCGGCGGCGGTCACTTCCTGACACTTCGTCCAGGCGCCGGAATCGCCTTCCTGGTCCTGTCCGTCGTTCGCCGGGAACGAGTCATCTCCGGCAGGTGACGAATAACCGGCTGCGGCGCCGCCCGGGGCGAAGGCCCCGGTTCCGGGGGTCACGCCGGCGGTGCCTGCCCCTCTCGCCATGACACTCGACCCGCCACCCCCCATCCATCCCGCGAGATCCGCCGCGTCCCTGGCGAGGCTGATCGCAGCCTGGCGGGGGGCACCGGTGATGCGGTGACGCACCGATTCGAGATGACCGATCGCACCCGCCTCGATCGCCGGCACCATCTTCAAGACCGTGAACGGGCAGATCGTGGCGATCACGAGAAGCGCAACGCCGGTCCCGACAGCGGCGAAGCCTCCGCCGTTCGGGCCCGCCGCCCTGAGACCACCCGCGAGAGCACCTGCGGCGAGAGAGATCACCGCTGCGATCACGAACTTCGAGATCACCAGAGCGGCGATCGTTTCGGCCAAACGGCGGCACCAGTGCGAGATTGCCGGCCAGACGAGCGCCGCCAGGCAAAGCGGCAGGAACAAGGTGGCGGCAGATACGGCGGCTGCTCTCACGACGAGCTCGAGCCACAGGATGAGCGCGCAGACTGCGACGATCACAGCCGCGAAGAAGACAACGAAAAGAGGCGCACCGAAACCGCCCGCCACCACGAACTCCGAAACCGGAAGCGAGCGCGTGACGCGTGTCCGTCCCGGCCAGGTCCAGCGCCTGACGCGAAAGTGTGTCGGTTATCGAGAGGCCGAGCCGGACCAGCTCCACGGAGACACCGGTGAGAAGCATCGCGAGCGGAAGATGGACGAGAAAGATCCGCGTGAGCACCGCCGGGCTCTGGCGGTAGACGGCCTGGACAGCGCCGACACACGCCATCGGTAGGACCACGGCTGCGGCGAGCACCGCCATGAGGTGCTCGTGCGACGTGAACCAATTCGTGCCGAGCCCGACTGTCGTCGTCTGCGACATCAGGTCCCCGACCCGGCCGAGCAACCAGCCGGCACCTCCGGCGACCCATTCGCCTGCGGCCTCGAAGACCTCCGTCACCGGAGAACCGAGGATCGATCCGCCCGGCCCCGAGACCGGCGAGCCGACCGCCCCTCCGGTCACGACACTGCAGATCGCGTTGCCGGCCACGGGCACGAATCCGACCGGACACGAGAGTGCCTGAAAGTGGTGCACGTCCTCGGTCTCCTATCGGCGGGTTCAGTGCACGCCCTGGCCGGCGTGGAAGAAGAAATTCACGAGTCCCGGTCCCGCTCCGATCAGGAGAGCAGCGAGTCCCGAGACGAGCACGGTCCTCCGGCCGGCGAAGGACTGGTGAAAGTTCTGCGAGTGGGAACCGAGCGCCCATGCGGCTGCTCCGATGACCATTCCGACGAGTGCCGCAATGAGGGCCCAACCACCAAGCCCGTTCGTGAGGTTCCGCAGCACGTCGCCCCCGGGCAGATTCCCGACCGAAGGCTGGAGCTGGACCTCACCGCTCGCCAGCAGATGCAGCATCGATACCTCCTCGCCCTGTCCGTCGTGGCTCGTCGCCACGGACCCTCGGAGCGAGAAGGCTAATCGGACTTTCCATGATGTTTCAATGCTTTTCTAGATGATTCATGACACCGCGGGCCCATCTCCCCCGGCGCGCGCCTTTGTGGTCGGATGCCCACCGGACTGTCATGCTGGGACAGATGCTGGCTGACTCCGGCCTGTCGCTGACCACGGCCGTCGTCGGCTTCGTCGCGCTGGCGCTCGCCGGGGCGGCCGGGATTATCCTCTCCAACTTCTACGGGCGGCGCGCAGGGCGTCACTCACTGGAGCAGCGACTGTCGGCGCTCTCCTCCCGACTCGGGGTCGAGGCGCCCAAGGGCGAGCCCGCCGGGATAGAACCCGCTCTGCACCACCTGGAGGTCGTGACCGATCGGGCCGCGGAGACGGTGGCCGAGGCGTCCGCGGAGGCGATACGTCTCCGGCACGCGCTCGACACCCTCGCCCAGGGCGTCATCGTCTGCGACGAGAACGGTGAGGTCGTATTCCGCAACGCCCGCGCGGTGAGCCTCATGGGTGGACGTCAGGGCGACGCTCTCGCGGCGCAGGCGGTCGTGGACATGCTCGACGGCGCCTGGGAACACGGGTCGGCCATAAGGACCCTCGACCTCTACGGTCCGCCGCGCAGGACCCTGGCCGTGAGCACACAGTTGATCGACGACGGACGCCGGACGCTCGGCGCGATCGCGGTCATCGACGACGTCTCGGAGCGCCGTCGCCTCGAGGAGGTACGACGCGACTTCGTCGCGAACGTGAGCCACGAGCTCAAGACCCCCATGGGCGCGCTCGGACTTCTAGCAGAGACCCTCCTCTCGGAGACCGATCCGGCCGTGGCGAAGCGCCTCGCCGGCCGCATCTACACCGAGGCGTTCCGGGTGAGCAGGATCATCGACGACCTGCTGGACCTCTCGCGCATCGAGGCTGAGGAGGCCCCTGCGCGCGAACCCGTGCTGGTGAGCCTCGTCATGGCCGAGGCGGCAGAGCGGGTGCGCTCCCCCGCGGAGAACAGGGACGTGAAGGTCATCATGGAGGAGCCCGAACTGCCCGTCGCCGTGCTCGGTGACCGGCGCCAACTCGTCTCGGCTATCTACAACCTGCTCGAGAACGCGGTGAAGTTCTCCTACGACTCGGGCACGGTCACCTTCCGGGGGCGCCAGGACAGCACGGAGGTGGCGATAGAGATCGAGGACCACGGGATCGGAATCCCTGCGCGCGACCTCGAGCGCATCTTCGAACGTTTCTATCGGGTCGACCAGGGCCGCATTCACAACACCGAGGGGACCGGTCTGGGCTTGTCAATTGCGAGACACGTTGCGGCGAATCATCAGGGGCGGATCGAGGTCGACTCGCGAGAGGGCGAGGGCTCGACCTTCAAACTGATCCTTCCGACCCACCCAAAGATGGCCTGAGATGCCCCGCACAGCGTCGCGCATGGACCAGCACGTGTCTGATCAGAACCAGGCGTCCGAAAAACCGGGCCCCCACGACCGCACGAAGGTCCTCCTGGCGGAGGACGAGGAGTCGTTTGTCGAAGCGCTCGAAGTTGGTCTGGCACGGGAGGGTTTCGACGTGACGGTGGCACGCGACGGCCAGCGGGCGTTGGAGCTGTTCGACCGGAGCGAACCGGACCTCGTTCTTCTCGACATCATGTTGCCGAAGCTCTCCGGCATCGACGTCTGCCGAACGATCCGGTCGCGCTCGACGGTCCCGATCATCATGGTCACTGCCAAGGGAACTGAGATCGACACGGTCGTCGGGCTCGAGATGGGAGCGGACGACTACGTCTCGAAGCCGTTTCGACTCCGAGAGCTCGTAGCAAGAATGCGAGCGGTCATGCGCCGCTCACCCCGCGACGCGACACGCGCCGAGCGTGGCGACTCCGAGGACTCGAGCGTCGTCGAGATCGCAGACGTGCGGCTCGACACCGACCGCCACCGCGTGTTCGTGCGCGGCAACGAGGTGTACCTGCGCCGCAAGGAGTTCGAGCTTCTCGAGCTTTTGATGGAGAACCCGGGCCGGGTCCTCACACGCGACACCCTGATCGACCGGGTGTGGGGCGCGGACTATGTCGGTGACACGAAGACCCTTGATGTCCACATCAAGAGGCTGCGCAGCCACGTCGAGGAGGACCCTTCGTCCCCGACGATCATCACGACCGTTCGCGGCGTCGGCTACCGCTTCGAGGCTGCGAACGCTTCCTGACTCAGCGCGGTTCGATCAGAGTCTCTGTCCCGAGATAGGGAGCTAGAGCATCCGGGAGGCGCACCGAACCGTCCGATTGACGTCCTGTCTCGATGATGGCGGGCCAGATCCTGGACCAGGCGAGCGCCGAGCCGTTCAGGGTGTGGGCGAAGGCCGGCTGACCACCTCCTGCAGGCCGGTAGCGGATGTTGGCCCTCCGGGCCTGGTAGTCGGTGCACCAGCTGACCGAGGAGACCTCGAGCCACATGTCGCTGCCGGGCGCGTACACCTCGATGTCGAAGGTGCGCGCCGAGGCGTTCCCGAGATCGGCGGCGCAGAGGTCGAGAACCCTGTACTCGAGGCCGAGCTCGCGGACGATCGTTTCGGCACGCTCGCGCATCTCCATCAAGAGTGACGGCGACTGTTCCGCCGTCGCGTAGGCGAAGAGCTCGACCTTGTCGAACTCGTGCGTGCGGAGCACGCCGCGTGTGTCGCGTCCCGCCGCCCCGGCCTCCCGCCGGTAGCAGGAGGTGGACGCGCAGAGCCGGATCGGGAGCTGGGCTTCTTCTACGACGTCAGCTCTGTACATGGAGGCCAGCGGTACTTCGGCCGTCGGGATCGCCCAGAGGTCGTCGCGCTCGATGTGGTACGCCTCTTCGGCAAATTTCGGCAGGTGACCGGTCGAGATCATGGTCTCGGTGCGCACGAGCGTGGGAGGACGGATCTCCTCGAACTCCGGGGCGTGACGATCGAGAGCGAATGTGCTCAATGCGCGTATGAGGCGCGCACCCGTCCCGCGATAGAGCGGGAACATCGATCCCGAGAGCTTCGCCGCGCGTTCGAGATCGAGGATTCCGAGGCTCTCTCCGACATCCCAGTGCGGGACGCGTTGGTGCTCGGAGTACTGCTTGGGCTCCGAAGGCCAGCGCTCCACGACCCGGTTGTCCTGAGGGCCTTCGCCATCGGGCGCCGCAGGATCAGGCAGGTTGGGCAACAAGAGCAGCATCTCGCGAAGCGATTTCTGGGCGGCCTCCGCCTCCGAATCTGTCTTCTTCTCCTCGTCGCCCAGGGCCCTGCTCTTGGCCGCGAGCTCCTCCGCGGCCGCGTCGTCGCGGGTTCGCTTCGCCTCGCCCACTTTGCGCGAGAGCTCCTTCACCTCAGTGCGCAAATCGTCGCGTCTTTTGAGCGCCGCACGCGCATCTGCATCGGTCTCCAGAAGCCGATCCACCTCTTGCGGGTCGACTCTGCGTCGGCCGAGCGCAACCTTCACGGCATCGGGATCGGCCCGTACGAGGCGGATGTCGATCATGGCGGCCAAGCTAGCCTCGGCCGCGAATGTCCTTCGCGATCGATTGCCGCGATCTGGTGGTCTGTTACGGCTCCCTTGTCGCCGTGGACCGTCTGTCGATCACAGCAGGGCACGGCATGGTGCTGGCGCTTCTCGGTCCGAACGGGGCCGGTAAGACCTCCACCTTGGAAGCGCTCGAGGGCTACAGGCGCCCCTCTGAAGGTACCGTGCATGTGCTCGGGAGAGATCCGACAAGGGAGCACGGCGCGTTGGTGCCGCACATCGGGGTAATGCTCCAGCGCGGCGGTGTGTACCCCACGATGGGGGCGCGACGTGTGCTCCGGTTGTTCGCCGATTACTACGAGGATCCCGAGGATGTCGAGTACCTCCTCGATCTCGTAGGACTCGGCTCCGTTGCCACGACTCCATGGCGTCGCCTCTCGGGTGGCGAACAACAACGTCTCTCGCTAGCGCTCGCGCTCGTCGGGCGACCGGAAGTTCTGTTCCTCGACGAGCCGACGGCGGGGGTGGATCCAGAAGGCCGAATGGCGGTCCGCGAGGTGATCTCCTCACAGCGCGATCGCGGAGTCTGCATCCTTCTCACCACGCACGAGCTCCCCGAAGCAGAGCGCCTCGCCGACGAGGTCGTGATCATCGCGTCGGGGCGGTTGGTGGCGTCGGGAACCGTGGCCGCGCTCTCCGAGCGCGCCGGAGACGGCGGCATCCACTTCGCCGCGCCGGCGGGGATGGAGACGACCACGCTCGCCATGGCGCTCGAGGTCGAGGACTCCGCCGTGGTGGAGAGCGCCGGCGGTAGGTACGCAGTGACAGCGCCGGCGACCCCGGCCCGTCTGGCGGCTCTCGCCGGATGGCTCACCGAACATAACCTCCCTTTGCGAGACCTGAGCGCGGCACAGCGTTCGCTCGAGGATGTGTACATGGCTGCGACGCGCCCGGATGCGATGGCGTCGCACGCGAACGAAGGCCCGCGCGTCGGCCCGGTGACGCCGGATCCGGTACTTCCTCTTCCGTTGACGCCGCGTCGAAAGGAAGGCGTGAGGATCCGCGCGAGGCGTCTTCTCGCCCAAGCGCGTGCCGAGGTCGAGATGACGCTTCGGCGAGGAGAGTCTCTGCTGCTTACGATCGGCATACCTGTCGTCCTCCTCCTCTTCTTCTCGGAGGTGCACCTCCTGCCGCTCGGCTCGGCACGACCGGTCTCGTTTCTCGCACCGGGGATTCTCGCTCTCGCCGTCATGGGCACTGCCCTCGTGAACCTCTCCATCGCCACCGGCTTCGAACGTGGATACGGGGTGCTCAAGCGGCTCGGGTCGACACCGCTCGGCCGTCTTTCACTCGTCGGCGCAAAGATCGCTTCGGTCCTCGTCGTGGAGGCGCTCCAAGCGGCGGTGCTCGTGCCAGTGGCCTTCGGTCTCGGTTGGAGCCCGACAGCCGGCGGCGCCGGCGTGGCGGTCGGTGTGGTGCTTCTCGCCACCGCGGCGTTCGCCGGCATCGGCCTTTTGCTCGCAGGCGTTCTGCGGGCCGAGGTGAACCTCGCCGCGGCGAACGGCCTGTGGCTGATACTCCTCCTGGTGAGCGGGATGCTCGCCCCGTTGTCGAAGCTCCCCGGCTGGCTCGAGGCAATCGCGAAGGTGCTTCCTGCGGCTGCACTGGCCCACGGGCTCCACCAGGCACTCGACTCGAACGCAGGGGTTTCCCTATGGGCCCTGCTCGTGCTCGCGTGTTGGGCCGTGTTCGCTCCCGCAGCGGCCGCCCTCACATTCAGGTGGGAATGATGCCTGTGCGCGCACCGCAGTGCATTCGGGTGCAGCGGTGACGAACACTCCCTTGTACATCGCTGTAGTGGGCGGCGGCGCTGCCCCCACCGACGAACTGGAGCAGGCTTACCTCGTCGGACTCGGCGTGGCGCGAGCGGGGGCTGTCGTCGTGTGCGGCGGCCTGGGTGGCGCGATGGAAGCGGCCTGCCGCGGAGCGCACGAGGGCGGTGGTCTCACGCTCGGGATACTGCCGGGGACCGACCGCTCGGAGGCCAATCCTCATGTGGACCTTGCGATCCCGACCGGGATGGGTGAGGCGAGGAACGCTCTAGTCGTGCGCGCTTCGGACGCACTTATCGCCGTGTCCGGAGAGTTCGGTACGCTCTCCGAGATCGCGTTCGCTCTCGCCACGGGTGTGCCGGTGGCCGGGGTCGGGACCTGGGAGCTCGTCCGCAAAGGCGAAGCCGTGACGGATCTGGTCCAGGCGGACACGCCGGAGGCGGCGGTGAGCCTCGCCCTCGCCCTCGCCGAGGAGCGACGGACGCCGCGGCCGGTTTAGCGGTCGGTTTTGCGGTCGGAGTGGGCGGAGCTCAGTGGAAGCGAACGAGCACGTCCGCCGCCATCGCTGCGAACAAAACCGCCAGATAGGTGATGGAGTAGCGGAAGAGCGCCATCGCCGCCGCAGGCGTCTGCGCTTTCAACAGGCGCAATGAGTAAGCGACGAAGATCACACCCAGCGTCGCCGCAACGGCCGTGTACAGCACACCCATGTGGGCTAGGGGCACGAAACCGAGGGACGCCGCCACGAGGACGATCGAATAGGCGACTATTTGACGCCCTGTATGGCTCAGCGGCGCGACCGCAGGAAGCATCGGCACGTTCGCCGCCGCGTAGTCGTCGCGGTACTTGACGGCGAGAGCCCAGAAGTGCGGCGGAGTCCAGAAGAAGATCACGGCGAACAACAAGACAGGCGCCCAGGCGAGGCTTCCTGTGACCGCGGCCCATCCAACGAGCACCGGCACCGCACCCGCTGCCCCACCGATCACGATGTTCTGTGACGAACTCCGCTTCAGCCAGAGGCTGTATACGAAGACGTAGAACATCGTCGCGCTGACAGCGAGGAACGCAGACAACGGATTCACAGCCAGCCACAGTTCGACGAAAGCGGCGACCTCGAGAGTCAGAGCGAAGACGAGCGCAGCCGTGGGCGTGATCTCCCCGGTCACCAGAGGCCTGGTGCGCGTCCGGTGCATCACGCGGTCGATGTCGCGGTCGATGTACATGTTGGTGGCGTTCGCGCCTCCGGCCGCGAAGGCGCCCCCCACGAGAGTGGCGGCCATCAATCCAATGGACGGCACCCCGCGCTTCGCGACGAACATGGTGGGGAGGGTCGTCACGAGGAGCAACTCGATGATGCGCGGCTTCGTGAGCGCCACATAGCCCTTGATGTGCGCCCCGAACGGGCGCGGCCTGCCCGGGGATGAGGTCTCCTCGACGACCGGGATCAGCGCAGACACGGCCTCTGAGCATAGGACGCCGGCCGATACCATTGATTTCCGGTGCAGCTTTCCCGAGGCTTCCCCTTTCCGATCGTCAGCCAGAAGGCCTTTCTCCGCGTGGCGCAGATCAACCTCGGCCTCGTCGTGTTGAACATCGTCACCGGCGGGGCGGTGCGGCTCACGGACTCCGGTCTCGGTTGTCCGGACTGGCCAAACTGTTTCCAACACCAGCTCACCCCTCCGCTCTCACTTCATCCCGCGGTGGAATTCGGAAACCGGATGGTGGTGGTGGCGCTCTGCGTCGCAGCGACGGTCGCCGTGCTCGCTGCCGTCCGCCGCAAACCGTTTCGCCGCGACCTGCTCTATCTCTCGACGGGCCTCGTCGCGGGAATCTTCGGAGAAGCCGCGCTCGGTGGGATCGTCGTGTACTCGAAGCTGAACCCTTACGCAGTGATGACGCACTTCATGGTCGGGATCGGCCTCCTCACGGTCGCCACCTACCTCACGCTCAAGGCCGGGCGGGCATCGGGACGGGGCGTGGCCAAGGTGGCACCGCGACCTACTAGAACCGCCTATCTCGCGATGGGGCTTCTCGTGCTCGCGATCGTCGCCGGCACCGCAACGACCGCTTCGGGACCTCACGCTGGCGGCGCGGGAGCGAAGCGCCTGCCGGTGCCGCTCGCGGATATGGCCCGTACGCATTCGGGCATCGTCCTCGTTCTCGGGGCTCTCGTGATCGGTTTGCTCTATGTCTTCGAGCGAAACGCTGCTCCGCAATCGGTGCGCACCAAAGGACGTCTGTTGCTCGGGGCGATGATCGTCCAGGGGCTGATCGGATACACGCAGTACTTCACTCACCTGCCTGCGCTGCTGGTCGGAGTCCACGTGTTCGGTGCGACCGTCGTATGGAGCGCTATGTGCTGGTTCGTCGACGGGCTTAGGCACTACGAGATCGAAAGCACCGCCCTCTCCTCCGACCAAGCCCGGTCGAATCTCCAATCCTCCGACCTGCACCCACCTGCCCGACGCGTGGTGGTACCGGGATGAAGGGAGCAGGGGACCGTCTCGGTACGACGCGCGCGAAGACTGCTCCGCTCACGGCGCCCGTGGAGGTCGACCGCCCTGCTGCAGACGAGGAGGTCCGCACCGACCGGCCCTGGCTCGTGATCGTCTGGAACGATCCGATCAACCTCATGTCCTACGTGACCTATGTTTTTCAAAAGCTCTTCGGCTACAGCCACGATAAGGCGACCCGTCTCATGTTGGACGTTCACCACAAGGGCCGAGCTGTCGTCTCCTCCGGGCCGCGCGAGCGGGCGGAGCTCGACGTCTTCCGCCTCCACGAGCATGGCTTGTGGGCGACGCTCGAACAGTCACAGTGAGGTGATCGGGCGAAGACGCTTCGTGCGCGACCGCCACGGGAAATACCGCACGGGTCTCGTGGCAGGCGAACGCGAGCTACTGAAAGCTTTGCCTGGAGAAATTCAGTCGTTGTTGGACGAGCAGCATCCGAGCACCAGGCGTGTGTTCCCGGTGGCGTATCCCGACGACCAGCGATCCGAAACCGAGTACCGGGAGATGATGGGAGCGCACCTCCTCAACCGACACCGCGATTCGCTCGACACGCTCGTTGCAACGGCGGACGAGACACTGATCGGCGAGGTCGAGATCCATCAGTGGCTCGATGCTCTCGAGGTTCTGCGGCTGGTCGTCGGAACGGAGCTCGACGTCTCGGAGGACCAGACCGTCTTCGACGAGAGCGAGCCGTCCGCTCCGCAACTCGCCATCTATCACTACCTGAGCATGCTTCAGGGGGAGATCATCGACGCTCTTTCGCAGTCCCTCCCGCCGGGGGGCACCCGTGACACCACGGACGACCTGTGACCGAGGCACCAGAAACCGTTTCGGACGCGACAGGACTGGATGGTATTCCCAGATTGCTCACGATCATGGGTTCGGGGGAGACCGCTCCCACGATGGTGAAGGTCCACCGGATGATGGTGGAACGGCTGGCGAGCGCAGGTCCCGACTCAGAGCCGCACGCCTTCCTGCTCGACACGCCTTTCGGCTTTCAGATGAACGCCGAGGAGATCTCCGCGCGTGCCATTGCCTATTTTCGTGAGAGCGTCGGTGCGACGTTGGAGGTTGCCGGCCTTCGCTCCTCTAAAGACCTCGAAGGTGAGCAAGGCGAGCGGATCGTCGCACGGATGGCGCAGATCCCACTCGTTTTCTCGGGACCCGGGAGCCCTTCGTATGCGCTGCGCCAGTGGAAGGAGACGCTCGTTCCCTCGCTCCTCTCGGAGAAGCTGAGGCTCGGTGGGGGTGTCACGTTCGCGTCGGCCGCCGCTCTTACGCTCGGCAGCAAGACGGTTCCCGTTTACGAGATCTACAAAGTCGGCGAGGAACCGCACTGGCTCGAGGGCCTCGACCTGCTCCGGCCCCTCGGGCTTCCCGTCGTCGTGATTCCCCACTACGACAACAAAGAAGGGCAGACACACGACACGCGGTACTGCTATCTCGGTGAAGAGCGCCTGGTCCGAATGGAAGAAGAGCTGGATTCGGGCACTTTCATCCTCGGCGTCGACGAACACACAGCGCTTTGCATCGACTTCCGCTCGAGCTCTGCTCTCATCGTGGGCCACGGTGGTGTGACGGTGAGGGTGCGGGCTCGTTCCGAGCGCGTCGAGGCCGGAGAGACGATCCCCATCGGGCAACTGCTCGAAATAGCGGAGCGCCTCGCCCGCGAGAGGCACGGCGTTTCACAGATGTCCGAAGACGCCCGGTTCACGGTGAATCCAGCGGTGCCGATCCCGGAGCCGGAGACTGTGCCCTCGGACACCATGGGCTCCCCGTTGCTGCAGGCCATCCGTGCACACGAGGGGGAGTTCCGCAGCGCTGGTGAAGCAGGCGAACCAGCATCGATGGTGCGCGCGATCCTGGACCTCGAGCAGGATCTTTGGAGCTGGCGCGCCGATACCCTGCAGTCCGACGAGATGGACCGCGGAAGGGCGAGCCTGCGGTCGATGATCTCCGAGCTCGGACGGCTCACGGAGGTGGGAACGCGAGACCCGGCGGAGCTAATAGGACCGTACGTAGACCTGGCCATCGCAATTCGCGATGCCGCACGGGGCGAACGCCGTTTCGCGGACGCCGACGAAGTGCGCGAGCGGCTCTCCGCATTGGGAGTCGAGATACACGACAGTCCCGACGGTTCTACTTGGGAGCTTCAGCGCGCAAGGCCAGCCCGCTGACGGACTGCTAGCCTGCGAGCGCTTCGTCTCCGAGCCCCCATCGTCTAGCGGCCTAGGACGCCGCCCTTTCAAGGCGGTAACACGGGTTCGAATCCCGTTGGGGGTGCGCAGATGGCGTGCCCCGATAGCTTTCGCCCGTGCCGGCGATACTACGTTCACCTTGCGGAACGGAGGTGATTCACTTGCAGCCGTCGCCAGTGATGTCCTTGCTCTTCGCCGCCTTTCCGCCCGACAGGTGGAAGTCATAGCCGGAACAGAAATAGAACGACAGATCTTCGTTGCGATCGATCGTGATCATCTTCCAGGTGCCCTGCCCGACGGGTTCGAGGTAATGAAGGGTCGTGGCTAGCAAGGCATTGTCCGCACCTGGCTCGTGCTTCAGGTACTTCGCCAACCACGACTGCACGTAGTAGCTCGCCATCGCCTGTCCCCATTCCGATGCCGGGAGGATCGGAGGCTCATCGGTGTAGTCGAGATGCGTCGAGGCGCGGGGAACGAGGACCATCGAGTCGACGCCGTGTGATGCCCAGACGTTGAAGCCGGTCGCCTCCTCCCGGATCGGGTCGGGCGCGTTGGACAGGTCGGGAACCGAGACCGAGCCGCCGGGCGCAGCGGGACAGGGCTCGAAGGAGGAGCAACTCGCCTCCCAGTACGGCTGAGGCTCGAAGCCGTACTCGGACTGCATCCCGAGTATCGGTACGACGGGCACGACCGGCCCCGGTAGTGACCCGAGCGCGGCTTCGTCGTCGCTGATCGCCTGCGGCGTCGCCGTGATCTTGTCGAGCGCCACCGCAACCTCGACCCGCGGGTCCGTACCTTGGAGGTACGAGACCGTAACGGCTCCGGTGGAATGACCGACGATCGCAAGACGCGTCGTACGGCCCGTGGTGGCGCTCTTGGGGTCAGGAGTTCGGTCGAAGAGCGTCCACAAGGGGTTGTAGGAGTCGAGCTTCGTCGTTCCGGTGGCGGTATTTCGGTAGGGGTCGGCAGGCGTGGAAAGGAAGAAGGTGATCGCCTCTTCGGTGTCCTGATCGAAGTCCTGCTGTTGCTCGGAAGGCAACCCGGTGCACGGAGTCTGCTGACCTGACGAAGTCGTCGTCGCGCAACCCGGAAGGGTGGGATCGGGCCCTTGGTGCGGGAGGGTCTCACTTCGCCCCTGTCCTTGAACGTCGAAAGTCAGGACCAGGTATCCGCGTTCGGCGAGGTCCTCCGCGAGCCAGCTGTACACACCGGCCGAAGCCTGGATGGAACCCGTCACGAAGACCACGCCGGGCATCGGGGCGTGGATGCGGGCACCCGTGTAAGGGTCGCGTGCGTGGGGCAGCGGAGCGAAGAGGCTGCCCTCCAACACAGCACCGTCGGAGGCGGTGAACCGCACCGGCACCTGCCGCCCCCGGCGTCCGGCCCATCCGTCCCGATACGGATTTCCTGCGTTCCACCCCGGAACGACGTTCCCTCCGCTGATCGCGGGGTCGGTCGGGTCGGCCGCCGACGCGCTCACCTGATCGAACCATGTCGAGAACATCGCCGGGGTGAGGCCTTCCAGATATGCGGGGCTCGTAAGCTCGCCTCCGGCCGCGAACTCGCGGCCGAAGGCGTTGTCCATGTTCTGGATGTCACGTGCGACATATTGCGGCGAGCCTGGCGCAGGTCCATTTTGCGCTCCAGCCGTGACCGGCGCCACGAGGAGTGTCGACAGCAAGAGCGCGCCGGATGTCAGTGCGCCAAAAGTGATCTTCCGCCTCTTCAACATCGCGCGCTCGCCGCTCCGGCGGGTACCGGGCCGCCGCCGCAATGGCCCCGGGTGTCCGCCTCGTCCGCCTCTTGCGGCCAGAGAATAACCCTTCTGCGCCGAACGCATCCTCGCTGCTACAGGCTCGGGCTACCTTGCGCCGATGGACCAGATGCACCCGTCGACCACGTCGAAAGGGACCCGGGCTACTTGGGGAGCACTAACGCCGGCATTCTTGGTGCTGTTGTCCTGTACCGGCCTTGCGGCGTGTACCACCGCCTCCCAGCGAGTTTCGACAGAGGTCACATCACCCGCCGCCGCTAACACGGAGCCGTCCACCGAGAACACCACGCCGGCCACCGCTCCGTCGGCCCTACCGCCGTCGACGATTGCACCGCAGCCGACCCTTGCACCACAGCCGCCGCTCGCACCGAAACCGACGCTCGTAAGTACGGGCGTCGGGTGGAGTTCGAGCGGACTGCAGGGGCCCATGCCGGGACCGGGTACGTGCCATTACCGCACGGCCTCGGACGGCTACGCGCTTCCAGACCCCGGCTGTACCCCCGGCGCTGTCGACTCCGCAGTGACGCAGGCGAACATCTCATCCACGATCTGCAGATCCGGCTACACCTCCTCGGTTCGTCCACCCGAGTCGATCACCGAACCTGACAAGTACAAGTCGATGCAGTCCTACGATTCAGCGGGCTCGGCCTCCCAGTACGAGTACGACCACCTCGTACCGCTGGAGCTCGGCGGCTCGAGTGACGTTCGAAACCTCTGGCCCGAGCTCGACTCTGGGAGCCCATCACAATTCGATTCCACAGATGACTACGGGCTCAACGCCAAGGATGGCGTGGAAGATCGCCTCAACGACGCTGTCTGCTCCGGAGAGGTGTCTCTTGCTGCAGCACAGACGGCAATCGCGGATAACTGGACCACATCAGAGGCGGTCCTCGGGGTTCGACCCTGAAAGGACAATCGGACGCGAGGCGCAATAGACAATCGCTGCGACATACTGAGCCCATCGGCGAACGCCGGATAGCCAACGGAGGTGAGATGACCCGAGCGCTCGAAGGAACGGTTGCCCTCGTCACCGGCGCGTCCAGTGGGATCGGAGCTGCGACGGCAATATCGCTAGCTGCGGAGGGCGCTGCCGTGGGCGTCGCTGCTCGTCGGCGCGACCGGCTCGACAGCCTTGCAGAGAAGATCACGAAGGACGGCGGCAGGGCCCTCGTTCTCGAGACCGATGTCACCGATGAAAAGCAGGCCAACGCCATGGTCGAGCGTACGGTGGCAGAGCTCGGCCGCATCGACACTCTGGTGAACAACGCAGGTGTGATGCTTCTGGGCCCGATCCTCGATGCGCCCACCGAAGAGTGGCGCAGGATGGTTCATCTGAATCTCCTCGGCCTTTTATATTGCACTCACGCTGCCCTTCCCCATCTGCTCCGCTCGGCGGAGGAGGGCCCGAGGAGCGTTTCGGACGTCGTCAACGTGAGTTCCGTCGCCGGCAGGGTCGCCAGGAGCGGAAGCGGCGTTTACAACGCCACGAAGTGGGGGGTCGTCGCTTTCAGTGAGTCACTCCGTCAGGAGGTGACGGCTCGCCATGTGCGCGTCACCATCATCGAACCGGGAGCCGTAATGACAGAGCTGGCGACACATCTGCGCCCTGAAATTCTCGAACAACAAGCTCGTGTATTCGGCGGCGTCGAGATGCTGCGCTCTGAGGACATCGCAGACGCAGTCGCCTACGCAGTCACTCGTCCTGGGCGCGTGGCACTGAACGAGATCCTCGTGCGCCCAACGGAACAGGAGCGCTGATTCAGGGGGGCACCGGGAAAGTCTTCTCCGATATTGGTTTCGGTTGGGCCTCTGGTACCGGAATCTGTCCCTCCGCGGATATGACTGTCGTGAGGTCAAACGAAGTCCGCACCATCGCCGAGAGTCGGCAACTCGGCGTAGGTTGGCCTTGAAGTACCATGTCCCCCTCGTCGTGTCCCTGCATGCGCCCCCTAGAAGCCCCGACACAGGCGCGTGTCGTACAGGAAGGCTCTGAACAGGGAATGCAGCCGAGGTCCTGTGGTGCAGTTTGGAGTGCACGCCGGCCTGTCAAGCGAGCCCGGCGAAATTGATATGACTTGACACGAGCGGACGGAAATGGCCAGGACGTTCCCCCTGGACATGGCCCTATGCAGAGGTACAATTGACTTTGGCGGTCACGAGTGGACTCTTCCAGAAAGTTTTTGCGACGCTTTGGTTCTCACGATGTTCTCACGGCGCGTTCTTCTCGCCTTCAAACTTTGAGTAATCGCTCTTGCCTCATTTGCACGATTCGGTGATGACTTGGATCGCGCCGCCACATGAGCGCCGGCTCATGTAGCAGGCGCACCCGACGCATCACTGCCCGCTTCAGCCGGTGATTAGTCTGTCGTGTTCGCACGCCGGCTCCCGGGGCAGGTGCGGAACCTGGATGTTCCCGGTTACGGGAACTGATTGAGAAACGGACCGGATCCTGCATCGCACCCGCCGCCAACGGTGACTGAGGCGAAGCGTCAATTATCGTTGGGTCTCGGCATGAGTGAAGTGGCAGCTCAACACTCACCGCGTCGGCCCCATCTGGGAGCGAGTATTGAGAAACCTAAGGGAGTTCAAGGGGTCCACTGTCGCCAGAATCGGCGGAGGTTTGGTTGCACTCGTTTTCTCCGTAGACCTCATCTTCGGCGGGTGGCCAAAAGGGGTCGGTAGGGTCTTCAAACTCGTACTCGATGCCGCTGCGTTGCTCTTTCTGATAGCGGGCTTCATCCTTTACATCCGCAATGAGGACCCTGGGCCGGGACACTGACCCGGTGTGGGACGGGCTGGAGATCCTGAAGGACACGTTAAAGGCGGCGGTCGCTTTGGAGCGCCTCTGTGGGGCCGCGACAACTCGGCGAGACGGTGTGAGCAGCGTCGGACGGTAAAGCGTGCGCTGGGGCGGGTAAAGGAACCCGCATGAGCACCGGGAGCGAAGTTCTGATTGGGTTCGGAGCGGCGGGACTTTTCCTCTTCCGGAGTGGCATTTATTGGTTCGAACGCCGCAGACGAGCACAAGGTAAAGCGGGCCCATTCACCCGTAACCTCTTCGGTCCCAATGTCCCGAGAGAGCCCACATTTCCGTACAGAAGAAAGCGCCAATAGCGGATGACATGAGGATCGAGACGGTCACCATGTCGGCTGGCTCAATGTCCACGACAACGCGGGCAAAGGGGATCACCGGCCTACGAGCTGAACCCCAATGCGAGCGTGTTCTCAAGGACAACAGCGCTGGGGGCTTGAGGGGCAATAAGCCTGGAGATATTAAGGAGATGCGGGGATTACGGGGCCAGATGTGGCCCGCAGCGGCGATTGGGGTTGCGTCCGGTGTCACCTTCGGTGGGCTGACGTATTTGCTCCCCGGCTGGGGAAATCACCCCTCGGCAGTGGCTTCACTGTAGGAGGGCTCTTCTTCGGCGCACTTATGTCCTTTTGCTTTGTGGTCATGCGACGGCGCGACCAGAAGGCATCCGGCATTACGACGAATGCAGCCTTCAAGGTGATGGCGAAAGCGATGCGGAGCGGCGAGCTGCCTAACGATCGCGCTCTGGACCAACCCCTTCTCGCCATTATTAGGCGGCGCCGCCCCGAGCTCCGACGGGCGTCCATTCTGACCCCGTGCATGTTCGGAGGGTTCGCCGTGCTCAGTCTCCTCCTGGCTATCCACCACCCAATATGGTTGATTTACACCGCGGGGTCCGCCGTGTTCGGGATCGGGCTTGCGGTATCAATGCAACGGAGCAAGACCCGCTTCGCCCGGCTGGAGGCAAGAGTTGGACATCGCTTGAACACGACGTGACCATCGGCGGAGTTGCCGTCCCTCCGTGCTGAGGCATGTTCTCGCTAACGAAGGACGGTGCTTATTGTAGATGTCGGCCACTTCCCTCGTCCGCGGCCCAGGACAGCAGGCGCTAGGTATCTACTTTTACGCGCTACGCATTTCGCGACGGACGGATGTCGTCTACAGGACCACCACAAGTTGGACACACTTCGTCAAGTGTGTAGAGGCGGGTCATTTCAATCTGGCAGGCCGGACAATTCCAGATTCCAAATCGAGGTTTCGCCATCTTCGCGGAAGGCTTGAGCGCTTCAAGAGGAGCGTCGATTCCTGATGGATCGAGCAACTGGCGGAACGAGTTGAGTAGATACGGCATGATGCTCTTACGGTAAACCTTGTGACGTTTCTGTGAGTCAAGGAAGTTCCCGCGGAATAAATTGCCAACGCCGATCAGACGTTACGACAGTGAATAACGCACCGTCCTTACTTGCGTCTTCGACGACCTCGTAGGGTATGCTGCTCGCGCACACGCTACACATGCCAAATCCCCATTTTCTGAAATTGTTCCAAGCGATAATAGCGCCATCGGACAGGGTAACAAGCAGACCGCCGTCAAGAACCTTTTCTCCTTCACCCGGATCAACGCTGGCAAGGGGAACAAAGAGAACAGGTTCGGTTTTGTCATCTAGGAGAGCGCCTGCCGCAATTCCGTGTTCAGCGATCGCCTTCTCGCAGGCTTTCAGATACGAGTCTGTTCCATATAGGAGGGCCGTATACTGGACTACCGATACGATCTTCTTTGCAGCGGCGTCATTCTGAAGGCGTTTGAGGTCCGATGCCGTACATTCGATCTGACGCCTATCCAATTTGCTGCTCCACTTCGCCTCAACTGAGCTAGACCGTAATGACTGGTGACGCTCAGAGCAATCTCCACGACCGGCGCGGTCCCGCCCGCAGGTGCTGGCTCGCGTGGCAGATTCACCCAGCTTTTGCGGTGTGCCGCATGCCACATTGATGGGGATCAAAAGTCTGGCGTCATAGAGATCGAGTTCGTGGCGCACGACGGACGACACGAGCGATGGGACTTGGAGGAGGTAAATCAATTGTTCCTTCCCGGGCTTGACCTGCGCCCACGCGATGCTGCCCGTACGACCGCGGGTAGCGATCCCTGTTAGTCACGAGGCGAAAGGGACTCGACAACAACGGCCGTGCCGTATGCAAGAAGCTCCACCGCGATCTCGAACAGCTCCCCCGTGTTGAAACCGGCCGCTACGATGGCATTCGCTCCTCTGTCGGCGGCTTCGGCGCACATACGCTCGAACGCTTCCTGGCGGGCTTCGGAAATCAGCTTTGTGTAACCGGGGATTTCGCCACCAAAGTTCTGCGTAACCCCGGCCAAGAGCTTCGCCCCCAGATGTCGAGCCCTCACCGTCGTTCCAGTTACTACTCCGACTCTTTCAAGATCCGATGACCAGCCAGCTCAAAGCGAGTGGTGACCAGTACCTGGGAGGACCAAGCCGCCGGCATCGGCGGGTCGGCCGCAAGTACCACTGACGGCGGTGCCTGCGATTCGGCAGCTTTCGGCTCAAGCACGCCAAAAGCGTTCCAGGCGGCCGATAAGCCAGCGCTGGTTCGAACGTACTCGTCGTCGGGCATGCGCTTGCGACGCTGTGCGGGGTAGTCAGCCACGGACCAGATCTGGTAACCATCCCTGGTCTCAACGAGGAGATAGTCCTCGCCCTCGGCGAGTACCGTGTCGTCAGGGATCAGAGACATCTCGCTCCTTGTAGAACTAAGTTCCTAGTACGCGCCGGACGTTGGCAGCGTCGTCGTTTTCCGTTGGCATCGAACTAGGGCCAGTGCTTCGGCTCCGTTCGTGTGCGGCTGCTGACGCCCTATCTTGCGGGCGAGTCCCTCGGTAGGCTTCTTTACCGTGGAGGTACTCCTCACTGTCTTGGATCTGCGAAGCAGTTCGAAACATGATGTCTTACTCACGGCGGCAGACGACGCGACGTTAGGGGACGTAGAGCCTCTACTCACCCAGTTCGTCGATAGGCAGACGACATGGCTGATCCGTGGGCGGCCCATCGATCGTTTGGAGCGACTGACCGAAGCTGGCGCACGCAACGGGGCAATCCTGGAAGCGGCCGATCCTGACCACTTGCCAGCCAGTGATTCGCAGTCGGAACGAAGCGCTACTACTCGGCTCAGCGCGATTGCCGGTCCTGATATCGGCAAATCCTGGCAATTAACTCCCGGTGAATATGTCATCGGGCGATCGTCAAGAGCGGATATTTCACTCCCCTCCGACGAAACCATCTCTCGAACTCACGCCCGCATCCGGATCTCGCAGTCGGGTGTCACGATCGAAGACGTGGGATCGGCCAACGGCACAGTGATCTCGGGCGTGACCATCAACACGGCGACGCCCCTTACTCCGAGTGACACTGTCGAAGTCGGCGACTCGTTGCTCGCGGTCTCCTTTGCGACCGGACCTCCGGCCTCAACGGTGCTTGCCAGCGACGGAACAGTGATTCTCAACCGTCCGCCGCGCATTGTCGCCCGCAGTGCTGCGGCCCACCTGGATGTTCCGGCGCCACCAATGGAGCGTTCCCGGAACCCACTCTCAATTGTTGGCGTCGTGCTACCACTGGTGGTTGGCGGAGCCATGGCCGTGGTGAACCCACTGTTCCTCCTCTTCGCTCTCCTGAGCCCTGCCATGGCTGTAGGCAATTATCTCACCGATCGTCGGCGAGGTAGCCGGTCTCATCGTAAGGCACTTGTCCAATACGAGGAGCGCCGAGCCCGATTTGCCGCTGAGCTACAGGCGATCGTCGAGGTCCAGGCGCGAGCCCGCTCTCATGCATTCCCGAACCCAGACGAGGTGGTAATCATTGCCACCGGCCCCTCGGCACGCCTGTGGGAACGTCGACCCTCCGACGACGACTTCCTTTCTCTCCGACTGGGAACGGCCAACCAGGTGGCCGACATCAACCTTGCGAGCACTGCCCACCCCCGGACAATGAGCCGGCCGCGGTGAAGCCGCCCAATCTATTCGCCCCCATTGCCATCGAGCTGCGGCAAGCTGGCGTCCTCGGCATCGCCGGTGACGGCGAGAACGTGGCGACACTCGGACAATGGTTGGTAGGCCAGCTGGCCTCGTTCCACGCCCCCAACGGGCTGCGCATCATGGTCGTGGCCGACCCTGACCAGCTTCCCTTTTGGCAGTGGACGATGTGGCTTCCCCACACCCGCAAGCGAGAAGGCACCGTCGGTATCTCAGATGTTGCTTTCGACGACGAATCGGTCGGTCAGATCGCCGAGAGGCTGGAATCGCTCATCAACAGACGCCGCCAGGTACAGAGCCCGGTTGGGCGTGACCAGCGTTCCGACAGCGATGCAGCGGTGGTCGTTGTACTGGTTGGTTCCGGCCATCTCCAGAGCCATCCGAGCCTGGCGGCCGTCCTCCAGCAGGGTCCGGCCGTCGGCGTCTTCGCCATCTGTATCGCCGCTTCTCGTTTGGATCTCCCCGTCGCGTGCCGCGCAGTCGCATCTTTCGATGCCGGTCCCAAGGGTGATCTGCGCTTGACCGCGTCCCGACGGAACAGAGCAATCGGAGATCACTTCCGATTGCATCGCCTCCGAATGGCCCGAGACTTTGGCTCGTCACCTTGCGCCTTTTCGGCTCGAGCATCAGTCTCAAACAAGCGGAGGTCTTCCTTCATCGATCACCTTGCTGGACATCCTCGGATTGAATCCGCCTACAAGCGAAGAGGTAACTGCAGGATGGGCCAGCGGTGGTCGTACCACCTCAGCGGTGATCGGCGTCAGCAAAACTGGCCCGTTCCATCTTGATCTCCGACGAGATGGCCCACACGGCCTGGTCGCGGGGACAACGGGATCAGGGAAGAGCGAGCTGTTGCAAACGCTGATAGCGAGTCTTGCGATCGGCAATCGGCCCGACTCGTTCAATTTCGTCCTCATCGACTACAAGGGTGGAAGCGCTTTTCGTGAATGTGCTCAGCTTCCTCCAGCGATAGGCGGAATGGTGACAGACCTTGACGGTCATCTCACCGAACGCGCCCTCAGGTCGCTCGCCGCCGAGTTGCATTCGTCGCGAACCTCTTGTTCATGACGTTGGAGTCAATGACATCGACGATTACTGGCGCCACAGGGACGACTGGGACGGGGAGCTGGAGCACGTCCCGCGGATACTCATCGTGATCGACGAGTTCGCCACGCTTGTAGAGGAGCTACCTGAGTTCGTCGACGGGCTAATTGACCCTGCTCGGCACGGACGATCCCTAGGGATCCACCTCATCCTCGCCACACAAAGGCCTGCCGGCGTCGTATCGCCCGCCATAAAGACGAACACGAATCTTCGCATCGCCATGCGCGTCACAGACACCATGGACAGCGCCGACGTCATCGATAGTCCACTAGCTGCACGCATCAACAAGGGAACAGCTGGCCGGGGATACGTGCGCGTTGGCCATGACGGGCCTGGTGGAGTTCCAAGCTCCGCGAGTGGGAGGAAAGAGACGCACTCGCGGCACGTCTCGTCAGCCGACGGCTCCGCGTCATAGATCCTCACAACCTCGTCAAGTTGACAGCGAGTCCCCGATGCAATGACTAGCGAACACGCCGAAACCGACCTTGGCACGTTGGTCCTCGCCCTCCGAGACGCCGCTAAGGCCATCAACGTCGGGCCTCCGCGCAGCCCATGGCTCGAGCCACTAGCTGGAACGATCCTCCTCGAACACCTTTCAGCCGAGAATCCTGACGAGACGGAGCCAATGCTGCCATTCGGCCTCGAGGACCGTCCCGATGAACAGCGACAAGTCGCCGCTGTGCTGCGGCTTGCTGAAAGTGGACACGTATTCGTAGCCGGGGACAGCGGCGTTGGTCGGACCACGATGTTGCGTACCTTGGCTGGGGCGCTGGCTATGTACGCAAAACCAGAAGATGTCAACCTCTACGGCATCGACTGCGGAAACGGCGCTCTGAGGGCCATGGCAGACCTTCCTCACTGCGGCGCCATCGTGAGTCGGACCGAAGGCGAGCGACTTGAGCGGCTGTTGACGATGCTTGTCGAGCAGATTCAAAGTAGGCAGGCAATCTTTTCGCACGGTGGTTGGTCAAGCCTTCCCGAGCAGCGGAGAAGCGTTCCGAAAAGCGAGCGGCTTCCCTATCTGCTTGTCATGGTCGATCGGTGGGACGCATTCAAGTCAGCCTTTGAAGGACTCGACGGTGGACGGCTTGTGAGCGCCGTCCACCAGATCCTCACCGAGGGGCAAGCTGTCGGTGTCCGCATGGTTGTCACCGGTGACCGCAGCCTGCTGATAGGGCGTATGGCAACACTTGCAGAGACTCGGTTGGTCATGCGCTTCAACGACCGGTCGAGCTACGGTCTCGCCGGTCTCAATCCCCACCGTCTTCCTGACCAGATCAGTCCCGGCCGAGCCTTCCGTGCAGACTCAGGAGTGGAAGTACAAGTCGGCGTCCTTGTCGACGACACGTCAGGTGCCGGGCAAAGACGCGGCCCTTAGTGCACTTGCCGCAAAGGTGGATTCGGCACCACAGGGGCGCACGCCGACCCGAGTCGCCGTTTTCCCAAGTCACGTGGCGTTCGAGGCCCTCGATCAAGAAGGATCAGCATCTCCCGTCACAGCCGTGATCGGTGTAGCCGGGAACGATCTGCATCCACTTGCCGTCGACCTCGAGCGAGAGGGGCCCGGATTCCTCGTCGCTGGGCCCCGCCGCTCGGGAAAGAGCACGGTCTTGGCCGCCTTCGCTCGCTCTTTTGCCTTCCGTGGCACCCAAGTGATCACGGTGGCCCGCCCCGATTCGGCTGTGGGTCGAGCGGCGGGTGAATCGGCCGGCTCCGTCACCCTCGTGTCAAGCCGCTCGTCCACGCCGGACGACCTGCTTGCGCACCTAGCCTCCGACGACGAACGTCCGTGGGTAGTCCTCGTTGACGACGTCGAAATGATGCTGGACGGTGCCTGGGGTGGGGCGATCGAACAACTCCTGCGTCGCGGGGCGCGTGGTCAGCCACTGAGCGTCGTACTCGCCGGGAACGTCGCCGATCTCAACGCGGCGGCATTCCGGCCCCTAGTAGCTAGAACTCGGAAGTCGCGATCCGGGCTTCTACTCAGCCCGGCCGCCCCCTCAGATGGCGATCTCTTTGGTCTCCGTTTGCCCCGCACTCTCCTCTTCGATGGCCAAGCGGGAAGGGGCTTACACGTATCGAACGGGGGCTACGAGCCTGGTCCAATTAGCCGAAACCGAAGTGCGCCAATTGCGTTGATCGACCGTTGATCTCCGCGCCATCGCCCTATAGCGTGATGTTGGGAAACGGGTGGAAGACTGTCACGGCGCCCGTTCCACGCACAAGGAGGGCGTCAAAATGGCCGGGTCCATCTCAGTAACCCCTGAGCAACTACAGGAGATCTCCCGCGCAGTTGACGAGCGGGTGCGGCCGACGTCGAGGCGACGCTGTCCCGTCTCGCCGGCGTTGTTTCTCCCCTGCAATCGCAGTGGGTTGGAGCAGCTCAAGCACAGTTCGAGGCGCTTTGGGAGCAGTGGCAGCGAGACGCCACAGGACTACACAGCGCTCTCACCGGTATCGCCCAGCTCACAAAGAACGCTGCCACCTCCTACGAGTCCACCGAACAGAGCGTGGCGTCCTCTTTCACCCAGGTCTGACCCTTCGGCTTTGCAAGGACACTGTTAGGTGGAGTGAGCGGTGACAACTTTCGAGGTCGAGCCTGGTGTCCTCCTTGGGCTCTCCTCTCAGTTCGGCACGCTGCTCGACTCCTTGAAAAACGCTGCCGTCAACGGGCTCCAACCCTACCTATGCCGGTGACGAGCGACTCGTCAACGCAATCGAACGTTTTACCGAGGCCTCGAGTGAAGCAATCAGTGAGATACACAAGCAACTCTCGAAGATGAGCGGTCTGCTCTCTGAGTCTGCACAAAGCTACGAAACCGCCGACTCGTCGCTTGCGACTGGCATCATGCAGTCGACCGGCAGGGCGAGCGGTCACTGAGGATAGGCACGGTGACTGACTGGTCCGTACTAGGCGAAAACCCCACGCCGGGGGCTTCCCAAATTCTTCGAGAACGCCGCCGATGCTTTTCGCCCGGTACTCAACGCCGCTGGTTCGGCCCGAGACAGTCTCGCGTTAATAGGTCAGCAAACCGGATCGGTGACATCACGCGGAGAGGCCGCCGGAAACTTCCTCGCGTCGATCCATGGGGTGCCGAAGGATCTCGATAGCATCGCAAATGGACACCAAATAGCAGTATCGGCCCTGGGCGAATACGCCCAGGACTTGGGTCGTTGCAGCAACAGGCACAACAAGTCCTTGAGCAAGCTCACCAGGCCTCGGCTGACAGTCAAAAAGCCTCGTCCGCTCTTCCGCCGCGTCCCAAAGCCAGATACGAAGTGCCGAGGGGAATTTGCTGGTACGCGGAAGGACGGCTCGAAGTCGCCCAGGCGGCCCATGATGCAGCAGTGCTCACAGGGGATGTCGTCTCGTCGACAAGCCTGCAATCAACCATCGACGGACTCACAAACCAAATCTCCGACGCCCGCCTTCAACAGGCGGTTGCCGAGCAGGCGGCGAAAGCAGCGCAGAGCACTTTCAACGATGCCGAGAGCAAACTCAGCGATTGTCGGCAGGTCTCATCACAGATCACTCTTTCTGGGAGTCAGCGATAGAGACTCTTCTCGACAGGCTGGCGTTGGCCAGTTCCTTCAATGTACAGAAGCGGGACTGGATCGACCACGCGTCCGCCGGGACGTCTCGAGCTTCAGCACTCACGTCGAGCACGACGTCAGCCGGGAAACCCGAGACGTGGCACTGGTTTTGAGCGGGAATCCGGCCGGCCTCGTCGACCTGGCCAGATGGAGCGTCCGCGATCTCGTGGCTGCTGCTCCCGAAATCCACACTGTTACTCATGCTCTCGCTCGGGTTGTCGACGACGTGGCCACCGTGGTGGACGACGCTGCTCCCTATGTGGTCGGCGCCATCGTCGTTCTCACTGTTGTGGCATGTATCGCACAGCCCGAACTGGCCTTGGCGATACTTCCTGCGGCGGCGAGCACGCTGGGGGAAGTATTCACCGTCGAGAAGGCTGTGGATACGGCCAGCGCGGCTGTCAACACAGCAGAGGTCGGATCCGACGTGCTGATGGAATCAGACGGACGTGATAACCAGGTCAATCTTCAAAGCGACGTCAACGCCATGACCGATTCAGACGTTGGCTTGGCAACGGACTTTCTGGCGGGTAAAGGACTGGACGGTTCTGGCATCCCGTCGATGGACGACGTCACTGATACGTGGAGCAATGGTCAGCTCGACCTGGCAACGACAATGGTTGGATTCGATCGTGACAATGGGTTACAGCCTTCGATTGATGGCCTTGTGGATCATGCGATCGCGCCCCCGCTCGGCAGATTGATCACGAACGACGCCGCTTCGAAGATCGCCCACTCGCTCAACGAGTTCGCCAACTGATGTCGGATCCCTTGATGCAGGTGGTTATCGGCCTTCCAAATGGTTGGCTTCGAATCGATCCCCATTGATCGCGACGCTGTGCATGAAGCAGTTCGGGCTACCGGCTCCGCTGTAGAACGATTCCGGCTTGCATCAGGTGCTGACAGCCCTGCCGATCTCGGAGCAGGCGTCCTACGGGCATTCTCCGCCCTCGTCCACGATGGAGCCGCACTCTCCGGGTGGTGCTGTCAACCGGTCCGACAGGACGACGCAGTGACCCTGATCACTACTGGAGCCGTCGTGTCGGTACACCGTTTGGAAGGGATCGGCCCCGAGGTCGACCCCCTCGAAGAGATCACGGTCGCTGCCGAGCAAGCCGACGAACTCGGCGCGCTGCCTGCGCTTCGAGCTGACGTCTGGACAGGCGCTTCGCATCGATCGCACAAAGGGCGATACTTCGGGCAAACAACTGTTTCAGTACATCAAAGTGGCCCCGGACGCCCCCGTAGTGGCGATCCTCTCGCTTTTCAGCCTCACAAGCCACACCGGAGAACGACTTGTCACCGTCTTCGACCGCATCGCTTCGAGCTTCGACGTCCGCACTTGCCCAGACGGCGTAGCCGCCTAACCAACTGGAGACAGCATCATGACAACGACCTTCGCCGGCTACGGACTCGGCCAGGTGGTGGGGCGAGGAGCCACGGGGAGAAGTCCGGACGGCAAGTCGCGAAGATGGCGATGCCCCCATCGCTGTGAAGCTCCTGCGCCCTGAACTGGTGGGCGATCCACAGGTCATCGCACGCTTCGTCCAGGAGCGCAACGTCTTGTGCAGCCTGGATCACCCTTACCTCGTCAAGGTTTCCTCGATCTCGTCATCGAAGGTGGATCCGCAGGCATCCTCATGGATCTGGTGTCCGGAACGGACCTCCGACGGGAACTCACGGCTCGAGGAACATTCGCACCGTCAGCGGCTGTCCAGCTCATAGCCAAGCTTCTGGACGCTCTGGCCGCGGTGCACGCTATCGAAGTTGTGCATCGCGACGTGAAGCCTGAGAACATCCTCCTCGACACCGAAGGGTCACCCAGGCTCACCGACTTTGGGATTGCTCGCCTAACCCACGGACCAACCCTCACGAAGCTAACGGGTCTGATCGGGACACCGGAATACCTGGCACCCGAACTGGCCGAGCGTGACCACGCCACACCAGCTGCCGACGTGTATAGCGCCGGAATCGTTCTCTACGAGATGCTGACCGGATTCACCCCGTTCAGCGGGGGACACCCAGTGGCTGTCCTGCGTCGTCATCTTGAAGAAATAGCAGTTCAGCCCAAGGGTCTCCCTACTGCGCTCTGGAATGAAATCACCCCCATGTTGGCAAAGAACCCCCACGAACGTCCCATAGCGGCCCAGGCATCCAAGCGACTTCAAGCCATAGAGCCAGACATCCGGGGCCTTCCTCCCATGCCCGCCTCACCTCCAGAACACGAGGACGCCCTGCCAACGTCGCTCAAACTGAAGGGCATTGGCCGACGCGCAGACGAAAAGGCGACGGTCCTAAAGAGCACGAAGACGCCCGGAGACAATTCCAGGTTCACGCTGAGCCGCAAGGCGATTGCGATCGGGGCGGCGGCTCTCCTGGCATTGATCGCAGGGCTGACGGCTCTCCTTGTCAGCGGCGGATCAGGGCCGACCCCATCTGTCTCTTACGATTCCTCCCGCCGCGTACCCAAATGGCCTCGTGCTGTCGATGATCTGGAAATTGCAGGGAGCCGACGGGAACGAGCTGCACTCTGTCATCCATATCGACAATTCTTCAGGGTCTCCCGAGAGCGGATCAATCTACGAAGCGATCCCCAAAACACTCGCACGCAACGCCGACATCGTCCGGTTCGATCCGTCGCCTAATCAGATCGTGACTCGCGACCCGATCGTCCTGTACGACGTGCAGAACCTCGCGCCGAACGATGAGCTCGAACTGCTTTACGACATCCCGGTCCCGGGCACTGGCGCAAAGCTGAGTCGTTTGCGGACATGGGCTTCGGCCCAGCGACAAGCGTCTAGCACTTATTCGAATCGAGTGTCACCTAGTGCAGCCCCTGTGACACTCGAAGCTCTAATGGTGAGTCCGTCGACGGCTTCACTGGCGGTCGGCCAGACTTACCAACTCAGTCCGCAGGGGACCATGAGCAATGATGCACCGGCGTCTGACGCAGTCTTGGCTGGAGTAGCCTGGACATCATCTAATCCGGCCGTGGTAACTGTGAACGGTGGTCTCGTCTCGGCAATTTCCCGGGGACCCCACTGTGAATGCCCAAGCTGGGAACCTACAGTCCCACGTGCTTGTTACTGTTATCGCTCCCGCCGCCCAGGGGAGCGCCACCACAGAGCCTTTGCCGACGCCGAGTTACACACCGCCCACAACCGTAGTGATCGCGCCCCCTCCCATCACATCGTCTGGGACCGGTTCGGCCGTGGCTCCGGCGCCGACCACGACGCAACCTCCGTCGCCGACCACGACGACGACCACGACACCACCTCCGCCGCCGACCACGACGACGACCACGACACCACCTCCGCCGCCGACCACGACGACGACCACGACACCACCTCCGCCGCCACCTCCGCCGCCACCTCCGCCGGCGTCGATCACGATCGGTTGGGGAAGCAACGCCGCCCCTGCAGGGCACTGGATGAATATCACCTTCACTAACTTCCCTACCGGAAGAGTTACGTGGTATTGCGTGGAAGAGGGCACGGCCTACGGCCCCTACTCGACTACTTTGAGTAGCAGTACCGAGACGCTTAGTCCAACACGTGTTACGACACCGAACGCGGTGGTTCCGATTACGTAACGGCTGACGGGATCAACTCGAACACGATTGGAACCGATTAACACGAAATTCAATGGAATATACGATGCGGTCTTGGCTTATCGAGTACCGCCGCTCTGTGTCTTATTGATCGAGGAGGACGCTGTCTTGCCAGCCCCTATCTATAGGCAGTAGCGCCAGTGCGGAGGGGAGTAACGGCCCTTGCCGTCTTGACAGCGGTAGCAGTTTTGCCGGCCTGCAATACAAGTTCGTCGTCTCGAACGGTGTCCATAACCAAAGCCGCCGCCGTGTCTCTCCCGGCGTCTTCGCATATCATCGTGACAGCCCGCCCTGCGCCGGCGGCAGCAACCGTGTCGGTGACTACGCCGGTTCAGACGCCTGCAGGCGAGGTTCCGAGCCCAGTAGTGCTCCTCGGGAAGCCCTTGCTCCTGCACGCAAGCAGCTCGCTCCCTCCTGGCGGGGCGACGTTGACCTTTACGATCAAACGGCCAAGGGGAGCTGCCGGGCCTCCCTTCATCGCAAGTTACGACCCTTCCACGGGTTCGTGGACACCGGTTGCGAGCCATTATGACTCGGCCTCCCACGCAGTGAGTGCCACGCTTCCTCACTTCTCGATCTGGGGTGTCCTGAGCTTCGTAACGAGTGGCCTTGAGGCGATCGTCAAGGGTGCTCTTCAATCCATCGCTGGATTGGTGAAGTTCAATGGTCCTGTCCCTCGTTGTTCGGAAGCGACATCACGGTGAACGTGGCGCCGAGCAACGGCACGATCAATACCTGCGGCCAAGATGCCACTGCCAGTCAGACACTCGTCAAGGTTGCCAGCACGCTTGCGTTCCCGACCGATGTTTACGTTCCCAGTGGCAACTCCATCAGCATCGCCCCACCGGATGACATCTATGCCGACATCGACAAGACGCTCTTCGATGCTTCGAAAGCAAATTGACGGGGGCGGTGTCCCAGCCGGTTCAGAAGCCGACGTCACATTAACTATCGGGCCCGGTCAGTCGGGAACGATGAAAACTGGGCTCGATGACATCGCGTACCTGACAGCGATCATGTATTCGGGTGTGCAAGTCCTCCTTCTCGCCGAGTCAAAACTCGGTGAGGTTGCTAAGGAAGAGGTTTCGGCTATCGAGGAGGGGACATGCCTCAGCCAGATTGCTTCCCTACCGAGCACCCTGTCGGTTACGCCGAGCACCGTCCGAGAGCTTTCAAGTGTCGGATTCGGTTGCGCCGAACAAATCGTCATCTTGGCAGGGCCGGTGTGGCCGCAGGGTGATCGGAATCGTTGCCTCTCTGTTCGAGAACATCGTCCAGACGGCATTCCTCGCCGTCGAGACGTCCGTCGGCTGGTCGACCGGCGGGATTACAGTACTGACAGTTATTCGAAAAAGCCTGTTATGGGACCGATCCTTGGTCTCACTGGATCATGGGCTCCAGGCGGAGAAGGATTGGGATCGATCAAACCGTCCACCGTCTACCTGGGCGGCGACCCTACCGGTTTCGTTCAATCGATAGCCTGGCAATCCTGGGGTGGCACAGAAGCTACGGGAACGGGGATGAGTACCTACGTAGCGCCAAACCAGATCACCGCTGACGGCACAGAAGAGCAGGCCACGATTGTCGCATTCGATCTTGGCACTTGCGAGGGCGAATCTGCGTATCAAGAAGTCGAATGGTATTTCCCAGAAAGTGGGCAGCAGTTCGATCCCTCGCAAGCGCTGTACACCTGCAAGATGGGATATGCCGCCGAAAACGGAGGCGCAGCGCCGTAAGCTGTCATTGGAGAGGTTGCGAGGTGATGGATAGCGCGGCTCGAAGCGCGCTCTGGTTCTGCACGGGAAACCAGCGCGCTGACGTTCCAAATGGACGGTGAGCGGACAGATCTGGTACGAGGCTCGGGCGCCGAAGAAAAAATACATCGCAACAGGCGATGGCGAATGCGGGCAGAGCGGCAGAGTTCATCCAAGGATCATTGAGCGCCGGCTCGCGTAGCAAGCGTGCGAATCCGAAGAGTGCTTTTGTTGATGAGTTTGCGGCGCCGATGTCCGGGAGACTTTCCACTGCCTGGTTGAAGTCAACTGACTCGTCGGCGCCTGGAATGTGCGATGCCGCTAGAGCTCAAGGATTCGATCGATCGACCTAACTCTCTCGCACCGTGAGAACCCGGAACTCACCGATTGTGAAGTTGGGGGTGCAGCGTGTTCCGTTGACAGTCTCCATTTAGGTCCATAGCGTCTGCCGCCGGGCACGTTCGGGCCCAACGGGGGTTGAGTCAAGGACACTACAAATGAAGGGTCGCATAAAGAAGCTCGCTGCCCTTACCGCTGCTGAAAGCGTGTGGTCTGCGTCCAGGCACTTCTGCCGAGAGGTGCGAGCTCGAGGGAATCAAACGCAGGTAACTCGGGCGGTTCCGTCGGATCGGCCGAAGGGAGTCATGAGGTGGCGGGTCTACCCGTGTTTAGGCAATGTCGGAGCACTCCTCTAACCCACACATGGCGCCTCATTTCCGAGTTCCAACCTCTCGCGATAGTAGGGCTTGCTGCATTCTGCGTCCTTATATCAGGATGCAGTACGCCTAACATATCTAGCGGGCAACGATCCACAAGCAAGAACCAATCAGCTGCAAGCCAGTCACAGGAAGTTAATCAGCCATGCGTACAGAACCCCGCAGACCCGCGCTGTGAATACGCCGAACTCGAAATCTCAAATGGGCGAGTCGTTCGGCAGTGGTCACTATCACCACCGTTTCACCTGTTCTCAAGCGGTGTTACCGGGGTCTCATGCGTGAGTCCGAACTTTTGCATTGCAATCGCTGCAGATGGAACATCGTTCGCATATCAAAACGGTATTGGCACTCGACACCACCAAGTGATCTAGGTTCTGGCACTGAACCAACGATCGGCTATGCACTCGTATCGTGTTCAAGCGATACATTCTGTCTCGGAGGAAATTCCGAAGGACGAACGAGAACCTACGACGGGCGGCATTGGGCCGATACTCCGACGATTAGCGGAGACAATCTTCCAGGAATCGCGCCGGTCCCTTCGATTAGGGACATTTCCTGCGCACAATCCAACTTTTGTGTGGCCGCGGGCGGCAACGCAGCTGTGACGTTCGAGGGTGGTAAATGGCAAGCGGCGCAAACTGTCGGCTCGGGCATTAGTGAAATTTCGTGTCCGACATCGAAGTTTTGTATAGCCCTTGACGGGCACGGTTATGCTTTTACCTTTAGCGACGGAAGATGGTCGCAATCACACTTGGTCGATCCGTCGAGTCCAGTGTTTGCTGCGTCGTGCACGACCACCACTTTCTGTGCTGCCGTCGACCAAGAAGGATACGCAATGATCGATCGAACGGTGTCTGGTCACAGCGAGAGAACGTCGATCGCGTGACCGCTAGTGATGGAACGACTAGCGGGTTTCCGCTGGTATCGGTGTCTTGCCCCATGATAAACGAGTGCATAGCGATCGATCAGTCGGGCCGCCCCTACGACTTGCGTGGATCCTCATGGCTAGGTTTTACGAGACCCTTCGCTAACGGTCTTGGCAAGGTATCGTGCCCGACTGCTGATTTTTGTGCAGTTGCGGATGACAGTGGCGACGTTGTGTTCGCTACAACGTAACAGCGTTACGAGCCATCCATGGGGGACCGCGAGGGCTCTTGAACCGCTCGGCGAGCAAGAAAAATCGGTCAACACTTTCATTGCGGGAGAACCCTTTCATCCAGCCGAATTTTGAGCAATGGTGGGGACGCCAGCTCTGTGTGACGGCATCTCCTCCAAGATGCACATTCACGTCCGTTTGGGCAAGGATCAGTAAGAAGTGTTGGACGCGCCCATGGCCCAGTTGTTTGGATATGTATAGTTTGTTCCGCCACCATACGGCCCTGAAGTCGTCTCAGTCATGGCCGTGAAGACGCCGTTCACAGGCTGCGAGAGCTGAATCGTCGCCGGATAGGGCGTTGTCGGTCCATTAGCGCAGTCGGGATCGCAGCTCTCGTATGTCCAGGTGCCGGACCCTGTCGCGCTCGTTGTCGTCCACGACGACCATGTGATGTTGGTGAGGTCATTAGTTGAATCGGCACTAAAGCCAACTTCTCTAGGCTTTATGCCGTCATAGACAGGTGGCACGTCAAGAGTAGGCAAGGCTCGTGTAGTTGGTACCGGTAGTGAATTCGATGGGACGGCTGCACGTGTAATCGTGAGAACATGTTCTCCTCCGGTCGACCAACCCACCTCCGTCTCGACGGCCAGGAAGGCTGTCTGAACTATGTTTTCGAACAGCGAAGCGACAAGTCCGATAACGGCGGCGATTACGCCAGTCGTTCCTAGTTTGAGGACTTGCCGAGCACAGGTGAACCCAGCCGTCGCCAGAGTCTTTAGCTCCGCCGCTGTTAGGGAAATCGTTGGAGGCAGAGCGGCGATTTGGGCAGCGCACGTTCCTTCTTCGATGTCGGAGATCGTCGCTTTTGTAGTGGCTGCTCCGATCTTCGACTCGATGAGATTCAACATTTGAACCCCGGAATAAATGATCCCCGCGAGATACGCGATGTCGTCGAGATCGGTTGTCATCTTCGTCGATGACTCTGGTGTGAGTGCGAGGGTGACATCCGCTTCCGAACCGCCAGGAACCACTGTTCCGGTCCAGTGGCCCTTTGTGACGTTGTAGAGAGCCTGGTCGATCTCCTGGTAGACATCGGAGGGCGGAATAAGGGTGATGGTCGAACCCGAAGCAGCGTTCGCGTCGGTCGGAAACGCAAGGGTGCTCGCCACTTTTACGAGTACGTGACTGGCGTCTATGGCCTGCCCGCAGGACTGCAAAGTGCCGTCGGCTGGCGTCACGTCCACGGTGACGCCGGTGCCTCCGCAGCTCGGGGACGGCCCAGAAACCTTGATGGATCCGACGAGGGACTGGAGGGCCCCTTTCACCACAGCATCGACTCCAGAGCTGATGAATCGAAGGACTCCCCATATCGAGAAATGCGGGAGCTGAGCGCTGACGGTGTGCGTGGTTCGGTCGTAGTGACTTGATATCGGACTCCAAAGCCCGGTGGATGGGTTGAAACTGGCCAGGAAGGGTTCGGTGCCGGCCCCTGTCGGCTGAGCGATCTTCACCGAAAGAGTGACGCCTCCTCGGGGAAACGGCCCACTTGCGTGGAGCAGCTTTGGAGTGGACAGAAGCTGCAGAGGACTGGAAACGGTTCCGCCTGAGGTTTGTACCGGAGAGGAGATCGAGGCGGCGGCAGAGCTAGGTGCATCGCTTGCCTTCAGCTTGATCGAACTTGTTGCAGGTATGGTGACGGTCAGGTTCTTTGCGACGCTCAGCACTTGTGCCGTACCGTCTGCCCGTTGGAGCATGCCGGCGCGATCGTCATACCAAAAGGACCGACGCCCCCGCCACCCAGGCCCGCACGGACACCGACGATATCCGTGTCATCGCAGTCTCGCTACGGCCTTTCTCTGTGGATCGAACGCGCCACCTGAACTCGGTCCTCGAGTTGCAGCGGAGGGCAGGAATCGAACGCTTTCTCCGCGCCGCCCAGCTCTGTTAAATTCGGAAGGCCTACGGAAGATGCCTCCGGCGGAAGATCTCCTCCGTGGGACTATCCGGAGATTGACGGAGAGCCTGCAGGGTGCATCTCCCCTGACTAGCTCGCTCCGGTCTGGGTAGTAATCGTCGCCCAGGGTGACCTTGAGCCCTACTGGGTGGACTTCCCGAAACTGGATCATGGCAACGGAGGCATGCGATCTCTCCCCGGACCCTCGAGGGTAACGCTGAGGAGGCAACATGGCCCAAGTACTCGGTGCAGAACAATCACAAGGTGCTGGCTGGTGGCAGGCGACCGATGGCAAGTGGTATCCACCTGAGAGCCACCCGAGCTATGTACCACCCGCACCACCAGCCTCGTCTGTACCGACCAGCCGTCTTCTGAGTCCGCTCCGGTTCAGGTTGACCACCGGGTCAGTCCCTCACCCGGACGACTGTTCTGCTGAGCGGTATTGGAACGGCACAGGGTGGACAGCAGGCTCGACCGATTGGTGTCCCGAATGTCGGCACCGCTTCCACTCGTTTCATGGACTCCACCGATTGGACCGACATCGGGCCTCCCATTCGCCAAGCCAGCGGTACACACGGGAGGTCCTGGAACAAAAGACCTACCTACTATGTGCCAGGCATCGTCGTGCTCATTCTTATTGTGACATTGGCTGCGGCGGCCGGATCGAAATCGAATAATCTGAGCATCGTGGGCGGCAATACAAATGCATCCACCGCATCCACCCCAACCACTCAAGCTCCAGCAGGAAGGACATCGGCTACCAGTCCACCTGCCACCAGTCCACCTGCCACGAGTCCACCTGCAACGAGTCCACCTGCAACGAGTTGACCTGCAACCAGTTCACCTGCAACGAGTTCACCTGCACGAATTCACCTGCAACTCCAGGCCCCACCCTGACGCAGCAGCAGCAGAGCGCAGTAGCGGAAGCCCAGCAGTACCTGAGCACGGAGGCCTTTTCGCAGCAGGGTCTCATTGACCAACTGGACTCGCCGGACGGTAGTGGATACTCGGTCAACGATGCGACTGTCGCCGTCGACAGCCTCACGGTGAATTGGAACGCCGAGGCCGTGCAATCGGCCAAGGATATCTCCTACTCGAGCCTTCTCATGCAGCGACCTGATCCAACAACTGGACTCGCCGGACGGTAGCAGTTCACAGTCGCTCAGGCTACGTATGGAGCGCAGCAGGCGGGAGACTGCTAGTCCGCTTGCAATTTGACACCAGACACTACGAGCGGTCCGTGGCACTAGCACATGGCCAATTCGGGCTAGCCTGTTGACAGCGGGGGGCGGATGAGTATTCGCCTTGAAGGGACTTTCTTATGGTTGAGGGTGCAAACAATGTCGGCGGTGCGAGTCCTGTCCCGCCCCCACCTACGAACCCGGTACCTGTGGCATGGAAAGTCGTCGCTTCAAGTGGCCGACTAGTGCTCGGTGAGTCTCACAGGAATATGTGCCCTCGCAAAGAATCAGGCAACGATCCGAGTGACATTCACCCGCCTAATCATCGAGTCGCGTTATTCGGAGCGTAACGTTTGCCCATAGCTGAGTTCCTGATAACCGAGATCGGTAGCTTCCTCCTTGGACGGTTCACCAAAGGACTTTTCCAGAAGGACAGTGAACTCGCTCCCCTCCTTGAAGCGCTAGTCGAAATGAGAATACGGAAAAGCAAATCAAGCGGATCCTTGAGCGCCCGAATCAAACAATGGCAGATGAACTGGCTGTCGAGATTGGCGAACACTCCGTGCAAGGCTTTTCCCGGAATCACTTGCCGATGCTGAATCGAGTATCGCCCTATACAGGTACAGTCCAACACCTTACCTTGTCGGCGCCATCGCCTCGATTGCGCAAGGAGACGGTCCAAGAGCCAGCGTCATGTTGCTCAATGGCGTTAAGTATTCGCGTGTTAACGAGCCTGAGGTCGGAGCAACGGCTGCAATGCTGGCGGCCAACCTCTTCCATAGCGAAAGCCCAAGAGTGGGGCAGGCTGCGCTCGTGGAGGCTGATCGGAACACGAATGGCCGCTGTCTTTCAATCGTTCTGGCATTCTTGAGTCGTGATCCCAAACACCCGCTCTCTTGGAGCGAGCAATTCAACTGTGGTGGGATTCATCAGATGACGACCGGAGCCGGTTAAGAGAGCAGAAGTTGCCAGCGCCCTTCGCTGGGTACGTCTACAACCGAGCCGCACCCGCGGCCGAACTTGGGGCCTCGCGGTGGCGCCTTACGCCGGCCGGTGCTCCAGGAGATCAGGCAGCAATTGGATGCTGCGCTACTTCCAGGAGAGCTCAAGCGTCATGTTCAGCAAGTAAGTGGAATCAGGATTGGCTGGTTGAACGATAAGTTGACTGAAGTGTTGGTCCGGTTCGATGGTCCAACGAACGACCTATGGATTACCGCAACAAAGGCCATCCTAGATGCAACGGCCACCCCGACGAGCTCCGAACGGTCCAGCAATGATGTGGTTGCCGAAGTGCGGAGGCTTGTCTTTACAATCGATTCAACCTTGCGGAGCGCCATTCGGCTTCGAACGGCACTCACTACGCCGATCGCCAATCAATCATCGACAGTCGACCAAGCCCTGGCCTTAGCGAAAGCGAGAGATTCGACGGTCGAAAATACTCAACACCGTTCTGAGGTTATGCGGGGACCCTGCTTTCACTGAAGGGCGTGTCGGCATCTGGAGGCCTATAAATCGCTGACGCGGGCAACGAAGTCGGGCGGCGAGGTAATACGTCCCCTGGCTCTGCTACCTCCGGTGCCTCCAGAGCTGGAAACTGGCGCTGGCAAATGACGCTCCCTAGCGACTCTTTCCGAGCCTGCGAAACATCGAACGGCCACCCGGAGTCTTGACGTAGCGGTATGTGCCGCGTTTGCTGCATTTCCGACCCTGAAACCCTTCACGCCACTGCTGCCGGTAGTTCCGCGTCGACTTTGTGTAGTACGCGTTAGCCTGGACTTGAGAGACAGGCGAAACCGTGCCTTTGACATTACCTCTCTCCGATCTCGTTGCGATCCTTAAGAAGGATAATCCTTCGGACTCAGGTCGGCGACAAGGGACCTTCTGTTCTTCGCCCGAGGCGACTGCAAGTCACTGGGGAACTCGCAGTGCAGGTGAACGGATGCTGATCAGTCTCAAGGGGTAAAGAAAAGTGAACCGCGGTGACTGGCGGAACGTCCGTTGTTGGGTGGAGAGTTGGGAGCCCTCGAGTGGCAATTTCGGCGTCACCAGCGTCAATCGCGGGGGGTTCTATCGGCCGATTTCATGACAAGGTGGCGGCCGTCTTCAATCATGCGGGAGGCGAGGGCGGCCTGCTTCCATCGGCAACAGCAAATCCATCCTCTGTGGGTTTGGTCCCGACGGGATCGCGATCACACCACCTGAATCGGCCATCTCGAATTCGTGGAGGTTCATACCTTTCTCTGGCGCAAGTAGGGGCAAGAACTGACCCCCGCATTGGCCGTACGAGCGAGCAAATGGTCAAAGGTGATCTGAGTCGTGATTATCATGTTTGCATTGGTGCAATGAATTGGGAGGGCCCTAAGCAGGGACGCTCATGAATGGCCTCGGCAGAGAGCCCCTCGGATGGTGGCACCGATGGAGATGCGTTTGAGCACGGCGGATTCGAGATTGGCTAGGTGAACGATGTGGGGGGTTGTCAGCTTGGGAAGACTCCCTAGGCTGACGAAGCGAACGACGGCGAACGAGAGCAGCAGGTCAGCGAGCCAACGGATTGCGGCGAACGGCCATGGACGGATTCGGATGCGTCGTGAGTGCGCCTTGACGGCAGAGCGCGGTGAGGTTCGCCACTTGAGCGAGATGAGCGGTCGGTGTGAGTTTTTGCGCACCGTGTGAGCAGTTTGGGAGCCACCCCCATTTAGGACTCAGGGATAGGAGATAAGGGGTCGTGAAACGCCGCATGCCACGTGGTGGTGGAGGATAGTGGCGATCCACCTAACATGGAACGGCATCGCCTTCCGGCGCGGTTTTCCTTTGGACAATCAACTCACTTGAGCTGAGCCAAATACAACGTTCATCCGGACGCAACACTCTTCCGAGACGTACAAGGTAAGTGTCTGTGCCCCCGCGATGCTTGCATGAACGAGCACACCGGTGCCGTTGGATGGACCAAGAGGACCATAGTTGTCTCCCTCAAACAGAACATCCTTGGACCCCGCAGTGATCTTGACGCTGACATTGGCGTCCTTGTCATAGCCAAGAGTCGCTGTGAATGTCTGATAACGACCGCAAAGGTCAAAGACGGTCTTGCTCGACGTTTCTTGAATCGGGATGATTACGCTATTGGGATAGGTCTGCCCACCGAATGAACCCATGCCAAATTCGGGAGCAGCGGACCCAAGGGGAAGTTGTGACAATGCGGCTGGGGGTGTTGGACACGAAGGTGGGGGTGTTGTTGGGACCGGCTCTGAGGCTGTCGTGGTCGATGTAGTGGGGGAGCCGTGGAATAATTTCAAGCCCACCAAGCGGCCCAGTGATCCCCAGAACGACCAGCACCGTGGTTAAACCGATGATGACCCTGCCCTCGTGGTGAGAGAGAACGCTTTTCGTCCTTAGGGTGTCTAGGCTCGGGCCACCGCGGCGGCACCGGAAAGTCATCATTCATTGTTGACCTCGCTCAAGCCGCTGGTTCTGTCCAAATCCAAGAGTCAAGAATGCCCTGCAGAGCTGAGCCAGCCTTATTACCTGCATCCTCGGGACCATACAATCCGGCGCGGGACAATCTGGCCGTCTAAGCTCTCCGACGACCAAGAGCAACGTCATGTAGTGGGGAAGGCCGTCAATAGTGTGTTTAACATTGATGTTTCCGTTGGCGCCGCCATATTCGAGGCACGAGTAAATCAAGAGGCACCCGTCGACTCCGCCCATGTCCACCGGGTAGGGTCCCCCGGTTAGCGTTGTCTGGTTTGCTTGGCCCCAAGCATGATGTATTAACAGGTCGACATACTCATTCAAACTTCCAGGGCACGTGGTTACATAGAACAGGAGGCGAGGAGCGTCTGGATTCGTCGTTGCCGCCGACCACACCCGCGCTCTGTTCAACATGCGCCAGGTGGCGCAATTTGTCAACTGTGAGATCTCTCCAGTCTGAAGGTCGCTGAAAATGTGTAAACCTCGGACTGAGTGTTCCAATCTGAGTCGGTTTCAGAAGCTGCCGTCAATTTCGTACCCCCAAGCCCGCTTGTTTGGAATGCCTACCTTTGATGAGGTAGCCCGCCCTGATCAGAGAGATCGACGTTTCCGCGGAGAAGAGCGAGGATTTGCTTCGTACGTGCGCGCCCACCCCTCGAATCCTTTGACTCGCGGTAACAAATGGTTTGATGCTTGAGACGGTCGGAATCAGCTTGGACCGCTGTCCTATTCTGGCCGGTGATTCCATCAGCTTGAGCATTGGGTAGCCGCACACGAAGACCGTTAGACAGAGGACACCGTTCGATAACCACGAGCGGTCCAAAAGGCTTCACGCGCCTGGCTCAAGCGCTCTCGGGTTGGCAACGCAGCAGCAGGACGCCAACCTGGGGGTCGTATCCTCGGCGGTGGCGGCGGCGCTTGGGCCCGACGTAGCGGCCTCGGCGGGCTGTAAGGAGGGCGAGCAATTGACACAACCGGTCTTGTGTAGCCGCTATAACCACCGCCTCCGAATGTCACTCACCGTGTGCACCTGGCCGTCCCCCACCTGGCATCTCCGGCCTCCCTCAGCTGGAAGGGTAACGCCGCAACACGGTAATGGGTTGCAATTTTGCCATCAACCACGCCAGAGGGTAGTGCGATCAAGGAGACTTCGCAGAGTGAAGAACGTGAAGACACGGTGATCGGGTTCTGCAGGCCGGAATCGGCTCAGATAAGTGACTGCTCGCTATAAGAGACTGAGGACACGAAGCACCGAGCCTTGCAAGTCCTGTGAGGCGAGCTGCTCAAGGACAAACGGCTCGCTCGCCGGCCTCCTGCGGAACCTGCCGGGACACGTGACGAGACGGGGTCCGCTTGGGAGCGGCCTCGGCGAACGTCACAGCCTTCCTCCCAGGGCGACGGCGCTTCGCCGCTTTCTTGGCAGGGGCGCGTTGGTCGCCTTCTTGGCGGGAACCCGACGTCGAAGAGCCCAGAGCGCCCGATCGCAACACTGAGCGAGGTCTTTGGATTAGTCGAAGCGATCGAGCCTAGGTATCGCATCGCCGTGCTTCTCGCTACGTTCGGTGGTTTGCGGATCGGCTAGCTGTTGGCGTTGACGAGGGAACGGGTCGACTTCGACAACGGATCAGTGGTCGTAATGGAGCAGTTCCAGGAATTGGCCGCGGGCGGATACGTCGTGGGACGTCCAAAGAGTGAGGCCGGAAGGAGGGTCGTGAACCTGCCGGAGTTCATGATCGAAGAGCTCAGTCGGCATGTCGCTCTCTACGCAGAGCCGGGACCGACGGGGCGTCTCTTTCGTGAGGCTGGGGGAGGTCCGCTGGGAAGGGCGGTGTTTCATCGGGCCTGGCACGTGGCTCGCATGAAGGATTGGAGCCGAACGCCTTCACTTTCACGATCTGGCCATACCGGAACAGCTCGCGGCAGCGACTGGGGCGAGCACGAAGGAGCTCATGAGCCGGATGGGCACCGAGCTCGGACGCAGCCTTGCGCTATCAACACGCAACCAGCGCTCGCGGCATCGCCATTGCAAGCGGTTTCAATCACATGGTTGAGCGACACCTTGAAGGTGTCCGAGTCGACAGCGTCTGCACAAAAAGTGTCGAGTGATGAGACGTCGACGATTACGTCTCTCGACGTGCACCCTGAGAGGCTTGTCGCGGTGCAATGGCTCATGAATGCGCCATGGATTCGTCATGGATGCGCCATGGACGACGAAGCTTCAGCGAAGCGATCGTTGGCGACCACCCTGACCAGGGCGAATTTGAGAGCGGGCGACGGGAATCGAATCCGCGTTCTTGAGCCCCGGGAAGCTGACGGTGACGAATCGTCGTGAACTGCCCTGAACGACAACGGCTGGTGGGAGGACGTAAACGGTCGGTGGTGGACTGCGGCGAACGGCAGCGTTCGCGGCGATGAATGTGTGATGAAGATGGCGGCGCGAGCAGCGTCGGACCCCCGGTAACCTGCTCGTCTGCGTGCAGCCCCTGAATGGGCGGCGCCGACAACAGAAAGGAGGGGCCGGAAATGGCTCCAGAACCCCTTGAGGTCCTCAAGAGTGATCTCTCGTCCATCTACTCGCGGGCCGGCGCAGAAGTCCGTTACGAGACCGAGGCTGGCAACGTCAAGCCCTATTGGGCCTACCGCTACAAGCAGTCCCTCAACCGGGCCATCCACACGGGCAGGATCATCGAGTTTGTCAACGACCTTGTCGAGGCACCCGACCCGTCACGAGGGTTCTTCGTCCTCAGGGCAGCGGGCCGACTGGACCTTTCGCTCGAGGCGTTGGTGGCGGATGATGGGGAAGTCCTATCACGGTCTCTTCGACAAGCGGACCGTCGAGGCTGCTCGCCGTCGGCTCGAGAAGTACGGCTACGACCTATCGACCGGCGAAACGAGCGACGCTGTGGTACCCGCAGCCGAGGTAATCGCTGGAGTCACCTCCGGCGATCTCGAACTTTCGGCGCTTGTTCCTGGGGCGTCCTTCGACGTCCGGATCACTGTTGGCAACGAGGGCGCGCTTTCGTTTCAACTGATCTAATCGTCATCTCAGCGATCTGCTGATCGTGTCGAGCGAATGGTGAGCACGCAGCGGCCCCGGGGGTCTGGCTTCGGGGCGCTATCGCGCCGACAAGGCCTCTATGCTCCCGTCCTGGTGAGCCCCCCGCATCGCCCCATGTATGGCGATGCCGTCTTCGGCGGGCCTCCGGGACCGTATGGCCCTCATGCCTTTCGGTACTTGCTATGGCGATGCTGGGAGCCCTTGGCCACGCAGTTGACATTCATTCTCTGTAACCCCAGCACTGCCGGAGGCCTTCTGCCCAACGGGGAGCTGGAGACCGACGACACAGTCGATCGGCTAGTCGAAGTTGGGGAAGCGAACCAGACTGGTGGATTCGTTCTCGTAAACCTCGTCGCTTATGTCGAGACTCGGCTCAGCCGGTCGCGGGGCGTAAACATGGTTAACGAAGTCAACAAGGAATATATCGATGCCGTGCTACGGCTCTCGAACGACATCGTCGTAGGATGGGGAGCACAGTTCAAGAAGGAGCGAATGGCCATGATGCAGACCCTGACAGGTCGACCCGTGCTCTGCATCGGGATCAATGACGTATCCAGGACACCGATGCATCCGCTACCGCGCGGTCCGAAGCGTCTCGACCTCGTACCGTACTCGCTGGGTGGACCATCAATTGGGGACCCGTGAGCTTCATCAACGCGCTTCTTTTTCCAGCGCTGCTGATTAGCGCGAGTAAGGACGGGCGGAAATGTGACTTACGAAAAATGACGTGTCTCGTTAGCCTGAAAATGCGTTTTGAACAATCGCATCAGCAATGGGCGCATCTAGCATCTCATCAACGTCAGGGCCACGACCGCTTACTATTACTTTAACGACATAGTCCCCAACTGAAACCATCTCCCCACCTCCGACGTCGTTATAGAGAGCCTTATGTCCGGGTACATTAGAAGCTGATACAGAACTGGGCTCGTTTTCTGCTGAGGCAAAATAGTCAAAGCCCTGCTGTACCTTTTTGGCTATGCCGGCTACAACTTCTTCATTACCTGAGATTGGTCCCCATACTGCCGTGGCGACAAAGATAGGTGGCGTTAAGAGATAGGTATGGGCTAAAGGATCATTGCTTATGTCGGCTGTGCAAGGCACCTGATTATTAAAGTTATAATTAGAATTCCCTAAGGCTTGTTCGACGGCATTTTTTGGTACAAGATTGCAAAGACTCGTGGAAATCAGAACACTGGTAGCAGAAGTAGTTTCTGAAGTTGATGAACTGGGAGAAGCTGAGGATCCCGGTTTCGCCGGGTATTTGGGAGTGGCGCCTGGCTGTTGCGCAGCATGCTTGCTTGCGGGTTCTGTGCTGCAGGCGACCACAGTAGCAGCGGTTGCGATTAACCAAACCGGAAGTCCGATTTTGCCCAGCCGAACAAGCAAAGGCTGGTAGGTGGTTAAACGGTGAGCTTCCTTAGCTTTTGTTGACTCCATAATCTCTCATCCTTTAACTTCCATTCCGGTTGCTGTCGAATACGAGCCCACCAGCCCCTGAGAGTCCTGTGTTGAGGCCGCCGGTGCGTTGGATAGTTTCCATGACCATCACGCCGCGTCCTTGATTGTCGCGGCCAGGTAAGCCTTTCGTGGTGATCGGTGCCCGAGGCGTTCGATCAGCCATCTCGTGTTGTAGATCTCGGTGAAATCTCGCCACGGCCTGACGGAGATCGTCGACGTCGTCGTAGAACTCTGCCCGAACTTGCCAAGCTACAAATCCTTACAGGCCAATGTGTTGCTCCGAGCCGTGATGGAAGACCTCCCACATTCTGACTCGAACCGAGTCGGCGGCGTTCATTCCGGCGCCTTTATCTTCGTAAGCTCCACCCACGGAGATACAATTGCCGCGACGAAAGCGCGTGCGGCTGTCAACGAAGTCTCTTTGTGGAGGGCTGCTTGGTGAACTCCCGCGACCCAAGTTGGCCCGTGCCCCCCAACTTGCGGCACGAATCGCTCAAGCTCTCCGACAGGTACCACGAAGATGCCTAGCGCAGAGAGTCGGCCCAGCAGGCTTTGACAGGCTTTTGTCGCTGTCACCCGCCGCAACTGCGCCGATACCGCCTCGCTTCACCTTCTCCCAACCAGACTCCTCCCGCAATAGATCCCGCAGTTCAGACAACTCTGGCGCTGTGGGGCACGGTTCTGAAGCGTGATCCAGAATCCGCCTAACTTCCTGGCGCAAATAGTTAGTACGGAGCGGTTTCGCCTCCTCTTCGATCGAGGAGGTCAGAACTGACCAGTTGTGCCGCATTGACCCCCAGTCGCCGCCGAGTGTTTCAGTGAGAGGTTTAAGGATTTCCTCGTTCTTCAGCACGTCAAAATCCGCGACGACGCGAACTGGAACTCGCAGCGATCGTAGGGCCTCAACTACGACGCCTAACCGCTGCTTACCGCCCGTATGGGTGAACAGGAGTTCAGGCCGACGGACGTCACTGCCAGCGGCATGGCACTCATCAACTAATACATCCAAAACGGACTCGTAGAATCGGCAGTCGGCGTCAGCCTCACAGACTACGACGCCGTCATGGAACAGTCCGTCAAGAATCCGAGAGTACCTTAGAAGAGGATCACGCCACAGGTCCTTGACCTTCTCGGCCAGAAGCACCGTGGCCGTGTGTACATTGTCCTCTTCTTGAAGGCGTACAATGGTCACGCTCTCGGATGCATCGAGTATCCCTTGCAGTACGTCAGCGCTATGCGTAGCGACAAATACCTGCGATAACGGTGAGCGCTCAGCCGCCAAGAACTGTCCTAACTGCCGCGCCTGCGGTGGGTGCAGAAACGCTTCCGGTTCGTCGACCAAAACGATCGGCCAACTCGCCACTATGATGTTCAGCGCTAAGCCGGTGAAGCTACGGACACCATCACCCTGGTCCTCCAACACGGGCCGCTCGTGCAACTCCCCAATGAACGTCCGTGTTGGCGTAAGGCTCGGCTGCTCCATCAGAGGAACGGCGCCCACTCGGAGAGCGATCTTGTCGCCGAGGAACCGGTCTACAAACAGTTCCAAACCGAAAGCTCGGCGAACAATCTGCTGAAGTCGAGACTCCAAGTCGCTATCTAGGTACAAGAGATGCATTGGGTGGACTGGAGGCTGCGCAGCGAAGTCGACATTCTGGGTTCGGTTACCAGCCTGAAGCCGCGTCTCGGCGCTTCCATAAAAGACGAAGACCTGAGACACATTTGCCAGATTTGGGAAGCTGATCCAGTTGTGTGTGTAGGCGTCCAAAGTGGCACTCATGCCCGCCCAGCCGTACATATCCTGGCCTTGATCGTTGCGCCAGTGCACGCAGTGCTCGACGATCCACTTGGTCAAAGCTTCACTGGTTGCTTCCTTCGTCAGCTCGATTTGGCTGACGGCTCGACCCACATATGCATTTGTGCTGATGTGACCGACTAGGTCTTTCAGAGTCAGACTCTTCCCGGAGTTGTTGGGCCCGACCACAACCAGTAGGCCACCGGAGAGACAAGGAATGTAGGTTCCGTCGCTGTACGTGAACGACTCGAGTTCAACACGTACTTGCTCATCGGGATCCTGTGGTAATGAGAACTCTGCAGCAACCTCGGTCATTCCTCATATCTTGCTACCTCGAGCTCGGTCGGCGGTGGGCCATGTCTGGCGGGGCACCAACGCAGGCCGTGCTCTTCAGGGTGAAAGCATCCTCAATCACTAAGCCATAACCAGGTGAGAGATCGCCCCGAGGTGCCGTCTCCCAATACGGAAAGTTCATGCCGAATGCCAGGCCGCGTGATAATGATTCATGCCGGATGGGTCCCTGATCGCCTGAAAAGCGTGAGGTCACCGGATCGATGCCGGCACCGACCACGACTGAAAGAGCAGGTAAGCGCGCACAACGAGCTGTGCGACCGGTCTCCAACATAAACGTTGTGCCCCAATGTGCCCCAATAGATTCGGGGCTCCTCGGGCTTCCGTCTGATGGCTTCGAGCAGTATCCCCGGTTTGAGGTGCGCTGTTGCCGGCGTCCGGTGCGCCTTGCTGGACACGTGACCGCACCGGGCTCCGACGGTGAGGTGGCGGTTGTCTTCGACAGCCGCGAACTGCCCGACGGAGTGCTGCTCAAAGCCTGTGGCACGCGGCGCGAGACGCTGTGTCCGCCCTGCGCCTCGCTCTACCGCGGCGACGTGTTCGCTTTGGTGGCTGCTGGGCTCCGGGGCCGGAGAAGGGCGTGCCCCAGAGCGATGTTCCCGAACACCCCACGGTGCTTCTCACCTTGACCGCCCCTTCGTTCGGTGCGGTCCATCGTCGGCGGTCCGACGGATCGTGCCACCTCGCCGGTAGAAGTTGCCCGCACGGGATCGACCTTGTGTGCAGCAAGCGTCACGAAGAAGACGAGAAGGTGCTCGGTAGACCCCTGTGTGCTTCGTGCTACCACTACGAGGAGGCGGTGCTATTCAATGCCGGGGTTTCCGAGCTGTGGCGGCGCACCACCATCTACGCCTTCCGCACGCTGGGTTCCCTGACGGACATGAGCGTGCGTCAGGTGACAAAGAGCCTCAGGCTCACTTACGTGAAGGTGGTTGAGTTCCAGCGCCGGGGATGAGTGTGCACCTTTCATGCGCTTGTGCGTGTCGACGTTAGAGGTCAGGACTCGGAGCGGCGCCCGAGGGCATCGATGGGGCGGTGCTGGCTGCGGCTCTCCGGATCGCAGCAGGCGCAAGGTGAGCGCTCCGCTCCCCGGCGGCGGGGACCGCCGTATGGCCTGGGGAAAGGAAGTCGACGTGGCGGTTGTAGCCGAAGTGGAGGACGGTGGCACCGGGCGGCTGCTTATCTGGGCAAGTACTGCTCCAAGGGATCTGACGACGCCGGCGTGCTCGACCACCGTCTACGCGTCGGCGTGCCGAGTGACCCGAGACTGCCTGCTCATCTGCAGCGATTGGTGGAGACGAGGCCTGGGCTCTTCGTCACGAGCCGAAGCTCGCCGGGCTCCGCTTGCGCTTGTGGGCGCATCCCTGAGGTTTCCGGGGCCACTTCCTCACGAAGTCGAGGAGATACTCGACGACCTTTTCGTGCTTGCAAGCCGAGCGCCGTGCGTGCGTCTCGACGGTCAAGACAGCCGCAGCGCCGATAGCTGGGGAGCTTTCCATGTCGCAGGGCGTAGTGCACGAGTGGCGCTACGAAGGCTCTGGCTACCTGAGCGCGGGCGAAGCGGTCCTCGACGGCAAACCTGGAAGAGCAAGCACGCATCGGGCGTCGTGTGGCGCTAGAGCAGCGGACGCGAGGAGCGAGTGAGGCAGCATGAAGTCGTACCTCGGAGGCTACGACATCCTGATTTACAACGCCGACTGCCGTGAGCTTTAACGAAGGAGGTGAGATCGTGAAGCCACTCATGACGATGGCCGAAGTTGCTGAGTTGCTCGGTGTGTCGCAACGATGGGTCGGGCGCGCGCCGCGCAGAACCTCATCGCGTACGTGAGACTAGGGCGATTGGTTCGGATAGAACGGTCTTCGCTTGAGGTATTCCTCGACGCTCATCAATTTGAGAGCCAATAACGTCAATGCTGATCGTTATGTGCGATTATCGTAGAACGACGTCGAATCTGGGCGTGGTTCGTCATTTCGAATACTCGCTGACACGCCCACGCAGAAGGCCCTCATCTGTGCTCCGCGTCTGTCGAACTTCGTGGGCGCGCAGCGTTACAGCCGAGATTCCCCCGTGAGGACGGCCTCCTGCGAGCATTATTTGGTTGTTTCGAAAAGATAACCCGTGTCCGAATCACCGATTGCCGCACAGAATCCGGTCCGTGCATGAGAGCGCCACAACGTCGTTGTGTTCAGAGGGAAGGCTCGCGTACGGGACAAGGTGCCAGTTTGAACCGTCCCACCACTCAATCACCATCTGACCTGCGCTGAAGGATGGAGCAGGCGCTGTGGGAGCACTGTTAATGGGGAGGCCGGTCGACAAGAGAAGCCACCCGCGACGCAGAAGCTTTCGGATGGGCACGAAATTGCTTGCAACGAATCATCTGGGCCTCCACGAAGGTCTGGACTTGGTATTTCCTTCCATGACTGTCCACTGGCCCATACTTCGCTGAGTGGCATGCCGCCATTTGTGTACGTTAGCGTTTCTGGCACCGACGAGGAAGCATCTGTGAATGGTCGGGCAAGAAATTGCTTGTGGGGCATCAGAAGCTGGGTTGGAATCGGTAACGGCTTCCCAAGCTGTGTTTCTCCAGATCGTGGATACAACTCGAAACGCGGACTCCGATGTTGCGATACCTGGATCAACGCCAGTAATCATGCAGAAAGTGGCGGCCGAACAAGACACATGATGAAACGCCGCCCCGGGGAAGGCAAAGCAGACAAGCGGACCACATCCGTCCATCCCAAGACAACGCGATTGGTTGCGTCGCGTTACCTTGCTCAACGTAGGCGAAGCCAACAGCCAAGCAGAACGACGGCGAAAGGCAGGACACGTCATCCAGAATGTTTGCGCCCCTCACAGCCGGAAGGGGAGTCTGAGTCCATTGTCCGTCCATCAATGCTTCAGCCAACGCAGGGTATTCTCCAGCACCGCCGGACGTTCCGACAGCCATACAAAATTGCGGGCTAGGACACGAGATCGCGTTGAAGGTACCTCCACCTTCTTGTAAGTTGGACATTAACTTCCAAAGTCGCCCGTCCCATTTCGCCGCGACTGGCCCCTCAACATCAGTGCCGACGGCAACGCAAGACTTGGGAGTCACGCAAGACATGCGGCTCCAGTTAGCTGTTGTGGCAGCTGCCGGGAAGTTCGGTTGAGTAGAGGTCCAATGCAAATCAAATGTTTGCCCTTGTCCGGACGCGCTTCCTGTTCCAATGCTGGAGCAGGATGAAACCACCCACGGGATGAGAGACATGACTCCAAGCGAACCAATTGTGCGGATCCACGTTCTCGATGGGCTCATTGGCGACGCACCTCCAGCACCTGTTGTTAGGGCAAAGACAAGGACCGTGTGTTCGAGTCAACTCCAAAATTGGGCAGGATCCGATTCGTTAGTTCGCGTAGTCGTCGCCCGGCGGCCGTCATCAAGCCATCGCTCGTCTGTACTTGATGATGACTAGGTCCGACGATCCTGGAAAAGGGCCGGATTCGGAAGTCACAATCGTCCCTCCACCGCGTCGCCTGTCTGGTTGACGACCATGCAAAAGCTCGTTCCATAGCTTTCGTTCGCGCCGGTTGTAATCCTCCATTTCGGAAATGCCATCGGTCGTGATGTCAGGGGTGTTCCTCGGTGAGCCAGCGCCGAGTCAACGCCATCATCTTGTTCTCGCGCAGCTCGATTACGCTCTTGGTGTCGACCTCGCGATTCGGCGTTTGCTTTCAAGACCATTAGCGTTTCACGATCGACCTTCCAGCCGCAGGGGCCCCAAAGTGGTGCTTGAGCTCGTGAGCGACAGCTTCATCGTCGACCACGGCGCGGCGGTAAAGGCAGGTCGGCTTGGTGCTTCTCGGCCAAGGCAATGACGTCGGCAACGCTGGGTCGCGCCGGTGAAGTGGAACTCAGTCAAAGAGAGAATCTGGAGGATCCACCAAGGGGCCGAGCTGTCGTCAGTCACCGAAACATAGTTATCCGTCTGGGCGGCAAGAGGCGCAAATAACGACGGTTCTCGCGAGACTTGGAGCGCACATAATGACGGAAGCAATCACGCTTCAAAAAGGGTCCGCCCAACCGCCTCGGCTGCACTTCGTTGCATGGAAGGCGTTACGTGCGCGTAGAGGTTGGAAAAGAGCGCTGTGTTGGCATGACCTAGCCGCTCGGCCGCCACCTTTGGTGGGACTCCGCTCGCAAGCATCAAGGTAGCAGCGGTGTGGCGAAGCCCATGAGCACTCAGAGGAGGTAACCCGACCTCTTCGCTAAATCGGTGGCAGAGTTTTGATAGGTGGACAGGGTTGTATGAGGTGCCATCCGGTTGCGTGAACACGAAGTCCGAGTCAAGGTATCTTTCGCGCCTCTTGTCTCGGTCTTCGGTCTGGACCTGCTTCTGTTTGTCCAAGACCGAGACCAGGTGATGATCGAGTGCAACGGTACGGACGGCATTTGCGCTTTTGCCGTGTGAAGCCTGAAGCTTTGTGCCCACACGAGCGGCAAAATCAATCACTGCCAATTCGCTATGCTGGAAGTCGACGCTGGTCCACTTCAGCCAGACGACCTCTCCAAGTCGGAGCCCGGTGCCGAGCATGAACGCCCAGATAGGCCATGTCCGATCCCCTTCCATGAATGCAAGGAAGTCTCGTGCCTGGTCTGGGCTCCAGTGCCGCGGAATAGTTCGAGGGATACGTGGGGAGGGTACATCCTCGAGTGGTGAGCGCTGCAGCACGCCACGTTTCACGGCCATGTCCAATGCACCTTTCAGCGGCTGCCGTATCAGTCTCACGCTGTTGGGAGCAAGACGTGCTCTCGCGCCGTCGCCCTTGAGAAGACGGCGTTGCCACGCAATCGGTCGGCCGTCAGGTCTCGGAGACGGATGGCGCCGAGTGCTGGCTTCACATCGACCTCTACCCTCCTTCGGTGATCGAATCGGGTTCGAGCTGAGAGGCGCCCATCTGCGTCGAGGCCATCTAGGTATTCTTCGAGGAGCTCCCCGACCGAAAGAGCACTCCGGTTCGGCCGGATTTTTCCCAAGTCGACGCTGGCAAGCAGCTCTCGTCGGGCTTTAGACGCTTCACCGGCAGTCGGAAATCCACGCCTGGTCACCTGGGCACGTGCCCGGTTAGCGACATCTCGGCCCAAATCGGCCTTGAAGTACCATGTCCCTCTCGTGCAGTCCCTGTACACACCTTCCGGCGTCTTGGGCACGGACACCTCCTATGTCGTGCCAGCCAATGCAGCCACCCGTCAATTCCTGTTCTCACAATGTTCTCACAGGGCTGTGACGGTCGGTTGAAGAAGGTGCGAGATACGCCCTGAACAGGGAATGCAGCCGAGGTCCTGTGGTGCAGTTTGGAGTGCACGCCGGCCTGTCAAGCCGGAGGTCGCGGGTTCAAATCCCGTCAGGACCGCCGGCCTCGGAGATAACCGGGGCCAAAGACGGTCGGGTAGCTCAGTCGGTAGAGCGCGCGCCTGAAAAGCGTGAGGTCGCCGGATCGATGCCGGCCCCGACCACTCGAGCAGGTCTCCTCTATGTCGCTTGGACCTCTGGTGCAGGCTCCACTCGGGCCTCTTCCTCTCCCTTTGGGTAGAAGATGACGTAGGCAGCCGCCGCGCAGATCCCTCCCACAAGTGGCGCCACGATGAATACCCAAAGCTGACTGAGTGAGGATCCACCTATGAAGAGCGCCGGGCCAAGACTGCGAGCTGGGTTCACCGACGTCCCGTCGAGAGGGATACCGATTATGTGCACAAGGGTCAGCGCGAACCCAATCACAAGGCCGGCGACGGTTGCATTGGCGGCACGGCGCGTCACGGCCAGTATTACGAACACGAAAACGAAGGTGAGGATTATCTCGACGATGAACGCTCCAGTTCCGTTGAGCTTCACGATCGAGTTCGCCCCATACCCATCGGTACCGAGCCCTATCGCAGTCTTCGAGTAGTGCGGCGTCTCGTGCACGATTCCGAACAGCGCCGCTGCGCCGGCTATTCCACCTGCCAGTTGAGCAATCCAGTATCCGATCGCATCGGTAACCGAGATGCGCCGTGCCACGAGGAACCCGATCGTGACCGCTGGGTTCACGTGACAACCTGACACCGGTCCGATCGCATAGACGAGGACGGCCAGAACCAAGCCGAAAGCGAGTGCTGTGGAGACAACCCCAGCCGACGTGCTGCCACCGGTGACCTTGAAACCGAAGGTAAGAGTCGCCGTACCCACAGCAAAGAAGACCAGGAGAGCTGTGCCCAGCACCTCGGCGAGAAGCGACCTCGGGTTCATAAATGAGCCTCCTTCGGGTTATCCGGTAACCAGTCCTTCCCAGGTCCAGCACGGCATCGTCAATTCGGTGGGCACCTCTCTGCCCGGCGGCCCGTACAAGAGCACCTCTGCAACCGCCCACTCCATGTAGGCGCGCAGCGCTCGTCGGAACTCGGGATCCGTCGGCAGCCCTGCATCGTCCGCTGCGGTGGCGAAGCACTCGACGAAGCGTCTGCCGAGATCGCTCATGTCACCATTGGCGCTATGGAGGTGGAGGACAAAGGAGTGATCTCCGCACGATTTCGAATAGGCACGCGGGCCTCCCATCACTTCGATCCAGTACGCAGCGAGGCGTTCGACGTTGTTGCGGGTGTTGATCCGGGTGAGAGAACGGGTGGTTCAGCTCCGGGTCAGACAGACACCGGGCGTGGTAAGCCTTGGCGAGGGCCAGAAATGCAGCTTTTCCTCCAGCGAACTCGAAGAGGCTCGGCCGCACACCGAAAAGCTTCGCATCGCCGGTCGCAAAAGACCAGGGTCGATCTCCGGCACACCGAACACGATCAAGCCTCTCGACCGACGTGAACTGCGAGCGGTACGACGATCAGCAAGAGCGAAGGGATGACGGCCACGAGCCCCGCCACGATGCTCGCCGTAGCCAGCCCTCCACGGGCCGGGTTCGCGCGAATGCGGGAGCCGCTTAGCCGTGTGGATGGGCCATAGCCCTGCGGGGTTGAGGACGCCCAGCCAGCCGAGCGCTGTGGAGAAGCAGGAGAGGGCGGCCCGCACGAACGAGCGCGCCTACCCGAGCCCACTGCCATCGGTACTGAGGGGATGGATTCGTGCCCAGGCCTTCCCGAAGGTCCGGCCGAAACGGGCGGTGGATCACGCTGGCACCGAGCCTCCTTGCCCCGCGAGAGAGCCGCACCCTGGGGCGGCCTGCCGAACCTCGGGAGACCGCCACCCGACAAACCCAGAAATCCCGGCCCATGCATTTGCTTTGCGCAAGCAATACGGTCCGCGGAGATCGCACGGGGTCATCTGGAGGTGGTTCAAGTGAGCCGACCAGCGTGCCGATCACCCCTCGGTGGACCGGCTACGCGGTCCGTCCGCTCCCGCGGGCGCCCGTCGGGTCGACCGCGGAGCGAAGATGCCACCACCTCAAGACGACATATTCATCTCGCGCTCCGGCGTGATCTCAAGAGCGGCCAGGCGGCTGCGGACCCGCCACCCCTCGAATCGGGATGACGGGCGCATGCCCGGCCACGCTTCGGACGCGAGACACGACCCGATGCGGCAGGCGAAAGTCGCCCGTGTGGTCGCAGCGAGCCGCTCGGTCCGGATGGTTTTCCAGCCGATCATGGACCTGCACTCAGGTGAAGCCGTCGGAGTGGAAGCCCTCGCCAGGTTCTCGCTTCCGCCACTGCGCTCCACCGACCAGTGGTTCGCCGAGGCGGCGGAGGTCGGACTCGGCACAGAGCTCGAGATGGCCGCACTCTGCGCCGCTCTGGAGGAGCTTCACAAACTGCCTTCGGGGTTGTACCTGTCCCTAAACGCCTCGCCCGAGACGATGATGTCGGAGACCTTCCGCTCCGCTGTAGCCGATGCCGCAGGAGAACGTGTGGTCCTCGAGCTGACGGAGCACACGGGAGTGGACGACTACGAGTGCCTTTGTGATTCGGTCTCGGATCTGCGCTCGAACGGCGTCCGGCTCGCGGTCGACGACGCCGGAGCCGGATTCTCAAGCATGCGGCACATCCTGAACATCCAACCCGACATCATCAAGCTGGACGTTGGGCTGACCCGTGGCATCGATCGCGACCCGGCCCGGAGGGCGCTCGGCTCGGCACTGCTCACCTTCGGGCTGGAGGCCTTCGACGCCTCGCTGGTTGCAGAGGGCATCGAGACGCCCAAGGAACTGTCCACCTTGCAATCACTCGGCTATCCCTATGGCCAAGGCTTCTACCTCGGCCGTCCGATGCGGATGACCGAGGTCCCCATACCCGCGCACCTACGGGCCCCTTCGATCGAGGAGGAGGCCGAAGTCGACGACGAGGCTGCGGCCCTCTCGTTCGAAGGAGCATGGGCGCGTACCGCATAGCGACCGGCCGTACCGGGTAGAGAGAAGCTGGGGGGCACCCGAGTCATGCTCGTCTCCCGATCGGTACGATTGGGTACGCCCGATCCGTGCCCCCATGGTGGGCACCCGGGCCGACTTTTCGCCGAGCAGGAACCACCACGTAGAGACTTCAGATACGGACGCCGACATGCCTCTTTATGAGTACCGCTGCAGGACGTGCGAAACCTCTTTCGAAGCGCGCCGTTCCGTCGGCGAGGCCACGTCGGGGGTCACATGCCCGAGTGGCCACCAGGAAGTCACGAAACTGATCTCGGTCTTCTCTTCAACAGGACGTGTCGAGGCATCCGCGGCCACGGCCTGTGGCGCCCCGGTCCCCGGGTCGTGCGGCGGCGGCTGTGCCTGCCACTCATAGAGACTCGCCGGGTGCCACGAACACCGAAAGCTCAAGTAGGTCAACAGAAGACGTGAAAAGGGCGGAGATGAATCACACGAGCGCAAGTCTGGAGCGATGTCCTTTGGTCGCTCCTCTCGACTTAGGCTTGGGCCGGTGACGACGGACCTCGTCGAACCGCGTGTCGGTGGACCGACCCGACCCGGGGAGCCCACAAGACATACGCGCCTATCCAATGTGTGGTGGATCGCGGTCGTCGCGGTCGTGGTCGCGGTCGTCGTCGCAGTGATCGTCGTCCTGCAGAGTGGGACTTCACCCGAGCAACGGCAGGCGGATCTCCGCCAAGCGCGTGCACAACTGGCCTCCGAAGTGACGACGAGCCCTTCGCCGGGTGCCACCCTCATTCCTCTGAACACTCCGGTCACCGTGACCACGCACGAGGGTCACTTCACTTCTGTGATCGTGACCACATCGAACGGGCAACCGTTGCTTGGTGTGCTCAACACGAAGAACACTTCGTGGACGTCGAATCAGGCACTCGCGCCGGCTACTACTTATCTCATCTCGGCGACCGTCGAGAACCGCTCGAAGCTAAGTGCCACGGCCAAGTCCAGCTTCACGACACTCACACCCTCGCAGACCGTCACAGCGACCGTTTGGCCCGACGGGGTGAGCGTCGGGGTAGGCCAGCCGATCGTGCTCAGATTCTCGAAGCCGGTGACCGACCCGTCGGCGCGTCAGGCTCTCTTGTCACACTTCAAGCTCGCGATGTCGACCCCCGTTCCCGTCGGCGCCTACTGGTTCTCGAGCACAGAGCTGCACCTGAGGCCCCAGAACTTCTGGCCCACGGGCGAGCAGGTCTCTTTCTCGGATTCGTTGTCGGGTTGGCAGGCAGCCAGCCAAATCTGGGGATCGGGGACCGTCTCGGTGAACTTCACAGTCGGCGACGCCCGAATCTCGACCGCCAATCTCGCGACCCACGAGATGACCGTCACCGACAACGGCAAGGTCATCGCCACCTACCCGATAAGCGCTGGAAGGGCCCAGTACCCGACCATGAATGGTGTCCACCTTGCTCTCGACCGCGAGAGCAAGGTGCAGATGATCTCCTCGACCGTGGGTATCCCGGTCAACTCCCCGAACGGGTACAACGAGACCGTCTACTGGGACGTCCGCATCTCCGACAGCGGTGAATACGTGCACGCCGCGCCGTGGTCGGTCGGCGCCCAGGGAAACACCAATGTCTCGCACGGTTGTATCAACCTCTCACCCTCGAACGCGCAACAGTTCTACAGCTTCAGCCGCGTCGGTGACATCGTGAACGTGGTCGGCGGACCGAGACCTCCTGTGCCGGGGGACCATGGCGTAATGGACTGGACCACCCCGTGGTCGGACTTCACGCCGCTCCTCGTGACCGCCCTGCCCGGCTCCTCGTCCCCGACCACTCCGACATCGGCGCCCTCGACATCGGGCTCTGCGCCGACGGGTTCCACCCCGTCGAACTCGTCCGACACGCCGACCACGGCGCCTTCGAGCTCGTCGAGTTCCTCTCCGAGCTCCACGAGTACGTCGTACTGATGCCCCTTCGGCGAGGCTGATACTGCCCGCACGGCTCGGCCGCACGGCTCGGCCGTACGGGCCCGTCCCGCCCGAAGTTCAGTCGACCTCGACGATCACCTTTCCGAGCGCTCCGTTCTCGACCGCTTCGTGCGCATCGGCGATCTGGTCGAGCCCGAAGCGGACGTAGGGAAGCGGGCTGAGAGAGCCCTCGGCCAGAGCCGCTGATACGTCTGTGACCGCCTCGCGCAGCTGTTCGGCGGGCACTCCGTAGAGGAGCATGAAACGTACAGTCCCGTTCACGGTCATGTAGCCGCGCACGGGAACGGTCGGATCGGTGTCGGTCGAGGCGTAGACCATTACGGTTCCGTGAGGAGCAAGCACCTGCGCGTCGGTCGCCAGGTTCGCGGGCGCCACCTCCACGATCCGCGCGACGCCGTCAGGCGCGACCTCCTTGATGCTCGTGACCACGTCCTCGGTCTTGTAGTTCACGACGGCGTGGGCGCCGGACGCGCTCGCCAACGTCGCCTTCTCTTCGCTGCTCACGGTGGTGATCACCCGGGCTCCCGCTCGTACCGCCAGCTCGATCGCGAAATGTCCGACCGCGCCTGCACCACCGCTCACGAGGACCGTGCGCCGGGCGACCGGCCCGTCGCAGAGCAAGGCATAGCGAGCGGTGAGAGCCGGCACGCCGAGACTCGCCCCCATCTCGAAGCTCACTGCGTCGGGCAACGGGACCGCCTGCGCCTCGGGAACGCAGGTCCACTCGGCGGCGGTGCCGTGCTGCGAGTCCTTCTGGGCGAAGTAGACCCACACGCGCTCGCCGCGCCTTCGCGGATCTACTCCGTCGCCCACCTCGTCGATCTCCCCGGCGCCGTCCTGGTTCGGAACCACGTAGTCGTAGGCCATCTTCTTGCCCGGGCCCGCCGAACGCGACTTCCAGTCGGTCGGGTTCACCCCTGAGACCCGCACTCGCACGCGCACCTCTCCGGCCTTCGGATGCGGCTCGGGAATGTCCTTCAGATGGAGCACCGAAGCGGGTCCGAGATCCTCGTACACAGCTGCCCGCATCTCTACCTCGGATCGTGGCCCAGCAGGGCCGGCGTGTGCGAGGGCCGGAGGTTCAGCAGTACGGGGCGGCCAGTGTGAGGAGAAAGCCCTCGTGGTCCTCCCACATCGACCGCACGACGAATCCCGCCTCGTAGAGCTCCGCCTCCACACCCTCCCGGGTGAACTTGCAGCTGATCTCTGTGCACATCTCCTCGCCTTCATGGAACCCGACGCGGATCCCGAGGTCTTCGACGTCGACCACCTGGTCGCAGCGCGAGCGCAGGCGCATCTCGACCCGGCTCTCGGCGTCGTTCCATATGGCCTCGTGCTCGAAGTTGGAGGGGTCGAAGTCGGCGTGGAGCTCGGCGTTCAGGACGGAAAGGACGTTCAGGTCGAACTGTGCTGTGACGCCGGCCGTGTCGTTGTACGCGGCGAGCAACCGGGCCGGCTCCTTCACGAGGTCCGTCCCGAGCAGGAACGTGTCGTCGTGGGTCATCACGCAGTCGAGGTCGAACAAGAACCTGCGCCGCTGGTCTCGGTCGAGGTTCCCGATCGTGCTGCCGAGGAAGGCGATCATGCGCCTTCCGCCCTCGGGCACCTTGTCGACGTGGCGCATGAAGTCCCCGACCACCGCGTTGATCTCGAGCCCGGGGTACTCCTCCGCCAGGGAGCGTGCAGCGTCCCACAAGGTGGCGTCGCTCACGTCGAGAGGCACATAACGGCGGAGGGTGCCCACCTCGCGCATCGCCCCGAGGAGGATGCGTGACTTGTCGCAGGTGCCCGCACCGAGCTCCACGAGGGTGTCGCACGAAGCGACCGTCGCGATCTCCTTGGCATTCGCCTCCAGGAGGCGCCGCTCGGCGCGCGTCAGGTAGTACTCGGGGAGGCGGGTGATCTCGTCGAAGAGGTTGCTGCCGAGCTCGTCGTAGAACCACACCGGCGAGAGCCACTTCGGATCGGAGCTGAGGCCCCGGCGCGCGTCCTCGAGCATCGACTCGCGCATCTCCTTGGAGCTCAGATGGACGTCGATCGACAATGTTGCAGCGGCGGAATCCATATTCAGACCTCAGTCGTCGTGGGCCAGGCGGAGCCCCGAGAACGCCCAGCGAGCGTACGGGGGGAAGAAGTTGCGGTATGTCTCGCGGACGTGACCCTGCGGGGTAACGCAGCAGCCACCGCGTAGGACGTACTGGTTCACCATGAACTTGCCGTTGTACTCGCCGACGGCACCGGCCGCCGGGTGGAATCCCGGATACGGGCCGTATGAGCTCGAAGTCCACTGCCAGACGTCTCCGAAGAACGAGGAGCGCTCGCCAACGGGGCGCGGGTGGAGGACCCTGGGCTCGAGGAAGTTGTCGGGACAGCCCGATGCAGACGGCGCGACCGACGTAGGCGCAGTGGCCGCCATGATCTCCCACTCGGATTCCATCGGAAGCCGCGCTCCCGCCCAACGTGCGAACGCGTCGGCCTCGTAGTAGCTCACGTGGCAGACGGGCTCGGCCGGGTTCACGTGCCGGGGACCGGAGAGGGTGAAACACCACCACCTGTCGTCCACCCAGGACCAGTAGAGCGGCGCCTCCCAACCGTCGCTGTTCACCATCGCCCAGCCGTCGGACAACCACAGATCGGCTCTGCGGTAACCGCCGTCGTCGATGAACTCCATCCATTCGCCGCAGGTGACGGGCCGCGCGTCCATGGCGAACGGGCTCAGGTACACGCTGTGGCGGGGCGACTCGTTGTCGAAGGCGAAGCCTGAACCGGGGCAGTGCCCGACCTCCACCATCCCGCCGCCGTGCTCGAGACGCGAAGCGGGCTGGGATTTCTGGGGCTCGACAGCTTCGAGCGCCGAGTACGCCGGCTGGATCGGGTTGCACGAGAGGACGTGCTTTATGTCCATGAGCATGAGCTCCTGGTGCTGCTGCTCGTGGTTGAGGCCGAGCTCGACCAGGTCCGCGACGAGCCCACCGGGGTCGCTCTCCAGGAACTTCTCCATTGCCGCATCGACGTGCCGGCGGTAGGCCGCGACCTCCGCGATCCCGGGCGCGATACGACTCCGCGCCTCGGGCGCGGGTAACGGTCGCCCACCCCTTCGTAGTAGGAGTTGAAGAGGTACTCGTAAACGGGATGGAAGGCGCGGTATCCCGCCAGTTGCTCGCGGAGGATGAACGTCTCGAAGAACCATGAGACATGTGCCCGGTGCCACTTCGTGGGGCTCACGTCGGGCATCGACTGCACCGTCTGGTCCTCGGCGGTGAGCGGGGCTGCCAACCCCTCGGTCAGAGCGCGCACCGCCCTGTAGCGCGTCGCCAGGGTGTCGACCTCAGTGACGGAATATCCGCTCATCGCGGTCTCCCTTCTTGCGATCCGTGCGCTTCTTGCGATCCGTGCATTTCGCTCGTACTCGAGTATCGCTAGCCCGCGAGGTGGACACGGCCCGACCCGTGGACCACGCTCCCCACCACCGCCGCTTGGCACCCGGCATCCTCGAGCGCCTCGACCGCCTCTTCGACCGTATCCGGCGAGACCACGAGGAACATCCCGAGACCCAAGTTGAATACCCTGGCCATCTCGTCGTCGTTCACGTTCCCGAGTCGCTGGATCTCGGAGAAGATCGGTGGCGTCGCAAAGGACCGCCGGAGCACGACGGCGTCGGCCCCGTCCGGCAGCACCCTGGCGAGGTTGCCGGGAATACCTCCGCCTGTGACGTGTGCGGCGGCGTGGACGTCGGCTGCTCCGGTGGCCGCGAGCACCGCCGGCGCGTAGATGACCGACGGGCGCATGAGCTCGTCCGCCAGGGAATGCGAGGCGCCCTCGTAAGCCGGGTCCTCCAACGAGCGACCACAGCGCTCGAAGAGCACGTGACGGGCAAGGCTGTAGCCATTCGAGCGCAGCCCCGGAGACACGAGACCGATGATCTCGTCACCGACGTGGACGCGATCGCGCCCGAGCATCGCCGTCCGGTCGACGGCACCGACACAGAAGCCCGCGAGGTCGAAGGCGCCGGGCTCCATGGTGTCCGGGTGCTCGGCCATCTCCCCACCCACGAGGGCGCACCCTGCGAGCCTGCACCCCTCGGCGACGCCGCTCACGAGCTGCTCCATCTGCTCCGGGTCGAGCTTGGAGGTGACGATGTAGTCGAGGAGGAAGAGCGGCTCCGCCCCGCTGCATACGACATCGTCGGCGCACATCGCCACGAGGTCGATGCCGACGGTGTCGTAGCGGCCCGTCGCCAGCGCCACGAGCGCCTTCGTGCCGACACCGTCGGTCGAGGAGACGAGGACCGGGTCGGAGTACCTCGAAGGGTCGAACCGAAAGGCCCCGCCGAACGAACCGATCCCGCCGAGCACCTCGGGACGGCTCGCCGAGCCGACGATCTTCCTTATCCGCTCGACCGCAGCATCACCGCTTGCGATGTCCACGCCCGCGGCCGAATACGTCGCAGCACTCATGGCCGCTCCCGAGTCCGAGGCCGAGGATGAGCCCAGGACGAGGACGAGGCGGAGCCCGCGGACGAGGCCGAGGATGAGGTTCCCGGGGCGCGTGGTGCGCCCTCATCTGCCATGTCAGGCCCTGGCCGCTGCTGCCTGTGCCCGGCGGACCGAGCCGATCTCCACGTTGACGGGTACGGCCACGGGGTACTCGCCTGTGAGACACGCGGCGCAGAACCCAGCGCCTGGCGCGTCGATCGCCTCGACCAGGTTCTCCAAGGAAAGGTAGGCGAGCGAGTCCACCCCGAGGAACTCCTCCAGCTCGCCGACGCTCATGTTGGCCGCCACGAGCTCGTCGCGCTCGGGTATGTCGATCCCGTAGAAGCAGGGCCATTCGAGCGGCGGCGACGAGATCCGCAGGTGCACCTCGGTCGCGCCCGCTTCGCGCAGCATCCGCGCCACGGCGCGCTGGGTCGTGCCGCGCACGATCGAGTCGTCGACGACGACGACGCGCTTGCCCGCGATGTTCTCCCGGAGCGGATTGAGCTTCCTGCGCACGCCCGAGGCGCGCGCCTCCTGGCCGGGCGTGATGAAGGTGCGGCCGATGTAGCGGTTCTTCACGAGCCCCTGCCCGTAGGAGATGCCGCTGGCGCGGGCGAAACCCTCAGCCGCCGGCACTCCGGACTCCGGCACGCCCATCACCATGTCTGCCTCGACGGGAGCCTGCTTCGCGAGCAGCTCGCCCATCCTGCGGCGCGCTGCCGTGCACCTCGCGCCCGTAAAGACGCGTGTCGGGACGGGCGAAATAGACGAACTCGAAGATGCAGAGCCGCGGGTCGATGCGCGCCTCGTCGAAGATGCGCTCGGAGTGCACGCCCTTCGAGTCGATCACGACCAGCTCGCCCGGCTCGAGCTCGCGCACGAAGGTGGCGCCAACCACGTCGAGCGCCGGTGACTCCGACGCGAGAACCCAACCCTCCGGTTCCCCCGCCCCTTCGTCCCCGGACGACTCCCTCGGTGCGAGCCAGCCGAGGCACAGCGGGCGCAGCCCGCTCGGGTCGCGCACGCCGAGGAGGCGCTCGGCGTCGATCATCACGAAGCTGAAGGCGCCGGAGAGGTTCGGCAGGACGCTTCGCAGAGCCGACTCGAGCACACCCGATGAAGGCCCTTCACCGGCTCCGTCGTGGACGGCGAGGGCACCATTCGACTCCTCCTCGGAGACGAAGCGCTCCTCCGCCGCGACGAGCACCTCGCAGCGCTGGGCCACGAGCTCGGCGACGAGGTCGCTGTCGGAGGCGACGACGCCCGGCAGCATGCCCGCCTGCGCGGCGAGCTCGTCGGTGTTGGTGAGGTTGCCGTTGTGGCCGAGGGCGAAACCGGCGCTCCCGACCGAGCGGTATGCGGGCTGGGCGTTGCGCCAGTTGGAGACGCCGGTCGTCGAGTAGCGGGTGTGGCCCATCGCGAGGTGTCCCGGCAGACAGGCCAGGGTGCGCTCGTCGAAGACGGTGGTGACGAGGCCCATCTCCTTCACCACCGTGATCGCCTCGCCGTCGGCGACGGCCATCCCGGCCGACTCCTGGCCGCGGTGCTGCAGCGCGTAGAGCCCGTCGAAGGTGAGGTGCGCCACCTGTCTCCCGGGTGCGTAGACGCCGAAGACGCCGCAGGACTCCCTCAAAGGGACCTCTCCATCGTTGCCCTCCGCTGCCTCGCTCCACTGGGGATCGGCCCGAATCAGCCTATAGGGAGGCGCTGCACCCGTTGCCGTATAACCTGCCCGCTGCCGTGATCGACCTGCACACACACTCCGTGGTCTCCGACGGATCGGAGCTGCCCGAGAGGGTGGTGGAGATGGCGGCAGCCGCCGGTTGCTCGGCGGTGGCGCTCACCGACCACGACAACCTGGCGGGGCTCGCCGCAGCCCGTGCAACCTCCGAGCGCACCGGTATCAGGCTCGTCCCCGGCTGCGAGGTCTCGTGCACGAAGCCGCCCGCGCCTTCCGGCAGCGGCCCTGTGGCGGGATCGGTGCACGTGCTCGTCTACTTCGTGGAGGACACCCCCGGCCCGCTGCAGGACGAGCTCGCTGCGCTGCGGCGGGACCGTGAGGAAAGAAACGACCGGTTGATCGCGCGTCTGCGGGAGCTCGGGATCCCCATCGAGATCGAGATGGTGATGGAGGAGGCGGGCGGGAAGGAGACTGGGCTCGGCCGCCCTCACTTCGCCCGGGTGCTCGTGCGTCTCGGGGCCGCCGAGAGCGTGGACGACGCCTTCGACCGCTGGCTCGCCGACGACCGACCCGGATACGTCCCGAAGGCGCGCATCACCGTCGCCGACGCGGCGCGCCTCGCGCGCGAGTCGGGAGGGGTGCCTGTGCTCGCGCACCCGTTGAGCCTCGGGCTCGAGACGCAGCACCTCGAGCGCCTCGTGGCCTCGCTCGCCGAGGCGGGCCTCGGCGGTATCGAGGCGACGTACGGCCGCTACTCCCCCGACGAACGAAAGACCCTGCGCCAGATGGCGCAGCGCAACGGCCTCGTGGCGACCGGCGGGTCGGACTACCACGGGAGCTTCAAACCGGACCTGTACGTCGGGACCGGGACCGGGGACCTGCGGGTGCCCGACGAGGTGCTCGACGAGCTCGAGGAACGGCGGCCGGCGCGGCTCTAGGAGGGCGGCAGCCAGTGGGCAGCCAGTCGGCCCGGGAGGCTCTGAAGGCCCGGGGCTTTATCTACCTAGTTCCATAAAGGCCATGAATCCCGGCAACAGCGCAGGTCAGACGGGGTCACTGACGGCGTCGCCGACGGCCGCAGGGATGACGCCGCGCCAGGTCTCGATCACCTGACCGACCAGGAGGTCCACGAGGCCGGCGACCCGGAACCGGTCCCCTCCGCCGAGGCCGATCACTCTCGCCGCGACACCTGAGGTCCGTGCCTGAGAAAGGACGTCTTCGGGCCTGGGGCTCGAGACCACCACCCGGCCGGGGGCCTCGCTGAAGAGCGCCGCGTGCGACCCGATCCCGTCGTGGTCGCCGTCGGGACCGCCCTCGCGATCACCGTGGATGTCGCAACCCACCCCCGAAGCAGCCACGCACTCGGCGAGCGCGACCCCGAGGCCGCCTGAGGAGACGTCGTGCACGGCGGACACAAGTCCCTCGGCCCGCACCAGCCGCGCCACGAGGTCGATCAACCGGCGGTGTGCCCCGAAGTCGATCCCCGCCAACCTGCCGCCGGGGTGCGAGCGAAGCTCTGCCGCCCAGCGCGATCCGCCGAGCTCCTCCGAGGGCTCTCCCAGGAGGATCACCGCGTGGCCTTCGGCGAACCCCGGCGTCGGGGGCCGGCGCTCGAGCTCGTCGATCACCCCGAGGACCGCCACGACCGGCGTCGGATCTATGTCCTCACCGGCGCTCTCGTTGTAGAGGCTCACGTTGCCGCCGACGACCGGTATGCCGAGCGCATTGCACGCCTCGGCCATCCCGTCGACCGATTCCGACAGCTGCCACATGACCTCGGGATGCTCGGGATTGCCGAAGTTCAGGCAGTTGACGAGCGCGACCGGTCGCGCGCCTGCGCAGGCGACGTTCAGGGCCGACTCCGCGACGACGAGCGCCGTGCCCGCGCGAGGGTCGAGCGCGCACCAGCGCGGGTTCGAGTCGGTCGAGATCGCCAGCGCGCGCTTGCTCGCCGGGATCCCCGGCCCTGCAGCCCTGAGCACCGCCGCATCCGACGCCGGGACCGACGACCGTGTTCAGGAACAGTTGATGGTCGTACTGGCGGTAGACCCACGAGGAGTCCGAGAGCATCCGCAGGACGTCCACGCCGCAGTCTTCGGGAGCCGCGAGCTTCGAGGGGTCGTCGAAGAGGCGCGAATCGAGCCCGGGCGGAGCTGCGATCGGCCTCTCGTAGAGCGGCGCCTCTTCGGACAGGGATGCGGCCGGCACCTCGCCGAGGACCTTTCCACCCTCGTGTTCGAGGATCCGCAGCATCCCGGCCAAGGTGCCTTCATCAGACGGCGCGGTCACCGTGCCCACGACGCTCGCCCGCACCTCCCAACGCGTACAGACCTCTTCGAGCTGGGCGAGGTTCTCCGGGGCGACTATCGCGAGCATGCGTTCCTGGCTCTCCGAAGTCATCACCTCGAAGGGCTCCATGGCGGGCTCGCGCCTCGCGACCACGTCGACGAAGACGTCCATACCCATGCCCGCGCGCGCTGCGGTCTCCGAGGTGGCACAGGTGAGCCCGCCGCCGCCGAGGTCCTGGATCCCGACCACCAGATGGCGGTCGAGCAACTCGAGGCACGCCTCGATCAGACGTTTCTCCTCGAAGGGATCGCCCACCTGGACACTCGGCCGCTTGGCGGAGTCCGACTCGGCCTCGTCGCCGAACCCCGCGGAGGCGAGCACGCTCACGCCGCCGATGCCGTCACGCCCGGTCGTCGCTCCGAGGAGCACGGCGAGGTTCCCTTCACCGCTCGCGCGGCCAAGCACCACGCGATCGGCCGGCATCAGCCCGAGGCAGAGCACGTTCACGAGCGGGTTTCGCGCATAGCTCCGGGAGAAGGTGAGCTCCCCCCCGACCGTCGGCACACCGACGGCGTTGCCGTATCCCGAGATGCCCGACACCACGCCCTCGAAGATCCATCTGCTGCGGGCGTCGTCGAGAGGACCGAAGAACAGCGGGTCCATGAGCGCGATCGGGCGCGCACCCATGGTGAAGATGTCGCGCAGTATCCCCCCGACGCCGGTCGCGGCGCCCTGATAGGGCTCCACGGCTGAGGGATGGTTGTGGCTCTCTATGCGGATGGCCGCCGCGATGCCGTCACCGATGTCCACCACGCCGGCGTTCTCCCCCGGGCCCACGATCACCTGTGGCGCCTGCGTGGGGAGGCGACGCAGGTGCAGGCGTGAGGACTTGTAGGAGCAGTGCTCGCTCCACATGACCGCGTACATGGCGAGCTCGAGAGCGTTCGGCGAACGGCCGAGTATCTCCGCGATCCTGGTCGCCTCGTCGTCCGTGAGCCCGAGGGCACGGTGCAGTTGTGAGTCGCCCTCCGCCACCGTTTCAAACTACCGCCGCGCATGCATGCCAAGGCTCATCTTCAGAGGCCGCAACCGATCCGGGAGGGACGGATGACCGACGGGGAAGCGAGCGGGGAGCGACCGCGGAATCAACTGAATAGGGCGCGATCGCAGCGGGATATTTCCCCGAAAGAAAAGTGCGCGATTTGGCAAGATGATGACGGTGGCGCCGGCGAAATCACAGTCCGGAAGGACGAAGGCCTCTGGGAGAACAACCACGCGCAAGCGCGCATCGACTGGGTCCTCCCGCCCGGCGATGTCCGCCGAGCACAAGGCGGCGCTCGCCATCGGGCGGAACGAAGGCCGGGTGGTCCGCCGCTACCTCGAGGCGCTCGAGGAGCACAAGCCCCGGCGCGGGCGAAAACGGACCCCCGACTCCATCTCTCGGCGTATCACCGCGATCGAGACACGCCTGCGAAAAGCGGATGCCCTGAGCCGCCTGCACCTGATGCAGGAAAAAGAGGATCTCGAATCCGAGCTCGCCCGCGCGCGCGCCGGTGACGACCTGGCGGAACTGGAGAAGAGCTTCATCAAGGTCGCGCGCTCCTACGGCGAGCGGAAGGGGATCAGCTACAGCGTTTGGCGCGCCGCCGGGGTGAGCCCCGCCGTCCTCCAACGGGCCGGTGTCATACGCGGCGGTTAGTCAGACCGAAAGGGAGGTGCGCCGGCGGGTCGTGGCGAGAAGAGACCCGAGCAACTTGGCCCCGTCGACCGAACCCGTAAGCGGGTCGCACGCACGCTCGGGGTGGGGCATGAGGCCCACCACGTTGCCGTTGGCGTTGCAGATACCGGCGATGTCGTCGATGGACCCGTTCGGGTTGTGCACGTAGCGCAGGACGATGCAGTCCTCGTCGCGAAGGCGCCGCAGCGTGACCTCGTCACAGGTGTAGTTGCCCTCGAAATGGTTGATTGGTAGGCGCAGGGTCTCCTGCGGGTGCAGACCGGAAGTGAAGGCACTGCGCGTGTTCGTCACGGCCACGTCCACACTGGTACACAGAAAACGAAGACCCTTGTTCTTCTGCAAGGCACCGGGAAGCAACCCAGCTTCGGTCAGCACCTGAAAGCCGTTGCATATCCCGACGACCGGTCCGCCTTCGGCCGCAAAGCGCGAAAGCGGCTCCATCACCGGTGAGAAGCGTGCGATCGCGCCTGGGCGCAGGTAGTCGCCGTGCGCGAACCCTCCGGGCAAAACGACCGCGTCGAGGTTCAAGAGAGAGCGCCGGCCGTGCCAGACGAGCTCCACGTCGACGGCGTTCGCATCGGGCGCCGCCGCATCGGAGAGGGAGCCAATGGCCTTCACCACGTCGTGCTCGCAGTTGCTCCCGGGGAACACCACCACCCCGACCCGGAGGCTCAAAGGACGCGCACCTCCGCTTCTTCGATGACCGGGTTCGCCAGCAGGCGTTCGGTCATCGCTTGGGTGAGCCGGTGGGCACTGTCCTTGTCGGCGGCCTCGAGGTGGAAGCGGATCGACTTGCCCACCCGAACGTTCGTCACGCCGTTGAACCCGAGAGCGGGAAGCGCCCTTTCGATCGTCGCACCCTGGGGATCCGAGATGCCCGGACGGAGGCGAACCTCGACGAGCGCCTCGAAGTTCACGCCCGCTTCACAATCTGGCACCGTACCAATCGCGCAAACGCTTACCGCTCATTCTCTCGTAGGCCGTCGCGTAACGATCCGAGGTTGCGGCGACGACATCGTCGGGGAGATGGGGGGGCGGCGGCCGCTTGTTCCAGCCGGTGCCCTCGAGCCAGTCACGGACCGGTTGCTTGTCGAAGGAAGGAGGGTTGGTCCCCGGCTTCCACTCGTCGGCAGGCCAGAAGCGCGAGGAGTCGGGGGTCAGGACCTCATCGCATATCGAAAGCTTCCCGTCGATGATGCCGAGCTCGAACTTGGTGTCCGCCACGAGGAGCCCCTGGCGCTCCCCCGTCTCAGCCGCGCGGCGGTACGCCTCGACGCACAAGTCGCGCGCGGCCTGCGCCGTCTCCTTTCCCACGAGGTCCACCGCCTCGTCGAAGGAGATGTTCTCGTCGTGGCCGACGGTCGCCTTGGTGGACGGCGTGAACATCGGCTCGGGCAGCTTCTCCGCCTGCTGCATGCCGGCCGGCAATCGCATCCCGTGGAGGGTCTGCGACTCCTGGTACTCCTTCCATCCCGATCCCGCGAGATATCCGCGCACGATGCACTCCAGGGGGAGCATCTCGGCGCGCCGCACGAGCATCGCCCGGCCCGCGATGCCATCGAGTCCCGCCTCACCGCCGAGGCCCGCCGCCTCCGGAGGAAGGTCCGCGGGGTCGACGGAGATCATGTGGCTCGGTGCGAGGTCGGCCAGCTCCCCGAGCCAATGGACGGTCATCGCGGTCAGCACCCTGCCCTTGTCGGGGATCGGCTCGGGCATGACCACGTCGAACGCCGAGATCCTGTCGGACGCGACCATCACCATGCGGTCCGGTCCCGCGTCGTAGAGCTCTCTCACTTTCCCCGAGTGAACGAGCGTCATGGTCATCGGGTCTCCACCTCCTCTAGTGCGTCTATGAACCTGTGGACCTCTCTGAGCGAGCGCTCGAGGCTGAACGCCTCGTCGAGGGCCGCCCGGTCGAGTGCCACCTCCTCGTCCTCCTCTAGCACAGCCCGGAGGTGCCGGCTCTCCTCCACCGCCCGCCTTGCATCTCGCTGGACTATCCGGTACGCCTCGTCACGTTCCATCCCGCTCTTCACCAACGAGAGCAGGACCGGCTGGCTGAAGACGAGACCGTGCGAGAGCTCCTCCAGGTTGCGCCGCATGCGGTCGCGCTTCACGACCAGTCCCTCCACGAGCGAGGCGCACCTGCGCAGCACGTAGTACGCGAGGAGGCACGCGTCGGGCAGCGCGACCCGCTCGACCGAGCTGTGGGAGATGTCGCGTTCGTGCCAGAGGGCGACGTCCTCGAGGGCCGCGCCGAGATAACCACGCAGCAGGCGCGCCAGGCCCGAAAGTCGCTCGGAGAGGACCGGGTTGCGCTTGTGCGGCATCGCCGAGGAGCCCTTCTGCCCGGCTCCGAATTGCTCCTCTACCTCTCCGACCTCGGTCCTCGCCAGGTGCCGGATCTCGGTCGCGATCGCCTCGACGGTTGCACCCGCCGATGCGCACGCCCACAACAGCTCGGCGTGGCGGTCGCGCGAGATCACCTGCGTCGCCGGGACCGGTGTGACCCCGAGCTGCTCACAGACGAACTGCTCCACGAGAGGGTCGATGTTCGAATACGTCCCGACCGCCCCGGAGAGCTTCCCGACCGCGACACGTTGTCTCGCCGTCCGGAGGCGCTCTCTGTCTCGGTCCGCCTGGAGGCACCACAGCGCGAGCTTCGCCCCGAAGCTGAAGGGCTCTGCGTGCATCCCATGAGTGCGCCCGACCATGTAGGCGTCCACGAGCTCGGTGGCCCGGCGCTTCAGGACCGACACGAGGTTGTCCGAGGCCGACAAGAGAAGGTCGGCCGCCTCCGTTAGTGCCACGCATGTGGCCGTGTCGACCACGTCGGAGGAGGTGAGTCCGAAGTGCACCCACGAACCTTCGGGCGCGCCGATCTCCGCCTGGACCACGTCGACGAAGGCCGCCACGTCGTGGTCGGTGACCTTCTCGCGTTCGTTCACCGCCTTCACGAACTCGGTGTCCACCTTGGGAGCGCGAGAGCGCACCGCCTCGGCGTCGGCTCGGGGGACCACGCCGACCGATGACCAGCCCTCCACCGTCAGGATCTCGACCTCGAGCCACCGCTCGAGCCGCGCCTCGTCCGTGAAGAGCGCGGCCATCTCCGGTAGCGAGTAACGCGGGATCATCGGACCGGCCCCACGATCCCCGCCGTCGTCGTGCCGGAGCTCGCGGCCGCGGCGACGTCGCCGCGGTACTGCATCCCGCTCCAGCTGATGGACGAGACCGCGTCGTAGCATCGATCGCGCGCCGCTTCGATCGTGGGGCCGAGCGCCCTCACGTTGAGCACACGCCCCCCTGCCGTCACGAAGCGTCCCTCTTCGTCCAACCGCGTGGCGGCGTGCAGCACGTCCACGCCCCCGAACCTCTCTGCGACCTCGATGCCTTCGATCACGTCTCCGGTTCGGACCTTCTCGGGATATCCCTCTGCGGCGAGGACTACGCACACGCACGCGTCGGAGGTCGAGTGCGGGTCGGTGCGCAGTCTGCCCGATGCCGCCTCCGACAGAAGGCCTGCGAGGTCCTCTTCGAGGCGCGGGAGCACGACCTGGGTCTCGGGGTCTCCGAATCGCACGTTGTACTCGAGGACCTTCGGGCCGTCCTCTGTCAGCATCAGCCCCGCGTAGAGCACGCCCCGGTAGTCGATACCCCGCCGGCGCAGTGCGGCGAGCAGCGGCTCGACCGCCTCGTCCATGACACGGTCGACCGTACGCCCATCGGCCGCGGGGACCGGCGAATAAGCGCCCATCCCGCCGGTGTTCGGCCCCTCGTCACCGTCGGCGATGCGCTTGAAGTCCTGCGAAGGCGCGAGCGGCGCGACACGTCGCCCGTCGCTGAGCGCGAGCACGGAGCATTCCGATCCGGACAGGCCCTCCTCGATCACGATCTTGCGGCCCGCTTCGCCGAAGCTCGTCCCCGACAGCTTCTCGGCGACGTCGCGCTCCGCCTCGGACATCGAATCGGTCACGAGCACACCCTTGCCCCCCGCGAGGCCGTCCGTCTTTATGACCCAGGGGCCGGGCAGCTCACGCAGAAAGGCTCGTGCGTCTTTATCGTCGTCGAACACCGCATAACGCGCCGTGGGGACACGCGCCTCGGTGAGAAGGTCCTTCATGAAGGCCTTCGAACCCTCGAGGCGGGCGCCGTCCGCCCCGGGCCCGAACACCTCGAGTCCGAGCGCGCGCAAGCGGTCGGCCATGCCGTCGACGAGCGGCTGTTCGGGACCGACCACGACGAGCCCGGCGCCCGTCTCCTCGGGTGGGGCGTCGGTCACATCGATGCGATGACCTTGCGCGCTCACGCCGGGCATACCGGGATTACCCGGCGTCACCACCACGTCAGCGCTCTGGGCGAGTGCCAGAGCGAGCGCGTGCTCGCGCCCGCCCGAACCCACCACGCAGACCCTCAACCGATCTTCTCCGTGGTCACGCCGCGAAACGCACGAATTGCCCGCGCCCGGGCCCGACCCCGACGAGCTTGATGGGAACGCCGATCTGCTCCGCCAGAAAGGCGACGTAGTCGCGCACCGCCCCCGGGAGATCGCCGAGGGCCGTCGCCTGGGAGAGGTCGGTCCGCCAACCGGGAAGCTCCTCGTAGACCGGCTCGACCTGGTGCAGCACCGACTGGTGGTACGGCGGGTGGTCGAAGCGCTCTTTGCCCCGCTTGTACGCGACGCACACCTTCACGGTGTCGAAGACGTCGAGCACGTCGAGCTTCGTGAGCGCGACCTCCGACAAGGAGTTCAACCTCACCGCCTGACGAGCCATGACGGCGTCGAACCAACCCGTGCGCCTGCGCCTGCCGGTGTTCGTCCCGAACTCGTGACCGCGCTCCACGAGGATGTCCGCCACCTCGTCGTGGCATTCCGTGGGGAACGGTCCCGCCCCGACGCGCGTCACGTACGCCTTGGCGATGCCGATGACCTCGTCGATCTGCAGCGGGCCCACGCCCGCGCCCGTGGACGCGCCGCCGGCGACAGGGTTGGACGATGTGACGAAGGGATAGGTGCCGTGGTCGAGGTCGAGGAAGGTGGCCTGCGCGCCCTCGAGGAGCACGTTGTGTCCCGCGTCGATCGCGTCGTGCACGATCGAGACGGCGTCGGCGACCATCGGTTCGATGCGGGGGGCGTACTCGCCGAGATAGCGCTCGCAGATCGACTCGGCGTCGAGCGGCAGCCGGTTGTAGACCTTGGCCAGGACCGCGTTCTTCTCCTTGAGGGCCACGTCGAGCTTCTGCCGGAAGATCTTGGCGTCGAGGAGGTCCTGCACCCGGAGCCCCACACGCGCAGCCTTGTCCGCGTAGGCGGGGCCGATCCCACGCCTCGTCGTACCGAGGGAGTTCTTGCCGAGGAACCGCTCGGTCACACGGTCGAGCTCCTGGTGGTAGGGCATGATCAGGTGGGCGTTGCCGCTCACCACCAGCTTCTTTGTGTCGATCCCCTTGTGCGCCAGCCCGTCGAGCTCCTCGAGCAGAACACCGGGGTCCACGACCACCCCGTTCCCGATCACGGGGACTATGTGGGGATACAGGATCCCGCTCGGGACCAGCTGGAGAGCGAAGGTCTTACCGTCCACGACAACGGTGTGACCTGCGTTGTGACCGCCCTGGTAACGGACGACCACCTGCATCTCCTTGGCGAGCAAGTCGGTGAGCTTGCCCTTGCCCTCGTCGCCCCACTGGGTGCCGACGACCACCGTTACGGGCACGCGCGCTCCTGTGTCTTTTCGTGCGGACTGCGGCCTCAAAGTGTACCCAGGGGGACCCCTCCCGGCCGCGGTGTGGTCAGGGCAGGTGGTGCGCGAGAACTTCACCGAAGCCCAGCGCGCCGCCATGCTCGAGCACATGCCCCCGCCGGCGCGCGAGATGTGGCAGACGATGGGGCGAGCGGCCCTTCACAGAGCTGATCGGCCGGGTACGCAGCTTTTGACGGCGCCCGGACCGAGCGAGCCCGACGTAGGGTCGGCCCCGACTAGGACACCCGACTAGGACACCCGACTAGGACACCCGACTAGGACAGTTCCAGGTCGCCTTCGCCGGTAGCGACGTCCACCCTCACCTTGTCCCCGTCGTGGTAGCGGCCTTCCAACAGCGCCAACGCGAGCTTGTCCTCGATGCTGCGCTGCATCACCCTCCGAAGCGGCCTGGCTCCGAGATCCGGGTCGTAGCCGGCGCCTGCCAACCAGTCGCGCGCGGCGTCGGTCACCTCGAGGGAGAGTCGACGCTCCTCCAGGCGAGAGCTCAAGAAGAGGAGCTGGATGTCCACGATCCTGCGCAGGTCGTCCCTGTCGAGATGGCGGAAGCGCACCACCTCGTCGATACGGTTGAAGAACTCAGGCTTGAAGAAGTCACGCGGATCGCCGGGGAGGTTCGAGGTCATGATCAGCACGACGTTGGTGAAGTCGACCGTGCGTCCATGGCCGTCTGTGAGCCGGCCGTCCTCGAGCACCTGCAGCAGGACGTTGAAGACGTCCGGGTGCGCCTTCTCGATCTCGTCGAGCAGCACGACCGCGTAGGGCCTCCTGCGCACGGCCTCGGTCAGCTGACCGCCCTCCTCGTATCCGACGTACCCGGGAGGGGCGCCGACGAGGCGCGAGACGGTGTGCTTCTCCTGGTACTCCCCCATGTCGATGCGGACCATCGCGCGGTCGTCGTCGAAGAGGAACTCGGCGAGCGCCCGGGCGAGCTCGGTCTTCCCGACGCCGGTCGGACCGAGGAAGAGGAACGAGCCGATCGGCCGGTTCGGATCCGAAAGACCTGCGCGGCTGCGCCTGATCGCGTTCGCGACAGCCTGGACCGCCTGGTCCTGGCCGACGACGCGCGCCCTGAGCGCGTCCTCCATGTGCACGAGCTTCTGGAGCTCGGACTCGAGGAGCCTCGTCACCGGGATGCCGGTCCAACGGCTCACGACCTCCGCGACGTCCTCGGCGTCGACCTCTTCCTTCAACATCGCCCCGTGGGCCTGTAGCTCGGACAGGTTCTTCGATGCTTCGTCTATGCGCCTCTCGAGATCGGGCACGACCCCGTAGCGGATCTCCGAGGCGCGGGTGAGATCGCCGTCGCGCGCGAACCGCTCCGCCTCTCCCTTTCGGACTTCGAGCTCCTCACGCAGGCTGCGAATCGCCGATATGGCGTCCTTCTCCGCCTGCCAACGCGCGGTCATCGCGTCGGCCTCTTCCTTCAGGTTCGCGAGCTCCTCTTCGAGCTTGCGCAGCCGATCGGCAGAGGCCGTGTCGGTCTCCTTCGCGAGAGCGACACGCTCGATCTCGAGCTGTCTCATGCGCCTGGTCACGACGTCTATCTCCGTGGGCATCGAGTCGATCTCGATGCGCAAGCGGCTCGCTGCCTCGTCAACCAGGTCGATGGCCTTGTCGGGCAGGAACCGTCCGGTCACGTACCTGTCGGAGAGAACCGCCGCGGCGACGAGCGCGGCGTCCTGGATGCGCACACCGTGGTGGATCTCGTAGCGCTCCTTCAATCCACGCAGGATCGCGATCGTGTCCTCCACTGAAGGTTGCCCGACGTAGATCGGCTGGAATCGACGCTCGAGCGCTGCGTCCTTCTCGATGTGGCGGCGGTACTCGTCGAGTGTGGTGGCGCCGATCATGCGCAGCTCGCCGCGGGCGAGCATGGGCTTGATCATGTTGCCGGCGTCCATCGCCCCTTCGGCCGCTCCGGCGCCGACGATCGTGTGCAACTCGTCGATGAAGGTGACGACCTCCCCCTCTGAGTCCGCTATCTCCTTGAGCACCGCCTTCAGGCGCTCCTCGAACTCGCCCCGGTACTTCGCACCCGCGACCATGGCGGAGAGGTCGAGCGCCACCACGCGCTTGTTGCGCAGACCCTCGGGGATGTCCCCCTCGACGATGCGGTTCGCCAGCCCCTCGACGATGGCGGTTTTCCCGACCCCGGGCTCCCCGATCAGCACCGGGTTGTTCTTGGTGCGCCGGGACAGGACCTGGATGACGCGCCGGATCTCCTCGTCGCGGCCGATGACCGGGTCGAGCTTCCCGGCGCGGGCGAGGTCCGTGAGGTCGCGTCCATACTGCTCGAGCGCTCGGTACTGGTCCTCCGGGTTCTGCGAGGTGACGCGGTGGCTGCCGCGCACTTCCCGCAGCGCTGCAAGGAGCTGGTCTCTCGAAACCCCGACGCGGTCCGCCATCGCGAGAAGGAGGTGCTCGACCGAGAGGTACTCGTCGCCCATGTCGGTGCGCAGAGCGTCCGCTGCGTCGAAGAGGTCGCGCGCCTCGCGGGAAAGCTGGGGATCGCCCGCCCCGTAGGCCTTTGGTAGGGCTGCGAGGCGGTCCGCGACCCGGTTCGAGAGCGGGCCGGGCTCCACTCCGGCGCGACTCAGGATCGGGATCGCGAGGCCGTCGGGCTGCTGGAGGAGAGCCGAGAGCAGGTGGTCGGGGGTGACCTCGGGATTGCTCTGCGCGCGCGCAGCGGCGATCGCAGCCGAAAATGCTTCCTGGGTCTTTAGCGTCCAGCGGTTCGGGTCTAGCGCCATGTGCTTCTCATCTCCTCTCGTTGTCTCGTCCCGCCGCCTGTGTGCGACTGCTTCTTCGAGGTCGTGCCCGCACCCTTGCGCCACAACACGGTGGCCTGGCGCAGTGGCACGAGATCGCGCCTGTACAGCCGGTGCGTCCGCTCCACAGCGGCGCGCGCCTCGGCGCGCACCTGGTCGAGCTCACGCTGCAGTTCCTCGAGCTGTGCCTCTAGCTCCAGGACGCGCCGCACGCCTTCGAGGTTGAGCCCCGAAGCGGTCAGGTCGCCGATCCGCCTGAGCCTTTCGATGTCGGCCGGGGAGTAACGCCTGCTGCCCCCACCGGTCCGCGACGGATCGACGAGTCCCTTCCGCTCGTAGATGCGCAGTGTCTGCGGATGCACACCCGCCAGCTCGGCTGCCACCGAGATCACGTACACGGCGCGCAGTTGCGCCATCTGGTCGTGCAACTCGTGCGGCTCGCTCATGTGCTGCTCACCTCCAAGTGCTCACGCGGTGCCTCGTCCGAGACCTTCGCGAGGGCTTCCACCGCTGCACGTTGGTCGCGGTTCAACTTCTTCGGTACTACGACGTCTGCGGTGACGAGGAGGTCGCCGCCGTGACGGCCAGCTCCGGGCACCCCGCGGCCTTTCACCCTGAAGGTCTGTCCCGGTGACGTGCCTGCAGGAATGCGCAAGGTGACCGGCTCGTCGAGCGTCGGCACCGTGATGGTCGTGCCGAGCGCGGCTTCGGCGAAGGTGACCGGCACCTCGAGGGTCAGGTTCTTTCCCTTGCGTCCGAACAGATGGTGCTTGCCGACGTGCACGACCACGTAGAGGTCGCCCGGAGGACCGTTCGCCCTTCCCGGCGCGCCTCTTCCCTTCACCCTTATGCGCTGGCCGTCCTCCACGCCCGGCGGGATCCGGACCTTCACCTGGCGGGTGCGGCGCGTCACACCGCGGCCGTGACAAGTGGGGCACGGCTTCTCCACGATCGTCCCCCGACCCGAACACGTCGTGCAGACACGGCTCAGAGAGAAGAGGCCCTGATTGTCCTCGAGCGAGCCCGTCCCGTGACAGGTGGGGCACGTGACCGGGGAAGTCCCAGGTGCTGCACCGGATCCGCCGCAAGTCTCACAGCGCGCCTCGCCGGCGACGTTCACCGATGTGGTGATGCCCTTCACCGCGTCCGTGAACGAGAGATGCAGCTCGGCCTCGAGATCCTCGCCCCTGCGCGGACCCGAGGCATTTCGGGACCTGCGACCTCCCCCGAAGACACCCCCGAGCCCTCCGAAGAGGTCTCCCAGGTCTCCCAGGTCGTCGATGCGGAAGGTCGCCCCTCCCGGTCCTCCGAAGCCCCCGCCTAAACCACCGAGGCCGGAGGCTCCGAGCCTTCGGACCTCGTCGTACTCCTTACGCTTGCTCGCGTCGCCGAGGACGTCGTACGCGGCCGAGAGCTCTTTGAATTGCTCCTCGGATCCCGGGTTGGCGTCCGGGTGGTACTTCTTCGCGAGCTTCCTGTAGGCGCGTGTGATCTCCTTTTCGTCCGCGCTGGACGGCACTCCGAGGACTTTGTAGTAGTCCTTCTCCAACCACTCGCGTTGTGCTGGCAAAGCTGCTCAACTCCTGCTCTGTTCGGTCAAGAACATGTGAACCCCGCTCACCCACGCACCCGCACCATTGCTGGGCGGATGACCCGGCCTTTCCACCTGTAACCCGGTCGCAGCACCGAAACCACGACAGGCCCTTCCGAGTGAGGTTCCTCTGCGGTCGGCTCGCCGGGAGTTTCGGTGCTCACGTGCTCGACCGCCTCGTGCACCGTCGGGTCGAAGGGCTTGCCCGAGTCGTCCACTCGTTCGAGCCCCTCCTTGGCAAGCGCGTCGAACAGGAGAGCGGAAGCCTGCAGGAGGGCCTTTCCTTCGTCGGAGAGCTGCTCCGTGTCCGACAGGTGCTCGCGGGCGAGGTCGAACGCGTCGAGGGCGGGAAGAAGCTTCGTGACGATTCCCTGCGCCGCGCGCTCGAGCTGCTCTGTTTGTTGGCGAATCATCCGCTTCTTGTAATTCTCGAAGTCGGCCTGAACTCGCTTGAGCATCTCGAGGTACTCGTCGCGCTCACGGCGCGTTGTCGAGAGGGCGTCACCCACATCGCCGCCCACTGCGTCGACCCCCTCGACCCCGTCCGCCACGTCGGTCACTTCGGCCGTGTTAGCTGTGTCGGTCGCGCGCGGTGCCCCCTTCGGCTCCTCGCTCGGATGCTCTGTGGGGGAGGCGCCGCGTGCCCAGGGAATGTGGATCTCTCCCACGCGCTCGGAGCTCGCCGGCCTCTGCTCCGCCTCGCGCCCGGGACCATCACCGGTCCCGGGTCGCTGTGGCGAACGTGATCCGCCGGAGGTGTCCGCTGACGGGCTCATGCTCCGGGTTCGTCGACGATCTCGGCGTCCACGACCTCGTCGTCCGAGGACGATTCCGAACCGTCACTCGTGCTCGAGGACGAGCCCGGGGCCGCTGACTGCGAGGCGCGTGCGGTCTCCTCGTAGAGGCGCTGCGTGAAGCCATGGCTGGCGTTCATGAGTGCCTCGGTGGCGTCCTTTATCTTCTCGATGTCGCTGCCGCCGAGTGCCTCCTTCAAGGTGGAGAGGGACGATTCGACCTTGTCCTTCTCGTCGCCCTCGAACTTCTCGCCCTGCTCCCGCAGAAGCTTCTCGGTCTGGTACACGAGGGTGTCGGCGTTGTTCCTCACCTCGGCCTCCTCGCGACGGCGACGGTCGTCCTCCGCATGCGATTCGGCGTCCCGGACCATCCGGTCGATCTCGTCCTTTCCGAGCGAGGACTGACCGGTGATGGTCATCGACTGCTCCTTGCCCGTGGCGGTGTCCCTTGCCGACACGTGGACGATGCCGTTCGCGTCGATGTCGAAGGTGACCTCGATCTGCGGCACTCCACGGGGGGCGGGAGGTAGGTCCACGAGCTGGAACTTGCCGAGGGTCTTGTTGTACATCGCCATCTCGCGCTCACCCTGGAGCACGTGGATCTCGACCGACGGCTGGTTGTCCTCGGCGGTCGTGAAGACCTCCGACCGCTTCGTCGGGATCGTCGTGTTGCGCTCGATGAGGCGATGCATCACGCTGCCCTTGGTCTCGATGCCCAGGCTCAAAGGGGTTACGTCGAGCAACAGGACGTCCTTCACCTCGCCCTTCAGCACACCGGCCTGGATCGCCGCGCCGACCGCGACGACCTCGTCGGGGTTCACGCCCTTGTGCGGCTCCTTGCCCGTGAGACTCTGCACGAGCTCCTGGATGGCAGGCATGCGCGTCGATCCTCCGACGAGGACGATGTGGTCGATGTCGGACTTCGAAAAGCCGGCGTCACCTACCGCCTGCTCGAAAGGACCGCGGCAAGCTTCGACGAGGTCCCCGGTGAGCTCGTTGAACTTCGCTCGGGTGAGCTTCATGTCGAGGTGCTTCGGGCCCTCCGAGGTGGCGGTGATGAACGGTAGGTTGATCGTCGTCTCCTGGACGGACGAGAGCTCGATCTTCGCCTTCTCGGCCGCTTCCTTCAGACGCTGCAACGCCATCTTGTCGGCGGATAGGTCGACGCCTTCGGTGTTCTTGAACTCCTTCACCAGCCAGTCGATGATGCGCTGGTCCCAGTCGTCACCTCCGAGGTGCGTGTTGCCGGATGTGGACTTGACCTCGAAGACCCCTTCCCCTATCTCGAGGACCGACACGTCGAAGGTGCCACCACCGAGGTCGAAAACGAGAACGGTCTGGTCCTTTCCTTCCTTGTCGAGCCCGTAGGCCAGCGCGGCGGCAGTCGGCTCGTTGATGATCCGCAATACCTCGAGCCCGGCGATCTGGCCGGCTTCCTTGGTGGTGGTGCGCTGGGCGTCGTCGAAGTATGCGGGCACGGTGATCACCGCCTGGTTCACGGTGTCACCGAGGTATGACTCAGCGTCCCTCTTCAGCTTCTGCAGTATCCGGGCGGAGATCTCTTGCGCGGTGTACTTCTTGCCGTCGATGTCGATGTTCCACGAGGTCCCCATCTGGCGCTTCACCGACCGGATGGTCCGGTCCGGGTTCGTGATGGCCTGGCGCTTGGCAACCTCGCCCACGAGCACCTCGCCCGACTTCGAGAACCCGACGACGGACGGTGTGGTACGGCTTCCCTCGGCGTTCGGGATCACGACCGGTTCGCCCGCCTCGAACACACTGACCACGGAGTTGGTGGTGCCAAGGTCGATTCCGACAGGCTTGGGCATTTCTGATTCCTCCACTAGCGACTGACCCGGCGACCCTCGCCGGCGAAACTCTGATAGGTACAAGGTTAGCGAAGTTGAGTGTATTCCCATCAAGATTTTTATCAGCAAATTCTTTGCGCTTGGCGGCGGGATAGGCTGAGGGGATGGCTGACCTGGTACTTCTCCGCCACGGCGAGTCCACCTGGAACGCCGAGAACCTCTTCACGGGCTGGGAAGACGTCGACCTGAGCCAAAAGGGGGAAGCCGAGGCCCGCGAGGCAGGTCGGCTGCTCGCGGTCGAGGCTCAGGCTGGGCTCGAACCGCGGGTCGTGCACACCTCCGTCCTCACGAGGGCTGTCAGGACGGCCAACCTCGCCCTCGACGAGATGGGCCGCTGTTGGCTTCCAGTCCGCCGGCACTGGAGGTTGAACGAGCGTCACTACGGAGCCCTCCAGGGCAGGAACAAGAAGCAGACCTCGGAAGAATTCGGCCTCGGCCAGGTGAAGCTCTGGCGGCGGAGCTACAGCGTTCCGCCACCCGCGCTGGAAGCCGAGGACGAGCGCCACCCCGTCCATGACCCCCGTTACACGGATCTTCCCCACGACGCCCTTCCGGCGACCGAGTGCCTCGCGGACGTCGTCGCCCGGGTGGTCCCCTACTGGGAGGACGCCATAGTCCCGGACCTCCGCCGCCACGGCGCCGTGCTCGTCGCCGCACACGGCAATTCAATTCGCGCTCTCGCTAAGCACCTGCTCCGGATCTCCGACGACGACATAGTCGGCCTGGAGGTGCCCACCGGCATCCCCTGGGTGCTCGAGCTAGGAAGGGACCTCGAGGTCAAAGGGCACCGCTACCTCGGCGATCCGGCTGCCGTCGCAGAAGCGGCCGCAGCCGTCGCCAAACAGGCCGGTTAGAGAGCGTCCTTTCCCCGTTCGCCGGTGCGGACACGCACGACCGCGTCGACGGGCACGACCCATACTTTGCCGTCACCGATCTTGCCGGTCGCCGCGCTGGACACGACGGCGTCCACCACCTCGTCGACCTGGGCCTCGTCGACCAGTATCTCCACTCTGATCTTCGGGACGAAGTCCACCTCGTACTCGGCTCCGCGGTAGACCTCGGTGTGCCCCCGTTGGCGTCCGAAGCCCTGGGCTTCGGTGAGGGTCATCCCCTGCACACCGAGCGTCTTCAGCGCTTCCTTCACTTCGTCGAGCTTGAACGGCTTCAGGACGGCGACGATCAGTTTCATGATTGGCTCCCTTCGTCCTGTCCGCCTTCGACCGGCTCACGCGCACGCGGTTTCGGTTCGGGCAATCCGACCGACCGGTCCCCCGAGGTGATACCGGCCATCTCGAAGGCTCCTGTACGCACGGCGACGTTCTCAGCCGGGAACGCCTCTTCGTCGTGGATCGCGAGGTCGCCGACCTCGAGGACTTCGTCCTTGTAGCGGACTCCTCGCAGCACAAGACGAATTATCTGCATGATGATGAACGTCGCCAAAGCCGACCAGAGGATGACGAAGATCGCCGCGCGGAACTGCTCCCAGAGCTGATGGGAGGAGCCCGTGTACATGAGGCCGCCCACCGAGAAGGGAGTACATCCTCCGTGGGCGGTGATGTAGGCGTGCTGTGAGGTGTTCACGACCTGGCCGGCCGAGTTCAAGCTGCCGCAGCCGTACTCGAGCATGTTCGGGTCGGCGAAGATCCCGAGCAGGAGGCCGCCGAAGAGCCCGGCGATCCCGTGCGTATATACGACCCCGAGCGCGTCGTCCACCTTGCTGAACGGTCTCACCTTGGAGAGATAGTTCCAGGCGACCCAGACGACCACGGTGCAGATCGCCCCCACGGCGATCGCCCCCCAGCCGTTCACCCAGCCAGCGCACGGCGTGATCCCCACGAGGCCGCAGATCATCCCGTTCACGCCGCCGAGGAACGTCGGTTTCTTCGACTTCGTGAGCCACGCGTCCAGTCCCATCCAGACGAGGACCCCGACAGCCGTGGCGAGGTTCGTGTTGACCACGGCAGCGGCTGCGTCCGAACCCGCGTAGTAGGGGTCCCCCCCGTTGAAGCCGTTCCAGCCGAGCCACAGGATGCCGGCGCCGATGGCCGCGACGACAAGGTTGTTCGGCAAGGCATGTCTTCGGTCGCGCGCGAGCCGGGGGCCGAGTACCCAGGCCGCAACGAAGCCCGACACTCCAGCCGACATGTGGATCACGAAGCCACCCGAGAAGTCGAGTGACCCCTCCTGTGCGAAGTAGCCCCCGCCCCACAGCAGGAAGGCGTCGATCGCGTAGACGAAGGTGGACCAGAGAGGGACGAGGAGGCACCACGCACTGAACTTGATCCGGCCGATCACGCTCCCGAGGAAGAGGAGCGGCGTGATGGCTGCGAACACGAACTGGAAGTACGCGAGCGACGTGGTCGGGAAGTGGAAGGGTATGACGGTGTTGGCGGCCGAGACGGCTTGCCCCTGTTCGCCGGCGCTGTTCGTTATCTGGCCCGGTTTACCCACCAGGTTGTCGAAGAAGTGCTTGAGCGTGCCGACGTGGTTGACGCCCGATGTCGGCTGCTGGGTCCACAAGCCGTTGTGGACGCCTCCCCCGAGAGAGGTCGCCCCGAAACCCATCTTGTAGGACCACAGCACCCAGGCGACCAACACGAGCGAAAAGCCGGCGAACATCATCGCGAGGACGTTCACGGCCCATTTCTTCTGGACGATCGACGCGTACAGGACAGCCAGGCCCGGGAGGCTCATCAGGCCCACGAACGTGGCGGCGACGATTTGCCAGGTGTTGTCCCCCGTGTTCAACCAGCTCGGGTAGGGAACCTGACTCGCACCGGCGGCTAACAGATGCACGGGTGTGGCACTCCTCTCGTCGCTCACGGGTCCCGGCGTACGCCGAATCGCGCGCGAGGACGCGCTGATGTGCCAGGACCACGGCAAGGTCTCCGCCTGCCGCCTAAAGGATGCAGCGGGGTGATTTCCACACCGTCACGCACGTGTTACCAGCGCGTGAACTGATGACCCGGCACTTGAAATGCGGTATCGCACAACCTCGAGCGGGCGGACTCGCACCTATACGATCGGTCGATCCTCACTGACAGCACGCTGACGGACCGCCGGCCGGTCGAAGCCCCGGAGAGCACCGAACCGGTGGCGATCCTCCGCGGCGCAAGTGTCGGTGCGGACAGCAGGCTCGTGGCCCGCACGCTCGCCGGACTTTCCTTCGTCGCGATAGCGGTCGCGGCGCTGGTGTTGTTGGTCGCAGCGATACACAAGAACGATCAGATAAACCGTCTGCATTCTCAAGGCGTGCCGGTCGAGATGACCGTAACGGGTTGCCGGGGGCTCGTAGGGGGAAGCGGGAGCAACCTCGTCGGTTACCAGTGTCGCGGGAAGTTCGTTCTGTCGGGCCGGCAGCACGTCGAGGACATACCCGGAAGTGTCTTTCGGGCTCCCGGTACGAAGTTCCGAGCCGAGGTGGCTCAGGGAGACCCGGCCCTGTTGGCGCCGGCTTCGGTGGCCGACTCGGAGCACGCGTCCGCCCGTCCCTTCGTGCTTCCGGCGACGCTCTTACTCCTGCTGGCCGTCGCGGTCCCGGCGGTCGTTCTCAGGAAGAGGGCGACCGGCTCGTTTCCCTAGCCGGCGCGTCTGTCGTTCTTCTGCTTGGAAGAGGAGGGACGCCTCGAGGCCTGCGTCCGGGGGGTGTATCGCCTGCTCGATCCCGGACCCCCTGGCGGCGCGGGGCCCTTGCGCGTGCCACCTCCGGCTGTCGGGCCCGAAGCCGTCGCCTCGCGCAGATCACGCTGCGTCCGGTAGGACCGCACGAGTAGCCATGCGGCGACCATGACGAAGGGGACGCCGAAACCCCAGTACTTGAGGTTGAAGATGGTCAGACCGTAAAGCGCCATAACGATGCCGAGATAGAGACGCTTGCGGAACCACGCGCTGGCCAGCATGAGGGCTGCGAGCCCGAGCAGCACGATGATCAGGTCGTGGTAGTCGGAGACCGGAACGTGGAGCCGGTCGGGTCGTCCATTCATTAAGGCCGGTGGATCGTGTGAGATCAATTCGCTCGTGACGACGAGCCCGATGGCCGCTGCGCACGGCGCCGCGAGCAATCCGAACACGCGTTCAGTGTCATTGGCATAGCGGGCTTCGGACTCGAGGTCCTCGAGCGTCACGTCCTTCGAATTGCGGGCACCCTTCGAGTGCGCCTTCGAGGTTTCGGGCTCCGGCTTCAAGAAGGCCTCGCGGAGTCGTTCGGCCATCGGAGCTTTGCCGCGATCCTGGTTGAACCGTGGCAGCGAGAGGAGGATTCGTTGGCGAAGACTCAGCCTCGGAGGACCGACTTCGTCCGGACCCTCGGGACCGAGACCTGCTGGCACGGGGCAAGGGTACCGCGGCGCATCAAATGACTAATCTCTGGCCGTGGCCAGCAAAGCTCGTGATCTCGACCTCGGCGACATATGGCTTTTCTCGGCATGTTCGGCCAGCCAGCTACGAACCATCCGACGGGCGATCGAGGAGATCTCGGTGGAATCGGGAACCGAACTCGTGGAGGAGGGAACCATAGGCCGCGAGTTCTTCTTCATCGTCGAAGGAACTGCAGTGGTCAGGCGCAACGGAAGGAAGATCGCCACGCTTGGTTCGGGGCGTTACTTCGGCGAGCTTGCTCTCCTCGACCGAAAGCCGCGCTCGGCCTCCGTGGTGGCGGAGACAGACATGACCCTGCTCGTCCTCGAGCAGCGAGCCTTCAACGGGCTCCTCGACGCCATGCCGGCGTTGTCGCACAAGCTTCTCGTCGCCATGTCGCAACGCTTACGAGAGGCCGACGCCAGAGCTTTTACCTGATCTAGTCGCCGCCCGTTTCCTCTGAGGCATCAGCGGAGGACTTCGACACCTCTGCCAGTGAACCGAACGAAGCCTCGACGACCTGCGACAGGTCGAGAACCCGGACCTCTTCCTCGCGCTGACGGGTCTTCACCGCGTCGTCGAGCATGATCAGGCAATACGGACATGAAGTCGACACCACCTCCGCCCCTGTCGAAAGCGCTTCGTCGGCACGCTCGAGGTTGATCCGCTTCCCCAGTGTCTCCTCCATCCACATGCGTGACCCGCCCGCGCCGCAACAGAAGCTCTTCTCCCTGCAGCGGTGCATCTCGATCTGACGGACGCCGCTCACGGCGTCGAGAACGTTGCGGGGTTCGTTGAAGACACGGTTGTGGCGTCCGAGGTAACAAGGATCGTGATAGGTGACCGTGGCCTGCATGGAACCGGGCTTCAGCCGCCCCTCGTCGACCAGATGGCTCAGCAACTGCGAATGATGGATCACCTCGAAGTTCCCGCCCAGGTCCGGGTACTCACGGGAGAGGGAATTGAAACAGTGCGGACAGGACGCCACCACTTTCTTGGCGCCGACGTCGACGAGTGTCGAGATGTTGGCCCTGCCCATTTCCTGGTAGAGGTACTCGTTGCCCAACCGTCGCGCAGGGTCACCTGTGCAGGACTCGCGTGGCCCGAGAATCGCAAAGCGCACGCCGGCTCGGTGCAGAAGCCTCGCAGTCGCCTGGGTCGACTTACGCGCCCTTTCGTCGAGCGCACCGGCACAACCGACCCAGTAGAGGTACTCGACGTCGTCGGGAATCGAACCGCTGACGACCGACACTTCGAATTCGAGATCGTCGGTCCAGTCCGTGCGCTTCGAGGAGCCGAGGCCCCAGGGGTCTCCTTGGTTCTCGAGGTTCCGGAGCATGAGCCCCGCCTCGGTGGGAAAGCGCGACTCCATCAGGACCTCGTAGCGCCGCATTTCGACGATGGTGTCGACGTGCTCGATGTCGACCGGGCATTGCTCGACACAAGCTCCGCACGTGACACAGGACCACAGCACGTCCGGCTCGATGGTGTGCGGAACCAACGTCGGCGTTTCTGCAGCACCATTCTGTGAGCTGCCGGTTCCCGGCTGCCCGTCGCTATTGCCGTTCTTCGAAGCGCTCAAAAGGCGGGGAGCGGACTCGAAGAGACTGTCACGCAGTCCCATGATGACGAGCTTCGGGTTGAGCGGTTTTCCGGTGTTCCATGCCGGACACGCGTCCTGGCACCGGCCGCACTCCGTGCAGGTGAGAGTGTCGAGCAGCTGCTTCCAACTCAGGTCCTCGACGTGGCCGGCACCGAACACGGTGTCTTCGGAGATGTTCTCCATGTCCATGTCGGGGGTGTTGTAGAGGGGTCCGAGCGCCCGAGGTCTGCGTGAGGTCGCCACGTTGATCGGGGCCAGGAATATGTGCAGGTGCTTGGAGTAGGACAGGAATACCAAGAAGCCCATGATCACGGCGATGTTCAGGACGAGAAGCGTCGTCTCGATGTTCAGGACCGTCCCGCGACCGAGACCGTTGAAGGCGATGCTGATCGCATGCGAGGCGAATGGACCCCAGCTGTGGTCGTAGGGGAAGTCGCCGGTACGGGCCTGCGCCCCGCGGTAACCGAGGAGTGTGAGGATGACCGTTGAGATCATCGCGAGCGTCACCCAGGCGGCATCGAGATGCGAGCCGTAGAAGCGTGACCGCCTCTCGCGCCTTGCGGGGGAATTCAGAAGGCGGATCACGGTGAACACGGCGATCGCCACGAGGACCGCAGAGGCGAAGAAGTCCTCTATGAACCCGAGGATGGGAGATGTGCCTATGCCGGGGATGTGGAAGGTCTTCGAGAAAAGATCCCCGTACGCCTCGATGATGGTCAACAACAGGATGGTGAAGCCCCAGAACATGAAGGCGTGGGCCAGCCCGGGCACCGTCCTCTTCAGGAGCTTCTTCTGCCCGCCGACCTCGATGAGCTCCGCCCAGAGGCGGCCGGGAACGTTTCGGAACCGAGCCGGGTCGGAGTGGCCCGAGTGCACGAGCCGGAATAGGTAGAAGAAACGTCGACCCGCGATGGCGATGGCGAGCGCGGTGGCCGCCATGCCGATGATGATCCGGATGGTCATGTAGGTCTCCCCGTGCCGCCGGCTCGACGATGCCGGCGCTGAGTACTCCGATCTAATTGGTCACTCGGTTGGAGCACGAACTTAGGTGTTAGAGAACGAGCGGTCGTAGATGGCAGCACCTTCACATTCCGAAGCACTTAACTTACTAGCCAGTAACAACGCACCTCAACCGGCTGTCTCAGACATCACTTCATTCCCGCCTTGGACAGTCGCGGCACCCCGCTGTCAACCCGATTGCGGCCGACCCGGCGGAGATAGTGTGATCGCCCTACCTGCGGGCGTAGTTCAGCGGCAGAACATCAGCTTCCCAAGCTGAAAACGCGAGTTCGATTCTCGTCGCCCGCTCTCGGATTCGTCCTGTCAGGAGGCACTTCGATTCTGGCGGGAAGACTGCTCGTGAGGCGTCACCTTGGACGAAGAAGGTGGTCGCCGACGATCGACTTGTCGCCCTGATTCCTCTCGAAAGTGTCGACCTACCCGACCTCAACACTTCGTCGTCTTCCGCGGTTGGGCTGCGGCGCCGCGCCGTGAGTTGAGGCGGCCCCTTGTTTCGAGGCCACATATCCGAGAGCGATGAGACCGTTGGTTATGTGGCTAGCGATGTCTGCCGTATGTGGCAAACGTTCGCGGAGGTTTCCTGCGAGCAGCAGGGTGGCCAGCCCATGGCATAGTGACCATCCCGCTACAACGAGGCCGTCGACGTCCTCGATGCCCCACTCGGAAGCCAGGTTGGCGGCGCTTCTGTCGAGGATGTCGAAGGCGGCCTTGCGAGCTGAGACCAGCTCCGGATCGTCTGTTCGGTACAGACCCGGTCGATACATGACTTCGAAGTGGCCGGGATGTCCGATCGCGAACGCTACATACATTGCGCCACCGTTCAGGAAACCGAAGGGACCTTCGGCCGCCGGTGCAATTGCGTCGGCGGCCATTCGAAACCCTTCGGTGGCTATGGCCGTGAATATGCCGGTCTTGTCACCGAAATGATGCGCTGGAGCACCGTGAGAGACCCCTGCCCGGCGGGCGATCTCGCGCATGCTGACTCCGGCCGCGCCGACGGCTTCGACCTCGGCAACGGCGGCCGAGATGACTGCCGCTCGCAGCTGGCCATGGTGGTAGGGCCGGCCCGGTTGGGACACCGGAGCCCACCCTAGCGCCATCTAGGCATTGACTAGTTACATGCACTCCGGGGTAAAGTAGACGATGTCTAGATTTGGAGGTCTTCCAATTGCAAAATGCAAACGCTGACTTTCGCGTTGGAGGAGTCGCAGGTGTACTCGGAGTTGTGATCCTCCTCGTCGGACTTTTCATCTTCCCGATATGGGACTTTCCCGGAACGGCAGCGACCGGCTCGCAGATCGAATCGTTCGCCTCCCGTCACGGTGCCGCCCTACAGGTGACGATGCTGCTTTACAGCCTGGGAGTCACTTTGTGGCTGGTATTCGGTGCTGCGTTGTGGGCGGACATGCGTTCAAGGGTGGCGCGAGAATCGATCGCGCCGGCGTGCTTCGCTGCTGGCCTGGTTGGTTTCGTCACGCTTCTGCTCGCTGGTTTCGTCGCGTTCGACATCATTGTCTACCGCAGGCCGAGCGCATCGGAGTCGAAAATGCTCTACGACTTGACCTTCGGGCTGCTAGCCATGTCCGGACTTCCGACGGCCGTCTCGCTCGGAGCGTTCGCAGCAAGCAACCTTCGGCACCGCTTTCGGCCGCGCTATACGACAGAACTGGCCGGCCTTGCGATGGTTGGACATGTCCTGCTTCTGCTCTCGTTCATAGTGCGAACTGGGTTCTTCTCACTCGAGGGCGTCGTGATAACCGCAGTCCCCGCGGTGCTCTTCGCCTGGATCCTCGCTACCGGCATGTCGATGGCGAACACAAAGGTCCCCGGCTAAAGCGCGGATAAGCCGAGAACCCTTTGCGTAAAGCGTCAGAAAGGAGGATGACGATGTCCAACTCGAGCTCGCCGCCGGAAAGATCTGCTATCTCGACTCCCCTGGAATTGGCGCCTTCCAATGAGAACACAGCTTCGCCAGAGGCTCGCCTACGGGCGCGCATTTCGTCGTCATCTTTCGCGAGCTATGGCCCTGCCGAGGCACATCGAAGCACGCCGTCGTCGAGAGCCGCACGACTACATCGCCTTCATCGGCCTGCACCCCGACCATCACGGCCACGGCGTGGGGTCCGCCCTGTTGCGACCCATCCTCGAAATGTGCGACCAGTCTCACCTTCCCGTCTGTCTCGAAACTACCTGCGAGCGAAACGTCTCCCTCTACAGGCGGCTCGGATTCGAATTGCTCGACTAGCTCGAATACGTCGGCGGTGACCCCCTCCAGCTGATGCGGCGTACCCCGACACAGATCTCGCACTCTCATCTATCAAGATCGCCATGATCGTCGAGAGCTTCGACACTCTCGCGAGTACTCCCGCAGCACAAGACGCCCTCGGGCAGCTCCGGACCGCCACAGGCAGTTCGAACAGCCCGATCGAACGCCACAGCCTTCGCTGCTACCACTTAGCGGTCGCGATCGCTGCCGACCGTCACTGGACCATCGATGAAGAGTTGCTCATCGTCGCATCCATGCTCCACGACATAGGGCTCTACATCGGGGCACAGCGACGCAGCCCATACACAGTCGAGGGGGCTGAACTGTCCCGGCGCCTCGGCCGCAAGCACGGATGGCCCGACACCCGAGTCCGCCGGTGCTCGTTGGCCGTCGATCGACACCACGAGCTCAGATGCCAATCTGAGTACGGATCAGAGGCAGAAAGCCTGCGCCTGGCGGACCTGGTCGACCTGACCTCGGGCGGCCTCCGCTTCGGCCTCGACGCAGAGGAGGTGCGCAAGCTCAATCTCGCCGTAGCCCGTGTCGGGCTTCTCGGCGAACTTACGAGGCGAGTCGGATCCTTGTTTGTGCGCCAGCCGATCGCAACATTGCGAATCTTCCGCCGGCCTCTCGAAGCAGCATCCGAGTAAAGGAGCCGGCGTCAACGCCAAGCCCTTCGGGTGGCAAAACCAGCGTTGACCCCGGCACAATCGCTGGCGCGCGGTCTCGTTCAGGATGGGCCTCAAATTCCTCCGATCAAAATTCTCTTCGGCGTCGTTGACCGACCCGCTCCTTCATGTAATGGCGATCCGGCCATTCGCACTCAGTTCAGGAGCCGATCTCGTCGCGTGTCGACAATGGCGCATTCATGACGCATCCGGACCCGTTCGTGAAGGTTCGCCTTCGTCCGCTGACTCATTGATCTGCCGCTGTAGTTCCTCGGGGTTCGCTCCGTCACGCTGGGAAGTCTTCCCAAGCTGAAAACGCGGGTTCGATTCCCGTCGCCCGCTCTCGAAGGCCTAGACCCCAACTACTGGACCACCTCTTTGGACAATGTGGCCTGGGATTGTCGTAAGTGTAGATCTTCGAATTCGTCGGGGGTGAGGTAGCCCAGCGAGCTGTGCCGGCGCGCTGGGTTGTAGAAGTGCTGGATGTAGTCCGCAATCGCAACGGCAAGCTCGAGGTTCGTCCGCCAGCGTTGCCGGTTGAGCAGCTCGACTTGCATCGAACCCCAGAATGACTCCATCGGCGCGTTGATGCTCCTATAGATCGTCAAGTCGATGCCGGAAGCTGTTGGTCCACAAGGTTCGGATCCGACCCCGTAATCGGAGGCAGCAACTGGAACAGCTCACGCGCCAGGTATCGCTTCAGACACCTGATGATGTCCTTCTTGGATAAGCCCTCTGTCGTGCGACGCTTGACATAGGCGATCGTCGGTTCGTGCCAACGCATTCGCACGATGACGGCCCTGTATAGCGCGGCATTCGCTTGGCGGTTGCCTCCTCGGTTCAGTCGATGTCTCCCGCTGGTCCTGCCCGAGCCTGCGGGGATCGGACACGCTCCGCACATCTTTGCGAAAGCCGCCTCGCTCCGAACTCGGTCGCTGTTGTCGCCGGCGGTGATGAGCATCTGCGCGGCGATGTCGATTCCGATGCCGAACGAATCGAGCAGCTGAGGAGCGGCAGCTTGGGTGAGGGACTTGAGTCGCCGGGAATGGGCCTTCACCTCGGCGTGGAGCTCGAGCCACCGCCTTGCCAGAGCCCTGAGAGTGTGGCGCATGGCAACCGCCGGATCCGCGATGTCACCTTCTTCGTCGAGTGCAGCCGTCGCCACTATGAGCTTGTAATCGCTTAGGGACTCGAGATCTGCTCTCAGGTCATCTGAGGCGGTCACCAAGACGGCCTTCAACGTGATCATGGCAGTGACCTGGGCTTTCACGGCTGTATCCCGTGCGATCTTCACTAGGCGCATGGATTCAACCTGGCCGTCAGCCAACTTCGGGGTGACGATGCCGACTCCGGCGAGAGCGGAACGAGCGGCGTGTTCGGCATCGATTGGATCACTCTTGCCCGACATCCGACGTTCCCCTTTTCGTGGCGGCCGAGAAACCTCGACGGGGGGATGTCCGTGGCGACGCAGAAATCGTGCAAGGCCGATCCCATAAGAACCGCAGCCTTCGACGGCAAACACCTGGACGCGTCCAAGCGACCGCGCCCAAGCAAGGAGCTCGGAATAGCCCTCGTTTGTGGCCTGGACACGTAGCGGTGTGCCGAGGAGGCCACCCAAGCCGTCGACGGCGACCGCCACGTGTTCGTCTTTGTGGGTGTCAACGCCGACAACGACGTCGTCGGCATCGAGTGCAATGCTGGTCATGGCTGTTGATCCCTTTCGCAGGTTCGATGGTCAGGCCCTCCGGTCGGGCGGGAAGGACAGGACTGCGATGGGACCTGGTAGATCAGGCTCCTATTAGGTCACTGCCCGCCCGGCTGGTGGGTGGACAACGTCGCTCTTCCGGACGGCCGACACGTCAACGCAAGGACACGAAGTCGGTCATAACAAGAGTCAGGCCGCCCGGAAGAGCGACGGCAGAGATCCTCCCAGTCTTCGAATCACCGCAGGAGGATCCTCGCAGTCGAAGCAATCACCGGCCGTGCCCATGGAGCCGACGAGGCCCAGGCGCCGCACGTTCTCGGTGAAGGCCCACGACGTGAACTGACTGCCGTGGTCCGAGTGGATGATCGTCGATGGCGACGTCGTCCTCCAGGCTCCGGCTTTCGCCAGGGCGTCGTTGACCAAAGCGGCTTCACAGCGCCGGTCGATGGCCCATCCCACTACCTTCCTCGAATACAGGTCTAAGACCACGCAGCAGTAGAGCTTTCCTTCTTGGGTCGCGTGCTCGGTGATGTCGGTCAACCACAGCTCGTTGGGGCAAGTGGCGCGGAAGTTGCGCTGGACGAGGTCTTCACAGGTCGGCGCGTTCTTTAGGTTCTTCACGCCCTTTCTCGGCCCCGGAATGCCCTTTATGCCGAGCTGGCGCATGATCTTGAGCACCAGCTTCGTGTTAACGATGAGCCCCTGTTCGATCTCCAAGGCGGCCCGTATGCGCAGCACGCCGTAGGTGCCGCGCGAGCGCATATGGATGTCCGCGATGGCGTCGGCGAGCAAGAGGCGACGGATCTCGCGGTCGTGGGGCTTTCGGAACTTGATGTAGTAGTAGGTGGAGCGGTCAAGGCCGACTACACGACATCCAACACGCTCGGAGTAACCCAGGTTGTTCAGCCCTCGGACAACCTGGTACTTCCTTTTGGGTCAAGGGTGCCCTCCTCGAAGAGGGCACTGGCGGTCTTGACCAACTTCAACTCCGCCTCGAGCTCTTTGATGCGCCGGCGAGCCTGGGCGAGGGGGTCGGCTTCGAAGCTCTTGGTCCCCGGGCGACGACCTGCATCGATGAGCGCTTGACGGCGCCACTTATAAAGGGTCCTAGCCGAGATGCCGAGTTCGGCGGCCAGGTCTTTTACCGCCTCGCCTGAGAGCATGCGCTCACAGGTCTGACGACGGACCCCTGCGGGGTGGTGCCTTGGCATATTTGGCTCCTATCGGATGGGGCCAAACTGTCACAAGGGTGGTCCAGTTTTTGGGGTTCAGGTCACGAATGGTTCAGTTCAGACCTGGGACTTCAACGGGACCTCGGCGCTCGTCGAACGTCCCAGTGCTTCTGGAGTCTCCCGATAACGGCGATCGTCAGCTGACTCGAGGCGCCCGGGAACCGCTCAGAGCGAGAGGGTCAATTGCGTCGCGAGCCACCGTCCGATGGCTCGACAGTGTCTAGGAAGCGTTCGAGCGCGGCTACGACTTCATCATGTGCGTCCACGATGCCGACGCCGACTTCGAGCCGAACCAGCTTAGGGATGCCTGTGAGCAGGAACAGGAGTGCCTCTGGCGGGAGGTCCTTGATCGTCGCGCTCTTTGAGATGCTCGACGACCGCAGCGCTTCAACCTGCAAGCGCCGGACCTGAGAGGTCACCTCGGCGATCTCCGCGTTTATCGACTTGCGATGATTGCCTAGAGCGAGGAACTCGGAAGTGAGGGCGGCAGTGGACTCCTCGCGGCTGTACTCCCAAAGCACACGCAACGGCTGGTTGGGGTGTGCACTCAACGCGGCCGCGAGGCGTTCGAGGTTTTGCGCCGAACGTCGTCGGATCGCAGCCACAAAAATGCCGTCGAGGGTGGGGAAGTAGTACTGCACTAAGCCCGACGTGACGCCGGCCTTTCTAGCGACTGCGCGGTAGGTGACCGCCGCGTAGCCCTCCTTCGCCATGAGACGCTCGACGCAATCCAACAGGAGATCTCGGGTCTTCGAGGTCTCCGCGCCTACACGGGGGGAAGACTTCACACGAGCTCCTTCAACAGGTCCGTCGTCCGTCTCATCGACGCGGCGCGGTCACCGCCGACGGGGAACACAGCGGCCCAGATGTCGGTCGCACCCGCGTCGAGTAACGACTGCAACTGCGCCCTAACGGACTGTTCGCCACCCACGATTGCCGCGTCCGCCGGGCTGATGACGCCTCCGATGTCGAGGATCCGCTGGTAATTGGCCATCCCCGCGTACATAGCGGAGGCTTCGACTGCGGACGAGCGCGCTTCAGCTTCATCGTCGTGCACGGCTACCGGCAACCCAGCGACGATGCGCGGTTCGCCGCGCCCCGCTGCCCTGGCCGCGGCGTGAATCTTCGGTACCACGTGCGATTCGATCGCCCGCGGAGGCGCCATCCAAAGCACCGTCCCATCCGCAAGCTCCCCCGCGACGCGAAGCAGCCTTGGTCCGAGCGCGGACACGAGCACGGGAACGGGATGAGCCGGGGTAATGGCCCGTCCGGAGGTGTGCGCCACCCAGTCCTCACCGACGAAGTCCACAATTTCACCTCTAAGCACGCCGACCAGGATGCGGACGTACTCCTCGGTGTTGCGACCAGCGTGGTCGTACGACAGCCCGAAAACGCCGCGGATCAGGGGTTCGTGCGACGGGCCAATGCCTAACGTGAACCCAGGCCGGCCCATCGCATTGACGACGGACACTCCGCGATTCACCTGCAAAAGCGGGTGGCACGGATAGGTCTGAAGGACCGCCGTTCCGAGCTCGATGCGTGACGTCTCTCGGCCGGCGAGTGCGATGGCGACCAACGGGTCGCCGGTGACGACGCTCGCATACCAGAGCGAGGTGAAGCCATCGGTCTCCGCCTGCTTTGCCTGCCGGAGCACCTTGTCGACGGTGCCCCCGCCCCCCGTCAAACCGATCCGCACGCCATGCCCCCTTGCACCATGCTGTACGAGCGTATAACACTATACGGTCGTACAGCACCAAGAGGAGGAGCCATGTCGGCGAGCGCGACTTCATTGACCCGTCATATCGGCGTCAAGATCACCGGCCGTTCGGCGAGCGAGCTGGTCGACAAGTCGGCGGCCGACGAGTGTCTTGCGGCGCTCGAGCAGCACGGCGTCGTCGTCTATCCCGAGGTCGGGATCTCCGATCAGGACCTCGTGGCATTCAGCCGGCTGCTCGGTGAAGTCGTGAAGAATCCGACGGGTGAACACGAGCAACCTGAAATTGCCACCATCACGCTAGATCCCGCCAAGACGAACGCGGCTCTGGCCTGGTATCGGCAGGGGAACTTCCTCTGGCACATCGACGGCATGACTGACGACCTTCCGCAAAGAGCCACGTTGCTGAGCAGTCGCGAGGTGGACGACGCTGGCGGCGATACAGAGTTCGCCACGACCTATGCCGCGTACGAAGCACTACCCGAGAATCAAAAAGAGGAGATTGCCAACCTACGCGTGGTGCACAGCTTCCGAGCAGCGCAGCGACGCGCCCACCCCGACGCACCAGAAGATCAGCAAGCTACGTGGGAGCGGGTCCCGGCTCGGGTTCATCCGCTTGTATGGCGCCATCGCAACGGCCGGCGCTCCCTGCTGATCGGTGCCACCGCCGAGGCCATAGTCGGATGGCCGGCGGAGCAAGGGCAACGACTCCTCGATGGGTTGCTCGAATGGTCAACGCGACCGGAGTTCGTGCTGCGGCACCGGTGGCGGCGGGGCGACCTCGTCCTCTGGGACAACACCGGCATGCTCCATCGCGCTCTTCCATTCGAGCCCAGCTCAAGACGATTGATGCATCGCACGACCCTGGTCGGCGTCGAACCCGTCACCTGATCTTCGGAAAATCATGAACACTGAGACCGAGCTGGAAGAGCTACGCCGCGATGTCCAGTACCTAAAGGACCGCGCTGCCATTCTCGACTGCATCGCCCGTCACGCCCGGGGCTGTGACCGCCATGACGCGGAATTGCTCAGCAGCACCTACCACGACGACGGTGTCGACGAGCACGGGACCGCCATTCATGACGGACCCGATTACGCCGATTGGGCGAATGGAGTCCATGCCGCTACATCGCAGAATCATCTCCACAACATCACCACCCACGTGTGCGAGATCACAGGCGACGAAGCGCACGCGGAGAGCTACGTGCTCGTCACGCTGCTCAGCCCTGACGCAGAGACGACCACGGTCATGTGCGGCCGCTACCTGGACCGCCTCGAACGCCGCGACGGTGCGTGGCGCGTCGCCGTGCGCCGCTCGACCGTGGAACTCGCGTTCAGCGCGGACGCGACACTTCTCCAGTCCCGGTTCTTCACCGGGCAGCACTACATCCGAGGAACCCGAGCCACTAACGACCTGAGCTACCAGCGTCCGCTCCGGCTCGAAGCCGAAGCGCCCGACCGCTGGTGAGGATTCGGCAGGCGTTACACCAAGTGCGAAAGGAGCGAGCCTGCTGCAGCACGCAAAGGCTGGGAGTGAGGCGCGACTGGCCGATTGAGGTGCAACAAGAACCGGATTGGACCCCGACGTGAGACCATGGCGCACTCGTGGCACATTCGGGTCCGTTCGTGGCCGTTCGCCGTCGTCCGTCGGCTCGTTGACCTGCTACTCCGGTTCGCCTTGGTTCGCCTCGTCAGCCTGGGGGGTCTTTCCAAGCTGAAAACGCGGGTTCGATTCCCGTCGCCCGCTCTCGTAGGCCTAGACCCCAACTACTGGACCGCTATGAGGGCGAGTTCTCGCACCACAGCGTCCTGCGCTGTCCGCCTCGCTTCAAGCCCCGAAGACGTAGCCGTGAGCGTCGATGATCACGGCGTCCCTTGATGCGACGAGATCGCGCGTCCGCTCGTCGTAGTACTCCGTGTACGGAAGATGCGACGATACGTTAGCTCGGTCCTCACAGCGGTCCCTGAGATTTGCCTCGAGCTCCAGGTCGACCTCGTACCCCGCGGTGCGGGCCGCACTCAGTAGATCGTCGGCCAGATGCTCCGTTCGGACCATCACGTCCGGCAGGAAGCTCGCCTGCAAGATCTCGCGAAGCTGTTTGGTGGAGCGTGCACATCGGATGCCCTTCAGATCGTGCGAGTAAAGACGGCAGTAGCGGTACGTGGCGTACCCGGCGAAATGCCTGATCGAGGCGCTGCCGTACGAAGGGTCGAACTCACGTGCGCGTGATGCAGTGTGCACGCGCGTCAACCAAGACCGGAAGCGGTCGGGCGTGTGAGGTGCGGTGTAACAGGCGCGCCAAGGTGAAACCGGGCGGAGCAGTTCCCGTAGGACTGGTCTGGGATGGGGAAGCTTCTCGAGGGCTGCATGCCAGCGCCTCTGCGTGAGGACCTCATGGATCCACCCTCGTCCCTCGCAGCCGTATGACCAAAGCGACACGTAGAAGTCCCAGGGATTGCGTACGGATCCCACGACGCATTTGTGCTTCTCGTCTTCGGAGAGGAGTCCGTGTTGGGGCGGCCGCAGCTCCCCACCGAAGAGGTCCGCGAGGACCCTGCCGATGGTGGTGCAACCGGTCTTCTGGAGCTCGAGGTAGACGAGCTTGTCGCACACGACCGGCACGAGCGCTGACCCTATTCGCTGCGATCCAAGCGGGTCCCGGTGTTTGGATGTGCTGTCCGGAGGACGTCTTTGGCTCTGTGTCGGCTTGGGCTGGATGCGCGAGGAGCTCGAGGCGCCCGCATCCCGACCGCCAGCTCACGGGCGCGCCATAACGTCGCAAACTCATCCGTTAAGGACATCGAGAGGTGGCAAATACTCGGCTCTGGTGCTGCCGGAAGGGGGCACAGCCCCTCTCCCACATCGCGCGTTCATCGCGCGGACACCCACGTACGGAGCAGTTCGCACTAGAGCGCTCCCTGCCCTCGGCCAGCCATTTCGTTCGAGACCGTTCACACCGGTTCGCTTGGGTCAGCTTCCCAAGCTGAAAACGCGGGTTCGATTCCCGTCGCCCGCTCTCGGAGGCCTCGACCGGGCGAACCATCAACGCCTTGCTGAATTTTTCAACCCGATCTATCTCCATCGGCGCCATTAAACCCCTCCACCCGACCTTCCTCTTCGTTTCTGTGGCGCGCGCGGTGGCGGTGCGCGGCTCGTGCGATTCGGCGGGCGTGGATCGGACCGAGACGAATCTCGCCGCTGAACTGACCCCACATCCCCGCGAAGTAAAGGCGGGGCGCCGTGGGATGTTCGGGGGCCCCCTGATGACAGAAGGGCACACCGTCGGGCCTCAGTACGCCCAGGTGTCCGACGAGCATGTCGAGGCCTCGCCCATATCCAGTGGCACAGATGACCGCGTCGGGCCGAAGGCGACTTCCATCACTAAGCACGACCTCCGATCCCTCGAATCGCTCTACGTCAGCGACGACCTGAGTCCGTCCTTGTTTGAGCGACGCAACGAATCCATCATCGATTGCCGGATTGCGCAACCGCCGATGGAAGTTGGAGTACGGACCCTCCCACGATCGTGGGACACCGAAGCGCCCGAGGTCACCGAAGAGCATGCGCTGGACGATGGAGAAGGTGAAATCGGCAAGCCGCGCCGGCACGTGGTCGGCCAGGAGCACTAGCACCGGTTGCCCAGGAACACCGAGAATGTCTCGTTTGGCGAGGTTCGGCGGTGTGCGCATCGACATGGTTACGTGGGCGTTGGCAGCAATCAAGTGCCCTGCAATGTCGATGCCCGAGTTGCCGGCACCGACGATGAGCACATGCCTGTCTCGGTATGTCCGCGCGCCATGAAAGTCAGACGAATGAATCAACTCGCCAACGAAGGACTCTCTACCAGGCCAGTCAGGCAACACGCCCACGGCATCCCAACCCGTGGCGATCGTCAGATAGCGGGCGCGCATAGCTTGGCTTGAGGTTTCCAGCCTCCACAGATCATTGGCGCTGTCCACCCTGATCAACCTTGTGTTGAACCGAATGTGGAGTCGGTGATGCGCTGTGTACCTTTCCAGATACGTTACGAAGTCATCCCGGCTCGGATAGCGGCCATAGCTTCGTGGCATGCGGTACCCCTGAAGGTTCGACATTGCACGCCATGAATTCAGCCGGAGTTCCTCGTACCTCGATCGCCAGCGTGCCCCGACGGCGTCCCCACTCTCGAGGACGACCGTCTCAAAGCCGCGCTTTTGCAGCGCGGCCGCGGTTGAGAGTCCGGCCGGGCCCGCACCCACCACGATCGCCTCATGTTCTTCGATGTTCCTGCGGACCTGGGCAGACTCCCGGTGCATGACCCCACTGTCTGACCTCACCCCCTGGAATACAAGAGCGGTAGTACGAGGGACATAGGAGTACGGTCACCACCCTTGGCATCACCACCCTTGGCATCGAATCGCACGACTCGACACGCCTACCCGAAGCCATCGGCGCAGACGGTCTCCTCCCGATGGTCACATCAGGACGATGGCGCAGTTATGGCGTCTCCGGATCCGTTCGTGGGCGTTCATCCTCGCCCGCCGAGTCGCCGACCTGCCGCTCTGGTTCGCCGTCGTTCGCAGCATCAGCATGGAGAGTCTTCCCAAGCTGCCAGGGTGTTACCGGAAGTCAAAGCGTAGAGAGATCCTTTTCAACCCAAAAACCTGGTCTTGGCCGTAGGCTGCACCCACCTCTGGCGTAGTGCTTGAGCCGTTCTCGTTGGTCGTCCGAGAGCATCTCGATCGCGTCGAATATCACTGAAGGACCCACCGCGCGGAGTGCAACGTCGCCTTCACTGCGAGGTCTAGGCAAATTCGAAGTCAAGAAAACGATGGGCGTCCTCTGATTATTGAACAAGACGTTCGCCCGTCCGAGAGCTCTCCAGAGCGTGTCAGTCCGGAGGAGTCCTCCGCGCGTGGTGGTAAACGCGCCTGAGACATCGAAGTACCAGGGCTTACCATCAGCATCGATTGCCACAAAGTTTACGGTCACCCCTAGACCACGGAGGCGGGAGTTCTTGTGTGTGATCCTGAACCCGCTCTCGTTCAAAAGATCCTCGGCGATTGCTTGAGCAACCTTGCCCTCGCGTGATGCGCGGGCTTGGAAATCCTCCGGAACTTGTACCAGAGCTTCTTTGATGCGATCTTGTGGTGCAATCCGCCGCCCAGCACGGATTTCCGGTCGCACGACGCGCAGACCCTTGATTCGCTTTAATTCTTCCTTTACTCGGTGCTTGGCGATTTTGACGTAATCCGGATCTGTGTCATAACCGAGATAGCGACGCTCCGTCCGGATTGCGGCTACGAGCGTGGTAGCAGAGCCCATGAAGGGATCTACCACGAGGTCATTTCGGTATGTATACAGGCCGATCAGTCGTTGTGGCAGCTCGACGGGAAACGGGGCGGGATGGTTAACTCTCTTGGCACTCTCGGGTCCCATGTTCCAAACGTCGAGAGTTGCCTCTCGAAATTCGTCCGGAGAGATCTCGTCTTCGTGTGGAAGGTCCCGTCCGCGTCGCTCTTCGACAGTCTTGGCGCGGTCAAAGCGACCTTTACTTGCGATTATCACGCGCTCGGTGATGTCACGGAGCACCGGATTGGCTGCACTACGGAACGAGCCCCACGCGCACGAGCCATTCGCCCCGTCACCTTTGCGCCATATGACCTCACCTCGAAGAAGCATGCGGAGATCGTCTTGGAGAATCCCAACGACATCAGAAGACAGACTGCGATATGGCTTGCGGCCCAGATTCGCCACGTTCACCGCGAGGCGACCGCCCGGCTCAAGTACGCGCTTGCACTCCGTGAAGACGTCTCTCAGCATCTGTCGAAATTCGACGTAACTCCCCGGAACATGGCCCTGGCCCATCGCCTGCTCGTACTCCTTGCCCGAGAAGTACGGAGGTGAAGTGACGACAAGAGCGACTGAGTTGTCTGGAAGCTTCTGTCCATCGGGCAGCAACATCTTTCGGGAGTCGCCACGGATGCAGGCTGCCTCCGACTGGGGCAGGTCCGGAATGGGCTGAATATCGTCCTCGTGCGACAGTTCCGGAGGCTCGAAACGAGCATAAAAATCGCTCGAGTCGTGATTCTCGCGTCGGCCTACCCCGAAGGATGAGGTGGAAGTCCGGCCCGGACGCTCTCTCATCGGGTCACTCACCACCACGTCGCTCCCACCCTCCTGATATCCCAGCCTCCACGGTAGGAGAGCCGGTCCTCAGCCAGCCTGGATACCGAACGCATGTTCCCACAAGGATGTGCAGTTGTGGGACCTTGCGCCTAGCTGGTCCCGAGTCGGGAAGGCATCCTCCGAAGCATTCCACAGGCTCATTGCGCAGCCCGCCGGTTTCGGCCACGTGCTCGGGCCGCCTGGTCGAGGGTCACCTTTCTGAGTCGGACGGCATTGGGGGTCACCTCGACACATTCATCGTCGCCAATGAACTCCAGCGATTGTTCGAGGGATAACTGCACGTGTGGCGTCAGACGCACAAGCTCCTCCGCCGTCGAGGAGCGGTAGTTCGTGAGCTTGCGTTCCTTGGTCGGGTTGACGTCCATCTCGTCGGTCCTTGCGTTCTCACCCACGATCATGCCTTCGTACACGGAAACTCCTGGGCCGACGAAGAGGGATCCACGATCCTCGAGCGACATCAGTGCGTAGGTCGTGGTGACTCCACGGCGATCCGCGACCATTGATCCGTTCCGCCGCACGCGCAGCTCCCCATGGAGCGGATCCCATCCGTCGAATACGTGATGAAGGACTCCGGTGCCGCGGGTGGCGACCAGAAATTCAGTGCGGAAACCGACCAGGCCCCGGGCCGGAATCCGGTAGTCCATCCGCACCCACCCGGTTCCGTGGTTCACCAGCTCACACAACAAGCCGAGTCGGAGTGCCAGAAGCTGCGTCACTACGCCGAGGTATTCCTCGGGGACGTCCACGGCCAGACGCTCCATCGGTTCGTGGAGCTTTTCGTCGATCATGCGGGTCACCACTTGTGGCTTGCCAACGGTCAGCTCGAAGCCTTCGCGACGCATGGTCTCGACGAGCACCGCCAGCTGTAGCTCACCACGCCCCTGGACCTCCCACGTGTCTGGGCGGTCGGTCGGCAGCACCCGTATCGAGACGTTGCCCACCAGCTCCGCGTCGAGTCGCCCCTTCAGCAACCGTGCCGTCACCTTGGTCCCGTCGTGGCCGGCCAGGGGGGAGGTGTTGATGCCGATCGTCATCGACAAGCTCGGTTCGTCCACGAGGATCGGAGGGAGCGGGCGCGGGTCTTCCGGGTCGGCCAGCGTCTCACCAATGGTCACCGAGGAGAATCCAGCTACAGCCACGATCTCGCCCGGCCCGGCTGCATCGACATCGACCTGGTCGAGCCCTTCGGAGGTATACATCTCGGTGACCTTTCCACGCTGGATCGAGCCGTCGAGACGACAGAGGGCAACGACGTCGCCCCGGCGCAATGTCCCGTGGTGCACCCGGCAAATGGCCAGGCGACCCACATAGGGCGACGCACCGAGGTTCGTCACCAGTACCTGAAGCGGATGATCGGGTTCGTACGTCGGTGCCGGTACATATCGCACGATGGTGTCGAAAAGTGCCGTGAGGTCAGCGCCGACGGCATCCGGCTCCGTGGCAACCCAACCTTGGCGGGCGCTGGCATAGAGCACGGGAAAAGCGATCTGGTCCTCGTCGGCATCGAGATCGAGGAAGAGCTCCTCCACTTCGTGGACTACCTCCGCAACCCTGGCGTCGGACCGGTCCACCTTGTTGATCACAACGATCACGGGTAGCCGTGACTCGAGCGCCTTGCGCAGGACGAAGCGGGTCTGCGGGAGCGGACCTTCCGAGGCATCCACGAGCAGGAGCACCCCGTCGACCATGGCCAGCGCCCGCTCGACTTCACCACCGAAGTCGGCGTGCCCGGGCGTGTCGACAATGGTGATCTTGGTGGCTCCGTAGTGCACGTTGATGTGCTTGGCGAGAATGGTGATGCCCTTCTCGCGTTCCAGATCCCCGGAGTCGAGTACCCGATCCGCTACGTCCTGGTTGTCCCGGAAGGCGCCGGTTTGCCGGAGCATGGCGTCAACAAGGGTCGTCTTGCCGTGGTCGACGTGCGCCACGATCGCCACGTTTCGCAGATCATGACGGCGGTTCATGTGTGATCAAGGTACCGGGCAGCCCCGGGGTCGTGGCCGTTTCGCCATGTCGGCTGGCTCGCTGACCTGCCGCTCCAGCAGCCGGGCACGATCCGCAGGTCCCGAGCCCGCCGGTCGCATCGTCCGAGGGGGTGGAGATCGAATCCACCCGGGTTTCCACCCGTGGACCGATGTGCGCAGGACTCGGAAATCGGACACTGAAGTCATGTCCATCACCGATTACCTATTCAACATCGCCCTCGTCGGCTTGGTCCTCGTCCAGGTCCGCGGCCGCAAACTCACAGTCCGCAACCTGGTCCTGCCTGTTGCCATAGTGGTCTGGGTCGCAACGCAGTATCTGCGTGGGATCCCGACCTCCGGAAACGACCTCATCCTCGAGACGGGCGGAGCCGCCATAGGCGCAACGCTCGGAATCCTCGCCGGAATGGCGACTCGAGTCCGGGAACAAAGCGGGAATGTGTACGCGAAAGCCGGCCTTTCAGCAGCGGTCCTCTGGGTGCTCGGCATTGGATCCAGGGTGGCCTTCTCCCTCTACGCGCAGCACGGAGGTCAGCCCTCGATCGCCCGGTTCAGCGCTGCACACCACATCACCTCCGGCGAGGCGTGGGTTGCCTGCTTCGTCCTGATGGCCCTGATCGAGGTCCTCAGCCGCACCGGTGTGCTCTTCCTCAAAGCACGTCGAAGCGGAGGGGTCATCGAACGGGGACGTCGCTTCAGCGCTTCCGCTGTCGCTTGATGGAATCATTTGTGCGGTGGTTCTGCTCGGCGCATGGCTGAAGAGGCGGAGTGGCAAGGGGGAAAACGAACTTCTCAGCCTCGCCAGAGTCGCCGGCCTCGGGGCCATCTATTACGGGATCTCCACCGAACTACCGCCAGGTGCTCACGACGAACACCTGGCGGTACTCGTCTTGTCGATCGTCGCGGGAGCAGCGTGGGTTGGTTGGATGGCGGCCCGGCACTTCGAGATCCCGCGCTTCACCTGGCCCAGCCTGTTAGTCGTGGCCGTCGTCGGCGGGGCTCTAGGAGCGTTGGCGCCTGTGGCTCTCGTGTTCCCAGCAGTCGCCGCGCTAGGTGCCGGCGTGGCCTACGACACGGGTCCTGCGCTCGGGATCGCGGCAATCGGCGCCGCGGCGGTCCTCATCTCTGTCCCAGCCGCAGGCGCGCCTACCGACATCCTGGCGACTGGTCCGATCTCGTGCCTTGCAGGGTTCTTGGCGGGTAGCAGCCGCCGTCAATATCAGTACAGGGCTGTTCAAGCAGAAGCGTTGCTCGACGAGCGAGTGCGCGCGGACGCCGAGCGCAACAGGGCGACCGTCCTCGCCGAACGCAACCGCGTCGCTCGCGAGATCCATGATGTGCTCGCCCACTCACTCGGAGCTTTGTCTGTGCAACTCGACGCGCTCGACGCCCTACTCGAGGACAGGAATATCGACAAAGCGCGCAAAGTAGTCCTCCAGGCGCGCTCATTGTCCGTTGAAGGGCTGAACGAGACCCGCCAGGCCGTGCACGCACTGCGCGACGAGCCTGTCGAGCTCGTCGATCAGCTGGCGGCTCTCGCGGAGCGTGACGGGGCGGAATTGAGTGTCCACGGATCGCACTACCCGTTGTCCGCCGAGGCCGGGGTGGCGCTTTACCGAGCCGCACAGGAGGCGGTGACCAATGCGCGCAAGCACGCCCCGGGTGCACCGGTCTCGATCTGCTTGCAGTTCGGCGACGTCGCGACGCGTCTCACTGTTACCAATGGGACCACAGAGCAAAGGGGGGACCTGGGCGGGACCGGCGGCGGGTACGGCCTTCAGGGTATGCGCGAGCGGATCGAACTGCTCGGCGGGGAGGTTGCAGCAGATCACATCGAATCGGGATTCGAGGTCCAGGTGGTGGTGCCGAGGTGAGGGTCGTCGTGGTAGACGACCAGACCGTCGTTCGAGAAGGGTTGATCACTCTGCTCGAGCACCTTCCTGGCATCGAGGTCGTCGGATCGGCTTCCGATGGAGAGCAGGCGATCGCGATCGTCGGCGAGGTGGCCCCCGACGTAATCCTCATGGACCTGCGGATGCCGCGACTTGACGGCGTCGAAGCGACGAAGGTCATACGAGGGAAGCACCCCGAGGTCCAGGTAGTCGTACTTACCACGTACGCAGACGACGAATCGATCGTTGGAGCACTTCGAGCGGGAGCGATCGGTTACCTGACGAAGGACGCCGGCCGTGAACAGATTGGTCGCGCCCTCGAGGCAGCCAACTCCGGTCAGGCAGTGCTCGACGCCTCGGTACATGCACGCCTGGTCGACGCGGTTCGGGATCCTGCGAGCGGCACTGAACGCGACGGGTCGTTTCCCGATGGGCTCACGACAAGAGAGGCGGAGGTGCTGCGGCTGATCGCCGCCGGACTCTCGAATTCCGAGATCGCGGCTCAACTCTTCGTAGGTGAGGTGACCATCAAGACCCACGTGAATCACATCTTCGCCAAGACGAACAGCCGCGATCGAGCCCAAGCGATCGCGTACGCCCACCGACACGGTCTCGGTACAGACACGTCTGGTTGAAGCGCCCCGGACGCACCTCAGACCATTCGCCCGGTCCAATTGCCCTGGTCAGGCGGTCTACCTACATCCCGGCTGGCCTTCGGGGCATTTGCCCAGCTCTCGACCCGCGATTCGAGGAGCGTTTGCTCCCGAATTTCAGATGGACCGGCTCGGGGCCGATGCTAACCACGTGATAAGCGAGCGAGACCCGTCATGACGACCCAGCCGACTTCGGCTCGTTTTGCGGAAACCCCTGCTGACGCACCTGTTGAATCAATTGATTCGGCCACTCGGCACTCGGACACTGTCCGGCGGATTCAGGAATCCATTGGGCGAGGTGACGTTCTATCTCTGATGGCCCACATGGCTAAGGATGTCCGCTGGGCGATCAGTTGCGAAGATCGTTCGGTGGCGCCATTTTTCGCGGAATACCTTGGCCGTCAGGGTGTCGCGGCATTCTTCGAAGCGATGCACTCGGTCACGGTGACACGATTCGAAATCTGCGACATATTTGGGGAGGGCGATGTCGTCTGTGCGGACCTGCACATCACGTGGACGGCCCCGACGGGTCGGACGGTGGACATGCACGAGGTGCAAGTGTGGAGGTTCCGGGACGACAAGGTAGTTTCAGTCGACCTGTATCCCGACACAATGGCTATAGCAGCTGCCTTCGCACCACAGAATTAACCGTCCGTCGTCGACTCTCACTCAGGGGCGCGCTTCGAACACCACGTTGAACGGCGTCTCTGCAACCCGCTTGAAGCGAGTGAATCCTGCGCCGGTCACCACCTCGCGAATTCGGGCTTCGCCCGCCTGAGCGCCCAGAGCGAGGCCCACGTCTTGTGAAAGTGAACATGGCGTGCAAAGCAACGTTGAAAAGGCGTAGTAAGCGCGGCCCACGGGGTTGAGATTGTCTTCTACCCGATCACCGGCCAGGGGCTCGACGATCATCCAGGTCCCGTCGGAAGCGAGGGTCGAGAGAACATGGCGCGCGGCACCCACGGGATCGCCCATGTCGTGGAGACAGTCGAACATCGTGACGAGCTCGTACTCCTCACCGCTGAACCCCGCTGCCGACGCGACCTCGAACCTGACGCGATCTGCGACTCCCGCAGCTTGGGCACGATCCGTGGCTGTCTTGATGGATTGGTCGTGATAATCAAATCCTCTGAACGTCGATTCTGGAAATGCCTGTGACATCAGAACTGTCGACGCTCCGTGCCCGCACCCGACATCGGCGACACTTGCACCGGATTCCAGTTTCTCGACGACTCCGTCGAGAGCCGGTAGCCATTCGTTGATCAGGTGAGCGTTGTAACCGGGACGGAAGAAGCGCTCACAGCCTTCGTGCACATCTGTGACGTGGTCGTGCCAGCCGGTGCCTGCTCCAGTTTTCGCCACATCGGTGACCCGAGGGGAATCGTGCACGGAACCGAGTGCGATCTGAAAGAAGCCCGGCAGGTAAGCGGGGCTCGACTCGTCGGTCAGAGCCACCACATGTTCGGGTGGCAACGTGTAGCGACCGCTCTCGGGCTCGTACTCCACGTACTGCCCGGCAGCTTGCGCGTTCAGCCATTCGCGCACGTAGCGTTCAGAGCAACCCGAGCGTTGTGCGAGTTCTGACGAGGTCATTGGACCGCCGGCGGCGAGGGCCCTGTAGAGCCCGAGCTTGTCGCCCATCACGACGAGTGCCGTGTTCAGGGTGGCGCCAACCTCGTCGACAGCCCGAAACACGAAGCTCATCAGCTTGTCCATATCGATGGTCGGAGCCTCGATCGTCATTTCTCTACCCCCCGCTTGTTGGTGCTTTATAAGAACGATCGGTCGTTCTACGAATTAGAGTACGACCGTTCGTGCTAAAATGTCAAACGTGGGCGACATGCAGGAACAAGGCGCCGTAGCGCCGCGCCGGGTGAGGCCTGATGGCCTGCGTACGCGACAGGCGATCCTCCGTGAAGCGGTCTCCCTGGCAACCGTCGACGGCCTCGAGGGTTTGTCGATTGGGAACCTCGCCAAGGCGATCGGGATGAGTAAAAGCGGCCTCTATGCCCACTTCGGTTCAAAGGAGGAGCTTCAGCTGGCCACGGTCGACGAAGCCGGCCGCATCTTCCAGGCAGAGGTCGTGGACCCGGCGATTGCCGCGCCGCCTGGGGTCCCGCAACTCGTCGCCACCTGCGAGGCCTTTTTCGACCACCTTGTCGGCAGGACCTTTCCAGGGGGTTGCTTCTTTGCCTCCGCCGCACTCGAGATGGGAACGCGACCGGGGCCCGTCAAAGAGAAAGTGGCTGCTTTCCAGACGGGCTTCGTCGGGCTTATCCGGCAGTTCGCCGGCGCCGCCATTGAACAGAAACAGCTGCCCCCGGACGAGGACCCGGTCCAGCTCGCGTTCGAACTGAACGGGATCATCCTCGCTGCGAACCTGAACTTCGTGCTCAACGGAAACGTCGCCGCGCTTGATGTAGCCAGAGACGTCATTCGGCGACGGCTGGGAATCCGCGATGCAACCCCTGACGTCAGGAGTGAGCCTCTCCCCCGCCCTGCCTGAGACGGGCGTCCTCGGCCGGCGTTGAGACCACAGTCTCTCGACGCCGACCCTCAGGAAACGAGGCTCAAAGTCATGAAGGTGTTGTACGGGCTTGCCTCGTAATCTCCGAATGGCGCACACGGAACAAATCCGACTGATGCGTACAACCGGCGTGCGGCGGCGAAATCCTCAGTGGAACCCGTTTCGAGACTGACGCGGCGATAAGTCCCATTTCGAGCGAAGCCGAGGACTGTCTCGACCAGAGCGCGACCGACCCCCCGCCCACGGTCCGATTCCCTCGTGTGCATCGACTTGAGCTCCGCGTGGGACTCGTCGAGCTGCTTCAAAGCCGCTATGCCCACGAGCTCGCCCGCTTCGCGCGCGCTGAACAACGTGACCTCTGGCGCCGCCAGCTGCTCAACATCCAGGGCGAACGAGTACTCGAGAGGCGTAGCTTGGTGGGAACGGGCAACGTGGATCGCCAGCAGCGCGGCGTACGTCGTCATCCCGGGGATCGTCAATCGCAATTACAAGCTCCATAGCGACTCCTCGGATCGAGTCGGTGATCGCGAGCCTCCGCACAGACTGCGCGGACAGCTTGCGTTGCCCTCATGCCGACGGGCACCGCCGTTGTGTGGATGGCGCTGGGGGCGCTACAGGCTATAGACCCTCTCGGCGTTACCGGCGAACAACTTCAGACGCGATTGGATGTCGAGACCGGCGGTTATCTCGTTGTAGATCCCATAGAGGTCGTCGAACGAGCCGCACATCGAGTCGACCGGAAAGTTGCTGGCGAACATGGCGCGGTCGATCCCGAACAGCTCGATCGCATATTCGATCCAGCCGCGAAACACGTCGACGCTCATCGACCCGAGCGGCATCGCAAGACCAGACAACTTGCACACGACATTGGTACCGAGCCCCGCCAGTGCGCCCATGCCCGTTCGCCACAGCGCACGCTCGTCGCCGGAATCCGTTCGGGGCCACCCCGTGTGCTCGACGACAATCACGAGATCCTCGAACCCGGTGAGGTCGTGCGCAGCTGCCTCCAGCCGGTCGGGATGAGCCATCAATTCGAACACGAGGCGGCGCTCTTCGAGCGCCCGCAGAACCTCTGGAGGTGGAACCGGATGGTCGAGCCCACCCATCGGCCGCACCCCACGAAAGCGCGGAGCAGTCATCTGGCGGTCGATGAGCTCGATGGCTTCGCCCACTGTCTCTGTAGGCGGCAGGCCCCCGACTATCGCATCCGGGCCGCCTCCATCGCCCGCGCGGCGGTCGAGCTCGATCGTTTCGTCCACCGAGTGCCGGCCCGTGGCGGCTGCGACGTTGACGATCCCCTCGACGTTCCATCCGTCGCTCTCCGCCTTGTACGACTCGACGTCGAATCGGCGATTCATCCTCGCGGCGTCTCCGCCGGTGCCGGTTTGGTGAGACCCCGAGAGGTACGGATACCACTGCGTTCGCGCCGGGTCCCACAGGTGCACGTGCGCATCGACGATCCGAGAAGGACGGTCGGCCATCAGCGCCCCGTCGACAAAGCCGGGTCTCCGGCTCCTACGATCTGCCGGAGGGTCGTGTCGAGCCAATCGGGCACTTCGGAGCCGCCGAAGGTGATACTTCCGACGGGACGCGGATGGCTGCGCAACCCGAGCCACCCACTGCCGACCACGAGCTCGGCACCTGCGAGCGCAGCGGCATCCGGATTGGACAGCAGAAAAGCCACGAGCTCGCCGAGCGGTTCGCTCGTGATCTCCTCGACAGCCTCGCTGCTGACAGCGAAGGCGCTCAAACGCCCACTGGTCGCGCCGGCGGCAGCCCTCGACGACTGGGCGGATGCCTGCGCCCTGCTGCGTCCGCCGCTCGTAACCGCATCGGTGACGGTCACGAGGCGGACCGGGCGATCTGCATTCGCGACGTACTCGGCGACGCCTCTCGCCCAACCGGCGTCCATGTGGATCTGCTCGACGATCCCGCCGTGCTCTTCGAGGAGCTGCCCCCACTCGGTCGCCGATGCAGCGGCTTCATGATCGCCGGCAGGGGCGACCACGACCGCGTCGATCGGTCCGGCGCGCCCGGCCAGGGATCTGATCGCCTCGGCGCACTCCCCGAACCCGCGAGCCATATCGAGGTGGTGGCACTTGATCGAATTTCGCTCGAGGGCAGCGACAATCACAGACGACAACCGAGGACGGTTCGAGACGACCGCGCAGGATCGCACTTCCGCCGACGCGTTACCGGCACCAGCGGCTTCCTCGAAGATCCCGCCGAACCTCGGATTGCCACCGCCGTCGGTTGCCTGGTTCGATTCGGCTTTGGCGAACGCCCGGGGTACGACCGTTTCGAGTATGCCGGGGAGCGACCTCACCCCCGTCGTGCGCACCACTTCGAGCAGGCGCGGCTCCTCGACGACCGCGATCTCGTAACCGCCCGAGAAGAGCACGTGACCGGTGCACCAACCGAAGCGTTCACCGACGAGGAATGCCATGAACGGTGCGAGGTCCTCGGGACCCGGCATCGAATTGAAGAGATTGAGCCCACCGCCGCCTCCCGTGGTACCCGCCTGACGAGCGCGCTCCATGGCGGCGGCCACCATCCGGGTAGCGGCTATCGGCGACACGGCGTTCACCGTCACCCCCGGTGGTGCGACGCGTCCCAGCTGCCAGGTGATCGCGGCAACTGCACGTTTAGCGCAGCTGTACGCGCCCGCATCGGCGGCGCGCCATCCGGAGCCGGAGGTGACACCGAGGACGCGCCCGTACCCCGCCGCAGCCATGTGCGGCAACGCCGCAGCGAGCACGTTGAGATAACCGTTCAAATGAACGGTCGCAACCGCGAGCCAGTCCTCTTCGGTACCCGACGCGAAATAGGTCTGGCGGGTTATGCCCGCGACGTTTATGACCGCGTCAACCCCGCCTCGCTCCGCGGAGAGCTCGTCGAAGAGCCCGCGGACTGCTTCGCGATCGGTGACCGAGACTGACGATGCACGCGCCGATCCGCCGGAAGCCACGATGCGTCCCGCTGTGGTCTCCTGCGGCTCCGGCAGCCGTTGTGAGCCGTCGAGGCTCACGAGGGGGTCGACCGTGACGACGAACCAGCCGCCCCGCCCGAGCTCCTCCGCGACTGCAGCTCCGATGCCGCCGCCGCCGCCTGTCACGACGGCAACTCGCTGACGCCGGCTCAACTCGGTGCTGGAGAACGGACCTCGACCTCGAGGCCTTCGAGCTTGCCGGCATCGATCCACTGCTCGAGAAGATCGCGGTAGCCGAACCAGTCGCCCATTCCCCTGCCGTAGTTGGCGTTTCGGGGATTCATCAGCTCGGGATGACCTTCGTTGTTCAGACGGGAAGGCGTGCAGGCGGACATGACCGCACTTCCGTCCACGAAGGAGTCGACGATCTTCTGCGTCCAGGCTTCCTCGGCGTCGGCGCTCACGTCGAAGACCTCGATCCCCTGGTCCTCGAGGAGTCCGACAGCGCGGCCGACGAATTCCCCGCCGAGCACCGCGAGTTGCGTGTAGTTCACCGTCACCACCGCTTGCTGGGCCGGGGCCGGCATGACGAACATGTTCGGGAATCCCCGGGTCATCATGCCGAAGAGACTCGCCGCGCCCTCAGCCCACTTCTGCGTCAAGGTGACTCCACCGCGACCGACGATCTCGTGGCCCGCACGCCGGTAGAGCGGTGTCAGTTCGGGTTCGAAGCCGGTGCCGTAGATGATGCAGTCGACCTCGTATTGCTGGCCATCGACCACCGGACCCTTTCCGGAGATCCGCTCGATCCCGCCGGGACAGTCGATCAGGGTGACGTTCGCGCTGTTGAATGCCTGCAGGTACTCATCATGGAAGCAGGGCCGCTTGCACAGGTAGCGGTAGTAGGGCTTCAGGACCTCCGCCTTCACCGGGTCCGACACGAGCTGTTCGACCCGCTGGCGGTGCGTCTCCATGATCCGGTAGTCGATCGCCTCCGCCGTCCGCATGTATTCCTCGATCGTCATGTCCTTACGGCGGGGAGGATGCTGCACAGCCGCCCAATGGTGCGTCCACCCGTCGTCGATCTGGTCGGCGTCGACTTGCCGGCCCATGATGATGGCCTGGAAGTTGTCCATGCGGGCGCGTTGCCAGCCCGGCTCGAGCGTGTCGCCGAAATCCGGAGTCGTCGGCCGGTTCCCCCGCTCTCCTACCGCCGACGGCGTGCGCTGGAACACGTAGAGATGCTTCGACGATTCCGCCAAGGGCGGCACGCACTGGATGCCACTGGCTCCGGTGCCGAGGACGGCGACCACTTTGTCGGCCAGTCCCGACAGTGGCTCATGCGGTCCGCCTCCCGTATAGGAATAGTCCCAGCGAGCCGTATGAAACGAATGCCCTGCAAAGTCCTCCATCCCGGGGATCGCGGGCAGCTTCATCAGGTTGAGGATCCCCACGGCGAGGACGTACCAACGGGACCTGACCTCGTCGCCACGGTTCGTGTGGACGCGCCAGCGCGCGATCTCTTCGTCCCACTCGGCCCGCGTCACACTGGTGTGGAACAGAGCATCGGAGTTCAGGTCGAAACGCTCGGCGATCGTCTCGAGGCAGCCCCGTATCTCCTCACCGAAGGCGTAGCGCCGGGTTGGCACGTAGCCGAGCTCTTCGAGCATCGGGATGTAGATGTAGGACTCGACGTCGCACATCACACCCGGATAGCGGTTCCAATACCAGGTTCCGCCGACCCCGCCGGCCTCGTCGACGATGCGGATCCTCTCGAGACCCGCCTTGCGCAGGTTCGCCCCGGCCACGAGCCCTGCGATCCCGCCGCCCACGATCACGGCGTCGACCTCGTCGGCGACGGGACTCCGTTCTTGAACCTGGGCGAACGGGTCGTCGCGGTAGTGGGCGAAGAACCCGTCGCTACGAAGATCGCGGATGTCGGTACGACCGGCGACTAGGCGCCGATCACGTTCAGCGAGGTACTTGGCGCGAACGGTCTCCGGATCGTAATTCACAGCCGCCTGATCACCTTCGGCCACGGCGTAACACTAGGTCAGCCGGGGTGTAGGTCCGCCGCTCGGGATGCGCGGCAACCGATGGGACGGTCAGCTCGTCGCCGTGTTGTCGACGGTCGGTACGTAGCTCCTGCACGGTTCGTTTCGCAGGCTCGGGCACGGCGGTAGCGGCGTCGGGACGTCCACGCCGGCAACGACCGGAAGGATCAGGCTCGAAGGCATCGACTTCGAGAACGCGATCGAAATTTTTGCGGTCCCGCTGGGTTCCGTCGCGCCGAACGACCACACCGGTTGGGTCCCGTTCGGCGCTGAGATCGTCACACGGATTCGCGAACCGGTGCGATAGGCGTGACCTTCGTAATAGAGCGGGATCACGACTTTCACGAACTTGCCGGCTGGCATCGGCGCGGCGTCGGCCGTTGTGAACGTCGGTATCGGCTCCAACGCCGTGCTCCGCTGTTTGAACATGTTGTCGGAGCTCGTGGAGAGCTTGCGCTCGCTCGCCCGGATCCAGCCGTTCTGGACGAAGGTCTCGTTCCCGTCCGGCCGCACCTCGCTGATCGTGGCCTGAAGGTCGACGTCGGGCGTCGAAGACCTCACCCAGAGATCGACTGCTCCCGCGCCTATGACCGTCGTATCTGAAGTGAGCGGTGCCGATACGAACGAGACCGCCGTGCCGGCCGGGTTCTGCTGCCAGTTCCACTGCCACTGCGAAGCGTTGCCCCACAGCCCCCCACCGCCGGTGTTGGAGCCAAAGTCGGTCAGCGGCAGTGTGTTCGCGTTCGACGTGTACCAGTCGATCCCCTGGCCTGATGGCGCCGTGTCCTCGAGCGTCCCGTCCGGGCCGAGGTACCACCTTTGCGCAGTGGTCCCGGGGACCGGGAAGGACGAGAAGTCCTGTTCGAATCCCGGATATGGATTGCCCGGTGTCGCACTTCCGGTGGGAGATGTGCCGGCACCGTTATCGAACAGGACCCGCACCGACGGAAGCTGGTCGAATGCGGCGAGCGCCGCGCCGTAGGTCGGAATCGCCTGGATCGGATCGACCGGCAGTGTCACGACGTCCGAGTCCGGAACGCCCATCGCCGCTTGATAGACCACCGGCGCAGCCGCCCGGGTGAGCGCGGCGTTCGTGATCGGGGCTTGATGAGCCACGAAGAGCTCCAAGAAGTCGTACCACCGGTCGTAGGTGTAGGGATCGAGCGAGTCGATGTGCGCACCGTTGGTGAAGGTGAACCACTTCTGCGAGGTCCCCGTGAAGTGCTGGGCCAGGTCAGCACAATGGCCGCCGGTCTGCTCGTCTTCCCACTGGCAGGCCATGAAGGTCGGGACCTTGATCTTGCTCACGAAGGTGATCGGGTCGAGGGGGTCGGCGACCGACGGGTTGTAATGGGAGTTGGCGGCGATCTTGGCGTTCAGGTCCGCCGCCTCACCGTGGAGCACCTGGTCGGCCGCGCAGGTGGTGTCCCCGCCTTGGATCCGTTGGTATGCCCAGGACTGGCCGCTGTTGGGCCCGGCGGGCTCTGCCTCCTGCTGACGTTGGTCTGCCCAGGCAACGGCGAAACCGGTGTTGAGGATCCCACCCGGGTACAGGGTCGTGGCGGTCGCGTCGATCGTGGAGAGCGGCGAGATCGCCTCGAGGTCCGGCGGGTCCAGCTGCGCGGTGAAGAGCTGGCTGATGGCCCCGTAGGAGATTCCCATCATCCCGACCTTGTGGCCGAGGACCCAGGGCTGGTGGGCGATGGTCTCGACGACGTCGTAACCGTCGAGGTTCTGGAGCGCCTCGAAGAAGTCGTAGGCGCCACCCGAACAGCCGGTGCCGCGCATGTTCACGTCCACCACCGCGAACCCCATCAGGTTCGCCAGGACGGCGATGCCGTTCACGGGGCCGGCCGGATCGGCGTAGCCGTAACCCGAGTACTCGATCAGGGTCGGGTAGGGCGGCGCGTAGTCGGGACCGCTGGGAACCGGTGTCCCCGCGGGGAGCCCCGGCTCACCGGCCGGGCTCGTCGGCGGGTGAACGTCGATCGCGAGCTTCGTACCGTCGCGCGTTGTCAGGTAGGTGTATCCGCTGTCGGGGATCGACTGGTCGTAGATGCTCGGATCCCACGGAGCCGCCTGGTCCGAGTGAACCGTGACGGGGCCTGATTCCTGCCCGCTCGAGTCCAGGCGCACCCTGTAACCGCTGCCGGGCTGAACGTTTCGGAAGAGCAGCCCGCCGATCGAGTCGGCCTTCTGGGTGTAGAGGGTTTGGCCTTTCGGCGTGACGAGCGACATCCGGGCGGACCCGCCCACTCCAGTCACGTAGACCTGCTCTGCGCTTCCCACCGCCGTGAAGGTCGGAGCTGAGGAGGCCGCTCCGGCCCGCGTGAGGGGCCCGCTGACGAGCAGGGCGCCCACGAGCAATACAGCCAACGACGCCCCGCGCCGAATCCACGGTTTCCTGCTCGACATTCCGCCGCCCTTCCGAGTGCCGCTCCAAACGTCCCATTGTCGAACCGCTTTCTGTGTGCCACCTTGCGATGCTGCGTGGCGAGGGTGGTCAGGTGGGCGATTCGGCCGGATTCAATCCGACTTGCGGCCGCCGCACCTCCTACCATGTGCCCGAGCCCGCTGGGCGAACACCAGAACACCACGACGGCGCGTCGCCGGATCGACGGGCGCCGAAAAGAGGGGAGAGAGCTCATGAACAGAAGCTTCCTGACGGCCCGAACCGGCCGCCTCGTCCGGTTGGGCATCGTGGTCGGCGTCGCCTCCCTTGCGCTCGCCGCCTGCAGCTCGTCGAGCTCTTCCGGATCGGGTTCCGGCAGCAGTGGTCCGACCTACACGATCGCCTACGAAGGTCCACTTTCGGGTGGCAACTCCCAGCTCGGTCTTTTCCAGAAGTTCGCTGTGCAGCTCGCCATCAACCAGGCGAACGCGGGTACCACCTTCGGAAAGCTTCCCTTCAAGCTCAAGTTCCTGCCCGAGGACGACCAGGGCTCCCCTACCCAAGCTCCGACGGCCGCTCAGGCCGTGATCGGTGACACCTCGGTCAAAGCGGTGATCGGACCGGCCTTCTCGGGCGCGAGCAAAGCCGCCGACCCGCTCTACAACCAGGCGGGTCTTGCAATCGTCACACCCTCTGCGACTGACCCCACCCTTCAGACGCACGGCTGGAACGACTTCTTCAGGGTCGTCGCTGACGATGACTCACAAGGTCCTGCCGACGCACAGTTCATCGCCAAGAAACTGAACGCCAAATCCGTCTACTCGATCGATGACGCGAGCGCTTACGCGCAAGGGCTCGTCGGCGCGTTCGACACTGAGGCGCAGACTCTCGGAGTCACCGTGACGCACGAGACCGCCCCCGGCACCACCCAGTGCCAGGCCGGCACCGGCAACGTCCAGCAGTACGGAGCATTGGCCACGAAGGTCAAGCAGAGCAACGACCCTGCCGTGTTCTACGCGGGTTACTACTGCGACTTCGCGCTACTGGCGAAGGCCTTGAAGACTGCGAGCTTCACCGGACAGCTGGTGTCCGACGATGGTTCGGAGAGCGACACGTTCGTCACGCAGGCGGGTCAGTCGGTAGCGGTCGGCGCTTATGCAAGCTGTGCTTGCCAGGACATAACGAAGAACAGCGCTGCCTCATCGTTCAACACCGGCTACAAGAAGCTCGCCGGTTTCGCGCCGGGCATCTACTCCGGTGAGGCGTACGACGCAACGAACGCCGTCATAGACGTGATGAAGAAGTTGGGTCACAACGTCACCGACTCGGGTGTGGTGAACGGCTTACACTCGGTCAGCTACAAAGGTCTGACCAAGACCATCGCGTTCGAGTCCAACGGCAACATCGCGGGCACGGCCGTTTACGTCTATCAGGTGCAGGGGACAAGCTTCGTCCAGCTCGGCTCAGTGACGCAGCTGATCGGCAGCTAGCTCGATGCGCCACGGGTCGGGACCGGACCTCGTTCGGCCCTGACCAGGCGCACGGGCGCACTCGCTCGCGATGTGCTTCACCCACAGCTTCTGGCAGCTGACCGTCCAGGGACTTTCCGACGGCTTCCTGTACGCGCTCATAGCGCTCGGCTACACGCTCGTCTACGGCGTGCTGCAGCTCATCAACTTCGCTCACAGCGAAGTGTTCATGTCCGGCGGCTTCGCCGGTTACTTCATGCTCCGGACACTCATCGGATCGAGCACTCCCCACGGTGCGGATTCGGTCGGCCTCGTGGTCGTCGGGATCGTCGCAGGGGCGGCGGCCGGTGGAGCCGTCGCCTTCGTCCTCGAGCGCGTCGCCTACCGTCCCTTGAGGCGACATAACGCCCCACGCCTCGCCTTCCTCATAAGCGCGATCGGCGCTTCCTTCTTCCTGTACAACCTGGCGGGCAAGGAATTCGGGCGGGATTCGGTCTCGATACCTGCCCCCTTCAACTTGAACGGCACGGTCTTCACCGTCTTCGGGGCTGCCGTACAGACCTACGAAGTGGTGCTCGCCGTCTCCGCGGTGGCGATGCTCGTCCTCCTCGACAGGCTCGTCGCCGCCACGCGGCTCGGCCGGGGGATCCGGGCCGTCGCCCAGGACGCGGACACAGCCGCGCTCATGGGCGTCAACATCGACCGCACGATCTCGCAGACCTTCGTGATCGGTGGCCTCCTCGGTGGCGCGGCCGGATTTCTCTTCGGGCTGAGCTCCGGGGTCGTGTACACGATGGGATTCACCCCGGGTCTCAAGGCCTTCACCGCTGCGGTGCTCGGGGGGATCGGCAACATCCGCGGCGCGGTCCTCGGAGGGCTCCTCCTGGGTGTGGTCGAGAACTGGGGCGTCGCTTGCGTCCAGTCCTCGTGGCGTGACGTCATCGCCTTCGGCATCCTCGTGGCGGTTCTCCTCTTCCGCCCCACCGGCATTCTCGGCGAAAGGCTCGGGCGTTCGGCGTGACGGCGATCCCGCCCTCGAACTCGGCCGGCCCCCCCGCGCCCGCAGGCACCCCGACATCCGGACGGTCCGTGCGCCGAACGTTCGGGTGGCTCGCCGGCGACGACGGCCGCCGGCTCGGTGCGTGGCTGCTCGGGGCTCTGACGGTCGCGCTCATGACCGGGCCTTCGGGCAACACCGGAGCGCCGACGGCAGGATTCAGCGGCTCGCTGCTGCACCCACGCGTTCTCGTCTTCCTCGGTCTCGGGGTGCTGATGTGGTTCCTCACGGCTGTCCGTCGTCGTTACGGGGGACGCATCAAAGAGATCAACCAGCAGGTTCTCTCGACACCGCGCAAGGTCTTCGAGACGCGCCGCGCGCGCTACGGCTTCTACGCTGCGCTTCTCGCGGTGGCGATCGCCTACCCCGTCACCCTTTCGGGCTTCTGGCAGGAGGTTCTCGTCGACCAGATCGGCGTGTTCGTGTTGCTGGCAGTGGGCCTGAATGTCGTTGTGGGGTACGCGGGTCTCCTCGACCTCGGGTACATCGCGTTCTACGCGATAGGCGCCTACTCGGGCGCGTACTGGACGGGCGCGCTGCCGGTACATCCTCCCTTCCACGTGAACCCGTTCTGGGCGATTCCCCTCGCCATCGCCGCCGCGATGCTCGCCGGTGTGATCCTCGGTGCGCCGACCTTGCGACTGCGCGGCGACTACCTCGCGATCGTCACCCTCGGCTTCGGAGAGATCATCCAGATCGTCGCCACGAACCTGCAGTCGGTGACCGGTGGCGCTGAAGGGGTGACTGGCATCCCGCACTTCTCGCTGCACGTGGGCGGCCTTAGATACATATGGACACTGAGCAACCTGCCCTACTACTACCTGCTGCTCGGCTTCGTCGTCCTCGTCCTGCTCGCGTTTCGATCGCTCGAGAACTCGCGGGTGGGCCGCGCCTTCACCGCCGTGAGAGAGGACGAGGTGGCCGCCCAGGCGGTGGGAATAAACGTCCTCAAGTACAAGGTCATGGCCTTCTCGATCGGCGCTTCGACTTCCGGCTTCGCCGGGTTGCTGGAGGCGAGCAAGATCGGCTTCGTCTCCTCGCAGGACTTCACCGTGCAGCTCTCCATTCTCATCCTCGTCCTCGTGATCTTCGGAGGCATGGGCTCTCTGCCCGGTGCGGTGGCGGGCGCTGCGTTCCTGCAGTGGGTGCCGCAGATCCTCCGGCAGCATCCTTTGTTCGGTTACCAGCCCCAGGACCTCTACATCTATCTGGGCGCACTGCTGGTCGTCATGATGATCTTCCGCCCCGAAGGGATCTTCCCCTCGCGCAGACGGAGAAGTGAGTTCCGCCTCGCCGAGAGCGGAATCGGCACGGCCGATGCAATGAGCGGCTCCGCCGACCCCGCAGGAGGCCAGGCGTGAGTCTCCCCGCCGAGACGATGGTGACCGGCGCCGAGATCACCGACCCCATCGTCTCCGTGCAGGACGTGACGCTGCGCTTCGGCGGCGTGGTCAGTCTGTCCGGTGTAACCCTCGTTCAACAGCGCGGCGAGATCCTCTCGGTCATAGGCCCGAACGGCGCCGGAAAGACCTCACTGTTCAATTGCCTCACAGGTGTCTACACACCCCAGGAAGGCCGCATCTCCTTCACGCCGCGGTCGCGCCAACCGGTGGCGCTCGTCGGACGCAGTCCAAGCAGGGTCAATCGCCTGGGTATCGCGCGCACGTTCCAGACGAGCCGTCTGTTCAACGCGCTCACAGCGTTCGAGAACATCCGCATAGGTGTCGAGTCGCGCCAGCACACGGGCCCTCTCGGGGCGATGCTCAAGCTCCCGCACACCAGACGCGAAGAGCGCCAGAGCCGCCAACGCGCCGACGAGCTGCTCGAGTTCGTCGGTCTCGCCGCCCGCGGCGACGAGCTCGCGAGCTCCCTGCCCTACGGCGATCAACGCAAGCTCGAGGTCGCCCGGGCTCTCGCGACCACTCCGGAGCTCCTGCTCCTGGACGAGCCGGCCGCGGGCACCAACCTCGCCGAGAAGCAGGCATTGGAGGAGCTCATCCGCCGCGTGAACGAGGAGATGGACGTCACGATCCTCCTCATCGAGCACGACATGCGCCTCGTCATGTCGATCGCCGAGCGCGTGGCGGTGTTGAACTTCGGTCGCCTCATCGCCCTCGGGACCCCGGCCGAGGTCCAGCGGGACGAGTCGGTTGTCGAGGCCTACCTGGGCCGGCCCGCGGGCGGACAGAGCCCCGAAGAGGACTGAGCTCGATGCCACTGCTCGAGCTCTCCGGCTTGGAGGTCCGCTACGGGAACATCCGCGCGCTGCGGGGTGTGGACCTCGAGGTCCGAGAGGGAGAGATCGTCACCCTCCTCGGCGCCAACGGGGCGGGCAAGACCACCACCCTGCGCACCATCTCGGGCCTGTTGCGCCCAACGGGCGGCAGCGTCGTCTTCGACGGCCATCGCATCCAGACCCTGCGCCCGGACCGCATCGTGAGCATGGGGATAAGCCATGTACCCGAGGGCCGGCGGATCTTCCCCCGCATGTCCGTCGAGGAGAACCTCGAGATGGGCGCGTATCAGCGACGGGGGTCGATCACTGCGGAGCGGGACAAGGTGTTCGCGCTCTTCCCAGTCTTGAAGGAGAGAAGGCGTCAATACGGCGGGACCCTGTCGGGCGGAGAGCAGCAGATGCTGGCGATCGGGCGTGCCCTCATGAGCCGACCGCGACTACTGCTGCTCGACGAGCCGTCGATGGGACTGGCTCCGATGATCGTGACCCAGATCTTTCAGATACTCGGCGACATCCGTTCCGAAGGGACGACACTGTTGCTAGTGGAGCAGAACGCCGCGCAGGCGCTCGGCGTGGCGAACCGTGGCTATGTGTTGGAGACCGGAGAGATCGTGACTTCGGGGACGGCGCAGATGCTCCTTGGCGACGAGCGCGTCCGGGCGGCGTACCTCGGCGAAGGCGTGGCCTGAGCCGCAGCGGAGCCGCGCCGGGGCACCATCGGGCCTCGCGGCTGCTCGAGAAATGCCCCCCCTCAGATGCGTTCGAGCTCTTTGCCGTCGAAGATCGGGCTCATCGTCTGCGAACGGACGTCCGTCTCCATCTCGTCCTGCGGAGGCACGTCACCCGACGTCTCGGCGGCACGGAGAACCGCCGGCAACTTTCGGAAGTCGCTCGAGGTTATGAGGAACGTCGACTCGCGCCCGAGGGTGAAGTCGACGGCGTGCTTGATCGCCGCATCGTCTGCCAACGGCTCGTACCAGCTGAGGCGCTCCTCGGATTCGGGTCCTCGGCGCGCCCCTCCGTCATCTCGGTCACCGGGCCACCTGCGGCGGGCGATGGACTTGATCGTCTGCGCCGCCACGTCGCGCGAGGCGCAGACCTCGAGCAGCTGCTCGACATCGCGCCTGTACCCGTCATCGTGCAACAACGGGTAGTTGTACGGGAAGAGCACCGAGTCGTAGTCGAAACGCTCGAGGCTCCGCAGGTGCATGCGAGCGATGCGCAAGCCGTGACCTGTTACCCCGATGAAGGACGTGAGACCTTCGTCGCGCGCGACGGACGAGAGCTTCGAGGGCGCCCGAGGGCCCGTGCGCGGTCTCCCACTCGTCCTCCTCCACCAGGTTGTGGAGCTGTATGAGGTCGACGCGGTCGACCCCGAGGCGCTCCAGTGAGCGTTCGAGGCTCCGGCGCGCTTCGCCGGCGCTGCGGTCTCCGGTCTTGGTCGCGATGAAGAACCTCCCTGGGTGCGCGGCGAGCCAGGGTGCGAGCCTCAGCTCCGCGTCGCCGTACGCGGCGGCGGTGTCGATGTGGTTCACGCCGTGCTCGAGGAGCAGCGGCAGGACACCGTCGGCGCGCTCCTGGCTCACCCAGCCGAGCCCCGCCGACCCGAAGATCACCCGGCTGCTCGAATGGCCGGTTCGCCCGAAGCGCCGCATTGCGATCATGCCAACTCCTCTCCCGGCCCCCGCCCGAACCTTCGAACTCGGCCGCTTCCCCGGCCGGGCACGCAGCCCGAGTGTGATATTTCCACTTTCCTCCTGGATATGCCCGGGCTAACGTCATGCGGTCTCAACGCCATAGCCAGGGCTTTCGGCCCCAGTGCTCGCCTCATGGCTACCGGCTCGTCCCCCCAGATCCCCCAGATCCCCCACCGGAGGCCGTCACATGCGTGGTCCGAGAGTTCTACTGGCTACCGTCGCGTTGGCGCTCGTCGCCGCCGCTTGCAGCTCGGGCTCTTCTTCGAACTCGGGCTCCTCCTCGCCTCCTGTCACGATCGGGTCGACGAACTTCCCCGAGCAGGTCATCGTGGCGAATCTGTATGCGGACGTCCTTCAGCACGCGGGCATTCACACGACGCTTCGGACGAACCTGGGGGCGCGCGAAGCGGTGGAGCCCGCGCTCGCGGCCGGACAACTGGATCTCTACCCCGACTACGCCGGGACCCTCCTCATATTCCTGAAGCCGAACGACACTCAGGTGGCCACACAGACCTCCACCGCCATCCCGGCGTTGAAGCAGGCGCTCGGGGCGCAGGGCGCGACCGTCTTGAACCCCGCTCCTGCGATCGACACCAACGTCTTCGCAGTCACGCAGGCGACCGCGGAGAAGTACCACCTGACGACGGTGTCGAGCCTCGCGCCCGTGGCGTCCCAGTTGGTCCTCGGCGGACCTCCCGAGTGCCCGCAGCGGCCGACCTGCCTCGAGGGTCTCATGAGCGTGTACGGCCTCCACTTCAAGAACTTCATGGCGACCGACGAGGCCGGACCGATATCCGTGGCGGACCTGAAGAACGGGACCGTACAGGTGGTGGAGCTCTTCTCGAGCGACGGCAACGTGCTCCAGAACGGATTCGTGCAGCTGACCGACGACAAGCACCTCCAGCCGGCGGACTACCTGATCCCGGTCATCCGAAAGTCCGTCGACACACCGGCGGCCGCAGCTGCCTTGAACGCGATGTCCGCCAAGCTCACGACTGCTCAGCTATCGGAGCTGAACATCAAGGTCAGTGTGGAACACCTCGACCCGGCCACCGTCGCGTCGCAGTGGCTGCACAGCGAGCACCTCACCTGAGCTCGGGCACAGAGCGAGCACCTCATCTGAGCATCGCCGAGACGCGTCTCGGCAGACGCATCGTCGCGGCATCGGCTCCCACACCGCGGTGTCTGCGCGCGATCTGGCTGCCTCGAGTCCCCGAAGGTGTCAACCCGCGTCCGAGCGCACCGACCAGAATGTCGGTGAAGAGCGCGAGCACGGCCACCATCACCGCACCGCTGAAGGTCTCGACGGAGTTGCGTGTCGCCAAGCCGGCGAAGATGTAGGTCCCGAGGTTGCTGAACCCGACGTAGGCGGCGAGCGTGGCCGTGGCCACCACCTCGACGGCTGCGGTGCGGAGACCCGCCATGATGAGCGGCACCGCGAGCGGCAGCTCGACTTTGCGCAGCACCTGCCTGCCGGTCATGCCCATCGCCACGGCCGCCGAGCGGACGTCCGCGTCGACTCCCCTCACCCCGACATAGGCGTTGGTCATGATCGGGGGCACCGCCAGAGCGAAGAGCGCTATGAGCGACGCGACGAACCCACCTTCGGGCAACCTCGCGATCGGAGCCTGGATCGCCAGCAGTGTGATCAGAGCGAACGACGGAACGGCGCGCGCGGCGTTGGCCGCGTTCACGAACACGAAGCCGCCTTTCGATGTATGCCCGAGCAGCGCCCCGGCGAGCACCCCCACGATCGCGGCCGCCGCCACCGCGGCTGCGGACAGTTCGGCCTGGTGTCCCAACCTGAAGAGGATGCCGTCGGGACCACTCCAGTTGGACGACGTGGTGAAGAAGTGGCCGATCTGCGAGAGGAAGTGCATCTGCTACACGACCCTTCTCGTTCTGAGCCACGGCAGTGCCAGTCGCTCGAGAAGCACGAGCAATGCGTCTGCGAGCGCGGCGAGCAGAACCGACAGCACGAGGCCGACGAAGATCGGTGTGTTGAAGTCTTCGCCGAAGCCCTGGATGATGAGCTGTCCGAGACCACCCTGTCCGATGAAGGCGGTCACGTTCACGAGCCCGATGACGGTCACGGTGGCCACCCGCAGGCCCGCCATGATCGAGGGCAGCGCGAGAGGCAGGTCCACCCGGACGAGCTCGCGCGCTTGCGTGTACCCCATTCCCCGGGCCGCCTCACGGACCTCGGGGGGCACCCCGTCCAGGCCTGCGACGGTGTTCCGCAACAGGATCAACAGGGTGTAGCTGACGAGCGCGATCTCCGCTGTCGTGATCGAGAAGAAACCGGTGAGCGGGGCGAAGAGAGACAGCAACGCCACGGAGGGGATGACATAGAGAACTCCGGTCGCTGCGACGAGGGGGGGCCGCAGTACTCGTAGCTTCCATGCGGCGAGGCTCAGGGGCAGCGAGATCGCAAACCCGATCCCAACCGCTATGAGCGTGAGCTCGATGTGCTGCAGGAGATCGGAGATGATCACCGAGTGCTCGGCCGTGACCCAGCTCCACTGAAGGAGCGGTCCGGCGGACGAGAAGATCCCCACCGCGCCGGACCATACAGCGGGTGTCACAGCACCGCTCCCGGTAGCTTGTTCGGATCGACGACAAGGCGACGATCCGTTTCGAGCATGTCTCGAAGCGCTACGGCAACGGGACGTTCGCGGTCGAGAACCTCGACCTCGATGTCGCCCCCGGTGAGCTGTGCGTGCTCGTCGGCCCCTCGGGTGGCGGGAAGACCACGATCCTTCGCATGGTCAACCGCCTCGTCGAACCGACCTCCGGCCATGTCTTCGTGGACGGGCGCGACGTCGCGAGGACAGACCCCGTCGAGCTCCGCAAGCGAACGGGATACGTCATCCAACAGGCGGGCCTCTTCCCCCACCTGAAGGTGGCCGAGAACATCGCCTCGGTGCCGCGCCTTCTGGGCTGGGACAAGAAGCGCACGAACGAGCGCGTCACCGAGATGCTGGACCTCGTCGGCCTCGATCCAAAGCAGTACGCGAACCGCTACCCGCATGAGCTCTCGGGCGGCCAGGCTCAGCGCGTCGGCGTGGCGCGCGCGCTCGCAGGCGACCCGCCGGTGCTCCTCATGGACGAGCCGTTCGGCGCCGTGGACCCCCTCGCCCGCGAAAGGCTGCAACAGGAGTTTCTCCGTCTCCAGGCGCAGCTGCACAAGACCGTGATCTTCGTCACCCACGATGTCGACGAAGCGGTCGCGTTGGGGGATCGCATCGCGGTGCTGAGCCAGGGTGGGGTCCTCGAGCAGTACGACACCCCGGCTCAGGTCCTCGGAAACCCGGCGACGGGTTTCGTAGCCGACTTCGTCGGGGCGGACCGGGGACTGAGAAGACTGTCCGTGACCCCGATCGAGATCACCGACCTCTTCACGCCCCCCGTTATCCGGCCGCACTCGAGGATGTCGGATGCGAGCGCCGCCATCGATGCGTCGGACGGCCGCTGGGGTGTGGTCGTGGACGACGACGGGCGGCTCATGGGTTGGGTCGAGCCCGGTCGCCTCGGCACCGGCTCCGACGACGACGAGGTGGGGGCCCATACGCGCAGGCTCGAGGCCTCGGTGCCCCACGACGCCTCGTTGAAGACGGCTTTCTCGGAGATGCTCCAGCACGACGCCGCGTGGGTGGCGGTGCTCGACGGCGACCGCTACGTCGGCATCCTCACTCCCGACGCGCTGCACGCGGCGCTGCGCCGCTCGGTGGGAGGAGACCCGGTCCCGGTCTGACCCGCCGCTGAGCTCGTCACCAAACCACATGACCGCAGCTTGACCCCAGCGATCTCACCGACCGCAGCGACGGCCGTCAGTGGATGCCGGCTGCGGCGGCGATAACGAGGCCCGAGACGAGAAGTGCGCCCGCCCGGCGGGTGTGTATGAACGCGATCGCCGCGAACCACAGGGGCCAGACCGGAAAGCCCTTCGGCGGTTCGGCGGGACGCGGCTCTCCGAAGGCCCTCCACACCTGTGCGAGCTTCGGAAGAGCGAGTAGGCAGACGAGCGAAGGCCACGGGAGAGCGCGCACCGCCACCGCCACGACGACCACCAGGTAGAAGCCGGCCATCAGCGCCTTCGTCACGATCCGGGCACGCGCCTCTCCCATCATGACCGGGAGGGTGCGTATCCGAAGCGGGGCGTCGTACGGAGCCTTGTCGATGTGCTTGCCCATGAGCACCGCAGTGCACAAGAGCCCGTAAGGGACCGAGGCCAGGAGCACTTCCCACGGCACTCGGCCGACAGCGGCGAAGTACGTGCCGCACACCATCAACGGGCCCCAGACCACGAACACGTCCGGCTCGCCGAGCCCGCGCTTCTTGAGCCGCAGAGGCGGCGCTGTGTACGCGACGCTGAGGAGGAAGCCGCCGAGCGCGAAGCCGAGCACGACGGGGCCCCGGTAGACGACGAGCACGACGAGGATTGCGAGGTCGACCACGTTCACGGCGAGCGCGGCGCTCACGAGCCCGCGTCGGCTGATCATCCCGGACAGGACGGGATGCGGCGCGTAGAGCGCCCGCGGATAAGAAGCAGTATCCGCGCCCACGTCCACGTCGAAGAGGTCGTTCATGAGGTTGTTCGACACGTGGGCGAGGACGATCCCGGCGAAAGCGAGCACGAGCAGCCCGGGACGGAAGCCGGGGCGGTGCACCGCCAGGAGAGTCGCGATCGCGCCCGCCACGAGGGTCATCGGCAGGACGGCCGCCCGGGTCAGGACCAGCCAGCGCGCGACGGGGTCGAGGGGCCTGCGGCTCGGCGGGTTCGCCGTGCGCAGCACCTCCCGCCAGGCGTCGAGACGACCCTGGGGTCCGGGCGTGGCTACGTCGAGGTTCTTCCTGTCCACCTCGCCGGTGGTGCCGGACGCGGTGAAGGTGCCTTCAGGGTTTGGTTCGCCGGCAGGTGCCACTAAAGGCGATCGTACCGAGGCCACGCGGGGCCGACTAACCGCCGTCACGAAGAGTTAACCGCACGACCGGCCCTTTGCCCCCGTTCACCAACCTAAAGTCACCGGTGGCACCGGGGCCCAGCGCCGCGTCCGCCGGTCCCTTGGAGGACACGATGACTACGGAGCACCCCGAGCACACCGGCGCCAGGGCGAGGAGGGGCCAAGGGCAGCTCACCCGGCGCGCCTTCCTGCGGGGGTCGGTCGCTCTCGGCGCCGCAGGTGCCGCAGGTGCCGCAGCCGGAGCTCTGAGCCCGAGACACGCCCGCCTGATAGAGGCCGCGCTCGCGTCGGAACAGTCCCGGACAGGGAGCCTCTCCGACATCGAGCACATCGTGATCCTGATGCAGGAGAACCGGTCCTTCGACCACTACTTCGGCACTCTCTCCGGTGCGCGGGGGTTCTCCGACCCGAGGGCGCTGACCCAGATCGTGAAGGGCGCGCGCTACAGCATCTTCGACCAGTTCGGCCCCGCCGGTTACTCGGTGGGTGGTGATCCGTACCTTCAGCCGTTCGAGCTCGTGAGCAACTTCCCCAAGGAGAACGGCCAGACCACCGACGACATCACACACGACTGGGGCCCGCAGCACTTCGCGTGGAACTCGGGGGCGATGAACCAGTGGTTGCCCGCCCATCTCGACTCAGACGGCCCGGGCATCGGCTTTCTCACGATGGGTTACTTCACGCGAAACGACCTGCCCTTCTACCACGCACTCGCCGACGCCTTCACGATCTGCGACGGGTACCACTGCTCGGTGCTCGGACCGACGGACCCGAACCGTCTCATGTGGATGACGGGCTCGCTGGGCGCGAGCGGCGGAGAAGGTGGGCCCGTCCTCGAGACCTACACCGACCCCGTGCCCTACTACGCCAAGCTGGACTGGCTCACGATGCCGGAGGTTCTGACCGAGGCCGGCGTGAGCTGGAAGGTCTACCAGGACCCGTCCAGCCCTGTGCTCTTCAACGTCCTGCCCTTCTTCAAGAACTACGCGTCTCCTTCCACGTCGCGTGACGCGCAGGTCGCCGCCAACGGCATCGGCCCGCAGTACCCCGCCGAGTTCGTGGCCGACGTCACCGCCGGGACGCTTCCCTCGGTCTCGTGGCTGATCCCGCCGGCCGAGTGCTGCGAGCATCCCGCGGCTCCCCCGGCGTACGGCGAGTGGCTCGTCTCACAGATCCTCTCCACGCTCGTATCGAACCCCGACGTCTGGGCGAAGACCGTGTTCCTCGTCGTCTACGACGAGAACGGGGGCTGGTTCGATCACGTTCCTCCCGCCACTCCGGGGCCATTGGCCCTGTCGAAGAACGAGATACCGACGAGCGACGATCTCGTGGGCGAGTACATAACGGCGCCACTTCCCTCGTCGGGGACGTACACGGGTGGCGGGAACCAGCTGAACGTCTACGGGCCCGTAGGGCTCGGTTTCCGCACCCCCTGCCTCGTCATCTCTCCTTTTTCACGCGGCGGGTACCTGTGCTCACAGACGTTCGACCACGTCTCGACGCTCAAGCTGATCGCGAAACGCTTCGGCGTTCCGGTGCCGAACGCGTCGAAGTGGCGGCTCGACACCGTGGGCGATCTGACGGGCGCGCTGGCGCTCACCCTGCCGCCCGACACCTCGGTGCCCTCGTTGCCCGCCACCTCGATCGCCGATCCCGAGGTAGCAGCACAAGCCGTCGCCGATGCCCTCGCCGGGACCGAAGACCACGCGCTCGTGCCCTATCCGCCGCCCACGCGCAACGAAGGCCTTCCATCACAGGAGACGCGTCCCTCACGTCCGCAGGTGCCCGTGGGACCGGGCCATGAGAGCCGAAAGAGCACGGGGACGGGCACCTCGAACTCCGGTGCTGCCTCCGCATCGGCGGCGGGCTCGGCGGGGTCCACCAAGGGCCCCGGCCCACATGGGGCTCGGACGCAGACCGGCAGGACCGACAAAGCCGGTCAAGGTGCCGCGCCCGGAAACGGCAACGTCGGTGGGCTCGCAGATGTGAGGACCGACTCGGTTGCCGCCGCCGGCGCGGCCGCTACCGCCGTTGCACTTGCCGCCGGTGGGCGCCGGTTGGTCCCGGTGATCGCACGTGCTGTGTCGGGAAGGAAATCCGAGGAGGAAGGCTCCTAGACCAGGAGGTGGAAGACCGGGCTGTCGGGAGCGAGGCGCTGCACCTCGAGCCCCGACGCGGCGATCCTCCCGAGGAGCGGCTCCAGATCCTCACGGTCGGCCAGCTCTATCCCCACCAGCGCCGGTCCGAGCTCACGATCGTTCTTCTTCATGTACTCGAAGAGGACGATGTCGTCACTCGGCCCGAGGCAGTCGTCGAGGAACGAGCGCAGCGCCCCCGGGCGCTGAGGAAACGCCACGACGAAGTAGTGCTTGAGCCCTTCGTACACGAGGCTCCTCTCGATGATCTCCGCGTACCGGGCGACGTCGTTGTTGCCGCCGCTCAGAACGCATACGACGCGTTTTCCGCGCATCCGATCGGCCAACTGGTCGAGCGACGCGAGCGCCAGCGCCCCCGCGGGCTCCGCGACGATCCCGTCGTCCTGGTAGAGGTCGAGCTGCTCGGTACAGACCCTCCCCTCGTCCACGACGAGAATCTCGTTCACCCGCTCCTGGACGATGGCGAAGGTGAGGCTGCCGGGAGTGCGCACCACCGCGCCGTCGACGAAGTCATCCTTTATGTCGATCGTGACGGGACGGCCCGCCTCGACCGATCGCCGCATGGCGGGCGCACCGGAGGGCTGTACGCCCACCAATTCCGTGGGCCATCCCATCCCGTCCACGGCGACGGCGACGCCGGCGATGAGCCCGCCCCCGCCGATGGGGACGACCAGCATCTCCGGTGCCGGTGAGAGCTGATCCGCTATCTCGAGCGCGATCGTTCCCTGTCCGGCCACCGTCATCGGGTGGTCGAATGTCGGGACGATCACGGCGCCCGTCTCGACGGAGTACGCCACGGCCTGCGCGTTGGCGTCGTCGAAGCTGTCGCCCGCGAATCTCACGTCCACCAGGTCCCCGGCGAGCGCCCGGATCCGTGCGACCTTCTGGCGCGGGGTCCGTCGTGGCAGGAAGACCACTCCCCGGACCTGGAGATGCCGGCAGCTCCAGGCGACCCCTTGAGCGTGGTTGCCGGCGCTCGCACACACGACGCCCGCCGCGAGCGACTGCGGCGACAGCCCTGAGATGAAGTTGTACGCGCCCCTGATCTTGTAGGAGCGCACCACTTGCAGGTCTTCGCGTTTGAGGTACACCTGCGCGTCGTACTTGCGCGAAAGACGGTCGCTTCGTACAAGTGGGGTGCGCACTCCCAGCGGGGCGAGCCTGCCCTCCGCGGCGCGGACGTCGTCGAGGCCGACCACGGCGCGCCAGGCACCGGAGGTGAACGGAGGCTCCTCTACCCGTCCGGATGCGGTTTCTTGACTCACTCGAGCGCTTTTGCGAGAAGGGGGACCACTTCGTGCCAATCCGCGACGATCCCGATGTCCGCCCATTCGAAAACGGGGGCTTCGCGGTCACTGTTGATCGCCACGATCGTGCCGGCACTCCTGGATCCCACCATGTGGTTGAACTTTCCCGCGATACCCACGGCCACGTAGATCGCGGGGTCGACGCTGTGTCCGGTTATCCCGACCTGGCGCGCCCTCGGTAGCCAGCCCTTGTCGGTCACCTTGCGGGTCCCGGCAAGCTCTGCGCCGAGGACGGTCAGGAGCGGTTCGAGCTCGCCGTACTCCTCCGGGTCGACTCCCGTGCCGACCGCGACCACCGCACGCGCTGAGAGGAGGGCCTCGACGTCGTCGTCGCGTTCGACCGAAACGACGTCCACGCGCCCACGAGCGCTCGCCTCCAGCGTCTCGATGTCCTCGGGAGGATCCGCGCGCCGCGGGGAGCGAAGCGGCAGGACACCCGGCCGCACCGTCGCCAGCTGAAGGGGAGATCTGGCGGTGATCGCAGCGACGATCCTGCCGCCGAACGCCGGCTTCCATGCCACCAGGCGGCCGCGCTCCACGCCGAAACCGACGGCGTCACCGGTGAGACCGGCCCGGAGGCGGGCCGCGACGCGTGAAGCGACCTCACGGCCCCAGAGTGTTCCCGGTGCGAGAACCGCCCAGGGACTCGTGCGTCTGCACCAACCGGCGAGAGCTGCCGCCACGTCCTCCTCGACTTCGGGCCCCGACAGGGACACCACGGCGTCCGCCCCCCAAGAAGCGAGCTCGGTGGCGTCCGGGAGCTCGCCTCCGAATGCCACGACACCGCCGCCGACCCTCTGCGCCAGCCGTGCCGCCTCGCCGAGAAGCTCGCGGGCCATGCGGACGCGTCCGGGTTCGAGGACGGCTGCGATCTCGGCTCCATCGCGGCCGGCACCACCCGCCGCCGCGGCGACCGTCTCGGCGCCGGAATCCGTGGCGCGTACGTCCTTTCGTCCCGTCTGTTTGGCGCGCTCCACCGCGCCCCATTCGAAGAGCAGTTCGGCGGCCTTCTCCACCTGCAGCGCTGCGCTTCCCTCCAGCACGCACCCGCGGCGCGCGACCTCCATGTCGCGCACGTCTCCGACGACGGTGGGACTCGCCTCTTTTCCCCAGGGACCTTCACCGAGATCGCGAGCACTGACCTTGCGAATGCGTCCGGGCGCGACCGCCGCACGCGCCTCGGGCGCCACCTTCGCGGGCTCGATGAGTCGCTCCGCGACCGACAGGACCGCCGGTAACGCCGTTCGCACGGTGCGCCACCCATCGTCGACCTCGGAGCGCGCCTGCACCCGTCCGGCGTCGATCTCCAGCTCGCGCACTGCGGAGGTGAACGGTAGGTCCAGGAGCTCGGCGATCTCTGGAGGGACCTGTCCGGTATCGGAGTCGATGGAGTTGCGCCCGGCGAGCACGAGGTCGAAGGGACCGAGGAGCTCGATTGCCGCGGTCAGTGCCAGCGCGGTCGCGAGAGTGTCCGATCCGGAGAACGCAGGGTCGCTCACGAGCACACCCTGGTCGGCGCCCCAGGCGACGGCTTCGCGAAGGACATCCTCGGCAGAGGGTGGTCCGAGGGTGAAGACCACGCAGCTCCCGCCGGAGGCCTGCGCCAGCTCGACACCCTTCGAGACCGCGCGGCGGCAATAGGCGTTCATCTCGAGCTCTACACCCTGCCTGCGGAGGCGGCGGTCCTCACCGAGAGTCATGTCCTCGACGCGCGGCACCTGTTTCACGAGCACGGCGATTCTCAACCGACCTCCCAAGGCCCCGCCGACGGCGCAACCGAGCACGCAGAGAGCCGAAAAAGCGTACCGCCCAGCTTCACGCGCCCTTTGACCACTTCACGCGGCCACTTCACGGTACCGAGCAGTAATGAATCTCGGGACTACTGGGTAGGGAGATAGGGACCTTCAGCCCCTTCAGGAAGGTGGCGCCCTCTACCGATGACGTGGGTGCAACCACAGGAGGCGACATGACACTCGGCGAACGCTGCGACGAGATTCTTCGGCTGATCGAAGAGACCCTCGGCGATATCGCCGTCGACTCCTCCGATCCGCTCGCTTCACCTCCGGCCGAGGACTTGGAGGCCCAGGTGGCGGGTCCTTCGCTCTCCTCCTTGGCCACTTCTTAGCCCTTTCACAGAAAGCCCACAGCTTCTGGGGGCAGGCTGGGACCATGAGGTGTCCTGCCGCCCACCGGCGACCTGAGGTGGCGAGCTGAGATGGCCGGCCCGATGACCGAAAGCCCGGTCGCAACGCCCCCGGGACGTACCGGGGCGCCGCGCATCTTGGTGGTCGACGACGAACAGAGCATCACCGATCTGCTGTCCATGGCCCTGCGCTACGAGGGAATGGAGGTTCAGGTCGCTCACCTGGGTCGCGAGGCGCTCGACGCGATGACGGCCTTCAGACCGCATCTGATCGTTCTCGACGTGATGCTGCCCGACCTGAGCGGTTTCGAAGTGCTCCAACGCATGGGCCGCGACGGGGTCGGTGGCCGGGCCCCGGTGCTGTTCCTAACGGCTCGAGACACCCTCGACGACAAGCTCCGTGGATTCACACTCGGCGGCGACGACTACATGACGAAGCCGTTCAGCATCGAGGAGCTCATCGTCCGGGTGCGGGCGATCCTGAGAAGGGCTCACGGGAGCGACGAGGGAAGCAGGCTCGAGGTCGACGACCTCTACCTCGACGAGGAGAGCCATCAGGTCTTTCGAGGCTCGACTCCCGTCGAGCTCACTCCGACCGAGTTCAAGCTCCTTCACTACCTCCTCCTGAACGCCGGTCGTGTGGTTTCCAAGTCCCAGATCCTCGACCGTGTGTGGAACTACGACTTCGACGGCAACGCGAACGTGGTCGAGATCTACATCAGCTACCTCCGCAAGAAGATCGACAGCCTCGGCCCGCCACTGATCCATACGGTGCGGGGTGTCGGATACACGTTGAGGCGGCCAGCGGAGCAGCGGTGACCCTCCGCCTGCGGCTTCTGCTCGCGCTCGTGGGCCTCGTAGCTGCCGGACTGCTCGTCGCGGACGTCGTGACCTACACCTCGTTGCGTTCGTACCTGTTCTCTCAGGTCGACCAGCAGCTGCAGACCGCGGCGACGCCTGTCGCACGCGTGCTCTGGGCCTGCTGGAACGAGGAGCAGACACCCTTCGGTGCTTCGTGTGGAAGCAACGGTCCCGTGAGGATCGAATCAGGTGCGATCCCAGCCGGCACCTACGGCCAGCTGCGCGACTCCAACGGCAACCTTCTCTACAGCGCGTGTCTGCCGACAGAGACACAGGCCTCGAGGGCGCCCGTTCTTCCTGGCTCGCTTCCGATCTCGCAGAATGTGAGCGGCGCATCGGTGTTCCCGGTCTCGGGCACCGGCTGCGGATCTTCCTCTTACAGCGGCATCGCGGTCACGACGAACATCGGTACGGCGTCGGGACCGGTAGACGTAGTCGTCGCGATACCGCTCACGTCTGTCAACCAGACCCTCGATCGCCTCGAGTTGGTCGAGATACTCGTGAGCATCGCAGTGCTCGCCGCCCTCGGTGCTCTCGCGTGGTGGATCGTGCGCCGAGGCTTGCGTCCGCTCGACGAGATGGCGACCACCGCCGGGGCCATCGCAGCCGGAGACCTCTCGCGCCGGGTGGAGGACACCGATCCTCAGACGGAGGTCGGGAAGCTCGGCTCTGCTCTCAACAAGATGCTCGGTGAGATAGAGCGGGCATTCGCGGCGCGGCGGGGCTTCCGAGGAACGCCTGAGGCGCTTTCTCGCCGACGCCTCACACGAATTGCGCACGCCGCTCACATCGATCCGCGGCTACGCGGAGATGTTCGAACGGGGTACGCGCGACCGCCCCGAGGATCTCGCCACGTCCATGCGCCACATCAGCGAGGACGCCCGGCGCATGAGCGTGCTGGTGGACGACCTGCTCCTCCTGGCACGCCTCGACAGACAGAGGCCGCTGGCACGCGATGAGGTCGACCTGGCATCGGTCGCCTCTTCGGCCGTCGAAGCAGCCCGCGTGGCGTCACCGGATCGCGAAATCGGTTTCGCCTCGATCGGGGCTTCCCCGGTGATCGGGGACGGCTACCGCCTGCGTCAGGTCCTCGACAACCTCCTCGCCAACGCGGCACAACACACTCCTCCGGCTACGCCGATCGAAGTGCGCATGTCCGGCGACGAAAGAAGCGTCGGCGTGGAAGTGAGCGACCGCGGGGGCGGGATCCCTGCCGCCGAGCAAGAACGGATCTTCGAGCCCTTCCACCGGGCAGACCCTTCGAGGGCCCGCACCTCGGGGGGCGTCGGCCTCGGCCTTGCGATCGTCTCGGCGATAGTGCGCGCGCACGGCGGGCAAGTCGGTGTGGCCTCGAACGGCAGCGGAGGCTCGACCTTCTGGATACGCGTTCCTCGTGGCCCCATATCGGTTCCCCCCGCGACAGGCATGCGAAGCACATCAGACGAAGCGGCCCGTCGGGGATCTCCAGGGCCCGTGCCCGCCGAGGCACAGCCCGGCGCCTGAAGACACTCCCGCCCCGCATCCGGCGGGACCCCGAGCGGTGGTCACATGCGCGGCATGTTCTCGAAGCGGGTGTGGTGGTCCACGAATGCGAGCTGCACGACGCCGGTGGGCCCGTTTCGATGCTTGGCGATGATGATCTCCGCCATACCCCGGTCCTCGGACTCGGGGTGGTACAGCTCGTCGCGGTAGATGAAGAGCACGACGTCCGCGTCTTGCTCGATCGAGTTGTGGGCGACGATGCCATTGGCGATGAAATTGTGCTGCTCGAAGACGGTCGCGTCGTAGACCGGCACGACGCCGTATTCGTCGATCGCCACGATCTTCTCCCAGAGAATGTCACCATCGGAGACGATGGCGCCCGGGACGGCGAGCTCGTCGCCCGTCGACAGCTCGTCCAACCGCTTCCAGCCCTCGAGAACACGGAACTTGTGGTTGGCGGTGGCCCGGATCCTCCTCCCCGACGCGAGCTTCATCTCGTAGACGCGCTTCGTCCCGCTCGCAAAGACGTGCGACATCGTCGCTCGGACGAGCCGGCACTGATCGTCCAGAGCCCAGACAGGGACGTCGCGCTGACCACTGCGCAGCAGCTCTCCCATCGAAACCTCGGCGCCGGTGTCCGCCCGCGCAATCCGCGTATCACCGGTCAGGCATCCCGATTCCCTCAGGTCCGCCAGGACGGGCCGCTTGTCCTGACGCATCTCGAGATTCCGTGAAAGCTGTGACAACGCGACCACCGGTATGTCCAACTCGCGCGCCAGCACCTTCAGGCCACGGCTTATCTCCGACACCTCCACCTGGCGGTTCTCGGCACGACTGCGCGTATGCCCGGTCATGAGCTGGAGATAGTCGACGACCACGAGGCCCAGACCTTCACGTGCCTTCAGGCGCCGCGCCTTTGCACGGATGTCCATGATCGTCACATTCGGATTGTCGTCGAGGTAAATGGGCGCGTCGCCGAGGCGGCCGATCGCGTTCGAGATCTTCGGCCAGTCCGACTCGAGGAGCCTGCCGTTTCGCATGCGGATCGCGTCGACCCGCGCCTCCGAGCACAACATCCGGTTCGTGAGCTCGAGGTGGCTCATCTCGAGGGAGAACATGAGGACCGGCACCTGGGCATGGACCGAGGCATGTGTCGCCATTCCGAGGGCGAGGCTCGTCTTACCCGCCGAGGGACGGGCTCCGACCACGACGAGGTTCGACTTCTGGAGGCCTGCCAGCCTCTCGTCGAGGTCCACGTAACCGGTCGGTACCCCAGTGATCGTCTCGCCGCGCTCGACGAGCGCTTCGAGGTGGTCGAGGCTCTTCTCGAGAAGCTCGCGGATCGGCGACATCGAGTCGACGACCCGTCGCTGCGCAACCTCGAAGACCATGGATTCGGCCCTGTCGACCGCCTCCGACACGTCCTCGGGGACGCTGTAGCCGAGCTCGGCGATCTCGCCGGCCACACCGACGAGCTTTCGAAGCAACGAGTGTTCTTCGACGATGCGGGCGTAGTGCGAGGCGTTGGCAGTGGACGGGGTGTTGACCTGGAGGCTCAGAAGAAGAGACGGGTCACCGATGGAATCGAGCGCACCCGAGCGCCGAAGCTCGTCGGCCACGGTCACCGGGTCTGCGGGCTCACCTCTCGTGTAGAGACCACAGACCGCCGCGAAGACCAATCCGTGCGCCGGCTTGTAGAAGTCCTCTGCACCGCAGCACTCGACCGCAGCGGCGATCGCGTCACGTGACAGGAGCATCGCGCCGAGGAGCGATTCCTCTGCGTCGAGGTCGTGGGGCGGAACTCTGCCCCCGACAGGTTGGAGGTGCCGCGGAGGCGTCCTGGGAGTGTCGAATGCCTGGGTCATCCGAAGAACACCATGACGCACGAGCCCTGCGGAGAACGAGAGGCGCAACCTGGGGAAATTGTGGTCTTCGACGGGGACGAGGCTGTGGAGTGGCGGTGGCAAAGCGCGCGGCGTTGGGGACAAGTGGGTCCCCGCCTCGCTGACCGGCCCTTTCGCCTCACGCCACCCAGTAAAACGGCCGGCTGTGACACAGAGGCGGTTCAGGTGGCGGTGGCGACCTCCACCGTCATCTCGACGTGTACGTCGTTGTGGAGCCTGACCTGCACGACGTGTGTGCCGACGGACTTGATCGGTTCCGGAAGGTGGATCCTGTGGCGGTCCACCATCGCCCCGGTCTGTGCCTGCGCGGCTTCGGCGATATCGGAGGTGGTGACGGACCCGAAGAGCTTCCCGCCCTTGCCGGCTCGGGCCCGGACCACGATCGGCTTGGACGTGAGGGCCCCCGCCATCGTCTCGGCGGCTTCCTTGTCCCGCGCGTCGCGCAGGTCCCTCGCGCGGCGCATTGCCGCGGCCTGCTGCTCGATGCCGTCCGTCGCGACCAGAGCGCTGCCTGTCGGCAGCAGAAAATTACGCGCGAAACCCTTTGCGACATCCACGACGTCGCCGCGCTTTCCCACCCCGTCGATGTCGGAGCGGAGCAACACGCGCATCACGCACCGTCCCCGGCCACATCCCGCCCGCCCGAGCCATTCGAAGCGGCGGAGTCGTCGGGGGACTCGGCTGCCGCCTCGGTGCCGGCGCCGTTGCCCGATACAGCGGTCTCGTCTACGTCGATCTCCCCGAGCTCGTCGGCGTCCTCGCCCGAGACCTCGGCCTCCTCTGCGTCTTCGGGCTCCAGATCCACGCCGGTCGCAGTGGGCGTCTCAGCCGCACCGTCCGCTCCCGCCCTTGCGGCGCCGGCACCCGAATCTGACCGTTCCACCCGGGTGCGGGACCGTCCGCCTGAGCGCTCTGTCATCGTCCTCTGTGTGTACGGAAGAAGCATCACCTCGCGCGCGGTCTTGATGGCGTTTGCGATTTCACGCTGGTGCTGGGTGCAGTTCCCGGTGACCCTCCGCGCCCTGATCTTCCCCCGGTCGCTCATGAAGCGCCGGAGCAATCCAACATCCTTGTAGTCGACCCAGCGCACCTTGTCGCGGCACAACATGCAGGGTTTCTTCTTGGTCTTACGTGCGGCTTCCTTGGGGCTGCGGCGGCTGGTGCGCTCACTCGCTCTCGGCATCTAGAAGGGCTCCTCGTCGTAGCCGTAGCCGCCCTGCTGTCCCGCTGCGGCGGGCGCGCGATCGCCAGAGGACGACCGCGCCTGTGCGGGCTCGAAGCCGGGCCCCTTGCGTTCGTTCTTGGTGATCTGTGCCGTCGCCCACCTGAGGCTCGGACCTATCTCGTCGGCCACCACTTCGACCTTCGAGCGCCTGTCGCCGTCGGCCGTCTCCCAGCTGCGCTGGTCGAGGCGGCCGCTCACCATCACGCGCGCCCCTTTGAAGAGACTCTCGGAGGCGTTCTCGGCCATCTCCCTCCAGCACACGACGTCGAAGAAGCTCGTCGCCTCCTCCCATTCCTGGGTCTGGCGGTTCTGCCATCTGCGGTTCACCGCGAGACCGAATGTCGCGGTGGCCTGGCCGGTGGGAGTGAAACGCAGCTCGGGATCGCGGGTGATGTTGCCGACGAGGACCACGTTGTTGCCGTTTGACATGATGATTCCTCCGCTCTCGAACTCAGCTCGCGGTAGAGCTCGCAGCACGACCCGACGAGCCCGCCCCGACGCGCCCGACCAGGTGGTCGGGCAGCTTGATGATCTTATGACGGAGCACCTCGTCGAGAAGCAGGAGGAAGCGGTCGAGCTCACTGATCGCGCCTGGCTCGGCGCTGAATTCGATGAGTATGTAGTAGCCCTCGCGCTTGTGCTTCACCTCGTAGGCGAAGGCGCGCCTCCCCCAGCGGTCGACGATTCCCGGATTCGCTCCGTTCGACCTCAGCAGGTCGAGCGAGCGCTCGACGAACGACTCGACCACGGACGGCTCCAGGTCCGGATCGAAAACGACCATCACCTCGTAGTGCCGCACCTGCGGCTCACCTCCCTCCGGACCCGGGAAGTCTCCCGGGGCTCCTCGTGAGGGACCGCGGACGGTCCGCACCGAAGAGCAGGGTCAAGGGCCAACGCGAAAGCCGGATCCGGCCTCCGCCGGTGAGGATGTTAGCCGGAGGGTGCGTGGTAGGTCTCGGCGTCGGAGGGGAAGGATCCCGCCCGGACGTCTCCTGCCCAAGCGCGGATCGCCTCTTCGGCGACCCGGGCGAGATCGGCATAGCGCCGGACGAACTTCGGCGGCTTCGTCACGTTCAGCCCGAGCACGTCGTGGAAGACCAGGACCTGCCCGTCGCACGCCGGGCCCGCTCCGATCCCGATCGTCGGGATCTCGAGCTCCTCGGTGACCCGCTTCGCCACGATGTCGGGCACTCCCTCGAGCACCAGCGCGAAACACCCCGCGGTGACGAGCGCCTTCGCATCGAGAAGGAGCGCCTCGGCAGCAGCCTGCTCCTTCGCCTGGACCTTGTACCCGCCCATGGTGTGCACCGACTGAGGGGTGAGACCGAGGTGTCCCATGACCGGGATCTCGGCCGCCACGAGAGACTCGACGGCCCCGACGCGGATCCTGCCACCCTCGAGCTTCACCGCTTCGGCACCCGCGCGAACGAGCGTCGCGGCGTTTCGGACGGTCTCCTCTTGGGACACGTGATAGCTCATCCACGGCATGTCCCCCACGACGAGAGGACGCGGCGCAGCGCGGTGCACCGCCGCGACGTGGTGGGCCATCGTGGGGACGTCGACCTGAAGCGTGTCCGAGAAGCCGAGGACGTTGTTGGCGACCGAGTCCCCGACCAGGATCATGTCGACCCCGGCCTGGTCCGCGATCCGAGCGCCGGGCGTGTCGTAAGCGGTGACCATCACGAGCGGTTCCGCGCCGGCCGCGCGCTTGGCGGCGCGGACCTTCGGCACGGTGACTTTCTCGGACACCCCAGAATCAGCCATTTGCGGGCCTCCTTGCGGTCCAGCGCCCACGGGCTGCCGGCAGCATAGAAACCGATGTTCTGAGTCTTCAGGCTACCCCTAGCGTTGAGCTGCAGTGGCCGGCTCCCCTTACGTCATCGACTACCGGCGGAGCTTCCGGCTCGAGGCTCGGCCCGAGGCCGTTTGGGAAGCGATCGCACACCCGGAGCAGTTCGAGTCGTGGTGGGGTTGGTTGCAGAACTTCCACATCGAAGGCCCGGGTCTCACAGTCGGCGCAGTGCTCCACGGCGTCGTGGCACCACCTGTCCCTTACCGCATGAGGCTCGACGTCGTGTTGGACGAGTGCATCCGTCCCTCTCACATCGAGGCGACCGTCCACGGGGACCTGGAGGGACGGGCGCATCTCACACTGGAGGCCGATGGCGGAGCGACCCGGGCGGAGATCTCCTGGACGATCGAGATGACCCAGCGCGCCATGCGCGTCGCTGCGCGCGTGGCACGCCCCCTCCTCGTCTGGGGTCATGACCGCGTGGTGGAGATGACCGTGGCGAGCTTCCGCCGGCACCTCGCTTCCAACGTGCAGCTCGGCGGTGGATGAGCCCGAGACGGAGTTTCAGCTCAGGCGGGCGACCGCCAAGCCCGTCGCGAACAGCACCATTCCCCACGACATTGCCCGAAGCGCGCTTTCGAGGGGCGCGCGCATCGTCTCCGCCTCGATACGCTCGTAGGTCCCGTCGACGAAAGTCATACGGCCGTCCACGGTCACGGCCTTACGGCGCAGGCGGCGCGCCGGCGTGCTGAGACTGCGCTGCGCGTAAGAGAGGGCGAACGCTCCGAGCGCCAGGAAAACCGGAGCGAGCCGCAAAGTGGTCGTCTCTGCCACATACGCGCAGAGAACGGGAAAGGCGCCCCACGCGGCTGCAAAGCCAAAGTCGGTGTGAACCACGCCGCCGAACAGCTCCGCGTTGTACGCGACGACGAGCACAGGCCCCACCACGATGAAGGGGACGAGGGCCACGCCGACCTTGGCGACCCCGATTCCCCCGAGCACCACGGCACAAACGATCCCCAGAGTTGCGGTCGCGATCAGAGACCGCCGGGAAATGCCGGTACGCAGAGGCCTTCCTTGAAGCTCGTCGAGCGCATGTGCGCCCACACCGACGGCGAAGAAGAAGCCGAGCACTGTCGCGACCAGCCGGCTCACACTCGGATGAGGGGCGATGCTGGCACCGACGACCACATAGGAGAGGTGCCACGCCGTATAGGGCGGATGCAGGAGCGTCCACCAGTCGCGCCATCCTCCGCCTGACACCGCGTAGAAAGCCGGTGCTCGTTCTTCAGGCACTCGCGCGTCTCCCCCACATGACCAGCCCGCCGCCGAGGCTCATGAGCCGAAAGCCCACGTCGACGATCCCCGCGTCGTTCCACGCCTCCACCGTCCACGCCAACGGGTAGCGCCTGTAGTGGCCCGAGATGCTCGGCCCGAGAAAGCGTCCGACCTCCCGCCACTGCGCTCCGCCTGTGATCCATCCGGCGACCGGCAACACCGCACACGTGTAGAGCCACCACGCAGCGCGCCAGAACGGATTCGGGGGGAGCATGAACTCCAGGTTGGCAACCACTCCGCCCGGCTTCACCACCCGCGCAAGCTCCGCGATCGTCGCCGCCGGATCTTCGACGTAGCGAAGGAGATAGGTGAAGCTCAGTGCGTCGAAGGTGGCGTCCGCGAACGGAAGCTTCTCCCCTGTACCCCGGACGAAGCGCACACGGCTCTGTGCCCGAGCGGTTTCCACGTTCTGCCGACCGCGAATGATCATCGACTCCGTGAGGTCGATCCCCACCACCGAGGCGCGGCTACGCGCCACCTCCACGAGCGCGACCCCGGCCGTGCCGGTCGCCACGTCGCAGACGAGCGAAGGGCCACCCCCGAGCACCCGGTCGACCATCTCTCGTCGCCACCTGCCGTTCTGCCCGAACGACAACCACTCCGCCAAGCGGTCGTAACGATCGGGGAGCGGCTCGAACAGCCGTTGAGCGAATCGTCTTCGGGGCTCGGCCCGGATCACGGCACCGGGCGCACCGGGGTTCACCGTGCGAGACTCGCACAGAATGGGCGAGGAGCGCTTCGACGTGGTAGTGGTCGGAGCGGGGCCGGCCGGATCGGTGGCGGCGCTCGTATTGGCCCGCGGCGGCGCTCGGGTTGCACTCGTGGACAAGGCTGTCTTCCCTCGCGACAAGGCATGCGGTGACCTGGTCGGACCCCGTGGCCTGCGGGTCCTGGACGACCTCGGCGTGCTCCGCGACCTCGAGGGTGACGCTCAGCGTTTTCCTTCGCTCGGCGACATGCTCGTCGTGGGGCCCACCGGCAGGCGCGTGAGGTTGCCTTCTGCTCCGGGACTGACCTACCCCGGCCGCGCGCTCGCGGTCCCGCGCTCGCACCTCGACACAAAGCTCCGCGACCGCGCGCTCGAAGCCGGGGCAGAGCCGTTCACGGCACGCGCCGAGAGGCCGGTCTGGGACGACGGGCGCCTCTGCGGCCTTCAGCTGGCGGAAGACAGGCGCCTCGTCGCGGACATGGTGATCGGCGCCGACGGAGCCACGAGCGCCGTGGCGGCGGCCGCGGGTCTGGTCGATCCGAAGCTGACGCTTTGGGGTTTCGCCGTTCGTTGCTATCTCGACGCCAAGGTGGAGCTTCCGGTGATCGTCATGTGGGAACCCGAGCCGCGTCGGGCTTTGTGCGGCTACGGGTGGATATTTCCCGGACCCGACGGCGCCAACGCCGGGCTTGGCGTCGGGACCCTTTCCGATCGTCGTGCCGGCTCCGAACCGGTACGTCTGCTTCCGAGGTTCCTGGAGCACCTGGTTCAGATCGGGCTCGCAGAGCCGCACGATGCCGGTGGGGCGCGGGGTCGCCTCGGCGGCTGGTTGAAGATGGGCATGGTCGGGACGACCCCCGCCGCGGACCGCATCCTCCTCGTCGGCGATGCCGCCGGGCTGGTGAATCCTCTGCAGGGCGAAGGGATAAGCCACGCCATGACGAGCGCTGTCCATGCGGCGCAGTCCGTCCTGGCGGGTCCGTCCGGAGCGCCCCATCGATATATGCGTGCGCTGGCGGAGGCACATCTTCCCTATGAGCGTGTAGCAGCAAGCGCACACGCTGCGCTCATGTCCGCGTCCACGTGCCGTCTCGGTCGCCGGCAGGACGCTCACCCTTCCGTTCGTCGGGGACCGCATCGCTGAAGGTTGGGCGGTGTTCTGGAACGAGCTGCTCGATGGCGCGCCCGCTGGACGCGCTCGGACCTGGGCCGCTGCGGCGACATCAGTCGGCAAGTTGATAACCGGTGCCACAGCCACCACGAGATGGTTCGAGAGCACTCTCAAACGGGTGGACTACCGGGCGGAGCTCCCCGAACGCGTCGGACGCCGGGTACCCGACCCGTTCGAGCGCGTCGGCCCGGAGGCGCTGCCGCGACCGGAGGCCGCAAGTGGTTCCCCGTCGAGCGCCGGGCGCCAGGGTGCGCCCGAACCCAACGTCTCCTGAGCCGTCGAGACGACGATCACGAACAACAAGAAGGTGACGACGTGGACGCCCGTGCACCACAGACAAATCGCCTTGATGGAGAACAGCTCGCGGTAGAGCAGGTAGATGACGAATCCCATCGCTCCCACGACCATCGCCAGCCTGGCCAACGAGAGCCATGAAAGCCATCGCGAAGTCCCGCGCCAGAGCATCGGGAGGTTGATCGCCAACATGGCGGTGAAGAAGATCAGGCCGAGCAACGCGACGGGCGCTCCGAAGACATTCGCCCACTGGCTCGTCGTCACCTTCAGGCAATCGACCGTCGCGGTCGCCGAACAGGCGAGGGTGCTGTTGCCCGTGTAGTGCTCGATGGTGAGGTACATCGAGTCGCCGAAGCCCAGCAACGACAGCACGAACGCTGCGAGCGGCTGCCAGCGGAGGGCGGGGCGCATCTCGGGGCCTCAGCTGATACCGAGCGTGTGTGCTGCCTTGGTCACGGCGGAGATCGAGCAGACCGACGCAGGTTGGTTCCCGGTCATGGAACAGATAGCGGCGGTGAAGTAGTTGGCACTGCCGACGATCACCTGGCTCAGAGGATCCTTCGGGTTGGAGAGCTTCGAAGCGATCTCCTCCTGGGTGAGCCCTGCCAGGTTTTGCGGGTTGTAGAGGGGACCCGTGTCGAACACCTTGTTGCCGAAATCGATGAATGGAAAGCCGGTCGACGTGAGCCCGAAGTGAGCTGAGTACTTGGACCAAAGCTGTTTCTGTTGAGCATCGAGGGGCGTGATGATGTGCCGCCCCGCACCGCTCGGACCGGTGTCGTTGGATTCTTCCTCTACTAGCTGGAAGTTGATGTAGTTGCTCGTGTACTTGGCCCCCAGGAAGGACAGCGTGGGAGTGGCGGGATAGACGTCCCAAGGCGTGGAAGTGGTCTCTTTCAAACCGCTGAACGTGCCGAACTGGCTCAGTGCCACCGCGAGCGGCCAGCGCATGGCGGCGCAGTACGGGCAGAACTCCGCCAGCACTGCGAAGCCTCCCGGCTTTCCCCCGATCTTGAGGGCGCTCTGGCCCTTGGCCACCGACGGAGTGCTGACCACTTGCGATGAGGGGACGCCGACCGCGTCCATCACAGATGGAGAGACGCTCGTGACGGCGGACACCACCGTGGACGACGCAGTGGAGTCCACCGGGGCTATGGCGTTCGGGTTGTAGCTCGAGCCCGTCACCTTCACGATGACGAGCGCCACCACGATCACGACGACGACCCCGACCGCCCCGATCGTGAGCACGGTCGGGTTGAACCTGCGAGGCGGAGCCGCCTGAATGGGGACGTTGCGCCTCCCCTTCTGCTGCGGCCCGGGCCTCTGCCCGGCCTTCTGTGCCCCGGTTCTCTGGGCTCCGCTCCTCTGTGTGGGCTTCTGCTTCGGCACGCCGCGGCTCTGGGGCTGCGAGCGCGTCTGTCCGCCGTCCTGCGCGTTACGGCTACCCGACTGAGACGTCCGGTTCCCCTGCTGCTTGTTGGGGGGGCGCTTCTGTGCCGGCGGACGACCACCGGGAGGGCCCGGGCGCTGACCACCTTGTTGGGCGCCCCCGCGTTTTTGGCCTCCACCGGGCTGCACCACGCTCATCGAGGTCTCCTTGCTGAATTTCGCTTCGCCGTGGGTCCCGGCCGCTGCGCCCACGTGTCCGTTGTCACTGGTAACCGCCCAGCCGGCCCGGCTGTCGCGTGTTGTGTCGAGCTACCGGTTGTGCCTACCGGGGTCGGCTGTCGCGAGTGTCGCGTCCATGCTGCCTTATCGCACCGTTCAGGTGTGCGCGCGCCACCATTGTCTTACGGTGCCGCCCGCCGGCTGGGTACATGCGGGCCAGGTGGTTCCACGAGCACTCCGGGCACACCTCGACCACGTAGCAGGCGACCTCCGCCGATCCCTTGCACAAGCGCGCCAGTTCGGCCGGGGTGGCCGGACAGCGGCCATGTGCGGGGAGCCGGGGCCCGAAAACGTAGGTGACGTGGACGACCTTGCACTCCTCGCAGATTGGGCAGTCCTCGGGCATCGCAACGCCGATGTTGCGCGCCGCCCGGAGCAGTTCGGGATGGGCGTCACACACGTCGAGGCGCGACAGTCGTCCCTTTTTGAACTCCTTCACGACGGCATTTCGGGCCAGCTTGTACTCGACACGACCGCCGGTCCCGCTCACCGAGAACCCGCGAAGCGCCGAAGGCCCGAAACTCACCGCTTCAGGGTACAGCGGGGCGGTCGAACCGGCACCGACTGCGCGCGGAGTTGAGCAGCTTGTCGGTGGCCTCGCCCCGGTCCCTGGGAGCAGGCTGGCAGCGCGTCAAGTCAGTCCGCCCCGCAGTCCTTGCGGGCCCGTCGATATATCGGTACGATAGGTGCAACCGATGTATCAGATCACCCTCTCCACGCCCCCTTGCGCTTCCCGGATCGCCGAGGAGCCTCGATGCTCGAGCTAGCCATCCTCGGCCTCCTCGAGAACCAGGCCCTTCACGGATACGAGATCCGAAAGCGTCTCCGTGACGAGCTGGGGCTCGTCTCGAACGTTTCGTTCGGCTCCCTTTATCCCGCTCTCAATCGCCTCGAACGCCAGGGCGCTGTGGAGGCGGTGGAGGAGTCCGGTCATTCCCAGTCGCACATCCCGATGACCGGTTCGCTCTCCGGGGAGCGCGCTGCCCTCCGGACCAGGCGCGCGGGCGGCGGTCGTTCGAGGCGCGGCCGCAAGGTGTACCGGATCACCGACGTCGGGAGAAAGCAGTTCGCCGAGCTGCTCGATTCGGACAGACCCGAGGCCGCCGACGACGCCCGGAGCTTCGGGCTCAGGCTCGCGTTCGCCCGTTACCTTCCGCCCCAGGCGCGCCTGCGCCTGCTCGAGCGACGGCGCGCGCAGCTGCAACAGCGCCTCGTCGAGACCCGCGCCGCATCGACATCGGGGTCCGAACGACTTGACGTTTATGCGAGGTCGCTCATGGAGCACGCCGTCGAGTCGATCGAGCGCGACGTCTCCTGGCTCGAACGGTTGATCGAAGCGGAGCGGGGGCGGCCGCAGTCCAAGAACGTCCAGGACACAAGACAACACGAAGGAGCGTCCACGAGATGAGCAGTGAGCGAAAGGTGCGTGTGGCGATAGCCGGTGTGGGCAACTGCGCCAGCTCCCTCGTCCAAGGGGTGGAGTACTACAAGGACGCGAGCGTCGACGACCTCGTTCCCGGCCTCATGCACGTGGAGCTCGGCGGGTACCACGTCGGCGATGTGGAGTTCGTCGCAGCCTTCGACGTCGACGCCGCGAAGGTGAGTGTCGATCTCTCCAAGGCCATCTTTTCCGGCCACAACAACACCGTCCGCTTCGCCTCACCCGCCCACTGCGACGTGGTGGTGCGCCGCGGTCCGACGCTCGACGGGCTCGGTACCTACTACTCGCACGAGATCGAGGAGTCACCGGCTGAGCAGGTGGACGTGGCGGCGGTACTGCGTGAGGCGCGGGCGGACGTCCTCGTCAGCTACCTCCCGGTCGGTTCCGAGGAGGCCCAGCGCCACTATGCGCAAGCCTGCCTCGACGCCGGCGTGGCGTTCGTGAACGCCATCCCGGTCTTCATCGCGAGCGACCCCGGCTGGGCGCGCAAGTTCCGGGACGCAAAGGTCCCGATCGTCGGGGACGACATCAAGAGTCAGGTGGGGTCCACGATCGTGCACCGGGTGCTCACCAGGCTCTTCGAGGACCGGGGACTGGCGCTCGACCGGACCTACCAGCTCAACTTCGGCGGGAACATGGATTTCATGAACATGCTCGAGCGCGAACGCCTCGAGTCGAAGAAGCTCTCGAAGACGCGTGCGGTGACGAGCCAGGTCGAGAACTACGTGCTCGACGCGGACGACGTCCACATCGGCCCTTCGGACCATGTCCCGTGGCTACATGACCGCAAATGGGCCTACATCCGCATGGAAGGGCGGAACTTCGGCGACGTACCGTTAAATCTCGAGCTCAAGCTCGAGGTGTGGGACTCACCGAACTCGGCGGGAGTCATCATCGACGCGGTCCGTTGCGCAAAGCTCGCGCTCGACAGGGGGATCGGCGGTCCGCTCCTCGGCCCGAGCGCCTACTTCATGAAGTCGCCGCCGGTTCAGTTCCACGACGAGGAAGCGCGCAGGATGGTGGAGGAGTTCGCCTCCGGTTCAGATTCCCCGCCCTGGCCGGAGGACTGAAAGCCACACATCTGGGCCCTCCGAGCCGCTTCCGGTTCAGGCCGTCGTCGCGCCCCTCTCGGCCCACCACCGCTCGAGCCGACGGTACGCCTCTTCCTCCCCCACCGGCCCTTCCTCCAATCGCAGCTCCAGCAGGAAGTCGAGCGCCTCACCGACCGCAGGCCCGGGCGCGATCCCGAGGTGCTCCATCACTTGGCGCCCATCGAGCTCGGGCCTCATGGCGTCGAGCTCCTCCTGTGCGCGCAGCTCTTCGATACGCCTCTCGAGCTCGTCCATCCGCTGCTCGAGCGCACGAGCACGTCTGACGTTGCGGGTCGTGCAGTCCGATCGGGTCAGCTCGTTCAGCCTTTCCAACAGGTCTCCCGCATCGCGCACGTAACGGCGTACGGCGCGATCGGTCCAGCCGAGGCGGTAGGTGTGAAACCGCAGGTGCAGCTCGACGAGACGGGTAACCACGTCGATCTCGTCCTTCGGGTAGTGCAGCGCCGTCATCCGGTCGTGTGCCATGCGCGCGCCGACCACCTCGTGATGGTGGAAGGTGACGCCTTCGGACCCGAAGGCGCGCGTGCGGGGCTTTCCGATGTCGTGCAGGAGCGCCGCCAGTCGTAGGAGGCGGTCCGCCGACGTCCGGTCGACCACCGCCAGCGTATGGGCGAGCACGTCCTTGTGACGGTGTATGGGATCCTGCTCGAGGGCCAGAGCGGGAAGCTCCGGGAGGAAGACGTCCGCGAGCTTCGTCTCCACGCACAACCACAGACCGCCCGAAGGCCGATCGGCGACGAGCATCTTGTCGAGCTCCCCGCGGATACGCTCCGCGGAAACGATCGACAGCCGCTCGTGCATAGCCTTCACCGCTTCTGCGAGACGCGCTTCGGGCTCGAGGCCGAGGGTCGCGACGAATCGCGCAGCTCGCAGCATCCGAAGCGGATCGTCACTGAAGGAGATCTCGGGCTCGAGGGGAGTCCGGAGCCTCGAGGCGGCGAGATCCTCGAGTCCCCCGTAGGGATCGATCAACTCGAGATCCGGCAGCTTCACCGCCATTGCGTTCACCGTGAAGTCGCGGCGCGACAGATCGACCTCGATCGAGTCTCCGAAGGAGACCTCGGGCTTTCGGGAGTCGGGGTTGTAAGCCTCGGCGCGATGGGTGGTGATCTCGAAGCGCCGTCCGCCCTTCGCCGCACCGACGGTGCCGAAGCGCTTGCCCTGGTCCCACATGGAGTCGGCCCAGCCGCGCAGGATCTCCTCGATTTGTTCGGGACGTGCGTCGGTCGTCAGGTCGAGATCGGTCGCACGCGCCGGCGAGCGTTCCAGGAACGCGTCGCGCACCGAGCCGCCCACCAGGTACAGGTCGTGGCCTGACGCATCGAAGCGCTTCGCCAGCTCCGAAGTGGCTTCTACCAACGATCTGAACCGCTCGGGGACCACGGCAATCGAGGGTAATGCCAGTAGGCTCGTCCGCCGAGGTGGACCGTACCGAGGCGAGCATCGCCCGACCCGGGGCGCTGCCCGCACGGAGGAACGAGCCGTGCGCCCGATGAGGAGGGTGGCAGAGGCCCTCGGCGCGGCGACCGTCTGCGCCCTGTTCGTGGTTTCACCCTGGTCCGGTGCACGCTCGCCGCAGGCGAGCGCCGCCGGGTCAACCTCGGTGAAGGCGAAGGCGAACGGTCTCGTCCTCGATGCCCCCCCGAGCGTCGCCACTCCTCAACAACCCTTCGTGGCGCGCATAGGCCTCCCCTCCGGTGGCGGCCGCGGCTCGGCTTCTTTGAAACTGACGCTCTACGCCTGTCTGGGGAACCGATCGGCATTCGATCAGACGTTGGGCGGCAGCCCCTCCGGGTTCGCCAGCTCCTCGCAAACCGTCGCCGTCTCGATGCTTCCTGCGGAGCAGTCGGGAGCGGTCGACCTGACAGTGCCGGTGCGGGCGGGCGCGAACGCACCGACGGGAAGCGGCCCTTTCGTGGCGGACCTGGACTGCGCACAGTCCTACTTCGGGGTCTATCCCCTTCGGATCCAGCTCGTAGACGATTCGACGTCTGCGGTGAAGGGACAACTCGTCACGTACATCGTCTACACACCGTCGGCGAACCAACAGCCACTTCAGGTCGCACTCGTCGTGCCCTTGTCCCTCGGGCCGGGTTCGGTCACCGCCGCGGCCGGGGCTTCGCCGTCGCGCCCCGTGAGCGAGGCCGCCGTATCCGAGCTCGGGTCCCTCGTCGATTCACTTTCGGCCGGGGAGGGCTCGCGGGTCCCGGTCACGCTCCAGCCGAGCCCGTCGTCTCTCACCGCCCTTGCCGCGAACGACGAGACACGGCCGAAGACATTGCCTGCGATCCAACAGGTCGCCGCGAGCGCGGGGCGCGAGAGCCTCTGCGCACCGTTCGCAAACGTCGACGCGAGCGAGCTTGCCTCCGCCGGTTTGAGCGGTGAAATCACGCAACAGGTGCGCGCCGGCGCACAGGTGCTCTCGAGCACCATCCATTCGAATTGCTCGCAGGGCTCTTCGGAGAGCTCCGTATGGGTGTCGGGCGGGACGCTCGACGCTCAGGCGCTCGCAGCCCTCGGGTCGCTCGGATACACGCGGGTCATCGTCCCGCAGAGTGCATTGTCGGGCCCGAGCTCCTCGTGCAACGAGACCCGCCTCTTCGACCTCGGAAACACGAGGGCGGCTTCCCTCCCAGCGGCCGTCGTGGACCCCGGGATCACCTCGCACCTGGCAACGGCTTCCCGGTCCGACCCCGCTCTCGGAGCGCAGCAGGTGGTCGCCGAGCTCGACCAGATCTACTTCGACGCTCCGAACACGAGCGAGCCGCGCGGCATCGTCGCGCTCGCACCCGCACAGTGGGGATCCAATCCTGCCTTCGTCTCGGACGTTATGAGCGCGCTGGCGGAAGATCCGATCGTCCGCCCGGTGACGCTCGACGACTTCTTCTCGCAGACGAACGGCGTCCCGGTCGGTGGAGCGGTGGGCGGGTGCACGCTTCCTTCTCTGCGACACCCCGCGAGCGACGGTTCCGCCGGAACGCTTCCGGTCAAAGGCATCCGGAGCATGCGGACGCGGCTCGGGGGGTTCGCGTCGGCAGTCGGTCACTCCACCGCGGGTGCGCTCGTCGTGGAGGCTATCGACCAGCAACTGCTCGAGTCCGAGGCGAGCAACGCGAGCTCGAAACAACAGCGGGCCGACCTCACCTCAGCGCAGAAGGACCTCGACGCCCAGCTGCACTCGATCTCGGTGAACGCTGGCGAGATCCGCCTCGCGTCCACCACCGCGGGGGTACCCATCACCGTGGTCAGGAACCTCCCCTATCCCGTCACCGCGGTGCTCGCGGTGACGAGTGACAAGCTCGTCTTCCCGCAGGGGTCGCAATCGCCAGGTGTTCCGTGTCAGGCGCCGACCGTACACAGCTCGACCGGGCGTTCGACGTATTCCTCTCTTTGCGACATCAGTCACAACACGAACGTCGTCTACGTCCACATGCGGACCCGCGCCACCGGGAACTTCCGGATCTCCGTGACGCTCACGAGTCCCGCGGACGGGCTCGTCCTGGCAAGCGGCGAGTTGACGGTCCGCTCCGAGTCCTTCTCCGCTGTTTCGATCGGCCTCTCCGCCGCGGCCGCAGGCGTCCTCCTCACCTGGTGGGGACGCACAGCGTGGAGAAGACGCCGCGGACTTGCCGGGCGGCGCCCCGCGCACGGTCGCCACGTGAAGCCATGACATGACCCCGAACCGGCGGGCCCCCCGCGGCCCCGAAGGCCCCGAAGGCCCCCAAGCCCCCCAGGTCGGACGAGCGACCACGATCATGGCGATCGGGACCGCTCTCTCCCGCGTGACGGGTGTGATGCGGATCTTCGCCCTCGCCTACGCGCTCGGATCGCTCGGGCTCGCAGACTCCTACAACCTGGCGAACACGATCCCGAACATCGTCCACGACATCGTCCTCGGTGGCGTCGTCTCCGCCACCTTCATCCCCGTCTTCGTCGAAAGACTGTCCTCTCGAAGCGAGGAAGAGGCCTGGGACGCCATCTCCGCAGTGACGAGCGTCACCTTGATCGTGATAGCGGCTGCAACGGTCCTCTTCTACGCGATCACGCCGTTGATAATCGGCGCCACGACGACCTTCAACAGCTCGTCGAGCGCTGCGCAGAGCCGGCACGTCGCGCTCGACCTTCTCCTCCTGTTCGTCCCGCAACTCACCTGTTACGGACTGATCAGTCTCGCGACCGCCCTCCTGAACGCGAAGCGACGATTCGGATCGCCGATGTTCACGCCGATCGCCAACAACGTCGTCCTCATCGTCGTCCTGCTCCTCTTCGGAACCCTTGTACGCGACCGGTCGCTGTCGGGTGTCGCCTCGCACCGTGGCCAGCTGCTTCTCCTCGGTCTCGGAACGACGTTCGGTGTGGTGGCGCAGGCGGGGCTCATGATCCCGAGCCTGCGGCGGGCGGGGCTCAGGCTCAGGTGGAACCCGGACTTCCACCACGAGGCCGTGCGCAGGATCCTCCGCTTGTCGGCTTGGACGTTCGGGCTCGTCGTGGCGAACCAGATCGCTCTTCTGGTCGTGCTCGCCATGTCCGAGAAGGTGGGGCCGGGGGCTGTGAGCGCGTACACCTACGCGTACACGTTCTTCCAGCTTCCTTACGGAGTGGTGGCGGTGTCGGTCATGGCGGCGACCGCCCCTGAGCTGACCGCCCTCTGGTCCAGGGACGAGGCCGCGGCGTTCCGGCGGCGGATGGCCGTCGGTCTGCGTGCGGTGCTGGCGATCGTCGTTCCCTCCGCAGCGGGCCTGGTCGTGCTTGCGCGGCCCCTGGTGGCGCTCCTTTTAGCCCACGGGGCCAGCACCACCACCGACACCGTCGCGACCGCGACATCGCTCGCCATGCTGGCGGTCGGTCTGCCGGGTTTCTGCACCTTCCTCTACGCCGTGAGGGTCCTGCAGTCGATCCAGGACCTGCGCTCGGCGTTCTGGTTGTACGTCCTGGAGAACGGAATAAACGTCGTACTCGCCGTGGCGTTGGCAGGGCCCCTCGGGGTGCGCGGCATCGCGCTCTCCATATCGGTCGCGTACACCGCAGCAGCTGTCGTGGCCGTGATCCGGGTGCGGGACAAGGTCGGGGGGCTCGGCTCCGAGTGGCTCCTCAGACCTCTCGGGCGGGTCGTGATCTCGTGTGCCAGCCTCGTCCTCGCCGCCGCTCTGGCCAGCAACGTCACAGCGTCCGAAAGCGACCCGAGCCTGGTCGTGCGGGTGGTGCTGGGTGTGTGCGCGGGTGGGCTCGCGTACTTCTTCACGGCCGCCCTGCTCGCGAAGTTCTCCACTCGCTTCGGAACCACAGGTCCCGGCCCGCGCGGGAGCACCCCGAGGCGCGGCGGACCGCCACGCGGGGGAAGCGGCGCGGGGGCGCCGGTTCCGCTTGCGCCCGCAGGCCGTCCACCGATCCGACCGACGAGGCTCGGCCCCACACAGACCCCGCGTCCGCGCGGGCCCTCGTCGGCTTCGGGTCCCCACGATCCGGTGCGTGGCAGACTCGACCCCTGATCCACGGATCCACGGATCCACGGATCCACGGATCCACGGATCGACGGATCCACCCTGAAACCCGTAGCGCCCAAAATTCGAACGGCGGGAGGACACCAATGTCAGAGATCCAGGTGGTGACCGACAGCGCCTGCGACCTCAGCACCGAGATGGCCCAGGAGCGCGGCATAAAGATCGTCCCGCTGTTCATTCGCTTCGGCGACGAGGAATTCGTAGATCGCGAAGAGCTCTCGACAAAGGAATTCTGGGACAGGGTCATCACCGGCACCATCGTCCCCGAGACGGCGGCACCTTCCCCCGGCGCTTTCCAAAGCGTCTTCGAGGAGGCTGCATCGGCGGGGCGAGCGGGGGTCTTGTGCGTGACCCTCTCCTCGCGGCTTTCCGCGACCTATCAGGCGGCGTGCACCGCCGCGGAAGCGACACGAGACGTGATAGCGGTGCGGGTCGTCGACTCTCTCACAATCACGATGGGACAAGGCCTCATGGTGCTCGCGGCGACCGAACAAGCCGAGCAGGGCGTGGCACTCGATGAGATCGTGCGAAACGTCGAGGACCTCCGGTCGCGCACCCGAGTCTTCGGGGTGCTCGAGAGCCTCGATTTTCTAAGGCGCGGGGGCCGGATAGGAGGTGCTGCGCACCTCGTCGGATCGTTGCTGTCGATCAAACCCGTCATCGAAGTGCGCGACGGGGTCGTCGAGGTCGAGTCCAAACAGCGGACGCGTCAGCGTTCTTTGCAGTATCTGGCCGGTAGAGCGCTCGAAGCGGGGCGCCTCGAGCGTCTCGCCGTGGCCAACGGCGCCGCCGGGGACATAGGCGAGGTGCTCGACATCCTGCAAAAGGCTGCGCCCGAGCACGAGATGGTCGTCACCGATCTGGGCCCGGTGATAGGCAGTCACGCCGGCCCGGGGACGATAGGCGTCTGCTTCGAGCTCGCGCGCTGAAGCTCCCTGCCCGCTGCCGTCCTTCCATGGTGCGTAACTCCAGCTCAAATCCTTGGCGGAGCTAACCTCGGCGAGATGAACATCTTCGGCAACAACGCCGCTGGCGGTCTTTTCGGAGCTGCTGCCTCGGGGTCCGCTCGGGCGCTCGACTGGCCGGCGCGGGCTGCCGACGCCATCGAGGCGACGGTCAACACCGTCCACGACCGGGTCGTACGGCCGCTTCTTCTGATCGCGCGGGCGATCGTGTTCGGAATACTCGTGGCTTCCATGGCGTTGGCGCTTGGGATTCTCATGTCCGTTGCACTTGTCCGGCTGCTGGACGATTACTGGTTCTCCAAGCGCGTTTGGGCTTCGGAGGCGATCGTCGGCGGGGCGATCACCCTGATCGGACTCGCCGCCTGGAGCCAGCGCCGGGCACGCCGACGCGCTTAGGCCGGCGTCCGCGTAAGGCGCGTAGAGGAGGTGGCCGTGGCCGACGTGCGTGATCTGGTGATTCTCGGATCGGGCCCCGCCGGACTCACGGCTGCCATATACACAGCGCGCGCCAACCTGAACCCGCTCGTGATCGAGGGCCAGCCGTCGTCGACGAGCGACCAGCCCGGCGGGCAGTTGATGCTCACCACGGACGTCGAGAACTACCCCGGGTTCGTGGAAGGCATCATGGGGCCCGAGCTGATGGAGCGCTTCCGCAGCCAGGCGAAGCGCTTCGGCGCCGAGTTCGTCACACGCAAGGCGACCCGCGTCGACCTCGCGCAACAGCCTTTCTCTATCTGGACCGAGGACCCGCAAGACCCCCCCGTGAAGGCGCGAGCCCTCATCGTCGCCACCGGTGCACGTTCACTGATGCTCGGCGTGCCCGGAGAAGATCGCCTTCTAGGCCACGGCCTCTCGACGTGCGCGACGTGTGACGGTTTCTTCTTCCGTGAGCAGGACATAGCGGTGGTCGGCGGGGGCGACTCCGCCATCGAGGAGGCGGTCTTCCTCACCAAGTTCGCCCGCTCGGTGACGGTCATCCATCGCCGCAAGGAGCTCCGAGCTTCGAAGATCATGCAGGACAGAGCCTTCTCCAACGAGAAGATCTCCTTCCGCTGGGACTCCGTCGTCACAGAGGTCCTGGGTAACGGAAAGCTGACGGGAATCTCGTTGCAGAACGTCAGCACGGGGGATGCCGAAACCCTCGAACTCTCGGGGCTCTTCGTGGCGATAGGCCACCAACCGAGCACCGATCTCTTCGTGGGTCAGCTCGAGATGGACGAAGCGGGGTACATCCGCACGGGGAGCGGTACCTCCACGAACGTCGAAGGTGTTTTCGCCTGCGGCGACGTGCAGGACCACGTCTACCGCCAGGCGGTGACGGCGGCGGGCTCGGGGTGCATGGCGGCGATAGATGCCGAGCGTTGGCTCGAGGCGGAGCTTCATCCTTCGGCTTGACGGTCCGAGATGGGCTCGGGCGGTCGGGTGGCCAGAGGGGAATGGGGCCTCCTACGGCGGTGTTCTGGCTTTAGGAGAGAACGAAACCGGGGAAGGAAAGAGGCATGAGCGAGCAGATAACGACCTTGACCGACGCTACTTTTGACGAGCATGTCAAGGTCGCCGACGCACCGGTTCTCGTGGACTTCTGGGCCGAGTGGTGCGGGCCTTGCAAGGTGATCGCCCCGATTCTCGAGGATCTGGCGAGCGAACAGAACGGCAAGCTCCAGGTGGCGAAGCTCAACATCGACGAGAACCTGGACGTAACCCGGCGCTACGAGGTGATGAGCATCCCCACGCTGATCCTCTTCAAGGACGGGGAGCCGGTGGCTCGGGTGATAGGCGCCCGGGGCAAGGCCCAGCTTCTTCAGGAGCTCGAGGCTCACCTCTGATCCCCGCTCATCCCGGGCGGCTTCCGCTCGCCCGGGGCACCGCTGGTGGTGCGGTGAGCGACCTGCAGGCCCGGCTCGCTGCACTTGAGATCCCGTGCGCGCCGGATCCGGAGGGCCACTTCGGTACCGGCACGGCGGCCGCGGTCGAGACCTTTCAGTATCTGAGGGGTCTGCGTGTCGACGGGGTCTGCGGTCCTCAAACCTGGGCCGCGATCGTCGAAGCGGGCCTGCGCCTCGGGGACCGGTTCCTTTACTTGCGCAGACCAATGCTTCGCGGGGACGACGTCGCGGCCCTACAACGACGGCTGTCGGCGATCGGTTTCGACACGGGACGGGTGGACGGCATCTTCGGCGACCTGACCGCCACGGCTCTCGCCGATTTCCAGCGAAACGTGGGGCTCCCGGTCGACGGAATCCTCGGCGCTTCCACCCTCCGCGAGCTCAGGCGCGTGATGCCGAGGCATCCCCAGCCCGAGCTCGTGTCAACCGTGAGAGATCTGGAGCGGTTGCGAAGGGCCCCGCGAACCCTGCTCGGAAGACGCTTCGCCATCGGCGAAGAAGGCGGCCTCGACGTCCTCGTGGGCGCCGTGCGCCGCAGCCTCATCCAAAGCGGTGCGCAGGTGGTTCCGGTCCTGCATCCCGAAGGCTCCATGCAGGCCGCGGCTGCCAATGCCGCATCGGTGGAGGCGTACCTGGGCCTGCGGCTCAACCCGGACCGAAGCCGCTGCACAAGCTCCTATTACGCCGGCTACCGATATGTCTCCGAAGGCGGCAGACGTCTCGCCGAGCTCGTGCAGCGATCCGTCGCCGAGGCCCTCGGAATCGAGCAGGGCGGGGCGGTGGGCATGTCGCTACCGGTGCTACGCGAAACACAGATGCCGGCCGTCATATGCGAGATGGGGCCGCCGGCCGCGGTCGTCCAGCGGGCACACGCGTTGGCCGACGGCCTGGTCGAGGCGGTGGCTGAGTGGGCGACCAGTCCGGTGGAGTGAACGCAGCCCGCTCGGTGCGGACACGAAGAGTGGCATTGCGACTTCAAAGCGAGGTGGGAAACGCCGCACCCGGTACGACCAGACTGTTAGTGCAACGAACGCTCAACAATCCACAACCTGTGCAATAGGTTGTGGATTCAGCTTCACATGGACTGGAGCTTTAGACCAACTGTGAAGTCGACTGCCGCCAGTGCCCGGCTAGCCACTCGTCTGTCAGTCGTCGGTGGATGCCCCGACCATGAGCTTGTAGATGCGCTCGAGGTCCTCGAGTGTGGCGAACTCGATGACCACCTTTCCCCGCTTCGAACGCATGTCCACCTTCACCCGGGTGTTCAGGTGCGTCGCCAACAGCTCCTCGAGCTCGAGTACGCCCGGGGCAGGAAGGCGTCGGCGGCCCTTGGTGGTCGAAGTGCCGTTCTTGTCCGATAGAGCCTCGTCATCTCCGGAGGCATCGAAGTGCTCGTCCCCTTCATATGGGCCCTGGACGTGCTCGCGGACCATCTCCTCGAGTGCCCGCACCGTGAGGCCCTCCGCAGCGGTCCTTCTGGCGAGCTCTTCCTGGAGATTCCTGTCGGGGGTGCCGAGGACCGCTCGGGCGTGCCCGGCACTGATCACCCCGTCTGCCAGGAGACGTTGGACTCCCGCAGGCAGTTGCAACAGCCTCAAGGTGTTCGTCACAGCGGTTCGACTCTTGCCAACCCTCGCAGCAACCTGTTCGTGGGTATAGCCGAAACCGTCGACCAGCTGCTGGTATGCGGCGGCTTCCTCCAAGGGGCCGAGGTCGTCGCGATGGAGGTTCTCGACCAGCGCCTTCTCCAGGCTGTGGACGTCGGTCGACGCCTGTACGAGGGCCGCGATCGACTGCAGTCCGGCACGGCGCGATGCACGGCAGCGCCTCTCGCCGGCAATCAGTTCGTACTCACCCGGTGCGGTCTCACGGACGAGGACCGGCTGCAGCACGCCCACTTCCTTGATCGAGGCGGCCAGCGAGGCCATCGATTCCTCGTCGAACTGTCGTCTCGGTTGCAGGGGATTCGGGCGGATGCTCGAAAGCGGAATCTCCCTGAGGGTCGAGCTCTCGTCCCCGATGACCTCCTGGGGGATCAACGCCCCCAGGCCCTTGCCGAGCCCACTACGCCGCGCCGCCACCACTGACCTCCCTTGCTAGCTCCCGGTACGCAATGGCCCCCCGAGAGCCAGAGTCGAACGCGGTGATTGGCTGTCCGTACGACGGCGCCTCTGAGAGTCGGACCGTCCGGGGGATCACGTTCCTGCAAACCTTGTTGCCGAAGTGGGCTCTCACCTCTTCCACCACTTGCTCCGCGAGTTTGGTCCTGCCGTCGTACATGGTGAGGACGATGGTCGACACGTCGAGACGATCGTTCAGATTGGCCTTCACCAGCTGCACGTTTCGGAGGAGCTGGCCCAAACCCTCGAGTGCGTAGTACTCGCACTGAATGGGGACGAGCACCTCGGTCGCCGCCGACAAACCGTTGACCGTTATGAGGCCGAGAGAGGGTGGGCAGTCGATGAGGGTGAAGTCGAAGTCTGCAGTCACCGGTTCGAGCGCTCTCCGAAGTTTGAGCTCCCTGCTGAAGGTCGGCACGAGCTCGATCTCGGCTCCCGCAAGGTCGATCGTGGAGGGTGCCACGAAGAGGTTCCGGATGCTCGTGGGCTCTATGGCGTCTTCCAACTTGGCGTCGCGCATGAGCACGTCGTACATCGAAAGCTCGAACGAGTGGGCATCGACCCCCATACCTGTGGTGGCGTTCGCCTGGGGATCGAGGTCGATCACGAGGACCCGATAACCGAGCTCGGCAAGGGCGGCGCCGAGGTTGACGGCGGTCGTCGTCTTACCTACTCCCCCCTTCTGGTTAGCCACTGCAATAATCCGGGGGAGGGGCATGGGGACGTACTCTCCCGGCTCAACAGCTATATCCCCTAGATCGTCCAGAGGGCCCGGAGCTGGGGCTTTGGCGTCTGCAACCTTCGCCCGCGGCCGCGAGGCCGAGTCCACTTCGACCACTGCTGCGTGATCGTCAACCGGTGCCCGAGCGTTCGGCTCCTCCCCGGTCGCGCCTTCTGGAGGCAAGTCCTGGACTCTTCCTATCGGCGCCTCGAGCCCGGTCGATTCGGCGCCTTCGGGCTCTGGCGGAGTGTCCTGCGACCCGGCTGCGTCATCGGCGATTTCATCCTCTTGACCAGCGATTTTGGAAGTGCCAGAGGGCGGTGTATCCCGTTCGGCCGCATCTTCCTCGGTCAGCGGTTTGATCGAGACGATCCCTTCGGACATCGAGTTGGCGAAGGTCACCGGATCCATGGGCTCCCAGAAGGACTCGTCCGGCGAGGTGGGCGGCGCCCCATGCTCAACATCGCCTTCTGTCGCCGTTTTCGACATCCTTTCCTGTTCAGCCCGCCTTTTTCGCCCACGAATCCTCACGGGCACGCCAAAGCCTCCGGAAGAACAGGGAGCACCGACACATCCTCCACATAGCCGTAGTGCTGGTCAAGAGTAAGAGAACAACATGAAGAAATTTCACTAGGGACGATTACGACTTCTACGACGCTGCTCCGATCGGACTTGCCCAATGGCGAGACGTTGAGGTTCCACGTGGCACCGGTTGAACGCTTGGCGCACCCAAAGGTTTTGGGTACGGGTGGAGAGTTTGGGGCTAGTTGTGCCACGTGAAACTTACACGCGTGTAAACGGTTAGGGATTGGCCTTGCTCCCCGGCTCTCACCTAACGTTGTGCCACGTGGAACTTGCGCGGCAGGTTGACCGCTATCTCCAGAGTGGCCGCTTTGCGGGAACGCCTTCGCGTCGAGGATAGCGATCAGGGCATGGCGCACATCGTCGCAATACCTGGAAGCCGAAATGGCCGCGCCATGACGCCACCGCCTCAAGACCGAGCTCTGCCAGTGAGTCAGCGGGCCACCGCCGGGGATTCGATGCGCCCCACCGTGAGCGGGGCGAGTCCAGGCCGAGCCCGCACCTTGTCGACCCGGTATCTCCCGGGATTTCGGACCCGATGCCCTCCGAGTCACGCCGGGGAGGTTCGGAGACGATCAAGATGCCGGCTGTCCGAACGAAGGGCCCCCCGCATTCGGCCGTCACTGCGGGGGGGCCGAACGACCTCGCGACCACCAGATCGAAGTGGCATCGCCATTGCGCCTCTCTCCCGGCACGTTCCGCCCTGGCCGGCTTGACCTCGATCCTCTCGCGCAAGCCCAGACGGGACACCGCTTCGTCGAGGAATCGGGCGCGCCGCTGATTAGCTTCCAGAAGGACTCCGGAGGCGTCGCTCCAGACACCTGCGAGAACGAGTCCCGGAAGCCCGCCGCCCGAGCCCAGGTCCAGGAAGGAGCCGGGCTGCTGCTCCCTTCCGCGGAGCTCGGCGAAGCAGGCTGCGAACTCGCGCGAATGGGCTACCTCGGTCTCGACGTCGGGGGACCCGATGAAACCCAGTTCCTTCGCCCTCCGCAGAACTTCGACCACGGAGCCCCCACCGGGGCGAAGAGGCTGGTCAGGCGTCTTCTGCCTCTGTCGTGTCCGAGTCGGCGGGCGCCACCACGATGTAGCGCCTGGGGTCTTCGCCGACCGACCTCGTGACGACACCTTCGATCTCGTTGATCGTGTCGTGGACCACTTTTCGATCCGAGGCGGACATGGGCTCTAGTGCACGTTCAGACTGGCTCCCGAGAACCTCCTGAGCCACCTGGCGCGTGAACCGTTGTAGCGCCGCTGCTCGCTTGGCCCTGTACCCTCCCACGTCCACGAGGATTCTCTCCGTTCGGCCCCCTGTGCGTCGCTGCACCACCGTCCGGGCGAGTTCCTGCAGAGCGGAGAGGGTCGCTCCCCCGTGGCCGACCAGGATCCCGACTCCCGGCCCCTCTACAGAGACCTTCACCGTGTCCACGTCCACCACTTCTTGGCCCACCGCAGCCTGCAGACCGAGGAGTCCCACGAGACCCTCGACAAACTCGCGGGCGGATTCACCCTGCTCCTCTAGCGACAGGTCCTCCCCCACGCCTTCCTCCTTCGTGCCTACAGCCTGCTCTGTCCTACTCGACCCACCAGGTCGCGCCCTGGAAACCCGGCGCTCCTGACCACCGTTGCCGGGGGACTCGCCGGACGAGCCGACGCCCGCACCTTGAGCTCCGCCCCGGCCTCCAGACCCGCGACCTCTTCTTCCCCGGCTTTGGCCAGAAGAGCCGGACGCGGGTCCCTCGATACCGGATCGCCCCTGCGAAGCCCTGGCCCTTGGTCCTCGTTCTGCCACTGAGACAGCGGCGGCGGGGCCACCTGCGTCTTCGCTCCCTGATGTGTCGGTGCCGGCCGGACGCCCCTCATGTCCCGAGCGGCGGGAGCGAGCGCGCTTCGGGCGGGGACTCGCCGGACGGACTCGCGCCCGGACTCGCGCCTCACCACGCACACGTCCGAACAAACCCGTCCGGGGCTCGGTCAGCACCACGAACTCTGCATCGCTCTCGTCGACCCCGAGCTGGTCCAGAGCTGCGTCCTTGGCATCCTCGACGCTCTTGCCGGTCGTCTCCACCCACTCCATATCTCCTCAGCGACCTCGTTTTCCGCGTTTGGCTTTCGATTGAGACTCCGCGTCTCCATCGGCGGCGGGTCCGTTTGGGCTCCCCCGCCCGTTCGACCCGGCTCTTCCAGCGTTCGTGTTACCCGCCTTGCCGTTGCCGCTTCTTGCCGCCCCTCCCTGGGCGGATGGGTTGGCGGGGGAGTTCGGCCCGGTCCGGGACGGACCCTGCTTGCGGGGAGCGCTGGCGCCGGGTCCCCTTTGCTTCGCCTTGGACGGAGTCGACCCCGCTGGTCCCGAACGGCCGGGAAGGGGGTTGTCCAGCTGGTTCGCAGTGGTCCGCTTCCCAGGGGTCCGTTGCTGTTCCTGCTGTTCCAACGCCCGTTTCTGAGCCTCGGCAAGCCGCTCCATGAGGGTCTTCTTGCGCGCAGGGGGCTTGACGCTCCTCGACGGCAGCACCTCCTCCTTGGAGGGACTGGAAATGATTCCTGACCTGAACACAGCCTCCTGAATCCCGATGCGGCACAGGCTCGAGACAATGAAGTAGATGTTCACGCCGGCCGCGATGTTGATGTATATGACCGCGAAGAGGATCGGCATGTAGCGCTGCATCATCTGCGCTTGAGGGTTCGCCTGCGCCATCTGCGGATTGCGACTGTTCAGCTGCCGCATCTGGAGATACTGCAGGCCGATGGCGATGAGGATCAGGAACGCGTAGGGGAGTGCCTGGGCGAACGTGTGGTGTCCCAGAACCTTCGAGGCGAGGTCGATGCCGAACGCAGGCATCTTGCCGTTGTGCGCACGGAGGCTCTTGTACAGACCGGTGCTGTAGCCGATGTACTGCGGAGACGCACACGTACCATGCGCGCACAGCTGAAGTACGCCATGTGTATTCCGGAAATAGTGCCCGGTCTTGACCGTGTAGGTGAGGCCTCGAATTACTGCATAAAGGACGAAGAAGATAGGAAACTGGATGAACATCGGGAGGCAACCGCCCATCGGATTGACCCCGTGCTCCCTGTAAAGCTTCATCATCTCTTCGTTGAGGGTTTGCTTGTCCCCTTTGTACTTGGCCTGGAGCTTCTTCATCTCCGGAGCCAGACGCTGCATAGAGACCATCGACTTCGTGCTCTTCACCGTCAGGGGAGCGGTAACGACCATCACCACGACCGTGAGAAGAGCTATGGCAATGGCGTAGTTCGGAATGAGCGCGTAGAAGATCGCGATCAACCAGGCCAGCGCCTGGAAGAGCGGCTGGAAGATCTGGCCCAGCGTGCTGGCGATGACCGCCTCGACGATCATCTCGATCCGGCCCTCTCAGGGACGGGGTCGAGCCCGTGACCACCCCAGGGGTGACAGCGACCCACTCGGCGCGTAGCCAGAAGGCACCCACGGAAGAACCCGTGCACCTCCAGTGCCTCGGCCGCATACTGCGAGCACGTCGGAAGGTATCGGCAAGGTGAGGGCCGGCCGGCCCTCAAAACCTGATATCCCCGGATGAGGATGATCCCGGCACGGCGGGGTAGGCCGGTGACTCGGCTCGACGAATCGGGATCACTTGTTGTAGTCGACAACTCTCTCATACGCCACCCATTGTCAGCATCAATGTCCAGCCCCGCTAGCAGCTAAGGCGGCGCTCGCAACGGCATCCTGAAGCTCCGGGAAAGAGATCTCGGCGACATCCCGACGCCCTGAAAGCAAGTAGGCCCCGGCAGGCAGGCCATCCGCTATCCCTCCGACAGCCGCACGGAGCCGGCGCCGGATGCGATTGCGAAGGGTGGCCGGGCCAACACTTTTCGGGATGGAGTACGCGACGCGTGGCTCCGATCCCTGCCCGATACCCGTGAAGGCGGCCGTCACCGGGCCCCTCCGGGCGCGACGAGATGCTGTGCGCAAAGCGACGAAGGTCGCCCGGTCCGAGACGCGGCGTACCACGTCGTATCTCCGACTACTGCTACGCCGATAGCCGGTGCCGGCCCTTTTGACGGCGCGCCCGGATGATCGCCCGGCCGGCGCGGGTCGACATCCGGTGCCGAAAGCCATGGTTGCGCGCCCGCCTCCGGGTATGGGGTTGATAGGTCCTCTTCACTGGTTCCTCTCGTCCTCTGTGATGGGGTGCCGGCGTCCAAGAAGGATGGGACGCGCACCGCACCCCAGCTCAACGCTCTGCGCGCGAGTGCAACTCACGCATGCTACGCGCACCGTGAGACCCCCACCAGGGCATGGGCGGCCGCTGTGCGGAATTTCGAACCACCCAAAATTCTCCGGCGTCCCAGAAGAGACGGTGAAGCGCACCTCAACGGGGTTTTCGGTGAGCGCTCGGCGTTTTCTTCCAAGGATTTGGGGACTTTGTACCACTAGCAGCCTTCTGCGGGCCGGTGTACCTTGCCTCCAACCCGGCATCGTCCCCAGGATGACGAGATGGGTTGGAGGTCCTCCTTCCCCGGGGCCAATAGGTGAACAGGTACCCGCCGCGAGGAGCGGGAGAGACTCCAGCAATCCACACCTGTGGATCGCCCTGTGGACAGATCTGGCAACCGGAGGACGGAGCCCAGGTGAACGACGCCGAGATCCTGTGGAAGCGTTGTGCGGACGTCCTGCGGGAGCAGGTGTCCGATGCCGCTTGGCGCACGACCATCGAGGGCCTGTGCCCCGAGGAATTCGACGGCGGCACGCTCTTGCTGCTCGCACCGAATGCCCTCGTAAGGGACCGGGTGGAGGGCCGTTTCCTCGGTCTGATCAGCTCCGTTGCCGCCGACATGGCCGAGTCGGAAGTGAAGCTCCGCATCGAGGTGGCCCACCAGCCCGACTCGGAGACCGCCGAGGACCTCGGCGCAGGGGGGGCGGATCGTGTCGGCGACTCCGAGCCCCTGGAGCGGGCGGACGACGAGACCCGTTGGGTCCGTTCCAGAGTCTCCTCCCAGGGAACCGCTGGTAGGACGGGAGGCGGTGCTCAACGCGGCCCTGCAGAAGAGTTGCTGGGGATCGATCCTCGCTACACCTTCGACGCTTTCGTCATCGGCTCTTCCAACCGCTTTGCGCACGCTGCGGCTCTCTCGGTCGCTGAGATGCCGGCTCGCACGTACAACCCGTTGTTCGTCCACGGGGGGGCGGGCCTCGGTAAGACCCATCTGCTGCACGCGATCGGCAATTACGTCCGAGAGAACTTCCCCGGCATGCACCTGCGCTACGTCTCGACCGAGACCTTCATGAACGAGTTCGTGGACGCCATCCGGAACAACACGATGCCCGCCTTCAAGCGCCGCTACCGGGACTGCGACGTCCTGCTGATCGACGACGTTCAATTCATGGAGAACAAAGAATCCCTCCAGGAAGAGTTCTTCCATACCTTCAACCACCTCTACGCAGCCTCGAAGCAGGTCGTCCTCACCTCCGACAGGCCCCCCAAATCGATCGCGACCTTGGAGGATCGCCTGCGAAGCCGCTTCCTCTCGGGACTCATCACCGACGTTCAGCCCCCGGAGCTCGAAACGAGGCTCGCGATCCTCCACAAAAAAGCTGAGCGAGAGCCCACCCCTGTCCCCGACGAGGTGCTGGAATTCATCGCCTCGAACGTGAAGGACAACATCAGGGAGCTCGAAGGGGCTCTCATCCGTGTCAGCGCTTACGGAAGCCTCACCCGCCAACCGCTCAGCCGCGACCTGGCAGAACGTGTCCTTTCCGACATCGTCTCAGCCGGCCAACCGCGGCGGATCACCGCACAGATGATCCTGGATGCCACCGCGACGACCTTCGGCTTCAGCGTGGACGATCTCTGCAGCCCGAGCAGGCGCCGGCCCCTCGTTATCGCCCGCCAGGTCGGCATGTACGTCTTCCGGGAGGTGACCGACTTCTCCTACCCTGCCATTGCGCGTGAGTTCGGCGGCCGCGACCACACCACGGTCATGCATGCAGTGGACAAGATCTCCTCGCTCATGAAGGAGCGCCGCCAGATCTACGACCAGGTGACCGAGCTCATCCTCTCAATCAAAAGCGGTGCATGAACCTGTGGGTGGTGTACCGGCTTCTTGTGGAAACGGGTCTCCGTACGGTGGACAAGCTCACTCCCTTCCGGGCGGCTCTTAATTCCCAGTGGATCACCGCAATCGCGACGTGGACAACTTTCTGCGGGTTTACCTGCAAATATCACGTGTGATCCACAATTCACATTCCTGTTACTACTACTTGTCAGAATTACAAATGAATAGAAAGGAACCTGTGTGAAGTTCCGTTGCGAGCGTGACTCACTCGCCGAAGCGCTTTCGACCGCCGGCCGGTCCGTGACGACACGCGGGGCGACCACGTCGGCCACCCTCGGTCTGCGCATGGAGCTGAGCGAGAATCGCCTCACGGTCCTCGGCACCGACCTGGATCTGACCATCCGTGTGGACCTCGAGGCGATCGGACTCGACAACGGCTCTTTCGTAGTGCCCGCGCGCCTTGCAACCGACATCGTGAGGTCGCTCGAACCAGGTGCAGTCACCTTCGAAGGTGGTGACGAAGAAGTCGAGATCTCGGCCGCACGCAGCAGGTTCGTGGTGCGCACCTACCCCCTCGAAGATTTTCCGGTGCTGAGCGATCCCGGCCCGCAACAGGTGAGCCTGCCGGCGTCGGTTCTCTCAGAAGCGCTTCGGCAGGTGGTCAGGGCCGCGTCGGACGACGACGCCAGGCCCCTTCTCACGGGCGTGCTCGTCGCGGGGGAGGGGGACGGCGTGAGGCTGGTCGCCACCGACTCCTACCGCCTGGCGATGAGGGACGTACAGGGGACGGGCCCACTTCCACAAGGCGCGGAGCAGATCCTCGTCCCGGCACGGGCTCTCAGTGAGCTCCAGAGGCTCCTTGGAGCGCCGAGCGCGAAGGACGACTCTTCGAGGACAGTCGGATTCTCGATGAGCGAGCTCGACGCGACGTTCTCGGTTCCGGGGGTGAGGCTCACGACGAGACTCCTCGACGGGCGCTTTCCTGATTACCGCCAACTCATCCCTCCGAGCTATCCGAACCAGCTCCGGGTGGCAAAAGAAGGTCTTATCGACGCGTTGAGACGTGTGCGTTTGCTCGTCCGTGACAACACCACTCCGGTTCGCCTGGCGCTTCGCCCCTCGACAGTGGAGTTGAGCGTCGTATCACAGGAGATCGGCCACGCAAGCGAGGACGTCGACGCCGATTACGAAGGTGAGGAGCTCGTGGTCGCCTTCAATCCCTCTTACCTCATCGAAGGGGTGGAGGCCGTGGCTGGTGACGAAGTGGTACTGGAGACCGTCGACGCGACGAAGCCTGCGACCGTGAGCGCGCCGGATCACGAGGACTACAGGTACCTGCTCATGCCCGTGCGCGTCTCGTGACGAAAGACATCGCCCTTACCACCGGGCGAAGGAGACGAAGTGCGTGAGTCACGCCCGCCACGGCGGTGACCCTTTCCAAGCTCTGGATACAAGAATTCCGTTGCTTCGAAGAGGAGGTAGTAGAGCCCGATCCTTGTGGCTTGACGATCCTGCACGGGCCGAACGGTTCGGGAAAGACCTCCGTTCTCGAGGCCATCGGTTGGGCCGCGACGCTGCGTTCGATCCGCGGTGCAGGCCGCGAGACGGTGATCCGCATGGGCTCGGAGCGGGCCATACTTCGTGCCGAGACCGAGGTCGCTGAACGCCACGGTCTGATCGAGGTCGAGATCAGGGTGGAGCGACCGGGCCGGGCGCAGCTCAACAGACGTTCCGTGCGTCGCCGCGCGGACATGGCAGAAGCCCTGAGGGTTTCCGTGTTCTCTCCGTCGGACCGGCGCATCGTCGACGGTGGACCCTCCGAACGACGCGAATACCTGGACGAGGTGCTGGTCGAAAGGCATCCAAGGCTCGAGGCTCTGGTAGACGAGGTCGGTCAGGTCCTGCGCCAGAGGGCGGCATTGTTGAAACAGGGCGCCGCGCGCCCAGACGAGAACCTCATGTCCTCCCTGGATGTCTGGGATCAACGCCTGGCGGTATCGGGAGCGGAGCTCTGTGCAGCCCGAGAAGCGCTTTCGACCGAGCTCGAACCCGTGGTCGACGGGGCACACCGCGGCCTCGCGGGCACCGACGCGGGGCCGGTGAGGCTTACCTATCGCAGGTCGTGGAAGGGGGACCTTCTCGCAGCGCTCACCTCCGCCAGATCCGGCGACCTTCGGCGTCAAACGACGAGCGTGGGGCCCCATCGCGACGAACTCGACATCACGCTGGCCGCGGCACCGGCGCGCACCCACGCTTCACAAGGAGAACAGCGCTCGATAGCCCTCGCTCTTCGGCTCGCGACCCACATGCTGCGGACCGAGGCAGCGCCCGAGCCGCCGGTGCTGCTTCTCGACGACGTCTTCTCCGAGCTCGACCCCCGTCGCTGTGCGGCGCTCGTGGACATGCTCCCCGCCGGCCAGGTCTTGCTGACTACGGCGTCGGATGCACCTGCTGTGGTGGCGCCGGACAGGATCCTCGAGATGGGCCTTGGAGCATCGGCATTGCGGACGGGGTCGCATTGACCACCGAGCGAAGTGCACGCCAGCGCTCCCGTCGCCGTCACAGAGATGCGAATGATGATCCTGTCCCTATCTCAGACGCGCTGGCTGTGGTCTCCGCTCGTTTGGGCGCCGGACCGGCCGGAATCGTCGGTACCGTGTTCAGCCGCTGGGAGCAGATCGTCGGCGCGTCGGTTGCGGCGCACGTGCGTCCGCTGCGCATCGATGACGACAGGATCGTTGTAGGAGTCGATCATCCGGCATGGGTTACCCAGATGCGCCACCTCGAGTCACAGGTCCTAGAGCGTGTACGAGAAGTGTGTGCCGGCCACGCTTCACCGACCCGCTTGGAAGTACGCGTTTTACCCTGATTCACTGGTCGTTTTTACGGCTTCGAGGCGCCGGCGAGCGACGGCTGGAACCGCCTGACGGAACACCCCTCCTGGTAAACTGCGAGGACCGGTAACCGCATGAGGGCGGACGTCTCCGGGTCGTCCTGGTGCGGTGAGTCCCCGAGATGAGACAGCGGAAAGGGCGCGTGCGTGGCGCTGAACGTTGAAGTCGAGACCATGCAGGACTCGCGCGCGCACAGCTACGAAGCCACCGACATCGTCGTCCTCGAAGGACTCGAGCCTGTCCGGGCGCGCCCCGGTATGTACATCGGGTCGACGGGACCGACCGGGCTCCACCACCTCGTCTGGGAGGTCGTGGACAACGCGGTCGACGAGGCCATGGCGGGCCGGGCGGACCGCATAGACGTCACGCTTCTCGCCGACGGCGGGTGTCGTGTCACCGACAACGGCGCCGGGATCCCGGTCGAGCCTCACCGGCAGTACCCGGACGTCTCGTCCGCAGAGCTCGTCCTCACGACCCTTCACGCGGGTGGGAAGTTCGGCGGCACGGGCTACAAGGTTTCGGGAGGGCTCCACGGTGTGGGGGTGTCTGTCGTGAACGCCCTCTCCCGCAGGCTCGTGCTCGAGATAGACCGGATCGGGAAGCACCACCTCGCCGAGTTCGCCAACGGCGGCCAGGTGAAGAAGAAGCTCAAGGCGACCGGACCCGCCCCGAACGACCGCTCGACGAAACAGCCGCGCACGGGCACCACGGTGACCTTCTGGCCAGACCCCGACATATTCGAGGACACGGAATTCCGCGCTCAGACCGTCCTCGAGCGCCTGCAGGTTATGGCCTTCTTGAACAAGGGGCTCGAGATCAGGTTCTCGGACGAGCGCGAAGGCCGCGAGCAGAAGGTCACCTACCGCTACACCGGTGGGATCGTGGACTTCGTGAAGCACCTCAACGCGGCAAAGGAGTCGTTGTTCAAGAAGGTGTGTTCCTTCCTGCAGTACGAAGCGGACCAGGAGGTCGAGATAGCGCTTCAATGGAACACCGGGTTCCACGACTCGATTCACTCCTTTGCGAACGGTATCTCCACGAACGAGGGCGGTATGCACGAAGAGGGCTTCAAGAAGGCCCTCACAAACGTCGTAAATCGGTACGCGCGCGGCAAGGGGCAGCTGAAGGAAAAGGACGACAACCTCCTAGGTGAGGACATCCGCGAAGGCCTCACCGGCATAATCTCCGTACGACTGCAGGACCCGCAGTTCGAGGGTCAGACCAAGGCCAAGCTCGGAAACGTATCGATTCGTTCGCTCGTGGAGCGCGCCACGAACGAGAAACTCAGTGAGTGGCTCGAGGAGAACCCGAGGGAGGCGAACCAGATAGTCCAGAAGTCCCTTCTCGCCGCGCACGCCCGTGTGGCGGCGCGGACCGCCAGGGACCTGACCCGCCGTAAGTCGGCTCTCGACGGGGCGGGGCTTCCCGGCAAGCTCGTCGACTGCTCTTCGCGCGATCCTCGGGAGAGCGAGCTCTTCATCGTCGAAGGGAACTCCGCAGGCGGGTCCGCAAAAGACGCGCGCGACCCGCGTACCCAGGCGATCCTGCCCATCAGGGGAAAGATCCTGAACGTCGAACGCGCGCGTATCGACAAGATGCTGAAGAACGCCGAGATACAGGCTCTCATCTCCGCGATCGGGGCCGGTGTTGCCGACGACTTCGACGTGAGCAAGATCCGTTATCACAAGGTGATCGTGCTCGCCGACGCCGACGTCGACGGCTCCCACATCCGCACGCTTCTGCTAACGCTCTTCTTCCGTCAGATGCGCCCCCTCGTCGAGGGCGGCTTTGTCTACGTGGCGCAGCCACCTCTTTATTCGACGCTCGTGGGCAAGGAGAAGGTGTACCTCAAGGACGACGCCGCCAAAGCACACTTTCTGACAGAGCGCCCGGAGCACAAGGCGGAGTTCCAGCGACTCAAGGGGCTCGGCGAGATGGACTTCCACGAGCTCCGCGACACCACGATCGACCCGGGCCGGCGCTCGCTGTTGCAGGTGAACGTCGAACAGGCGGCACTGGCCGACGAGGTGTGCTCGATCCTCATGGGTGACGACGTCGAGCTTCGGCGAACGTTCATTCAGCAGAACGCGAAAGACGTGAGGTTCGTCGACATCTGAGATGTCCGTTCTCCACCCACTGCACCGCAAGGGGAGCGCACCCGGTGGACGAACCGGCGGCGAATCGAAAGGGCTGAGGCGCAATGGCTAGAAGGGGTTCTTCAGGGTCACGTGGCGCGGCCGGAGGTGGCGACCGGACCGCTACCGACGATGCGCCGGAACCCGTCATAGGTGTGATCGAACCAATCGAGATACAGGAGGAGATGGAGCGCTCCTTCCTCGAGTACTCGATGTCCGTCATCATGCAGCGTGCGCTGCCCGACGTGCGCGACGGGCTGAAGCCGGTGCACCGGCGGATCCTCTATTCGATGGACAACCAGAACCTGCGCCCGGACCGGCCGCACACGAAATGCGCCAAGGTCGTGGGTGAGGTGATGGGCTCGTATCACCCACACGGCGACATGGCGATCTACGACGCGCTCGTCCGCATGGTGCAGGACTTCAGCCTGCGCCACCCCCTCATCGACGGTCACGGGAACTTCGGCGGCACAGGTCCCGACGAAGGCCCGGCCGCCATGCGATACACCGAGTGCAGGCTCGCACCGATCGCTCTTGAGCTTCTGGCCGGGATCGACGAGGACACAGTCGACTTCACGCCGAACTACGACGGCTCCACGGACGAGCCGGTCGTCTTGCCCGCGCGTTTTCCAAACCTCCTCGTAAACGGCTCCCAAGGGATCGCCGTCGGGATGGCGACGAACATCCCGCCGCACAACCTCGGTGAGATCATCGATGCGACGCTGCACTTCCTGGAACACCCTGACGCCGAACCCGATGAACTGATGAGGTTCGTAAAGGGCCCGGACTTCCCCACAGCCGCCTCGATCCTCGGTCGTCAGGGAATCATGGATGCCTTCAGGACGGGGAAGGGTTCCATCAAACTTCGGGCGGTCGCGGAAATCGAAGAGTCCCGGGGCGCGAACCGCATCGTTGTGACGGAGTTCCCCTACCAGACGTCGGTCGAGGTGATCGAGAAGAAGATTGCCGACCTCGTTCACGCCCGTGAGCTCGAGGGGATCAGCAGGACGCAGAACGATTCCGCGGGCCGCAAGTCACGGCTCGTCATCGAGCTCAAGCGCGACGCCAACGCCAACGTCGTGCTGAACAACCTGTTCAAGCACACACCCATGCAGACGAGCTTCGGCGTCAACTTCGTGGCACTGGTGGACGGAGTGCCGCGCACGCTCAATCTGGCACAGGCGATCGGGTACTACGTCGACCACCAGATCGAGGTGGTGACCCGCAGGTCAGAGTTCCGTCTCGGCAAGGCCAGGGACCGCGCCCACATCGTCGAAGGTCTGCTCAGGGCCATCGACATGCTCGACGCTGTGATAGCGACGATCCGCGCAGCGGAGGATCGGCCCGCAGCCGCGCAGGCCCTCATGGGCGAGCCGTTCTCGTTCTCCGAGATCCAAGCGAACCACATCCTGGACATGACCCTCGGCCGTCTCACCCGTCTCGGGCGCACGCAACTCGAGGAGGAGATGGCGAAGCTGCGCGAGACGATCGTCGAGCTGGAGGCGATCCTCGCCGACCCGGTGAAGTTGCGCGCGGTGATCGCCACCGAGTTGGGGGAGATCCGCCGCCGGTTCGCAGAGGACCGACGGACGAAGATCGTGAACGATCCCGGCGAGATCGGGGTCGAGGACCTCATAGAGGACGAAGAGGTCGTAGTCACCATGACCAGGGCGGGCTACGTGAAAGCCGTTCCGGCAGCGGCGTTCCGCACACAGGGCCGCGGGGGGAGGGGTGTCCAGGGCGCGCGACTGAAGGAAGAGGACCTCGTGGTGGACCTCGTCCACACGACGGCGCACTCCTATCTCCTCTTGTTCTCCAACCGTGGCCGTGTGTACAGGCTTAAGGCCCATGAGATCCCCATGAAGGAACGCACAGCTCGCGGCACCGCCATCGTGAACCTCTTGCCCCTGGCCCCCGACGAGCGCATCGAAGCGATGGTGGCGACCCGTGACTTCGAGTCGGGTGGCTACCTCTTGTTCGCGACGAAGGGCGGCCAGGTGAAGAAGACGCCCTTCAGCGAGTACGACAAGTCACGACGCGAAGGGTTCATCGCCATCGCACTTCGCGACGGCGACGAGCTCGTGAGAGTGGTCTCCACCTCGGGCCACGACGAGGTCGTAATAGTGAGCCACAACGGGACGGGAATTCGTTTCTCGGAGGACGACGTGAGGTCCATGGGTCGCGACGCTGCCGGCGTGAGGGGGATGCGACTTCGCACGGGCGACGAGGTGGTCTCTTGCGACGTCGTGCGCCCCGACGCGGACCTGCTCATCGTGACCGATGCAGGCTACGGCAAGCGCACCAAGATGGACCACTTCGGTCGCCAGGGACGTGGGGGCCAGGGGGTTCGGGCCATCAAGCTCACCGCGGTGCGCGGTCGTGTGGTGGGCGCCTTCATGGCCTCTTTGGACGACGAGATCCTTCTCGTGTCGACTGGCGGCGTGGTGATCCGCACGTCCGTCCGCGAGATAACCGCCCAGGGGCGCGACGCCACCGGCGTGCGACTAATGAGCCTCGACGAAGGTCATTCCGTTGCAGCCGTCGCAGCGGTAGCAGGCGACGAGGTCGCGGCTTCCTGAGGCGCGGCTTCCTGAGGAGCAGAGACAGCGGGTGGCTCCTGAGCTCGCACTCGGCCACGGGCCGAGCTCGAGAAGACCATTCCTTCGTCGTGTACCGGGCGGCGTTTCAGGGTGCGGTAATCGCGGACGAAGCTGTTGTGGGTGCGCCATGGGAACTTCGATCCCTGCTTCGGCAGTCGGTCGACGGCGCGCCTCACGTAGCCGGAGGTGAGGTCCAACACGGGCTTGCCGATGTCGACGGCGTTCTCGTTGACCGGGGTGCACTGACTCAAACCCTCTGCGCGCATGTAGTTGAGGAGGCGACAGACGTAGTCGCATATGAACTCGCATTTGAGGGTCCACGAGGCGTTGACGTATCCGATCGCGATCGCAAAGTTCGGGACACCCTCGAGCATCATGCCCTTGTAGGTGAGTTTGGTGGAGACCTCCACCGGCTGGCCGTCGACGGACAACTGCACGCCTCCTGCGAAGAGCAGCTCCAAGCCGGTGGCGGTCACGACGACCTCGGCTTCGAGCTCCTCACCCGAACGCAACGCCAGTCCCCTGGGCGTGAAGCGCTCGATGTGATCGGTCACGATCGAGACTTTTCCGCTTCGTATGGCCTTGAAGAGATCTCCGTCCGGTGCCACACAGAAACGCTGGTCCCACGGCTTGTAGGTGGGCGTGAAGTGGGGGTCGATAGGAAAGCCCTTCGGGAGCTCGCGTTTCAGGCCACGTCGGAGGAGGCGCTTCACGGGTTCGGGGTGACGCTGGCTCACCTGGTAGAAGCCCTGGGTGAAAAGCGCATGGAACCATCGGACTGCGACGTCGGCAGCGCGTTTCGGAAGGATCCGGTGCAGGGCGTAAGCGACGGGATTCGTCGAGGGGATTGCGGCCACGTATGTCGGCGAGCGTTGGAGCATCGTCACGTGCGCCGCCTTCTCGGACATCGAAGGTATGAGTGTGATCGCCGTGGCGCCGCTGCCTATGACCACTACACGTTTGCCGGCGTAGTCGAGGTCACTCGGCCAGGCCTGTGGATGGACCACTGTGCCTTCGAAGTCCTCGATCCCCTCGAACCTGGGCTCGTAGCCGTGGTCGTAGCGGTAGTAGCCGGTGCACGAGAAGACGAAGCTGCAAGTGAGCTCGCTTCGCTCGCCGGTGTCGGTGTTCTCCACCTGGACACGCCACAGGGCTCCGTCGCTCGACCAAGAAGCTGCCCTCACCTGTCGGTTCAGACGGATGTGCTCGTCCAGACCCGTCTCTGAAGCCGTATCGCGGATGTATTCGAGGATGGATCCCCCGTCCACGATCGTCTTGTCACCCCGCCAGGGACGAAACGAGTATCCGAGGGTGTACATGTCGGAATCCGAACGGATCCCCGGGTACCTGAACAGATCCCAAGTTCCGCCCGAGCCGCCGCGCGCTTCGAGAACCGCGAATTTGGCCCACGGGCACTTCGCCTGGAGGTAGCGCCCAGCTGCCACCCCCGACAGGCCGGCGCCCACGACCACTACGTCCAGATGTTCTGTCATCTCGTTCATCGTGCAGCCACCAGCTTGTCGTTCAGGTATCCATGATCACCGAAGAGCTCCTCTCGCCAACGGGAGATGAGCTCGGTGGTGTCTCGGTCGTCAGGGTGAAAGTCGGGTCGGTCGTAGTCGTGCAGTCTCTCCCACAGCTCCCTCGAGGCGATCTTCGACTGCCTTAGCTGTCGCAAGCTCTCGCGCAGCCGGCCCCCCCCGTAGGTGGCACGGTCGAAGAGCAGGGAGATGATCACCTGAAGCGTCATGCCGAGGACGAAGCCCACCCGTAGAAACCGCATTGTCCACACACGTGTTCGTTCGCTTCCGCCCACGGCCTTGAAGACGTCGAAGGCCACCGCCTTGTGCTCGGACTCCTCCAGAGCGTGCCACAGGAAGAGGTCCCGCACGGCGGGATGGCCGAACGATTGGCGGGTCTCGTCATCGCTCAGTACGAGCTCGGCGAGGGTAGCGGTGAAGTGTTCGAGTGCAGCGGTCGCCGCGAGGTTGGATTTATCGGTGAGCAAGCGCTCCCGCACTTTCAAGCCCACCCTTGTGAAGCGCTCTGCCTGCTTGGTCGGGTACCCGAGCTCCGCGAGCCGGTTGTTGAACGTGCGATGTTCGCGGCCGTGTACCGCCTCCTGCCCGATGAACCCTCCCACCTGTCGCTTCAACTCGGGATCGGCGACCTGATCGCGGAACCGCCGGACCGAACGAACGAAGAAATCCTCGCCGTCGGGGAACACGGATGAGAGCGCGGAGATGATGTGGCTCGAGATCAGGTCCCCTTCCTTCGCGAAGTGGCGTGGGACGTCCGAGAACGAGGGTTCGAAATCCATCCGCCGGGTGGGGATGGTCCGGGTCAAGGTTCCGGGGGTGGGGGTCACGGGCCTCCTCCTGCGCTGCTGGCCGCCGTCACCTGCAGAGTAGAGAATTTGAGGATTTCAGTCAAATGCTCAGATATGAGCTACGATGAGGCTGTGGCGGGAACCAGGCCAGGGGGTGGATTTGCACCGGGAAAAGGGGCGCAGACCCGACAGGCGATCCTGCGAGCTGCGATCGAGCGCTTCGCCCGCGAGGGGTACAGGTCGACCTCGGTAGCCGACATCGCACGCGACGCGTCGGTGGGGGGCACGGTCGCCTATGCCTACTTTCCCAACAAGGAGGCCCTGTTCCTGGATGCGGTCGATGAAGACGCTGCGGCCGTCATCAGCGAGGGCGTCACGAAGGTGATGGAAGACATGGAATTGCCGGACTGGCGGCAGCTCCTTTTCATTAGCCTCCTCGATGCTGTCGACCGTCACCCTCTCGCCCGCCGCGTCCTGGGGGGCCTGGAACCCGAGGTGACCGAGCGCGTTCTCGAGATCCCTGCGATTGCCGAGCTGCGCAAGGCCTGCACGGTACGGCTCCAGGCCGAGCAGATCGCCGGCACGGTCCGTGCCGACATCGATCCGGTGGTGCTCGGCAACGGGATCGTGACCCTGACGCTCTCGCTTCTCATGTCGGTCGTCCACATTGGTGCAAACGTCGTCGCAACGTATGGAGACGACGTCGCTGCGGTCTTCGACGCTGCCCTGCGTTCGCCGGACCAACGTTGAGCCGGTGAGCGACAGACTGAGCCACACCTCTCGCCGAGCAGTACAACCTGTGTGAGATGCTCTTCGATTCTCGGGGCTATAGCTCAGTCGGTTAGAGCGCAGCACTGATAACGCTGCCCGGCCGATTTTCGGCGATATCTCGCGAGTCATAACGGCAGGTCACAGCTATAGCGCGACGCGCTGCGATTCCCCCCGTTTTTCGGCGTCCGCGCGATGGACGCGCGATGACACAGGCGTCAGGAACTGTCTTAGGCCCAGCCAGAACCTCGAATCGCCCCCCGCACCGAGCGCTTTTGCCGAGGTTCCAGGTGAGTACACCACGGCCCGCTTCCCGGAAACTTAGGAACGCTAACCGACGAAAAAGTCCGTCAACAGGGCTTAAGCGGTAGAGGACTGAAAAATTGGCCCCTCACCAGGTGCGTTTGTGGCGACTAAAGATCGCAAAACCGTGGCGAAGCACGACCAGCGGGGACGAACCGAGACGAAAGGAGAGCAACCGAGACGTCCAGTGGAGAAGAGTCGGTGCTGATTGATGCGCTGCCTCACGGCTCAACGGTCAAGCCCCACCGGCCGGCGCCTCCGTATCGTGACTCGCGACGGTGCATAACGATCCCAGGAGTCATCGCATGAGCAGCGAAGCAAGCACAAGCGCTGGGCAAGTACCCGAGCGGCTCGCGTTCCCCGTCGCAGAGACAGCTCAATTGCTCGGCATCGGCAAGACCAAGACGCGCGAATTGATCACATCAAGAGAGCTGGGCTCGATCCGCGCCGGGAGAAGATTGCTGGTCCCGAGAAGCGAGATCGAGGCCTACATCGCGCGCCAGCTCGTCGAGGCGTAGCGAGTGCGCGCATGTGGATCGAAATAGACGAGCGAAGTCGATGTTGGCGCCGGCGCCTGGGATGGCTTCAGTGGTCTGTTCTGGAGGACCTAGCCCTGTCTGCGCGGCCAGAGCCAGAGGGCTGGATCGCTGCAGTCGGTGTAAGGGGGATTGCCCGGAACCTTGGTATGACCAAGGACACCGCGGCGAAAGCGCTTACTGCGCTCGGCGCTGTAGGGATCGTTGAACGAGTGAATGGGCACATAGCCCATGGCAGGTCGCGCTCGGGATACCGCGTCAACCTTCCCCGGGGAGTGGCGTTTCAGGTTTCACTCCAAACGGAACCCGGCGAGTCCAAGGCTCCGGATCCAGGAACAGGAAATGGCCACGATGAAAAAAAGAAGCGATTCTCACTCGGGTCAGAGAACCATGACTCATCCCCGTCAGGCGTCCTGAGTCGAAGCAAAAACCCAAGCTTGGGTCCGCAGTCAAGTCGAAAGCGCCGGAAACACGGCCCTCCTGGTGGCGCGCAGGGTCGCTTGTTCGCTCTAGAAGGCGGCCAGTAGGTGACGGTGTCCGAGAAGAGCGGCTTGACTGCACAACTACTCACACCGCTCCGTTCCGGCGGTGCCGGCATGGGATCAGCGATCCAAGCGGGTGGAGCTGGGCTCGGCGGCCTTGGCGGACAGCGCAGGCTAACCAGGGCCGACGAATCAGCACGAGTAGTGGGGGCGAACGTCATCGAAGTCGGGGAGCCGTCGAGTTGCGAAGTTCGCGGAGGCAGGTCCGGGACCTTCGGGATCGGGGTACAGAGAAGATGGGCGCCAGCGCTGCACCAAGGCCGAGACGGCGGCCTGACACGGCAGTCTCGTAGCTGACCCGGTAGCGACCGCGACCCGGGTCGATGTCAAGGACCATTTAGTAATAACCGCAAAGATCTTGACTCTTGTCGCAGAAGGGTCCACAGTCGAAATTGGGCAACTCGACGGGGGGTGCGCGGGGACAAAGGGAGGCGAGGCTATGGGACGGAGGCTTCTCACGCTGTCACTGGCACGTGGGCTGGTCATGCGACGCAAGCTCCTCATCTTCGGCGGTGTTGTCCCCATAGCACTGCTCGGTTCGCTCCTCCAGAGCGAGCCCGCCTCCGCTGCGCCCTTCCACGAGATCGCCAGCGTCTACAACTTGGGGATTTCTGGCCTCTATACGGGCCTCGGTCTCACAAGGTACGACGCCCCCCCAACAATGTCCCCTGGAACTAACTGCAACGTGTTCGAGGCCGCGCCGGGCGTCTTCCAAGACAGCAACGTCATCGATATTTCCGGCTACGGGGGCATCGGGAACGACACCACATACCTGGAGTTCGGGACAGACCACCAGTGTCAGGGCTATGAGTGGTGGTACGGCGATTACGTCTACAAGAACAGTTTCGTCCCGCTGTGGCATAACGCGATCAGCGGCAGCAATCAGCACAACTTCTGGCTCTATCAGTACTCATCTGGGGGGAATCTCTACTGGGACTGGCAGGTCGATTCCTCGTCGTTCAAGCAATTGGCGAGCGGGTGGCAAGGCGACGGGGAAGAGTCTTGGATCGAGAGCTACGACGGTGGGGCCATCGCGACATATCAAACGTCGGGCGTCGTCTACCAGAGCACCCGCGTCGGGTGGACGCCGTGGGGGCAGGGAGCTTACTCAACTGCCGGTTACTACCTCTACACATCCGGGCCGCCTATGTGCTTCTATGTCATCAACAACACCACCTTCAATCTCGGGGAGAACGTTGGGTCTCCACCACCCTGCTAGGAGGGAGGTCCATGTTGAACAAAAGACGGGTCGTTCTATTTGGGCTTGTGGCCGGAGCGGTTCTAGCGACTTCGTTGCCCTTGGCACTACTGAGCGGGTCAGTGCCGCGGGCATCAGCGGCGACCGCCTGCCAGAACGCCGGAACCGCCTATGACGCGGCAGCAACCCCGACGCAGAGCTACCAGTCAACGGTCGCGGCCGTGGAGAGCTGGCAGGAGACAAGGACCCCGGGTGCCGCGCCCGAGTCCCCGTTGCGGTCGATGGCTTTCGCCGCCGACGCGCCGGTGGAAGTTTGTTACTACTCGGGCAACTTCGATTTCCCCGGCAGGCCGGGGGGAGACGGATACCAGATCCTCAGTCTGATCATCACGCCCGACGGGAAGTCCTTCGTGGACGCAGCCGCGCCAGCATCGGGATTCGCCTGGGGGCCGCCGCCGGCCTCCTGAAGGCTTGCCGATAGACCCCGATCGGTGTGCCCCTTCCTCGCCATCACCCAAATCTTCGCCCGTTTCTTTCAGGCGGCTGGCTCGTGCTGCCGGGCGCGGTCATAGTCGAACTGCTTCGCTGTCAGCACCCTTACGGAGGTTGTGGTGCGCACGCGATGAAAGCCTCCTAAAGGCGAGTCACCACCAGGGCACGGCCGAGAACTGACCCGTCACGCTGTTCGTGGACGGCCTTGTGCTCGTACTTGGAGGTGTGCGACCCCTTTGAGGGGCCTGTCTGACCGAAGGTGAACGAGGCCGATACCGTGATGGCGGCGTTTGAAAAGCCAGAATCGGCACCGCGACGACCTTTCCCAGGTGTGCGTGTTCTGAACGACCATGAGGACGTCGCGACGTCTGTGAGCAACGGCCCCGCTCGCAACGCCGACTGTCAGCGCCCAAAGCCGATGTTATGGGCGAGATGCCTCGTAGGACTGTGGTGGTGATCATGTGGGTCGTGCGGATCGTGCGACCGCTCATCGTTTGGGCGAAGCGAAGGTCGGTGGATCCACTCGATCACGTTGTCCTCTGCTGTCCGCGGAGGCTGTCCGTTTAGCTCTCGTCGGAGGGTGTCGAGCTCTTTCCGACGAGCGAACATCTCGTCGTCGATCCGCGAGACTCGCGACATGGCCTCCGGGTGCTCATCGACCCATTCCTCTCGTTCTCTCGCCCAGGTCTCGAGCTCCTCTCGTTTCTCCTGAAGCTTGCTGAGTTGTGCCTCGATCGCCCTCCTCGGGGCTTCGAAGAGTTCCGCAAAGCGCTCCTTCGCCTGTGCGAGGTCGACTCGTCGGTCTTCGGCGAGCTTCGACCAGTACTCGTCTGCTCCCCGGCCCGATTCGATCTGCCTCTTGGCTATCGATATGTCGAGCTCCGCGATGCGAACCTCCTGAGCGGCTTCGCCGACGGGCGTGGGTTCGAAGCGTCCCTCGCCGTCCCGTAGGTCCATGAGGTCGCGCCGGGTCGTGGCGATCTCCTTTTCCACCGAGGCGAGCTCCTCGCTTCGATCGGCGGGGATCGCGCCGATAACCGCTGCGCGCTGAGCCTGTAGGTGCGCCAGGCGGATCGCGCAACGCTGTCCGTCAGAGAGGACCGGCTCTTCCCGCGCGGGAGCCGGCGCTTTGTCCTCGGGCAATCCGAGCTCACTCGCCCAGCGCGCCCTTCTCGAGGCAGACCACTCACGGCGCAGGTCCTCTCGGGCCTGGCCCTCGTCGTCTGCGACGCAGTAGACGAACGCGGCCTCGCGGGCCCTGCTCATGGCCACGTAGGCGAGCTCTCGACCGCCACCGTCTGAGAAGAGGTGCGAGACCTCCGTCGTCGCCCCCTGCATGCGGTGGACTGTCATCGCATACGCGTAGTCGAGGCGCTCGGCTGAGATCTGGTCACCTTCGAGGGACAGCGTCCTTCCGTCTTTTGTCGTAAGGGTGAGGCTTGCGTGTCTCGCATCCACGGACACCACCGTCGCCCTCTCGCTCGTTACGAGGCCTGGGTGGTTCAGCGGAGCGAGCAGCACGACCTCGTCTCCTTTTCGGTAGCGGCGTCCTCCGGGCGCCGACAGCTCGGGTCCAGCGAGCCTTCCAGCTTCTTCGATTCGTGTCCTAGCCCTTAGGTTCAGTTCCTCCACGTTCGCCCGTCGCCAGGCGAGAAGAACGCAGTCTCTGCCAGCGAGATAGTCCGACGCCCAGGCGTCTGTTGCTCGGTCAAGTGCTTCTCCTCGCGTCTCGGAGCTTCGGACACGACCGCGTCCGAGATACCAAGACACTGCCTCTGCCACCTCGCCGCTTCGAAGAGCAGAGAGCGCCTTCCGTTCGGCTGGATCGCGCTGGCGGACGTTCTCGTCCAACACCTGGACGGCGTCGCGATGGCGGTGCACGAGGGCCTCGAATGCGCCGCCCGGGCCGACGGCGCCGAGCTGGAGATGGTCTCCTACGAGGATCAGCTTGGCTCCCGCTCCTTCTGCGGCGCCGAGGATCTTCAGAAGCGAGACGTCGTCTGTCATAGAAGCCTCGTCCAAGAAGATCACGTGGCGCTTTGTGAGCTCGAGCTTTCCGTGGTCGAGACGCCAGCTGATCGAGGCGAGGGTGCGCGAGAAGGAAAGACCGGCTTCTTCTCCCAGGTGCTTCGCGGCCTGCCCGGAGGTTGCGGTCCCGATCACCTGGCATTCCGAGTGCTCGAAGGCGTCTGCCAGCACCTTTAGGGCGGTGGTCTTTCCGGCCCCGGCCACGCCGACGAGGATCTCTGCTCCGCGCCCCGAGTTGGCGCAAGCAAGCACCGCCTCGCGCTGAGAGGAGCTGAGCGCGCGTCCGAGGACTGTCTCGGTTTCTGCGACGGCCCGAAGAAGCTCGGCGGCTTTCGCTCTCGGGGCGTGGCGGCGCTCGATCTGGGCTTCGAGGCACGCCGCGATCGCGTGCTCGGTGGCGAGGACCGAAGCGGTCGAGTACACCTGCTCCTTCGCCCCTGCGACCCCCGCCAGGGGGATGACGGCGGGGTCTTGAAGGACGCGGCTCGCCACCTGCCCTAAGAGCTTCGGCTCCTGGCCGAAGAGCTTCGGGGCGAGAGCCACGATCACGTCCGGCCTCGAGAAGACCTTCTTCTTCGCGAGGGGTCCGGACACGGACAGGAGCTCCTCGATCAGCTCCGCGAGTCGGCCGGGGAGAGCGGATAGATCCGTTCGCGTGTCCGCCCTGCCTCGTCGACGAGGCCTCGGAGCTTCTCCCTGTTGTAGCCGGTGTCGGCGATCTCCATTCGCCAGCGTTCGGTGAGATCTGCAATGGGGGTGTGGCGCTTGTAGGCGCGTGTGGAGCGGGCCGCGACCCTCCTGGCGCGGTAGGAGTCGTAGCCCCTCCGCTCGCACTCGGCGTCAATCTCGGCCGCTCGCTTGGAGTGAAGCTCACAGACCTCTTCGGGGACCCCTGCGATTTTGAAGTGTCCGAGCTTTCCGGACGGGCCAGGGTCGGCTTCGATCCCATATCCGAGCTCCAAGGCCTTCCTCGCGGCGGCCATGCGCCCAGCCATGGTCGCCGCGTGCAGGTGGTCTCTCCACAGCGACGTGTCGGGAGCCTTGAAGCCGCCCTTTTCGTCGAGCATCTCGATAACGTTCGCCAAAAGGACGTGGTCGTGCGGTGAGGGGTCGCCCGCCCGCGAGGTGGCATGTCGGGAGTGGGCGTATACGAGCCCTGTCGTAGAAACCGGGACAGCCGCGCGTCCCTGGCGCCCGCCGCGCTTCATCGTCAGACGGTCCATGTAGCCGATCGTCGCGTCTCGCTCCGCGTCGATGATCGCGTGCATGTCGTCTGCCCTTCCGATCACACCGAGCTCTGCGACCGACTTGTGGGCGGCGATCACGATCTCCATGCCCGGGCGGAGGTTCTTCACGAGCCGCTCGCCTGTGACAGGGTCCTTCGCGCCTCCTTCTCCGTAGATCGAGGCGTACTGGTGCTCTGTCACCGCGCCTTCCAAGCCGAGGGAAGCGGCGCCGGATCCACCCCAGACAAGGGGTGTCTCGCCGCGCGAGCCGTAATACTCAAGAGCCCGGCCGGGGTAGTCGTCGGTGCGGCCCAAGATGGTCTCGGCGTGGTAGCGGACCGATTTCGAACCCATGATCTCCATGAAGCCCATTGATCGCTCCTCGGTAGCGGCGGATGTTGAGCGCAACGGGACACCGTTGCAATCGTGTTCCGCGTTTCCGTGAAGTTGAAGTATGGAGTTTCGGTGTAACCGTGTGGAGGTCGCGGAACAAAGTTGATGGGGGCGTGTTCCGTGGTGTGTCGGGGTTCGGGAAGATTGAATCGTTTGGAGCAAGGTGTGTGACGTTTGAACGCCACCCGACGCGAGGATCGCGATGTTGATGGAGCATGCACCGGCAAGAACGCAAACAAGCGCGGTGAGTCCGCCCGATCGCTGTCTCGTGCCCTATGACAGTCGGTTCTTTTACTCCGTGCCTCGTCTGAGAAGCGCATGCGTGGACGGCGGTGTCCGAATCAGCCAGGCTCCTTGAAAGGTGAAGCTCCTGTCTCGCTTTGCCGGACACCGACGAGTCTGAAGACAAACGCTCCGCCGCTGAGATCAAATCGCTCGGCATCACGCAACAGGGTGGTCGTAGGCTGATGTTGGCCGCCCTGAGAAAGATGTGCCGGGTTAGGTGTGCGGCGGAACATTCGTGACGCGTGCGCAGCGTCGCCACATCACGGTCAGAAATTCTGCGCTGGCGCGCCAGAAAGGAAGCCCAATGGCTCAGATAAAAAAGCGTGTTACGTCGTGCGGTGAATACCGCTACGACGTTCGATGGCGGTTGGAAGACGGAGGCGTCCGTACCCGATCGTTCAAGACTCGTCGGGAGGCCAACGCCTACGCCACAACGGTCGAGTCTGACCGCCTCCGAGGGATTGTGATCGACCCGCGTTTGGCTTCGACCGCCTTCGATCAAGTGGCCGAGCGCTGGCTCGAGTCCAACCCGCGAAAGCGGGAAAGTACGAAGGCTCGGGATCGCTCGATTCTCAAGACTCACATCCTTCCCGTCATCGGTCGTAGATCGGTCGGGAGGGTCACCCGGGCGGAGATGCAGGCACTTGTAGACAACTGGTCGTCATCAGCCTCTCCGAGGACCGTGACGCGCCAGTACGCGGTCCTACGAGCCGTGTTTCGCTACACCGAGGACACCGAACTCATCGCCCGTACACCGTGCCGAGGCATCCGCCTCTGCAGTCCTGGCCGAACGGAGCGACCCACCCTCGAGCCCAAAGACCTTGAGAGGCTGGCTACGGCCCTTGGAACGGGTCAAGCCACGATGATGTGGACAGGAGCTGTGCTCGGCCTTCGTTGGGCCGAGGCGGCGGGAATGTCCGTGGGCCAACTCGACATGCTCAGCGGGAGACTGCGAGTCGACCGTCAGCTGAGCCGAAACGGGAACCTCACCTCCCCGAAATCGGAGGCGGGCATACGGACGTTCGCCGTTCCGCGGTGGCTTCTCGACGAATTTGCGAGTGTGCTGGCCGGTCGCGGCTTGACGGCTACAGATCCTGAGGCGTTCGTTTTCGTCACCGAGGGAGGTGCCCCGCTCCATTACTCGAACTGGCGCATCCGTACGTGGCTGCCGGCGTGCCAGGTTGCGGGCATCCCACGGCTCAAGTTTCACGACCTCCGAGCCCTGAGTGCCACAGTCCACGTTGCGTCCGGGGCAGACGTGAAGACGACACAGACTCGCCTCGGGCACTCATCGGCGCGGGTTACCCTCGACCTCTATGCCCGAGCGACCGAGGACGCCGACCGGAGGACGGCTGAGGAAGTCGGCGCGTGGTTCCGTCGTCCGCGCGATGGACGCGCGATGGAGGGTTCCGTCGCTTGTTCCTCGCAGGGACAAGATGCCGTGTGACATGCTTTTTCAAGCCCCGGGGCTATAGCTCAGTCGGTTAGAGCGCAGCACTGATAATGCTGAGGTCGCTGGTTCGATTCCAGCTAGCCCCACTACTTCTTACCTGAGGTTTTTCTTCCGACCAGTTGGGCGGGCAGACCTCCTGCACCACATCTGCACCACAGTCGGATCGGACCAGATTCCACCGATATTTGCTTCTCCTGAGTTGGGAGGTTCGGTGAACTACCAGGTCGCCATCAAGAAGGTCGAGGAGTACCTGACACTTCTGGCAGAGGGGGAGAGCGTCTATGCCCGACGCCGAGATCAGTTCAGCTATCTCAACGATCCAAAGTACAAGCAGATCAATTCCGACCTCAATTCTCGCAAGGGCCTGATCGAGCAAATCGCAAACCACGTGGACGATCGGATTGCTCAGGGATTTCGGATTGGAGCGAGATACGGCTGGGAACACAGCGGTGAGAAGAAGCATCTCGAGGAGTTACTTGGGCGACTGAAAGGCGCAGAAGAAGAGGCGGCCATCCTTGGTCCCAGCGGGCCCCAACTCTCTGTAGCGTGCCTCCACAGATGGGTTTGGAGTGCCGCAGTAGAACTCTGGGACGACGGCCATTACGGACATGCGGTCAGGGCGGCTTCGGGTGCGGTCTTCGACCAGCACTTACCGGCCAAGCTCGACATTTTGAAGCAGGGTGGGGCAACCGAGCAGATCGGTAAGGCCTTTTCGCTCAAGGATCCTGCACCGGACGAGCCCCGGCTTCGATTTACCGAACTGGCTAAGGGCTCCGACGACTGGAAGAGCGCCCACGAAGGCGCTGCAGCATTTGGCCGTGGGTGTGCGATGGGCATTCGGAACATCACCACTCACGGCGCCGAACCGGCAGAGCAACTCGCCCTAGAAGCGCTTGCCGCATTAAGCCCCTTGGCGCGGTGGATCGATGAGGCAGAGGTCGAGCGGGCACCCTGAGGGCTTCTCGTCAAGGCCACGATCGAGATCAGCATCCGATAACCCTCATGCGCCCCCGTTGGTGGACGCTTGAGATCGGCCATTCGAGGAGACCGCTTTGCGAGGCCGCAGTCGCTGTCCGACTTTCTTGGCAGCGGACTGATCCGCCTGCTTGGTTACTTGCGCATAGATCCTGAGCGTCGTTTGGGGGTTGGCATGGCCGAGGCGGAGCTCAGCGGTCTTCACATCCACTCCCGCTTCGACAAGGACAGTCGCGGCGGTGTGCTTCAGGTCGTGGAAGGTGAGGTTCTTGAACCCCGCATCATTCAGTGCAGGCTGCCAGACTCGACGTCGCCAGTTGCTGTAGTGGAGCGGAGCGCCATCAGGAGACACGAACATCAAAGCATTCGGGCTGCCACCCGTAACTCCTCGGTCGGCGAGACTCTCAGCCAGCATGGTCATGACCCACTCGGGCACCGTGAAGGAGCGGCAACCCGCTCGTGTCTTGGGATCCTGCTCGACCATGCGACCCTTCTCACCACACGTGCGCTGCGTGGCCACGGTGACCCTGCACCGGAGGAAGTCCAGGTGTCTAACGCGCAGCCCGGCGATCTCTCCCCACCGCAAGCCGAGAGCAGCCAGGTAGATCATCGGCCCGTAGGCGCCCATCGCTTCAGCCAGCCGCCCGAGCTGCGTGCTATCTAGGATCTGCGCTTCTCTAGCCGATACTTCAGGTAGTCGAATACTTCGACACGGCGATCGTGCAATCCACTCGGCGTTTTCTGCGTAGGAAAATAGAGCCCGCAAGCAGGCGTAGTGCCTCAACACCGTCGACGACGAATACCGGACCGCCCATGAATTCACGAGCGTCTGAATATCGAGCGTGGGTCACAGAAACCACCGGTCTCTGGCCGAGTGTGGGCAAGATGTGATTCTCAAGAATGCTGTTGTCACGAGTGAGCGATCCAGATCTCTTGCTCGGATCGGATTTCGACCAGCACTCTGCGAGCTCACTGAGTTTCGTCCGGCCGAGCTGCGGATCCACCCACGTTCCGCGGCGAATATCTGTCTCTACAGCATCCAGCCAAGCCTTGGCCGTCGCTCTCGAATCAAACGTCCTCGTTCGCTGACGCCCACTGACATCTCGGTACCTCGCTTCCCAGCGGGAGGGGTTCCGTGGTGCCTTACGAAGTGAGCCCATACCGGATTAACTTCCTGTCGTTGGGTCGCCGACAGCGATCATGATGCCACCCCCCAGTGACGGCATGATTTCGGCGGCTCTACCCGGCCCTCTTCGATGTATGCCTCGATGTCGGACTCGGCCAGCACGATGCAACGGCCAACACGACTAAACGGAATCCGCCGCTCTTGAGTCAGCCGTCTCAACAGACGGAACGTAAATGCGGGGTACACATCTGCTGCTTGCTGAAGTGTGAAGTAGCGGCCTCTCTTTTGGAGGGCGCTGCTGGGTGCGTCGGACTGCTTGTCAGTCTCGTACTTCGATACCCCCGCTCTCATGTTGCCGCCCTCCAGCAACCCTGGACCGAAGCCTGCCGTGCGAGTTGCCTGGCTCGAATCAAGTCATTCGCAATTGTCGAGGCGTACACCGCTTGGCCCGGAGAGTGTCCCCGCCCGACGTACCGCCAGTGGCCGACCACCAGAACCGCGTTTCCGAACTCGTCGATGAGGTCCGCTTCATCCAACTCTTTCCTATTGAGCCGCTCGATAGGCGTAGCCGGATTTAGACCATGCGAGACGAGGGTGCGCGTGGTCCGCCACTGCCGTCGAGCTCCGCGCAGGCATCCGAGCGTGGTCGAATAATGACGGGTCTTGGTGGAGAAGTGGCCCCTAAACCCGAGCATGTGTGCCCACGGCCGCAGACGCAGGGCAGTGAACTCTGGAAGGCTGCCGAGTTGCCAGCACGTCGTGACCATCGCTTTGGCGTGAGCACGGAGCGCTAGGGATGCGAGGTGCTCCCGCGAACCGTCCCCACGGCACAGGTCACAGCGCACGCTCTTGCCCCCCTTGTCCTCACGGCCGGTCCCTCTGCAGGACCTACAAGCCAAGGGTCGGTCCACCGTCCCCGACGACTCGGCGCCCTTGGTCGCGTACTTCGCGACGTAGCCGGCGACCTGCCCGTCGCTCAGGGTTCTTCGGTCGGAGGCCTCTTCCGTGATCGGCCGAAGGTCCAGCTGCTCTCCCCAACAGACGGGCCCGAGCTCTCCGATCGAGGCGGACTCCGGTGGATTCACTTTGGCAACCGCGGCGGCCCGCTGGATCGCCTCGCCGAGCAGTTCGACGGTGGCTCCTTGAGGAGGCGGATCGCCAGTTTCAGGACCGTCCAGGCGGAAGATCGCATGGAAGTGGACCAAGCCCCGGGCCTGGAACTCGGCGACCTTGACCACTGACACTTCCCCTATCTCTGGCCAGGAACGCTGGCTGACTCCCAGCAACCGGGCCGCCAGGCGATTGACGAGTGAGACCGTCCGAGCCCACAGCCGGGTCGACAGCACGTTCCAGATCACTGCACCCACGTAGTCGTAAGACCCGGGATCGAGGGGCTCTCCGAGGACCGGGTCGTCGGCCCCGTGACGTCGGCCACAGCGAACCGGTCCATAAGGATGACAAGACAGCACGGCCTCGGCCTCGGCCGTTACCCGGTGGTGGACCGGCCCGAAACTCGGGGCCGTGAAAGTGGCGAACACTTTGGGATGACCTGCCACGGTCTCCGAGACGCCTTTCCCGCCGACCAGACCGGCCTTTACGAGCTGGAAGGTGTCTGCGCGGTACGTCTCCGAGCACGAGGGGCAGCGGGAAATTCGACGGTTCCCACAGGCAACGAGGAGGCGCCCCGGCTCTCGTCTGGCGAGCACCTCCCCGCTGCCAGCGTGGATCGTCCAGGACTCTCCGAGCAGATGAACCGGCTCGGCACATCCTCCGGTTGCCCGCACCATGGCCCGCCACTCATCGAAGGCGGGGTCGGCGGCGGCGGACACGAGGTCGGCGTAGAGGTCGGGGGTGATCATGGAACTCATCCCGCTGCCTCGCTCAGCTGATCACCCTCCTCCAGGACGTCGATGCCCCGAACGAGCTGGAATTGCCATCGCAGGTGACCGTTCTGCGAGACGACGACCCGAAAGGCGTCCCTCTCGCTCACGAACGGGATGCGGACGCGGTGGAAACCTGACCGGTCAGGCAGACGCATCACGCCCACGCCGGTCCACTCCCGACCAATGAGCTCTGTGGGGGCGACCTCGGGGTGCTGGCGGATGTCATCGCCCAGGGCTGCCACCGCCCCCTCTGTGGTGCGCACTCCAAAGCTGATCCCGACCTGGCACACATCACGAATGGCAGTAGGGATTGCGTCAGCTGTCTGCTTCTGGGTCACGAACACGGTGAGAAAGCCCCGCGAGCGCCCCTCCTTAGCGAGTTTGGTCAAGTACCAGACATTCGACTCGCAGAGCTCGCGGTCCCTGCGGGACGCGCCGGTCACGTAAGTGTGCGACTCGTCGACGATGATCACCACGAGAGGACAGCGCTCGTCGGGCCCGTGGTCCCAGAACTGCGACGAACCACGCGTTTCCCTGAGCCAGGTCGACCGTGCTCGCATCGTGCGCCATAGGCGCTCAAGGAGTTGGTTGGCCTCGGCCAGATCGTCGCCGGCGACGGCGAAGCAGCGCTCGGAGAGCAGCCCGTAGTCCCCGAGGTATGGCTCGGACACTTTCCCGTCGAAGAAGGCGATCTGGACTGCTGCGTGCGGCGCCAGCTGACAGAGCCACCAGCGCTGTAGCGAGGTTTTGCCGGACCCGGGCACTCCTGCCACCGTGATACCGGAGAGGTTGGCCAAGGGCAGGTAGACCTGCTCTCCCTCGTCGTCGCGCCCGACATGCAAATGCCACTGCGACAGCGGATCGCCAGTTGGATTCACGTTCCAGACCCCGACAAGTGGGTCAGAGACGAAGCCCCTGAGACACAGCAGGCCTGGAGAGTGCTGAGTCACGTCGACACGAACGCACCCCCAGGCGTTGGCCAGGTGACCTGCTGCCCGCGTGACCTGTTCGACACCAACCCCCGGAAGGGTGTGCATCCAAGCTCTAAGCCCGTTCTGCAGCGGCTCGAACCGGATGGCGGGAATCCGCACCAACGGAGGAAGGACCTCGTGGGTCAGCCAATGTCTTCGGTGTCTCGTCGTGTCGTCCACGAGGACGAGACCGAGGTTCTGCTCATCCCACATCCAACACGAGCTCACCCAGCCGACCCAGCGCCGAACGGACGATGCGTCGTCCTCTTGCACCTTCGGACGATGACCACGGCGCCAGCGCCGGTAATTGAGCACCACTACAAGCCCGACGAGAACACGACCATGAACCAACCAATCTCCACCGCCGCCTTCGATGTCGGGATGCGAGGAGTTCGACTGGCAGCAAGCATGATCACTTTCGTTACGAGCGCCGTGGTCATGCCGCGGCGCCCTTCGTTCCGGTCGAGCCACCCTCGACTCGCACTGACTTCGCCCGCACCATGACACCCGAGCGGCCGTTCTTCGACCACGCGACGGCCACCATTCCCTCTGGAATCACAATAGTCCCGAGGTTGAGGTTCTTCGGAAGCTCCCTTCGGGGAGAGCAAGCTGCACGGTTTCGGCACGGTCTTCTCCGATCACCGTCACGTCCACGTTCCACAACGGGAGGTTGGTTGCTCGGTCGACGATGGCTTGCCCGTCTTTCATCTGTCGCTTCGGTTCGCCAACAACGAGCACCTTTAGCTGACTCACGTCAACAGGGATCACATGCATCGGTTTTCCTTTCCTTGTCGTGGGTGTCCACAGCGGCCACCGCTGGAATCACTTTGAGACAAGGCAGGAGGACGCCGTAACTGCCGTGCCGAACAGCTTGGGCACTCTTCGCTACCATCAGGACGTCCCAAGTTGTCCCTCTAGAAAGCGGACCCTTGTATGTCGAACGAGCGACTCCGGGCAGCGATCCTTTCCGCCGGCCTTGGTGTTGATGCCGTTGCCGACGAGTTGGAGGTGGACCGCAAGACAGTCGAACGCTGGATCGCAGGCCAACGCATTCCCTACAAGAAGTACCGCTATGCCCTCGCGAATTTGCTTGATTCGGATCCCGGCTACCTCTGGCCGACCGACTCCGCATCCGAGGCGAGCCAACTCGCAATGGCCGAATTGCTGGCGATTTATCCGATCCGTTCCACGGTCGGAAATGACTTGTGGCTCCGTCTATTCGACGACGCCGAGAAACAGATCGACATCCTGGTGTACGCCGGCTTCTGGTTGTCCGAAGACCCAGCTGTTCGCCGTCTGCTCCTCCGTCAGGCCAAATCAGGGGTGAGACTGCGCTACTTGTTGGGCGATCCCGATAGCGCCGAGGTACACCAACGCGGCATCGACGAAGGAATCGGTACCGCAATATCAGCGAAGATTGCGAACATGCTTCACAATTATCGAGACGTAGTCGAAGTTCCAGGTGCCGAATTCAGAGTTCACAGCACAATCCTCTACAATTCCATTTATCGGGCCGATGACGACATGCTGGTAAATGCACACCTCTACGGTGCCCCCGCCCACATGGCCCCCCTGCTCCACCTGCACCACGTTCCTGCTGCCGAGTTTTTCGCTGGATATTTGGAGAGCTTTGAGAGGGTATGGGCTGGAGCGAAGCCGCTGGATGCAACGACCTTGGTGGCGTAATGGCCCGGAGTGACTACTACGACGACCCCAATGCGCCCAAGCCGAACTCGATGGTCCCGGCGGTGACGGCCGTCGTGCAAGACGAAGAAGGTCGTCTACTGCTCATTCACCGCACCGACAATGATCGCTGGGCGTTGCCAGGTGGTGTTGTCGAGCTGGGGGAGAGTGTCGCCGCAGACGGTCGTGCGCGAGGTTCACGAGGAAACCGGTATCGACATCGAGGTCGTCGGGTTGGTCGGGATCTACAGCGACCCCAAGCACGTCATCGCCTACGACAACGGCGAAGTCCGTCAGCAGTTCTCGCTTTGCTTCCGAGCCCATCCCGTTGGAGGCACCCTCTGCTCAAGCGAGGAATCGACCGACGTAAAATGGATCGCCCCCGCGGATCTAGATGCGCTCAACTTTCATCCCACCATGCGACTTCGCATCGATCACGGCGTCAATCCGACAACGTCATCTCCGTACATCGGCTAGCCCACCTCAAAGCGCACACATCTAGAACTGCCGGCCCTACGACCTTCGACACCTAGCGCTTGGGCTTGAGCAGTTCTTGTGCGACCTTCTCCAGCTCCGCCAGACCTTTTTCAACGCGGCCGTGGAGGTCGTCTAGGTGCTCTGCAAGCGCCCCAAAGGCACGCTCGGCGTCCGGATGCACCTTGCGCTTGATGCTCTGGACGGTGTTGATGATGCGCTGGTTCTGAATGGCCATGACTCTCTCCTAGCGGGAGTCGCCCTCTTGGCGTCCCCTCGCCGGGACCATAGCTGGTCGAAAAATGTCAAAACCCCAGCTCAAGTCGGGTGGCTGGCTATGCCCACGGCATTCCGGGGTGCAAGCGGCGGTTGGGCACACTAAGGGGCGATCTAAATCTCTATTGACAAACAAAATCTTATTCTCTAGGATTAACAATTGTAATCGGTATTAGAAAACAAATGGAGGGTTTAGCCATGTCTGAGGTCACGGGGTACGACCCGTCCATCCGCTTTTACGCCACTCGCTACAAGCAGGGAGGCAGAACCGTGTTCTCGCTCGATCTAGCTCTGACTCAGATCGCAGGACTGCTCCCGACGCCGGACCCCGCCAATCCGACGGAAGGCAATCGACGTATCAAAGTGGCGCACGCCAATGGCTTCGGTGAGTACGTGCGAACACAACCCGACTGGGTGGCGCCTGCCCTCGTGTTGCGAGCGCCGAACATCTTCCAGTTTGAGAGTGAGAAGGAGATCGGCGGTACCGAGTTCGGGATCATTTCGTTTCCTCGTCTTGCGAGTACGGACCTGAGAATTCTGGACGGCCAACACCGAATCCTGGGCATTCACATGGCCATTCGTGCCATCGCAGAGGAGCTGGAGAAGCAGCGCAGCTTGCTCGCCGCAGCCAAGCGGAACGGGGACGAGGCCCCCGTGCTGCAAATGCTCCAGAAGAAGATCGAAGACCTCAATGAGCAGCGCGAGCGTTTTGATCGTGAGCGGACCACGATTCAGATTTTCATCGAGGACGACCAGACCGCCTACAAGCAGATGTTCTTCGATATAGCGGACAACGCGCTCGGCATTACGTCATCGGTGCGTGCGCGATTCGACAACCGCAAAGTTGTCAACCGAAGTTTGGAAGATGTCATGAAGCATGCGCTCCTGAAAGGCCGGGTCGATCCTGAGCAAGATCGTATGGGTCGGAACAACCCAAACTTGATGGGCGCCAAGCATGTTGCCGAGATCGTTCGCACGCTCGCAGTCGGCATCGATGGCCGCATCGGTCGACGACTCGAAGACGAGCTGAGAGAGAACGCACTTGTCGAAAAGACCAACAACTTCCTGGACGTCCTGCTTGCTTCCTTCCCACCGCTTGCCGCCGTGGCCGACGATGAGCTGACAACCGAGGACCTTCGCAAATCGAGCCTTTTGGGATCGACGGTCATCCTTCGGGTGCTCGCAGGTGTCTACGCGGAGCTCGTCGACAAGCAAGCGTTCGACGAAGACGACGTGACTGACTTCTTCCGGCAGCTAGCGCCTCACATGTATGGCCCGACAACAGAGGACAGCATTTGGGTTGCCAGGGTCAGCGACGATGTCTTCTCACCGGGAACCTTTGCCCCACGTAGCCGTCGCCAAGACCTTAAGACGCTTCGAGACACGATCGTCATGTGGGCCATCAGTCAGCCGCACCCGCAGTGGCTGGAGAAGCCAGTGCTCGTCGCATGACACCGGACGGGCCAAGGGGTGTAATGCTTGGAGATGCATTGATGCGAGACCCTTCCGTCCGGGCGTCCGATGCCGACCGCGAGGCCGTGGCCTCCACGCTGAGAGAGCACATAGTGGTGGGCAGGCTCACCATGGAGGAGTTCGACCAGCGCATTGGCGCTGCGTACTCAGCAACGACAGTCGGAGAGCTCGATTCCTTACTGAAGGACCTGCCAAGGCCGGCGGAAGTCCCAACTCAGATCGAGCGAAGCCGCAAGGACAACCGCAGCAACCACCGGACAGCGCGCAAGTACGAGAAACAGCTCGCCAAATGGCAGGAGCAGCGTCAGGCGCACGAAGCGCTCCTGCTCCTGGCACGGCAGTACCGCGGCGAGTCATGGCCCGAGATGGTGTGCAAGCCGGGAGAAACGGTCTTTGCCAAGCTGGCTTCCACTGCGCTCATCGAGGAACGACGAGCTCCGGGGCGCTATCAGGGACGCTCCAGTGGCGTCTCTATTCCGCTTGGATTTGGTCTTCGCTACCGCACGGGCCGCTCGACTGGCCGCTATATGCAAGGCAACTCCATGCCGACCGTCATCGACGTCGGCATCGTCTATTTGACCAACAAGCGGGTTGTATTTCGAGGCCCGAAGCAGACCCGCGAGTGCCTTTTTGACAAGACGCTCGGCGTCGATCATGACCGCCGCAGCGGCACGACGGTCGTCTCTGTAGCCAACCGGCAAAAGCCAATGGTCATCCGCTATGGCCCGAAAGTTGCTGGTTGGTTCGTTTTTCGCATGGATTTGGCTCTCGCGCATCACAAGGGAGTTGTGCCGGCTCTCGTCTCGGGGCTTGAACACGAGCTAGCCCAGATCGACGCTAGTAAGCCAGTACCACCATCGACACTCGACGCACGGAGGATTGATCGCATAGAAGACAAGGTCGTTGGCCAGAACGGTCCTGCGACGCTTCTGGATCCCGACTGGAAGTATTTCGCGTCCGAAGTCGCACGAGGAATGCAGGAGCACGAATCGGAATACCAAGACTATGAACTCGGGATCGTGCGAAGAACTGCTCACAATGTCGCCGATCCGAATGCAGACATCGAGCACCTGGGGCTCGAGTTAGCGAGATTGGTTGCAGAAATTGGAAAGCAAATCGAGCAGCTCACCGTGGAGACAGCTGTCACACAACGTCCAGGGAGTGACTGGCACACCTTTCACCGACGTCTCTCAGACCAGATCGTCGAGGTCTATTCCTCGATGATCGAATGGGCGCAAGAAGTGAGGGCAAGCACAGTTCCGTCCGAATGGCAGCCCGTGTATTCGGCGCTTCTGAAATGCATGGAACAACCCCTGCATCAGATTAGGGAGTTCTCAGCCAAGGCAACCCAGGGCATCAACGAAGGCATCACGGTGGAAGTTCACCCACTTGCCATTAAAGCCTTCGCTGACGCTGTCGCCCAAGTTCAACGAGTAACGGCTACTCAAGTTGGCGATGCTCGTCCACAGCGCGTCCCACACCCACCCAACCATGAGATCGGGTGGGGGGTTCTCTTCTTCGCGTCGGAGGTAGCCCGAGGCATCGCTGATCATGAGCACAACTACGAGCGGTACGTACGGGGCGAGGCGGACTCAGCATCTGAGCGCATCATCGATCCCCCGGCCTATCTCAAGTCCGAGCTACAACGTCTCAGTGCGACTATTGCGGTGGTCAACCGGCTTCTCCAGAAATCGGCAACTCTCAGGGCATTCGGTCCTGGAGGTCGAGCGGGCGACGAGGCTGCCATCCTCGACATGGCCGGAGGTCTCACACGCTCTTACGCGGACGTAATCGCTTTTGGCCTTCGGACGCGGGGGGCAGCCGTTTCTCACGAATGGCTTCCAGTCGTGCAGGCGTTCGCGGAGATGGTAAAGCCGACAATTACTAAAGTCCGCGACTTCTCTGAAACGCTCGCCCAACAGGCGCAAATATATTTCGAAGCCCTACGTGCGGGGAGATCGCCTGACGGACCCCTGAACCTCACACTTACGCTCGATCTGGACATCTCGCTCTTCCAAGCGGAGATAGCGAAGCTGAAGCAGCCAAAGCCCTCGGCATCATCACCTTGGCCACGTCAGCAACCAAAGTGACACGTACGCCGCCGTTGTGACCCCAGTTCCCAAGATGCCTCTTGGTTCCGGCCCGGAAGGTGCCAGTTGAGTCTCTTTTAAGCTGGACGACAGTGACGCGTGATTGGGGTGACCTCGTTCGATCTTCCACTCAGTCGTGGGGCTCCGGGGCGTCACGGGCAACGTTTGGAAACCAAGTAATCACGGACCTGGCAGCGGGGCTCAATGCGCATGGTGAGGCGGCGCCTCGTCCGATCGTCATCGGTTGTGTCTACTGGCTCAGCTCGCAAGCCGTCGTTGACGCCCTATGTAAACAAGCCGGGGTTTGCGTAGTAGTTGACAAGCGTGGAATCGAAATAAACAAACGCATCTCCCAGGTCGTCCGGCGACTACATGCTCAAGCAAACCCCGTCTTGTCTTCGTATTTGCCCGGCTTCGACCTGGTGACTCCACTTGTCGACGGGAGGCGCAGAATGTTGGGACCAAATGACTTTCCCCTCGAACTTGAGGAGGACTTCGACGAAGAGCACTTCAAGCTCGGTCCGGTTCGCATGGCTGGCTGGTATGGCGGTAAAACGGATCCGCTGCTTCATGCGAAACTTGCGGTCTGTTGCGAGACCTGGGTCGGTGAAGACGAGTTTGGCGTCGAACGTTCTGGGATCAGTGCACGGCAAGCGTGGATTGGCTCAGCGAACTGGACCAAGTCGTCACCGAAACATGCGGAGGTGGGCGTATGGATCGATGACGCTGAATTCGCAAATGCGGCGTTAGAATTCGTAGTCGATTTAATCCGTCGTTCGGAGAGGTTTCCCTCGCAGGAGCCTGTTCCAACTCTAGAGCTTGCCGAGGCAGAACTCGATGACGACGCATTCGCCGATTACGCAGCCCAGTTCGGAATGATGGATGACTCCGACGACGATGGGCATTTAGACGACGAGGCATAGGACTGGAGTTGTATATCTCACAAGTTGACACAAGCTCACGGCGTCAGGGGCGGACGGGAGCACAAGGCAGACTGTTCTGTCAGTTATCGATCTTGCTCAGCACATCCGTAACTCGTTGGGTGGCAGCGCGGAGCTGCGGCGCTGATCGGCGCATGAAACGCCCAACAACGCTCTCGCTGCCGTAGCGGTCCAACACTTCGCCGACCCTGGTATCGATCGTCACCACTTGACCGTCCGGGGAAGTGGTCATGTCACAGAAAATCAGGGCGTCCGTCAGTTCGGCTGGCCCCGGAGGGAACTGGCCCAGCTCCTTTGCCAGACCACGCTCGTCGGCTTCCACGTGTGCGCAGGAGTGATGCGCCACGAGTTGCACAATTCTGGTCTGTCCATGCCGGTTGACCTCAGGTATCTGGCCCCATCAAGAGGGTGAAATCCCGAATCGACGATCGCGGGTGAGTAGCCGACGTCATGGAGAATGGCCGCTTGGACCAAGATTCCGACGTCGTGTCCTGCCAACGATTCGGCAATCGTCACTGCCTGCCGATAAACCCCGAGACTGTGCAGCCATCTCTTCGGAAGCGTGTCCTTCAGCAGCGTGGAGGCTGTCTTCCAGGCAAGGGTGAACTCTTCGTCCTCGCGCCAGCTGTAACTCCCAGGCATCGCAGTATCGTATGACGGGTCGAGAAGCGCAGGAACTGCCGCGACACTCTCCGACACCGTCTTGCCTTTCACCCCCTGTCGATTCCGACATGCGCCATGCGCGTTGAAACTTTCTATACGGCTTCAAGAAGGCGCCGGCTTTGCCGGCGCCCGCCGCCTCCGCTTCGGGCCTACGGCCCTGCGGGGCGGATCGAGGCGAGCACGACGATCTCTGAGACGTTAGAAGGTCCTTCGCCCGATCTGTGGATCTCAAGGTTCGTCGACCATCGGATGGGTGAGCGTGCTGGCGTTCGCCCCTCTCATCGTCCTTGAACAGCTGCCCGGATGTGACGTCAACCATGAAGTCCGTTGACGCCAATCGTCCCGACGACGAACTGCGCCTGCACCACATCTGCACCACAAGGGGGGGTCGCTAGGGGTCATCGTCGGTCAAGAACGGTTCCGCAGGAAGTGCGCTTCCACTTGCAGGTTTGACAAAATGAGTCCAGGAGCTTGTCGGCCCTTTCAGGCGTGGACAGACCTGATAATGCTGAGGTCGCTGGTTCGATTCCAGCTAGCCCCACACCTCGAGTTGGAGCCTTGAAAAGAGGTCCCCTAGAGGGCCGACAAATCGTTCTGATAGCGCTGGGTGATCGATCTGGCAGCGGTCATGCCAACTCGCCGGCCGGCCGGCGTGGCTCCATTCCGGCCGCAACGTAAATCGCGTCGATCACACGCATGTTCGCGACCGCCTCATCCGGTGGCGTCAACGTGGGGGCCCCCTCCTGGACGGCAGCTCGAAACGCCTCCAGTTGGTAGCTGTAAGTGGAGGCGCCGCGCACCCGTTCGTGGAGCCTCTTGTGCGCGCCGGTCACCGTGAGGCGATTGAACATTTGCGGCGTCGTCGGGTTGAAGACCCGCATAGATCCCTTGGAACCCTGAACCTTGACCTGTATCCGGAGAAGCGTCGAGGACCACATCGACGCAACTATTCCGCCACTGCGCCCGTCAGCGAAGGCGAATTCCGCCTCCATCCGTCGGTCGACCCCAGGCGAACGCAGCCGCGCCGACGCTCGGACCACCCTCGGTTCTGCGCCTGCCAGTGTCCGCACCATGTGCACCGAATAGCAGCCGGCGTCCATGAGTGCTCCTCCGGCCAGCGCGAGCTGCCATCTGATGTCCTTGAAGAGCGGTAGAGGAAAACAGAGCGCCGCCTCTATGCGGCGGACTTCCCCAAGCTCGCCGCTGGCGATGATCTCGAGCATGCGCGTCGCCAAGGGGTGGTACCGCCAGTGGAACGCTTCCATCACTACCAGGCCCGAGGCGTCGGCGACGGCAGCGACGCGCTCTGCCTCTTGAGAGTTTGCGGTGAAGGGTTTTTCGCACAAGACGTGCTTGCCCTGTGCCAGTGCCAGTGTCGTCCATTTTCCGTGAAGCCCGTTCGGGAGCGGGTTGTAGACGGCATCGATCTCGGGGTCGGCCAATAAGGCGTCGTAACTCTCGTGCACCTTCGGGATGCGGTGCCTCGCGGCGAAGGCTTTTGCACGGTCCGGGTCTCTGGCGGCAACTGCCGCACATACGGTCCCTTCGTTCGAGGCACACGGCTTCACCAGCGCCAGGGGTGCAATCCTCGCGGCGCCGAGACAACCGATTCGAAGCTGTTCCATCGCCCCATGTTGCCCTACGGGGACACAAAAAAAGTTCGCCCTGTTGAATCCAACATCCTCTCGGGTGTCGTACATAACACAGGCAGGTTCTGAAAGAGCCCTGCGACGTATCGGTTTGCCGAAAGTCGCGGGCTTCGCATCACTGCCCGGAGGGGGGCGCTGGGATGGCGAAGATCAGTAGACGGCTGTTCCTGTTGCGCTCGTCGATTGCGGCCGCCGCTACCGGGGTCGCTGCAACCGCCCCCAGCCTGGTAGGCGCCATAGGAAGCGCAGCGAGCTCGGATGCTCCTGTCGCGGAAGATCTGGCGCCGGCTACAGAGGCTGATGCAGGAGCCCTCACCGAGCCTCTGGTCGCCCACGTAAAGGATCTGTCCACAGGCGAAATAAGCGTATACAGCGGTACCAGGGAAGTGGTCACTCGCGATCCGCAACTGGCCAACCGCCTCTTGAGGACTCTTCGTTGACCAAAGCAAATTTTCGAGCGCGGCGAACGCGCCTGAGCTACAGGGAATGGTGAGCCATGTCGTCACACCGTGAAGCACCGCACATCTCAAAGGATCCCGTGGCCGATAGCACGGATCTCTATGCGTTCGTCAGCCCCGACGATGCCGACACGATCACCATCCTTGCGAACTATGTGCCCTTGGAGGCGCCTGACGGTGGCCCGAACTTTTACGAGTTCGGCAACGAGGTCCTGTACGAGATAAACGTGGACAATTCGGGCGATGCGATGCCCGACGTCACATACCAGTTCCGGTTCTTCACCGAGCTTCGTAATCCGAATACGTTCTTGTACAACACGGGGCCGGTTGAGTCCTTGGCCGACCCGAATTGGAACAGGCGCCAGTTCTATTCGCTCACCCGTGTCGACCAGGTGAAAGGCACGTCCAGCGTGCTCGCCAGCCGCCTCGCGTGCCCCCCGTGCAACATCGGCCCTTTGTCGACCCCCCACTACCGAGGATTGGCCGCCGAAGCAGTTCATGACGTGGGCAACGGTGTCAAGGTCTTCGCCGGGCAGAGGGCAGAGGGCTTCTACGTCGATCTGGGCGCGATATTCGATCTGGGGATCTTGAGGCCTTTCGAGCAGGATCACACGACCTTCGGCCTTGCGAACACCGGGATCGGGAAGATGGCGGCAGGCATCAACTCGACGAAGGGGGTGAATGTCCACACGATCGCCATCCAGATCCCGAAGAGCCAGTTGACACGCAATGGCAGCAACCCTTCCGATCCAGCTTCGGCCTCGTCGGTCATCGGTATCTGGACGGCGGCTAGCCGGCAGAAAGTGATCCTGCGCTCCACGGATGGCTCCGAGACAGGGACGGGCCCCTACGTTCAGGTCTCGCGTCTTGGGAATCCGCTCGTGAACGAAGTCGTCATCCCCATCTCCGAAAAGGACTATTGGAACGCCCAACCGCCGTCGGACGACAAGCAGTTCGTGAGTTACGTCACCGATCCCGAGCTCTCGCGGCTGCTTCCGGGCCTTTACCCGGGGGTGTTCCCGAAGCTCGCCTCCTACAACAGCGGGTCTCCGAACCGTGCGGACCTGGCCGCGATCCTCATGACGGGGCTTCCGTCAGGAGTCGTCCCGGGCTTTCAGAACTTCACCACGAGCATTGCCTCGGACATGTTGCGTTTGAACATGGCGATCGCCCCGAGCACGAAGCCGAGCAACCTCGGACTCGTAGGGGGAGACCCAGCTGGGTTCCCGAACGGTCGTCGCGTCTTCGACGATGTCGTGACGATCGAGCTGAGGGCATTCGCGGGGGCGACGCTGCCCCTGGTCGATGCGAGCTTCCACCCGGATGCCGCCGCAGGCGCGATCACTCCCGGACTCACATCGGGAGCCGGTGATCTGAGCGCCATGGGCACCGAGAACTACCTCACGTCATTCCCGTACCTCGACGTGCCCCACAGCGGATTTTCGACCCCGGCGTCTTGATGGCCGAGGTCCAAACCCGGGCGGAGCCTGACGCGGGCCAGAGCGCCCCGGGAAGCGTGGTCGTCGACATCGGCGATGCATTTGGGGCCCTCGTGGTCCGTACCGACAGAGTGCCGGTGGGTTCGGAGATCGAGATACGCCCTACCGGCGCGCCCTGGAGCGGGGCGCACACTGCTGTACGTGAGCGCCGCGCTGAAGGCGGGACGTTTCTCGCAGGCCTCTTTCCCTCGCTCGCTGCAGGGACGTACGAGATCCGCTGGCGCCACGACGAGAGCGCGGGCTCGAGTCGTCTTGTTCGTGCGGTCGAGGTACTTGCTGGTGTGGTAAGTGAGACGACGTTGTAGTGGACCTCACTGAGGCGAGCGACACCGTCCTGGTGCTGGCGATCGGTCGCTGGAACCAGGAAGCCCTTGCAGAAGCCTTTCGGCGTTTTGCGGGCTCGGTCTTCGCCGTAGCGAACAAGATCTTGCGCGACGAAGGCGCCGCCAGCGAGATAACGCATGATGCGTTCGTCTGGCTGTGGCACGAGCCCGACCACTTCGATCCTGAGCGTGGCGGCCTGCGCGCCTACCTGCTCAACTTCGCGCACAGCCGAGCAGTCGACCGCCTGAGATCTGAGCGCCGGCGCGCAAAACGCGAAGAGAACGATGCCCGTGCCGATTCCGCAACGAGCTACGACGTCGAGCGTGAGGTATGGGCACTCACGCTCGTGAGCAAGGTCCGCGAAGCGGTCGCTGCACTCCCGGAGGGGGAGCGCAGGGTCATCGAGTGCGCTTACTTCGGTGGTTATACATATCGCGAGACGGCGGACATTCTCGGCGAGCCGGAAGGGACGGTGAAGAGCAGGATCCGAAGCGGGTTGCGTCGTCTCGAGACAACGCTCGTGGAAGCCGGTGTGGAAGGGGTGGAGCCTTGAGCGCGGCTCACGACGAGCTTCAGTCGCTTCTCGGTGCGTACGCGCTCGACGCGGTCGACCCCGAAGAAGCGGACGAACTCGAGCGCCACGTCGCGCAGTGTCCGCGGTGCCGGGCGGAGTTGTCGCACCATCGCGCGGCTGCGCCACTCCTCGGTGGCGCCGGCGGAGAAGCTCCCGCAGGGGTGTGGGAAAAGGTGGTGAAGACCATCGACCAGCCCGCCACCACCGACGTCCGGCGCTCGGTCCTCAGGGCGACGCGACGAAGCCCCAGAAGAACGCGGACCTGGTTCGTCACCGTCGGAGCCGCAGCCGCAGCCGCAATCGCGGCGCTCGCCCTGTGGGGGTCGATCCTGTCGGGCCGTGTCGATCGTTTACAGGACCGGTCGCCCACCGGGGATCTGCGACAAGCAGCGGCATCGGCTCTCGCCTCACCGGGGCACCGGACGGTCGAAATACGAGCAGCGTCGGGTCGGCGGCTCGCAGACGTCGTCGTTACGGCTGGGGGCTCTGCGTACCTGCTTCCCACCTCACTGCCCGAGTTGCCGACTGGTCGGACGTATCAACTCTGGGCATTGAGCGGTGGTGCCCCGGTGTCGCTCGGCGTCCTCGGTCCTGATCCCGGTGTCGCTGCATTTCGTGTCGAGCGCGGCATGTCCGAGCTCATGATCACCGCGGAGCCCTCCGGAGGAGTTGAGCATCCCGATTCAGCGGTGTTGGCCCAAGGTCCTCTTTCGGTCAGCTGACGGGCTCGAGAACCGCCGTCGAAAAAAGAGAGGGGACGACGCGGCCGACGACCACCGAATCGGGAGGGAGGACGATCGTGTCCTCCTCCCGGTAGATCTCGTCCGTCGAGGCAGCGAGCAGGTCGAACGCGGTGGTACAGGGAAACGATTGGTCGTCGACGGACAGGTTCACCAACAGAACCATCGGGCCGCGACGCAGCACCAGGGTGCGCTTGACCTCATCCAACTCCACATGAATGGTCGAGGTGCGCGGATCGCTGAATGCGGCGAAGCGCCGGCGGAGCTCGATCAAGCGTCGGTACCAGTCGAAGATGTCGGAGTGAGGCTCACCGTGTACCTCGCTCCAGTCGAGTTTCGACCGGGCGAACGTCGCAGGGTCCTGCGGGTCGGGCACCTCCTCGGGATCCCATCCGAACGCAGCGAATTCCGATCGCCGGCCGGTGCTGACCGCTTCGCCGAGGTCGGGATCGGGGTGATCGGTGAAGTACTGAAACGGCGTGGAAGCGCCCCATTCCTCGCCTTGAAAGACGAGCGGTGTGAACGGTGACGACATCAACAGAGCGGCGGCGATCCGCAGCCGGCCTCCACTCATCAGCGCGCTCGAACGATCCCCGGCGGCGCGGTTTCCCACCTGGTCGTGGTTCTGGGTGAACACGACGAGGCGGTTGCCGTCCATTCCCAGTGGGGGCCTACCGAAATGCCGCTGCCGGTGCGACGACCATGCTCCGTCGTATACCCATGCCTGGCGCAGGGCCTTCGCCAGGTGCGTAAGGGTGCCGAAGTCCTCGTAGTAGCCGTCTCGCTCGCCGGTCAAGGCGGCGTGGAGCGCGTGGTGCCATTCGTCCGCCCAGCAGGCGTCCAACCCGATGCCACCTGCGTCGCGTGATCTGGCGAAACGTGGATCGTTCAGATCGCTTTCGGCTATGACGTGAAGGGGTCTGCGAAGATGGGTGGACAATGCTTCGACCTCGATAGCGAGTTGCTCGAGAACGTGAACAGCGGAATCGTCGACGATCGCATGAACGGCGTCGAGACGCAGCCCGTCGGCGTGATAATCCCGCAACCACATGAGCGCGTTGTCGATGACGAACCGCCTCACTTCGTCGCTTCCCGGCCCGTCGAAGTTGACGGCGGGACCCCAGTTGGTCTGGTGGCGCTCGGAGAAATAAGGGCCGAACTCGCCGAGATAGTTTCCCGCCGGGCCCAGGTGGTTGTAGACGACGTCGATCACCACCGCTATTCCTTTCGAATGGAGAGCGTCGATCAGGTGCTTGAGCCCGATAGGGCCTCCGTAGGCGTGATGGGGCGCGAAGAGGTCCACTCCGTCGTATCCCCAGCCCCGGGCGCCCGAGAATTCGACGACCGGCATGAGCTCCACCGTGTCGATCCCGAGCTCGATGAGATGCGGGATGCGCTCTATGGCCGACTCGAAGGTGCCCTTCGCAGTGAAGGTGCCGACGTGAATCTCGTAGATGATCGCACCGGCAAGGACATCGCCTCTCCAGGTTCCGTCGCGCCATTTGAAGGCCGCATGGTCGACAACTTCGGACAGGCCGTGCACGCCGTCGGGCTGGGAAGCAGAACGTGGATCCGGGCGCGGCCGTCCGCCGTCGAGCGAGAAGCCATAGCGCGATCCCGGTCCGGCATCCTCGGAGACGGAGAGCCACCAGCCACCACCGGCGCCCTCCATCCGTTGAATCTCTCCGGCGAGATGCAGGTTCACTGTGTCGGCCCTCGGAGCCCAGAGCTTGAACTCGTGCATCAGCCTGTGTCGCGCGCCACAACGGCGACCGGAAAGGACTCGAACAACCTCCCGAGTGAATGGCGGCCGCCGTCGTAGGGCTCTCGGGTGGTCACATTGCGCCAAGAGCCCGTCGGCAGCTCGACATCCGCGCGTATCCGATCGGTTCGTGGCCGGCACGCGACCACGACTGCTAAGTCCGGTCGCAGGAAGCCGAGAGCGGCCCCGGCGTGCTCTCCCGATACCTCGAGTGGTTCGTAGCGGTGGGAATCGAAGGAATCCGGACGCTCGCGGCGGTGGTGCAGGAGGCGGCTCACGAGCAGGAGCTTCGGCGCGCCAGCCTCGACCTCCTCGCCCGTCATGTCCGCAGCGTTGCGTGCGCCCCTCACCTGTGAGAGGAGGCTTCGCCTCTGCGCGTAGTCGACGGGCCGCCGGTTGTCGGGGTCCACGAGACTCAGGTCCCACAGCTCCGAGCCCTGGTAGAGGTCCGCCACTCCGGGACAGGTGAGAAGCAGCGCCGTCTGTGCGAGCGAGTTGCAACGTCCTAGCTCGACTACACGCTCGGACACCAAGAACCGTTGGACCTCCGCGCGAAAGCGTGAATCGCCGAGGATCGAACGTACGAAAGACTCGACGGCGTCGTCGTACTCCACCACGGGATCCGTCCAGGAGGTATGGAGCTTCGCTTCCTTGGTCGCCTTCGTCACGAACCCGACGAGACGCTCCGCATCGATCGGCCACGCACCGACCAGGGTCTGGTACACGAGGTATTCGCAGTTGCGATCCGGCAGATCACCGCGGCGGTGCGCCTCGTTGATCTCCGCCCACCGTTCCACGGCTGCACGCCACTGCTCCGGGATGCACGAAAGCACGTTCAGGCGTGCTCGGACATCGGCACTGCGCTTCGTATCGTGGGTGGACAAGGTCAACATGGACTCGGGCCATTGCCGTGCGGTCTCGTGGGTTGCGGCGTGGAATTCGTGGGCCGGACGACCGAAGACAGAAGGGTCGCCACCGACCTCATTCAGAGAGATGAACCGGTTGTACCGGTAGAACGCCGTGTCTTCGACCCCTTTGGCCATGACCGGTGCGGTGAGCTGCTGAAGGCGCTGAGCGAATTCGTCTCCGGTGCTCGAGCCTTCGGCGCCCAGGGCCGCATTCGCCAGGAATTCGAGCAACTCGAGGTCGATCTCAGGTTCGCTGGCCTCGGTGGCTTTCATCGCCCGCCGGATGGATCCCTCGTCTTGGCCCGAGGCCGGCCGGCCGGGTTTCACATAGCTCCGGTACACCGGGAAGTGCGCGACGAACTCGACCAGCGCGCGGCGTAGCTCCCGGCGGGTGTGGTCACGTTGTCGTCGATGACGGTCGCACAACTCCGCCAGCAGGGATGTCACATGATCCACCTCGGCCGCCAGCTCTCCGTTCATCACCTGTTTCTTCGATTCGCTGACGACTTCCTCGTAGTCGGCGCTCTCGCCTGTGAAGGCTGTGTACAGCTCGCTCATGGATTTCTCGTTGCCGGTTTCAACGAAGAGGTTGTTCACGCGGCAGAGAAAGTCATACCCGCTCGTGCCCGAGGTAGCCCACGAAGACCGCAGCCTCTCTCCGGGTTCGAGGATCTTTTCGACAACCGTGTAGGTGCCCGCCGTTCGCTCGGCGAGCCGCCCCAGGTACTGGTCCGGGTCGCGAAGACCGTCGATGTGGTCCACCCGAAGCCCCGAGAGCGTCCCGTCTTCGACGAGTTCGAAGATCAGCTTGTGGGACTCGTCGAACACCTCCGGGTCCTCCTCGCGAAGTCCCACCAGGGTCGTGATGCTGAAGAACCTGCGGTAGTCGAGCTCTTCGCTCGCTGTGCGCCAGCGAGCCAGGCGGTAATTCTGCCTGTCCAAGAGGTTGTCGAGGCGGTCGGCGTCTTCGTTCAGCGCCCGCACCTCCGCGTCGAGCGCGCGTCCCAGAGGCGGTTCTTCCCCGCACAGGCGCGAGAGCGCGGCCGTAAGTTCGACCTTGCGCTCGTGTCTCTCGACGACCGCCGATGCATCGGTCACCCGCGCCGGCGGCAGGTCGGCGAACTGGGTGGAAAGGCCGGCGAGGGCCGATGATCCGGTTCTGCGCGCCGCTCGGGCCAGGAGGTCGTCGACAGTTCGCGGCGAGATCGGCAGGCGCTGGTACTCGTAGAGGACGATGAATTCGGAATCGTTGCGCTCGATGCGAAGCCCGTGAGCCTCGAGGACCCGGCCGTAATGGTCGTTCAGCACGGGGACAAGGACCTTGAACGCGGACTTGCGGCTGTCGCCCTCCCAGTCGATGTCGAAGAAGCGCGCGTACCGGCTTGAAGGACCGTTCTCGAGAACGTCCCACCACCAACGGTTGGAGGCTCCGGCGGCCATGTGGTTCGGGACGATGTCGAGGAGCTGTCCGAGGCCCGCCGCTGCGAGCGCCGCGACCATCTCGGAGTGACCTGCAAGTCCACCGAGTTCCTCGTTCAGATGTTGAGGGTCGGTTACGTCGTATCCGTGGGTGCTGCCGGGCGCAGCCTGTAGGTAAGGGGAGCAATAGAGGTGCGAGACACCGAGATCGCCCAGATAGTCGGAGATCGACGCCGCGTCAAAGAAGGTGAATTCTCCGTTGAGCTGCACCCGATAGGTCGCCCACGTGGTCACGTCGCCCGGCTTACCCGCCCCGACGTCTCGAGAACCAGTTAGAGCCTCCGTCAGCTCGGAGGTGCCACCACCGTTGTGATGGCGATCGCGACGGCGGACGCCGCAGCGAGTACCCAGATCGCAGGAGCCCAAGACGAGAGACGCAGCGCCGGCCGGATCTGCCGCTGCCAGAGCAGAAGCGCGGAGCCGGCCACGATCAGAAGCTCGAAACCGGTGGCCAATACGTCGAGGCCTCCCACCGTCTCGGGCCGAGCTGCATCGGGCCCGAGGGGAATTCCAGCTGTCCGGGTCAGGGCCCACAGCGCGATCACCGCCAGGTTCCCGACGAGCCCGACTGCTATCAGCGGGCGGGAGGGACGACCGAGCATGAGAATTCCGAAGACGACCTGCAGGCTCGCGGCGAAGACGAAGAAGATCCCGTAGAGGGTCGCTTCCCCGAAGTGCTCCGGCATCACGACGAAATGCACCGAGGCTGCGCCGAAGTACCCGAGACCGACGAGGGGCAAAAGGACACGCCGCCGCCCGACGTCCTCTCGAAGCCGCAGATGTACGAGAGCGAGGAGTGACTTCGCCAAGGTGGCGCGGCCGTTGGGGTGAACGGCATCTCCGTCCGTGCTCGGGAACGTTTGCGGCCCGACGCTCCGACGGCGGTGGAGGACTTCGGACAACCAGATTCCCCCGAGGCTCATGACGATGAACGCAACCGCCTCTACCACATGCCAGAGATGGCCGGCGAGCGGCACCTTCGACGTCCCCGCCGACATGAGAACGGGAACCACAGGCGCAGCGGTGTTCACCTCACATCGCCGTTTCGATCTCACCGCTCCGCAGCGCCACCGATATTTCGTGCAAGCCGGTCGTCGAATGCCACAGGGGCGGTGTGGGATTGACGATCAGCGAGGACAGCGCCTCGGGACTCTGGGGTCTTCCGAGTAGGAAACCCTGCCCCAGATCGATGTGGAGTGCATTCAGCCGGTCCAGTTGCTTCTCGGTCTCGACCCCTTCCGCTGTGACCACCATTCCCATTGCGCGGGCGAGATCGATGATGGCGCGCACGATCCGTGTGTCGTGGCCGTCCGTGTCGAGCCCGATGATGAAGCTGCGGTCGATCTTCACGTTGTCGATCGGTAGGCGCTGGAGGTAACTGAGCGACGAGTACCCCGTACCGAAGTCGTCCAGGGCCAGGACCACTCCTATGGTCTTGAGCGCATTCAGGGTCGAGAGAGCTGTCTCGAAGTCCCGGATGAACGCGCTCTCGGTGATCTCGAGGCACAGCGAGGAAGGCTCGAGTCCCGAATCCGAGAGAGCCCCCACGACCGTTGCCACGAGCGATGGTTCGGCGAGCTGTCGCGGTGAGAGGTTCACCGAGATTTTCAGCGGACGCCCGTCGGGGCGAAGTGCCTGCCATCTTGCGGCCTGGGAGCAGGCCGAGCGCAGGACCCATGCGCCGAGCGGCACGATCAATCCCGACTGTTCAGCGGCGGGGATGAACTCGACGGGAGGGATGACGCCGCGGGTCGGGTGCGTCCAGCGGACGAGGGCTTCGACACCTGTCAACGCGCCTGAACCGATGGAGAATATGGGCTGATAGTGCACCGCGAACTGATTCTCCGAAAGGGCGCTGCGTAGCTCGGCGGCCAGTTCCGTACGTTGGAGAGCGAGGGCGTGGAGGACGGGCTCGAACTCGCGTACTCGCTCGCCACCTGCGCGTTTAGCCTCGTACATTGCGAGATCTGCGTTTCGCACGAGCTCGGAGGGAGTGCAGTCGCCGTCAGCTCCGAATGAGATCCCGATGCTCGCCGCGACCGAGAGGTTCATCTCGAGAACCCTGAATGGTTCCTTGAAGACCTCGAGGATGCGCGAAGCCGCTGTGATCCCTGACTCTCGGGAGCCCAAGGCGACCAGCACCACAGCGAACTCGTCGCCGCCGATGCGTGCGAGCAGATCGCCGTCGCGGATCTGACGCTCCAGCCGGTGGCAGATCGCCTGGAGCAGGAGGTCGCCGACTTCGTGTCCGAACCCGTCGTTCGTGTCCTTGAAATCGTCGAGATCGATGAACACCACTGCTGTGCTGAGCCGCCCCCGTCCCTGGAGGGCTGTGGCGAGCCAGTCGAGGAGGTACGTCCGGTTGGCGAGACCGGTGAGCCCGTCTTGAAGCGCCTGTTGCTCTGTGAGCCGCCAGGCGAGGATGTTGCCGAAACTCGCCGCCAGTACGAACCCGCCATGGATCGCAGCGAACGTCCACGGGTGGGCGACGGCGGACGCCTCGTTGTAGACGGCCCTCGGGTCGAGCGCCCCGACGATGCCGTGTTCGAGAACGACGTAGACCAGTGCCAGCAGGAATGGTTGCCAGCGCTGGTAGAGGGTCAGGAAGGCGAGCACCACGAAGAATTGGAAGTGCGCCTCGATCAGTCCTCCGGAGAAGTGGACGAGGATCGACGCGCCTATAACCAGGCCGAGCGCCGTGCTCGCGGACCGGATGTTCCTGCTGAGCCGGGGCATCAGGGCGACAATCCCGGGAACGAGGAGAACCGAGGTCTCGATGGCAGAGGACGCGACCCCGTAACCACGTATCACGCCGAAGATGAAGAGGGCGGGGACCTGTGCCCAAAGCATCCAGGTCAGGCCGCGGTGACGCTTCAGCCACACCTCTTCCGGAAGTCCACGGCCTTCGGGTAGGAACCATGGCCTGTGGGCTGCCCACCAGGACCTGTGTCCGCGGAACTCTCGCGAATCCTCGAGCCAGCGTTCGGAGGTGGAAACAGAAAGCGGCGCGAAGGCTGACGAAAGTGAAGTCTGAGTCGTGCTCGAGCGCGGCATCTATACGACGCTCTGGTTCAACCCGCCGCCCTCCCGGTTGAAGTGGCGTGCACCGGTTTGCATCGGCAGGTCGTCGCTTTGGCTTGAGCCGCCTCGAACCTCCGCCGGGCTTCCAGGTCCGGTTAGTTGCCGTGATCAAAAGAGCGTGCTGACCACCGTTATCGTGAAAACCGGCTAGAACCCAGCCATGGCGCCGTTCAGCCTGACGCAGACCCTGCGCGAGGCCGCGCAGGAGGACCCGGGGACTCTCGGCTCAATCTGCGCGTCCCTCGGCGTCGAGCTCGGCGCGGCCGACGTCGCCGTCTACCTCGCCGACTTCGAACAGTCGGTCCTCGTGTTGGTCGGTGACGGTAGGACGAGCTCGGATCTCCCCGCGTCCGAGGAGATCACTTCGACCATGGCCGGCAGAGCCTTCCTGAGCCAGCAGTCCTTGTCCTCGAAGCGCCCCGATGGGTTCCGGGTGTGGGCACCGGTTCTGGAGGGGTCCAACCGGATCGGCGTCATTGCGATGACCGTTCCTGAAGCCTCGGCGGAGACTCTCGAGGCCTGCGAGACGCTTGGGATGTTCGTGGGCTACCTCATCGCGACGAGGTCGCGCTTCACCGACGTTTTCAACTATCACCGCCGCCGCAAGAACATGACCCTGCCCGCGAGCATTCAGTGGGACCTTTTGCCGCCGCTCGTCCTCAAGACGTCCGGAGCGACAGTCGCAGGAGTTCTCGAGCCCGCCTATCACGTGGGCGGGGACTCCTTCGATTACGCCGTCAACGGCCCGCTGCTCCACATCGGGATACTCGACGCCATGGGCCACGGTTTGGACTCGACGCTTTTGAGCAGCCTCGCGATTGGCTGCTACCGCAACAACCGTCGCGACGGGCGCTCACTCGCGTACACACATGCTGATCTCGACGACGTCATAAGGACCCACTACGGGGCGGAGAAGTTCGTCACGGGCCAGCTCGCCGAGCTCAACCTCGACTCGGGGGTGCTCTCGTGGACGAACGCCGGTCATCCGAGGCCGTTGCTCATCCGTAACGGGAAGGTGATCGGCGAGGTCCTCTGTTCCCCCACGGTGCCTTGGGGTGTGGGAATAGAAGGAGAGGCACAAGTGGGCAGCCATTCGCTGGAGCCGGGAGACGAGCTCCTCTTCTACACAGACGGTGTGGTCGAAGCCCGGTTTCCGGGTGGCGTCGGGTTCGGGGTGGACCGATTGGCGGACCTCACTGGCAGGTTCGCCTCCAACAATGTTCCTCCTGAGGAGATCGTCCGTCAGATCGTCTCGGCCGTGCTCGAACACCACAGGTTTCAGCTCGCCGACGACGCGACCTTGGTTCTCGTCCAATGGAGCGGGCCCCGGACGTAAGGTCGCGACATGCCCGACTACCCCTATGGCGACCGTTTCGAGGTACGTCGTCGGCTTCCCGACACCGGACAGCCGCACGACCAGCTCGTGGCGGTGCTCAAGGAGATGGCCGAAGAAGAGGACGCGTGGTGGGAGACAGGCAAGTGCTCGGGAACGATGTACTGCGGTGATCACACCCACTACGGACTCCTGAACGAGGCCTTCGGGCTCTTCTCACACGTAAACGCTCTTCAACGCGACATGTGCCCAAGCGCGACCAAGTTCGAGGCCGAGATCATCGCCATGACACTCGACCTGATGCATGCGGATGCGATCACCGCGACCGACCCGGGCGGTCTGGTGACGAGCGGCGGCACCTCGAGCATCGCCCATGCGGTTCTGGCCTACCGGGAACACGCTCGCAGCGAACGCGGAGTCACAAAGCCGAACTTCGTCAAGCCCGAGACGGCGCATCCCGCCTTTGACAAGGCCTGTCACCTGTTCGGGATCGAGCTACGGGTGATAGCGGTTGATCCGGTGAGCATGCAGGCCGATGTCGGACGCATGGGGGCAGCGATCGACGACCAGACGGTCGCCATCGTGGGTTCGGCGTGCAACTACGGATACGGGATCATCGATCCGATAGACCGCCTGTCGGAGCTGGCGCTCGGAAGAGGCACCGGGCTCCACGTGGACGGATGCCTCGGTGGCTTCATACTTCCCTTCGGCGAAGAGCTCGGTTACCTGACTGACGTATTCGACTACCGGTTACCCGGTGTGACGTCCATCTCGACGGACACCCACAAGTACGGGTACGCCCTGAAGGGCACCTCGGTGCTTACGTTTCGTGACAAGGCGCTGCGGAACTCCCAGTACTTCTTCCTCACGGGGTGGAGCGGTGGCAAGTACTGCTCTCCGGGCATGGATGGTTCACGTTCGGGCGGACTGCTCGCTTCGACATGGGCCGCCATGGTTCACCTGGGACGCGAGGGCTACCGCAGATACGCGATGCAACTCTTCGATACAGCGCAGGCGATGATCGACGCTGTCAGTTCCCATCCGGAGCTGCGGATAATCGGCCGCCCGACGATCGTGTTCAGCTTCACCTCGGACGCGTTCGACATCTACCACGTGAACGATTTCATGCGCCTGCGCGGTTGGCGGTTGAACGGTCAGCAGTATCCGAACGCGTTGCACATGGCGGTCACGAGACCCCAGACGTGTCCCGAAGTCGTGGAGTCGTTCGAAGAGGACCTCAAAGAAGCCGTCAAATATGCGGTCGAGCACAAGGAAGACCAGGCGCACTCGGGCGCTGTATACGGCGGCGTCGTCGGTGGACTGACGAACGAAGCCGACGCCTTCATCAAGTCCGTGATGGAGGACATGATGGACGGTCACCAGCAGGTCCCGGAAGGCGCGTGAGCCCCCGACGCGACGTCTCCCACGTCCTGGCGATCGACCTTGGTACGGGTGGACCGAAAGTCGGGCTGGTATCGCTGTCGGGGAGCATCGACTGGTCCGAGCACACGCGCGTCGAAACGCGCCACCTGCCCGGGGGCGGCGCGGTCCAGGATGCCGACCAATGGTGGGAGCTGATAGCCGCAGCGACCAAAAGGGCGCTCGCGAGCGGTCTGGTGGAGCCGTCGAAGATCGCAGCGATCTCGTGCACCGGACAGTGGGCGAGCACCGTGCCGGTTGGCGAAGACGGACGGCCCGTCGGGGAGTGCGTGCTGTGGATGGACACACGCGGGGGTCGTCATTCCCGCCGGGCTGTCGGGGGGCCGATCTCGGGCTATGCCCCTCTCGCTCTATGGCGCTGGGTCCGGCGGACCGGGGGAGCTCCGTCGGTTTGGGGGGCTGACCCCATCGGCCACGTGCTCTACATCGAGAAGGACGAGCCCGAGCTCGCTTCCCGGACCCGCTACTACATGGAACCTGTCGACTATCTCTCGATGCGGTTCACCGGAATCGCCGCCGCGACACACGCCTCGATGACAGCGGCCTGGCTGACCGACAACCGGCGTCAGGACCGCCTCGAATACGACCCGGTACTCGTGCGTGCAGCCGGCATACCCGCGGAGAAGCTTCCTCCGCTCGTTCCCACGGGGACGATCATCGGGGACGTGAAGCCGGAAGTCGCGCATGAACTTGGTCTTCCTCCCGGCGTGCAGGTCGTCTCGGGCACGACGGACCTGCATTCCGCTGCCGTCGGTTCAGGGTCCGTCCTCGACTTCCAGACCCATCTCGTGATCTCGACGACCTCCTGGATCAGCTGCCCGGTCCCAATGAAGAAGACCGACGCCATTCGCCAGGTCGCCTCCGTGCCGGGTCTCTCCCCGGGCCGCTACCTCGTGGCCGACAACCACGAGACCGGTGGCCTGTGCCTGGAGTGGTTGCGCGACAACGTAGTCAATGCGCGAGATGGTTTGTCAGAAGTTGCATCACCCTCGCTCGACGACATGACTTCGCTGGCGGCGTCCGTACCGGCGGGCAGTGGCGGTGTCATCTTCACTCCATGGCTCGCAGGGGAGCGCTCACCCGTGGACGACCGCAACGCAAGGGGCGGCTTCTACAATCTGTCCCTCCAAAGCGATCGCGCACATTTGATCCGGGCCGTGCTCGAAGGGGTCGCATACAACAACCGGTGGCTCTACGAGGCGGTCGAACATTTCGTACGCCGACGTCTCGAACCCGCTCGATTGATCGGCGGGGGCGCGATCTCCGACCTCTGGTGCCAGATACATGCGGACGTGCTCGGCCGGAGGCTCGAGCGTGTGGCCGAGCCGCTTCACGCGAACCTGCGCGGTGCCGGTCTGTGGGCTTCGCTGGCGCTTGGCTACGTCGAGTTCGAGCAGCTCGCGAAGCTCGTTCCCGTAGATGCCGTCTTCGAGCCGGATCCAGATACCGGGCGCTGCTACGAACGCCTATACGCGGAGTTTCCCAAGCTTTACAAGTCACTCAAGCCCATGTTCGCCCGTCTGAACAGGCCGGACGGCGTCTGACGCAAGGGTGCCCTCTCACCGCACCTTCGTCACCGAGATTGCGACCGGTCTAGGGATGCTCGGCCACCCCGACCTGAGCTCGGTTCTGGCCCGACGGCCACGCCAAATGGCCAACTTGAGCGCCGACGATTGGGACGCTCTTGGAAAGCTTTGTGACAGCGGGGTCTATGAGGCGGACTTCCGTTCCGGCTTTGCCAATGGAAGAGCGTTCTTCCTCGCCGCCGATGCGTTGAGGGGGCGACGACCCCGCGTCGTGGAGTGGACGGGCGGCCGGAGACCCCCGGGTGACGAGGTGGTTCCCTCCGATCTGCGCATCGACCACGTCTATCTGGTGAGCTGTAAGTACCTGTCGCGGATACTGCACAACCCGAGTCCCGCCCGTCTGGTCGACGGGCTCTTGGCGCAGACCCCGGTGGACGACGCCCGAGACTGGTACATGCGGGTGGCTCCCCACGAGTACAGCGAGCTCTACCGGTTGTGCATCGCGACGGTCGACACCGAGGCGCTTCCCGCAGAACCGGCCCTACTCACGAGGGACCAGAAGAACCTGTTGGCGCGTGCGCTTCGAGGCGGCTGGCCTTCGGGGGCACACGACGCCTACCGACGACTGTGCGAGTCGGTCTCGCGCGAGACGTCGCGGGCGTGGAACGAGCGCCTCGCCACGGGAAACGCCGAGAGCATGTTGTGGCGGTTGTTGCGGATCGGGTCGGCTCCCTACTTCATCCTCGGGACGAGTCCTTCGGGCTCGATGCGCCTGCGCATCGACACTCCTTGGGACTGGCGCCGGTTGTACCGCTTGAAAGCATTTGAGGTCGAGGCGCAAGGTGGCGGCCAACCCCGGGTCGCCTGGCGAGCCGAGTATCACGATCGCCGTATCGCGAACGACCGGGAGGTCCACGGGCACGTCGAGATCCGCTGGAGCCACGGTCGTTTCCGCCAGCCGCCCGAGGCGAAGGTCTACCTCGATTCTCCGCACGAAGAGGTGCCCGGTTACCACGCACTCGAACGTGGCCGAAGGGATAAGGAAGAGCCATTGCCTTCGGGCCGGCAAGACGCCGGTGGTCAGACGCGCCTCTGGGAGGAAGGCGCTGTGCCCGCCGTGCCCGCCGTGCCCGACGTGCAACAGTTGCCCCTGTGACGACTCCGGTGGTCGATCTGCTGAGCGGCGAGTTCTACGCAGGTGACCCCTATCCGACCTTCGCGTGGATGCGCCACGAGGCGCCCTTGTATCTGGACGAGGCGAATCACATCTGGGGTCTGACCCGCTACGAGGACGTTCGCGCGGCCGGGCAGGATCCGAAGCGGTTCTCGAGTGCCTCCGGATCGCGCCCTGGTGTCGCCCTTCCGTACATGATCGACATGGACGGGGCCGAGCACCGCCGCCGTCGACGGCTGGTGAACACGGTGTTCACCCCGGAAGCCGTGCGCCTGCGGACGGATCGGATAAGAGATGTCTGCGACCAGGTGATCGACTCGGTGTGTGAACGAGGCGAGTGCGATCTTGTCACCGACATCGCTGCCCCACTTCCCCTCGCGATGATCGCTGACATGCTCGGGTTTGCAGAGTCCGACTGGAAGAGGTTGCTCGACTGGTCGGACACGATGCTCATGTCCCAGGGATCGGACGATCCCGACGCCCTCGTAAAGGCCACGACCGCCTTCGTGGAATGGGACGCGTTCGTGAAGGACCACATAGAGGAGCGTCGTCGCAACGGCACCACGGATGACCTGCTGGGGATGCTCGTGAACGGTTCCGATGAGCAGCCCCTCGACGACGACTCACTGGTGCACGAGGCGCTTCTCATCCTCGTCGGGGGGGACGAGACCACCCGCCACGTCATCAGCGGCGGTATGGAGGCCCTTCTTTCGAGGCCCGAGCAATACCGGGAGCTCGCAGAGAACGACGCGCTTCTCCACAGCACTGTCGAAGAGATGCTGCGCTGGGTATCGCCGATCAAGAACATGAACAGGACGGCGACGGTGGATGTCGAGCTGCACGGCCGCACGATCCCCGCCGGGGACAAAGTGCTCCTTCTCTACCCTTCTGCGAACCGTGACGAGACGGTGTTCTCCGATCCCGAGGTCTTCGACATACGCCGCCAACCCAACGACCATCTTGCGTTCGGCTTCGGGGCCCATCTGTGCCTGGGCCAAAGACTTGCGCGGGCCGAGCTCGTCTCGATGGTCGACCGGTTGCTCGACCGCCTGCCGGACATGGCCCTCGTGCCTGACAGTGCCGGGCCACTTCGTGTGTCCAACTTCATCGTCGGCTTCGAGCACCTCCCGGTGCAGTTCACCCCGTCGCCCAGGCTCCGGCCCTGAGCCCGCGCCCCGCCCTCGCGGCGACTCGTCGGCTTTCGTCGCATTCCACCGCCGGGATGAGGCCCGACCTCCGTTGTAAAGAGCAGGCGATCGATCCTGACGTCCGTGTCATTGTCCGGGTCGGCCACGGGGAGCGAGGAAACAACCGGAATGCGAATCGGCAAGCTGGCGACGGTCGGGGCCGTCGTGAGGGCCATCCCAAGTGGCGGACGCAGAGCCGCCACCGGGTTCCTCATATTCGCTGGATGTGTCGGCGCCATCGGTGGAGGCACCTCCTTGGCCTCCGCGGCAGCTCAGTCTTCGAGCTCGGCGCTGTCGGCGTGTGTGAAGTCATGGCCGACCTATCAGCACGACGTCTTTCACAGCGCGCTGGGTGACTGCTCGGGCATCGCCAGCTCCAACGTCTCCACGCTGCACCCCGCCTGGTTCGTTCAGACCGCTGGCGCAGTTACCGCTACGCCGACTGTCTACGGCCCGAACGTCTATGTGGGCGACTCGGCCGGGACCTTCCGGGCGATCGATGCCGGCACAGGCGCCGTGAAGTGGACCTTCGACATCACCAAGAACGCCGTTCACGACGACCAGCACAGTGCTTCTTTCGGGTTGTTCGTATCGTCCCCTGCGGTTTCGCCGGTACGCGGGAAAGGAAAGGACGCGACGGTCTTCTTCGGGGGTGGCGGGACCCTCTATGCGCTCGACGCCGTCACCGGCGCGCCATTGTGGGCTGAGGACCTCGACCCTGCGAAGCCGACGAGTGGCATCGAGATCGAGTCATCGCCTGTGATCGACACCTCGCTGTCAGTTCCGGAGGTGATCGTCGGAGATGACGACAATGGTTCATCCGGCATCGACGAGACCGGCGTCCAGGGTTTCAACGCGCTGACGGGCGCGCTCGTGTGGAAGTACGAGCCGGAGAAGGACGCCGTCGTGCACTCGCTGACCGGGCAGGACGGAACCGGCGACGCGTGTGGCGACGTCTGGTCCTCACCTGCCGTCGATCCCGGTTTCGTGGACCCGCCGGGCAAGAACTCCAGCGGGCACACCGTGACTGCCACTGGGCGCTCTTCTCACGACGGTCTGGTGGTCTTCGGGACGGGCAACTGCGCCGCTCACGGAGGTCCCGTGGTGGCGAAGGAACACGGCGACTTCGCAACGAACGCAGGCCTGTTCGGCATCGACGCTGTCACGGGTAGTCGTGTCTGGTCCTTCTTCGAGCCCTCCAACCTGTACGACACTGGATCTCTGCAGGAACCCGCGGGCGGAGACGACGACTTCGGCGCTTCGGCCCTCATAGCCTCCGGCGTTCGGGACCGGGACGGCCACGCCCTGGTGATAGACGGCAGCAAGTCGGGATACGTCTACGCGCTCGACGAGGCGACAGGTTCTCAGGTATGGAGTGTGCAGGCCACCCAACCCGGGCAGATCGGACCTGACACCGTCGGGGCACTGGGCGGACCGATCGGTTCGCCGGCGCTCGGCGCCGTGCAGGGTAAGCCGGCGGTGTTCCTCACCTCCGCCATCCCCCTTCCCTTCACCGACGACGGGGTGAACGTGCCCGGATCAGGCTACGAGGCTCCGTGTAAGGGCACGAGCCTTCCCGCTTGTCCGGACTCGACCTTGGCGTCGAACCCGACGCGGATGGTTTCGTTGCACGCGGTCGACGCCGCCACCGGAGCGATCTTGTGGCAGGGACCGTCCCTTCCGACATACGCGGCGGCGACCTACGCGAACGGCGTGGTGTTCGCTCCTTCGACCGTCGGCTTCGCTGCCGACGCGTACGACGCCAACACGGGTCTCCCGCTCTGGAGCTTCCCTCTCGGCGCGGCCCCCGCGTCGGGCATGTCGATCGTCGGCCAGAGCGTTTTCATGGGTGCGGGCACCGCGTTTGCCTCGCAAGACGGTGTCAACTTCCCCCCTCAGCTCATGGGTGTGTGGTCGTTCACGACCGCAGCGCCCTCGAGTTAAGGGCATGGCAGGTCTCGAAAGGATGGTTGAGGGTCAAATGAGCAGAAGGAGCAAACTGATGCGTGGGCGGAAGGTGAGTGTCTACGGGCTCGCGGGAGTACTCACAACTGGTCTGTTGTTGATGGCTTCCGGCGGTGTGGCGAGCGCAGTGAGCGGTGGTGGCTACAACCCGAACCAGAACGACTGTCCTTGGAGTGCCGACGCATGGAACACTCCGGCGAACTCGGTGCCCCCGGGCTGTCACAATTTCGCAGTCAACGTGGAGAGCGGCGGCACGACCAACGGCGATCCGAACTCGAACAACACGCGTTACGCGGAGCTCGGAATAAACCAGTTGCCGAACAATCCCGGCAATCCCAGCTTCGGTGTGGAAGAGAACGTCGGCGACCCGGGCACGGCGGACTCGCCGCACGCGGGTTGTCTCTCCGCCAACACCGACGGGACCCATGGGGGGACCAAGGCGCCCAATGGTTGCGGCAACAACCCGAACGGAACTGGTTTCGAGGCGAACTATGACTACTACGCCATTTACTGCCCAGCCGCCGCGAAACTTCCTGTGCCCTCGACTCCCAATGCCAACGGTCAACTGCCGGCCCTTTACAAGTGCGCTGCAAATCAGCCGGTCGGACAGAACTCGTTGACCCCGGACACGGGAAAACAGAACGCCCTGAATGTCATCCTCAGCCAGGGTCTTCTCGTGTACATCGGAGCATTCGACAACCTCGACAACGGCGAGCACGACGGCTTCACCGGCCAGAACCACACTGCCGGCGCGATCAACGGCCCGTCGGATGGCGGTGCGTTGGTCGTAAGCCTCGCGGGACCAGAAAGCTTCCCGAACTGGTTCATGTCGCTCGTCGGTTCAGGGCCGAGCCGCACGGATCCCGAGGGGCTCGCCAACGCTTCGGGCGGCGCCTGCGCCGACAGCATCTGCTTCGAGGGAACCACCCAGCAACAGACGGAGTACTACGGGTGCAACGACTCGAAGAATTCGAGCTCGTCCACATGGAGCCAGAACGGCGTCGACGGCGCGACCGACCCGCAGAACAAGAGCGCCGACGACAAGTGTGCCAAGGGTACGCCCGAGAGTTCCAACGTCTACCAGAACGGCACCCCTGCGAGTTCTCACGAGGTGAGCGGCTGTAGCGGCGGCGGGCCGGCGAGCACCGAGACGGCCTGTTATACGAACTCGAACGGTTCGAAGAACCCCGGCGGCGCCGACGCTTACCGGCAGAACACCCCGCAACAGGTGAACGCGGAGCCGGGGATCCAGACCTACCAGGATCCGGACCCTCAGCGGTCCCCTGCATTGCCCTTCGCGACACCCGGCCTGTACGCGGGTACTTGCGGGGTGTACGCGAATGACGGAGGCGGCGACGGTGAGCCCGGGCTCAGCGGGACGCTCACCAACGGTGCGCAGAACGTGAACCCCGGATACATCGGCCCATCCGGGTGCTGAGGCCAGATGAGAGCAGGTAACCCCCGAAGGGGGTTGCTCAGCTCGAAGTGAAGCTGAGGGTGAACGGTACGGTGCTCGGGCTGAAGGACCAAGAGGGCACGGTCTTGCCGTTCATCTCTACCTGCACCGTCACGAGACTGGCGCCGAACTCGATCGACAAGGCGCCGTTGACGGGGTTGAGCACCTTCGTCTCCCCGGCCTGCAATACCCCCTCGAACACAGGAGCGGAGCCGGAAGACTGCGCCGTTCCCGTCGCATCGATCCAGCAAGGCTTCTGCGCCGCCACGAGCACCTGGTAGCTCTGCGAATGAACGGTCACCGACTCCGAACCGTTCGCAGCGGGCAGTGCGATGACGGATTGCGACGAGCTGGAGCTCGAAGGACGGTGATGTCGCGCCTGCACGGGTGTGGTCGTGGTGACATTCGCCGCTGAGTGGGTGAGATGCATATCCGACAGCCATTTCGGCTCGTAGTGAGCAACGGCGAGACCACCTATCCCGAGCAGCAGCAGGAGCGCAGCTACGCCCACGATGATCTGCAGAGTTCTCGGACCATGGGAAGGGCCGCGCCCCAGTGACGTGGCCAGCGGGATCGCCCCGGTGTCGGCGAACTGCGCCAATGCCTGAGTCTGATGAAGCCGGGCGCGCTGGGCAGGCGAAAGAGGCACTTCTGCGGTTTGCGTGAACGAGCGCAGATGTCCGTTCTGTCCCGCGGATTCCGTGCGCTCGACTTGGCCGGTGTTGCCCGCGGACGAGGTCTCGCGGTTCATATGACCGGGCTTCCACTGCTGATCCTGCCAGGCGCTGAGCAATCTTCCGCAGACCTCGGAGGCGTCGAGACCCACGACCTCCGCGTAGCGTCTCGCCGCTGTAACCACACTGCGCTGGTCCGGCAAGCGGCCGAGCTGCATCGCCTCGAGGGCCTCGAGGTGTTGCCACGAGACGCCGGTGCGGTCCCTCACCTCGGCCAGCGTGATGCCCTGTGACTCACGGGCTTCGCGCAGTGTGGTGCCCACGACAGGACGTGCAGCGATAGAGGGATGGTTCTCGCTCCTCCGTGTCACCCTGCCCCCACTACCTGCGGTCGCCACGCGAACCTCCGGTGTTTTCTGTGCAAAAGGGTACAGCCACTCAATGATGTGTCCTGGTCGGAAAGTCACACAGTCGCAATGACCGTCCCCGGGCGGCCCGGGGCAGGTGACTGACGTCGCCGTCAGGCTCCGAGCCCGTCGAGCGGCGACGGCCCAGCTAGAAGGCGGGGTATGAGGCCCTTGGCAGGCGAAAGTTTCGGGGGCATAGTTCGTTCCTCAAGAAGTCGAGCGGTTTATCGGCAGGAACAGCCCCCGAGACGAGGGCTTCCATAGAAGAGCATTCCGACGGTCTGCTGGGGAGGCGTCTTGCTGCCGTCGACTTGCCGAGGAGGGTTTGTGCAGAGGGGGAGCAGCGCTTCGCCGTCCAACGCTGTGCGTGCTTGGAATGCTCTGGTAAACAGCCGTCTGCCAGGGCGTATGGGCGCGTCTGTAGATCACGTGCCCCGGTGGCCCTCCGTACCGAAGTCGTCGAGACGCACAGTGCTCAAGGTGCTCACGGTCCTGTTGCCGATCACCGTCCTTTTCGCCGGGTGCGGAGCTCGCATCGGTCCGTACCTGGGCGGCGGCGCGGGCGTCGGCCAGAACGCGAACGGGAACGCCGGCGGAACGGCCGGGAGCGCAGCGATCGCGGGGTCCAACGGCGGCACGAACAGCGGTGCGAGCAATTCCGGCACCGGCGGAGGGACCGGCGGTAGCTCAGCGGCCAAGACAACTGGGCCGAGCGCTTCCGCGCCACCTCCTTCTTCCTTCAACTTCTCCCCGCAGTCCGAGGCCTCTGAATGTAACGGTGGCGGCACCAACGGTGCCTCCGGCCCCGGCGTGACCGCGAACTCCATCACCATCGGCAACGTGAGCGGTCTCACGGGGCCGCTTCCGGGCAGCTTCGACCAGGGCGCCCAGGGCGTGGAGGCCCTTTTCGGCGCGGTGAACGCGGCTGGCGGGATCTGCGGGCGGAAATTGAGCCTCGACGTGGAGGACGACCAGCAGGACTCCTCCACGAATGCCGCCGACGTGCAGGACCTCATACCGAAGGCCCTCGCCTTCGCGGGATCGACCTCCGACGGCGACGGCGGTGGAGTTCCGGCGATGACGCAGAACCAGGTCCCTGACTTCGGCTTCGCGATCGCCTGCGCCCGCAGTGAGATGCCGACCTATTACTCGGCCGCTGGTGGCAGCTGTCTGCAGACCCCGAGTGGCACCTACGAGATCAACGACTCGGGATTCACCCTCGAGAAGCAGTCCGGTTACCTGCCTTCCAAGATGGCGTTCCTCGCCTACAGCATCCAGATCAGCGCCCAGGCCGCGGGTTGGTACTCGTACGTCTTCACGCACAACTTCGGCGGTACCGCTTGCTACACCGATACCTCCATCTCGCCCACCACAGCGTCGCTCGAGAGCGACGTGGCGCAGATGCGGAGCAATGGGTGCCAGGGGGTGATGACGACCCTGGACGTGACCGGAAACGCCAAGCTTCTCCAGGCAATGCAGCAGCAGTCCTACTCGTTGCCGTTCGTGTACACCACGTTCGACGGGTACACCCCGGACATGATCTCAACGGCCGGACAGAGCGCGGCTCAGGGGCTCACCGTCGGACTTCCTTTCACGCCGCTCAACGAGTCGACCGCGGCCACGACGCTCTACAAGCAGCAGCTCGCGACCTACGAGCCGGGCAAGCAGCCGAGTGGCTTCGGCTTCCTGGGCTGGGAGGCCGGACAGTTGCTGATCTATGCCCTCATCACCTCGGGCCACAATCCCACCCGCGCTTCGATCATCAACGCTGTTAAGGGCATCACCAACTGGACAGGTGGCGGCGCCACGGGTTCTTACGCGCCCGGGTCACATACCGCATACGCGTGTCAGGTCGACGTCCAGGTGAAGGGGAGCGACTTCTCCCGAAGAGCACCCTCCTCCGGGATCTTCTGCGGCGGCCAGACCGTCGCGGCGTCTTAGTGCGTACGGGGTGACGGCGGTGCGTGATCCACGTGGCGATCGGGGTGCAAACGGGTGAGCACGTTCTGGCCCTTCATCGTCATCGGCATCTTCAGTGGGAGCCTCTACGGCCTCGCTGCGATGGGCGTGACCCTCACCTATAACACGACCGGTGTCTTCAACTTCGCATACGGCGCCGTCGCGATGTTCTGCGCTTTCACTTATTGGCAGCTGCACGACGTCTGGCACATCTCGGCCTGGTTCTCCATACCGATCATGGTCCTGATCGTTGCACCCGCCCTCGGGCTCGTCTTCGAGCGCCTGTTCAAGTCCGTCGCAGGGCTGTCCGCCGAGATTCCCATGGTCGTGGCACTTGCGATGTTGGCCGTGCTCGAGACGGCGGCGACCCTCATTTGGGGAGGTCAGACGCGCCAGCTCCAAACGGTCTTCCCCCGATCGACTTTCGTGCTCGGCTCGACCCTCCACGTCGGTTATGACCAGCTGGGCACGCTGCTGGTGTCACTGGCGATGGGCGCCGGTCTGTGGTGGCTCCTACGTCACACACGATTCGGCACGGCCACGCGGGCGGTAGTGGACAACGGAGACCTGGCGGGAATTATCGGAGTGAACGCCGCCAACGTGCGCCGCGGAGCATGGGCCATCTCCTCGATGTTCGCCGCACTGGTCGGGATCCTGCTGAGCCCAACTCAGACTCTCAACATCGACGCCCTCATCTTGGTCGTCATATATGCGTTCGCCCCCGCGGTTCTCGGGTTCGTCTACGGCCTGCCCTGGGCCTTCGGGGGGGCCCTTCTCCTCGGGATCGTCCAGAGCGTCCTTTCGAGGTGGGGGGCCTCGGGCACCATCGTGGACCTGGAGGCCGGCATTCCGTATCTGGCGCTGTTCGTTCTGCTCATAGTGCTCGGCAGCCGCTTGAAGGAAGCAGGCGTTTCGATCAGCCCCATGGCGACGGCTTCGGCGAGCTCGTCGGGCGACTCTCTATCTGATTCGCTGGCCGATCTGGTGCATGGCTCGGCTTCGTGGGTGGACAGACACCGGCCGCTGCTCCTCGGATCCGTGGCATTCGTGGTGATGCTCCTTCTACCGGCCGGCGTTCACGGCGCCGTTCTCGGCGTCGTCACTTTGAGCATCGCCTACGCCCTGGCTGCACTTTCACTGATCGTGTTGATGGGATGGGCGGGACAGCCCTCCCTTGCGCAGTTCAGCTTCGCCGGCGTAGGCGCGTTCACCGTCGGCCACCTGGCAGGGTCACACGGGCAGCACTTCCTCTTCGCCACCTTGGTCGGCATGGCTATAGCCGTTCCGGTCGGACTGCTCGTCGGGCTTCCTTCGCTTCGTCTGAAGGGCCTCTACTTCATGCTCGCGACGTTCGCGTTCGCCTTGATCATGGACAACCTGGTCTTTAACAGAACCGACGTGGGCGGCGGAGTGACGGGGATCACAGATCCTCGCCCCGTAATATTCGGCGTCTCGTTCACGAGCGGCGTGAGCCTCTATTTCCTTTCGCTCGTGATATTCGGAGTCATCGCGCTCGGCGCCTATCTGCTTCGGATCGGCCCCATCGGACGCCGGCTTTCGATCCTTCGCGATGCGCCGACGGCTGCTCAGACCCTCGGTGTGAACCTGACGGTAACCAAGCTCGTTACCTTCGCGATTTGCGGGGCGGTGGCGGCGCTCGGCGGTGCCCTCTACGGGGCGCAGGTGCAGGCGATCACCCCATTCGACTTCCAGTGGAACGTCTCGCTGGAGCTGTTGTTGCTCGTGGTGCTGGGAGGCCGGTCGCTGATAACCGGCGCTGTCATCGCCGCTCTCACCTTCGGGGTCTCGCACCTGCCCGGCATTCCCGTCACCGTGTCCAACTACATACCGCTCGGAGTCGCCCTCGGCGCGATAGGGCTCTCGCGGACACCCGAGGGAACGGTGGCGATCTCCGTCATGGAGGCGCAGCGATGCTTCAGCGTCCTCCGTCCGAGGCCGAGGCGCCCCTTCGTCCTGGACACCGCGCCGAGCGCTTTCCAGAGGGTGGAGGTGGGAAGTGGCCGCTGACTATCAGGGCGCTCTCCTGGAAGCGAGTGGCATCTCCGTCCGTTTCGGTGGGCTCCACGCCCTGGAGGATGTGGACCTGGCCGTACCCGCGGGACAGATCACGGGTCTCATCGGGCCGAACGGTGCAGGCAAGACGACTCTCTTCAACGTCCTCACCGGGCTGATCGGCCCGTCCGAGGGCAATGTGCATCTCGGCGGTCAGGACATTACGCGCTGGCCCCCCCACCGTCGCGGGCGTGCCGGAATCGCGAGGACCTTTCAGAAGCTCGAGCTCTTCGTCCGCATGTCGGTGGAGGACAACCTGGTCGCCGCCTGGGAAGCGTCACACCCGGGTGGTGTGTTCGGACGTGGCCGCGATCAGAGGCGTGAGCGTGTGGCCGAGGTCATGGAGCTGTTGGATCTCGGTCGCATCAGGCGGCGTATGGCCGGCGAGTTGCCCACGGGCCAAGGCCGGGTGGTCGAGATGGGGCGTGCTCTTTGCACCGAACCGCGTGTCCTTCTGCTCGACGAGCCGAGCTCTGGCCTCGACGCCTCGGAGACAGCGCGCTTCGCGGACGTGCTCTGCCAGCTCGTCGGCCGAAGCGGCGAGGGCGAACCTGCTGTCCTGTTGGTTGAACACGACATGGCCTTGGTGATGGAGGTGTGTGACGGGATAACGGTGCTCGATTTCGGCCGGCGCATCGCCTGTGGCACGCCGGACGAGATCCGAAGCGATCCCGCGGTCCGCTCGGCATATTTGGGTGAAGCCGATGTCGCCTGAAACCCGCGCAGCGGTACCGGTGCTCGAGCTCGACGACCTCTGGGTGTCGTACGGAACGATGCGCGCTCTGTCGGGCATATCCCTCTCGGTCCCGGAGCACTCGGTCGTGGCCCTCCTCGGACCCAACGGCGCTGGCAAGAGCACCACGCTGCGCTCCATCTCGGGTCTCGTGCGTCCCGAACGGGGGCACATAAAGGTGGCGGGCATCAGCGTCGAGCGACGCCCCCCGCACTCCATAGCCCGCCTCGGAGTCGTCCACGTGCCCGAGGGCCGCGGGATATTCCCGAGCCTCTCTGTCGGCGAGAACCTCGAGATGGTGCGCTACGCCACCGGCCGTGACGTGGATCCCGTCACAGAGGCCGGGAAGATCTTTCCCGTCCTGGCCACCCGCCAGCGCCAGACTGCCGGGACGTTGTCCGGGGGCGAGCAGCAGATGCTCTCCCTTGCCAGGGCGCTTCTGGCGGAGCCGCGGCTGTTGATGGTCGACGAGATCTCGATGGGTCTCGCGCCCATCATCGTCGGCCAGCTCTTCGAGGCATTGAAGGAGAGGGCGGCGGCGGGAACGAGTGTGCTGCTCGTGGAGCAGTACGTCGACGCCGCCCTGGAACTGGCCGATTACGTGTACGTGCTCGACAAGGGCCGTGTGGTGGACGTGGGAGAGCCCGCCGATGTGCGTGAGGGCGGCCTCGTCTCCGCGTACCTGGGTGGATGAGGCGTAGGCTTATGTACAGAAAGGCGATCCAATGAGGTATTCGAACAGGCCGGTTGCGGCAGGGGGCACCAAGGGAGGAGTGCTCCGCACGACCGTCCGTCGGCTGGGCCAGCGGATCGCGGCTGCCTCGGTCCTCGGAGTGGCCGCAGGTGGTGTCGCGGTACTCGGATCGGCACCTGCAGCGCACGCCGACCCGTCCACGAGCAACATCGCGGCCTACACGATCGGCGTGCAGTCCCTCGCTTTCCAGTACGCGTTCAACATCCCCGGGCTCTTCCCCCTGCCAGGGCAGAACCTCATGGAGGACGACGTGCCCTTCGCTCGCTCGACCGTGAGCCAGGGCCCCGTGGTGAACGCGCTCGGTGCCCCGTACTACCCGGGCGACATCCTCGCCAACTTCGGCGGTCTCATGAGCGAGTTCGCCCCTCCGCAGGCCCCGGCGTTCCCGAACGACCCGTTGCTCGCGGAAGCCGAGTACCCGCCGACACCCGGACACGGAAGCGACGTGAGCTTCGGGGGAACGCCTCCCGCGGGGTCACCCGTAGGGCCGAATGTCTTCAGCGCAACTGCGCACGCGGCATCTGACGGCTCTGCGGCCGTCACTGCGACTCTTGCCGACCTCCAGGCCGGCCCCCCGACCAGCAACTCCTCCCCGGCCGTCAGTCTCGGCCAGAAGCCGGCGACCGGCGGCGGACTCGGATCGGCTCTGAACACGACGCAGTCGGCCGCGTCGGACCCGCTGATCGACATCGGATCCATTCAGTCGACCAACCAGGTCACTGCGCCGGCGTCGACGGTCGGCGCGACCGCGACGACGGTGCTCAAGGCGGTCGACATCGCGGGCGTCCTGAACATTCAACAGGTCACTTCCACGGCCACAGCGACGTCGGACGGGACCACGGGCACGCCGACCTCCGCTCTTCACCTGACCGACGTCACCGTGGAGGGGCAGCCCGCGTACATCGACAACCAGGGCGTGCACATCTCGGGCAACTCGGTGGCTCCAGACGGGGTTACCCCGCAGCAGGCGCAGACAGCGCTTAACAGCACCTTCGCTCAGGACGGGATCAACGTCCGGCTCCTCGACCCGCAGAACACGTCCAACGGCGCTCAAGGTACGGCGGACTCCGGCGGCCTCGTGATCTCGATCGCCCATCAGTTCGCGGTCGCGTACATTCCGGGAAGCCCCACGATCCCTGTTCCGGGTCTCGGCAACCAGGGCCTGCCCGCCGGCGTCTACAAGGGGGTCACCTCGATCACCCTCGGTGCCGCTGTCTCCAACGTTCAGGCGACAGCACAGCCGAATCTCGGAGGGGTAGGGGGCGGGTCGCTCTCCGGTGTGGCCGGTGGGGGAAGCGGACTCGGGCTCGGAACGGGATCGCTCGGCGGGGCCTCGACCCTCGGTTCGACCTCCTTCCCAGGTACGGCCGGGACGCCGGGCACAGCGGGAACCCCGGGTTCCCAAGCCCTCGGAACCGGCGCTTCGTCGAGGTTCCCCCTCGGGATCCCCGCACCGCTCGGATGGCTGATCGTCGGCCTGATCCTGTGCCTGATCATGGCCTACCCGATGCTTCTCACCGTGCGATGGCAGTTCCTTTCGGGACGACGGTGATCTGACCGGGCGATGCGTGACGTGTACGAGTACGTAGGACGCTGCAGAGCGTTCGTTCCATACGTGTTGCAACAGGGGGCAAGAAGATGTCGAGGGTAGTGCCGGACGTAGAACCACAACGCGCCGACCCGTGGACGCACGACACGGGTGAGCACGCTGCCTCAGGCGCCGGGGGCGGGTGGAGCTTCGAGAGGACACCCTCGGAGGACGAGCGTCCCGCCACGCCGCCGCCGGTCCAACCCGGTCCGGGATCGGGTGGAGGAGGCAGGTTCTTCCGGCATGAGCGCCAACGGCCTCAGGGGGGCGATCTGAACCGGGTCGACATCCGCAACACCTGGCAGGTCGTGGCGGGGTCCGTACTCGTACCGCTCGGCGTCGTCTTCATCCTCATTGCCTGGTACGGCGCGGCACATACGCCTTACGTCCAGCAGCAGATCCCCTATCTCGTGAGCGGCTCGTTCGCGGGCGTGGGTTGCATGGTGCTCGGGGGCCTTCTTTACTGGGCGCACTGGCTGTATCGGATGTACGACCAGGCGGACCAGCATCACGAACAGCAGATGCAGCTCATGCAGCAGACGCTGAGGGCATTGACCGATCGTCTCGGAGCGCAGTGCGGCGACGGATACGTGTCGCAAGACGCCTCGGGTCCCGGTTCGCCCGCAGGTCCCGCGATGGCACCCGAGAACGTTCTCGGCTCGTACCCCTACGCCGGGGCGGGAGATGGGACGCCCGGCAGTGACAGCGGCGAGGCGCCGCTCGGCGTGACCGGGTCCTATGTCGTCACCGCCGCCGGAAGCGTCTATCACCATCCGGGCTGCCCGATCATCGCCCACCACACCGAGGGGCTGCGGGTTCTCGGTGCCGGCGCCGTGGTCGGCATGGACCCCTGCAGGATCTGCCTGCCTACCTCGAATTCCCGACCTGACACCGGGGTCACCTGACACGGGCGTCAGGAAACGGCTAGCGTTGTAGCACAGGAGTTCCGGGCGGGTTCTCCGGATGTGGAGTTCGGGTACGTCGAATTTCGCCGTGCCTGAGGCGCACACGGGTTTCGGGGCCCGCCGAGCGGAAGGAAATGGCCAGTGACTTCCTACGGCGATTCTGAAGGCCCCACGGCTCAGACCGTGGCCGACCTCGCGAGGTCCGAAGACCCGCGAGCGATATCGAAGGGCCTGCGTGAGCAGCCCATCCACCGCATCGGGGACATGTTCACCCTCGTGACGAGGCGTGAGCACGTGGAGGAGGCTTTGCGACGCACGGCACAGTTCTCCTGGAACGAGGTCCCGATGGACCTCGGCAACATCCGGCCCCTGATCCCGCTCCAGATCGACCCACCGAAGCACGTGAAGTACCGGCGCATACTCGATCCACTGTTCGCGCCCAAGAAGATGGCCCTCCTCGAGCCGGAGGTCGTGGCGCTCGTCGACCGGCTCGTCGACAAGTTCGCCTCGCATGGCTCGTGCGACTTCCACGAGGAGATCGCGGTCCCACTTCCTTGCACCGTGTTCCTGCGTCTCATGGGTCTGCCCTACAGCGACCTCGACAAGTTCCTCGAGATGAAGGACGGGATCATCCGCCCGCCCGGTCTGACTCTCGAGGAGCAATCGCCGCACCGCCGCAAGGCCGGTGACGAGGTCTACGCCTACTTCGAGAAGGTCATCGCGCAGCGCAAGAAGTCACCGACGGACGACCATCTCACACAGATCATGAACAGCGAAGTGGACGGGGAACGTCTCACCGACGAAGAGGTGCTCGACATCTGTTTCCTGTTCATCATCGCCGGACTGGACACCGTCACCGACTCCCTCGATTGCTTCTTCGCATATCTCGCGCAGGAGCCCGAGCATCGCAAGCTTCTCGTAGGTGACGAGGGCGTCATCCCATCTGCCGTGGAGGAGCTCTTGCGCTGGGAGAGCCCCGTACCTGCAGTGCCGCGAGTGGCCACCGAGGACGTCGAGTTCGGCGGATGCCCGGTGCACAAAGGCGAGCAGGTCATGTTGCTTCTCAGTTCTGCCAACACGGACGACTCTGCACAACCGGGTCTCGAGGAGGTGGACCTGCGGCGCAACCCGAATCCCCACCTTGCGTTCGGTGGCGGTGTGCACCGCTGCCTGGGCTCCCACCTCGCACGTCTGGAGCTCAGGGTCACCCTGCGCGAGTTCCACCGCAGGATTCCCGATTACTCGCTCGCGCCGGGGACCGTGCTCGAGTACACGCCCGGCCTGCGTTCCCTCCACACCCTGCCGCTCGTTTTCGAACCGACCGGCTGAACCGAGCGACTTCGGAGTGAGGATCCGCCTCGACCCCGACGCCTGCCAGGGCCACGGCCGCTGCTACGCGCTGGCGCCCGACCTGTTCGACGCGGACGAGCTCGGGCACTGTGTCCTCTTGGTCGACGAGGTTCCTCCAGAGAGGCTCGACGACGCGCGAAACGGCGTGGAGAACTGTCCTGAGCAGGCGCTAAGGCTCGAGGGCTGAACGAAACCGGCTCAGCCGGACCTGGCCAGGTTGCCCTCGGGCACGCTCGATATCTCCACGGGCGATCCCACCTCATCACCCGCGAGCAACTCTTCGGTTAGAGCGCGGTCCGCGCGTGCAACTGTCCTGCGACCGTCGACCTGAGCCACGAGCACCGCATCGGAAGGTGCACCGGCCCTGTCGAAGGGCGCGGTGTACGCAATGGTCTCGCCCGTTCCCTGTGCCGATGCTTCCAAAGGGAGAGGTTCGGAGCTCGCGTCGATCCTGTGTTGGACGCCTTCGTCGGGCACGGGCTCGTTGGCGGGTGCGCTTCGTGTGTACACACCGATGGAGTGCTTGGTCAGGTAGTAGCCGTTCCCGTGGACCATCACGCTCTCGTTCTGTCCGGAGCGGAGCGATTCGAACGTATTGCAAATGGCGTGGGTCACGTAGTTGCTCCCTGGGCCGCCGTGATAGGGCAGGCCGCCGGTGAGCGTGAGAGGCCTCGGGTCCGAGACCTCGATCCCGAGCGAGTCGCGCGCGACTTCGATCGAGCTGGGGAAACAGGCATAGAGATCGAAGCCCGAGACGTCGTCCAGCCCGAGCCCCGCCGTCTGGAGCGCAGCGTCTCCACACTCCGCTATCGCAGCTGACCGCTCGATCCGGGGTCTTTCCGAGAGATACCAAAGATCGTGAGCGTCGGCCCAGCCGGATACGTAGATCACCTCGTCGGGACCGAATCCCGACTCGCGCGCGCTCTGCGCATCGGTCACCACGACGGCCGCGGCCATGTCCACGTCCATCACCGCGTTCAGGTACTTCGGATAGGGGAAGTAGATGATGCGGTTCTCCGGCGTCACCTTGAGCAATTCTTCTGCGCTGCGTCGCGCGGCGAACCACGAATAGGGGTTCTTCGACGCGATCTCGTTGAACCGTTCCATCAGCGCGCCCATCTGCCGGTCGTGCTCGCCTGGTCCGTCCGCAGAGCCGTGACGCACAGCGGTCTCGATCAGCGCATACATCGCGGTCGCCTGCTCGAGGCCGTGAGCACGCTCGACCGGATGCACACCGAGATCCGCTTCGATCGGTGGCCACGTATCGGGCCACCCGGGCTCGGAGGGCCACTCGAGGGTCACCCCGGCTCTCTTCGCGCGCCGGCGCGTCGCGAGGGCCTCAGCACCGACGATGAGGACGCGCGGTCTCGCACCTTGCGCCACGAGGTCGCAGGCTCGGTCGACCAGCCACTGTGGTACCGACCCGCCCATGCCCGAACAGCGCGTCTGTGCGGCGGTCGCCCCGATTCGCTCCGCCAGATAACCGGCGGGGTCCGCATGCCGTAGTGACAACGAGTGGACCATCCAGAGGTGTGAGAGCGTCCCCGCCGCCATCGTGCCTGCTCGGGCCATCGCCGTTTTCGCCGAGCTCTGCATCAGGGCGAACGGGTCCGGGGCGGCGAGCGGGTCCTCCTCCCGGTTCGTGAGTTGTCCGGCGCCCGCGATGACCGGTACGCGGCTCAGGTCCATGACACAGCCCCGCTCAGACCGTCGCACCCATAGGGAGGCCGTACGCCTCGATCCCGTTCAGGTTCAGGATCCGGCGGCGGTCCGGCGCTTCGAGCGATGAGAGCGCCTTCATGAGGTCCGAGACGACTTCGTCGGAGTGATCCGGCCTCGCAGATTCCGATCCCCAGATGACCCGGTCCGTTCCGAGCCAACTGGCCGAAGCGGCGAGGTTCCACTCCCCGGGATCGAAGGACACGTAGCACTGCCGGCGGAAGTACTCGCTCGGGCCCATCGAGAGGTGATCCCCTTCGAGCGGGAACGCCTCGGCCTGTTCGTCCATCCTCCCGAGGATCGTCGGCATCCACCCACCACCTGACCCGAGGAAGATGAAGCGCAGCCGCGGGAAGCGTTCGCAGACGCCTCCCATGATGAGCCTTCCCACGGTGACGATCATGTCGACGGCGTTTCCGATCGACTGGCCCATGCCCGAACCGCCGTAGACGGCGCTCACCGTGTTGCTCACCACGGTGATGTCGGCGTCGTCCACGACGAGACCGAATTTTCTGCAAGCACCGGGAGTATCGGCGTGCACGGCGGGATGGAGCGCCACGGGCAGGTCCAGGTCCTGACACGCCGTCCAGAATGGGTCGTACACGCGGTGGCTGAAGGGGAGCTCGTCGACGTATGCGGAAGGTCGGATGATCACACCGCGAAGACCGAGCTCGACCACGTGCTCCGCCTCTTTGACGGCGAGATTCACGTCCTGGAGGGGAACGAGGCCCATCCCGAACAAGCGTCCTGAGCCTCCTCCGCAGAACTCGGACAGCCATTGGTTGTAGGCACGCTGGCAGTCATGGACGAATTCGACGTTGCGTAACGCCGAAATGGGATCTTGTGGTCCGAAGAAGAGCGCGCTCGACGGGTACAGAACCGACGCGTCGATCCCCGCTTCGTCCATATCGCCCAGACGGGTTTTCGGGTCGTTCGCCCCGAGGCGGTCGAGGCTCTCGCCCACGACCTTCACGTTCTCGGTGATCTTCGATACGGGAACGCCGGAGAGCTCCGCCGCGCGATTGAGAGCGTCGACTCCCCCGCTTCTGATCTCGCCTCCGACGTAGCGTCTCTGTGTGAGGGGGTCGGTATGAGGTATCCAATCGCCCCATTTGGCGGGGTTCATCCTCTTGGTCCACAGGTCCGGAGGCTCGAAGACGTGGCCGTCCCCGTCGACGACCTTCTCACCGTCTAGTGGCACACCGTCCTCATCGTCCAGCGTCGGTCGCGACCTGTCACCTGCTCCTGTTCGCCAAGGCGCCCAGATCTGCGGCGAACGTCTTGTGGCGCTCGCCACCCTCGCGCCGCGGCCGCAGGGAGACATCGACGTCCGCCGCGTCAGCCCGCAGCGCTCCGACCGTGCACTTCTCCCTCGGACGCACGGCGAAGGGGTCGAAGCGGAAGAGGCGCATCGCGTTCTCGTGGGTGATCTTGGCGATCTCCGCGTCGGGCACCTCCGCCAGGTACTTCATGGCTGCCTCGGGTGCGCTCGGCCAGGTCGAGTCGGAGTGTGGGTAGTCGCACTCCCAGCAGACATTGTCGAGCTCCAGGAAGCGCCTGTTCTCGACTCCGAACGCATCGTCGATGAAGCAGGTGATGATGCGCTCCTTGAAGACCTGACTGGGCAGCTTGTCCCCGAAGTCCTGACCCGTCCAAGCACGGTGGTGCTGGTAGACGTAGTCGACCCGCTCCAGGAAGTACGGGATCCACCCGATCCCACCCTCGCTGAGAGCGATGCGGAGGTCGGAGAACTTGCGCAGCACAGGTGAGAAGAGCAGATCGGCTGCGCACTGGATGATGTTGACGGGCTGCAGCGCTATGAGTACGTCGAACGGAGCATCCGGCGCTGTGATGGCGAGGGTGGACGACGACCCGATGTGAAGGCAGACCACGGTCCCCTCGTCCGCGCAAGCAGCGAAGAACGGGTCCCAGTGAGGGCTGTGGAAGCTGGGCCATCCGAGCTTGGAGGGGTTCTCGGAGAAGGTGACAGCGTGGCAGCCCTTGGCACTCACCCTGCGCACCTCGTCGGCCATGAGCTCGGGATCCCAGATGGGGGGGATCGAAAGGGGGATGAAGCGCCCGGGATGGGAGCCGCACCAGGACTCGATGTGCCAGTCGTTGTACGCCCGGAGCATGGCGATCGCAAGCTCCTTGTCCTCGGTCCGGGCGAAGAGTTGTCCGCAGAACTGGACGAAGGACGGAAAGCACATGGAACCGAGCACGCCGTTCACGTTCATGTCGCGAACACGTTCTTTCACGTCGTAGCAGCCAGGCCGCATCTCCTCGAACGAGGTGGGTTCGATGCCGTACTCCTCGGGGGGACGGCCGACGACGGCGTTCAGCCCGACGTTCGGGATCTCGTTTCCCTCGAACGACCAGACGTCGGTTCCGTCATCTTTGTGCACGACCCGTGGCGCACGGTCCGCCCACTTCGACGGCACGCGTCCGTCGAACATGTCCGGCGGTTCGACGACGTGGTCGTCGACACTCACAAGGATGAGGTCTTCTACTCGCAAGGCGCGTCCTCCCTCGTAGCCCTCGCCCGGCTGGCGCCTTCAGACAGACGCCGGCCCCTGTCGGACCGAGCGCGTCGCAACGGGGCAACGAGATCCTATACCTGACGTCGACGTCAGGCATCTTCGGGCGCCCGGTCCTACACTTGGCCGCGCCATGACCGAACCCGCGACAGCAAGGGGCGTAGCCGCCATCGCTGAAGCCGACCCGGAGAGGGTCGCGCTCGTATACGGCGACGAGCGGGTCACCTTCCGCCGGCTCGACCGCCTCGCCAACGCGTTCGCGCATGCGATCTCTCCGGCACTGCACGCGCCGGGAGATCGCGTCGCCGTGATGCTGCAGAACTCCGTGGCGGGTTTCGCCGCCTGGCATGGCGCAGCTCGCGTCGGCGCCCTCATCGTCCCGATCTCCACGCGCCTAACGCCTCGGGAAGCCGCGTACATAGTGCGCGACTCGGGCGCGGTGATGGTGGTGCACGACGGAAGCTCCGCGCCCGTCGCAGCATCGGATGAGGCGGGTGTCGAGACGCTCGAAGTCTCGGGCCCGATGTCCGGACAGGGCGCGTCCGAACCACCCACTGACGAGTGGCTCGGAACCGCCGTCACGACGATGCAGTACACCTCCGGAACCACGGGACGGCCGAAGGGGATACTCCGACCGCCACCTGTCCCCGCCGCGACGCGCCTCCAAACGCCTATGCGGCGTTCTGGGGTTTCGGGCCTGAGGACGTGCATCTCATGTGCGGCCCGATGTACCACACCGCGCCGAGCGCCTACGCGTTGATGAGCCTCATCGAAGGTGGACGTGTGGTGATCATGCCGAAGTGGGACGCACTCGAATGCCTCCGCCTCATAGAAGCCGAGAAGGTGACCACTTCCCAGATGGTCCCTGCGAACTTCATCAGGATTCTCGAGGTCGACTGGAAGAGCCGCGACCGCTCGAGCGTACGCAAGGTTCTGCACGCGGCGGCCCCGTGTCCGGTGTCGGTCAAGCAGCAGATCATGGAGGTCTTCCCCCCCGGCGCGGTATGGGAGTACTACGGAGCGAGCGAGGGGATGGTCTCGGTCATATCGCCCGAGGAATGGACCACCAAGCCCGGAAGCGTCGGGCGACCGTTCCCCGGACTGAGGGTTCAGATCAGGGGAGAAGACGGCCGGGAGCTCAGAACCGGCGAAGTCGGCGAGATCTACGTCTCCGCGTTCCCGGGGCCCCACTTCGAGTACCACAACGCCCCCGAGAAGACCGCACAAGCCTGGGACGGCGATCTCTTCACGGTCGGCGATCTCGGCTACCTGGACGAGGACGGTTACCTCTTTCTCGCCGACAGGCGAACGGATCTCATACTGAGCGGAGGGGTGAACATCTACCCCGCGGAGGTGGAAGCCGCCCTCGTCGAGGACACTGACGTGGTCGACGCGGCGGTGGTCGGGCTTCCCGACGAGCGGATGGGACAAAGGGTCCACGCCATCGTCGAGCTCCGCCCGGGCGCGAAGGCAGATGCAGATGCGCTCGTGGAGCGATTGTCTGACCGCCTCGCCGATTACAAGCGCCCGAGGACGGTCGAGTTCGTCGACGAGCTACCGAGGGAACCGAACGGGAAGGTGCTGAAGGCGAAACTGCGCGAGGAGAGGGCAGCGGACCGAGCCTGAGCGGTTCCGAACGAAACGGCGGCCGCAGGTCAAGAAGCGGCGCGCTCCAGGATGTGGACGGAGCACGCCGAGCCGAGACCGATCACGTGGGTCAAGCCGACCTTGGCACCTTCTATCTGGCGGTCCCCGGCTTCGCCACGCAGATGGGTGGCCACCTCGTAAAGGTTGGCGGCGCCGGTGGCTCCGATCGGATGACCCTTCGAGATGAGGCCACCCGAGACGTTCACCGGCGTCTCGCCGTCACGCCACGGCGCGCGTCGGTCTATGAAGTCTCCTGCACCTCCCGCTTCGCAGAGCCGGAGGTTCTCGTAGTGGATCAGCTCCGCTGTCGCGAAGCAGTCGTGGAGCTCGACCAGATCGAGATCGCCGGGGGCAACGCCCGCCTGCTCGTATGCAGCGTCGGCGGCGCGCCTCGTGAGCGTGTTCACGTCCGGTTGCGCTGTGTCGGACTCCACGTACGGGTCCGACGTGAGCACGGACGCAGATATCTTCACGGCCCTGCGTCGCTGCTCCGGACCCAGGCTCTTCAACTTGGAACCCGAGCAGAGGACCAGGGCGGCGGCTCCGTCGCCGGTCGGGCAGCACATGAGCAGCGTGTTCGGGAACGCAACGATGTCGGCACCCATGACCTCCTCGAGGGAGAAGGCCTTTCGGTACTGGGCAAGAGGATTGAGGGTCGAATGTGCGTGGTTCTTCTCGGCTACCTTCGCGAATTGCTCGAACCCGACACCGTCATGGCGCGATGCGTACTCCATTCCCGCCTGTGCGAACACCCCGGGCATGAGTTGGGTGCCGAGGATGCCCTCGACAGGCATCACCGATCCGAAGCGCCCCGAGCGTTCGAAGGTCTCGGGCTTGGCGCGCTCGCGACCCGCCGGTCCGAGAAGGCCCATCTTCCCCATCTGCTCGACACCGACCGCCAGGCCCATTTCCGCTTCGCCGGCCTTGATGGCGAGGAGGGCGGTCCGCACTGCGGTCGCACCGGTCGCGCAGGCGTTCGCGACGTTGTAGACGGGTATGCCGGTCTGCCCGATCTGCTTCTGGAGGCGCTGGCCGAGCATCGCCGCCGCCTCGCTCAGGCAGCCGACCGCGAGCACGTCCATGTCTGCCATGGCCGCCCCAGCGTCGGACAGCGCTCCAAGCGCGGCTTCGCTCGCGAGGTCGACCGTGTCCTTGTCCGGATAACGGGCGAACCGTGTCATCGAGGTGCCGAGGATCCAAACGTCTTCTGCCATGCTGCTCCTTAGAAGGTTTCTTTTCCGCCTTACGTCCCCTCAGGCGGGCGTGAAGGCGAACGCCACAGCTTCTGTTCCTCCAGCGTCGTGCCCGCAAGTGAAGGTCGTGAGCTTCACCGGCATCCCGAGCTTGATCGCCTCGGGATCGCTTCCAGCTTCTACGAGGTTCGCCTTCACGACGCCACCGCCGTCGAGCTCGACCACGCTCGACACGTAAGGAACGGCAACGTTCGGCGCCGCTCTGTGGACGATCGTGAACGACCGGAGGATCCCCGTGGTCGAGAGGTCTCGTCGTTCGAATTCGAGTCCACCGCAGCGCGCGCAGCCGTTTCGCCTGTCGAAGTACATGGCTCCGCAACCCGAACAGCGGTTGGCCACGAGCTTGGGCTCGGCGCCTTCGGACCCGAGGACGAGGTAATCGACGACCGGAATGCGACCTCCGGTGCTCGAGGTGTCCGTTCCCCCGTCTGCTGTCACGACCGCCGAGCGTAACGCCCGATGGTTCGAATACGCACGTCCGCGGCCCGCACTCGACTTCTTCGGCAGGCTCGCTGGATGTGCTCCCCAACTCGCCGGCTATGCCACGTTGACGGGAAGACGCGGACCAACTAGGAGGAAGACCGTGTCAGGCGGCAATCCCTCCGATCGAACCGGGGCCCAAAGCGGCGCCGCCGACAGGCCGCTCGAGGACCAGGTCCTACTCCGCGTAGAGGACCGGGTTTGGTGGATAACCCTGAACCGGCCGGAGGTCAGAAACGCCATATCCCCCCCGCAGCGCGAGCGCATCATCGCCCTTCTCGACGAGGCGAGTGCATCCTGGGAGGTGGGCGCGGTCGTGCTCGCAGCGAGCGGGGACGGCTTCTGTACAGGTGCCGATCTACGAGCGGGAACAGCTCAGTCAGCGCCCAAACCAGAAGGAGCCCCCGATCGCATCGCCGGCGATGCCGCCCGCATGATCAAACGGGGCGCGCAGCGCCTCGTGTCGGCCATCCTCGACTGCGAGAAGCCGGTGGTCGCAGCCGTCAACGGCACCGCAGCGGGTATCGGCGCCCATATGGCCTTCGCCTGTGACCTCGTCGTCGCGGCACAAAGCGCACGCTTCATAGAGGTGTTCGTCCGTCGCGGCATATCTCCTGATGGCGGCGGCGCTTATCTGCTGCCCCGGCTGGTGGGTCTCCAGCGCGCAAAGGAGTTGGTCTTCTTCGGCGACGATCTCTCTGCGACCGAAGCGGCCGTTATCGGGCTGGTGAACCGTGTGGTCGATCGGGCCGAGGTCGATCGAACCGCCGGCGATCTCGCGCGCCGTCTCGCCTCCGGGCCTACGAAGGCAATCTCCATGGCAAAGGCGCTTCTGAACCGGTCTTTGGACTCCGACAGGGCGACGGCGTTCGAGGAGGAGGCGAGGGCTCAGGAGATCGTCGTCTCGACGGCGGACGCCGCAGAGGGACTGAGCGCCTTCGCCGAACGCCGGGACCCGACCTTCAGGGGCTTCTGAGAACGGCTGAGAACAAACGGCAATCTGGGATCGCCTGGGATCCAAGTAACCTGACACGAAAGTCATAGAACAACGGGAGTGGAACAACGGGAGTGAGGGCGTAATGGATCTCGAGCTCTCCGACGAGCAGCTCTCCCTCCAGGAGTCGGTACGGGACTTCCTGGCCGCCGAATGCCCGATCGGCTTCGTCCGCCGCGTCGCCGACGAGGGCACGGGCTCGCAGGAGCTCTGGTCGAAGATGACCGAGCTCGACTGGCCCGCAATGACCGTTGGCGAAGCCGAAGGTGGGCTCGGGCTCGGCTTCGTCGAATTGGCCGTCGTCGCGGAGGAGCTCGGACGGGCGGTCGATCCGACACCTTTTATGGCGACCGCCGTTCAGTTCGCTTCTGCCTTGCGCCTGGCGGCATCCCCCGAGCAGCGTGCTCGATTCCTGGAACCCGTCGCGAAACGCGGGATGGTCGGTACGTTGGCCCTCGCCGAAGAAGGCGCGAGCTTCGATCCCGCCGATGTCGAGACCGAAGCCGTCCCCGATGCAGGTGACTACGTCTTGAGCGGGGAGAAGCACTACGTGTTCGACGGCTCGGCCGCCGAAGAGATCGTCGTCGTTGCGCGGATCGCGGGACGTGCGGACGAAGGCGGCGGTCTCGCACTCTTCGTGGTGCCGCAGGAGGAAGTCAAAAGCCTCCCCATGGAGATGCTCGACCCCGTCCGCAAGTACGCGATCGTCGTACTCGACGGGGCCAGGGTCACACAGGACCGGCGCCTCGGCTCTGTGAGCTCAGCGCCTTCGGTGCTTACGCGCTTGCTCGAAGAGTCGACGGCCGCTCTCGCGGCGGAGACGGTCGGCACGTGTCAGGCGATGTTCGACATCGTTCACAACTACGTGCGAGAACGCGAACAGTTCGGCGTGAAGATCGGTTCGTTTCAGGCGATCAAGCACAAGCTGTCGGACATGTACGTGGCGCTCGAGTCGGCCCGCGCTGTGTCCTACTTCGCGAGCCTCTGCATCGCCGAGGACGACGACCGGCGCTCCGTTGCGGTCTCGATGGCGAAGTCCGCCTCGGCGGATTGCCAGAAGCTCCTCGGGCAACAGTCGATCCAGACCCTCGGTGGTATCGGCTACACCTGGGAGCACGACATCCACTTCTACGTGAAGCGGGCGAAGGCGTCGGCCGCTCTGTTCGGCACGGGCTCAGAGCACCGTGAGCGTGTCGCAGCACACATCGGCCTCGGGCCGTCCGCCGGCTCCGCCGCCTGACATGGCGCCCGTCGGCCTGCCGGCTTCGATGGCGGCCGCCGTCTATCGAGCCCCCGGTGATGTCGCGGTGGAGGAAAGAGATGTACCGGCGCCCGGTCCCGGGAAGGTGCTCGTCGAGGTCTCCCACTGCGGCATCTGCGGATCGGACCTCCATCTGATGATGGAGGGCTGGGGGAGGCCGGGACTCGTCGGTGGCCACGAATTCTCCGGCACGATCGTGGCAGTCGGCGAGGGCGTGACCGGATGGCAGGCGGGTGACCTCGTTGTGGGCGGTCCCACACCCCGCTGCGGAAGGTGCAGGAGGTGTCTCGAAGGAAAGCCGGCCCAGTGCGAGCATCGCAGCGGAACGATCGCCGAGCATCTCGACAACGGTGCGTTCGCTCGTTACGTCGTCATCGACGAGAGATCGTGTGTCGCCGTACCCCCGGGCTTGTCACTGCGCGAGGCAGCACTCGCCGAACCTCTCGCAGTCGCGCTGCACGGCATCACGCGCTCGGGCGTCGGCGAGGGTGACACCGCCATGGTTTTCGGGGCAGGGCCCATCGGCGCACTGTGCATCGCAGCACTGGTGAACGGCCCCTACGGGTCGGTGACCGCCGTGGAGCCGAACGAAGCCCGACGCGAGCTCGCCAGGACCCTCGGGGCGACCCGCGTGGTCGACCCCACCGAGCTCGAGAGCTATCCGCCGTGGGAACCGGAACGGATCGCACCCGACGCAGTGGACGTAGTGCTCGAGTGCTCGGGGAAGAAGCAAGCGGTCGAGCTCGGCCTCAGTCAGCTGCGTCGGGGAGGGCGCCTCGTGATGGTGGGGGCCGGAATGGAGGGTCCTTGCCTGGACCCGAACCGCATGCTCTTGAACGAGTACGAGGTGTGCGGGTCCTTCGTCTACGACGCCGACGGTTTCGACCGCGCCCTCGACCTTCTGTCCTCCGGCGCGATCCCCACCGAGACCCTGCTCGAACCCGACGACGTGCCTCTCGGCGGCCTCGGGGACGCTCTGAAGGACCTCGCCGTAGGACGACGTGCGCGAAAGGTCATGATCGTTCCCGCACCGGCCGTGAAGGAGGCCTGATGCCAAATCGCTTCTACCCGTCCGGGAACCCGAGGTTCAACCACGTTGCGATGAGTGTTCCGGCCGACTCCCTCGACGCCGAGGGCCGGGCCGACCTCTGCCGCTTCTTCGACGAGGTCCTCGGTTTCGAGGAGATGCCGACGATGACGATCGACCGGCGTCGCATGATCATGAGCTGCGGACACTGGGACCAGTTCATCTTCATCATCGCCGAGGACGACCCGATGTCATGCCCGAAGATGGATCATTACGGGTTCGCCGTAGGCTCACTCGCCGAGTTGGAGGGGATCCAGAAGCGGGCGGAAGAATTTCAGGGACAAGGACGATCGTATGGAGCTGATCGATCTCCACGTCGACGACCAGGGGCCGGTGAAGATCCATTCGCTCTACGTCAAATACCTGCTTCCGATGATGTGCGAGATCCAGTGGTGGGAGTTCGCAGGCTCAGGCGGCTGAACCCGAGATGTAGGGCCCGGTCAGACTGCCGAGACCCCCGAGGATGATCTTTCCCGCAGCGCGTACAGGCACGACGGGCATGCTCCATCCCCACATCGACCGTACCCACGCCGGAGCCGCTGCCACCGCCAGGGCGTGACCCACCCGGTAGGCGGGCATCGCGATGCGCATGCTTCCCGGCAGCCCGGGCCGCGCCAGCCACGCGCCTATCCAGCGGGTCTGCTCGTTGACCGCGAGACAAGGCCGGTACTCCCGCAGCCGTTCGAGGAGCTCGTTCCACGACGAGGGTGGTGAGGGATCGCCGAGCTCTCTCGGCACCCGAGCCTGCTCGTGAACGTACGCGTCGAGCAACGCCGGGTCTGGGCGATCTCCGTAGAGCAACCACACCCTGGCTATCGACAGCAGCAGCGCGCAGTGGATCCAGTCGAGGAGCTCCGGGTCCGATGCCCTGTACGCCCTCCCGTCGGGTGCGGTGCCCTCGATCCGCTCGTGCACGGCGCGCACCTGCGCGCAGAAGAGCTCCGCCCGGCTCCCCGGGGCGAAGGTGGTCGTGTGGACGAACCATCCGGTGCGGATCGCCCTCCGGATCGGGTGCTCCTCGAAGTCGGAATGATCGAGCACACCGGCGAGAGCGAGGGGATGAAGGGCCTGTGTCCACAGGGCCAGGACCCCTCCGACTCCGAACGAGGCGTCCCCGTGGATGATCCAGCTGGCGGACCCCGGTGCGCACCACGGTGGGTCCGAGGGGTCGAGCTCGGGTGGATCGATGCGCATCCGCCGCTCCTGCGCCCTGCGGGCGCGGCCGGCGAGATCGAGGGTGAGGAGGCGGCCGAGTGTGCCCATCTGGCGCACCGTGAAGGCGGCGGCGCCGTCGAAGGGTGTGATCCGTGTGAGGGACCCCGCGTGGGCCACGGCGTCGACCTGCGCGGGGTCGGTCTCCGCGCCTTCTGCCTCCGGGCCCGCCGGGCTAATGGACGTCACCATGTGGCAATTCTGGCTCAGAACGGCCCGGATCCTGGATATCCCCCGCCACCGAAGCTTTCGTCGAGCGCCTCGTAGTCGACGGCGAAGCCCTTTCTCGGAAGGGAGTCGACGAACTCCACGGATTTGGGCTTCTTGTAGGAGGCGAGGAGCTTCCTGCAGTGCTCGACGATCTCGTCCGCACCCGCCGACTCGTTCTCTTTCAGCACCACGATCGCCTTCACGTTCTGGCCCCAGGTGGGGTCGGGCTCTCCTATCACCGCCGCGTCCGCCACCGCGGGATGAGAGCGGAGGGCGCCTTCGACCTCCGTGGGATAGATGTTCTCCGCCGCCGACTTGATGAGCCGCGTCTTCGGGCCGATGAACGAGAGCGAACCGTCCCTCTCGACGCGCCCGAGGTCGTTGGTGTGGTGCCAACCTCCGAGCTGCCTCTCTTCGTTCAGCTCCGGCCGCCGGAAGTAACCGTCCATCACCGTCGGGCCGCGCACCGCTATCTCCCCGGTCTCGCCTGCGGGAAGTTCGTGACCCGCGGGGTCCAGGACCGCGATCCGCACGAAAGGTGGGGGCCGCCCGTGGCTCCCCAGGCTCGGCCCGAGGGCGTTGAAGGTTGCAAGTCCCATCACCTCGGTCTGGCCGTAACCGGCGGGTTGACGTCCCCAGGGGCTTTCGTCGACGGTGATCATCTCGGTCCACTTACGCCTTCCCGCGAACGTCCGCAGGCTCTTCAAGTCGTAGCGACCTTCCGCGTTGAGATCGACGATCTGGTCCATGGTCGGCGGCATCACGAAGGCGCCGGTGCACCGCTCGGTGTCTATGAGACGGCAGAGCTCTTCGGCGTCGACGCGTGGTGTGAAGACGTTCGTTCCACCGGCCACGAAGGTGGCGAGGGTCGTCATGAAGGTGGCGACGTGGAACAGCGGGCCGCAGTTCAGGTACACGTACTCGGGCCCGATGTCCATGAGGCTGCCTACGAGCGCTCCCTGCAGCACCAGGGCGCGATGTGAGAGGAGCGCGCCGTTCGGCTTACCGGTGAACGCCGCGGTGTACATCATGAGAACGGAGTCACGCTCGCTCACATCGGGCCGGTCGAAGCTGTCCGAGCCGCCGCTCAGGACCGATTCGTAGCTGTCGGCGCCCGCACCGTCGTGCTGTATCCACCATGCGCCCGAGCTCGTGGCCGCCCGTGCCTCTCTGAGGCCTTCACCTACCTCCGCTTCCTGCCACAGAACGACAGCAGGGTCGCTGTCCTCGATCACGAAGGCGAACTCCGCCGCGCTCTGTCTCCAGTTGGCGGGACAGAAGACCGCTCCGAGCCTCGAGGCCGCGAGCAGAGCCTCGAGCAGCCGGTGACAGTTCTGGCCGAGCCAGAGGATCCGGTCGCCGTGTCCCACACCGCGTCGGGCGAGTGCCGAGGAGAGACGGTCGACCCGCCCCCGCAAGTCACCGAATCCGAGGCGCGTGCCCGAGCAGACCGCGCCCACGGCATCCGGACGCCCCGACGCATGTGAGTCGAGGACGTCGGCAAGCGTGAGCTCGTGCAGCGCGTCCTTCAAGACTCGACCAGACGGGTGCTCTTGTATCCCGAACGCGGGAGGCTCTCGCGTTCCATCACGTGGACGGCCGTCTCGATGCCGACCGAGCTGCGGATTGCTTCGGCACAGCGCCGCGCCACCTCGGCATCCTCGGAAGAGGCACCCTTGCCCTTCTCGACGCGCACCACGACCGCAGCGGCCTCCTCGGTGGGTTTCACCATCTGCCACTCGAGGGTCGGATCGCAGACGTCCGCCACAGTCCGCAGTGCCGATGCGATCTCGTCGGGTTGAAACCACTTCCCCTGCGCGGCGACGAGATCCTTGAAGCGCCCTCCCCACAGACCCCTCACACTGGTCTCACCGCACGGGCAGGGCTCGCGCATGATCGCGCACGCTTCCTCGACGTCATAACGCAACAGCCCGTTGTCGCGATCGAGCGTGGTGACGACGAGATGTCCCCACTGCCCGTCGGGCACCTCCTCGCCGGTCTCGGGATCCACCGCCTGCACGATCGCGAAGTCCTCGGCGAGATGCGCCCCCGGGAGCTTCCCGCACGCACCGCCCACGTACGCGAAGCACTCCGCCCCGGCGGTCATGAGCGGGAATCCCTTGCCGAGACCGAAGCCGGGCATGGACTTGAACTCGAGGCCCGCGTCCTTCGGGTCTATCCCGACCTTGGAGGCGACCTCGAAGAATCGTCCGGTTGAAAAGCCCATGAACGGGATGTCGGGCTTCACCCTCGTCCAGAACCGCAGGCCCTGTTCGGCAAGCTCGTCGGTGTCGGGCGGCGGCACCCAGATGTTGAGCATCCCGAAGTACTCGTACGAGCCCGAGAGCATCGGGCCTCCGCCGTACAGGTAGGCGGGGTGCGCGTGGGTGACGATCATCCCGGGGCGGTAGCCCATCCGCCACCACGTGCGGGCCGAGCATTCGTACTCGATCCACAGGTCGCGTCGGGTCCAGAACGAGATGGTCGGCATGCCGGTCGTTCCGGTGGATGTGCCGATGCGAACGGCGGCGCGCGCTTCGGTGAAGCGGTAGGAGCCGAACGGTGGTTCCGCGGCCTCGGAATCACGCAGTTCCTGTTTGACGGTCAACGGCACACGCGAGAGGTCCTCGACGGTCTTCACGTCCTCGGGGCCGGCGATCCCCGCCGCCGTGAGCTTCTCCTTGAAAAAAGGGACGGGCCTCTCGAACACCTTGCGCATCAGAGTTCGAAGACGTTCGTTCTGGAGCTGACGCAGCGCTGCGGGCTCCATCGTCTGGATCTGTGGGTCCCAGAACTTCTGGTCCGGATCACGAGATGGCGGCCCGAGCACCTCGGGCCCGTATTCAGGCATGTAGCTCCTTACACTTTGTGCTGGTCTTACGCTTTTGTGCCGGTCCGCGGCGGGGCTGTCAGCTTGTCAGCGCGGCAGCCCGAGCACGCGCTCGGCGATGATGTTGCGCTGTATCTCCGAGGTACCGCCGGCGATCGTCTGGGAGAACGACTGAAGCCAGTGGACCAGCCACGACTCGTCGTCGCCACGCGACAAGTGTGGGCGCGTCGTGGCGGCTGCGGTCGAGCCCGACCGGGCCGAGCGCCTCACCGACGTCCAGCGCGAGGTCGCGCCGCAACTCGCTGGCGAGGAGCTTCAGCACCGAGTGCTCGGGTGAGGCCATCCCCTTCGCGAACTTTGCGAAACCCCTGTACCCGAGGAGTCTGAGTGCCTGCGACTTCACGTACGCCCGCGCGACCGTGTCGCGGAACTTCGGTTCCTCGGCGAGCAATGCGCCGCCGGGAAGCGGCTTCGTGGCGGTCTCCACCACGCGCTCGAGGATCCTCTCGAGCCCGACGGCCTGGTCGATCCACAACATCGCCCGTTCGTGCGCGAGCGAGCCCCGTGCCAGCGACCAGCCGTGGTTGAGCTCGCCGACGAGGTTCTGCTTCGGGACTTCGACGTCGGTGAAGAAGACCTCGTTGAAGTCGGACCGGTTCGGGTCGGTGAGCTCGGCTATGGGACGGATCTCTATCCCCTTCGAGCCCATGTCGATGATCAAGACGCTCAAGCCCGCGTGCTTCGGAGCGTCGGGGTCGGTCCGCACGAAGCAGAAGCTGTAGTCGGCGTCGTGCGCGCCGGATGTCCACACCTTCTGTCCGTTGACGACAAATACGTCGCCGTGCAGCTCGGCGCGCGTGCGCAGTCCAGCGAGGTCGCTACCTGCGTCGGGTTCGCTCATGCCGAGGCACCAGCTGATCTCTGCTTTGAGGGTGGGCAGAACGTAGAGCTGCTTCTGTTCCTCGGTCCCGAAGTCGAGGATCGAGGGGATGATTATCGAGAGCCCCTGAGGGTTGCAGCTGCGGGGTACGCCGAGGCGGGCGACCTCCTCGAAGTAGACCATCTGCTGGACCGGGGTCGCGTTGCGCCCGCCGAGCTCGGGCGGCCAGCCGGGCACCAGCCAGCCATCGTCGAACAACTTGCGCTGCCAGTCCCGGGCCCAACCGGGGATGTGCGCCGAGGACCTGACAGGTTCCGTGCGCTCCTCGGCCGAGGGGAGGTTCGCTTCGATCCAGGTCCTCAGCTCGGCTCGGAAGGCCTCGGTGTCTTCGTCGTAGCCGAGTCGCACACCGGGATCGTAGTCCCTGACACCGGTGTCAGGTTTCTCGGAGAGCCACGCGTAAGCCCCGCAGAGGGCCCCGGAAGGGCCCGGAGGACCCCGGGCGCTCTAGGAAGGTCCTGTGGTCAGGATGAGGCTGCCGGCGATCGGGCCGCCCCCGGCGGCGACGGCCGCGACCGAGGGCCCCCCCGGCACCTGACGCTCGCCGCCTTCCCCGCGCAGCTGCACGCAGGCCTCGTGGAGCAGGCCGAAGCCGTGAAGCCGGCCCGACGAGAGCTGGCCGCCGCTCGTGTTCAGGGGGAGGGGCCCGTCGAGCGCTATCCGCTTTCCGTCTGCGACGAAGTCGCCGCTCTCTCCCTTACCGCAAAACCCGAGCTCCTCGAGCCACACCATCGTGAGGATGCTGAAGCCGTCGTAGAGCTCCGCGACGTCGACGTCGGCGGGGGTCAGCTCCGTCCGCTCCCACATGCTCGCAGCCGCGTCGCGCGCGGTGAAGGTCGTCATGTCGTCGAACTGGTCCCAGCTCGGTCTGCCCCGAGCCGCGGTCCCGACCGCGTTTATGTGGCACGCCCCGTTCGGTGTGTCGGGCGCGTAGTCGGCGTGTGAGACGACGACCGCCGTCGAACCGTCGCACGGGGCGTCACAGTCGAAGAGGCACAGAGGTGTGGAGATCATGCGCGCCTGCAGGTAGTCCTCGACGCTCATCGGGTCTCTGTAGATCGCCTTTTCGTTCTTCGCCGCGTTGCGGCGGCCGTTGATCGCGATCTGGGCCAGTTGCTCTCGGGTTAGGCCGAACTCGTGCATCCTGCGCTGTGCGATCTGTGCGCACCAGTTCGCAGCCGACATCGCGCCGAACGGCAGGAGCCACTGCATGAAGCCACCGAAGCGCGGCATCGCCTTCGAGGCTGCGCCGTCACCCACCGGTCCCGCGATCCCCGAACGTCCGCCCGATCCCTGCGCCGTGGCTTCGGTGACCGTCCTGTACACGAGAACATGGCGCGCGAGGCCCGCGGCGACCGCCATGCACGCGGCGAAGATCGCGCGCAGCTGACCCGGCCCCTCGATTCCGCCGTCGTGCCAGTTGAGCCTGAGCCTCAGCGCGTCGTGCACGTCGGGGCTCGGTGGGCCACCGAATCCCGGGGGTCCCATCCCGCCTCCGGGATAAGTCGAGAGCCCGTCTATGTCCCCGAGCCCGAGCCCTGCGTCCGCGACGGCGCGCCTGCATGCTTCGAGCGTCAGGTCGAGGTCGCCGCGTCCGAGCCGGCGGCCCACCTCCGACTGGCCGATACCCGAGATGATCGTCCTGCGCTCGAGAAGCTCACGCTCGCGAAGGATCACCGTTCGCTTCTCGCGTCACGCATCGGACGGAACAGGGGGAGCCACACGTCCCCGTTCGGCTCGAAGACGACCTCGAGCTCCATTCCGATCCGGAGATCTTCCGGTTCGCATTCGACGATGTTGGTCGTGAGGCGTACGTCCTCCTGCTCGGCGATGCTCACCAGGCCGATCACGTACGGCTCGGAGCCCGGTATCCATTGCTGGTAATTCACGGTGAAGGAATGCAGGGTGGCGTGCCCGCTCACCTTCTCGGGGGCGAGCGTTCCTCCCTCGCAGAACGGGCAGCCGGGGATGGGGGGGTGCACGTAGCTGCGGCATCCGCTGCACCGCAGGAATTGAAGCGAGTCGTCGGCTCCGCCCGTCCAGAAGAAGCGGTTCAGGTCGTCGAGGCGTGGCAGGAGTCTGATGGCGGGGCCGGCGGCTGACATCGGCGGGAGATGATACGGCACGAGGTGAGACAGCTGACACTTGCGTCAGGGTTCGACATGCGCCCGCCGGGAGCTGGACGATCTAAGGCTCTCAGGCGTAGGTCCTCACCAATGAGAGCACCGCGTCGGCATCGGGTCCATGAGCGGAAAGCGAGCTCGTCGACCCCTCGAGCCGTCTTGCGGCGACCAGGCACAGCTCCACACCTTCTCCGCGGACCGTCGTCGCGGGTTCCCCGCCGTCCTCCTCCGGAACGAACGACCATCTGGCGCCGGAAGGGCCCCGCAGGTCGAACGCCACTGGTCCCTTCATCGTCCTGCCGGCGCGGGAGAACGCGTAAGGCAGTGTGCGCCAAGCGAGGCGGGCGACGTGACGAAGCCTCTCGGCCGACAGGTGTTCGGTGCTCAGGGCCGATGAGACGTCCCCGGCATGGATCCACGTCTCGGCGAGCCTGGTCGTGGCGAGCGTCCTGACCGACAGGAGGCCTGCGACCCACTGGACGCGCCGCGAAGGGTCCGATTCTTCGAGCTCGTCACGAAGCCTGGCCGTGGCCACCTTCCAGCGTTCGAGCAGATCTTCGGGGTCGAGGCCGCGCTCGAGCTCGACCATCGCGGCCGCGCCCTCGTCCACGTCGCCGGCCGTGGCGCTGGCTCGTCCCAGGTCCGCGAGCGAGCTTTCGAATTCGTTTCGCAACGACGCGACCGCCAGCTCGTCGGTCTGTGCGAGGTGCAGCACGACGTCCGACACGTTCCAGCCCTCGCATCGCGTCGGAAGGAGCCAGTCGGACTCGTTCAAAGTCTCCAGCATGCGAGCCGTCTGTCGGTGCTCCGCCCCGAGCGCGGCGAAGACGTCTTCGACCTCCTTCTCGTTCTCGTCGCTCATGAGGCCGCCTCCTTCGAAATGACGCGGTCTTGCGAACGGCGCGACCCGCTCTCCTCGCCCATGATCGTGGTGGGGACCACGAAGAGCCGGGCTCTTCGCCCCGCGCGCCTCTGATGCCCGAATCCCTCGAACGGATCGGGAGCGAACCCGTCGGGCTCCGCGGGACCGTGACCGTCCGCGCCCGCCACCGGCTCGTGAACCCGGGAAAGTCCGAGCACTTCCTCGAGCGTCCTGCCGGTCTCCCAGGCGCTGAACAGTCTGCGCAGTGCGGCGAGTGAGAAGCCGTCCTCCTGAAGCCTCAGCACAGCCCGGAGGCGAAGGAGGTGTCCGGGTCCGTAGTACCCGGTGCGCCCCGCGATCGACGGGGGCGGGACGAGCCCGAACCCCTGCAGGGCCCGGACGTTGCGCACGCTGGTCCCCGCCTCTCTCGCCAGGTCGTCGATCGTGAACGACGACTCCCGGACCTCCCGGCGGGCTGAGTTGACCATGAAGATATGTTACATCAAACTATGTCACATGAAATCAGGATCGGATAAATCGTCGGAGGTCGGGACGGCTTTCCAGAGGTCCCTCGGTCTGAGATGGAGCAGGCCGGCGGGGCGAGGTGGATCCGATGTCGGCGTTGCGGACACGGGGCATTCCCGTGTCACCGTGGCGCTCGACCTTCGCCCCGACCTCTGCGGTCCCTCGGGCGCGATCGAAGGTGGAGTGGTGGGAACGCTCGTGGACGTGGCGGGCGCGTCCGCGTGCGCCATGTCCTTCGGAGGGCAGCTGGTCGCCACAGAGCACATCGCCTTGTCGTTCCTCGCGCCTGGGCGGATCGGTCCGGTGGAGGCGACCGGGACCGTTCTAAGACGCGGCGGGCGCGACGCCGTCGCCGAGGTGCGCGTCGTCGATTCCGGACACGACCGACGGCTCATGGCAGTGGCACTGGTGACCGTGCGGGCCCTCGAGCCGAGGGCCACTGCGGCTGCTTCAGGCCGTGGTACCTCCACGACCTCCTGACGGCCGGCTCTCGTCCCTTCGCGCCCGGGTTCGGGGCGCCCGGGTTCGGGGCGCTCGGCGGACCTGCCGGACTTGGCGTCGCGGACGAGTGCCGCCAGGAAGCGGCGATCGATCTTCTCCATGGGGGTGCGCGGAAGCTCGTCGGTCATGACAACGTCCTCCGGAAGCTTGTACGAGGCGAGCCTGCGGCGCGCGTGGTCCCTGAGCGACTCGAGCGACGGAGCGTCATCCGCTCGAAGCGGTACCACGACAGCGACACCGATCTCCCCCATGACGGGGTCGGGCCGCGGAGTGACGGCCACATGCGCGACCTTCGGGTGGTCGGCCAGCGCGTCTTCTACCTCCAGAGGAAAGACGTTGTAACCGCCGCGGATGTACATGTCCTTTGCGCGGCCGGTCAAACGTAACCGGCCCTTTTCGTCGACGAACCCGAGATCCCCCGTCCGCACGTATCCGTCGCCGGAGAGCGCTGTGGCGGTGGAGTCTTCGTCCAGGTAGTAGCGACGCATCACTGCAGCCGATCGCAGACAAACCTGGCCGGTCTCCCCGTTCGGAACCGTTCTGTCGGAGTCATCGCGGATGCTCAACTCGACCCCGGTGCGGGGACGCCCGACGGTCTCCTCTGCATCTTCGTCGGGCGCATCGGGGTCTGTGCCCGTGCCGATCGCCGCTTCGGTGCACGTGTAACGCACGATGACGGGTACGCCGAGTCGTTTGCGTGATTCGCGTACGAGAGCGGCTGTCGATGGGCTTCCTCCCATCGAGACGAGTCTCACGTTCGAGAGATCAGTCCTGTCGAACCGCTCGTGGCGCAACATCAGCTCCATCTGTGTGGGTATTCCACCGAGAACGGTGACCCGATGCCGCTCCGCCAGCTCCAGAGCTTCCACCGCGTTCCATCTCCTCATGAAGAAGGTGGTGCCTCCGCTTCGGAGCGCCTGAGGGAACTTGCTCATGTAACCGACGTGGGCGAACGAAGTGTTCGAGAGGGAGCGGCCACCGGCACCCCAGGCCAAGTCGCCATCGGCGAGGCTTACCGCGTCGAGCTGTCGGTCCGCGAACACTGCACCTTTCGGCTGTCCGGTTGTTCCCGAGGTGAAGACGATCGCGATCGGCCGGTCCGGGTCGGGCGGCAGGTCGGGCAACGCAGAAGCACCGCGCAGTTCGCTGTATAGGTCGTCAGGAGGAACCCCGACCTCGACCTCCACGATCTCCGTGTCCTTCACGGTTCCTGCGACGTCTTCCGAAATGGGGCTGCCCCGCGCTGCGATCACGAACCTCGGCCGCACGATTTCCAGACAGCGGGAGCGCTCGAAGGCGGACAACCGATCGTTGACTCCGGCGGTTATCGCTCCGATCTTGGCGGCTGCCGCATATGCGACGGCATAAGCCGGACCGGAGGCGACGAGGACCGCCAAGACGTCCCCCACTCCCACGCCGCGGCCGATGAGCGCGGCCGCCACCGACTCAGAAAGGCGGTCGAGCTGTGCGTACGAGAAGCTCGTGCCCTCGGAGCTCACGTAGAGCGGGTTGTCCCCGTAGCGCTTTGCAGCTTCACGAACGACGTCTGCGAGCACCTACCGTGTTTCTTCCTCTTCGTCCTAAAGGGCGCCTTGTCAGTGCCGTCCCGGCACCGAGGTGAGCGGAGGGAGGCGGTAGAGATCTGATCCGTTCGCACCCAGGATGCGCGCCTGCACGCTCGCAGCGAGTGGGGCGATCGTCTTTCGCAACGCATCGACGGCGCCGGGGAAGGTCGCGTCGTGGTGGGGATAGTCCGAGCCCCAGACGATCCGGTTCTCGCCGATGAACGGTACGAGCGCAGGGAGCGTCTGTTCATCGACCTCGAAGCTGATCCAGCACTGGCGGGCGAAGTACTCGCTCGGGCGTAGGCGCATGTCGGGACAGAAGCCGCCGAAGCTCTCCGCCTGCTCGTCGAGCCGTTCGAGCCAGAACGGCGCCCACCCGCCGCTCGACTCCAGGAAGACGACGCGCATCTCCGGGTGACGCTCGAGCACGCCGAAAGCGATCAGCTGGGCGCACGCGAGCATTTCCTCGAAGCTGTGGCTCACCGCGTGAAGAACGAGCGGGTTGAAGGGGCGGTCGGACCCGAGCGTCGGAAGGATGACCGAGCTTCCCTCGTGCACGGCGATGGTCGTCTCGGTTTCCTCGGCCGCCCGCCAGATCACCTCATAGGAGGGATCCGAGATCGAGCGCCCCCGGCAGGGGTTGGGCCGTACGAACGCGGCGACGAAACCGAGTTCTGTTCTCGCCCGCCGCAGCTCGGTGGCCGCGGCCTCGGGATCCTGAACGGGCAGCATCGCCGCCCCGAAGAGACGGTCACTCGCCGCGCAGCAATACGAGGCCAGCCAGTCGTTGTAGGCGCGGGCGATGGCGACGGCCGCCGTCGGATCTTCGAGCGCCCAGAAGTAGAGGCCGATCGAGGGGAAGAGGACCGCCTGATCGATGCCCTCTGCGTCCATGTCGCTGAGTCGCTCGGCGGGGTCCCACCCACCGGGCACAGCCTCTTCGAGCGGACGGATGTCGCGGGGTTCACTGAAGCGAGCACCCGGGGTCGCGAGGGTTCCGAGTGACACGGCGAGGATCTCCCTGTCCGCCACCGTCACGTGCTCGAACCCATTCGCATCGGCGACGATCGTCGGACGGATCGACTCGGGCAGGTCCTTCCACGCCTCGCTCGGTTCGACGACGTGTCCGTCGGCGTCCACGACCATGGCCGTGGTCAAGGAGTGTTCCTCCAATCGTCTTGGGGTGGCAGCGGGTGACGGAAGAGGGCTGCGGCATTCTCGGCAGCCACTTTTCGAAGGTCGGCCTCGGGTAGATGGCCGAGCGTCTTCTCCATCACGAGCTGCGTGTCGGGCCACGTCGAGTCTGCGTGTGGGTAGTCGCTCTCCAGCATGATGTGATCGATGCCGATGCGGTCTCGAAGCTCGATGACCGAAGGATCGTCGATCGTGCAGAAGAAGAACTGGCTTCGCAGGACCTCACTCGGTCTCATTTCCGAGGGCCACGCCTTGCTCTCGGTGCCCGAAGCCGAGTGGTCGAGCACATAGTCGACGCGGTCCAACAGCATCGGCACCCACCCGATGCCACCCTCGGACATCGCGATGCGAAGTCCCGGGAATCTCAACGGCACGCCCGACCAGAGCCACTCCGAGGCGGCAATGAGCGCGTTGACCGGAAACAACGTCGGCAGCAACTCGAACGGGGGATCCGGAGATGGAAGAGGCGCCCACGCGGACGCGCCGGTGTGCATACAAAGGACGGTCCCGGTCTCCTCACATGCGGCGAAGAACGGGTCCCATTGACCGGAGAAGATCGACGGGAGCCCGAGCTGCGCAGGAAACTCCGGAAAGCTCACTGCCTTGAAGTCGCGCGCAACGTTCGCGTGGATCTCCTGTGCCGCGAGATCGATGTCCTTCAACCATGGAAGCTGCAGAGCGATGATCCGTTCAGGGTGGGTCCCGGCCCACACGTCTGCGTGCCAGTCGTTCCACGCCCGCAATGCAGCGAGTCCGAGCTCGGGGTCTTCCGACCTGGAGAAGACGGATCCGCAGAAACCGGCGACGAGCGAGGGGAAGCACACCGAAGCCCAGACGCCGTTCAAATCCATGTCCGAGATCCTCGCCTCGATGTCGTAGCAACCGGGCCTCATCTCGTCGAAGCGCGAAGGGTCCATGGACCACGTGTCACGTGGTCTGCCTGCGACCGCGTTGAGCCCCACATTCGGGTACGTGCGTCCTTCGTAGAGCCATTCCTGCGTTCCGTCTTCGCGCTCGACGACCCTGGGCGCACGCTCGGCGAGCTTCGCCGGCATGCGGCCTTCGAAGAGATCGGGAGGCTCTATGAGGTGATCGTCGACGGAAATGATCGGCACACGGATCGGCCGGGGTTCGGGATCCGCCAAGAGCACGCTCAAAGGTGTCCGCACCGTCCTTTCGATCGGCCCTCCGGTCAGTTCCGCCGATCGGCGAGCCGAGTCGAGCGGCGAAGCGCCGCAAGGCCCGCGTGCGGCCTCACCAGGTGGGACGACTTGCGGCGGAAACTATCATCAGCCGAGCTGACGAGGCTCGGAGCGGAGGGTGCTCACATGGGGAACGGACATGATCTTCTTGCGACCTACGCCACCGAGCTGTTCATAGACGGAGAGGCTGTATCGGGCGCCGATGGGAGTTATCCCGTGACGAACCCCGTAAGGCCCGCCGAAGTCGTCCTCGAGGCTCCGTCCGCATCTCTCGCGCAACTCGACCAGGCGCTTTCTGCGGCCCGGCGGGCCCAACCGGCTTGGGGTGCGCTCGGCGTCTCCGAACGCGTGGAGCAGGTCTGCAAGGCGGCGGAAAGCGCCGGAGCTCTGGTGGAGAGCTCGGACGTGGCGCGGCTGCTCACCCGCGAGCACGGAAAGGTGCTTTGGGAGGCGCAGTTCGACTCCGGGACGATCGGCGGCATGGCGAGGGCCTTTGCGCCACTGGCGGTGGAGGCGCTCGAGGGACGCGAGCTCCCGGGTGGCGCAGGCCGCTCCACTTCGGTGGTGGCGGTCCCGCACGGTGTCGTGGCCTGCATCCTGCCGTTCAACTGGCCGGTATCCGTTCTCGGCAACAAGATCCTCCCGGCTCTTCTCACGGGCAACACGGTCGTAGTGAAAGCACCGCCTACCTGTCCGGGCGCCGTTCTCGCTGTTGCCAGGGCCCTCGGGGAGGCTCTGCCTTCCGGGGTCGTGAACATCGTTAACGGCCCGGGCGCCGAGCTCGGCCGCGCGCTCATCGCCCATCCCTCTGTGGACATGGTGTCGTTCACCGGTGGTGTCCCGACCGGGCGCGCCGTGATGTCGGGCGCGTCGGATCAGCTCACACCCGTGGTGCTCGAGCTCGGTGGCAACGACCCAGCGATCCTCGGCCCCGACGTCGAGATCGACGAGGCTCTCGCCCAAAAGCTCTTGGACGCCTCCTTCCTCACGAGTGGCCAGGTCTGCATGGCGATCAAGCGCCTGTACGTCCCCGAGGAGAAGCGGTCGGCGGTCGTGGACGCGCTGGTCGACCGGGTATCGGGCTACGTAGTGGGCGATGGGCTCGAAGCGGAAGTGACGATGGGGCCCGTGCACCGTCCCGAAGCGCGCGACCGTGTCGAGGCGATGATCACCGATGCACAAGAGCGCGGGGCCCGCGTGCACCGGCCGGCGACAGTACGCGACGAAGACGAAAGGGCCGGCGGCTACCTCGTCTCCCCGGCGATCGTCGACGACCCCGCCCCGGAGTCGATCATCGTCCGCGACGAGCAGTTCGCTCCTGCACTTCCCGTGCTCGGTTACCGCAGCGTCGAAGAAGCGGTCAGCGAGGCGAACCGCAGCGAGTACGGGCTGTGTGCGTCGGTGTGGACCTCCGACGATGACCTGGCGAGGGACCTGTCCTCGAGGCTCGAGGCCGGGACCGTCTTCGTGAATGCGCACGGCACCTCTGCTATGGACCATCGTGCACCTTTCGGTGGATGGAAGCACTCGGGGTTCGGAGTCGAGCTAGGCCCCGAGGGGATGGCGGCATTCACCCGCCCGAAGACGATTCTGCGCTTCGATGCCTGAGCGCCGTCACGAGGAGCAGAGATGCTCGATCTCTTGATCAAAGGCGGCACCCTTGTCGACGGGTCGGGCTCGCCGGCGCGACGGGCGGACCTCGGCGTTCGTGGGAGTCGCGTCGTCGTTGTCGGAACGGTGGACGAGCCTGCATCGAGGGTCGTGGACGCGGACGGGCTCTTCGTCGTGCCGGGGTTCGTGGACTTGCACACGCACTACGACGCTCAACTCTTCTGGGACCCGAGCGCGAGTCCGTCCCCGCTGCACGGGGTCACGACCGTGATCGGTGGCAACTGCGGCTTCTCCCTCGCCCCCGCCGGACCGGAGCACGCCGACTACCTCGCGCGGATGATGGCGAGGGTCGAGGGCATGCCGCTCTCGTCGCTCGAGCACCTCGACTGGTCCTGGACGTCCTTCGGAGACTGGTTGTCGCGCCTCGACGGGAGGATCGGGCCTAACGCCGGCTTCCTGGTCGGACACTCGGCCCTTCGACGCTCCGTGATGGGAGACGACGCCGTAGGGAACGAGGCCGCCCCCGAACAGATCGCGGCGCTGGCCGACCTGCTCCACCGTTCGCTTTCGGAAGGTGCCCTCGGCTTTTCGACTTCGAAGGCGCACACCCACAACGACGGGGACGGTCAGCCCGTCCCGTCGCGCGCTGCATCGCGCACCGAGATGGAAGCGCTTTGCAAGGTGATCGCGGACCATCCCGGCACGACGCTCGAATTGATCGTGCCCGGCTGCTTGAACGGGTTCAGCGACGAAGAAGTCGAGCTGATGGGGACGCTTTCGCTCCTGGCGCAGAGACCGGCGAACTGGAACGTGCTCGGCGTCTCGGCGATGAACCGGAAGGGTCTCGAGCATCAGCTCGAAGCCTCGAGCGCCGCCGCGCACCGGGGCGCAAAGGTCGTCGCGCTCACACTGCCGCACACCATGAAGATCCGGCTCTCCTTCGCGCATGGCGCGATCATCGACGGCCTGCCCGGATGGCGGGAGCTGTTCGCTGTGGACATCGCGGAGCGGATGAAACTGCTTTCGGATCCCTCCGAACGTAAGAGGCTCGACGCGGGGGCACGATCGAAGGAGGCCGGAATCATCGGGGCCCTCGCAAACTGGAAGAACCTGGTGATCGACGAGACGTTCTCACCCGAGAACTCGAAGTACGAGGGGATGAGCGTGGGCGAGGTGGCGCGGATCAAGGGTTCTGAGCCCTTCGACGCGCTGTTGGACCTCGTGATCGCAGACGAATTGCGCACGGGGTTGCGTCCTCCGATCGGCGAGAGCGAGGACGACTGGAGGTTGCGCGCGGAGGTGTGGCAGGACGACCGCACTGTGGTCGGTGGATCGGACGCAGGGGCTCATCTCGATGTGATGTGCGGGGCGATCTATTCGACCTCTCTTCTCGGTGACGGGGTGCGCAAGCGGCACCTGCTCTCCTGGGAGGAAGCCGTTCGTCAGTTGACCGACGTCCCCGCGAGCCTCTACGGCCTTCGGAACCGGGGCAGGCTGGAGGAGGGGTTCTTCGCCGACATCGTGTTGTTCGACCCCGAGAGCGTCGGGCATGGTCAGGAACGCACACGCGACGACCTTCCAGGTGGGGCCAGCCGGCTGTTCGCGGAGGCCGAAGGGATAGAGCGCGTCTTCGTGAACGGAACAGAGATCGTGTCCGGCGGCGTCCTGACCGGAGCGACACCCGGATCGGTCCTTCGCTCTGGTACCGACACCGACACCGTTGCCGTGCCCGGGTCCAGGCCGGCGGCCTGAGGCCTGGTTGTGAGCGCCGTCCGGGCCGCTGTCCTGAGAGAGGTCGGCGCGCCGCTCGAGGTCGAGGAGATCGAGCTCGCCCCGGTCGGCCCGCGCGACGTCCGGGTCCGCATAGCGGCGAGCGGCGTATGCCACTCGGATCTCTCGGTACAGAAGGGCTCCATCCCGTTCATGTTCCCGACCGTCCTTGGTCACGAGGGAGCCGGCATCGTGGAAGAGGTCGGCTCATCGGTCACGCGTGTGAAACCCGGCGACCACGTGGTGCTCACATGGATGCCGGCGTGCAGGAGGTGTTACTGGTGCCTTTCGGGCCAGGCCATGCTGTGCGAGAACGGCCTCGCCGAGTCGCTCGGTCGCCCGTACGCGCGCCTTCGCGGAACAGACCTGGTGCGAGGGCTCGGCACCGCCACGTTCGCGACAGAGACTCTCGTACCCGACGACAGCGTGGTCTCGGTCGACCCCTCCGTTCCCCTGGAGCTCGCTGCGCTCGTCGGTTGCGCGCTGTCCACGGGTACCGGAGCGGTGTGGCGTACCGCGAAGGTTCCCCCCGGCTCGACCGTCGCCGTCGTCGGTTGTGGTGGGGTTGGCCTTGCGGCCGTTCAAGGTGCGCGCGTCGCCGGCGCAGCGACGATCGTCGCGGTGGACACCGTGGCGTCGAAGCTCAGGATCGCTGAAGCTCTGGGCGCGACCGCGACCGTGGACTCTTCTGCCGAGGAGCCTGTGGAGGCGATCCGAAGGCGCACCGAGGGCCGCGGAGCGGACTTCGTCTTCGAGGTGGTGGGACGTTCCGAAACCATAAGGACCTCGTTCGCCGCGACGCGCCGTGGAGGCACCACCGTCCTCGTCGGCGCGGGATCACCCGCGGACCAGGTCGCGTTCAGCGCATTCGAGATGTTCGTCGACGCCAAGACCATCGTCGGTTGTGTCTACGGTTCCACGGACGCAGAGCGGGATTTCCCGGTGCTGGTGGACCTCATGGAAAGAGGCGTCATCGATGCGAAGGGACTCGTGACCCGTCGTATAGGCCTCGAAGACGTGAACGAGGCGTTCGAGGCAATGCTCGCGGGCGAGGTGGCCCGCAGCGTGATCACGTTCAACGGGGGAAATTGACAGAGGTTCGCGGCAGGGCTCGGGAAAGGTCCCTGCCGACATCGCGACCGAGATCGACATAGCGACCGAGATCGAGATCGAGATCGAGAAGAGGCTTATCGAAGATGGCAGACGGACTTTACGTAGTCGACGCGGACGCACACGCCGTGGAGCCGGTGGGTTTCTTCGTCGAGCTGTTCAAGCGTTTCGGCGACCAACTCTCGGTGCGCGGCGACACGAAGCTCGGCGTATTGATCGAAGGCCGCCCGTATCCCAGTTTCGAGGGCCCGGGGGCGGGTTGTCCCCCTGAGCACGGGCTCTCGGATGCCGATGGAATCGACCCGGGGACGGTGGAGTCGATCCTCTCCAACGCCGACACCGACGGCATAGACGAGATGGTGCTTTTCCCGAGCTTCGGCCTGTGCGTGCCGAGCATCGAGGACCCTTCTTTGGCGGAGGGGGTCGCGCGCACCTACAACGAGTGGGCCGCCGACTTCTGCTCCAGGAGTGAAGGCCGGCTCCACGCAGCGGCGGTGACGCCCGTCGAGCACGGCGAGGTGGCGGTGTCGGTCATGTCCGACGCCAAGGAGCTCGGCCTCGTGTGCACCGTCGTTCCACCGGCCCTAAAGACCCGCAATCTCGATCACAAGGACCTCGACCACTTCTATTCGGCCGCCTGCGATCTCGACATGGCGCTAGGTGTCCACGGCGCTCCGGGGGTCCACCTGCCGAAGATCGGTGTCGACAGGTTCACCAACTACATTCAGGTCCACTGCATCAGCTTTCCCTTCGACCAGATGACGGCGATGACTGCGATGGTGAGCGGGGGTGTGTTCGAGCGTCATCCCGGGCTGCGCGTCGCTTTCCTGGAGGCGGGAGCGGGATGGCTGCCATGGTTCGTCGAGCGGCTGACCGAGCATTTCGAGGCGCGCGGAGACTGGATCGATAACGGCTGGAAACGCCCCCCGAGCGAGTATCTGAGGGCGGGCAACATCTTCATCACCTGTGAACCCGACGAGCGCGGGCTTCCGGCAGTCGTCGAGGCGCTCGGAGAGGACTGCGTGATGTTCGCGAGTGACTATCCGCACTGGGACGGCGCATGGCCCAACTCGACGAGCGAGCTTCGCGAGCACGCCGAAGGCCGACTGCCCGGATCCGCGCTCGCCAAGATCGCCGCAGAGAACGCGCAGTCGTTCTACGGGCTGCGAGCCGGCGCTCCGACGTCGGGTGCCAGGGCCGAGGGGTCCGGGGCGTAACGGCGATGGGCGTCTCGTTCCCACGCGCGTTGGTTTCGTGGTCGTCGTCGCTTCTCGAAGAGGTGGTACGAGCGCCCGAGACGCTCCGCGTGCTTCGTACGACCCTCGGCGACCTCGCGAATCTCCCGCGGCAGCTCGAGGAGCTCGCGGTGCTCCTGGAGCGCACGACCGGCACGCTCGACGAGGCAATGACCGAGCTCTCACGTCTGGTCGGTGGCCAGATGCAGCAGACACTCGGGCACCTCGACGAGGCGGTCTCGGAGTTGCGCGACACGTTGAACGGCCTCATAGGGGTGATCCCCGGCGCACGACGCGCCTTGTCGGGATCGCTCCCGAAAGCGACGAGGGAGCCCTCTTGACCGACGCGGTGAAAGCGGGCCTCTTCACAGAGGGCCCGGAACCCGCGCTCGTGGGCGGCCGGTGCTCCGAGTGTGGGCGCTTCCATTTTCCGAGGGCCGATATCTGCCCCTACTGCTCGGCGGAAACGGTCGAGGAAGTCGAATTGAGCCGGAACGGCCGGCTCTGGGCGTGGACGTCGGTGAACACGGCGCCCCCCGGCTATCTCGGCGAGGTCCCCTACGGGTTCGGCGTCGTCGAGCTTCCCGAGGGCCTGCGTGTGATCACCCGTCTCACCGACACCGATGTCGACCGCTTGCATCTGGGTCAGTCGATGCGACTCGAGATCGTGGCGGTGCGCGCAGATGAGGCGAGTGAGGTGCTCACTTACGCATTCGCCGCGTCGGGCGGCGAGGGGACCTGACATGACCGAGGTGATTGTCGCCGGCGTCGGCATGCATCCGTTCGGGCGCTTCGCCGAGAAGGGCCTGAAAGACATCGGCGCAGCGGCGGTTCGTGGAGCGCTCGACGAGGCGGGAGTCGAGCGGGGGGGATTCCAGGCTGCTTTCTGTGGAACGGCGTACGGGGGAGTGGCGACGGGACACAAGGTGCTCGGCGCGCTCGGGATGACCGGCATGCCGATCGTCGACGTCGAAGCGGGATGCGCCAGTGGAGCCGCCGCACTCATGTTGGCAGCGGGAGCGGTACGTGGAGGGCAGTACGACACGGTCCTCGTATTCGGCGTCGAGAAGATGCCGAAAGGGATGATCCGCTCCTCGTTCTTCGAGCCCTGGCAGGAGCAGGCCGGCCTCTCGCCGACGCCCGCGTACTTCGCCCTCCGTGCACAGCGTCTCATGAGGGCGTCGGGGCTCACCAAGGAGGATCTCGCGGCGGTAGTCGTGAAGAATCGCAGGCACGGCGTCGACAACCCAAACGCGATGTTCCGGTCGGAGGTCGACGCCGCGTCGGTTCTTTCCTCCCGGGTGGTTTGCGAGCCGCTTCATCTCTGGATGCTCTGCACACCGAACGAAGGTGCGGCCGCCGTGGTGCTGAAGCGACAGGAGCCCGCCGGCTCGCGAAGGGGCTCTGCGCCGACTCGGACGACTTCGCACGAGGATTCGCCGATCCGTCTCATGGCTGCGGTCCTGCGCTCGCACATCCCCGGCGCTGTGTTGAGTGAGTCGACACCGATGTCGGGTCTTGTGGACGACTCCATCACGTCCCCGAGCGAGCTAGCGGCTGCGGCCGCTTACGAGGAGGCGGGAGTCGGACCCGAAGACCTCGACGTAGTGGAGTGCCAGGACACCGATGCCGCACGCGAGCTTCTGTCCTACGAGGAGTTGCGACTGTGCTCTGCGGGGGAGCAGCCGGCCCTCCTGGCCCAGGGCGCCACCAGCCTCGGAGGCAAGCTCCCCGTGAACCCGAGTGGGGGCCTGCTCTCGAAGGGGGAGCCCCTCGGCGCCTCCGCTCTGGGGCAGGTCGTGGAGCTGGTACGCCAGCTGCGCGGGGTCATCGGCGTCCGGCAGGTGGAGGGGGCTCGATTGGCGCTCGCTCACACTGTGGGCCGTGGCGCGAACGCCGGGGTCGTGATTCTCGGCCGTTAGCGCCTCGGCATCTTTATCGCGCGGTCGGCGATGATGTTCTTCTGGACCTCGGTCGTCCCTGCTCCGATCGAGGTGAAGCGTTGCCAGACGTAATTGTGGGTCCAGTGCCCCTTGTCGGCTGCGTCGGGACCGCCCCGTGCGAGAACTCCGCTAGGTCCGAGAACGTCCACACCGAGCTCCGCGATCGTCTGTGACAGATAGCTCCACTGCAGCTTGGCCAACGGGACCTCGGGCCAGTTCTTCTCGCCCTTCAGGATCTTCGAAAGTGCGCGTGCATTCAACAACCTCGTCAGCTCGAGTTGCGTCCACAGCCGAGCTATGCGCTCGCGGATCTCAGGATCGCTGAGAGCGCCGGGGTTGTACACCTTCGCCGCCTCGATGAGGTTGTCGAGCTCGATGCGCATCGAGACCGACAGCCCCGCCGTACCGACCCGCTCGTTGGCCAACGTGCCCATCGCCACGTTCCAGCCCTGGTTCTCGTCACCAAGCCTGTATTCCTTAGGTACATGCGCGTCGTCGAACGCGACTTCGCAGAAGAGCTCGCCGCCGGTGATGTCCCGGATCACGTTCACCTCGATGCCGGGTAGCTCGAGGTCGATGATGAGCGCCGTTATGCCCTCGTGCTTCATCTGACGCTCGATCGCGGTGGGATCCGTGCGAACGAGGAAGAGGCCCCATTTCGCCAGGTGCGCGGTGGAGATCCATATCTTTCGCCCGTTCAGCACGTACTCGTCGCCGTCCGAGACCGCGGTCGTGCGGAGGTTCGCCAGATCCGACCCCGCCTCGGGCTCGGTGAATCCCTGGCACCAGTGAACGTCGGCGTTCAAGATCCCCGGGAGCCAGCGCTGCTTCTGCTCCTCCGTGCCCCACTTGATGATCATCGGGCCGATCTGCCAGAGCCCGTTCGTGTTGTAGATGCCGGGAGTCTTCGAGCGCGCCATCTCCTCGGAGTAGATGACGTTCTGCATCACGGTGGCCTCACGTCCACCCCACTCCCGGGGCCAGTTGATGGCGGCCCAGCGCCCTTCGTTCAGCTTGCGCTGCCACGCCTGTCGCCGTGCCATGGTGCGCCTGTCGGGGTTCGTCTCGTCGCCGATCTCTCCCGAAGCCATGAACTCCGGCAGGTTGGCGTCGAGCCATCCCCGCAACTCGGCCCGGAATTGGTCGTCCTCTTCGGTGAACGAGAAGTCCATCAGGCCCCCGCCTTCGCCTTCAGGACCTCCGGGTTCACGACGCTTCGGGGCGATGCTCCTGCGAGCAGCCGGCAGAGGTCCTCTGCGATCGTCGCGGTGTGGTTCGCTTCGGTGTCGTAGGTGGCGCCGCCGATGTGAGGAGTGAGGACCACGTTCGGCAGCTCGAGAAGCGGGTCATCGGGCGCGAGATGCTCACCGACGAAATGGTCGAGTGCCGCGGCGCCCACTTTGCCTGAGCGCAGCGCCCGCACGAGCGCCTCCGAGTCATGCAGCTGTGCGCGGGCGGTGTTCACGAAGACGACGCCGTCACGCATCTTTTCGAATTCCGAGCTGCCGATCATCCCCGTCGTGTCCGGCGTCACCGGAGCGTGCATCGAGACCACGTCCGAGACCGCCAGGAGCTCGTCGAGAGAGGACGTGGCGTCGGCCGCGTAGGGGTCGTAGGACACGACGCGCATGCCGAGACCCTCGAGTCGCCAGCGAAGCGCCCGTCCTACCGCGCCCAGTCCGACGAGGCCTGCGGTGCGCCCCGCGATCTGCCAGGCGCGGAACCGTTGGTAGGGGATAGTGCCTTCTCGGTAGATCTCGCCGGCCCGCACGTCCGTCTCGGCGACGTTTATGCGTCGGCTCGCCGCGAGGATGAGCCCCACCGCCAGCTCCGCCACGGCGTCGGCGTTTCGACCAGGCGCCCGCAGCACGGGGACGCCAGAGGCGGTCGCCGCGGCTACGTCGACGTTCGTGGGGTCGCCCCGGCAACTGGCGACCGCCACTAGTGGAAGTTCGAAGACCGGCCCCGCACAGAGGTCGGCTTCCACTATGAGGATCGTGGCGTTCTCCTGGCCGGCGCGCTCGGCCAATTGCTCGGCGTTGTAGATCCTGATCGGGTTGTGGTCGATCCACGGGTCGACGACAAGGTCGGCCAGCTCCTCGAGGAGGTCGAGCCCCGGTCCCCTCACCGGGGCGGTGACGAGCGCCCGCGGGCGTGGGCTCATTCTTTAAGGACCTCCTCCCCGGGACTCGGGCTGCGAAGTCATTCATAATGGCGGATCATGACGAGCGTGTCAGGTTCGCTGACGGTGGGGATCGACATAGGAACCACCTCCACGAAGGCGGTGGCGGTGGACGCAGAGGGCGCGGTGGTGGCCCGCTCGAGGGTTCCTCACAAGATGCTCACGCCGGCGCCGGACCTGCTCGAGCACGACGCAGGAAGGGCTTGGCGCAGCGGTCCGCTGAAAGCGCTCGCGGAGCTTTCCTCCTCGTTCTCGCATTCAGAGCTCGCGGGCGTGTGCGTGGCGGGCATGGTTCCGTCGCTCACGCCGGTCGGGCCGCGGGGATCGCCGATCGGTCCCGGGCTGCTCTACGGGGACCGTCGGGGCCGACCCGACGCAGATGCAGACCCGGCTTCTTCGGTGGGGCCATCCGTCGCGGCCGCCGCCACCGAGGCGGCCGTCGAAGCGGCGGGCGCAGCTGTACCAGGCGGACGGGGAACGGGCGAACGCGAGCCTGAGCCCGAAGCATCCAAAGGCGCGGAGAGCTCGATGCCGGATGCCGAGGGATTCATGCGATGGGCGGTGCGTGAGTTCCCCGGAGCACGCGGGTACTGGCCCGCTCAGGCGGTCGCGAACTACGTCCTGGGCGGGGTCCCCGCCGTCGACTCCGCCGTCTCGATGTCGTTGGGCGCGCTCATGACCGGGGGGCACTGGGACACGGAAGTGCTCGAGCAGATGGGCGTCTCCGAGACCCAACTTCCCCTGGTGGTTCCGATGTGCGAGTCGGCGGGCGTGGTGAAGGGCACGAACGCCGCTCTGGCCGGGGGAACGGTGGACGCGCTCTGCGATCAGATCGTCTCCGGTGCCGAGCAACTCGGCGATGTTCTCGTGATCTGCGGCGCGACGCTCGTGGTCTGGGCGGTGATCTCTGACTGGGTCGAGGTGCCGGGTCTTTGGACGGTCCCGCACACGGTCGGAGGTCGTGTGCTGATAGGTGGCCCGAGCAATGCCGGTGCCCTTTTCGTCGACTGGGCACGGGGACTGATCGCCAACGGCGTGAGGCAGACGGCTTCGAAGGCGCCCGTCACGCCGCGGCGCGGCTCGCGTGAGGGTGATCCCGGGCGGGTCCCGGTGTGGACCCCGTACATACGAGGCGAGCGGGCCCCGTTCCACGATCCGATGCTGCGATCAGGTCTCTACGGGCTCGACATCACCCATGACTCGGGCAGCCTGGAGCGAGCCGCCTTCGAGGCGAGTGGCTTCGTGATCCGCCAGATGTTGGACCGGGCGAAGGTCGAGGGACGGCGCATCGTGGCGAGCGGTGGCGGAACGCGCGTGCTCGGGTGGATGCAGGCCATGGCGGACGCCACGGGACTTCCCGTCGACGTCGTCGCGGTCCACGAAGGGGCTGCGCTCGGAGCGGCTTACCTGGCGCGCATGGCGGCCGGGCAGGCGGAAGCCCTCGAAGGCGCGAGCAGCTGGGCGCGCACAGGGGAAAGGATCGAGCCAGATCCACGTTGGAGCAGAGCCGCGACCGAGCGATACGAGCGCTTCGTCTCCTACAGCCCCAACTGCTGAAAGGCTCCCAAGGCGGTTCCCGACGCGCGGCTACGGGTGCCCCCAGTTCGGTGACAAGCTTGGGCCGGAGGTGAAGCGGTGGCTTCGAAGCACGGTCAGGGAGAGGGTCACGAGGGCGAGGCCCAGAATTGGAACTTTCCCTTCGAGGCGGAGCTACACGCGATCTCACCGGGTCTGCATGATGCCCAAGACGCATGGATGTCGCAGATCGACTCGCTTCGAGCGCCCGACCGCAAGACCCACGAGCTCATAAGGATGGTCTGCGCCGTGGTGCTTCGGAACCCCCACGGGGTCACCCACCACGCCAGACTCGCCGCGGAGGTGGGAGCCACCTGGGAGGAGATCGCAGGGAGCATGATCCTGACCGAGCCTTCCTTCGGCTTGCTTCCGGTCGCGGAGGCTCTCCCGTACGCTCGGCGCGGCTGGGAACAGGGGCGCCCTGCGGCCCGGGAGCGTAGAGAGCCGGCCTGAGACCCGGCCTACCTGAGAAGCCTGACCCGGTGGCCGGTGAGCGCGGTCACGACCGGCGTTTTTGACCCGAACGCGTCTTGCCGGCCGTCGTTACATCGTCCGCGTTTCGGGCGCGACCGTCACCCGAATCAGGAGCTTTCCGGGACCTTGCCCTGGTGGACGAGGCGGCCGTCTCGGGCCGGCCGGTCCCGCCGAACAGAGAGGTGTGAACGATCGTTGCGAGAGTGTCGAGAGCAGCGGCGTCGACCGGCTCGCCTGCGAACTGCCTCAGATAGTGGAAGCGGTCGACCATGGCGACCACGGCCTCGGCGGCGGTCCCGGGATCGATGCCGGGCAAAGGCCCGGCGTCGGCGATCCTCGTGGCCAGCGTGTTCGCCACATCGCCGGCAGCGACCTGGGCCTGTTCGGTGAGCTCCGGGTCGCTCATCACCAGGTCCGTCCAAGCCCGAAGGACCGGCGCGTAGCGAACCCACGCCTCGGAGAAGCGCTCCACCCACTCGCGCACCTCGCGCCAGCCCTCGTCGTCAGGCCCGACCTCGCCGAGCGCAGTGTCGATCGATGCCACGAGCTCCGCCGCCTCGGCGACGAGCGCGCGCAGTAGGTCCTCCTTGTTGGAGAAATAGAGATAGAACGTCCCGTGGGAAGTGCGCGCGCCCTTGACGATGTCATCGACACGCGCTGAGTGGTAACCACGTTTAGAGAAGACGACCATCGCAGCGTCGAGGAGCTTGCGCATCGTCTTTCTGCCCTGACTGCGAAGAGCACGACGGCTGGCCGGCTCGCCTGCGAGGAGTGCGGATGCGGAATCGGTACTCTGCTCCGTCGCGCGCCCCCCCTTGACGGCGTGCCCGCCATCGCCGGTGCGGCTGCCCCCCGCCTTCTTCTTTGCAGCAGCCCGGGTGACGGTCGCGGAGCCGCGGCGGGACTTGGGGGCGGTGTTCTTCGTGACACGGCGACTCGCAGGCGCCGCGCCTTTCGATCCGCGGCGCATTCCCGCCGCTTCGGTCATGGGGCCGATTGGTTGGGCGCGAACGCGACCTTGATCGCGCCGGAGGTTTCCTGACGGGCGAGGCTTCGCAAAGCGTCCCACCATTCATCGAGTCCGTATCGATGGGTGAGCATCCCGGTCAGGTCGACGCGGCCTTCGAGCGTCAGGTCGAGGTAGTGCTCGATCGCGTGCTTGCGCACCCCGTCTACCTCCTCGACCCCGAACGCATTGGACCCCGCGATCGTGAGCTCCTTGAAATAGATGGGAGTCGACTCCCATCGCCCGGGCGTGTGCACCCCCGACTGTACGAGTGTGCCGCGTTCGGCGAGGAGCCGCACGCCCACTTCCAATGTCTCGGGCCTCGCGATCGTGTCGTAGACGACGTCGATGTGTCCCGGGTGCGCGACGGGTAGCCCGTCGAAGGGCTTGTGCAGGGTTGCCCCCGACCACTCCGCGAGCTCCTCGACGACGGCCAGTCGCGGCTCGTGCGCCACTACTTTCGCCGCTCCGAGGGAAGCTGCGAGCTTCGCCTGCGCGTCGAAGCGAGCGACGACCGCTACCTCTGTCTCGGGATACAGAGCGCGCAAGGTCGCGATCGCGGTCGTGCCGAGGGCCCCGGCTCCGTAGACGAGCACCCGTCCACCAGGCGGCGGAGGATGACGAACGACGGCGTGCATCGACACCGCAAACGGGTCCGCAAGTACGGCGAGCTCGTCGGAGACTCGTTCGGGGACCGGGATCAGCATCGAGTCGTGTGCAGCGAGCAGCTCTGCCCAGGCGCCGGGGGCATCTGTCGTCACTCCGACGTGCACTCCGGGTCCCATGTCGCCCTTGGTGAAGCTCCAACAGAGACTCAGGTCCCCGTCCCGGCAAGCGGGACACGGAGGGTCGACGCCCCGCGGCCCGCAGGTGAGCCACGGGTTCAGAACGACTCGGTCGCCCACCTGGACACCTTCCGCCCGTGGGCCGAGCTCCTCCACCCGTGCAACGACTTCGTGGCCGGGTACGTGCGGGATCGAGGAGAAAGCCGACATCGGATTGTCGAAGTCCCCTTCGCCGAACTCCCCGAGGACGAGCTTGGCGTCCGAACCGCAGATCCCGGCGAGGATCGGGCGCAGAACGACCCAGTCGTCCCGGCGTACACGTGCGTCGTCGACTTCGTGAAGGCCGAAGGGGACCGACAAAAGGCGCTCTTCGAGTTCGTCCCGAGGCACCGGGCGCACCTCGTCGGCGTCAGGTGGGTCACCGAAAACGAGTGCCTTCATGGCGCGGCATTCATCAGGGCCGGGTTCCCGTTGCGGGTCGTCCCGTCGTCACGCTCGCGCATGTCCGTGCTCCTCTCCCCCGATCCTCCGGATCTTTTCCAATCTTCCAAATCTTCCCGAATGTCCGGAACCTCCCGAATGTCCGGAACCTCCCGAATCAGACCACACCGCGAGCCTTCAGATCCTCGAGGTCCTCATCGGTGATCCCGACGGTCCCGCACCAGACCTCGTGGTTGTGCTCTCCCAACTCAGGCGCCCCTCGTGGCTGAGGCCGCTCCTCTCCGACAAGGCGCGGGTGCGGCGCCTGCTGGAGGACGTCCCCCGCCACAGGGTCCGCCACCCGTACGAGATCCTGTCTCCAGGACATGTGCGCGTCGGTCGCGATCTCGAGCGCACTGTATGCCGTCGCCACCGGTACGTCCGCATCCACGCACGCGCTGGTCACCTCATCGGCGGTGCGGGCCCCCGCCCATTCGGAGACGATGCCGTTGATCGCATCGGCGTTGCGGGCGCGGTCTGCGAGCGTCGCGTAGAGCGGGTCCTCCAAGAGGTCGATGCGTTGCATGGCCTGGCACAACCGGGCGAAGTTGGCGTCGGATCCCGCCACTATGCATACGAACCGCCCGTCGGAGGTGGGGTAGTTGTCGAGGGGGGCCGAGTTCGACAAGCGGTTTCCTTCCCGCTCGCGGACGATTCCGAGCTTGTCGTATCCGGCGATGGTCCACTCCAAGATGCGCAAGATCGACCCGTAAAGGGAGGCATCGATGACCGCGCCGCGCTTTTCCTCGTCTCGTCGCGTGTCGCGGCGGTAAAGAGCCGCAAGTGCGGCCTCCGCTGCGAACACCCCTGTCAGATAGTCCGCCACCGTCACGCCGGGTCGAACCGGTGGGCGACCGGGCTCACCGGTGAGGTGCAAGAGACCTCCATAGGCGACACCGAGACGATCGAGCCCCGGCCGCCGGGAGTAGGGGCCGTCCTGACCGAAGGCGCTGATGCGGACGAAGACGAGTGATTGGTCGAGATCGCCGGGACCGAGGTTCCAGTTCTCGAGGGTGCCGGGACGGAAGTTCTCGCAGATCACGTCGGAGACCGACGCAAGGCGCCGTAAAAGTTCCTGGCCCTCGGGGACACGCAAGTCGCACGTTGCGCTCTTTCGGCCGCGTCCCTCGACCGACCAGAACAGGGAGTAGCCGTCCTCGCAGAACGGCCCGATGCCGCGCATGAAGTCCCCGCTACGGGGCTCTTCGATCTTTATCACCTCCGCCCCCCACTCACCGAGGAGCCCCGCACAGAAGGGCGCCCCGATACGGGTGCCGAGGTCTATGACCCTTAAGCCCTCGAGTGGTCCCGCCACGGGCCGAGCGTCAGGACTTTTCCCTGGAGTCCCCACGGTCGCGCGCCGCGAAGACCTCCTTCATGGATCCCATCTGCTCACGCTCCGCCAGTGCGCTCAACGCCGTATCGGTGTTGTGCATCCAATGGTGAGCCATGAAGTGGTAGCGCCACGACGCGTCCTTGCCCATCAACTCCGAGACGTGATTGAGAGATCCCTTCACCACCTCGGCGGTGACGGGGGGAACTTGAGCGATGCGGTCGGCAAGCTCCATCACGCGTTCGGACAGCTCGCTGCGCGGCACGACACGGTTCGCCAGTCCGAGTCGCCAAGCCTCTGGTGCGTCGAGTTCCTCCGCCGCGAGAAGGAACTCCTTCGCCTTACGGACACCGAGCTCCCAGGGCTCGACAAGCAGTTCGACGGCGGCTCCCGTCATGCGCAGGACGGGATTGGAGAAGGATGCATCGTCGGCCGCGACGATGATGTCGCACATGCACGCGAGCATCAGGCCCCCTGCGATGCACTTGCCCTGAACAGCCGCGATCGTCGGCTTGCGGAAGTTGTAGATCCTCTTGCACCTCTCGACGTACATGACCTGCTCGTGACGGAACTTGCCTTCAGGCGTCTCGCGCATCTTTCGCCAGTGGTCCACGATCTCGTTGTCCTGTTGTCTCGGACCTACGAGCTCCTTCAGGTCGTGCCCCGAACTGAAGTGCTTGCCAGCTCCCGCCAGCACCACGACGCGCACCGTGTCGTCGACTTCGGCTCTGTCGAAGGCTTCGTCTATAGCGTCTATCAGCTCGCTGCTCTGGGCGTTGGCCACCTCCGGCCGGTTCATCGTGATGGTCGCGACCCGTCCTCGGACCTCGTAGATCACCGTCGGTGAGTCAGCCGGCATCCTCGGCCTCTCCTTCATGAGTCAAAGGGGCGCGCCTCATGCGTGCGCCGAGGTCAAAGGTTCGCGCGGCAAGCCGAGTACGCGTTCTGCGACCACGTTGCGCTGGATCTCGTTCGTGCCCGCGAATATCGAAGCAGCCTTGTAATAGAGCCATGACCGCTGCCAAGACCCGTCACCGGGGTTGTCCGTGGCGCCGCGCCACAGTGGTGCGGCAGGCCCGAGGACGTCCATAGCCAACGAGTGCAGACGTTGGCTCATCTCACTCCAGTAGAGCTTCGAGACACTTCCCTCGGGACCCGGTTGCTCGCCGCGTGCGAGCTTCGACAGCGAGCGCCAGTTCTGTATCTGGAACAGGCGAACCTCGACGTAGGCTTCAGCCAGTCGGCGCCTCAAGCGCGTGTCCCCGAACGCGCCCACGGTTGCGGCCATCCGCAGCAGCTCTTCGAGGTGCTGGATGTGGATCACCAGCTGACGCGGATTCACCCCTCTTTCATGGGCGAGGGTCGATCCCGCGACCTGCCACCCTTCGCCCGGGGCGCCGATCAACTGATCGTCCGGGACGAAGACCTCCTGGAGGGACACCGAGTTGAATTCCGCTTCGCCCGTCATCTGCAGGAGCGGCCGGACATCGACGCCGCCGGCCTGCATGTCGAGCACGAAGAACGACAACCCCTTGTGTTTCGAGGCATCCCGGTCACTACGGGCGAGGCAGATGCCCCAGTCGGCGAACTGTGCATAGGAGGTCCACACCTTCTCGCCGTCGATGATCCAGCCGCCCTGGACCTTTCGCGCCGACGTCCGCAGCCCAGCGAGGTCGCTTCCGGCGTCGGGCTCGCTGAAGAGCTGGCACCACAGTTCCTTGGCCGAGAGGATCGAGGGCAGCCATCTCGCCTTTTGCGGATCGGAGCCGTGGGCGAGAAGGGTCGGCCCCGCGAGATTCACACCGATCCTGCCTACGAGCTCAGGGGCTCGGGCCCTCGCCAGCTCCTCCTGGACGACGAAGTTCTCCTGCGGCCCGAGCTCGCGGCCGCCGTACTCCTTGGGCCAGGTCACTCCCACCCAGCCCGACGAAGCCAGGTCCGCCTGCCACTTGCGGCCGAAGGCGACTTCTTCGTTCAGGTCCTCGAACCTCGGGGGCAGTCCCGATCCGTAGTCCCAAGGAAGGTGCGACTTGAGCCATTGGCGGAGCTCGTCGCGAAGTTGCTCCTGCTCAGAGGTAGTCGAGAGGTCCATGGGCGGCTTCAAGAGCATGGCACAATGCGCCGCGTGGACTTTGAGCTGTCCGACGAGCAACTCGCCCTGCGCGAAGCCGCTTCGTCCTTGTTGGAGGGTCGCGCACCCCTTCCGAGGGTCCGGAAGGTGACCGAGCAGGAAGACCGACTCGACCACGAGCTGTGGGCGGCGATGGCAGAGCAGGGATGGCTAGCTGTGGAACGCCCCGAGTCCGAAGGCGGGCTCGGTCTCGGCATGATCGAAGTAGTCGTCCTGGCTGAGCAGCTTGGGCAAAGGCTCGCGCCCGTTCCGTTTCTCGGGACGGTGCTGGCGCAGGCGGCCCTTTCACTCGGTGCGGAATCCGGTGCGGTTTCGAAAGACGACCTCATCGGAGACGTGTCGGTGGCCGACTGGGCCCGGCGACTTGCCGAAGGTGAAGCCGTCGGCGCTTTGGCGTGGTCCTCGCCGGGGCGGCTCGACGCGTTGAGCGCCAGGACAGCCAGCGCGGCGAACGCAGAAGAGTCGAACGCGTGGACGCTTTCAGGGCGCACGGGACCGGTCGTGTACCTGCCCACGGCCGATCTCGTCGTGGTCTTCGCCGACGGCACCGAGGGCCCGGCACTTTTTGCCATTGCCACCGACGGCAGGGCGCGGGGAGCTCCCGAGCCCGCGATGGACCTCACACGCAGCGTTTCACGGCTCGAGCTTGCGGACGCTCCCGCCATCCGGCTCGGCGGAAAGGACGCAGCAGAGAGGTTGTTGGACCGCGCCGCTACGGCCATTTGCGCGGAGATGCTCGGTGCCGCGGGCCACGTACTCGACATGACCGTTCAGTACGCGAAGGACAGGGTCCAGTTCGGACGACCGATAGGAAGCTTTCAGGCGATCAAGCACCGGTGTGCAGACATGCTGGTCGACCTCGAAGGAATGCGCTCGTCCGTCTACTACGCAGGTTGGGCGGTCGGGGCCAAGGACCCGGACGCGCCGATCGCGGCGTCCGCGGCGAAGATCTGGTGTTCGGATGCGTCGTCGCGACTCATGTCGTCCGCCCTTCAGGTGCACGGCGGTATCGGCTTCACGTGGGAGCACGACATGCACCTCTTCTTGAAGCGCGCGCAGCTCGACCAGGTCAGCTTCGGGGATTCGACGTTCCACAAGGAGCGCCTCGCGCTTCTCCTGCGCCCCAAAGCTGAGGCAGGGCTCCCGATCCTGTAGGCGCCTTGCGTAGGCGCCTTGCGTAGGCGCCTTACGTAGCCCTTCTGCAGGCGTCGTCCGAGAGACAAGTGGGTACATAAGAGCCCACGCCTCTCTGCCCCTTGTCCGACCACGCCCCCGGAGGTCTCGAGTGGCTGTCGCAGTACTGACAGGTCACACCGCGGTTGTTCTCTGGACCGAGGTCGCGGCGCTGTTACTGGTCGCGAGGTTGCTCGGCGCTCTCGCTCAACGAATAGGACAGCCACCTGTCATCGGGGCCCTCGCCGCGGGCCTCTTGCTCGGTCCCTCGGTTTTCGGGGTTCTCTGGCATGGGGGATTCGCATGGTTCCTGCCCCACGCCTCGATCTCCGGCACGCTCCTTTCGACTCTTGCGCAGTTCAGTCTTCTCATGCTGTTGGTTGTGCTCGGGGCCCAGACCGACATCGGGCTGATGTCGTCCCTGGGCCGCCAGACGTCGTCTGTTGCAGTGGCGAGCATCGTGGTGCCCTTCGGCGCAGGTATCGCCGTGGGCCTCGCCGCGCCAGGTGTGCTCCTCGGCCACTCCCACTCGCGGGTCCCTTTCGCGCTCTTGATTGCGGGCGCCGTGAGCGTCTCCTCTCTTCCCGTCGTCGCACGGATCGTCGACGAGCTCGGTCTGACCCGCCGGAACGTCGGGCAGATCGCGTTAGGAGTGGCCGGTATCAACGACGTGTACGGGTTTCTTCTGATCGCGCTCGGAGCGGCGCTTACGGGTACCGGAGCCGCCTCCACGCGCCTTGCTCTCGCCCTCGGTGGCATCGTCGTGATCGGGGCAGGCCTTGCAATCGCGGGCCAGAGGTTGGTCGACTCGGTCCTCCGCGTGGTCCGGGCTAGAGGTCCGAACGTGGCCGGATCGTTGACGGTCTGTGTGGTCGCCGCGCTGTTCTTGGCTGCGGCCTCTCAAGCACTTCAGATCGATGCTGCACTCGGGGCTTTCATCGCGGGCATCGTGCTGGGTCGGTCGAGGTTCCAGCAGTCCCAGGCGCTGGCTCATCTCGAGTCGTGGACCACCGCCGTGTTCGCACCGCTGTACTTTTCGTACGCCGCGCTCCAGGTTGACGTCACTGCCTTCAAGAGCGCGTCAGTCCTCGTTTTCTTCTTCGTGGTCGTTTCGGTGGCGGCCGCCGCCAAGTTCTCCGGCGCTTTCGCCGGGTCGCTCATCGGGAGAATGCCTGTACGCGAGGCAACAGCGCTCGGAGTGGCGCTGAACGGTCGCGGAGCGATGCAGGTGATCATCGGCTCGGTGGGCCTCGGCCTCGGCATATTGAGCGAATCGGCCTACAGCGTCGTGATCCTCATGTCGGTCGTGACCTCGATTCTCGTTCCTCCACTCCTCGGTTCCTGCGTCCGGTCTTGGCCGGGGACGGCGACGGAGCGCGAGCGGCTCGAGCGCGAGGAAGAGATGGAGCAGAACGTCGTCGTACGTGGACAGCGTCTGCTGCTGCCAATAGCCGAAGGCATCGACTTCGTCTCCGCGGCGGAAGTCCTTGATCGTGCATGGCCGGGTGGTTGCGAGGTGACAGCGCTGGCGCTCGACGTCCCCGGATCCGACCGCTTCTCGTCCCGCAGGAATGCGCTGGAGCAAGAATTGGACGGTCGTCCGATGCGCTGGTTGACGAGGTTCGCGGAGACGGAGGTCCACGAGGAGATCCTCGCCGAAGCGAACCTCGGTTACGGCATCGTGGCGGTCGGTGTGGACGCCGCCGAGGATGGTCAGATCCTTCCCTCCCTGGTCTGCGAGCTTCTGAATCGGAGTCCCATTCCCGTCCTCCTGGTGCGGGGGTCACGAAGGCGAAAGGTGCCTGAATTGGTCCCTCGGCGCTTCCGCAAGATCGTCGTGCCCGTGACCGGCACCTCGACCTCACGTGCCGGCCAGGAGGTGGCGCACAACATCAGCCGATGCACCGGCGCGGAGGTGAGGCTCGTACACGTGCTGACGCGTCCGTCTGCTGCCGCAGAGCCGGCCCTTCAAAGCGCGCAGAGAGCTGGCGACGCGGTCCTCGGGGAAGCCGCAGACACAGCTTCACGACATGACGTCGACTCGGCGCGTGCGGACATGCGCGTGGGTCGATCTTCGGCCGAGGAAGTCGAGGCGTTGGTGGAAGAGTTGGACGCCGATCTCGTCGTCCTGGGCGCGAGCGTCCGCCGTGTCGGAGGCCGACCATTTTTGGGCCACACGGTCGAGCACCTGCTCGAACACGTAACGGGAGCGGAGATCGTGGTGGTCGCGCTCCCGGAGGTCTCGACTGTCGCCGTTCACGAGCACGCAGACCGGAGCATCGGTTAGCGCCGGAAGCTGCGGCCCTACTTCATGGGCTCATGGGGCCATGTCGCGTCGCTCCGGCTGGGTTGCCGGTCTTTGCGCGACTTGTGCTGCCATCTTCTTGAGGGCGGCGCGGTCCGCTTTTCCCGCTGCGAGCAGAGGCAGCTCGGGTAGCTGGATGACGATCTCGGGTGTCTTGAAGCGGGTCACCCCCCGGACGGCGAACCACTGCCGGCAAGCGTCGAGATCGAAGTCCCGTGCGCTCACGACGAAAGCAGCCAGGCGTTCGCCCAGCTCGGTGTCCGGCACTCCGACTGCTACTGCGTGCCGGATGTCGGGATGCGCCTCGAGCACTGCTTCGACCTCGGACGATGAGATGTTCTCTCCTGCGCGAATGACGATGTCAGACAAGCGGCCCACCACACGTAACCATTCTTCGTCGTCGAGAGTGCCGAGGTCACCGCTGCGATACCAGCCGCCCGATGCGATCACTCGCTCCGTGGCCGCCCCGTGGGCGTAACCCTCGAACAGCTCGGGCCCCCGGATCCAGAGCTCTCCGACTTCTCCGACACCGAGCGCCTTTCCGCTTTCGGGATCGTGAACCTCGATCTCGACCATGCCGAGCGGACGGCCGTCAGTGGCGCGCGCCTTCTCCGGGTCGTTGCTGCTCCGGGAGGTCGTAACCGTTGGAGCCTCGGTCGAGCCGTATGTGCGTTTCACCCGGCACCCGAAGGATTGCGCTGTCGAGTCGACGAAGGCCGGGCTCACCGATGCGCCCCCGGTCGAGATGAGCTTCATGCTCCGCACCCTCTCGGTCGAGAATCCGGCTGCACCTACCATCTGCGAGAAGAAGACCGGTGGTGCACCCATGAAAGAGACATGCTCTGTTTCTATGATCCTGATCGCGCGTTCGGGATCCCAGGAGGACATGAGGATGGCGGGTATGCGCGCAGCGCACGGGAGCAGCACGCCGTTCAAGAGCCCGGATACGTGCGCCAGGGGTGCGGGCATGAGCACAGCGTCGCCCGGTCCCAGGCCGTGAACCTCGACCATCAACGAAGCCTTGTAGGAGAGCCCCCGGTGGGTGTGCAGCACCGCTTTCGGGATACCGGTGGAACCCGAGGTGAACAGGGCGACAGCGAGGTCGGGGCCGCCCAACGCGACGGATCCCGGCGCGACCGCTTGGGCCGTCGGCAGGAGGTCGGTGAGAGAGTCCGGATCCCCGGATCCGTCGAGGACGATGGCTCCCAGCTGCTCGGAGGCCGGAGATCCCCTTCTCGCGATGACGACAACGGGTTCCACCTGAGCCAGCGCGCCTTCGACTTCGGCTGGGCCCATGCGGTGGTGGAGTGGCGCGGCCACGGCCCCTATCCGCCAGCAAGCGCGGTAAAGCAACCACGCGCAAACTCCGTTCGGCAGCTGCCATGAGACGACTTGCCCATGTTTCACACCCGAGGCGCGAAGCGATCCGCTCAGTTGTGAGACGTGTCTTTCGATGTTCGTCGCGTCGAGACGGTTCTGATCGTCGATGACCGCGACGCCCGTCGCGCCATGAGACGAGAGAGCGCCCTGAGCTGGATGAAATGAACGGTCGAGATCGGGGCGGTCCCAGGGCCCACCCGGGGCCAGGTACTGCGCCGCCAGCGGATGCACAAACGTGGGGCGCAGGCCTTGGTCCGATGTCCGGTCTCGCATCGGGGCAAAACGCTATCCGGGCCATCACGTAACCTGACGCCGTGGTCACAGAACGCGACCAGTCCGGGAGCTCCGTGAGGGTCGCGACTCCTGACGAGCTCGAAGGCGTGGACATCGCCGATCGGGTGGCACATGCGCCCGCGCCGGGAGAGGCGCCACTGCCCGCCCCGAACGCAGCCGCACTCCTACGCCGTAACGGCACAAATGCCGAATTCAGCAATCGGCCGGCGCTCAGGTTCGGTGACCGGATCTGGACACATGGGGATCTGCTCGCAGAGGCCGAGGCCTTTGCCGCCCTCTTCCGCGAGCGGCTGGAACCGGGTCGGCCCCCCCATGTTGCGGTGCTCCTCGACAACACACCGGATTACGTCTTCGCCCTGTGCGGGGCCGCCCTGTGCGGGGCCGTCCTGGTGGGACTCAACCACACGCGCCGTGGTGAGCATCTCGCCAACGACATCATGTACACCGATGTCCAGCTCCTCCTAACGGAGCCGCGCCACACCGATCTCATCGAGCCCGTGCTCGGCGACCTCGCGCTGCCGGGCGGCGTTCTCACGTCGACGCGTTTTGCAGAATCCGAAGACGACCAACGGACTCTCATCGGCGAACGGCTCGAGGACGCTCTCTCGTCGATCGCCACGGCGGGCGGCAACGTCCCTGCCGAAGGAACCGATGCGGGGGTGGAGAGCCTCTGGGTGCTCCTCTTCACGTCGGGTACGTCGGCTGCTCCGAAGGCGGTGCGATGCACCCAACGCCGGTTGCTCATCACCGGTAACCGGATGACCATGGTCCTCGGCGTCGGCAAGGACGACGTCGGATATGTCGCGATGCCCCTCTTCCATTCGAACTCGCTGATGGTCGGGCTCGCGCCGGCCCTCGTGGCGGGCGCGTCCGTCGGGCTCGCGAGACGTTTCAGCGCTTCGCGTTTCCTCGACGACGTACGAAGATACGGCGCCACCTGGTTCAATTACACGGGCAAGCCCCTCGCCTACCTTCTCGCCACACCCGAACGGGCCGACGACGCGGACAACTCACTTCGCGTCGCATACGGCAACGAGGGATCTCCGCAGGTGGTGGAGACGGCGGCCAAGCGGTTTGGCGTGACGATCGTCGACGTCTTCGGCGCCACCGAGGGCGCGATCGCCCTCGACCGCACTGGATCGCCGCCGCGCGGTTCGGTGGGCCGTCTGAAGGAGGGCGTGAAGGTCGTCGACCCGGATGGCAACGAGCTTGCGCGTGCGCGCTTCGACTCGGAGGGAAGGCTCCTCAACGCACACGAGTCTGTGGGCGAGCTTGTGAACGTGGAAGGGCTCGGGCCTTTCGAGGGCTATTACAAGAACGACGAGGCGATGGCGCGCGCCACGCGCTTCGGTTGGTACTGGAGCGGCGACCTCGGGTACGTCGACGAGAACGGCTGGGTGTACTTCGCCGGGCGGACCTCGGATTGGTTGCGGGTGGACGGGGAGAATTTCCCGGCCGCCCCGATCGAGGGGATCGTGTCCCGGCACCCCGACGTCTTGCTGGCGTCCGTATACGGCGTGCCCGACGCCGATGCGGGCGATCAGGTCATGGCGGCTCTGGTATTGCGCGAGGGCGCGTCTTTCGATGGTGGTTCCTTCGCCCGGTGGGTGGAGGCACAGCCGGACCTGAGTCCCAAATGGCGTCCGCGCTACGTGCGGATAACCAAGGCGCTTCCTACGACGGCCACGAACAAGGTGCTCGTGCGCAACCTGGTTCACGAGAAGTTCCGTTCCGACCGTACGGGGGCAGACCCTCTCTACGTGCGCGGACGCGGCGAGAGCTCCTACAGCGTCTTCGGCCAAGAGGAGGAGAAGGAGCTGCACGCCACCTTCATCGCTTCGGGCCGTGACCACGCATGGGACCTCTGATCGAGACCGTAAGCCGGACCTGACGGTACAGACGTGGACCTTTCTCTGAGTGAGGAAGAGGAGCGCTTCGCCGGCGAGGTGCGGGACTGGCTTGCTTCACACGTGAACGATCACCTGGGCGAAGTCGCGAGCGCCGGATCGGATGTGGACCTGGCGGCGGAGGTCGCGGTCGGCCGTGCGTGGCAGCAAAAGCTCGCCGAGGCCGGGTGGATCGGCATCGACTGGCCACGTGAGTACGGGGGACGTGGCGCTTCACCGGTCCAGGTGGCGATCTTCAAATTCCGAGTACGCGCGAAGTGGCGCGCCACAGCCGGTGAACCGGGTGGGGATCAACCTCGCCGGTCCCACGCTCCTGGCGCACGGGACCCCCGAGCAGTGCACGCGATGGTTGCCCGCCATCGCGACCGCCGAGGAGATCTGGTGTCAGCTCTTCAGTGAGCCGGGCGCCGGCAGTGACCTCTCCTCCCTAACGACGCGCGCCGAGAAGGTCGACGGCGGCTGGTCGCTCGTCGGGCAGAAGGTGTGGACCTCCTACGCGCAATTCGCCAAGTGGGGGCTGTGCCTCGCACGCACCGTCGAGGGGAGCGTCGGTGGTCGCGGCCTCTCCCTCATGGTCGTGGACATGACCTCGCAAGGGCTCGAGATACGGCCACTCGTGCAGATGACGGGTGACGCCGAATTCAACGAGGTCTTTCTCGACGGGGTCTTCGTGCCCGAAGACCACCTGGTCGGCCCAGCGGGAGAGGGATGGACGGTCGCTTCTACCACTCTCGCACACGAGCGCGGCACGAACTTCCCGTTCAAAGAGGAGGTCGTCCACGAAGGGCACATCACGCGTCTCTTTGCCGAAGCAGCCCGCAACGGCTCGTTGGACGACCCCGATATCGCCGATTCCCTCGTCGACGCGTACGTCCGGTTGATCCTCCTTCGTACCCACAATTGGCGGACCATGACAAGGCTGGCGGCGGGACAGGTGCCGGGTCCCGAGTCGAGTTGGATAAAGCTGACTTGGTCGGATATGACACAGCGCTTGTCGGAGACGGCGCTTCGCGTCCTGGGTGAGGATTCGCCGGGAGTTGGCCCGTGGCAAAGGCAGTGGTTGTGGAGCAAGGCGGCGAGCATCGCGGGTGGCACATCAGAAGTGCAGCGCAACGTGATAGCCGAGCGAATCCTCGGCCTCCCACGCGAGGCGCGGGTCAGATAGAGGAATAGAGAAGGGGTCCAGGGTGCCGGTCCATTACGAGCCGAACGACGAACACGTCGTGTGGATAACGATCGATCGTCCGGAGGCGATGAACAGTCTCGACATGGACCATTTCGCCCAGCTCCGACGAGCCTGGGAGCGTTTCGACGAGGACGAAGAGGCTTGGTTGGCGATAGTGACCGGGGTCCAGAATGCATTCTGTACCGGAGCAGACCTCAAGACCTACATACCCGAGATCACGCGCCTCCAGAAGGAGATCTCCTCTCGCCAGGTCGAAGAGTTGAATGGGTACCGAATAGACGACGGCGTGCGGGCGGTGCTGCGCGGGGTCAAGCTCTACAAGCCGATCATCGCCGCCGTCAACGGAGCATGCGTGGCAGGGGGGATGGAAATGCTCGGCGGCTGCGACATCAGGGTGGCATCACCCGAGGCTTACTTCGGCGTCATGGAGCCGAAGAGGGGCCTCTTCGCAGGGGGCGGCACGACCGTTCGACTCCCGCGCCAGATCCCTTACCCGGCGGCAATGGAGTTCCTCCTGTGCGCGGACCGCGTGCCGGCTATGCAGGCTCTCGAATTCGGGTTGCTTAACGCGGTGGTCCCGGCCGAGGAGCTTCGTGACAAGGCCATGGAGTACGCGAGGCGAATCACCGTCAACGGTCCCCTCGCCATCAGGAAGACGAAGGAGAGCGTGCTCCGGGGATTGGCGACCGACATGCGCGAGGCATACAAGATCGAATCGCAGATCGCGTCAGAGGTTTTTTCGAGCGAGGACGCCAAGGAAGGGCCCGCCGCTTTCGCTGAGAAACGCCCCCCGCGCTGGACGGGCAGATGACCCGGAAACAGGTTGAAACAGCTGACCCGGGCGGGCAGATGACCAGCGTCGCTCGGAGTTGACCGAGTACCTGTCTCTGTCGGACGCAGTCGAGCGCCACGTAAGGCGTGAGGACGCGATCTGCGTCCAGTGCGGCCACAGCCGCTGGACCGCCGCCGCGAGAGAGGTGGTGCGCCAGCACTGGAACACCGATTCGGCGTTCACCTTGATCATGGTGAGCCTCAGCTCCCTCGGGGCTTTGTTCTTCCACGGAGGGATGCTCCGCAAGGTCGTGACCGCGTACTCGGGGGACATCTTTCCGACGTTCACCCCGAACCCCGTGTTCAAGCGTGCATACGAATCGGGAGCCGTCCAAGTCGAGCACTGGTCGATCCTCACCTATGCGCAGCGCCTCGAAGCAGCAGCTCGTGGACTTCCAGCGGTGGTGACCGGCTCGATCGAAGGCTCCTCCATGGCGGACAACGACGCGTTCGAGTTGGTGGAAAGCCCCTTCGGCCGCGTGGGTCTGCTGGCACCGCTGCATCCCGACGTCACCCTGGTACACGGCGCCCTTGCTGACAGGGAGGGCAACGTCGTCCTCTCCGAGCCACTTCTGGAAGGACCGTATGCCGCCTGGGCCGCACGTCGTGGCGTGATAGCAACCGTAGAGGCGGTGGTGGACAACCTCGACGGCCTCGGTCACAGGACCAAGATCCCGGCGCACCGGGTTCTCGCAGTGGTCGAGGCTCCTTTCGGTGCACATCCGGGGGGGCTGTACGCCCCGCAGTTGCCGGTGCGGTCCTATGGCGAGGACATCGGCTTCTGGAGCGAGGTGCGCCGTGCGACTCGCGGCGACCTCGACGAGTGGGTCCGTAAATGGGTGCTCGAGCCGGCGGACCATGCCGACTATCTCGCGCAACTCGGTAACGAGCATCTCGAGTGGCTCGTCAAGCGCTCCGACCCTCAGTCATGGATGCACGACGCCGCCGCGCATCCGGTCGACGAAGTCTCCGAGCCGAGCGCCTGGGAACGGGCCGCGGCGTTCGCCTCCCGGGAGATCGTCGCGCTCGACGCGCGCACAGGGGGCCGATTGCGTCCTCGCAGGAGCGGGCGTCGCGAACCTCTCTGCCTGGGTCGCCGTGGACGTGGCGAGAGCGCAGGGCTATGACCTCAAGCTCACCGCCGAGCTCGGGTTGTGGGGTTACAGGCCCACTCCTGCCGATCCCTACATCTTCAACCAGCGCGTCTTTCCGGGTGCACCGTTCCTGGCCGACGCGGCGACAGTGCTCGGGATGGTCGTGGGCGGTCCCGGAACCCGAACTGTGGCCTGCCTCTCGGCTGCTCAGGTGGACAGGCAGGGGAACCTGAACTCGACGCTCCTGCCGGGTTCGTTCCTCGTCGGATCAGGAGGTGCGAACGACGTGGCGAGCCGAGCGGGCGGGTGCGTGGTCGTGTCGCTCGCCAAGCCGGAAAGGCTCGTGGATGAGGTGGCCTTCGTGACGAGCCCGGGTCGCAACGTGGCGAGCGTTGTCACAGACGCCGGTGTGCTCCGCCGCCTCGACGGCGTGTTGCGGCTAGCTGCCGTACCCACCGGAGAAGGCACCACCGTCGAGAGGGTGAAACGGATGACGGAGTCCTGTGCCTTCGAGCTCGACGTCGCCCGGGAGATAGAAGAGCTCGCTCCTGTCGAAATGAGCGAAGTCGTGGCCTTGCGCCGTTACGATCCCGAGCGCCTCTTCTTGTCCTGAGCCGCGCCGGCGTCGCCTATGCCGCCGCGGCACCGATTTCTGTTGGTGAGGTGCTCTCGCTGGTGAGATGCTCTCGTTCAGCTCGTCCGGAGCAACTCGTAGATGTTCGCGAAGTCCGAGTTCACCTTTTCGGGCAGCGGGAGCGGGCCCCCGAGGGACATCGAACCGATGACGATCCTCGCGGTGCGTTCGACGACGGCGGTGATGTGAAGAGCGTCGGACGGGGACTTGCCCACGGCGACCATGCCGTGGCTCGCCAGAAGGGCGGCGCCGCGATCAGCAAGGCACTTGACGGCCGCGCTTCCGACGTCAGCGGAACCACTCGGGGCGTACTCGGTCACGTCGACATCGCCGCCCACGTAGATAGTGAACTCGTCGATCGCCGCAGGCAGTGGCTTTCGGGCGACCGCGAACATCGTCGCGTGCACGGCATGTGAGTGGATCACACCACCGACCTCGTCGAATGCCTCGTAGCAAGCAAGGTGCAGGAGTTTCTCCGACGAAGGGGGTTGATGCCCGCTCACGACCTCACCCGCAGGGTCGATCACGACGAGGTCCGACAAGGTCATTGCCCGGTAGTCGACCGACGACGGGGTTATGCAGACGTTCCCGTCTTCCATACGCGCGGATACGTTCCCCGAAGTCCCTTCCACGAGGCCCTTTTCGAGGAGCTCCTTAGCGGTGGCGAGGACCGCCGCAGGCGCGTCTTCGACGAAGCGCGGGCTCATCTCACGACCACTTTTCGCTCTGATGCGTCGACCGAGCTGTTCGAATCGCCGACGGCCTTTCGATCTGTTCCATCCGTGACTCTGCTCAAGACGAACCTCCTCGGCCCCTGTGGGTTTCCACGGTGCCGCAACGATAGTGATACCGGGCTGCACCGGTGCCAGGGTCACCCGTCAGTACCCGGGTCGGGGTTAGCTTTTTGTGATGCAGCACCGATCCGTATCAGGGCACTCTCGAGCGATCGACCGTTCGCTCTGTGATGGGCGATCCTTTCTCCGCGGCGCGCAAGGCTACAGTTGGGCCACTCGGACTGACACGAGCGTCAGCTCGGACGTGCTCGGTCGCCGTGCTCCAGGGCGGGGCTGCGACGAGAGGGGAGGGCACATGAGGGGGGTCGGATATCTTCGCCGTTGCGCGGCCGTCCTCGCAGCCTGCGTCGCGGTGGTTGTCGTAGCCGCCTCGTGCTCCAATTCGAGCAGTTCGGGCTCAGGTAATTCCGGCAAGAGCACTGCCCCCGGGGTCACCTCGAAAAGCATCACGGTTGGAGCGCTCGCCACTCTCTCGGGACCCCTGTCCTCGATGTTCGGCGACATCGTCTACGGCGCCAGGGCCTACTTCGACATGGTGAACGCCGAAGGCGGTGTCGACGGCCGCAAGATCCAGTTCTCGAACGTCCTCGACGACACGGGTAATCCAACCACCGATGCCGACGAGGCTCGGAACCTCGTCGAGCAGGACCATGTCTTTGCGATCGTCGGGGTGGGAAGCCCGTTCTTCACGAGCACCTACCTGTGCCAGACGGGCACCCCCACCTTCGGGTACGTCGTGATCGACAACTGGCGCAATTGCCCGAACCTCTTCGGTGCGTACGGCTCCACACTCGACTACAGCACGGGCCAAGGCACCCTCGCCTACCTGGCGAACCAGCTGAACGTCAAGTCTGCCGCGGTCGTCGCATACGGGATCGCGGCGTCGTCGAAGGATGCCTGCGCCTCCTACATCCAGGGACTGCAGAGGTTCGGGATCACGGTGGGTTATCAGGACCTGAACCTCGGATACGCCGCCGACCCGACCGCGGACGTGCAGAAGATGGTCCAGGCCCACACCGACTTCCTGGTCACCTGTGTAGACGAACCCGAGAACCTGAAGTTCGTGCAATCGATGCACCAATACGGTCTCACCAACGTCCACACCGTGTGGCTCACGGGTTACGACCGCAGCGTCGTGCAGCAGAACGAGTCCGTGATGGTCAACTCGATCTTCTCGCTGCAGCACGTGCCCTTCGAGGCACCGCAGGACTACCCCGGCAAGTACCCGGCAATGGCGAAGTACATCTCGACGATGAACAAGTACGAGCCGGCGTGGACCTATGACGACATCTCGTTCCAGGGGTGGGTGAACGCGGCCCAGTTCGTGGCGGGGCTGCGGGCCGTAGGTTCGGACCTGACCCAGCAGAAGCTCGTCTCGGCGATCAACAAGGAGAAAGGCTTCAACGCCGATGGGCTCATGGGGCCGATCGACCCCGACTGGGCCACCGCGCACACGAAGGCCATACCTCCGTTCTGTAACGCATACGAGGAGGTCATGCCCGGCGGGACGATCAAGCCGATCCTCGTCCAGAACGGCGATCAGACGATGTTGTGCTTCAACGGGACCACCGACAAGCCGATACAACCGCTGCCGGCCCACGTTCCACCCAACAGCTGACATCCGCCGGCGCGCAGTGCCTATGGACGGCGCCAGGTGACCACATTCATCAACTACGTGATCGGGGGCATCCCCAACGGCTGTGACTACGCGCTCATGGCCGTCGGTCTGGTCATCACTTACAGGGCGACCGGAGTATTCAACCTCGCTTTCGGAGCTCAGGCGTTCGTTGCAGCGTTCGCATATGACCTTCTGAACCAGTACGAGCACTGGCCGCAGTGGGCGGCCTTCATAGTGTCCGTTCTCCTGCTATCGCCAGCCCTCGGCCTCGTGTTCGACCGCTTCCTGTTCCGTCACATCCCGACGGCCTCCACGACCGTGAAAGTGATCTCGTCGCTCGGCTTGTTGATCGCGATTCCACAACTGATTCCCATCCTGTTCGGCAGCGAGACGCGCCACAACATCGGTTACCTGTGGCTCAACCCGGCCGTCGTCTATTTCCACTTGTCGCACTCGCCGGTGAACGGAGAGGACATCTCTACTGCAGTCATCGCGGTGGTCGTAGTCGTGGGCCTGATCGCGATGTTCCGGTGGACGCAGCTGGGACTGGATATGAGAGCGGTGGTGGAGAGCCGCCGGCTCTCCCAGCTGAACGGGGTGAACGCGTCACGCGTCGCCGCCGGCTCATGGGCGTTCTCGAGCGCGATCGCCGGGCTGGCCGGCATCCTTCTCCTGCCGGCGCAGAACACCCTCGACCCAACATCACCGCTTCAGTTCACGACGCTGCTCGTCGCAGGCATCACGGCAGCCGCCTTCGCCAGCATGCGGAGCATCCCGATAGCCGCTGCCGCCGGTGTCGGAGTGGGTGTCGTAGAGAGCCTCCTACACGAGGTCCTGCCATCGGGGAGCGTGCTGTCCAACGGGGTCCTGCCTTCTTTTCCCTTCATCCTCCTGGTTGTCGTGTTGCTGGCGAACCGCAACCTGCGGACGATCGAACTGAACGCGGACCCGCTTTCATCCGTTGATCCGCCACCTCCTCCTCCGGCCGTCACGATCCGAGATCGCAGGCTCGACATCCCCACGAAATGGGGATTCCGTCTCCTTGTGATCGGGTTCCTCGCATCGACGCTCACGTGGGTGCCGGGCAACTGGGTGTTCCCTCTGCAGCAGGGTCTGATCCTGTCGGTGGTCTTCCTCTCGATCACTCTGATCACGGGGATGAGCGGTCAGCTCTCGTTGTGCCAGGCCACCTTCGCCGGAATCGGAGCATTCACGGCGGGCCAACTCGCCTCGCACTACGGATTCCCGGTTCTTCTCGGCGCGGTCGTCGGCGGCGTCCTCGCCGCCGCGGTGGGCTCGGCGGTGTCGGTCGTTGTGACCAACGTCTCCGGTCTTCTCCTCACATTGGTGACCCTGTCCTTCGCCCTCTTCGCCGACAACGTGCTGTTCCAATTCAACTGGGCCGGCGGTGGTCTACAGGGGCTCGACGTGCCGCGGCCGAAGATCGGATCGCTGGACTTCACGAGCGATCGTGCTTATCTCATCCTCGGGTTCATCGTTCTGTTGATCTGCATACAGTTGGTGCGCTTCGTCCAGAGAGGCACGACGGGCAGGTATCTGGCGGCTCTCCGCGGAAGCCCGATCGCGGCCGCGACTCTCGGGATAAACCTCACCCGCGCGAAGGTCACCGTGTTCGCGCTCTCGGCCGGTCTCGCCGGGTTAGGCGGAGCGCTGTACGGCTCGAGCCAAGGGCCGGTGAGCCCGGCGTTCTTCAACTACGAGTACTCACTTGCATTCGTGGTGGTGGTTCTCACGACCGGCTCGCGGACGGTCGAAGGGGCCGTCCAGGCGGGCATGGGATACGCGATCATCACGTACCTCCTCACGTACCTGCCGTCGAGACTCGGCGGGGCCCAGTTCGTGTTGTTCGCCTTCGGATCGCTCACGTACGCCGCGCACCCCGAAGGGGTGGTCGAGTACCAGAAGAGCCAGTGGATGAGACGGACGAGCCGACTGTTGAGTGCCTGGGACGCGCGACGTTCCAAGTCGGCGCGGACGGCTCCAGAGGCTCGCCATGTCTGAGGCGTCTGCGGCCCCGGGGCGAGAGGCAACCCTGCTCGACGTACGCGACGTCTCGGTGCATTTCGGCGGGATCCAGGCCCTCGTCGACGTGACGTTGAGCGTGGGATCCGGTGAGTCGGTGGGACTCGTCGGACCCAACGGCGCGGGTAAGACGACCTTGTTCAACTGCATCTGCGGTCAGATCACCTCCTACAGGGGTCGCATCGACTTCGCCGGACGCTCGATCGACAAGATGCCGGTTTACAGGCGGGCCCGTCTCGGGATGGCCCGCACCTTCCAGCGGATCGAGGTGTTCCCTGAGCTGACCGTCCGCGAGCACATGCTCGTCGCGGAGAGGGCGCGGCGTGCTGACGGGGCCCTGTGGAAGGACCTGCTCAACTTGGGGAAGCCGACTCCCGACGAGGAGAAGCGCTGCCAGAGGGTCCTCGACCTCGTCGGCCTCGAGGAGGTATCCGACACCCCTGTGGCCGCCTTGCCTCTCGGTCTGTGCCGGCTCGTGGAGGTCGGCCGGGCGCTCACGCTCGAGCCCAGGATTCTTCTCGCCGACGAGCCCTCGTCCGGCCTCGACACCCGCGAGACCTCCACGCTGGCCGCCCTCTTGCGGCGCGTCCAACGCGAGCAGAAGACCTCGATACTCCTGGTCGAACACGACCTCGATCTCGTCGCCGAGGTGTCGGACCGCGCGATCGTCTTGGACTTCGGCCACGTCATCGCGTCGGGACCACTGGCGGAAGTCATCGCGGATCCCGCCGTGAGAAGGGCGTACCTGGGGAAGCCGGCGTGAAAGAAAGCTCGCGCGACCAGATCCTCGAACTACGTGAAGTGTCCGCTTCGTACAGCTCGTATCGTGCGCTCTTCGGCGTGTCGTTCGCGGTGCCCCGAGGGGGGATCGTCGCACTGCTCGGCTCGAACGGATCAGGCAAGTCCACGACGGCGCGTGTGATCAGCGGTCTGCTTGCGCCCAGCGAAGGGTCGGTGCATTTCGACGGCCGGGACATAACCCGCATCGCCCCGCACAAGATCACGCGAGCCGGTCTCGTACAGGTGCCCGAGGGCCGGGGAATCTTCTCGTCTCTCAGCGTCGAAGAGAACCTCCGCGTCGCCTTCCGGCACGGCCCCTCACGGGGCGATGAGACAACGGTCACAGAGCGTTCGTTCGAGTCCTTCCCGATCCTTCGCGATAGGAGGCGTCAGAGAGCCGGGACCCTGTCGGGAGGCGAGCAGAGGATCCTGTCGCTCGCGAAGGTTCTAGCGGTCCCGCCGAAGCTCCTGGTGGTGGACGAGCTCTCGCTCGGACTGGCGCCTGCTGTCGTCGACACCGTGTACGAAAACCTCGTCGCGATACGCGAAGCCGGCACGGCGATCCTCGTCGTGGAGCAACAGATCGACCGGGCCCTTTCGATCGCCGACAGTGCGGTGATCCTGTCCCACGGGTCGGCCATCTGGAGCGGTCCGGCGTCGCAAGGGGCGGCTGCGATGGACGAGGTGCTGGGTGGGTCCGTCGCGTTGGCGGATGGAAGCTGAGAAGCGTTAATAACTACGGCATGGGACTACTGGACGGGCGGACAGCCGTCGTCACGGGTGCCGGGCGGGGCATCGGCCGCGATATAGCGGTCTGCCTCGCTTCGGAGGGTGCTGCCGTGGTCGTGAACGATCTCGGGGTCACCCTCGACGGATCGGGAGGTACCTCGGCGCCTGCCGACGAGACGTGCGAGCTGATCGAGAAGCAGGGCGGGAAGGCGGTTGCCAACGGCGACTCCGTGAGCGACTTCGAGGGCGCACGAAGAATCGTGCAGCATGCCGTGGGGACCTTCGGTTCGATCGACATCCTCGTGAACAACGCGGGCATCGTCCGCGACCGGACGTTGCTCAAGATGTCGGCAGACGACTACGACGCGGTGATCGCGGTACACCAGAAGGGTACGTTCAACTGCACTCGCCACGCGGCAGAACGTATGCGGGAGGCGGGATACGGCCGAATCATCAACATCACGTCCTCCGCGGGGCTCCGCGGGAATTTCGGTCAGACGAATTACGGCGCAGCAAAGGCCGCCATCATGGGGATGACCTTCGTGTGGGCCCTCGAACTCGGGCGCTACGGCATCACGGTCAACGCCGTCGCACCCGCAGGGTTCACCCGCATGACGGAGAATCTCTTCGGCGGATCTGAGCCACCGCCCGACCAGGACCCGGCGTTGAACGCGCCCCTGGTCGCCTTCCTGGCGTCAGAGGGGGCGAGCTATGTGAACGGCCAGGTACTCGGTCGCACGGGTTATGCGTACACGATCTTCCAGACTCCTAGGCAGATCGCGGGGATGTGGCGCGAAGGGGGTTGGTCGCCTTCAGAGGTGGCGGAGCACTTCCACGAGGTCCTCGGTCAGCATCTGCAGCCGGTCGGGATGCCGGCGCATCCGCTCCTCGGTCAGAAGAAGGGAGACTGACGCTAAGGGCCGGTATCGCTGCGCAGCCCTAAGGGGCCGGTATCGCTGCGCAACGCCAGCATTGAGAGTCGTGGCAGACGACGATGAACGCATGGGTCGCTAGCGCGCTTTCCGAACTGCGGCTCATTAGGCACGTGCTCTCAGCGCAGTCGACAGACAGGTCCTTGTGGACGGTCAGCGCCCCCCGGCAGCTCAATGTTCGGGTCACCATCACGGTCTCCAACGCGGGTCAATCCTTCTGGCTGTGGTCACAGCCGCCCCCCGCTTTGAATCGTCATGGACAACCTACGGATGGTCGGGCCCACCGAACAGGGACCTTTGTCCCCTGTTCGCGCAACTTAAGGCCAACCGCCGGGTCGCCGGAGGCTCAGGTCGATCGCCGGGTCGCCGAAGGCTCAGGTCGATCGCCGGGTCGCCGAAGGCTCAGGTCGATCGCCGGGTCGCCGAAGGCTCAGGTCGCGTTTCGAGTGAGGATGTTCACCACCGAGACGCCTGACCCACGACCACCCACGTTGTGCTGCAACGCAAAACCGGTGCGGAGCGCGACCTGCCTGTCCTCTGCTTCCTCGCGCAACTGCCAATAGCACTCGGTCAGTTGCGCCACCCCGGTCGCCCCGATCGGGTGCCCCTTTGCGAGGAGGCCCCCCGACGGATTCACCGGAATGCGACCGTCGATCGCGGTCTCGCCCGCGAGTGACGCTGGGCCACCCTTGCCTTTTTCGACGAAGCCGAGATCCTCGATATCGAGTATCTCGGTGATCGTGAAACAGTCGTGCACCTCTGCGACGTCGATGTCGGAGGGCCCAACCCCCGCCATCTCGTACGCCCTCTTCGATGCGAGCTGAGTCGCCTGCAAGCCGACGAAGGTCGACTTCTCGTGAAGGTAGGGATGGTCCGTGGCGACACCGAACCCGGCCACGAATACGGGCTTGTCGGTGAAGTCCCGAGCCCGTTCTGCCCTCGTGAGGATGAGCGCGGCCGCCCCGTCGGTCTGCGGGCAGCAGTCGAGAAGTCGCAGGGGGCTACAGACGAGCGGTGAGGAGGTGACCTGCTCGATCGTCACCTCGTTCTGGAAGTGCGCGTACGGATCGAGACACCCGTTGTGGTGGTTCTTCACGGCCACCGATGCGAGCATCTCGGGGGTCGTACCGAACTCGTGCATGTGCCTCGTGGCGAAAGGCGCAAACAGGACCGGCGCGGTCTCGCCGCGGTTGTAGATCGGGTGCCCCGCCGCTGCGCGTGCGAGAAGACCTTCGGCGGTCGACTTGTCGCGCATCTTCTCGACACCGATCACGAGGACCACATCGTGGACCCCGCTCGCGACCGCCATCGCGCCGATGCGAAAGGCGTCGGAGCCCGAGGGGCAGGCGTTCTCGACGCGGCTGCACGCCACACCGGAGATGCCGAGCGCGCTCGGGACTGTGTTCCCGCCGATCCCCTCCTGACCCCAAAGCGACCCTCTTTGGGTCGCGACGAAGACCGCGTCGATCGCCTTCGGGTCGAAGCCCTTGTCGACGCTTGCAACGGCAGCGCTGAACGCGCCCTTGGCCATCTGCTCGTATCCCTGCTCGAAGAGCTCTCCGAAGCGAATGAGACCCGCTCCGACGACAGAAACCTTGTTCCAGCTCATGACCGAACCTCCTCGAGTGTCGGTACTCCCGTTTCTGCGGATGACCCGGTGGACCCGAGGGCGCCTCTTGAGTCCACGCCGGCGGTGCCGGATCCGCGTGATGCCTTGTACCCGTAGACGGGGATACCGCGTTCCAGGGCGTAACGCCGGAGCGAGAGCGTGACCGTGTCACCCACCGCCAGGTCCGGGGCGTCGGTGGGAGTCCCCTGGACCATCAGCCGCGCCCCGTCTTCGAGGTCGATCACCACGAGCGGAAGCGGAGCCTGGAAGGGGGGTGGCATGGTCTGGTTGACCACGAAGGTGACGACGGTCCCCCTCCGTGCGAGTTCGACGGTCTCGAGCTCACTGCCTCCGCATCCGATGCAGGCAGGGTGAACCGACGGGGGCGTCGAGATGGTTCCGCAGGCGGTGCAGCGTGCGCCTTGCAGGAGGAGCATCTCGTGGTTGCCCCGCGTGAACGCTGCGCCGGTCGGGGGCAGCCCCATCTGGATCGGCTCGGCCATCGCCTTGAGCTGGCTGCGGGCCTGAAGTGTCTTCGCGTACGACACATCGGAACCGTTCGGGAGCTGGGATGCGAGCGAGGGGGCGCCGGGGACCGCCGCTGCAACCTCCATCACGACCGATGTCGCGCGGCCCCCGCCGTACGCGACGATGCCGATGGTCCGAGCATCACCGGCCCCGTCGTCACCGTCGGCGTCCGACGCGGCCGCGACCATGGCGAGGAAAGAAGCCGCAGCACCGCTGTCGCCAACCGAGGACGGGAGCTCCGACCCGGCGAGGGAACCTCCGAGGCGCTTCACGAGGGCACCGGCGAGCTTTCCATCAGGATCGGCGACCGCCCAACTTTGCGGTGTTCCGGAGGTCGGCGCCGCCGACCCGTTTCCCTCCGCCGCGACTGTGGCTCTCGCGGCGTCAGCCAGCAGGGGCAGGTAGATCTCCTCGCGGAAGAGGCGAGGGTCGTATGCGTCCCCCGTGGCGTTTCCGTCGTCGGCGCGGTAGCGGTCCACAACGGGGACCGACCGAGAAGCCCTCGCCACGAGCTTCGCAGGTGCCTTTTGGTCGCCCTGAGCGCCGGTGAGCAACATCGCAACGGCGGCTGCGCCGGTGGTCGTCTCGGCCGCGGTGCCGAGGCCGGGGACGAGTGCGTCGGAGGCGACCACGAGGGCGAGCCGCGTATGTCCCGAGGCGATCGCGTCCCAAGCCGACAGCAGGGCCTCCATGCCCGAGTGCGTTGAGCCGCACAGAAGGGCACCTTCCGACGCGGGATCGATCCCGAGGGTCGCAGCGAGAAACGCGTGGCTCGGTCCTTCGGCAAAAGGTGGCCGGGTGGTTCCCCACCACAGTCCGGTTACGTCTTTCGCGTCGACGCGTGCGGAGGCGAGAGCCTCGACACAAGCACGCCACGCGAGCGTGAGCGTGTCCTCGTCGGCATCGCAGACCGCCAGAGTGGCCTTGGAGCGCCCGCCGCCCCAGGCCGCGGCGATCTCGGACCCGGAGAGGCGCAGTGCGGGGAGCCCGACCCCGACCGACATCACGGACACAGGTTGCAAGGCGGGCTTCATCTGAGGGGCTTCCAATGGTCTCCTTTTGGTGCTCGCCCGGAAAGCAGAGCGGTTCCTACGAAGTTTTTCTGAACCTCGATCGTGCCGGCCCCGATGCACAGCCCACGGATGTCGCGATATGCGCGTTCGAGAGGGTACTCGCGCGAGTAGCCGTAGCCGCCGAGCAGTTGGATCGCCTCGTCGCAAACCCTCTTCGCCGCCAGGTTGCAGGCGATCTTCGCCATCGCCGACTCGAGTGGCGGCGGCGTCCCGTGCTCCCCGGCGAGCACGAGTGCGCGTTGGAGAAGCAACCTCGCTCCTTCGAGTTCGACGCCCATGTCGGCGATCTTCCACTGGAGGCCCTGGAGATCGGCCAGTTTGCGCGTGCCGACGGTGCGCTCGTGCATGTAGCCCATGGCGTACTCGAGAGACCCTTGCGCGGCACCCAGGCACATTGCGCCGTTACCGCAACGCTCGTGGTTGATATGGGCGAGAAGGGTCTTCAGTCCGCTGTTGTCCGCCGAAACTCCCTCGACGAGGACGTCCTCGCGCTCGATGCGGACGCCGTCGAATGCGAGCTCGGCTTCCGTACAGCCACGGAGGCCCATCTTCTTGTGGGTACCGGCCACGCTTACGCCTGCGCGCGAAAGATCGACCACGACCGCACCGATGCCCTTGCCCGTACCGGGCTCGCTTTCGGGAAACCGGCACCACACGAGGCAGGCGACGGCCTTGTGACCGCCGGTCACGTAGTTCTTGTAAGCGTTCAGTCGGTACCCGTCACCGTCGGGCTCGAGGCGGGCCCGCATCGTCGTCGCAGCCGAGCCCGCGTCGGGCTCTGTGATGCCGATGCAGAAGAGCTCGCCGGACGACGCGAGTGGTAGCCACTTCTCCCGCAGTCTTTCGTTGCCGAGGTGCTCGATGGCGCGAGGCGGCCCGTTGAACACGAGTTGGGTCAGGATCGCGCTCGACACATCGACGCGTGCGAGCTCTTCGAGAACGATCGCCGCCTCCACGTCGCCCATTCCCATGCCGCCGTAGGCTTCTCCGATCGTCACGGTGAAGAGCTCGGCCCGGCGCAACGCCTCGAGGGACGCCTCGGCGAATTCCTCGGTCTCGTCCCATCCGGTGGCGTGGGGTGCGATCTCGCGTTCGGCTACGTCGCGGGCGAGCTTTCTCAGCGCCGCTCGGTCCTCGTCGTCCTCCAGGGGGATCGCACCCGCGTTCACGCTCGGGCTCATCAGCTCATGAGGCGCGCGGACCTGACACCATCGTCAGGGAAATTACTACACTGGCTCACCACGTATTGGAGGAGGCCCAGGTGAGCGACGGAAATGCATGGTGCGTGACGGCGAGGTCCCCGAGGTGACGGCCCCTCGCGAGGCGGTGATCGTCGACACGCTGCGCACCGCGTTCGGCAAGCGCGGAGGTGCTCTGGCCAACTGGCACCCGGCGGACCTCCTTGCGTTTGGCCTCTCGAATCTCGTCGAGCGCACGGGAGTGGACCCAGAGCGGATCGACGACGTGATCGGCGGCTGCGTATCGCAGGTCGGCGAACAATCCACCAACGTGGCGCGAAATGCATGGGTGTCTGCGGGTCTTCCGCAATCGGTTCCGGCTACCACCGTCGACCGCCAGTGCGGTTCGTCACAACAGGCGGTGCACTTTGCCGCCGCGGGAGTGGCAGCCGGCCACTACGACCTCGTGATCGCCTGCGGAGTCGAGTCGATGAGCCGGGTCCCGCTCGCGTCGAACGCACGCGGAGGGGACGGACCGTTCCCGAAGTCCTTCCTGGATGTGATCGACGGAAGGCTGTGGATGCAGTTCCGCGTTGCGCAGGTGCTAGCGGAACAGTGGAAGATCACACGCGAGGAGATGGACGCGTACGCGCTCGAGAGCCATCGACGCGCGGCTGAAGCGACCGACTCGGGCCACTTCGCCGGTGAGATAGTCCCCGTACCCATCCGCGACGAGGAGGGCAAGGAGACCGGCGATGTCCTCTCGGCCGACGAGGGGATCAGGCGCGACACGACAATGGAGAAGCTCGCGGCGTTACCGCCTGCGCAGAGTTTCGACCCGGACACGGCGCCTGACATCACAGCCGGCAACTCGTCGCAGATGACGGACGGCGCCGCAGCGATGCTGATCGCGGAACGTTCGGTCGCGGAGAAACTGGGCCTTCCGATCCTCGCCCGGTTCCACTCGTTCGCGGTCGCAGCCGAGGATGCCGCGATAGTCCTCTCGGCGCCGGTACCCGCCACTCGCAAGCTGTTGGAACGCTCGAAGATGAAGGTCGACGATTTCGACGCCGTCGAGTGCAACGAGGCGTTCGCGGCCATCGCGCTCATGTGGGCGCACGCCTTCTCCCCGGATCCCGACAAGTTCAATCCGGTCGGGGGATCCATAGCCATTGGACACCCCCTCGGAGCCAGCGGAGTGCGGCTCATGACGACGCTGCTGAACCAGTTGCGCGGCGACGAAAGGACGCTACGGCTTTCAAACGATGTGCGAAGGTGGCGGCCAGGCGAACGCGACCGTGATCGAACGGCTCGCGTAGGCGATAGCCCTAAAGCAGCCCGACGAGCCCGAAGCATCTCGAGGACATGGACTTCACCTTCTCCGCCGAGCAGGAGGACTTCCGCTCGGCGATACGCACCACCCTGGCGGCGGAGGCACCGGGCAGCTACGTGCGCTCGATGATCGAGGACGAGGTGGGGGTGACCCCACAGCTCTGGGCCAAGATGGCCGACCTCGGTTGGCTCGGCGTGTTGGTACCAGAGTCAGCCGGCGGTCTCGGGCTCGGGATGGTGGATCTCGTCGTCCTGCAGGAGGAGCTCGGAAAGCTTCCCTTCCCGGGCCCGTTCGCGTCGTCGGCTGTCGCTGCGACCCTCGCGGCCGTGCGGCTCGGCGTAGACGAGCACCTCGAGGACCTCGCGGCAGGCCGAAAGCGCGCCACCATCGCCGTCGAGGAACCGGGACACGGCGATCCTCTTTCGTCGGTGCGGGCAACCGCCAAGGCCGACGGGGACTCCTGGGTGTTGTCGGGCACGAAGCCCTTCGTTCTCGACGGTGCCTCGGCGGACCTTGCCCTGGTCGTGGCGGACGAAGGAGGAGGCCTTGCAACGTTCCTCCTCGAGGAGCCGGGCGGCGAGCCGGTCCCCGCCCTCGACGTCACGCGTAAGGTCGCGCGGCTCGCGCTCGACGGCCGGCGCGCGACGAGGGTCGGGCCGTCCGGCGACCAGACCGCCATCTGGCGGCGAGTCCTCGACGACTTGAACGTCGCTCTGTGCGCCGAGCTCGTGGGGACCTCGGAGAGGGCACTCGAGCTGGCGGTGGAGTACGCCAAGGTGCGCGTGCAGTTCGACCGCCCGATCGCCACCTTTCAGGTCATAAAGCACAAGGCTGCGGACATGCTCCATCGTGTCGAGCTCGCGCGGGTCGGGACTCACTTTGCAGCCTGGGCGTCGGACGCTGAGGACCCGGGTCGCGAGCGTGCCGCGGCGATGTGCAAGGGGTACGTCGCGGAGGCAGCCAACTTCGTGACAGCCGAGTCGATCCAGGTCCACGGCGGCGTGGGCTTCACCTGGGACGTCGACTGCCATCTGCTCTACCGGCGGGCCAAGCAGGACGACCTCTTGTTCGGGGCTCAGGCATTCGAACGGGCCCGGCTCGCAGACCTGATCATCGGGGTCGACGAGCCCTCACGGGGGAACGCGTAGGGCCGAGGTCCACAGGCCCCAAGGTCCAGAGGCCCCAAGGTCCAGAGGCAGGGAGAAGAGAAAGGTCGAGGCGAGCGCGGAAGCGCTCAGGAAGTTTCGACGGAGTCGGGGGTGAGCCGCCCCCGCAGCTCGCCCTTCAGCACCTTTCCGGTCGCGTTGCGGGGAAGCTCGTCGACGATCTCTATCTTCCTCGGGGACTTGTAGTCCGCAAGCCTCGAAATGCAGTGCTCGCGAAGCTCCTCGACCGTCACGGACGCGCCAGGCGACAGCACCACAGCGGCGGCAACGTCCTCTCCCAGAACGGGATGCGGTATCCCGACAACCGCCGCCTCCATGACGGCGGGATGTTCGTGTAGGACAGCCTCTACGTCGGTGGCGTGGATGTTGTTTCCGCCGCGGATGATCACGTCCTTCTTCCTGCCGACGATGTAGAGGTATCCGTCCTCGTCGAGACGCGCGAGGTCACCTGTGAGGAGCCATCCGTCGTTCCAAGTCCGCGCGGTCGCTTCGGGATCGCGGTAGTACTCGCGTTCGCGTCCCGGCATGCGCAACCACGCCTCTCCCACCTCGCCCATCGCCACTTCTCCGCCTTCCTCGTCGACGATGCGGATCTCGAGGGGGGGCATGGGCTGGCCAACCGACCCGATCCGCTTGAGCGACTCGCCCTTCGGCATCGTGCAGTAGGCCGCGCCCGCCTCCGTCATCCCGTAGCTGTTCGAGACGGCCGCTTCGGGCATGTGCTCCTGAAGTGCGCGCAGGGTCGCCGGCGCCAGAGGAGCGCTACCGATCGCGCAGATGAGGATCGACGAGAGGTCCGATCCCTCGAACCGGGGATGGGCGACGATCAACTGCGCCATCGAGGGCACCAGGAACACGAACTGCGGCCGCATCTCCTCCACGACCTCGATCCATCTCTCCGCGTCGAACCGGGGCTGATAGACGCCGAGGAGGCCCAGCTGCATCGGGTTGTAGACGAATCCGATGCCGGCGAAGGTGAAAAGAGGGCTCCCATGCAGCCAGCACTCGCCCGAATAGGTCGGGTTCGGCGCTCCGGGAATGAGCGCCGCGTTGCGGTGCCGGATCGCCACGCCCTTCGGGGTCCCCGTCGTGCCGGAGGTGTAGAGGATGTCGGCGAGATCGTCGCCGGTCACCGGCTCCTGGAAGGTGCTGGTGTCGGAAGCCGCCGCCAAACCGCGGACGGATCCGTCGGCCCACGACCAAGCCGGATGCTCACCGTCCAGCGGGTCGGGGGCCACGATGACGTTTCGGATGTGGTCGAGGGAGTCCGCCACCTTCTGGGCCAGCGGCGCGAGCTGGGAATCCGTGAGGACCGCGCAGACTTCCGCGTGGCCGAGCAGACGCTCGAGCTCGGCGTGCGCGAGCCGCGTGTTGGTGGGGACGGCCACCGCCCCCGCCTTGTGAACGGCGGAGTAGGCGACCATGAACCGCAGGGCTTCCTCACCGCTCGTGTAGATCGCGACGCGGTCACCTTTCTTCACCCCGAGCGAGACGAGCGTGCGGCCAACGCGGTTCGACTCGCCTTCCCACTCGGCGAAGGTCATCTCTCCTCCGTCGACGACGCGGTAGGCGAGACGGTCGCCGTGGGTCGCGGCCTGTGCCCGCAGGTGATCGGTGAGCAGTGTCGTCAAGTCCGGCTCAGATTCCCCCGTCGAGCGCGACGGTACGGCGTGCGAATCTCCAGCCATCGCCGGTCCGCACCAGCTCGTCGCGGTACCGGCCGCTGCGCGAGAGAGCCGAGACCCGTTCGTCTGCGGGAGCGTCGGGCTTCGGGCGGTTGAGCACGAGCACGGTGACCTCCTGAACCGCACGGTCGCCGTCGACCTCGACGGTCGCGTCCGCAGTGACGTGGACGATCCCGTAGGGCGTGTTCCTGCACATCTCTTCGAGGCCGGCCCGGCCCTCCACCTTGAAGGCGCCCTCGACCTCCATTACCCCGTCCTCCGTGAACGTGGCGGCGAAACCATCGGTGTCCCCGTCGTCGAAGCAGCGGTTGTACCTTGCGGTGAGCTCGCGGATACGGGCTCTGTCGACCAACCAGCGCACGTCCTCGTCCACGCGAAACCGCCTCCTCGGAGAAGTCGCACGAACGATAGCGCGCCCCGATTTGCGGGAATCACGGCAGGAGGAGGCGGCCGCGGCGCAGACGCCGGACCCTCCGGTGGGCTTCAGCCTCTCGGGAGAGCGTAGAGACTGATGGCAGCGAAGTGCAGAGTCGCTCCCGCCACGGTGCACAGGTGGAAGAGCTCGTGGTAACCGAAGACCCCGGGGAACGGATTGGGACGACGCAACGAATAGACGACCGCGCCCACGCTGTAGATCGCGCCCCCGCGAGGACCAGGGCGAAGCCACCGCTTCGCAAGCCGCGCACCAGTTGCGGGACGACCGCCAGGGCGACCCAGCCGACCACGACATAAGGAAGTGCCACCGCCCACTTGGGCGCGTCGAGCCAAACCTGCCTCAGCGTGATGCCCACGGCGGTGCCCACCCACACGAGGGTCAGGACGAGGATCTGCGCCCAACCCCTGAGCGCGAGCGCAGCGACCGCCGTGTAGGTCCCGGCGATGGCGACGAAGATCGTCGAGTGATCGGCGCGCCGCATGAGCCTGCGCGCGGGGGGCGACCACCGCACCCGGTGGAAGGCTGCGCTCACCCCGAAGAGCGCGACGAGCGAAGCGGCGTAGATCGAAAGTGCCGCGGCGGTCCAGGGGGTCGGCGCCCTCGAAGCGAGGAGGGGCCCTGCCACGAGCGCAGCGAGGAGCGCGCCGACGTGCAACCAGCCCCGCATCAAAGGACGTACGTCCAGTACCGAGTCGGGGCCGGCTTGCACCTGGGGGACCTTGCCCGGAGCGCCGAAGCGGCCCTTGTCCTCGCTCAACTCTCTGTTGCCGCCAGCGCCTCGGCCAATCCCTGCTCCGGGCCGTTCTCGTTCGGCTGCACCGGCCGGTCGTGTAGGTCCGCCCGGGAGGCCGGATCCTGTTGGGCGAATTGGGTGCGGTAGAGCTCGGCGTAGAGCCCGCCGCGCTCGAGAAGCTCGGCGTGGGTCCCCTCCTCGACGATGTGACCGGCAGACACCACGAGGATCTTGTCCGCCTCGCGCACCGTGGAAAGACGGTGCGCGATGACGATCGAGGTCCGACCTACGAGGGCGGTCTTGAGCGCCTGTTGCACCGCTAGCTCGGACTCCGAGTCGAGGTGGGCGGTGGCCTCGTCGAGGACCACGACGTCCGGGGCCTTCAAGAGAAGCCGCGCGATGGCGATGCGCTGCTTCTCCCCGCCCGACAAGCGGTATCCGCGGTCGCCGACGACCGTGTCGAGTCCATCCGGGAGCGACTCGACCAGAGGAAGGATCTGGGCGGCGCGCAGAGCCTCGGTCAGCTCCTCGTCATCGGCGCCGGGCATGGCGTAGAGGAGGTTGGCACGGATCGAATCGTGGAAGAGGTGAGCGTCCTGGGTCACCATGCCGACGATGTCGCGAAGCGAGTCCAACGTGGCGTCGCGCACATCGACCCCGTTTATCCGCACGGCACCCGAACGAACGTCGTACAGGCGCGGCACGAGGTGGCTGATCGTCGTCTTGCCTGCGCCCGACGGCCCGACAAGGGCGACGAGTTGTCCCGGCTCGGCGCGGAACGACACGTCGAAGAGGACGGGGTTGGAAGGAGCCTGGTCGAGCACCGCCACCGACTCGAGCGAAGCCAGAGAAACCTCCTCCGCCGTCGGATAGGAGAAGTCGACGTGGTCCAGCTCGACGAGGGTCGGTCCGCGGGGAATCGGTGCGGCGTCGGCCTTCTCGTCGATCATCGGAGGAAGGTCTAGGACCTCGAAAACGCGGTCGAAGGACACGAGGGCGGTCATGACGTCTACCTGCACGTTCGAGAGTGCCGTCAGAGGGCCGTAGAGCCTGTTCAAGTATGCGGTGAGGGCGACGAGGGTTCCGATCGTGAGGCTCCCGTGAGCGGAGAGCAGGCCGCCCCAGCCGTACACGACGGCTATCGCGAGCGATGCCATCAGCAGCAGCGCCACCATGAACACCCTTCCGTAGATGGCGACCGTCACTCCGATGTCGCGGACCCTGCCCGCCTTCTCCTCGAAGTCGGCTACCTCACGCCGCGGATGGCCGAACAGCTTCACGAGAAGCGCTCCCGATACGTTGAAGCGTTCGGTCATGGTGTTGGTCATCTTGGCGTTGAGGTTGTAGCTCTCACGTGTGAGCGAGGCGATCCGCCGGCCGACGAAGCGCGCCGGTACGAGGAACACAGGTAACAGAGCGAGCGCAACGAGGGTGATGGGCCACGAGAGGATGAACATCGCGCCGAGCGTTATGCCTACACCGATGATATTGCTGACCACGGAGTTGAACGTGTCGGTGAAAGCCTGCTGAGCGTCGAGCACGTCGTTGTTGAGCCGGGAGACGAGGGCTCCGGTCTGAGTGCGCGTGAAGAACGCGATCGGCATGCGTTGCACGTGCTCGAAGACCTTGGCCCGCATGTCGAAGATGAGCCCTTCGCCTATACGGGCCGACACCCATCTCTGCCAGAGGGACAAGCCTGCATCCACGATCGCCAACAGACCCACGATCACCGCGAGGAGCACGATGACGTGTGTCTCGTGATCGACCGCCGAGCGGATCCGGATCGCCCGGACTATCGAGTTGACGATCGCCCTGTAGATGAGAGGGTTGGCCGCACCTATCACGGCGTCGAGGACGATGAGGACGAGGAAGATCGTGAGCATGCGGCGGTACGGGGCGGCGAAGCGCGCGATGCGACGGAGGATGCCCGGCGGAAGCTTCTGCTGAGTCACGGATTGATCGCGCCTCAACGACCTCATGAGGCCCCAGCCGCCACCTCCGCGGCCGCCCCCCATCATGTGACTCATTCCCATCGCCATTTGCCCACGCAGCGTACCGGTAGGGCCTTTCCGACAAGTCGTCGCAAAGCTCCGGGATCGACCGTCGGGGCGCCGGGTAGCCGGAGCCTTCGCCGCAGGTGGAGCTCCGGGCGGATGGCGGGCCGAGCGCATGGCGGGCCGAGCGCACGGCGGGCCGAGCGGGTGGCGCGGCTGAGAGATGGCGCCTCGGGTGGACGAAAGCTAGGCGGAGGGGTTGAGCACCGCTTGGGTCTGCACGACGTGTGCCACGGGGCTCGCGTCCTCGTCCACGATGTCGGTCTGCACGACGATCGTCGTGCGCCCGCTGTGCAATGGGCGCGAAAGCGTGTGCACGTCTCCCGAGCGCACAGCCCTGAAGAAATTCGTCTTCGACTCGATCGTCGAAGTGCTCGCCCCCTCGGGCAGGTTCAGGTACGCGCAGATCGCAGCGGAGCTGTCGGCGAGCGTCATGAGCGCCCCTCCGTGGAGGATCCCCGCGGCGGTGCACCGTTCCGGCGCCCAGGGCATGCTCGCTCTGACGGTCTCCTTGGAGGCGCTCTCGATCCGAATGTCGCAGGCGAGCGCGAACGGCATCATCTCCGCCAGCGTGCGCAGCTCCTCGTCGTTCACTGTTCTTTCACGGTGCCGTATTAGCAGCCCGGAGGTTCCGGCACCGGCACCGGGCCCGGCGGTGCGGTTCTGCATCACAGGTAACGTCTCGTGCCGTGCCGAGCGTCGCCGAGCTCCTCGCCGCGCGTCAGTCCGACGACAACGTCGGCTTGCGATTCGGTGACTCCTCGTGGAGCTGGCGTGAGATCGTGGAGGAGTCCAAGGTGCGCGCCCGGTTGCTGGAGCGCATGAGGCGACCGGGGCCCTTCCACGTCGGAGTGCTCCTGGAGAACATCCCCGAGTTCCTGTTCCTCCTCGGCGGGGCGGCCTTCTGCGGCGCGACCCTCGTCGGGATCAATCCCACGCGGCGCGGCGAGGAGCTGGCCGCAGACGTGGCTCACACCGACTGCCAATTGATAGTGACCTCCGCGGACCAGGTGCACCTGTTGGAGGGGCTCGATGTCGGCGTTGCGCCCGAGCGCGTGCTCGTGTCGCAGAGCGCGGACTATGACGCGCTGATCGAGGGCACCTCGAAAGAGCCCGGCGTGACCGACGAGGTCGACATGAGCGGGCTACCGCCGTCGCAGACGCTGTACCTGCTCCTGTTCACCTCCGGATCGACCGGTGCGCCGAAGGCGGTTCGCGTGAGCCAGCGGCGTGTCGCACGGGCGGCTTCGGTGATGGTGCAGGGATCAGGGTTCGGGCCCGACGACGTCCTGTACTGCCCGATGCCGATGTTCCACGGCAACGCGCTCTTTGCATGCGTCGTGCCGGCGATCGCCGCGGGGGCGACGCTCGTGCTGCGGCCGCGGTTCAGCGCCTCCGGGTTCATCGAAGACGTGAGCCGCTACGGCGTCACGTACTTCAGCTACGTGGGGCGTGCGCTCGCGCACATCCTCGCCACCCCGGCATCGCCCGACGACGCGGAGACGCCGCTGCGCCTCGGCTTCGGCACCGACGCCTCGCCCCAGGACATAAAGGTGTTCCAGGCGCGGTTCGGCTGCACGATCGTCGAGGGGTACGGATCGAGCGAGGGGGCGATCTCCATGTCGCGGGTGCCGGGCACACCGCGAAACGCTCTCGGCAAACCACCGGAGGGGACCGACGTGATCATCGCCGACCCCTCGACGGGGCAGGAGTGCGCGAGGGCGCAGTTCGACGAACAGGGCCGGTTGCTGAACTCGTCCGACGCGATCGGCGAGATCGTTAGCCGCGACGGTGTCGGACGGTTCGAGGGTTACTACGAGAACGCCCGGGCCGAGGCCGAGCGCACGCGCGGTGGATGGTTCTGGTCGGGCGACCTCGGCTACCGCGACGAGGACGGTTTCTTCTACTTCGCGGGACGTCCGGCCGACTGGTTGCGCGTGGACGGCGAGAACTTCGCCGCAGCGCCCGTCGAGCGGATCCTCGCCCGATTCGACGGGGTGCTCACCGCGGCCGTCTATCCCGTCGCCGATCCGCGCACCGACGATCAGGTGATGGCGGCCCTGCATCTCACACCCGGCAGCGACTTCGATCCCGGAGCGTTCTGCGAGTTCCTCGAGGCGCAATCGGACCTCGGCACCAAGTGGGCACCGCGTTTCGTGCGCATCGCCGAGCGCCTGCCCCTGACGGGGACCGGGAAGCTCGACAAGCGCCCGTTGCGGGCCGAGCGTTGGAAGACGGACGACCCGGTCTGGTGGCGCCCGCCTGCACGCGACGCAAAGGGAGGCCGGAGCGCTTCGGCCGGCGGCTGCGCGTACCGGCGGCTCACCTCCGAGGATGTCGAGCTCATTCGCAAGGAATTCGAGGCGAACGGGCGGGCGAGGCTGCTCGAGCTCGACGGCTGACCGCGGACCCGCGGACCCGGGGACCCGGCGTACGCCCGGCCGTCGCCAGATGGATGCCGGCGGGCGCCGGCGGGTCGCCCTGCGGACCCCCCGAGGGACAGGTTCTTCGCAAGCCGGAGTGGCCGACCACGTTATTTCGGATGAGAACCAGGTGGGCGAGGTTCAAACCAGAGGCTGGGCCCGGAGGCGGACCGGGCCCAGTTTCGCGTCCGGGATTCTGGCGATGCTTGCACTCGCAACGAGATCGCGGTGCTTGGCTTCGCAAAGAGATCGTCACATTCGGCCGGGGGCCCCGATTTGCCGGGTCAGGCCGACAGTCGCAGAGCCATCTCGATTTCGGGCGGCGTAGTGTCTTTTCCGAAAGAGGCGCGGGCGCGCACGCGATGAGAGCGCACGGTCGAAGTACTAGGGAGGTTCGAGATGGGTCTCATGGACAAGATGAAGTCGCAAGCCACTCAGCTCGCCGAGAAGGCGCAGCAGGCCGGGCAGGCGGGGCAAGCGAAGATCGCCGAGTTGCAGGCCAAGAAGAAGGGCGATGCCATGCTGCTCGAGCTCGGTGGCATCGCCTACCTCGACAAGACCGGTAGATCGGACGCCACGTCGGCGGCTCGCTCGTCCGAGTTGGTGCAGCTGCTCCAGAAGCACGAGGCGGAGCACGGCAACATCTCGGTCACCTCGGCGAACCCGACGATCGCAGAGTCGACCGGTGTCTTCGACCCGGGCGCCTCCGCTCCGGCACCCTCGCAGGCTCCTCCCTCGGCGTCGGCCGGCCCGATACCGCAGGCGCAGTACGGCTCCGAAGGCTCCTGAGCGCGCCCGTGGCGACTCCGGCGCAGCGCTTCGACCTGAGCGGAAAGGTCGCGCTCGTAACAGGAGGTAGCAGGGGGCTCGGCAGGGCGATGGTGCACGGTTTCGCAGCAGCGGGAGCCGACGTCGTCGTCACCAGCCGGAAGCTCGATGCCTGCGAGTCGGTGGCCGCCGAGGTGAAGGAGGCGACCGGCCGTCGCGTGGCCGCGATCTCCGCTCACATAGGCCACTGGGACGAGCTCGACGGGCTGGTCGACAGGGCGTACGAGGAGTTCGGCCGCATCGACGTCCTCGTGAACAACGCGGGCATGTCGCTCCTGTACGGGTCTGTGACCGATGTCACCGAGGCACTGTGGGACCGCGTGGTCGACCTCAACCTGAAGGGTGTCTTCCGGCTGAGCGCCCTCGTCGGGACCCGCATGGTGGCGGACGGCTCAGGGTCGATCATCAACGTGTCCACCGTGGGATCCATCAGGCCCGCACCGGACATCCTCCCCTACGCCGCGGCGAAGGCCGGTGTGAACGCTCTGACGGTGGGATTCGCTCGCGCGTTCGGGCCGAACGTGCGGGTCAACTGCATCATGGCGGGACCTTTCCTCACCGACGTGTCGAAGTCCTGGGACATGGAGGCTTTCGCCAAGGGGGCGAGGCGCCACGCCATTGCGCGCGCGGGCGAGCCCGACGAGATCGTCGGTGCGGCCCTGTACTTCGCGAGCGACGCGTCGAGCTTCACCACGGGCTCGGTCCTACGTGTCGACGGGGGGATTCCCTAACTCGTATCGGCGCCGTCCGGCTCCGGAGGCGGGAGGAGCTTCCAGCGCCCCGGGCCTCCCACGAGGCGGTACCCCTCGTAGGTGATCTGGTCGTGATGATGGCTGCACACCCTGGCGAGGATGTCGAGGCTCGTCGTGTGGGACTTCACGAAGTCGGAGATCCAGTGGTGGTTCTCGAGGCCGTGAGCAACCTCGCACTGTGGCACCACACACGCGGGGTCGCGCTCTTCGAGGGCGGACTGGACGTGTGCGGGGACGTCTCTTCCAACATGGCACACGCTCGCAACGTCGACACCTTCCTTCACGAGAATCTTCACGAAGGCGCTTCCGAGTAGCCGCTCGGCGGTTGCAACCGGCACAGGCCCGACCCCCGGGATCTCGCAGATCTCCGAGCCCTTCACGAAGCCGCGCCGAAGGGCAGCCGCGTCGACACGCACGACGAGAGTGTCCGTGCGCCCCCGCGGCGAGCCGTTGCGTGCGGCACCGTTCCGTACGGAGCCGTTTCTCGAGGACCCGTTTCGTGTGGACCCGTCCGCACCTCTCCGGGACCCACCGCTCTCGGGGGGAGAACCGGTCACCAGAGCCACGAGAGCGTCCGCTCTGTAGGCGTGCTGCGGCTCGTGTGTTCCCCTCTCCCTCGCCACGGCGAAGATCAGTTCGGCTCTCGTCTGGATGGACGAGAGCAGCCTCGCCCCCGCGTCGGGTGTCAGACGCGCGTCCAAGCGGAAGGCGCCGTCAGTGTCGCTCCAGTGCCGGAGGTAGCGCTTGCGGTGGATCGCGCGGTATCGGTCGAGCTCGCTCTGCCGGGAGGAGGACCGGGCAAGGACATGCTTCGCGCGGTCCTTCAGCTTCTTCATGCTCCCCTCCGCCGCGACACGAAGCAGCTCCTGTTCCGCGCGTGGGTCCGACCCCGCAGCGCTCGCCACCTCCTTCGCCTGAGCGCTCGACAGGGCACCTTTCTTCAGTGCCTCGGCCGTCCCGGGGAGCTCCGTTAGCCGCCTGGCCGTCTCTAGCGTCGAAATGGCGTCGCCGAACGAGCCTTTGGACTTCTCGGCGACCCAGCTGGCCGCAGAACGGTGGCCTTCCGCCGCCCACTTACGGGACTTCTCGGCCCGCGAAGCGGCGAGCAGCTTGAGCGAGCCGGCGAAGCGCTCTATTTCGGCGGCCAGCTCGAGGACCCTGGCCGCCTGTGCGGTCGTGATGCAATCGGGTTCGAATTCGCGAAGCAGATGCCTCATGTCGGCACCGATCTGTTGGAGTTGCTGAATCACGATCGCGATCGTGCCATGAGGGTGTATCAGTCACCATGAAAGACAGCGTCGCGGCCGCGGCGCCCTCCGCAGATCTGCGGAGATCCCAGCGAGCCGGGCCCAGCCGGGCCCCAGGTGCCTACAACCTTTACGTAAACGTTAGGATCGGGGACGTGAGCGCAGGCGGCAGGTCCCGATGAAGGCGACGATGAAAGAGGAGAACCTGCGTATCAGCGACGCAGCGGCGCGGTCGGGGGTATCCGCGCGCACACTTCGTTACTACGAGGAGCTCGGACTCCTCACCCCGTCCAGCTACACGGCGGGGGGGAGCGCCGCTACAACGAGGCGGACCTCGAGCGCCTCGAGCGGATACTCGAGCTGCGCGACGTGCTGGGGATGAACCTCGAGGACATCAAGACCTTCCTCGGGTCCGAGAAGCGCCTCGACGAGCTGAAGAGCGCGTACCGCGCGAAGAAGGACGTGACGACCAAGGCGGCGAAGGCGCAACGCCGTGCGATCCTCGAGGAGATCCTCGAAGTGAACGCCGTACTGGCCGGTCAGTTGGATGCGAAGCTAGAGAGGATGCAGGCCTTTCGGGACGACCTCACCCGTCGCGCGCACCGTTGCCGGGCCCTTCTCAGAGAGCTGGACTGACCGTCGGAGGCGGATGTCCGGGATGGGGTCCGAACCTACCTAGGCTGACACGCATGTCACAGGACGCGAGCCCCTTGGCCGAGCCCGAAACACCCTCCGTGTCCGCTGCGCCGGCGGCGTCCGCGGCGTCCGCGGCGCACGCGGTGCCGACCCTGCCCACAGTGCCGCCCGATCCGGCATCGAAGGTCGACCCGACAGCCTCCACAAAACCTGCGAACGGAGCGGAGCTGTCCCCGGGGTCCGGTCGACCCGCCGTCGCGAACGTCGCCAACAGGATCTACCGCGGAGCCCGCATCGCCGCGCTCGACCCGCGCACTCTCGGAATCCTCCGGGCGGTGCCACGCGCCGCCGGCTTCCTCACCCAGGCGAACAGGCGCAGCGCGCTCGCAGCGCAGGACGACACGGTGATCCCGGTGAGGACGACCCCCGGTCTCGCCGCCCAGGTCCTCCTGGACGAGGTCCTGATCGCGATGTTCCGCCACCCCCGCCTTCTGCCGCGCAACCGGGACTTCCCTCCCGCAGCGGCGGACGTCGCGGCAGCGCACGCGATGTTCGCCGAACGCGGCTGGTTGGAGGACCCGTCGAGCTACCACGAGACCCCCGAGGCTCCCGACGAGGTCGTGCGCTTCCGCCGCCAGGTCGCGGGGATGCGCTACGAGCACATTGCGTTCCCCAGCCTCTTCGAACCTCACGAGGGTGAGCCGGGACGCGAGCGCTGGCTGAGTTACGAGCCGAATCGGACCGCCCACGCCTGGACGTCGCGCGTGGCGCCCGTCCGCGACAGCGGGTCGTGGCTCATCTGCGTTCACGGTTTCGGTATGGGCTACAGCCCTCTCATGGACATGCGAGCCTTCCGGGTGCCGCAGGTGAACGCGCAAGGTGTGAACGTCGCGATGCCGGTCCTCCCCCTGCACGGGCCGCGTGCCGTCGGCGAGGCCCGAGGCGAGGGCCTCATGACCATCGACATGGTCGATTCCATGCACGGCCTCGCACAGGCCGCGTGGGACATCCGCCGTCTGGTCGCCTGGCTGCGGCGCGAGCAGGGCGCGAAGCGCATCGGCCTGTTCGGACACTCACTCGGTGGGCAAGTGGTGGCCTTGACAGCGGCGCTGCAGGAAGACCTCTCCTGTGTGATCGCGGGAATACCGGTGGTCGACCTGCCCGACCTCTACCGCAGGCACAGCCCGCCCGAGGTCGCGCGTCGCGCGCTCACGGCGAAGGCGCTCGGTCCTGACGCCGACGCGGTGCACCGCGTGGTGTCCCCTGTGTCCATGCCGTGCCTAGTGCCGCACGAGGGGCGTTACGTGTTCGCAGGACTCGGCGACCGCATGGCGACCTTCGGCCACGCGCGCCGGCTATGGCTCCACTGGGACAGGCCGGCGCTCGCGACCTACCACGGCGGTCACGTCGGCTTCTACTGGTCGGCGACCGTGCGGCGTTTCGTCGAGAAGGCGCTCAAGGAGACGGGTCTGGCGCACGCAAACCGCGATCGCGATGGGGCCGAGGCCGGCGACGGGAGCAAGACATACGAGACAATGCCCACCGTCCCGCGCGAGACGACGGGTCAGCCCGCCGCAGAACCCGGCGCCTGATCGGCCTCCTTGACCAGTTCGGCGAGTGCGTCGGGCACCGCATCGGCGAGCGTCCAGACTTTCGGCACGAGCTCCCTGCACGCGATGAAGCCGAACCCGACGTGGTCCTCGTTGGAGAGCACCGTCACGTTCAACCCCGCGCCGTCCATGATCGGACCGAGCGGGTAGAGCCCTGCGAGGCGGGCGCCGGCCATGTAGAGCGGCATCGGCGGCCCCGGGACGTTCGAGATGATCAGGTTGTGGACGACGGGGAGCCTGTTCGACAGCCGGAGGCTCGAATAGAGGCGCGCTGCGAGAGAGAAGGTGTTCGGCGCCGCGTGCTCGGTCCACTTCATGAGGGTGTCGGCGCCCACCATCTTGTGGATCTCCTTCGCTTCGGCGTTGGCGTCGGCGATCGTGCGCAGGCGTGCGACGGGGTCTTCCAGGTCCGTGGCGAGACTCGAGAACATCACGGACACCCTGGTGGTCCCTTCCGTCCCCGATACCTGGTCGTGCACCGATACGGGGACGGCGGCGAGCAGCGACTTGTCCGGGAGCTCGTTGCGGTCCGAGAGGTAGCGGCGCAGCGTCCCGCTCACGACGGCGGTCACGACGTCGTTCACCTTCACGTCGAACGCCTCTTTGACCTTCTTCACGTCCGACAGCGAGACCTCGGTGAAGGAGATCGTCCTGTGCGCGGTTATGGGCGCGTTGAACGAGGTCCGCGGCGCGGTGAAAGGTGTGGCGACATTGCGATGCGCCATGCGGTTGCGCCCCGCGGTCCACAGCACGTTTCCGACGCGCATCGCAGTGGACGGGAGCAGCCTGGCGATCCCGAGCGGCCGGCCCAGAGTGTCGAGGGCGCCGCGCCCTAGCAGCTCGAGCTCGCTCGGCTCACGCTCGGGTCTCCACGCGTCCTCGGGAACCTCGGTCTTCGAAGGGTCCGGTTCGAGATCGAAGAGGTACACCATCATGTTGGCGCCGGAGATCCCGTCGATCGTCGAGTGGTGCATCTTGGCGATGACCGCGACGTGACCGTTGGTGAGTCCCTCGACGACCCACATCTCCCACAGCGGACGCGACCGGTCGAGCGGCCTGCTGGCGATGCTGGAGGCAAGCTCGGCCACCTCGCGGTCACCACCCGGGCTCGGCACCGCTGCGCGCCGGAGGTGGTAGTCGATGTCGAACTCCGCGTCCTCGATCCAGTAGGGCCGGCCGAGGTTGAAGGGCACGCGCGCCAACTTGCGACGCATCGGCGGCATCAGCGGAAGCCGCTCGAGCAGGAGCTTCTTTATCGCTCCGAACGAATAGCCCCCGGGCATCGTCGAGGGATCGAGGATGAGAAGCCCCGACACATGCATGTGCATGGTCGGGGTCTCGAAGTACAAAAACGTCGCATCAAGCCCGCCTAACCGTTCCATCGCGCACAGGATACGGTCCGTCGGCCCGCTGCACTCAGCCGATGAATTGGCACTCGGCCGATGTAGAGGAACTCAGCCGATGTAAGGAGCCTCCTGGGACCACGCGAAGCTCTCCGGCGGTAGCGGGCCCGAGAAGTCGGCGAGGATCGCAGTCTCCGAGACCGCCCAGCCTCCCGCCCCGGGCGCCCAGCCCACTCCCATCATCGTGGCCGAGTCCGAAGTGCCCGTGTACTGACCGAGAATGATGTCGCGGTGGGTCCAGCAACCGGACCCTCCCGACGACGGGCAAGACCAGTTCATGCCACCGGGTCCGTCGTCGTACATCCACGCCCACACAGCCTCGAGGACGCCCTGGTTCTGCGAGTCTGCGGCCCAGATCCCCGCCTCCTGGAACTGACCTCCGGGTCCGCCGTTCGCGACCGGGTACCCGCCGAAGCTCGGGGCGAGGCCGGGGTCGCTCACCGACTGGGCGCCCTGTTGGGCGTCGACGTTCAGGACGTTGGCGAGGCCCACCGCTGGCGGTTCGCCGCGGGCGGTGCGCTCGAGGTTCGACGCCACGAAGATCTGCTCACCGGGTGAGAGCGCGTTCCAGTTCGAGGGCAGGGACATCGGCCCGATCCCCTCGGCCTGGCGACCCGAATCGATGGCGGCGAGCCATTCCTGGTCGCACTGGGTGGGCGGGGCGATCTGGAGCAGCTCGGGGGGGATGGAGCCTGCGAACCTGGCGGCGCCGAAGCTGAACACCCCTCCGTCCGAGCCGACGAGCCAGTAGCCGCCTCCTCCCGGAGTAGGTGTGATCGAGACGATCGGGCGCGAGAGGCTCATGTTCCCCGTCGACCCGTAGAAGCCGGCGTTTCCATAACTGAAGACGCCACCGTCCGAGCCGACGAGCCAGTAGCCGCCGCCACCCGGGACGGCGGAGATCGAGACCACCGGCCGCTTCAGGTCCACATTGCCCGCGGAGCCGTAGAAGCCGGCGTTTCCATAGCTGAAGACACCGCCGTCCGAGCCCGCGAGCCAGTAACCCCCGCCACCGGGAACGGCGGCGATCGACACGATCGGCGCCTTCAGTCCGGTTCCCGCCGCGGCCCCGTGGAACTGGGCGTTGCCGAAGCTGAACACGCCGCCGTCGGAGCCGACGATCCAGTAGCCGGCACCGCCCGCGGAAGGTGCGATTCCGACGATGTCGTTCACGTGGATGCCGAGAGCGGGAACAGACCCGTGGTAGGTGGCGTCACCGAAGCTGAAGACGCCGCCGTCCGAGCCGACGATCCAGTAGCCGCCACCGTCGGGTGTCGGAGCCATCGCCACGATGTTGCCGACGTGGACACCGAGACCGGGGACAGACCCCTGGTACGCGGCGTCGCCGAACCCGAACACGCCGCCGTCGGCACCCGCCAGCCAGTACCCGCCGCCGTCAGGGCTCGACGCGGAGGCCACGAACGGTGGCAGCTGGACCACGTCCGAGCAGTTCGCCGCATATGCCGATCCGCCGGGAACAGGCGTGTTGGGGGGGTTGCCGGGCGGGAGGACCGCGGCGGCCAGGGTCGCGTCCGGGATGGTCCGCAGCGTGCCGGGCTGGGAGAGCGCCGCATGTCCCGCCGAAGGGAGAGCGAGAGAGGCGCATGCCAGCGCCGCAGCCACCCAGGACCCTGAGGCAAGGCGCCACAAGGCCGAGCGGGCCTTCGCTCTTCGCGGTCGGAGCGAGCCGCTCTGTGAGACCTGGTCGTTCAACTTCTGCGCATGCGCGCGCGAAAAAGGGCTCGAAGAAAAGGCCATGCAATACGAACGCCGTACGCGGTTCCGACCCGACGTACAGCCGGACAATTCGCGCCAATGAACGCGCCAATGAAACTGTGAACAAACACAGTCCGCCCGCCGAATAATCGGCGGGCGGACCGGTCCCCCCGGACCTTTCTCGAACTCGAACTACTTACAGCTCACAACAGGCCGAGAACTCCACCCACGAGGCCGCCCACTGGGCCGGCCGGACCCGGACCTGGCGCCGGCGCCGAGTTGCCGTTCACCCCGTTCGTTCCGTTGGTTCCAGGGACGGTGCCGCCCGACGTTCCGTCCTGGCCGTTCACGCCTGGCGTGTTCGGGCTGGCGTTGGAGCCGTTGCCTCCGTCGCCCCCGTTGGCGTTCAGAGCGGATCCCGCAGCGCCGCCGTTTCCGCCGTTGCCGCCGGCCGTTGCCGCCGCAGCGTTTCCGCCGTTGCCGCCGTCACCCCCGGTGGACGGGCAGGAGACCCAGTACGAATCGTTGTACATGATGCAACCACCGCCGTTACCGCCGTTTCCGCCGAACCCTCCAGCGGTTCCGTTCTGTGCGTTACCGGCGTTCCCCCCATTGCCGCCCGGGGCACCCTGCGAGTTGCCGCCGTTCCCACCGGCCCCGCCGTTGCCGCCGTTGACACCGTTCTGGGAGTTGCCGCCGTTGCTGCCGTTGCCGCCGTTGCTGCCGTTCGCGTTGCAGGGGAACTGACCCGCCGCCATCTGCGCGTCGGTCGAAGGCGTGCATCCACCGTTGCCCCCGGGCCCACCGTTTCCTCCGAGACCGCCCTGGGCGTCGCCGTTGCCGGCATTACCTCCCCGGCCCCCGTTGCTACCGCAGCCGGGAGCTCCACCCTGGCCGGGGACACCACCGTTGGCGCCCTTAGGCGTGCTACCGGTCTTGCCCGCACGCCCGAGGTTCACCCCTGTCGGGCACCACAGATCGGGATTGGTCGAGACAAGCTGGTAACCCGGATAAGGCGAGGTGGACGAGCTTGCCGGAGGAGTGGAGCTCGACTGTACCGAGGTTCCCGAGTTCGGACCCCACGCAACTCCGTTCCAAGCAGCTCCGTTCCAAGCAGCGCCGTTCCAGGCAGCTCCGTTCCAAGCAGCTCCGTTCCAGGCAGCTCCGTTCCAAGCAGCGCCGTTCCAGGCAGCGCCGTTCCAGGCAGCTCCGTTCCAGGCAGCGCCGTTCCAAGCAGCGCCGTTCCAGGCAGCGCCGTTCCAGGCAGCTCCGTTCCAGGCAGCTCCGTTCCAAGCAGCTCCGTTCCAAGCCGCTCCGTTCCAGGTCGAGTCCGTCCACGTCGAGCCGAGGTTCACCGTGTTGCCCATCGAGGTGAGGGAGACCGGAACCACGTTCACGTTGGGGCTCCAGGGCCCGGTGCGTCCGGCTACCGCGAAGTCGAACCGCAGCTGCACAGGGTCGGTGGTGTCGGAGGAAACGACCGCCCCGGAGAAGACCACCTGGGTGTTGCCCTGGGTGGTCGCGTACATCGGCCCACCGCTGCACACGTCGCTAGCCGATCCGGTGGCCTCGAAGGTTGATTGGCCCGGCCCAGTGGCTGGCCCAGCGGCCGGTCCAGCGGCTGGCCCAGCGGCCGGTCCCGCGGCTGGCCCAGCGGCCGGTCCAGCCGGGGGTCCTGCAGCAGCAGCGGTCTGGGTCGCCGAAGGCTGGATCGTGTTCGAGTTCTGAGCGATCGAGTAGGAAGCCGAAGGGATGTCGAGCATGACGTATCCAGCGAGGACTCCGTTCGACGAGCATGCGACGGGCACGTCGAGCTGGCCACCCACGAGCTGGACCGATGCAGCCGGGTGCTGACCGCCCATCTGGAGCGTGTAGCCCGCCTGAACCTGGGCACCCGGGCTGAAGCTCAGGTTGCCCCCGAGGGGAGGCTGCACCTGGTGGACCTGTCCGTCGGCCTGGTTGATGTTCACCGAACCGGGAGCGCTCACCGCTGCGGCGATGTTCAACATGCCGTGGCCGTCTACGAACGGGCTCCCCTGGGGTCCGGGAGCGGCCGTGCTGAGAAGGGCGGCCTTTACGTTGCTCGGCTGTGCTTGGCTGTGGTCGGCCAGGTAGAGCGCAACCGCTCCGCTGGTGATCGCAGCGCTGAAGGAGGTGCCCGAGCCGACGAAGTTCCCGGAGCCGATCTCTGCCGAGGGGTTCTGGACGTCGACCGTCGAACCCGGGGCTCGGACGCTCACGACCGACTGGCCCGAGGTGACGAGGTCCGGCTTGAACCAGCCGTCGGGGTCTGTCGGGCCGACACTCGAGAAGGCGGACATCGTGTCGCCGCTCGGGGATATGGCGCCCTGGTCGTTGACCGAGCCGGCGGTTATGACGAGCGGGTCGTCGCCGGGCGAGAGGATCGTGCCGTTGAACGGTCCCCAGTTACCGGCGGAGGCGACGACCGCGATCCCGTTCATCCAGGCACGCTCGACGGCCTGGTCGAGCGGGTTCACGAGGGTCGACTCGGTCGGGACGTAGCCGAGCGACATGTTGAGGACGCCGATGTGCTCGGACTTCTGATGGGCGATGACCCAACCGACCCCTTCTATGACCGTCGCCAGGTCGGTGCTGCCGCTGGCCCCGGCCACCTTCACGGGCACGAGCCCGGCGCCGGGAGCCTCACCCTTGTACAGGCCGCCCGAAGCCGCGCCGTTCCCGGCGATCAGCCCCGCAACGAAGGTGCCATGGCCGTAACTGTCGAGGTTCGCATTCCCCTCACCGGAGAAGTCAACGCCGGGAAGGAGCCTGCCTGAGAAGTCGGGAAGCGAGTCGATCCCCGTGTCGATGACGGCCACGTTCACGCCGTTTCCGGAGTCACCCTTCGACCAGAGCTGCGTCGCCCCGGTCTGCTGTGGGAAGACGGCGGCGGGGTTGGGGTTGCCCGAACCCGCGCCACCCGATGAGGTGGCGGCCGACATAGAGACCGGAGCGTCCGCCGTGACACTCACCGTCGGGATCTGCTCGACCTGCGCGAGCTGCGCAGGGGTGAGCTGTGCCAGCACCGCCTCGGCTGCGTCGAGGGGCTCCGTCACGGTGCCCCCCACCGAGGTGACGTCGGCCGCGGCGAACGTTGAGTCCGTCCCGGCCTGGTCGGAGACGATGTATGAGGAGGCGGGCCCCGAGGCGTCGGCGTACGCAGCCTGGAGACCCGTGGCGGCGGTGAGCCCGCTCACGCCCAGTGCCGCCGCAGATGCGAGCATGGCCCGGCGTCTCCACGAGACACTTCTGAGAAGTCCGAGGAGCCGCCACACGGAGAGAGGTGAAGTTCTTACGGAATGCATTTGATCTGACCGCCTTTTTGTTCGTTCCGTGTGTTGTATACCACTCTCCGTAGCTTGACAACCGAGTTGAGCGTTATTTGGTAAGGGCCTCACGCACCGTGCGAAATAGCCAAATTTGTGGAGGAAATTGCCACCGGACGTGGTGGGTCGATGCCGCCGGTCGACGGCCCTCCCGGGGCCAATGATGGGCGGCAACTGTCGGATCCGAACGTCCGTCGGGTGGGGCGCCGGCTCCTATTCACCGGTCGGTCTCAAGTGACAGGCTTGCCCGCGATCCCCGGCACAGGCAGAGAAGCCGGGTGGACGACGAGAGGAGCCCGATGCCGGACGACACGACATCCGAGGTCCCGCCTGACCGGAACGAGCAGGCATCGGGAGCATGGAGGCCTCCCGATGTGGACGACGGCATCCTCGGAAGGCCTGCATCGGGCAGCGCCGGAGAGCCTCTGCCCGAGCCCGAGGAGTCCACTCCCCTCGAGGAGCACGAACCCGAAGGGACGATTCCGCCGGTGCCGCTGTGGGCGATGAAGGACCGCCGGCACGTCCAGTGGTCGGAGATCGTGGGATTCCCGCCCGAGCGCGTCCGCGAGGCCTTCGGTGAAGGTGACGACGCCGTTTATGTGATCGAGGACGGTCACAATCACGTCATGGTCGGGCGATACGTCGGAGTCGTCCTCGACGGGTCGCAGTACGCCCTGGTGGGCAGAGCTCCCAAGTCCGTCCTCGAGGGCCTGCGCTCTGCCGAGCTACAGGCGGTGCACGCCTTCGACGAGGCTCACCAGGTCACGCTCTGTGGAGTCGACATCGACGAGGGGGACAAGGCATCCGACATCTTCGTGGTCCAGTTCTACGACACCGCGTCGGCGGTGCCGCAGGACTACCTACCCGGCCGTCCCCTCATCGAGTTCACTTCGCCACTACCGCTCGCGGACACGTAGTAGGTCGAGCCCCGGGAGATCCCGCTACGTGAGGATCCGCCGGCGCCGGCGTTCTCCCAGCGCTCACGAGGCGGGAGGCTCAGATGTCCAAGAGGCGGCTAGTTCGATGTGCCCTGTCTTCAGTGGCGGCGGGGCTCGTCCTCGCTTCTGTTTCGGTGCTCGGCGGAGTGGCCGTCGGCCGAGCGGCCGTCGGCCGAGCGGGACTGGCGACCCGCACCACGGCCGATGCGGTGGTGCCGAATCCGACCGTGACCGGGCCCATCCCGTGGAGCTTGGGCGTCGACAAGCAACCGCAGACCGACAGCCTCTTCGATCTCTCCCCTTTCGGGTACAGCGAAGACGAGTACTTCGTCTCAGGAACCGCCTCGTACCAGTCGAACCCGGGGTCGATCAACAGCGTCGAAGACCCGGGCTCGCCGGCCACGGCGCCTTACACCGTCCGGATGATCGTGCGCGCACCGACGGATCCATCGCGTTTCAACGGGACCGTCGTGGTCGAGTGGGACAACGTCACCGCCCAGATGGACGAGGCGCCGATCTGGGACTGGACCTACCCGACGGTGATGCGGGAGGGCTATGCGTACGTCATAGTCAGCGTCCAGCAGGCGGGGATCTGCTGCTCGCCTCTGACTCTCAAGATGCGCGACCCCGTGCGTTACGAAGCCCTCGGGCAGCCGGGTGACGACTACGCCTTCAGCATCTACTCCCAGGTGCTGCAGGCCATCCGCCATCCGCAGGGCAAGGACCCCATGGGCGGCCTCAAGGTGCACACATTGGTCGCGGCGGGCCAGTCGCAGTCGGCCGACGAGCTCTACGACTACGTCACATCTGTCGACTACGGCAGCCTGGTGGACGGGTTCCTCCTGGTCGGAGGTGGGAGCACCACGTACCCCGGCGCTCACCCCCCGGCGGTCCCGGTCATGAACGTGTTCGACGAGTGGACGGCACCTTCCACCCCGCCCAACATCACCCGGAATTACCGGGTCTGGGAGATAGCGGGGGGCGCCCACGTGGACAACTGGGTCGACAATCCCGAGTTCGACGATCCTCAAGGTGTCCTCGTGCCCGGTGCCGGACAGCGCGACCCGCAGTGGCGTTCGCAGGAGGAGTGGATCGCAGGCAACTACGGCGCCTCGTACGACCCGCGTGAGAACAGCTGCGTGCCCGGCGGCAACCTCTATCCCAACCGGTACGTCATGGACAATGCGCTCGTCTGGTTGCAGCGCTGGGTGACCCGGGATGCCTCACCGCCTCAGGTGCCGATGCTGCAGTTCGGCAACGCGACGACGAGCACCCCCGTGGGCGACCCACCAGGTTGGGACCCCGCCGGCACCGAGGCCACCGACCAGTACGGGAACGCCCTGGGCGGTTACCGGCTGCCGCCCGTCACAGTCCCCGTCGCCACGTACGCCCCCGTGACGTGTCTGTTCTTCGGCGAGACGGTGCCCTTCAGCCCCACGCAGCTAAAGGAGCTGTACCCGACTCACGCTGACTACGTCCAGCACATGCAGGCGGCGACCGACGCCGCTGTCAAGGACGGACTGCTCCTGCCCTGGGACGCGGCGGACCTGATGCGACGCGCAGAAGCATCGTCCATCCCCACGCTCAGCGTGACCTCGCCGGTGCCACCGCTCAACTGAGGCGCCTCAGAACTTGAAACGGGTCAGGCCGCCGGGCTCTGTGCCGAGAACCACAGTCGCCGAGCGGGGCTCGATGCGATAGACGTGCCACGGCGGTGGTCCTTGTGACGGCGCATTGAACGGGGCGGTGATGCCGGAGCCACTCTCGTCAGGCTCCGCCGGCCACCCTTGGTCCGCCCATGCCTTCGCGACGCGTGCCACCTTCCCCGGGTCGGTCACGCGAGCGGCCTCACCCTCGACGACCACGTCGGCGTCGCGAATCGACTGAGCGATCGAGCAGCGCGGATCGCGTTCGACGTTCCGGCGCTTGCGAGTACCTGTTCCGGTCTGGAACCAGAAGGCGCCGTCCAGCCAGAGGGCGCCCACCGCGGTGACATGCGCGCTCCCGTCCTCGTTGACCGTGGCGAGCCACGTCGTGCGGGAGTTGTGGGCGTCCGGAGCCGGAGCCGATCTCTCGTCGAGCTTCTCGGTGACGTCGGCCCAGTCCACCGGCGGCAGCCCGTCGGCCGCACCCAGATTGATGATCTCCATGGCATCTCCCTTTCCTCGCCACGCACACCGCGCGAGAGCGCGACCGTGCTTGTCGTAGATCCGACGTCCCGCGGTCCGCAAAGTCATCTGCGGATCCCGAGTGCAGAAGGGCACGGAGGGGTGCCCGCCACACTCGCCGACGCCCGCTAGCTCTCTGGTCGCAGCCAAGACGCCCTCCTACCATGGCGGCATGGACAGCGGCGGAGCGCGGGCCGCCGCATTGTGGGCCGCCATCGACGTGCGCCGTCGTTGGCGGTCGCTCCTCCTCCTGGGTCTGCTGGCGGGTGTCACCGCAGGCCTCGCCCTGTCCGCGGTCGCGGGTGCGCGCCGCACGGACTCCGCCCTTCCGCGCCTGCTCGCCCAGACCCACGCCTCCGATGCGGTGATCTTCCCGAGCCAGGTCGGCTTCCTGGATCCCGACTGGGCGCGGTTGGCGGCGCGTCCCGAGGTAGCCAAGGTGGCGGTGTGGGACCTGCTCTTCGGGAACGTCGACGGCCAACAGGGAGGCCTCATCTTCGGCTCCGACGACGGCACCTATCTGGGGTCGGTGGACAAACCGGTGGTCATCAAGGGGCGCATGTACAACCCACGCGTCCCCGACGAGGTCGTGGTCGACGAGAACGCCGTGAAGGAGGCCCCGCTGGGCTCGTCCTTCCGCTTCCAGGCGTACGCACCGGACCAGCAGGACGACCTCGGACCTCCGCATGGCCCGACCCTGACCATGCACGTCGTCGGCGTGGTTCGCGAGGCGCCCGAGTTCCTCTTCGTGAGCGACGGGCAGGCGTTCGTGTCCCCCGCGTTCGTCAAGGACTACCGCTCCAGGATGGCCGTCGCGCCCAACGCCAACATCGTGCTGCGGCATGGTGCCGCCGACATCCCTGCGCTGCGGCGCGACGTCAACTCGGTCATCACACCGGGGACGCCCGTGCTCGACACCCACGCCACCAGCCGGCGCCTCAACACCACGCTTTCGGTGGAGCGGATCGGTCTCTTGATCCTCGCCGTCTCGGTGGCGCTCGGCGGCGGCATTTTTGTGGCGCTCGTCCTCGGCCGATCGGTCGCGCTCATCGGTGACGACGCGCTCGACCTTGAGCGCCATGGGGATGACGCGCCGCGACAGGGCCGTGTCCGCCGCCCTTTCGCACCTCCTCCCGGCGCTCGTCGCCCCCGTCGTCACGTTCGCGGTCGCGTTGGCTGGCATCCGCGCGATTTCCCGTCGGCTTAGGGAGGCGCATCGACCCGAGCGTCGGCTACCACGTGGATTGGACGGTCGTCGCGCCCGGCGTGGCGTTCACCGCTCTCGTCATCGTGGGCGCGGCTTTCGCCCTCGGCTGGCGCACCCGCCTTTCGGGGGCCCGGGCGGCACCGGAGCGGAGGTTGGAACTGTTCGGGGCTCTTCGTCGCCGACTCCCGCTGAGCCTCGGTCTGGGCGCGGCGATGGCGTTCGACTCAGGTCGGGGGCGAACCCGCACCCCCGTGATTCCCGCCCTCGTGGGACCGCTGATCGCCGTCCTCGGCATCGTCGCGACCCTGACGATCAACAAGGGCATCACCGACGCCCTCGCTCATCCCGAGCGCGCGGGGGTCACGTGGGACATAACCGTGTATCCCGATGCCAGCGCCCATACAGGCCGCAGCGTGACGCCCGACCTCGTCTCCAAAATCCGTTCGGCTGTGCCGATGGGCTCGCGGATGGTCGTCGTCGACCGCGACCTCCTCGACGTGAGCGGTGTGGGCGTGCCCACGTTCGCGATCCGGCCGGTGCCCGGGTCGCACGCCGTGCCGGTGTCGCTCACGGTGACAGCGGGCCGTGCTCCCCGCAGCGCCGGCGAGGCTGACATCGGACCGGCCACCGCCAAGGACCTCCATGTGGGGATCGGTGGCACCGTGCGCCTCGCCGGTTCGCCGGGCCGCATCCGGATCGTGGGCGAGGCGTTGTTCCCGTCCGACGTCCACGCCGAGTTCGACGAGGGACTTTGGGTGACCTCTGCGCGCTTCACCATGGCGGTACCACCCATGCCACCGGCGGGCTCCGAAAGTGATGGCCGCGCTGTGGTCGTGCATTTGCCGGCCGGCGCCAACTCATCGCGTGCGATGGCCCGCATCGGCACGGCGCTGGGCCCTTTGGCGTCGGGCATCGAGCCGCCACAGCTCCCCGACGAGTTGCTGAACCTGCGTAACGTGCGTCTCCTGCCTGATGTTCTGGCGGCATTCCTCGGGGGTCTGGCGGTGGCGGCTGCCACCTACGGGCTTGTCAGCTCGGCTCGCCGTCGCCGCGGGGAGTTCGCCGTGTTGCGGGCCATGGGTATGACGCGACGCAGCGTCCGCTCGATCGTCCAAGCCCAGAGCACGGCGACGGCGCTGTTCGCCTTGGCTGTCGGTATCCCTCTGGGCCTTGTGGTTGGGCGAAACGGCTGGCACGTGATCACCGAGCGTGTCCCGCTTTCGGACGTGGCACCGCTCGCGCTGGCGGCCATGGCGCTCATCGTGCCGGCGACGCTGATCGTCACAAACGCGGTGGCCCTGTGGCCGAGCTACCGCGTCAGCCGCCAGCGGGTGGCGACGGAGAGCCTGCGAACGGAATAGTGATTTTTGAGTGGGCGAGGGGGGACTTGAACCCCCACATCCTTTCGGACACAGGAACCTGAATCCTGCGCGTCTGCCAATTCCGCCACTCGCCCGGAATGTGAGGTCTTGAAAGGCGAACGTTACTCGCGACTTTTGATCGCTCCACGCGGCTGATGCGCCACCTAATGCGGGTATAGAGGTGCGATACCCAGGCAAGAAGGGGTTGAGCGGACAGCCGTAGGCTTTCTGAGATGGCGGAGTTCGATCTCGTGATTCAGGGTGGAACCGTCGTCGACGGGACCGGTAAGCCGCCGGTTACGGCTGACGTCGCGGTGCGCGACGACAAAGTTGTCGCGGTCGGCCGCGTCGACGGATCAGCTCACCGCAAGATCGGAGCTGACGGGTTACTCGTCGCGCCGGGATGGGTTGACATCCACACCCATTACGACGGACAGGCCACCTGGGACGATCAGCTCCAACCGTCGTCGTGGCATGGCGTGACCACGGTGGTGATGGGCAACTGCGGCGTGGGCTTCGCGCCGGTGCGCGAGCGGGACCATCAGGCGCTGGTTGAACTGATGGAAGGTGTTGAGGACATTCCCGGTACAGCGCTTCATGAGGGCTTGTCGTGGGAGTGGGAGAGTTTCGCCGAGTACCTCGATGCGGTCGATGCCCGTGGTCACGATGTCGATGTCGCGGCGCAGGTGCCTCATGGCGCGGTTCGGCTGTACGTGATGGGGGATCGGGGTGCTCGAGGCGAAGCGGCTACGCCGGATGACATCGCCGAGATGGGCCGTATCGCCCGTGAGGCGATCGCGGCCGGCGCACTCGGGTTCTCCACGTCACGCACGAAGAACCACCGCACGTCGACTGGTGCGTTCACTCCGACGCTGCGCGCTGAGGCCGCGGAGCTCGTGGGCATCGCTACCGAGATCGGGCGCGGCGGTTCCGGCGTGCTCCAGATGGTGTCCGACTTCGAGGAACCCACGGCCGAGGTCGCGATGATCCACGACATGATGGAGCAGTCAGGGCGTCCGCTGTCGGTGTCCCTCGCGCAGGGACACCACACGACTTCAGGCAGCTGGCGCGCCAGTCTCGCCATGCTCGATCGCATGCACGAAGAAGGACTCGAGATGCGCGCGCAGGTGGCGGTGCGGCCGATCGGTATCTTGATCGGCTTGCAGGCGACGGTGAATCCGTTGCAGAGCAGCGCGGCGTACCGGGAGGTCGCAGCCGCGGTCCCGGATATCGGGGCCCGGGCGCGCCGGCTTGCGGAGTCGCCGCTGCGCGATCGCGTTCTGGACGACCTGCGCACGCAGCCCGAGAACCCGATGCTTCGCTTCGAACTCATGTTCCCGATGGATGAGGACCGCCCCGACTATGAGCCGGACGCGGAGGCGTCGATCGCCGCGCTCGCCGCGCACGATGGCGTCGAGCCGTTAGCGCGCATGTACGACGAGTTTCTACGCGACGGCGGTCTTGCCCTTGTGTACATGCCGATCATCAACTACGCGACCGGCAACCTCGACCATGTCGGTGAGATGCTCCAACATCCGTGGTGCGTTCCCGGGTTGTCGGACGGCGGCGCCCACGTCGGCACGATCTGCGACGCGAGCTTTCCGACCACGCTCTTGCAGCACTGGGGTCGTGACCGGACGCGTGGGAGGCTGCCGCTCGAGTTGCTGATCGGGCGCCAGTGCCGAGCGACTGCCGAGGCAGTCGGGCTTTTCGACCGCGGGGTGCTGGCGCCCGGTCGGCGCGCCGACCTGAACGTCATCGATCTCGACGCCCTCGCGGTCGAGCGCCCGACCATGGCCTTCGACCTTCCGGCTGGCGGCAAGCGCCTGCTGCAGCGCGCCCGGGGCTACCGCCATTCGTTCGTACGCGGCGTCGAGACCTACCACGATGGCGAAGCGACGGTGCCCGACCTGGCCGACTGGTGCGCGGTGCAAGCAAGGGATGAGGCGATGAACGCCATCACCACGGACTATCCGGTCATCTCGGCTGATTCACACATCACTGAACCTCCGAACACCTACGCCGACTACATCGAGCCTGCGTTTCGCGACCGCGCACCGCGGATCATCGACGGCGGCGATGGCGTAGGCGATGTGTTCGAGGTCGATGGCATGCGGCCGATCGTGCTCGGGCTCGTGGCCGCAGCGGGCAAGCCCGCGTCGGAGATCCGCGTCAAGGGCGAGCGGTTCGCCGACCTGCACCGCTCAGGCTGGGACCCGACTGCGCGGCTCGGCGATCAGGACCGCGACGGCATCGCGGCCGAGGTGATCTACCCGACGGTCGGCATGGTGTTGTGCAACCACAAGGACGCCGAATACAAGCGAGCCTGCTTCGCCGCCTACAACCGCTGGATCGCCGGCTACTGCGCCGTCGCGCCCACCCGACTCATCGGTTGCGGGCAGACAGCGATGCGCACACCAGAAGAGGGCATCGCCGATCTCGAGGCGATCAAGGCACTCGGCCTGCGCGGCGTGATGATGCCCGGTGAACCCGCGAACGAGCAGGACTACGACCAGCAAGCCTGGGATCCATTTTACGAGGCCGCAGCAGACATCGGTCTCCCGCTCAGCTTCCACATCCTCACGTACCGGTCAGGACGTGTACGTGGTCCGGCGATGTCGGGGTTCTTGGCTACCGTACGCGGTTGCCAGGACATCATGGCCATGTTCGTCCTCGGCGGCGTCTTCGAACGCCACCCGCGGCTGCGCGTCGTGTGCGTGGAGGCCGACGCGGGCTGGGTACCGCATTTCATGTACCGGATGGACCACGCGTACAACCGTCACCGCTACTGGCTGCCGGCCGGCCAGGAGCTGTCGAGATTGCCGAGCGAGATCTTCGCCGAGCACATCTACACGACCTTCCAGGATGACTGGACCGCGTTTGCACACGCGGGATCGATGAACTGGCGGCGCCTGATGTGGGCGAACGACTTCCCGCACTCGGACTCCACCTGGCCGTGGAGCCAGGAACTGCTCGCCAAGCACACGACGAACCTCACCACCGAACAACGCCGCGCAATCCTTTGCGACAACGTCGCCGAGCTCTACAGCATCGACGCGACAGCGCTCTAGGTTCGTCGAGCGTGGGCCTTGGGCTTGCTGCCACCGCCGACGCAACCAATGAGGACGTTCGCATTGCGATCGATCATCGCCGACTGCTTCTGTAGCTCCAAACCGATGAGTGACTGATGGATGACCGCGTAATACGACATACACCCTAAAGCGAGACGGTAAGTGGACTGTCCGCGTCGCTCTCCAGATGGACCCCAAAGTGGTCGCCGCCATCTGTTCTGACCAGGCCGGAGGGGACCGAGGCAGCATGATCAACCTGGCGCGAGAGATCCTCTGCGAGTGCTGTGACGTTTGGTTCTTCCAAGATCGTTTTGTGACTCCCCGGTATCCACTTAATGGTCCACTCGCCGCTGAAGAGATGCACGCATTGATCGGGATCCACCGTTCCTTGCTTCGCCAGGTAGACGACGACCCTGCCGGGCCACGGTTTGCTCCGGTAACGTCGGCACATATCTCGAGCGAGTCGGTAGAACCGGCGTCGGTGGGTATCGAGAGTCCGACCGTTGGGGCGGGTGAGCACCGCCGTCATCAATGCCTTCGCGAGATGGCGTGGGAAGGCCGTTTTCTGGCCTATGTACCTTCTCCACCTTCGACGGATCCCGATGAGTTTCGCACGGTACGTGTCACCGTCACCGGCGACTCCTCTCAGGCGTGCCTTCCGCCTCCGACTCCCGACGGGCGGATCGAACAGAGCGACCAAGGAGACTTCCTTACCCAGCGCGCTCAGCTGATGGGCCATTTCCAGTGCGACCAGGCACCCGCTCGAGTACCCCGCAAGCAAGTAGGGCCCGTCTGCCTGCACGCGGGATACGACACGAACATATCGACTAGCAGTGCGCTGGATCGTCCAGTCCGGAAAACCGCGTTCGTCGAGCCCATGGGGCTGAAGGGCGTAGATGGGCCTGTCCGTGCTCAGTCGCCGGGCAAGTGCCCCGAGGGTAAGACCGCTTCCTCCGCCACCGGTTACGCAGAAAAGCGGTGGGTGCGTAGCGCCCGACTGGAGCGGGACGAGACATTGGTTGGTCCTGCGCCACTTGGCCTTCTCCTCCACGGCGGGAGCCACGATCCGAGCAGCGAGCTCGGCGACCGTCGGTGCGTCGATGAGATCTGACGCGGTAATGGACTTGCCGAAGTCTTCTTTGAGGGCGGCGATCACTTCGTAAGCCGCGAGTGAATCACCGCCGAGCTCGAAGAAGTCATCGTGGAGCCCGATGGTCTCGATATCCAGCGCGCTTGCAAAGATTCGGTGAACGGCCCTTTGCCAGGAAGTGAGTGACTCCGGGCGTATGAGAGATCTTTGAACCGCTGGATGATCGAGGAGACGGGTTATGTCGATCTTTCCGTTGAGGTTTCGGGGAACTTCCTCGAGGTGGACGAACCGCTCGGGGACCATGAAGGAAGGCAGCCGGCTTCGGAGGAAGCGGCGGATGAAGGTGGTAGAAGGCGAGCAGCCGGTGTTTGGAACCACATAGCCGACGAGCCTCGTTCTGCCGGGGTCGGATCGGTCACCGAGGACGACTGCCTCTGCGATCTCGTCGAGCTCCATGAGGGCGGCTTCGACCTCGGCTGGCTCAACTCGATACCCTCCGATCTTGACGAGCCGGTCGGGACGGCCGGCGAGATGAAGGAGGCCGTCCGCATCGCGTCTCGCCAAATCGCCTGTTCGGAACCTGCGCCGTCCATCGCCCACGTCGGCAAAGCGCTCGATGGTGAGATCCGAATGCCGCCAGTACCCGTCTCCCACATATGTCGAAGTAACGACCATCTCGCCGACGACCCCGGGTCGCACCGAATCGCCGTTCTCGTCGACCACCTCGATGTCGACACCGGGATGAGCCCAACCGATGGGCACAGGGCCAACAGGAACGGGATCTTGAAAACCGATCGGGAAAGTGGCGACGGGACCACATTCTGAAGAGCCCAGCATGTTGAAGAAAACGCAACTGTCAGGAAGGCACCTTCTGATGGTGGCCACATCCGATCCGTAGACGGCGTCTCCGGCGCACACCACGCTCTCGAGGCTCTCGAAGACGGCGGAGCCAGCCGCGTGGGCGAGCGAACGCAAGAGAGCCGGGGTCAGCCACACTTGGGTTATCTGCTTGTCCTTTAGCAGGGTGACAAGGCTGTCGATCCCTTCTTGGCGCGGGTCCAGAAGGTGAAGCGAGGCTCCCTTCAGTAGCACCGCAAATAGTCCAGAGAGTCCGTACGAATACGAAAGTGGAAGTACGACCGCAAGGCGGTCGTACGGAACGAGCGATTCCGACAATGCTCTGGAGACGGTGGCCGCGTGGCTTCGCACCACCCCTTTAGGGTCACCGGTAGATCCCGAAGTGAACACGACTGAGCACGGCGCATCGGGAGTGACTGTCAGCTTCGGAGCTCTCGTCCCTGTGCCAGGCGCCTCGATCGGGGTGCTCGTTCCTATGACCGCAGCGATGTCTCGATGTGGCTCGCTGAAGAGGCAGAGCGGACTGTGCGCGAGTCGGGCGATGTTCCGGAGTCGTTCTGACGGTGCGGTGGGGTCGAGCACTGTGAACGGCCTTCCCGCCTTCAACACCCCCAGGACTGCGACGACAGCCATTTCGTCATGTGAGGCCAGTATGACGACGGGTTGTGAACCTGCACCGACGCGCTCGGCTACGAGCGATGCCACCGCATCGGAGGCGGCGTCGAGCTGTTGATAGGTGAGTCGCCGATCACCGGCGTTCACCGCGATGGCAGACCCCGCCGCTCCGGCGACATCTCGAAAACGCTCGATGACTCCGCCGCCCGGGCCGCGATTGATCGACGGCCCAACCACCTCAGCCGTCGTCGTTCTTTTCTCCCTTGGGATGAGCCGCGCAGGGAGGAGCATCCTCCAGCCGACCGGCCTGTATGTCGACTCGTGAACGTGTCACATGCCCACCCGGCTCCAAATGGGCAATTGTGCCCAGGACGCCCAGGACGCCGGCGAGGGACTTGCCCTGCACCGAGACAGGACGTCCGCGTCTGAGACATCGCAATGTCCGGATGTGAGACTCGCAAATGGTGTGCGTTACTCGGGACTTTTGATCGCTCCACGCGGCGGATACGTCACTTGATGCGGGTATGGCCCTGCAATACCAGCGCTTTCGTCGGCGGCCGAACATGGAGGAGCGCGACCACCCGGCAGGTTGCGGTGTGCCGCACACCCTTCGCGAAGCAACGCACAACTAGGCTCTGCCTCCACAATGGGACTCCAGCAGTTCGAGCAGCGCCTCGAGCGCCTGGTGGAGGGTGCCCTCTCGAAGGCTTCGCGTGGCGGGCTGCAGCCTGTCGAGATTGCCCGTCGCGTGACAAGGGAGATGGACCTGGCGAGGCGCGTCGGGGTTCGGGGCCTCATCTCTCCGAACTTCTTCATCGTGGCGCTGTCGTCGTCGGACGCCTCGCGCTTCGAGAGCTTCGCCGATGCGCTCGCACGCGAGCTCGCCGACGCGGCGAGGGATCACGCGCGCCAGGAGGGTTACGTGTTCGTCGGCCCGGTGGAGGTGGAGATCCACCGTGACCCCGAGGTGAAGACCGGCCGCTTCAACGTGATGGCGGAGGTACGAGAGGGCCCGGAGGGCCTACCGGCCGGTTCCCTCGTTCTTCCCGACGGGTCGCGCATCGTGCTCGGGACCGAGTCGGTCCTGATCGGGCGGCTGCCGGAGTGCACGATCGTGCTCGCAGACCCGAACGTGTCGAGGCGCCACGCGGAGGTGAGCCGTCAGGGGAACGACGTGGTGGTGACCGATCTCCGTTCCACCAACGGGACCAGGGTGAACGGGGTCCCCGTGCGCGAGCGGGCCCTCTCGGACGGCGACGAGATCTCGGTCGGGACGACGTCGATCCGCTTCGAGACCTCTTGACCCCTCAACATGCTCCTGCTCACTTCCCTCGACAACCAGAACCTGCTGCGCGCCCTCGAGGTCTTCCTGGTGGCGCTGATCTGGTTGTTCTTCTTGAGGGTGATCCGGGCAGTGTGGGTGGAGGTCCGGCCGCCGAAGCTGAGGCGCAAGGACCGAAAGGCCGCCGAAGCCGCTCTCGCGGGCGGAGGAGCGGTCGGGACGGGAGCGATCGCCGGAGCGGGAGCCGCCCCGGCGGGCACGAGACGCGAACGTGGCCGGAAGCTGCGGCTCAAGGTCGTCGAACCCGAGCAGGAGCGGGGCCGCAGCTACGACCTGGCGGACGAGCTCACGCTCGGACGCGCCGCGGGATGCGGTGTGCGGGTCGAGGACGCCTATACCTCCTCCATCCATGCGCGGCTCTACCGCCGCGACGCCACGTTGTGGGTGGAGGACCTCGGCTCGACCAACGGGACGTGGGTGAACGCCGAGCGCATCCTCTCGCCGACGCGCCTCGGCAAGGGCGACCTGCTCCAGGTCGGAGGGACGGTCTTCGAGGTCGATCGTTGAGCGCTTGGACCGCGGATCGGCGATGACTGTTCTCAGGTCGGGATCTGCCTCGGACGTCGGGCGCGTGCGCTCGGTCAACGAGGACCTCGCGTTCGAGTCCGGCAGCCTCTTCGCGGTCGCCGACGGCATGGGGGGACACGCCGGCGGGGAGGTGGCGGCGCGCACGGCTATCGACTCCCTGCGTTCTGGGTTCGAGCACGCCCCGTCCGTCGAGGGCCTGGTGGAGGCGGTCCACGGGGCCAACGACGCGGTCCTGGAGAGAGGCCGCGCCGAGCCCGCCCTCCGGGGGATGGGGACCACGCTCACCGCGGCCGCTCTCGTCGGCACCGACGACGGCGACCGTCTCGTCCTGGCCAACGTCGGCGACTCGCGCGGATACCGCCTTCACGAAGGACGGCTCTCCCAGCTCACCGTGGACCACTCCGTCGCCGAGGAGCTCCTGGCCAGGGGTGAGCTCACCGAGCGGGAGGCCGCGGTCCACCCCCATCGCCACATCCTGACGAGGGCCCTCGGCGTGGACTCCGACGTCGAGGTCGACACGTGGGAGCTCGTCCCCGAGGAGGGCGACCGCTATCTCCTTTGCTCCGACGGGCTCTCCAACGAGATCTCGAGGGACACGATCGCGGAGGTCCTGACCTCCACGCCCGACCCGAAAGACGCAGCGGAGACCCTCGTCCGGATGGCGAACGACCACGGCGGCAACGACAACGTCACCGCGCTCGTCCTGGACGTGCTCGTCGGCGAGCCCTCGGCGGACGGAGAAGACGGAGGAAAAGACGCAAAGGGCGGACCCGGCGAAGACGGCGCACCGGAGCCGGTAACCGCAGCCGCTCCGGCCGGCGCCGCAGCAACCGCACGCACCGCCGCGCCGGCGCGGCCGCCGCCGTCATGGCGAGGACCGACGCGCCCTCCGCCGCAGAGGCCCCGTCGCGGCCGGCCGTACACGAGCCCGCCCCGCAGCGCCGCAGGGCACCTCGCCGCCTCACGTTTCGGGTGCTGCTCTTCCTGGTATTGCTCGGCGGTCTCGGGTACGGGGCCTATTCGGCGATCAGGTGGTACGTGAACAGCTCGTACTTCGTGGGGGTCGACCGCGGTGACGTCGTGATCTTCCAGGGGCGCATCGGTGGCTTCCTCGGCTTCAACCCGAAGGTCGTCGACCGAACCGGGATCACGCTCGCACAGGTGAAGAGCAGCGACGTCGGAAAGACCGTGGTGGCGCCGAGGCTCGAGGCGGGGATCTCCGAGTCCTCGCGCCCACAGGCGGTCGACTACGTGTGCAACCTGCCCGCGGTGGCGCCGGGCACCCCAGATCCCAAGCTGCCCCCGCACACACATTGTCGCGGCAACCCCACGGGCACCCCCACCTCTTCGAGAGCGGGCTCCTAGATGTCGCGGAGGATCAGGTGGCTCGGCGTGGTGATGCTGCTGTGCTTCGTCCTCCTCTTCTTGCAGCTGAACAACCTGCAGGTCGTGAAGGCACACCAGTACGCGACCTCACAGAGCAACCCGCAGGTGATCGCGGCGAAATACAACCAGCCACGAGGTCCGATCGTGAGCTCCGACGGTACTGTGCTTGCGCAATCAGTGTCGGCGGCGAAGAACGCCGCGTACAAGTTCCAGCGCCAATATCCGTTGGGGGCACTCTTCGGGCAGGTCACCGGCGTGTTCTCCTACAGCTACGGCAACTACGGGGTGGAGGAGAGCTACAACTCGTACCTGCAGTCCCACAACCGTCCGGTGAAGACGATCGGTGACCTTCTCACCACTCCCACCGTCACCGACACGGTCACGCTCACGCTTTCGAAGCAGCTGCAGACCGACGCCATGAACGCGCTCGCCGGTCGCGACGGCGCGATCGTCGTGCTCGACCCGCACACCGGGGCGATCGAGGCGATGTACTCGAACCCGAGCTACGACCCGAACCCCCTCGCCTCACAGAACGGAAAGACCGAGCGCAACGCATGGCTCTCCTACACGCAGGTGAAGAACCACAACGGCTTCTATCCGTTCACGTCCCTCGCCTACCAGGACATCTTCCCGCCGGGCTCGACCTTCAAGGTCGTGACCGCGTCGGCGGCCTACGAGCGGGCGCCGCAGCTCGTGAACACACCGATGAAGTACTACACCTGCATCCCGTCGGGCACCTTCAAGGGCCAGACCACGCAGCTGTGCAACGACGGCGCCTTCCGTATGCGGCGGGAACATCGCCCAGATGCTCCCGCCCTCGTGCGACACCGGCTTCGCCCTCCTCGGGACCATGGTGGGGGCCACCTCCATGCTCGCCGAGGCCAACTCCTACGGCTTCAACCAGCAGCCTCCGATCGACCTGCCCCACGCACCGGCGACCAACCCGAACGAGGTCTCGCAGTTCCTCCAACCGGACTGCTACCAGAACGCGCAGGTCTTCCTCGCCTTCAGCTCGATCGGCCAGAAGTGCACGATCGCGACACCCCTCCAGATGGCGATGGTGGCGGGCGCCATCGCGAACAGCGGAGTGGTCATGACCCCTCACGTGATGCAGCAGATCCGTGACTCGCAGGGGAATCTCGTACAGACCTACAAGCCGAGCCAGTGGCTGAAGGCCACGTCCCTCCAGACCGCGTCGGCGATCACGCAGCTCATGGTCCAGGTCGTCCAGCACGGCACCGCCGCGACCGTGGGCTTCCCCGCCGCCGAGGACGTCGCCGCCAAGACCGGTACCGCCCAGGTCGGGGTGGCGAACAGCAACACGACCGACTGGATGATCGCCTTCGCCCCGGCGACGAACGCCAAGGTGGCTATAGCTGTGGCGATGCCGGACCAGCTGCGCGACGAGACGGGCGCCCTCGTCGCCGGGCCGGTGGTGAAGACGATGATCGCGGACGCCCTCGCACTGCAGTCGAACACGGCGGGGTCCCCGTGAGAGTTCAGATGTCGGCCTCGTCGGTGCACCTCACGTCGGTGAAGGTGCCTTCAGCTTCGCGACCCGGCCCGTACAGGGGTTCGCACATGCGCGGGCCTAGGCTTTCGCCGACATGACCGACCCCGCCGAAGAGCCGCGCATTCTCTCGGGGCGTTACGAGCTTGCCCACCTCGTCGCGCGAGGCGGGATGGCAGAGGTCTACCTGGCGCACGACAAGTTCCTGGACCGGCCGGTCGCGCTCAAGATCCTGTTCCCGGAGCTCTCGGTCGACCGTTCCTTCGTCGAGCGGTTCCGCCGTGAGGCGCAGGCCGCCGCCAACCTCTCGCACCCGAACATCGTCCCTGTCTTCGACTGGGGCGAGGACAGCGGCGTCTATTTCATAGTCATGGAGTTCGTGGACGGCCGCACGCTGTCCGCGATCCTGCGGAGCGCCGGGGCCATGCACCCGGACAGGGCGGCCGAGATCACCGCCGACGTGGCGGGCGCGCTCGCTTACGCGCACCGCCGCGGTGTCGTCCACCGCGACGTGAAGCCGGGAAACGTCCTCATCACCGAAGAGGGCGTGGTGAAGGTGACCGACTTCGGCATCGCCCGCGCGCTCAACACCGAGGAGAGCCTCACCCAGACCGGAGCGGTGATGGGCACCGCCACCTATTTCTCGCCCGAGCAGGCCGAGGGCCTCGGCGTCGACGCACGCAGCGACATCTATTCGCTCGGGGTCGTGCTCTTCGAGATGGTCACGGGCCGCCCGCCCTTCCTCGGCGAGACCCCGGTCTCGGTCGCCTCTAAGCACGTCCGGGAGCACCCGCCGGTGCCGCGCGAGATCAACCCGAGCATCCCTCCCGACCTCGAGGCGATCATCTTGAAGTGCATGGCCAAGTCGCCCGAGCACCGCTACCCGACCGGCGACGACCTGCGTGTCGACCTGCTGCGCTTCCGCGAGGGCCGCGCCGTCGCAGCCACCATCCCGCCCACGACCCTCGGCGCCACCCAGGCGCTGGGCGCTGTGGGCCGCACGGCGACGATCCCACAGGTCACAGCACCTCCGCCCGTAGAGGAGCCCGAGCGCAGCCGTACCGGGATCTACGCCGCGATCCTCGTCCTCCTGCTCGCGGCGCTGGCCGTGGTGATCATCTTCCTCGGGCAGTCGCTCGGTTGGTGGCACCTCGGCTCGTCGCAGAACACCTTCGCCCTGCCGAACGTCTACAACAAGAGCCTCTCGCAGGCTGAGAGCACCCTCCACAACAAGGGCCTCGACTGGACCGTCCAGCGCGACTCCACTTCGAACGCCTCGACGAACACCGTCATCCGCACGAACCCGGCGAAGGGCGCCACCGTGCACAAGGGCCAGACCATCACCTTGATCACGGGCAGCGGGGGCACGAGCACGAACACTCAGGTCCAGGTCCCGAACCTGCTCGGCCAGTCGGTCACGGCCGCGTCGAGCCAGCTGACCTCCATGAACCTCGTGCCGAAGGTTCAGTTCTCCAGTAGCTGCCCCGAGGTGAACGTCGTCTGCAACACGAGCCCCGTCCCGGGCACGAAGGTGCCGGCCAACTCGACCGTCTTCCTGATCACCGCGCCCACCACGACCTCGACCACGCAGTCGGCCTTCACGATGGTGCCCAACGTGAGCAACGACACGCGTGGGCCAGGCCTGCAGCGCCATCGGGAACGCGGGGCTGCAGTGCGGGTCGCAGACACAGGAGTCGAGCAACACGGTCCCGAGCGGCGAGGTGATCGGCACCCAGCCCTCCGCCGGCTCTTCGGTGTCACGCGGGTCGACCGTGAACCTGATCGTCTCGAGCGGTCCCTCGAACTCGTCGAACGTTCCGAGCGTGGTCGGCGACAACTACGGCCAGGCGAAGAACATCCTGAACAGCGACGGATTCGTGCCGGCATCCGACGGGACCTGCACGGCGAACGGCGACCGCGTGATCAGCCAGGACCCCACCGGCGGTTCGTCGGCTCCGAGCGGCAGCACGGTGACACTCGGCTGCTTGACGACGAGCACGACGACCACCTCCACCACAGGCCTCAAGAAGGTCGGGACCGGGCGAGGCGGGGGTGGCAACGGAACCTCCCGCGGGAGCGGGAGCACGGGATCGGCCGGAGCGGCCGGCAGCTCGTCTCCCGCCATCCGCGAGGAGCACTTCTTGTTCTGAGCCCGCCGCGCCGCGCCGGCCCGGCGCCGCGCCTGATCTGGCGCCGCGACTGAAGGGACACCGCGAAGAGCGTCGGCAATACCGCGCCAGGAACTCGTTTCCGGTTCGTTATCCACAAGACCGTTCTCGGTTCGGTCGGGGGGCCGCTTGTGAGACGACTGTCGAGGATGCCGACAATTCCTTCAAAGGGCCACCGAGCCCTAGCGTTGACGGCGGCTCTGCTGTCCGCCGCATTCCTCGGAGCCGGCACTCTTCTCTCCGCATCGCCCGCTTCGGCGGACCCGAGCTCCCAGAACAAGGCCGGCCAGCTCTCGGCCGCACAGGCCAAGGCCGCACAGCTTGCCTCTCAGATCCAGAACGACGGCAACCGCCTCGAGGTCCTCGACCAGCAGTTCGAAGCGGCCCAGCAGCAGGTGCAGAGCCTCGACCAGTCGCTTCTTCAGATCGCGTCGAGGATCGCCGCGACCCAGGCGACCGTGAACGGCACGGAGTCGCTGCTGCGCCAGCAGGCCCTTTCGACCTACACCAACGGCGGCAGCGACATCGATCTCCAGCAGCTCTTCGCTTCCGCCAACGAGAGGTCCGCCCTCACCGACGCCTACCAGCACGTGGTGAGCTCCGACCTCTCGCAGACCATCGACCGCCTCCGCAGCGCCGAGTCCGACCTCTCGCACCAGGAGTCGAAGCTTCAGGCGACCGAGCAGGCCGAGCGCGCCTCGGCGGCCCAGATCTCCGCCTCCCAAGCTCAGGCACATTCGGTCATGGCGTCCGAGCAATCGGCGCTCGGCCAGGTGAAGGGCCAGATCGCCACGCTGGTCGCGCAGCGCCAGGCGGCGCAGGAGGCCGCAGCGGTCGCCTCCTTCAAGAACCAGCTGGGCCAGACGCGCTGGACAGGCCCGCTGGACCCGAACGCGCCCGTCTCACCCGCCGCGGCCGTGGCGATAAGGGCGGCGGAGAGCCAGCTCGGCGTCCCCTATGTGTGGGGAGGCGAGTCACCGGGTCAGGGCTTCGACTGCTCGGGGCTCACCCAGTGGTCGTGGCGCCAGGCGGGGGTGTCCCTCCCGCGCACCGCCCAGGCGCAGTACGACGCCATCACCCACGTCCCGCTCAGCTCCCTCCAGCCCGGTGACCTGCTCTTCTGGGACGACGGGACGAGCTCCGTGCAACACGTGGCGATGTACGTCGGCGCCGGTCAGGTGATCCAGGCCCCCCACACCGGCACGACGGTCAGCTTCGCGGCGATCTGGGGCAGCGGCCTCGTCGGTGCGGGCCGGCCTTAGCCGGGCACGGCTCGAGTGCTCGTTTACCGGCAGTTGATACGCCCAAAATAGAGTGGTCCGCTCGTGAAGCAGCTCGTGAGCGAGGAAGCCGTCCTGGAGGCGCTCGAGGCCGAGGCCATCGGGGTGCTTCGCGACGTGGCGGGCGGTTTCAGGCGGCCGGTGCTGCTCTATTCGATCGGCAAGGACTCCTCGGTCCTCCTCCACCTCGCGCGCAAGGCCTTCTATCCCGGCCGGCTGCCTTTCCCGGTTCTGCACATCGACACCGGCTGGAAATTCTCCGAGATGATCCGCTTCCGGGACGCGACCGCGCGCGACCTCGGGCTCGACCTCCTCGTTCATACGAACCACGCCGCGGCCGCGGCCGGCGTCACGCCGTTCACCCATGGCGCGCACGAGTACACGCGGATCATGAAGACGGTCGCCCTCCGTGAGGCCCTCGACGAAGGCGGATTCGACGTGGCGATCGGCGGCGCGCGCCGCGACGAGGAGAGGTCGAGGGCAAAGGAAAGAGTCTTCTCCCTGCGTGAGCCCGGTCACCGCTGGGAGCCGCGCCGGCAACGCCCGGAGTTCTGGCACACCCCGAACCTCACACTCGCGCCGGGCCAGACCATGCGCGCGTTCCCCTTGTCGAACTGGACCGAGCTCGATGTCTGGCGCTACATCCGCCGTGAGCGCATAGACGTCGTATCCCTCTACTTCGCCAAGCCCCGTCCGATCGTGGAGCGCGACGGTGCGCTCATCATGGTGGACGACGACCGTCTGCCACTCGACCCGGGCGAGGCCCCGCAGTCGAGGACGGTGCGCTTCCGCACGCTCGGTTGCTATCCCCTCACAGCCGCGGTCGAGTCGGAGGCAGCCGATCTCGACACCTTGATCGACGAGATGGTCGAGTCGCGCTCGTCCGAACGCGCCGGGAGGTTGATCGACGGTGAAGGCGGGACGTCGATGGAATCGAAGAAGACCGAGGGTTACTTTTGACCGCGCACGGAAACGGGAGCTCCGCATTGCGCGCGCCCGGAGGAGACTCGGGCCCGAGGCCGCTAATCCACCTGATCGCGTGCGGCTCGGTCGACGACGGGAAGTCGACCCTCATCGGCCGCCTTCTCGCCGAGACGGACAGCGTCCCGGAGGACCAACTCGAGCACGCGCGTCGTGTGCGGCGCGGCGGGTCGATCGTCCCCCTCGGAGAGGTCGACTACTCGCTCATCACCGACGGCCTGGAGGCCGAGCGTGAGCAGGGCATAACCATCGACGTCGCCTACCGGCACCTGCAGCTGCCGTCCGGCAGACGCGTGGTCATCGCGGACGCGCCGGGACACGAGCAGTACACGCGGAACATGGCGGTCGCAGCCTCGAACGCGGACGTGGCTTTGCTGGTCGTCGATGCCGCACGCGGCTTGCGGCCCCAGACACACCGGCACTTGACGGTCTGCGCGTTGATGGGAGTGCGCTCCGTGCTCATCGCCGTCAACAAGATGGACGCTGTCGACTCCCCCCGGTCGGTGTTCGACGAGATCGCGAAGCGTCTGCGGTCGGACGCGCTGGGACTCGGGATCGAGGAGGTGACCACGATCCCAGTGAGCGCGCTCGACGGCGACAACGTCACGCGCCGCTCGACGCGCCTCGAGTTCTACGAAGGCCCGACCGTGCTCGAAGCCCTGGCCTCGTGGGAGCCGGCGGCTTCAAGCGGTGTCGATCCCCTGCGCCTCGCCGTGCAGTACGTCGTGCGGGCGCCCGACTTCAGGGGTTACGCGGGAACCGTCCTGTCGGGTGAGCTGCGCCGGGGCGACGAGGTCACCTCGAGCGCGACGGGCCTCTCGGCGCACGTCCAGAGAATCGTGACGTTCGACGGAGACCTCTCGAAGGCCGAAGCCGGCGATGCCGTGACCGTGGTCCTCGACTCGGAGATCGATGTGACACGCGGCGACCTGCTCGCCGGAGCCGCCGAGCCGCCGCGCCCGACGACCGCCTTTGCGGCGGACCTCGTGTGGGTGGGGGACGAGCCCCTCGCACACGGCCGCTCGTACCTGCTCGTGAGCGGCCCGCGAAGTGTTCCCGCCACGGTCACCACGGTCCGCAGCCGCCTCGACGTCACCTCCGGGCGCGAGGCCGCGGCGACGCGCCTGGTGATGAACGACATCGGGCGGGTCGAGATCACCACCGACGTCCCGATCGCGCTCGACCCGTATTCGGACTGCCGGTTCACGGGCGGCTTCGTTCTCGTCGACCGGGTCACCTGCGACACGCAGGCAGCGGGCCTCGTAGCGCACGTGCTGCGGCGGTCGGAGAACATCGTCCCCCACGAGTACGCCGTGGACCGTGCGGCGCGTTCACGCCTGAAGCACCAGCGCCCCTTCGTGCTCTGGCTCACCGGGCTCCCTGGATCGGGGAAGTCGACTCTCGCCGACGCCCTCGAGAGGCGTCTGCACGCGATGGGGCTTCACACGTACGTGCTCGACGGCGACAACATCCGCAGGGGTTTCAACCGCGACCTCGGTTTCACCCCCGAGGACCGCGCCGAGAACGTCCGCCGAGTTGCAGAAGCTGCTCACCTGCTCTTCGACGCAGGGCTCGTCGTGATCGTGGCCCTCGTCTCGCCTTTCCGGACGGACAGGCATGCCGCACGAGAGCTGTTCGGCCCCCAGGAATTCTTCGAGGCCTGGGTCAACACCCCCCTCGAGATCTGCGAGGAGCGCGACCCGAAGGGCTTGTACGCCAAGGCGACGAGCGGCGCATTGCCGAACATGACCGGCGTCGGTCAGGACTACGAGCCTCCCGAGGAGCCGGACATCGTGGTGGACGGCACGGCTTCGCTCGGCGAGTGCATCGAGCGCCTGGTGGAGATGCTCGTGCCCGAGAGCGTCTTGATGAATTCGCTGTCCGAGGTTCCCTTCGACTGAGAACCAACCAGCTGCCCGGCTGACCTGCGGAGCCGGCCTGACGCCCGATCTACCGGAGAGCGGCGTGCAACAGGTTCAGGAAGTTGGAGAGGATTCTCGGCCCTTCTCTCGTGAGGATCGACTCTGGGTGGAACTGCAGTCCCTCGACCGCCAGCTCCCGGTGTCGCAAGCCCATGATCACGCCGTCGGAGCTCTCGGCCGTGATCTCGAGCTCGTCGGGGAACGACTCGCGCTCGACTACGAGCGAGTGGTACCTGGTCGCCTCGAACGGATCGGGCAGGCCCTGTAGAACACCGGCTCCCGAATGCGAGACCTGCGAGGTCTTGCCGTGCATGAGCGTCGGAGCCTGCACTATGCGACCGCCGAAGGCCTGGGCGATGCACTGGTGGCCGAGGCAGACACCGAGGATCGGTATCTGACCGGACAGCTCCGCTACCACTTCGAGGCTTACGCCCGCGTCCTCCGGCCGTCCGGGGCCGGGTGAGATCACGATGGCGTCGGGCGATGCTCGTTTGATCCCTTCGACATCGATGGCGTCGTTTCTGAAGACGGCAGGATCCGCGCCGAGCTCTCCGAGTTCCTGCACCAGGTTGTAGGTGAAGGAGTCGTAGTTGTCTACGAGGAGGACGCGTGAACTCATCGAGACCCGGAGGCAGATGGGAGCGGCAACAAGGCAGCTAGCCGAAGGCCCGTGTCACGGCGACAAGAAGCGACATCGCAGCGATGGTCACCACCAGTATCCGCCAAGTGAGAAGTCTCAGCTCGTGCTCGATGTCAGACCTCAGCACAGCTATTTGGTTATCGAAGCGCGCTGTTTGGGTTTCGAAGCGCCCCGAGACGCGCTCTTCGAGGGCGTCGAGGTCGCGTTTGGTTGCGACGTCAGCCCAGCCGACGGGAGGGAGGTGCTCCATGAGCGCGGTCGCGTCCTGCCTTCCTAGGACGCTTTCGAGTTTGTTGTATAGGTGATGACGTGATTCTTCACTAACTGCCATGTTGCTTTCCTCGGTTTTGCCCGGACAAGCCGGTGGGAATCGCTGGAGAGCGTCATGCCCACGCTCCGAGGGCGCATGCTCCAGATTAGGGCAAGGGTGTTGCGCCCTCGGAGTCCAAGCCTCGATATCCTCGTGCGCCATGGCCAACGGACGCAGGCGAGGCCCCGGCAGCGCCACCAAAAAGGGGAGTTCCGCGGGCCGCACCACCACGCCGGGGCCGGGCCGGGCTCCCAAGGGTGGGCGCTACACGCCGCCCATACCGCGCAGCGTGAAGGTCAGCCCGAAGTGGATGGGGCCGCTCATCCTCGTGCTGTTGATCCTCGGGGCACTGACGATCGTCCTCAACTACTTCAACGTGCTTCCCGCAGGACCGAGCGACTGGTACCTGCTCGTCGGGATCGTCCTGATCGCCGCCGGCTTCGTGGTGGCGACGCAGTATCGCTGAAGCGGTTCAGCCCAAGCGCTCGATGATCGTGGCGTTGGCCAGTCCGCCGCCTTCGCACATGGTCTCGAGCCCGTAGCGCTTCTCGGTCCGCTCCAGCTCGTTCAGCAACGTCGCCATCAGCTTCGCACCCGATGCCCCGAGAGGATGGCCGAGCGCGATCGCCCCACCATTCACGTTGACGCGCTCCATGTCCGGATGAAGTTCCTTCTCCCAAGCGAGGACGACCGATGCAAAGGCTTCGTTGATCTCCACGAGGTCGATGTCGTCGATGGTCATCTTCGCCTTCTCGAGGACGGACTTCGTGGCCGGGATCGGACCGGTGAGCATCGTCACCGGGTCCACTCCTGCGAGTGCGAAGGCGCAGAAGCGCGCCCTCGGCGTTAGACCCAGAGCGCTCGCCTTCTCCTCGCTCATGATGAGCACGGCAGCCGCCCCGTCGGTGATCTGCGACGAGTTGCCCGCTGTGACCTTCCCATCCGGCTTGAACGCAGCCTTCAGGTTTGCGAGCACCTCTGCGGTCGTGTCGGGACGTATCCCCTCGTCCGCCGTCAATGTCTCGCTCGTGGGCTTGCCTTCGTCGTCGCGCACGTTGACCGGCACGATCTCCCGCTCGAAGCGGCCCTCGGCGGCTGCGCGCGCGGCGTAGCGTTGGCTACGCGCCCGAACTCGTCGAGATCCTCGCGTGAGAGGTCCCACTGGTCGGCGATCATCTCGGCGGAGATTCCTTGCGAGACGAGTCCACCGCGCTCGGCGTAGCGGTTCATGACCGTGGGCCCGAAGGGGAACCCGAGGTCACGCACGACCGAAGATCCCATGGGGGTGTGCGTCATGTGCTCGACGCCGGCGGCGATCGCGACGTCGTATGCGCCGGCGATCACGCCCTGAGCGGCGAAGTGGATCGCCTGCTGGGACGAACCACATTGGCGGTCGATCGTCGTGGCTGGGACCGACTCGGGGAAACCCGCTGCCAGAACCGCGTTGCGCCCGACGTTGAGCGCCTGCTCGCCCACCTGCATGACGCAGCCGACTATGACGTCGTCCACCTGGGCCGGATCGAGATTGTTGCGTTCGATCAGGGCTTTGAGCGGCTCGGCAGCCAGGTCCACGGCATGCCAGCCGTGCAGCTTGCCGTTTCTCTTTCCACCCGGGGTGCGTACCGCGTCGACGATGACGGCTGTGGCCATGGAGAGCTCCTTCCAACCACTATTCAAAACCTGACTGACCGGTCAAGACTGGTCGTTTAGGACGTTACCGGTCAATCCGGCGTGGCCGTGCGCCGGTCGCCTATTCCCCGGGCCCACTCGCGTGGGTGACGAAGTCACGCAGTACCGCAAGCTGTCCGTTCATCTCCGCCTGGCCTTCTGCCAACCTGCGGAGCTCACCTTTGACTCCCTCTGTCTCCGTATGCAGGTCTTCGATCTCCGTACGCATATCGGTGCGGAAGGCCCCGATCTCCGTACGCATATCGGTGCGGAAGGCCCCGATCTCCGTATGCAGTTCGGTGCGCAGGCCGCCCATCTCCGTACGCAGTTCACCCATCTCCGTACGCAGTTCGGTGCGCAGTTCACCCATCTCAGCTCGCAGCTCTCGCCCCAGGTTCGCCATCTCGCTTCGCAACCCTTGGCCGAGGTTCGCCACCTCGCTTCGGAATCCTTGGCCGAGGTTCGCCATCTCGCTTCGGAATCCTTGGCCCTGGTTCGCCATCTCGACCTTTAGATCTCGACGGCTCGCGCGGGCGTCTGCCGCTAGGGCAACGAACGCCCCGGCCAAGACCGCGATCAGGGTCCAGACAGCTGCGATCACTGCAATCCAGGCTACTGCTCCGAGCTTGCCGGGGACCTTGCGCAGAAAAAATCCGCCCACAGATGCGACGAGGGCATCCTTGTAGCCTGAGCACCCTGTGCCCGGCCAACAAAGTGAAGTCCACCGAGGCAGCGGAAAGGACATGGACCGCTGGCTCGGCGACGGCGGCATGGAGGTCATCGGTCTCCTAGGTGCCTCCTTCACCTCTTACGGGTTGGACGGCGAGGACCTCGGATGGGTCGAGGCGGCCTGGGTTCCGACACCGCTGGCGTGCAACCCCCACGGGATCGTCCAGGCGGGTGTTCATTGCGTGGTGCTCGACGCGGCGATGAACTTCGCGATCAACGCCGCTCTCGGTGGGCGCGACCGGACGCGCGGCACCTTGGAGATGAAGACCGAGACGATGCGACCCGCTCGAAAGGGTGAGCGCTTCGATGTGCGTGGTGAAGTGGTCCGCCTGGCCCGTCAGGTCTCCTACGCCGAAGCGACGGTTCATGACTCCGAGCGTCGCCTCGTGAGCAGGGCGACAGGCACGTTCCTCTTGTACAGGGACCAGGACGACCAGAAGGCGCCTACGCCGGGCTAACGCCTGAAGTGCTTCCCGAGCGTCTCTTCTTGATGCTGGTACGAGGACCCGATCGCTTCTCCGTAGAGAGTCTTGGGGGCCTCGAGCATGCGGTCGAAGGTGAGCTTGCAGACACGTTGGCCGTCCTCGATCATGAACGGCACGTCGTGGGCGCGTACCTCTAGCGCAGCTCGCGAGCCATCACCAGGGCCTTCAGGGTCGAAGCCGAACCCGGGGTCGAAGAACCCCGCGTAGTGGGTCCGAAGCTCACCGTTCGTGGGGTCGTATGCCGTCATCTCCGAAGCGAGCTCCGGCGGTACTGACACGGCCCCGCTCGACATGAGCAGGTAGAAGCGCTGCGGCGAAAGGACGATGCGGTCGCCCTCCTCGCGCTGGACAGGTTCCCAGAAAGCAGCGGGATCGATCGGATCTCCGTGCGTGAGATCGAGGAGGGGTGAGTTCTCCCGCGCCCGGTAACCGACCTTCCCCGAACCGTCGCCCTTCAGGTCGAGGCCCAGGAGCATCCCGTCTGCGAGGGCCAGATCGTGGACAGGTACGGGCGCGTCGTTCTCGAACAGCAGTGGGTGAACCGAGGCATGGAAAGCGCGGACCTCTTCGTCGGTCAGAGCGGATCTTCCGACCACGAGGCGTAGCTGGTTCAGGCTCAGGTCTTCACGGATCCGGATGGCGAACGAGAGCGGAACCACCTCTAAGTAGAGCGGGCCGTCGTAACCCGCCTCGATCTCGTCGAAACGCTGTCCTTCGTCCGTGATTACGCGCGTGAACACGTCGATACGGCCGGTGGAGCTCTTCGGGTTCGCCTTGGCGCGCACATCGGCCGGGAGTCTGAGCCTTTCCTTCAGCGGGACGAGGTACGGCCGGTTCGTCTCGAGAACCGCACCTTCGCGGTGGAGGTCCAGCTCGTCGATCACGTAGTCCTTCAACTTTTGATCGACACTCTCGTGACCCGGAAGGAAACTGCACCGGATGCGATAGGCGACCTCGCCGAGTCGCAGGTCGATGCTCGCGGGCTGGATGTTCGAGTCCGGGATCTTGAAGTTGCCGGCGTCGATGACGCCGTCCGCGACCGCTTCGAGGAGAAGCTCGCGCGAAAGGACGCCTTGTTTTCCGGGCGGCAACTTCAGCACGGACGAGCCCTTCCGCCGCGCCGGTATGTTGTCGGCGGAATGCGGGCCACGCCCGATCTTATGGGTGTGCGGAGTTGTAGCGAAGTGCGTGTTGTGTCGTCGCGCGTCTTGTGTCGGACACGAGCCGACGACCCCCCGGGAGGACCAACCCATGGGTGACGAGAGAGGGGTTTGAAACGATCCGTCGAATGGGCAGACCGCTTCGCGCGCTGTCGCGACGGGCGCTGTCCGGGACGGATCGGCTGGATCTTTGCTATGGCGCGCCGAAAGGCCGCTGACTTCGGACAGGAGATCGAACTGAACTCGACGACCACGAGAATCGTCTTCCGGGCGCCTGCCCAACAAAATTTGGGCGGAAAGTGGTTGACCGTTGCGCAGAGCGTTTGACTACGCGCCCTCCGTGATGTCACACTGCGAACCCAGGGGCTGTCGCCAGCGGGGGTCGGCAGCACGGGGAACGCAGGAGGTGTTCATGTGGGCGGTCGGATCTCGGGTTTCGCCGCCTCACGCACCTTCGTCACCCTGGCACGGATCTTGCCGATGCTCTTTGGAGGTCGCGTGACCACAGGAGGCGGCGGTTCGACCGCTATCCAGGGCAGCGACCACTTCCCTCAGTACAGCGCCTCGCGCGCGCCGACGCCTGGTTCTGATTCGCTCGTGCTCATCGTCGACGACGAGGAATCGGTCCGCCAGAACCTCATCGACGTCCTGGCCAGCTCCGGGATACAGGCGATCGGGTGCTCGACCATCGCGGAGGCTCTCGAGCTCCAGGCCGAGCGCAACCCTGCCGTGGCGGTCGTCGATTTCCGGCTTCCTGACGGGAGCGGAATCGAGCTCTCGAAGCTCCTCAAGGAGCGCGACCCCGAGCTTCCGGTGCTTCTTCTCGCAGCGTTCTCCTCGATCGACAGCGCAGTGGCTTCGGTCGGGCAGCTCGATGCCTACCTGATAAAGCCGGTCTCCTCGCAGACGTTTCAGCAGGCCACCCGCAATGCACTGGCCCGGCGCTCGCTCGTCGTCGAGAACCGCAGCCTCGAAGATCGCCTCCAGCGGCTCAACACGTTCCAGGCTCTCTACGACCCCCTGACGGGCCTGCCGAACCGGGCGCTTCTGGACGACCGTCTCGGGCACGCCCTCGCCTCGGCAAAGCGTGCCGGCACGACCCTCGCGGTCCTCTTCATCGACCTCGACACGTTCAAGGTGGTGAACGACCTCTTCGGTCACCACGTAGGCGACCAGCTGCTCACGCAGATGGCCGCTCGTTTCGCCGCCGCCCGGCGCTCGTCCGACACGGTCGCCCGTTTCGGCGGCGACGAGTTCGTGGTGGTGTGCCCGGACGTGAAGACCTCGGCCGTAGCCGTACGGATAGCCGAGCACCTCCTCGAGCAGCTCGCTGTCCCTGTAGTGGTCGACGGCCTCGAGCACCGCCTCCAGGCGAGCGTCGGGATCGCACTCAGCACCCCGCGCTCGACCAGCCAGACCCCCGAGGGGCTCCTTCGCAATGCCGACATCGCCATGTACAGGGCCAAGGAGGCCGGCGGCGGAGCCTGGGAGCTCTTCGACGAGACGATGCGCGACCGAGTCTTGGAGCGCCACGAGGTGGAGCAGGAGCTGCGGGCGAACATCTCGGGGGAGGACTTCTCGTTGGCCTACCAGCCTGTGGTCGAGCTCTCGACCGGGCACGTCGTCGGTGCCGAGGCACTGCTCCGCTGGCACCGTGAGGGCTACGGCACCATGCTGCCTTCTACATTCCTCGCCGTGGCGGAGGAGTCCGGCCTGATCGTCCAGATCGGCAGGTGGACCCTGGAGAAGGCCATGTCGGACCTCGCCGCGGCCCGCAACGCTGGCCAGGTGCCCGACTCATTCCGGCTCTGGATCAACGTGTCGCCTCACCAGCTCGCAAGCCCTCGTTTCGCCGAGATCCTCTCGGAGCTCATGGAGACCCATGGCTTGTCGGCCTCCATGTTGGGCCTCGACATCGTCGAAGAGGTCCTGCGTGACGCCCGTGCAGTCGAGGGTGTGCTCGACGCTCTTCGGGAGATCGGGGTCTCGGTCAACCTCGACGACTTCGGTGCCGGAAACTCGAACCTTTCGTGGCTCCAGCAGCTTCCGATAGCGGGTCTCAAGATCGACCGTGGATACGTCTCCTCGCTCGATGCGCCTCGTGACGGACGGGGAGAGGCGATCGTCCGCGGGCTGCTGGGGCTCGGTCATGCCCTCGGCATGTCCGTCGTCGCAGAAGGTGTGGAGACCCAGCTGCAGGCCGACGCCCTCCGAATGATGGGGTGCGAGCTGGCTCAGGGCTATTACTTCGGTTACCCCGGAACCCTCGACCAGCTCTGGACCACGGTCAAGCAGCGGGCGGGCGCGGAGCGTTGAAGGCATAACTCGACCAGGACACTCATTCCGTATCCAGTTCCCGGACATCCTCGGTGGTGATCACCCGACCTGTGGACACGGCCGGCAGCCCGGTGCCCTGATCTTCTCGGGAGTCAGACGTGCGCCGCTCCTCTCGGACTGCGCCGAGCACCTCGAGCTCGATGCGGTCCTTTGCACGCCCTGCCGCACGCTTCATCCGAATGAGGTCTTCGAGGTCACAGACTTCGACGACGATCCCGCTGCCCAGATCCATAGGTGACGCGTTCGGCTCTAGCTCCTCATAGCCGCGAACTCCGGCCGGTTCCCCGAGCAGGTCCAACGGTCCCGAGTCACAAATGAACGAGAAGTTCATTCCCTTTGCCAGCGTCTCAGGATCGAGAAGAAACGGGACGTCGTCATCAACTCCGCGCAGCCGTACGCCGAGGCGCCGTAAGGCTTCGACCAGCCTGTGGAGATTGTCTGGGTCGCGCGCGTAACAAATATCGATGTCGTTGGTCATCGTCGGCGAACCCCACAGCCGGCCGGCGACTCCCCCGATCACGACGAACCGGACGCCTTTGTCCAGGAGCACGTTGAGGATGTTCAGTGGGTCATAACCCACCTGAGGCAGCCTCGAGACGGGCGAGAAACTGTGATTCGCCGACAAGTGATTCAAGACGCTCTGCAGGTGTAATAGCCAGCAACTCCCGGACGGCGGTTCTGTCGATCCCGTCTCCGAGGCGGGGAAGCACCTCGAGAGCGTCTCCGCACGCTGCGAGCAGCTTGTCCAGCGTCTCCACCCGGGGGTTGTAGATCCCGGACTCGATTCGCGCGATGTTCGGTTGTGGTACTCCCGCCCTTGCGGCCAGGGCGCGCTGACTCAGGCGGGCCCTACGCCTGGCCCTGAGTACCTGTCCTCCGGCATCCACTCTGCCATGATAGCGCAAACACTATCTGGTCCATCGACAGGCGCGGTGGCTTCGGTCGGGCAGCTCGACGCCTACCTGATAAAGCCGAAAGTGCTGAGTGCCGACCCGGTGAGAGCGGAGCTTGCCGCTTCGGGCCCGACCGGCGGGTCGAAGGGTTAGCTGGAGCTCTGCTGGTTCGAGGCCGAGCTGCTGGAGGTCGCCGGCTCGCTGCTCTGGTCACCGTTCGTTTCCGTGCCTCGTTCGCGGCCCCCGAGCTCGGAGCTCCGGAGGAAGCACATGACGAGCCGGTGCCGTTGGAGCTCGAGCCAACCGAACCGGGAGTGCCGCAGCCGGGGGTTCCTCCCAGATTCGGCACTGTCCCGTAGAGCGCCACCCGCAACATGGTGGTGTTGGTCGGCTGGTCCACGACCACCTCGCCCACGAATTCCAGCGGTGCCGGCGCACTGGACGCATTGAGCGAAGACGCCGCTCCCCTGTAGTAGGTGTCGGTCTCCCCTCCAGCGGTCTGCGAACTGACCATCGCTCCAGCAAGCTTCAGATCGCCCAGACCGGGGTTTGCCGGGTTGGAGAGATCGACTGCCAGAGCCGGCGTGCTCGTGGAGGCAAGGCAAGCGAAGTACTGCGCCTGGAGCGTGACGAGACCGAGGGGTCCGTCGAAGCTTCCCTGGCCCACCGCTTCGAATGAAGGGCTCTGTTGGGCCAGACCGAGGGTATCGCTCGCGAAGTAGGCGGACGGCTGGACGTTCCCTGCGACCGGAGGCGGTAGGGACGGAAAGACCGCTCCGGGGAACGCCTGCTCGAGAGGGCAGGCGACGGGTGGAACGGCTACGGGAGGCGGCGAAGCTTGGCTAGCGCCGGTGCTGCCCGTTGTCGGTGATGGATTCGAGGCGGCCGTGGGCGCAGCTGAGGTTGAGGTTGAGGCTGTGGGCGAGGATGCAGCCGAAGCGTTAACAGACCCCGCTGGACCCGAGCCCGAATTCGAACTCGAGCTCGACCCGGAGGTTGAGGAGGCCGCGGAGTTAGCGCTGTTCGATGTGCCCGGAGAGCTGCCGGGAGCCCCGCTCCCCAGCTGAGAGGCTGCATTGATCAACCATCCCCAAGCCGAAGTGCCACCAGGGGCGCTGACCGTTGAGCTCGAAACTGCCGCTAGGTGTGAAGAATTCGAATTAGAGGAGGAAGCCGCAGAGGCAGGGGAGGTCTGTTGAGCCGAGGAGCTGGCCGGCGAACCCGACAATGCCGCTGCGGCTGCCACCTGCGCCGCTGGAGTTACGAGGGTCGACGGCAGCACCGCCGCTGTGCTCCCGACGACCGCGGCACCGGCCGCAGCCAACGTCGCGAGGGTGCTCGCCACCGGGATGGAGGCACGTCCTGCCTCGGGAGCCACGGAGACGAGTGTCTGGGAGACAGGGCTCGTTGCGACCTGTGCAAGAGCTTGAGAGATCTGCCCGAGTGAGCTCGGCGCCGCGTTCAGCGCGACCGGCGAGAACGATGAGATCTCGGCCAGGGAGCCCTGGCCGACGGAAGGGCCGAACGCGGGTCCTACCTGTGCTGCATGTGCGCCGGCGGCTTCGCGCCTGCGGAACATCGGGTTGAGGCGTCGCCAAGTCACGAGACGCAGCGGGATCAAGAAGCCACCGAGAGTCCCGCCAACGCTACGAAGGGAGCGTTGCAGCGCACCCCTCGCGCGATGGACGCGAGCCCTCGCATTCGGCTCACTAACTTCCATTTCCTCGGCGACCTCGGCGTAGGTGAGGTCCTGGACTTCCCTCAAGATGAAAGCGACGCGGTACGACTCCGGTAACGCGTCGACGGCCTCCTTCACCATTCGGCGGGCCTGGGAGTCGCCGGCAGATTCATCTGCTCCGGGGGCTTCGTCGCGATGCGACGCCAGACGATCGAAGAGCCGCGTTTCACGTACACGCCGGCCCACCTGATCGGCGCAGGTATTGGCGAGGATGCGGCTCAGCCAGGCACGAAGACGGAACTCGCCCCCGAACCCGCCAAGAGCCATATATGCGCGCAGAAAGGTCTCCTGCACCGCGTCTTCAGCGTCGCTCGTCGAGCGCAGGCGTCGGCGGGCTTCCGCGAGCAGAGAGGGGTAATAGGTGCGGACGATGCGGCTGAACACCTCATCGTCCCCGGCCTGGAACGCCTCGACCATTCGACGGTCGTCGTAAGCGTCAAGGGTTTCGGGTTGTACAGCCATCGATCGAGGCGTCCCTCGCATCTCTCGAACGGGCGACACGCACCCGAGCCGCGCCGTTCGCGCCGCCTTTGCGAAGCTAACACCCGACCACGCGCTATGCGAGGGTATTTGGTCCCGAATCAACACGGAACACGCGCATTCAAGCGCAGCGGCGAACTTGACCGACCGCGTTGAGTGCGACCCGAGGCTGTTCCACGTTCAGCGCGATCCGCACCACAGGTCGTATATGCACTGCGTCTGAAATCCTCTGTCACAGAAATGCTGGAGTTGGAGTTGTCTCCGATGTAGCGTGCATGCGCCCCGGCCTAGGGGCGCGTGATTTGGAGCCGAGCCCAAGGAGGGGCTAGTGAAACATCGACTCATGAGATTCCGCCGTGTGGCTGTCTCCTGCATCGCAGGGGCGACCGCGCTCACGGGCCTCTCCGTCCTCGGTTTGGCGGGCGTATGCGAATGCCGCCCTTGGTTCGGGATCGTCGATCGCGGCGTCGAGCCCCGTCCCGACGATCAACTCGACCGGGACCGAACCAGGCCGCGAGCAACGAGACGATCACGATCGGAGCCCGGGCTCGACGTGGGCGACGGGAACCGACACCATCACCGTCAAAGTCAAGGACTCGGCCACCGCCAGCACGATCACCTGGGACCACGACCCGACGTCTGACGGTGACAACGGGTGCAGGCGATGTCGGGCTCTGCTCGATGGGAAGCACTGGTGGCCGTGACACCGATCACGGACCGGGGACGAACACGATCACAATCGCCCTGAACGGCCTCGGCAGGCAGTCCACCGTCACCCACCGCATCCACCCTTGTTCTCAGCAACATCGGCTACACGACGGCTGGGCTCGAGCCGCTGGCGCTGTGACCGTTACCGCAACCGCTACCAGGACGTTGGGACCTTGGCAACGCGGAAGCCTTCACGGGCAGCGGGGCGGCAGCTGCGTCCAACGCCGTGGTCGCAGATCGACAGCGACCGTCGCACTCTACGCGGACTCGACGCCGACGATTCCTCCGGGGGCCACCACCGCGGCAGGTGTGTGGGAGCTTGACGATGAACAGCGGTCTCAGGAACCTCCTGGGCCTCCGGCGACAAGATCTACATCACCGTCGCCACGCAACAACGGCACGAACTGTGAGACAGCCGGCAAGCCCGACTCCGTCGGCTTCTCTGGCACGCCCAACCGTGACTGCGACCGAAGCAACCAATGGCGCGACCAACGCCCCCACCGTCACCGCATCGCTGGCTCAGGCGGCGAACTCAAGTTGCTCGTCGTTCTCGGGCATCAACAACGAGCTCGTCCTGACATTCACGAACAGCGGAACAATCACGTCGGGAACGGCACACGACGCTTTCGGTCACCCCTACGCCGTCGAGCTCACGATTAGCGGTGTCAGCTACGCGGTAAGCGCAGATGTCGGGACCGGGGCAGCGGGCACACCAGATGGACCGACCTCCCTCGGCAACGTCGACATCGCAAACGCCTACAACACTCCTCCGACGTTCGGCGCAAGCGGTCTGACGGGCGCAGTGGCTACGGGCGAACGACTCCCTCAACGGCGGATCGACACTACGGGTGCGACCACTGGACCGTCAAACGCCAACATCGGCACCACAGCAGTGACGGTGGTGGCTAACCACCCGAGCACGACGCTGCAGTACAACATCACCTCGACCGGTTCGGAAGTGGTCAACCAGGCGATCAGCCCTATCACGATCACTGAAGGCACCCCGGGCGCTCTAAGTGGCGGCGTCACAGGTTGGGCGTGTCTGATCGTGGACAGTGCTAATGGGCACCAGCCTGAGTGGAACCCGAACAGCACTCCGACCGCGACGGCAAGCGGCGGCGGGATGACGGTGGGCACGCCACAACTCCTCACGCCTGGAGGTCAGACCGGTCCGACTGAGCTCGTGTTCCAGGTCACCTCTCCATCGAGCGGCTCGCCTGGCACGATCACATTGAGCAACCTGTCGGTGAACTTCCCCGGCTTCCCGAACGTCCAGCTGCTCGGGACTTTCCGATACGGGGCGAACAACGCTTCGGATGCCGTGCACTGGTGCGAGCGGTCACGAGTGGCCGGGCCCGATCGCGAACAACGGTCACACGGACTTCATCTTGGCCGACCTCGGTGGCCGGACCTTCGGCCAGAACGCCGATGACACCGCGTCCCAGGAATTCCAACTATTCAGGAGTGGTCGACAGGTTCGTGCCTGAACGATCGCTGGCGGCATCAACTGGTGACTCCGGTCCGACCACGCCGGTGAACGCAGTACTGGTCACCGACACGGACCCGTACGACGCACTCGGGGCCAGCTATCTCGCTGGCTTCCTTAACACGGGGATCCTCACTAGCCCGACCAACGGGTTCGGCGATGGAGCGGCGCTGAACGCCATCCGGCTTGCGGGCGTGACCGACGTGTACGTGGTCGGTGGCCCGCTCGTGGAGAGCCAGGCGAACGTCACTCAGCTCCAGTCGACTCCGGTCACTAACTGCGACGGTTCGGTGCACACGACGGCTTCTGGGGCGACCCAGATCGCTGACGGTGCACTGGATCTACGGGAACAACGCGGACGCGACCGCTGCTGACGTGGCGGACTTCCCAGGTCCGGGGAACGTCAGCACCGGCTGCCTTCCCGGCTGCCTACGACGGTCGTTACAACGACACCACCGGCTCGAACGGGTCGGGGACTACATCGGCCCCTGACACGCCCTCGTCGACCGCCATCGTTGCGACCGACACCGGCTTCCAGGACTCGGCGTCGATGAGCGCCATCGCCTACTACAGCGGCATTCCCGCTCTTCCTCAACGGCCCCGCCGGTACACCCGGCACATGTGGACTCAGCCAGGAGACGACGGCGGGCCTGACGAACGACGCCATCCGGCAGGTAATCCTGGCGGGTGGTCCAATCGTCAACAGTGACGCCGTGGCGACCTGCATCGAGGGCTTGGGCATCTCGGTGGTCCGCATAGCCGGGCAGGACTTCACGGACACGTCGGTCAAGACCGCTCAGTTCGAGACTCGCATCGACAGATGCCGGTTAGCGGGCTGAGGTCCGGGCTTGACTGGGATCCGGCGTACCTGATGTTCGCTCGTGGCGACTTCTACACCGACGGCATCACGGCGAGCGGTATCAGTGGAACTTCGGGCCCTATCCGGTCCTGCTCACGTGGGACCCGAACAACACCCACAACCCGAGCGGTACCGACTACCTGGGGACGTTCCTCGGCACGGCAGGCAAGCTCCCAGGCCTCGACGCCACGGACCCGCACGACGTGCCGGTCAACAATCTTTGGTACGTCGGTGGCCCGCTGGCTATCACGTCCAGGCCTGGCGAGTACCTTGCCACGGACCTGAACGGCTAGCCAGAGCTACCAGTCGGGTTTCAGGCCCGAACGGATGCTGAAAGAAGAGGGGCCTTCGGGCCCCTCTTCTTTTTGCTTCGAGGACGGGACCGTACGGGGAAGCTGGAAATGCACGAGGTTGGTGTTCGGGACAGAGTAGCTAGATGGCGGTTAAGTCGTTGGCTTTGTCCTACTGCTCGGGGCGGACTCCAGGCTGCGGATGAAGGCCGCACGTGCAGTGACGATCTGTGCCGCAGTAGCCGAATGGAAGAGAAGGTGCTCGGTGGCTCCCGTCGGTAGGTGGACGTCCATCGCGATCGAGTCACCATTGACGGACGCCGTCGTGGGGGAAGCGCCGTTGAAACTGACGGAGAGCTCTGATCCTCCGAGGCGGGCGTGCACGGTATAGGTGACGAAGTCCTCGCCGCGGTCGGGAGGATGGCCGGTGGCTGCGACGACCGTGGCAGTCCCGTTCAAACCGGTGGACGTGGAGGACCAGTCGATGGAGACGAGCGCATCCGAGCTTGTCGCAAGGTACGTGCTCGCAAGCCCATGTGCGATCGTCGGCGGCGGGGTCGAGGTGGGCGCGGTTGAGTTCGTCGACCCGCTCGGGTTGGTTGTCGAAGGTGAGGCACCTCGGATGTTGTGCGGCTTCGACGGATTCGACGAGCTGACCAGCTGGTCCACGCCGAAGCCCACTGCACCCGCCACCACTACGGCGCTCCCAATCATCATGGGCTTTCCTGCGCCGCGGAAGCGTGCGCGTCGTTTGGGCGTGAGTCCTCGGATTTGCGTGGCGGACCGGGGGGATTTCGGCATCACCTTACGTCAGGCAGATTAGCAATCGGCAGATTAGCGATCGGACGCGACGGCGGTGAGGCGACAGGTCACAGCTCGGGTGATTGTGGATACGGTCGTTTACGAAAAGGGATTCCGGACCTCGGTTCCGTCATAGGTTCGGCCCTTGCGCGAGACCTTCAGACCAAACGGCCTCGCAACCGAGCTGCCTCGAAGGTAGCGAGTTCGTCGAGAAGCTCGATCGACCACATGTGCTTGTCTCCTGCGGTCTGTCGAAGGCGTAGACCGTGCATCAACGATGGTCGAGGGCGAAGGGCACACGGGCGACCACCACGTCGTCTCGGCCCCTCAAGGCCCTTGAGAGCAACACGTCGATCTGGTTGTGCAGCAGCCGGTAACGAAGGCGGGTCGGGAGGATCACCGGGATCAGTACCGCGATCTGCGTTCCCTCGCAGCGCCTGTCGTCTATGAACTCGACGATCGGGTCCACGACCGAGGCGTACTCGGTCTCGAGCACGCGCAGTTCCACGCCTGGATCCCACGATCGCCATTCCCGCTCGATGTCGGCTGGCTGTCCTTGGACGAGCTCGAGCGCACCGCCATCGGTCTTGTGCACCACCATGACCGCGACGACGTCGTCGGACAAAGAGAGCGCCTCGTCGAGTGCGCGCTCGGTCACGCGCGAGATGCCGGCAATGGGCACGATGACGAGCGTGCGCTCCTTCGTGGGTCTCGGCGGGATCCTGCCGAGCCCGATCTCCTCGCCCACGCGCTTGTAGTACCTCTCGATTCTCCAGAAGAGGAAGATGAAGGTCGGCACGGCGATGACCACCACCCACGCGCCCTCGGTGAACTTCGTCCCGAGGAAGATCACGGTGGCGATGCCGGTGACGACGGCGCCGAGCCCGTTTATCGCCGCGCGGGCGTGCCAGCCGGCGGAGCGTTTCCGCCACCAGTGGACCACGAGACCGCTCTGGGCGAGCGTGAACCCTATGAAGACGCCGATGGCGAAGAGCGGAATGAGCGTCTGCGTGTTGCCTCCGACGGCAACCAGAAGCGCCGCCGACATGACGGCCAGCGTCCAGATCCCGTAGGAGAACACCTGGCGGTCCCCGCGTAGGGCGAAGATGTGCGGCAGGTAGTTGTCGCGGGCGAGGAGGCTCGCGAGGACGGGCAGCCCACCGAACGACGTGTTGGCGGCCAGCGCGAGCACGATCGTGATCGACAGCGACACGACGTAGTACGCCCAGTGCCGGCCGACGGCGGCGCCGATGATCTGGCTCAGAACGGTCTGATCCGTGCGCGGGCCGATGTGGAAGCGCCGGTCGAGGACCGCGAGACCGAGCAACATCGCACCGAGGATCGAACCGAGGAGTAGCTCGGTGCGCTTGGCTCTTTTCACGGGGGGATCCTTGAAGAGGGGCACGCCGTTCGCGATCGCCTCGACGCCGGTGAGCGCACTGCAGCCGGCTGCGAAGGCCTTCAGCACGAGCAGCACGCTGAGCGTCTCGAGGGGATGGGTGGTGACGGTGGAAACGCCCGGCTGGCGCAGGTGCGGCGAAAGGGGGTGGATCAGGCCGACGACGATCACCGCCAGAAGCCCGCCGATGAAGAGCATCGTCGGCAGGAGAAACGCCCTCGCGCTCTCTCCGAGGCCGCGCAGGTTCAGCACGGTGATGAGCGCCAGGATGCCGAGGCATATCGGGACCGTCGCGGAATCGAGCTTCGGGAAGGCCGACGTCAGCTGTCCGACTCCCGCCGCGATCGACACCGCGACCGTAAGGGTGTAGTCGACGATGAGGGAGGCCGCTGCGAGCAGGCTCACCTTCGGACCGAAGTTGTCCCTCGACACCGCGTAGGCACCGCCGCCCTGAGGGTAGGCGTCAATGACCTGGCGATAGGAGAACACCAGGATCGCCAGAAGGGCGATTATCGCCAGCGTGATCGGGAACATCACGTGGAGGGCGGTCGCGCCCGCCGCACCCAGCACAACGAGGATCGCCTCCGGGCCGTAGGCGACCGACGTGAGCACGTCCAGCGAGAGCGCGGGGAGTCCCTCGAGGGGCGTGATGCGTTCTTTCCGTGCCTCTCCCGTGGGAAGGGGTCTTCCGATGAGGAAGCGCCAAGTGCTCGCGATCACGCCCCTCACCGCCGGCAACTATCGCATCCGGCCCGAGATGCCGGGGCGCTCAAGGGCCTCGCTCGGCCGGTCGATAACCCCTCCAGTACTCGACCAACCCGGCCTTTGGCCCGACCGGCGAATCGAGGGTCGAAGCCCCCCGACCGTGCGCTGGCCTGCCGCCGGATCGTGTCCGTGCGGAGGTCAGATGGCAGGTTTCTACGCCGGCGTTCACCGTCACGGGGCAGCAGGCCCCGTACGGCCCCCTCGCGACATCGGTGCGCTTCGTGCCTGTGCGGTCGCCTTCGTGGTGGGCCTCATCTCCTGCGTCCTGTGCGTCGCTGCAGTTGCGGTGGTGGTCGCGGCTGGCGCCCTCATCGGTCCCTCTCAAGCGGCGGCGGCCCCGAGGTCGAAGGCGCTGGCGCACCCCGACGCCGCCGTCTCGCAGTCCGGCCAACAGGGCTACAGCCTCGCCACCACGAAGGGCGCGCTCATCGGTGAGGGAGGCGCCCTCGGCACACCTGCGCCGGGTGCCATCAATGCCCCTGTCGTGGGGACGGCGGCCACACCCGACGAACAAGGCGCGTGGGAAGTGGCGTCCGATGGCGGAATCTTCTCCCACGGCGATGCCACCTTCTTCGGCTCGGCCGGGGCGTTGCGGCTGGTGAAGCCCGTCGTCGGCATGGCCGCGGCGCGTGACGGACAGGGATACTGGCTGGTCGCGTCCGACGGCGGGGTCTTCTCGTTCGGTGACGCGGTGTTCAAGGGATCGATGGGCGGGATAGCGCTCGCCCGTCCGATGGTGGGGATGGCCGGCGACCCGGCAACGGGTGGCTACTGGACCGTGGCGTCCGACGGCGGAGTCTTCTCCTTCGGGGCTCCCTTCTACGGGTCGACCGGCGCCATCCATCTGAAGCAACCGATCGTCGGGATGGCCGCCACGCCCGACGGCCTGGGCTACTGGCTCGTCGCCTCGGACGGCGGGATCTTCACCTTCGGCGACGCCGCCTTCTACGGTTCGACGGGAGCCATTCGCCTCGACAAGCCCGTGGTCGGGATGGCCGCCACCCCGGATGGAAAGGGCTACTGGCTCGTGGCCTCGGACGGCGGGATCTTCACCTTCGGCGACGCCCCCTTCGCGGGCTCGGCGCAGCCGCTCGGGCAACAGGTCGTCGGGATGGCTCCAGGCATCGGCGGATACGAGAACCCGCTCCGCGCGGTCTCGAACCTCGACCCCCTGCGGATCGACCAGGGCGTCGACTACGGCGGGAGCGGCCCCATCTACGCGCTCGGCGACGGGGTGGTGCTGAACACGAACAACGACGGTTGGCCCGGTGAGGCCTTCATCTCCTACCGGCTGGAGGACGGGCGCGCCGCCGGCGACATCGTCTATGTGGCGGAGAACGTCGTACCAGCCGTGAGCGTCGGTGAGCAGGTGACACCGAACACGGTGGTCGGCACGCTCATCAACGCTTATCCCGACCTCGAGACCGGATGGGCGGCTTCGCCGGGGTCCGGAAACACCGAGGCGATGGCCACCGGCCAGTGGAACGCCAACGACGACAAGAACTCCGTGCCCACCGCGTACGGAGAGAACTTCTCGCAGCTTCTCGCGTCGCTCGGGGCGCCTGCGGGTCAAAGCCTCCACTCACCTTCAGGCGCGCTGGCGCCCGGTTGGCCGGGCTGGTGAGAGAGCAGCAACCGGCGCATATGGTTGGCTAACGGCGGGGGCCTCTCGGCAGGCACAGGAGCATCCGATGACCGAGGAGAACGCTTCTCAGCGATTCGCCTGGTCGTGGCGGCCCGCCCCGGGCTGGCCGGAGCCTCCACCCGGATGGTCGCCGCCGCACGGATGGTTTCCTCCTCCGGATTGGCCACCCGCACCGAGGGACTGGCTTTTCTGGAAACTCGACCCCGTAGCCGAGAAGCCTCCCGTTCTCGACGTGCGCATCGCGCCGACGACGCGCCGCAGCCTCGTGTGGGAGACGCGTTGGGTACTGGCTGCGTTTCTCATACCCACCGTCACCGGCGCGATCGTGCCGCTGGTCCAGCACGCCGAGGGCGTAACCGACATCAATCGCTTCCCGACCTTCGTCCACGGCCAGCCGCTCACCAACATGCTCCTCGGCATCCTCGGCTATCTCGGTATCGGAGCTGTCGTTCCGATCACCCTGTTCCTTCTCACCCGGACCGGTCATACGGCGCGCAGCATGGGTCTCGGGTGGCCCCGATGGGGCCTCGACATCTGGCCCGGGATCGGACTGGCCCTCTTGAGCTACCTGAGCGAGATCGCCGTGCTCATCCCGTTCACGCCCTTGATATCCAACGAGCGGAGGTACGTGAACCAACCCGTCATCGGTCATGTGCCGCCCTATTACGTCATCTACGGCCTGGCGATCTCGGCCGTGACCGCCATCACCGAGGAGGTGGTGATCAACGGATATCTCCTCCTGAGACTCGAAGAGCTCGGGTGGAGGCCGGGGCGTGCGCTCGTACTCAGCCTGTTGCTCCGGTCGAGTTACCACGTCTATTACGGCGTCGCGGTACTGCTCGTCATCCCGTTCGGTTACTTCGTGACGCGGTCCTTCCAGAGGCACCGGAGGCTCAACCGGCCGATCGTTGCCCACTTCATCTACGACGCGGTGCTGATCACGATCTCGGTGCTCACGTCGTGAGGGTGCTCCACACCGACTGAGCTATCAGCGAGATCGAGCCGATTCCATATGACTCGTTCGGGGCTCCGCTCGTGAGAACGGCAATTAGATAGTCACGGCCGGACCCGTCGACCCAGCCGATGCTGTTCACCTCCAGCCCGAGCCGACGGGGAGCCAGCCGTTTTTCAACGCCACCGTCGTGGCGGGGGCAGCGCCTGCGGAGACACCCCAGGCCTGGCTCGGAGTCACCGCCTCCATCAAGCCGAGCATGTAGCCCTCGAAGCCGTCGAGAGGACACCGTTCGGCTCGATCAGGTGCTGCAGGAGAATTACCTGGTCGGCGGCGGTCGTTACCGTCAAGCCCCAGTCGGCCGAAGGGGAAGTGGCGTTCATGCCGATCGAGCGGTCGAACGACCGCACCGCCGGTGCTCCACCGACCTCGTTCCACAAATCGGTGGCGGCGTTGTTGTCGCTGTACTCGATCATCGAAGTGGCGACGCTCTTCTCGTTGGCGGTGAGCCATCGCCCAGCCGATTGGGCCTCGACAAGCAAGGTGCCGAGAATCTCGACCTTCACGATGCTGGCGGTGATGGCGCCCTGACCGGGCCGGTACTGGTAGAGGTGGCCGCTGTTCAGGTCGAGGACTGCGGCCGAGATGATTCCGGATCGCTGATTCAGAGCGGAGACGAGACCCGCGCTGAACACCTCGGCGAGCGGAGGTTCGCGCTCACCTTCGTACAACCAGTACCCGCCGAGGGGGTCGGAAACGGCCCCGATCACGGGTTGGGCGAGCGCCGTTCCGGCAGCAGACCCGAAGAAGCCGGCGTCGCCGTAGGTGAACACGCCGCCGTCGGAGGCCACGAGCCAGTAGCCGTCGCCGTCGGGCGTCGCCGCGATCCCCACGACCGGCTGGTCGAGATGGACATCGCCCGCAGACCCGAAGAAGCCGGCGTCGCCGTAGGTGAACACGCCGCCGTCGGAGGCCACGAGCCAGTAGCCGTCGCCGTCGGGCGTCGCTGCGATGCCCACGATCGGCTGGTTGAGGTGTACATCACCCGCAGACCCGAAGAAGCCGGCGTCGCCGAAGGTGAACACGCCGCCGTCGGAGGCCACGAGCCAGTAGCCGTTGCCGTCGGGCGTCGCGGCGATGCCCACGACCGGCTGGTCGAGATGCACATCGCCCGCAGACCCGAAGAAGCCGGCGTCGCCGTAGGTGAACACGCCGCCGTCGGAGGCCGCCAGCCAGTAGCCGTTGCCGTCGGGCGTCGCTGCGATGCCCACGACCGGCTGGTCGAGATGCACATCGCCCGCAGACCCGAAGAAGCCGGCGTCGCCGTAGGTGAACACGCCGCCGTCCGCGGCCGCCAGCCAGTACCCCTTCGCTCCCGGGGTCGACGCCATGCCCACGACGGGGGCGGCGAGTTGTCGCCCGACGAGCGATCCCAAAGCCGGTGCCCCTCCGAAAGTCAGCACATCCCCACCGCTCACGGACTCCCGAACCGCCGCCGCCTTCAACGGCAGTCGTGGAGCCATGGGCGCGGGCCCTCCGAGCGATGCGCCCACGTCGGCGTCGGGCACCCTTCCGCCGGGGACTGATGCGCCAGCCGCAGGGACGGCTACATCAGATTCGGAGCCCGAACTCGCTGCTCCGGCCGGTATCACCTCGAGACTCATTGCGATGGCGAGCGTCGCCGCGCTGATGCACGCCGCCCAAAGCCCAAGTTTGTGTCCTAGTGATCTCCGTCCCGCCATTGCCGACATCTGGAGCCCTCCCCGCTTGTTAAAACAATAGATCCACAACTGAGGGAGCGACGTCGCGGGTTTTGGCCGGCTGAGAGCCGACCCTGTTGTCAGCTCTTGATGCGGTAATCGACGAAGGTGGCGAATTGCGACTGGCGCACGCCGATGTGATCGAGCTCGATCAAATGATCGAATCCCTCGAAGAGCCGCTTTCCCGCCCCGAGTGTCAAGGGGGCGACGATCGTCGTGAGCTCGTCCACCAGATTCTCTGAGAGTGCCTGACGGATCACATCTGCGCCGCCCATGACGCAGACCTGTTTGTCGCCGGCGGCTTCCTTCGCCCTGTCGATCGCTTCGGCGACGCTGCCGACGAAGATGAATTCGTAGCCCGATGGCTGCTCTTGGGGTTGGTGTGTAACGACGAAGACCGGCACCCCGAAGGGGTTCTGGTCACCCCAGTGGCCCGCTGCTTCATAGGTACCTCGGCCGGCGACGACCGCTCCGTTGGCGCTGAAAGTCTCGTCGAACCAGACCTTGTCCTCGCCGGTGGGCTCCCCTCTCGTACCGGACTCGTAGGTCCACGGACCGCCGAACACCCAGTAGTGGAGTCGCTCTCCGCCGATCCCCAGGCCGCACCCGGGGCGGTCGTCCGGCCCGGTTATGTACCCGTCCACCGAAACGGTGATGGCTGCGATCACCTTCCCCATCGGTCTTCTCCTGTCTTGCGGTCTGGGCTTTGTGTCTGGTGCTCGGGTCCTCGAGTGTCACCAATGTCGAACCAGGCGCGCCACGCGTGGTAACCACCCACGAGATCGCCGGCGTGCTCGAAACCCAGGTCGACGAGCGAAGCCGCGGCCAGGCTCGATGCGTATCCACGCGAGCACATGAGGATGACAGGCTGGGTCCGGTCCCGGACCTCGGGCATGCGGTGATCCGAGTCGGGGTCGAGACGCCACTCGAGGACGTTGCGCTCGACGATATGAGCGCCTGGGATGATCCCTTCCACGAGGCGTTGACCCTCGGGTCTGATGTCGATGAGAAGTCCACCTTCGTTCAGGAGGGCTTCGAGCTCGTGCGGGCCGACGCGCTGTATCCGACGCCGTGCGCGTTCCAGGAGGTCCTCGACGGTGACGCTCAACTCTTTGCTCCCATCCATGCTTCCCGAAAGGCTATTCGGTCATAAATGCAGTGAACCAACTGATTTAAACTGTGTTGTGCCGACGCAGGTAACCAACGAGCCACGGAAATGTTTCTGGTCGGCGAGACGCCTTGTCGGTGCCCTCCGCGGAGGCACTCTGCGAAGCGCTGAACTTCTAGACGAGCTCCTGGAACAGATCGAGCACCACAACACGCGTGTCAACGCTGTGGTGACACTCGACGTCGACCTTGCGCGCCAAGCTGTATCGAGAGCTGACGTCACGCGGTCGCATTCAGTGAACACGCCTCTCGGTGGTCTGCCCATGACCGTCAAGGACGCCATCGAGACGCGCGTGATGCGCTCCACGGGGGGTGCGGTCGAACTGAGTAATCACGTTCCAGAAAGCGATGCCCCGGCGGTTGCTCGGCTCCGGGAGGCTGGAGCGATTGTTTTCGGGAAGACGAACCTGCCCCGTTGGTCGTCGAATTCTCAGACCTACAACGACATCTTCGGCGTAACGGTCAATCCATGGGACGTGACGCGGACCGCCGGGGGCTCGTCGGGGGGTGCCGCAGCAGCAGTTGCAACGGGCATGACTCCTCTCGAGCTCGGGACGGACGTCATGGGCTCGATTCGGATACCGGCCAGCTTCTGCGGTGTGTACGGGCTGAAGCCGACCTACGGGTTGGTCCCCACGCTCGGCTATCTGCGCGATGAATCCGGTGGGACGACGACAGAGCTGGACATAAACGTGTTCGGTCCACTCGCACGGACGGCGGGCGACCTGGAGTTGGCGCTGTCGGTGCTCTCGGGACCGGCCTTCGCCAAACTCCGTGCGCCGGGCTCCGACTCGCTCGCCGGCTACAGAATCGGTGCCTGGCTGGAGGACGGCCCCTGCGAGGTAGATGCGGAGGTCGCAGACGTCCTCGCCGAAGCAGTCGACGCCCTGTCGAATGCCGGTGCCCGGGTCGAACGGGTGAGGCCACCGATCGATCCCTTCGAGGCTCTGGAAGTGATGTTCGCCCTTGTCCCTCCCGTCGACGGGTCGCCGGGGGAGAAAGGGAACATCCGACCGCTCGCGCCAGCCGGCTCATCCCTCCAGACGTGGCGGAAGCGTCGGGCCCGGCTCGAAGGAGGATGGCAGGCCCTGTTCGAGGACATCGACGTACTTCTCTGCCCGGTGGCGCCAACGGTCGCGTTCGTACACGACCACGACCCCGACCGCGCCCGCCGTGCGACCTGGATCAACGGGCGTCCCGAGCCCTACCTGGACGGGGTCGCCTGGACGGGGGTGGTGGGAGTAGCTCACCTCCCGGCCCTCTCCGCACCCGTGGGCATCTCCCGGTCCGGCCTCCCGGTCGGGATCCAGGTGGTCGCCCCTCTCTTCGGAGACAGAACCGCGATCCATTTCGCGTCGCTCCTATCCGAGGTCTCGGGAGGATTTTGCCTTCCACCAGGGATCGCTTGATGCTCTTCCCGAACCGAAGTGGGCATCGTTCGTGGGGCCTAGGGTGCTCCACCTATGCAAGGTGGATCCTCCGTGACGGTTGTCCGCCTTACGAGAGCATCGGCGGACACCGTGAGCCCTCGGCGGGCGGTTGTCCTGATCAAGGCGAGGGAACATGAGAGATTCCGCTAGACGACTTGTAAAACGCCGCCGCCCGGCGCCCCTGGGAGCGGCTCTGGTGGCTGTGTGCACCAGCGCACTCCTCATCATCGGGTTGACTCAGGCTGCCTCGGTCGGGAGTTCTGCTGCCCAGTCTCAGTCCTTCAACCTCGTGAACGTCGGGGCATTCGGCGGAGAACCCTCCATCACCTCCGATGGCAATGGCGTCCTGTACGAGACGTCGCCGAGCGGACTGCCGAGCGGCCCCCTCAAGGGCGACCCCCCGATCTACAGGTCGACCAACGCCGGGGCCAAATGGACCATGATCCAGCCCGCGGACAACAACAGCGGGGACGACTGCATAGACGCGGACCAGGCGAACTCGCTCTACTGGTGCAACCTGGCCAGCATGACGAAGAGCACGCTTCCGCTCCAAGCCGACGTCTGGAAGTCGACGACCGCCGCCAAGTGCACGACGAACTGCAACTGGACCCACGGTGCCGGTGTCGTAGGGGACACCCCGTGCGGCACGAGCTGCTCACCCTTCGGCGTAGACCGACAGTGGGTGGACACGTCGATCGCCCCTGGTGGCACCACCAAGAACGCGGAGGTCGTGCTCATGTACCACGACTTCTACGGAGCGAGTCAGATCTGGGTGAACATCTCTCACGACGGCGGGGCGACGTTCGGGGCGCCGATCGAGGTTCTCGCAGAAAGCTCCATCCCCGGAGCCGTGGTCGCGCAGGGCTACACGATGTGCAACACCGTGCCGGCCGGAATCGGGATCGTAAAGCCGGGCTTGCCTCACGCCGGTCGTATCTACGTGTCGTGGATCGCCGCAGACCTCCCCCAGAACGCGACCGGGTGCAATATCACGATGGCGCAGTCATTCCATACCCTTTGGGTGGCCTATTCGGACAACGGCGGAAGCTCCTGGACGGCGCAGCAGGCATTTGACGCGGGCATCGGCCACGACGCCTCGACGCCCTTCGTGGCGTTCACCCTGGACAGGGACGGAAACCCCTACATCGGGTTCACGGCCCCCGGGCCGAGCGACAATCCCGCCGTCTGCGCTGCAGAATCCGCGGCCGGAACCCTACAGGCCGACTCCACCTGCGACTACCACATGTGGGTCGTGTGGTCGCACGACGGGGGATCCACCTGGGACGGCGGGGGTGGTCTGATCAAAGGAAGCGCAGCGGCGGCCTACGAAGTCGATCCTTCGAAAACGTCCGGGACCGACGTCTTTCCGACCATCGCCGCCAGGAGGCCCGGACAGGTAGACGTGGGATGGCTCCACTCGTACGAGACCGAGCCCACTGACGCGCTCGGGAAATTCCTGCCGGGTGGCTGTGCCGGGCCCGGCCCAACGAACGGCAATCCGACGACCTACCCGCCGACGTGCAGGTGGAACCTCTTTGCGGCGCAGTCGCTCAACCTGACCCAGACGGTCCCATCGGCGTCGTGGAGTTCCAGCCGGCTCACTGCGAATGCGTTGCACGTCGGGGACATCTGCAATCTCGGGATCTTCTGCGTCTACCCGACCTCGAATCGCAATCTGCTCGACTTCAACATGGAGACCGTCGATCCGGGTGGTTGCGCGCATATCGCCTTCGTGGACGACAACGCGATCAAGATGCTGCGGGTGGCGAACCAGACCTCAGGGTGTCTCCCTCGCTGAAGGAGCCGATGTCTCGTCAGATCTATCAGCTGAAGGCCACGATCATCGGAACGAAGCCGCCGGTGTGGCGTCGGCTCCTCGTTCCGGACGCAGTCACACCTCTTCGAGCTACACGAAGTACTGCAGGCGGCCTTCGGCTGGTGGAACTGCCATCTGCACGAGTTCGAGATCGACGGTGTCCGCTACGGCACCGACGACGACGACGGTCGGGGGCCACCCCCCAAGAGTGAGCAACGGGCTCGGTTGGGTCGGTCGTGAAAGAAGGCGGAAAATTTCGCTACGTCTATGACTTTGGCGACGACTGGGAACACAAGCTGGTCGTCGAAAAAGTCGTTGCTCCCGTGCCCGGCGCGACCTACCCGGACTGCATCGCAGGACGACGCGCCTGCCCACCCGAAGACTGCGGAGGCGTAGGAGGTTACGCCGACCTCCTCCTTGCCGTCGCCGACCCCGAGCATTGCGAGAGCGCCCTGTTGCTCGAACGGGCCGGCGGTGCGTTCGACCCGGAGGCATTCGACACGAACGACTTCGCTTATCGTCTCGAGCTCGTCCGATCGATTAATTGACCGAGTGCGAAGGGAGTTACCTAGCGCTGCGCATATTCCTAGAGAGTCCAATCACCTCGACGCGAATCCTCTAGTAGTGCTGATCTCACGATTGCGACAACGTAACCCTCGATCTGATCGTCCCGACGAGGGGAGATCGACGGGAGCTCGGGCGGTTGCCGGAGTGCCCGCCGGGATGAGCAGTCGGGCTCCCTCGGAAGTCCCCTCGAGCACTCTCGCTCGATGAGCATCTGCCCCCACCCGAGGTCGGCATCAGGGGCGAAGTACTTTGTGCCTGCGTGCTCGCTGCACCCTATAGATACCGACCGGGGACCGAACGGCGCGATTGGTGGCTGCCCACCTCCCCGAACTCCGGCGTCTGCGTTAGCGGTAGTCGACAAAACCTTTCATAGGAAGAGCGAAATGGGAAAGATCATCGTGAGCGAGAATGTAACGCTCGACGGAGTCGTTGAGGACCCCTCTGGTTCGGAAGGGTTCAGGCTTGGAGGATGGGTCGGTCGTGTCGGCGAGCGCAAAGGGGCGGCCAAGGTCCTGCTCGATGAGGCGTTGGGCGCCAAGGCCCAGCTGTTCGGTCGGCGGACATACGAGTTCTTGGCCGCGTGGTGGCCATCGCGGAGTGGCGAGTTTGCAGACAGATTGAACAGCATGCCGAAGTACGTCGTTTCCTCCACGCTCGAAGATCCCGACTGGAACAATTCAAAGGTCCTCAAAGGGGACGTGGTGAGCGAGGTCTCGAGGCTGAAGAAGGAGCTGGACGGCGAACTCGTCGTCGCCGGCAGCCTGCAGCTCGTGCACGCGCTGATGGAGCACGAGCTCGCCGACGAGCTGAGACTGATGGTCTACCCCGTGGTGCTCGGGGCCGGGAACCGTCTCTTCGGCGAGACGAGCGACAAGAAGGCCATGCGCCTCCTAGATATCCGGACCGTTGACGACTTCGCCTACCTCAGATACGAGATCGTCCGAGCTACCTAGAGCGCGGCCCCACCGTCAGGTGATGATCACCGAGGGTCAAGCCGAACCGTGGGAAGCGGTCACAGTACCCCTCGAAAACGACGACGCCATGGACGGCTCCCTCTCAGAGGACGTGATCAACAACTACAGCCACGCCACGCGCCGCACCCAGCAACGCGCAGGTGTGACCGGCGCCGCATACCTATTCTGGGGCGTCGAATACTGGCTGCTGCGTCGAGGCGGCGGCGACTCGCGATACCTCGACGCCTTCGCCCGAGTGCTCGCGGAGCACCGAAGCAGCCGCGGTGATCCGACCAGCAATACATATCGAACGCCGGTCGCGGTGTCCGCCGCCCGCCAGGTGTTGGGGCGCTTGCGACCAGAACCCAGTCCAACTTGAACGAGGGAGCCACGATGTACAAGACAGCGGTAAGAGCCATGATCCGGCGCAACGTCCGCGCCCTGCAGGAGGGCGACATAACACCGATCCTCGCCGGTTACGCGGAAGACGCCGTGCTCGTCTTCCCGGGCACGAGCTCGTGGGGTGGCGAATACCGCGGCAAGGCGGCCATCGCCCAATTTCTCAATCGGTTCATCGACGTCGGCCTGGCGGAGAGGTCCACGACATCTTGGTCAACGGCCCGCCGTGGCGAACCACGGTATGTGTTCTCTTCACCGACCAGGCCACAGACGACTCCGGTCAGATCATCTACCAAAACCGAGCGGTACTTCTTGCCCGGGTCGTGTGGGGCAAGATCGTCTACCAAGAAGACTTCGAAGACACCCACAAAGTCGAAGCGTTCGACGCCTACCTCGCCAACAAACACCCTGCCCCGCCGCCACTGTGACGGGCAGATCCAGCGAAGCGACGGCCGTTCGAGACTCTTGCCGGCCCTGGGCGCGTCCATAACACTCACGGCGAACCCGTGGTTGAAGGTGTCCCCGAACTGCCAGTTCGGCGGGGCAATGTCGATCTCTCATGAGTGCTCTCTGTGCGTGAGACCTACTTGGCGAGCTCGAGCCCCAGTCCCTCGGCTTGACCAACCGATCCCCGGACATCGGCGAACCAAGCCAGCAGGAGGGCGATGCCAGCGCCGAAGAACAGAACGTTGGTGATGCCGAGTGCGGAGACGACCGGGCCGATAATGAGGTTGCCCACTCCCACGGTGCCACCGAACCCCATCATCCAAAGGGCCATGACCCTGCCCCGCACGGAGTTTTCCAGACGCGCCTGCATGGACGTGTTGAGCGAGGTGATGAAGGCGAAGTAGAAGGCCCCGAGCACGGTCACCACGAAATAGGCGGCCAGAGCAACCCGCATCAAGGCGAAGCCAGTCAGCGACAACGAGTAGCCGATAAGGCACACGCGCACGATCGTTGGTTTCGAGACGTTGGCGAGGACCGTGCCGATGGATATGGCTCCGACGAGGGCGCCCGCTCCGAAGCAGGCATAGAGAATTCCGTAGCTGGTGGAGCTAGGCCGGATGCCCAGATTGTGCGCGGCGACGACGGGCATCTGGCCTATGAAAGCCAGGGCGAGCAAAGAGAACAAGAAGACCGTGATGAGCGCCCTGCCCACGACGCGGTCCTTGCGGGCCACGGTGATGCCGGCGAACAGCTCGCGCCAGCGGCTTACCTGCCGGTTCCCCGCGGCTAGCTCAGGCAAAGTGACCGCCAAGAGGGCACCCACGACGAAGAGGTACGTGGCCCCGTTGATGACGAAGATCCAAGCTGGGCCGATCAGCGGGTAGAGAAGCCCACCGATAATCGGGCCTATAACCCGCGAGCCGTTCATCTGCGCAGAGTTGAGCGAGATAGCACCAGGAAGGTCCTCACGACCGACCAGCATCGGCAGAACCGCCGAGTAGGCAGGCCCGAACATGGCGCTACCTACGCCGACCATGATGACCATCAGCACTAACAAGAGGCGCGAGGGAGTGGGCGACCACACGGCGAAGGCCAAGCCCATGGAGAACACGAGCTGTTCCAGCGAGAGCAGGACGAGGAACTTCTTGCGGTCGACCTTATCGGCCAACAGGCCGCCCAACATGGGGAACACGAGGGTCGGGCCCAGCTGAGCGAAGATTACGATCCCCACGAACGTGCTCGAATGGGTGATGTCGTAGGCGTAAGCGCCGAGGACGACATTTTGCATCCAGGTGCCGATGTTTGAGGCGAAGAAGCCCAAGAACACGACACGAAATGTGCGGTGGCGAAGTGCCGACATCGCTGTCCCGCGCTTGGGACCTATCGGGCTGTCCCCATCGAGAACGGCGTCTTCGATCTCCTCGATGCTGACTACGACATCGGGGCCGCCATCAAAGCCAGCAACGCCTGCCTGGCCGGCCAACTCGGGGGGCACGTCGATATCGTACGGGGCGCCTCGATCGGGCTCGCTAGCTCGGTGATGTCCCGGATGGGGGTCGATCTTCGCGATGGATTCAGTTGACGCGGAAGATCATGAAGAACGTCGATCCCTTGCTGTGATCTTCGTTGTGAGCAATAGAAGTAAAGGGCCACGTCGATCCGCGTCGGGCGGACGACGTCCAAGATCCTGGAGTCGCTCTTGACGGACAGGACTTCGCCCCATATCACTCGAGTCGATTCGCCGTTTGGATTGTCGCCGAAAGCCGGAAGGCGGGGCGAGTCACCAATTTGGTCCGGCAAAGCTGCTCGGACTTCCAGGTTGCAGCGATACGCCCTACTTGCTCAGGGCCGCTATCCCTGGGCCCTCGAGCGTATCGATGACCTGACGTCGGTTCGCCATGAGCAAAAGCAGATCGATCGCCTTGCCTCGCACCTCGGGTCCATTGCCTCTTCGCCAGTCGAGATCGGTGGCTACCAGACAGACGCCTCGTTGTGGGGCGGCGTGAAAGGCAAGACGGCCCAAGCGTCGATAGACGTCCAGGAGCAACGCCACGTCTTCAGCAGGCGACTCCTCGACGATGCCTATTGGTCTAAGAGCGTCGCAGGTGTGCACCAGCACTTCTCCCATCACTACGGATCTCGGAGTACCGACCATGTGGTACCGACCACCGGCTGCTTTGCGGAGTCGCTCGGCAAGTTCGACAACAGATTCATCACCCAGGCATCGAGCGATGCGACGTATTGCTCGATCCGGACGGCCGCCATTTTGCATGACGTCGCGAAGTATCGACAGTTGGGTCGCCTCGGCGAGGTGAACGAGGTGTCCGAGTACGTCTCTCACCCGCCAACCTCCGCACCATGAGGGGGCTTCCAACTCTCGTGGTTCGAGGCTAACGATGCGATTCGCAGCCTCGCGCCTCAGGCGTCGAACCTCGGACCAAACGTCCACAGTCGTCGTGTTCATCTAATCAGTTTGACCATTGCCGAGAATCATGTGCCAGTAGCCGTAGCAATCGAGGGGAAAGGCCGGGTCTGCGTAATCGTTCGGCGCGAAGGCGGAACATGTCCCAGAATCGCGTCCGACTACCGAGGCATTGATGTCCTAGTTCGCCGGAAGTGAGACCACCGACACAGACGTCCTGGAAGAACGACGGGTGCACGATTCCAGATGACGCCGTTTGTCGTTGCGGCTTCTAAGGATTCCTAACGAGCGATCGGATTTTCTGCGCGTACCAGGGCCGGCGACCCCACACGGCGATCTTCCCGCGCAACGCAGCGCGAAGCGGGCTGAGCCGGCCCATCTGAAGGAGTAGATAAGCCTCAGGGTCAGCAGAGAGGTGCGCATCGACGCGTGACGGCGCCATTGTCTCTACATGCAGGTCGCCGTCATCGATGGTCAGGTAAACGGAATCGCTTTGACCACGAAGCCGAACCGCGACGGTGCCTTGGACCCCGGCTGCCGCACGCGGGTTGACGAAGGTGGTAGGGACAGCCCGGAGAAGTGGAACAACAAAACGGTAGAAGATTGCGGCGGCATACCGCGGCGTGATCTCCCAGGACAGGCCTTGAGACCGGGCTATATCCCATCCATGCACAAGAGTCTCTTCCACGCAGTGCCAGGCCACTCCCGACGCTCGGATCTGCGCACCGCCCAGCCAGGTGACGTCATCGTCCTCGGTACCGCGCCGAAGGGCGCCTGCGATCTCTGATCCCAGCAAGTCGAACCGTTGCTCCAGCGCCAGCGGGTCGCGTTCCTCATCATCGTTGACCCACTCTTGCGTGACCTGGCTCACCCGCCGAATGGTGAACTCGCCAGCCTCACGAAGGCCCGCTTTACGAAGGAGGTCGTCCCCTTGGCGAACGATGATCTTGTGGTCAGCGTCCCAGACGTGGCTCAAGTGCACGGCCGTCTCGATGGCGTTCCATGAACCGACAGCCGGCGCTTCAGGTCTGGCCAGCGATCTCAACAACCTCGTCACGCGTGGAACGAGACTCTCGATCGCCTCGGCCACCATTGTCAGCTCGGCTGTGGCTATGTCACGAAGAGTGTTACTTGACGTCATCTTCTTGCCGTCCTCTCTTCAACCAAACGACTTGTGTTAGCAGCGACGTGCTCCATCAGATACGGCGCCACCTTGCGATGTAGAGGACCAGCGATCTTCCAAACCACGAGCGCTGCCGTGGGACGCGCGAAAAAGAGATAGGTAGTGAGCACCGCACGTGTCGCGTCGATTCTTCGACCCACTATGACGGCGCGTCCCAGCACCGGGGACAGCGCCTCGAGATGGATCAGGTCGCGTTCAGACTTGAGGATCTTGAAGCCGAAGACATGGTCCGGAGAGGATCTCGGCCCAAGGCGCAACCTCAGGAGGTACTTGTGCGCGAGCCGCACTGTCAGCAGGAGCGGTGCCGGGGCCTCCTCGACAGCCGTCCGAACGAACTGCTCAACCGAGCGGTCATCGGGTTCAGGTAGGCGAATCTCAAAGGCGTCGGCATAGTCGTAGCGATCGCTGCCAATGAGCGGCTCTCGGCCGGCCACGGCTACCGGCCGGGCGCGCGGGGGGCTTTTGGCCTTCATCTCACACCTCCACTGGGATACCTCGGGCCTGGGAACTTGGCCGATGTACGGTCTGTTACCGACTATAAATCGGTGACCGATCGTCGGTCAGTTTGGTACCTTGGCGGGTGTCTGTCAAACCGCTCAGGGTCCGCCAGGCCGAGGCAACGCGCAGCCTGCTCATCGCCGTGGCACGAGAGCACTTTGCCGAGCGGGGATATCCGGCCACCTCGATCGATGACATCATCCAGCAGGCGGGCGTGGCGCGGGGCGCCCTGTACCACCACTTCTCCGGCAAAGAGGCGCTGTTTCGCGCCGTGTACGAGGAAGTGGAAGGCGAGGTGATGGCCCGTGTCATGGAAGCAGCAATGTCCCAGACCTCACCGTGGGAAGCGCTGCGCGCGGGACTTTCGACCTTTCTCGATGCCTGCCTCGAGCCGGCCTTCCGCCGCATCGTGGTGCTCGACAGTGTGTCCGTTCTTCAGTCGCAAGTCTTGGAGCTCGGGATCGACCCGGTCGAGTTGCCCATGCTGAGGACGGTCCTTACGCCGTTGCTCGGTACGGCGACCTTGGGGGGAATCGCCATCGACGCGCTCACCTACGTGGCCCTCGGCGGTCTCTACGGCGCATCCCTCTATATCGCTCGTGCTTCGGACCCCCAAGCCGCGCGATCCGAAGTGGACCGTGTTCTGGACACGCTCGTTACCGGCCTGCTACGAGGAGCCTCTCAATGATCAACGATGCAGGACGTCGACGGGAGTCCTGAAGGACGCACGATCAATGTTTCTGCAATCCTGTACGCCGACGAACCTCTAGGCGCGAAGATTCTCCTCGTGGCAGCGACCTACAAAGGGATTCTCCTCGGCGAGAGTCTCCGAACAGACGCCGTGCTCGAGGAAATTCCTCTCTACGTCACAAGGATCTGCCGGTCGTCGGCTGGCAACGTCAATTCGGGGCAACCTGAGCTGTGGACCTTCATCGAGTTCGCAGTGGAAGCGGAACACGCAGAGGAACTCGCGCATCGGCTGCGGGCCGTGCTCGATGCTCAGGGCGGCTGGTACTGCGACTTCAGGTCCGACGAGGAGGTCTTCGTGGTGTTTGCGGATCGAATCTTTCGATATCCACGCGGTGACCGCACCGAGCGCGCCAAAGCCGAAGAGTACGGGCGATCAGTCGGAGTACCTGACGCACAGCTCGACTGGCCGGAGTAGATGCACTAACTCGATAGGGATATCTATCGTGGGTTCCTGAGTCGGCCACCTCGATCTCACACCGCGATCTGCGCAAGCTCGGCAACAGGGCGAGACGCGGCGGAGCGATGCCGAATCTGCGTTCGTCAAGTTGAAATTTCGGGGCCAAAACCCGCCTGGGTCATTTCGAAAGACAACCCGCGCCGTACCCCGAATACCGCTATCGCGGCGCCGTGACTAGTACTGCAGAGATGTCAGCGAGGGCGGTTCTCTGTGCCCATCCCCGCAGTGATGAACAAGGCGGTGGCGGTACCTTCGACGTCGGCGGTGTGCCACACGCCAGGCGGGTTGACGATCGCCTCACCAGTCCTGAGTGTGGACCTGCGGATCTCCCCACCGATCTCCTGGAAAAGCGTCAGGGTGCCGTCGGTGCACAGCACCAGCTCTTCGCCATGTGGATGGACCTCCCATGAACCCCAGGGCGCGTTGAACGTGTGCATTGTAACGAGGCGCCCCTCGGCTCCATCGGCCGCGTTGCGCTCACCGTAACGCTCATACCACTCCGCCTCACCGGTGAACGGTTCTTGCGGGGTCACGCGCGCACCCAGACCGAGGTGTACGGGGATTTCCTTTAATGGGAAGCTCAGACCGTCGCTCATGGAGCAAGTCTTCACCAAAAATGGAGCGATCGAGGTGGCATAAACGACAACCTGACCGAGCGGGACCACGCGCTTCGGGCGCTTCATCCACTGGCCGATACCGTCCGACTGTCGGATCTGCGCTCTAGGCCCTCACGAGGTACTCGGTCGGTATCACTCTGATCCGGCTGTCAGGGCGGCTCGGCCGACGTCGATATGGGATGTCTGAAGGATACGTTCTGGGACGCGTGGTCGTTTAGCAACTGGGATTGTCGGCACACGAACGGCTTCCTCGGTTGCCCTGCCGCCATGGGCCCTTACCCACCACGATGACTGCACCCGGAGCGACGCGCCACACGCCCCGGACAAGCTACGGTCCCGAAACATGCGCAAGCCGACCCTGCTACTGGTCGCGACAATAGGCTTCGGGGTTCTTTACCTAGCCGCTGGGCTGGTTGTCGGATCCACGCCGGGGCCAACAGAGGGTGGGCCGGCCGTGGTCGCCTGGTTCGCTGGCCACGGCGGCCAGGTCCGGAGCTGGCTTTGGTTGCTGACCTTGGCACTCCCGCTATTCGCTGTGTTCGCCGCAATCGTTCGCGGTCATCTCCCCGCGCCGCATCGCGACGTGTTCTTCTTCGGCGCAATCGCCTTCGCGGCCGAGACGGCCGTCCAGGGCTGGCTGTGGGCGGGAATGAGCTGGCATGCAGCACAACTCAATCCGTCCACCGCGCGCACACTGCTAGACGTGGCGAGCTATTGGGGCCCAGTGCTCAACAGCACCACCATGACGATGCTCGCCCCCGTGGCCCTGGTGGCTCTGCCTCGGGGCTTGGTACTGCCCCGATGGGTCGGTGTCATTGCCGCTCTGGCATTCGTCGAACAGTTCGTCGAGACGATCACCATCTTTGGCAAAAGCGGCTTCTTGGCGCCCGGTGGGGCGATGAACACCTACCTCGGAGCGGCACTGGTCGGTCTATCGTTGCTTGGCATCGGCATCACCATGGCGCGCAGCCTGGCTGGCGCCGAGCCGGACCCACAGGTCGCCTGAGCCCAGGGTCCCGCTTGGCAGCAACCGGCGGATAGGGGCACCCGGGCCAGCACGTGGGGTGCCGCGTTTTGGGCAAGCGCGCCTCTTCGTCTTAGGCCATACAGCTCGGCTAGTCCTCTCTCCGTGTGGGTGCGCTGTGGAGCCTGAAACCGCGCAAGGTCGCCGGAACCACAGCCACCACGAGCGCCGCGGCAGCCAGGATCCCCAGTGCACCTCGAAGGCCAACTGAGCTGGCGATCCCTCCGACGAGAGCTGGCCCGGCGAGAAGACCTACATATCCGAAGGCCGATACTGCTCCTACGACGACACCTGCACGCTCACGGCGTTGGCCTGCCTCGGCGACCAAAAGTGGCCAGCACATCGAAATCCCTCCGGCAGCGAGGACCAAGCCGACCGCGCCGACCGCGCCGACCGGGGCCGTGGCAAGGAGCGTTGCCCCGACCGAAGCCGTACCTGCACCGATCACGAGACCTCGCGCCGGACCTCGTTGGCCCACTTTTGGACCCAACGCCGACCGGGCAAGCGCCGCCACGCTGTAGCCGAGGACCGCTCCGCCCGCCCCGACGAGGAGGCCAGATGCCAATTGGGTGCGCAGAAAGAGCACTCCCCAAAGATCGATCCCGCCCTCGACCATTGCGGCAAGCGCGAAGATCGTTGCGAGGGCGAAGAGACGGTCTCGACGTAGAAGTGTGATGGTACCGAGGATCGACTTTCTCTCACCCCGCACCGCGGCCGATAGCGGATCACGCCAAACCGATGGCGCGAGCGTGATCGCCAATCCCGCCACTTCAACCCAAGTCCAACGCCACGAGATGTTCGCCGCGAGCAATGCCCCAGTGGTTGCGGCACCGGCGGCCGCGCCTGCGTTGAACCCGCCGTGGAGAGCGACGAGCTTGCCCGGCCGATCGGCCAGGGCAGCCGCTCCCGCAATATTCATGGCCACATCCACAAGTCCGGCATTGACAACAATCACTCCGATCGCGATTTCCATGGCGAGCGTCGCCCGCATCGCTGCTCCAAACAGGAGCAGAGCCGCCCATGTGACGAGCGACGCTCCGAGAACCTTCGACGTTCCGAACCGTTCGCAGAGGCTCCCACCGATGAAATTCGCTGACGCACCTCCTAAGAGACTGACCGAGACCAAGAGTCCAAAGCCACCGTTCGAGAGACCGAGGCTGTGCTCGATGTTTGCAGCCGCCACCGCCCACCCACCCCAGAACACGCCGAACAACACGAATATCCTTCGGGTGCGCGTGGGCACCGGACCTTTGTATCGCACCGAAGATCGCACATGCGGAGGACTTCCAAATACCAAAGGCCTCGGGCTCCGACCTGATGTTATGGGCAGCATCCGCGATGGATTGCGGGACGGTTCCCAGCCCGATCAGTCCGCCTGCTGCAGGCTCGTTCGAGCGATGGTGAATGCTCTGCGGCCACACAGGGTTCCCGGCGGCGTGGCCGATGGTTCGGCGACTTATCGCAAAGGCGTGGGCCGCATCGGGCCGCAACCTCCCGGCCACGCGTTGGGCTGGCGGGGATGTCCCGCGCTGGTCGTTACGGCCAGGGTTAGATCATTTGCGAGTTGATTGAGCGCGGCGAAGAGTTTGAAGGCGCCGTTACCCTCGGGAGTGACTGAGCCCTCCGCAGTGGTGAGGGCAGAGCCGGTAAGAGGGTCACGCCCCGCTTGAATGATGCTCTGGAGTCCGGACACGCCGAAGGCGTTGACGGTAGCGTCGAAGTCATAGAGGAAAAGTGAGGTGGCACCCATGCCGGCGAGCATCCGGACGTCGGTGACTACGGGCCCCAGGGTGTTGTAGGGAGGGATGCCGATGTTGCCGATCCCGACCTGGCCTGTGGGTCCCAGATAATGCTGGGCAAGCTTGTAGTAGTGGGCGACGTAACCGGAACCGAAGTCGAAGTCAGCAGGCGTACCTGGCGGTACGGGGGGCTCGGTTCTGTATGCCTGGACCCAGATGTGATCGAACTCGCCTGGCACGTAGGGAGGCATGTCCAGCGCGTCCTGCATTCCCATGTTCGCGTCGGCGAGATCGTCGATCGAGAAGTTGACAGGCGTGCCCGAGAGGACCATCCCGTGCTCGTGCGCCCATGAGATGGTGTCGCGGTAGGTGATCATGGCGCGGCACTGGCCCGCGGGGTCGATGTTGGCCCGCATCGTTTCTTCGAGGGGCGACAGGTCCCCGGCTAGGGCGTCGGTGATCGGCTGATACCCGGTCGGGATCTCCAGGTCGAGCATGGTGTCGTAGATCCCAAGGTGATGCCGTGCAACCCAGGCGTGAAAGTCCTCGATCACTCGTGGGGCGAGGGACGCGTTCTGTTCGTCGAAGAAGGTGCCGTCAGCTACGGGCAGGGTGATCCAAGCGACTATGGGTACGCCTAGGCGGTTGGCGGTCCGGATGAGAGGTATGACGTCGGTCCGCTGGGGAGATCCTGGCGGGGGCGGTCCGAAGTCCGCCATGTACTCGATGTTCATGTACAGGGCGGCATGGGTGCTCTGGAGCACCCTCCACACCGCCGAGGTGTAGTTCTTGGTGTTGCGCGGGCAGAAAGAGGGGTCCCGGGCCACGCACTGCATATCGGCGTCACCCGCCGCGAACCCCACCTGAGCTCCGCTGACGCGGCCTGGCGCGGAGGCGAGCGATGCCGCCGGTTTAATTGAGGAGGCGGCGAGGCTCGGCGGGAAAAACGCGAGGAACAGGCAAGACACCACAGCTACAAGAGCTGCCCGACGTTTCGTGGTGAAGGCACCCAAAGCGGCCATGGACCGTTTTACCTAGGATTCCCTAGGTAAGTCAAAGTGGACCGTTTACACTTGGATGATGCCGCCCCGCAAGGGACAGCCCCAGGCCAGAGGGCTCGTCCGTCGGAATCTGATCCTCGACGCCTCCCTAGAGTTGTTTGCGGCGAACGGCATCCGTGGGACGAGCCTGGCCACCGTCGCCGACGCCGTCGGTCTCACCGAAGCTGGCGTCATCCACCATTTCCCGTCGAAGGACGCCTTGGTCCTTGCCGTGCTCGCCCACCGCGACAACGCCGATCCCGACGCTGAGGCTGACGTCGCCCAACCGGGCGGTGGGCTCGAGTCCCTTCGCCGCATCCCCCGACTTGCTCAGGTCCTCTTGGATCAGCCGGTACTGATGCGGTTCGACTCGGTCGTCGGAGGCGAAAGCATCGCTGAGGGAGGGGCCGTCCTCGACTACTTCCGCGACCGCATGCGCCACATACGCCAAGCCCTCTGCAGGATGCTCAGAGAAGGCATCCAGCGAGGCGATTTGCGCAAGGACATCGACGTCGAGGGTGTTGCCACTGAGATCGTCGCGTTCATGGACGGCATCCAAACCCAATGGCTCCTCGATCCCAAGCGAATCGATCTCTTGAACGCCTATCAGCAATACTTCGACAAGCTGGCCGGGCAACTGCAAATTCCCTCTGGCCATGCTCGCAGATCACGGCGGTGACCGAGGCAGCCGCATACGAGCATCAGCGACATCGAGGGAACGGGCGCGAACGGCACTGAACCGAACTCCCAGGTCAGTGGCGGTCAGTGTACCGATGTGGACCCGCCCGAACGGACGTGAATGTGCCATGGATGTGCCATGGATGCCATGGGGTTGCGAACTCCGGCTCGAATGGTGAGGCTTTCTGGTGATGCCTCCGACGGCTCCGGCTTCTTAGCTCTGGTCGCCGGGGACCGGGATCCTTATCCGGCGGCTCCTCGGAACGCGACCGGCGAGCTCCCGAATATGTCACTGGAGTCCTCGCGGGGCGGTCATCGGCTTTTGGGCGTGTCAGCGATGATTCCGAGCATCGCTGCCCGTCAGCCCTTGTGTTACGCCGTCGAGTCGATCATGAGGAAGTCGCCATGCCCCGCACCCGCGTCCACAACCTGAACATCTCCCTCGACGGCTACGCTGCCGGCGATCGTGTGACGTTCGATGCCCCGATCGGCGGTGCGGAGCGGCTCTTTAACTGGTTCGACGGTCGGGCCATTCATGGCGTCGACAAGGTGGATGCCCCCTTCACGCTCGATCGCGCCCTGACCAGCATGTGGGGCCAGGGCATCGGCGCCGAGATCATGGGACGCCGCAAGTTCGGACCGCAGGTTGGCCCTTGGCCCGACGACGGGTGGCGAGGCTGGTGGGACGACGAGCCACCATTCCAAACGCCGGTATTCGTCCTTAGTCACCACTCCCATCCAACGATTGACTTCCCCAACGGTACGAGCTTTTCGGTTCGTGGACGGGCCGCCACACGAGGTGCTTCGCCTAGCACAGGAGGCCGCTGACGGCCGCGACGTCCGCATCGGCGGCGGCCCCTCGACAGTGCGTCAATTCCTAAAGGCCGACCTGATCGACTTCATGCACTTGGTGATCGTGCCGATCACTCTTGGGTGCGGCGTATCACTGTGGGAAGGATCAGACGGCGTCGAAGATCGCTTCACCGTCGAGTCGGTTTCCTCACCGAGTGGCCTCATTCATCAGCTCTGGAACAAGAACCACCACATCTGAGCTGAAAAGCCCAGTGTTCCGTCCGGGGAATCCTCCCCACGGGCGCCGCGCGCCGGCGAAGTCTCCCGACCCCTCGGTATTCGGTGCGCGATTCTGGGACACATCCGCCGGGTCCGAGAACCGTCGTTATGTATTGACTGGCGCGCGTTGCTGGATAGACGCGACTGCGCGAGATGAGTTGCTATGTGCTGGCCGCTAGGAGTTGGCGTTCACGAGACGCCGGTGTGAACTCAAGTGTGTGCGAACCGGCGGAAGAAGGAGCCCCACATCCCCTCGAGCCAGCGGTGGCCGATGTCAGTGCGACGCTCGTCAGAGCTTTGCTCGAGGAAGCGAGCGGGTCGACCCACCACCGCAAGAGGCGAGTGCGGCTATGGCTTTGGCTGCCGTCAAGGCAGAAATAGTGGTAGCGGACGCAGAGGCCTCCGAGCAGGCTAGTCCCGCCGGTCGAGTTCAATGGATGGTCACGGGCCGGGGGCGCACCACGCGATAGTGATGATTGTGCACCTGCTGGCTCAGAGCTCTGGCAATACGTCCTTGATCGTGTTGCTGCTGGCGGTATTCGGGGCGAGCGCCGTGGAGATGGTGGAGGCACTCACCATCGTCGTCGCGGTTGGAGCGACCCGGGGGTGGCGCACGGCACTGCAGGGTGCGGGGTCTGCGCTGGTCGTGCTGGCCCTCATTGTCGGCGTGGGCGGTGTTCCGTTGGTGCGCTACACACCGATCAACCCGCTGCGCGTAGTAGTCGGGGCGCTGCTTTTGCTCCTCGGGCTTTCTTGGCTTCACAAGGCCGTGTTGAGATCAGCGGGAATCGTCGCCGGCCACGACGAGGACAAGATCTACGCGAGCACGGTTCGAGAGCTGTCTGAAGGCAGAAGTGGTGCACCACCCAGGCGACACCGTGACCCACAGGGATTCGCCGTCTCCTTCAAGGGTGTGTTCCTTGAGGGAATCGAGGTCGTGGTCATAGTGATAAGTCTCGGGGCGAGCCAGCATCGACTAGGTCAGGCTGCTGCCGCCGCAGGGACGGCGGCGTTGATCGTCGCGGCAACTGGGGTGATCGTGGCCCGTCAGCTTTCGCAGGTGCCGGAGAACGCGCTGAAGACGGTGGTCGGCGTGATGCTCACGAGTTTCGGGACCTTTTGGATCGGGGAAGGAGCGGGCGTCCATTGGCCGGGCTCTGACGCAAGCCTTCCCGTCCTGATCGGGGTCCTCGCCGCATGCACCGCTGCGCTCGTCGCGTGGATGCGACACGTAACAGCAGCGGCGGAGGCACTACCGGCTGTGTGGAAGGGGCGGTCCGGAAAAAAGGGGCCGTCCCGGAATATAGAAGAGGGAAAGACGTGAGGACCATCGGTCGTCTCGGTCGCCAGTTCGGCTTGGGAGTGTGGGACTTCCTGGTAGGGGATCTGCCAGAGTTCCTCGTAGCGGTTTTCGCCATCGTGGGACTGGCTTTCGCGATACGAAGCGTTCACGTACTGGGAATCGTCGGCCTTCCCGCGCTTGTGGTCGCGGCTCTGGCGACGAGCGTGCTGGTGCGCGGGTCTCGCAACCGTCCCAAGGACTGATCAGGCGGGTGGCGGAGCTTGGGGATCATCTTGTTTGAAGGAGTCCTCCCCACGACACGCACATCTCACATCGGGGCGCGGGCATGTGGGCGGGCATCATGTCGCGGTGCTCCTGGGTGAAGAGCTTGGTCCTCACCGGCCGCAGCTCGTCCTCCCCCTCGGTGAGCTTCACTGTGTTCTGCGCGGTCCGGGGCACGGATCCCGCGATCGGTGACCATCTCCGTCCACGTCCAACTCTCAAAGGAGACGGAGCTGATGTGGTAGTTGTAGGCGTTGGCCACGGCCCACATGGCCACCCGCCACCCGGTCTTGGTGGACGCCGGCACACCCAGCAGTTTGGCGCCCATCTCTGCCGTCGCCCCCTGCGCGAGCGCCGAGCGTTGAGGTGCGAGACCGCCAAAGCCATGTGCCCGGCCGCATTCTCTGGGTGGGCACCGAGGTGGTCGGCGCCTCGAGATCCGGCGTGGCCGTCTAATCGTCATCGCGGTCTCAGGGGTTGGCCGCAGGGGGTCGCTGTTGTGCTGGGCGAGTGGCAGGGCCCGGTACTTTCGACGCAGGTGCTCGGCGTGATCGCGCACTGGCGGAAGATTTAAGGCTCGGGCGAGACGTCCGTAGAGGGTGGTGCACTGCCCCAACGCCCCGTCAATGTCGAACCAGGCGGATCGACACCCATGCGTCTTAGCAGCCGGGTGGGTCCATGTAGGTGCAGCGCCCTGGGGGAGGCTGCAGGATCCCGCGGACTCCGATGTCGGGCATGTCAACCTCCTAGTGGTGTCGGCGACGGGAACTTCTTGTCGATGTACGCCACGAGTTCGTCACGCAGGTCTGCAATGCCGCCGGCGGTGTGACAATCGAGCTTGTCAATGAGAGCCGCCGTACTTGTCTTTAGGTCTTCGACGTCCTCAAATGTCTTTGCGGAACGCGCGTCAGCTGCCTCGTTCTGGAGGTTCTGTCCAACCATCAGAGCCGGGAGCAGGACGAGCTGAATAAAGGTCTGTGCGATCCACGCCACCAGGGCGATGATGCTCGCCTTGATGATGACGGCGGGAAACGCACCGTTGAACACCGAGAACCCTGAGAGCACGGCCGGGAGTGAGAAAGAGCAAGGAGGCAGAAGACCCAGAAGCACCACATTGTCCCGACATATTTGGTGAGAACGACTGCCACCCTCTTGTTGAAGCGCTGGGCCGCCGAATCGGTCGGCAGGTGGTCGATCACCTTGGCGTGCACGGCAAATCCACGCCTCGTCCAGCCATGGGTTGGCCTCTTCTTCGGTGTGATCGTGTCGGTCGCAGTCATGGTGAAGGCCCTTTCGTTGGGGTCATTGTCACGGACCAGTCAGTGGATCGAAGTCGCACATCTGCCAGCAACCTTTGACGGCATAGACACTAGGCAGATAGGGGCTGCCGGCGGAGCGACAGGGCCGCGCCGTGGGTGCCTGATCTACCTGCGCCAGCCGATTTGTCGGAAGATGATCTGAACCATCTACCAGCACGCCACTGCGGATCGCGACGCTGCGATAGCCCGGGCATTGTCGGACTTGGTGAACTCGTCGGCACAGTCAGCGTCGCCGGGGCCGACGACGCGGGCGCTCCGCCTTGTGAGGAGCCAAGCAACGGAGAACAAGGGCGATGGGTGACAGAGCTGATGGTGCCCAAGTTGCGAAGTTGTCTTCAAACGTCTCTGAAGAATGTGCCATGGATGTGCCATGGTCGTCCTCCGTAGGGCCCTGCCACTGGCGGCCCAAGCGTGTTACCAGGAAAGGTGCGGTGGAGACGAGCGTGTAGGAATTCATGACATAGGAGACATGGCTCGTGCAGCAGCCAAAGGCCTGTGTCAAGACATAGGAGACAGCTGAGTTGGAGGGTCTCCTATGGAGCAGGGGCGTTTTCTCGTCGAGTCGTATCTGAAAGAAGGCCGTTCAGTTGCGGAACTCGCTAAGGCTCACGAGGTAAGTCGGGGCTGGATCTACAAACTCCTCGCCCGCTACCGAAGAGAGGGCTGGGCGGGAGTCGAGTCCCGGTCGCGTCGTCCTCATCGCTCGCCGACGCGGATATCTGATCTCTACGAGGACGAGATCGTCACTTTGAGAAAGCAGCTCCTAGAAGCCGGCTTCGACGCGGGGGCTCAGACGATCCACTATCACCTCTCCAAACGTCACAAGAAGGTGCCTTCGGTCTCCACGATCTGGAGGGTGCTGTCGGCGAGGGGCTTTGTGACCCCGCAGCCGCACAAGAGGCCGAAGAGCTCCTACAAGCGCTTCGTCGCGGAGCTTCCCAACGAGTGTTGGCAGGCAGACGTCACCCATGTCGAGATATCTGACGGGTCGTCGCTCGAGGTGTTGAACATCATCGACGACCACTCCAGGTTGTGCGTGGCCTCCAGGGCCTTTGTCACCACCCGCTCGGTCGACGTGGTGCGGACACTTCACAATTCAGCAGAAAAGTGGGGATTTCCGGCCTCGTTTCTCTCGGACAACGGGGCGATCTTCACCGCCTCCTATGTCGAGGGGGTGTCGGCGATGGAGGCGGAGTTGCTCTCGCTCGGAATCAAGGTGAAGCACTCGAGGCCCTACCATCCGCAGACCTGCGGAAAGGTAGAGCGCTTCCACCAAACTGTGAAGAAGTTCCTCGCCGCCCAGGAATCGATCGAGAACAAGAAGCAACTGCAGCGTGACCTCGATCGCTTCGTCGCGTACTACAACGAGGTGCGTCCTCACCGCGCCATCAAGCGGAAGACACCGCTCGAGGCGTTCGAGGCGCGCATCAAGGCGCATCCGATAGGGCCGAAGATCGATTGCGAGGGATATCGCGTCCGGCGCGACAAGGTGGACCGGTCAGGGCAAGTGACACTCAGATACAGAGGCAAGTTGCGACACATAAAAGTGGGAAGGGCTTACACGGGCTGGCGTGTGATCATGCTGGTCGCCGGGCGTGACGTGCGGATCCTCGGGCTAGACGGCTCGCCGCTCAGAAGGCTCAGGATCGACCCAACGAAGGACTATCAGCGACTGCCCTGAACAGGGCCTTTCTGTGTCTACGATGTCTCGCGACATCTGAGAGGAGCTGTCTCCGATGTCTCGCGACACCACACGGTGGAGACGAGCGGACTCGAACCGCCGACCCCTGCTTGCAAATAAGCCCTGGACAGACGCAGAAGATCACTTCGCATCGCAGACTGTCTCGTCTTTGCTGGTCAGAGCTGATCTTGGTCTCGACCTCTACGACTCGGTGCGACCCGCTGATGCGCTTTTGGGCTCGATTGTTGGGATGAATGTTGGGACAAACCATCGCCGATCGCTCCACCGGTGTCTGCTGACGAAAGCGAGTGCAGTCGGTGGGAGCGACTTAGGGACAGAGAGCAGGAGAGCAGGGCTCTGCGCAAATTCGTGGAGGTGTGAAGGGCGCTGTGAGGGAGTGAAGGGGCGAAACTCGCCGCTTTGGCGCCGTTTAGGATCCTGGCGTCGACCTTGGGTCCCTGTCACGGTCTGCTCGACAGCCTGAAATTACCCGTCATAACAACCCAATTGGGGGCTCAGCCTTCATGCTCCGCGAGGGTTACTTCAGGGCCAGAGTTGTTTGTATAGTCGTCGCCGACGGCGGTACACGCGGATACCGAGATGCACGAGACGCCATTCAGCGCGCTGCTCGTAGCGCTGGGCGTCGTCTGAATCGCCCAGGAGGTGCCGTTCCAACGCTCGGCGAGGGTCACCTGGACAGCAGAGCTGTTCGTGTAATCCCCCACCGCGGTACACGCGGATGCCGAGGTGCACGACACGTCGTTCAGATAACTCTCTGTGGCTCCGGCGGGGTTGGGGGTTGTCTCGAAGGTCCAGGAGGTGCCGTTCCAATGCTCGGCAAAGGCCAGAATGGGGCTGGAGCTGGTGAAGTAGAGGCCCACCGCGGTGCACGCGGTTGTCGAGGTGCACGAGACACCACTTAGGACGCTATATATCGCACCGGACGGATTGGGAGTCGTCTGAATCGCCCAGGAGGTGCCGTTCCAATGCTCGGCAAGGGTCACCTTGACGTAAGAGCTGTTCGTGTAGTCACCCACCGCGATGCAGGCGGCTGATGAGGAGCACGAGACACTGTTCAAAGAGCTGTTTGTGGCACCGCTTGGGTTGGGCGTTGTCTGAATCGTCCAGGAGGTGCCGTTCCAACGCTCGGCGAGGGTCACCACGGCGCCAGAGCTGTTGTGGTATTCCCCCACGGCGGTGCACGCGGTGGCGGAAGTGCACGACACGTCGTTCAGATAACTCTGTGTGGCTCCGGCGGGGTTGGGGGTTGTCTGAATCGCCCAGGAAGCGCCGTTCCACGCCTCCGCGAGGGTCACAAAGACGCCAGAGCTGTTGACGTACCAGCCCACAGCGGTACAGGAAGTCGCCGAGGTGCACGACACGCCGCTCAGTGTGATGCTCGTCACCCCGCTTGGGTTGCGAGTCGTTTCGATGGCCCAGGACGTCCCGTTCCACTCCTCGGCGAAGGTCCCTAAACCGTTCGAGCCGCTTATGTAGCCCACCGCGGTGCACGCGGTTGTCGAGGTGCACGACACGTCGTTCAGCACGCTATTTGTCCCGTCCGACGGGTTGGGAGTCGTCTCGATGGCCCAGGAGGTGCCGTTCCAACGCTCTTCAAGGGTCACCTGGACGCCAGAGCTGTTCGTGTAGTTCCCCGCCGCGGCGCACGCGGTTGTCGAGGTGCACGACACGCCGCTCAGTGTGCTGCTCGTCGCCCCGCTTGGGTTGGGAGTCGTCTCGATGGCCCAGGAGGTGCCGTTCCAATGCTCTGCGAGGGTCACCCGGACGCCAGAGCTGTTCGTGTAGTTCCCCGCCGCGGCGCACGCGGTTGTCGAGGTGCACGACACGCCGCTCAGTGTGCTGCTCGTCGCCCCGCTTGGATTGGGAGTCGTCTGAATCGCCCAGGAGGTGCCGTTCCAATGCTCTGCGAGGGTCACATAGACGCGCGAGCTGTTGTGGTAGTTGCCCACGGCGGTGCACGCATTTGTCGAAGTGCACGACAGACCTCTCAACGTGCTACTCGTGGCTCCGGCGGGGTTGGGGGTCGGCTGAATCGCCCAGGAAGCGCCGTTCCAACGCTCTGCGAGCGTCACCCCTTTCCCAGAGTTGTCGTTGCCTGCCGCGATGCAGGCGGCCGATGAGGTGCACGAGACACCGTTCAAAGAGCTGTTTGTGGCACCGCTTGGGTTGGGCGTTGTCTGAATCGTCCAGGAGGTGCCGTTCCAACGCTCGGCGAGGGTCACCACGGCGCCAGAGCTGTTGTGGTAGTCCCCCACGGCGGTACACGCGGTTGCGGAAGTGCACGACACGTCCTTCAGATAACTCTGTGTGGCTCCGGCGGGGTTGGGGGTTGTCTGAATCGCCCAGGAAGCGCCGTTCGACGCCTCCGCGAGGGTCACAAAGACGCCAGAGCTGTTGATATACCAGCCCACAGCGGTACAGGAAGTCGCCGAGGTGCACGAAACTCCGCTCAGCGTGCTGTCGGTCGCCCGGCTTGGATTCGAGGTCGTCTCGATGGCCCAGGACGTCCCGTTCCACTCCTCGGCAAGCGTGACCACGACGCCAGAGCTGTTCGTGTAGTTTCCCACCGCTGTGCACGCGGTTGGGCTCGGACACTCAACTGACGAGAGGACGCCAGGGGTCGAGGCGTTCGGAGTGGGCTGGATCGACCAGCCCGAAAAAGCACCGGCGGTTCCGACGAAGGCTTGGAGGATCAGGACAAGCGCCAGGACAATCAGCGGCAACCTGCCTCCCACTCCTACCCTCAAGAACGAGCGCTTTTGGCTCGTCCAGGAATTGGCTCGCGCTCGCGAGTGGAGTGAGAATCGGTCTGAGAAGATTTTCTGACGATGCCGCATCGGCTCGCGACCCCTTGAGTGTCGAGACGTCAGCACCATGGGCTGGGACACTGGCTCGCACCCATCATCTCCCTTACCAAAGTTCTCGGCAAGGGGCTAAGGCCTCTCACCGCGAGTAGTTACTTCCCGGAGTCGGGACCGAACCAAGCGCGTCGAGGACCTCCCTCCCCGCAGGGAACCGGGTTTGTTGCCCTGATCGACCCTAGAAGTGAGTTCGGCGGATACCGCCGGCACGGCATCGCGGAAGAGCGACCCATAGCTCGTTCTTCAAGGGCGTGTCTCACGGTCTAACTGGCCGCGGGGCGAGCTGCCAGAAACTCCCATTGGAGTGTCAGCCACCCACAAGAAGGGCCTGTTCGGCGAACACGTTCTCGATCTTGGTGGAGAAGGTCCTCACACACCTGTTCAGAATCGTCGATCAGGAATAATTCGACGGACGGCAGGCTGACTACGGGTACGGTCCGCCGGCGGGCGCCGAAGGCAGCCCGCCGGCGAGGAAGCGCCCATTGGGGATGGAGAGTTCTTTCGTGCCGTATGGGAGTGCTCTTGCTGGGAGAACCGTTCGTTGGATCAGAACCAGGAATTTCGGGCTGGTCCGAACAGGGCGAGCCAAGACCCCGGGGTCGGAAGGGCTTGCTGTCGCAAGTCGCGGTGAACGAAGCGCCACACTGAGGACAGTAAGAAGGATTGGCTCCCGCAAGCGACGCAGCTCAGGGGCCCACTTTGAGAATCGGCGGAGAAAGGTAACAGTTTAGGTAACACCCCTCGCGCCAGCCTGGCGGGCCGTGACGCCGATTTGGTCTCCGCCCTTGTCAGGTGAACGAGCCGCCTCCACTCGGGCTGAACGCGTCCCGCTCGAGCACCCGAGGCTGCAGGTTGGTGGAGAGCAAAGGAGCCCGGGTTATCGTTCTGGCAAAGCGCCAGCTCAGCAGGTCACTTTTTCATGCGACGGAGAGAGTCAACAGGTTAGTCAACACCCTCTTCGGCACCGTGGTGGGCGATGAGAACCCCGCCCCATCCGCGCCATCGAGTGGGTATCGCCGACGAGCGGGTCGTCGATGACATCCTCGCCCGCCTGGGTGCTCGGGGCGGCTACGACGCGTTTGTTGCTCAGGTGCGTGCTGCGCGCTGCTGCCGGCGACCCGTGAGGCTCCAGGGTCGCATCAGCAGTGTCGACGAAACTGGGTGTCGTTCGGTGCTCTTCGACAGCGCGACGCTGCCTGACAGGGTTCTCCTAAAAGCCTGCGGGACGCGTCGAGAGGCCCTGTGTCCACCGTGTGCCTCGATTTACCGGGGCGATGCCTTCCAGCTAGTCGCGGCGGGGCTTCGCGGTGGCAAGGGCGTACCAAAGGACATTGGCTCGCACCCCGCGGTGCTGCTCACCCTGACCGCGCCGTCCTTCGGCCCCGTGCACCGCCGGCAAGCTGATGGCTGCTGTCATCCGACTGGGAGACGTTGTCCGCACGGGACAGCCCTCGCGTGCAGGTATCGCCACGACGAACGCGACGATGCACTCGGCAGTCCGCTGTGCTCTGCCTGCTACGACTACGAAGGCGCAGTCCTTTTCAACGCGAGCGTCTCCGAGCTCTGGCGACGCACCACGATCTACGCGCTTCGAGCGTTGGGAACGCTCGTGGGGATGAGCGCGCGAGCTACGGAGAAAGCGTTGCGCTTGGGGTACGTGAAGGTGGTCGAGTTCCAGCGTCGGGGCTCGGTGCACCTCCATGCCCTTGTGCGTGTCGACCTGCGCGGTGACGAGCTCGGTGAGGCCCCACAGGTCGACCCCGAGATGCTTGCGAGCGCTTTGCGGATCGCGGCGAGAAAGGTGAGTGTGCCGGCCCCAGGCGACGGCCGGCTTCGGTTCTCGTGGGGCCAGGAACTCGAGGTAACAGTGCTGAGCGACCTCGAAGGCACCCGGCACCGGGTCGCCGGCTATCTCGGGAAGTACTCCACGAAGGGAAGCGACGACTCCGACGTGCTCGCCAGGCGCTTGCGGGCGGGAGTTCCGAACGATGTTCGCCTACCAAAGCACCTACGTCACCTCGTGCAGACGGCTTGGGAGCTGAGCAATAACCCCGAAGTCGAGCATCTGCGCTTGCGGCTGTGGGCGCACACGGTCGGGTTTCGGGGTCACTTTCTGACGAAGTCCCGGCGCTGGTCGACGACCTTCGCGTCCTTGCGCGCCGAGCGACAGTTGTGGCGTCTGGAACGGCGTGACACCGAGGAGTTCAAGTCCCCGGAGATACGCGGAGTCGTCCGGGAGTGGAGCTATCAGGGTTCGGGTTACGTGAGCGCTGGCGTCGCCATCCTTGCGGGGAACCTGGAGGAAGCGGCACGTCTGGGACGCCGCGTCGCCTTCGAAGCACGACGGGGAGAACAAGAGCGATGACAATTCCAGAGTACGAGCGTGACGATGCTGTGATCCCCCCCGCGAGATCGGGTGATCATCCATCCATCGAGAGTCGCTCTCTCAACGCACACGAGGGCAAGCCGCCGTCAGGCGGCGCGCCAGTTAGGTCTTCCTGAGGTCCGGGGGTCTGGAGCGTGGAGAAGCTCTTACTCACAGCCGAAGAAGCTGGTGAACTCCTATCGATCGGCAAGACCACGGCCTATGAATCTGACGGAGGGTCGGTGGTCCTGCTCCTTACGCCTGAAGAGGCGGCGGAGGCCCTCAGGATCGGTCGGACTCGCATGTACCGGCTGATTCGGGAGGGGGCAGTCCGATCGGTGAAGGTCGGCCAGTCGCGTCGCGTTCCGGTGCAGGCGCTGCACGATTACGTGAGCGAGTCGGAGTTAGCCGCTTATCCACCCGCGAAAGGATTCGCAGGCCCGGAAGTCGTAGCACCCGATACGTACGATGGTTGCTCCAGGGCCGATTGACCGACGCGGAGGCCGGGAGGGCCGGTGAGTATTGAGAAGCGCAGCACCACCCGCGGAACCGTCTACGACGTCCGACTGCGCGACCTGAACGGTCGGCAGTACAAGCGCAGCTTTCGCTCCCGCCGGGATGCCGAGACGTTCGCTGCTGAGGAGCGGTCGCGACAGGTTCGCGGAGTTCCGATCGATCCCTGGGCAGGTCGAGCGACGCTGATGGAATACAGCTCTGCATGGATCGCCGGGCGCGGTTCGCTTCGTCCCAGAACTATCGAGCTCTACGCAAGTCTGCTCAAGAACCACATCATTCCCGTCCTCGGCGATTTAGAGCTCAAGGACGTTACGACTTTGAGGGTGCGGACCTGGCATGCAGAACTTCTCAGAAGCGGGCGGCTCTCGCCCGTGACGGTGGCCAAGTGCTACCGCCTCCTCAAGACGATGCTGGGAACAGCCGTAGAGGACGGCGTGGTCGCTCGAAATCCATGCGTGATCAAAGGGGCATCGGTCGAGCGGTCACGGGAGCGGCCAGTCGCGTCCGTCGGCCAAGTCGAGGCGCTTGCCAGCGCGGTGAGTGAGCGGTATCGGGCTCTCGTCGTCCTCGCTACTTATTGCGGACTCCGCTTTGGTGAGCTTGCCGGCTTGACGCGCCACCGGATCGATCTGGAAGCAGGCACGGTCGAGGTCGTCGAGCAGCTCCAGGAATTGACCAACGGAACTTGTGTGGTCGGTCCACCAAAGACCGAGGCGGGGCGGCGGATAGTTGCCATCCCGCCGCACCTTCTGCCAGTCCTCGCCGATCACCTGGCGCGGTTTGTCGAGCTTGATACATCTGCGCTCGTCTTCACTGCGCCAGAGGGCGGTCCGTCGAGCTTGATACATCTGCGCTCGTCTTCACTGCGCCAGAGGGCGGTCCGTTGCGGCGTGGAAATTTCCGGCGTCGAGTGTGGCTCCCAGCCTGTGCGGCTGTCGGAGTCGTTGGGCTGCACGTCCACGACCTTCGGCACACTGGTAACACACTTGCAGCTGCCACCGGGGCGAGCACAAAAGAGTTGATGGCACGTATGGGCCACGCCAGCCCGCGTGCCGCCCTGATCTACCAGCACGCCACTGCGGATCGCGACGCTGCGATAGCCCGGGCTTTGTCGGAATTGGTGAACTCGTCGGAACAGTCATCATCGGCCGGGGCGCGGGCGCGGACGCTCCGCCTTGTGAAGAGTCAAGGAACCAGGAACAAGGGCGACGGTGGCAGAGATGATGATGTCGAAGTTGCGAACTTGTCTTCGAACATCTCTACGGAATGTGCCATGAATGTGCCATGGTCGCCACCGAAGGGGTCCCGCCGCAGGCGATCCAAGCGTGTGACCAGGAGAAATTTTGTGGAGACGAGCGGACTCGAACCGCCGACCCCCTGCTTGCAAAGCAGGTGCTCTACCAACTGAGCTACGTCCCCATCATTTCAGGGCCTGGACCTGGGATTTGACCAGAAACCTGCCCGAGTAACCCTCAGCACAGCGCACGAAGAGCACATGCTCTTCGTGCGATACAGAGAAGGGTTACCCATGGAAAGAGTAGGCGACCTGGACCGGTTGGAAAGGTCGTTCGAGCGACATCGGCGAACCGAGAACAGTCCCCCAAGACGGTCGAGACCTACGGCGAGGGCGTGGGTCAGTTGCTCTCGCACGTCACCGCAGCTGACGTGACCGAAGTGCGAGGCATTCTCAGACGTGGGTGGCCCAAGGCGCGATCATCGACGAACCGCATCCTGAGACGTGAGTTCCCATGCATCCCTATTTAGTGGGTGACAGTCCAGAGACCTCGTTGATGCCGTTGGCAGCGAACCAGTACCAGATATTTCCAAGGCGATCCGTCGTGAAGGACGGCCACGGCTCCTGTTCACAGGTATGGGAGACAAGTCTCGGCTGACTGTTGACGTTTGTTGCGTCTGACTCGGACCCTGGCGCTGGGCAGGGTGGGTTGTCAGTCTTGATGCTCCGCACTGAGCTCCTCTGGTCGATCTCGACGAGGCCGTGCCTCGTACTCGCAACTACGTTGCCACTGGGGAGGAGGCTGGCCTCTCCGCACTGCGTAGTCGGGTTGCAGCGGTAAGAAAACGCCAGACCGAGATTCGCACCTCGGAATGCATATATATAGTCAGCCAGTTTGTCGTCTCGCGACGTCACCACGAAGCGGGTTCCATCGCTCTCGATGCCCTTCGCATTTCCGCTGATCGTGAAGGACGAGCGGTGTCCGTCGCGCGCGACGACGGAAACCGTGTGGCCGCCTGCCGCTACCAGAGTGCCGTCGGCAAGAAATCCAATCACTGTGTTTGGGTAGAACGGGCCACTCGGAACATCCGCCAACGAATACCTGTGTCTCCTCTCTGAATACCAGAACACTCTCGGGATTGGTGCGGTCGTGACCGATACCGCAACATTCCCAGATGAATCTGCAGCCAGCACCTCGACTACGTCGTAACGATTTGCGACCGAGCCAGGGACTGAGATGTTCGATACAGCTCCTGTTTTAGCGTTTACGCGAATCAGGGTCGTGTGCTCGGCAAGCCAAATCGTCCCATTCGGGGAGATAGTGGGACCTGAGGGGAGAGTGAAGGTCTCAGCGATAGGTGGTGCCACCCGAATCCGTCTTGTCAGGGACTTCTTCTGCGGATCCCAGAAGAAGAGGGAGTCATCTTGCTGTGAAGGCCCCAGCACCCACACGCCGATCTTCGTCGGGTCGCTAGTGACATTGATCGGTGGCCCATAGCCCGCAGGAAGGACGATGGGTGTACTGATACGCCTCCAACTGGCGAAGGCCGACCGCTGATTGCCGGTACAGGCCGTCAACGTCAACACAAGGACGCATGTCACTAGCGGCGCGACGTTGTTCCCTAAGGGCCTACGCCACATTCTGCGCTCCCTGCTACGCAGCGTCTGACCTCAGAGCACCCGCGGAAGTTCTTCTAAATGGCGCGTTTCAAGTTGGACAACTCCAGTCATGCCCACGCGGTCATGTGGTGACGTCGATGCTCAGTCGAGTGGCATGTCGTCCCTCGGCTCGATCCGCAGCGCCCCAGACGGACATCTGCCAACTTGCGCGATGACCACCTCGTCGGTGGCACCATCGGGTTCGATCCACGGCTTCCGGTTCGTATCGAACACGCTCGGTAACCCGCGCACACAGTTGCCTGAGTGCTGGCAGACCTCTGAGTCGAAGCTGACGGTGACATCTCGACCGACAAAGGGTTTACGCGCCATAACGCGTCTGCTCCTTGCTCTACTGGTTGTCGTGGCAGTTGGAACGACCTACTGGCCACCCTCGTACTTGAACGACACGTTTACCTTCGCCCGGTACGCCGCAACCTGGCCGTTCTCCAGCTGCATGTCCAGCTCGGTCACCTCGGCGACACGTAGGTCACGCAGTGACTGGGCGGCTTGGGCAACGGCGGCAGCGGCTGCCTTCTCCCACGACTCGGTGCTGGTTCCCACCAGCTCTATGACCTTGTAGACGCTCTCGGCCACTTCCCCTCCCTCGATAGATCTCCACACCACAGTCTTCCCCAGGGCCGGGAACATTGCACGTGGACGTGTCGCGTACGCTGCTAGAACCGCCAGGGCAGTATGTCCGATGCAGATTCAGCTAGTCGAGGCGCTCGACGGTGAGCGGAACATCGTCTGGCGGCTTCTGCAGCTCTACCTTCATGACCTCTCCGAGTTCGACAACAAAGACGTCGACGCGCAGGGCGAATACTCCTACCTGTACTTCGACGCCTACTGGACGGACTCAGAGCGTCGACCCTATTTGATTCGGGTGGACGGGGAGTGGACGGGTCTTGTCCTCGTTCTCGTCGGAGAACCACACGACATCGCCGGGTTCTTCGTGACGCGCAAGTACCGGCACCGCGGCGTTGGGAAACACGTCGCCCGGTTGCTGTTTGAGAAAATATCCCGGTCGCTGGACGGTGCGGCAGCTGGTCAGCAATCCCGGTGCCACGGCCTTTTGGCGCAAGGCGATCCCTTACCCGTACCAGGAGGGACAGTTTTGGGAAGAGGTCGCGCAGACGTTCGTCGCCCATCCCACAAACCACAACGAAGGCATGTCTAGTGAACCCTGATTGTCACGCACATCGAAGAACGCTGGATGGGGTCCGAGCCCTCGTGTGGACTTCCGTTACTGCGCGTAGGGAGCGAGTGGGGGCTCGGAGGTCGTACCGGGGTGGTCGTAGAACGCCTGAGCTGCATCGGTATAGATCGAGGCATTGCCGGTGACCGCCTCATGGGGTGGCACGCCCGGCATGAAGGTCTGAGTGCAATCTGTCACCGGCACCCGCGACGCCATGAGAGGACCAGCGTTCTCCATCGTGGACATGACGAGATGGAAGACGACGGCGTCGACGAGCATCCCGCCGTGGTTCACGTACCGGCCTGGGCAGACGTCTTGCACGGACACGTTCGCGACGTTGGGACCCTGAACAAGCGCCGCTGTGGGATCTGGGAAGGCCGGTTCTACCAGGTCGTCGGTCTCGCTGTAGATGTCGGTATAGCTCGTCGGGCCAGGAGCCTCGCCACCTCTGTTCAGAGCCTCGATGAACTTGGCGTTCTGGGCCATCTGCCACACCGCTGGCCAGCACTTGCCCGAATCGGCGCAGGCGTCCGCTGCGTAGATCCCGTGGTTCGGGGATGCCAGCCCTATGTAGTGATTGACGACCCTTCTGAGCCCAGGCCACCACTTGAGAGCCCAGCGCGGTTCGATACCTCCCTGACTGTGACCTATGACGTCCAAGCGTTCGTGAGAGCGCTGTGCGATTGTCCAGATGGCGTACACCACGTACTCGCTTGCGACCTGGATGTCACCGAGTGCTGCGTCGGGAAGGGCGACGGTGCAGGTCGAATAGCCCATCTTCGGGAGAACAGCGCCGTAGTTCCAGCTCCAGCTCTGGGAAGGCGTGAGCCCTGTCCCGTGGACGAGGAGGACAGGGTCGTGGCGGCTGGTCCGAAGCGGAGGACCCGCGCAGTTCAGAGAAGCAGCGAGCGTCGAAGGCGCGACATCGAGGGCGGGTCCACCGGCGGCGGTCCCCACGTTGGCGCTTGACGTGGCGCGATACGCGGTGAAGGAGGCTGGGGCGAGGAGAGCAACTGCAAGGCTCAAAGAACCAGCGGCACTGAGAGCAAGGCAGAGGCTCTTCTTCGTCTGCTTACGGAGACTAAGGCGTGGTAGGGCGATATTCGAGCAACGGCTCTGTCGGCCTCATCTTTCGGTGCTTTGGCTACTGCGCATGGAACCTGGCGTTGGACCCGTAATCCGAAAGTCGGTTGGCTGGTCTTGTTGAGGGTGATGACCGAGACCGTATCGAATGCGACCGACTTGGACGCCATAAGGTCTTCCCGTCGTGGCGGCGACAGGGTGACATTAGTCCCGATAACCCCGAGAGAGACCCAATCATGATCGTGAGGCCTCCGCGTGGCGGACCTGGTCGAGCGATTCGGATCGTTCTCTATCCGGTGCCGAAGGCTTCGCAGGTGTTCGAGGCGGTGGTGGCTGGAGATGTCTTCGTAATGGAACTCGACGGCCAGCTAGGGGGAGAGAGCCGTCAGGGTGGTGTCAGTCGACCGGGGACTTACTAAGTGGCAGCTTGATTCCTTCGTTCACTGGAGCGCAAGGGGTGCAATGCCGACCCTGTGACCCCGACATAAGGCTGGCGTTTAAGGACTACCGTGGTCCGCACCGGGGAGGTCGTGCATGACGAAACGTGAAGGTTGCCCACGATGTGGAAGTAGCCAGGTAGACGAGTACACCCATTACGAGTGCCCGCCCGACTCAACGACCGAAGACCACCGGCACCTGGTCTGCGCGAACGCCGCCTGCAACCACGAGTGGATTGAGACTCTCGGAATGACGCTCTAACCCCAACGCCAGGTATCTCGCGGAGGTGACCGATGCCAGAAGTCGGTGATCGAGTTCGAATCGAATCAACCAAGGTCGGCCAAGCCCCGCGTGACGGTGTAGTGACAGACGTGGTGGGCCGACTCCTTCGTATCAAATGGTCGACGGGTGAAGAGTCGACCGTCGTACCTGGCCCAGGAGCGGTCGCTGTCATCGGCAAGGTGAGGCAGCCATCCGGCAAGAAACCTTCGGCACGGGCCAAGGTTTCCAAGACCCAGAGGTCGGCGAAGAAACCGAACAAGAACTCCAGATCAAAATGAAGATCGGTTGAGGGAGGAGCTTCGCTCTTCTTTTTAGTACGACGCAACCGACGACGGCCTGATTGAGCTACGCGGCGCGGCTGGGTCATCGGACCTGTGTCACCAAATCCGGTTGAGGCACGCCGGGTTCAAATAAACCTCTGGGTTGCCATGGGGAATGAGGTCTGCGATTAGGGCGTTGTTTGCTCTGACGGTGCGTCCCCCCGTGGGAGCTGGTACGCGGCGATGGAAGGTGGCCGAAATGACCGAGGTGAGCGATTGGAACTCGAAGATCATCGAGGAGTTCCGGGCGAACGAGGGACGAGTGGGCGGACCCTTCGAAGGGGCTCCAGTTCTTCTGCTCCACACGACGGGGGCGAAGAGCGGAAAGGAGCGGGTGAACCCGATGATGCACCTCGACCTCGACGGGAACCGCTACGTGTTCGCCTCAAAGGCCGGTGCTGACACAAGCCCCGACTGGTACCACAACCTTGTGGCTAACCCGAAGGTCACGGTTGAAGTCGGTACCGAGACCTACAGCGCAACCGCCACTCCCGTGACCGGCAATGAACGCGACCGCATCTACGCGGAACAGGCGAGTCGGTACCAAGGCTTCGCCGAGTATGAGGAGAAGACGAAGCGAGTTATCCCAGTAGTCGAACTCCACCGCCACGGGGAGCAATAGGTTCGGGCTCCAGCACCGAACCTGTCGCCAGATCGCAGGGCCGCTCTCGTGGCCCGAGCGAAGGCCATCGAGGCCAACGGAGTGTCGAACGTCCCGCCTTCCGACACGGAGGCGCGTCTAGGACTCGACGCCATCATGCTTACCCTTCGACGCGGTGCGGCAGGGCAGGCCGACTCAGGAAGACAACTTGTCGCCCCGTAGCTCGGTGCCTCGAGAGGTCGTTCTCAAGCAGTTCCCGAAAACGTATGCTTTGCTCTCAGCGATCCGACGACTGCTCTGCATCGGAAACAATCGCGGACACAGCTTTGCGGCCAAGGCGGGAGACTTCGGAGATCTGACGGATGGAGGCGCCAGTTCGGTAAGCAACCCGAATCATGTCGTCGCGGATTAGAGCTTCCTTGGCCGCTCTTACGGCGCTCAATCCCACGACAGCGAGAGCGGCGCCAACTTCGCCCTCTTCGCCCCCTCTGTGCTTGTCCATTGCCGCATTCGCCGCCGCCACCTGTGCATCGCCGTAGGTCACGACTCCTCCCCGCTGAACGCCGTAGCGAGTCTGTCCCGGATCGCCATGAGCAGTGGCACTCGAGGTGACATCTCGCCCCGGGCTTCCGCGTCATTGAGATGCGCCAACGCCATGCCCAGGAGCTCCAGCGCCTCGATCCGTTCGAACTCGACTCTGACGACTGGTTCAATTGTAGCCAGTGCTGGTTCGTCACGGACCACACCGCTTCGTGAAAACGAAGAGGATCACTCCTCGCAGGTCCTCGCTCACTTCTAGACCGACAGACCAAGACCTCGGGTGGTCGCGCCCCTCACTACATGGCTTGTTGGATGGCATTGTCCAGAGACGTCTCGGCTTCGACGACGGTCGACAGCTCGGCGCTTACCTGGCGAGCGTTGCTTGCGGATGGATTTGAATGCCATGCCAGCGTCGCTTCGCCGAGTCCGCTGGCATCTCCTAACCACGGTTGCCAAAGGGAGGCAACCATTGGATCCGGAGCTGGTGCCCCTTGAGAACTGGTTACGCCCTGCGCAGAGCCGAACGCGGCGCTCACGAGGTTCTTGGCATCCTGGGCGAGAGCCGAGGGGTCGTTGCGCGCGATGTCCTCGACAAGCAGGGTAACTTCCTGCGCGACGAGACCGTACGCGTACTCGCCGTCAGATGTCCACCATGTGTCAAACGTGTTCAGGCTTTGGTTGAAGGGGATCGTCGGCGTATTCGGTAGGGCCGTCGTGGGGATGTCGATGTTGGCATCGACCGGGACTTTGTTCACGGCCGGATTAGACAGCCGTATCTCGGCGATGGCCCTTTGATTCTGCGATTGTGCACTCGCCGCGGCTCGTTGGCCCTCTGACCGCGTACTCGGCACCGGCGGAGTCCCAACGGGCGTGGTAAGGGTCGTCGGCGGAAGCATGCCCGTCAATGGTTGGGACGTTCTGGCGCTGGGTTCCGTGTTCGGTGCCGACGCAGGTGAATCACGATGCTGCTCAACTGGGCCCAGCAAAGACGCTCCTGATTCGGCCTTCGGGGAGCCTGCCGACAGACCCAGCGCGGTGCCCGCCAGCGCCACGACCGCAACGGAAACGCCGACGCCAACTACGACCGGGCGGCGCAGCCAGTTCTTGTAAACGATCCTCTTCGAATTGCTCGTCGCTCCGCCGTAGCGGCTTGGACTGCCTGTGGGACGTGGATGGCTTTCGAACGTCAACTGGGATCCGCACGACCCGCAGTTTTGGCGCGGACGTAAAGCGATTTCTCGACACACGGGACATGTTCGGGCCGGGACAATGTCCGTACTGCCGTTGTTGGTTCGGATCCTGCCCGGCGTGAGAAAGCTCTCGAACGTCAGCTGGGATCCGCACGACCCGCAATTTCGGCTCGGCCGCACCACCGTCTCTCGACACACGGGACAAGCACGCCACGAAGCGGCGTCTGCAGGCGGTCCGTCCGACAAGTTCGCGACGGTGAGTGACAGTGTGCGTGGCGGGCGGTTGCCGTTGTTGGAGCCCTGGCCCTGCTGTGGGTCTCTCGGCGTCCGGGGGTCTTGTCTCAACGTGTCCTTACTGGATAGCTCTAGATAGCTTGATGCCCCCCGATGTGGAGACTAAGAGGTGTGGCGGGTGATCCTTAGGGCCAAAAGGCCTCAGATGGGCATGGTCTTTCGTCTCGCGACCGACCCGCTCGAACTCGTGTCGACGGACCCTTCTGAGCTCAACGTCCAACGGGCACCGGATGAAGCTCCTCGCGGGCGGTGTTCCTCCCTGCGACCGCCGCGAGTACGTCTTCCACGCCTGCCGCTGTCTTCTCGAGCGTGAAGTGATCGGCGACGTGCCTGCGGCAGCGGTATGCCAAACCGGGGTCTTCCTGTCTCCAACCGCGCAGGCTCGCGAGCGCCCGGGAAAGCGCTGTCGCATCGCCGGGCTCGAACAGGTAACGGTCAAAGGGCGGGGCGAGCGACTCCGGGATGCCTCCAACCCGAGACGCGACAACGGGTCGGCCCGTGGCCATGGTCTCGATGATCGTCCGGGGGAAGCCTTCGGCGAACGAGGGCACCGCCACCACATCGGCTGCGTGTAGGGCCGTCACCGCGTCCCTTCGCGAGGGGAGCCACACACATCCCGGCGGGGCGAGTTCCTGAAGACGGCGTAGGGATGCATCGGGATCGGGATCGATCACGGCTTCGCCCATGATCACGAGCCGTCCCTCGCTCTCCGGTATGCCAGATTTCCGCCATGCATCGAGGAGGACCTCGACGCCCTTCTCTTTGTCGAGCCTCCCGTAATAGAGGACAACGAAGCTGCGAGGCGGGATCCCGAGTTGCTTCCTGGACGCCTCCCGCTCAACCTGTCCTCCCAATGGGTAGTCGTCGAGATCGACACCGTTGTGCACGACTTCGATCCGGGAAGCATCCACACCTGCGTCGCTCCATCGTTGGCGGGTGTCGTGAGACACGGCAATGAAGCGCGAGACCTGGCTGGCGAGCAATTTGGTCTTGCCGTAGGACGCGAAGCCGCGGAGGTGACACACGAGAGGAGCGCGGGAGAGGCGTGCGACAAGGGCCCCGAAGGGTATGTTGCCGAAGCTCTGCACGTACACGACGTCTGGGTGCCGGCGGGCTGCGCTCGATAGGGCAGGGGCAGCTCGCCTCAGGTTGCTCAGTAACCCGGGTCGGCGAACCCTCAAATGAGCAGGGGTGATCGACCTGCAGAAGGCACGGTACTCGGCTTCCAGCTCGCCTGGAGTCTCGTAGTAGAGGTCGATCTCGTGCCCCATCCCCGAGAGCTCGCGGCTCAGCTGGAGGGTGCTCATCTCCCGACCACCTGTAGGAGTGAGCCGATCGACTGTGACCAGGATTCTCAACACAGCGCCTCTTGCCGAGTTTTCGACCGGCGCCGAAAGAGTCTTTAGCGATTCCTGGTGCCAAGCCCCCGGCGAGTCATCACGGCCCGGCGGGCCCGCCCGGCGGCAGACCGAGCTGCCACCCTCAACGGGGCGCTCAGGCGGCGCCGCCCCGGGGGGGCCAGAGCCGTGCCCTCGTCGACGAGCTGAACGAACCGGCTGGTCCCGGGCGGCTCGTAGTAGTCGTCCCAGGTCCACGCGCCGTGGCGGATGTAGAGGTCGCGCAGCTTGCGGTAAAGCTCGAGGTCTGTCTCGACCAAAGCGGTGGGCAGACGGCCGATGACACGGTCGGGGTAGTAGTCGGCCCTGAGCCTCACGCCTCGATCGAGCTGCCAACGCGAAGAGAAGCCCTCCCAGGCCCAGACCGAGCAACCATTGCGCCGCGCGAGACGCACGACGGCGTTGCTCACCTGGACATGTTCCGGATGGCCGTACTCACCCCAGGGGTTGTGGGTGTAGACGACCGACCCCACTTTCAGATATGGCTCGAGCCTTTCGAGGAGCGCCGCGTAGTTGGCGCGGTAGCGCTCGGATTTGGCTGGCGGACAACTCTCGAGGAGGCTCACACCGGTCTCGACGGGGCGGCCCCTTCGTCCGTCGCATTCCCAGAACACGTCCGCCGACTGGAGACCGAGCAACTCGAAACCGGGCAATGGATACTCCGTGCTTACAGCAAGCCGGCGATCTGTGAGAACCGGACTCGCCTTGGAGAGGGCGGCGACGACGACGTCGGCAGTTCGGAGCGCACCGATCAGCCACAACGCTTCGTCGTCGGGATGCGCGACCACGACGATGTTGTCGCGCCCGGAGATCCCGGACATACTCCGAGACGATACTTCGACCGCTCTATCGTGAAGTGGCTTGCGGTTTTTCCCCGGCGAACTCGGCGAGCAGCTGGTCCGCGGCCATCTCGAACCTGGAAGTGTCGCCGTAGGTGCGAGCCACGAGCATCGCCCCCTCCAGAGAACCCAAGATCATCTGCGCCGCGTCGCTTGAGCGTCCGCGGAAACCGAGGGAGCCGTCGGCCCGACCCTCTTGGAGCAACCGCTCGAGCCAGTCGTGATTGTCGTCGAAGAACCGCAGAAGCACGCTCTGCATGGGAGGAGGGAGAGTTCTGTACTCCGCCGCCAACATCCCGCACAGACACATTCGTTCGTCACGCAGGACGCCCAGGTACAACTGCGCGTACGACTTGAGCTTCGAAGCAGCCGTTGCACTTGATGCCTCTATGTCGGACAGAGCCTGCGCGAACCTAGCCGTGTATCGGGTCAGCAGTTCCTCGCCCAGCTCCGCCTTCCCGGGAAAGTGGTAGTGCAGCGCTGCCTTTGTCACGCCGAGCTCGGTCGCGATGTCCGCATAGGAGAAGTCGTTGAAGCCGCGCCGCTGGACCAGGCGTTCTGCGATGTCGAGGATCGCGGAGCGGGTGTCGGCCGGCTCGTCCTTCTGTGTAACCGACGCTTGTGGGGCGCTCACTTTGGTCCTGACCTCCGGGGTCACTTGACTCCTTACCTACTAATAGGTAAGGATACATAAAAGCGAGGTGGCTCGCGCGTCACGCAGGGGGGTTGGGCTTTGGCTCAGGAGACAGAGCACCGCAGCTTCGGAGCCCCGGACGAGGTCCGGGACTTCCCTCGAGGCCGAGCGGAGATATTGAAGATCGGAGCGACCGAGGTGGGGCGGCTGCGCTTCGAGCCCGGTTGGCGCTGGTCCACCGACGTGAAGCCGATCGCCGGGACAGAAACCTGCGAGGCCCCGCATTTCCAGTACCACGTCTCGGGGCGCCTGGCGATCCGGATGGACGACGGTACGGAGCTCGTTGCGGGCCCCGGGGACGTCACCTCGCTCCCGAGCGGACATGACGCCTGGGTGGTGGGAGACGAGCCGGTGGTCACCGTCGACTGGTTCGGTGCCAGCAACTACGCCCGCTGATGGCTCCCGTGTCACCCGTAGATGTCGTGGAAGCCTTCGGTGCCGCCTGGGCTGCGCACGACCTCGAATCGGCGGTCTCGTTCCTTGCCGACGATTGCGTTTTCGACGCTACAGGGCCCGCGCCGGACGGCTCGCGCCACGTCGGCCCAGAGGAGATCCGCTCGGCATGGAAGGTGATCTTCGATGATCCGTCGTCCGGGTTCGAGAACGAAGAGACCTTCGAAGCCGGTCACCGCGTCGTCCAGCGCTGGCGCTACAGCTGGGACAGCGGACACGTGCGCGGAGTGGATCTGTTCGAGGTTCGAGAAGGAAAGATCACCGAGAAGCTGTCGTACGTAAAGGGCTGAAGGACCGCTCGACCGAAAGGAGCTGAGGGCCATGGCACGAAAAGTGGCTGACTGCCGGGCTTTCCCGAGCGAGAAGGGATGCACGCTCACGATCGCGGGAGAGGAGGGCGAGGTCGTCGAGGCAGCGGCTCAGCACGCGGCCGCCGTGCACGGTCACGAAGACAACGACGACCTGCGCCGCTGGGTCCGGGACAACCTTAAGGACGAGGTATCCGTCTAGCGGGCGCTATTTCTTTTTGAACACCTCGGTAGCACAATGAGGTGGGAGCCGGATTCCAGGGCCGGCGCCGGGAGGAGGTCGTGCCGCCATGGACGACGGGCGCGCCTACCGCATCGAAAGCTTCGACCCGCTTTTGCGGGACCTCGTCGAATGGGGCCTCGCCGCTCGGACAGAAACCGACGGGACCGCCTCGTGGCAGCTGAGTGAACGCGCGCAGCGAAGGTTGGACGAGATCATCAAGCCGGTCGGGCCACTCGCCTTGGAGAGGCTCGTCTACCTCGACCATCTCTGCGCCGATTGCCACTTCCGGGGACGGACCCGCCTGAACGACGGCATCTATCTCTGTGATGCCTGTCTGGAGCTCCGGCTCACCGCGGTCGCCGAGCCCGAGCCTGCAACAAGGCGCCGGCCGTGGAGGCGCCACCGGGTGGAAACAAAGAGCGACACAGGAGGAGAAGGGGCCGCGGTCACCGCCTGAATCAGAGTCGTTCTGAGATAAAGAGCCGCTAGTCCTCGTCCGCCGGGAGCCCTGCTATCTCGTCGATTCGCGCCATGACCGCCTCGTCGAGGAGTTCCGCGATCTCGAGCGCCGCCATGTTCTCCCTCACCTGCTCGACCCTGCTCGCGCCGGTGATGACCGAGGAGACTCTCGGATTCTTTGTGCACCAGGCGATGGACATCTGAGCGAGGCTGCAGCCGAGGTCGTCGCTGATCGCTTTGAGAGCGCTGACCTTTTGCTGTGTGGCGCGATCCGTGAGCATGCTCGCGAGCCACTCGTAACCGGGCAACGCGGCCCGGCTTTCCGGTGGCACTCCCTCGGCGTACTTGCCGGTGAGCGCACCCGATGCCAGCGGGCTCCAGGTCGTGAGCCCGAGCCCGATGTCCTCGTAGAGGCGTGCGTACTCTCGCTCCACACGCTCGCGCCACAACAGGTTGTACTGCGGCTGCTCCACGACAGGTGGATGCAGATGGTGCAGGTGCGCGATCTCCCACGCGGCACGGATCTCGTCGGGTCGCCACTCAGAGGTGCCCCAATACAGCGCCTTGCCGTCGCTCACGATGTCGGACATCGCCCGCACCGTCTCCTCGATGGGTGTTTCGGGATCGGCGCGGTGACAGTACAAGAGGTCCACGAAGTCGAGGCCGAAGCGTTCGAGCGAGCCGTCGATCGCCTGCATCAGGTACTTGCGGTTGAGCGTGTTCTGCATGTTGACGGCTTCGTGGATCCCGAAGAAGAGCTTGGTCGACACCACGAAACGGTGTCTCGGCCACTTCAGGTGCTCGAAGGCTCGGCCCATGATCCTCTCGGATTCGCCTCCGGCGTAGGCCTCGGCGTTGTCGAAGAAGTTCACGCCCGCCTCACCTGCGGCGGCGATGCAGTCCGCGGCGGGCCCCACGTCGAGCTGAGGGCCGAAGGTGACCCAGGATCCGAGCGAAAGGACGCTCACCTTGAGTCCGCAGCGCCCGAGCCTCCGATATTCCATTTCGGTCGGCATCACGGTCCCCCGGAGATAACCGGAACGGGAATCGTCCTCGACACTACGCCCCGGCGACAGCCGACATCCGAGCTCGGCGAGTGGGGACGCCCGAGTGGGTCAGGGTCTCCCGGCGCCCACTGGGCCGCCCCAGATCGGATCGATCTGGACGCGCTCCCCCGTCTGGGGTGCCTGGATGACCTCGCCGTTCCCGACGTACATGGCGACATGGTAGATGCCTCCGGTCCCTTGGCCCCAGAACACAAGGTCCCCCGGCTCGAGATTGCCGAGCGAGACGTGGGGGATTGCGTCGTACTGCGCCTGGGCCGTGCGGGGTATCCCCACTCCGGCCTGTCGCCAGGACCACTGTGTGAGCCCGGAGCAGTCGAAGCCCACTCCGGGCTGTTCGCCTCCCCAGCGATAAGGCACCCCGATCTGGCTCTCTGCTGCTCTCACCGCGCCCGACGCGCCGCCAGCCGCCGGGAGGTTCGCGAGGCTCGCGGAAGCGCTCGCCCGCGAGACGAACGAAGCGTGCTCTGCAGCATGCTGTGCGGCCTGTTGCTGTTGAACGAGGCTCGCGATCTGTCCCTTCAGCCCGGAGAGCGTCGACTCTTGCTTGGCGACAGCTTGCACTGCGGCTTGACGGTTGGACGCGACCGAATTGAGCGCTGCTTGAGCCTGTGCCTGCGCCGCCTGCAGTTGCTGTTGTTGGTTCGCGAGGGTCTTCTGTGCGGTGTCCAACACGTCGATCGCGTTCGTGATGTTGCCGTTGGCGACGGTGCGGTACTCGTTTGCAATCGCGGCAGTCTGTCCGCTCGGCGCGAAGAGGGACTCGAGCTCGGGATCGCTGCCGCTCGACGTATACGCCTGAATGGCCTCCCTACGCAGATTCGCTTGATCGCTCTGCACCTTCGCCTGGTCGGACGCGATCGTGTTGTGGATCTGCTGGACCTGCGAATCGAGCTGTTGCACCTTCGCTTGTGCGGCTTCGTACTGCTGGGACAGGAGATCCACGCGCGCGGCTTCCTGTTGGATCTCGGAGGCGATCTGAGCGGCGTTGCCGCGCGCGTTCGACAACGAGTCCGCGGCGACCGGGCGCGCCGCCACGAGGAGCACTGCGGGCACCAAAGTGATGACGACCCCGCTGAGCGCAGCCGGGAACCTCAACGACCTTCTGCGCTTGCCGCCTGCGGGTGCCGTCGAGGTCATCTCGACGTCAGTCACAATGGGCTGATTGCTTATCAAGACCTCTTACGAGGTCGCAAGCCAAACCCTTCTCTAGGCCAAAGACCTAGGCTACTACCAGGGTAAACGCCGAAAACGGCTGCTCAAGCAGGTGCTTTCGCCGCCGTTTCAGGTGTCCCTGGAAAACTCGCACGTCCGCGCATCTCCGAGAGCTCCTCCTCTACGAGGCGCTCGTGCTCTTCGAAGTCATGGCGCGCCGCGCGGGCTCCACCTTCCCCGCATGGTGGCGATGAGAAGGAGGAAGACGAACTGTCCCGCGATGCATACCCACCACCACCGGTTCCATTCACCGGGGGAGGCTTTCTGCGCCGGCAGCAACTGCTTCTCGGCGGCGAGCAGGCTCGCCAGGTCGCTCGAGTGCGTGCCGACCTTCGAAGCGATCTCGGCGTCGGTTACCGATTGACCGTTCTGAATCGCGAGGGCGAGGGGCTGGTAGGCGAGCAGACCCTCCACTTGGGGGTTCGTGAGGCCGCCCGCGGCGGTGAGAGCCGCAGACAAGCTGTGCGTCCGTTCGCATGCGGCGATCAAGGAGGCGAGGGTCTTCGGACCAGCCTCCCCCGTCCTCTCGAGCGCGCGCTCACGACCCCGGGTGGCGCGGGCCTCGATGCACAACCACTGGCGGAGGGCGCGAAAGGTGCTGCAGCCTGGATGGCCCGCAAAGTGTTGGCGGCCGCCTGGTTGTCGACGAGCGTCGTCGACGTGGTGATGACACGCGGTATCACGAGGAAGGAGAGCGCAACGACGATCCTCAAGATCCAACCCCATACTCCGAGACCGGTAGCCGTGAGCGCCGGATTGTGCCATTCGACCTGTTCGGTGTAGTTGGCCATCCACGGCGAGTAGGCAGCTGATATGGCGACGGCCAGTAGAACGATCACGAGCACGTTGCCGTAGTAGCCCGTGCGCGGATGATCGGTCTGCAAGATGAGCAACAGGGTCATGACGATCGTGCCGACCGCCCCGAGCACCATGAAGGGCTTGCGGACGCGCAAGCGATCCGACAATGCGCCGAACACGACCAGTCCACCCGAGGCGAAAGCGGCGAACCAGACGTTTATCCCGTTCGCGTCGGATGCAGAACGGCCGAAGACGACAACCCAGTAGAGCGTCAAAATGCTCACGGACGCGTAGTAGACGAGCAGGAAGAGCGATACCGCAAAGGACGACGAGATGAGGTCGAGCTTCAACATCTGACGAAGGGGATGCGCTGTCGCCTGGGCCACGTCGATCCCGATTGCCTTGGCCTCTACGAGGTTTCGCTCGTGTTCGGACACCATCAACTGGTCGCGAAGTCGGGGCGACAGCTCGCGTAGGAACACGAAGGATACGAGCACCACACCCATGCAGACGATGCCCGAGATGACGAACTGGTCCTGCCATGGATGGAGCGAGTTCAGAGTGTGCGTGGCGACGAGGCTCGCCGTGAGGGCCCCCATGGTCGGGCCGAGAGCCCAGAATCCCATCGCGGTCCCGCGCCCCACCTGTGGCGAGAAGTCGCGCATGAGGGCGGGGGTCGAGACGAGGATGATTCCCTCGGCGAAGCCGATCACGCAGTACGCGACGGCGAAGAGGAACTTCGAGTGGATGTGGGGTATAGCGACGAGCTGCACGAGCCCTACGAGCAAGGTCCCGTAAATGGTGAGGTTCGCCCGTCCGATCCTGTCCGAGAGTCCGCCGATGAATGCCGTGAAAGCGCCGATCGCGTTGGCGACGACCAACAGGTACAGGAAGTAGAGGAACGACATGTGGTAGTAGGGCAGCATCAGCGGAGTGAGAGCGCCCTCCTCGTAATAGAGGTAGTAGAGGGTGATCGTCGTGAGAGCGACGATGGCCAGATAGCCGTAGCGCGGGGCCGTCCGGGGATAGTGCGGTAGCTGCCGACTTATGAAAGCGTCGCGTAACCGGCCGGGTCCCCGACGGGAAACCGGAGCCAACCCGATCGCCATGTGCTGCCTCCCAGAGGCCCTCGGCTCCCCCTGCCCCGAAACGCCCGCCTCTATTTTCCCTCATCGGGGAGGTCGGTAATCCACTTTGGCCGCTCGAGCCGAAACACGCCACGCCCACCTGCAGCACCGATATCGGCTGGTCGAGCACCAGATGACCAATTTCCTTGCCTTATCGGGCTCGGAGGAGGATGCTGAGAGTGGCAGAAGCCCGCCTCACCGGGAGCCGGCGATCATGACAATCGAGCCTTTGCCCGAGTTCGACGAGGCGCCCGGCTCCCACCTCCGCTTGATAGAGATGGCGCGTGAGCTGCCAACGATCGCGAACAAGGGCGACCACACCGCCTTGAGCCTGGCAGCCGCCGCCTTGCTCGAGGATTTCGTGCGCCGTGCGGAGATCGATCGTCCGCTCGTGATGCGGCTGCCACCGATCACAGCGAGGTTGATCCAGCACGGCCAGCAGAGGGTGGTGGATCGGCTCGTCTCGCTCGTGCTCGAGGCGGACATCGGAGAAGTTCCCTGCACATGCTCGGAGCGCGCAGAAGAGATCGCTTCGCTGATCGACGTCCAGATCATGTCCGAACAGTGGGACCAGACCGACCGCTGACCGGCGCCGACCATCGCCACTGAAAGGGTCAGCCCGAAGGCAGCAGCTCCGACCGCCGCGAAAGCCACGTGGAAGGCTCGGCGTCCTCCCTCGGAGCGACGCACTGAACCGAACGGAGCAGGGCCTCGAACGAACCCGCGTCCATCGGCCGCGCGAGGTGGTAGCCCTGTGCGACGAGACAACCGAGCGACTTCAGGTGCTCCTCCTGTTTGGCGGTCTCCACGCCCTCGACAACCGTCGTCGAGCCCACTGCCTGCGAGAGCGTTATCACGGCCGAGACGATCGCAGACTTCACGGGGTCGACGTCCACGCCTTCGACGAAGCTCTGGTCGATCTTCACCACGTCGATCGGGAAGCTTGCGAGGTAGCCGAGCGAGGAGTATCCGGTACCGAAGTCGTCGATCGCCACTCGTACCCCCAGTGCCTTCAGTCTGGTCAGAACTTCACTCGTCCACTCGACCTTGTCCATCGCAAGGCTCTCTGTGATCTCGAGGCACAGCTGTGTCGGATCGACACCGGTCGCCTGCAGCACGTCCTCGATGTCCTCCACCAAGCCCGCATGCTGGAACTGCCGAGCTGAGAGGTTCACACCGATCGAGAGGTGTGCGCCGAACTCCTCGCGCCATTGCTTCGCCTTCCGGCACGCCTGTTCGAGCACGAGCCTTCCGAGCGGAAGTATCAGTCCGGTGTCCTCGGCCAGACCGATGAACTGTCCCGGTACGAGAAGCCCTCGTTGGGGATGGTTCCACCGAACGAGAGCCTCGACGCCGACCACCTTTCGGTCCGAGATCGAGAACAGCGGCTGGTAATAGACCTCGAGCTCGTCGCGCTCGATCGCCCAGCGAAGTCCTCCCTCCAGCTCGATGCGCTCCGCGGAGCGAACACCCATGGCCTCGACGTCGAAGACCTCGTAATGCCCGCTTCGTCCGCTCGCCTTCGCCTGATACATCGCGACATCAGCGTCGTGGAGCACGTCGTCCCTGTTCTTGTCCTGAGACGTGAGAGCGATCCCGATGCTCACGGTCGCGACGACCTCGTACCCGTCGGGGAGTGATATGGGCTCGCGGAGCTTGTCGAGGACGCGCTGCGCCACGACGATCGCGTCCTCGGCCGCGGAGACGGCCTCCAGCAGGACCGTGAACTCGTCCCCTCCGAAACGGGCGAGCATGTCTCCGGGTCGCAGCACCGACTGGATTCGCTCGCTGATCGCTATCAAGAGCGAGTCCCCGGCGTGGTGACCCAGGCTGTCGTTGATCACCTTGAACCGGTCTACGTCGGCGAACAGCACAGCGTGACGCTCGTTGCTGCGCTCGGAACGACGCAGCGCATGGTCGAGGTGGTCCAGGAAAAGGCGCCTGTTCGGAAGCCCGGTCAAGACGTCGTGGAAGGCGTGGCGAGCGAGTTGCTCTTCGAGCTCCTTGCGCTCGGTGATGTCACGGAAGACGAGCACCGCTCCGGTCGGGCCCTCGGCCTCGATGATCGGCGAGACGGTGAACGCCACGTCGAAGAAGTTTCCGTCCTTGCGCTGAAAGCGCGTGTCGTAGCTCGTGATCGTGTCGCGTGTAGCGATCGCCCTCATCGCCGGAGCGAGCACGAACGGAGGCGCAGAAGGCCCGACGTCGAGGTCGGGGAGGAGCTCCAAACCGTCGAGCTCGTCGACGACGTCCCAGCCGAGCATGGTCGCGGCCGCAGGGTTGATGAAAGTGATCTGACCCGAGCGACTCACAGCGCAGACCCCTTCACCGAGGCTGGAGGTGATCGCGGAGAGCCGCTCCTTCTGATGACGGCCCTCCTGGTACAGGGAGGCGTTGGAAAGGGCGCCTGCACCGACGGCCGCCAGGGCCTCCAGAAGCGCACGGTCGCCGCGCTCGAACGGCTCGGTGCGGCTGCGTCCCGAGACGGTCAGCCAGAGGTTTTGGTCGGGAAGCGGAAGCGGCGCGCTCAATGTTCCGTCCCCACCCTGACGGTCGGCGAGCTCGGCATCGCTGCAACGCAAGAGGACGCGCGCCGAGCTCAGGATCGCAGCGGTCACGTCCTGCTTGCCCATCGAGCGGTGCGCCTCGAGGGTCGCCTCGAAGAGGCCGTGCACCCGCGCCCTGTCGTGGCGGGCGTCGAAGTGCCCGGCGAGAACCTCGCGAAAGATGATGAGCGGTAGCACGGCGAACGGAAGGGCCCACGGATCGGCCTCCAGCACGAGAGCGGTCGCCACTGCCACGACCGCCCCCCCACCGTCGAGCAGCAGCCGCACGTCCAAACCGTCGAGGAGGGCCTCCCGCCAGTGCGCTCCGGTGCTGGCGAGCACGGCCGCTATCGACCCGCTGTTGACGACGAAGAAGACGACCGCACCGACGAGCGCAGCTCCGACGCCCGGGTAGGTGATCGGAGAGCCGGGATGGTGAAGCACGGTGAAAGCGGCCAAGGCCGCTCCTACCGACACGAGCAGCTGCCCCGCGTTGAAGGCCGACTTCACGAGCGGCCGGCGCTTGATCGTCTGCGCTATCACCGATGCGAGCGCGAAGGTGATCACAGTCACGCTCGGCCTCACCAGCAAGGTCAGCACGACGAAGAATCCCTCGTCGAGGTGGATCGCCTGGGACTGGTCTCCTACGTAGACGATCAGAGGCCTCAGCCAGCTGATGATCACGAGGATCAGGAAGACCGTCACCAAGGTGAACTGCTGAGCGGTCGGGAGGCTGTGTGTCACAAGGTTGAAGACGGCCCAGGCGAGCGTGGCGGCCCCGCCACCGATCGCCGCTCCGATCACGAGCCGAGCTCGCCAGGGCAGTCTCATCGTTTCAGCCTCCTTCGGCTATCGAGCCGGGTGAGCCGCTGTCAGTTCCATGCGGCTCCGTTCCAAGCGGCGCCGTTCCAGGCCGCACCGTTCCAAGCGGCGCCGTTCCAGGCCGCGCCGTTCCAAGCGGCGCCGTTCCAGGCCGCACCGTTCCAAGCGGCGCCGTTCCAGGCCGCGCCGTTCCAAGCGGCTCCGCCCCACACGAAGCCGTTCCAGGCAGCTCCATTCCAAGCCACGCCGTTCCAGGCGGCGCCGTTCCAGGCAGCTCCGTTCCATGCGGCGCCGTTCGCCACGAGGCCCTTCGAGCCCGGACCGCTCCAGTTGGCGATGTTCCATGCCGAGCTCCGCCAGATGCTGTACAAGGAGCCCGAAGCAACGGCGGCCGGCGAGAACGACTGCTTGAGCTGGACGTGCTTCGAGTTGGCCGCACCGGCGACGTTGAGGTCACCGAAACCATCGGCGAAGGGGTTGCCCTCAGGTCCGACGTTCGTCGTGGCGAGCATGCTCGCCTTCACCATGTTCGGAGACCAGTCGTCGTTCTGAGCGAGGATGAGCGCCGCTGCACCCGAGGTGATCGCGGCTGAGAACGAGGTTCCCGATCCGATGAAGTTGCCCGTGCCGATCTCGGCGCTCGGGTTCTGGACGTCGACCGTGGAGCCAGGCGCCCTGAGGCTTATGAGGTGGGCGCCCGATGCGACCAGGTCCGGCTTCATCCAGCCGTCGGGGTTGGTCGGCCCGACGCTCGAGAAGTTGGCCATCGCGTCGTTCGCAGGGTTCGACTGACCCTGGTCGTCCAGGGCTCCGACAGTGATGACGTAGGGGTCATCGCCCGGGGAGAGGATGGTCCCGTTGAACGGCCCCGCGTTCCCGGCCGAGGTCACGACGACGATCCCTGCCTTCCAAGCCGCCTCGACCATCTGGTCGAGTGGGTTCAAGAAGGTCGAGGTGGTCGGGATGAAGCCGAGGGACATGTTGAGGACGCCGATGTTCAGGCTCCTGGCGTGTGCGATGGTCCAGGCCACGCCTGCCATGACGGTGCCGAGGTCCGTGTTCCCACTGGCGCCAGCGACCTTCACGGCCACGAGACCGGCTCCGGGAGCCTCTCCCATGTAGGTTCCGCTCGAGGAAGCGCCGTTACCCGCGATGAGTCCCGACACGAAGGTCCCGTGCCCGTAGCTGTCCTGGAACGGGTTGCCCTCGCCAGACAGGTCGACGCCGCCAACGAGACGTCCGGCGAAGTCGGGAAGCGGGTCGATTCCGGTGTCGAGAACAGCGACGTTCACGCCCTGGCCGGTGTCGCCCTGGCCCCACAGCTGGGTGGCCCCGCTCTGCTCGGTGAACTCTGCACCGGGGGAGCCGCTGGTGGCCGGGGTGAATCCGGGCGAGGTCGTGGCGATGCTGCTCGTCCCTCCGGCCAGCGAAGCCCCCGATGCGGCCGGAGTGGCCAGGGCAGGAGTCGCCAGGGCAGGAGTCGCCACCCCTGAGGGGCTCGGAGATCCCGCGACCGTGGTGCTTGTCGTCGGCAGCGTCGCCACGCCTGCAGCGGACGGGTTGGCGACCGGGGTCGTGGTGGTGGCCGTCGTCTGCGAAGACCCGCTACCGAGTGTGATGGATACGTCGGGCGTGACCACGACGCCGGGCATCGCCTGGAGAAGCGAGGCTTCGGTCGAGGTCAGCTTGGCAGTCACCGTGTTCGAGCCGAGCGCGGTCGCAACCACGCCACCGACCGTGCTGACGAGCCCGCCGACCAGTGAGCTGCCGGTGTCGGAAACGACGTAAAGCGAAGTGCCTGTGGAAGTATCGGCCCATGCCTGGCCGGCGTTGGGCAGCGCCAGGGCAGCCGCCCCCAAAGCGGCAGACGCCATCGCCAGCGCGCCGCCAGGACACGCTCCGGATGAATCGCCAGAGCCTGCCCACTCCTTGCGAAAGGTCTACGTCTCTCTGCATTTGTTTTCCCCTTTTTGTTCGCTCCGTGTTATATAAACCACAAAGCGTGGCAGAGCAAGGGAAGTTGACCGACATTTGACTATCGGCTACTAGGCGTGGCGATCTGAAGGCCGACCTGCGAATTAGTCACACTCTGCGCGCGAAACGTTGGAACCGTTCCGGCGGGTTGCTAGTGCCGGATATGGGGAGAGTTCAGGTCAGCCGGAGAGTGGTGCGATGGGGTGGCCCAGCCCCCGGCGGGCACGTCAACGGCGCCTCGGATCGGCTCAGAGCCAGCCCTTCAGGAGACCGGACTCGACGAGCTTGCGCCACGCCGAGGGCTCGTCCAGCTGGCTGTTCGAGGGTGCGGGCTGTCCTCCCGCCGTCGGACCGCCGCCGGGGCTTCCGGGCACGTCGCAGCCCGACGACACGAAGGGTGCGAGGAGGGGCAGTTCGGGCACCGAGGGTTGGGCTTTGGCGAGGTCGAGGACGTGGCCGATGTTGCTCAGAGCGTCGGCCGAATTCCCCACGGCCGAGGCATCACGGGGGGTGATCGGCTTCAGTCGCCAGTTGGACTCGATGAAGGCGAGGACCGAGGTGTGGTCGAACATCTTGGAGACCACCCGCGGGTCGTCCGGGTTCCCCTTGGTGAAGGGCGAGGCGATGATGCACGGAACGCGGAACCCTCCGAGGACCTTCTCGATCGATCCGGAGGCGCTTCTCACGACGTCGACGGTATCGATGTACTGGTTGCCGGGTGCGAGGCGCGGCGGTGGGACATGGTCGAAGAATCCGCCCCATTCGTCGTAATTGACGACCAGCATCGTCCGGTCCCACGACGGACCGCTCGAGAGCGCGTGAAACACCTCGGACAGAAAGGCGTCGCCGGCTCTCAGGTCGGAGAGAGGGTGATCATCGCCCGATGTTCCGCTCCCCTCGTCCTCGAAGCGGGGGTCGACGATCGAGACATTCGGCAGGGTCCCTGATTGTGCGTCTGCGAGGAACTGCGGGTACTGCTCGGAGATAGGAAGGTACTTGGCGCCCCAAAGACCGAGGAAAGGCAGGTCGCTGAAGTAGTAGCGGCCTGTGGGCCCTCCGACCTGGTTCAACTGATCCCATATGGAAGGAAGGGCCGAAGGATCCGCCGGCAGGCTCGAGCTGTCCGGAGAGGTCGTGTCGTTGAGACGGTCGGTCTGGGCCGAGTGCTGGAAGAACCGGTTCGGCCACGTCGGACCGAGGATCGAACAGAAGTAATTGTCACAGGTCGTGTAGTTGAGGGCGAGCCGACTGGAGAACGGGCGGGCGTCGGCCAGGTAGTAGCTCAACGAGTAGTCGGTGTTGTTCTTGTCGAGGAGGAAACCGTTCATCCTCCCTCCGCCCCATTGGGTACGCCCGCCGCTGTATCCATGGTCCTGGTCCTGTTGCCCGCAACCATTGAGCTGCGTCGTGTGCCAGATGCGGTGACGGGCCCCCGACGTGTCCGCGTAATTAAAGGAGTGGAACCGCCCGGCATCGACGACTGACCCGTCGGGGCCCAGGCCGGTGCCGTTCGCGTTCGGCATCCAGCCTAGAAAGTGGTCGAAGCTGCGGTTCTCCATCATCACGACCACCACGTGGTCGATGCCGGTCCTGCCCGGTACGGGTATCGCGGAGGGGACGGCGACGGGCCCGCTGCTCGCCGCTGTCTTCACACCTTGGCCCAGCGACAGGCCCTCCCACGCCAGGAGCAAGGCACCCGCTCCCCCTACTGCGCCTTTCAGAAAAGCCCGACGCGAGGAAGTGATCGACGTCTTCCGCCCAATAGCCATCGTGATTTTCCGCCCGTAAGAACCGGCTTTCCCGCCCGGAGAGCGCCGCTGCCTGCACAGAGAACATCACCCGGGCGACCAACTCACACAATTCCGTGCCGGCAGGTCGTCGGCCGGCTCTACTTGCTCTTCGCGGCGGGTTTATCCTGCGCCGGTGCAGCTTTCGGGTCCCCGCAGGCTGATGTCCTGGCTGACCGCTCCGGGAGCGCTCAGGGTCCCGCAGATCACGGTGATCTTCTGGGTGATCAAGGCCTTTTCCACCGCTATGGGAGAGGCGACTTCGGACTTCATGGTCCACACGATCAACCCCTATGCAGCGGTCCTGCTGGGTTTCGCGGGTTTCGCCGTGTCCCTCGTGCTGCAGTTCCGGCGACGGCGTTACGACCCATGGACCTACTGGTTCGCGGTAGCCATGGTCGGTGTTTTCGGGACGATGGCCGCCGACGTCCTGCACGTCGGCCTCGGAGTGCCGTATCAGGCGTCGACGATCCTGTACGCGCTGGTGCTCGCTGCCGTGTTCGTCGCCTGGCAACGTACGGAGAAGACCCTCTCCTTCCACAGCATCAACACGGCTCGCCGCGAGTCCTTCTACTGGCTCGCCGTGGTCGCGACGTTCGCCATGGGCACAGCGCTCGGTGACCTCACCGCCTACACCTTCCATCTCGGCTACTTCACGTCCGCGGCGCTCTTCGCGGGCCTGATCGCGGTCCCGGCCGCCGGTTACCGGTGGTTGCGCTGGAACTCAGTGCTCTCCTTCTGGGCGGCGTATGTGCTCACGCGTCCATTGGGCGCCTCGATTGCAGACGGCTTCGGGAAGGCCAAGAACGTGAGCGGTATGGGATTCGGCGACGGTTGGGTCGCGCTCATCTTCGCGGTCGCGATCTTCGTCCTCGTTGCCTACCTTGCCGTAAGCGGATCCGACGTGCAGCGGCCCACGGCGTCGAAGACCGGAAGAGGATGACACCACTGAGGGGAGCGGACGCTTACGGTCCGGAGATCGAGGTCTCAGCATTCGCTGCAACTTCGAATCCTCCGAAGTTGGGACGTTCGGACATGGCGAGGACCGCCACCACGGGAGTCACGAACGATCCAAGTACCACCGCGATCAGGGCGGCGTAGAGAGCGAAGCCCAGGCGGCTCATCTCGCCGATCCTCGCGAACGAAAGGACCAGAGCCGTAGGGGGAGTCAAGACCGTCGTGAGCACCGCCCCGAACAAGAGTCCCCTCAGAAGGATGCTCCTGGGCAACCGAGCCGTCACACGCTGAGCGGGCGGATCGACGAGCGGAAGGGCCCCCTTTCTCTGTTCGGCCCGGACCGCGATGGTGCACAAGACGGAGGTGACGAGCGGCAGGATGAAGAAGGTTCCGATGGCGTCTGTGAACACCGACGTTCTCTCGAAGAGCGGGATCGACCACACGCGGACGTGCTCGGAGCCGAGGCCGTTCAACCAGCCGAGTGCCCCGCTCACGCCGAAATTGATCACGGCGGTGATGACGAGGGCATTTACGAACAGCCACCTTCGGTGTCTGGGGTCGAGGCCAGCCCACCATCGAGAGACCCGCGCGGCCGCCATCTTCCGGGAACGGGCCGGCCTGCAACTGCTTTCGCGAAACCGACCGAGGTAAAAGGCAGTGCGCACCGTCGACATCGTCGTCCCGGCGGCCTGGGTCGCCTTCTGGATCTACTGGTTGGCAGCTGCATTGAACACGAAAGCCTCCAGGACGAGGTCGCGATCTTTCGTCGGTGTCCGGGTCGCCCTTGTCGTCCTCGTGGTGGTTCTCGGCCGGGTCGGGGCCTTCAAGAAGAACGCCGGCACGATTCACAGCCCTTGGCTCGAGGGCCTCGGCGTCGCGGTGCTCCTCGGCGGATTGGCGATTGCTGTGTGGGCTCGCGTCTACCTCGGGAGCAACTGGGGCACCCCGATGTCCCAAAAGCTCGAACCGGAGCTGGTGACGACCGGGCCCTACCGGTTCGTTCGTCACCCCATCTACTCCGGCCTCATCCTCGGGCTGATCGGTTCCGCCGTCGCCGTGGACCTCCTCTGGTTCGTGGCGGTCCTGATCCTGGGTGGCTATTTCATCTACAGCGCGAAAGTCGAGGAGCGGAACATGCAACGGCTCTTTTCCGACACCTACACGCAATACAAGCGGTCCACCAAGATGCTCATCCCCTTCGTCTTCTGACTCGAAAGGACGTCGTCCGCCGCTGCCTCCGACTGTCGGACCACACGACTATTCGGCAAGACTGGAGTGCCGTACAGTTCGGCTGATGCGGTGATCTGGAAGAAGGACCTGCGATGACCGGCGTTCAAGAGTCCGCTCTCACACGAACCGGACCACACGGCCCGCAGCTGACCAAGCGCGCCCTCGACCACGTCCGCTCGGGCACCACCGACATGGCGAAAGACGTCTTGGAGGTCCCTCTCGACTACTACCGGGACTCCGGTTTGTTTGCTCGTGAGCACGAGCTCCTACGAAGAACCCCGGTGGCGCTGGTCGCGAGTGCTGAGATTCCTCAACCCCACGACTACATCGTGCGCGAAGTCTTGGATACGTCAGTCCTTGTGACGCGCGACGGCAACGGCCGTGTTCACGCCTTCCTCAACTACTGCCGACACCGTTCTGCACAACCCGCGCACGGTTGCGGGAACGCCCGGCGGTTCACCTGTCCCTACCACGCGTGGGTGTACGACAGCGAGGGTTGCCTCGTGGGCATGCCCGGAGCTGCCGGATTCTCCGGCGTCGACCGCTCGACACACGGACTCGTCGAACTACCGAGCGAAGAGCGGCATGGTCTCGTCTGGGTCGTCCTCACCGCCTCGGCACCCCTGAACCTCGACGCACACCTGGGCCCGCTCGATGCCGAGCTGGCGCAGTGGGGTGTGGCGGCCTACCAACATCTGACGCATCGTGAGTTCGAGTCCGACGTCAACTGGAAAGCCGCACTGGAAGCCTTCGCCGAGAGCTATCACTTCCCGTACGTACACGGTCAGAGCCTGATCGGGCAGAACACGATTGCCGACGTGACGGTGTACGAGGGTCTCGGCCTCCACAGCCGCGTGTGTTTTCCCGTGGCCTGGATAGCAGAAGGAGACGACGAGAGCCGCAACTGGGAACCACTCGACAACCTCGCGATCATCTATTGGGTCTTTCCCAACCTGGTTCTCGCCTTCACTCAGGTCGGTGTCGAGCTCATAGACATACTGCCGGCGGAGACCCCTGGTCGCTGCCGGGTCCGACATGGGTGGATGGCGCGGTCTGCCATCTCGAGTCCAGAGGAACGGGCAGGCTTCGAAGAGCTGTACGAACTCGTGCACGCCGCGGTACGCGGTGAGGATTTCGGCGTACTACCTCTGTGCGGCGCCGGCATTCGTAAGGGACAGCATGGGCACATGCTCATAGGGCGAAACGAAATCGGTGTCCAACACGTGGTCCGGACATTCGCCGCTGCGTTGGGTTTCGACCTCTCGGCGTGATCTCAGTCGAGGTCGATGCGTACCGTGAGCATGTCGCCTTTAGCCAACGCGCGCAGCAGGATGCCGTCGAGGCGATAGGCGGGCCGACCCCGCCCGAGTCTCCGATGGCGTCCGAGAGCATCGTCGTTCGGCAACGGATTAGCCCTTCCCGTTCTCCAGCTCATCCTCCAGCCGTCTCGCAGCCGCGGCGGTCGGGCCTTGATGCGTACACGGGGATTGGCCCGGATGTTACGGACGAAGCTGGCGTCTTCGCCTCGACCGGCGATTAGCCAGAACGTGTCACCCTCCAGCCCGTTCGCCACCGGTACCCGGCGCATCTTGCCTGTCTTTCGACCTGTTGTCTCGAGGACTGCATAAGTCGGAGGTACAAGTCCAAGCTGCGCCAGCTTCACCACCAGCGGGTTGACCACGCGGTTCTGAAACGGGAGCATTCGTAGAACGAGGTTTTCTCTCGCCACGGCTTCACGCTATTCCCGTGTGATGAGGATCGGGACCCGGGCAGGTCAGAGCGTCCGAGGAGACCGATGTCACAGACAGCGGACCTGCGCCGTCTATCTACCAAGGAGGTATGAAGATGGCGTATGTAGAGTTCCCCGATCACCCGCGTGGCGTTCTGGCCAGGTTCTCGCTCTGGTATTCGCGTCGCAAGTACGGCGAGACCGCTGATCCGCTGCGTGCGGCCGGTTGTCACCGAGGGGTCCTGATGGCCTGGGGTGTGTTCGAGCTCCTCGCAGCCTCCAGGTGGCATCGATTGGACCCCGCACTCAAGGCTCTGGCGCTGCAGCGCGTGAACACGCAGATCGGATGTCCCTGGTGCGTCGACTTCGGGTACTGGGAAGGCGTCGAGCACGGCGTCGACGCTCGGAAGCTCGGCGCCGTCTCGGATTGGCGGGATGCCACCGTTTATGACGATGCCGAGGTGGCTGTCCTCGAGTTCGCCGAGGCGGCAACGACGACACCCTCGACGGTTACCGAGGATTGTGTTGCAAGGCTTCGCAAGTTTCTCGAAGACGACCAGATCGTCGAGCTGGCGTCATGGGTCGCCCTCGAGAACTATCGGTCGCGGTTCAACTCGGCTCTCGGCTTGACGAGTCAGGGATTCGCGCAGAACTGCAGTGTTCCGACGGCCATTCGTGGCGCTTAGAGCGTTGCCGGACGAATCGACCTTTGTAGAGCTCCGAGAGGAGCTCTTCGCTATCGCTTACCGCATGCTCGGTAGTGCCAGCGAGGCTGAAGACGTCCTTCAAGATGCCTACCTGCGCTGGCGGAGGCAAACCGAAGCGACGATTCAAAAGCCGAAGGCCTACCTAACCACCCTGGTCACCCGCCTCTGCATTGACTTTCTGACCTCAGCGCGCAGGCGGCGGGAGCAGTACGTGGGCCCATGGCTCCCCGAGCCGTTGGTAGTCGACGAGTCGGACCCCCTACAGGGCGCTGAGATGGCTGATTCGCTGACGCTCGCATTTCTCGTACTGCTCGAGGAGCTCACCCCGCCAGAGCGCGCTGCGTTTCTGTTGCGTGAAGTGTTCGAATACGAATATGGCGAGATTTCCGAGGTCCTCACTCGGAGCGAAGAAAGCTGCCGACAGCTCGTCAGCCGGGCCAGAGCTCATGTCGCAGGTCGTCGGCGTCGTTTCGATGCGGACCGTACTCACGTTCGCGAACTGACTACTCGATTCATCGGGGCGTGTGCTTCGGGGAGTGTGGAGGATCTCATGTCGCTGCTCGCGCCGGACGTCGTTGTGTGGACGGACGGCGGCGGAAAGGCCAAGGCCGCACCACGTCCTGTGATCGGGGCCCACCGGGCGTCCCGCTTCCTCGTCGGAATCAGTCGTGACGTGTCCGTTGATGCATCTGTTCGGCAGCTGAGCCTCAACGGCCAGCCGGGGATCGTGATAAGTCGGGGCACGAAAGTCCTGGAGGCCGTGGTGCTCGATGTCGAGGGCGGCAAGATCTGTGGTGTGAGGGTCGTGGCAAATCCCGACAAGCTCGGCGCCGTCGAGAGGGCGGTGGCAACTCGAGGCGGTGCTCCTGGGCTTCAGGATTTCAGCTGATGGCGCCGGCCATCCGGCGTTCACAGTCATCGGCAAGGCCGCCCAACGCCTTCGTGCAGTCGCCGTTGTAAGACGATCCGTGCATGATCGCAAGTGTCGTCGATTGCAAGTCTGCGAGCTTGCGAATCGTGGGGGCCGTATCCGGTGTGAAGCACGTCGGTCTGAACATGTCTTCGGTCTGCATCGCCGCTTGGAAGATTGAGTCGGAGGTGATCGCTGGTCCGTTGCCGACCTGTGAGAGCAGGTCGCCGCAAAACAACGTGCCGGTCGTCTCTTCATAGAGCAGGTGCGCGTCCCAGCCGTGGGGCACATGTGGGGTGTCGATGTTGCGAATGACCTTGGAGCCCAGGTCGAGCACCTCTTCGGGACCAAGGGGCCGTGGCTGGCGATCGGCTAGATCGTTTATCGACACCATGCACCCCATGGCGGAGTGCGCGACCGTTGCGTTGGGTGCGGCGGCCAGGAACAGGTTCATCGCTCCCGTCTCGTCAGCTTCGAGGTGACCGAATGTGATCCAGCGCAACCTCTCCAGCGGCACGACCGATGCCAAAGCCGATGACACGGACGTGAACATGGCGCGTAGCCCCGTATGGAACAGCAACGGCTCATCAGCATCGACCAGGAACTGGTTGAACGTGAACCCTGTCGGTCCGATGTCGGGCACGAAGGTTGACAGCCGGTAGATGCGGTCGGCGATCTCGTCGATGCGGGTTTCCATTGTGATGCCTCCTTTAGAGGGGGAACGAATTGGCGAGGACGCCGGTGCCGGGGAGGCGACCGGAGAGAACACGGATGAATTCGAGCGCGTCCATCTCGATGAGCTCGCCGCCGACACCGTAGATGTACTTCCCGCCGGCGGGACCTTCGAGCACGAGCTCGAACGGCTGGCCGTAAAGCTCAGCCCACTCTGCGACGATGTCCCCGACCAGGCGGCCATCGTGCTCGCCGGTGGCGTGCATCGGTCGGTCGATTGCCGCGTGCAGATCGATTCGGTGGCACCACACGTCTCGTGTGAACCCGACGTCGAGCAAGTACTTGAGCGGCACCCACCCGAACGGGGGACCGAAGGGAAGCGGCAGGTAGCGCGCCGGGGGAGGGGTGCGGAAGCGAGCCTTCACCGCTTTGGGACCGATTGCTCGCAGCCGGGCGACGATCTCTTCGTCAGAGAGGTTGGAGCGCTCGCGGATCTGGAACTCGTTCATGCCGTCAACCCAGTGGTGCGAGTCGATCTGTTTGTTGAGTGGCAGGCCCTTGCGCAGCTGGCGCACGAACTGACGGAACGACGCCTGCGCGTCACCGGAGCCGAGCACATGCAGGACCATCTTACGGACGTCCCAATGCGTGCAGTCCGTGGGCATCGTCCACTCGTCTGGGGTAAGGGACGCGACAGCGTCTGCGAAGCGGACGAACTCCTCTGCGGCAAGCACACGGGCCTCCGGACGCGTAATTCGGTTGGGCATCATCGGCGGTTGCTCCTCGCTAGGGCGTCGTCGACGTAGAGGTCGACGAGGCGGTTCAGATGACGGGTCCATCGAGTCCCGCCTGGGTCGTTGCTCATCTGTGCTTCGACGAGACCGGCAACCATTGCGACGATGCAGTCGACATCGCCCTGTTGGGTCACGCCCGCATCGCGCATGAGATTCACGACCCGGGCAAGCACTTCCTCGGCCAGGGCATACGACTCAGGTGAGGGGGTGAATCCAGGGATATGCCGCTGGAACAGCAGTTCGCTTCGCGCCCGGTCTTCGGTGGAGAACTCGATGAACGTCCGCAGGAGCTTCTTCAATGCGGCGCGTGCATCCCGGGGCAAGGCGATGTTGTCGAACCGCTCGAGCAGCCGCCGGTTGCCGTCGGCGAACATCGCGTCGTAGAGCGCGTGCTTAGAGTCGAAGTATTCGTAAAGCGACGGCTGACGCATTCCCACGTCGCGAGCCAACGCATGGAGGGAAATTCCGGCCACGCCATCACTTCTGGCGAGCTGCCAGGCGGCGGCCACGATCGAGGCTGTCTTCGCTTCTCGCCGCTGGGCGACCTTCCCTTGCACGCCTATCACCGCTAGGCATTCTACCTATCATTAATAGGAAGTCAAGGGCGCCAGCGCTGCGTTTCCTGCTCTTCAGGTCATAGGCCGGAGGACCGATTATTTACCCCGGCGTATGAGGCCGCGAGATGGACGACGGTCTCATGGGTTAACGGTGGCCGTTTTAAGGAAAGCATTGCGACCTCAAGTTTTTCGCACTCGGGCTGTTGTGTACTCCGGGCTGGCTGACCTAGCTCTGGGCCTTGTAGTCCTCGCAGGCGGAATTGCATTAGCGGCATTCGACGCCGCGAGGACTGCTGTGCCGATCGGACTCGGCGCAATCGTCCTCGGAGTCACGATCGCGCTGACCGGACTGGGCCGGGCACTGTCTCGTCTGGAGATCCACCCCACCACGGTCGTTTGGACATGGTGGTTCTCTCGGCATGAGGTTGCTCTTGCGGACTTGGAGATGGCCGCCCTCGTCGAGCCTGGGTCCCCAACTTCAGGAGGCGAATGGGCTGCATTCCTACCCGGTGGTTTGCTTGCAGTGGTGGCCTGGTGGCTTTACGGCTTGGTGGTGTCGGTCGTGCGAGCGGAACCCACGTTGGGCTCCCACGCCCTATTCCTTGTACGACGTTACGGTCCGCCGGAGCGCGTCGAGCCGATCGGAAGCTTTGCGTTCTCCACCAAAGGCACGACCGCCGCGGCCGCGCAACAGGCGATACAGCTCGCCATAGACCGGTGCCATATCCACTCAACGCCAGCTGACGAGGTCGAGTCCCCACCTCGTCTTCCTCGCTTCATGACATAGGCGAGGATCGCACAAACGGAAGTTCGGGGCGCCCCACCACACGCGTGTCGCCTATTGGCGTCGATTTGCCGTCCTGGATGTCTGTGACGGTCTCTCCTCCGTCTGCGCCTCCATCAAGAGCGCCTCGGTCATCAGGACGAAGAGGGTTTCCACTAAGTGCTCGTAGCGATCGCGCAAATCCTCGTCGACTGCGGCATACATGAGTAGCCCGATCACCGCGGCGCGGCCTATGTCCGCCAAGTCACGAGGAGGAATTCGCAAGTTGAGGTCGTCTCCTTGCAGTTTCTCGACCAGGCGAGCGTTCTCCTCGCTGAACCGGCGGTCAGCTTCGACCAGACGCTGGCGAAGACCCGGGTGGCGCAGAGCGCTCGTCCTCAGCTCGAGTTCAAGAGGCACCATGTCGGTGGAGAAGGTCTTCCGAAAAATCTCTGCGGCATCGGTTACTGCCTCCATCGGATCGTCCCGCCGAACCAGGTGTTGGAACTGTTCAACCTGGCGGCTGATGAACCGGTCCATCACCGCCAGCAGGAGATCTTCTTTGGACCCGAAGTGGGCGTATATGGCGCCACGGCTGAACCCGGCTTCCGACGCGATCTGCTCCATCGAAGCCCCGGGCACGCCGCGCTTGACGAAGATTTCTTCGGCCGCGTCGAGAAGCGTGTCACGAGTCAGCTGACGTCGTCGCTCCGGCGTGAGCTTTCGGACCGCCATCCTCCCAGTGTTACACAGACCAATACAGCCTTGACACAAATGAACAGATCTGTATATTTACGTACAGATGTGTCAGCGGCCGGCGGATTCCTGTTGAGAATCTTCGAGGCCGCGGTCCACAGGGAGACGGCGATGTCGCAACGGCGCGTGAGGAGCAACGCAGCGGTGATCGAGGTCGAGGGGCTTCGAAAACATTACGGAGCCCGGGCGGTGCTTCGCGGAATCGACCTCGAGGTCGAAGCAGGCGAGGTCTTCTGCATCCTCGGGCCCAATGGCGCAGGAAAGACGACGACGGTGGAGATCCTCGAGGGCTTTCGCTCTCGGACCGCAGGCCACGTGAGTGTGCTCGGTTTCGATCCCGAAGGCCAGCCCCGCGGACTCCGCCAGCGAATCGGGGTGGTCCTCCAGGAATGCGCGTTGCCCGGAGAGTTGAAGGTGGCCGAACTCCTCGATGCTTACCGCAGGTACTACCCCTCCCCTTTGTCGCTCGGAACTCTGCTCACCACCGTCGAGCTCGCTGACGAGGCCGGTCAGCTCGTCCGGAACCTTTCCGGAGGCCAGCAACGTCGAGTTGACCTCGCGTTGGCCCTCGCTGGGGATCCGGATCTCGTGTTCTTGGACGAGCCGACGACCGGCTTCGATCCGGCTGCCCGTCGGCGATCGTGGGACGCCATCCGCAACCTCGCTGGGTTGGGCAAGAGCATCGTTCTCACCACGCATTATTTGGAGGAGGCACAAGAGCTCGCCGACCGAGTGGCCGTGGTACTCGACGGGCAGGTCGTTGCCTGCGAGTCGCCTCACCATCTTGCCGACCGCCACCTCGCCCCAACTCGAGTGAGCTTCGAGGTAGCTGCCGAGGAAGCAAATCAAGGCATCCCCCTCATCGAGGACGCCTCGCTGAGGCGCGAAGGCGATCAAGTCACGGTCTCGACACGCGACCCCGAGGCACAGCTGCGGACCCTTTTGGACTGGACTCTGCGCCACGAGATTCGAATGTCGGGCTTGGCGGTGTGCCCGCCGTCGCTCGAAGAGGTGTACCTCGCTTTGGTGGGAACGCCAGGAACAGAGAGCACGTGAGCGCGTCCCCTTCTATCAGTGCCGGCCGGTTTCCCCGGCTCGGTTTGGGCGTAGACGTGGGACGGGTCCGCCTCGAGCAGATCGGCTTCTGGCGTAACCGCCAGCGCGCGTTCTTCTCTTTTCTCATGCCGGTGGTCCTTTTGGTGCTCTTGGGCGAGCTGGATCGACACACGATCTACTCCGGTGTGCGGGTGATCGACTGGCAGGTACCGGGGCTTTTGACCTTCGGGCTCGCCACCGCCATATACAACAACCTCGCCGTTGTTATCACCGAGCAGCGTGAATCCGGCATTTTGAAGCGTCTGCGGGCTACGCCGCTACCTCCTCGAGCTTTCGTGGTCGGCCAGCTCGGATCCAGCTTGATCGTCGGATCGTGCCTAACCTTCGTTTTCGTCGCAACCGCTCGAGCTCTCTTCGGGATTGCGCTCCCCGCGGGCCACGTCCTTGCCTTCGTCGTCACCGTTTTTGCCGGCGCCGCTTGCTTCGCTGCACTTGGCCTCGCCGTTACCGCCGTCATCCGCAATGCCGAATCGGCTGTGGCAGTGGCGAACGCCACGTACATCCCCTTGGCCCTGGTCTCCGGAATTTTCTTTCCGGGCGAAGGCGGCCCCTCGTGGTTGGTGAGCGCAACGCGCGCCATGCCCGTGAGGGCGCTCGCCGAGGCGCTTCAGGCTTGCTTTTCCGCGGGAGCTGGATTGGCCTTCAGCCCCGAACGACTGCTTGTGATCCTCGCATGGTCGGTTGCGGGTGCTGTATGCGCGGCGCGCTTCTTCCGCTGGGCGCCGACACGCTCAGAGAGCTGAGATCGCACCTTCGGTGGCCTGACCCGAGGTTTGATGATTCGAGTCCACCGACGGCGTCTTCCCTACGGACCTAACAGCTTGAAAGAATCGTGGTTCCGATCAGCTGTTGATGCGCTCGATACCCTTGAGAATCGCTGGCATCGCGGAGTCGAGGTCGAGCACGACCTTCGAGTCAAGCTCAAGGAACTCACTCAGAGCGAGGCTCACCTCGAGCCCGAATGCGTTCGCGGCATCGATGTCGGTGGCCTTGTTGACTGTGAATCCACCTGATCCGTCACCGAAGATGTACCAACACACTCTTTCGACACTCGGATTCTCCGCCTGGGCGGCCTCGACCTTCCCCCACCTCTCCAGCATGCGGTTCGACTGATCGGGCGACAATCCCTGCCGCGACTTCCACGTCGTGCAGATGAGCATGACGCACCCCCTTTTCTCTACCGAGAAACGAACAGTATCCCGCAGGGGGAACGTCCGCTCAGGAGCTCGAATTCCGACGCTCCCTGTCGGTCTCCGGTCCACGCCAGGAATGTGCCCTGGCCTCCGCAGTGCCAGGCCGTCAAGGACGCGGGATCGATTGGGCGAAGCGAAACATGTTGTCGGGATCTACTGCACCCTTGATGTGACTCAATCGAGACAAGTTCGCGCCGTAGTAAGCAGAGGCCCAGTCCTCCAGTGTGGGGTCGATGTAGTTCTGATAGGCGCCGCTTGCATAAGGCGTGAGTTCGTCAGCGAGCTGCGATAACCAGTCGACACCTTGAGACGATGCCGATGCAGAGCCGGCTGACCACGACACATTGAGCTCGATATCGGCGAGGGCTTTGCGGTGCACGAAAGCCGTTGCCTCGGGCGGAATCTCTGAGATGACACCGCCATAGGAGTCCAAGACGACGGCACCGCCGAGGCCTGCTGCCTTCCCCTGGAATTGGGTGATCTCCTTCGACAATGGCGGTGTCTGTTTGGCTGGGAAGAGGGCTGTCGATGAAAACGGATTTCGCTGCGAATGCGGATCTGCTGAGTTGACCGGCGGCATTCTGACTCGGTAGGTGGCACTGCGCGACGCTGAGTCCCTCGCAGCCTGCCTCGATGAGCATCGCCCTCGTGAACGACTCGGGCCCGAGGAATTGGTAGCTCGGCGTGCCGACCGTTCTCAGAAGTGGTTGTAGCTGCTCGGAAAGCGTTGAACTGTCTCCACAGAAGACGCCCGTTACTCGGACCTTGGTTCCGCCGCTTCCCGCAGACAACAACTGGCAGTTCGACCACAGCTCGTTGACTGCGGGGCCGATCCATTCCTGCCATGCCCCAAGGACCTCCCCTGCTGCGGCCCAAGGCCACTCCAGAGTGAAAAGTGCGAGCTGAGGAAGCGGATGAACCGCGAAGTCGAAGGAGGTAACCACCCCGAAGTTCCCTCCTCCACCGCCTCGGCTTGCCCAATAGAGGTCCTCGTTGTCGGATGCGTCGCAGGTGAGGATTCGGCTGTCAGCGGTGACGATCTGCAGCGAAGTGACGTTGTCGCAGGAGAGTCCGAATTTGCGGCCCAGGACACCGATTCCGCCGCCCAGGGCGAGGCCTGCGATCCCTACGGTGGGGCACGATCCGCCGGGCACAGCGACTCCGGCGGAGGCAAGTGCTGAGTACATGTCGATGAGCCTTGTTCCCGCGCCGATCCGAGCACTCTCTTGGCTCACAACGACCTCCGACATCGGAGTTACGTCTATAACGAGCCCTGGTCCCGTCGAGTAGCCGCCATAGCTGTGTCCGCCGGAGCGAACGGAGACGTCGACGTCCCACTTGCGGACGAACTCGATAGACCTCTGTACGTCAGAGGGGTTTGCGCAATAGGCGATCGCGGCAGGTCGTGCGGCGTCGAATCGTTCGTTGTAGAGGATCGCGCCAGATGAATAATCGGGGTCGCCTGGTACCACGACACGACCCGATATCGCCGTGTGGAGATCGCTCCAGGGCGCCTCGCCTATATTGTCTGAAGATCCATGGTGCGTTGTGTGGCGGGTCTTACCTGCGCACGCGCTGGTCAGCTCGCCGAAGGCGAAGGAGGACGCGGCCAAGCCGCCGAGTCTGATGAACTGACGCCGGTTCAGGCTGCGACCCTCGGACATCCCGTCTCGATCGTGCCCTATCGAGGGAGCCGATTCCACCAGCGTGTGCCAAGGAGCGGAGTCGTGTGGGTGACTGTTATGTATCGTGCGAGAGCCTCAGCGTGTGGACGCCAACCCGAGCCGATCGCCGATTCCGCGTTCCGCGGCACTTGCAAAAAATAGCGCCGCGGCGGCGTCCACTTGGATTTCATCTTCGCGAAGTGTCCGCCGAGCACTCGCACAGGTCTGGACTCAAGTTTTGAGGGGCTTCGGGCAAGTTACGGCGGGCCGTCATCCATTGTGTGGAGTTCGCTGCGGTGGGCTGCATTATCGACGGCATCCACTGATGGCCTTTTGAACAGGACGGCCACGCTTCCGTCAGCGAGCACCGACATGCCAACCGCTTCCCAACCTAGAGCACCTTCGTCGTTGAGGGCGCGCACTGCCGACGAGTGCTCTGGCAGCGCAGTCGGTGGCTCGAACCGAGGAAGAGCGACGATGAGATACTCCCAGGTCATCATCCGACCATTCTCACCCAGACAGCAGAGCCTGCCGATCAGAGGGCATCAGACCATCGGCCCCTAAACCTCACCCGGACAGAAACTCATAGCCGGCGACGGCTAAGACACAGGTTGATCAGAAAAGGTTCATCGGCGCGAACCCGCTGCGGCCGACGATGTCCCCATGCTTCGGTCGCAGCGGGGGCGTGGAGGGCGTCGCCGCCGACGACTACGGGACCAGCTACTCGGAACTATCGTCAGCCCGAAATCGGGTATGGATCTCGACTTGATACACGAGGGCCTCTGAAGCCGCATCGGCAGCGGCTTTAAGCGGCGAAGACATCTTGCGCTGGTGCTTCAGACTGCGTAGCCAAGCCTGATCAGCAGTAGGTCTCCCCCTGAGACGCGTTGTTGGCCATTGCACGTCGGTACGTCGCGTGACTCACGGCTGAACCGCTGAACCGTGGCTGGGCGCAAGACAGTTCACCTGCCTGGTGGATGCATCGAGGCATGCAAGGTCGCGTCCGGGTTCGGCGATCGATAGCGCATGTCATTCGCCTTCGTCGGCGTCCCCTCGATGAATAACGCAGAGGGGCCGAAGGAATAAGAGGGTGTGGTGTATGCTTAGGAATCCCATCTTGGGAGTGACGCCTTGTTTGGGCAGGACGACCGTATCGGGTTGTCGCCCCGTACAGGCCTGACGCCGTCTTCTGAGAGTTATCGAAGGAGCGCCATGCCCGTTGTTGTCCCCATAGCTCAGTCTCCCATTGCCGTCGCGCGAGAGCTACCTGAAGTGGACGCGGAAGCGAACGAAAATGCCGATCCAGTGACGAAATGCGGGCGCTGCCGTCTGAGCTTCGTTAGACATCCGTCGATCGCTTTGAGCGACTCCGCCAAGTGGTGGTTGTGCCCTCAATGCCGAATCCGGTTGCTGGGCGACGAGTCCAGAACGAACTTGCGATGGGTGCGAAAGCCGTAAACTCGCTCGCCCAACGCCGACGGCTGAGTTGGTAGCTCTGATCGAACTGAGCGCTGCCCTTCCAGTTCGAGAGGTTCCACTGGCGTCCATCAGGGAGGTGGACCGGTTTACTGGTTCGACTGCCATCATCTATTCTGAATTTGCTGAAACTGGGGCTTGGAAGGGAGGGGGATCGGCATGTCCGGAGGTGAAGACAGGGCCAAGTGGAATGTCGCCGAGTGGCACGGCAAGGTGCTCGTCGATCGCAACGGCGAGAAAATCGGAAAGCTCCAAGACGTCTACGTTGACGTCGAGACCGACGAGCCGCAGTTCGGCACTGTCAAGGAAGGCTTTATCGGTCGTCATCTGACCTTTGTACCGCTGGGCGGAATTCAGATCGGTCCCGACGATCTTCAGGTTCCAGTCACAAAAGAGCAGGTGCGCTCCGCGCCCGAGATCGAGATGCACGGCGAGGAGCTGTCTCAGGCGGACGAGTCAACCCTCTATCACCACTTCGAGATGAACTACACGCCAATCAGTACCGAGAGCGGACGCCGCCTCGCCCGTCGCTGAGGACTGCCAAAGCCGATCTCAGCTGGACGACTGTTGGTCAGTCCGAGTGGGCACCGGCGCCGGAGACTTTGCTTCGACGACCGCATGTCTGAGCTGCTCTCTCCGGTTGGCTTCTCCCCGGCTGCCGGCAGCCAGCGACAGGTATGCGCCCGCCCCTACCGGGATTGGTAACCAGAAATTGACGAGTCGGTAGCCGATCACCGCGACGACGGCGATTCCGCGCGTGGCGCCGAATCCGACCAGGCTAGGCACGAGCACCCCTTCGACGACTCCCAGGCCGCCCGGGGTCACCGGTATGGCCGCCAGCACGTACGCCAGGCCGTAGGCGACGAGCAGACCGTCGGGGTTCTCGATCTTGCCGAAGGCGACGAGAAAGACGAACAGCGACGCTGCATCGAATAGCCAGTTGGCCGCAGCCCACAAGACGGCGCGTCGCAAAAGAGCGCGGTCGGCGGCCATGACACGCATCCGAGCCGCTATCTGATGCACGAGCCGGTTGGCTGTGTCGGCGGCAGCCTGCTTCAGGAACGGCAACCGCGTTACCAGGTTCCTGAGAGCCTTGGCCGCTCGCTCCTCTCCCTTGGTAAGAAGCAGCACCAGCGCTGCAAAGGCGGCCAGCAGTAATGCGCCGATGATCGCAGCAGTGGCGTAGATCGGGTTGAACCCGGTCAGGGGGATCGAAACGATCAATGCCAGCCACAAGATGGCGTTCAATACGAGCGCCGAACCGATCCCCTGCATGGCGAGCGCAAGGCCGGCATCGCTGGCACTCACCCCCTCGTTGGTGAGCAGGCGGTAGCCCAGCCCATCCCCGCCGGCGGTACCTCCCGGCAGCACGTGACTGACGGCGAGTGTCGACAGGTCGATCCGCCAGATCCGCGAGAAGTTACTCACTCGCGATGGCAGAACGGTCTTCGTTAGCTTGGCATAGCTCGCCAGGCTCGCCACCTCGAGCAGGACGCCGAGCACGACGAAACCTGTGTTCACCCGTCGCAGAAGGTGAATGGAATGGCCCACTCCAGCGATCTGCGGGAGCACCAGGTACTCGACCACCAAGCCGAGCAATATGAGCAGAGTGCCGCGCCTGAGAGGATGCTCGCTTACCAGCCGTCGCCACAGCGGAGAGCGCTTCGGCTGGTGCAGCTCGTTGGGGTGCTCGGTCACCTCATCTTCCTACCCATGAGCACTTCGGTAACTCGCGATTGTGGGCGACCATTCTGTATCGTGCGTGAGCCTCCGCGCGTGGACGCCAACCGAGCCGATCGCCGCCTCGGTCGCGCTTCTGGCCGATATTCGGTACCCACGACCCTCTTATTCGGTCAGAAGGCTGGTGATCACCATCTCGCGAGGGACAACACCTCGCGCGGCCGCACGGTTTGGGCGTGGGCGGGGCCATCGGGGTCGACGGCCCGAAGGCTCGCTGCGACGTTTGCCCCCCTCGTCGCACGCTGACGCCGAATCCACCACGCAGAGGCGCTAGTCGGCAAACTGGTGGGATGCGGACCGAGCCCGAGATCGTGGATGACGGACAGTCCAGGTTGTTGCTCGACGGAGCCCCCGACGCGATGGTGTGCGTCGACTCCGACGGGCGGATCGTCTTGGTGAATGCTCAGGTCGAGCGGGTCTTCGGATACCGGCCTGATGAGCTCGTCGGCCAGCTGGTCGAGGTGTTGGTGCCCGAAGGGCTGCGTGAGGTCCATCGGGGTCGTCGCTCCGACTATGTGGCTTCACCCTCCCCGCGGCCGATGGGTTCGGGGATCCAGCTGGCCGCCCGCAAGAAGGACGGGGACGAGATCCCTGTCGACATCAGTTTGAGCGCGGTGGATCTCGTCGCAGGTCGAATTGTCGTCACGGCAATCCGCGATGTGAGTGACCGAACGCGCGACGAAGCGGCGCTGCGGACCGCCGAGTTGAGGTTCAATGCGGCTTTCCACCACGCCCTAATAGGCATGGCGTTGATCGACAACGCCGGCAGAGTCATCATCGCCAACGACGCCATAAGGGCCATGTTTGGGCTTGTGGTGGGAGCGGACTACGAGACCGACCTGCTCACGATGGTCCACCCAGCCGATCGCGACACGTTGCGGCGGGCGCTCGGAGACCTCAGCTCCGGTGAGGTCGCTTCATATCGCTGCGAATGTCGTCTAGTGGCCGGAAATGGACTGCTGGTCTGGGTCGCGCTCTCAGTGGCCCTCGCGTCCGACGTTGGAGCGACGCCAACAGCCTTTGTCCTGCAGTTCGAGGACATCTCGGAACGTCGCCGCGCCGTGACGTTGCTGGAGCATCAGACCTTGCACGACCCGCTTACGGGCCTTCCCAACCGGGTGTTGTTCGCCGACCGTGTCCACCAGGCCCTGGCTCGCGATGCTCGTACCGGCGGCATCACGGCAGTGTTCTACCTCGACGTGGATCGGTTCAAGAACATCAACGACGTGTTCGGCCACGATGTGGGCGACGTAGTAATCCGCGACCTTGCCGTCCTCCTCAATGGTGTCTTGCGGCCGTCGGACACGCTTGCTCGTCTCGGCGGCGATGAGTTCGCGGTAGTGGCCGCCGACCTGCCCGATCCGCAAGAAGCAACTGCAGTGGCCGAGCGCCTTCGGGTTGCTGCATCTTCGCCAATGATGGTGGCGGGTACGAGCATGCAATTGTCGGTCAGCATCGGCATCGCTTTCGCACAAGCAGGCATGGGCGTCTCGGAGATCCTGCGGGCATCGGATCTGGCCATGTACGTCGCCAAGGAGCGCGGCAAGGACCGCTTCGCCGTCTTCGATGAAGCGCTCCAGGTGAGCGCGTCGGAGCGGCTCTCGATGGAACAGCTACTTCGCGAGGCTTTGCGCGACAATCGGATCGCGGTGCACTACCAGCCCCTCGTCCATGTCGGCACCCGCCGCCTCGCTTCGGTGGAAGCCCTGGTTCGTGTGACGACCGATGACAGCGTGATCCTGCCCGCCCGCTTCATCGACATCGCTGAGGAGTCCGGGCTCATCGTGGAGATGGGCACTCACGTGTTACGGGAGGCCTGTCGGCAAGCAGCCGTCTGGCTCAATCGCCTGGGGCCCGCCGCACCACCCCGGATCGCGGTCAACCTGTCCCCCCGACAACTCCTTCACGCGGAGCTGGTCGACTCCGTCGGGGCGGCTCTCGCCGATTCCGGGCTCGCGGCAGACCACCTTGCTCTGGAGATCACCGAAACCGCATTTATGGAGGCGACAGGATCGGTTATCGAGACTATCGAGCAGCTCCGCGAACTCGGAGTGCACCTCGGGGTTGACGACTTCGGCACCGGTTACGCCTCGCTCACCTACCTCAAACTCCTCCCGGTCGACTTCGTCAAGATCGATGCTTCTTTCGTGCAACAGATGGCGGACAACACGGTCGACGATGCCATCGTTAGATCCGTCGTCGACCTCGGGCACGCCCTCGGGCTGACGACCATCGCCGAAGGAGTCGAGCGCACGGAAGAGCTGGAAGCCCTGCAATCGACCAGCTGCGATCTCGCCCAGGGCTTCCTCTTCTCCGAGGCGTTGCCTTCCACGAGACTGGAATCGCTCTTGATCTAGGCCGCAAATACGCCGCCGACAGCTATCCAACGAGAGCCCTATGGACCCGCCTGAACCCAGAATTGGAGAATGCACGCCGATCAGCCGGCGCTACACCACCGCTTGAGCTGGTATTTCCCGGGTCGGGCTGGCCGGATTTGAACCGGCGACCTCCACGTCCCGATCCGCCGTGATCTCGGTTGGCAGATGTTGGCAGGAACCGGGCCAACGTCTGCGTCTGTAAACACCGGATTGCTCGCCGAACCCACACCGCGTGAGAGCACCAGTCCCACGGACTTCCGGCCTCGGCATCGACGGCTCCGCGGTTCAGAGCCACCAAGGCAGAGCCGGTCCAGAGGAGGGGCCGCCACCGTATGGAGGTCTGATAATCTGATTTACGTGAGGGAGATCAGCGCGACAGAGGCCGCTAGGAGCTTCGCCGACATGCTCGACGCGGTCGAGCACCGCGGCGAAGGGTTTACCATCGTGCGCCGTGGCACGGCGGTGGCTCGCCTGCAACCAATCAGCGAGGGCCGTGGTGCCACCATCAAGGACCTTCTTCGCCGGCACCGTCCCGATCGCAACTGGGCCAAAGATCTGTCCTCGGTCCGCTCCGTCGTTCAACTCGAGGAACGGTCCTGAGCAGACTTCTTCTCGACACGACGTTCCTCATAGACGCCGACCGCTTAGGAGACTCGCTGGATGAGGCCATCGCCGATAACGACGAGGTCGCGGTTGCGGCGATCACGATTGCTGAACTCCGGGTCGGCGTCTTGCTTTCAAGGGGGAAGAGTCGAGCTGCCCGTCTGGCATTCGTCGAGGACGTCCTTGAAGCTCTTCCAGTTCTCGACTACGACATTGCAACAGCTGATTCCCATGCTGAGCTTCTCGTCCATGTCCGGCGGCAGGGTCGGCCTCGCGGCGCACACGATTTGATTATCGCCGCCACCGCCAGAGCAAGTGACCGAGAGGTTGTCAGTGCCGATGACGCGGCATTCCAAGATCTGCCGGGTGTTCGCATTCGAACGCATCGATGACTCTGTGTGACAAGCACTTCGCCAGAGAGATCTCAGCTGGCTCCATTGGTCGGGCTGGGCGGATTTGAACCGCCAACCTTCACGTCCCGAATCAGCCCCGATCGCCGCTGGTGAGAGCCGAGCTGCGATGACAACGCAAAAGTGGCGCACTCTGCGGTGCCAGCGGGGCACCGGCAGACCGGAGTCGGTTGGCAGGACGTTGGCACGATGCTGCCAACATGGTCTCCACGTTGTTCAGTGGATGATCGTGTTTGGAGGAGATTGAGGAGCTCCCAGAGTTTGTTCATCTCGATGACGCTGCCCATCCCCTCATTCTGCGCCCGGGTAGTTCTCGCTCCGCGCTGAACCCGGCGAGCAGAGCGCCGACTCTGGGCGGCGGTCGGCGACAACGGCTTGAAACCGATTCTCGTTGTTATGGAACTCGGGTGAACGCGGAGAGGGAGGGCGATATCGTGCGGGTTGCCGGGATCAGCCGACCGCTCCCAAACGGCACCCAGGATGCCCGCCCCTTTCGATATCACTGCACGTTTCCGGGCGGGTTAGCCCTTACGGCGAAGAGCCTCCAGGTTCCGGAACACCCTTTAGCTCGTGCTCGCCGCGATCGTGGAACTCGATTCCTCAGCCAGGAGGAGATCCATATGTTCGCTACCGTCGCAAAGGTTGTGCACTTTCGCGCTCGTGATCCCGCTCGCTGGCGCTAATGGGCAGCATCTCAATCCGGTGGCCGTCCGGGTCGGAGATGAACACCGAGTTACGTGGTGTGATTTCGAAGGCTTCGATACCGGCCTCCGAAAGACCAGCTACGAGCAACTCGACATCGGCAACGTCGACGTTCAGGGCCATGTGGTTCATCTCCTCGCCGCCGTGGACGTCGCAGTCAACCATCTCGAAGAGGTCGAGGCCCTGCATGCCACAGCGCAAGAAGGATGCCTTCATTCCCGGAACGGACCCCCGGTCATCGAAGCCCAGTGCTTCCATGTAGAACGTCCGGGAACGATCAAGGTCTGTGACGTGGAGCACCACATGATTGATGCCCGTCACCTTAAGCCTCGATGTACCCATTCGTGCACTCCTTGTCGTCACCGACGGGTCGGTAGTCCTAAGGGTTGTCAGCCCATCGAAATCAGTTCGAGCTGGATATTGTCCGGATCGCGGAAAGCGAGCACCGCGTAACCCTCCTGATCGTTGACTGGCGATTGGAACACTTTGAGCTTCTTGAAGTGTTCTGCCCAGGTGTCGAGGTCGGCACGGTGGGCGACCCCGAAGCTCACGTGATCGAGGCCCGTCCGCGTCTCGTTGCATGGTTCTGATGCGTTGGCCGAGTGTGTGTGAAGGCCCACGCACATTGAAAAGTCCGGCTTGCCAAGAATGATGGCGTAGCCGTTACCGTCGGGATGGTCCTCCTTCATCAGCTCCGCGAGCCCTAGGGCTTCCTTGTACCACGCCACACTGCGATCAAGGTCGGTGACGGTGAATGAAACGTGGTGGATCGAGGCGATGTCAGGCATGGTCCGGTCCTCTCAGGGCGAACTTGCGGCTCAGCGAGCGTTCGCCAGCAGTTGGTCGGCGTCCTCGGCACTGAGCGGGGGCCCGATGGGCCTCAGATCATGGGCCCCGGCAGCCCGTGCGAGTTCGTCCATTGCCGGAAAGACGGGCTCGGTCGGCACGATCCGAGCGACGGCTGGCACCCCGAGCTCTCGGATGAAGTCGCGGAAGCTGGCGTTGTCGTGCACCAGCAGGATGCGCGCCTCGCAATCGCCGACAACTCGGAACGTGTGCGGCACGCCGCGGGGCATGGAGACCCAGTGACCGGCCCGAACGACCGCTCCTCGTCGCCATAGCGCACGACCATCTCGCCTTCGAGCATGTACCAGGTGTCGTCGAGGTCGTCGTGGACGTGCAGAGGGGGTGCCGAGCCGACGGGCAAGGTCATCTCGAGCACCACGGTGCCCATTTCGGGTGCGCAGCGGTGCTCAACGACCAAGGTGTCGAGGAACCACCACGCCTGTGCTTGTTCGCTCTCGGGCGAGTCAACAACCGCTGTCACTTCGGCCACCTCCTAGTCGGAACCTGTCCCGGATCGGGTAGTCAGGAGTCCGTACGATTAGCGATCGTATGGTAACCTTACGGCTATGTCAAGCAATTCCTTCGCCCACCCCAACGACGAGCGCAGCCCGTACATCGGCGCCATGTTGCGTGTCGTTTGGCAGTGGGTCCGTGATCAGATGTACGCGGGCGTCGTTGCGGCGGGATACGACGATCTGAGCGCCGCGCACGTCGGGCTCTGGCGCTATCCGGGCCTCGACGGACTTCGCCCGAGCCAGCTGGCGGACCGGGTGGGGATCACGAAGCAGTCGGTCAACGACCTACTCGGGCACCTGGAACGACACGGATACCTGTTGCGTGTGCCCGATTCGGCCGACGGAAGGGCTCGCGTGATCCGGCTCACGTCCAAGGGACGGCGGCTCGCAGCAGACAATCTACGCCGAGGCGGGAGCGGCCGAGCAGCGGATCGCCGGGATCCTGGGGCCACGGCGCTTCGCCCACCTACACAACTCCCTTGAGCTGCTAACCGAGCAGCTAAAGGCTTCACTGGCCGTCCCCTGACGCCGCTTGGTAGTCGCGCGCCATCATGATGCCATGCCCAAGAAGGTAACGACCGTCCGAATGTCGCAGGAGCTGGCGGACCAGGTCGAAGCGGTAGCGCGCGGACGAGACGTCAGCGTGAACACGGTTGTGGTAAATGCCTTCACCGAAATCCAGCCGGTGAAGAGGGACAAGGAGCTCAAGCGCGGCAAAGTCGACGAGACGTCAATGGCAGCCCTGGCTCTCACAACGCTTTAGGTGATGGAGACAGACTGCTGCATCTCCGCACAGTCGGTGTCAACTGCATCAGCTTTGGGCCGCCGCCCAGAACGACGGTTCGCGTGGCAAACCTGTTGGCAGGTTTCAGGCGGCTCGCAAGGGATTCACCGACATGCAGTATGAGCTGGAGATTTGGGGTCGGGCTGGCCGGATTTGAACCGGCGACCTCCACGTCCCGAACGTGGCGCGCTAACCAAGCTGCGCTACAGCCCGTTGCCGGGCAGGCTATCTCGTCTCTCGTCGGGTTCTTCGCCGTTGTTCTGGACCACGACCTTCGCCACGCGGCGACGGTCCATCTCTGCGACTCTCAATTCCCAGCCGTCGTAGCTGAGCTTCTCCCCGGCCTTCGGTATGTGGCCGAATGCATCGAACAGATAGCCCCCGAGCGTCACGTACTCCCCTTCGGGGAGGTCCAGATCCAGATGCTCCTTTACGTCGTCGAGGCTCGTACCGCCGTCGACGAGCCAGCGGGTGCGGTCGACCCTGATGATCTCCGGCTCGATCGCCCGGTCGAACTCGTCGCTCAGGTCCCCGACGAGCGCTGACAACAGGTCCTTCACGGTCAGGACCCCGGCCATACCCCCGTATTCGTCCACCACCACTGCGAACGCGCGCCGGTCGCGACGCATGTCGGAGAGCACCTCGAGCACACGCCGCGATTCGGGCACGACGTAGGGGAGCCGGAGGCGTCGCGATATGTCGAGCGGTGTGAGTGTCGTGCGTTCGCCGTCACCAGTTGGGCCTTCGGAGCTGCGCTCCTGCTGCAAAACGCCGTTTTTCGTGTCCTGGCCGTCGAGCTCCCATCCCGCCCTGAAGAGATCGTTCACGTAGAGGATCCCGATGAGACGGTCAGGATCTTCGTCGTATACGGGAAAGACGCTGTGACCCGAGCGGCGGACCGCCTTGGCGACGTCCGACGGTTGAACCGGTATCGCGAGCCCGATGACATCGACTCGTGGTGTCATCACCTCGCGTACGCTCGTGTCGCGCAACTCCTCGAGGGCGGCTCGTATCAGGCGTTCCTGTTCGTCAGCGGTGCCCTCGTTACCCCCCGCTTCGTTTCGGCGGTCCTTTTGGTCTCGGTCGCGGCGGCGCCTGAACACAAGGAGTTACGGGACTAAGCGCCGCCGGCGGGCACGGTGCTGGTCGGCTGAGCGGACGGCGGCACGGCCACAGATGTCACGACTGGCTCGAATGAACGGTCATGGTAGATGCCACCTCCGATCAGAGCCGTCGCAGCCTTCCGAAGGCGCATGGCGTCGAGCGGCTTCACGAGCCATCCTTCGGCGCCCGCACGTCTCCCGAGGAACACGTCGGCCCGTCGGTCCAGGAGCATGAGGACAGGGACGTGCGGCAGGTTGCCATAAGAAGCTTCGAGACGCAGGTCCATGCATATGGCCATGGCACCCATGTTCCCCATCTGAAGATCGGCAATCACGAGGTCGGGTTCGTAATTCTTGACGGCGGCCCTGACCTCGCTCCCCTCGCTCACTTCGATGAGGTCGGTGCCCGGCTCGTCCAACACCCCTACGACCTGGGAGCGTACGGACGGGGCGTCGCTTGCGACGATGATCGTGCTCACCGGGGCTCAGGCTAATTGAATATGTGGTCCGCCACGATGCCGAGGCCGTGCGCGTCCGTGACGTCGATGTCGAGCAGAGGCACCTTCGCCACCGGGGACGGCGCGACCTGCACCACGAGTTCGGAGAGCGCCGCGCTCTCGCGCTCGTTGAGGGCGCTGTACCCGCGCAGGTTCTCGATGTGCGCCTCGAGCGCGCTGCCCGATGGGGCCTCGGGGAGGCGTCTTACCAGCGGCGCCGGTGCGAAGACCGGGTTCACCCGGTTCACCACTAGCGCTTCCACGGCCAGGTCGGACTCGTTGAGCTTGTCTGCGAACCAGCCGGCCTCCTCTACGGTGTCCGCCCTCGGTGAGGTCACGAGGATGAAAGCGGTCGTCTTTCGAGCGAGCAGTCGGCGCATGTGCTCCGCGCGCATCCGGAACCCTTCTTCCATGCCTTCGAATGCCTGGAAGAAGGTGACGGCGTCCTGGACGATCTCCGCGCCCGCCACCTTCGAGATCGTGCGCAACAGAGCCTGTGTCGCCACCGACACTGCACGCAGATACGCACGCGTCGGCATCAGGAGAAATTGGAAGAGGCGGTGCCCGAGGAACCTCGTCAGTCTGCGGGGGGCGTCGAGGAAGTCGATGGCGTTGCGGGTAGGAGGCGTGTCCACGACGACGAGGTCGTAGGCGGCGTCCTCCACCAGCTCGTAGAGCTTCTCCATCGCCATGTACTCCTGGGTGCCCGACAGCGCACTCGTGAGGTTCCGGTACATGCGGTTGTTGAAGATCCCTTCCGCCTGCTCGGGCGAAGCCGCGTAGCGGCGGACCAGGTCGTCGAACGTGCCCTTCGGATCGAGCATGAGCGCCCAGAGCTCGCCGGGCCACGGGCCGTCGATCTTCCTCGGCGTGTTGGACAGCGTCTCGAGCCCGAGCGCGTCTGCGAGGCGACGGGCGGGGTCGATGGTCACCACGCAAGCGCGACGCGATCGCCGGGCTGCCTCCAGAGCGAATGCGGCGGCAACGGTGGTCTTGCCCACGCCACCGGACCCGCAGCAAACCACGACCGTCCGGGTCTCGACCAGGTCCCCGAGCACCTACTGCTCCTCCAGCTGCTCGATCCCGGCAGCGAGCTCGGTCCCGATCCGATCGAGCTCCTCGGGCCCGATCGCAGAGCTGAAGAGAAACGGCGCGGTCAGCTGCGGTAGCGGAAGGTCGCGTGCGAGGCGCGCCCGTTGTTCGGCCTGGAGGCGGTACCGGTGCGTTCGGAACTCCGCCGCCCGCGCCAGTGCCGAAGCCTGCTCCTTGTCCAGGCTCACGCCGGCCAGCTCGGCGGCTTTGGAGGGTCCGACCTCCAGGGCTGGCTGCTCTTCGAGACAGCCGTTCACGATGACGGGGCCGAGGTTCACTCCGATCCGGTCCTCGAGCTTGTAAGCGGTCTCGACGACCTCGTTCACCGGCATCTCCTCGGGGAGTGTCACGAGAGTTACCTGGCTCCGCTTGGCGTCCGACAACAGATCGACCACGTCCGCAGCCTGCGCGCGTACGGGTCCCGAGCGAGCAGCATCGAGCAACCCCTTGGCTGAGGAGAGAAAGGTCATCGTGTGCCCGGTTGCCGGCGCGTCGACCAGGATCAGGTCAGCGGGATCGTCCCTCTCGAGCTGCTTCACCTTTCCGAGCACGAGAATGTCGCGGATGCCAGGGATTGCCGTGGCGATGACGTCGAGAGCGCCCGACGAGACGAGACGCTTCGAGATTCGCTTCATGCCGTGGTCGGCCAGGTACTCGATGAGCGCGTCGTCGGGGGTGATCCGCCTGGCGCGCACGCCGCCGCCGCCCGGGTCGTCCTCCAGGACGGTCTCGTCGTAGTAGAGCCCGCCGCGCCGGCCGAAAGCAGCGGTGACGCCCTGCTTTCCCTCGAGCTCGACCACCAGGACCTCGAGGCCCGCCCTCGAGGCCATCTTGGCGAGCGCCGCCGTGATGGTGCTCTTGCCCACGCCGCCCTTGCCGGCGACGATCAGCACCCGGCTCTGGGCGCAGAACCTCGCAACGTCCATCAATTCGTCACCACTGTCGATACTTGTCCGCTCCCAAACCCATCCCTGAACAGGGATAGGGGTTTCACATCAGGCCCTGCCGCCGCTTCGCGAGATGTCACTCGCGCCGAGCGTAATGGGCGCCCGCCGGTGTCCCTGTGAGAGCCCAATTCCTGGTCAGAACCCTTGTCGGACCTCGAGGCCGGGGATAGCGTCGGCCGTCGGGAGGGGATTGTGGCTTCGAGGTCGATCGCAGAGAAGTGGCAAATCCGGGCTGCCTGCCGGGGCCCTCAGGCTGCTGCCTTCTTCCCCCCGACTCAGGCCGAGCGCAAGGAAGAAAGGCTCACCCGCGAGGAGAGGGCCAAGGCCATCTGCGCGACATGCGTCGTAAGACGCGAGTGCCTGGAGTACGCCATCCGGATCCGCGAGCCCCACGGCATCTGGGGCGGCCTCAACGAGCTGGAGCGTAAGCAGGTGCTGGAGCGGAGAGCGGGCTAGGCCCGGCAGCTGCCGCGGAGTTCATCGGTGGCGCGATCAGGGCGCCATCAGGGAAGGCCGAGGCGAGCTTCGGCCGCCTCCACGGCGGGGCTCCCGCAAACGGCCCGCGGTCCTTCGCCATCGGCCGAGCAAATGGCGGCGCTGATCACGTTCGCCTCGCCGAGCACAGCCTTGGTGACGGCGCTCGTGGGATCGGACAGGTCCGCGGCGATCTGGGTCATCGATCTTCCGGCGAGGACGGCCGGTGACAGCCCGATCCCAGCTCCGCTCATGACGAGGCGATTCGCAACGTCGATGAACGGCAGAGCCACCGTTGAGGTGGACGAGGAGTTTCCGTAGCGCCCCACGAGGCCCTGCTCGAAGCTCGACAGGTTCTCCAGCTTCGGGAATCCAGCCGGCGCACTCGTCGAAGGCTCCTGTCCGTACTCCTCCGTAGCGTCGAGGGTGACATAGGAGCTCCGGTACCGCGCGCCGTCGAAGCTGAAGGTGGGTGTCGAAGGGAAGACCTCGAACTTCGATGACGACGTGGCGCCGAGTCCCGAGAAGGTGCCGAAGCGGCCGAGCGCCGCCACGAGGGCCCATCGTTCTGCAGCGCAGTACGGGCAGAACTCTCCGCCCACGAAGACGACTCCGGTCCGCCCGCCGATCGTGAGCGGCGACTGGGAAGAAAGGATCGCAGGGTACGGGGTCCCACCACCCCCGGGGGCGCCGACGGCGTCGAAGACACCGGCCGGGATCGAAGTCGTCGCCTGCACGACCGCGGCGGGCGCTGCGGACACCGGCGGCGGCGGGACCGTGGTCGAACCCCTCGTGATCTTCACGACGAGCAGCACCAAGACGATCACGAGCACGAGCAGAACGAAAGCCCATGTCACAAGCGCCATCGGTATGCGCCAGGTCCGGGTGGTGCGGCCGTCGCTCGGCTGGACGATGTCGGTTTCCATGGTCGGTCTTCCCATGGTCATGCCCGCCGGCTGCGGGCGGGAGATGGAGCCTACCGATGGCTCCGTCGGATTCGGCACGCGCCCTCGTTTTTATCCGACTTGTCAGAGTGGGTAGAAAGAACCTGGTGAATTCGCTGACGGATCGGTCCACCGGAGAGCCGCAGACGGCGAATAACGTGCCGGGTGTGGGAACAGAGCCCGCTCCGGTCGTAGCAGCCCCTCCGTCCGAGATCGAAGGCTTTCGCTTCGAGCGCATCGATGCGCGGGGAGTGCGAACCGAGCACGGGACGGGCGGCCGCGGTGCGCCTGTCCTGTTCCTCCATGGATGGGGGATCGGGCCGCGCTCGTATGCAGCATGTCTGAGCAGCCTCGCGCGACGGGTTGCCGGGTCCTGGCTCCGGCGCTGCCGGGGTTCGGAGGAACACCCAGCCTGTCCGGCGCCTTCTGCAGCTTCCCCGGGTACGCGCGTTGGCTCTGCGACTACCTCGACTCGGCCGGCGTGAGCGAGCGGGTGGTGGTCGTGGGTCACTCCTTCGGCGGTGGCGTGGCCGTGCAGTTCGCCCACGATTTCACGCAGAGGGTACGAGCCGTCGTCGCCTGCAACGGGGTCGGCGGCCTCGTGGGCCCGGGATCACACGGCAGGCCGTGGTGGGAATGGGGCAGGCAACTCGGATCGGATCTGTTCGCGCTCGATTCCGTCCTGCGGGTCTTCCCCGCAGTCATGGGGCAGGCGCTACCGAACATCATGTCTAACCCCCGGGCACTGTGGCGCGTCGGCGAAGTTGTTCGCGGCGCCGACCTGCGCCGGGAGGCGCTCGTACTCCAGAAACAGGGGATCCCGGTCACCCTCGTGTGGTCGGACAGAGACCGGCTCATCTCCCACGGCAACTTCGTCTCGATGTGCAAGTCCGCGGGGGTCGAAGGGGTCGTCGTCCCAGGTCACCACAGCTGGCTGATAGCGGATCCCGCCCGATTCTGCGACATCGTGTTACGCGCCCTCGTGGAGGCCGGGGTCGTCGAAGAGGCGCTCACGCGTCTCACGGCCTGATTCGTCGGGCACAGAAGCAACAGCGCTCCCGAGCGCGCTCAATCTCTGCCGCATAGCCTGTCGACGGTGGCGGGAGTTTCCGAGAACGATGCTGTTGTCGGGAGCGCGCTGCCTGCAGAGCCGGTCGTACCCAGAGCGGCCGCCACGATCATGCTCGTGCGCGACGGCGTCATCGGTGGCGCTGACGCGCTCGAGGTCTGCATGCTCCGGCGCCATCTCAATTCCGATTTCGTCGGCGGTGCGTACGTCTTCCCGGGCGGCAAGGTCGACGATGCGGATCGCGGATCACCCGCCCAGGCTGTGTGCTCGGGTCGGACGGACGAACAAGCGAGCCAGTTGCTCGGGGTCGAAGAGGGCGGACTCTCTTATTGGATAGCTGCCCTGCGGGAGTGCTTCGAGGAAGCAGGGGTGCTGCTCGCTTACCCGGAGGCCGAGTCGGCTGCTAGCGGCGGATCCGACCTCGTCGATGCCCACGACGAGGGTGTTCGCTCGCGCCTTCTGTCGTTACGGCACCGCCTCAACGCCGGGGAGGTCGGATTCGTCGAAGGCTGCATGGAGGAAGGGCTCGTCCTCGCCGCCGATCGCGTGCACTACTTCAGTCACTGGATCACCCCTGAGCCCTCGCCCAAGCGATACGACACCCGGTTCTTCGTAGCGGCGTTGCCTCCCGGCCAACTGGCGGTGCACGACGATTACGAGACGATCGACACGGTCTGGGTCAGGCCCGCCGAGGCGCTCGAACGGGCGCGGGACCGGCAGTTCGACATCATCTTCCCGACCATGAAGAACCTGGAGGCCATCGCGCGCTTCGAGACGAGTGCTTCGCTGTTGAGCGCCGCTCTTGCGGTGGAGCGGGTGCCGCCGATCCTTCCGAAGGTCGTCGTGGACGACAGGGGTTTTCGGATCCTCCTCCCCGGTGACGAGGGCTACGAGGAGGCCGTCTCCCCTCGGGGGCCCGGTCCGCAGACGGCGACAGATCCGGAGAAGGTCATTGCCCCCGCGGACATGAACGAGATCATCCGCAGCATCGGCGCCGACGGGAGGTCACGTACCGCCTGACGCCGCCTCCGCATTCGAGTCGTGCGCGCTGAGCGCCTCTTCCACCGAGTCCAGAAGTCTGGCCGTACAGCCCGAGACCTCGATGACCGGCGCTATGTCTTCGGCGATGCGCTGCGCCAATGCGCCGAAGGTCTCCGACAGGACATCATCCCCCAAGGCCACCGGACGCCCCCGGTCGCCCGCCGCCGCCAATTCGGGGTGAAGGGGGACGCTGCCGATGAGCGGCGCGCCGATCTCGTCGGCCAGTCGGCGACCACCACCTTCACCGAACAGCGCGTAGGTCGCGCCGTGCTCACAGGTGAACGGCGCCATGTTCTCGATCACCCCCGCCACGCGCAGGTGACCCTTTCTGGCCATGTCGGCGGCACGCGCTGCGACCTTCTGTGCGGCGATCGGAGGTGTGGTGACGACCAAGACCTCGGTGCGCGGGAGCATGCGTGCGAGGCCCATCTGGATGTCCCCGGTTCCGGGGGGCATGTCGATGAGCAGATAGTCCAAGTCCCCCCAGCGGACGTCTTCCAGGAACTGTTGGACGGCCCGGTTCAGTATCAGGCCGCGCCACATGATCGCGGTCTCCTCGTCGGCGAGGAAACCCATCGACACGACCTTCAACTGCCTCTCCCCGACGGTGAGCTCCATCGGAACGATCTTTCGTCCCTCGGCCTGGAGCTCCCCGCGCATCCCGAGTAGGCGGGGGACCGAGAAGCCCCAGATGTCGGCATCGAGGATGCCGACTTCGAAGCCTCGGCGGGCGAGCGCAACGGCCAGGTTCACTGTCACCGAGGACTTGCCCACGCCGCCCTTGCCTGACGAGACCGCGAGTACGCGGGCAGACGTCGGCAGGTCCGTGCTGATCGCATTGTCCGCCTGCGCCCTGCGCCGTGCCCGGTCCATGAGCGAGCTGCGTTGCCCCGGGGTCATCTCACCGAACCTGACCCGTACCTCGCGGACGCCCGGCAGGCTCGACACCCGGGTCTCGATGTCCGAGCGCAGCTGCGACCTGAGTGGGCAGCCCGAAACGGTGAGGTCCACATGCACCTCGACGATGCCGTCGGCTTCCACCACGACCTCGCGGACCATGCCGAGGTCGACGATGTCCGCTCCGAGCTCGGGGTCGATCACCCCTCTGAGCAGCTCCCGGATCTGCGAGATCTCAGGATGCGAGTCGGTGTTCGCCACCTACAGGATGCTAATGGTGGTCATTCCCCGGGTAAGATCCAGACCGTGACGACCATGACCAACGTCCAGATCGGCAAGAGGCCACAGCCGGTGGCCCTGTCCGACACCGCCGCTCGCAAGGTCGCCGAGCTCCTCGCACAGGAAGGAAACGACGACCTCGCCCTTCGGGTGGCCGTGCGCGCCGGGGGCTGCTCCGGATACAGCTACGAGATGTTCTTCGATTCGGAGATCGGCTCCGACGACATCGTGGCGGACCAGGGCGGCCTGAAGGTCGTGGTGGACCGCGCCAGCGCCGATCTGTTGAAGGGTTCGACGCTCGATTACTCCGACGGTCTTCAGGGCGCCGGGTTTCACGTCTCGAACCCGAACGCCACGCGGACCTGTGGCTGCGGCTCCTCCTTCAGCTGATATCGCCGCCACCCGCGCTTCCTTCAACTTCTTCGACGCCTAGTAAGCGGGACCTTGCCTTCGTCCTGAACGGCGAGGCCGTGACCGTCGGTGACGACGGCTCGTCTCTCCTCGACGTCCTTCGCGAACAGCTGGGGGTGCGTTCCGTGAAGGACGGGTGCAGCCCCCAGGGCCAGTGCGGATGCTGCACGGTCTGGGTGGACGGCTCATCTCGTGTTGCGTGCGTGACTCCGGCACGAAGGATCGCGGGCCGGCACGTCACGACCATCGAAGGGCTCGATCCCCGTCTGCGCGACGAGTGGGCCGAGGCGTTCACGGCCTGCGGGGCCAGTCAATGCGGCTTCTGTACGCCCGGGATCATCATGCGGCTGGCCGGTCTGGTCGAAAGGCGAACGGAGTTGCGCGACGGTGACGTGGAGACGGCGCTGCTAGCGCACCTCTGTCGCTGCACGGGATGGCGCACCATCGTCGAAGCAGCTCGCGGCGTGGCGGACAAAAGGGGAAGTGTGTCAGATACAGCTTCCGGAGAACCCCGGACGGGCTCGTCGTCTGTCGAGCGTGACATGAAAGCCGCAGCGACACGAGCGACCCTGGAAGGCGAGGTCGACCAAAAGGTCGGGACGCAGGTCGCGCTCGGGCTAGGTGGATTTGCGGACGACCTAGCACCGAAAGACGCTCTCGTTGCCGTCCCCGACGCGCGCGGCGAGTTCGTTGTCGGGTCCTCCCTCCGCCTCGCCCGTGAGAGAGCGCAAAAGCGACAAGGCCGCAACACTCCGATGGGGCTGCGCCATCCACTGGATCTCCCTGCGGGCAACTGGGACCTCGTGCTCCGGACGACCTTTGTCGAGCCGGCTTATCTGGAGACCGACGCGTCGTGGTGCGAGCCGAACGGGAAGGGGGCGAGCCCGCTCGCGAACGGCGGTGCCTTCGGCGGGAAGCTCGAGTCGCCGGTCGTCGAAGCAGCCGCCATGCTCGCCGGACTCGAAGGAAAGCCGGTGCGGGCTCTTTTCTCGCGCGAGGACGCGGTGCGGCTGGGCCCGAAGCGGCCACCGGTCGCAGCCGGTCTCAACGACGACGGCAGCGGTTTGGTGAGGGTGGCACGCACACCGGGATCGGACGACCTCTCTCGCTGGGTCGAGGCGTTTCGATCGGTGCTCGGAGCGGTCGCGATCGAAGTGGTCGACGTCCCCGGCCCGCCCCTGTCGTCGCGGATCCGAGCGGCGGGATGGGCGGAAGCCGTCGTGCTGTCTTCGGCTCTCCAGGCGCGCGGCGCGCGCAGGAATGGACCCGTCTCGGTCAGCTCTCCGGGTGGCGGTCGTGCAACGGCCGATATCGACGCGACCGGTGTCGTCAGCCTCCGGCTCGAGGCCGGTGAGGTGCTCGACGAAGTGGTGCTGCGTTCGTACGCGATCGGTGCGGTGCACCAGGCGCTCGGCTGGGTCCGAAGCGAAGGCATCACGGTTACGGACGACGGTGAGGTTCACGATCTCACGGTCCGGTCATTCGGGATCATCAACGCGCGGGACATGCCCGAAGTCGTCGTGGAGGTGGTGAAGGAGGACCGCCCGGCGGTAAGGGTGAGCGACGCCGTGTTCGCCGCGACCGCGTGCGCGGCTTGGTTGGCGGGCGGGCTGGCGCCCGATTGGCCCATCGAACGAGGATGACCAGGCGATGAGTGCGCCCGTCGGACCGTATTCCCCCACCGCCCGGGCAGGCTCTGTGCTCGTGTGCTCCGGGCAGATCGGGATCCGTCCGGGGCCCGGGAGCCCGGTGCTCGTCTCGGGCGGGTTGGGCGCGCAGGCGCGCCAGGCTTTGTCGAACGTGGGCGCGCTGCTCGAAACCGAAGGCCTTGGTTGGGAGAACGTGTTCAAGACGACGGTGTATCTAGCGGACATCGCCGACTACGCGGCGTTCAACGAGGTCTACGTCGAGGAGCTCGGAGACAACAGGCCGGCACGGTCGGTGGTCGCTGTCGCCGGCCTGCCGATGGGCGCAGCGGTCGAAGTGGAGGTCTGGGCCTACACGGGGCGCTGAAGCGCCGGCGGGGACCGCCGGCTCAGGCGGGGCGCCAGGTCCCCGGCCCGAAGCGGTAGCCGACGGAGCGCACCGTCTCGATCAGATGCGCGTTCTCCTCACCGAGCTTTGCGCGCAGCCTTCTCACGTGGACATCGACGGTTCGCGCACCTCCGTAGTACTCGTAACCCCACACCCTCGAGAGGAGCGTCTCGCGGGTGAAGACCTTCCCCGGGCGGGCTGCGAGGAAGCGAAGGAGCTCGTACTCCATGAAGGTGAGGTCGAGCACCCGGCCCGATACGGCCGCCTGATACGTCTCGAGGTTGAGGACGAGTGGGCCGTACTCGATCAGTTCGGGGCGCAACCCGCGGCCGGTGCGCCAGAACAGGTGCGCCAGCCGTCCGGCGAGCTCGTCGGGGTGCACCGGCAGGACGCAGAAGTCGTCGAATTGGTCCTCACGCAGTGACAGGTCCGTCACCTGCGACGCCGCGACTACGACGAGAAGCGGACGCAGAGGGACCTCGCGTGCGCGCAACAGCCGGCACAGCGCGAACGCACTTTGCGGGTCGCTCTCCGCGCTGACGACCGCCCCGGCCCAGCCGTCCTCCGGTTCGTCTGAGACCCCGTGCTCGGGACGGGCGACCGACTTCCACGGGTAACCGGCGCGCTCCAAGGTGAGGCCGAGCTCGGCCGGGAAGGGATCGGGGAAACAGAGAAGCGGCTCCATGGGCGCCTGTCAGAGCAGTGGAATGTAACGGTCCAGCTCGAACTGGCTGACGTGTGTCTTGTAGGCGGCCCACTCCGCTCTCTTGTTGCGGATGAACCATTCGAAGACGTGCTCTCCGAGGGTCTCGGCCACCAGCTCGGAATGCTCCATCTCGGCGACGGCCTCGTTGAGGCTGCTCGGAAGTGTTCTGATCTGCTCCGCCGCGAGCTCCTCCGGGGTCATGGCGAAGAGGTTGGTGGCCGCCTCGCGCGGGAGCTCGTACCCGCTCTCTATCCCCTTCAGGCCCGCCGCGAGTATCACCGCGAAGGCGAGATACGGATTGCAGGCGGAGTCGGGCGAGCGGTACTCGACACGCGTCGACTCGGGCTTGTTGCGCTTCACCACCGGGACGCGCACGAGGGCGGACCGGTTGTTGCGTGCCCATGACACGTGGATCGGGGCTTCGTAACCGGTCACGAGCCGCTTGTAGGAGTTCACCCATTGGTTCGTGACGGCGGTGATCTCGTGCGCGTGGTGCAACAAGCCGGCCATGAAGTGCTTCGCCACCTTCGACAGCCCGTATGGATCGTCCTTCTCCGCGAAGGCGTTGCTGTCCCCCTCGAAGAGAGAGAGATGGGTGTGCATGCCCGATCCCTGGACGCCCGCGAGCGGCTTCGGCATGAAGCTCGCGTGCACTCCGGCCCGACGGGCGGTCTCCTTCACCACCAGCCGTGCCGTCATGACCGTGTCGGCCATCGTGAGCGCATCCGTGTAGCGGAGATCGATCTCGTGCTGGCTCGGTGCATCCTCGTGTTGGGCGTGCTCGACGGGGATCCCCATCTCCTCGAGCGTGAGGACGCTGCGCTTTCTCAAGTCGGTGGCGGCATCGCTCGTGGTCAGCTCGAAGTACGAGCCCCTGTCGAGGGTGACCGGCTCGTGGGAGGGATCGGCGTCCGCGAAGTAGAAGTACTCGATCTCGGGTGATGCGAAGAAGGTGAATCCCTGCTCGCGCGCCTTGTCGAGTGTCCTGCGCAAAGCGTGGCGCGGGTCGCCCTCGAAGGGGGTGCCGTCGAGGTTGAGGATGTCGCAGAAGACCCGGGCCACCGACACGTCCCCGGGATGCCAGGGAAGCAGCTGGAAGGTCTTCAGATCAGGCCTGGCGAGCACGTCGCTCTCCTGGACCCGGGAGAACCCGTCGATCGCGGAACCGTCGAATGTCATGCCCTCCTCGAGCGCGTTCTCGAGCTCCGCCGGGGTTATCGAGAACGTCTTCGGCGTACCGAGCACGTCCGTGAACCACAGCTGCACGAACCTGATCGCGCGCTCTTCCACCGTTCGAAGCACGTACTCCTGTTGACCGATCACATGACCTCCGTCTCGGCCCCGCCGCCTCGTCTATTACTCCGGCTCTCCCAGCCGGATCCGAACAAAGCCTCTCTCGGGCCTCGCGGCCCTGAACAGTGTCGCAGGCCCCAGGTGAGTGGGCTGGCCGGTTAACGCTGCGTTTACGCACGGGCAACGGCATTGAAATCACGGCCTGGGAGCATGTTGGGCACCGGGTGGAGGATCCCCTGGTCGGCTCGGCGCGGACTTGTGAGCCGGCGACTGAGCCACCACGATGGTGCCCGCTCGCCCAAGGAGGATAGGAGGACCTGTGCAAGATCGCACTCCCGGTGACGTGCTGCGCCTGATCAAGGACGAAGGAGTCGAGGTCGTCGACTACCGGTTCGTCGACCTTCCCGGCTTGATGCAGCACTTCTCGGTGCCCGCTCATACCCTCACCGACAGCGTGTTCGAGGAAGGCATCGGCTTCGACGGGTCGTCGATCCGCGGCTTTCAGGAGATCCAGGAGTCGGACATGCTGCTCGTGCCCGACCCGAACACCGCCGTCACCGATCCTTTCAGGCAGCACAAGACGCTGAACATCAACTGCTTCGTACGCGACCCGGTCACGCTCGAGTCTTACTCGCGCGATCCCCGTTACGTCGCGCAAAAGGCCGAGGCCTATCTGGGCACTACCGGTGTCGCCGACACCTGTTATTTCGGGCCCGAGGCGGAGTTCTTCGTCTTCAACGACGTGCGTTACTCACAGGACGGACGTTCGGCCTTCTACCAGGTGGACTCGATCGAAGGGCACTGGAACTCGGACTCGGAGGAAGGTCCGAACCTCGGCTACAAGCTGCGTCCGAAAGAGGGGTATTTTCCTGTACCCCCCGCGGATCACTTCCAGGATCTGCGTTCGGAGATGATCCTCACGATGGAGCGGATGGGGATCGAGGTCGAGGTCCACCACCACGAGGTGTCGACCGGCGGTCAGGCCGAGATCGACATGCGCTTCGACACGCTGCTCACGATGGCCGACAAGCTAATGCTCTACAAGTACATCGTGAAGAACGTCGCCTTCGCCGCGGGGTACACCGCGACGTTCATGCCGAAGCCGCTCTTCCAGGACAACGGGTCCGGCATGCACTGCCACCAGAGTCTGTGGAGGGGGGACGAGCCTCTCTTCTACGGCGACGGGTACGGCGGTCTGTCCGACATAGGGCGCTGGTACATCGGGGGGCTGCTGACCCATGCATCGGCGATACTCGCCTTCGCTGCGCCCACCACGAACTCCTACAAGCGGCTGGTCCCCGGATACGAGGCGCCGGTCAATCTGGTCTACTCGCAACGCAACCGTTCGGCCGCGTGCCGCATACCCCTCTACTCGCAGAGCCCGAAGGCGAAGCGTGTGGAATTCCGCTGCCCGGACCCGTCGTGCAACCCGTACCTGGCGTTCTCGGCGATGCTCATGGCCGGACTCGACGGCGTGCAGAACAGGATCGAGCCGCCCGCACCGGTCGACAAGGACCTCTACGACCTCCCGCCCGAGGAGCTCGCGGCGGTTCCCCAGGTTCCCGGATCACTCGACGCGGCGCTCGACGCGCTCGAGGCGGACCACGACTTCTTGAAGGCCGGCGGTGTGTTCACCGACGACCTCGTCGAGACTTGGATCGAGTACAAGCGCATCAACGAGGTGGACGCGATCCGCCTCCGCCCGCATCCCTGGGAGTTCATGCTCTACTACGACATCTGAGATTGCGCGAAAAATATTGCCACTGGGTATTCGTTCGGGATATTCAAGCGTCGATCTTCCGGGGAGTCGTTTCCCTGGCTTGATCGTCCCGTATCCCTGGTCGATCGAGTGATATCACCCGAGCCGGCCCCCGTAGCTTTGCCTCGAACACCATCAGATTCTCGATGTCATTCGGCTCGTGGCGCCAAAGCAATCCTCAAAGCTTTTATCGCGGCCGTACTGGCAACTCTCACTTCATGCGGAGTCCTGTCGGGCGGTCGAACCCCGAGCGGCGGCGGTTTGCTAGTAGGGGCTTATTACTTTCTGTTCTATCCCGAGAATCTCTCGCATGGGACGCTGCGCGCCCACCTCGTACCATCACAGGCACCCGCTCCCAGTTCGGTAAATACGAGGAGTCCTCGGGTCGCAGCGAGGGACATAGCAAACGCGAAACGCGCCGGGATCGACTTCTTCGCCATGGACTGGTGGCCTCTCGACTACCAAAGTGCTGACAAGGCGATGCAAGAGTTTCTGTCGGCTCCCAACATCAGTGCGATCAAGTTCTGCATGTTCTACGAGACTCCGAACCTCGGATTCGACGCTCCCCGCGAGGCCACTCAGGTCACGTCAGCTATGCAACACCACTTCGACAACGATATGGTCTTCTTTGCCCAGCGGTACTTCGCCAACCCGAGTTATCTGCGGATCAATGGTCGACCAGTGGTGTTTTTGTACGCGACTCGCACGCTCACGGGGGATGTTGCCGGCTTGATCAGCGGAGCTCGCAAGGTCCTCGAGGCCAAGGGATACGACCCTTACTTCATTGGCGACGAGATCTACTGGCGGGTGACGCCCCAGTTTGCGAGTCCGACCTCACCGATCTTTACTACTTCCCCCCAAATGTCTCGCATAGAGCAGTTCGACGCTCTAACGGCATACACGATGTATTACGGCGACCCGAACTCGATGCTGGGACCTACCGGCGATTTCATCGGGTACCCGGGCAACACACAAATCGTTCCCGACGAGATTGGTCTGCTGAAGAGATACCGCGATGCGACTCACGACCGAATACCGGTGATTCCCGACGTCTCCCCAGGTTTCAACGACCGCGGTACTCGACTTGCCACCAATCATCCTGTACAGCCACGCCAATGGTTGCCCGGCGAAGGACCGTCATCCACCTTGGATCATCTCTTCAACGAGGTTGCAGTACCAGCCGTGGATCCGAAGTTGCCGATGGTGATGGTGACCGCATGGGACGAATGGAACGAGGACACAGTAATCGCGCCGATCACCGGAACACCTACTTCCATCGACGACAGCGCCTCGGGGCACGACTACACGCAGGGGTACACATACGGGGGCGAGGGATCCACCGATCTGTCGACGTTACGCCGAGACAGTAACGCGGCAGAACGAAGACATCCATGGACAAAGCGCTGATTGATTCCTCTTCACCGAGACCTAATTTCCCAGGAAAGCGGCGCTGAGAGAAACCAACGTGTCGTCGTTCAGCCGTGGTGACAGACACGATGCCCCTATACCATCGCGGAGGATGGATTCCTCCGATGGTGACAGATCCACCCGTACTGGGCAAGGTGGGTGGGATACCGAGAGCCTTCGATCCGAAGTTGATCGCCTCGGCTGGTACCACTCGATTGATCTCGGCCACGGAGTAGTAACGCCGGGGATGTCGGCCGAACGGAACATCGAACTTCCGGATGTCAAAGGTCGGAGTGTTCTCGACGTCGGTGCCTGGGACGGTTACTACTCATTTCTCGCAGAGTCCCTCGGCGCTTCACGCGTTGTTGCGCTCGACCATTACGTTTGGGGCATCGATTGGGCTGCCAGACAAGCGTATTGGGAGGAGTGTGCTGCAAAAGGGAAATTTCCTGACCATTCCCGGGACCTGACTGATTTTTGGCTTGCAGACCTACCAGGCAAGCGAGGTTTCGATCTTGCATGCAAGGTGCTGAACAGTGGGGTCGAGTCGGTTGTGGCGGACTTTGCGACTGCAGATCTGGCGCAAATCGGACGATTCGACGTTTGCCTGTTCCTAGGGGTTCTTTATCATTTGAAGGATCCATTAAGTGGATTGGAAAGATTGCGTTCAATAACAGGGGACGTCGCTGTAATTGAGACAGTCGCTATTCACATACACGGCCTGGATAACGCCAGTCATCTCCAGTTCATAGCGGGTGAGTCCTTTGAAAGGGACTTTGGAAATTGGTACATGCCGACCATCGAAGCCCTGCGTCAGATGTGCTTGGTGGCGGGTTTCGACCGTGTCGCAGTTGTTGTGGGTCCTCCACCATCCCCCTCGGGTCCGTCATCAGAGAGGCGCCGCATCTGGCGAACGCCCAAGCCGACCGAGCCATCCCCGATCGTGAGCATTTACCGTGCTTTGGTACATGCCTTTGTCTAGTTCATCACCCGCAGGTGACTGTGCCCGCCACCTCAACATCTCCGGCTGGAGTCTGTCCCGGCCCTGAGGTCAGTTGTCGAACGTCCAATGTCGCACCGTGAACCCAGTCAATCTGCGTAACGCCGCTCACCGTCGCCGGGTACATCTCGGTGAGGCTGTAACCCTGGCCAACCAACCCGGTACCACCGCCCGCCTGCCCCGTGAGCACCTCCCACACTCCGCGCTCACCGTCGTAGCTCTGAATGTACTGGACCCACGGCGTGCCGTTCAGGGTGCCGTTTACGATGATCTGTGACATCGCGTTGGGCCGCACGTAGCAGTACGACACCGCGCCGACAAGTTGACCGGAGATAACGCCGTTGTACCTCAGGTCGGCGGTGCCAGGCCCGAACGTCGTCCAAGAGGCATCCAACGGAACCGTCGTCGTTGTAGTCGGTTGGGTCGTTGTGGTCGGTTGCGTCATTGTGGTGGTTGTCGTACCTGACGGCGCGGTAGTGGTCGTCGACGTGGTTGTCGTGCTTGGGAGCACCGTGGTCGTGGCGGATGGTGGCGTTGTACTGGAGGGGGCGGGCACCGTGGTTGGTGGTGGGACAGCACTCGTAGTCGTGCTCGATGAAACCGCAGCACTCGGGGAATCGCCGGACGACACCGCGGCATAGCTGACGCTCCCCGCACTGGCAAAGAGCGCTGCAGCCACGACGAAGAGTTCGATGCGCGTGGCGCGGCCAGCTGAAAGGCGTGAGAACAATTTCATTTCATAGCCGTCACTCTTGTCGAATGAGCCCGAACGTCCTCTCTAAGGGTTCTACGGGACGGTGGCGGGGGTCGGTAGGGCCGAAGGTCCCCTACCGTCGTTACCGAGGGAGCCGGGCTCTCCTAGTCCTCTGCGATCAATGTCTTTCTGGGGTGTGAGCCATCGACGTATCCAAGAAAGGGCGGATAGATGTTGTACCCGAGCAGTTCCTGTAAGCGTTCGGGGAGTGCGCGAACAGCGGCGCGTGGAACCGCCAGGCAGTGGTTCTCCTGTGGGCGAAGCCAGCTCACCACGTACTCGAGGATGACGCCCAGTCGCGGGTGTTTGGAGTGGTTCGCACCACCACCGTGGAGGAGATTGCCGAGGTAGAACATCGCCGAGCCTGGTTCCATCGTGGCGATGCTCACCGGGTCTGAATCGGTTGGCTGGCGCTCGGGATCCCAAAGGTGACTGCCCACGACCAATCTGGAAGCCCCGTTCTCGGCAGTGAACTCATCGAGCGGCCACATCGTGTTTACGACGACGGGAGGATGGGGCTTCGGGAGCGGATAGACGGACTCGTCGCGGTGAAGCACCTGTGCGCTTTCCCCAGGGCCTATCTCGATCCCCACCGGTGCACTGAGCTGATAATGGCCCAGGACGCGGTCGAGCACGTCCAAAAGCAAAGGGTTGATTGCTGCACTGTCGAATGTCCGTGTCTTGGCGAACAATGCGTAGACCCGACGGGTCGAGAAGCCCTCGAAGGCGTTGCGGCCTGTCGGCGTAGCGGCGAGGATCCGTAGCAGGTCGGCTCTCGCCCTGCGCACATCCTCGTCGTTCATGAGCCCGGATACGATTACATAGCCGTCTGCCATGAGAAGGTTTGCGACATCTTCTCCTGTGATGCTCACGCTCGAATCGCCTCGGTACTTATCAGGAGTGAGTTCTGGGGTCGCCTTCAGCGCCTTTCGTGGGTTGCGAGCTTCGGATGAAGACCTGGGAGCGTTCGGGATGCTCGGGATCGAGATGGACCTCTGGCCGATCGTCGTCGGGTGGACCGCCCGGAGCCTCTACAACCACGACCGGATCCTCGTCGGCGTGGCCGTAGATGGCGTCGTGAACCCCGAGCATCGCCGCTCCGAGTAGACGTGAGGGCGTCCTGTCTCTCCACTTGGCGGTGCTCCTGGGTTGGAGAGTCGTGTTCGTGTAGTCGGGGTCGGTCTCGCGCAGCCACTCGAGCCACTGTTCGTCGGTCCATTCCTCGGGGTCCGACGGCGGATTTGGACGCTGCTGATCCACGTCTCCACGGTACTGGCGCAAGGCGTCATCCCGCTTGAGGCGGGAACCGGAACGGACAAAACTCTGAGCGTGGTCTAGACAGCGACCTTCCTTGTGCCGGACTGAGTGTGGTTGATCCGGGAGGCGGATTAGGGATTGCCGCGCTTGCGTGGGGTTTCGACAGAAGACTGGAAGGCTCGCCTCCGCCGATTCCATCCCGCTTGGATCGGGATCAGCCGACAGACGCGCCCGAGGCCGTTCACCGGTCAAAAGACCATTTCCCGGGCCTACATCGACCACTTCATCCGAGACCATTGCAACGACATCAGAGGGCACGTCTTGGAGGTTCGCGAACCCCAATATGCGAACCTCTACCTTCAGCAAATTGATCACCTGGACGTCGTCGACATCGATGCCGCCCTGCCGGGTCTGACGATCGTCGCCGACATAACAAACCTCGAGGGCGTCTCTGACGGATCCTTCAACGCGATCATCCTTTCCCAGACGTTGCAATATGTTTTCGACACGAAACGGGCGATCGAAGAGTTGCACCGGGTATTGGCACCCGGAGGTGTTTTGTTGCTCACGGTCCCCGCCGTGGAGCGAATGCGGATGATCGGCGGGTTCGAGCACGACTGCTGGCGATTCACGGTCCGCTCCGTGGAAGAGTTGTTGGAGGGTTTCACAGCTGTGAGCGTCAAGTCGTACGGCAATTGCCTGGCTGCGATCGCCGTATACAGAGATGTCCCGGCAGCTCGGTTGAAGCGCCGTTTGTGGATGACGGATCCGCTTTTTCCTGTGGTCGTTGCCGCCAGGGCCCAGAAGTGACACGTAGACGCGCCGTCATCCGAACGCGCCTTTTGGTGGAGGGGCTACCGGCTCTGTGCGGGGCGGCAGCCGAGGGAGAAATAATCCCGGACGGCCAAGCTGTACTGGTTCGTATCGCCCCACCGGTTCAGTTGATCCTCGACGCTGAGGTCGTGGCTGGCAGCGAGCTTCTTGAAACGCCGCGTTGTCATGGCGCCTCTGTCGAGGCCGCCTCGCCACACGCCTTGGGACAGACGCCGGGTAAGCACCCGCCCGGGCTTTCCTAGATGGATCGCGATGGAAGCAAGCTGCGGTGTACCCACGTGCCACCCGGGATGGTGCACCACGAAGCGTCCACCGGGTCTTAGCACCCGAGCGAATTCCCTCAAATAGGAATCGATCTCGGGTTCGTCGATGTGTACGAAGCTGCCGAAAGACCAGATGACATCTATCGACTCCTCCGGCACGGGTAGACAGGTTCCGTCGTTGACGATGTAGTTGACTTCCTGGTCGGCATCGACGAAACGCTTCTGGCACGTCTCGATACAGGTGAGACTCAGGTCGACGAGAGTCAACGATTTGACTCGGTCGACCATGAACTCGGTCCACCGACCATGTCCAGGACCGATCTCCAGAACGTCGACATCGGGTCCGAGGTACGGCTCGATGAAGGTAGAGACGATCGACCTCTTCCAATCCGCGTAGTGCTGGGAACAGGACTGAGCGTGGAAGATCCACTCGTCGCCGCCGTCTATCCAGTTCGACGGCTCGTCCCACATTTGGCGGTTCCACTCGACTGTCGGCATCGTTCTCCTCTAGCTGAAAACGATGCAGTCGTTCAATCCGTGGACGCTGTGGGTGAAAATTGGGCCGCAGTTCGGGGTGAATGGCCCTGGGCGTCCAGGTCCACCTATCCCCATCCGAGCTCTTTGAGCCGCGGGTCGCTGATTCCGAAGTGATGGGCCACCTCGTGGACGACGGTTCGCCGGACCTGCTCGACCACCTCGGCTTCGGTGGTGCAGATCGAGCAGATCGTCCCCTGGTAAATGGTGATCCGATCCGGCATGGCCCCGGCGTACGACATCGGGCCACGGTTCGTCAGCGGGATGCCCTGATAAAGGCCCAGTAGGGGAGTGCCCTCCGCACGGTCTTCGACGAACACGCCGACGTTGGCCATTTGACGGCCGAGATCCTCGGGCAGGGAGTCCAGCGCCTCGCCGACGAGCTCCTCGAATCGCTCCCGGGTGAGCTCGATCATCGAAGGGGCCATTCCTTGGTCACTGGCACATACTCTTTCAGTGACGTTGGGCCCTTCGCTCTTGCTGCGCTCATCACCGCCGTCCACCAATTGCATCTCTACCGACGTCGACAGCATCTGAAGTCCCCGGTGTCTAGACGCTCCGCAGTGCCGCCGATGGTGAGAGACGGGCCGCCTTCGCGGCCGGGTAGATGCCTGCGATCACTCCCACCACGAGCGCGCCGAAGGTAGCCACGATCAGGACTGAGATCGGGACCACGCTGTTCCAGTCACGGACATGCGCGTAGACGGCCGTCGCGAATCCCCCCGACACCGCTCCCGCCAGGCCGCCCACACCTGCCAGAAGTCCCGATTCACCTATGAATTGGACCGCCACGTGGCTCCTCTTCGCTCCGAGAGAGCGGCGGAGACCGATCTCACCACGTCGTTCGAGGACCGCCATCACCATCACGTTCGTGATCCCTACTCCGCCCACCACGACGGCGACCGCACCGAGACCCAGGAGCAAACCCTGGAAGGCCGAGTTGGCCTCGCCCCGAGCGACAAGAGCATCCGACGGATTCGTGATCGCCACGTTCTGCGGAGCCGAAGGGTCGGCTGTGGCCGCGAGCACCGATTCGACCTGGTTGACACTCACCGGGTCCGCCCGCACGTATATGTCGACCGGGGATCCGTCAGATCCAAGGAAGCGCTGAGCGATCGGATAACCCACCAGCGCACTTCGGTCGAGCTCGGGAGCCAACCCCAAAGGTCGCAGGATCCCGACGACGTCGAACCATTGGCCGGACATCCAGACCTGTACCGATCCGTCAGCCCGGTCGATTCCCAACGCACCGGCAGCGTCAGCCCCGAGGACGACCGCGGGGAGGTGAACTGTGGCGCTGTTGAGAAAGCGCCCCTCCCGGAGTCGACCCTGCAGGGTCTCCAAGAGAGAGGTCTGTGCTGCATAGATGCTGATGCCGTTCGTGTTTGCGGCCGAGATGTGATCGTTGCGGTAGATGTTCACGCCCGATCCCACGTCGCTCAACGCGGAGACAGCGAGCACCGGTCCGATGCGCCGGATCATCGCCGGGGCCTTGTTCGGCAGTGACACGTTCTGGCCCGCGAAGCTCTGCCCGGGCGCGACGGTTAGAAGGTTCGTCCCGAGAGAATCGATCTCGGCGACGAGCTGTGCACGGCTCGAGCTCGAGATACCGAGTACGGCGACCATCGTCGCCACACCCAAGGCGACGCTGGCGGCGGAAAGCGCGGTCCTGACGGGCCGTCCGCGGATTCCAAGCGTCGCCAGGTGCCAGACGTCGCTCGCGTTGAGACGACTGCGGGGAACCGGACTGTCGGAGCTGTCCCCCTCTCCGGCGGGAGGCCGGCTCACGGGAGTGGACCGGTGTCTGTGAGGATGCGCCCGTCACGCAGGGAGATCCTGCGGGGGATCGCGTCCGAGATCTCCGGGTTGTGGGTGATCACGACGATCGTCGATCCCCGTTCGTTCAGATCGAAGAGCAGATCGAGGATCTCGGCGCCTTGCACCGTGTCGACGTTGCCGGTCGGCTCGTCGGCGAGGATGATCCTCGGTGCACGGACGATCGCCCTCGCGATCGCCGCCCTTTGGCACTCTCCACCTGAAAGCTCGCCCGGCTTGTGCGAGGAGCGGTGTTCCAGGTGGACGCGTTCGAGAGCTTCCGTCGCGCGCAGACGCCGTTCTCGTGCCCGAACCCCGAGGTACAAAAGACCGTTCGCCACGTTGTCGAGCGTGGAGAGGGTTGGGACGAGGAAGAACTGCTGAAAGACGAAGCCGATCTGTCCGGCGCGCACACCGGAAAGTTGGTCGTCGGACATCTCTTCGACCCGTCTGCCTCCCACGGCGACGTGTCCCGACGTCGGACGTTCCAACGTCCCCGCGATCGCGAGCAGGGTGGATTTGCCGGAGCCGGAGGGGCCCACAACCGCCACGAACTCGCCCTCCTCCACGCGCATGGACACGGAGGTGAGCGCCGAGACCGGCGGTGAGCCCGTGTGTAGCTTCGTCACCTCTTCGAGCTCGAGTGCCATCATTCGGCCACGACCACCTTCGTGCCAGGCGAGATGTATTCGCCGCTCACCTGGACCTGCGAATTGCTGAAGACACCGGTCGTGACGCCGACGAGATGGTGATGGCCATGCGGTCCTACGACTTCGAGGCCGTAACCGCCGCCAGCGAGCGCCAGAAGCGCGGAGACGGGAACAGCGAGCACATTCGCTGCGGACTGAACCGTCAGCTCGACCTGCACGGCCTCTCCGCTTGCGTTGCCTGTCTCCTCAGGGCGCTCGGGGACGACGGTCGCGACCGCAGTGGCAGGCGGCTGGCCCGATCCGGACGCGTTGGCCGACCCGGAGCTGGATGACGTCTGGGACCCGGCGCTGCCGTTTGGCGGCGGCGGCCCCACGGCGGTCACTCGTCCCGGAGTCGTCGCATTGGAGGGCAGGACGATCGACACCGGTTCTCCGACCGAGACGGCGGGAAGATCCGGGTTGAGCCCGACGCTCACGACCCTGGCAGTCGTCGTGACCAGATAGGAGACCTCGCCTGGAGCCGCACTCTGGCCCGGGAGCACTTGTTGGGCGCCTACGAGGACAGGGGCCGGGAGGAACTCGATCTGACCCAGCGCGATCGTTCCGTTCGGCAGGTCCCCGACGGCGCGCTGCCACCGCTCGACCGCTGCGGCGGTGGCTGCGACGAAGTGATCACCTGGCTCCGAGAAGAGCCCTCGTGCGAAACCCAACGCGATCAGGTCCGATTCGAGCTCTGTGACGTCCGGACCGTCCGTCATTCCGGATTGAAAAGGCCTCCAAGCCGGCACGCTTCCCGTCATCAGAACCACAGCTGTGTTGTCGACCCGGTAAAGGGTCCCTCCGTCGGATACCACCGTCCCCGGAGAGGGAAGCTCGGTGTAGGTGCCTGAGAGCCGGTTCACGACGGGGTCTGCCGGGGCGTAGCCGAGTGTGCCTTCGGTCAGAACCGTCGAAACGAGGTCTGTCCGGACGACCGTGGCCGTCGCGACCGGAGCCGGAGCGGGCGACGCCGAAGTCGCGTTGCCTTCCCACAGGGCGATCGTGGCGATGCAGCCGCTCAAAGCGGCGGCGCCGAGCGCCGTGGCTGTCGCGATGCCGCGCCGTCTCACGGGCCGGTCCCGTCGTCGTGTACCGCTGCGGGAAGAAAGTGTCTGCAGGCGGCGTCGGCTGAGCGGAACTGAGGGGAATATCGGCCGAAGTCACTCGTAATGCCCGGTACATTTCCGAGGCTCAGCGACCCATCGGAGTTGGGGTCCAGCATCGCGATGTCATGGGACCTCATGCACTGCGCGTAGTGGGTGAGACCCGGGAGCCACGACGCCAGCTCTTGACGTGCGTGTGCCTGCTTCATCCGCATGACCGGGGCGAGGTAGTGATTGCACACGTTCAGAGCGGCGTTCGTGGTCGGACCTGAAGGTGGGATCTGCACGCTCAGCCCCGAATGACCGGGAATGTGCACCGGATCCGGTTCGGCCGCGCCATGTCGGCGTAGACAACGCGCGAAGTTCACTAAGTCCTGATCTGATTCAGAGCTCGATGGCTGGCTCGCGCTTGTCGCGGCCGGGTGTCGTCCGGGGAGGCTCGCCACCGAAGGCGTGGATGCCGCGGAGCACGCAGTGGCCACGATTGCAAGGAAGGTCACAGAGCCGATCGCGGATGCGCCGAGCCTCCCCCGTATTCTCGGACGGCGCCCTCTCTTATGTCTGTGGAACACGACGTCACCTCCGTGGACTCGAACGACAAGCGATCGGTTGTTGACTGGTTCATATGCCAAGGCGCATTGCGTCTCTCCGACGCCGTGTAGCCGACAAAGGGCCCTCATCTCCCGAAGGGCCCAGGTGGTGACCCTTGCGAGGACGATGCAGGAGTGCGTTTGTGTAATGCGGTTGCAAGGTCGTTTGGGGCAGGATGTCGCGGGTGAGGGTGCTGGTCGTCGAGGATCAGCAAGATTTGGCAGAGGACATCGCCGAGGGCCTGCGGGATCGCGGGATCGCGGCCGATGTGGCAAATGACGGTTCGAATGCGATCGAGAAGGTCCTCCTGAACCGCTACGACGTCGTGATTCTCGACCGCGACCTACCCAAGGTTCACGGTGACGCGGTATGTGCGACGATCGTGGGCTCGGACTGTTCGGCGCGTATTTTGATGCTCACAGCGGCAAGTGCTGTAGAGGCGCGCGTTGAGGGCCTGAACCTCGGAGCGGACGACTATCTCAGCAAGCCCTTTGCGTTCGCAGAGCTCGTCGCCCGGGTATTCACGCTCGCCCGAAGAAGTCCACCCCCGGCTCCCGTGATAACGCGAGGTGACATCACCTTCGACCGCTCACGGCGCAACGTCAGCCGTGCAGGGCGCCGGCTCGAGCTCACCAGGAAGGAAATGGGCGTGTTGGAGGCTCTCTTGGTGGCAGACGGCGCCGTGCTGAGCGCAGAAGACCTACTCGAACGCGTGTGGGACGAGTTTGCCGATCCGTTCAGTCAGGTCGTGACCGTCACCATCGCACGACTGAGACGAAAGCTCGGTGACCCCGATCCGATCGAGACCGTGGTGGGGGAGGGTTACAGACTTCGGTGCGCGCCGTCGGGATGAGACATCTCGCCCGGCGGCTGATTCCTCAAAAGGTCCGGCTACGCCTCGCCGTGATATACGGCGCCTTGTTCCTCGTTGCCGGCGCCACGCTTCTTGCGGTCACTTACGGGCTCGTCGCGGGCAGCCTCAAGACCTCTGACTCAACGCTGACTGCAGCGCAGGAGGCGAAGGCCACTGCGGCGTGCAAGATCACCGGTTCCGAGGCCGTGGCAAACGCCAAGGAAGGATCGAAGCCGTCGGCACCCGTTCCTTCGTACTGCTCGAAGGTATTCGCAGCCGGGGCCCAGGAAGCGGCGAACAACCAGCGCGCTCAGACATTGCACGATCTACTTCTGTTCTCGCTCATCGGTCTCGGCGGTATGACGCTGGTCTCGGGAGGGATCGGTTGGGTGATGGCCGGACGTCTACTTCGGCCCGTCAAGGCGATCACCGACGCCGCGCGGCGAGCCTCGGAACGCCATCTCGGTGAGCGTCTGGCACTCGGCGGAGCCAACGACGAATTGAAAGAGCTGGCTGACACCTTCGACGACATGCTCGACCGCCTGGACATCGCATTCGAGAATCAGCGTCGTTTCGTGGCCGACGCTTCCCACGAGCTCCGCACGCCGCTCACGGTCATGAGAACGGCGGTCGACGTCACGCTTTCGAAGCGAACGCGTACACCGGAACAGCTCGAAGCCATGGCGATGAAGATCCGACGATCGGTGGATCAAGCAGAGACCCTAATCAACTCGCTCCTGACGCTGTCAGTGGCCGAGCGGAACCCGCTCGCCAGACCGAAGGTGGATCTGGCCCTCCTCGCCGGCGACGGCTTGGAGACCGTTGCGCCCGCTGTCGCGGAGAAGAACCTGCAGATCGCATCGGACCTGAAAGAGTCCGAAACGGCTGGAGATCCGCTACTACTGGGTCGCCTGGTGCTCAATCTCATCGACAATTCGGTGTTGCACAATCAAAACGATGGCTGGGTCCGCGTGACCACCGGAACCGACGACGGGGTCTCGTTCCTGACGGTCGCCAACGGCGGCCCGAGCATTCCCGAAGACGCCGTCGACTCTCTGTTCGAGCCGTTTCGCCGAATGGAGGTGCGGACCAACGACCGTGACGGAGTCGGTCTCGGGCTTACACTCGTGAGGGCGATCGCCGACGCTCACGAAGCATCTGTCAGTGCCAAGCCCGTCGCCGGTGGTGGGCTCGAGATATCGGTGACCTTCCCGAGACTCCGACCCGGGCCCTGACCGGGCCCCCGAATCAGAGGGCGCATTTCGCGCACGTCCCGAGCAGATCGAGGCGGTGCGTCTCGGGTCTGAATCCAGATCCGATGGAAAGCTGATCGATCGCGTCCGCCAGGCCCCTTTCGACCCGCGGCGGCGCTTCGAAATCTTCGACGGCCCCGCAGGTGATGCACACGAGGTGATGGTGGTGGCGTCCTGTCAGTTCCTCGGCCAGTTCGAACCGCGAGTACTCGTCACTTCCGATCACGGTTCTCACTACACCCGCTTGTTGGAGGATGCCGAGGTTCCTGTACGTGGTGCTCCAGGGCAGGCGCGGCTCTGCGGCGACGAGCTCTGCCGTCGTGAGGGGTTTCGTGGCCGACGTCAGGGCCTCGACGAGCATCCGGCGCCCCGTCGTGTAGCGCTGTCCGACACCGCGAAGTCGTGACGAAACCGCGCTGTGAACGTCGTCGGGCACCACACCAAGCATACCGGCGGGCCCTCAGAGAGATTGTGATGAGAACCATTCTTGAACTCACGACGCGGCCGAATCCCCAGCTTGGAGCCATAAAAGGCGGTGCGTGCCCGTGCCGGACAAAGCATGAACAGTTGCTAATATGTGCAGGTGACCATACCGAGCGATACGACCCGGCCGGCACTCGACGAGAGGCGGCTTTCGACGGCCTCGGAGCTTCTGCGGGCCCTCGGGACGCCGCATCGTCTGGCGATCGTCCTCGAGCTCGCCGAGGGCCCTCGTTGCGTCCACGAGCTCGTGGACACCCTCGGCATCTCGCAGTCGCTCGCGTCGCAGCACCTTCGGGTGCTCAGGTCGACAGGTCTCGTCGCGGGGAACCGCCGCGGTAAGGAGACGCTCTATTCACTTGCGGACGAACACGTTGCGCACATCGCACGCGACGCGTTCACGCACGGAAGCGAAGCGGGACATCGACCACCTTCAATACCCGACCAGACAAGAGAGGAGCACGAAGATGACAACCGTTCATGACACCCATGCCGAGCACGGCCACGCGCACGGGCCGGACTGTGGCCACGTCGCGGTGACGCACGGGGACCACACCGACTATCTGCACGACGGCCATGCGCATCGCGGCCACGACGATCACTGGGACGAGTGCGAGCCGGACACCCACGTGGAGCACGCGGACCACGAGCACGAGCACGGTCCCGAGTGTGGACACGAGGCCGTGTCACACGGTGACCACACCGACTACGTGCACGACGATCATCGTCACGCCGCGCACGAAGGCCATTGGGACGAGCACTGACACTGGCCCAGTAGCTCAGTGCGGAAGGGGCACCCGCCATTCGAGGAGGGTGCCCTTCGGCTCCCTGCCCGTGATCGACATCTGTCCCCCGCGGCGCTCGGCGCGCGCTCTCATGTTTCCGAGCCCGCTGTCGCGCTCGGGGTCACCAATGCCCCGCCCGTTGTCAGCGATCGTGACTCTGAGATCGTCCTGGACCTGCACGCCGATCTCGACCCGCGACGCGCGTGCGTGCTTGGCGACGTTCGAAAGCGACTCACGTACGACGGCCAGGACGTCTGGGATCATCTCCTCCGGTACCCGGGTGTCGACCGGCCCGTCGAACTGCATCCGAGGCTGAAAACCGAGGGTCTCGGCAGCCTTCGACGCCAACTCGAGAATCTGTGAGCGGACGCTCGTCTCGGCCCTTTCCTTTGCCCGCAGCTCGAGGGAGAAGATCGTCGAACGGACGTCGCGGATGGTGGCATCGATCTCCTCGATCGACTCGCTTATCCGCTCCAGTGTCCGGTCTTCGGTGATCGAGTTCGCCGTCGCCTGAAGGGACATGCCGACGGCGAAGAGCCGCTGGATGACGTGGTCGTGGAGATCCCGGGCGATCCTTTCCCGGTCGGCGACGAGCGCGAGCTGGTCGCGGACCGACTGACCCTGGGAGATCTCGACCGCGAGGCCTGCCATCTGCGAGAAGCTCTCGACGACGCGCACCTCCTCACGCCCGAACTCGGGATTGCCGGTGAAGCGCCCGACAGCAAGCAGGCCGGCCTGACCGTTCGCCGTGACGAGGGGGCTCACGACCAGAGGCCCGAGGGGCGATGACCCCGCGGCAAGTGAACGCACGAGCGCATCGGTGTCCGGTGCCGCCGAGGCGGGTTCCTGCGTTACGGGCGAAGATTCGAGGGCGACGGTCGCGGCGGGGGAGAACGCTTCGCCACCGGTGGCGGCGATGGACATCCATTCCTCCTCCTCGCGAATAAGGATGATCCAGCCGTCGTTGTAGACGAGCTCGCGGATGTGGCGACCGATCATGTCCAGCCATTCGTCCAGAGGTCCCGGGCCGAGGAGCTTGAGCCTCACGTCGGAGATCGCCTCGAGCCAACGCTCACGACGCTGTGTCTCCTCCAAGAGGCGGCGCAGCTCGAGCTCGGCGAGCTTGCGCTCGCTCACGTCGCTCATGAGCCACGCGAAACCGATCGCCTCTCCGGAGGGTTCACGGATGAGGGACAGCGATTCGAATACGTCCACCTCTTCGCCGTTCTTGCGCAGCCTGCGCGTGTCGCGTCCCGGCACACGGACACCCGCCCGTACGATCGCAAGTTGCTCGTGGAGCTCGGACCTGAGCCTCGGGGGGACGAGCTCCTCGCAGGTCACCCCGGTCACCTCATCGGCCCCGTAGCCGAAGAGCCGCTGCGCGCCCTGGTTCCAGCTCGTGATCCCGGCATCGAGGTCCACGGAGATGATCGCGTCGTCGGACGCCGAGACGATCGCGGCGAGCCTTCCGAGCTCCGCCCACTCGGCCCGGCGCTGCGTGAGGTCGCGGATGGCCGCGAGCGTGAGCGGACGCTCGGGGACAGCGAGCGGCGCGAGGGTCACCTCGACGGGGAACTCGCTACCGTCGCGATTGCGCGCCCAGAGTTCCAGTCCTGCGCCCATGGGACGTTGGGAGGGTTGCTCGAAGAAGCCCGACCGGTGCGCGGCGTGACCCGAGCGAAAGCGCTCGGGGACGAGGTTGTCCACCACCTCCCCTGCGAGGGCTCCCGGCGGAAAGCCGAAGAGGCTCTCGGCGAGTGCGTTCGCTGCGACGATCACTCCGGCGGAGTCGACCACCACAGCGGCGTCGGGCATGAGACGTACGACCGCGCCGACGAGGTCGTAGGAGCGGCCCCTGCCTGCGCGCTCACCTCTTCGGCGTTCCCGCCGTGGCAAAGCCGAAGACCCGCTCATCATGGCCGGCCCGGCCTCACTCGTGTCGCTCGATTCCGTAGAAGAGACGTTCGACTACCTGTCTGGAGCGCCGCGTGAAGCGGCGGTACTCGTCGCGAAGAGATGCGGGTGTGGTGTCGAGACTTCTGGCGAGCCGCGACATCTGGTGCGCCTGTGTCGGAAGCGAGTCCCCGGGTGACCCACCGCCGGGCAGCGCGCCCACCAAGAACCAACGGTTACGGGTCCTCTCACAGAACCGGTAAGCGGCCCGGAGGATATCTGCGTCCTCGGAGGAGATCGCTTCCGCGTCGAGGAGCGAGTCGAGCGCCTCCATCGTCCCGGTTCCAGGCACCCGGTGTCGGAGTTGGAGCAGCTGGACCGTCCATTCGATGTCGGACAGGGAGCCGCGCCCGAGTTTCAGATGGAACTGCGGATCGTCCTGGGAAGGGATGCGCTCGCGTTCGATACGTGCTTTCATCCTCCGGATCTCCGCAACCTCCGAATCGGTGAGCTCGCGGTCCCAGACGAAGGACTCGGTCGCCGCGAGGAACCTGTCCGCGAGGTCGCGATCGCCGGCGACGCACCGGGCCCTCGACATGGCCTGACGTTCCCACGTCTGCGCCCAGCGGGCGAAGTACTTGGCGTAGCCCGCCAGGTCCCTGGCGATCCGCCCCTGTCCTCCCTCGGGTCGCAGGCCGAGGTCGAGTGTCAAGATCCTCTGGGAGGGACTCGGTCCGCGGAGGAACCTGGACAACGCCTCGGCGACCGCCTCGCCCCTCCTCACGTCCCCTCCCCCGGGACCGCCCGCACCGCGGGTGTCGCCGGTGTCGCCGTCGAAGACGAACAGCACGTCGAGGTCGCTCGCGTAGGAGAGCTCCGCCCCTCCGAAGCGCCCGAGCCCTATGACACTGAAAGGCACCTCACGTTCAATGCCTGCGAGTGCAGCTTCGAGAAGCGCCTCGGAGACCGAGCTCAACGCGGACCCCGTTGCACGCACGTCGTCGAAGTCCAGGAGATCGCGCGCTGCGATCTTCACGAATTGTTCCTGACGCATGCGGATGAGCTGGTCGCGCCGCTGTGGCTCCTCGCCCCGTTGACCGAGTCGCGCGAGCGCTTCTGCGACGAGCTCGTGGCGCGGCGAAGTGGCGAGGGACGCGTCGTCGGCGAGGCTAGGTATGAGCTCGGGGTTGTGGGCCATGGACTCGGCGAGGACCTTGCTCGTACCGAGGAGTACGCACAGCCGTCGTGCCGCCTCCGGCGACTCGCGGAAGGTCGGGACGAGGAGGGTGCGGTGGTGCGCGTGGACGACGAGGTTGCGCAGCCCCAGCAGTCCGAGGTCGGGGTCCGGCGTGAGCGACAGCCAGTCGAGCAACAGCGGCAGGAGCTGCTCCATGAGCTTCGAGCTGCGCGTGAGCCCGCCGGCGAGCTCGCGTACTGCGCTGCTCGTGCGGTCTGCGTCAGCGAAACCGAACGCGGCGAGGCGCTCGGAGACGGCGTCGGCTCCCATCCCCACGGCCGCACCGCCGTCCAGAGCGGCGAAGGCCTCCAGCAACGGACGGAAGAAGAGGCGCTCGTGCACGGCGCGCACGTCGCGCTGACACGTGCGAAGGGCTTCGTCGAACGCGTAGGACGCGGTCGAGGAGGGCTCGTCGCGAAAGCCGAGAACGCGTGCGAGGTGCTGGTGCGCGGCTTCGTTCGAGGGAACCGAGTGGGTCTGTTCCTCCTCGACGAGCTGAAGGCGGTGCTCCACGGTGCGCAGGAACCTGTAGGCCGAAGCGAGAGCCGTCTCGTCGCCGCCGTCTATGTACCCGGCCCCGGACAGCTGCTCGAGCGCGCCGAGCGTGGAGCGGTCACGGATCTGAGGGTCGTTTCGGCCGTGTACGAGTTGGAGCAGCTGGACCGCGAACTCGACGTCGCGGATGCCGCCGGGCCCGCGCTTGATCTCACGTCCCAGAAGCCCGCGTCGTTCGACCACGGACTCCGAGCGCGCCTTCATCTTGCGGACCTCGGCGAGCTCCTCGGAGCTGTAGGTGCGTGCCCAGACCGCTTCGGCTGCGGCCTGCGCGAAGCGCTCACCGAGTGAGCGGTCGCCCGCCACCGGGCGAGCCTTTATGAGGGCCTGGAGCTCCCAGACCCCGGCCCGCTCCGACCAGTACCCGGCGTAGCTTTCGAGCGGGCGCGTGAGCGCGCCGGACCTGCCGTCGGGCCGCAGGTTCGCGTCCACGCGGAAGCACTTGCGCGCCACCGCCAGGACGCGACGCGCTGTCTCCTCGTCCGGGTCGTCGGAAGTGACGAAGAGGACGTCGACATCGCTCGCGTAGTTGAGCTCCGTGCCCCCGAGCTTTCCCATTCCGATCACCGCGAAGCCGTCTGCAAGCCCGCTCCTCCGATCGACAGCTCCGAGCGCGACCGCCCGGGCGAGGACGGCCTCCGCGAGGTGCGCGAGGGCGGTGCCGACCTCTTCGAGACGCAGGGCACCCGTGAGATCGAGCGCCGCTATCCGCAGAAGCTCGAGTTGCTTCCTCCTGGCGAGGGCGTCGGCGCTTGCGGTCTCCCCGGTGTCGAGCGAGACCGGACTTCGCAGGTCGCCCAGAACTCCCATCGCGTCGGGATCGACGAGGAGGGTCCTCGCGAGCGACCGGCTCGCGGCGACGACGGCTACGACCGCGCTCCCGAGCCCGGTCAGCTCGTCGTCGGCGACCAGGCGATCGACCACCCCCGGACGCGCCTCAGCGAGGCGCGCCAGGGTCACGCTCACGGCCTCAGGTGCAGCCGACCTCTCCGCAGCGCGGACGAGCGCGCCCGGCAGCGTCGATGCGGGCACCGTTGCAGAGCGTGCCATCCCCTCTGACACGAAGGACGCTCCCGTCTGCGCGTCACCACCCAGTGTGCCCTCACCTCCCGGCGCGCCGTTCACTCGCAAGATGGTCTCAGATATCGATCGGAACCCGACCATTAGGCTTCGAACGTGCCCCGCGTACGCGTCGGCTTGAGCCAGCTCGACACGGTCGTCGGGGATCTGGACCACAACGTCTCGCGCATCGTGGCGGGCGTGGCTGCGGCCGAGGCGCAGGGTGTGGACATCGTCGCGTTCCCCGAGCTCGCCGTCACCGGCTATCCGCCCGAGGACCTCCTCCTGAAGCCGGCATTCGTGGCGGACAACCTCGCCGCCCTGGCAGAGGTCGCCAAGGCCACAGTCGACTGCGTCGCTCTCGTCGGTTTCGTGGACGTGGCGGGGCATGCGGACGTCACAGAGGCCGTGGCGGCAGCGGCGGGCGCCGGAAGCGTCGCGCGCGAGGAAGCCGTTCGTGGTGGCCCGAGGCTGCTTCGCAACGCGCTCGCCGTGTGCGCGCACGGAGAGATCGCCGGCGTGTACCACAAGCGTCTGCTGCCGAATTACGGCGTGTTCGACGAGGATCGCTGGTTCGCCCCGGGGACGGAGGAGCTCCATCTCTACGAAGTGGCGGGGGTCGCAGTGGGTGTCTCTGTCTGCGAGGACCTCTGGTTCGACCGGGGCCCGATCGCGACCGAGGCGCACAAGGGCGCGCGCCTGGTGGTGAACGTGAATGCATCGCCTTATACGATCGGTCGCTTCGACGAGCGCCTCGCGGTCCTGCGGGCGCGAGTGGCACAGGCCGGCTGCGCGATCGCGTACGTGAACCAGGTCGGCGGCCAGGACGAGCTCGTCTTCGACGGAGGCTCGGTCGTGGTGGACGAGAAGGGTGAGCTCGTCGCTGCGGCGCCGCTCTTCGAGGAGGCGCTGCTCGTAGTCGACGTGGAGGTTCCCGACAAGGTCCGAATTCCGAGCGACTCTCCTGCGGATCCCCGCTGCGAGCTGCCGCGTGCACCGGTGGTCCACCTGAGCGAGACGCCGCGTGACCCCGTCGCCGCGGCGCGTCCGCCGATCCCGGAGCGTCTGAGCCTCGAGGCGGAGGTCTACGGCGCGCTCGTTCTCGGGACGCGCGACTACCTCGCCAAGAACGGCTTCACCGATGCCGTCATGGGGCTTTCGGGGGGCATCGATTCCTCCCTCGTGGCGCTGATAGCGGTGGACGCGCTCGGACCCGACCACGTCCACGCGCTTGCGATGCCGTCGCGCTACTCGAGTGCCGGCTCTGTGACCGACGCCGAGCAACTGGCCGCCAACCTCTCGATCGACCTCCACGTCGTCGGCATCGAGACGGCGCACGCTGCCTTCTCGCAGATGCTCGAGCCGGTCATCGCCGGCGCGAAGGAAGGCCTCGCGGACGAGAACCTGCAGTCGCGCATAAGGGGCGTGCTCCTCATGGCGGCGTCCAACGCCAAGGGCTGGATAGTGCTCACCACCGGCAACAAGAGCGAGCTCGCTACGGGCTACTCCACGCTCTACGGAGATTCCGCCGGTGGCTTCGCGGTCATAAAGGACGTACCGAAGACATTGGTGTACCGGCTGTGCCGTTATCGCAACGAGAAGGCCGGCTACGACCTCGTCCCGGCTTCAGTTCTAGAGAAGCCCCCCTCGGCGGAGCTGCGCCCCGACCAGAAGGACGAGGACAGCCTTGCGCCCTACGACGTTCTCGACCCGATCCTGGAGGGCCTCGTCGCCCAGGACCTCGCCATCTCGGACCTCGTGGGTGAGGGGTTCGACCGCTCGGTCGTCACGAAGGTCGCGCAGCTCGTCGACGCAGCGGAGTACAAGCGCCGGCAGTCGCCCCCCGGCGTGCGCATCAGCGCAAAGGCCTTCGGCAAGGACCGGCGGATGCCGATCACGAACCGCTATCGCGACCACGAGAGGTGAGATCCGGCGCCATGGGCAAGTCCATGCGGGGTGACGCCTCGGTCGGCCTCTTCGTGCAGGCGCGGATGGTGGCGTCCTACCGCTTCGTCGAGGCGCGTCTGTTCGAGATCCTCGGGGGTTGGGTCGCCGACGAGCCGACCGGCGAGGCTCGCCTCTTCTTCGACGCCCAGTCCCGGCAGCACGCGTGGCACGCGCAGCTGTTCGACGAGCGGCTGCCTGTGTTCGAGGGCTTCGATCCCGACGAGGTGACGGGCGAGAGTTTTTCGGCCGTGTCCGACGTGCTCGACCGCCTGCGTGCTCAGGGGGAGACCCTCGTCCGGCTGGCGGGTCTCGGGAGGCTGGTTCTTCCGAGGTTGGTCACCGGCTACACCGTTCACATAGAGCGCGCGGCTGACGTCGCCGACGCCTCGCTCGTCCGTGCCCTGCGTCTCGTGCTGCGAGACGAGAGCGAGTCCTGGCAGGAATGCGAGGCGCTCGTCCAGGCGTTTCTCGCACACGGGATGAAAGCCGGGGAGCTCGCCCGCCAGGTTGGTGTCCTGGAGGACGTTCTCATGGGTGGCGGCCCCGGACTTGTCCCGTGGCCCGGAGCCTGGTCCTCGGGTGAGCTGGGGTCTTGACTCCGCCGTTACACTGAAGTTCGCAGGGCGGGCAGTGCTCACAGCCGAGTCGCTTGGTGCATCCACCAATGATTTGTCCTGTGAGCAGGAAATATTGGTTCGTTTGTTGACCGGCTCGAACTGCCGGGCCGAGCCCGACAAGGGGTAGCGAGTGGCGAAGGAGCGCGTCGAGCGCGACGAGGAAGATCTCGTACGGCTCTACCTGACCGACATAGGGCAGTACCCGCTGCTCACGAAGGACGACGAGGTCCGCCTCGCACAGGCCATCGAGAACGGCCGCGACGCCGAGCGCGACCTGATCGCCAGGTCGAAGGAGCACACCCCGTCCAAGCGCCGGGAGCTCAAGCGCAAGCTCCAGATGGGGGAACAGGCCCAGCAGACCTTCGTTCAGTCGAACCTGCGTCTCGTGGTCTCGATCGCGAAGAAGTACCAGGCGTCCGGACTGCCTCTCCTCGATCTCATCCAGGAGGGGAACCTCGGCCTCATGCACGCCGTCGAGAAGTTCGACTGGCGCAAGGGCTTCAAGTTCTCCACCTACGCAACCTGGTGGATACGCCAGGCGATCACACGCGGCATCGCCAACACGGGGCGGACCATCCGGCTCCCGGTGCACGCCGGCGACACCTTGGCGAGGGTCCAGAAGGCGCAGGCCCGCCTGGAGTTGAAGCTCGGGCGGCCGGCGACGCTCGCGGAGCTCGGCACCGAGGTCGAGATGCCCGAGGACAAGTTGATCGAGGCGCTGCGTTTTCGGGCCGAGCCGTTGTCTCTCTCCGAGCCGCTTCGTGAGGACGGCGACGCCGAGCTCGGCGACGTCGTCGAGGACCGCTCCGCCGAGTCGCCCTTCGAGGTGGCGTCGACGGCGCTTCTCCCAGACGAGATCAACCGTCTCCTCTCGCCCCTCGACGAGCGTGAGCGTGAGATCCTGCGCCTGCGCTTCGGGCTCGACCGCGGCGAGCCCCGCACCTTGGAGGAGGTCGGCGAGCACTTCAACCTCACGCGTGAGCGCATCCGCCAGATAGAGGCGCGTGCGATGTCGAAGCTACGGCACCCCTCGTCCGACACCGGAGCGCGCGACCTGCTCACTGTCTGAGGCGAAGTAGCGGGTCTCTCCCCAGCCCGGGCGAAAAAACCTTTGCAGGATCAAAGGCCGTGGTTAGGATCGCCCTCATGAAGAAGCTCCTGATCCTCGCAGTGCTCATCGGGCTCGGTGTGGTGGCGGCTCGCCGTCTCCAGAAGGCCTGATCCAGCCGAAGTAGCCGTGTAAGGGTTCGGCCGGCCCGGTCGCATCCGGGCCCCCGCCGACCATTGCCGGCTCGATCTGCAGTCTCAGGCTCAGTCTCAGTCTGCGGCCCGCGACCTCTGGCCATGGCGCCAGGCCAACGCGAGCGCGCCGAGCGCGGCTGCTGCCACACCGGTCACGGCCGCGGCCGTCGGCAGATCGGGAACGGGCACGCGGTCGCGCAGCCGCACCGGCCGTGTGAACTGGACGACCTCCCACCCTCGTTCGCGAGCCAGGCGAGCGAGGACGCGATCGGGATTGACAGCGACGGGGTGGCCGACGGCTTCGAGCATCGGGACGTCTGTGTAGGAGTCGGTGTACGCGTAGGACTCGGAGAGATCGATCCCCTCGAACACCGCCACGTCGCGCATCGACTGCGCCTTGAACGGACCGTACGCGTAGAACGCCATCTCACCGGTGTAGCGGCCGTCGCGGTCGATGACCGCCCTGCTCGCTATCGCTCCGTCCACCGCCAGGTACTCGGCCAGGGGCTCGACTATCTCGACGGGCGATGCCGAGACGATGTAGGTCCTGCGTCCCTCGGAGCGGTGCTTCTCGATCAGATCGAGCGCCTCCGCGTAGATGATCGGCTCGACCACGTCGTCGAGCGCCTCGCGCACGAGCCGGGCCACCTCACGCTGGTCCCAGCCCTTCGTGAGGGCGAGGACCGACTCCCGGATCTTGGCCAGCTTCTGCTCGCTCGCCCCGAGATGGAGGTAGACGAGCTGGGACGCGAGGGCCCGCACGACCGTGGCTCTTCGGATCAACCCGCCGCGGTAGAAGGTGTGCCCGAACGCAGCGATGGAAGCCCTGGCGATGACGGTCTTGTCGAGGTCGAAGAAAGCGGCCTCCACGCCCCACAGTCTACGAGCGGGGCGCCCCCTCACCGTGGTCTGGTTGCCCCTCGTCGTGCCGAGTCGGTATCGTCACCCCCCGTTCGCCGGGTCTCGCGCGCCTTTTACAGGTGCTTTGCGCTCTTTGTGTGCCCTGAGAGGTCCGGTCCGGTCCGGCTGAAGACTTAGAGATTCGAGGGAGCACGATCAGATGACCCACCTCCTTGCTGCCGAAGGGGGTTACCAGGGTTTCGTACTCACGAGCACCGAGCGCGTGTGGCTCGTGATCGCCCTGGTGGCCGCCGTCTTCGGCATCGTCATGGGCCTCGCGCTCATGCGGGGAGTCCTGCGCGCGGACACCGGCACGACGAAGATGCGCGACATCGCCGCCGCCATCCAGGAGGGCGCCGTCGCGTTCCTGCGAAGGCAGTTCCGGGCGATAGGGATAATCATCGTGCCGCTGGCGGTGCTGATCTTCTTCACGGCGACGAAGGTGAGCAGGCCGAACGGATCTATCGCTCTTTCCTTCGGTGCGGCGGGCGGCTTCCGGGTGCTCTGCTTCGTCTTCGGCGCCCTGTTGTCCGGTCTCACCGGGTTCATCGGCATGAGCCTCGCGGTGCGCGGCAACGTCCGTACCGCCGCTGCAGCTATCGGGGGCAAGCTCCCCGGCGCGCTGAAGGTCGCGTTCAGAACGGGGGCCATCACGGGGATGCTGTGTGTGGGCCTCGGGCTCCTCGGCGCCACGGTGATCGTCTTCACGTTCCAGAACACCGCCACCGCAGTTCTCGTCGGCTTCGGGTTCGGTGCGTCGCTTCTCGCCCTCTTCATGCGTGTCGGCGGCGGCATCTTCACCAAGGCGGCCGACGTCGGCGCCGACCTCGTCGGGAAGATCGAGGCCGGCATCCCCGAGGACGACCCCCGCAACGCGGCGACCATCGCCGACAACGTCGGCGACAACGTGGGGGACTGCGCGGGAATGGCCGCCGACCTCTTCGAGTCCTACGTCATCACGATCGTGGCCTCGATCATCCTCGGCTTCGCCGCATTCAGGTCGCTCGGCGGCTCCTTCGCCAACCACAGCGCGCGTGCGGTGGTCTTCCCGCTCATCATCCCTGCCTTCGGGATCGTGGCCTCCGCGATCGGGGTCATGATCGTGAGGGCACGCGCCCGCGACCGCACCGCCATGGCAGCGATCAACCGTGGCTTCTGGAGCGCGGCGGCGCTCACGATCCTCGCGGCGGGCCTCGTCGCCGGGCTCTACCTCCACTACATGAAGGCGTTCTACGCGGTTCTCACCGGTGTGCTGCTCGTGCTCGTGCTCTCGCAGATAACAGAGCACTTCACCTCGACCGAGCGCAATCCCGTGCGCGAGATAGCGGAGTCGGCGCGCACCGGCCCGGCGACCACGACCCTCGCCGGAATCGCCATCGGCCTCGAGTCCTCTGTCTGGGCGATCATCGCCATAGCCATCGCGGTAGCGGTATCGGTCGGGCTCGCCCACGGCAACATCGAGCTCACCCTCTATCTCGTCTCCCTCACGGGTATCGGGATGCTGTCCACGGCCGGGATGGTCGTGTCCGAGGACAGCTTCGGCCCGGTGTCGGACAATGCCGCGGGCGTGGCGGAGATGTCCGGCGAGTTCACCGGCGAGGCCGAGCGCATCATGGTGAGCCTCGACGCGGTGGGCAACACCACGAAGGCGATCACGAAAGGTGTCGCGATCGGCTCGGCGGTCATCGCCTCGGTGTCGCTGTTCGGCTCGTTCGTCGAGACGATCGCCTCACAGCTCAACATCACGAGCCACGGAAAGCCGGTGACCGGCTCGGCCCTGTTCCACCTGAGCCAGACCCAGATCAACGTCTCCAACCCGACGACCTTCATCGGGCTGCTAATTGGCGGCTCGGTCGCCTTCTTGTTCTCGTCGCTCGCGATCCGGGCGGTCGGGCGCTCCGCGGGAACGGTCGTCCAGGAGGTGCGCCGGCAGTTCCGCGAGCACCCCGGGATCATGGACTACACCGAGAAGCCCGAGTACGGGCGGGTGATCGGGATCTGCACGGCGGCCGCACAACGTGAGCTCGTGACGCCCGCTCTTCTCGCGGTGCTCACTCCCGTGATCGTGGGCTTCGGCATCAACTACCTCGCGCTCGGCGCGTTCCTGGCGGCCGCCATCCTCACGGGGCAGCTGATGGCGAACTTCCTCTCGAACTCGGGCGGTGCCTGGGACAACGCCAAGAAGTACATCGAGGACGGCCACGAGGGCGGAAAGGGCTCGGAGGCGCACCAGGCCGCCGTGATCGGCGACACCGTCGGCGATCCCTTCAAGGACACGGCGGGTCCGGCCCTGAACCCCCTGATCAAGGTCATGAACCTCGTGTCGCTCCTGATCCTGCCCCTGGTCATCACGCTCAGGCACAACACGGGCGCCCGCTACGGGATCGCCGCCGGGGCGCTCGTGGTCCTCCTCAGCGCCGTGGCGTTCTCCAAGCGCAAGACCGCAGGGCTCGGCGCCGGGGAGTCGGAACTGGGCGGCGGCGAGACCCCTCCTGCGCCCGAGATCAGCCGGGAATCCGAGCCCGCGGCGGCCGCCCTCGGGACCTGACGTCTCCGCCCCGCCGCAGGGCGGGCATACTCACCTGAACATGGCACCAGCGTCGAGATCCCCCTCAAGCCGCGCCCCCCGTGCCCAGGGAACCGCGAAACCCCTGGTCATCGTGGAGTCGCCCGCCAAGGCCCGGACGATCGGCGCCCTCCTCGGCCCGGATTTCGTGGTCGAGTCCTCGGTGGGCCACATCCGTGACCTGCCCCGCCGGGCCGACGAGGTGCCCGCCGCCTACAAGAGCGAGGGCTGGGCCCGCCTCGGGGTCGACGTCGACAACGGCTTCAAGCCCCTCTACGTCGTCGCCTCTGAGAAGAAGGAGGTCGTGTCGAAGCTCAAGTCCGCGCTGTCACACGCGAGCGAGCTCTACCTCGCCACCGACGAGGACCGCGAGGGCGAGTCCATCGCATGGCACCTGACCGAGGTGCTCTCGCCGACCGTGCCCGTGAAGCGCATGGTCTTCCACGAGATCACCCCCGCGGCGATCGCCCGGGCGGTGGACGAATGGCGCGAGCTCGACCGCAGGCTCGTCGACGCGCAGGAGGCACGCCGGATCCTCGACCGCCTCTACGGCTACGAGGTCTCACCGGTCCTATGGAAGAAGGTCATGCCACGGCTCTCCGCCGGGCGGGTGCAGAGCGTGGCGACGCGCATGATCGTCGAGCGCGAGAGGGCGCGCATGCGCTTCCGTGCGGCCGGTTGGTGGGACCTCGAGGGCACCTTCGAGGTGGCGAGCAGCAGCGGCTCCGGTTCCGCTGACGCGGCGACAGCGGGCGCTTTGGACGAACGGACCTTCGTTGCGACTCTCGTCGGTGTCGACGGAAAGGCGCTCGCGACGGGTCGTGACTTCGACGAGTCGGGGCGGCTCAAGTCCGACGACCTCGCGCTCCTCGACGAGAGCGGCGCCCGACAGCTCGCGGCCGATCTCGAGGGAGGAAGCTTCGAGGTCAGCTCGGTCTCCGAGAAGCCCTACCGCCGTTCCCCCGCGCCGCCCTTCATGACCTCGACGCTCCAGCAGGAAGCCGGCCGCAAGCTTCGCTTCGGCGCACAGCGCACCATGCAGGTGGCACAGCGCCTCTACGAAGAGGGCTGGATCACCTACATGCGCACCGACTCCACCACGCTTTCCGACGAGGCCATCTCCGCGGCGCGCTCGCAGGCGGCCCAGCTCTACGGCGACCGCTTCGTCCCCGAACGCCCCCGCAGGTACGAGCGCAAGGTGAAGAACGCACAGGAGGCGCACGAGGCCATCCGCCCGGCCGGCGACGCTTTCCGGACCCCCGAGGAGGCCTCGCGCAACCTCCACGGGGACGCGCACCGGCTCTACGACCTCATCTGGAAGCGCACCGTCGCATCGCAGATGTCGGACGCGACGGGTACCACCGCGCAGGTGCGCCTCATGGGCAGGCCTCGTGAAGGCGCGCGGAGCGCCGGCGAAGGGCTTTCACCGGAGGACGCCACGCCGGGGCGGCGATTCGGTGAGGCGGAGTTCGCGGCGTCGGGGACGGTGATCAGCTTCCCGGGTTTCCTCCGTGCCTACGTCGAGAGCACCGACGACTCCGAGTCCGATCTGTCCGAACGCGACGTGCACCTTCCGCCCATGAGCGAGGGGGACGCGCTCACCGAACGCGGAATCGAGCCGAAGTCGCACACGACCCAACCCCCGGCGCGCTACACCGAGGCCTCTTTGGTGAAGGCCCTCGAGGAGCTGGGCGTCGGGCGACCCTCCACCTACGCGTCGATCCTCGCGACGATCCAACAACGCGGGTACGTCTGGAAGAAGGGCAGCGCGCTCATCCCCTCCTTCACTGCGTTCGCGGTCGTGGGTCTCCTCGAGCGCTACTTCGGCGACCTAGTCGACTACGGCTTCACGGCTGCAATGGAGGACGACCTCGACGAGATCGCGCAGGGCGACAAAGAGGCCCTTCCCTGGCTCACGCGCTTCTACTTCGGCGACGTAGGACTTCCCGACGGCGACGGATCCACGGCGAACAACGGCTCGACGCGGCCGAACGGCGGCGGCGTGCTCGTGTCGGGCAACGGCGCCGGTCGCGGTGGCGACGGCGCGGAACCTGCGCAGAGGGTCGCTTCCTCCAACGGCGGGGGCCGGGCGGGGCTCAAGGCCGAGGTCTCCTCTCACCTCGGCGCGATCGACGCGCGTGGAGGTGAACTCGATCCCGATCGGGACGGACTCGGCCGGCAACGAGATCGTCGTGCGGGTCGGCCGTTACGGTCCCTACCTCCAGCGCGGCGAGGAGCGTGCCCCGGTTCCCGAGGACCTCGCGCCGGACGAGCTCACCACCGAACGCGCCGAGGAGCTGCTCCAGGCGCCGTCGGGGGACCGGGAGCTCGGCACCGATCCGTCGAGCGGGCTCACGATCTTGGTGCGAAGTGGTCGCTTCGGTCCGTACGTACAGCTCGGAGAGGCGGACGGCACCGAGAAGCCGCGCACCGCTTCCCTCTTCAAGACCATGTCGCCCGATACCCTCAGCCTCGACGACGCGCTGTCGCTTCTCAGCCTGCCGAGGGTCGTCGGCAACGACCCCGGGAGCGGCGAGGAGATCCAGGCGCTCAACGGCCGCTTCGGCCCGTACCTGAAGAAGGGCACCGACACCCGCAGCCTCGAGTCCGAGGAGCAGTTGCTCACGATCGGCCTCCCCGAGGCGCTTGAGCTCTTCTCGCAACCCAAGACGCGGCGTGGGCGTAGCGCGGCGGCACCCTTACGCGAGCTCGGTGCCGACCCGGAGACGGGGGCGCCGATGGTGGTCCGAAACGGCCGCTTCGGCCCCTACGTCACAGACGGGACGACCAACGCGTCGCTTCGTCGCGGGGACGATCCCGAGTCCATCACCGCCGAGCGCGCCGCGGAGCTGCTCGCGGAGAGGCGGGCGGCGGGCCCGTCGACGCGAGGCCGCAAAGCCGCCAAGTCCACCAAAGCCGCCAAGTCCACCAAAGCCGCCAAGTCCACCAAGGCCAAGAAAGCCGCCAAGGCGACCAAGGCGAAGAAGGCCGGCGGGACGAAGAAGGCCGCCAAGACAACGAAGGCCGGCGGGACGAAGAAGGCAGCCAAAGCCGCCGAGGAACCCGCTGCGCGCAAGGCCGGCGAAGTGACGAAGAAGGCCGGACCCGTCGAGCCCGCTCCGCCGACCGAGGCGGACATTTCCGCCGGCTCTTAACCTGCGCTCATGCGCGGCAGGCTGATCGCGTTCGAGGGCATAGACGGATGCGGCAAGACCACTCAGGCGCGCCTGTTGAAGCACAGGCTCGGTGGCGATGCGGTCCTGACTTTCGAGCCGGGCGCTACGGCACTGGGCGAGCAGATGCGCGAGCTTCTGCTCGGCCCTTCTCTTCGGAACCTGTCCGTTAGAGCCGAGGCTCTTCTGCTGGCAGCAGACAGAGCGGAGCACGTGGCGCAGGTGATCCGTCCGGCCGTCGAAGGCGGAAGGTGGGTCGTCACAGACAGATATGTCGGATCGACCCTCGCCTATCAGGGCTTCGGCCGGGGCATGGATCTCGCAGAGTTGCGCCAGCTGTCCTTGTTGGCAACAGACGGAGTGTGGGCGGAGCTGAACATCCTGATCGACGTACCGGTCGAGGTCGCGCGCGAACGCATTCGTGGAGTCGAGGCGGACCGCTTGGAACGACTCGGTGAGGATTTCCACGTACGAGTTCGCGATGGTTACCTCGAGCTCGCGTCGCTCGACCCGTCTCGCTGGGTGCTCGTCGACGGGGACCGGAGCGTGGACCAGGTGGCGCGTGCGGTGAACGGGGAGATCGATGCCCGGTTCGGGCCGCCGGCGGTGACAGGCCGCTGATGACCGCTGAACCACCGGCGCAGAAGCTGTTCGCCGGCGTTGTCGGGCAGAGGGAAGCCGTCGAGCAATTGCGGTCCGCCGCCCGCCGCCCCGTCCACGCGTACATGCTCGTCGGCCCTCCGGGTCTTTGTCAGCAGGAGTTGGTCCGCGGATTCGCGGCCTCGTTGCTCTGCCGCTTCGGCGGGTGCGGGGAATGCGACGTTTGCAGACGCGCACTCGCCGGGACGCATCCCGACCTCGTCGAGATCGAGCGTGCCGGTGCTTCGATCACCGTCGACGACGCACGCAGGGCGGTGCGGTTGGCACAGCGCCGGCCACTGGAGGGGCACCGCCAGGTGATCGTGCTCTCCGATCTCCACCTCGCGCGCGTGTCTGCGCCGGTGCTCCTGAAGACCCTCGAAGAGCCGGCGGCTCAGTCCGTGTTCGTCCTTCTCACAGAGTCCGTGCCGGCCGAGCTGGCGACGGTGGCTAGCAGGTGCATCAGGATCGACCTCCGCCCTGTTTCGAGCAGCGACCTCGCAGGCTGGCTGGAGCAACAGGGTGTGCAAAGCGAGCGAGCCACAGAGGTTGCAGCGGCAGCGGGAGGAATCGTCGAGAGGGCACGTCTGCTTGCAGAAGACGAGGGGTTCGCGCAGCGGCGCGATCTGTGGCGATCGGTGCCGGCGAGGCTGGACGGCACAGGGGCGTCGGCGGCGGTTCTCGCCGGCATGTTGCTCGCTTCTTGCGAGGAGGCGGTGGAGCCACTGCGCGCCAGGCATGAGACGGAGATTCTCTCCCTGGAGGAGGAAGCCGAGAAGATGGGCGCGCGCGGTGTTCCGGGCCGAAAACAGATCGAGGAGAACCAGCACCGCGAGGAGCGCCGCTGGCGGATGGACGAGTTGCGCGCCGGGCTCGGAGTGCTGGCAGGCGCATACCGCGACCGCATCCGCCAGGCCACCGCGGACGGACAGAGCGGTGCCCACGGTGTCGAGCGTCTGCGCGCCCTCACTGCGGCGATCGCCGCGATCGAGGAGGTCGTGGCCGAGATGGTGAGAAACCCGAACGAAACTCTCATGCTCGAGGCCCTCATGGTGCGCCTTTCGGCTGTCACCGAGTAACTGATCGGGCTCTGTGACAACCACGATCCGTTAGCCTGAGCGCTTCCGCCTGGGTAGCTCAGCCGGCAGAGCAGCGCATTCGTAATGCGCAGGTCAGGGGTTCGATTCCCCTCCCAGGCTCGTCGAAAAATTGTTCTGGCCGTATCGATCCGCTGTTCAAGGGTCGAAGCGCCGTGGTCGATGACCTGTGCGCAAACCCGCGTGCGATTCATCGGTACCGCGCAAGATCTCTGAGGTGGCCAGTGACGGTCGGCGCAAAGCATTCGCCAAATACGTGGCCCAGAGTTTGGGCCGAGCGCCGGTTGGATCCTTCTTTCGGCTCCATTCGCGCACAGCTCCTTGCGGCAGACGGCTTCGACTCAGCCTTCGTCGGGGGTTTGGACGAAGAAGCATGGACGGCGAGTGCGTCGCGGTGGGAGCAGGAGCTGGGGGTCACCCCGGGTTGCTCGGTGTTCGAGGTCGGGTGTGGGGCTGGCGCCTTCCTCTATCACTTTCATAACCAGGGATGTCACGTCGGGGGCATCGACCAGTCCGCGAGCCTGCTGGGGGTCGCGCGCTCGGTGATGCCCGAAGGGGATTTCTCGCTGACCGAGGCGATCGAGGTGCCGGTCGTGCCACGGGCGGACTTCGTGTTGTCTTGCAGCGTATTCGAATACTTTCCCAGTCTCGAATACGCGCGCACGGTTCTCGAACGGATGTCCGTAAGAGCGAAAAGGGCCGTGTTGATACTGGACCTGCCCGACGAAGCCCGAAAGGCCGAGGCGCTCGAGTGGCGGATCGCCCGCGCCGGTGGACCAGAAGCCTACAGGGCCGCGTACGCCGGTCTCGACCATCAGTACTACGCCCGGGAGTGGGTCGAAGACGTCCTGCGCAGTTGCGGGCTCGAGTTCGTCCGGACCTCGGACCAGGACATCCCTGGTTACGGAAACGCGAGGTTCCGGTTCAACGCTCTCGGACGCTGGGGGCGCGTCTGATCCGGCCCCCCGCTCGCTCGACCGGAGTCGCCCCGCCTGACGGCCCGTTTCCGACGGAATTGACCCCCGTCTGGTCAAGTGGGGCTGGCGGGATGACGATCATCTCGCGATGACCTCTCGGGGCAATGAGCGACGCGCGCTCCACTGACCTGCAGGCGGTGATCCTCGCCGCGGGCTACGGCCGGCGCATGAGCCCGCTGTCGGACAACTGCCACAAGGCCCTGTTGTCGATCGGCGGGACGACCATCCTCGGCAGGATCATGGACGGTCTCTGCGCTGTGGGGGTGAACGAGGTGACCGTGGTCACCGGATACAGAGCCGCCGACATAGAGACGTTTTTGCGCGGGCGTTACCCGGCCGTAACCCTGAGCCTCGTCAACAACCCTCGTTACCGAGAGACGAACAACATCGCATCGCTCGCATTGGCGCTCGACCAGATGTCCTTCGAACGCGACGTGCTGCTCATCGAATGCGACCTCCTGTTCGACCCTTCACTCCTCGTCCAGCTGGCCGAGAGCCCGGGGCGAAACGTCGCGCTCGTGGATCACTACAGAACCGGAATGGACGGTACCGTCGTCGCGGTCGAGAAAGGCTTCGTCAGTGGCGTCTACCCCACTGACGTTCAGGACGCGAACTTCTCCTACGAAGGCAAGTTCAAGACCCTCAACATGTACCGCTTCGACCGGGAGTTCTGCCGCAAGACCCTGCAGCCCCTGTTGCACGCGTATGCGACCCAGGTGGACTCCTCGTGTTACTACGAGCTCGTCCTCGGGATGCTCTCGAACATTCCCGCGCACAGGATCAGCGCCGAGGTGGTCTCCGGCGAGCGATGGGTGGAGGTGGACGACCCGAACGACCTCGCGGTCGCCAGTTTCCGCTTCGAGCCGGACCGGCGATCAGAGATCCTGAGCTCGGCCTTCGGGGGACACTGGAACTTCGAGGTCTTGGACTTCTCGTTCATGAGAAACGCGTACTTCCCTACCGGAGCGATGCTCGCAGCCATGCGTCACGCGTTGCCGGAGCTCGTGGGGAGCTACGGATCCGCGCAACATGTACTGAACCGCAAGCTCGGCTATGTCCTGCATTGCGATCCCTCGAGGCTCCAGGTCCTTCATGGCGCGGCGCAGGCGTTTCCCATCCTTGCGCGCATCCTCGGATCCCGAATCGAGCCGCATCAGGTCGCGCTGCCAGAACCGACCTTTGGTGAGTACCCGCGAGTGTTCCCCGGAGCCCGGACCTATCCCGACCATTTCGAAGTGGACTGGAGGCTCGTCGAGCATCTTGCCTCGCAGAGTCGCGTCTTCGTCGTAGTGAACCCCAATACCACCACCGGAACGACGGTGCCGACTGCTCATGTCTACGATCTCGCGAAGAGGCTGTCGAGCACGATCTTCTTGGTCGACGAGTCGTTCCTGGCCTTCAGTGGGCAACCTTCCCTGGTGCAGCTACTGGAGAAGGAACCGCTCGACAACGTCGTCGTGTTGACCAGCTTGAGCAAGTGTCTCGGCACACCGGGGTTGCGCCTTGGTTACCTCTACACGACCAACGCCGATTTGGTCGCGTCGGTTGGTGCGGAGATCCCGGTGTGGAACCTGGGTGCTCCGACCGAGTTCCTCTTGGAGTTGCTCGTCAAATTCAACACCGCGTACGTCGACTCGATCGTGCGCACCGGGGAAGATCGCGAGCAGCTGAGGGGCGAGATCTCGTCCTTGTCCTGCGTATCTCGCGTGCGTCCGAGTGGGGGCAACTTCCTCGTGGTGGAGCTCGAAGGCCCTGCGGCAACCGCTGGAGCGGTTCGCCGCGACCTGCTCACCGGACACGGCATCGAGGTGAAGGACGTGACCGACAGGTTCGAGGACGGGATCCCGCGCCTGAGGCTGGGGGTGCGCCTTCCCCCCGAAAACGCAGTCCTCGTCGAAGCGCTGTCCGAGGTGTTCCGATCGTTCACCGAACACGCCGAACTCACGATGGCGAGATGACCGCCCTGCCGGGCACCATCGGACGGCGCCTGCTGCACAACAACCTGACATGGAGGATCAGGACGGTGCCGGCGGTCGACCGGGGGATCAGACGCCGTGTCTTTCCGAGAGATCTGAGGCGTTTCAACGACGTGCTCTCGGGCACAGCACTGTCGGGTCGCTTCTGGGTATGGGGCGGCATGCTTCTCGGGTGGGCGCGCGAGGGAAGACTCCTCGGAAGCGACCTGGACGATGCCGACTTCGCCGTCCTCGCCGAGGACGAAGAGTTGCTGCTCGATGCCGTTGGAGCCCTCGAGGATGCGGGCTTCCGCCGGGCTTTCAGGTTCAGGGACAACGACGGTCGGGTGACCGAGTACACGTTCGTGCGCCACGAAGCGAAGTTCGAATTCTTCTTGTTCTTCCCCGGAACCGATGGCGCGGCTCGGCACTACTTCGTCTACTCCGAGAGCCCAAACGGGTTGCTCCAACTCGAATGCAAGCTGGATCCCCAGCCCCTTCGATCCTTCGACTTCCTCGGTCGAAAATGGCTCAAGGCGAAGGACCACGAAAAGGAGCTCGAAGCCATATACGGAGATTGGAGAGCGCCGAACTCGACATGGTCCGCTCTCGACGACCGAGCCATCGTTTCGCGCGACCCCTGGCGCTCGACGGACGCCACGTGGAATTAGGACGGTGACTAGCGTTCGCATGCGTGGCTGAATGGACCGCTCCCCCCGTCGACCGCGAAGAACCTCCGCCCATCGCGGGTGAGCGCGAGGCCCTCGAAACGTGCCTCGACTATCAGCGCAGGACGCTGCTCCTCAAATGCGCAGGTCTCGGCGCAGAGGACCTGAAGCGTCGTGCCGCTCCTCCCTCGCGGCTGTCCCTGCTCGGCCTCGTGCGTCACATGACCGAGGTCGAGAGGTGGTGGTTCTCGAGAAACGGCGCCGGGATGAACCTGGAGTTCGTCTACGTGGGCGACCTGTGCTCCGACGCCGACTTCGACGAGCTCGACAGCTGCGCTGCCGAGGAGGTCATCGAGCATTTCTGGAAAGAAGTGGGAGCATCGCGCAAAGCAATGAGAGACAGGTCACTCGACGACACCTTTGCCAGCGTCGAGCGATCCGAGCCTGAGCGCGACATCCGCTGGATCTACCTCCACATGATCGAGGAGTACGCAAGACACAACGGCCACGCCGACCTGCTCAGAGAGCTTGTCGACGGATCCACTGGCGACTGACGACCGTGCCACAGAACCGGTCCGATCAACAGTCGTTGCGGTCAGCCCCGGGACACCTCCGCGTAAGCGCACAATCGGCGGGTGAACCCGGCAACGAGGAATCTCACGTATGCAAGGACGCCGGTTCCCGTCCCTGCGATCTTTGGGACGAGGTGTCCTGACCAGGTGACCTTGGTCCCTTCCCCTTCGGCTTCGAGGCGGACGTCGGCGCGGTAGCTGCGCACCGGGAGACCTTTGCGCGCGACATACCCGAGGTGGTGGGGCGGCTCCCATTCGACGACCTCCTCGACGCTGCCAAACGGACCCACTGCGAACCTCCGCAACGCGCCGACGCCCTCGCGATCGGGCGATCCGGGCTTTATGAGAGAGGTGCGGGTCATCCAGGTCCACTCTTTCCAGCGTTCCGCCTGGGACAGAAGCGACCAGACATCGGCAATCGGGGCACGGGTGTGACCCACGACCTCGAAGCAGTACGGGCCTGCGGCACCTGATCCCCCGCCGGAGCTCGAGCCAGTCACGCCTGCGACGTTAACGCCGTCTATGGGCTCACACCCGGTGAGTAGGGTTGGGCCGATGGCAGACAGGGCGGAATTCGCGGATTCGGCGATGGAGCACATGCCGGCGCTCTACTCGGCCGCCCTGCGCATGACTCGCAACCCGAGCGACGCCGAGGACCTGGTCCAAGAGACCTTCCTCAAGGCTTACCGGGCCTTCGACCGCTTCGAGGAAGGCACGAATTTGAAGGCCTGGTTGTACAAGATCCTCACCAATACCTTCATCAACAACTACCGTGCCTCCAAGCGGCGCCCGGAGAAGGCGGACGTCGACAACGTCGAGGATCTCTACCTCTACCACCGGCTCGACGAGCTGGGCGGGGCGAACACCGGACGGTCCGCCGAGGATGAGCTCTTCGACCGGATCACAGACGACGACGTGAAATCGGCGATCGAATCGCTTCCTGAGACATTTCGCATAGCGGTTCTCCTGGCGGATGTCGAAGGCTTCTCGTACAAGGAGATCGCGGACATCACGGAGGTCCCGATCGGCACCGTCATGAGCAGGATCCACCGGGGAAGAAGAGCGCTCCAGAAGGCGTTGGCAGGTTCAGCGGTGGCACAAGGGCTTGTGGCGACCGAAGCCGGGCACTGACCGGCGTCAAGGTCGGCTTCGAAGGAGCGAGGGGAGACAGTTGGGTAGCGGAGACCACAAGGTCGACTGCAACGAGACGCTCCATCGGATTTACACCTACCTCGACGGGGAGCTCACCGAGGAGCGTCGCCTCCAGATACAGCGGCACCTCGATGAATGCCCCCCGTGCGTCGAGGCCTTCGACTTCGAGGCCGAACTGCGGATCGTGATCGCCAAGAGGTGCAGGGACCACGTTCCTGAATCTCTACGTGAAAGGGTCAAACTCGCTCTCGTGGAAGAGGATAAGAGGCGCAGCTCCTAGGGTCGAGGCGCGCGGGCGGCCGGGGTGTCCCCCGGGGACCTTCCACCTACACTGGCTCCGTGAGCAGTCCTGTCTCGTGGGAAGTCGCCGGACGCGTCGCCACTTGGGTTGCGTCCGGCAACCCCTTCGGCGGAGCCGCGGCTTCTGCTGCGGTCGACTCCGCCACGGAGGCCCAGCTCGTCGAGGACTTCACGGAGGTGACAGCCCAGGCGGAATCGCTCGTTGTTGACGAGACCGGGCTGCGGCCGATCTCGGGCTCCGCCCGAGCGCGTGTGGTCGACCGTGCGGGATGGGTGCAAACGAACCTCAAATCCTTCCGTCGCCTGCTCGACCCCGTACTCGAGCAACTGCAGACGACGACGTTGCCCGGCCCCTTCCAGGGCGCGGCCCGTGGTGTAGCCGGAGCGCAGCTCGGGACCGTGCTCGGCTGGATGTCGACACGGGTGCTGGGTCAATACGACCTGTTGCTGGCCGAAGGTGACGACACCGGTGACTACGTGTCTTACGTCGGTCCGAACATCGTCGCGCTCGAGCGTCGCCACGGATTTCCCTCGAGGCAATTCAGGCTCTGGATCGCGCTGCACGAGGTCACACACAGATGCCAGTTCACCGGCGTCGAATGGTTGCGTCCTCATTTCCTCTCTCTCGTCGACAAGGTTCTCGCAGGCATGTCGCCCGACCCGCGCCGCTTCGCAGAAGCATTGCGCCGTGCAGCTGCTGCTGCACGAGAGGGACGCAACCCACTGCAGGAGGCCGGACTTCTCGGACTGGTCGCACCACCCGAACAGTTGGAGGTGATCGGCCAGATCCAGGCGATGATGAGCCTGCTCGAGGGTCACGGGGACGTCACGATGGACCGCGCTGGGGCTTCAGCGGTCCCGGACGCGGCGTGGTTCTCCAGGGTTCTGCGCGACCGCAGGCGCCGTGCGGGCAAACCTGCGCGTTTGCTGCAACAGCTGCTCGGTATCGAGGCGAAGCTCCGGCAATACGAGCAGGGGGAGAATTTCATCCGCGCAGTGGAGTCGGCCGGCGGCTCGGAGCTCTTCGCTCGCGTGTGGGAGGGTCCGGAGCAGCTGCCCGACATGGAAGAGATCCGCGACCCGAACAAGTGGGTGGCGCGTCAGGGCGAACGGCCTCGGCTCGCCACAGGCTGATGTCCCCGGCGGGTGCGCCGGGCCCGGGAGACGAGGTCGACGCGCTCGACTTGCTGAGTCGCTGTACATTCCCGTCTTCGTCAGGCGAGTACTTCTGTGCAGTGTCCGGGGGAGCGGACTCCCTGGCACTGTTGATCCTGGCGGTAGCGGCCGGTCGCAAAGTGACCGCCCTCCACGTGGATCACGGGTTACGGGCGGGCTCATCGGATGAGGCCGAGGTCGTCGCAGATGCCGCCGCGCGCTACGGAGCTGCATTCCGTTCGGAAAAGGTGGAGGTCGATGAGGGTCCGAACCTCGAGGCCAGAGCGCGCGCTGCGCGAAGAGCCGTCTTGCCGCCAGCCTGTGCCACCGGCCACACGATGGACGACCAGGCCGAGACGGTCCTCATCAACATGCTCCGAGGAGCGGGGATCGACGGGCTCCGTGCCATGAGGGCCGGTGCAGAGCATCCGATTCTCTCGTTGAGGCGGTCCGAGACGCGCGCTTTGTGCGCGGGCGAAGGTCTCCGTCCGGTCGAGGATCCCAGTAACGAGGACAGCAGGTTCCTGCGAAACCGGGTGCGCCACGAGTTGCTTCCGCTTTGTTGCGAGATCGCAGGACGCGACGTCGTCCCTCTTCTCGCTCGTCAGGCTGAGCTTCTGGCGGGCGATGCCGAGCTGCTCGACGAGATCGCCGCCGGCATTGACGCGAGCGACGGACGCGCATTGGCGTCGTTGCCGAAAGCACTGGCGAGACGAGCCACGCGACGATGGCTCCGCGGTGGCGGCCATCCCCCCGACCTCGGCGCCGTGGACAGGGTCCTCGAGGTTGCAGCAGGGAAGATGCGAGCCACCGAAGTCGCGCCGGGAGTAAGGGTGCGCCGGTCGCGTGGCGTGCTTGCCGTCTCCGACATCTCGGATGCCCCGCTTGCCGGCCGAGACGGGTCCGGTAGTGTCGGCGCCTCGTGAGACAGGTGCGCACGCGGGAGACCGGTTGAGCGCGGACCCCTGGGGTTCTGATCCGGACCTGGGCGAGGTCGTGGTCTCCGAAGGCGTGCTCCAGAAGCGTGTTCTCGAGCTCGGCGAGCAGCTGACCGCCGACTACGACGGAAGGCCGCCCCTCCTCGTCGGCGTGCTCAAAGGTGCATTCGTGTTCATGAGCGACCTGGCCCGTGCGATACATCTGCCGGTGGAGGTCGACGTCATGGCCGTGGCCTCTTACGGCTCGGCGACGACGACCAGCGGCGTCGTCCGCATCGTGAAGGACCTCGACTCAGACCTCACAGATCGACACGTCCTCGTCGTCGAGGACATCGTCGACAGCGGTCTGACCCTGTCATATCTCCGGCGGAGCCTCCTGGCGCGTGGGCCGACGAGCCTCGAGGTGTGCGCCCTCCTCGTGAAGGAGGGCCGCCAGAGCGCAAATCTCGATCTGCGCTATGTCGGCTTTGAGATCCCACCCGCGTTCGTCGTGGGTTACGGGCTCGACGTCGCACAGCGCTACAGGAACCTCCCTGACATCAGGGTGTACCAGGGTTCGGTTCCCGTCGACTGAGATGCAAGTCGGGATGTGGGAAAGGTGAACGCCAAGCGATGAGCGTCGACGCAGAACGTGTGAAAGCTCTGGTCGCAGAACTGCTCGAAGCTATCGGAGAGGATCCGAGTCGTGAGGGGCTTCAGTCGACACCGGCACGGGTGGCAGCGATGTACCAGGAACTGTTCGCGGGTGCAGACGAGGATGCGGATGCGCACCTGACCGTGACGTTCGCGGCGGGGCACGACGAAATGGTCATGGTGCGGGACATTCCCTTCGCTTCGCTGTGCGAGCACCACATGGTCCCCTTCATCGGGAGGGTCCATCTCGGCTACATCCCCGGTGACGACGGCCGGATCACCGGCTTGTCGAAGCTTGCAAGGGTGGTCGACTCCTACGCCCACCGACTCCAGGTGCAGGAACGAATGACGACGCAGATCGCGGACTCCATGGAGAGGGCACTCGAGCCGCGAGGGGTGCTCGTGGTGGTCGAAGCCGAGCACCTCTGCATGTCGATGAGGGGCGTGAAGAAGCCGGGGACCCTGACGATCACGTCGGCGGTCCGGGGGCTGTTCCGGGACGACCCGCGGACTCGGGCGGAAGCGATGAATTTCGTCCACAGTCGCTGAATTTGCGGTCCTGCAGCGCCCTCGGCGCTCAACCACTGCTCTACGCTGCTTTCTATGGGGCGGCCGCTCGTGATGGGAGTCCTGAACGTGACCCCGGATTCGTTCTCCGACGGAGGTCGCTACTTCGACCACGGTCGAGCGATATCGCACGGTCTGGAGCTGATCGCCGAGGGAGCTGACGTCGTGGACGTCGGGGGAGAGTCGACGCGCCCCGGCGCCGAGCCTGTCGCCGAGGAAGAGGAGCTGCGGAGGGTGCTACCCGTCGTCGAGGCTCTAGCGCAGAGCACCCGAGTCTCCATCGACACCTCCAAGCCCGCGGTCGCCCACCAGGCACTCTCCGCCGGCGCGAGCCTCTTGAACGACGTGTCGGCAAGCCTCTGGAGCGTTGCCGCTGAACACGGCGCGGGCTGGGTCGCGATGCACATGAGGGGCACTCCGCAGAACATGCAGGACGATCCCCGCTACGACGACGTCGTGGTCGAGGTCCGGGACTTCCTGGTCGAACGCGCCAGTGACGCCAGGGAAGGGGGTGTCGAAGAGATCTGGATCGACCCGGGCATTGGCTTCGGGAAGAGCGCACAGCACAACCTGACGCTGCTCGCCCGTCTGCCCGAACTTGCGAGCTCGGGCTTTCCGGTGCTCGTGGGCACGAGTCGTAAAGGGTTTCTGGGGCGCTTCGCGTCCTCCGGCGCCGACCCGGCACCCGTGTCTGATCGCCTCGAGGGCTCCCTGGCGACCGCGGCCTGGGCGATGCTCGCCGGAGCAGCCATGGTGCGCGTGCACGACGTGGACGCAACCGCGCAAGCTGCGGTCCTCGTCGGCACCACACGCCTTCCCGGAGAGCGAGGCACAGCGTTTTCCGCACCGAAAGCGGCAAGGACGTGAGAGGCAAGTGGGCAGCGGGGATCCCGCCACGAAATTTCACTTGGATCGTGAAGGACCAGCTCGCCGTCAGCGAGAGGCCCGGTGGGTCGGCGCCCAGTCACCGTCGCGTACGGCGCCAGGAGGAGATCATCTGGTTGCGCGTGCAGGGCTTCGACCATGTGATCTCCCTGCTTCCTTCTCCGCACAACCTCGCGGCATACGAAGAAGGTGGCGTCTCGTCGTCGCATTTCCCTTTGGTCGCAGGCGCAGATGCGGTGGAGGGACTGAGGGATCTCTACCGCGAGCTCGACCGGCGTCTCAATTCGGGCGAGCGGCTTCTCCTGCACCAGGAAGAGCTCGGGGACCGCGTGATGGGCGTGGTGGGGGGCTACCTCATCTGGAGCGGGCGGCTTCCCGGGGGCCCGCAGTCGATCGCAGTCGTCGAGCGCCTGGTCGGTCGGCAGATGGGCCCGCCGGGCAGGGACCTTGTCGCAGATGTGGTCGCGCTCGGACCTCACGGAAGCCTCGCCCCGCGGACCCCGAGGGCTTCGGGGGGGTCTTCCGCCGGAGCGCCGGTCGACGTCGAACATTCGTCGTCGAACCACTCCGCGCGGGCCGATCTCTGAGCTGTGCGCGATGCGGTGCCGGGCGAGCCGGTCCGGGATCGCATCGAGGTCAGGGGTATGCGCGTCTTCGGCACCCATGGCGTGCACGAGGCAGAGAAGAGCTCGCCTCAGCCCTTTGAGATCGACCTCGACCTATTCGTCGACACCTCTACCTCTTCGAGCTCCGACGATCTTTCCGACACCGCCGACTACGCAGCTGCGGCCGATGCGGTGCAGGAGGTAATTACGGGTCCGCCTCGCAACCTGCTCGAGGCACTCGCAGCCGCAATCGTGGACCGGATCCTTCGCGACCAGCACGTCCTCGCGGTTACCGTCGGCCTGAGAAAGCTCCGCCCACCGGTGCCGCACGATCTTGATTCGGCAGGCGTCCGCGTCTCCCGTTCGCGCTGAGCGACGCCGCATCCCTCCGCGACCAGCGATGACAAGAGCGTTCGTGGGACTCGGCTCCAACCTCGGCGACCGGCTCGCCCATCTCGAGACCGCCGTTCGATCAATTCCCGACGTCGTTGCTATTTCCTCGGTTTACGAGACCGTTCCGGTCGGAGGGCCCGCCGGCCAGCCCGCTTACCTGAACGCGGTGGTGGAGCTCGACACGGAGCTCTCGCCGAGACAGCTCCTCGAGGTCGCACGAGCGCTCGAGGGTCGAGCCGGGAGGGTGAGAGCCGAGAGATGGGGCCCGAGGACCCTGGACGTGGACATCCTGCTCGTAGGGGAGCTGACCGTCGACGAAGAGGACCTTCAGGTCCCCCATCCCAGGATGTGGGAGCGCCGATTCGTCATGGAGCCCCTTTCGGAGGTTGCGCCAGATCTTGTCCCGTCGGACGTTGCTCTAGGCGCTGGTGGAGGAGTGCGCAGGATAGGTAAACTGACTGCGCAGTGATCTGATCACCCGACGCGACCGGCACCCGGGAGGGGCTGGAGCGCAGAGAGGGGTCCGGTGACGACATTCAGGCTGATCGGCCCGGGAAAGGCCGGCCGATCCTTGGCAGCCGCCCTGATGGACGCGGGCTGTGAATTCGCAGGCATGCTCGGCCGTGCCGATGACGTGACGCGAGCCGCACGCGAGGTGGACGTCTTGATCATCGCCACGCCCGACTCCGCCGTGCGTTCGGTTGCCACGGCGGTCGACCCGGTCGATCGGACGGTGGTGATGCACCTTTCGGGTGCTCTCGGGCTCGAGGTCCTCTCCCCTCATCGCCGCAAGGCTTCGATGCACCCTCTCGTACCTCTGCCCAATCCAGAAGTCGGCAGGGCGCGCCTCATGAGCGGAGTGACCTTCGCCGTCGCGGGCGACTGCCTTGCAAGAGCTCTCGCGGAGCTCCTCGGTGGACATGCCGTGCATGTAGAGGACGAGAAGCGTGCCGCCTACCACGCTGCCGCTTGCATCGCATCGAACCACCTCGTCTCCATGCTCGGACAGGCCGAGCGCGTCGCCGCCACGGCGGGAATCGGCCTCGACGCGCTCATCGGTCTCGCACGCGCCGCGCTGGACGACGTCGCAGCCTTGGGGCCGGCGGCGGCGCTCACAGGCCCCGCTTCGCGCGGTGACACGGCCACGCTCGCACGTCACCGTGCAGCGCTCGACCCCGAGGAGATCGCGGGTTACGACGCCGGCGTCGCCCTGGCGCGCCGTCTCGTGGAGGCGCGCGAGCTGGAGGCGGTGCAATGCGCCTGATACGGAGCGCGTCAGAGTTCTGCGAAGAGCTGTCCCACGAGCGGGCTTGTGGGCGGAGGGTGGGCCTCGTGCCCACGATGGGCGCCCTGCACGAAGGTCACGCCTCGCTCGTCAGGCGCGCAGCGGCCGAAAACGACGTGGTGGCGCTCACCCTCTTCGTCAATCCGCTTCAGTTCAACGACTCTTCCGATCTCGAGGCCTACCCGCGCGACCTCGACGGGGATGTCGACAAGGCCCAAGCCGCCGGCGCCAGAATCGTTTTCGCCCCGCCGGTCAAAGAGATGTATCCCTCCTTCCCCGACGTTCCGAAGACGACTGTCCATGTGAGCGGGCTCACGGAGCGGCTCGAAGGTGCGTCTCGCCGCGGCCATTTCGACGGGGTCGCGACCGTCGTCGCAAAGCTCTTCGCCTTGGCGGGAAGTTGCCGCGCCTATTTCGGGGAGAAGGATTTCCAGCAGCTCGCCGTCGTCCGGGCGCTCGTGAAGGACCTCTCCTTTCCCGTCGAGGTCGTCGCATGCCAGACGGTCCGCGAGGAAGACGGACTCGCGATGTCGAGCCGCAACGCCCTTCTGTCGGAGACCGACCGGCGCGCCGCCACGGCGCTCTACCGTGCGCTCAACACGGGACTACGCGCCCTCGAGCGTGGGGAAGAGGACCTAAAGGCGGTCCGCGCCGCGATGAGGGCGGACCTCGAGACCGAGCAACTGGTGTACGTCGACTACGCCGAGGTGGTGGATCCCGTCACATTCGAGCCGCCCGCTCGACTCGACGGTGAGCTTCGTCTCCTCGTAGCGGCGCGGGTGGGTCAGGTGCGCCTGATCGACAACGTCGGGATCGTCTTGTCGGGTGACACCGAAAGATTCGTAGAGAACGAAGAAAAGCAGACTGCCGGTGTCGGCACAGGAAAGGAGCGCTGAAGATGCGGCGCCGAATGATGAAGTCCAAGATCCACCGGGCGACGGTCACCGACGCCAACCTCGATTACATAGGTTCGATCAGCTTGGATCCCGAGCTGATGCGGCTGGCCGATGTTCGTGAGTACGAGCAGGTCGCGGTGCTCGACATCGACAACGGAGCCCGCTTCGAGACATATGCGATCGTGGGTGGGCCCGGCGAGGTATGCCTGAACGGAGCAGCGGCCCGCCTCGTCCACCGTGGCGACAAGGTCATAGTGATCACCTACGCGGAGTACGAGGAGTCGGAGCTGGACGACTTCGCACCGAAAGTCGTGCACGTCGATTCCTCGAACGCGCCCGTTGACGTGACTGGCGATCGCCTCGACGAGGAGCTGAGCCAGATCACAAGCGGCTGAAGAGTCGTTCCGGCGTGGGCCGGAGTGACGGGGACGTCGGGGATCTGGACGTCCTCGTTCTCGGATCGGGCGTCGCCGGGCTCTCGGCGGTCGTGCACCTCGCCGCCGCCCGGGGACTGCGCGTCGGCGTACTGACGAAGGCGGAGCTATCCCAGTCGGCCACCCGCTGGGCGCAGGGAGGAGTCGCCGCCGTACTGGGGGGCGACGAAGACTCCACGGATCTGCATCTCGCAGACACCCTTGCCGCAGGGGCCGGGCTGTGTGACGTCGACGCCGTCAGAACACTCGTGGACGAAGGACCGAGACGTGTGAGAGAGCTGATCGCGCTCGGAGCGGTCTTCGACGAGGAAGCCGGAGGCGCGCTCGCGCTCGCCCGCGAGGGTGGGCATTCCACGGCGCGAGTTCTGCACGCGGGCGGTGCTGCGACCGGAGTCGAGGTGGAGCGCGCGCTCGTCTCTGCGGTGGAGCTCAGTGCCGCGGCAGTCTTGGAGAGGTGGTTCGCGCTGGACCTCATGGTCGAGGATGACCGCTGCGTGGGCGTGACGGCACTCGACCCTGAGGGCTCTTTCAAGAAGGTGCGGGCCAACAACGTCTTGATCGCAACCGGTGGCGCGGGTCAGATGTACGCGGTCACGACGAACCCCCGTGAGGCGACCGGTGACGGGATCGCAATGGCGCTCCGGGCGGGAGTGGACGTGGCGGACATCGAGTTTCTCCAATTCCACCCGACGGCACTGCATCACCCGGCTATGCCGCGCCCGCTGCTGTCGGAGGCGCTCAGAGGTCACGGAGCTGTTCTGCGTGACGCCCGAGGAGAACGTTTCGTCGACGAACTCGCAGCGCGCGACGTCGTCAGCCGAGCGATGGCCGAACAAATGAAGGAGCAGAGAGTCGAACACCTATGGCTCGATGCGACGGACTTGGCTTCCTTCGACGAGCGCTTCCCGACGATAGCCCGCTCGCTGGCGGAAGCAGGGCTCGATCCTTCGTCCGACTGGCTTCCCATAGCCCCGGCGGCTCATCACCTTTCGGGAGGCGTTCTCACGGACCTCGACGGGGCGAGCACTCTCGCAGGACTCTGGGCGGCGGGCGAAGCGGCTTGTACCGGGGTGCACGGTGCCAACCGGCTCGCCTCGAATTCGCTCCTCGAAGGGATGGTGTTCGGTGCCCGGGTGGCCGAAGCCATCGAGTCGGGCCGCATCGGCCCGAGCGCAACCGGTGCGATGAGGTGTGCGAGATCGGCCGGCTTCTCGCGCGGTGACACGACGCGCTCACAGCCCATAGCGTGCACGGACATACGGGGGCTTCCGAGTCGAAAATGGTGTGCTCCACAGACGAAAGGCTTGTGCGCGGAGCCGACCGCTGAGCTCGATCCGAGCAAGCTGCGCGAGTGCCTCCAGACGGCCATGACTCACGGAGCCGGCGTCTTGCGTTCATCCGAGTCCCTCGAGGCGGCAGCCTCGACCGTGCGCTCGGTGCGAGACGCCGTGGGCCGGCTGCAACTGGACCGCGAGACGGCCGAGTTGGGGAATGTCGCGGACCTGGCGCTTGCCCTGCTCTGCTCTGCTCAGCTGCGAACCGAGACTCGGGGTGCTCACGCACGGCGCGAACATCCCGAAGCGGTCGAACGTTGGCGGCTGAGACTGATACATCGCCGGCCATGACCGGACACTCGAGAGCACCGGTCGATCCCCCTGTGTCCGCGGTGCGCGAAGCCGTTGCCCGCGCTCTGGCCGAGGACTTGTTGCCCCTTGGAGACCTCACAGCGTCACTCGTGGACGAGAACGCGACCGCAACAGCCGCTTTCGTGAGCCGAGCGGAAGGAGTGCTGGCCGGGAAGCTCTGCGTGGAGGAGACGTTCACCCAACTCGACGCCTCGCTTCAGGCGAAATGGCGCCTCGAGGACGGGGACGACGTCGCACGCAGCACGGTGATCGCAGAGGTCTCGGGACCGATGAGATCGTTGCTGAGCGCCGAGCGCACGGCTCTCAACTTCCTCTGCCACCTTTCAGGGATCGCGACCCTCACCAGCCGCTTCGTCCGCGAAGTCGAGCGAGCGAACCCTCGCACCAGGGTGCTTGACACGAGGAAGACCACGCCCGGGCTGCGCGCGCTCGAGAAGGCCGCGGTGCGCGCCGGCGGCGGTCACAACCACCGGTCGAGCCTCTCCGACGCCGTGCTCGTGAAGGACAATCACCTCCTCGGGCTCGCCATCCAGGAGTTCGTCTCCTCCGCGAATCTCCGTTGGCCCGGCCGCATGGTCGAAGTCGAGTGCGACCGGATCGCGCAGGTGCAAGAAGCCCTCGTCGCAGGTGCGTCGGCGGTGCTCCTGGACAACATGACTCCCGAGGAGGTCACGGCCTGCGTGGAACTCGTGCGCTCGGAAGATGCCCGAGGCTCGGTCTTGGTGGAGGTGTCCGGGGGCGTGACCCTCGACAGCGCAGCGAACTACGCACAGGCGGGGGCCGATCTCATCTCGGTGGGAGCGCTAACGCATTCCGCACCCGTGCTCGACATCGGCCTCGACTTCGAGTCGGCGGACTAGCCCATGTTGCTCGCCATAGACGTCGGCAACACCGAGACGGTCGTCGGTTTGCTGAGCCTCGGTCCGGGGGACGAGCCGCCGCCCACGAGCCGGGCGGCCCCGCCGGTTCCGCCCGAACCCGCGGGTCTTTCACACCACTGGCGGTTGTCCACGGTCGACGAGAGGACAGCTGACGAACACGCCTTGTTGATCTCGCAGCTCCTCGACCTGGATCACATGGACGCCACCGAGGTCATCACCGGCATTGCGGTCACCTCCTCCGTGCCAAGGGTTACGACCGCTCTAAGACAGATGGCGATGCGTTGGTTCGACGTTCCGTGCGTGGTCCTCGAACCCGGTGTGCGCTCGGGCATGCCGATCCTCTACGACAACCCGAAGGAAGTCGGCCCCGACCGGATCGCCAACGCCATCGGGGCATACGACCTCTACGGCGGTCCGTGCATCGTCGTGGACCTCGGGACGGCGACCACCTTCGACGCGATCTCGGCAAACGGCGAGTACATCGGGGGTGCCATCGCGCCCGGAATCGCCATCTCGATGGACGCGCTCTTCCACCACGCGGCGGCGCTGCGCCGGGTCGAGCTCGTCGAGCCGCGCAGCGTCATCGGGAAATCGACCGTCGAGTCCATCCAGTCGGGCGCGCTCTACGGATATGTCGCCCAGGTCGACGGAATGTGCCGCAGGATCATGGACGAGCTCGGAAAGTCCGCGGTGGTCGCGACGGGTGGCCTGTCGGAGATCATCGCCCCTTTGTCGGAGACCATCGAGCACCGCGAGCCCTGGCTCACGCTGCACGGGCTTCGCCTCGTCTACGAACGGAACACGAAGACGACGTGAGTTACGGGTAACGTCGCTTCGTGGCGGAGGTGCCCTACCGTTTTGATCGCACCGACGAAGCGCGATCGGTGATCGAGCGGCACGCAAATCTCGAAGCGGGCTCGGAGACCGACGACGTCGTGTCGGTCGCCGGTCGAGTGATGCTCATGAGACCGATGGGCCGCCTGGCATTCGCGACCATGCGGGACTGGACGGGCGAGATCCAGCTCTTCGCGACACAAAAGGAGACCAATCGCTTTGCGGAGTTCTCGCAGCTGTCGCTAGGCGACTGGGTTGGCGCGACCGGACCCGTCGTTCGTACCAAGAAGGGTGAGCTGTCGGTGCGTGTGAGCGACTGGACGCTTCTCGCCGAGGCCAGAAGAGGATTCGGCGACAAGTGGCGCGGTGTCAGCGATTTCGAGACGCGTCTGCGTCAGCGAGAGGTCGACTTGTGGGCGAACGAACGGAGCAGGGAGATCCTCATGCTCCGCAGTCGTCTTATCGACGCGTTGCGCAAGCATCTCGAAGGGAAGGGATTCGTGGAGGTCGAGACGCCGATGCTCCATCCGATTCCCGGCGGAGCCACGGCACGGCCATTCGTCACACACCACAACACGCTCGACATCGACCTGTATCTTCGCATCGCCCCCGAGCTCTATTTGAAGCGGCTCGTCGTGGGTGGTTTCGAGAAGGTTTTCGAGATCGGGAGGGTGTTCCGAAACGAGGGCCTTTCTACCCGCCACAATCCCGAGTTCACGATGCTCGAGCTCTACCAGGCATACGCCGACTACACCGATCTGGCGGTGTTGGTTGAAGGGGTTGTCTCTCAGCTCGCAGAGCACCTGCTCGGCTCGCGGTCGATCACCTATCAAGGCCGTTCGCTCGACCTTTCTCCTCCCTGGAGAAGAGCCACGATGGCAGAGCTCGTCTCCGAGGCGATATCGGAGCACGTAGACGTCCACACTCCGGTCCAGGAACTGCGAAGACTCCTGTCTTCGGCGGGTGCGCAGGCCGACGATTCGTGGGGCCCCGGCAAGCTCATGCTCGAGCTCTACGAGAAGACGACCGAGCCGGATCTTTGGGGGCCGGTTTTCGTCATGGACTTCCCCGCCGAGGTCTCGCCCTTAGCGAGGCGCCATCGATCGGACCCGGAGCTGGCGGAGCGCTTCGAGGGCATCGTCGCTGGACGCGAGCTCGTGAACGCGTTCTCGGAGCTCGTCGACCCCGATGACCAAAGGGCGCGTTTCGAAGCTCAGGCAGCAGCGCGCGCCGCAGGCGACGAAGAGGCGATGGTGTTGGACGAGGACTACCTACGCGCCCTGGAGCAGGGCCTGCCGCCCACCGGGGGGCTCGGGTTGGGAATCGACCGCTTGGTGATGCTCTTCTCGGACACCGCCAACATCCGCGAGGTGATCGCCTTCCCCACCATGCGTCCGCAGCGTTGAACGCCGAAGTCGTTGTTGTCAGCGGCGGGCGAGTGGGAGCTCCTCCAGAAGCGAATCGACGAATTCCACTAGCGCGTTGCTGAGCAGCTCTCCGGGGACCGCGCGCGCTGCTTCGATCGCCTCGTCGACGAAGCGACGACCCGCCGACATGGTTTGTTCGATCGCCCCGGAGTCCGAAACAATCGAACGCGCCTTTTCGCGTTCGGGTGCGCCGAGCGGCTGACCGAGCAACATGGCGAGCTCCGGACCGGCGTCTTCGCTTCGCAGAGCGAACAGGACCGGCAGTGTGTAGACACCTTCAGCGAGGTCCTGGCCGGGCATCTTTCCGATCTCTTCCTCGGTGCCTATGACGTCGAGAATGTCGTCACGGATCTGGAACGCCATCCCGAAGCACCTACCGAAGGTGGTGAGTGCGTCAACCTGTGGGCGCTCGAGCAATCCGGTGAGAGCACCGATGCGGCAGGAGGTCGACATGAGGGCCGCAGTCTTGCCGGCGATGGTGGTGAAGTACTCCTCCTCGGTCCGGTTGAGGCTGAAAGCCGAGCGAACCTCGGTCACCTGACCTTCACAGAGGCGCGCGAGCGTGTTTGCGAGGAGGCCGGCGATCTCGGTTCCGAGCCCCGCTGCGATCTCCGCGGAGCGAGCCAGGAGAAAATCTCCGGCGACGATCGCCACGAGGTTCCCGAAGCGCGCGTTCACGGTCTCGACGTTTCGCCTGATGGCGGCCTCGTCCATCACGTCGTCGTGGTAGAGGGAGGCGAGGTGGACGAGCTCGACCGCCACAGCACCCTGCAGGTCGTCGGGAGAGGCGGGGCGGCGCCCCCCGGTGGCAGCCGCAAGGGCCAGACCAGGGCGAAGGCGCTTTCCCCCGGCGGCGATCAAATGGGTCGTGACCTGGTCCAGGAACTCGTCCCCGGAGCTGGCGGCGGCCATGAGCTCGGGCTCGAGACGCCCGAGATCCGGCCCCAAAAAGGAAAGAGAAAGCAGGGGTGAGGCGTTCACCAGGGTGAACGATATGCGAATGGGGCAAGGAAACGATAACGAAATGCCCGCGACCGTCCGATACACATGAGTCAGACGTTTTCATAGAGAAATAGCTGAGGAGATCCGACCAAGGGACAGCTGGGCCAGAGGACTTTGCGGGAGAGCCCGGATCCCCAAAAAGGCTGGTGCTCTTCCACAAGGCCCTGCCGTTAGAATCGGGTACCAATCGAACCGTCGAGGGAGGCGGACTGGTGTTCGAACGCTTCACTGATCGAGCACGAAGAGTGCTGGTGCTGGCGCAAGAGGAAGCGCGCCTGCTCAACCACAGCTTCATCGGCACCGAGCACATTCTTCTCGGGCTCATCCACGAGGGCGAAGGCGTCGCCGCGAAGGCGCTCGAGCAGCTCGGCATCTCCCTCGAGGCCGTGCGTGAAAAAGTCGAGGAGACGATCGGGCTCTCGGGAACCGCGCCCACCGGCTCGCCGCCATTCACCCCGCGAGCAAAGAAGGTCCTCGAGCTCTCACTTCGCGAAGCCCTTCAGCTCGGTCACAACTACATCGGGACAGAGCACATGCTCCTCGGATTGGTCCGCGAGGGAGAGGGAGTCGCCGCTCAGGTGCTCGTGAGCCTCGGAGCGGATCTCGCCCGCGTACGCCAGCAGGTCATCCAGCTCCTCTCGGGTTACCAGGGCAAGGAGTCCGTAGGAGCGGGCCCGGGCTCCCCGGCGTCCGAAACCCCTTCAGGATCTCCGGTACTGGACCAGTTCGGCCGCAACCTCACACAGCTCGCGCGCGACAACAAGCTTGACCCGGTCATCGGGCGCGAGAAAGAGATCGAGCGTGTGATGCAGGTGTTGAGCCGCCGGACGAAGAACAACCCCGTTCTCATCGGCGAGCCAGGTGTGGGCAAGACGGCAATCGTCGAAGGCCTCGCGCAACGTGTCGTCTCGAACGACGTGCCCGAGACACTCAAGGGCAAGCAGCTCTACACGTTGGACCTCGGGGCTCTCGTCGCGGGGAGCCGCTACCGCGGCGACTTCGAAGAGCGCCTCAAGAAGGTTCTGAAGGAGATCCGCACCCGCGGCGACATCATTCTCTTCATCGACGAGGTGCACACACTCGTCGGAGCCGGCGCGGCAGAGGGAGCCATCGACGCAGCTTCGATCCTGAAGCCCATGCTCGCCCGCGGCGAGCTTCAGACCATCGGAGCCACGACCCTCGACGAGTACCGCAAGCACTTCGAGAAGGACGCCGCTCTAGAGCGGCGATTCCAGCCGATCAAGGTCGAGCAACCGACGGTCTCTCACACCATCGAGATCCTGAAAGGCCTTCGCGACCGCTACGAGTCTCACCACTCGGTCACCATCACAGACCAGGCCCTCGTGGCCGCGGCGAACCTGGCGGATCGCTACGTGGCGGATCGCTACCTGCCGGACAAGGCGATCGACCTCATCGACGAGGCGGGAAGCCGCCTGCGCATCCGGCGGATGACCACGCCACCCGACTACAAGAAGCTCGAGGACGAGATCAACCGGATCCGTTCCGACAAGGACTCCGCCCTCGAGCGTCAGGCCTACGACCAGGCGAGCAAGCTCGCCGAGCAGGAGAAGGAGCGCCTCGAGCGCAAGTCGGCCATGGAGGCCGAGTGGCGCGCAGAGGGTGTCGAGCTCTTCGACGTCGTGGACGAGGAGGTAATCGCCGAGGTCCTGGCCAATTGGACCGGCATTCCCGTCTACCGGCTCACCGAGGAGGAGACGGCGAAGCTGCTGCGCATGGAGGACGAGCTGCACAAGCGTGTGGTCGGACAGGAGGAGGCCATAAAAGCCCTCTCGCGCTCGATCCGCCGTACCCGAGCGGGCCTGAAGGATCCGAAGCGCCCGAGCGGATCGTTCATCTTCCTCGGACCGACCGGTGTCGGGAAGACGGAACTCGCGAAGGCCCTTGCGGAGTTCCTGTTCGACGACGAGGACGCGCTGATACAGCTCGACATGAGCGAGTACATGGAGAAGCACACCGTGTCCCGTCTCGTCGGATCCCCCCTGGCTACGTCGGCTACGAAGAAGGCGGCCAGCTCACCGAGGCGGTACGCCGCAAGCCCTTCTCGGTGGTGCTCTTCGACGAGATCGAGAAGGCCCACCCCGACGTCTTCAACGCCCTCCTCCAGATCCTCGAGGACGGACGGCTCACCGACGCCCAGGGACGTTCGGTGGACTTCAAGAACACCGTGTTGATCATGACCTCGAACCTCGGGACCGCGGACCTGCGCAAGTCATCGGTCGGCTTCGCCAAGACGTCGGAGGCGGTCACCTACGAACGCATGAAGGCGAAGGTGCACGACGCTTTGAAGCAGCACTTCCGGCCCGAGTTCCTGAACCGAGTGGACGAGGTCATCGTCTTCCACGAGCTGTCGAAGGAAGAGGTCGTCCAGATCGTTGACCTCATGACCCGCAGGGTCTCCCAGCAGCTCGAGTCGCAGGGTCTCGGCCTCGAGCTCACGCCCACCGCCAAGTCCCTGCTCGCCGAGAAGGGTTACGACCCCACCCTGGGAGCCAGGCCGCTGCGACGCGCGATCCAACAACTCGTCGAGGACCCGCTCTCCGAGCGGATCCTGTGGAAGGAGTTCCACGTCGGCGAGACGGTGATCGTGGACGTGGAGGATGAGGAGATCGTCTTCCGTTCGGTCGCGGGCCTCACGCCACCGCCGGTCGAGATGGCGGGAGCCGGCGCCGACTCCTGAAGAGTCGCGGGCCTTTAGAGCTCGGAATCTGATTTCGTTCACCGGGCGCTCAGCCTGCCGCAGCAAGCCGATCGAGTCCCATTAGTTCGAAAGAGCTCGTCCGGGCACCCGGGTACCATTCCGTCGTGTTGTTGCAACGCGTCGGGCGAGCGCATCGACCGCGTTCATGATCAAGGCACGCGGAGGGACCGCCCCGATGGCGGAGGCGCTCTCGCTAATAGTCCCGGGCCGTCCGCTCCGCGAGGGACTGGAGAGGATCCTCCTGGCCAAGCGCGGGGTGCTGATGGTGGTCGGTGACGGTCCCGACGTCCTGTCCATCTGCACCGGCGGATTCCTGCTCGACGCGGAATTCAGTCCTCAGCGTGTATCGGAACTGGCGAAGCTCGACGGTGCAATCGTCGTGTCGTCCGATGCCTCTCGGATCGCACGGGCAAATGTGCACCTCATGCCCGATGCCTCGATCCCCACGACCGAGACCGGGACGCGACACCGCACGGCCGAACGCGTCGCACGCTCCATCGATGTCCCTGTCATATCTGTATCGGCAGCGATGGGAGTCGTGACCATCTATCGCAACGACATGAAGCATGTCTTGCAATCCGCGAGCCACGTACACGAGCGTGTCAGCCATGCGCTTCAGACAATGCAGCGTTTCCGCAAGCGCTTCGATCTTGCCATAACGGCCCTCTCCGCCCTGGAGGTCGAGGACACCGTAACCGTGAGGGATGTCACAGCCGTCCTACAACCCTCGGAGTTGCTGTTGCGCATCTCGCGCGACATCGGTCAGGACCTCATCGAGCTGGGCGAGGAGGGAAGTGTGCTTCGCCTTCAACTCGACGAGCTGACCGAGGGCGTGGAATCCATGCAGAAGCTCGTGGTGCGCGACTACTTCCGAGTCCCGGCCGGAGAGACCGCGGGCGCCGACAAGGCCAGACACGGGAAAGCTTCCCGCAAGCACGACGAGGTCGACGGGGCTGTTGCTACCGACGCGCTTTCACGGCTCGGCATCCAAGAGCTGGCCGATGTGGCGACGATCGGCTTGGCTCTCGAGCTCGTGGGATTCTCCGGAGACGTGGATGCCGCTCTGGAGCCGCGTGGGTACAGGTTGCTCTACAGGGTGCCGCGCTTTCCCGATGCTCTCGTCGAACGAATCGTCGAGCACTTCGCGGGGCTCCAGATGATCATGAGGGCATCCGTAGGCGACCTCGAGCACGTGGACGGGGTGGGCACGAGCCGCGCGCGGTCCCTGAAAGAGGGACTCGCCCGTCAGGCCGAAACGAGCATCCTTGATCGCTACACATAAGAGAAGGACACATCGGCCAACCGGCCTGTGCTTCGAGAGGCGCTTTCGGCCTCTCCCGGTAAACTGGTGCGTTCCGGGCCTGCACTCAGGCCCGCCGTGTCCGTGGGGGCAGGAGAGGAAGTTGTGACGTTCGACATAGGTGACAAGGTCGTCTATCCCCACCACGGCGCGGCGATCGTCGAAAGGCGCGAGCAGAAAGAAGCATTCGGGGAAAAACGCGAGTACCTCGTGTTGAGGCTCGCCTACGGCGATCTGACCCTCATGGTTCCTGCCGACAACACCGAGGGTGTCGGCCTTCGCGAGGTCATCAACGACGAAGAGGTCGAGGAGGTCTTCGCCGTCCTTCGTAAGAAGGAAGCGCGGATGCCCACGAACTGGTCGCGCCGCTACAAGAACCATTCAGAGAAGCTGCGCTCGGGTGACATCTACCAGGTGGCCGAGGTCGTCCGGAACCTCTCGATCCGGGACAAGGACAAGGGCCTGTCAGCCGGAGAGAAGAGGATGCTCGGAAGGGCCCGCCAGATTCTCGTATCGGAGCTCACGTTCGCACTCAATGTGAACGAGGAAGAGGCCGAGAAGCGCCTCGACGAAGCTCTGCCCTGACCTTGTCGGTCTGGGCCGTGGTGGTGGCCGCTGGTGGCGGCTCCCGTTTCGGCGGTCCGAAGCAGTTCTCGATGATCCGGGGGTCCCCGATGGTCGACTGGTCCGTTGCGGCCGCCAAGGGGACAGCAGACGGAGTGGTGCTCGTCCTTGCGCCTGCCGATCCCCACCTCGCAAAAGGCGACAATCGCGGCGCGGACGTCGTCGTCGCCGGAGGCGATACCCGTTCGGCTTCTGTGCGCGCGGGGCTCGGAGCAGTTCCATCGGACTCAGAGGTCATAGTGGTGCACGACGGGGCTAGGCCTCTCGCCTCTCCGGCTCTCTTCAAGGCAGTGATCGAAGCGGTCCTGGCCGGCGCCGATGCCGCGGTACCGGCGTTACCGGTTGCCGACACGCTCAAACGCGTGGAGGCTGACGTCGTAGCCGGACGGGTCCCGCGAGATCACGTATGGGCGATCCAGACCCCGCAGGCTTTTCGCGCCGATGTGATAAGAGCCGCGCACGCGTCGTGGGGTGAGGACACCGACGATGCCGGGCTCGTCGAGGGAATCGGCGCGAGCGTCCGGGTGGTGCCGGGAGATGCGCGGAACCTGAAGGTTACGACTCCGGCGGACCTGGAGCTCGTCCAGGCTCTTGCAGAAGCGATCTTCTGACGCATGAGCTCAGGTAGCGGGCCCACGGATCTACGCGTCGGCCAGGGCTTCGACATCCACCGTTTCTCCGACGACCCGGCTCGACCGCTCGTGCTCGGCGGCGTCGTGGTGGAGCACAGTCCGGGGCTCGCCGGTCACAGCGACGCCGACGTCGTGACGCACTGCCTAGCAGACGCGCTTCTCGGGGCGGCCGCCCTGGGAGACCTGGGCGCCATGTTCCCCGCGAGCGACGAGAGATGGTCGGGGGCGAACTCCTTCGACATCCTGCGGGGCGTCCTCGAGGCTCTCTCGCTGAACGGCGTCGTGCCCGTGAACGCCGATTGCACGATCGTCTGTGACAGTCCGCGACTTGCGGATCACACCGCCGAGATGGGAAGTCGCCTGTCCGGTGCCGTCGGAGCTCCGGTGAGCGTGAAGGCAAAACGGGCAGAGTCCCTCGGCGCACTCGGACGCGCCGAAGGGATCGCCTGCTTCGCGGTGGCGCTCGTCGCGGTTCCCCCTCCGTCGTGAGCCGGCCCAAGCCCCGCCGTTCCCGTGGCCCCGAGTTCAACAGAGGCGCGCGGGCCACCTCTCCCTACCGAGGACCCGGAGAACGTTCGGCACCGAGTGGGAAAGGTGGACGACGCACAGCCGGCGCGGCGGGAGGCCGCAGGGCGATCGGAGGGGAGCAGGTCGAAGGGCGTCGCTCGGTGAGAGAGCTCCTGGCTGCCGGGGCCCGGCGGGTACAGGAGGTGTTGATCTCCGATGGACTCGAGCCCTCTGCTCAGCTCGACGAGATCGAGCGCCTGGCCTCGAGACGAGGGATACCTCTGACCGTCGTAGGCAGGCGTCGCTTCGATGCAGTTGCGAAGACGAGCTCGGCTCAGGGTGTCCTTGCACGAGCGGCTCCATTGAACGAGCTGTCCATCGAGGAGCTCCATGAGGCGGGGACGGCGGGCGGGGTCGGCGACCTGTTCGTGTTGATCCTCGAGGGAATCTCAGATCCGCAGAACCTCGGCGCACTTCTTCGAAGTGCGGAGTGTGCCGGAGTAAGTGGTGTGGTCCTTCCCCGCCATCGCGCGGCCCACATCACGCCCACCGTCACGAAGGTGGCAGCGGGTGCCGTGGAGCATCTTTCCATTGCCGTCGTACCGGGAATTCCGAACACCATCCGTTGGCTCACCGGGCGAGGGGTGCTGTGCGTGGGACTCGACCCGTCGGCGAGCACCTCGTTGTTCGATTTGGGAGAGGAAGCCACCGGCCCGATCGCACTCGTTCTCGGGGCGGAGGAAAGGGGTCTCAGCCCCCTCAGCCGACGGAGGTGCGATCTACTCGTGTCGATCCCTCAGCAAGGATCGATCCAGTCGCTGAACGTCGCCGCGGCTGGTGCTGTCGCATGCTTCGAGATGGCGCGGCGAAGGGGCGGCGGCAACAAGCTCGAAGACGGATAGGCAACCGCACAACTTGGTGTGGCAACCTGCCCGAGTGGAGGATGCCGCTGGCTGGGCCAAACGCGACGCCGACGTCGTCTGGCACGGCTTCACGCAGATGTCGTGCTACGAGGACAACGAGCCCGTCATCGTCGAGAGCGCTGAGGGGCACGAGCTCATCGATGTCAACGGGCGGCGTTACCTCGACGCGGTTTCGTCTCTATGGGTGTCGACGCTCGGCCACAGGGTCCCCGAGCTCGACGCCGCTCTGCGCGACCAGCTGGAGAAGGTGTCTCATTCCACCATGCTCGGAAACGGCAACCGGGTGACCGTAGAACTCGCCGAGGCCCTCGCCCAGGTCGTACCGGTCTCAGGTCCCCACTTTCTCTTCGCGTCCGACGGGGCCTCGGCGGTGGAGCAGGCCCTGAAGATCGCATTCCAGTACTGGGTCAACCGTGGGGAGACGAAGCGCACGCGGTATCTGGCGCTCGAAGGTGCGTATCACGGCGACACGATCGGTTCCCTGTCGCTCGGCGCGGGAGGGTTCGGGACCGACATCTTCGACCCGTTGCGCTTTCCGGTCGTGCGAACGCCGGGCTACGCCGCCGAGAACTGGGCCGAACTTGCTGTCGAAAGGCTTGCAGAGCACGCGGGGTCGCTCGCGGCTGCTGTGATCGAACCAGTGGTCCAGGGGGCCGGTGGCATGCTGATGACGACTCCATCCGCGGTGTCGAAGTTCGTCGAAGCTTGCCAAGAGCGTGATGTTCTCGTGATCGCCGACGAGGTGGCGACCGGGTTCGGGCGAACGGGCACCCTCTTTGCATCCGAGCAGTGCTCGATCCGCCCTGACCTCCTCTGCCTCGGCAAAGGGATCACCGGCGGTTACCTTCCTCTCGCCGTGACCGTCACCTCCGATCGTGTCTTCGAGTCGTTTCTGGGCGAAGACCTCGGTCCTCGAACCTTCTACCACGGCCACTCCTATGGCGGTAACGCGCTTGCATGTGCCGTGGCGCTTCGACACCTGGCGCTGCTGCACGAGCGCGCGGCACTCGAGAATGTGCTGGGGCGCTCGCGCGAGTTGGGCGAGCTTCTGCAGGCGCGGCTGGGCGCACATGACGCCGTCGGAGAGATCCGTATATGCGGGCTCATGTGCGGGGTCGAGCTCGAACCTCCCTCCGAAGGACTGCGCTGGGGAAGAAGGGTCTGTGCAGCTTCGGTCCGCAGGGGTGTCCTTCTCCGTCCGCTCGGTGACGTGGTCGTGATCGTTCCTCCCCTGTCGGTCACCTCCGAGGAGATCGGCCGCATCGTCGAGGTCCTCGCCGATGCCATAGAAGAGGTGTGCGCGCCGTGAGCTGGGCGTCCTGGGCGAACGAACAGCTCGATGCCATAGGCAGCGAAGGCAGGTTGCGCGAACCCAGGATCTTCGAGTCCTCGAACACCACCGGCACGATCGGGACGGCAGGTGAGGAGGTCGTCTCCTTCGCTTCAAACGATTACCTCGGCCTCCGTTCACATCCGTCGGTGCGGCAGGCGGCGATCGAGGCTGTGCGCCGCCTCGGGACCGGCTCCGGATCGGCGCGTCTCATCGTCGGGACTAGGAAGTTGCACGAGGCCCTCGAAGAAGAACTTGCCGAATGGAAATCCGCCGACAATGCAGTTCTGTTCCCGACGGGTTTCGCGGCGAACATCGGGGTGCTGTCCGTGGTCGGGACCGCGGGCGCAACGATCTTCAGCGACGAGCTGAACCACGCCTCGATCATCGACGGGTGCAGGCTGAGCCACGCCGACGTCGCGATCTACCGTCACTGCGACGTCGGCCAACTGAACAGTCTCATGAGAATCTCGAAGGGCCCTTGCGTGGTCGTGACAGACTCCGTGTTCTCGATGGACGGGGACGTGGCGCCCCTCTCCGATCTCGCAACCGTCTGCGCGGCGCGAGGGGCCCTTCTCGTTGTGGACGAGGCACATGCTGTGCTCGGTCCGGAGCTGCCTCTCGTCGAAGGGCTGGAGGTTCTGAGGGTGGGAACCCTCTCCAAGCATCTCGGATCTCTCGGGGGATTCGTCGCGGGGCCGAGCGGATTGTGCAGGCTCATCGTCAACAGAGCGCGCTCGTACATCTTCTCGACGGCGCCGACTCCCGCAGACACTGCAGCCGCCCTTGCGGCGCTGAAGGTGTTGCGAGCGGAGGAGGGTAGCGAGCTGATCGAGCGGCTGCGTTCGTACGTGGATCGTGTCGCCCCCGGTCAGCCCTCTCCCATCATCCCCCTCGTCGTCGGGGACGAGAGGACGGCTGCGTCGTTGTCGTCTGCTCTCCTCGAACGCCGGATACTCGTTCCCTGCATCCGGCCGCCCACCGTCCCCCCCGGATCGTCGCGCCTTCGCGTGACTTTGAGCGCGGCACACACCGACACTCAGGTCGACCTCCTGGTCAAGGCACTCGCAGATCTCGGGCTCGCAGGTGCTGCCGGTGCAGGCATCTCGACCTGAACGTCTCGTGCTCGTCGTGGGCACGGCGACGGAGGTCGGTAAGACGTGGGTGAGCTGTGCCCTCGCGCGAGCGCTGCGCGGACAGGGAGTCTTCGTCTCGGCCCGCAAGCCCGTTCAATCCCTCGACCCAGACGACGGCCAGCGCCCGGATGCTGACCTCCTTGCCGAGGCGACCGGTGAGCACCCGGACGAGGTGTGCGGGCCTGGCTTCACGTACGAGCTTCCGATGGCACCGCCCATGGCGGCCGAAGCCCTGGGCCTCGAAGCGCCTTCGATCGCAGAGATCGTCGCTTTGATGAACTGGCCTACGGGCACGAGTGTCGGCATCGTCGAGACAGCCGGTGGGGTCTGCTCTCCGCTCGCTTCCGATGGCGATGCGATCGACCTCGCCGTCGCCCTCGATCCCGATCTCGTTCTCCTGGTCGCGGATCCCGGTCTCGGAACGCTCAACTCGGTCCGCTCAGTCGCGCGGGCGCTCTCCGCCTGGCCGCTGACGGTGCTCTTCAACCGCTACCAGCCGGACGATCGCCTTCACGAGCTCAACCGTGTCTGGTTGAGAGATCGCGAAGGTCTCTCGGTCCACGTCGACGTGGGGGAAATCGCCGAGGTTTTGATCGCCGGTCGATGGTGAATGCTTGCGTTGAGGTCGCGCGAGCGACGAGAGTTGATCGTGCGAAGCGGTAAGCACGTGATGGGCCGGTCGACGAGACCAGGCACAGGCACGATGCCGCAAGACGGCGCGATGCCGCAAGAGGGTCATTCCCTGTCCCAGGGCCTGCAACCGCAGTACAGCCGGCGTCCCAGCTCTCAGGTGTTCCTGCGCCGGAGAATCACAGTTGGGGTCGTCGGCGCTGCACTCGTCGCGTTGCTCGCGGGCCTCGTGATCGTGGTCTGGCCCTCCTCGGCTCCGAGGAGGGCTACCGGCGCGCGGCCTCCCGCTGCGTCGGTGAGCGCGCGACGATCGAGTTCCACCACGACGACCACGTCCCCGTTCCGCCGGATACCGCCCGGACCACCTTCGGATCAGCGCCGCCTGACGCTCATCGACACGATCGGCGGGGATATATCACCGAAGTCCGTCGACGCGTCTGATACCGGTTTCGTGTTCGCTCAGAACATGATGTACCGGCACACCGTGACCGTCTACGACAGCTCCGGCGGTCTCGTCAAGACGATTCCCGACACCGTGGACATGTCGAGCTTCGGCATCCCGGGGCATCCCGGCGTCACGCATGGTGCGCCCGTGGAGGCGGCCTTCACCCCTGACTCGCGCTACGTCTACGTGTCGAACTACTCCATGTACGGGACGGGTTTCGGACCCGAGGGAAGCGACACGTGCACGCCCGCTTCGGCCAAGGCCGCTGGTGACACCGACAGCTTCGTGTACCGCATCGACACCAGGACGATGGCCATCGATCAGGTCATCCAGGTCGGCCTCGTGCCCAAGTACCTCGCGGTGTCGCCCGACGGCAAATGGCTCGTCGTGTCGAACTGGTGCTCGTACGACGTGAGCATCGTGAACACCGCCACTGCGTCGCAGGTCTCCCGGTTCTTCGTGGGTGCTTATCCGCGCGGCATCGCGATATCACCGGACTCCCAGACGGCCTACGTGGCGATCATGGGGGGCGACGACGTCGTTACGATCAACCTTCAGACGCAACAGAAGGCCGGTGAGTTCGTCGTCGGTGAGAACCCCCGGCATCTTGTGATGAGCCCCGACGGCCAGTTCTTATATGTCACGTTGAACGGGCCGGGGAGGGCCGTGAAGGTTTCCCTGGCTGACGACAAGGTGGTCGCCTCCACCTACACGGGTCAGGACGAGCGATCGATGGCGATCTCCACCGATGGTCTGTCGCTCTACGTGGTCAACTATCTCTCCGACACGGTGACGAAGCTGAGGACATCCGACATGTCGGTCCTTCAGACGGTCTCGACAGGCGTCCATCCGGTGGGCATCACCTACGACGCGACCAAAGGAGATGTTTGGGTAGCGGTCTACACCGGCCAGTTGCTCGTCTTCGCGGACAGATAGCGGGGCGGGTCTACCGGATGGCATCAGACAAAAAAAGAAAAGGCCCTACCAGGAATTTTGAGAGCCGGTGGTGGGACTCGAACCCACGACCTGACGATTACAAGTCGTCTGCGCTTCCATCTGCGCCACACCGGCGTGGATCGTGTTCATCGATGATACGGGCAACTACGGGCGCCGAAGAGCCCGTCTGTCCTGGTCGAAAGGGTCCTTGATTCGGATCGGCCCCGTTGGCAGGCTTGGCGGAGATGGCTTTGACCGAAAAGGACAAAGAGATCCTGGATTTCGAGGCCTCGTGGTGGACGACGGCCGGTCCTAAGGCACAGGCCATCCGCGTTCGTCTCGGAATGGCGCCCGCCGCGTACTACCGCCGGCTCGCCGTTCTGGTCGACGACGAGGACGCCAAAGCGCACTTCCCCATGGTCGTCCACAGGCTCCGCCGGCGACGGACCGAGCGTCGCAAGGAGCGCTTCGAAGGAGTAGCCGAGCCGCATCACCCACGTTCGTGACCGGACGTCGGGACGAGCAAGAGGACCAACCGGCTCCGTCGAGCCTCAGGGCAGGTCGCGACAGCTCAGGTCACGAAGGGTTCTGGGGACCCGAACGCTCCGGTCTCGCGCGAGGTGTCCTCCTCGTGATCGTGGGGATCGTGATCTGCGTCGTGCTCCTCCCGTCCGGAACGCGCGCGCCGTTGTCGATCGCAGCGAGCACAACGCCGTCCACTACTGTTCCCCCGGCATCGCATTCGTCGTCGACCACGACGAGCCCGGGGGGTTCGTCGGCCACGACCACCACCACACCGGTAGCTGCGACGGTCCACGTCCTCGTCGCCAACGGCACGAGCGCAAACGGTGTCGCAGGTGTGGTGACCACATATCTCGGCAGCAAGGGCTTCCCGACACTTACTGCGACGAACGCTCTGACGAGGCTCACCGCCTCGGTTATCTACTTCACCGCCCAGGGATCGGCGGCGGAGGCCACAGAAGTCGCGTCGGCTCTCACCCTCTCGCCGAGACAGATCTCGCCCGCAGGTACGACGCCACCCGTCGCAAGCGTGGCCGGGGCCGCGGTGGTGGTGATAGTGGGGCAGGACCTGGCGACCCGTTTCGCGCCGGCCCCGACCACGACTACGACGAGGGGCTGAGCTACACGCCGAGTTCCGACCTCGGGCCCCTGGCGGTCCTGCTCGACGACCCTTCTTCCAGTGCGGTTCTCACCGACTTCGACGGCACCCTGGCTCCGATCGTCCCCGACCCCGATACCGCTGAACCCCTACCAGAGGCCGCTCAGGTCCTGGCCGAACTGGCCGGACGATTCGCCGTCGTGGGCGTGATCTCGGGTCGCCCGGCCTCCTTCTTGGCCGACAGGTTGTCGAGCGCGGGGGATCGTGTGCGGCTCGTCGGCGTGTACGGATGCGAATGGGTCGACCAAGGCGCGATCCGCCGCGCCCCCGAGGTCGAACCGTGGGTCGGGGTCGCATCGGAGATCCTCGAAGCGGCGCGCAAGGAGGCGCCACGCGGCTTGGGCATCGAGGACAAGGGTGCGTCCGTCACCCTTCACTGGCGCTCCGCGCCGGAGGCGGGGGAATGGGCTACCGGATTTGCCACCGAGTGGGCGAAACGCACGGGCATGCTGCTTCAGCCCGGTCGCCGGGCAGTCGAACTCCGGCCACCGGTCGGCTTGGACAAGGGCACGGCGGTGGAGAAGCTTGCAGCCGGTTGCGAAGCCGCATGCTTCGCCGGTGACGACGCGGGCGACCTTGCGGCGTTCGAGGCGCTCGACAGACTCGCGAGGTCAGGAGCGAAGACGGTCCGTTTGGCAGTCGCCGACGAGGAATCCCCCCCCGAGCTCGCCGCGGCTGCCGACATCGTGGTCCACGGTCCACGGGAAGCACTGGCGATGCTCGGACAGCTCGCGGCAGCCGCGGGTTGACCACTGAGCCTCTGCGGAGTCGCGGGTTGGAGTCGCGGACAACGAAATTCAGCTGTCGCGCGCGAGGGCTAGCTGGAAGTCGATCCAACTCCTAGGCGGGCGGGCGGTTATTGCCGAGCGAAGTGCCTCCGCCCTTCGCTTTCGCTCTTGCGCCGGCATCCGCAGTGCGAGGTCCAGGGTCTCTGCCGTAGCACTCACATCGAACGGATTGAGCTCGAGGACGTGGCTCGCGAGCTCCTCGTACGCACCCGCTTCCCTCGACAACGCGAGAACGCCGTCTTCGCCGTTCAGAAGGGGCCCTTCTTTGGCAACCAGGTTGAGTCCGTCGCGGATGGGGTTCACGAGCAGAATGTCGTACATGGTCAAAGCTGCGATGGAGCGAGCGGGGTCATCCGCAATGTCGAGTACGACCGGCGACCGTTCCGGAGTCCCCCAGAGGTCGTTGAGACGTCGAGCTGCGTGCTCGACCTCGGTCGAATACGCGGCGTACTCCGGAAGCGCCTGACGAGAGAGATACGACAGCGAAAGGAACACCACGCTGTCACGATGCTCCGGGTACCGCCTGAGCAACTCGTCGAACGCCCAGTAGCCGCGCAGAAGGTTCTTCGAAGGTTCAACGCGATCGACGCTCAGCACGACGCGCCTGTCACCGACGAGCGCTCGAAGACGTTTGCCCGCCGCCTCGGATTCGGGAGAAGAGGCTCGAGCCGCGAGGAGGCCCGGGTCCGGTGCCAGCGGAGCGACGAACGTGGGGGGCGCTCTGGTTCCCTGATCCGAACAACAAGCCAGGAAAGCCGCTTCCCACCTCGACGTATGAAAACCGCACGCTCGCGCGGCGCCCATACTCTCTAAGAGCTCCTTCGCCGCCTGAGAAGGAAGCACGCGTAGGAAGCTCGGATCCGCGAACGGGGTGTGAGTGAAGTGAATGCAGCGGAGATCGCTGCGAGTTGCAGCGAGCATGCCGGGGACGAGGCAAAGGTGGTAGTCCTGAACGAGGACCGTTGCTCCATGAGATGCGGCAACGGCGATCGCAGACGCGAAGGCCTCGTTGAGTCTGCGGTATCCGTCCCAAGCTTCCGCCCAATGACGGTCGAACCGGGGACGGCGCGAGAGATCGAACAGGTGATGGTGGCAGAACCACAAGGTCGAGTTGGAGACGACGTCGTAGGCCATCCGGTAGGTGTCGGGATCGGGCTGGACCGTGACGAGCTCGATGTCCTCGATCTCCATGAGGCCTCGGTCCGCCGCCTTGCGGTCAGCCTCGGACATCGCACAGGCGACCCACTTCGCCGCGGTGCCCTCGAGCAGGGGTTCCAATGTGGCTGCGAGGCCTCCGGCGGAGCCCGCGGGCACCGGATCCGAGTGCTCGTCGAGCGCGAACGACACGGGCCCTCGGTTGGATGCGACGAGGAGGTCGGCTCCGCCCACTTGAAGCTCCCTTTCAGGCCTTCGCCGCCACGTTGGTCAGACCCTATCCGTTGTCCCGGCAGATCCAACGTCCGGGACGATGAACCGGGAGGTCGGAGGTGAACAAGCGAACCCGCGCCGTGTTGTGCGCACCGGACTCCTACAAGGGAACGATCGACGCGATCCACGCTGCGTCCGCGATGGGAATGGGCGCTGAGCGCGCGGGGTGGGGAGTCGACATCTGCCCCATGTCCGACGGCGGAGACGGGTTCGCACAAGTGTTGGCGGCCGCGGGCGGGAGAACCCCGATCACGTGGGAGACGACCAGAGTGGCCGGTCCACTCGGGGCGCCTGTCGATGCGCACTGGTGGACGAACTCCGACGGGGCGGTGATCGAGTCCGCGACCGCATCCGGGCTGGTGCTGGTGGGCGGCGCCCCCGGCAACGACCCGTTGCGGGCGGACACCCGCGGCACGGGTGAGCTGATCGCCACAGCCCTGCGCAGGGGCATGAACAGGTTGCTGGTGGGCGTGGGTGGATCGGCAAGCACCGATGGTGGCAGTGGCGCGGTCGAGGTCATCCTCGACGCAGGCGGTCTCGGAGATGCGGAACTCGTCGTGGCCTGCGACGTAGACATTCCGTTTCTGGAAGCAGCTGAGCGGTTCGGGCCGCAGAAGGGTGCCTCAGAAGCTCAGGTGGAAGAACTCTCTGCGCGACTCGTCGCTCTGGCGGTGCAGTACGAGAACCGCTTCGGGATGGACGTGACAAAGATCGCCCGAGCCGGAGCGGCAGGAGGACTCGCGGGCGGTCTCGCGGCGCTCGGTGCGAGACTCGTCGACGGTTTCGAGCGGGTGGCCGAGAGTGTCGATGTCGCCGGCCGCATCACGCTGCGGAGCTCGTCGTCACCGGCGAGGGGCGCGTGGATATGACCTCCTGGTCGGGGAAGGTAGTCGGTGGCGTCGCGCGCATGGGGCGAAGCGCTGCTCGTCCCGTGCTCGTCGTCGCCGGGGAAGTCGCTCGAGCCGATATGGCGGACATAGAAGGCGCGGCCCAGCTCGACGTGGTGAGCCTCAGTGAAGGCTTCGGCACTCAGCGGGCTCGCGCTGAACCGGCAACGTTGATCGCCCGGTCCGTAGAGGAATATCTCGTCACGAGTTACGAGCCCTGAGCGGGCCGCCGCGAAGGGGGGATCAGCTCTGCGCGGTCGAGGGCCGCGCGCAAGACGTCGGTCGCCTGGTGACGGAGCTCTTCGAGAGGACGGTTGCGGTGAACGCGAACCCCGAGATCGACCTGGGCGATCGACGCCGTACCGAAGAAGGCCGCGACGTCGATCAGGAGGCCGAGCTCGGCTCCATAGCCCGGCGCTATTCCGGTCTCTTCGAGCACGCGACGGGGCGCTGCGGTCTCGCCCGCAAGCGGCTGGCGCACCTCCAGAAGGTGGGGGAAGAGCAGCTCGATCGCCGGGCGGGCGGTCAGCTCCGTCACCCTCCCGCCTCCGGTGGGAGCGCCGTGCAATGGACGTTCGTAGAACCCTTTCACTAGGGCGGTCGAGTCCTCGTGTGCGAGCAACGGACCGAGGAGTCCCGTCACGAAGTGACGGGAGAAGTTCTCGACGTCGGCATCGAGGAAGACGACGAGGTCCCCCTCGGTCTCCCTCAGCCCGAGGCGCATCGCCTCGCCCTTTCCCCCCGCTCCGTCCCTCCCACCTACGACCCGGGCGCCGGCGCGAAGGGCCGCCTCCGCCGTGGAGTCCCGTGAGCCGTCGTCGACTACCACGATCTCGTCCACGAGGGCGACACCGCCTCCCTTCGCGGTGAGGTGGCGGTGAACCTCGGACACGATTCGTCCGATCGTGGCCTCTTCGTCGCGCGCCGGGATGCACACGCAGACCCTCCGGCCATAGAGCACTGCAGCCAGAGATCCGGCGTCGAATTCGGTGTGGGTGAAGGTCTCGAGCAGGCCCCCCATGGCCAGATCATCGTCCATCCAAGCCGACCCTGCCGTCGACCCTGCCGTCGACCCTGCCGTTCGATGTCGCACCCTTCTTTGACCCATGGTGCATTTTTCGGGCAAAATGGTGAGCATCATCCAGAGCGGCTGAGGGACGGGCCCTGTGACGCCGCGACAACCAGCGAGACCGGGTCCAGCGAGAGCCGGGTTCGCCAGGTGCCAATGCCCGAGCGATGAGGAGGAGCCGTGAATTTCGTCACCGGTCTGCGTTGCAGGGAATGCGCGCGCCAGTACCCCGCCGAAGCACTGCACGTATGTGACTACTGCTTCGGTCCCCTCGAAGTCGTCTACGACTACGAAGCCGTCTCGGCCGAGCTCACCCGAGACAAGGTCGCCGCCGGACCTCAGACGATCTGGCGCTACAGGGCCCTGCTCCCGGTGGAGGATCCATCTCCAATCGACCTCGGTGCCGGTTTCACCCCGCTCGTACGCGCCGATCGTCTCGCCGCCGAGCTCGGGCTCGGGGAGCTGTGGGTCAAGAACGACACGGCGAACCCGACTGGTTCCTTCAAAGACAGGGTCGTCTCGGTCGCGCTGACAAAGGCACGCGAGCTCGGGTTCAAGGTCGCGGCGTGCGCCTCGACCGGCAACCTCGCCAATTCGGTCGCGGCACATTCGGCACGGGCCGGGCTGGTTTCCGTGGTCTTCGTACCGAAGGACCTCGAGCGAGCCAAGGTCGTGACCACCGCCGTCTACGGCGGGCACGTCATCGCCGTCGAGGGCAATTACGACGACGTCAACAGGTTGTGCGCGGAGCTCGCGAGCGAGCATCCTTCGTGGGCCTTCGTGAACGTGAACGTGCGGACGTACTACGCGGAGGGCTCGAAGACCCTGGCGTTCGAGGTCGCAGAACAGCTCGGTTGGGAGGCACCGGACCACGTGGTCGTTCCGGTCGCCTCCGGTAGCCAGCTCACGAAGGTCGCAAAGGGTTTCAGGGAGCTGCACCAAGTCGGGCTGCTCGACCAGGAGCCCCACGTCCGGATCTCGGGCGCGCAGGCGGAGGGGTGTTCGCCGGTGGCGACCGCCTTCGCGCAGGGCGCGGACGCCATACGCCCGGTACGGCCCGACACCATCGCCAAGTCCCTCGCAATCGGGAACCCGGCCGACGGCTGGTACGCGCTGCAGGAGGTGCGCTCGAGCGGTGGCGCCTTCGCGGCTGCGACCGACGAAGAGATCCGTCACGGCATCAAGCTGCTCGCCCGTACCGAGGGCATCTTCGCCGAGACCGCGGGGGGCGTGACGATCGCGGCGCTGGTGAAGCTCGCCGACCAGGGAATCGTGAGGCGCGACGAGAAGGTCGTCGTCTACGTGACCGGCCACGGGCTCAAGACCGTCGAGGCGCTCGCAGACGTCGGTCCGAGCGCGACCATCGCGCCCACTCTCGACGCCTTCGCCCGAGCCGTCGACGTGGACGCCGGTCTCGGGGACCCCGGTCATGGGCCGGGCGGCCGGTGAGCGTCTCGGTGCGGGTTCCCGCGCAGCTGCGCACGCTGACCGGTGGTGCCGGCGAAGTGGCACTCGAGGGTTCGACCGTCGGCGAGGTCCTGAAGGCGCTCGACGCTGCGCACAAGGGATTCGCAGAGCGACTCTTCGACTCCGACGGCTCCCTGCGCAGGTTCGTCAACGTGTTCCTGGCGGACGAGGACGTCCGCTTCCTCCAGGGTCTCGAAACCCCGGTCAGCGATGGGCAGACCCTCTCGATCGTCCCGGCGGTCGCCGGCGGCTGAAGCCCCGCCCGGGTGTTGCACCCGGCCCCGGGTCGTGGTTTGCTGTTAGCACTCGAAGCGCTAGAGTGCTAACGGAGCCGCAAGGGCGCCGAGCGTCGGTCGGATGGCTCGGCCCCGCCGCCGCCGCCGGACAACAGCGAGACCCACGGAGGAACTGAGAAAGATGCCCAAGCTGATCGCCTTCGACGAGGAAGCCCGCCGGGCGCTCGAGAACGGCATGAACAAGCTTTCCGATGCCGTACGCGTGACCCTTGGACCGAGGGGGCGAAACGTCGTTCTCGAGAAGAAGTGGGGAGCGCCCACCATCACGAACGACGGTGTCTCGATCGCCAAGGAGATCGAGCTCGAGGACCCATGGGAGAGGGTGGGCGCAGAGCTCGTAAAGGAAGTCGCTAAGAAGACCGACGACGTAGCCGGCGACGGCACCACGACGGCCACGGTCCTCGCGTGGGCGATGGTGCACGAAGGACTGCGCAATGTCGCCGCGGGAGCGAACCCGATGTCGCTCAAGAAGGGGATCGAAGCCGGCGTCGAGACGGCTGTCGAATCGCTCAAGTCCATCTCGCGCGAGACAGAGACGAAATCCCAGATCGCACAGGTCGCCGCCATATCGGCTGCGGACCCGGAGATCGGTGAGATGATCTCGGAGGCGATCGACAAGGTCGGCAAGGACGGAGTCATCACCGTCGAGGAGTCGCAGACCTTCGGCATGGAGATGGACCTAGTGGAAGGCATGCGCTTCGACAAGGGCTACATCTCGCCGTACTTCGTCACCGACCCCGAGCGCATGGAGGCCGTGCTCGAGGAGCCATACGTCCTGCTCGTCGGGAACAAGATCTCGGCGGTAAGGGACCTGCTCCCCGTGCTCGAGAAGGTCATGCAGTCGGGCAAGGCGCTCGTGATCATCGCCGAGGATGTAGAAGGCGAGGCTCTTGCGACCCTCGTCGTGAACAAGATCCGCGGCACCTTCAAGTCGGTAGCCGTGAAGGCCCCCGGCTTCGGCGAGCGCCGCAAGGCCATGCTCCAGGACATGGCGATCCTGACCGGTGGCCAGGTCGTCACCGAGGAGGTCGGCCTCAAGCTCGAGAACGTCGGGCTCGATCTGCTCGGAAGGGCCCGCAAGGTCGTGGTCACCAAGGACGAGACGACGGTCGTCGAGGGTGCGGGGACCGAGTCCGACATCAAGGGCCGCATCAACCAGATCAAGGCCGAGATCGAGAACACCGACTCCGACTACGACCGCGAGAAGCTCCAGGAGCGTCTCGCCAAGCTGTCGGGCGGTGTGGCCGTTATCAAGGTGGGTGCCGCCACCGAGGTGGAGCTCAAGGAGAAGAAGCACCGAATCGAGGACGCTGTCTCCACCACGAAGGCTGCCATCGAAGAGGGCGTCGTGCCTGGCGGTGGGGTCGCGCTGCTTCGTGCGCAGCAGAACATCCTCGACCGTTCCGAGAAGCTCGAGGGCGACGAGGCGACCGGCTGTCGCCTGGTTGCGCGGGCCATCGAGGAGCCGCTCAAGCAGATCGCGGTGAACGCCGGCCTCGAAGGTGGCGTGATCGTGGAGAAGGTGCGCTCGCTCTCGAAGCCGACCGAGGGGCTGAACGCGGCCACCGGGGAGTACGAGGACCTCTTCGACGCCGGTGTGATCGACGCAGCCAAGGTGACGCGCTCTGCCCTGCAGAACGCGGCCTCGATCGCCGCACTCTTCCTCACGACGGAGGCGGTCATCGTCGACAAGCCCGAGAAGGAGGCCGCTCCCGCGATGCCCGGCGGGGGAATGGACGACTACTGATCGAAGGGACCTGTCGGTCGTTCGGCCGACGATTCAGTTCAGGAACAGAGGGGCGTCCACTTGGGCGCCCCTCGTTTCGCGCTCTGGCCGCAAAATTGGAAGACTTGAGGACGTGACAGAAAAGGACCGTGCCGCGAGCTCCGAGGTTGGGCCCACGACGGGCCTCGCGGTCCTGCATCTCTTCTGCAGGGTGGGGCCCTCGACCGACGTCGAAGGGGTGGTCCGGGCGGTGAAGGCCGCCACGGCCGCAGGCGACCAGGTCGTCACCGTGGCTCTTCTCGGGCACAAGGCGGACGTCGGGGTGATGGCGCTCGGGAAGGACCTCTGGCGGCTGCGAGGCCTTCAGACCGCGCTTCGCCTCGCAGGGTTGGAAGCCGCCTCCTCCTACGTGTCAGTCACCGAGCTCTCGGAGTACGCCGAAGGGCTCCCCGACGAGATGAAGCAGGCCCGGCTGTACCCGAAGCTCCCTCCCGATTCAAAGCCCGCTTTCTGCTTCTACCCGATGTCGAAGAAGAGGGGGGATTCCGAGAACTGGTACCGGCTCGCATTCGACGAGCGCAAAGAGCTGATGCTCGGTCACGGCGCGGTCGGTAGGAAGTTCCGCGGGCGCGTCCTCCAGCTCATCACCGGGTCGGCCGGTCTGGACGACTTCGAGTGGGGGGTCACCCTCTTCGGTGGCCACCCCGACGACCTGAAGGACTGCGTGTACCAGATGAGGTTCGACGAGGCCTCCGCGCGTTACGCCGAGTTCGGGCCGTTCTGGACGGGCATGGTCGCCGACGTCGAGGAAGTCCTCGATGCCACCACGTCTTTCTAGGGCGTGGCCGTGAGCCTCTGGCCGCCTTATGTAACTAATAGTTCCATAAGGGCCAAGGCATGGTGACGCTCGAGGAGAAGCTGGACGGGCTCCACTCGGACATCTCGCGACTGGGCAACGTCGTCGTGGCCTTCAGCGGCGGGGCCGATTCGGCGCTGCTTGCGTGGTGTGCCACCGAGACGCTCGGGAAAAAGGCGCTGTGTGCCACAGCGGTGTCGGCCTCGCTGGCACCCGAGGAGCTCGACGACTGCCGGGCTCTGGCCTCGGAGTGGGGGCTCCGCTGGACCACGGTCGAGACCTCGGAGCTCGAGGACGAGCGGTACGTCTCGAACGGCAGCGACCGTTGTTTTCACTGCAAATCGAGCCTCATGGAGGCCCTTCTCCCGCTCTCCGAGAAAGAGGAGGCCACCGTCGTCCTCGGCGTCAACCTCGACGACCTCGGCGACCTGCGCCCGGGGCAACAAGCCGCCTCCGAGCGCGGCGCGCAGTTCCCGCTGGTGCGCGCCGGGATCACGAAGTCCGACGTCCGCGAAGCGTCACGCCGGCTGGGGCTCCGGACCTGGGACAAGCCGGCCGCAGCGTGTCTCGCGTCGCGCATCCCCTACGGAACGCCCGTCACCCTCGGGCGGCTCTCGCAGGTTGCGCGTGCCGAATCCGCTCTGCGCGCGCTCGGTTTCCGACAGGTGCGGGTGCGCCATTACGGCGAGCTCGCGCGCCTCGAGGTGGAGCTCACGGATCTCGAACGGGTGGTGAGCTGCCGCGAGGAGGTCGTGGCCGCCGTGCGCGGGGCCGGGTACGACTACGTCACGCTCGATCTCGAGGGGTTCCGGTCGGGCAACTTGAACGGGCGCGCCAATTTGATAGAGGTACGGGTCAAGCTCACGTTTCCCGAGGACCTCGTGCGACAGCCACTCATCGCGCGCCTCGTTCGTGACCACTCGGTCGAGCCGAACATCCGGCGCGCGAACGTTTCGCAGCACGAGGGTTGGGTCGTCTGCGAGTTGGGTGGCGAGGCGGCGAAGGTGGAGGAGGCACTGGCCTGGTTGCGTTCCGAGGGGGTACAGGTGGACCTCCTCGGCGACGTCGTGGAGAGCTGACCGGGCTAACTGCATTTCACTCAACGATCACCATCCTGTCGCCACTCGTTCACGGTCCGTTTACCTTCCGTCGTTAACTTCACCCGCGATGGACACCGGGACCCGGCGTTCCACGACACGAGCGGAGGTACATCCCCTGTGAGTTCAGCCTTCTCAAGCCCTGATCGGCGCGCCCGCCGAGCAACGAGGATCGTTCCTTTAGCTCTAGCTGCACTGGGCGTCTTCCTGGCTGCATGTAGCTCGAGTCCGTCGGGCTCGACATCGTCGACGCAGGCGAGCACGGCCGCCTCTTCTTCCGATCCGTACGCCCAGGCGGACCTGCGCGCCCCGGCCGGAACATTGACGGGCGCAGGTTCCACCTTCGACCAACCCTTCTTCACTAAGGCCTTCTATGCCTACAACCAGCAGAACTCGGGCGTCACGGTCAACTACGCCTCGATCGGGTCCGGGGGCGGCATCCAGCAATTCCAGGCTCAGACCGTGAACTTCGGGGCGTCCGACGTCCCGATGTCGCCCGTCGACATCTCCAAGGCGACCGGCGGTCAGGTCCTCCAGGTCCCCGTAGCCCTCGGAGGTGTGTCGATCTCGTACAACGTGCCCGGTGTCAGATCCGGCCTCAAGCTAACCCCGAAGGTGCTCGCCGAGATCTTCCTCGGGACCATAAAAACTTGGAACGATCCGGCGATCAAGAGCTTGAACCCCGGAGTCAGCCTTCCGAGCAATCAGATCCAGACCGTCTACCGCTCCGACGGAAGCGGCACCACCTATATCTTCACGAACTACCTCTCCACCGTGTCGTCCGCCTGGGCGACGGGACCCGGAACGGGCAAGTCGGTGAGCTGGCCGGTCGGGGTCGGCGAGAAGGGGAATGAAGGAGTCGCCGGATTCATCCACACGACTCCGTACACCATCGGGTACGTCGAGCTCGCCTACGCCATTCAGAACAACTTCACCTTCGCCAAGATCCAGAACGCGGCAGGTGACTTTGTCTCCCCATCGTTGTCGTCGGTGGCGGCAGACGCCGCCCAGAAGCCTGACATAACAGCGGTGGACTTCTCCATCGTTAACGAAGGTGGTGCGACGAGTTACCCCATCTCCGGCTACAGCTGGACATTGGTCTACGAGCTTCAGAAGAACCAGGCGCTCGGATCGACTCTGGTGCATGTACTCGATTGGCTCACCCACGCAGGGCAGGCACAAGCGAAGTCGCTCGACTACGTGCCGCTGCCCGCCAACATCCAGCAGCTCGCGGCACAACCCTCCTTCAGGTGACAGGGCCTGCCGGCACGACACCGCTTCTCACCAAGACCTCATAAGTGTCGCTGCCGACCGCGGTGCAGTCTCGCCAGTTGACTTCCAGGGGGATCCATCGCCTCCTGGAAGTCCCTGACGGTGCGTACAGAGGCGTCCTGGGGGCGGTGGCGGCGCTGTTCGCCGTCTTGTTGTTGGCCTTCGTGACCTCGACGGTCATCCAGTCGAGATCGGCATTCGGCCACTTCGGCCTGTCTTTCCTGACCACCACGAAGTGGGACCCCGTCCACGCGCACTTCGGGGCCCTGGCCTTCATCGTGGGAACGCTGGAGACCACCTTCATCGCCATGCTCCTGGCGATCCCGATCGGCCTCGGCTGTGCCCTGGCGTTGGCCTTCGGCATCCCCCGCGCCCTCCGGATGCCGCTCGGTTCGGCCGTCGAGCTTCTCGCCGCGGTGCCGAGCGTCGTCTACGGGTTGTGGGGCCTCCTGGTGCTGGGACCTTGGATGCGCCAGTACATAGAGCCGGCTCTCGCGCACATAACGGGAGGACATTTCCCTTTCAACGGCTCCCAGATAGGTACCGGGATCCTGCTCGCCGGTGTGATCCTCGCGATCATGGTCCTGCCGACGATGACGGCCATCTCACGAGATGTCCTTTTGGCGGTCCCGGAGACAGAGATCGAGGCAGCTTTCGCCCTCGGAGCGACGCGGTGGCAGGTGATGCGCAAGGTGGTCGTCCCGGGCGCGCGTTCGGGCATCGTCGGGGCAACCACCTTGGCCACAGGGCGGGCGCTCGGCGAGACGATCGCAGTGACGATGGTCATAGGCAACACGCCCGCGCTCGCCCATTCTCTTTTTTCAACGGGAGCCACCATGGCATCGGTGATCGCAAACGAGTTCACCGAGGCTACAGAGCCCTACCACCTCGCATCGTTGATCGCTGTGGGAGTTCTCTTGTTGGCGGTATCGGTGCTGGTCAACCTGGCGGCCAGACTCGCCGTGCGGTCGGTTGGTCGCCAGCGAGCCATCGGGGTCGGGGTCCTATGACGGTGATGGCAGTCGATCCGGTCCTCGCCCGCCGGGCCGAGATACAGCAGATCGCGCATAAGACCGCAGAGCGGAGGCAGCTTCTTTCGCGGGCGGCTCTCTTCTTCTGCAGGGGCGCCCTCATAGTCGCCTTGGCCCCTTTGGTTGCGCTTGTCGTCTATGTCGTGATCCGAGGGGCCTCCGCTTGGAACTGGGCCTTCTTCTCGCACCTACCCACGCCGGCCGGGATATCCGGGGGAGGGATCTCGAACGCCATCGTGGGCTCATTCTTGATAGACGCCATCGCCGCGGCGGTGGCGATCCCGTTCGGCATCGCCATGGGGCTCTTCCTCGCTCAATCGGATGGACGAATCGCCGGGACCCTGCGCCTCGCGGCCGACGTGATGTCGGGAGTCCCGTCGATCGTCGTGGCGATCTTCGCCTACGTCGCCCTCGTGCTTCGGCACCCCGGCAGCCTCGGTCACTTCTCCGGCGTAGCCGCCAGCTTCGCAATCGGGATCCTGATGCTCCCCGTGATCATTCGGGCGAGCGAGACCGCCATCCGCGGTGTGCCGCACGTGCTGTCGGAGGCCGGCCTTGCGCTCGGTGCTCGAAAGGCAACGGTCGCGATGCGAGTAGTTCTCCCGGCCGCACTTCCAGGATTGATCACAGGTGTGATCCTGGCCGTGGCGCGCGGCGCTGGTGAGACGGCGCCTCTGTTGTTCACCGCGATCGGCAGCCAGTACATGCAATGGTCGCCACTCAAGCCGATGAACGCGATTCCGCTCGTTGTGTATCAGAACGGCATACAGGCATACCCGGACCTCGTGAAGCTCGCTTGGGGCAGCGCCCTCTTCCTGGTGGTCGCCGTCCTGGTGCTGAGTCTCGGCAGCAGGTTGGTGGCGGCCAGAATCAGGAGAGTGAGGAATGACTGAACCGACGACCACCGCCGATCCGAGCACCGTCGCAGAAGCGGTTCAATCGGTCACGGCGTCTATCGCCGCCACCGAGGGCGTCTCTATCGCTCCCGTCATGACACTGCGCAACGTCTCCGTCGCATTTTCCGGCAAGCTGGCGGTGCGAGATGTGTCGTTCGATGTACCGATGAATTGCATCACCGCGATGATCGGGCCGTCGGGGTCGGGGAAGACCACCCTCTTGCGTGCGTTGAACAGGATGCACGACCTGACCCGAGGCGCAAGCGTAACGGGTGAGGTGAAGCTCGGAAGCCTCGACATATACGGGCCGACCATGCGTCCGATGCTGCTCCGGTCCCGGGTGGGCATGGTCTTCCAGCGTCCGAACCCGTTCCCGACGATGAGCATCTACGAGAACGTGGTATCCGGTCTGAAGTTCAACGGGGTTCGCCGTAAGTCTCTGCTTGACGAGGCGGCCGAGTCTGCCTTGATCGCCGCTGCGCTGTGGGACAGTGTGCGCGATCGACTTCGAGCACATGCCAGCACCCTGTCGGGCGGCGAGCAGCAACGCCTCTGCATCGCGCGGGCACTGGCGGTTGAGCCTGAGGTTCTTCTCATGGACGAGCCCACATCGTCTCTCGATCCCAGCGCAACAAAGCGGATCGAAGAGCTCATGGGCGAGTTGAAGGACCGAGTCACGATCGTGATCGTCACTCACAACATGCAGCAGGCGACGCGTGTCTCCGACAACTCCGCGTTCCTCCTCATGGGTGAAGACAAGGCGGGAGAGTTGATAGAAGTAGGTCCGACCGCAAAACTCTTCAGCTCTCCTGCAGACTCCCGCACCGAGGATTATGTGAACGGTCGCTTCGGCTGATCACCGCTCGGTGACCGATGGCAGCGCGATGACGACGGCTGCAAGAGATCCCGATTCCCCCTT
>CAVTQZ010000001.1:820000-2713059 GCA_963737015.1 uncultured Acidimicrobiaceae bacterium | reverse complement strand
GGGAGCGCCCTCCTCGGCCTTTACGGCGACGACCCCGACGCCGCTGGAACGCGGCTTCTCCAAGCGCCTAGCCAGCGAACTCGACAGACCGCGGCACGGTCGACGTTCTCCGTCACGGAGTAATCGACCTTGGCGGTAACCCTCCGCCTGGCGTTCTTCAAACCAGCCCACGGCCTCACACCCGAATTTCCAGCACCTCTACGAGGCCAACCGCGTCAGTATTACCCGCCAGTTCCCCTACGAGGCCACCTCGAACAACAAAATGAACGTCGTCCTCCTTGTGAACGGCATTCCCACCGCCACCGCGGAACTAAAGAACCCTCTCACCCACCAGAACATCGAAGAGGCCATGAACCCAGTACCGAACCGACCGGGACGCCCAAGAACGTGACCCTTTCGAGTCGAGCACTCGTCCACTTCGCTGTCGACCCTGACGTGATGGCGATGACTACCAGGCTCGCCTGTGCGAGGCCGTGTTCCTTCCTTTCAACCTCGGACACGATGGCGGAGCTGGGAATCCACCGAATCCAAATGGTCATCGCACCTGCTAACTTATGGAGAAGGTCTCCCCACACGATTCGTGGATGGACATCCTCGCTCGGTTCATCAACGTCGACCGGCCTCCAAGGCTCCATCGCTGCGAGAAAGGCGGCTGAGAAGACCATCTTTTCCTCGGTACCACCAGTGGGATGCGGTGCTCGCCCTGGAATCTGACGCCAAGGCGAATGGTGCAGGTAAGAACTACCTCGTTGAGCATTCTGCGGGCTCGGGCAAGTCGAACACCATCGCCTGGCTCGGCCCATCGGCTCTCGAACCTCCACGACTCTAACGACACAAAAGTTTTCGACAAGGTCGTGGTTATCACCAACCGTGCCATCCTCGACCGCCAGCTCCAAGACACCATTTACCAGTTCGAGCACGTCCACGGCGTCGTGGTGAAAATCGAGAAGGACTCCGCCCAGCTCGCGGAGGCGTTACAGGGTGAGCAAGCACGGGTCATCATCACGACTATCCAGAAGTTCCCCTTCGTCTTAGAAAAGATTGGGACGCTTCCGAGCCGCAAGTACGGAGTCATCGTTGACGAAGCGCACTCGTCTCAGACGGGCGAAGCAGCCAAGGACCTAAAGATGGTCCTCTGGGGACTGAAGAGCAGGAGTTGACCGCTGCCGAAGCCGAGGATGCAGGCTTCATCACCCAGGCTGCTGACCCCGTGGAGGAAGCTCTGGCAAAGGCCGTCGCAGCTCGTGGCCATCAGCCGAACCTCTCCTTCTTTGCTTTTACCACGACCCCTAAGGCTCGCACACTGGAGATGTTCGGTACCTATGACAAGGCAACCAACAGGTTCGGGGCCTTTCACCTTTACCCGACAAGCGGCAGGCCATCGAAGAGGGCTTCATCCTTGATGTGCTCGCCAACTACACGACGTACCAGACCTTCTGGAAGGTCGAAAAGGCCGTCGCGGATGACCCGAAGTACGAGGCACCGAAGGCGAAACACGCCATCGCGAAGTTCGTCTCCCTCCACCCGTCGAATCTCGCCCAGAACGCCGAAATCATCGTCGAGCACTTCCGCACGCACACAGCTCCCAAGATTGGCGGTAAGGCGAAGGCAATGGTCGTAACTTCTTCTCGCCTCCACGCCGTGCGCTACAAGCAAGCTATCGACAAGTACATCAAGTCAAAGGGCTATACAGACATCGCTGCACTCGTAGCGTTCTCGGGCAAGGTCATCGACAAGGGCCTGGATTACACCGAATCGCAAACGAACGCCTTTCCCGACACACAAACGGCTGAGAGGTTCGGTTCCGACGACTACCAGGTTCTCATCGTGGCTGAGAAGTTCCAGACGGGCTTTGACCAGCCCCTTTTGCACACGATGTATGTAGACAAGGTTTTGAGCGGCCTTGCGGCGGTTCAGACCCTCTCACGGCTCAACCGCATACTCCCTCCTTTAAAGGACTCGACGTTCGTTTTAGACTTTCGCAACGACACCGGCGACATCGTCAAGGCGTTCGAGCCTTACTACGGAGCCACGGTTGCCCCGCCAACTGACCCGAACCTGCTCTACGACACTCGCGCTGCGCTTGACTACTTCGATGTCCTCCGCCCGGAGGAGATAATGGCAACCGTTGAGCTATTGGTTACGACTCCCGACCCTAAGGCCCACGGAGGCGTCTACGGCCTTTTGGACAAGGCGGCGGAAAGGTTTCGTGCCCTGTCAGAAGACGACCGTTTCGCATTTAAGGACGTGCTCGACAAGTTCGTCCGCACATATTCCTTCCTATCCCAGGTGGTCGACTTCGGGGACTCCAAACTGGAACGCGATTACGTCTACTGTAAGGCCCTTTCCGCAAAACTCCGTGACCAGACCACGGTCGAGCACCTCGACCTCGGTACGGAGGTAGCGCTCAGTCACCTGAAGAACGTGGTCACCTTCGAGGGGTCGCTTTCCCTGGAGGGCGAGGGTGGCGAGGTGAAGACCATCTTCGGAGAGGGTCGAGGCAAGCAGGACGACCAGCAGGTGGAGAGCCTCTCCCAAATCATCGACGAGCTGAATGAACGGTTTGGACTGAACTTGGACGAGCGAGACAAGCTCCTGTTCGACCAGTTTGAGGAAAGCTGGCTTGCGGATTCCGAAGTCGTGGCTCAGGCCAAGAGCAATACGCCGGAGAACTTCAAGTTAGTGTTCGATGACAAGTTCATGGGCACGGTCGTCAGCCCGGATGGACGAGAATGAAGCCATCTTCAAAAAGGTTCTGGACGACGAGGAGTTTCGCAGAGTGTTAATGGACCTGTACACGCAGAGGGTGTACAAACAGCGCGGGAGGCTGAGACAGTCACAGATGTCTGACTTGTCAACTGGCTATGTCGCCATCATTTCGTCTGGCGGTGTGCTCTTGGGCGTCCTCATAAGTCAGGTTGGTGAATGGTTTCGATGGGGTGGTGAGGAAAGGCGTCAAAACACCCGTTGGCAACGGGATTCGCGGCTCAGTGCTTATGAGGCTTTTCTTAATGCGGTATCCCATCGAGTCTCTGCATTGGAGCGAGTCCGTATGGCTGCGACGGAAGAGGCACGTGCTCGACGCGCTGGAGGCGTGGCGCTGGAGATGGCTGGTTACAGCCATTCGGATGTCCTGAGTGAGTCATACCTAAAGCTCGACCGAGCGAGGGCCGAAGGCGCGCTCGCCCTCGAACAGATGTGGGCTGCGTATCGCGCGGTCCGCCTTCTAGGCCCGCCAGACGTGGCTGACCAGGCGAGGACCTTGGCCTTCCACTATGACACGCAGGACCCGGACGCATCAGAGGGGTATCCACCCCGAGGCGGCTCAGAGCTGGAAGAACGATTCAGCGAACTAGCCAGGATTGCTCTCTATCCGAAATGACGCAGAATCCGAAAGCCTTCTCGTAATCCGAGCGACAGGCCAGTTGGTAGCTTTAAAAGCTGAACGACCACCAAAATGGATAGCCCTCACTAGAGAATCGGGACTCGGAGCGCACCATCCTCGGCCACTACGCATTCCAAGGAGGACGTCTCGTCCTGAGCACTGGTCGTGGATCTACCGTTGCCCGTGACTTCGGAGGCGTATCGTTCTCGTCGCTTATATCGGATGATGTCCTCGATGAGGTGCATGTCGTCAGCGGACCCCTAAGGCCCGATGTCTGACAGAAAATGGAGTGGCCTCGCTTCAGAAAGCATGGACAAATGGGAGCGGAGAACGAAAGGTCTTTGACCACACGTGAGGTTGCAGCGATGCTCAAACCTGCCAACATTCTTGTGTACACGATCGCGCATGACGGCGGCACTGTCCGCCACAAAGAGTCGCTATACGGTCGACTCCGAATATCTCCTTACCGTCGTAACCCCGCTGTGATGGTCACCAAGCCTTACAGGTCAGCGTGAACTCTGAGTGATCAGGTCGGATCGCGGCCTCGCTATGCTGACCTCATGTGCGGACGCGTCGACATTCACACCCCACCGTCCGAGCTGGTGAGGCTGCTTGAAGCGGCTATGACCGCTGGTATCGACCCAGATGGCCGTCCAAGCTGGAATGTGGCTCCCTCCAGGGCTGTGCCAGTCATCGTGGAAGACGAGAACCCGAGCGAGGCCTCGGCCAGACCCCAGGGGAGCGGACATCAGAGAAGAAGTTCAACTTGGCTTCGGACGAGCTGAAGAGACGCCTCCACATCTACCGCTAGGGCCCGCTCTCGGCTACTTTGACTGGCTCTTGCTGCGGGCGCTTCCTAACGATGTCGAACGCTCGTCGCTTGATCGATCAATAGCCCCGGCGCTCTTGCCCTCCATCTGCTCAGAACATCTTGATCAACCTGATTCCGGACTAACTGGAGGTATATCCGATCCTTCATGATCCCTTTCACTTTGTTGAATCGCACTCACCATCTTTAGCAGCGATTCCTGAACTCTTTCTGGTACGTGAGGGTGTTCCATGACTAGGCCAAGTTCTTCCTCAGACACCAGGGCACCAAGCCCGAGGTAATAAGAGACCACAACCGCCGCCATCACAATCTCCCGTGTCTCATGTTGTGGAAGCCCTCGTCTCCTCAGTTGAGCAACCACAAAGCGTCCGTCATCTCCGAACCCCTCCCCCAGAGGAACGCGAGCAACGTCCACGATGGGAACACGACTTAAAGCCCACGCCCCGTATCGCCGCATCGGTCCCTTCAACGTTCTCCATGCCGAGTACGCCAGCATCACCAGTTCGACTGAAGTGTCGAGCGGCGGCTCCCATGAATCCAGCAACCACGCAAGCGCCCACATTGCCGGAAACAAGAGTTTCGGCGAATCTGATCTGCACAGTTCGACCAACCTCTGACCCAATTCCTCTCGGACTGTTTCCGCTCCCACCTCGTCCACTGATGTGCTCATTCGGATACGAGACAAGCGCTCGAATGCAAAGTGCATTGCTCCAACTGCAAACAGCGCCTTAGACATTTCCCCCTCACGAGGGTCTAGCAATTTCAATAACTCTTGAAGCTCAGTCTGCAAGTCCAACGGCGCCGATCGCTTCTTCAGTGACGCCAAGACCCAGAGATCACATGCACCAGTGGTTAGGAGATATATGTTCGCAGCACCTCGGGCACTTGACCATGCGCGCACCAGCCTGCCCTTAAACAACTCGCCGAACTTGCTATCCATGACGCCGTTAAGGGAGTGTTGAGTTTCATCACATTCTTGGATCACCAAATCGATCAGCTCAGTTGCCAATTCTGGTGACAACATCACGTCGTCTGCGAGTGCTTCGATAATCAGACTGATGCATGCCGCATTGAACTCATTCCGTTGCTCCAACTCTTCCTCACGGGATTGCAGCGGCGGACGAGGCTGAAGGGACCTAACTACAGCGTTGAGAACTTCACTTGCTCGTCGGCCAGCGAGGACCGCCAAGAGCGATAAGGCCTCATGCCAATAGGGATCAACGACAAATTGTTCGGTTAGCTCGCCAAGCGGCGTATCCTCATCGTCATGCGGAAGATATCCAGCGCATATTGCATAGGCCGCTAGATATTCCTGAAAAGTGCGGTGCTTAAATTTGTACACCGGCACAACCCGTCCACCTTCTTCGATATGTCCGGTAAAGCTGAGCAAGCTACTTCGATCCTCGACACGCTCCACGAAGTCCCCAGGTGAATAGGTCACGAATCCAAGTACATCTCGCAAAGTGCTTCGCCCCTCCCGCAATAACTCATCTAACCCAGGCATCGAGATCGTTTGCACACCCGACGCCATCATCTTGTATGCAACAAAAGCAAGCTGCGGTATCGCCTCATCTCTGCTTAGTGGTTTGTGCCCTTCAACGTTCCACGTAAACAACAATACGTCTATGGCACGGTCGTACAGCACACTCCTTTTCCTCGGGAGTTCCCCGGCCCATCTCCTCACCAGTAAAAGAGTTGTTAGAAGGGCGGATTCGACGCTAGTCCTCTCAACGCCGCCGATTGAGCAATCTCATCTGCAACCTTCTGTGCTGTCGCCCGATGTTCCATCGAGTCGCCCAATGCTTGCCGATACCAGGCAACTGTTAAATCGGAAATGGCCTGCATCGACAAGGGGGCAATCTGCGTCTGATACGACATTTCCGAAACAACACCCGCCACGAGACGGAACCCAAAATCTCTTGATGTAATAATTGCCCGGACGTTCGGATACGTCCCCAAAAAGGTCCGCAATTGCTGCACGAAGCTCATTCGAGCCTGCTCATCGGAGATCTCATCGAGACCATCAACGAGCAGCCACGCCGTTCCTTCACGGACAGCCTGATCTGTCCATATTGAAAAGTCGGGGTTCAAATCTCCAAGCTCAGCCCGTCTCCCAATCGAGTGGATCACGTCCAGAATTGGTACTCGTGCCAGACTGTTGAGCTGGCGACAGCGAATAAGTAATGGAACCGCACGAACATCGGGAAGGGCTTCCTCCCCGACAATCCGACGTTCCGCAAAGGCGTAGCCGATTGCGACCCGTTTGAGGAGTGTCGACTTGCCAGCTCCGGGTGGCCCCAAGATCGCTAATCTCTCCTGAGAGGCAAGTATGTCCCCCAAACTCCGCAACCTCACGACATCTGGGGCCTCCTCATCGTCGTGATCAGGTTCGCTTATCTCCCTTGTCTCAGAACTCTGATTGTCGCCCCCCGCAGAGAATTCGCGAGGTACGTAAATATCTTCCAGTCGCAGGTTCTTGGAACTTACGCCCTCGTCGGCGGGAAGTCCCTCAAACGAAATCGCACCACATTCTCTCGACAAATAGTCGTAATACATTCGCCGAGCGCTCTCAATTCGGTCCCCTCCTGGAGGTGGAGGAGCCGCCAGCCGAAGGCGATACAGCAATCCACCGCACTCCTTATCAGCGGCGATGATTCCCTCAGCAATATTCGTCGTCGCAATGCTCCCGTCAGAGTGGACGAACACAGCATGAGTACTGCTCTTGCCGTCTCCATACCTAATCTCCCAGAACCAGCCGTCCTGAAGCGCAACTAGTCCGGGGTCTCCGACAATCATCAAATCATCAGTTAGCTCGTTTGCCGCAAAATTCCGCGCCGCATCCGCTGCAACGTCCGGACGAACAATTGTTAACGCCGCAATTAACCGCTCAACAACGTCATTCCCTGTTTCCAGAATGACTCGATCGCCGCCGGCTTCTTCCTCTTGCTCCAAGGCTGGTCCCGTAAACCCTGATAGAGACACGAAGTAACCTTCTATCGTGGTCTTCTTCACCCTGCGCTCAACGTCTAACACGCCGACAAACTTGTTAATTAGTGAGCCCCCAATGGGTGACGACTCAGCCTTGCATTCCGCCCTCAACAAATGCTTCTCCGTTACGTGTCGACCCTGGACGTCAATTTCTCGTCCACTCTTCTGAACATTCAGCAAAAACTCGCCGTATCCGAGCGTCGAGAAGAACGAGGTCATGAGACGACAGAACAAGTCTCCCCGGGCATTAGCATCGGATTCGAGCAAACGGATGGCGATCATGTCTTCCCTCCGAGCTACGCGACGACGCAGGTCATGAAGCAGGGTTGCTCACGCTCTGTACGACGGTCCACAGGCTGGGGCGTTCTCAACCACGGTCGTCATGGACACAAATTGGTGACATTGGTCGGAGTCATGAGGTGTCTACCTCTTAAAGAACTTCCTTTTAACTTCTTCATCACCGATCAGAATCGTTGTCCTTCTTTCTTTACAATCAAGGATGAGTCGCATTTCGGGGTTCACTCGAAGAATATCTCTGCCAATCAGTCCAGACCGTTTGCCACAAACAAACGCGCCGCCGACAAGCGGGATGCTTCCAACACATTCGCCTTTTTCGCATTCCAAACTAATGGGGGTTTCCCGCCAGTCGAGTACCAAATGAAATGGGATGATGAGTTCGACGCTCCCGTCTCCCTGAGGGACTCTGAACATCGTTAGAGGTGACCGTGCATATTCGAACGGCGCAGAGCGCCCACGAGCGTTCATTCTGGAGTATTCCCAGGGAAGAGAGCGATAAGAACCTACGCTTTGATCCCCTTCGACCAGGTCAAAGGCGACGAACGATTGGGACGATCCCGTGTCGAAATGAAACCCCCGCTCTACACCGTTGATCTCAATGGAGATTGATGGGTACAAGTCGTTTGTTAGATCACCAAACTGGCACTCATTCCAGTGACCAGTGGAGATCTCTTCCATCTGGGGAGGGCGTCCGACCACCATTACCGGATGGCCCGATCCCAACTCTAACTGGTGAACCTCTGCTTGGCTCAGTGTGGACATCTCGTCACCCCATCGTGCAACGAGCAGAGTGTGTTCGGAGCAAGCTATGGCGATCCACTGGGCGGACGAGGCCTCAAATATGCCGTTAACCCACGGCTCAACAGCCAGGTAGGCGTCTCGTCTGAGCGATCGAATCTGCGTGTCGCTGGCGCGAAGCGCTTCATCGGTGCTTAGCTCAAACAGCTTTAGGCCATCTCCTTTTACAGGCAGAGTGAGACCTACACTCCCAATTTCGACCCCGTTTCTTGTGAGCTCCAAAATCGTGGGCATTAGATTCTTTGTCACCCAAGGCCCAACTCCCTTGGATCTGGTGGGCTTATCAAGGACCGCCACAGGCACGCGTGGATCGAGCATATGCTTCGTTGGCACACGGCCCCGATACCGCGTGACAATACAAAGCGGACTTGGCCCAAATTCCCTCATCAGTTCGCGCGCAACGTCAAGGCCGGATTCATATTGATCGAGGGTTGCCTCTCCTCGATGCAGTTCCCAATCAGCAATAACGACATCTGGCTTGAATTCAGCACGCATCTCGTCCATCAAATCGACGCCCGATTTAAAAGGGTAAACGTTGAAGCGGTCATCCTTCTCGAGCAGATTCACCATCGCAAGTGCAACGCCTTCGTGGACTTCATCATCGATGAAAGCCGCCGTCAGCCGCCCGCCTTCAGCATTAGCTGATGTTTCGCTCACTTGGCTCACCGTCTACCCGCCCTTGTGGCCCGGCTTCGTGGTAACCGTACCGTGAACCGAGCTCCCTTATAGAGTTCGGAGTCGATAAAGATATCGCCTCCGGCATCGACAGCAAACTTTCTTGCAAGGTATAGCCCTAACCCACTTCCGCCACCTCGCCGAGAAAAGAACATTTCGAAGATTCTGGGCTGGTCGTGCTTATCTATGCCCGTTCCGTTGTCGCCAACTTCTATGGTTACAGAGCCGCGATCACCTTTGGCAAGAACTTCGATCTTCGTCGCTCCCCACGAGGCCGCATTACTAACGAGATTTACGACAAGTCGCTCAAGGCGCGTTGGCGACATCGGCACCTCAAGAGGTTCTGCGCTATCTTCGACATCGATTCGGCAGGATCGAACCCTTCCATCGCTGACCCTACGTGCCACCATAGCGAGGAAGGGCTTCAACTCGGAAAGGACTTTGCCCGCGTTACACCACGCTTGTTCTTCCGGGATTTGTGCATCGCGGCGGCAACTTTTCGCATCTGCTGAATCAAAGCTTCCACGGCAGTGAGCTCATCATCAGCTTGAAATACATAATTCTTCAAAGCTGCAGGCAGCGGTCGATCTCGCTCCAACGCGTTGACCTCGAGTTGAATCTGTTCGATTTTCTCAGATAATGCTTCATGCCTCGCAACGATGTCATGGATGTATCCCAGAGCCAGCACGCTGACGCTCGCCCGAGATACCTCCTCGTCAAAGAACGCGGTCAATCGCTCTCGCGATTTTTTGTTCTCTAATGATCTCCATGGATGCTGCGAAAACGTGAGCAAACTGCCGCCGCGAGGTGTCATCTACGAAGAGTGTTTCAGGTGGGCCAGTTGAATACACCGACAAGGCTCCAACCAGTCGACCTGCCATCGAGATCGGCCAGGCCACGCATGAACGCCACCCTTGTTGGTCGAAAAGGGTCTGGTCATGTGGTCTCCAGTCCGGGCGCATAGCTGGACGCCAAACCGACGCGTCATCTCGGTCATACACGACACAAGGTTCTTCCGGCCGAACCTGGCCTACAATCCCGCTTGATCTGGTACGGGAATTGCCCACGACGCTATCGACCGTGTATCGCCGTGGTGTAGGAATACCCACACTCTCGATGGATTCAAATCGACGTGTATTCTCGTCGTACGACCAAAGAATTCCGCCAGCCGCATCCGTCAATTTCCTTACGATCTCAAGAGCTGATCCGCTATCGCCGGCAGTGACCATCGAGCTTGCAAGCATTGGATCCAACTGGTCAGTGGATTCATATTCGAGCTCGCTAGCCAGTAAATGAAAGAACTCTCGGAGTTGAAGGGGCGTAAAGCCGGATCGCGACATTCGAGTTGATAAGCACCAGGCTGTGACTCGAGACCCGGTGAAAGCTAGATGATCTTTTCGAAGATGAGAAAAGAATAATTTGTGTTCCTCACGAATTAGAGGCTTATCGAGTGGAAGTTCCACAACTCCGTATGGATCGATTACCGCTCGTCTCAGCGCTGCCTGAATGAGGCCACCTAGTCGGTCATCTCGTCCAGCGGCCTCTTCAATCCACTGGCGAGAACTCCACTGAATTGTCGACGCTGGATGCCGGAGAGTCACGCCAATGGCAACGATTCCACCAGCGCGACTGTCTCTCTCCCGGCTCGCGAAATCATCTAGAACACTTTGGCAAAGCGCGGCGCTGGCTTGCGGACTAAGACTCGCCATTGGCGTCTACCGGAATTTTAGGTACCGCACCTGCTTGCGAAGCCTGAAGCCAGCCAATTGAAGAGCGGTGGGCGTATTGGTGGATAGTTCCTCAATGCCTGTTTGATTCTTTCGGGTCGATCCTGCCGATTCCAACCCCCTTATTACGAAGGGCGTCTGAAGACCAGCAGCGAAGGCGGCTGCATCATTGTTTGAGGCGACGAGTTGCGCCACCGCTCCTGCAAGTGCCAGAAAACCGATTGTAGTGATCCAATAGAAGAGGCTAGTGAGTTCCTGGGGCTTCGCAGAAGTGCGAGCCTTGTAGAGCCGAAGGATCTCCGGAGCGGCTCCTCCAATGACTCCGAAGAGGAACTTCACTTATATATCTTCCCGCAGAACCATTTTCGAATACAACAGGTTCCCTTAGGTCGGCTCCAAGGTAACATGACCCGCCACGGACGAAGCCACAATTTCTTTGAGCCGAACGATCGGCGTCTCTGCCTCTGCTTGTTCGGCCAGCCGTTTGGTACCTCGGCTGCAATGTTCTTTAATCGATGTCCATAATGGCAGCTCAAAGAGCTGGAGGGAGCTCCGCGGCCCCCCCTGAGAGGTTACGGATCAGAAGGTTTGGAGGAGGTCGTGCGAGCCTTCCGACCGTGGTTGAGGTGGAGACCCGTCTTCTAGGATTCCGGCGTGTCGGGGCGGGGTGCTGAAGACCTCGTTGAGCTTGGATCGATACCGAGAGCAGCTCCGGGAACTTGTTCTCACCCATCCTGGTGTCTTGATCCACCTGCCCGAACCAGTCGAGCTGGCGGGTGGAGATATGAGCAAGGACTTCGTGGACGCGAAGCTCGCCGTCGAAGAGCCTCAACATTTCCGTCTCGCCGGAGCCGCCATGTTCGCCGCAGCGACGCGAAGCGGGAGTCGACTTCGAAGCGGTCGGTGGGTTGTTGGTGGGTGCTGCCCCCTTCACCTTCGCGGTTGCGCAGGCGGCGCAGAAGAAGTGGTTCCTCGTTCGAAAAGAGCCGAAGGGCAGAGGCACGAACCGCTGGACGGAAGGAACACGGCTCACACCCGGCATGCCGGTGATGGTCGTCGACGACGTGATCACCAGGGGCGGCTCCATCAGAACGGCCTGCGAGCGAGTCCAAGCGGAAGGGGCCAAGGTGGTGTTCGCAACGACCCTCGTGGACCGAGCGAACTTCGCACGGACCTACTTCGAAGAGAAGCAGATCCCCTACGACCCCATACTCACGTACAAAGACCTCGGGATCGATCCAGTCGGTGGGTCCGATGACGCTCAGGCGGTCTAACTCCTTGTTGTCCTAGCCTCGAAGAAGTGGCCGACTCGTTAGCGTTCAAGGACCCCGTCAGTGGCAAACAGCTGACGGTGACCACGGTCCGAACCGGCGACCTCGAGGTGATAGGTCACCAGCGAAAGTCCCGCCCCGCTCATCTGAAAGCGCTCACCGGGTCCATCGAGCGTCTCGGGTTCGTCACTCCGCTGGTGGCAGTCGAGAAAGATGGGAAGTACGTGGTCATAGACGGCCAGCACCGCTTCCAGGCCGGCGTAGAGCTCGGGATGAAGCAGTTCCCGGTGATGGTCGTACCGGGAGGACTGGCCCGGCGGATGATGAACCTCAACATCGAGCAGCCCCTGAACATCCGTGAGCGTTGCGCGATCGCTCTATCGATCTACAGGGACATGCTCGAGGAGTCGCCGCAGCGTCCCGAGGAAGACGGTGAGGTGGTCGACGCCATCGAACAGGCGCATCTCGTGACGCTCGGACTCGCGTACGAGAAGTCGGGACGCCTTGCGGGAAGCGCCTTCGAGGGAATCCTGAAGAAGTGTGACGGCTTCCTCGATGCCGCCATCTCAGATGCCTACGAGGTACGACAGGAACGGTCGCAGCGGGTCCTCGACGCGGCGAAGCGTGTGAAGGCGGTCGAGGACGCCCTCAAAGAAGAAGGGGCATGGCACTCGATGGTCCGCTACCAGATCATCAGCTACGCCAATCCCACGAAGCGTGCGCGCAAAGTGGCGGACTTCGACAAGACGTTCGACAAGTTCATCGCGACACTGGAGGAGCTGGAGGCGTCACCCCATCGCGTGCTCGGGGAAAGGGTCGATTAGCCGAAAGAGTGCAGGGCCTGGCTCGGCGCCGCGAAGGCGCTCGTCAAGCGCCGACCTCGTGGAGCTCGATGCCGTTCCCGGCGGGATCGCTCAGGAACGCTTGCCGGCTCCGGGCGACGGGAGTCGCGTCGCTCACCTCCACGCCGAGCTCCCTGATCTCCTTGATCTTCGTGTCGATGTCGTCGACCTGGATCGCGAAGTGCTGTCCCGCAGCGGGCGGAGGCGGCGCCTTTATGAGATGCACCTGCTGACCTCCCACGTCGAGCCACGCACCGTCGAAGCCGAAGTCGGGACGGTCGCCTCTGACCTGGAAACCGAGGACCTCTGTGTAGAAGGTCACGGCCTTCTCGACGTCGTCGACGTTGATCGATACGTGGTGTATGCCGATCGGCTTCATCGCTTCAGTCTCTCGCGCACACGTGGTGACCGCACAGTGGTGAGCGCAGAGGTGGCAGCCCCCACCCGCAGGGCCTGATTTCACAGCCCAAACTCGGGATCCCCAAAGGAAGCCGCAAGGTCCGTTTCGTACCGTCACGGTATGAAAGCCATTCACCCGAGCCCCCGAGTCGCACACCGAGGCCCCACCCAGGTCGATTGCCCACCATCCGAGGATCTCGAAGTGGGCGGAATTCGACCCACCGCTGCGCGAGCGGTCGGTCCCTGCCGACAGCCTGCGCAGCGTCTCCTGCAGGACCTGCGGCGTGGTGCTCGGGGTGACGGACGACCCCGTCGACGCAATGTTGATCGCCCTTCGCCACCGGGCGGGCATCCTGCGAAGCGGCATGCACCGGAGCAGAGCGAAGCGACCGAGCGGACTGTCAATCGTCTCCGGCAACCTCGGACAACCGGCGGCTTAGAAACAGTCTCTCCGGCTCGGTGCTCGCCATGTCGAGCGCGACGCGATACGCGGCCGCCGCTTCGTCGCGCCGGCCGAGTCGCCTGAGGAAGTCCGCCCGGGTGGCGGGCAGGAGGTGGTAACCGGCGAGAGCACCTGAGGCCTCGAGCGCCTCCACGATCGGGAGAGCCTCGGCCGGGCCGTCGGACATCGCGATCGCCACCGCACGGTTCAGCTCGACGACGGGTGATCCGGTCATCTCCGAGAGCTCGCCGTAGAGCGCAGCGATCCTCCGCCAATCGGTGGACTGCGCGTCGGGTGCCTCTGCGTGACAGGCGGCGATGGCCGCCTGCACCTGGTACGGCCCGGGCTTGTGCCGTCGTAGCGCAGCGCCCAGGACCTCGATGCCTTCTGCGATGGCGGAATGGTCCCAGCGCGTCCGGTCCTGCTCGTCGAGCGTGACGAGCATTCCGCCTGCGTCGGTGCGAGCTTCCCGGCGTGAGTTCTGCAGGAGCATGAGCGAGAGCAGCCCGAGCGCCTCGGGTTCGTCGGGCATGAGCCCGCTCAACATTCGCGCCAGACGGATCGCCTCGTCGCAGAGATTGGTCCGCAGAAGCGTCTCGCCGGCTGTGGCCGAGTAGCCCTCGTTGAACAACAGGTACAGGACGGCGAGGACCGCGGAGGTCCGCTCGGGAAGCAGGTGCCCGGGAGGGACCCGATAGGGGATGCCGGCGTGGCGGATCTTGGCCTTCGCACGCACAAGGCGCTGTGCCATCGTCGGCTCTGGGACGAGAAACGCACGGGCGATCTCGGTCGTCGTGAGTCCCGCCAGGGTTCGCAGCGTCAGGGCCACCTGCGCCTCGAGCCCGAGCGCGGGGTGGCAACACGTGAAGATCAGCCGCAGCCGATCGTCTGCGATCCCGCTCTCGTCCGGATCGAATACCGGGTCGGAGGGAGGATCACCGGGGGAGAGCATGGCCCGCTCCTGCTCCTTGGCGGCGCCGACAGAGGCACGTCGGAGGCGGTCGATCGCACGGTTGCGCGCCGTGGTCGTGAGCCAGGCACCTGGATTGCGCGGGACGCCGTCGCGACGCCAACGTTCGAGGGCGAGCGCGAAGGCGTCCTGTGCGCATTCCTCTGCCAGGTCCCAGTCGCCCGTCGTCCGGATCAGCGACGCCACGATGCGTCCCCATTCGTCGCGGAAGACTTGGGCGACCGCGGTTTCGGCGTCCGTTGCTACATCTCCTGGATCGGTCTCACCTCGATGACCCCGTGGCGCGCGCCGGGGATCTTCGACGCCACCTCGATCGCCTCGTCGAGGTCCTTGCACTCCACGAGGAAGTATCCGCCGATCTGCTCCTTCGTCTCGGCGAAGGGGCCGTCGGAGGTGATGACCTCGCCGTCGCGCACGCGGACGGTCGTGGCGTCGGTGGTGGGGTGGAGGCGCTCACCGCCACGGAGCACGCCCCGCCCGTTCATCTCCTCCATGAACTTGCCGTACTCGGCGGTCATCGCATCCGCCTCTGCGGGCGTGAGCGACTCGAGCCACTTCTCTTCGGTGCAGATGCTGAGCAGGTAACGCACGGTTGTCTCCTTTGTCGTCGGATGTCGCATCGTCGGATCTCGCATCGCCAGATCCGCCTCTACGACGAACGTGGGAGCGCCGGATCGACAGGTAGGACGAGGAAATTCGGTCGGGGTCGGGCGCCGTCGGTGGTGGAGGGGGACGCCGCCGCAGGCAGTACGTAGGAGGGTGGCCGCGCCGGGCTGGTCAGATGCGCAGGGGGAGGACCGGGTGGGCCCAGATCGACTCGTCGTTCCAGTCGACGCCGGGGACGTCCGCGTAGAGCTCGATCTCGTTTCCGTCGGGGTCGAGGATGTAGACGCTGTGCGTGAAGTGGTGGTCGCTCATGCCGACGATGTGGGCGCCGGCATTCTCGAGCTCGGAGATGACCTTGCGCAGCTCGTCGTCACTGTCCCCGATCTTCAACCCGAAGTGGTACATGCCGATCCTGCGCCCCGCCGGGACCGGCTGGGCGTCCTCGCCGACCTCTATGAGCAACAGCTCGTGGTGGGTCCGGCCCGAGGAGAAGGCGGCGGCCCTGAACGGCGCGTTGGAGCCGTCGAAGATCTGGCGGAACCCGAGAACGTCCCGGTAGAAGGCTGCGGAACGCTCGAGGTTCCTCACGTACAGCACGATGTGGCCGAGCTCCTTGACCGACATACCGGTTCCGAGGATACCGCCCTCGTCACGGGCGGCGTCCGGTGGTGTGACACCCGTGGGCGCGAATCCGTGGGCTGACGCCCGGGGCGCGGTGTGCAAGGTCAGCTGCAAGGTGCAGGCGGACGATGGATCATGTCGAACTCGTCGAGCTCCCCGAACCTGCGCTGAGCGAGAAGGCGGTGCCCGAGCGCGGGCTGTTCGGCAGTTGCCTCGCCGTGGCGGCGTCCGGGCCGGAAGTCTGCGACGTCTGCTGCGGAGGGCGCCTCGGTCCTTTCGAGCTCTGCCACAGCTGTCGCGGGGTCGGCCGTGCACTGAAGCGTCCCCTCCTGCCGGTAACCCCCATCTCGCTCACGAAGCGAACGACCGCGCTCTACAGCGCGCTCAAGCAGTACAAGGGCCGAACCAACCAGCTGTCCCGGCGCCAGCAGGTGCGCCTGGCAGGCTTGATCGGCACGTTCGTCGAGCTGCACGGCAGTTGCATCGCTCCGCATGGTTTCGACGTCGTGGCCGTCGTGCCCTCACGGCAGGTGCCGACCGAGGAGAACCCGCTGGCGGTGACGATCGCAATGGTTCCCGCCCTCGCGTTCGCGTCTCCGACCGGCCCTGTCGGTCGGCCCCGGCCGTGTCGCAGCCAACTCGGCGTCCGCATCCGCGTATATCTGCGCAGGCGAGCTGGTCGAAGGCCGGCGTGTGCTCCTGGTCGACGATACGTACACGACCGGCGCCCACATGCAGTCCGCGGCGTCGGTGCTCGCCGGCTGCGGCGCGACCAGGGTGGACCTCCTCGTGGTCGGGAGGTACCAGAACCCGACCTGGCCACCCGCTCGGCGGCTGCTCGAGTGGGCCGCGCGCCCGGAGAACCGCTGGGAGCCGAATTCGTGCATCCACTGCAGGGCCGCCGAGTCCGGGCGTCACAGGGAGAGCGTAGCGGGTGAAGCCGGGGAAGGCGGGCCCGGTCGCCGGGGCTGCGGGAGCCGACTGGTTTCCGGCTCCGATGTGGGGAATGCTCGGCCGTAGAAGTGCTCCGCAGACACCATGGAGGAATCAATGACGATCGCCGTCGGTGACCGCGTCCCGGATGTCCAGATTCAAACGGCAACCAGCGAGGGGATAAAGCCCGTCAGCTCCAGCGAGGTGCTCGGCAAGGGAAAGGTCGTGTTGTTCGCGGTTCCCGGCGCCTTCACCCCGACCTGCTCCGAACAGCACCTGCCCGGGTTCGTCGTCCGGGCCGACGAGCTGCGCGCCAAGGGAGTCGACACGGTGGCTTGCATATCCGTGAACGACGCCTTCGTCATGGGCGCGTGGGGGAAGGACCGTGAGGTGGGTGACTCGGTGACGATGCTCGCCGATGGGAGCGGCGAGTTCACGAAGGCCATGGGGCTCGAGATGGACGGGACGAAATTCGGCCTCGGCACGCGCTCACAGCGCTACGCGGCTGTGATCGAGGACGGGGTTGTAAAGGAGCTCTTCGTGGAGCCCGGCCCCGGTCTCAAGGCCAGCTCCGCGGAGGCGGTGCTCGCGGCCCTCTGAGGTGGCGGATTTATCGGTCTAGGTCGGTTAAGCGCCTTATGGAACTAGTCACATAAGGCCCTCAGTTACATAGGGCCTTCAGCGGGTCTTTGACCCAGGGCCCCCGGAGGTGCGGAACACGCTGGACTCAGTGGCTGAGGACCGCCTCGACGAGCGAAGGACCGGGCTCGGCGAGTGCACGCTCCAATTGAGAGGTGAACTCCTCGGCGTCCGTCGCCCGGGATGCCGGGACCCCCATCCCGCGGGCGAGCGACACGAAGTCGAGATCGGGGCGGTCGAGCTCGAGCACCTCGTTCGCCTTGGGACCCGGGGTGCCGGCACCGACCCGGTTCAGCTCCCACTTCAGCACCGCGTAGGAGCGGTTGTTCAGGATCACCGTCGTCACGTCGAGCCCTTCGCGCGCCTGCGTCCACAGCGACTGAAGCGTGTACATCGCGCTCCCGTCCGACTCGAGGTTCAGCACCTTGCGGTCCGGGCACGCCACCGCCGCTCCCGTGGCCACGGGCATCCCCTGCCCGATGGCTCCTCCGGTGAGACAGAGCCAGTCGTGTCGCGGCGCACCCGCCGTCGCACCGGCGACGAAGAGACCCGAGGTGTTGCCCTCGTCGGAGACGATCGCTTCCTCGGGTAGAAGCGCACCGATGGCAGCGGCCAGGGTCTGCGCATCGAGAGCACCGGTCGGACGTTCGGGGCGCCCGGCCGCCTGCGCGAATCGCCCGGCACCGGCACCGGCGCCCTCACCGTTGCCACCAGGCGCCCCGGGCCCGACCTCGTCGACCAGTGCCTCGAGCGCACCCGGAGCATCGTCCACCGCACCGGCGAGTACGTGGACCTCGCAGCCCTCGGGCACGAGATAGCCCGGCAGGTCCGGATAGGCGAAGAACGACACCGGCGCCGAGGTGTCCACGAGGACGAGGTGACGAAGACCTTCGAGCTGCGCCATCGTGAGCTCGGCCAGATAGGCGAGCCGTTCCACCGCCGGGATACCCGCACCGCGCTCGAGGTTCGCGGGGAAGGTCTCGCACAGGAGCTTCGCCCCGGTCGCCGCCGCCACCCTCGCCGCAGCAACCAGGCCTTTCTCCCTCACGGCCGTCCCCCCGAGCAGAAGCGCTGCCGGCTCACCCGAGCGAAGCGCCTTCGCCACCGTCTCGAGCGTGTCGGCGCCGACCTCGCCTCGCGCACGGCGCGCGTGTGGCGGAGCGGGCTCTCCCGCCTCGGTCCACGAGAGGTCGGCCGGTGCGACGAGCGTGGCCACACCCGAAGGAGGACCGCACGCGGCGACGACCGCCTCCGCAGCGTCGGCGGCCATGTCCTGCGCCTTCTGTGACTCCCGGTACCAGACCGACACCGGCCGGGCGAGGCTCTCTATGTCGGACGCGAGCGGCGGATCGTGATGCAGGTGCGTGGTCGCGTGATCTCCGACGAGGTTCACGATGGGGGTGCGGGCCCTGCGCGCGTTGTGCAGGTTGGCTATCCCGTTGGCCATTCCGGGGCCGAGGTGGAGGAGCGTCGCCGCGGGCCGGCCGGTCATCCGCCCGTAACCGTCCGCCGCACCGGTGACCGCCCCCTCGAAGAGCCCGAGGACGGCGCGCATCTCGGGCACGTCGTCGAGCGCCGCGACGAACTGCATCTCCGACGTCCCCGGGTTGGTGAAACAGACGTCGACCCCGGAGTCGACGAGCGTACGGATGAGGGCCTGTGCGCCGTTCATCGGTTCATCGGTTCATCGGTTCATCGATTCTCGTCGAGGAGGATGCCGGGGTTGAGGATCCCGTTCGGGTCGAACGCCCTCTTTATCCGTTTCATGAGCTCGATCTTCACCGGATCCTCGAGCTCTGTGAAGTACGGCTTCTTTTCGGTGCCGATCCCGTGCTCGCCGGAGATGGCGCCACCGAGCTCCATGCACGCGCCGAACAGGGCCCGAAGCAGCTCCGACCTCTTCACCGGATCCGGCTGGAACACGGACAAGTGGACGTTTCCGTCCCCCACGTGTCCGCATCCGCTCACGAGTGCTCCGTGGGCCTGCGCGATCTCACCGACCCGGGCCATGTACGTGGGGACGGCGGCGCGCGGCACGACGGTGTCGACGATGTCGTCCGCCCCGGCGGCCTTCGCCACGAAGAACGCCCTCTCGCGCGCCTCGATCAACTGGCCGGCTGCCTGCGGAGGCAACACGTACACCTCGATCGCTCCCAGCTCGACCAGCAACCCGCCCAGGGCGCCGACGTCCTCCTCCAGTCGATCCTCGTGCGCGTTCTCGAGCACGACCACGAGATAGGCGAAGGCGCAGTCGCGGATCTCCTTCGGTATCCCGAGGTCGAGCCCGACGTTCGCCGTGATCGCCGCCATCGTGAGCATGTCCACGTACTCGAGGATGAGCGGGGCGGCGCCGCTGCTCACGATCCGCGGAACCGCAGCGGTCACAGACTCGAGAGCGCCGAACGGCGCGAGCACCGTCGTGGAGTGCGCGGGCCGCGGGTGAAGCTTGAGCGTCGCCTCGGTCACGAGAGCGAGCGTCCCCTCCGACCCGACGATGAGCTGGGTGAGGTCGTACCCCGTCGACGTCTTCACGAACTTCCCGCCGGTGCGGATCACCTCGCCGGTCGCGAGCACGGCCTCGAGCCCGAGAACCTGGTGCCTCGTGACGCCGTACTTGATCGCCCGCATACCGCCGGCGTTGGTGGCGACGCTCCCGCCGAGCGAAGCCGAGTACTCGCCCGGGAACACCTCGTAGGCGAGCCCGTGAGGTGAGGTCGCCTTGTCGAGCGCCTCGAGCGTCACTCCCGGCTGCACGACGGCGACGTGGTTCTCCGTATCGATCTCGAGCACCTCGTCCATGCGCTCGAAGCTGACGAGCACGCCGTCGGCCGAGGCGATCGCAGCACCTGAGAGCCCCGTCCCGCTTCCCCGCGCCGTGAGCGGAACGCGGTGCTCGTCGGCGATGGAGCAGATCTGGCTGACCTCGTCGGTGCTCCGGGGTCGTACGAGGGCCAACGGTCGGCGCGCCGTGGCGGTGAGCGCCTCGTCGTGGAGGTACTCCTCCGCGACGTCTTCGCCGCTCGTCACGTTGGCCCGCGCCGACGACCTCCGAGAGCAGCTTCACCACACTCGCCACGTCGTGTGTCTCGCCGGTCACTCAGTGGACCTTCACCACGCACGATCCGACGACCTTGTCGTGCCAGGCCTGGCGTCGTGCATCCCATAGGGGCGAGAGGGCGTTCAAGAAGAACGGGACGATGAACACGAAGTAGGTGGCGAAGAAGAACACCCGCCTTCCGAGCGGCGCGCCCGGCTCCTATCGGGCCCCCCGTGCGTATGTCGCGGACGGAGATCCCGAGCACGAGCTTGCCGAGGGTCTGGCCGCGTGGACTTCCGTCCAGGAATGCGAAGTAGCCGAGGACCACGATGAAGCCGATGCCCAGGCCCACCCACGTCGAGGAGGTGAAGTTGCCGGTTGTGAAGCTCGTGTTGCGGGTGGTGAGCGAGGACTCGGTGACCGACAGGATTATCGACCACGGAACGCCGAGCACCAAAGCGTCGATCAGGTACGCGAGGAGCCGCCGCCACCAGTCGGCCATCGGCCGGCCGAGGGCGTCTACCGGACCGGGGCGCGGAGGCGGCTGTGGGTAGCCCTGTGGCGGGTAACCCTGTGGCGGGTAACCCGGGGGTTGGTAGCCCTGGGGCGGGTAGCCCGGGGGCGGGTAGCCCGGGGGTGGGTAACCCGGGGGTGGGTAGCCCTGTGGCGGGTAACCCTGTGGCGGGTAGCCCTGTGGCGGGTAACCCGGCGGTGCCGTCGCCGGGTAATCGGAGGGCGCTTGTTGTGAGGGTTCACCCTGCGGATAGCCCGGTGGTGCGGGCGGGGGGTAGCCCCAGTCGCTTTGCGCAGACGGTGGGTACCCGGGTGCGGAGGGCGCGTACTGCGGGGCCGGCGGGGCTGGCCGGCTCGAGACGTCGTGGACAGTCTGATCCGCAGTGTCTGGTTCGGTCGACTGCTCTTCATCCGACGCACGGGCGTCGTCGGGCATAGGTCTTTGCGTCTCCCGGTTGGTGCCGCTCACGTGCAACGCTAGCGCCGACCCGGACGGGCGATCCGTCGAGGCGTTCGCATATTCACAGGTGGGAAGGGGAGGATCTGAATCCGTGAACTGGGTCGACGTGGTCCTGCTCATCCTCGTCGCCTTGTCGGCGGTCCACGGGCTGCGGCTCGGGGCCGCCATGCAGGTCCTCTCCTTTGGCGGATTCTGGCTGGGCCTCTTTCTCGGGGCCCTCATAACCCCTTCGCTGGCAGGGCTCGTGCACAGCGTGGCGGCCAAGACCGTCATCTCCGCCGTAGTCGTCTTCGGTATGGCCGGGCTCCTCGGAGGGGTCGGCAGGTTCTTCGGCGCGCACTCGAGCTCGGCGTTGCAGCGATTGCATCTCGGTCCCATCGACTCTGCGGCGGGCGTAGTGGTCGCGGTGTTCGCGACGCTTGTAGCAAGTTGGCTCGTTGCGGGCATCCTCACGAACAGCCGCTACACATCGCTCAACTCCGCCATCGACAAGTCGCGAATAGTGAGGGCGATGGACGACGTGATGCCGGCGCCGCCAGCGATCTTCTCGCGAATCGAGTCGTTCCTCGCATCAGAAGGTTTCCCCGTCGTGTTCGCCGGGCTGCCGCCACAAGCGGCGAGCCCCGTCGTCCCCCCGAGCGACTCCGCAATCGCGACGGCCGTGTCCGTCGCGCAACCGTCGACGGTGCAGATCGCAGGCAACGGATGTGGAGTGATACAGGAGGGTTCCGGTTTCGTCGTCGCCCCCGGGATCGTTGTCACCAACGCGCACGTCGTCGCCGGCATACCGAGACCGCTCGTCATCGACACGAGCGGCCACCACGCGACGGTGCCGATCCTCTACGACCCCGAGCTGGACATCGCGGTCCTGCGTGTCCCGACACTCGCCGACCGCCCTGCTCGTCTTCTGGGTGGGCCGTCGCCGGTCAACAGAGGAGCTTCGGGCGCCGTTCTCGGTTACCCGGAGGGCGGTCCGTTCACATCGGCCCCGGCCGGTGTCGCCGCGGCGTTCCAGGCGACCGGACTCGACATCTACGGCACCTCGACCACCACCAGAGAGGTCTACGAGCTCGACGCGCAGGTGAGACCGGGGAACTCGGGAGGCCCACTTGTCGCGTCCGGTGACGCGGCGGCGGGAATCCCCGACGGGACGGTCATCGGAGTCGTGTTCGCTAGGTCGACGACGAATTCGGGTATCGGCTACGCGCTCGCACTACCTGCTGTGGAAAAGGACATCGCCAGCGCCGAATCATCCAACGCTCCGGTCGGAACAGGAGCCTGTACAGCGGGCTAGTCGCTCCCAGCCAAGGGACGGCCCCGGTAAGAATGAGGGTCAGTGGGTCTGCACATCGAGGACTACGCGATCATCGGCGACACACACACCGCTGCGATCGTCGGACGAGACGGTTCGATCGACTGGCTCTGTCTTCCCCGCTTCGACTCGGCGGCTTGCTTCGCCAAGTTGCTGGGCGACGAACGCCATGGCTTCTGGCGAATTGCGCCCGCGCCGGGCGTGGAGGTGCGCGAGGTCAGGCGCCGTTACCGCCCCGACACACTCGTCCTCGAGACCGAGTTCGAGACAGACGGGGGAGTGGCCCGCCTCGTCGACTGCATGCCGCTACGCGAAGAGCACCCGCTCGTGGTGAGGATGGTCGAAGGAGTGAGCGGAACGGTCGACATGCACATGCAGCTCGTGATGCGTTTCGACTACGGCTCTGTGGTTCCCTGGGTCCGGAGCTCGGGAAGGTTGCTCGCCGCAATCGCAGGTCCCGACGCGCTCAGCATGTGGACGTCGGTCGAGACACGCGGCGAGAACATGACGACGCTCGCGGACTTCACGGTCTCCGCAGGTTCGAGCGAGTCGTTCGAGCTCACGTGGTTCCTCTCGCATCAAGAAGCGCCCCGGCCCGCGAACGTCCCTTATGTGATCGAGGACACCGAGTGCTGGTGGCGTGAGTGGGCGTCGACGTGCACGATCACCGGTGAGTGGCGCGACGCGGTCGTGCGATCCCTGATCACCTTGAAGGCGCTCACCTATCAACCGACGGGGGGCATCGTGGCCGCGGCTACGACTTCGCTCCCCGAGACCCTCGGCGGGAGCCGCAATTGGGACTACCGCTATTGCTGGCTCCGCGATGCAACCCTCACGCTCGAATCGCTTGATGCGGGGTGGTTATCACGAGGAGGCGATGGCATGGCGGGACTGGCTGCTTCGCGCGGCGGCCGGCGACCCGGCCGACCTCCAGATCATGTACGGCGCGGCGGGTGAGCGACGCCTCGACGAGTGGGAGGTTTCCTGGCTTCCCGGATACGAGAAATCGAGCCCCGTGCGCATCGGAAACGCAGCGGCCGGCCAGTTTCAGCTCGACGTCTACGGCGAGGTGATGTCGGCGATGTACGTGGCGTCGCTTCGCGAGGACTCTGTCAACGATACGGCGTGGGGACTGCAGCTCGAGATGATGAAGTTCATCGAGAAGGGCTGGATGGAGCCCGACGACGGGATCTGGGAGGTCCGCGGCCCGCGCAGGCATTTCACGCACTCCAAGATGATGGCGTGGGTCGCCGTCGACCGTGCGATCCGTCATGTGCGAGGAGTGTCACTACGACGGGCCCACCGAGAAGTGGAGGGCGCTTCGCGACGCAGATCCACGAGGAAGTGTGCGCCAAGGGCTACAACGCCGACGTCGGAGCCTTCACGCAGTACTACGGCTCTGACGCCCTGGACGCGAGCTTGCTCATGATGCCGCTGGTCGGGTTTCCTGCCGGCGACGGACGAGCGGGTGCGCTCGACGATCGAGGCGATCGAGCGTGACCTCACGGAGAACGGGTTCGTGCTGCGCTACCGGGCGGAAGCGGCCGCACGAGGTCGACGGCCTCGAGGGAAGAGAAGGCGCGTTCCTGGCCTGCTCGTTCTGGATGGCCGACTGCCTCGAGCTCCGATCGGACGCCACGACGACGCGAGAGCTCATTCGAGCGGCTGCTGTCGCTTACAAACGACGTCGGCCTTCTGTCCGAAGAGTACGACGCGCTCGCGAAGCGTCAGGTCGGCAATTTCCCCCAGGCGTTCTCACACGTCTCTCTGGTTAACCGCTGCAACCTGCTCCCTCTGCTCGGGCCATCCTCCTCTCGAGACGTCCAGGCCTGCACCGTCGAATGAGGGCAACTTGCATGCGCCAACGTTTTCGAAGCTCCCGAGCCGGAGGTCAAGGAAACGCCGAGTGGAGCCGGCCGGGCGCGCGACGCGAAGCACAGCTGATTCCGACCGACACAGCGGGAGGTCGCAGTCTTGAAAGCTCTCACCGTGGTCACCGAAGCAGGCGGGCTCGGCCCGGGTCGACGACGTTGCGGAGCCGCCGGAGACAGACGGGCCCGTCCTGGTCGAGACGCTCGCGGTGGGGGTCTGCGGGACGGACGTCGAGATCACCACGGGCGCCTACGGATGGGCGCCTCCCGGGAAGCGACCGCCTGACCATCGGGCACGAGTCTCTGGGCCGGGTTCTCGAAGCGCCGGCGGGTCGGGGCTCGACGTTGGTGATCTGGTCGTCGGCATCGTGCGCCGACCCGATCCCGTTCCGTGTTCGAACTGTGCGGTCGGGGAGTGGGACTTCTGTCGCAACGGGCATTACACCGAGCGCGGCATCAAGGAGCGCGACGGCTACTGCTCGGAGCGTTACCGGATCGAACCCGGACTTCGCGGTGAAGATCGATCCGTCGCTCGGTCATCTCGGCGTGCTTCTCGAGCCGACGAGCGTGGTCGCCAAGGGATGGGAGGAGGTCGAGCGCATCGGAAACCGCGCCCACTGGGAGCCGAAGCGCGCCCTCGTCACGGGCGCGGGGCCGATCGGACTTCTCGCCGCTCATCTGGACATTCAACGCGGTCTCGAGGTGCACGTGATCGACCAGGTCACGAGCGGCGCGAAGCCCGAGCTGGTGAAGAGCCTCGGTGCCACCTATCACACGGGCTCGGTTGCCGACGCCTGCAATCAGCCGGACGTGGTGATGGAGTGCACGGGAGTGGGAAGTCTCGTGTTCGACGCGATGGAGCACATGGGCCCGGGCGGTGTGCTCTGCCTCACGGGCCTCTCTTCCGGTGGTCGGGAGATTCCCGTCGATGCCGGGACGCTGAACAAGACGCATGGTCCTCGAGAACGAAGCAGTGGTCGGATCGGTGAACGCCAACCGCCGTCACTACCAGGCCGCCGCTGACGCGCTGGCCAAAGCCGACCGGTCCTGGCTCGGGCGGATGATCAGCCGCACGGTTCCGATCGACAACTTGTCCGAGGCGTTCGATCGGCAACCCGACGACATAAAGGTCGTGATTGGCCTCGGTGCGTGAAGGGCACATCACACGTCGAGATGGCTGTGACCCGGCAGATCGCACCCGGCGTGCTCGAGATAGACACGCTCCTCGGGGGATGGGAGCGCGTCACCGCCGGATACCTTCTCGACGGACCGGCACCGTTTCTGATCGAGACCGGAAGCCAGAGCTCTGTTCCGGCCCTCCTCGAAGCCCTTTCATCGACCGGGATAGATGCGCCGGACCTGGCGGGCGTCGCGGTCACCCACATCCATCTCGATCATGCAGGCGGTGTCGGAGACGTGGCGGCGGCGTTCCCCTCGGCCACTGTCTACGTCCACGAGAAGGGAGCGCGACATCTGGCCGACCCGACGCGACTGGTCGATTCGGCCGCGAGGGTTTACGGGCCGCTGCTCGATTCGCTCTACGGTCGCCTCGCACCCACTCCGACCGAGCGGCTCCATGTTCTTCACGACGGAGAGGAACTGAAGCTCGGTTCAGGGCGCGTCCTGACCTCCGTCGACTCACCTGGCCACGCGAAGCACCATCTCGCCCTCCACGATTCTTTGAGCGGCGTGCTGTTCGTGGGTGATGCGGTCGGAGTACGGCTCCCCGACGCGGGTGTGCTGCGCCCGTCTACGCCGCCCCCGGATTTCGATCTGGATCAAGCCGTCAATTCGATGAGGCGTTTCGCCGAACGGCGCCCCGATCGGCTCGCGTTGGCTCATTACGGGCTGCTTGAGGCGGACCCGGAGGAGGTCCTCTCCGAGGCCGAGGAGACGCTGCGGGGGTGGGCCGCGGTCGCAGAAGACGCCTTTCGAAAAGGAGAGGACATCGCCACCGCGCTGGAGAAGCGTTTCGCCGCGGATCTCGAGGGGGTCGAGCCGGCCCAGCGCGAGAAGCTCGAAACGCTGAACGGCGTGCACTCGAACGCCGCTGGCTTCCGACGTTGGCTCGAGAAGCGAAGCGACCCTCAAGGGGGCGGAGGGGAACAAGACAAGCCGAGTAGCTGATCCCGGAGGAGAGGAAATGGCAGAGGTCTTGAAGGCCGACTTCTGGTTCGACCCCGTGTGTCCCTGGGCGTGGATCACCTCGAGGTGGATGCTCGAAGTCGAGGGAGTACGTCCGGTCTCGACGACCTGGCGTCTCATGTCGCTGGCATACCTGAACATCAACCAACACGATGGCGAGGGTCTGTCCGACGATTACATGAAGCGGATGGAGCAGGCTTGGGGCCCGGTGAGGGTGTGCGCAGCCGCGGCCAAAGAGCGCGGGGACGAGGTGCTCCTTCCCTTGTACACAGCGATCGGGACGAGGTTCCATAACGAGCACCGTCGCGGTTTCGAAGCCCTGAAGGAAGCCGTCGCGGAGGTCGGCCTGGACGAGTCGGTGCTCGAAGCGGCCCTGTCGACCGAGTTCGACGAGGAGATCAAGAAATCACACAGTTTCGGCATGGACCAGGTCGGGCTCGACGTCGGCACGCCGGTGATAAGCGTGGAGGGAAACGCTTTCTTCGGTCCGGTCGTCACCCCGACGCCTCGCGGCGAAGCTGCCGGGCGGTTATGGGACGGGGTCCTGCTCGTCACTACAACCGACGGATTCTTCGAGCTCAAGCGCACAAGAGACAGGAGACCGAGCTTCGACTAGAACGGCTTTGTTCAGAGCGCGATGCTCAAAGCGAAACGGGAGGCGGAGATGCCCAAGTACCTCGTCGCAGTGTCGTACACCGCAGACGGCATCAAGGGAGTGAAGGCGAAAGGTGGAACTGCTCGAAGGGCGGCCGCCGAGGAGCTCGCCAAGAGTCTCGGAGGGTCCCTCGAGTCCTTCTACTTCGCTTTCGGGGAGGACGACGTCTACACGGTCGCCGACCTTCCGGACAACAGCGCCGCTGCAGCCCTCGGCTTGGCGGTCGGCTCCGGTGCCGGAGCCAGGACCAAAACGATCGTGCTGCTCACGCCCGAGGAAATGGATTCCGCCGCGTCTCGCGACACGAGGTACCGGCCGCCGGGTAGCTAGCGGGGTTTACTCCAGGCCTTGAGCCATTCGGTGCTGCAACCGAGCTGATAGGCCATCGAACCCACGGCGATTTCGCCGCGAAGGAGGTGGGATTCGAACCCGCGGTGGCTGGCGACCACAGCGGTTTTGCGGGCATCGTTGCGCGTCCCGGCCTCCCGGCCGAGCGCGGCTGGGGTGAAAACCTCCTGGTGGGAATCCGGCATCGTTCGGTATATTCCGCCGTCATGCCCGGATCGACTCCGATCGACAACTCACAAGCGCTCGCCCTCAGGCCTGAGGTGGTGGCCACGGTGCTCGAAGAAGGCGCCGTGCTCCTCGACCTCGAGAGCAAGTACTTCTACGCTGCAAATACAACGGGTTGGGCGATCAGCCAACTCTTCGAGGCGGGCGCCACCCTCGAGCTCGTCCAAGCCGAGTGTCGGAACTGGGGAGCTCAGCTCGAAGACCAAGATGCCATCGCGAATGCCATCGACGTCCTTCTAAACAATGGCCTACTCATGCAGGTCGATCACGAGACCATTACGCAGGTAGAGCTGGCAGGTTCGTGGGTTCGACCGACCATCGAGCAACAGGCCGAGCCGCTACAGAAGGTAATTGTGAGCGCCTTCGACCCGAGCATTCCGGTGGCCGAATAAGGCACACGGACCTTGGCCACATTCCACTGCGGCCCCCTCGAGATCGAAGTCCGTTCGCCGTACCGGACGGTGAGAGACCTCCTAGCCAAGAATCTGGGTCTCTACGACATCGATTGGCAGCCTCCCTACCGGCCGGTTCACGTGTCCGTGACAAGCGCTGAACCCGTGGCGGACGTCAAGGGCGACTTCCTCCGCTGCGCTCGCATGTCTGTCGACCACACTCGTGACGGGCTGGTCGCCGCAACTGAGTCGGGCATGGCGGCCCGCGGTCAATTCACACCAAATGGCGAGAACTGGACGCTGGCGGTGCAGGGCGAGGTGGAGGACCGCTTCGAGATCGGGGACCTCGATGATCTGATCGTTCTCGTGCTCACCACGGGCTGGCGTCGCGCGTCATGGGTACCCATGCACGTGGCAGCTGTGAGATCGGAGAAGGCCTCGTTCATCGTGTGCGCCACGTCGGGCGGAGGAAAGAGCACGATCACGGCTGCACTGGTGGCGAGGGGATGGCAGACGCTCGGCGACGACAAGGTTCTTCTCCGTTTGAATCCGGAAGGCCGACCCGAATTGGCTGCGCTAATGCATACCTTCAATCTGCACCCGCGAACGCGGGAGTGGCTGCCTGAGGTCGGCAACCTCGAGAGCCTGCCGCCGTACTCCGCGTGGAACGAAAAACGAAAGGTATCGGTCCGCGATATTTGGCCCGGTGGCGTAACCCCGCGCACCGAACCGACCCATGTGATCAGGTTGGAACGTCGTGACGACATCGACGGGGTCGTCGTACGAGAGATCGATCGATCCGAACTCCTCCCTATTCTGATGCGTCAAACGGCCATCCCGACCGATCGTGAACTCGCGAGTGAGATCTTGCAGACTCTCGCGGCGGCGAGCCGCCATCTAGAGGGGCTCCACGTGCAAGTTGGCACCGACGCTTACAAGGATGCCGAAGGGGTCGCGTTGCTCGAGAAAGTGTTGCCGTGAGCGCGCCGAGTGTGAGCGTGGTGGTTCCCGTACTGAACGGGGCTCAGACGCTTGGAGACCTGCTCAGGGGGCTCGCTAACCAGGCTGAAGCGAGGCGTGACCTTGAAATAGTGGTGGTCGACAACGGCTCTACAGACGGTTCACAAGAAATCGTGCGCGCCTGCGGCGTGGCCAAGCTCCTCGAGGAGCCACTTCGAGGGCCCGCCGCAGCTCGTAATCGAGGCCTGTATCAGACGCAGGGGGAAGTCGTAGTCTTCGTCGATGCCGACATGCTCCCGACGCGGCGCTGGCTATCGGCACTCGTAGAGCCCTTCTCCGACGAAAGTGTCGTGATCGCCGCCGGCCACATACTGGCGTACAGACCGAGCACCGCCGCAGAGCGCTTCACGGCTGCCTCTGAAGCGTGGGACACAAAGACAGCAGTCCAACGTCAGCCTTTCCCGTTCGCACCGACGGGGAACATGGCGGTTCGCCGGGAGGCGGCCATTCGCATCGGAGGATTTGCGAACGACATGCCCACTGCCGAGGACGTCGACTTCTCGTACCGCGTTCTGCGCGAGTACCCGGGAGAGATCGTCTACAGGCCCGAGGCGGTCACGTTCCATCATTACAGGCCGACAGCCGAGGGGCTCAGGAAACAGGCGTGGATCTACGGCGAGGGAGCAGCAGACATCTACCTCCGGTACCCCGACGCCGTGCGATGGGACCTCATGAAGACACTCAAAGTCACTGTCCGTCTGCTTCGCGCGAGCATCGATCCGCCGGTTCGGGGACTAGGCCGTCTCGTCGGTCTCGGTTCCGATGAACGACTCGAGTTCTCCAAGTTCCATCGCATGTGGACCTGGTGGCACTGGCGCGGGTTCCAAAGCATGTACCGCCATCGCGAGCGCCGGCCCTATCGAAAGAATGGTTCGAGGCAGACCCGATGAACAGGCTCGTGAGCGTGGTAGTGCCTGTGTTCAACGGGGAGCGGACCCTGGCAACCTGCCTTCAGTCTCTATCGAAGCAATCGTTCGACCGAGGCGCTTTCGAGATCATCGTGGTCGACGACGGATCGGACGATGCCTCGGCGACGATCGCCGACCGCTACGGCGCCCGAGTCATCCGTCAGTCTCACGCCGGTGCAGGCGCCGCACGCAACGTGGGGTGGCGAGCTACGGGCAGCTCGTGGATCGCATTCACCGACGCCGACTGCGCACCCTCCAGGGATTGGCTCACCCGTCTGATGGCAGCGGTGAGACCGTCGGACACTGAAGACGTTCCCATGCTCGGCGCTGCGGGGCGGACCGTGGGCTTTCCCTCCCAGTCGCGTGCGTCTCGCTTCGTGGACATTTCGGGAGGTCTCGACGCAGAACGTCATCTTTCACACCCGCGGTTTCCATTCGCTCCTTCGGGAAACGTCGTGTACCGGCGGGACGCGCTCGAGGCGGTCGAGGGGTTCGATGCCCGATACGTATCGTACGAGGCATGCGACCTGCACACCAGGCTGCGCGCGTTCGACAAGGGTGGTTTCGTCTTCGAGCCACGTGCAGTTGTCCTACACCACCACCGCGACACATGGGCCCAGTTCTTGCGTCAGCAATTCTCCTACGGCAAGGGCTACGCGCAGTTCGCCATCCATCATCCCGATGCATTGGGCTGGTCGCCATGGCGCGAGGTCAGGGCATGGGGGACGGTGGCGCGCGAAGGGCTCTCTGCCTGTCAGCCTGGTTCCGACGACGGCGCCCTGTTCCGACGCGGATCGTTTGTGAAGCATCTCGCGCAACAGGCCGGTTTCTTGAGCACATACTGGAATCCTCGTGAGCGCGCCGCATGGTGACGAGCAGAACGAGGGCGCGATCTCCCGCGCAGAGGCTGGGCCGGCTCTGGGTCAAGATGAGGGGTGGCCGCGACCTCGTCCTGTTCCTCAGGATCGGCTGGTTCATCCGAACGGTACCGGCCGATCTCGACCGCCAGGACATCCGTCGCTTCCTTGCACGGATCGAAAGCGCTTCTCGACCCCATGCACGTGACGTCTCTGACGCTCACCGGCGGATCGTCCAGCTGCGCAGCATCTGGTTGTCGAGATCGTTCTTCCGCGACCGGGACAACTGTTATCTCAGAGCGCTGACCCTGTTCCGCTTTCTCGATCCGGGGAGAAGTGACCTGAAGTTCCACTTCGGGCTCGAGCCACCGAGGTTCGACGGTGACAGGCTCCGCGGTCACGCCTGGGTGACCCTCGACGGCACCATGCTCGAAGCCCCGCCAGACGTTGCGATCGCAAGGGTGCGGGAGGTGAGACTCGATCCCGTCGCCCACTGATCTCGAACGGCAGCGTCGAGCGGTCTTCTCCCTGGTTCTCGGGACCCCGGACTCAGCTCGCGAGACAGCGAGGTGGGCCTCAGTCGCGACAGTGGCGATCTCTCGTCAACCTGGCGAACGCATGGCGTGTGATTCCCCGAGTGCGCCGGCGATCGAAGGCGCTCGGCGGAGTGGTGGACGCCGAAGCGCGCAGCATGCTCGACGCGATGTCGGCGAGAGCAGCGGCGGAAACCACCCTTACCGTGCATCGCACGGTCGATATCGCAGGCCGCCTCGAAGATGCGGGCCTGCCTTACCTGGTCTTCAAGGGGGTCGGCCTCATCGCGAACCTCTACCGTGAGCCGGCACTGAGAATGGTCAGCGACTGCGACGTGCTCATCGAACCCGAGAGCCTGCGAGACGCGTGCCGCGTACTGACCGAAGCCGGCTACATGCCGGAGGAGGGATTCCGGATCGAGGACTTCGACACATGGATCGCTCCCCGAGCGGATCTGCCGAGGATGGTTCCCCAAGCGCTCATAATGACCAATGCCGAGGGTTCGGAGATCGATCTCCATTGGACTCTGGGACGCAATCCGCCTGCTCGGATGACTGCCGCCACTCTTGTGTCGCGCGCTGAGAAGGCGGACCTCGCAGGCGCCCAGATTCGGGTCCCAGGTCCTGTAGACGCGATGTTGCTCACGATCCAGCATGCGCTTCGTGACTGGTTCATGCCGGCGTCCACAATCAAGGACCTTTGCGACCTGGTGGCCTGGTGTGAGCTCGATCAGCCCCGCTGGGATCCTTTTGAATTCGCCGCCGCCGCAAAGGACGCCCTGATGCTCGCGCCGGCGCTCGCCATGTTTCGTCTCGTTGCTTCAGGCTCTCAGAGTGCGGCCGCCCACCGGAGTGTCGAAGCGATAGGCGCAGGCGGTGCGGTCGAAGCGCCGAAGCAAGCCGCGAAGCTCCTGCGGCTGTTCGATGACCAGTTGCGTGGAAGCCTCAATCCGGACCTTCTTCTGCTCCTCTCCGCTCCCGGCACGGCAGCCCGCGCGCTGACGAGCAGAGGGCTGAAAGGCAAGCGGCGGACTCATTCCCCGTCCAACCTCTACTGGTTCACTCGAGACCTACCGGCGGGTCATCCGCGAAGCGTGGCCGGGCGAATCAAGAAGCTCGTCCTCGATGCAGCCCGGAGCCTTCCGGCCTATCGAGCGGTGGTCGAGGCACACTCGACTTACCGCTGACCGTACGTTTCGCTGAAAGCCAGCGATGGCATTTCAGCAGCCTGCGGAGGAGGTGGGATTCGAACCCACGGTGGCCTAACGACCACAACGGTTTTCGAGACCGTCCGATTCGTCCGCTCTCGCACTCCTCCAGCTGGGTAAACGCAGCGGATCCGTCGGCCCAGACCGCCCTCGGAGCAACTCCGGAGCAACAAAGCTAAGTTGATGCTATGAGAGGCAGCAAACGCGAGGTTAGACCGGGGGTCTGGCGGCTCCGCGCCTACACCGGCCGGCGCCGGCCCGACGGTTCTCCAGTTCTCGTTACAAGAACTGTCTACGCGTCCGATCGAAGGCCAGGCGCGGGTGCTCGGATCGCCGAGCGAGAGTTGGCGAAGCTTGTTACCGAGGTTTCCGAAGGGAAGGTTTCCGTTGGCATCACGACTTTGGCAGATTTCCTCGATGATTGGCTAAAGCATCTCGAGCTGCTCGGTCGATCGCCAACGACGATGAGGGAGTACCGCCGAATCGTAGAAAAGATTGTGATTCCCGACCTAGGAACTATAAAACTGTCAAAACTCACGGCGCGGCACCTCGACGATCTCTATGCACGGCTGACAACTCGGGGATTAAAGCCCCTGTCCGTTAGACATGTTCACACTTTGCTAGGCGCTGCACTACATCAGGCTGAACGGTGGGGACTGGTGGTGACGAATGTCTCTCGTCGAGCTCAGCCACCGCCCGTACACGCAGAAGTGGCTAAAGCCCCTGAAGCCAGCACTGTGCGCGCGTTCATAGCCCACGCCGAGAAGGTTGATCCGAGCCTGGCCGTCCTTTTGTTCCTGGGGGCTGCAACAGGAGCTCGTCGGGGAGAGCTTTGCGCATTGCGGTGGTCTGATCTCAACTTGGAGAGCGGCACGCTTACGATAGCCCGTTCTGTCTATCAGACTCCCAAAAAAGGATGGGCCGAGAAACCCACCAAGACTCACCAAGCACGTCGCGTGGCTCTTGACGCGCAGGCGAAGATGGTGTTGAAGCGGTATCGAGCTGACGTCGACGAACTCGCCCGTGAACTCGGATTGTTGGTACCTCCAGATGGCTTTATGTTTAGTCGCTCGCCGACAGGTGCAGAGCCTCTTCGTCCGAACGTCGTTACGGATTTCATGATCAGGATGGCGAGCGCTGTGGGCGCGAACATGCATTTTCATGAGCTTCGCCATTTCTCCGCTACTGAGTTGATCGCAGCGGGGCATGACGTGCGAACCGTGGCTGGGCGCCTCGGACACGCTGACGCCAGCATGACACTTCGTGTGTACGCTCACGCTCTCCCTGAACGAGATCGCAAGGCGGCAGCAGCGCTAGGTCGCATCTTGGCACCCCAGGACAAGACGCCAAGGCGTTCCGCGGTACAGGGTGCTTCTGCTTAGGGCGATCAAGACGCCTGCTCCCGACGTGGTACTGAGCGTGCGCCGGCCTTCCATCGCTAGTTGAGCGCTATCGCTACAAACTTCCCGGCCCGGTTTTCGGCGATACCTCGTGATGCATAACGGCAGGTCAGGTGCGTGGTGCGACTTTCGGCGCCACACCGCGATTTTCCCCGTCCGCGCGATGGACGCGCGATGACACGCGTGTCATAGAACGGGGTGGGAATGTGGCGTTCGTGCCGGACTGGGGGAACCGCTCGGGAGGGCGATGAAGTCGGTTTGTGACACAGATTCGCTGTCTCGTTCGTGGAGTTTCGATTTTTCAAACATTTCGAGTTGATCAGAATCGACGAATGTGGACGAGCGTTGCATAGCGGTTGGAAAAGTGTTGCAAACCGTGGCGAAACCTAGCTAAGGGTGGCGCCACGTACCAACAGGAGGGCCGACTTTCGTAAGTTCGCGCAATCGTTATGGTGATTTCTGGTAGTTCACTGCGATATCAGGAGCGACACCATGAGCGATGAACAGGGCGCTGCAAGTGCCGAACACATTCCCGAACGCCTCGCGTTCCCAGTCGGAGAGGCAGCGCTGTTGCTCGGTATCGGGAAGACCAAGACTCGCGAGTTGATCGGTTCGGGTGAGCTGCGTTCGATCCGCACCGGTAGACGCCTGCTCGTTCCGAGGAGCGAGATCGAGGCGTACATCGTGCGGCGACTCATCGACGCGTAGAAACGAGCGTGGAACTCGAACTGGACGAGCGAAGCCGGCCATGGCGCCGACGCCTCGGATGGCTCACATGGGCCGTCCTTGAGGATGTCGCGCTCGCTGCGCACCGCGAAGCCGGCGAATGGGTCGCTCCTGTTGGTGCAAGGAGCATCGCCCAGAATCTCGGGATGACAAAAGACACCGCTGCAAAAGCGCTCGCGGCTTTGGGCGCTGAGGGTTTCGTCAGCCGCTGTAACGTTCGAACGCGTGAGGGTAGGACACGTTCGGGCTACCAGATCAACCTCCCCGATGGAGTGAGCGCCAAAGCATCACGGAAGGACACTCATATCGCTGTATCCGAGTCGGACAAGCTCGGCTCAAGCTCTAACCACCTCATGCGTTCCCGTCGAGATGGCGAGCGATCTGACGCTGGAAACCGAGTCTCCATATCAAGGGAACGAGCGAACGTCCACATAGAGCCGGGCGGCACAACGTTGCGAAGACGCAGGCCTGATCCGCCCGATTGCAACCAGGGCCAGCTGTTCGATCCCTAGCGATGGTCGCATGATCCTTAGGATGCCGGTTCTCGACACACCATCCCTCTCCGCAGGTTTTTCATGGAAAGCCACGGCGACCCCCCAATTATTTCTACCTTTCGCTATCTCACGCACGGTGGCGCTGTGTAAGAGATAAGCGCATTCCTTTGGGCGTAGGGGAAGGAGGCGCTTCCGCCGGCGGCATCCGAGAGCCGCCAAATCAGGGGAGGAGCGTGTAGCCAGGCTCCGAAGAGTTCACTCTAGGATCGGAGATTGGAACGTCGTTCGGGTATATGAACCTTGTTCATGCCAACCGCTTATTGCCGGGCCCGGAGCCTTGCACGCTTGCAGCGCCAACCCGATAGATATGGAGAATTGACCTGACCCCTCCAGCGGATCAGGTGGACTCGTAATCGGGGGCAGGTCACTTGGACGATGTCCGCCGGCGCGTCCAGACAGAGACTCTCGGACACAGGGGACGAAGACAAGACCTGCTCTACCTGCACCACGAAGGCTTCTCACAGCAGAGGAGCGTCTCGACTCCGGTGCCACCGAGCGTCTTCAGGCACTTCTCGAGCTCGGCGACCCGAATGCCGAGGTGGCGATCGCCTATCGCATAAAGGAGCGCCTCCGAGACTTCTACCGCGCAGACGACCGCTTAGAAGCCCGACAGATGCTTCGAGACCTCGAGCGTCACTGCCGCAAACGCTCGATGCCACCGGAGATTCAGAGACTCGAAAAGACCATCGGGAAGTGGTTCGACAAGATCTGCAACTACCACCTGGCGAAGGTGTCCAACGGCCCTACCGAGGCGCTCAACAATCTCGTGAAGCGCATCAAGAGGATCGGTTTCGCTTCCGAAACTTCAAGAACTACCGAATACGAGCGCTGCTCTATGCCGGCAAGCCGAACTGGCGACTGCTCGGGTCGATCGTGGTCCGATGAGCTTCACCCCGCCAGAATCCGAAGAGCCATCGACGTAGCCCCCCACGTATTGGAATGGGTCGAAAACTGATCCAGATTAAGGCCGATCTCGAAACCGACGAGCACGCCAGCCACAGTCGAGATTTTGCGCCTCTTTTGGCGCACGTCGATTGAAAACGCCCGATTTTGCCGTGTACAAAAGACGCTTTCTGCTCTCCTTCATTCTTTCCCTTCCGCGTTGACTCTTCATTGCAGGGTCAAGGCTCACTCAGGACGAAGTTCCCGTATCACGCTTTTGATCGACAAATTTGCGTCGATAAATATAATTTCCGACGATAATTAACAGCAGTCCAGTCGCAACCGAGATCCCTGATAAAACACCGAGGTTAGGGGTGCGTCTCGGATGATAAAACAGCGCTTCGGAGAGACCCGTTCCTCCAATTATTCCAATGACAAATCCTAAAACCAAAAGTGTGATTGCGAGCCGTGATCTCCTTGCCGCCTCCATGTCAGAGAGCGCTTCGACTTATGGACTCAGAATGCATTCTCAAACGTGTTTATTGCAGCAGAGATGAGACCGCCACCCCCTCCGATTGCGATGGCCGCTCCTGAGATAACACACGCTGTGCTCAAACCAAGGGTAATCTCCTCTGCTCCAGCGCATACACCAGCGACCGCTGCACCCCCCACAATCACGCCAGCCGCTTCACCAGCAAAGTCTAATCCCTCTAGCAAATATCCGAGACTGAAACTGCGGGTCTGTCAGAAATTCTGTGTAACTGCGTGATCTGAAGGGTCCGCGACCTGCGGGTTGTGACCGGAGAGGATCGCTCATGGCACGAACTGACACCAAGAACAAAGTAGACCCCGAACCCGCCTCCAACGGGAATGGCGCCCTGGTGCCGGCTTTCGGCAAGGACCCCGAGCGCGCTGTTGCCGAGGAGCTGCTGGCTCGGGCCAAGGAGCAGGGCATCGACCTGGTCGGCCCAGAGGGGCTTCTCACAAAGGTGACGAAGAACGTCCTCGAGTCGGCTCTCGGAGCCGAGCTCACCGAGCATCTCGGCTACGACCTTCACGATCCAGCCGGCCGCGGGTCTGGTAACTCGCGAAACGGTACGACACGCAAGGTCGTGCATACAGACGTCGGGCCCGTGACACTCGAAGTCCCTCGTGATCGCGAAGGCACCTTCTCACCGGTCATCGTGCCCAAACACTCGAGGCGGCTCGACGGATTCGACGAAGCGATCATCTCGCTTTATGCCAAGGGGCTCACGACCGGCGAGATCCAGTCGCACCTCGATGAGATCTACGGCGCCGAGGTCTCTAAGGACACAATCAGCCGGATCACCGACGCCGTGAACGCCGAGGCGATCGAGTGGCAGAACCGCCCGCTCGACGCGCTGTATCCGGTCGTCTTCATCGACGCCATCATCGTGAAGATCCGAGACGGTTCGGTGGCAAATAGGCCCATCTACGTGGCTATGGCCGTCACCATGGACGGTGACCGCGACGTCCTCGGGTTGTGGGTCGGAAGCGGTGGCGAGGGAGCCAAGCATTGGCTCAACATCCTGAGCGAAATGAAGAACCGGGGCGTGAACGACGTACTCATCGTCTGTTGCGACGGGCTCAACGGACTGCCCGAGGCCGTCTCGGCCGTGTGGCCCGAGGCGGACGTCCAGACATGCGTCGTCCACCTCGTGCGCAACACGCTGCGCTACACCTCCCGCCAACACTGGGGCAAGATCACGACCGATCTTCGGACGGTCTACACAGCAGCGACACTTGACGCTGCGACCGAACGCTTCGCCGAGTTCGAAGAGAAGTGGGGCATGCGCTACCCGGCAGTTATCCGGCTGTGGCGCGATTCGTGGGAGGAGTTCATTCCGTTTCTGTCGTTCCCGCCCGAGATCCGCTCGATGATCTACACGACAAACGCAATCGAGTCGCTCAATGCTCGCTTCCGGCGGGCGACGCGCATCCGTGGACACTTCCCCAATGAACAATCAGCGCTGAAGATCCTCTATCTCACGATCAAGACCAGAGACATCAAAGGAGGCAACGCTATTGGCCGTGTGAGAAACTGGAAGACGGTGCTGAACACCTTGCTCCTCCACTACGGAGAACGGATTAACAATCACTAGATGTCACGCGCTTACACAAAAAATCGGACAGACCCCTCCTTGGCCCCGGCGACGCCGATCAGGGGAACCGTCTCTGGATCCGCGACCACGGCGTTCGCGAGCTGGGCGAGGACCTTCGGCTCCTGGCCGTAGAGGTTCGGGGCGAGGGCCACTACCACGTCCGCGTAGCTGAAGACCTTCCTCTTTCCCAAGGGGCCCTCTCCCGAAAGGAGCTTCATCGTGAGTTGGCGCACCTGCTCGTAGGTGAGCGGCTTTATCCGCCTTCGGTCGTCTCCCGCGGCGAGAACGTTCCTTCTGATCTGCGACACGCTGTGTCCCGCCGACTCGATCTCTTCCCGCCAGCGTCGCATGAGGTCAGTTATTGCACTGTGACGTTTGTAAGTCCGCGTCGAACGCGGAGCGACCCCCCTCGCCCGATAGGAGTTGTAGCCGGCTCTTTCGCACTCGGCATCTATCTCGGCCGCCCTCTTGGAATGGAGCTCCAGGACCTCGTCGGGGATGCCGCAGATGCGGAAGTGTCCGAGTTTTCCGGACGGGCCGGCGTCTGGCTCTATGGCATATCCGAGCTCAAGGGCCTTTCTCGCCGCCGCCATGCGCCCGAACATGGTCGCCGCATGCAGGTGGTCGCGCCAAAGGGTGGTGTCGGGAGCCTTGAAGCCACCTCTTTCGTCGAGCATCTCTATGACGTTCGCCACGAGCACGTGGTCGTGCGGAGAAGGATCTCCCGCTCTTGAAGTCGCGTGGCGGCTGTAGGAGTAGACGAGTCCTGTCGTAGGAGTTGGGACAGCCCCTCTTCCTCTCCTGCCGCCGCGCTGTCTCGTCAGGCGGTCCAGGTATCCCATCGTGGCGTCTCTCTCGGCGTCGATGATCGTGTGCATGTCCTCGGCCCGTCCGATCACGCCGAGCTCCGCGACCGATTTATGGGCGGCGACAACGATCTCCATGCCCGGCCTTCGAGTAGAGACGAGCCGTCCGCCTGTCAGCGGGTCCACAGCCCCGCCCTTCCCGTAGATGGCGCCGTATTGAAATTCCTTTACTGCTCCATCGAGCCCGAGAGAAGCGGCTCCCGATCCTCCCCAGCAAAGCGGGGTTTCGCCCCGAGAGCCGTAGTACTCGAGCGCTCGGCCGGGAAGGTCGTCTGAACGACCCATCACGGTCTCGGCGTGATAGCGGACAGACTTGGATCCCATGATGTCCATGAAGCCCATAGCTCTCTCCTCGATAACGGCGGCGCCTGTAGGCAACGTGACTACGTTGCAATCGTGTTCCGCGTTTCTGTGAAGTTGAAGTATGGGGTTTCGGTGTACCCGCGTGGAAGTCGCGGAGGCAAATTTGATTGAGGCGTGTTCCGTGATGTGTCGGGTTAGGGAAGGTTGAAGCCCTTATGGCGAAGTTGGTGAGGTCGCGAGGCGCTCGATGATGGAGATGCCGATGGAGCATCCTCGAGCAACAGCGCAAAACAAGCTCGGGGAGTGCGCCGGGTCACCGTCTCGTGCCGTATGACAGCGGCTTCTTCGCGTGGTGTTTGATCGTGTGATAGGGCGCAGCGGACGACGTGTCCGACTCAGTCGGACACGTCAAGTCGATGGTGCCAGTCGAAAGAAGCCGCTTTATTCTCGATGCCACGATTCCGCGGCGTGACAGCCATTCATGAGATCAAATGAATCTTGGGAGGTTAGGCGAGTGGCGTCGAGCCCACCCCATGAGACCGAGGCGCGAGTCGTGGCGTTCGCCTTGCAGGCGTCAGTGTCTTGTTGCATAGGACGCGTGGTTGGGCCAGTTGCACAAGGTGAGTTTGGGTTGGCGAACCCCCATGGTCGGACATGGGGTGCCTCACCCGACTACCCGCCAGGCATCACGACGTCACGGAGCGATACAGGCTCCAAAGGGCGAGCGGGGCCTGTTTGGCGTATTACCGGCAGATGCAGCGTCCGCTCTGCGCCACCCGCGTGACGCGAAGTCGTCAGGGATTGGGGACACTGCCAAGAGACCTGAGTATCTTCGTCTTATGACTTACGCCGACACCCCCGAGGAACTCGTACTGAGAGGATTCAAGCCGCGAGCCCGAGCATCGGTCGTTAATTTTGAAGTTGGATCGTTCCACCTAGACGCGGCCACCGCCCATCTCTGTCGTTGAAGCCCCAATCGAATCAATCACCACGTTTTGTTCGATAGCCGTTTGATCATCGTGCTCAACGGCGATGAACAGCGAGAACCCAGTGCGAGATAGAGGCAGGGCCGTGGAGGATGCGGTCGGTCTATTGCGACACGACTCCTTCTTTAAACCATTACAGGTTCGAGGGAGACGAGGCCCAAGTCGTCCTCAATGGATCCAGCCCACGCGGAGGTGTGGCGCCGAACTATGTACACACCATCCAGAGGGCACGACAACTCCATGCGAACTGGATGGCTTGCACGGAGAAACGCAGTCCGAGGGTCTACCACGGTCACCGAGATCACACGTTCACGCTCCACTGCGTCGTCGACGACCGCCCCCAGCGTCTCCACGATCCGCACGGGTTCGAACTGTTCGGCGAGCCCTAGCAACGCCCACACGACGCGATGGACGAGCTGGTTGTGTGCGCGTAAGGAGGACACAGAGTCCCTTAAGTCGGGCTCGTCGTCGTAGGCAGACTTGATAACCGCCAGGCCGCGCGTCTCCACCTGTCCCCCGGTCTCGCCCGGTCGAGCAGCTCGGATCTCCCTCAAGATCCGAGGGCGACGAGACGTGAACCTCGTCAACAGCGAAGGACGATTTTGCAAGATCTCTGCAGCATCTCGAGCTCGCCGAAAAGTAGGAGTCTGGAGAACCTGGCGATAAACCTCTGCGAGTGTGTCGCGGACCATCGGTGCGTCCAAGCCAGCGAACCGAAGGGCAAGTCTCCCGGATTCATCTTGGCGCAGCTCGGTCACGTACATGTGTGTTTGCATCGGCAGCAGGTCGTCTACGTCGAGCAGGCCTCTCCGCACATCACCCGGAATCCCTGCCGAACACTTGGCAGCGATCCGTTGGAGCGTGTGGAGCGCCTTCTGCGACCACTCCACCCAGGATCTTCCCTCTTGGGGGATTTCCTCGCCGAGCACCCTCATGCTCGTGACTGCCGCAATGGTCCTGTGAACGGCAGGGTCAAAGCTCAGTTCCCAGTCCATCAGGGTTTGGGGGTGAGGCCAGCCATGTGTGCTCTGAAAGGAATTCGGAGAACTCGGCTGCACACGGGCACCCCGGAGAATTGCGCCGAATTCGGTGTCGCGTAAGGCCAACCCCGCAGTCCACACGGCTTCCTCGAGGGCGCTCACCACGCCCAAGCGGGTACAAGCTCTGGGCGTCCCCATGACTGGGCGCCGAGACGGCACCCGAGCTCGGCCTCGACATCACGTTGGAGGCCTTCAAACGCCGCAACCTCCGGGTCTTCCCCCAAGAGATGCTGAAGCGAGACGGCGTTCGAGGGATGCTCATGGGGTGAGATCTTGCGAATCGAAACAGCGGGAGCGCTGGCGCCCCATGTCACCTCCACGAAGGCAGCCTTCTGGCGCTGCGTCCAGATAACGATCTGAGGCTCTCCCGGCTCAGATTGGAGCGCTCGCACCGCTCCTAGTCCTGACTGGCCGAGTAGCCGCACGCGAGCATCATGTCTGGCCGACACGCTGGCGAGCACTCGGGACTGGAGCTCCCCACTTTTTGTGGTGATGAGCTGACTCATTTCCGAAGAAGTGAGTTCTTGGCCGAAGTGGCCTCTGGGATACAGGGCGAGGAAGGTCATTCGATAACGACTCAGGACGTAGACGGCGGCGACGAACTCGGGCGTTCGCTCTATGAAAGGAGAACGGGGCCAAAGCGAGACGGCCGCATCCGACGCGATCCTCCAAGAAGTGAACTCCTTGTCGGACATCGCGTCATGCAGCACGTAGCTCGACGAACCACGCCACGCGACCCAGCCTTCCCCATGTGCCACCTCCAAGTGATCGCCGGTCGGCGTCCAGCGCTCCACGGCTCTGCTCATGCGCTCGGTGTCTCGCTCGAGATCTGTGATTCGACTCCTCGCCGGCGACAATCGCAGGTAGCGGGCAAGGACGAAGACGTCCTTCAGGCAGATCAGTTCGTGAAGAGCGTCGACATGGTCGTCGTCGTCGAGCAAGGCCGCGACGAACGGAGCCAGCTCGTCATCGACAGGAGAAGCTCGCGATGGCTCTCGGGCGGAGTGCTGGGCGGCAAGGATCGTGGCCAGAAGACGGTGGGGAAACGAGACGAACTCGCCTACCTCCACCAAACCCGCGTTGGCCAACCGATCGAGCAAGTTTTCGGCACTACGGGACTCGTAACGATCGACGGTGACGGGATCTGAGCCCCACCGTCCGAGCGTTTCGAGCGTTTGGCTGACCGGCGCCTCGGTGTGGGGCCAAAGGTGGAACGCCAGGCATCCCGCCGCTTCGCTCAATTCGTAGCGCTCCAACGGCGACGACATGCCCGCGCTGGACAGACGGGCATGGACCAACGAGCGGAGCAACTCGAGGCCCGTGCTTGTCTCGGTTCCGAATACGAGGAGCGCCGTGGCCCACATCGGCCACTGTGCGATGTCTGCGACCTGGGCAGGAAAACGAATCTGCAAGGATCCGGCCCCCAGGGCTTGGGCGAGGCCGCGGATCTCCGAGTCGCCCAACGGAGCCATGGCGACGTGGCGAAAACCTTCCAGTTCACCATCGGCGAAGCGACGAGCGCAGACAATGACACCGCAGCGGGGATAGGTGTCCGCCCAGCTTCGTGCTGACTCCAGGAATTGTCGTCTTTCGCGGCCTCCGAGCGTTTCGAGGCCGTCCACGACCAGGAAGATCCGGCCGTCGCCGCACCAGCGACGCAGCAGATCTTCACCGGCGTGAAACCGGACTGCGTTTAGCGCACCTTGTAACAGGTCTTCGACACGAATCACTTCCGGGCGACACGGCGCATAGATCGCAAGCACATGCGCAGCACCCGCCAGACGGCGGGCCGACAACGCCGCACACAGCGTTTTGCCCGACCCGCCGATTCCCGAAAGGGCGGCGTGGGTATCGCGCGAGAAGAATTCCTTTGCCGCGAGAGTTCTCCCGTTTTCTCGAACCCGAGGCTCCAGTATCGCCGGCACGTCGATGACGAGAGATCGGGACCGTTCGATCCGTTGGTCGAGCCGATCGATCAGTCTCCGGCGCAGGATCCTCCCACTTCTCACTGCGTCGACGACGGCGTCCGTGATCGGACCCACCAGCTCCATGGCCGCGTCTCTCTGTACCCGAGTATGTCTGGACTCGAGCAAGTCTCGGAAAGCCCTGACCTCGTCGGAGCCGTTCCCGACGAAGAACGTCAGCACCTTTTCAGGATTGTCGAGGTGGGCCGTCTCGTATTCGGCTTCCGTCGGGCTCGACTGCTGGTCGGCGACGATCAATACGTACAGGTCGCAGCCGCGGGCTAGGTCGAGATACTGGTCCTCCGGAGGGCTCCCGGTGGCGACTGCGTGCATCTCGAACAACCATGCGGTTGCCACTGCCGCTTTATCGACGGCGGCATGTACATCGCGACGCAGGTTCGCGAGGTCCCCGATCGTCGAAGAGATCATGACCGTCGGCATTTGAAGGAGCACGACATCAAGTCTGCACGCTGAACAAGCCCGACGATGCGGGGCTCGGAAGTGCCCGCCTTACGGGTTGTTTTCGACGCTCGTGCCCGAGAACTCCGCCAAAGCCGCACGCCCGACTGCGACACATCTTCGCCAAATCGCCATCCAAGGTGGCGTTAAGACCCCTGCTCGGCGCATCCACGAGCGCGCGTACTGGGACGGCTGCCAAGCGGAATTCGGTGATACCTGAAAGGCGCGTTGTGGGCAATCCGCAGGCGCTGCTCTCCCTCTGGCCGACTCCGATGCGGTCGTGGTGCCGCAAACAGGACTGGCCACCCGCGGCACCCTCCCTACTTCGACGCCTTAATCGGCCAGACGCTGGTCGACGTAGTCGTCGTCGGCGAGCTCCTCCGCCAAGGCCAGCAGCGTGACGCAGCGCGCCATGGGCGTTCCGAGCTCGTCCGGCAACGCGGCGGGACGACTCCTGACGGGGCGCCGATCGTTGATGGTCTTGCAGAGATCCGCGCGGGCGTCCACGACTCCGTGTTGCCGACGATCCCTTTCGAGGGTGCCGTTGGTGATGAAGTCTGCGAGCCGGTCGGATTCCAGCTCGGTCCTCCACGTGTCGAGCTGTGGCTGTAGGGCTTCGATCTCCTCAGCGGCTAGCCGACGGACGAGCGTCTCCAGTAGCGCTCGGTCGGAATCGTCGACCTTCTTGACGCGGGCCTGCGGACCGTATCGCGACGGGTCGACGAGCCAGTCGGGGATCGATCGAAGCGCTCGTCGCTGCTCGGCCCGCTGTTCATCGAGTTCTCGCGTTAGGTATGGGTGACCTCTTTGCATCCTGTGCCTGCCTTCGTTGTTCACTGTCGAATGTCGACGACCTCTGCCTTCCTTGTCTCACTATGTCGGTAGGACCAGAGATGCCATCCTGAGAGTACCGGTACCAACAGGCTGGGGATGCTGCCTCCGATAGGCGGTTGGCATTGGCCGCTTGCGGAATGCGCAAGCGTCACAGGCGAGCGCCAGACTGGTAGTCGTGCGACGATGGGATGACCTCCAGCTGCTCAAGTTCATCGACGACCACGAGGAGTCCGGCGATATCGGTCCGCTCAACAACGGGTTGGACCTAATGAAGTCGATGGGCGGCCAGGATATCGACTGGACACAAGACCCTCGTGCTTTTGCCCGAGAGCTGCTCCTGGCGCAGCAGTGCAATTACGTGGAGTGGCGGGATTTAAGCATGCAGCAGGTCGGCAACCGCGATCCATTGGCGAATGCTCAGATGTGGCTCCAATTCATCTACGAGATTCGCCTAACTATTCCGGGCCGAGACCGCGCGCTTGGGCGGTCCATCCAAAGGCCTTTGCCCGATCCCGACGAGGACGACGGTCGGATGATCAGTGGCATCACATATGAGGAGATAGCGCGAGCGCTTGCTGACGAGTACACGGAAACTCAGCTGCCCCGGTTCCTGCGCGATTACGGCATTCCCGATGAGTTTCTGATCGGTCAGGTGGAACAGGGCAAGGTCGACTACGTCACGGGCGTGCTAGAGGCCGTCATGGAAGGTGGATCGGCCGCCCGACGGGCCGGCAGGGCCTTCATCGGTGGTTGGCTCGACGGGCGGTTCCACGCGCCGGCCCGAGAAGACGTAAGAAAACGGATCGTCGCGATCCTTGCCCAGCAGGGATGGCACATCCGAGAGGGTCGACTTACGATCGGCGAAAGGACCTACGACGTCGCGGGAGTGTTGACGCCGATCGGACGCGATGCCCGTATCGCCGCGCTGCACCCCCTCATACGGCAGGTAACTGACCGCCTCGTTCAAGATGGCCACTTCGACGCTGCCATTCTGGAGGCTTTCAAGGCCGTGAACAATGCCGTAAAGAAGAAGGCCAACTCCGCTCTCGATGGTCGATCCCTTATGACCGCAGTCTTCAGTGACAGCGATCCGAGTCTCGTACTCGGTGACCTCAGTATTCAGTCCGGCAGGGACATCCAGGAAGGTTTTCGGTTTCTCTTCATGGGAGCCGTCCAGGGCATCCGCAACCCCAATGCCCATGAACAGTTCAAGGATTTGAGCCCGGAGGAAGGATTGGAAGCGCTCGCCTTCGCAAGCCTGTTGATGCGGAGGCTCGACTCGGCGGAGGTGAGGGTCTGACCGTTGGCAGTCCCTATCCGCTTTCAGCGCGCCTTCGCAGCGATCCCACTGCTGCCAAGTGCGATGAGGTCCACCGGGATAAATCCGCGCCCACCCAGAAGTTGGAGACTTGACTGGCACTAACTTCCGACGCGAGGTTCAACTCTGATTCATCGGGTCTCGAACCGTGTCCGACTAGCGGGCTTCTGCATATGCGTCCCCGAGCGACGTGTATGCGCAGTGAAAGATGGATGCCCTCTCACCTGAGTACGCTCATTCCCAGAGCAACAACGGGAGCAACAAATCCTCGCGAATCTCCGAGAGCGGCGGTGAGCGCTGACCAGCACCTGGAAAGAAGGTGCAGCTCAAGGCGTATCCCGGTGAGCAGAGGCAAGCAGTCGAAATCGGCTGGTCACTTTTCGAGACCGTCCGATTCGTCCGCTCTCGCACTCCTCCCGGTCGGCCGCCGCCGAACCGCCCGAAACTCTAGGGCAGACAGGTGCCGTCGTGGTCAGAGCGAGCGGAGCGCGGGGAGCAGCTCTTCTTCAGCCCATTTGAAGAACTGATCCTGATGGGCACCGCCTATCTGGACGAGCGCGACATCGGTGAAACCCGCGTCGGCGAACTTTCGGATCTTCTCCACGTGCTCATCGACGTCGGGCCCGCACGGGATCTGCTCGCGCACGTCCTCGGGAGTGACGTTCTCACTAGCCGCTTTGAAGGCGGTCGTGGTGGGCAGCTCGCTCATTACCTTCCAGCCACTCGCGAACCAGCGGAACTGATCGTGGGCGCGCCGTTGCGCCTCTTCGGCATCGGCGTCGTAAGAAATTGCCTGCTGACCGATGCGGGGCTTGCCAGTACCTCCTGCGCGGTCGAACATCTCAGAGTGCTCGGCGCTTGGTTCCACCGCAATCAGCGCGTCCGCGAGCCTCGCCGCCATCTCGACCGACGCTTTTCCCGAGGCGGCGATCCCGATGGGTGGCGGGTCATTCGGCCTATCCCACAGACGGGCCCGGTCGACCTGGAAGTGGCGCCCGTCGAAGTTCACGTACTTCTCGGTGAAGAGGGCGCGGATGATCTCGACGGCTTCTTCGAGGCGCTCGTGACGGACACGCACGGGCGGCCAGCCCTGCCCGATCACGTGCTCGTTCAGGTTCTCGCCCGACCCGAGCCCCAGGGTGAAGCGTCCCTCGGACAGGAGCTGAACGGTCGCTGCTTTCTGGGCGACGACCGCGGGGTGGTAGAGGAAGCTCGGGCACGTGACGTAGGTCATAAGTCGGATCGAGCGCGTCGCATGTGCTGCCGCACCGAGCACGGACCATGCGTAAGGCGAGTGTCCCTGGCTGTCGAGCCAGGGAAAGTAGTGATCGGAAATCACAGCGAACTCGAACCCGACCCCTTCGGCCCGCACGACGTCGTCGACGAGCTGTCGAGGGTCGGATTGCTCGCACATCATCGTGTATCCCCATCGCGTCATCGTCCTTACTCTCCCCTGTAAACGGGCATCGAACACGGCATCGCCTTACCAGGAGGTTTCTGCCTAAGAGGCGCGGGTAGGGGAGTCGGGATGACGTATCCGCCCGCTTCGGGCATGCCATCGGGGTCCGAGGGCTTACAGAGGCTCCCGGTCCCGGCAGTCGTCACCCTGCGGCCCATTGCTTCGGGACTTCCGTTCGGTTTCTTCGGTCTTGTCGCCGCAGCGTCGATCGTCGGCGTTCAGGCCTACGGGCTGCTTCCCTCTTCTGCGGGGGAGGTCATAGGACTGCTGCTGATCCCTACTGTCGTCCTTCAGCTCGTCGGTGGTGTGTCGAGCATCGCTGGGCGCGACGTGATCGCAGCCTCTTTGATGCTCACGTTCTCGGGGGTGTGGCTCGGGACCGCGCTCGTGTATCTCCTCAACCCGACCGATGGATTGGTGGCTCTCGGCATCTGGTATTTCGCGATCGCGCCGGTGATCATCGGCCTCATCAGCTCGGCTACCGGCAAGCTCGCCCTATCCGTGGTGCCCGTCGTAGGCTTGCCGACCTTTCTCGTCACGGGCGTGTGGCTTATCGGAGGCGCCAAGGGGGTCGGGCTCGGACAGGCTGTCGGAATCCTCTCATTTGCTCTCGCGTTCTTCGGGCTCTACGCCGGTGTGGCGTTGCTCCTGGAGGACGCCCGTCGGCGCACCGTCCTGCCGACGCTTCGCCGAGGCGCGATGCGCGAGCCGTTCACCGGTGACTTCGCCACACAGCTCCGCGGCATCGAGCACGAAGCAGGAGTACGGCGCTATCTCTGACCCGCGCTATCTCTGACCTTTGCGTCGTCTCTCGAAGAACTCACTGATCAGTCGGCCGCTTTCTTCGGCCAACAGGCCGGGGCTCAGCACGACCTCGTGGTTCAGGCGTGGGTCGCTGCAGAGGTTGTAGAGCGAACCGCACGCTCCGGCCTTCGGATCATTGGCGCCGAATACGAGCCGTCCCAGGCGTGCCGCAACCGCCGCCCCCGCGCACATCGTGCACGGCTCCAGGGTCACCACGAGGGTCGCGTCGTCGAGTCGCCAGGATCCGAGGGCTTGGGAGGCGTCGCGCAGGGCGAGAAGCTCGGCGTGAGCGGTGGGATCGTGCCGAAGCTCGCGCTCGTTGTGTCGAGCCGCCACGATCGAGCCCCCGCAGACGACCACGGCCCCAACCGGGACGTCGTCGTGCTCGGCGGCAGCTCGTGCCTGCTCGAGCGCCACGAGCATCGCGGTCTGGTCGTCGATGGACACCTCACCCATTTGTCAGCGGAGGAGGTGGGATTTGAACCCACGGTGAGTTGCCCCACACACGATCTCCAGTCGTGCCGATTCGTCCGCTCTCGCACTCCTCCGAGTGTCCGAGGCCTGCTCGGACGCAGCGGGTCGCAGGCTATCGTCCAAGGCGAATCGCCGGTGCCCGGTGCGGTGGCCGGGTCCTGCGCAACGGTCGCCCGTGAACCGAGTCAGGGCCGGAAGGCAGCAGCTCTCAGCGGGTCCGGTCGTGTGCCGCAGTCAACCTGGCTACCGCTCCGGGCATCGGCTGCCTCTGATCGACACCCCCGCCGTTAGCATCGCCACCGTGACGGATCCCGCGACACAGAACGCCTCGTACCAGTCGCTCTACCGGCGTTTTCGCCCCCAGCGCTTCGAGGACGTCCTCGGGCAGGAGCACGTGAGCCTCGCTCTGCGAAACGCAGTTCGCGACGGGCGCGTGGGGCACGCGTATCTCTTCAGCGGCCCTCGCGGGACCGGTAAGACCTCCACGGCGCGCATCCTGGCGAAGGCGCTCAACTGCGCTGCGCCGGCGGACGGCGAACCCTGCGGGGTGTGCGACTCGTGCGTAGAGATCGCCCGGGGTACTTCGATGGACGTACACGAGCTCGACGCCGCATCCAACAACGGGGTCGACGCGATGCGGGACCTCGTGGCGCATTCGGCTCTCGGCACCCCGGGCCGCTGGAAGGTCTACATAATCGACGAGGTCCACATGCTCTCGACCGCCGCGTCGAACGCGCTGTTGAAGACCCTCGAGGAGCCGCCGGGTCACGTGGTGTTCGTCCTCGCCACCACCGACGCCCAGAAGGTCCTGCCCACGATCAGGAGCCGGACCCAGCACTTCGAGTTCCGCCTGCTCGGGCCTGAGGTCCTGTCGGGACTGCTCCAGAAAGTGCGGGAAGAAGCAAGCCTCGAGGTCGGGTCCGAGGCTCTCGAGAGCGCCGTTCGACGAGGGCGCGGATCGGCACGCGACGCGCTCTCGGCGCTCGACCAGGTCGCAGCCGGGGGGGCGGTACGCGACGAGGTGGAGGTGCTGGCAGAGATGGCCGACGCGCTCGCCGAACGCGACGCCAGCCGGGTTCTCATGGAGGTCGCCAAGGCCGCCAATGCCGGCCACGACGCTCAGAGGCTGGCCGCGGAGCTGGCCGACCACCTGCGGCAGGGCTTTCTCGCCGTCCTCTCCCCTGACCTCGTCGCTCTCACCGGCAAGGAGCTCGAACGCGTGGAGGACGCTGCCAGGCGCATGGGCCTCCCCACCCTCGTGAAGGCGATGGAGTCGTTGGGGCGTGCCATCGTCGACATGCGCGACACCCCGGACCCACGCGTCCACCTGGAGGCCGTCCTGATAAGGCTCACCCATCCCGAGATGGACGACTCGACGACGGCGCTGCTCGAGAGGGTCGATCGCCTCGAGCGCGCAGTCTCACAGGGTGGCGGAACCCAGAGCGCGTCACGGCAGAGGGAGTCTCAGGAGCCCGCCGCGGCGCGGACCTCAACTCCGGCTGCGACACCCTCCGGATCGGAGTCAGCCCGGGACCGCGAAGCCGCCGACGACGATCCATCGCCGCGTGGGGAGTCGGGCGGACCCGAGCTCGCCCGCAGAGCGTTGAGCGGTCTGGCCGGAGGTTCAGAAGGACGGGGCACGAAGGGCCACGGGACAGGATCCCGTGGCGGAGGCCACCGAAGGTCCACGCCACCGAAGAACTCGAGTGACGAGGCGGGCTCTGGCCGCGGCGATGTCGTGTCGGGTACCGGGAGCTTCAGCCACGAGAGCACGACCACCGTTGCGTCTGTCGCCCTTGCGCCTCCCCCCATCGCCGAGACGCCTCAGGAGGCCGCCGGAACGATCACATTTCCTTCTCGCGACGACCTCGTCGAGGTATGGGGCGACGGGCTTCTTGCCTCGCTTCCGCCTCGAGCGAGGGCACGCTTTCGCGTCGGCCGGTTCGTCTCAGCGGAGCCCGGCTCCGCCGTGTTCGCCCTGCCGAACGAGACCCATCGCACGCATTGCGAGGCGACGCGCGTGGACGTCGAGGCGGCTCTCGGGTCGCGTTTCGGCGCTTCGATGTCCCTGACCCTCGTCGTGGACGACGAGGAGACCGACGACACGACCCTGCGGACCGCGCCCAACGCATCTCCTCGACCCTCGACGCCGGGACCGCACACCACCTCCTCCATCGGTACCACCGGCACCACCGGCACCACCGGCTCGATGCGTCCTGACGAAGAGGCTTCTGATGCAGAAGCCGACTTTCTCGATCCCGACGTGTTCGAGGCCGAGACACTGCCCGCAGGCGTTGGGCCCACCCCCGAGGAGAGGATCAAGCTCGCATTTCCCGGGGCAGAGGAGGTGTAGCACGTGTTCTCGGGCCCGCTTCGCTCCCTCGTGGACGAGTTGGGTCGTCTCCCGGGCATAGGGCCCAAGTCGGCGCAGCGCATTGCTTTTCACCTCTTGAAGGTCGCTCCCGAAGACGCCGTGCGCCTAGCGGATGCGATCGTCACCATGAAAGAACGCGTCACCTCCTGCACGCTCTGCTTCAACGTCGCGGAAGGGGGTCTGTGTGAGTTCTGCGCGGATCCCCGTAGGGACCCGGCGGTTCTCTGTGTGGTCGAGGACCCGCGCGACATCGTCGCGGTGGAAAAGACACAGGAGTTCCGCGGGCGCTACCACGTGCTCCAAGGCGCGCTCAATCCGATCGAGGGCGTGGGGCCCGAGCAGCTGCGCGTCCGGGAGCTGCTAGGCCGACTCGAGGACGGTCAGGTAACCGAGGTGATCCTCTGCACGAACCCGAACCTCGAAGGGGAGGCGACGGCTCTGTACCTAGCGAGGTTGATCAAGCCGATCGGAGTGAAGGTCACCCGGATAGCGAGCGGACTCCCGGTGGGCGGAGACCTCGAGTACGCGGACGAGCTGACCCTGGGCCGAGCACTCGAGGGCCGGCGAGAGGTCGATGCCTGACGCCGGCCCTGAAGGAAGCTCTTGGTCAGAGCTTTAGTTGTTCACGTCCACGCGCGAGCCCAAGTAGGTCACTCGCAGAAAGTGGACGCCTGACCGGTACCGACACCTCCGGGGGGCGTGGGGCGCCGGTACCGGGTCAGGCGATCTGTTGTCCGCCAGGAGAGGTAACCCCAACGATCGGGAGGGACCCCGCAACGCGGTCGAACCGGACGACAGCACCTGTGTAAGGCGCATTGATCATGAGGCCGTCACCGACGAACATGCCGACGTGGACGACGCTCTGGGGTGAAGATCCGAAGAAAACGAGGTCACCGGGCACGACCGGCGAGCCCGGCGGGACAGCCGGACCTGCGTCGTACTGGTCCTGGGCGACCCGGGGAAGGTGGACACCGGCGGTGTCGAATACGAACTGCACGAGGCCCGAGCAGTCGAAGCCTTGCTTGGACTCGCCGCCCCAGACGTAAGGCGTCCCGAGAAGGCCGAGCGCCGCGTTCACCGCTGCGGCCTGTACCTGCGTCTCGCCCGGAGCGAGCGCACCCACCTGACCGAGACCGACGAGGTTGCAGCCGATGTTTTCGTCGGTCCCGCCCAACGCCTCGCCGAAGGACAGCGACGGAGCCGATCCTGTCGAGGTCGCCGGCGTTGCCGCCTGAGCGGACGAGCCTGCGTCACCAGACGAACCTGACGAACCGTCGGATCCAGACGACTGGCTGATCGGGGAAGGGGCTCGAGCTGGCTCGAGGATCCGGGCCGGGAAGCGGAGGTGACCCCGCTGCCGCCGAGAACTGTCTGGAGAACCTGCTCCACCGAGCCGGCAGCATTCGTCGCTGCGTTTGCTATGGAGCCGGCCGTCCCGGCGCCCGGGAGTTTCTGGAGTGTGCTCGTGCCCGGGATCGTCGTTGTCGTCGTCGAAGTGGTGGTCGAGGTCGACGTCGAGCTCGCGCCGGAGCCGCCGCTCGTTGCACCCACCAGTACGACCCTTGTCGACGGGGAAGCCCCCGAAGCCGTCGCGTCGGACGCCGCGGGCGAAGAACCGGACCGAGCAGGCGCCGAGTAAGAGGAAGTCGTCGCCCTGGCCGCGGACTTCGATCCGTTCGAAGCCGATGACGAGCCGGTGCTCCTCGCCGGAGTGGAGGATGCTCCCGATCCCGGAGTAGTGGTGGCGCCAGGCGAGCTCGCCGGTGCAGGAGCCGAGGCCGCAGGAGTCGTTGAATCCCCTGAGCTGACCGAGCAGGGAGAGGTCGTCGTGGCCGAAGTCTGGGACGCGACCTGGGGAGAAGAGCCCGAATAGGCGAGACCCGGCCATGCGGAGGCCTTGTACGTCTTGACCGCGATCAGATTGTGCGTCGCGGGAAGCGTGGAAGAACCGAGGATCGCTGCGGCGCCGAGGACGCCGAAGACCGCGATCGCCTTTCTCACCTGCGAGCGGCGCTGCTCCGCATTACGGGCATGCTTGGCATGCGGGCCGGACGACCCGTTCAGCCACTTCCACCCCTCGACCAGTCCGTCGCGCACCTGTGAAACAGCTCGACGCGGATTGCTCCCCCGGCGGTGCATCTGCCATCCCCTCGATCGTCCCCCTGCCGGTCCTGAGGAGCCGGCCCACCCTCTGAGGTGGTGGGTTGCACCATCAACGTTCTCCGGGGGAACGGCCTGATCCGGGCCACCTTGCGGGGGCGGCACGCGGATCGGGGCCGGTAGCTGGGAGGTTCTGCGGACTCTTGGTCAGGCTGTGGCCCGGACTACCAGGGCGTCTCCCTGGCCGCCGCCACCGCAGAGGCTCGCCACGCCCAGACCGCCGCCGCGTCGGTGCAGCTCGTTCAGGATCGTGAGGGCCAGGCGGGTGCCCGACATCCCGATCGGGTGGCCGAGGGCGATTGCGCCCCCGTTCACGTTCGTGACCTCCTCTGTGATCCCGAGCTCCTTCATCGAGGCGATACCGACAGTGGCGAAGGCCTCGTTGATCTCGAAGAGGTCGACATCTTTCACGCCCTTTCCCAGCTTCTCGAGGGCCTTCATGGTCGCCCTCGAGGGCTGGTGGAGGAGGCTCGCATCTGGGCCGGCGACCTGTCCGTAGCCGAGGACCTCCCCGAGGGGCGTCACTCCGAGGGACTCGGCCTTAGCCTTCGAGGTCACGATCACGGCCGCCCCGCCGTCGGAGATCTGGCTGGCATTCCCGGCCGTGATCGTCCCCTTCGGGTCGAAGGCGGGCTTGAGCCCGGAGAGCGACTCGGCCGTGGTACCCGGACGCACCCCGTCGTCGGTGTCCACCACCACCGGGTCGCCCTTTCTCTGGGGTACCGGAACGGCGACGATCTCGTCGGCCAGGCGCCCTTCCTTGATGGCGTTCGCGGCGCGCTCGTGGGAGAGGGCGGCGAAGGAGTCCTGCGCCTCGCGGGTGATGCCCTCGGCCTGGTTGTAGCGCTCGGTGCCCTCGCCCATCGCGCAATGGTCGAATTGGCAGTAAAGGCCGTCGTACATCATCGAGTCGACGAGCTTCCCGTCACCCATCCGGTATCCGGCTCTCGCTCCGGGAAGCAGGTAGGGGGCCTGGGTCATCGATTCCATTCCCCCCGCCACCACCACCTCCGCCTCCCCTGCTCCGATGAGCAGGTCCGCGAGATAGATGGAGTTCAAGCCGGAGAGACACACCTTGTTCACCGTGGTGGCGGGGACGGTCATCGGGACCCCGGCCTTGGTCGCGGCCTGGCGTGCTGTGATCTGGCCCTGTCCCGCGAGGAGCACCTGGCCCATGAACACGTAGTCGACGTCCTCGGGGGAGACGCCCGCTCGCTCCAAAGCCGCGGCGATCGCAAAGCCGCCGAGATCCATGGCGGTGAGGGTGGCGAACGCGCCTGAGAACTTGGCGATCGGCGTGCGGGCGCCTGCGAGGATCACGGAACCGGCCATGGGTCACCTCCGAAAGATGGGGCCTCACCGCTACCGCCTGCTGCTGATCGGATTCGTGCCCCGACCGCAGGCGCAGCGATCTTGTGAGCTCGATTCTAAGGCCACTTCGAGCCAACAGCCGCAGGCGGAATCGTTGGCGCTTTGCCCCGAAGGGTAGGGTCCTTGGCCATGCAAGCCTTCGGAGAAGCGATACAAGCGGGGGCGAGCGGGGAGGAACTGGCTGCTCTAGAGGTCCCCGAGTCGTACCGGGCTGCTCACGTCCTCGCCGCTGAGACCGAGATGTTCGAAGGCGTCGACTCGCCGGACAAGGACCCGCGTAAGTCTCTGCACGTTTCGGAGGTTCCCGTCCCCGAGCTTGCGCCAGACGAGGCGTACGTGGCGGTGATGGCGGGCGCCATCAACTTCAACACCGTGTGGACCTCGATCTTCGAGCCTCTCCCGACCTTCGCCTTCCTGAAGCGCCTCGGTAAGGAGAGTGTGTGGGGGGCGCGCCACGATCTCGACTACCAGGTGGTCGGATCGGATGCGTCGGGGGTGGTCATCCGCGTCGGGTCGATGGTACGTAACTGGAAGCCGGGGGACCGGGTGGTCATCCACTGCAACTACGTGGACGACCAGGACCCCTCCGCACACGACGACTCGATGATGGCCTCCAACGAGCGGATCTGGGGCTTCGAGACCAACTTCGGGGGCCTCGCGGATCTCACCCTGGTGAAGGCGAACCAGCTGATGCCGAAGCCGGCGCATCTCACCTGGGAGGAGGCAGCGGTGAACGCGCTGTGCAACTCGACGGCCTACCGGATGCTCGTCTCGAGAAACGGCGCGTCGATGTCGCAGGGGGAGCGAGTGCTCGTGTGGGGAGCGAGCGGCGGGCTCGGAGGATTCGCCGTCCAGCACGTGCTGAACGGCGGGGGGATACCGATCGGGGTCGTGTCCTCCCAGGAGAAGGTGGACCTTCTACATGAGCTCGGCGTCGAGGCGGTGATCGACCGGCGGGAGGCCGGCTACCGCTTCTGGTCCGACGAGCGCACGCAGGACGAGTCCGAGTGGCGACGTTTCGGCAAGGACGTCCGCACGCTCGCGGGTGACGACCCCGAGATCGTCTTCGAGCACCCGGGCCGCCAGACGATGGGTGCCTCTGTCTTCGTCTGCAAGCGAGGCGGAACGGTGGTGACCTGCGCGGCGACCTCGGGCTACATGATCGAGTACGACAATCGCCATCTGTGGATGAGGCTCAAGACCATAAAGGGTTCCCACTTCGCCAACTACCGCGAAGCCTGGGACGCGAATCGCCTCATCTGTGAAGGAAAGGTGGTGCCGACGATCTCGGCGGTCTACCCGCTCGAGGAAGTGGGCGAGGCGGCCAACCAGGTCCACCACAACACCCACGAGGGGAAGATCGGTGTCCTGTGCCTCGCTCCACGCGAGGGCCTCGGAATCGAGGATCAAGCCATGAGAGAGAGGGTCGGCGAGAAGAAGCTCTCGTTGTTCCGGCGGTACGGCAAGTGACGGCGCACCTCCTGACCGAGATAGACCATGTCGGCATCGCGGTTCGCGACCTCGACGCCGCGATCGGGTACTACGCCGAGGCGTTCGGCGCGACCGTCACCCATCGCGAGCTCGTAGAACGCGACGGAGTGGAGGAAGCACTTCTCGCTGTGGCGGACTCCTACATCCAGCTCGTGAGCCCCGCACGCGACGACTCGCCCGTCGCCAAGTTCCTCGAGAAGAAGGGCGAGGGTCTCCATCACATCGGGTACCGGGTCTCCGACTGCGCGATGGCGCTCGACGCGGTGAAGGCTGCCGGAGGCAAACCGATCGACGAAACGCCGAGGCCGGGCTCGCGGGGGACGACCGTCGCGTTCGTCCATCCGAAGGGCTCTTTCGGCACTCTCATCGAGCTGGTCCAGGAGCAGTAGTCAGCTCGAAAGGCGCGTGACCGTTCCCGGGTTCGCGGTCGTGGCCCAGAGATCGCCGTCCGGCCCGACGGTGAGCTGACGGGTGATCCCCGGCAGAGTCACGGCCTTGCCGACCTGAGCGCCCGTGCCCGGCTGGAGGGCGATCACCTGCGCCAGCTGTCCCACCCCCACCCAGACGAGACCGTTCCACACAGCGATCGTCTCGGGGTCCGATCCGGTAGCGAGACCCGCGCTGGCGGTGCTCACCCGCACGCTTCCGAGGACCTTCAAAGAGCTCGGGTCCACCTTGCTCACGGTTCCGGCTTGCGCGTTGGCGGTCCAAACCGCTCCCTGGCCGATCGCCACGCCTATGGGTCCCTGACCCACGCGGACCTGCCTCCAGTTCAAGGTGACGCCGAGAGGGTGAGGGTCGACGCGTACCAGGGTGTCGGTCTTACCCGTCACCCAGACGTACCCGTCACCCACCGTCAGGCGCACCGCCCCGTCGGGCAGCGCGACCGTGGCGACCACCTGCTCGGTGCGGGGCGCGATCAACGTCACCGTGCCCGAGAGCAGGCTGGCCACCCAGACCCCGCCCTCTCCGGTGGCGATCGAGACAGGGCTTTGACCGACCGTCACCGCGGAGCCGCTCAACTTTGCGGTCTTGGTATCGACTGCGAGAACCTCGTTGTCCGCGGGGTCCGCGACCCAGATGCGCCCGTATCCCGAGGCGACAGCGATCGGTGTACCGCCCGTGTGTGATGCCCGGCCGATCAGGTTCCCCGAGCCCGGGTCGAACTTCTTCACCGAGGCCGTCTGATCGTCTGCGACCCACCCGTTCCCGTCGGCGTCGAAGGTCACCGAGGCCGCGTCCGTGCGGAGGACGTTCTTGGCGACAGCCGGAGGTCCCGACGGCGAACCCGGTGGGGAGAGAAAGCCCGTAACGAACGCGATGCCGATGATGATGGCGATTCCCGCGGTTATCGCGATCGCCAGACCCCACGGCGAGAGACCGATCCTGCGCACCGGCGACTCGCGCGCCTCGTAGTCCTGTCGACGCGCCCGCCGCGCCTCGGAGCGCGACTGCGGCCGGCTCCTACGCTGCTTCGAGACGGGGCCCTTGCGCGGCGACGAGGAGGAGCGGCGCGACTTCGGGGGTTTGCCCCGGTCCTTGCGAGAAGAGTCAGTGCGCGCCTGGGGGCGCTTCAACGGTCGGCGGCGAACGCGGCACCGGCGCTGTCGGCGCTCAGTCTCGCGGTGGCCGGTGCACCCGAGCGTGTGGCGCCGGACCCGCTGGAGAGGCTCGAGGTGATCTGCCGGAAGCGTTCTGCAACGCCGGGGACGATGCCGTCGGGGTAGAAGCCGAGGGTGATCCCGGCGAAGCCCGTCGTGAGGTACTCGAGATTGTTGGCGAGCGCGGGGAACTTCGCGGAGATGATCCGGATGACCCCGAGGCTCAGTCCCCCGTAGAGCGCCGCGCTCGTGCTCGTCATCCCGTAGAGGACCACGAGGAGAAGCACCGGGAGGCTCTGCTCCATCTGGAAGTTGAGCGCGCCGGCGATCGTCTGCATCGCGCCGAAGAGCGCGCCGCCGAGTCCGGCGAGCGCAGCCGAGAGAGCGAAGACGGCGAGCTTCGTCGCGGTGAGGTTCAGACCCAGGGTCGCGCAGGCGGCCTGTGAGTCCTTCATGGCCGAAAGCACCCGTCCGAAAGGCCCGCGCCGAAGCGCCAACAGCGCGATCGACAGGAGTGCGAAGACGATCGACAGGAAGATTATGTAGGCGTGCTGTCCGTTCACGTGCAGTCCGAAGAGACTCGGGCGCGGAACGTGTACCGAGCCGTCGAAGGTGAACACCGCCGGCGCGGGGAAGAACATGTTGTCCATGGCGACCGCGAAGGCCATCGTGGCCAGCGCGAGATAGAGGCCCCGGAACCGCAGCGTGAAGAGACCGATCACGGCTCCGACACCTCCTGCGAGCACAAGCGCCGCGATGAGCCCCCATACGGAACCGCCGCTCCCGACCTTGTAAAAGGCGTATACGCCGAGGCCCGCGAAGGTCATCTGACAGAGAGATACCTGCCCACCCCATCCCGTGAGTGGCACCAGCGACAACAGGATCAGGCCCATCGACAGGCCGATGCCGAGCTGGGTCACGTCGTTGCCCGGGATCACCCCCACGCCGATGATCGTCACGATGACGAGGACAACCCCTCCGACGATCGACCGCTGAAGCGAGGGGACGAGGATCGAGGCACGCCGCTTCATGAGACGGCTCTGTTCGATCGTGTCGGAGGGAAGGATGAGCAGCACCGCGAACAGAGCGATCATCGGTATCGAAAGCCGAAGACCCTGGATCGGAGTGGACCCCCAGAACCCGCCCGTGGGGAGGTAGCCGACCGCAAAAGAGGTCAGTAGCCCGAGCGCCAGCGCGGCGATGAAGGTGGCGGGCAGGTTCCGGAGCCGCCCGAACATCGCCGCGGCGTATGCACTGACCACGAGCAGTGTGAGGGTGAAGACGTTCAGCTCGGCCTGTGGCGCGATCAGGATTCCCGCCAGTGCCGCAAGAGACGCTCCGAAGGCCCAGCTGAACGTCCCGAGCCAGGCCGGCCTCGCGCCGTTCAAGGCGGCGAGGTCCCTGTTGTCGACGACCGAGCGCATCGCGATCCCGGTGCGCGACCTGTAGAGGAAGAGCCTCAGGAACACGGCGAGCCCGATCGCGACGAGGACGGTGATGACCTGATGCCAGCTCACGTTCACCCCGAAGAGGCGAAATCCGGCCCCCTTGAAGAAAACCGGGGCCACGACGGTCTTCTGGGACCACTCGTAAAGGGCCACGCCGATCAAGAGGACGAGGAGCCCGATGGTAACGACCAACGTCACCGCGAGCGTGTTGTCGCGCGTGCGGCGGACGAAGAAGATCTCCACCAGGGCGCCGACGGCAGGTGCCGCGATCAGGACCACGACGATCAGTGCGAACACCTGGGGGACGTGCCAAGGCACCACCAGCTGCCAGTAGAGGAAGGCCATGACCATTCCGATCGCGCCGTGCGCGAAGTTGAAGAAGCCGGAGGTCATGTAGGTCACGACGAGTCCGCTCGCGGATACGGCGTAAGCGGCCCCGGTGAACACACCGATGATCGTGAACGTCAGGAACTCATGCATGTCCGGCTCTCACGTCGTGGGCTCTTCGTTGGCCCCGGCTATCGCGCTGAAACTGTCGAACTAGTAGTGCAGCAGCCCGCCCGAGGTGCAGTCCCACGAGTTCGGCGCCGACGGGTAGACGCGTACGTAGCTGTTTCCGGAGATCTTGAAGTACGCGAAGCACTTGCTCGGGATCTTCTGGCCGTAGTTCGTATCGGGTGGTTGCACGCCACCGCCGTCCCACGGACCTATCTGTTGGAGCTGTTGGATTAGCGCGGCACGCGTGAGGTGCGCGCCCACGGCCTTCGCCGCCTGCGTGAAGGCGAGCCCCGCGGACCACGCGAACTGACCGAATATGTCGTGTTTCGTTCCGGGCGCGACCCGGTTCAGCCAACTCAGAAAGAGCTGCATTCCGGGGTTCGGGGGGTCCTCGTAAGGGGTGGTCGCCATGAGGACCAGGTCGCCCTCTGCGTCACCCTGGGCCTCTTGAAGGAAGTGCTGGCTGTACTCCTCGGAGAACCAGTCCACCACCTGCGGCTTGTAATTCGCCTGTGCCATCGCCTGGACGAGACGGGAGGCCGAGTTGTCGTCGGAGTACTCCGTCACGTACTGGACGCCTGCCGACTGCATCTTCGCCACATAAGGCGCGTAGTTCGGCTCGGTGGGGGACACCGCGACCGAGTACGTGTACTTGAACCCCACCGACGTGTAGGCCTGCATCTCGGCTTGGGCCTGCTCCTGGGTCGCAGGGGCGTTCAGGTAGATCATCGCGGCGTTCGTAACCGCGCTCGGGTAGTGCTGCTTGAGCCATACAGCGGCCCCCGTTGGCCAGTAGTGGGCGTTACCGGGACTCGCTCCGAAGACGGTGGGCACGTTGCCGAGCTCGTGGGTGCTGACTTCGGCTGCGGCGTCGGGTATCCCGCAGGACTGGATCGCGGAGGCTCCGCCGTTGTCGAACCCAGAAGCGCTGCCGACCATCGCGAAGTCGGCGCTGCACGCCTGCTGGGCATCGGCGGCGTTCTGTCCGGTGTCGTTGCCGTCGTCGAAGGTCTGGACCTTTATCTGACGGCCGCAGATGCCGCCCTGACTGTTCACGTACGCGGCCCATGCTTCGGTCGCAGCCTGGGCGCTCTGCGTCAGGCCCGGAGCGACACCCGAGATGCTCGTGATGTTGCCGACTGTTATCTGGTTGCCGGTGACCCCTGTGTCGGTGGATCCTCCGTTGTTCGACGTGTTGCACGAGGCGGAGGTGAGTCCACTGGCACCCGCGGCCGCGGTGTGCGCGCCCGTAGATGCACCGGAGCTCGCCGCACCACCCGAAGAAGAAGAGGTGCCGGCGGCACCCGGCGTGCCGGATGCAGAGCCTGCGGTGGAGGGTCCGCCGGTGTTCGATCCCGGGGAGGAGCCCGTCCCGGTCCCCGAGTTGTTGGAGGAACCCTCAGCGGACTTCAGCGCATTTCCCTGAAGGCGCGAGCCGCACGCGCCGAGGGTGAGGGCCATCACGGCTGCGAGCGCGACCAGGACGGCGCGCTTGTTCCGCGCGGAAAGACCTTTCACGGATTACCACCGTCTCTCAGTTGCCAATTGGTGTTGCCGGGATCGGTCGGCGGCTCCTCGTGGCGAGCCGGCGGTTCGCTCTCCACGGTCGCGGCCGGCGCCGGTGGGGGGGTCCAAGGCGGAGGCTCGGCCCCGCCCGTGGGGTACCGGCTCGCCTGGTAGCCCGGCGCGCCGGGGTCCGAGGCGCCTTCGTGGTACGCGCCCATCGGAGGGTCCCCGTACCCGTATCGGGCTGCATGGCCGCCGTTCGCGGTCTGGGTCTCCACGAGGGATGAGGCGGCGTCGTCGGAGATCGAACCGAGGACGTGGTCGACGCGGTCGAGTGTGTTCTCCAAACGCGCCGTGTGCCGGTGGTTGTCGTCGATCATCCTCACGAGCCAGGACGCGAAGAACAGAAAGCCCCCACCGGCCACTAGTGCCACACCGAGGAGGCCTCCCGAAATGAGATAAGGGATCTCCTGAAAGAGGTAAGTGCTGTGCGCCGCGCCGTACCAGCCGAGAATGATGGCGACGATCCCGAGGCCCATGCACGTGGCACCGCTCGCCAGCATGATCTGGCGGATGTCGAACGAGGAGGTGCGCCTCGTACCCTCGATGGCGCGGGCCAGCCCCGAGAGCCGTGTCGTTATCGACCGACGCTCCTGCCGGTCCTCCGCGGTCGCACCCGGGGTCGTGGTCACGTAGGCCATCTATCGGATACCTCCTGGATCCTCTGCCTAGATCCTCTGCGGGTCCTCACCCACACACGGCGGGGCCGCGGTGAGGGCCCCGACGGCCTGGTCCAGCGCGCCACAGGATGCCCGCCAGCATCAGGGCGAGGATGATGCCGAGCACTATCAATCCCGCGCCGAGGCCGGTGAAGAACTTGGCCGGTTCGGAGGCCGAGGCGACCGAGAGCGTGCCCCCGGGGCTCGAGCCGGTGGAGCCGGCGCCTGTGGTACCGCCCGTGCCGGCGGATCCGAAGCCCCCGCTCCCGGATCCCGCCGTTCCCGAGGGCCCGGTCGCCGAGATCGATCCGAGGGGCGACGATGCCGACAGGCCGCTCGAGCTGTAGGGGGGAGAGGCGGCCGACTGCACGTTCGCCCAACCGAGGTCGACCGTCATGATCTGGGAGTTGGGGAACGGAAGCGGCAACTGGTCGATCACCTGCGTCTGCAGCTGCTGGGGGAGAAGCTTGGCCAGCTGGTTGACCTGCTTGTCGAACGTGGTGATGTCGATCTTGATCTGAACGCCGTCGAGCTGGCGCTCGCCCGAGGAGCCGTTGACCGTGTCGGTCGGGTTGGTCAACGTGATCGATATGCCGGCGCTCTGAAGTCCCTGTTGAATGCTGCTCGGCAGCGCGGCGCCGAGCGGCACGGAGTTGCCCGAAACGTGCAGTCCGCTCGAGTCCAAAGTGGCGGTCTGCCCGCCGACCGTGACCTGGCTGGCGGTGCTCGTCCCGTCCACCTTCGCGGTGTTCCCGTCGCTCGTGGACGTGGCGGTGGACGTGACCTCACCGATCTTCACCAACCCGCCGCCGATCGACACGCCGTGGACGTTCGCGGTGGACTGCGCGACGGCGAGACCATTGGTCACCGTGCTCTCCACGGAACTTGCGACCGACTGTACCGAGACGAACCCGTTCGATCCCGGAACGGCCGTACCGGGGCTGAAGCTCGAGGTGGCGGTGCCGGCGTCCTGGTTGGCGGTCGACTGCATCACCACTCCCGGGTAGTTCTGGGAAGCCGTCGAAGGTGAGCCGGGGGCCGGCGGGTAGGCGCTCTGCGCCTGGATGGGCCAGGGCTCCGACGGAAGTGCGCTCGCGGCGCCTCCGATGTACGGGGCCAGGAGGAGCTGGAGCTGCGAGGCGCCGTTGGCGGCGACCTGTCCGGGCCAGAAAGCGCTGGCTAGGGACTCGCCGGTCGGACCCGCGTTGAAGCTGCTCTGCGAGTACCCGAGGTTCGCCTCGAAGGTAGGCGTGGCCGGCAGCGGGAAGTTCGGTTGCTCGTAGTTCCAAGTGATCCCCGAACCCGTCGAGGTGACCTGGAAGCCGCCGAGGGTCGATGCCCCCGACGAGGAGCTGTCGGCCTGCGCGCCCGTGGCACCTGCGAACGCCGCGGCCAGCATGGCTGCGCCCGAGAATCCCAAAAGGGTGAGCGCCCGCCGTCGGACCGCGACGCCTGCCCGCTCGTTCCGGGGGGTCTTGTTTCTTGTCATGCGTGAACCGCCTCTCGGCTTGCGTCCCCGAGACCGCCGAGATAGGCGGACGCGAGGTCCCCGGGAAGATCCGAGGGTGCACATGTGGTGATGATCCGTCCTTGGGACATGAGAGCGACCCTGTCGGCGACCTGCAGCGCCGCTTGTGCGAACTGCTCCGTGAGCAGTATCGCGACACCTTCGGCCGCGACCTGCGCGACGACGTCGTAGAGCTCGTCGACGATCAAGGGCGCCAGTCCCATCGAGATCTCGTCGAGGAGGAGCACCGCCGGATCGGTGCTCAGGGCACGGGCCATCGAGAGCATTTGCTGTTCGCCACCCGAGAGCGTCCCGGCGAGCTGGCGACGACGCTCGGCGAGCCTCGGGAAGCGGCTGAACGCACGACGCTCGACCTCGCTTCTCGGTGTTCCGGCGAACGTCATCATGCGGAGGTTCTCGAGCACAGTGAGGTTGGGGAACACGCCGCGGCCTTCGGGGATCGTGCAGACGCCCGCGCGCGCGAGCGTGTCGGGCGCCACGCCGTTCACATGACGGCCGAGGACGTGGAAGCAACCTTCGTTGGGTTCGAGGAGACCGCTCACGACCTTGAGGGTGGTGGATTTGCCGGCGCCGTTCGGACCGAGAAGCGCGAGGACGCTCCCGGCGGGGAGGACGAGATCGATCCCGTGGAGCACCTCGATCCGGCCGTAGCCGGCCCGGAGGTTGCGCAGCTCGATGACGTTTCGCGGTGGCAGGCTCGTCGCGCCGCGCACCACGCCGTTGCCGGCGTTCGCCCCGTTGGTCCGGGGGGGCGTGAAGACCGGGCCCGTGCCCGGATCAGGTGAGGGCATCGACGACCTCCGTGGAGCGTGTGTCTGTGCCGGGCTCCTCGGTGCCGAGGTAGGCGGCGCGCACCTCGGGGTTCGACTGGACCTCCGCCGGAGTTCCGACGGCGAGGATGCGCCCGAAGTCGAGGACGTGAATGAGCCTGCAGACCGACATGACGAGCTCGACGTCGTGCTCGACGAGAAGGACTCCCACACCCTTTGCGGCCACCCGCTCGAGGAGGTCGCCGAGCTCGTCGGTCTCGTGCTCGTCGAGGCCCGACGAAGGCTCGTCGAGAAGAAGGACGGCCGGTTTCGTCGCGAGGGAGCGTCCCACCTCCACGAGGCGCGCCATGCCCGTGGGCAGGGTGTCGCAACGGACGTCTGCGATGTGGCGCAAGCCGACCTCGTCGAGCACCTCCTGCGCGAGCTGCCGCGGGCTCGAGCGGTCATGGGACCAGCGGCGCCTTATCTCAGCGGCGACCAAGATGTTCTCCCGGACCGTGAGCGATCCGAAGATCTCGAGGCGCTGGAAGGTCCGCGCGATGCCGAGACGCGCACGGCGGTGGGGCGGGAGGTGACCGATCGACTTGCCGTCGAGGGTGACCTTGCCGCTGTTGGCCTTGGCCAGACCGGTGATGACGTTGAAGAGGGTGGTCTTGCCGGCGCCGTTCGGCCCGATGAGTCCGGTGACGCCACCGCCGTCCACGGTCAGGTCGACGCCGCGAAGGGCCGCAACTCCGCCGAAGCGGATCTCCACGCCGGCCACCTCGAGTCGCGACACGCTCCTAAGCCCTCCCCCACTTGGCGCGCCGCCGGGCGCTAGGGCCCCGGTAGTTCTGGGCTTCTGATGCCGACTCCAGCCCCCGCTCGACGCGTACCACCCCCGTGCTGGGAGAAACGCCACCTTATCCTTTCTCTTGCGCAACGGCACCCAAAAACGAGAACGCGTTCCACAGAACGTGAACATCCTCGCACCGGGCGGGATCAGGGTATTTACCGTCGGGTCACTCCGGGGAGGTGGGAGGCGCTCGGTTAGCCTGCAGTGCATGGAGCACCCGATGTCGCAGCGTCTGGCGGAGCTCAAAGCCCGCAAGGACGAGGCCCTGCATGCTGGGTCGCCCCACGCGGTGGAGCGCCAGCACGCCAAGGGCAAGATGACCGCCCGGGAGCGCATCGACCACCTGTTGGACGAGGGCTCCTTCTGCGAGCTCGACATGCTCGCCCGGCACCGGGCCCACGGCATGGGGCTCGAGGAGAAGCGCCCCTACACCGACGGGGTGATAACCGGCCACGGCACGATAAACGGCCGCAGGGTATGCGTCTTCAGTCAGGACTTCACGGTCTTCGGAGGAGCGCTCGGCGAGGTCTTCGCAGAGAAGATCCACAAGATCATGGACCTGTCGGCCTCCATCGGTGTCCCGATGATCGGGTTGAACGACGGGGCGGGGGCGCGCATCCAAGAAGGTGTCGTCTCGCTCCATTCCTACGGCGGGATCTTCCACAGAAACGTCGAGGCCTCTGGCGTGATACCGCAGGTGAGCGTGATCATGGGCCCCTGCGCCGGTGGAGCCGTCTACTCGCCGGCGATCACCGACTTCGTGTTCATGGTGAACGGCACGAGCCACATGTTCATCACCGGTCCCGACGTGGTGAAGACGGTTACCGGAGAGGACGTGACGCTCGAAGAGCTCGGCGGTGCGATGAGCCACGCCACGAAGTCCGGAGTCGCCACGTTCGTCGCGCCCGACGAACGCACGTGCCTCGACGAGGTCAGGTACCTCCTTTCCTTCCTCCCTTCGAACAATCTCGAAGAGCCACCCGTCGTCGAGACGGACGACGATCCCGACAGGGGCACTCCCGAGCTCGTCGACCTCATGCCCTCGTCACCGAACCAGCCCTACGACATGAAGCAGGTGATCACCTCCGTCGTCGACGAGGGCGACTACTTCGAGGTGCATCCACACTGGGCCATGAGCATCACCTGTGGCTTCGCAAGGATCGACGGGCGTGTGGTGGGGATCGTCGGCAACCAACCCGCTGTCCTCGCGGGCGTTCTGGACATCGACTCCTCGGAGAAGGCGGCGCGTTTCGTCCGCACCTGCGACGCCTTCAACATTCCGCTCGTCACCTTCGTGGACGTCCCTGGCTTCATGCCGGGGATCGATCAGGAATACGGGGGGATCATCCGCCACGGGGCCAAGTTGCTCTACGCCTACTGCGAATCGACGGTTCCTCGGATCCAGGTGATCACGCGAAAGGCGTACGGCGGCGCGTACGTCGTCATGAACTCGAAGTCCATCGGCGCGGACCTGGCTTTCGCGTGGCCGTCGGCCGAGCTCGCGGTCATGGGCCCCCAGGGAGCGGTGGAGATCGTCTACCGGCGTGAGCTGCAGGAGGCGTCCGATCCGGTCGCGCGAAGGGCCGAGCTCGTGGAGGAGTACACCGAGCGTTACGCGAACCCCTACGTGGCGGCCGAGCGCGGGTATGTCGACGACGTCATCGACCCCGCAGAGACGCGCCGCGTGCTCGTGCGCAGCCTCCGGCTCTTGTCGTCCAAGCGCGAGGAGCTCCCTCGGCGCAAGCACGGCAACGTCCCGTTGTGAACGGGTCTCACACCGCCAGGACCGGATCGCCACAGGTCGTCTCGGTCAGACCCGAGCCGGCTCCCGAAGTGCTCGCCGCCATCGTGGCTGCGGTCGAGGAGGCCTGGCCCCGTCCGGCTCCGCAGAGCTCCGACGCTCGCGACCGGGTGTCGGTGTGGCGGTTCTCGGGACGTTGGTGGGCGAGGCCGGCACCGCTCCGACGCGACCGGCCGTGGGCCAAAGGCTGAGGGCGAAGGGTCCCGGCCCCGGCTCCTGCCTCTAGGCCGCTAGGCCGCTAGGCCGGTGCCTTGTCGCGGTGCTGCTCCACCAACGACAAGAGGTCGGAGACGATCTTGGCCACCTCGAAGTCCTTCGGTGTGTAGACCGCAGCAACGCCTTTTTCGCGAAGAGCCTTGGCATCTTGCGGCGGGATGATCCCGCCGACGACGACCGGGGCGTCCACACCTTCGGCGTGCAGGCGGTCGAGGACTTCGGGGACGAGCTCGAGGTGGCTGCCCGACAGTATCGAAAGACCCACGACGTCGACGTCCTCGTCACGCGCCGCCGCGGCGATCTGTGCCGGGGTCAGCCTGATCCCCTGATACACGACCTCGAACCCGGCGTCTCTCGCCGCGACCGCGATCTGCTCGGCGCCATTCGAGTGACCGTCCAGGCCGGGCTTGCCCACGAGAAGCCTCGGAGGCCCGCCGCGCTCTGCGAGCGCGCGCGAGCGCTTCAACTCCGCCTCCATCTCCTGTCCACGATGCCCCACGCCCCCGGAGACCCCCGTGGGCGCGCGGTACTCGCCGAACACCTCGCGTAGCACTCCGGCCCACTCGCCGGTCGTGCCGCCGGCCTTCGCCAACGCGATGGTCCCCGGCATGATGTTCGAGCTCTCGTCCTCGGCCGCCCTCCGCAGGTCGTCGAGCGCGGATCTCACTGCGCCGTCGTCGCGGCCCCTGCGCCACTGGGCGAGGTCGTCGCAGAGCGCCTTCTCGGCGTCGGGATCGACGTGCAGCACCGTCGCAACGGCTGGATCGCCCTCCACGAGGGGGGAGGGAGCGGTCTCGGTGAAGCGGTTCACCCCCACGACCTCGAGCTCTCCGGTCTCGATGCGCCGGACCCGCTCGGACTGGCTGCGGACGAGACGTGCCTTCAGCTCGTCGACGGCTTCGAACGCGCCTCCGAGGGCGAGCACGTCGCCGAGTTCCTCGGTGGCCTCCTCGACGAGCTGCGTCGTCTTCTCGCCGATGACGTGCGAACCTTCGAATATGTCGCCGTACTCGAGGAGGTCGGTCTCGAAGGCGAGGATCTGCTGCACACGTAGCGACCACTGTTGGTCCCAGGGCCGGGGGAGACCCAGCGCCTCGTTCCACGCTGGGAGCTGCATCGCCCTCGCCCGTGCGTCGCGTGACAGGGTCACCCCGAGGGCCTCCAGGACGATGCGGGGGAGGTTGTTCTCGGGCTGTGCCTCTGTCAGGCCGAGCGAGTTCACCTGGACCCCGTAACGGAACCTTCGCAGCTTCGGGTCCTCGACGCCGTAGCGCTCGGCACATATGCGGTCCCACATCTTCGTGAACGCGCGCATCTTGCACATCTCTTCCACGAAACGGATGCCCGAGTTCACGAAGAACGAGATCCGCCCCACGACCTGAGGGATCTCGTCGGCGTCGACCTTCTTCGAGTCGCGAACCGCGTCGACCACGCCGATCGCCGTCGCGAGCGTGTACGCCAGCTCCTGCACCGGGGTGGCCCCCGCTTCTTGGAGGTGGTAACTGCACACGTTGATCGGGTTCCACTTCGGGACGTTTCGGACCGTGTATGCGATCGTGTCCACCGTGAGACGCCTCGAGGGAACGGGCGGGAATATGTAGGTGCCTCGCGAGAGGTACTCCTTCACGATGTCGTTCTGCGTAGTGCCCTGCAGGACGAAGGGATCGACCCCCTCGTTCTCGGCGTGCGCGATGTAGAGCCCGAGGAGCCACGGCGCGGTGGCGTTGATCGTCATCGAGGTGTTCATCTCACCCACGGGGATCCGGTCCATGAGCTCGTCCATGTGACCGAGATGGGCGACAGGGACCCCGACCTTCCCGACCTCGCCGGCGGCCTCGGGCGTGTCGGGGTCGTAGCCGGTCTGGGTGGGCAGGTCGAACGCGATCGAGAGGCCCGTCTGGCCCTTTGCGAGGTTCGTCCTGTACAGCTCGTTGGACGCCTTGGCCGACGTGTGGCCCGAATAGGTACGCATCACCCAGGGCGGATCCCGCCTCTGTGTGTCCTCGGCCATATCGCGCTCAGCGGTACTCGTAGAAACCCTTTCCGGACTTCCTACCGAGTTGCTCCGCCGACACCATGCGACGCAGAAGTGGAACGGCCGCGAAGTGGGGGTCGCGGAACTCCTCGTAGAGAGCGTCGAGGATGGCGAGGCTGGTGTCGAGGCCCACGAGGTCCAAGAGGGCGAAAGGACCCATCGGGAACCCGCAGCCGCCTTTCATCGCTGTGTCGATGTCGTCGCGCGACGCGACTCCGCTCTCGAGGAGGCGTACCGCGTTGTTGAGGTACGGGAACAACAGGGCGTTGACAATGAAGCCCGCCTGGTCCTTCACTTCGACGGGTTCCTTCTCGCAGGCCTCAGCGAAAGACTTCGCTGCCGCCACCGTCGAGTCGGACACCGTGATGGGCTTCACGATCTCGACGAGCGACATGACAGGCGCAGGGTTGAAGAAGTGGATGCCGCAAACCTTGTCCGGGCGGCCGGTCTCCATGGCCAGGTCCACCACAGGAAGTGTGGACGTGTTGGTCGCGAGGATCGTGTGCTCGGCACAGATGCGGTCGAGCTCGGAGAAGAGGTGCTTCTTCGTCGGCAGGTCTTCGACCACCGATTCGATGACGAGATCGCATTCGCTGAGCGCGCCGAGGTCGGAGACCGCCGAGAGCCGTCCCAGGGCGCCGTCGCGGTCGGACTCGGAGAGCTTGCCCTTCTCCACCTGCTTGGCCAGGGACTTCTCCGTCCCGGCGAGCATCCGGTCCGCTCCACTCTGCGAGCGTGACCTCAGTACCACCTCGAACCCGTGAACGGCGGCGGTCTCGGCGATCCCAGCACCCATGATCCCCGAGCCGACTATCCCAACGCGCTTGATCGACATGGGGGCTTATGTTACCGGCGGGTAGCCAACCCGGCCCCTTGGCCCATGACGCGCCTCAACACGACAGGCGCCAGGTCGACGAAGACACGGGGCGAGAGCCTGTAGATCAGCCAGGGGATACGGGCGTGCGCCGGTGCGACGATGAACGCCCGGTTGCGCGCGACACCCTCGAGCACATCCTCTGCGAGGGCGTTCGGGGAGTAGGGCCTTCCAATCGTCCGCGACAGCAACTCGCGTCCGTTCGGGGCGCTCGGCACCGGCTCGAGGTCCGGCGGATTGGGCTTGTCGAGGAGGGGGCTGTCGATGACGCCCGGGCACACCACGCTCACCCTCACCCCGTGTGCCGCCGCCTCGGCGCGCAGCGACGTGCTCAGGCCCACGACGGCGTGCTTGGTCATCGAGTACGGAGTCAGGACCGGCGCCGGGATGAGGCCCGCCAGGGAGGCGGTGTTGACGATGTGACCGCTTCCCTGTCGGATCATGATCGGGTACGCGGCGAGCACGCCGTGCACCACTCCGCGCAGGTTCACGTCGATGACGCGTTGCCAGTAAGGGAGCGGCAGATCGGCGACGTCACCGCTCACGCCTATACCTGCGTTGTTGAACAACAGATCGAGGTGACCGTGCTCTTCACTCACGCGCCTTGCAAGATCTGCGAACGCGTCGGCATCGGTGACGTCCAGACCTGCCGACGAGGCGCGACCGGGCGGCCCCGCGGCGATGGATTCGGCGGCGACCTTGGCGCCCGCCTCGTCGACGTCGGTGAGGACGACGGTGGCTCCGCGTCTGATGAGTGCCACGGAGATCGCACGCCCGATACCCGAAGCCGCTCCGGTGACGACTGCTACCCGTCCCTCGAAGGTCTCTGCGCTCGACATGGAATGGAGCCTAGACAGCACCTCGTGGCAGGGCCCCTAATGTGTCGGCTCGTGCACGACCGCCTCGCCAGCCGGCGCCGTGGAGAACCAGCGAGGGTTCCGTGACCGAAGCCGTGAGCGGGACACTTGCTCTCGTCGGTGGAGACGAGTGGCGTCCGGGTTGCGATTTCGACTCGGAGCTTCTCGCTGCATCGGGAACGAAGGAGGTGCTCGTACTTCCGACCGCGGCTGCATACGAACACCCGGAGAAGGCCGTCGAAACCGCGCGTGTCTGGTTCGAAGGCCTCGGCTGCGCGGTGAGAGGGCTCATGGTCCTCGGCCGATCCGACGCGCAGGACGCCGACAATGCGAAGGTCGTGCCGCGAGCCGGTTCACCTACCTCGGAGGTGGATCGCCGATGCACCTGCGTTCGGTGCTGAAGGCTTCCGCGGTCTGGGAAGCGCTCCTCGAAGCGTGGCGCGAAGGCGCGGTCGTGGCGGGCTCTTCAGCGGGCGCGATGGTGCTCACCGACCCGATGGTCGACCCCAGGGGAGGGGCGCTCACGGTCGGCCTGGGCATGGTCGAACAGCTCGCCGTGATCCCTCATTTCGGTCACGAGAACGCCGAAAAGGTGCACAGGTCCATAGCGCTCGCGGCACCGGGGATCCCGGTGGTCGGAGTGCCCGAACGTACGGCGCTCATCCGCGACGCGGACGGCGCCTGGCGCGAAGCGGGGGCGGGAAAGGTCGAGGTCTTCGTGAGCGGCGAGCCCGCCGGCTTCGAGGCTCTGCCGCACTAGGTCCGCCTCGTCGTCAGTCGGACTCCGAGATCGTCATGGATTCGATCGTCACGGACTTCGAGGGCTTGCCGGATTTGGATCCGACAGCGTCTATGGCTGCAACCGTCTCGAGACCTGAGACGACCTTGCCGAAGAGCGAGTAGCTGGGAGGCAGGCGCACGCCGTCGGGACCGGAGATGACGAAGAACTGACTCCCGTTCGTATCGGGTCCTGCGTTGGCCATCGCCAGCGACCCGAGCTCGTAGCGTCCCGCTGGTGGCAGCTCGTCTGCGAAGTTGTAACCGGGGCCGCCGCGGCCGGTCCCGGTGGGATCGCCACCCTGCAGCACGAATCCCGGGATGATCCGGTGGAACGAGATCCCGTCGAAATAGTGGTAGCGCGCGAGGAACACGAAGTTGTTGACCGTTCGCGGTGCGCTCATCGGATCGAGCGCAACGGTCATGTCTCCCATGTTCGTCACCATCTTCGCCGTGTAGCGCTTCGAGGGATCGATCACCATCGGCGGCTCGGCCTCGAAGGACTGGCGTTTCTCACTCGATCCGTCCGGCGCGGGGGGTTCGACGATGCTCATGATCCTCCTGTCAGGTCGAGCTGATGGTCACACTCAACATACGGTGGATGACCTTCGGTGTGCCGCCCTGCGTCCCGTCCGCACTGATCTTGTCGACGACGTTCATTCCCGAGGAAACCTGACCGAACAGGACGTAGTCGGGCGGCAGCTGCTGTCCCTGGGCGCCGGTGACGATGAAGAACTGGCTTCCGTTCGTGTCGGGGGTGGTCGTGGAGGGGTTGTTCGAATTCGCCATCGCGACCGCCCCGAGCGCGTACTGCTGTGAGCTGTTGGCGGCGGCCGGAGGCCCGGATGCCGTGAATTGGTAACCGGGCCCTCCTGTTCCCGTCCCCGTCGGATCACCACCTTGGACCACGAATCCGGGGATCACCCGATGGAAGGTCACACAATTGAAGAAGGTGTGCTGAGCGAGGAAGACGAAGCTGTTGACCGCGGGCACCGAGTCGGAGGGGAGGAGCGAGATCGTGAAGGTCCCGATGTCGGTCTTCACGGTCGCGGTGTACGTCTTCGAGGCATCGATCGTCGTCGCCGGCGCCTGACTCCAGGTGAGCCCCTTCCGTGCGGCGAGCGTTGCGAGGGAGGTCTTCGGGTTCGAGGGGCACCCGGCCGCTTTTGCGACGGCGTTGACATGCACCTGCGTGTCAGAGTTCGAGACCGAGGTCGCGCTCGCTTTCTTCTTCTTCCCACCCGAAGCGACGCCGAAGTAGATGCCGACGACTACGGCGGCGACGACGACGAGCGTGATGGTGCGGCGAATGCTCGCGCGTCTGCGACGCTGCTTCTCGAGCGCGGCAAGCCTTGCTTCACGTCCGGCGCGTTTTCTGGCGCGTTTCTCTGTGGGCACGGCCCGTCACCCTATCGGCAGCCCGAATACCGAGAGGCTCGGTCCCTGGGCGCCCCGCGTGCCGAAGTAGCGTCGGGCGAGAGATGGCACTGGTGGTCCAGAAATTCGGGGGAACCTCGGTCGGCGACGGAGATCGCATCCGCGCCGTCGCGGACCATGTCGCGCGTACGAGGCGCCAGGGTAACGACGTCGTGGTCGTCGTCAGCGCCATGGGAAAGACCACCGACGAGCTCCTGCGGATGGCGGGGGAAGTGAGTGGCGTGCAGCCCGCACGCGAGCTCGACATGTTGCTCAGCTCCGGGGAACGGGTCTCGATGTCGCTTCTCGTGATGGCACTTGCGGGTCTCGGGGTCGACGCGCTGTCGTTCACCGGAAGCCAGGCGGGGATCATCACCGACACCACGCACCAGAAGGCCCGGATCATCGAGGTCAAAGGCGACCGCCTGCGTGAGTCCCTCGCCGCAGGACGCGTACCTGTCGTCGCAGGCTTTCAGGGGGTCTCGACCGAGCGGGACGTGACGACGCTCGGCCGCGGAGGCTCCGACACCACCGCAGTGGCTCTCGCCGTCTCGCTGAAAGCGGACGCCTGCGAGATATACACCGACGTCTCAGGCGTGTTCAGCGCCGACCCGCGTCTGGTACCCGAGGCACGCAGACTGCCGAAGTTGAGCTTCGAGGAGATGCTCGAGATCGCCTCGAGCGGAGGGCGGGTCCTTTCGCTGCGGTCGGTCGAGTTCGCGCGCAACCATCACGTCCCGATTCACGTCCGGTCGAGCTTCACGTGGGAGCCCGGCACCTGGGTCTCCGAGGAGGATCGTTCAATGGAGCAACCGATAGTCACCGCTGTGACCCACGACGTCTCGGAGGCAAAGGTCACGGTGACCGGAGTTCCCGACCGTCCAGGGATCGCGGCGCGTCTTTTCAGGGCACTCGCCGACAGGACGGTGAACGTGGACACCATCGTCCAGAACACGTCGACGCACGGGACCACGGACATCTCGTTCACCGTGCCGAAGGTGGATCTCGAGACGAGCATGGAGGTTGCGCGGTCTCTCGCCCCGGACGTCGGGGCCGGGGAGGTGTTCGCCGACGACCAGATCGCGAAGGTGGCTCTGGTGGGGGCAGGCATGCGGACTCACCCCGGTGTTTCCGCGACGATGTTCGAGTCCCTTGCTGCCGCAGGGATAAACATCGAGATGATCTCGACGTCCCCGATCAGGGTCTCCTGTGTCATCCGCGCGGACCGTGTCGAGGACGCCGTCCAACTGCTCCACAGGGCGTTCGACCTGGCTCCTGTGTAGTGGGCAGCTGTGTAGGTGAGCTGTGTAGGTGGGCAGCTGCGTAGCTGTGAAGCCGCGCGGGGGCCAATGCGACACGCACGGGGTCCCCTAAGCTTCGAATTGTGAAAGTCGGCATCGTCGGCGCCACGGGCCAGGTCGGATCGGTGATGCGGCGCGTCCTCGTAGAACGCGCATTTCCTGTCGGCGAGCTGAGGCTCTTCGCCTCCGCGCGCTCGACGGGCCGTCGTCTCGAGTTCGCCGAGACCGAAGTGTCGGTGGAGGACGCGGAAGGCGCCGATTACCGTGGCCTCGATATCGTGCTCATGTCCGCAGGAGCCACGGCCTCCCGTGTCCTGGCGCCGCGGATCGCCGGTGACGGCGCGATCGTGATCGACAACTCGTCCGCGTGGCGCATGGACCCTGCGGTGCCCCTCGTGGTCCCCGAAGTGAACGCCTCAGCCCTGGCCGAGGTTCCAAAAGGGATAGTCGCCAACCCGAACTGCACGACGATGGTGGCCATGCCTGTCCTCGGAGCACTTCACCGTGTCGCGGGCCTCCGGTCGATGGTCGTCTCGACCTACCAGTCGGTTTCGGGTGCCGGACTCGCAGGGGTACGTGAACTCGAAGACCAGCTCCGCAAGACCGTCGACGACGTGCCGGCGCTCACCTTCGACGGATCGGCGGTCGGGTTCCCGGCCCACTCGAAGTTCCCGGGTCCCATCGCGCACAACGTCCTGCCGATGGCGGGGCGGCTCGAGGAAGGCCCGGGTGGCGAGACCGACGAGGAGCTGAAGCTCAGAAACGAGAGCCGGAAGATCCTGGGCATCGAGAACCTGGCGGTTTCTGCGACGTGCGTCCGCGTTCCCGTGTTCACCGGCCACAGCCTCTCGATCAACGCCCGTTTCGAAAGGGCGATCAGTCCCGAGGAAGCGCGGTCCGTGCTGGAGGAGGCTCCCGGCGTGGAGTGTCGCGACGTGCCGACTCCGATCGACGCGGCTGGAAGCGACGTCACTCTCGTGGGGCGCCTGAGAAACGACCCAACCGTCGAAAACGGGCTCGTTCTTTTCCTCTCGGGCGACAACCTGCGCAAAGGTGCGGCCCTGAACGCCGTCCAGATCGCCGAGTACTTCGCCTCTTAAAGCGACTACTCCGCCTCCTAGAGACGGTCAGTGCTCAGGGTTTCGGGGCGTGAGTCTCAGGCCCGCGAAGCGTTGAGGGCGGAAGCAACCAGAGGAGCCTCCCGGACCATTCGAAGCCGGCGTGCTCGTTGCGATGCCACCTCGAGTCGTGTCCGTGAGGGAGCTCGCAGCAGATCTGGCTGGTGTGCGGCTGCAGATCGAACCGGGCTCCGCACGAGACGAAGGTTGTCCTCCCCGGGCCGACAGAAGATTTACCGTTGGTCATGACTGCCCCCCTTGCTAGTCATTCACTTGGGAGAACGGGGGCTCCTGGGCCTTATTGCGAGAGACCCGACGGCCTGTTGGGGCCTCGTGGAGGCCCCGGGGGCTGTACCTTTCGTCAAGGTGATCGATTCACGCGTTGATCCGGGGCCGGGGGGCGAGTTGCGCGAGCGCCAGATCCGTGAGCTCGCCAAACAGGTCGCCGAGCTGGGAAAACGCCAGAGAGCGCGCGTCTTCCACCTCTCCTGGTGGAGCGACCGTCTCCTCGCACGGTCGATGGAGGATCCGGAGTTCAGGACGCGGCTCTTCCGTTTCGTTGACACCCTGCCGGCACTGGCGGACGACGAAGACGTAGAGGCCCATCTTCGCTCCGAGTTCGAAGGTGTCGAGGTCCCCAAATGGTTCGGCGCGGGCCTCGGTATCACGAAGACCGTCCCGGGGGGCTCGTGGGTGTCGGCTGGGGTCGCACGCCGCGGCGTGGATCGGATGGCCCGGCAGTTCGTCATAGGTTCCGACGCCGACGAAGTGGCTCGTGCAGTCGGCGAGTTGTGGCACCGCCACACGGCAGCGACCGTCGACCTTCTCGGAGAGCACACTTACAGCGAGGCGGAGGCGGACCGTTACGCGGCGCGGCTCTCATCCATCGTGGATGCACTCGGAGCGGCGGCACCGAGTTGGACATCCGATCCGCTTCTCGAGGCCGACAGTCTCGGAGACGTCCCGCGCGCGAGCGTGAGCATCAAGGTGAGCGCTCTGGCTTCATCGTTCACACCGCTCTCGGCGGACGAAGCGATCGAGCGGGCGTCGCACCGCCTGCTCCCGGTTCTTCGTCGCGCACAGGAGCTCGACGTCTCGGTGTGGTTCGACATGGAGCGGTACGAGGAGAAGGAGCTCACGCACCGCGTGTTCCACCGCGTGCTTGCGGTTCCCGGCCTCGAGCGCCTTCACGCCGGGATCGTCTTACAGGCGTATCTGCGTGACTCGCCCGGGGACCTCGAGGACTTGGCAGCCTGGGCACGCGGGCGCCGTGTCATCCCGTCTGTCCGGTTGGTGAAGGGGGCCTACTGGGACACCGAGACCGTCCATGCCGAGTCCAAGGGGTGGGCCTCGCCGGTCTTCGAGCACAAGGCGCAGACCGATGCGAACTACGAGGGTCTTCCGCGGCGGCTGCTGGAGCACCACGGAACGCTGCGTGCAGCGTTCGCCACCCACAACCTGCGATCGCTCTCGGCGGCCATCGTCGACGCGCGATCGCTCGGCATCGCCGACACCGACTACGAGATACAGCTTCTTTACGGAATGGCGGAGCCGGTCCACGAGGCGTTTCGAAGGTCCGGCCTGCGCCTGCGCGTATACGCCCCGATGGGCGAATTGGTGCCGGGGATGGCGTACCTGGTGCGCCGCCTCCTCGAGAACACCTCCAACGAGAGCTTCGTCCGTCACCATTTCGCGGAGGGTGAGGAGCTGGACGAACTGCTCGTCAAGCCGGACGCGACGGCCCTTCGGTCTCCGGCCCCACCTACCACGAGAGCGCCGACCGACCCGGCCGAGCCCGGGAGCTACGTCCCCGAGCCGGAATCCGAGTGGCACCGGCCACAGCTTCGAAGAAGCTTCTCGAGCACCGTCGCCGCCGAGTTTGCTCGCATACCGCGTCAAGTGCCCGGGATTCTTCGCGGCGAGAAGGTGAGGACGGAGCGGACCATCGCATCGGTGGATCCCGCAGACCCCGATCAAGTCGTCGCCCACGGCGCCGCCTGTGGGAGCGCGGAGGTGGACGGGGCGATCTCGGCTGCGAGGGAATCGCTCGAGAGCTGGCGGGAGACCGACCCTTTCGAACGCGCCGCTGTGTTGTTCCGCGCTGCGCAGCACATCAGGTCGAGAAGATTCGAGATCGCAGCTCTCGAGGTGCGCGAGACGGGAAAGACCTGGGCGGACGCAGACGCGGACGTCTGTGAGGCGATCGACTACTGCGAGTACTACGGGCGCAGGATGATCGTTCTGAAGGAAGGGGGAGCCGTGCAGTCTCCTCCCGGTGAACGCAACGAGCTCGTCTATCGCGCCCGGGGGATCTGCGCGGTCGTCGCACCTTGGAATTTCCCGTTGGCGATCCCGACCGGAATGACCGTGGGGGCGCTCGTCACCGGCAACGCCGTGATCCTCAAACCCGCGGAGCAGGCGCCGGCCGTCGCGGAGCAGCTCGTGGAGGCCCTTCAGGCAGCAGGTTTGCCGAGCGGAGTCCTCTCCTTCCTCCCCGGGGCCGGCGAAGAGGTAGGGGCCGCGCTGGTCTCGCATCCCGCGGTCGACGTCGTCGCGTTCACAGGGTCGAAAGACGTCGGCTTGTCGATCATCGAAGCAGCGGCACGGCGCGTTCCGGGGCGGCGCGCGATCCCGCGGCTCGTGCTGGAGCTGGGTGGCAAGAACGCCGTCTTGGTCGACACCGACGCTGACCTCGATGAGGTGGTGCCGGCCGTGATCCACTCCGCTTTCGGTTTTGCAGGACAGAAATGCTCCGCAGCAAGCAGGCTCATAGCGGTCGACGCAGTGCACGACAAGCTCGTGGAGCGGGTGGTCGAAGCGGCGCGGTCCTTGGTCATCGGCGCCCCGCGAAGGCCCGGCACGCAGCTCGGCCCGGTGATCGACGAAGAATCGTACCGCCGCCTGAAGGACGCGCAGAGCCGCTCGGGTGAGGCCGGAAAGGTCGCCCTTCTGCGCGAGGACCTTCCGGCGAAGGGCTGGTACGTAGGCGCCCAGGTGGTGACCGATGTGGAACCCACTTCCTGGCTCGCCAACGACGAGCTTTTCGGCCCTGTCCTCGCAACCTTCAGAGTGTCCGACTTCGAAAGCGGGATCGAACTCGCCAACAGCACCGACTACGCGTTGACTGCGGGCGTCTTCACCCGATCGGTCGACCACATCCGGCTGGCAGGCTCGCGACTTCGGGCCGGCAACGTCTACGTGAATCGTGCGATCACGGGGGCGGTCGTCGGCCGTCAGCCCTTCGGCGGGTCGGGAATGTCAGGCGTCGGCTCCAAGGCGGGCGGGCCCGACTACCTGTTGCAATTCGTCGACCCGCACTGCGTGAGCGAGAACACGGTGCGCCAGGGGTTCGCCTCCGACGTCCTGTCTAAAGAGCCTTCGTCCCAACAGCCGCTCACCGAGCCTCACGACCACCACCGAGGCGTCGCCTGACGGCCGGCGGTTCTCAGCGCATACCTATGCGTCGTTCTCGAGGTCCGCTTCGACGTCCGCGACGATGAGACGCGGCCCCGAAGGCCAGTCCAGATATCTCCATGCCCAGTTCACGATCACGACGATGCGGTTGCGGAACCCGACGAGATATACGAGGTGCAGCGCCAGCCATGCGAGCCATCCGAGGGTGCCCCGCAGGACCAGACCGCCGCGCAGCTGGGCGATGGCGGCGCGGCGCCCGACCGTGGCCATGATGCCCTTGTCGCGGTAGCCGAAGGGTTCGGTCGGCTCACCCCGGACGCGTCGCACTATCTGACGTCCCGCATGCGCGCCCGACTGGATCGCGACTGGCGCCGAATTGTGGACAGACGTCGTCGCGGCGCCCTCCCCAGGGCACAGCCGCCGCGTCACCGACGACGAAGACCTCCCGATGACCGACGACAGAGAGGTCGGGCTCAACCACCACCCGGCCGCCCGCCGCCCGCTCGACCCCGGCGCTCGCGGCGAGGGTCCCGTCGACGGTGACGCCTCCAGCCCAGACCACCGCCGCGGCCTCGATCCATTCGCCGCTCTTCAGCCGGACCCCCGAATCGCTCACCTCGGCCACCGGCGTGGAGAGTCGTACGTCCACGCCGCGCGCCCGCAAAGTCGCCTCCGCATAGCGCCGTCCTCTCGAGTTAAACCCTGAGAGGACGTTGTCACCGGCGTCGAGCAGAACGACGCGCGTACGCCGGGGATCGATGCGGAGCTTGTCCCGCCGGACCGCCACGTCCACGAGCTCGACGAGCGCGCCCGCTGTCTCCACACCTGTGGGCCCGCCACCCACGACCACGAAGGTCGGTGCTCCCCCCCAGAAGTCCTCGGGACGCGCGTCCGCGGCCTCGAGACAACCGAGCACCTCGTTGCGGAGTCTCCGGGCGTCGGCGAGCGTGTAGAGGGGACGGCCGTTCTGTGCGGCACCCGGGATGTTGTAATAGGCGGTGGTCGCGCCGCTGCCGAGGACGAGGTAGTCGTAGGGGAGCGCTGTGCCGTCTCCGAGAGCGACCTTGCGAGCGTCCAGGTCGACGGCGCTTACACGGCCGTGGCGGAACGTCACGTTCTGAGCGCGACCGAAGATCGTACGGATCGGGTAAGCCACATCCGCGGGTTCGAGACCCGCGGTCGCAACCTGGTACAGCAGCGGTTGGAAAGTGTGGAAGTTGTGTTGGTCGACGATCACGACCTCGACGGGCTCGTCGGCCAGGTGCCTGGCAGCGGCGAGCCCTGCGAAGCCGCCGCCCACGACCACCACTTGCGCTCGTCCGGGCGGGGGTGATCTCACGACGGGCCGGTATACCAAGACCGGCCGCCCGGGCGCAGATCGGTCGTCGACGGCGATCTGGGCGTCCGATCAGACGGCGAGGAGGTCCCTTGCTGCTTCGGTGATGTCCGCGACCTGGGGGAGTATCGCGGTCTCGAGTGAAGGCTCGTACGCGACGAAGGTGTCGGTGGCTGTGACACGCGCTACGGGGGCGTCGAGACTCCAGAAGCAGTGCTCGGTCACCCACGCCGCGACCTCCGCTCCGAAACCTGCCGTCAGAGTGTCCTCGTGGACGACGAGAAGACGGCTCGTGCGGTCGACGCACTCGCAGACGAGATCACGGTCCCAGGGGCTTATGGTCCTCAGGTCGACGACCTCGACGGAGGCACCATCGGTCGAGAGCTCGGCGGCGGCTTCGAGCGATTTCTGAACCGTCGCTCCCCAGGTGACGATGGTGAGGTCGGTGCCCCCCTTTACGACCGCTGCCTTTCCGAACGGCACGCGGAAAGCGGGATCCGGCATGAGGTCAGCCGCGTAACGCTGGCGGTAGAGGTGCTTGTGCTCGAAGAAGAGCACGGGGTCCTCTGCGGTGAAAGCCGTGCGAAGGAGCCCGACTGCGTCTTTCGAGCGGGACGGGAACGCGATCAACAGACCCGGGATGTGGGCGAAGATCGATTCGCCGCTCTGGGAGTGCCAGATCGCCCCACCGGTCAGGTATCCGCCGATCGCGACGCGCACGACCAGTGGGCAGGTGAATGCACCGTTCGAGCGCCACCGTATCGTCGCCGCCTCACTGCGCAACTGGTGCATGGCGGGCCAGATGTAGTCGAAGAACTGGATCTCAGCGCAAGGACGAAGGCCGCGCAGGGCCTGGCCCACGCCGCGTCCGACGATGTTGGACTCCGCCAGTGGCGTGTTGTACGTACGCGCGGAACCGAAGCGGCGCTGGAGCCCGCGGGTCACCCCGAAGACCCCGCCCTTTCCTTCGACGTGGTCCAGTACGTGCTCGTCGGCATCCGCGACGTCCTCGCCGAAGACCCTGATGCGCTCGTCGGATTCCATGAGCTCGTGGAGGGTGAGCCGAATCGCCTCGGCCATGACCACAGGCGAGGACTGCTCCGCGGCGGGCGCATACTCGGTGGCCCCTTCGTCGACCTCGGGTAGAGCGACCACGTTCTGCGTGACGCTCGCCGGGTCGGGCCGCAAAGCGGCGAGCGCCTCCTCGGCGGCGTGCGAGGCAAGCTCACGAGCCTCGGTCCGGATCGAGGTCGTCTCGGACTCGTCCAGGATCCCGGCGCTTATGAGCGCGCGTTCGAACGTGTCGATCGGGTCATGTGCAGCTTCTTCTGCGAGCTCGGACTTGTCGCGGTACTTGGACTGCGAGTCGGCGGACGAGTGCGAGTACGGCCGCGTCACCGTGCGCGTGCAGCAGTCCCGGTCCCTCTCCGGCGCGCACCCGGGCGATCGCGCGCGCACCCCTGGTCCTGCACGCGACGTAGTCCCAGCCGTCCATCTTGGTGACTGCGAGGCCCCGAAACCCTCGTACGAGCTCGGAGATGGGCGCCGGAGCCTGGTCCTCGGCTCGGACCGAGATCGCGTAGCCGTTGTCGGCCACGACGTAGAGGACGGGCAGGTGCAGGCGGCAGGCGGTGTTCAAGCTCTCCCAGAACTCGCCTTCGCTCGTGGCGCCCTCGCCGAGCGACACGTAGGTGATCTCGTCCCCGTGTGCATTGGTCGAAGGGAGGTTCGGCCGCCGGACGATGTAACGGCTCGCCTCAGCGCAGCCCACTGCAGGCAGGCACTGCGACCCGGTCGGGCTCGACTGGGTGACGATGTTCAAAGCAGCGCTGCCGAAGTGGCAGGGCATCTGGCGTCCGCCCGACGCCGGGTCTTCTGCCGACCCGACGGCCTGGAGCATCACGTCGCGAGGTGTCACGCCGAGTGCGAGGACGAGCGCCCTGTCGCGGTAATAGGGGAAGAACCAGTCGTAAGCGGGGCGCAGGGATCGAGCCAGAGCCAGCAGGAGCACCTCATGACCCGCTCCCGAGATCTGGAAGAAGACCCGGGACTGCTTCTGAAGAACGATCTCGCGGTCGTCGAGAGCACGGGACAGGCACGCGAGACGGAAGTCCTCCACCAGCTCGTCGCGCTCGAAGGCCTTGATCCCGCGGCTTCCGTTGCCCGAAGCCCGCGACGCGGGGTTGGTCCTGGCGGGCTTCGTCTGCGGCGCGGTGCCGGCCGGCTTCTTCGACGCCGAACGGGCGAGTGCCGTTTTGCGCGTCACCATCTGAGTAGCGGGAGACGGGTCCAGTGTCCGGGCGCCCCCCTGTCAGGATTTCGCACCAGGTTGCTACGGTGCATCACAACGGACGCTACTCCCTTCCAGGGGCGCGAAAGAGCTCATCGCCGGGGTCCGCCTGAGCGACACACCCCACTTGTACGCTCGCAAAATGATCCTGGTTCTCGGACTTTTCTGCGGTGCGTGCGTCGGGAGTGTCGTCACGTGGATCGTCTGTGCCGCCCGTGCGTCCGCCGGCTCTGCCCGGCAGGATGCGGCCCACGAAGCGCAGCTCGCCGGGGCGAAGACGGAGATCGGCGCGCTGAGCGCCGCCCTCGAAGGGGAGCGTGCCGCGATAAAGCAGCAGAAGTCGTCGTTCGACGAGGTCCGCAGGCAGCTCGCGGGTGAGTTCGCCGAATTGTCGAGACGGGCGCTGTCCCAGAACACGTCGCAGTTCCTCGAGTTGGCGGACGCCCGCCTGCGCGAGGCGCATCAGCAGGCACGCGGTGAGCTCGACCAGAGGCGCCAGTCGATCGAGCAGATGCTCAGCCCCTTGAAGGACCAGCTGGGCAAGTACGAGCAGGGCATCCGCTTACTCGAGCTCGAGCGTCAGAGGGCGTACTCGCAGCTCTCGGAGCAGGTGACCCAGCTCACGCAGTCCCAGGACAAGCTGCAGCAAGAGACGCGCAACCTCGTCACCGCCCTGCGTTCGCCTGCGACGAGAGGTCGCTGGGGTGAGATGCAGCTTCGGCGCGTGGTGGAGATGGCGGGCATGCTCGAGCACTGCGACTTCGAAGAGCAGGTGACCGCTCGGTCCGCCGATGGTGCGGTCCGTCCCGACCTTGTCGTGCGCCTGCCGGGATCGAAGCAGGTGGTCGTGGACGCGAAGGTGCCTCTTCAGTCATTCCTCGACGCCAACGATGCGAGCGACGAAGAGAGCCGGCGTGCACACATGCAATCGCACGCGCGGCAATTGCGCACCCATGTCGACGGACTGTCGAAGAAGGCGTACTGGCAGCAATTCGAGGCTTCCCCCGAGTTCGTCGTGGCGTTCATCCCGGGTGACCCTCTCCTGGCCGCCGCTCTCGAGTGCGACCCTTCACTGCTGGAGCACGCGGTGGGTAAGAGGGTCCTGCTCGCCACGCCCACCACGCTCATCGCGCTCCTGCGTTCGGTCGCCTACGGGTGGCAATCCGAGGCCCTCGCGGAGAACGCCCGTGAAGTCCAGCGGACCGGACGCGACCTTTACAAGCGTCTGTCGAAGTTCGGCGAGCACATCGCACGCACGGGCCGGGGGCTGCGCTCGGCGGTGGACTCGTACAACCGGGCTGTGGGCTCCCTCGAGCACAGCGTGCTGCCTCAGGCGCGGCGTTTCCGCGACCTGGGGGTCGTGGGACCTGAGGAAAAAGACGCGCTGGAGCTCGAAGAGATCGATTCCGTCGCTCGCCGAATTCAGGCGCCCGAGCTGACCGGCACGACTCCCGTTCTCGAGCTCTTCGACCGTCGTGACACCGACCCGGACTGCGAAGACGACCGGCACGATCTGCCCGACGTGGCCGAGGGCTGATCTCAACCTCAGATAGGTACCTAGGGCGATCCTAGGGCGATCGTTGCAGCCGACAGAGCGGCAGCGCGCGCCCTTTGCAGCTCCTCGCTCTCGATCGCATAACTGAGAGCAGGGGTGCGCGAGACAAACAGCAATACGCATTTCGAGACGCTGCGTCCGGTGGAGGTCTCGAGAGCTTCGGCGTAAGCGGCGACCTGGGTCCCGTAGACGGAAACTGCGTGTGCAAGTTCGCTGTCCGACACGACGTCGGTCTTGTAGTCGACGATCACCAAGCTGCCGTCGTCGTCCTCGAAGACCAGGTCGATGTAACCCTCGAGCGTGGCGGGGAACTCATCATCAGCGGTGGAGACGAGTGGGGCCGCCACATAGAGCTCCCGCCAGTTGCGGCGAAGGGTGGCTCGGCGAACGATCGGAGAGTCGAGAGCGGATCTGACGAGCGAGGCGACAGTGGACGCGTGCGTCCCTACTCCGTGGGTGATCGACCAAGAGCGCGCGAGCTCTTCTAGACGGGGGCCCGGGTCCTCGTCGTACTCGCTCATCTCGACCACCGAGAGGGCGCCGTGAACGGCCCTTCCGATCTGCAGGGCTACGGACCGCCGCCCGCCGGGGTCCGCAACTGTCGGGTCATCCGTCTCGCCGTCGGCTTCGGGCGCGTCGCCTGGAGCTGAGGCTCCTTTCGGCCTTCCCTGGTGTGACAGGGCCGTTGCCGAAACGACGGGACGGCGCCTGAGCCGTTCGAGGAGTGAAAAGCGCTCGCGCTCCCACTCGGCGCAGAAAGCGCTCCACTGCACTGCGTCTGGCGTCACCTCCGCAGCGGGCGGGGGCTCCTCCTCGATCGAGATCAATTTCACAGGGGTGACCGTGATCAATTCCTCGTCGCCCGGTCGGTACCACAGGTCCGGACGACGTTCGCAGATCTCCGAGAGCTGAGCGGCGAGGCTGGAATCTCCGCCTCCACTTCGCGCCCTGTGATGGACGCAGAGCACCAGATGGTCCCGGGCGCGGGTCATAGCCACGTAGAGCAGCCGGCTTCTCTCCAGGACATCGAGATCGCGGTCGCGTTGATCAGCTTCGTCGTAACCCTCGGTGCGGAATTGTGGTCCCGCCCTGACGTGGAGGCGGCCGGTGTCGTCCCAGAGGACAGGTGACGGCTGGTGTCCTTCGAAGTCCTGACGCTCCAGACCACAAACGACAGTGATGGGGAACTCGAGTCCCTTCGAGCCGTGGATCGTCATCACCCTCACCGCGTCGTCGTCCGGGTCCGGCGGCCCTACTCCGCGCGCTCCCGAATATCCCTCCGACTGCAGGTCCGACCACGACAGAAAGGCGGTCAGCGTCCCGGTACCCGACCGGTCCTCGTCGAACGATCTCGCCTGATCGCACAGCCATTCGAGGCGATGCCAATGGTCTCGGGGCCGGCGGTGAGCGAAGGCGAGCTCGTAGCTTCTGAGCGCGTCGATCGCACGTTGCACGAGGTCGGACGGCTCGGACCACCAACGGGCCTGGTGGAGCTCGTCCAGCACCGTCATCGCGCGAGCCACCGGATGGCCCACGAGGTCGGGCGGGATCTCGCGGCGCATGTCCCATGCGCCTCCCCCCAGGTACCAGGTGAGAAGGTCGTCGTCTCCGCAGGCGAGCCCGGGCGAGCGCAGGGCCGCGAGCACGGCGATCTGATCGGCCGGGTCGTCCACCGCGCGGAGTACGGCCAGGACGCCCCGCACGTCTTCGGAGGCCCACAGCATCGAAGCGCCCTCGAGGCGAAACGGAACCTGAGCCTCGTCGAGGGCTTCCTCGAGCGAAGGCAAAAACGTCCGGGCAGGCATGAGGACTGCGACGTCGGAGAACTTCGCCGCGCGGGGCTCTGCGCTCTCGGGATCCGACACGGTCCAGCGGTCTCGGACCATGAGAAGGATCGAGCTCGCGACGTCCTTTGCCGCCAGACGCCTCACCTCTGAAGCGGACCCGTCCGACGCGCCGCCGAGCAGGAGGACGGGCGCGTCCGTGGAGGTCCCCGCACCCGCGGCTGCTGTGCCATTCCGATCGGGTGCGAACGGCGTGGTGGAGGTTCCGCTCGTGATCGCCGGGTCCGTTTCGTTTGGACTCGGAGCTTCGGGATCGAGCTCTGCCAGCGGAAGCGACATCTGGTTCTCAGCGAGGACCGCGCGGCCTTTCCGCTGCCTCTTTGTCTCGAAGCCGCGGGAGCGTCGCGACGAGAGGTCCTTGCCCGGACGCCCGAGGACGGGACGCTGGGCGACTAGTGGATCGTGCCGGGCCTGGCCGGGCAGAAGCTGTGATCCGAAAAGATCCGCGAAGACCACGTTCACGAGCTCGATGATCCCGGGCACCGAACGGAAGTTGGTCCGGAGGAAGACGCGTTCGGGTATCCGGGAGCTCACTTCTTCGAACAGCTCTATGTCGGCGCGGCGAAAACGGTAGATCGACTGTTTGGGATCGCCCACGACGAAGAGCGAGCCGCGGCGTACCGAGCTCAGGGAGGCGTCTTCGCCGTCATCTTCGCCACTGCCGTCGCCGCTCACGATTCGGGATGCGAGCTCCACCTGGATCGGATCGGTGTCCTGGAACTCGTCGATGAGGATCCAGCGGTACCGGCGACGCAGCTCCTCGACCGGCTCCCCGCCGACCCGAAGAAGGCGGCGGGCGTGGACGAGCAGATCATGGAAATTGAGAGTCCCGTCGGCCCTGCGCCCTTCGGCGGCGTCGAGCACGAAGCTCGCGATCCGGGGCAGGAGGTCGAAGAGGACCGCTCTGCGGACCGAATCGAGGATCCGCTGACGCTCTGACTCCGCAGAGGAGCACGCTTCGCGCACCTCGGTGATGTGGCCGTCCCAGTTCTCCTGGCGCCCGAGCGTGCAGCGAAGTGGAGCGAGGTTGGAAAGAGCCTGAAGAAGAGCCTCTTCGTCGTCATCGGCCGCCTCGATCTCGATGCGCGCGATCGTCAAGGCCTCACGAATGTGGGCGAGGAGCTTGTCCTCGTCCTCCGAGCACCAATGCGCCATCGAGGTGGCCCGCCCGATCTCCTCGATGAGGAACGAGCTGTCCACTTCGGGCCATCGTGTGGCGATCTCCCCGGCCGCTGCGCCGGTGAGAAGGACATCGTCTGAGTCTTCGAGCCGGTCCCAGTTCTCGTGCAGGGCCTTTGCCAGCGTGCGCAGATCTGTGTGGCGCAACCCGCTGGCGAAGCCCTTCGAGAGCGCCGGCTCGACCGTCCGGTCCTCCATCAGCACGTCGGCGAATCTCGCGAAGCGGCGATTGAAGTCGCGTTCGTCGGCCGTGTCGTCGAGGATTTCGAAATTGGAGGGAATCCCGGCCGCAGCGCAATGCTCGAGGAGGATCCGCTGCGCGAATGAGTGAAGTGTGGAGATCGCTGCCTCGTCCACTTCTTCGAGCGCCTCGGCGAGGCGTCGATCGCCCGGTCTTTCGCGCAAGGCGCTGTCGAGCCTCAGGCGGACACGCTCCCTCAGCTCAGCGGCGGCAGCTTCGGTGAAGGTGATCGCCGCCACCTCCCGCAGTCGCGAGCGCCCGCTGCGTACGAGACCGAGGATCCTTTCTACGAGGACCGTCGTCTTCCCCGTGCCGGCTCCCGCGACAACCACCATCGAGGTGTCGAGATCTGTGCTGATCCGGGAACGATCGGAAGCGTCGGTCGTCATCTGTCCTTCGTTTCTTCGTCAGCACTTGCGGCGCCGCGAAGGTCCGGTTCGCTGTAAGCGCCGAATCCCTTCACGACGGTCCCTGACCAAGAGCTTCCGGCTTCGTGCTGGACCAGCTTCACTACGTTCACGAGTCTCAGGTCGGTGGCCTTGCGCGTCCACTCGCGGTCGCGATGTGGTGAGCACAGGGCATCGAAGTCGCAGCGGCGACAATTCTCGAATCGCCCGTCGTAGATCTGTGCGCCCGGTATCCCCGGAAAGCAACCTTCCTCGACTCCCGACGCGATGCGTGCGACGACGTCCCGGAAGCGCTTCTCGACGGTTGGAGTGAGGACCAGGCTGTAACAGGAGGTCGTACGTTCACTCGACAAGAGCCAGTACCGCGCGTGCACAGGAGCCTCAGTGGCGAAACGTTGTCGAGCGGCCATGCCGTAGAGCGGCAGCTGAAGGAGGGTCCCCGACGCGACCGGGTCCTTCATCAGATCGTTCAGTGCAGCCTGTTTTCCTGTCTTGTAATCGGAGACCACGAGGGCTCCCGAGACGCTGCGATCGACCCGGTCCGCGCTTCCCCGGAAATTGATGGTGCGCCCGTCGTCCAAGGTGACCTGCACGGCGGCGAGTCCCGCCTCGGGGTCCCCGAAAGCAAGTTCTGCGGCTATCGGTTCGAGGTCGCGCTCCTCCGAATGGAAACGCCGGAGCTCGCGCAGGATCGCCGCGCGGTCCATGCGCCAGATGAGGCGCTTTCCGACGAGGCCTCCAGCTTCGGCTTGATCGAGGTGATGCTCGGCGACCTCGAGAAGGCGATCGAGCGAACGCGGCGCCCCCTCCACGCGTTCAGAAACGTATTCCTCGAGGATCGCGTGAACGAGACTGCCCCGCTCAGGCGGTTCGATCCTCCACAGCTCTTCGGGCCGAACCCGTCGGCTCGCGCCGAGCGCGCGCTCGAAGAGATAGCGCCGAGGACAGTGGGCATAGGTCTCGAACCGCGTGGCGGAAACGGGGCGTTCGGGATCGAAGGGGGACACCTTTCCCGGGCCGACGAGTCCGTCGAAACGGGTGAAGTCGGACCCCGCCCTGCTCCTCACAGCGTCGAACCCCGCGGCCAGCCTGGCGTCCGAGCGCACGATCGGAGAGACAGCGGCGTCCCCACCGCAACTCACCCACCTCTCCATGCTCCGAAGCTCGAGGTCGCGTCCGCTGAGCGCGGGTCCGCGGCCGCCCAAAGCAGAGGCGAAGGAGTCGACCGTGCGCCAAGAGGTCAGAGGCGAACTCATCAGACCGATCCAACGCGAATTGACGTGAGCGCGGCCGGATCTTGGGTCCGAGCGAGGTACCGTTCCGATCCTGCGGCTCCTTCCGGCGCCTACGGCAGTGAGCACGTCGTCGAGGCGCTCGCTTCGGTCCCGGTTACGGGTGCGCAAGGTGCCGGAGGTGTCCGAGGCGCGGACCTCTTCGCTCAAGAGGGAGTCGAGGTACCCGGGTCCGGGTACCAGAGCATCCGCCAGACCACAGACGATGACCTGTTCGAAGGCGATCCCACGTGACAAGGCGATAGGTGCGACGAATACGCCGTCGCCGAAGGCGCCCCCTCCGTCGGTGTCACTTTCCCAGTTGGTTCGGGAAAGAACCGATTGCAGCGCTTCTTTGAACCTTGCGGGGTCGGTTCCTTCCGAGATCTCGTCCAGCTCCCCGAGCGAACCGAGCGCCAGTCGGATCTGCTCGAGCGCGGCCAGTTCCTCGACCGGCCACACGCCCGAAGGTGCGAGAGGGGCGAGGTAATCGTCCAGAAGACCTGTCGCCCATATCGTGTGCTCGGTCCACGAACGTCTCTTCGGTGGTTCGCGCCCTGCCAGTCCGGTGATGAAATCCGCTAGCGCGTCCGTCTCGGAGGCATGGTCACCGTGTTGGCGAGAGTAGAGGCGCAGACGTTCGCGCCATTGGTCGATCCCCTTCACGACCCCTGCCTCTGCGGAGATCACGTCCCATGTGGTCGAAGGTGCTGTGGACGGTCCCCTTCCGGATCGGACAGGAGCCGCCTTCAACCAGGCGACTACGTCGTCGCGAGCGAGGTCCCCCCCGATCAGATCCAGGAGCCCTACGAAGGCGCGCGAGGCGGCGGTGGCGTCGAGACGCCTCATCGACGGTCCTCCCACCGCTACGCCTGCAGCCGACAGCTGTTGATGAAGAACTCGGGCATAGGTCGCCGAACCCGGCGGGTGGAAGATGGCCTGCGCCCACAATGGGATTCCGTACTCGGCAGCCGAGATCACTTCGCGCAAGGCACTGCGAGCCTCTTCGCTCGCGTCAGGACAGCTGACTATCTCGGTCAAGCTCTGCCTCGTGGGGACCGAAACGACGGATTCGGGACCTGAGCCGGCGCTTCGAGTGCCGACTGCGTGCGCGTGAAGGCGTTGCAGGAGCTCGGCCTCGACGCCGCTGAGCGGCCCGGACTGCCAGGTGAGGATCTCGCCTTTCCCGCGCCCGCTCCCGGTAGAGAGCGAAGCGCCTTCGAGTGCCGCCGCAGCGAGATCGTTCGCCTCGGCGAACCCCCTGCCATGAAGGCGTCTTGTAACTGCGTTCAACAGGCCGACGAGGTCTGCAGCCTGTGCAGAGCGGGAAGAGATGACAGCGAGGGCGCCCGCCGGGCAGCGGCCGAGCTCCTGGACGGCACGGCTCAACGAGACGAGGGCCCGCGGGTTGCTCACGAATCGCCCGATCCAACCTCCCCGCGAGGAGGCTTCGCTGCGCAGCGCCTCGAGCTCCACCTGTCGTGAAGCGGCTCTGATCCCCTTGCGCGAAAGCACCGGCGCTCCGAGCTTCTTCACGAGTTGCTCAGTCGTGAGAGCTTCGAGGTTCGCCACACCCTGGGGTGACCCCGGATCCCCCGAGGACCCGAGCATCCGGCGGACGTACAGCGCCGCGTAGCCCGACGGACATACGACAGTCACAGGTGCCAGCGGGTCGTCGCGCTTGGCCTGTCGCACAGCGTCCGCGAGCTCGGCTTCCGCCTTCTGGAGGTCGAGCAGGCCGGTCGTCACCAGCTCCATCGCCAAGGTCTCGCGCCCCTCATCGCGCGGCATGCTACGGCCCGGGTGTCGCGGGCTGGCCCTACCTGTGCAGGGCCGAGTTCCGGTGGGCAGAGGTCACTGCGGGAAGGTCGTAGGAGCGCCGGACGTGCAGGCGCCACCAGATGGCGAACGTGTCGGCGAGCATCTCGACGATCACGGTGGGGGAGATGGTGCTCGAGAAGCGCCGGCCGATCCGGATCGGGGCGTCCTTCACGTGCTCGTGGCCGAAGTGCCTCGCCACGACGAGCAGCTCGAGGTCGAAGGCGTATCCCTGCTCCAGCATCACCGGAAGGACGTCGGCAAGGACGTCACGGCGGACGAGCTTGATCCCGGCTTGGGTGTCTCTCACGTCCAACCGGAACATCGCACGCACGAGCTGCTGATAGCCCCATGAATAGAGCCTCCTGGCGACCGGGTAGACGACCTGCGAGCGGAGGTGGCGCTTGTTCCCTATGAGCACGTCGGGTTGATCGGCCTCCACGAGGTCCATGAATTCGGCGAGAAGGTCCGGGGGCACGTCCCCGTCACCGTCGAGAAAGCCGAGGTAACGCCCCCGCCCGAGCAGAAGCCCTTCTCTGAGCGCCCGGCCCTTTCCTGCGCGAACCGGCAGTACCACGACCTTCACCGACTCGTGCGAGATGTCTCGGAGGAGGTTCTCGCTGCCGTCGGTGCAGCCGTCGGAGACCGCCACCACTTCGAAGGTGATCCCCCTCGATCCGAGCACTTCCACGGTGCGCTCCACGGTCCGCCTGATCGCGGGTCCGGGATTGTAGAAGGGAAGGACGACCGTGAGGTCTACGAGGCTCGGCTCCTGTTCGTCCTGTGCTACCTCCACTTCGAGCCTCCGGCGTCCGGCGCACACGGGGCGCTGCCAGGCTTGCCGCCCGGCACTCTATCGAGAGCCCTTTGCAGGTTCAGTGCGCCTAGAAAGCCCCGAAACGGATCGCGGAGGCAAGGCCGAACAGAAGCGAGTAGATCGCGAAAGGCCAGAGGGTTCTCGTCTTGAACCAACGGGTGAGGAAGACGACAGCGAACAGAGATGTCGCCACGGCAGCGATGCTCCCGACCACCACCTGACCGCGGATCCCGTTGCCGAGGTGTCCGAGGAGGTCAGGCACCTTGAGAGCACCGGCTGCGAAAATGACGGGAGTCGACAACAAGAAAGCGAAGCGCAGCGCGTTCTCGCGACTCAGACCACGAAACAACCCCCCGACCATCGTCACGCCTTCGCGACTGATGCCGGCGAAGAGCGCCAGGGCTTGGAGCGCGCCGACAACGAACGAGGTCGGTGCCCCCATCTTCGAGAGCTCTCTCTCGGCTTCTTCGTCGATCGTCACGATGCGGTCGTCACGCAACTCGCGCAACGAATGAGAGTGCAACGACGAAGGAGGTGCCTCACCAGAAACTGATACGCGATCGCCGGGCGCCGAGGCCGGTAGCCGGCTTCCAATCGGGTGGCGGTGGAACCATTCGCCGGCCGCCAGGATGATCCCGTTCGTCATCAAGAACAGTGAGGCTGCGAGCGGCTTGGCGAACACGACGCGAAATTGGTGTTCGAATTCGATGCCGAGGACGCCGGCAGGCACCGTGGCTATCACGATGAACCACGCGAGTTTCTCTTCAGGTCGCACCACTTTTCGGCGAAAGATGCTCCCGAAGAATCCGGCTATCAGACGGATCCATTCGCGCAAGTAGAAGCCGAGCAGTACCACAGCGGTCGCCAGGTGCAGCCCCACGACGAACGCGAGATAAGGGCTCTCCGCGGTCGCCTCCTGGCGCACCAGTGTCGCCCACGTCCCTCCGATCCACGATGGGATGAGCACCGTGTGCCCGAGGCTCGATACCGGGAAAAGTTCGCTTATGCCCTGGATGAGACCGATGACGATTGCCTGGAGGAAGTTGATCTTGTACACGCCGTGGCCTGCGCTTTGAGCCACTACGTGCTGGGCGAGAACCAAAGGTGCGGTGCCGTTCATCGAGCCTTCACATCCTCACAGGGCGTTTTCCGAGCTTTCCCAGGATCCTCCCAGATTCCTTCGCCATCCTGTAGGAAATGGAATTGCGAGTTAACCCGTGGGTCCGCAGACATTTCGGGAGGTTCGAAACGTGAGGGTCCTCGTACTTGGCGGTGACGGCTACCTCGGTTGGCCGACAGCACTGCATCTTTCGCGGCGTGGCCACGACGTCGGTGTCGTGGACAACTTCGCCAGGCGTCTCTACGACCACGAGATGGGCGTTGACAGCCTCGTGCCCATCACTTCGCTTCAACAGCGGATCCGCACCTGGGAACAGATCTCCGGTCGCTCGATCGAGGCTTTCGTCGGGGATCTCACGGATCCCGAATTCGTAGAGCGTACGCTCGATCGATTCGAGCCCGAGGCCGTCGTCCACTTCGCGGAGCAGCGCTCCGCTCCGTACTCGATGATCGACCGCCAGCACGCTGTCTACACGCAACAGAACAACGTGATCGGAACGTTGAACCTCCTCTACGCCATCGCGCAGCGTGACCGTTCGATTCACCTCGTAAAGCTCGGAACGATGGGCGAGTACGGGACACCGAACATCGACATCGAAGAAGGCTTCATCGAGATCACGCACAAGGGTCGCACAGACGTCCTGCCTTACCCGAAGCAGCCCGGCTCCTTCTACCACCTGTCGAAGGTTCACGACAGCCACAACATCCAGTTCGCATGCAGGATCTGGGGTCTGCGGGCCACCGACCTGAACCAGGGAATCGTCTATGGCCAGGAGACCGACGAGACGACGGCGCATCCCGACCTCGCGACGCGCTTCGACTATGACGCCGTTTTCGGGACCGTGCTCAACCGCTTCTGCGTGCAGGCCGTCGTCGGCCATCCGCTGACGGTTTACGGCCGCGGCGGCCAGACCCGCGGGATGCTCGACATACGTGACACGCTCGCGTGTATCGAGCTCGCCCTGATGAATCCCGCGGCCGAAGGCGAGTTCCGCGTTTTCAACCAGTTCACGGAGATGTTCTCCGTGAGGCAGATGGCCGACCTCGTGGTCGAGGCGTTTCCCGGTGCGGTGCGCGTCGAAGAGGTCGAGGATCCCCGCGTCGAGAAACAGGAGCACTACTACCGGGCCGCGCACACCAAGCTGCTCGACCTGGGTCTCGTTCCACACCTCCTCGAGGCTTCGACGCTGCGGTCGCTCCTCGCCGTCGTCGATCGCCACCGCGACAGGGTGAACGTCGACGCGATCGGCCCGACAGTGGAGTGGCGACAGACCGAGAGCCACCTGAAGACGACCTCAGGACTGAACGCCCGCTGAGCTACTCAGGGGCCGGCGGTCCCCGAAGCCCCGCAGGAGCGCGGGTCATATCCAGGAAGCACCTGCGAGGCCGAGGTCGGCGCCCACAACCCCTCCGTTGCAGATCCGGACGAGGCTGACGCGATCGGTGGCGCGCCCGATTGTGCCGCGCTTGTGCCGGACGTGCCGCCCGCGACGGGTGAGGCAGAAGCGGGTGTCTGCGAAACGGCGAAGTCCGATCCCGTGACGATCGTTACCTGCGCGCCGTCCTGTGTCGGTCCCTGGCCGATCACCACGGCGCCCGAAAGGGATTGGACCACCTTTTCGGCTTGTGGCCGGTGGCCCGCCGAGTAGTACACCGTCGTCTCCGAGACCGGGCCCACCGAGGTGGCGTTCCCGACGCCGACCACGTCGAAGCCCCCCGCAGCGAGAGCGGAGGCGGTCTGCTCGGCCTGTCCGGTGACTTCGGTCCCGTTCATGACCGAAACGGTCACCGACCCGGCCGCCACGTTCGATCCGGGCGGCGAGCTGAGGCCGAGGAACCGGTCGATCGTCCGCTGGTCCTGAGGCTCGGCGGGAAGGACCACGGAGCCGTAGTTGGCGCCGTGGTAGCTGTAGTTGTCGGGGTCGACGATCACCGGCATCGTCAGCTGCGGCGCAGCCTGTGGGCTCGTCGAATGGAACTTGAGAACAAGGCCGAGCATCTCGCCGATTCCGAAGCTCGAGTCGACCTGGAGCTCGGGAGCGACCGAACCGAGGATCGAGTTGTCGCTCAAGGGGTCCCCGAGCCCACGCCGGGATAGCGCTGTTGCGAGGACACGGAGGAACTCGTGGTCGCGCTGGATCCTGCTCAGATCGCCGAGCCCGTCGTAGACCCAACGTCCGCCGTCCTCGTAATAGAGATGGCGTGCCCTCACGACGGCGAGAGCTTGCGTGCCGTTCAAGAAGTGACACCCGGCCGCAGAGATGTCGAGGCCCGAGTAGGAGTCCTTCACGGGGTCCGGAAAGTACATCGAGATGCCGCCGAGTGCGTCCACCACGCCCTGGAAGCTGTCGAAGTTGAGCTCGACGAAATGGTTGATCGGGATGCCGAGGTCGTCTTCGACCGTCTCGACCAGGCGCTGAGGGCCGACGTTGAGCGCGTCGTCCACCCGGTTCGCGGCCGGCGACCCCGGTACCGGGACGAAGAGGTCGCGGGGGATCGAGAGAATGGTCGCGCTGTTACGAGAAGGATCGAGGTGCAAGAGCATCGTGACATCGCTGCGGGCGCCGCCCACCTCGGAGCACGTACCGAAAGAATCCGACTGCTTGCCGTTGAGCGCACAACGCGAGTTGTTGCCGACGAGGAGGATGTTCTCCACACCAGAAGGCGGCACGGCGGTTATGCCCTTCACGGTGACGCGTGAAATCTGGCTGTTGCGGTACGCGACATAGACAACGCCGCTGGCCACGATCACCACTATCGCAAGGAAGGTCGCCGTCAAAGCGATCAGAGTTCGTCGCCGCGTTCGTCGCCGTCGTCGCTCGCGGGTGATAGTGGCACGGTCCAGGAGGACCGGAGGACGAGGAGGTGCGATGGGAGCACTTCCAGGCACGACGCACGAGTGTACAGAGCCACCTCATCGTGACCGCGGCAATCATCGCCCAGTGCGACCCTCTATCGTGCACCCCGATGGTCCGGGAGTGGCGTCGTCAGCGCAGACGCCGCGCGGTTACGCGCAAAGTCGCTCCGTTGCTCGCATTGGCCGGAGCGATCGCCGTGATCGTGGTGCTGCTCGTTGGAGCGGTGTCGCAGATCTCACCCTCGTCGGGCCCGTACAGGCGAACGGTGGACCTCGGTTACGTGGCGCTCGCGAATCCACTCGCGCAGGAATCGAACGCCGTTGCCGGCGACCTCGAGAACCTGCTCAACGGCGGTCCGAAACTCGACCGGGTTGGTTTCTTCGTTTCCCTCGACTCCGTGGCCTCCGATGCGTCGTCTATCGAGCGTCGCTTCGCCCGACTCTCTCCTCCTGAACCCGAGAGCACAGCGGGCAGTTCGTGCGAGAGCTCGGTCTCTCTGCGCGCGCGTGCAGCCGCCGGTTTTCAAGGCGCTCTCGAGCAGGTGCTCGGCGGAAGAACCGGAACCGGATCGGGAGCCGGGGATACCGCCACCGCCGACGCGGCGCTCCAATCGGTCGCGCAAGAGCTTCAGGGTTCGGACAGGGAATGGAGCAACTGCAGGACGACCTTGCGCCGTTCACCGGGTGCCGCGCTTCTCGTGGGCTCGAAGTGGCTCGTTCGCCCCGCGCAGTGGAGTCCTCTTGCGATCGGCCGCTTCGTCGCGGCCGTCGTCGCATCACGTTCGCTCGCGGCCGCGCCGGCCCTGCGGATCGTGAACGTCGTCCCGCGTCCGGCTCCCTCACCGGGGCCGGGGATGGTCGTGCTCGTACCCCCGACGGAGTCGCTCGGACTCGAAGTAGTGGTGCAGGACGATGGAAACGTCGACGAGCCGGCCGTGCAGATCTCTGCGACCCTTTCGCCTACCGCGGCACCGACCGGAGCGACGTCGACGAGCGCAACGGCGAGCTCCCGTTCGGCACGCACCTCGCTCGGCGCGGGCGCATCTGTGACGATCCAGATCGACGCTCTGGGCGCCGCGCCGGGCTCCGCCTATTCCCTCTCCGTCCACGCCGTGTCGAACTTCCCCTTCGCGGCGAGCCCCGCTGCGGTGATCGGCCTCCAAGTGGAACAGGCCGTCTCCTCGACCGTGGTGACGGCCTCGGCTGAAGAGGTGACAGCAGGAAAGCCCGTGACATACAGCGCATCGGTCTCGGCGTCGTTCGGCGGTCTCCCCGAGATCGCGGGCACGATCGGGTTCGAAGACGACGGGACCCCGATCCCGAACTGCGGTTCGGAACCGCTGAGCGGGTCGCGGGCGAGCTGTTCGACCTCTTATTCCTCTACCGGGACCCACGTGATCACGGCGGTCTACTCGGGGGATCCGAGTCGGTCGCCGTCCACCTCCGCGCCCTTAATAGAAAAGGTGACCGCGCCGGCAAGGGGTTGAACCCGACGTCCGGCGTCGGCGATTCCGCCAGGCGGACGCCCGGGGTCCCCGCTGCGCCGTAGGATCGAACGTGGAAAAACCGACAGGAGGGCCCGACGTCGTGACCGAGAGCATCACCATCATCGACAACCGTACGGGCAACCAGCTCGAGATCCCGATCCACAACGGTGGTGTGGCGGCCAACGAGTGGCAGAAGCTCCTACCGGGGACCTGGTTCTACGACCCGGGCCTCACGGTGACGGCCTTCTGCGAGAGCGCCATCTCCTTCGTGGACGGAGAGAAGGGCGAGCTCCGCTACCGCGGGTATCCGATCGAGGAACTCGCAGAAAACTCGACCTACCTGGAGGTCGCCTACCTCCTGCTGCACGGCGAGCTGCCGACGGTGGGGCAGTTCGACGATTGGCGCCACGAGATCACGTACCACACCTACATCCACGAGAACGTACGCAAGCGTTTCCTCGAGGGCTTCCACTACGACGCGCACCCGATGGGGATGCTCGTCTCCGCGGTGGCAGCGCTCTCGACCTTCTATCTCGACGCCAAGGAGATCTTCGACCCCGATTCCCGGCGGCGCCAGATCATCCGTCTCATCGCCAAGATGCCCACACTCGCGGCGGCCGCCCACCGATTCAGTGTTGGCATGCCGTTCGTCTACCCGGACAATTCGCTCGAGTTCTGCTCGAACTTCCTTTCGATGATGTGGAAGGTCGCCGAGCCCCGATTCGATGCGAACCCGACGCTCGCGCGCGCGCTCGACACTCTGTTCATCCTCCATGCGGACCACGAGCAGAATTGTTCCACCACCGCGATGCGGGTCGTCGGGTCCTCTCACGCTGATCCCTATTCGTGTTGCGCTGCTGCGTGCGCCGCTCTTTACGGACCGCGCCACGGTGGCGCGAACGAGGCGGTGATCCGGATGCTCATGGAGATCGGGTCCATCGAAAACGTGCCCGAGTTCGTCGAGTCGGTCAAGAACGGCCACGGACGCCTCCAGGGCTTCGGGCACCGCATCTACAAGAGCTACGACCCGAGGGCGAAGATCATCAAGCGCACAGCGGACGAGGTGTTCGAAATCACGGGGAAGAACCCCTTGTTGGACATCGCATTGAAGCTCGAGGAGATAGCGCTCGCGGATGAGTACTTCACGAGCCGCAGGCTCTACCCGAATGTCGACTTCTACTCGGGTCTCATCTACCAGGCGATGGGGTTCCCTCTCGAGATGTTCCCGGTGCTTTTCGCGATCCCTCGGACCTCGGGGTGGCTGGCGCACTGGCAGGAGCTTCTCGACCAGGACACGAAGATCGTCCGACCACGTCAGCTCTTCACCGGCGCAGAGCCGCGGCCCTACGTACCCATCGCCGAGCGAAGCTGACCGTCAGGTCGCCCCGCACTCTGCGTTACTTCCTTAAGTCGCCACTTCCACCCGTGGCGGATGAGGAGGTGGAGACGTGCGCTACCGGTCTAGGAAGCTCCTTTGGGCACCGTTCGCCGCGCTCGTGGCTTCGGTCGCCCTCGCCGGGTTCTCCGGACTCGCCGGCGTGGGCCAGTCCGCGCTCCTGGCCAGTTCGTCGGCCCCGAGCGTCCTCCGGGTCGGCACGTACCACGGGATAGCGGGCCAGTACCGCTCGATTCAGGCGGCGGTCGACGCTGCCAAGCCCGGTGACTGGATCCTTGTGGCGCCCGGCGATTACAAGACCACTTCGAGTCGCGCTCCGCTCGGGCAGTCGGACATGCCGTCCGGCGTGCTCATCACCACGCCCGGCATCTGGGTGCGGGGGATGGACCGCAACACCGTGGTCGTCGACGGGACGAAGTCGGGACCGCCGTGCAGCACCGCCACGAAGGACCAGAACTTCGGACCTTCTGCCCGAGGAGGCAATACGGGCCTGAACGGCATCATGGTCTGGAAGGCCTCCGACGTGTGGGTCGAGAACCTGACCACGTGCAATTTCCTCGGCGGATCGGGCGGGGACGGCCAGACCGGCAACGAGATCTGGTGGAACGGCGGGGCCAACAGCGGACAGGTCTTCAGCGGGACGGGGTACTGGGGCAATTACCTGACCGCGACGAGCACCTACTTCGACGGAGAGACGACCGCCGCGGCGTACGGCATCTTCTCGAGCAACTGGAACGGCGGCTCGTGGGACGAGGACTACGCGAGCAACTTCAACGACTCCGGCTTCTACATCGGTGCCTGCCAGAACGAGTGCAACCAGACCGTCGACCACGCCTGGACCGAGTACAACGCTCTCGGATATTCGGGGTCGAATTCGGGCGGGAACATGCTGATCGAGAACTCGCAGTTCGACCATAACCAGGACGGGTTCGACACGAACAGTCAGAACGGTGACAACCCTCCGCCTCAGAACGGGGCGTGTCCCGGTGGTGGCACGAGCCCCATCACACACACCCATTCGTGCTGGATATTCATGGACAACTACGTCCACGACAACAACGACCCGAACGTGCCGACCGCCGGCACCGCCGGAGCGGGACCGGTCGGCACCGGGATGTCGCTCTCCGGTGCGCGAAACGACACGGTCATGAACAACACATTCGAGAACAACGACGCGTGGGGCAGCATCCTCGTCCCGTATCCCGACAGCGGGCCCCCGTGCAGCGGCGGCACCCAGCTCCAGGCGGCCTGCTGGTTCGACGAGTACGGCGACGCGGTGGTGAACAACAAGTATCTCCACAACGGCGGATACGGGAATCCCACCAACGGCGACATCGGCGCGGTGAACGCCGAGCCCGGCCCGACCGACTGTTTCAGCGGCAACACCGATCTCGGCGGCGCCCTCACGACGTCGCCCCCCGGCGCGCAGAGCATCTATCCGAAGTGCACCGGGAACACGGTTCCTCCGGACGCCAACGGCCTGTTCGCGGACGAGGTCGCTTGCGACGCCGAGTCGATCTCTATCGGGCCGGTTGCCGGTGGGACGCTTTGCCCACCGGGTGCCAATTACCCCCGCCAGACCAAGGTCGTCATGCACCCCTTGCCGGGAGCAAAGGGCCTCGAGGAGCCGTCGACCAGCAGCCTGCCCACGATGCAGAACCCGTGCTCCGGTGTGCCGGCGAACCCATGGTGTCCAGGCTCGGGCAAGAAGCAGACCGCCGGTTCAGCGAGAGTCGACTCGGCCCATCCCTTTACTCCCGGGGTCGGGGGACCAGGCGCATCAGCCCTTCCTGCACCATGGAGACCACGAGCGTCCCGTCGCGTGTGAAGAGAAATCCCCGCGCGAGACCTCTCGCCCCGTGGGCGACCGGGCTGTCCATGTCATAGAGGAGCCATTCGTCGGCGCGAAACGGCCGGTGGAACCACATGCAATGGTCGAGGCTCGCTCCCATGAAGTCGGCGTCGTCCCAACGGACGTCGTGAGGAGCGAGCATCGTGTCGAAAAGAGACATGTCCGACGCATACGCGGCGACGCACGCGTGAAGAAGTGGTTCGTCGCCGAGCGCCCCGTCCGCACGGATCCAGAGGCGCTGGACGGGATCACGGCTGTCGTGGTCCATCCATGGAAGTTCGCCTATATGGCGCTGATCGATCGGATGAGGACGGGCGAACCAGTCGGCGAGTTGTTCCCGTAGCGGTTCCAGCCGGTCCGCCAGCGACTCGAGCTTCTCGGGCGCAGGCACCTTCGGCATCGGGACCTGATGGACGAGTGCACCCTCTTCTTCGACGTGGAACGACGCAGCGAGGTTGAAGATCGCTTCACCATGTTGGATCGCGACGACGCGTCTCGTCGTAAAGGAACGGCCGTCGCGGATGCGGTCGACCTCGTACAGGATCGGCGCGTCGGGATCACCGGGACGAAGAAAGTACGAGTGCAGCGAATGGACCCTTCCACGCTCGACGGTTCGTCCCGCGGCCATCAACGCCTGGGCTGCGACCTGTCCTCCGAAGACGCGTTGGCGAGGCTCGTCGGGGCTGACACCCCGGAAGATGTTCACTTCGATCGGCTCGATGTCCAACAGCTTCACCAAGAGGTCGAGGGATTCAGCCATGGGACCCATCCTTGCGCACGCAGATACGGTTGCATTCCATGGCCACCTTGAGCTTTACCGAGGGCTTCATATGGGGAACGGCGACGGCGGCTCATCAGGTCGAGGGCCAGAACGTGAACAACGACTGGTGGGCCTTTGAGCACGACGACGACACGCCTTGTGTCGCCTCGAGCGGGGACGCGTGCGATTCCTGGCACCGATGGTCGACCGACGTGGCGCTGTGCGCTTCGTTGGGTTTCGGGGCCTACCGGTTCTCACTGGAGTGGAGCCGGATAGAGCCCGAGCCGGACGAATGGTCCGAGGCGAACCTCGACCATTACAGGGTCATGTGCGCGACCTGTCACGAGCACGGGCTCCTCCCTATCGTGACCTTCAACCATTTCACGATCCCGCGCTGGCTGTCCGCTCTCGGAGGATGGGAGGCCGAAGACGCTCCCGGACGCTTCGCGAGGTTCTGCGAGAGAACGACGAAGCACCTGGGCGACCTCGTCGGATGGGCTTGCACGATCAACGAGCCGAACATCGTCGCGGTGCTCGGTTACGAGCTCGGCATCTTTCCCCCGGCGGTCCGCGACGACTCGCGTTCGAAGAAGGTAAGCGAGACTCTGTGCAGGGCCCACCGGCTCGCCGCCGAGACGCTGCGCTCGGGGCCCGGTGCGTTTCCGGTGGGCCTCACCTTGTCGATGACCGACTACCAGCCCACCGACGGCGGTGAGCAGAAGCTCGAGCAGATCCGTCGGGACGCGGAGGACGTCTTTCTGGAAGCCACGGAGGGGGACGACTTCGTGGGTGTGCAGACCTACAGCCGGAGTCGCATCGGTCCAAAGGGAGTTCTCCCACCCGAGCACGGAGTGCCGCTCACGCAGATGGGTTACGAGCTCTGGCCCGAGGCGCTCGAGTCGACGATCCGCCGTGCCTCTTCGTTCACGGGCGGCCGGCCAGTGCTCGTCACCGAGAACGGCATCGGGACCACCGACGACTCCCAGCGCATCGAATTCGTGGCCGCGGCCCTCATGGGGGTCAAGCGCTGCATCGACGACGGGCTGGACGTGAAGGGCTACATCCACTGGAGCCTGATGGACAACTTCGAATGGGTTCTCGGTTATGGCCCGAAGTTCGGCTTGGTCGCCGTCGACAGCACAAGTTTCGAAAGAAAGCCCAAGCCAAGTGCGTTCTGGCTAGGGGAGATCGCGCGACGCAACTCCCTGGAAGTTGCTTAGGTTCAGCTTGATTGGGATTTCTGTGTTCGCGAGTTTGCACTAGGGAGTTCTTTGCCTGCTCACAGTTCGGTCACAAACGGTCGGGGTAGAGTGCCTCGGATGCGCCCCACTCTCGTGGAGAATCTCGAGCGTTTCTGGCGCCTGTACCACACGCCGGCGGGACGAAAGATGATCCGTTACGCGCTGGTGTCGGTGGTCTCCACGGCGGTGTCCTTCGCAGTCCTCGGGATCGTCTACGGCGTGGTGAGGCTCTGGAGCGAGGTACCGAGCACGGTCTTCGCCAACGTCGTTGCGACCGTGCCGTCCTACTACCTGAACCGAAACTGGGTGTGGGGCAAGAGGGGGCGTTCGCATCTTCTCAAAGAGGTGATGCCTTTCTGGGCTGCGTCGATCGCGGGAATCGTCCTGTCGGTCTTCACCTCGTCCGAGGCGCGCCATCTGGGACAGACCTACTTCCTGAACGATCACGGAATCAGGACCGGGCTCGTGGAGGCGGCGAACCTTTTCGCCTTCGGCCTGCTCTGGATCCTCAAGTTCCTCTTGTTCAACAAGCTCTTCCACCACCATCACCACCACCCGGTGGCGGAGGAGCCCGAGGAAGAGCTCGTTGCCTTGGCGGTAACGTCCGCGGGGGTTATTCCCGAAATTTAGTGAACTGCAGGGCGATGCCGAAGTCCTGCTCCTTGAGCGCCTCGATCACCGATTGAAGGTCGTCGCGCTTCTTCGACGAGACGCGTAGCTGGTCGCCCTGGGTCTGTGTCTGCACGCCCTTCAGGTTCATGTCCTTCACGAACTTGTTGATGCGCTTGGCGTGGTCCTGGTCGATACCCGATTGGACGGAAATGCGCTGACGCACGGCGCCCTTCGCGGCCTCTTCGATCTTGCCGTTCTCGAGTGCCTTGAGCGAGACCTTTCGACGGACCAGCCGCTCTTCGAGAACCTGATGCAGAGCCCTCAAACGGTCCTCGGTCGAAGAACGCAGTACAAGCTCGTTCTCGCCGACCTCGACCGAGGAGTCCGTGCCCTTGAAGTCGAAACGCGTGCTTGCTTCGCGATTGGCTTGGTCGACAGCGTTACGGACCTCCTGCATGTCGACTTCGGAGACGACATCGAAGGTGGGCACGAGGTCACGGTATCTTCTTCGACGGGTCGGTGCCCGAGCGGACAAAGGGAGCAGGCTGTAAACCTGCCGGCGTTGCCTTCGAAGGTTCGAATCCTTCCCGGCCCACTCTCGCCACCGCTCTTGCCCGCAAGGGTCTCCTGATTACAATGTTTCCCGAGGCGCTTCAGGCAGGCGGTGCTGCGGTGTGTCATCGCTGTTGCAGGGGCCCGGTCCAGCTTCGGAGCGTGGGCCGTGGAAGCCGGAGGCGGCTCGACCGAGGGTCAGAACGGTGCACGGCGATGCCGCCGAGTGGGACGAGGCCGAGGTGATTGGCGAAGCGATCAAGACCGACTTGCGCGGGTTGACCGAACGCTTCGTCACCCACCCGATCGGCCGGCTCGCCACCGTTCCGGCGGTCGTGCGGACTCTCGACCGGCTGACCGAGTGGGACGAAGCGGTGCGTTCCCGCTGGCCCTTCAGTGCCCTCGTGGGCCCGGACATCTCCCCGGGATCCGCGGCCGCAGACGGGTCCCGCTTGCTGCTTCGCCCGGCCATCCTCGGCTGCATCGCCATCACGGCCATCACCGCGGGCGTCTCCCAGCAGCGCTCGCCCTTCGTGCTCAAGCAGGCCGGAGCTTGGTTCTTCGGGGTACCGGCGCCCGGCGCACCCGGCTCGACCCGCGGCCTCTTCTTCGGCCTCGTCGCGGTCTACGGCGGCGTTCTGCTGCTCATGCGCGCGTGGTACGGGCTTATCAGGACGACCTCGCAGCTGCCGGCGATCCCAGTGCGCAAGCTCGCCTGGGTCTTCGGCCTCTGGGTGGTGCCGCTCCTCCTGGCGCCACCGCTCTTCAGCCGTGACGTCTACAGCTACGTCGCCCAGGGCGAGATGATGAGCCACCACATAAGCCCCTACCACTACGGCCCCGGGGTTCTCGGCGGGGCTCCCTCGGTCGCACTCGTCGACAAGCTCTGGCTCAACACGCCCGCCCCCTATGGGCCTTTGTTCATGAGCCTCGACGGTTTCCTCACGAGCATCTCCATGCACCACGAACTGCCCGACCTCGTGCTGCTCAGGCTCCTCGCCGTTGCAGGCGTAGCCCTCATGGCCGTGGCCATACCGGTGCTCGCCCGGAGCATGGGGAGGGACGCCGGCTATGTGTTCACCCTGGCGATCCTGAATCCGGTGACCGTCCTGCACCTGGTGGGCGGCGCGCACAACGACGCCCTCATGCTCGGCCTGCTCCTGTGCGGGCTGGCGGTGGCGAAGCGAGGCCGTCCGCTCGCCGGCATCGCGCTGTGCTCCCTCGCAGCGGCGGTGAAGGTCCCGGCTGCGATCGGGATCGTCTACATCGCCTGGGAATGGACGGGCTCGGGATTGCCTCTGCGCGCCCGGGTGAGGCCGCTCATAACAGGCGGCCTCGTCGCGGGCGCCCTGATGGGGGCGCTCTCGTTGGTCACGGGTCTCGGCTGGAGCTGGGTCTTGAACCTGGCGACGCCGGGGACCGTGAGGTCGTGGGTGGCCCCTGCCACCGGGGCCGGGATCCTCCTCACCGACCTGGCGCACGTCTTCGGGATCGGGATCTCCCTTCCGGGGATGCTCTCAGCGACGCGTCTTTTGGGACTTGGCGCCGCGGCGGTCGTGGGGGTGTGGCTTCTTCTGCGCGTCGAGCGGTTCGGCATGTTCAAGGCGATGGGCATCACGATGCTCCTCGTCGTGGCGCTCGGCCCGGTCGTCCAGCCCTGGTACCTGTCCTGGGGCTTGATCCTTCTGAGCCCGGTGGCGGCGGGAAAGATCCGTTCGCTCATCATCGGCCTTTCGATCTCATCCGCGTTCCTGGGACTGCCCGGGGGCAGACAGCTGGTATGGGACCTGCTCCACGCCAACCCGCTCACCGTGGCGGTGGCGCTGCTCGTGTGCCTCGGCATCCTGACCGTGCCACTCACTCCCTTCGACACGCAGCGGCTGCTTCCCCGTTGGCGTAAGAGGGGCGGACCCGACGACCAGGTCGGCTCGAACCCGAGCCTCGACTACGCAGGCACCTGAGGCCCGGTGCCCACTTCGGGCTCCGGTGTCGAAACGCGCCTAAAGCATTTTCTGCAGCACCGCGACGTCCAACCAGCGGCCGAACTTCCTCCCCACTTCCCGCTCGATCCCGACGAGCGCGAAACCGCACGCACGGTGAAGGGCGATCGACGGGGCGTTGTCGCCGGTGGTGCGTGCGATCACGGTGTGGAACCCCTGTTCGGTGGCGAGGCGCACGAGCTCGTCGAGGATCATGCGGCCGACACCGCGCCCCCGCCATGCGGGATCCACGTACACGGAATCCTCGACGCTGCTCGCGTACGCCGCGCGCTCGCGAAACGGTGAAAGCGAGCCGAAACCGCACACGTCCGCGCCCTCGACCGCTACCACGGCCGGATGGGCGCCCAGGTGCCGCGCGATCCACGCGCGCTGCTCGCTCGCCGTCCGGGGCTCGATGTCGAAGGTGACCGTGGAGGAAGTCACCTCGTTGTTGTAGATCCGCCGCGTGGCTTCGGCGTCGGCCGCGCGAGCCATGCGGACCTCCATGGTGCAGGCATGGTACGGCCCGGATCTCCGCCCATCCACCAGGAGGGGGGTGGGACGTTGACGGTAGACTCACTCGTCGCAGCAGAGTCTGCTCCGCCCCCTTAGCTCAGTCGGCAGAGCACAGCCATGGTAAGGCTGGTGTCGTCGGTTCGATTCCGACAGGGGGCTCACCCGACAGCCGGCACCGGGCTCGGGAAGACGGACGTCGGATGGTCCGGTGACGGGCGGGTCGGGTCCTCCCGAGTGCCACCCGAACGCCCGGGCGCACGAGGGCCCTCGGCGGCGTAGCTCAGTTGGCAGAGCACACGGCTCATAATCGTGTGGTCGCGGGTTCGAGTCCCGCCGCCGCTACCGGTTGACTCCAACCCGGGGTCGACAGCAATGACAGACACGACATGGAAATGGCGAGAATCGAGGAGCGGACATGGCCAAGAACGAGAAGCGTGTCCAGGTCACATTGGCTTGCGAGGTGTGCAAGCGGCGCAACTACATCACGATGAAGAACAAGCAGAACGACCGCGAACGCATCGAGATGAACAAGTTCTGCCGCTGGGACCGCAGACATACCCTGCACAAGGAGACCCGTTAGATCCAACCCGTGCGCCGGGTCCCTCGGCTCGCCCCCTTCCGGCGGGCGAAGAGAAGGTAACCTGCTCTGTTGGTCCCCGAAGGCCGGCTGGGGGCAGCGGTACCCGAGGTTCCGGAGGGCAGTAGCTCAAGTGGTAGAGCACCGGTCTCCAAAACCGGCGGTTGGGGGTTCGAGTCCCTCCTGCCCTGCAATCAGGATGTCGAGGGACGTGAAGTCGAGAGGCGTAGGTAGGTAGGCAGCCGTGAACCGTGAGATGAAGCGCATGATGCAGCGCCAGGGCCAGGTGGAGGCCGATGGCTCTCCCTCGACCCGCCGCCCGGTTCAGCCTGCAGCCCGGCCCCAGGCGAAGCCCCAGATGTCGGTTCCCGGTCGCGTCGTCGAGTTCTCACGCGAGGTGCGGTCGGAGCTGAGGCAGGTCGCATGGCCCACCAGGGCCGAGGTCGCCAACTCGGCGAGCGTCGTGTTCATCACGTTGGTCCTGCTCGTCTGCCTGATCTTCGTCCTGAACTACGCCTTCTCCCACGCAGTGATCTTCCTGTTCAAGTCGTGAGCCACCGGTGATGAGCGATTTCGATACGGAGGTGCCTGAACCCGCGTCCGACGACAGCCCGGAAGTGGGCTCGGATACCGAGCAGACAGAGGCACAGAGCGGCGGATCCGACGCCGGGGCCCTGGAGGCACAGGCCGACGACCCGGTCTCGCCGGACGAAGGCCTCGCGGCGTTCCTCGAGCCGGCGACCTCAGCAGCGGACTCGAACGGTGACGGGCTCGGCGTAGCTGCGACTGCTCTGGACGAGGAGCCGACGGCCGATGGGTCTGTCGCGACGAGCGACGGCTTCGACGACTTCGACGAGGAGCTCGAAGAAGAAGCCGAGGCGCAGCTCGAGAGCCCCTATGACCGCCCCGGCCAGTGGTACGTCGTGCACACATATGCCGGCTACGAGAACAAGGTGAAGTCGAACCTCGAGAGCCGAATCGTGTCGATGAACATGGAGGACGAGATCTTCGAGGTCGTCATCCCGATGGAGGACGTCGTCGAGTTCAAGGGCGGCAAGAAAGTCGTGGTCCAGAAGAAGGTCTTTCCCGGCTACCTCCTCACCCGGTGTTTCCTGGACGACGACTCCTGGTCGGTGATCCGCAACACCCCGGGCGTCACGGGCTTCGTGGGTCCGGGAACCAAGCCGACTCCCTTGTCGCGCCGCGAGGTCGAGAGCATCCTGCAAGTGAAGCCGGAAGGCGGGACCGAGCCGGCGAAGAAGACGAGGCCACGACTCGAGTACGAGGTCGGCGAGACCGTCCGTGTGCGCGAGGGTCCTTTCGCCGACTTCTCGGGCCAGATCGACGAGATAAACGAAGACCAGCTCAAGCTCAAGGTGCTCGTCAACATCTTCGGCCGCGAGACGCCGGTGGAGCTCGAGTTCAGCCAGGTCGCGAAGCTGTGACAGAGCTCGCAGGAAGGAGTTGAGGTGCCTCCCAGGAAGAAGGTGTTGGCGGTGGTGAAGATCCAGCTGCCCGCCGGAGGGGCCACCCCCGCGCCTCCGGTCGGCACGGCGCTCGGTCCCCACGGGGTTCAGACGATGGAGTTCGTGCGCCAGTACAACGCCGCGACCGAGAACCAGAGGGGTCAGGTCATCCCTGTCGAGATCACGATCTACGAGGACAGGTCCTTCTCGTTCGTCTTGAAGACCCCGCCCACACCCGTCCTGATAAGAGAGGCGGCAGGTCTCGAAAAGGGCTCGTCCACGACCGGCAGGGAGCAGGCGGGCACGATCACCCCGGCGCAGGTCGAGGAGATCGCCAAGGTGAAACTTCCCGACCTGAACACCGACAACCTCGAATCGGCGAAGCTCCAGGTGGAAGGCACCGCCCGTTCGATGGGCGTAGCGGTGGCCCGCTGAGATCCGGAAGGGACTGAGGTGCACAAAGGGAAGAAATACGTAGCCGCACTGGAGCAATTCGACCGTCAGCGCCTGTACGCGGCGACCGAGGCCGTGGACCTCCTGAAGAGTGTCGCCAAGGCTTCGTTCGACGAGACGGTCGAGCTTGCGGTCCGCCTCGGGGTCGACCCGCGCAAGGCCGATCAGATAGTTCGCGGGACGCTCACTCTCCCGGCGGGGACCGGGCGCAACGCCAGAGTCGTCGTCTTCGCAGCCGGGGAGGACGCCGCGGCCGCACGCGACGCCGGCGCCGACGCCGTCGGTGCCGACGATCTCGTGGCGAGGGTCGAGGGCGGCTTCTTGGATTTCGACGTCGCGATCGCCACACCGGCGCTCATGGGCCAGGTGGGAAAGCTCGGTCGTACCCTCGGCCCCAGAGGCCTCATGCCGAACCCGAAGACGGGCACGGTCACGACCGATGTCGCCAAGGCGGTCACAGAATTCAAAGGTGGCCGCGTCGAGTACAGGACCGACAAAGTCGGAAACGTCCACGTGGCGATCGGCAAGATCTCCTTCACGCCTGAGCAGCTCCTAGAGAACCTCCACGCCGTGATCGACGAGCTCATGCGCGCAAAGCCCGCAGCGGCGAAGGGCCGCTATCTGCGCTCGATCACCCTTTCGACGACGATGTCTCCCGGGATACGAATCGACCCCGCCCGGGCGAGGGACGTGGAGGAGCTGGCCCGTCCGGCCTAGCGGTCACCTCGGCTAGCATCACCTGGCCGAAGCCGCTCTGCTTCGGGAAACAAAGACACAAAGTTTCGACCAACTGAAAAAAGCCGTCGCCGCAGACCTCCGGTTGCGTCACCGCATCAAAGGGCCTCGGCCCGCCCGACGAGGCGATGTCAACGTTCCACCTGAGGGTCTCCTGACCTGCCGGGGTGGCCGTGGTGACGGCCCGAGAAACCGTGACCGGGTGTCGCAGCGGCAAATGGCAGGTGCCGCGCTCGGCCGGTCGCCTCGAAGAGGTGGCGATGGAGAACCCGAGAGCAGAGAAAGTTGCAGTGGTCGCAGAGGTGCGCGGCCGCCTCGACGCGTCGGCCGGGGCGGTGCTGACCGAGTACAGGGGTCTCTCGGTCGCAGCCATGGCGGAATTGCGCAGGGCCCTCGAAGCTGCCGGAGCTGATTTCAAGGTCTACAAGAACACGCTCGTGAAGCTCGCGGTGGCGGGTGGACGCCATGACGTCCTCGATTCACTGCTGCAAGGTCCGACCGGCATCGCGTTCGTCTCGGGAGAGATCTCGGCCGTCGCAAAGGCACTGCGGGACTACGCGAGAGCGAACCCGAGCCTTGTCGTAAAGGGCGGCTTTCATGCCGACGCGCTGCTATCCGCGACGGAACTGGGGGCGCTAGCGGACCTCCCTTCGCGCGAGGTGCTGCTGTCGAGGCTGGCAGGAGGTCTCGTAGGGCCCCTGCAGCAACTCGCAAGCTTGCTCCAGGCCCTTCCGCGGAACCTTGCATACGGCCTGCAGGCACTTGCCGACCAGGGTGCGGGCTCGGGTACGGCGAGCGCGGCGGAGCAACCGAGCGCGGCACCAGAACCCGAAGTCGAAGAAGTCGAAGAGGTCGAAGAAGAAGTCGCAGCAGAAGTCGCAGAAATCGCAGAAGTCAAAGAAGAAGGAGAAACACAGACAGATGGCTGAAAAGACGCTTACCAAGGATCAGATCCTCGACGCGATCGCGAACCTCACGGTCCTCGAGCTGTCCGAGCTCATCAAGGAATTCGAGGAGCGCTTCGGTGTCACCGCCGCAGCGCCGGTGGCGGTCGCGGCTGCCCCCGCGGGCGGAGGGGGAGAGGCTCCCGCCGCCGAGGAGGAGAAGACCGAGTTCGACGTCGTCCTCACCGGCGCAGGCGACAAGAAGATCCAGGTGATCAAGGAGGTCCGCGCGCTCACGAGCCTCGGATTGAAAGAGGCGAAGGATCTCGTCGACTCGGCGCCGAAGCCAGTTCTCGAGCGGGTGGCGAAGCAGGACGCCGACAAGGCCAAGGAACAGCTCGAGGCCGCCGGAGCCACGGTCGAGATCAACTGATCCCGTCCCGCCGGGGGCCGACATGGCCTCGGGGTACGGGCGAGGGGGGCGGGGATCCGCCGTCGTGACTGTGGTGGTTGACTCCGATGCCCCGCATCCGTAGCCTTGCGGACGCGACGGCCCAGGGTGTTGCGTCGCGGCGCGCGTCCGCGTATGCTTACAGGTTGCCGTGCCCCTTTTCTTCGCGTCGCCCCCCAGCTGACGACTGAATGAGGCGCGCCCTGGCCCTCGCCGCCGGGTCTTTTTGGACCTCGTCGGCTCTATATCCGTCTTCCTGCCGAGCGCGCCGTCCGGCCGCTGCGACAGACCGGCCAGCTCGCGTGCGCCTCGACGCGACCTGGGGCCGCGGTCGCCCCGCACATCCGATCGCACCAGTAACGAACTGACCCACCGTCCCTAATAGACCCACCGCACCCGGGAGGAAGGCCGTTGCCTGCACGGTCAAAGAGCCCTGAACGCTTCAGCTTCGCCAATCTCGACGAGGTCCTGCCGTTGCCGGACCTCGTGGCGATCCAGCGCGAGTCGTTTCGCTGGTTCCTGGAGAAGGGCCTGGCCGAGGCCTTCTCCGACATAAGCCCGATCGAGGACTTCACGGGACAGCTGAGCCTCGAGCTCGAGTTCGATCCCACGGACCCCGATCTGCGCCCGCCCCCCAAGTTCTCCGAGGCGGAGTGCAAGGAGAAGGACATGATCTACGCCGCTCCCGTCTTCGTGCGGGCGCGGTTCATGAACTCGCAGACCGGCGAGATAAAGGAGCAGACCGTCTTCATGGGGGACTTCCCGATGATGACGGACAAGGGCACCTTCATCATCAACGGGACCGAGCGCGTCGTCGTGAGCCAGCTCGTTCGCTCGCCGGGAGTGATCTTCCAGCCGGGCCGCGACCCGAAGACAATCGTGACGGGCACCGTCCACCCCTACCGCGGTGAGTGGATCGAGCTCGACGTCGAGGCGAAGCCGCAGAAGGACGTCACCGCTGGTGCAAGGGTCGCCCGCAAGCGCCGCCTCTCACTGTTCGTCCTCCTTCGCGCCCTCGGCTACGAGGACGAGTCGTTCCTCACGCGTTTCGTGCGGCACTTCGACTTCCTCGAGGGGCAGTGGGAGAAGGAGCGCGAGATAGCGCCCAACCGCGAAGAGGCCCTGCTCGAGATCTACAAGCGCGCGAGGCCGGGCGAGCCGCTCTCGGTCGAGGCAGCGCGCGGCTACTTCGAGAACGCCTTCTTCAACCCCAAGCGCTACGACCTGACCCGGGTCGGCCGTTACAAGCTGAACCGCAAGCTCGGCCCCGAGATCGAGCGGATCTGCGAGATCCTCGACATCGATCTCGAGCGACCGTCTCCGGACCAGGGGGTGCTCAGCCCCTCGGAGATCCTCGCCACCGCTACCTACATGCTGCACCTGGCCGACGGCGAGTCCGGCTATCGCATCGACGACCAGGACCACTTCGCGAACCGCCGCATCCGCTCTGTCGGGGAGCTCATCCAGAACCAGGTCAGGGTCGGGTTGTCCCGAATGGAGCGCGTCGTCCGCGAGCGGATGACCACTCAGGACGTCGAGGCCATCACGCCGCAGACGCTCATAAACATCCGCCCGGTCGTCGCGGCGATCAAGGAGTTCTTCGGCACCAGCCAGCTGAGCCAGTTCATGGACCAGAACAACCCTCTGTCGGGGTTGGCGCACAAGCGCCGGCTTTCCGCGCTCGGACCCGGAGGGCTCTCGCGTGAGCGGGCCGGGTTCGAGGTCCGTGACGTGCACAGCTCCCACTACGGGCGCATGTGCCCGATCGAGACGCCCGAGGGGCCGAACATCGGCCTCATCGGCGCGCTCGCCACCTATGCGCGGGTGAACGAATACGGCTTCATCGAGACGCCTTACCGCAAGGTGATGGACGGGCGCGTCACCGACGAGATCGTCTACCTAGCAGCCGACGAGGAAGAGGAACACGTCATCGCGCAGGCGAACGCGAAGCTCGACGAGCACTACCGCTTCGTGGACGAACGCGTCCTCGTACGGCGCGGCCCGCAGGGGGCCGGCGTCAGGGTCGGGGCCACCTCCACCTCTTACGGCACCACCAGCGAGATCGACTTCGTTCCTCCTTCGGAGGTCGACCTGATGGACGTCTCCCCGAAGCAGATCGTCTCGGTGTCGACCTCGCTGATCCCCTTCGTGGAGCATGACGACGCGAACCGGGCCCTCATGGGCGCCAACATGCAGAAGCAGGCGGTGCCGCTCGTGGTGCCCGAGGCCCCGTACATCGGTACGGGCGTGGAGGCGCGCGCGGCAAAGGACGCTGGTGACGCGGTCCTCGCGGAAGGCGAGGGAACCGTCACGGAGGTCTCCGGTGAGCACATAGTCGTCGAGTACCGGTCCGGTCAGCGCGACCGCCTCGGGCACGAGCTCGGGCGCAAGCGCTACGGCCTCGCCAAGTTCCGCAGGTCGAACCAGAACACGTCGATCAACCAGAAGGTGGTCGTCTCAGAGACCCAGAAGGTCTCCTTGAACGACGTGCTGGCGGACGGTCCCGCGACCCACAATGGTGAGCTCGCCCTCGGAAAGAACCTGCTCGTCGCCTTCATGCCCTGGGAGGGCTACAACTTCGAGGACGCCATCATCATCTCCGAGCGCCTCGTGCGCGACGACGTCCTCACCTCCATCCACATCGAGGAGCACGAGGTCGACGCCCGCGACACCAAGCTCGGGGCCGAAGAGATAACGCGCGACATCCCGAATCTGTCCGAGGAGATCCTCGGTGACCTCGACGAGCGGGGAATCATCCGCATCGGCGCCGAGGTCGAGGCGGGCGACGTGCTCGTGGGGAAGGTGACGCCCAAGGGGGAGACGGAGCAGACCCCCGAGGAGCGACTCCTCAGGGCGATCTTCGGCGAGAAGGCGCGTGAGGTGCGTGACACCTCCCTCAAGGTTCCCCACGGGGAGTCCGGGAAGGTCATCGACGTGCGGGTCTTCTCTCGGGAGGACTCACACGAGCTTCCGCCCGGCGTGAACCAGCTCGTGAGGGTCTACGTGGCGCAGAAGCGCAAGATCTCCGAGGGCGACAAGCTCGCCGGACGCCACGGGAACAAGGGTGTGATCTCGAAGATCCTGCCGGTCGAGGACATGCCCTACCTCGCCGACGGCACGCCCGTCGACATCATCCTGAACCCCCTCGGTGTTCCGAGCCGCATGAACGTCGGGCAGGTGCTCGAGTCGCATCTCGGGTACGCGGCGCGCTCGGGGTTGGAACGGATCGGGTGACGGCTCGGGCCCCGCATCGGCTTCGGCCGCGGACCAAATCCAGCGCCAGGCCAACGGCGCGCCGAGCTCCGACGGTCCTCGCAAGACGCGCCCGCGCACCGATCCCCACGTCTGGGTCGCGACGCCGGCATTCGACGGCGCGCACTGGGACGAGGAGGAGTCCGCGGGCCGCAAGCCCACGATCAAGAACCTCTTCGAGAACCTCAATCCGGACTCGGCATCGAGAGACGGGAGGAGGCTCATCGGCCCCGACGGGAAGGCCACGCTCTTCAACGGGCGCACCGGCGAGCTCTACGACAACCCGATCTCGGTCGGATTCGTCTACATCATGAAGCTCGCGCACCTGGTGGACGACAAGATCCACGCCCGCTCGACGGGGCCCTACTCGATGATCACGCAGCAGCCCCTAGGCGGTAAGGCGCAGTTCGGCGGCCAGCGCTTCGGGGAGATGGAGGTCTGGGCGCTCGAGGCCTACGGCTCGGCGTACGCGCTGCAGGAGCTGCTCACGATCAAGTCGGACGACGTGCTCGGGAGGGTGAAGGTCTACGAGGCGATCGTCAAGGGCGAGAACATCCCCGAGCCAGGGATCCCCGAGAGCTTCAAGGTGCTCATAAAGGAGATGCAGTCGCTTTGCCTCAACGTCGAGGTGCTCTCTACGACGGGTGAGGAGATCGAGATGCGCGAGCTCGACGAGGACGTCTTCCGGACGGCGGAGGAGCTCGGGATCGACATCAGCCGGCCCGAGCGTGGTCGGACGAAGAAGACGAACGCCGTGCAGCGGAGAGGAGCTTCTAGGGATGCTGGACGTAAACGATTTCGACCAGCTGAGGATCGGGCTCGCCACCGCCGAGTCCATCCGTTCGTGGTCCAACGGCGAAGTGAAGAAGCCGGAGACCATCAACTACCGCACGCTGCGCCCCGAAAAGGACGGGCTCTTCTGCGAGAAGATCTTCGGTCCCACGAAGGACTGGGAGTGCTACTGCGGCAAGTACAAGCGCGTCCGCTTCCGCGGCATCATCTGCGAGCGCTGCGGGGTGGAGGTGACGCGGTCGAAGGTCCGGCGCGAGCGCATGGGACACATAGAGCTGGCCGCGCCCGTGGTGCACATCTGGTACCTGCGCGGCACACGCAGCTGGTTGGCGTATCTCCTCATGGGCACCGAAGCCCGTGAGGAGCTGAAGGCGAAGCAGCTCGAGAAGGTCATCTACTTCGCTGCGAACCTCGTCACCTGGGTCGACGAGGAGCGTCTGCACGAGGACCTGCCGGCTCTCGAAGGGGAGCTCGCCGAAGAGGTCGCCCAGCTCGAGCGCCAGCGCGACCTGGAGATAGACCGGCGTTTCAAGACGCTCGAGTCCGAGCTCGCCGATCTCGAGAAGCAGGGGGCGAAGGACAGCGAGATCAAGGCCCGCCAGCGCCTTGCCGAGAAGGAGATCACGTCACTTCGCGAGCGTTCCGACGCGGACATCGACGTGGCCAAGCGCGCCTTCGACGAGCTGCGCGACCTCTACCCGCGCAAGATCATCGAGGACGAGCTGCTCTGGCGCGAGCTCAAGATCCGCTACGACGACTACTTCGAGGGCGGCATGGGGGCCGAGGCGATCTCGGCTCTCATCGACCGCATCGACTTCGACACCGAGGAGACGAAGCTGCGCGAGGCGATCGACGCCGCCGACGGCAGACGTCCCCTCTCGGCCCAGCGCCGGCAGAAGGCCATCAAGCGCCTGAAGATCGTGACCGCTTTCAACCGCCGCGACGAGCACGGCAGGCGCGTGAACGACCCGCGGGCGATGATCCTCGCCGTGGTCCCGGTGATCCCACCGGACCTCCGGCCAATGGTCCAGCTCGACGGTGGCCGGTTCGCCACGTCCGACCTGAACGACCTCTACCGCCGCGTGATCAACCGCAACAACCGGCTCAAGAGGCTGCTCGACCTCGGCGCACCCGAGATCATCATCAACAACGAGAAGCGCATGCTCCAGGAGGCTGTCGACGCGCTCTTCGACAACGGAAGGCGCGGCCGGCCGGTGACCGGCCCGGGCAACCGCCCGCTCAAGAGCCTGTCCGACATGCTGAAGGGTAAGCAGGGCCGCTTCCGCCAGAACCTCCTCGGCAAGCGAGTCGACTACTCCGGCCGCTCCGTCATCGTCATCGGCCCGACCCTCCAACTGCATCAGTGCGGGCTACCGAAGCTCATGGCTCTCGAGCTGTTCAAGCCCTTCGTCATGAAGCGGCTCGTGGACCTGGAGCTGGCCCAGAACATCAAGTCGGCAAAGCGCATGGTCGAGCGACGTCGCCCGCAGGTCTGGGACGTCCTCGAGGACGTGATCCAGGAGCACCCGGTGCTCTTGAACCGCGCCCCGACGCTGCACCGCCTCGGCATCCAGGCTTTCGAACCGGTGCTCGTGGAGGGCAAGGCCATTCAGGTGCACCCGCTCGTCTGCACGGCGTTCAACGCGGACTTCGACGGGGACCAGATGGCGGTCCACCTTCCTCTTTCTTCGGAGGCACAAGCCGAAGCACGCGTCCTCATGTTGTCGGCGAACAACATTCTGTCGCCCGCCACCGGGCGCCCGATCACGGTTCCGACTCAGGACATGGTCTTCGGTGCGTACTACCTGACGCTCGAGGTGGACGGCGCCAAGGGCGAAGGCGCGACCTTCCGGCACGCGTACGAGATCGAACGTGCCCTCGACGAGCGCGATGTCGACCTGCACGCCAAGATCGTCCTGCGGGCGATCCCGGGCAGCTCGCTCCACGCGGCGATCTCGAAGGCACTCGGACACGCCGACACCGACGGCTCGGAGATCCAAACCAACGGCCTCGGCGGTCAGGGCAGCGCGTTCGACGGCGACGGCACCGAAGAGAGCTCCGAGGGATCGGCGACTGCTTCGGGGTTCGAAACCGACGGCTCGGAGCTCAGGATCACGACGACCCCCGGCCGGGTCCTCTTCAACAGCGCGCTGCCGAAGGGTTTCCCTTACGTGAACGACGTTGTCGGCAAGCGGTCGACTCCCATCGGCGTGATCGTCGAGGAGATCTCTGCGACCCAGCCCAAGCACGTGGTGGCGGAGAGCCTCGACCGTATCAAGACCCTCGGGTTCCGCTACGCGTCGCAGTCGGGTCTCACGATCTCCATCGACGACGTCCGTACGCCGGAAGAGAAGCGACCGATCCTCGAGCGTTACGAGCGAGAGGCGGACAAGGCCGAGACGCAGTTCAAGCGCGGGATCATCACCGACGACGAGCGGCGCCAGAAGGAGATCGAGATTTGGACGTCCGCCACCTCCGAGGTCGGCCGGGCGATGGAGAAGACCCTGTCGGGGATGAAGTTCAACCCCCTCGACATGATGGTGGACTCCGGTGCGCGAGGTAACAGCCAGCAGATCCGCCAGATCGCCGGGATGAAGGGGCTCGTCTCGAATCCCCGCGGTGAGATGATCCCCCGCCCGATCAAGTCCTCGTTCCGCGAGGGTCTGTCGGTCCTCGAGTACTTCATCTCCACGCACGGCGCGAGAAAGGGCCTGGCGGACACCGCACTGCGTACCGCCGACTCGGGTTACCTGACGCGTCGTCTCGTGGACGTCGCGCAGGAGCTGATTGTCAGGATCGAGGACTGTGGCACGGCCCGCGGCATCTGGATCGACCAGGTGACGCCGGACGAGGCCGGACGTCGGTCCTACCTCGAGACCCGCGCATACGGCCGAGTGGTCGCGGAGGACGTGAGGCTTTCGGACTCGTCAGTCGTCGAGGCGGGGACCGTCCTAGACGACGACCTCGTGGCGAAGCTCCGTGACGACGACACCGTCTCGCGCATCCGTGTCCGGTCGGTGCTCACGTGTGAGTCCGAGCATGGGGTTTGTGCGATGTGTTACGGACAGTCGCTCGCCACAGGCCGGTTGATCGAGCTCGGCGAGGCGGTCGGCGTGATCGCCGCCCAGTCGATCGGCGAGCCCGGCACCCAGCTCACGATGCGTACGTTCCACACGGGGGGCATCGTCGGTGAGGACATCACCCACGGCCTGCCGCGCGTCGTGGAGCTCTTCGAGGCGCGCACCCCGAAGGGTGCAGCCGTGTTGGCACGTGACTCGGGCGTGGTCCGCATCGAGGAGGAGGAGGGAGGCAGGAGGGTCACCGTCGTCGCAGACGACGGCGGCGAGGAATCCGTCCTCCTTGCCTCGCGCGCGCACCTCGAGGTTTCCGACGGTCAGTCGGTGTCCGCGGGCGACGCCCTCGTCGAAGGTCCGAAAGACCCGAAGGAGCTGCTCGAGGTAAAGGGGATCCGAGAGACCCAGCAGTACCTCGTCGAGGAGGTTCAGAAGGTCTACCGGGACCAGGGTGTGTCGATCCACGACAAGCACATAGAGCTGATCGTCAGGCAGATGTTGCGACGTGTTCTCGTCGCGGAGCCCGGCGACGCGACGTTCCTCCCCGGAGAGCGCGTCGACGCGCAGATCTTCGCGGAGGTGAACCGGAATCTGGTCCAGGAGCAGCAGCGCCCGGCAGAGGGCCGGCCGGAGCTCATGGGGATCACGAAGGCGTCGCTCGCGACCGACTCGTGGCTTTCGGCTGCGTCCTTCCAGGAGACGACGCGGGTGCTCACCGAGGCCGCCATCGAGGGTCGCTCCGACCAACTGTTCGGGCTCAAGGAGAACATCATCATCGGGAAACTGATCCCGGCGGGTACCGGTATGAACCGCTACCGCGACATCGAGATCGACCTCCCCGACGCAGCAGGTGTCTCCTTGCGGAGCTACGGCTACGACGAGGAGACCGAAGATCTCGCCGCGTGGCTGCGCGATGTAGGCGGAGGGACCGGTGAAGGCTTCCCCGCCGGTGTGCCGGGCCAGGGCGCAGACGGTGAGCAGGCGCCATCCCCCTGGGCAGGTGCGCCGAGCAGCGAGGCGGCTCCGTCCTCCTGGCTGGGTAGCGATGCCGGCTACACCGGCGAGAGCGCCCCGGCAGGCGATGGTGGTCTCAGCGGCGAGCCGAGCTTCGGTGACAGCACGGGCGTCGGCGAAGGCGGTCCTTTCGGCGATGCCGGCGGCCGCGGCGCCGAGGACGCAGGCGGTTCTTCGTCTGAGCAACTCTCGGGCGAGGCAAGGGACGAAGGCGAGCTCGGAACCGGGACATGACAGTCTGACGCTTGCCGGTAAACTCCTCGATGCTCGTTAGCGGGCGCCGAAAGCCCCGCGCGGGCTCGGATCCCGTATTTTCAAAAGGCCCCCGCCTGTCTTTCGTGAAAGGTAACGCGTGCCCACAATCGAGCAGCTCGTCAGGGTAGGGCGAGCTACCAAGCAGTCGAAGACCAAGACCCCGGCGCTGAAGGGTGCACCTCAGCGCAGGGGCGTGTGCACGCGCGTCTTCACGACCACGCCGAAGAAGCCGAATTCCGCTCTGCGCAAGGTGGCGCGTGTCCGGCTGACGAGCGGCGTCGAGGTGAGTGCCTACATCCCGGGTGTCGGCCACAACCTCCAGGAGCACTCCATCGTTCTCGTCCGCGGCGGCAGGGTGAAGGACCTCCCCGGGGTGAGGTACAAGGTCATCCGCGGCGCCCTCGACGCGGCGGGGGTTCGGGAGCGCAACCAGGCACGTTCGCGCTACGGGGCGAAGCGGGAGTCCTGAGCCATGCCCCGAAACGGTCCCGCACCGAGAAGAGAGCTCATGCCGGACCCGGTGTACCGGTCCGTGCTCGTCACCCAGTTTGTGAACAAGATCCTCTCCCGCGGCAAGCGATCTCTGGCGGAGCGAATCGTCTACGACTCGCTCAACACCGTGAGAGAGAAGACCGGTTCGGATCCGGTGCCGATCCTGAAGAGGGCCGTCGAGAACGCGCGGCCGGAGCTCGAGGTGAAGAGTCGCCGGGTCGGTGGTGCGACCTACCAGGTCCCGGTGGAGGTGAGGCCACGGCGGGCCACCACCCTGGCCATCCGGTGGCTGGTCGGCTACTCGCGTCAGCGCCGGGAGAAGACGATGGCGCAGCGCCTGGCGAACGAGGTTCTCGACGCCGCGAACGCCACCGGCGCCGCGGTGAAACGCCGCGAGGACATGCACAAGATGGCCGAATCGAACAAGGCGTTCGCCCACTACCGCTGGTAACGGGCGGCGCGATCCTGTCCGCGGCAAGCATGCGGTCAGGGTCTCGAAGAAGTCCACATAACGCCCGAAAGCTCAAAAGAAATGGCTGAAGCACGTCCGATCAGAGAATTCCCGCTCGCCAGGACCCGCAACATCGGGATCATGGCGCACATCGACGCGGGCAAGACCACGACGACGGAGCGGATCCTCTACTACACCGGCAAGAACTACAAGATCGGAGAGGTCCACGAAGGCGCAGCGACCATGGACTGGATGGTCCAGGAGCAAGAGCGTGGGATCACGATCACCTCTGCCGCCACCACCTGTAAGTGGCGCGACTCGTGGATCAACATCATTGACACCCCCGGGCACGTCGACTTCACTGTCGAGGTCGAGAGGTCCCTTCGCGTGCTCGATGGGGCAGTGGCGATCTTCGACGCCGTTGCCGGAGTGGAGCCTCAGACCGAGACCGTCTGGCGACAGGCCGACAAGTACTCGGTGCCGAGGATCTGCTTCATCAACAAGATGGATCGCATCGGCGCCGACTTCCCGCGCGCCGTCTCGATGATCCGTGAGCGGCTCGATGCCACACCCGCTGTGGTGCAGCTCCCGATCGGTGTCGAGGGCAGCTTCAGCGGAGCGATCGACCTCCTCAAGATGGAGGCTCTCGTCTGGGATGACGAGATGGGTGAGCGCTGGCGGACCGAAGAAGTGCCAGCGGAGCTCCGTGACGAAGCCGAGGAAGCCCGTCATCAGCTCATCGACGTGCTCAGCAACTTCGACGACACGATCATGGAGCGTTACGTCTCCGAAGAGGACATAACGGCCGACGACCTTCGAAGGGCCCTGCGCCGGAGCACAATCTCCAGCGAGCTCGTGCCTGTCCTCTGCGGGTCGGCGTTCAAGAACAAGGCCGTACAACCCCTTCTCGACGCGGTCGTCGACTACCTGCCGAGCCCCCTCGACGTCCCGCCCGCATACGGTACGACCCAGAGCGGGGATGTCGTCGAGCGAAAGGCCGAGGACACCGAGCCCTTCGCTGCCCTCGCCTTCAAGATCATGACCGACCCCTACGTCGGAAAGCTCACCTACGTACGCGTCTACTCGGGCACCCTCGCCAAGGGTGCGACCGTCGTCAACTTCACCAAGGGAGGCAGGCGCGAGCGCGTCGGACGGATCCTCCAGATGCACGCCAACCACCGTGAGGAGAAAGACGCCATCTTCACCGGGGACATAGTCGCCGTCGTGGGCCTGAAGGACACGACCACCGGAGACACCCTGTGCGATCCGGCGCATCTGGTTCTGCTCGAGTCGCTCGAGTTCCCCGAGCCGGTGATCCATGTCGCGGTGGAACCGAAGACGAAGGCCGATCAGGACAAGCTCGGCAAGGCGCTCTACGCGCTAAGCGAGGAGGACCCCACTTTCAGGGTGAGGACGGACGAGGAGACGGGACAGACCGTCATCTCGGGAATGGGGGAGCTCCACCTCGAGGTCCTCGTGGACCGGATGCTTCGCGAATTCAGTGTCGACGCGAACGTGGGCAAGCCGCAGGTGGCTTACCGCGAGACCATCAGAAAGGCCGTCGAGAAGATCGAGGGTCGATACGTCCGCCAGACCGGTGGACGTGGCCAGTACGGCCACGTCGTGATCAACGCAGAGCCTACGGGTCCGGGAGGCGGTTACGAATTCGTCGACAAGATCAGCGGCGGTGTGATCCCGAAGGAGTACATCCCTGCGGTCGACGCCGGCATACAGGAGGCTCTCACCACAGGAGTGCTCGCCGGATACCCCGTGGTGGATGTGAGGGTCGCGCTCGTGTACGGCTCGTACCACGACGTCGACTCCTCCGAGATGGCTTTCAAGATCGCCGGCTCCATGGCTGTGAAGGAGGCCGCCAAGAGGGCGAGTCCCGTACTGCTCGAGCCCGTCATGTCGGTCGAGGTGGTTACGCCCGAAGAGAACATGGGGGACGTCATCGGGGACCTCTCATCGAGGCGGGGCAAGATCGAGGGTATGGAGCAGCGGGGGTCCACTCAGGTCGTCCGGGCTCTGGTGCCGCTCGCGGACATGTTCGGCTACGCTACCGACCTGCGCTCGCGCACCCAGGGTCGGGCCACCTACAGCATGCAATTCAGCGCTTACCACGAGGTGCCCGACTCGATCTCCCGGGAGATAATCGCCCGGGCGCGGGGGGAGTGACCGGAGCCGAACCCGGGTCGAAGGGGAGCGGGCGAGCCTGTACGGTCCCCTGGAGCACGTGCAAGCCTTGAGCGGGACGCTGCAGGAAAAGACGTAGGACAAAGAGACAGCAGGCGGCAACCAAGGAGCCGTCCGAGAAAAATTCGGAGCGACAGTCATGGCCAAGAAGAAGTTCGAGCGCTCGAAGCCTCACATCAACATCGGGACGATGGGACACATCGACCACGGCAAGACGACGCTCACAGCTGCCATCACGAAGGTCCTGCACGACAAGAACCCAGACGTCGCCTACACCCCGTTCGAAGAGATCGACAAGGCGCCCGAGGAGAAGCAGCGAGGCATCACGATCTCCATCGCGCACGTCGAATACGAGACGGACAAGCGGCACTACGCGCACGTCGACATGCCCGGCCACGCCGACTACATCAAGAACATGATCACCGGCGCCGCCCAGGTGGACGGGGCCATCCTCGTCGTCTCCGCCGCCGACGGCCCCATGCCTCAGACCCGAGAGCACGTGCTGCTCGCCCGTCAGGTCGGTGTCCCCCACATCGTCGTGGCGCTCAACAAGGCCGACATGGTCGACGACGAGGAGCTGCTCGACCTCGTCGAGCTCGAGGTCCGCGAGTTGCTCACCCAGTACGAATTCCCCGGCGACGACGTGGCGGTGGTGCGGGTGAGCGCCCTCAAGGCTCTCGACGGCGATGCCGAGTGGACCTCGAAGATCGTCGAGCTCATGGACGCGGTCGACGACAACGTCCCCGAGCCCGAGCGTCCCGTCGACCGGCCCTTCCTCATGCCGATCGAGGACGTCATGTCCATCACGGGCCGTGGCACCGTCGTCACGGGAAAGGTGGAGCAGGGGATCGTGAAGGTCGGCGACAACGTGGAGATCGTCGGGCTCCGACCCACCCAGACGACGGTAGTCACCGGCGTCGAGATGTTCCGAAAGCTCCTCGACGAAGGACGCGCCGGCGACAACATCGGCGCCCTTCTGCGAGGGACCAAGAAGGAAGAGGTGGAGCGCGGGCAGGTCCTAGCCAAGCCGGGCTCGATCACGCCGCACACCAACTTCACGGCCCAGGTGTACGTACTCACGAAAGAGGAGGGTGGTCGCCACAAGCCGTTCTTCAACAACTACCGGCCGCAGTTCTACTTCCGTACCACCGACGTGACAGGCTCGATCACCCTCCCCGAGGGCACCGAGATGGTCATGCCCGGCGACAACACCGAGATGACGGTCGAGCTCCAGAAGCCCATCGCCATGGACGAAGGCCTCCTCTTCGCCATCCGCGAAGGTGGACGCACCGTCGGCTCGGGGCGTGTGACCAAGGTCATCAAGTAGCAGCCGGGCGCTGACAGCGAGCGGACGAAAGCGACAGGACGGGCGGGGCGTGGCGGGACAGAAGATCAGGATCAGGCTGAAGGCCTACGACCACGAGGTCCTCGACCAGTCGACCGAGAAGATCGTGCAGACCGTGCTGCGCACCCAGGCGCGGGTGCAGGGTCCTGTGCCTCTGCCGACCGAGAAGCACCGCTACACGGTGATCCGCTCGCCCCACAAGTACAAGGACAGCCGCGAGCACTTCGAGATGCGGGTGCACAAGCGTTTGGTGGACATCGTCGAGCCCACACCCAAGACGGTGGACTCGCTTCAGCGCCTCGACCTTCCGGCGGGCGTGGACATCGAGATAAAGATCCAAAACGCCTGACAGCAGGGCCGTTGCGGCCCAGGGCCCTCTGGCAGGGCTGTTGTTTTTCGTATAGATTCCCCGGTCGGGCCGATTTACGGTCCGCGGAACATCCGACGTCTTCGAGCGCCCGCCGGAAGGTTCGGCGGGGACCCCGGAGCACAATCTGGTGAGCGCTCCGCTCGGTTTTCCCGGGCGGAGCGTTGGCGTGCAGGAGTGAGACGCCACAAAACGGCACCGGTGACGGTGCACATGTAACGGCATGTGGCCGCCGTCGCGCGGCGGCCGCGGGTCAGAGGGAAGGACTCGGGACTGATAGCGGTGGCGACCAAAGCGATCGTCGGGGAGAAGATCGGGATGACCCAGATCTTCGACGAGCAGAACCGTGCAGTTGCTGTGACGGTGGTGAAGGTCGCGCCCATGCGGGTGGTCCAGGTGAAGAGTCCCGAACGCGAGGGTTACTCCGCCCTCCAGGTCACCTGGGGAGTGCGCCGTCCGCGGACCCTGAGCGCGCCGGAACGAGGCCACTACGAGGCGGCGGGGATCGAGCCGGGCCGGCATCTCGTCGAGCTCCGAATCGACGACGCGAGCGGTTACGAGGTCGGGCAAGAGCTCACCGCGGACCTGCTGGCGGCGGGCGAGCGGGTGGACGCGACAGCCGTGTCCAAAGGCAAGGGCTTCACCGGCGCCATGAAGCGTCACAACTTCAAGGGACAGGGAGCCTCTCACGGCAACCACAAGAAGCACCGCTCGCCCGGATCGGTGGGTGCGTGTGCCACACCCGCGAGGGTCTTCAAGGGCACGCGCATGGCAGGGCGAAAAGGCGGCCAGCGGGTGACCACGTTGAACCTCGAGGTCGTCGATGCAGACCCGCAGAGAGAGCTCGTCCTGCTCAAGGGCGCTGTGCCCGGACCACGCGGCGGCGTCGTCGTCCTTCGCAACACGGTGAAGGGCTCGAACGGGGCGACGACGTGAGCGCCTCGACCCTGGCACCGACCGGGTCTGTCAACGCCTTGCACAGGCGCAAGGATCGTCCGGCGCCAGAACGGCGGAAGGTTCAAAGAAGGCAGATCGACGGTACGGCGATCGGCGAGGTCGTCCTCGACCCCGAGATCTTCGGCATCGAGCCGAACGTCGCCGTGCTGCACCAGGTCGTGACCGCTCAACTCTCAGCCGCGCGTTCGGGGACGCATTCCACCCGCGGGCGCGCAGAGGTCTCGGGCGGCGGTGCGAAGCCCTTCCGTCAGAAGGGAACCGGCCGCGCACGCCAGGGATCCATCCGCGCTCCCCAGTGGAGCGGAGGTGGCATCGCCCATGGGCCCAAGCCGCGTTCGTACGCGCAGCGCACCCCGAAGAAGATGGTCCGGCTGGCGCTGTGCTCCGCTCTTTCGGACCGCGCCTGCGAAGAGCGGGTGGCGGTGGTGGACGACTGGACCTTCGCGGAGCCACGGACGAAGGACGCGGTGAGCGCCCTAGGTGCGCTCGGAATCGAAGGCCGGGTGTTGGTGGTTCTGGGCCCCGAAGACGGGATCGCCGATCGGTCGTTCGCAAACCTGCAGAAGGTGCAGAGCATCCAGTTGACGGAGTTGAACGCCTACGACGTGGTCCGAAGTGACTGGGTCGTCTTCACCGACGCGACGCTCCCCGGAAGAACCGAGACCGTCGAACAGAGCGAGTCCCCGTCCATGCCCCGAGCCTCGAGCGTCACCGAGACGACGAAGGCCACGAAGGCGACCAAGGCGGCGAAGGCCAGCAAGGCCACGAAGGTCACCAAGGCAACGGAGGCTACGAAAGCCACCGGGGCCACGAAGAAGGCGTCGAAGGCACTACCGGACGCCGCGAAAGCCGAGGAGGAGACAGAAGAAGCCGAAGGAGCATCTGCCGAAGGAGACGACACATGAAAGATGCGTCGAGCGTGCTCCTGCACCCGGTCGTCTCCGAGAAATCCTACGCCCTCATGGAAAAGGGGGCGTACGTCTTCGTCGTGGCGCCCGATGCCACGAGCTCCGATGTGCGCAGGGCGGTGGAGCAGTCCTTCCAGGTGCGGGTGACGAAGGTGAACACGCTCAACCGCAAAGGAAAGGTCCGCCGCAACCGCAGGACGAACACTGTCGGTCAACGTACGTCCACCAAGCGGGCAATGGTCACCCTCGCACCTGGCGACCGGATCGACCTCTTCGAGCGGAGCTGAGGATCTGATGGCCCTCCGCAAGCGCAAGCCGACGAGCGCTGCCCGCCGTTTCCAGACCGTCTCGGACTTCTCCGAGATAACCAGGTCGCGTCCCGAGCGCAGCCTCCTCGCGCCCAAGCCGCGATCGGGCGGACGAAACGCCTACGGCCGCAAGACGGCGCGCCATCGTGGAGGGGGGCACAAGCGCCAGTACCGGATCATCGACTTCAAACGCGACAAGGACGGTGTTCCCGCGAGGGTCGCCTCGATCGAGTACGACCCGAACCGGAACGCGCGAATTGCCCTGCTGCACTACTTCGACGGGGAGAAGCGCTACATCCTCGCCCCCGCCCAGGTGAACGTGGGAGACGTCCTCCAGAGTGGGCAGGGTTCCGAGATAAGGGCCGGAAATGCGCTGCCGATCAGGTACATACCCGTGGGCTCGACGCTGCACAACATCGAGTTGCGTCCCGGCCAGGGAGGAAAGCTCGCTCGTGGTGCAGGTATGAGCGCGCAGCTCGTGGCGAAGGAAGGCGTATTCGCCACCTTGAGACTGCCCTCCACGGAGATGCGCCGGGTGCCCATCGACTGCAGGGGGACTCTCGGCGAGGTGGGCAACGCCGAAGCCGAGCTCGTCTCGCTCGGCAAAGCGGGGCGAAACAGGTGGAAGGGCGTACGGCCGCAGACCCGCGGCGTCGCGATGAACCCCGTGGACCACCCGCTCGGCGGAGGCGAGGGGAAGTCGTCGGGAGGCCGCCACCCGGTTAGCCCGTGGGGAAAGCCAGAAGGCAGGACCCGAAAGCGTCACAAGCCGTCCGACCAGATGATCGTCCGTCGTCGCCGCAAGCGCGGCGGCCGCCGATGAGCTCGATGCAGGAGATCTGATGCCGCGCAGTTTGAAGAAGGGCCCGTTCGTGGACGACCACCTCCTGAAGAAGGTCGACGCCCTGAACTCGAGCAACGAGAAGCGCGTGATCAAGACCTGGTCCAGGCGCTCCACGATCATCCCTGACATGGTTGGTCACACCATCGCCGTCCACGACGGACGTAAGCACGTTCCCGTCTACATCACCGAATCCATGGTCGGTCACAAGCTCGGGGAGTTCGCCCCCACGCGGACGTTCCGCTACCACGCCGGCCAGGAGAGACAGGCGAGACGCTGATGCCGGGCCTCAAGACGAACGAGGTTCCGGGCACGCGCGCGGTCCTCCGCCACTACCGCATGTCCCCGTACAAAGCGCGTCAGGTTCTCGACCTGATCCGCGGACAGGACGTGGACAGAGCAGAGGAGATCCTGCGCTCGACTCCCCGGGAGGCGGCGCGCGTGGTGTCGAAGGTGCTCGGCTCCGCTGTCTCTAATGCACGTAACAACGACTCGCTCGATCCTGATGAGCTCTACGTCTCGGCCTGCTACGCGGACGAAGGCACAACCATGAAGCGCTGGCGCCCGCGAGCGCGCGGCCGCGCCACGAGGATCCGCAAGCGCAGCTGTCACATCACGGTGATCGTGAGCCGGCTTCCCGAAGACCGCCTCGAGCGCAGCCGGGAGCGGCAGGCGGAGCGCAGCGCCGCCCTGCGGGCCCGACGGGTCGCTGCTTCCAAGCGCGCGGCACGCAGGGCGGAGGCGCGCCAGGAAGCCGGGCCTGCTGAGCAGGAGAGCACAGAGGATCTCGCGCTCGACGCCCAAGCACAGGCCGCCGAAGGGACCGTCGCAGAAGCAGAAGATGAGGGACAGGACATCCAGGAGGGCGAAGCCGAGGAGTCCGTATCGGGCGACCTGACAGAAGACGCAGAAGCAGAAGAGGAAGAAGAAGTCGACGGAACTGACGGGGCGGATGCCACCACCGAAGAGGCCGAGGCCGAGACGGACGAAACAGACGAAACGGACGAGACCGACGAGGCAGAGCTCGTAACGACACAGGAGTCCGGAAACGGCCGGAGAAGCTCTCGCCGAAGACGAAGACGAAGACGAAGGCGACGGCGTCTCCGTGGAGGAAGAACCGGACGCACCGAAGAAGACGCGACGCTCGCGGGTCCCCCGGGTGCGCAAGCGCACAAGAGGGGAGGGCTGAAATGGGCCAGAAGGTCAATCCTTACGGCTTCCGCCTGGGCGTGACGACCGACTGGAAGTCCCGTTGGTTCGAGCAACGCAACTACCGCGACTTCGTCGTGGAGGACTGGAGGATCCGCGACTATCTGAACTCCCAGCTCGAGTCGGCAGCGGTGAGCCGAATCGAAATCGAGCGCACCCGGGATCGGCTTCGCGTCGACGTCCACACAGCGCGCCCCGGCATCGTCATCGGACGACGGGGATCGGAGGCGGACAGGCTCAGAAAGAAGCTCGAGGAGATCACGGGTCTACGCAACCGCATCCAGCTGAACATCCAGGAGATCAAACAACCGGAGCTGGACGCGGCCCTGATTGCGCAGAGCATCGCGGACCAGCTGGCGAGACGCGTTGCATTCAGGCGCGCGATGAAGCGGGCAGTGCAAACGGTGATGAAGTCGGGCGCACTGGGTGTCCGCGTGCAGTGCGCGGGACGCCTCGGCGGTTCCGAGATGGCGCGCCGAGAGGGGTACCGCGAGGGCCGGGTGCCCCTGCACACGCTCAGGGCGGACATCGACTACGGCTTTCGCGAGGCGAAGACGACCTTCGGACGCATCGGGGTGAAGGTCTGGATCTACAAGGGCGACATCCTTCCCTACAAGTTGTCCTCGGAAGAGAAGATCTCGAGGGAGGCCGCCATGGCGGCTGGCGAGACCTCCGGTCAAGCGGGACCGAGACGGCTCATCACCGCAGGCGGCGGGCGCCGTCGTGCGGAGCAGGGAGAGCCCGGGAGCGTGGCGGCCACTGCCGCCGTTTCCGACGAGGACCTCGAACCCGCGGAGCTTCCGGGCGCGGCTCCCGCAGCGGGCGAGCCCGACGACCTCGAGAGGCTCCTCGCCGAGGAGGAGGAGATCGAGCGGCGCACGCGCACGGAGCACCACGAGACGCCTCACTTCCGAAAGGAATCCGACTGATGTTGATGCCGAGAAAGGTCAAGCACCGCAAGCAACAGCGCGGTCGCATGACAGGGGCTGCGAAGGGCGGCACCGCCATCAACTTCGGCGACTACGGGATCCAGGCGCTCGAACCCGCGTGGGTGACCCAGCGCCAGATCGAAGCCGCCCGGATCGCGATGACCCGTCACGTGAAGCGTGGCGGCAAGGTCTGGATCCGGATCTTCCCCGACAAGCCCGCGACCCAGAAGCCGGCCGAGACGCGCATGGGATCGGGCAAGGGGAATCCTGACCATTGGGTTGCCGTGGTACGGCCCGGACGGATCCTCTTCGAGTTGGCCGGGGTGGAGCGCGATCTCGCTCGAGCCGCCATGGAGCGCGCAATACAGAAGCTTCCCTGCAAGGCCCGTTTCGTCGTGCGTCCCGGCACTCACGGGGCCGACGAGGTGGAGGTCTGAGGATGCCGAATGCCGCTGAGCTCGACGAGCTGGACGACGATGAGCTCGAGTCCCGCCTCGGGGAGTACCGCCGGGAACTTCTCAACCTGCGGTTCCAGCTCGCAACGAGTCAGCTCGACAACTCTGCCAGGGTCTCGGTCGTCCGTAAGGACATAGCGCGCGTGCTCACCTTGATCAGAGAGCGTGAGATCGCCCTTGCAGAAGGCGCCCGGTCGGGCGAAGAGGGAGCGGAACCGACCGTCGCATCGCGTCCGCGCCGCGTGCGCAGGACACCCGTCGTGCGCGAGGCCGCTACGCCGGACGAGGAAGAGGCGACGACCGTCGCAAGCGCGGCAGTCGACGAAGACGAAGACGCCGTCGATGAAGTCGCAGATGAGGAGCACGACGCCGACTTCGACGATGAAGTCGACGAGCAGGACGAGGAGGACGGCTGATGGCCGACGATCCCACTACGCCCGCCAAGCGCGCGAGGCGCAAGGTGCGAGAGGGCCTGGTCGTATCCGACAAGATGGTGTCGACGGTGGTCGTCGCCGTCACCGAGCGGGTCCGCCATCCCCGTTACGGCAAGATCGTCCAGCGCACGAGGCGGCTCTACGCGCACGACGAAAAAGAAGCCCGCGTCGGCGATCGTGTCCGGGTAATGGAGACGCGCCCATTGTCGAAGACGAAACGCTGGAGGGTCACCGACGTCATCGAGCGTGCCAGATGATCCAGCAGGAATCGCGTCTGAAGGTCGCAGACAACTCGGGCGCCCGTGAGGTCCTTTGCATCAAGGTGCTCGGAGGATCGGGTCGGCGATACGCGGGCATCGGGGATGTGTTCGTTGCGACGGTAAAAGACGCAATTCCCGGTGCAGGCGTCAAGAAGGGCGACGTCGTACGTTGCGTGGTCGTGCGGACCTCGAAGGAGCGCCGTCGTCCGGACGGCAGCTACATCAAGTTCGACGAGAACGCAGCAGTGTTGATCAACGAGCAGCAACAGCCGCGCGGGACCCGCATTTTCGGCCCAGTCGGCAGGGAGCTGCGTGACAAGAGATTCATGAGGATCGTCTCGCTCGCGCCGGAGGTTTTGTGATGCGATTGCGAAAAGGAGACACCGTTCAGGTGTTGACAGGGAAAAACCGCGGAAAGCGCGGGCAGGTGATGGTGGTGCTCCCCTCCAAGGGCAAGGTGATCGTCGACGGCGCGAACCTGGCCAAGCGCCACGCGAAACCGCGCGGCGCCACGATGCAGGGCGGGATCATCGACAAGGACATGCCCCTGCAGGCTTCGGCTGTCGCCATCGTCTGTCCCGTCGACGGTCCGACCCGGATCGGGATCCGTTACGACGAGGCCGGACGCAAGGTTCGTATCTGTCGCAAGTGCGGGACGGAACTGTGACGACGGCCACGGACTCGCGGGCCCTGCCGCGACTCAAGGAGCGTTATGCGACCGAGACCCGGGCGCGGCTGAAGGATGAGCTGGGCCTGAGCAACGTGATGGAGGTGCCGCGCCTCGAGAAGATCGTCGTGAACATGGGCGTCGGGAAGGCGACCCAGCAGCCGTCGCTCGTCGAAGGGGCCTTGACCGACCTCGAGACCATCACCGGTCAGAAGCCCGCCGTCACTCGGGCGAGGCGGTCGATCGCCGGCTTCAAGCTGAGGGAGGGCATGGCGATCGGCGCCAAGGTCACACTCCGGGGGGACCGGGCCTGGGAGTTCCTCGACAGGTTGATCTCTCTGGCGATTCCGAGGATCCGTGACTTCCGGGGGCTCTCTCCGACATCTTTCGACGGTCGGGGCAACTACACCTTCGGCGTGACGGAGCAGCTCATATTCCCCGAGGTGGACTACGACCGCATCGACACCACACGTGGCATGGACATAACCATCTGCACCACTGCCCGAAACGACCTCGAAGGAAGAGCCTTCCTCGCGGCGTTCGGGTTCCCGTTCAGGCAGGAGACCATCTGAGATGGCCAAGAAGGCATTGATCGAGAAGCAGAAGAAGACCCCGAAGTTCCGCGTCCGCGCCTACACGAGGTGCCGCCGTTGCGGACGGCCGAAGGCGGTGTTCCGCCAGTTCGGGCTTTGCCGGATCTGCCTGCGGATCATGGTGCACGCCGGGGAGATCCCGGGCGTCACAAAGGCGAGTTGGTGAGGCGGGTGAGGCCGAGATGACGATGACCGATCCGATCGCGGACATGCTCACGCGTATCCGAAACGCCAACGTCGCCATGAACGACACGGTGAAGATGCCGGGTTCGAAGCTCAAGGCCTCCCTGGCGGGCATCCTGGAGCGAGAGGGCTATATCGCGGGTTACGACGTGAAGCCGTCCACGAGCGGACCAGGGTCCGAGCTCGAGATCGCTCTCAAGTACGCTCCGGACCGGACCCGGACGATCAAGGGCCTGCGCCGTGTCTCGAAGCCGGGCCTGCGGATCTACGCCCGCGCCGACCACATGCCCCGGGTTCTCGGAGGGATGGGGGTCGCGGTGCTGTCCACGAGCCACGGTCTCATGACCGACCGCGAGGCGCGAAAGCGCCGGGTGGGCGGGGAGGTGCTCTGTTATGTCTGGTGAGAGGAGAAGGCGGCCGTGTCGCGCGTAGGACGTGCCCCCATAGCCGTCCCGAGTGGCGTCACGGTGACAGTCGACGGCCCCCTCGTCACGGTGGCGGGACCGCAGGGCACGTTGTCGCGCCCGGTGCCCGATCCGATCAGGGTCAGGAGCGAGGACTCGACCCTCCTCGTCGAGCGTCCGGACGACGAGCGCCGCAGCCGGGCGCTGCACGGCCTCGTCAGGTCGCTTGTCGCGAACATGGTGACCGGAGTCACCGCCGGCTTCACGAAGGAGCTCGAAATCGTGGGCGTCGGTTACAGGGCCACCGCGCGCGGGCCGTCCGCGCTCGAGCTGGCCCTCGGTTTCTCGCATCCCGTGGTCGTCGATGCTCCCGAGGGCGTGAGCTTCGAGGTACCCGTGCCGACGCGGATCATCGTGAAGGGCATAGACAAGGAAAAGGTGGGACAGACCGCGGCCGACATCCGCAAGCTGCGCAAGCCCGAGCCCTACAAGGGCAAGGGAGTGCGCTACGCGGGAGAGAGGGTCATGCGCAAGGCCGGGAAGGCGGCCAAGTAGAGATGACGACAGCTGCCGGAACCAAGAGGCGCCAGCGAGTGCGCCGTCACGCGCGTGTCCGAAAGGAGATCTCGGGCAAGCCAGACAGGCCGCGCCTTGCGGTGTTCCGTTCCGCCCGTCACATCTCGGCACAGGTCATAGACGACACGTCGGGCCGGACGCTCGCTTCTGCGAGCACAGTCGAGGCCTCGCTCAGAGGCACCGCAGGCGGGAACGTCGCCGCGGCCAAGACGGTCGGAAAGCTCGTCGCCGAGCGCGCGACCTCGGCGGACGTGAGACGGGTCGTCTTCGACAGGGGCGGATACCGCTACCACGGACGTGTGGCAGCGCTCGCCGACGCGGCCCGCGAGGCCGGATTGGAGTTCTGAAAGTGGTCGAAGGACAGTTCGAAGAGCGCACCATCCGGGTGAACCGCGTCGCAAAAGTCGTAAAGGGCGGTCGCCGCTTCTCCTTTACGGCTCTCATGGTCGTGGGGGACGGAAACGGCCGGGTGGGCCTCGGCTACGGCAAGGCGAAGGAAGCGGGACTCGCCGTGCAAAAGGGAATCGAAGAGGCCCGCAAGAACATGTTCAGCGTCCCGATCGCGGGCTCGACCATCACCCACCCGGTGATCGGTGAGTCCGGCGCGGGACGTGTGCTGCTCAAGCCCGCGGCCCCCGGGACCGGCGTCATCGCAGGCGGTGCGGCCCGGGCGATCCTGGAGATGGCCGGTGTGACAGACGTGTTGTGCAAATCGCTCGGCTCCTCGAACGGCATCAACGTCGCGCATGCGACGATCGTGGGGCTGAAGGCCCTCGTGCGGCCCGAGCAGCTCTCGGCTCTTCGCGGCAAGCCGGCAGACGAGGTCGTGCCGAGAGGAGTGTTGCGCGCGTACCGCGAGCGCCAGCGCGCCGCGGACCTGTTCCAGGAAGTGCCGAGTTGAGCCCGGCCGATTCTCGTGCCGAGTACCTGCGCGTTACCCAGCTGCGCTCCGCGATCGGCACGAAGCCCAAGCATCGCGCGACGCTGCGCGCTCTGGGCCTGCGCGGCGTGGGGCGCACCCGGGTGATGGCGAACTCCGAGTCGCTGCGGGGCATGCTGGCACGCGTATCCCATCTCGTGGAGGTGGGCCCCGCGTCGGCCGACGAATTCACGCAGCGTCCCCACCGTTCCGAGATGCGAGCCGCGTCTCGCGAGGAGGCGTGATGAAACTTCACGAGCTGCACCCTCCGGCTGGCGCAAACCGCGGCGCTCGACGCGTCGGACGGGGCACCGGCGGAAAGGGCGGCAAGACCGCCGGCAGGGGCACGAAGGGAACAGGCGCAAGGGGAAGCATGAAGCCCGGGTTCGAGGGTGGCCAGCTCCCCCTCGCCCAGCGGATCCCCAAGCTGAAGGGGTTCCGTAACCCGTTCCGTGTCTCCTACGCGGTGGTGAACCTCGACACGCTGGAAGAACGTTTCGAAGGCGACGAGGTGACCCCTCTCACCCTGGCGTCTGCAGGCCTCGTACGGAAGGGCTCCTTGGTGAAGGTCCTGGGCCGCGGCGACATACGACGCGCGCTTCGTGTGCAGGCACACGCAGTGAGCGCCACGGCACGGGAGCGGATCGAGAGCGCGGGCGGGAGCGTCGAGGTGCTGCCCCCGCCGTACGGGCAAGGACGGGTTCCTGCGCGGGGAAATGCGCTCACGAACCGCTAGCCTCTTGACCCGGCCTCGATAGGGAGGGGAGTGGCGATGCTGTCGAGCCTGAAGAACATCTTCAAGGTCCCCGACCTGCGCAACAAGGTCCTCTTCACCCTGCTCGTCATCGGGCTCTATCAGCTGGGTGCGAACATCATCGTCCCCTTCGTGTCCATCACGAAGGTTCAGCAGCTCGAGGCGACGGCTGGAAAGGCGGGGATCCTCGGGTTCTTGAACCTGTTCTCCGGCGGCGGGTTGCTGCGGATGGCGATCTTCGGGCTCGGGATCATGCCCTACATCACGAGCTCGATCATCATCCAACTTCTCTCCACGGTGATCCCCAAGCTCGAGGAGTGGCGTGACCAGGGCGCAGTCGGCCAGAAGAAGCTCACCCAGACGACGCGCTATCTGACGATCGGGCTCGCGATCCTCCAGTCGGCGGGGCTCGTGTACGTCTTCCACACGGGCGCCCAGGGGCTGCTCGGCGGGACCCAGAAGATCGACCTGATACCGAACTTCACGCTCTACCGCGCAGCCTTCATCGTCCTGACCCTCACCGCAGGGACCGCCTTCGTGATGTGGCTCGGCGAGCTCATCACCCAGAGGGGCATCGGGAACGGGATGTCGATCATCATCTTCGCCAACGTCGTCGCCGGGGTCCCCGCCAACGGTGGCGCGGTTCTCGCCCAGGGCGGCGACGTCAAGTTCGGGATTCTCGTCGGCGTGACACTTGCCCTGCTCGTGGCCATCGTCTTCATGGAACAGGGCCAGCGCCGCATCCCCGTGACCTTTGCCAAGCGGGTCGTGGGCCGACGGATGTACGGGGGATCCTCGACCTACATACCACTCAAGGTGAACCAGTCGGGCGTGATCCCGATCATCTTCGCCAGCTCCCTTCTCTACATCCCGGTCCTGCTGTCGAACATCGTCCCGTGGCTGGGTTTCCGCACGTTCGTGAACAACCACATCCAGCCGACGAGCCTCCTGTACGTCCTCATCTACGGCTTACTCATCTTTCTCTTCACCTTCTTCTACGTGTACGTGGCGTTCGATCCGCACCAACAGGCGGACATCATCAGGAAGCAGGGGGGCTACATACCTGGCATCAGGCCCGGCCAGCCGACGGAGCGGTACCTGTCGTGGATCCTGAACAGGATCACGGTGCCCGGTGGTCTCTACCTTGCGTTGGTCGCGGTGCTTCCCTCTCTGCTCATGGCGCTTTGGAACCTGAGGGCCTATCCCTTCTACGGGACGACCCTCCTGATCGCCGTCGGCGTGTCACTCGAGACGATGAAGCAGATCGACAGTCAGCTGATGATGCGCAACTACGAGGGCTTCCTGAAGTAGCCGAACGTGGTACCAGGGGTAAGGCTCGTGGTCCTCGGTAAACAGGGGGCCGGAAAGGGCACACAGTGCGTCCGCTTGTCGCACCACTACGTCGTGCCGCACGTCTCCACCGGGGACATGCTGAGGGCTGCCGTCAAGACGGGATCCGAGCTCGGTCTCAAAGTGAAGGAGATCATGGAGAGAGGTGAGCTGCTCGGTGACGATCTCATCATGGAGATGGTCGCCGAGCGCTTGTCGGAGCCCGACGCACGAGCCAGGGGATTCATCCTCGACGGGTGTCCACGCACGACGAAGCAGGCGGAAGCGCTCGCGTCTCTCATGGACCCGGGCGATCTCGACCTCACAGTCGACATCGAGGTCCCGACATCTCAGGTCCTGAGACGCCTCGCCGGCCGGCGCGTCTGCATCGACTGTGGTGCCAACTACTCCGTGTCCTCCCCGCCGACGGTGAACTGGATGTGCGACGTCTGCGGGGGCGAGGTCATCCAACGCGAGGACGACACGGAAGAGGCGATCAAACGACGCCTCGAGCTCTACGAGAGGCAAACCGCTCCCCTCATCGACTGGTACCTCGAACGGTCCCAGCTCTCGAAGGTGAACGGCGTGGGCTCACCCGACGCCGTTCTGCGTCGGATCATCAGGGCCATCGAGGAGCGCCGCAACCACTGGGGTCAGCGGCAGGTGAGACGGGGTCCGGGTTGAGGCCGGTACCGCGATGAGGAGGACCACGGAGGAGATCGCCAAGATGCGCCGGGCCGGGAGGGTCGTGGCCGAGATGCACAGTGCCACTCGTGACGCCGCGAAGCCCGGGGTCACGACGGCAGAGCTGGACGCTGTCGCACGCGAAATCCTGAAGAAGAATGGTGCGAGGTCGAATTTCCTGAACTACCGGGGCTTTCCGGCGGTGATCTGCACCTCGCCGAACGACATGATCGTCCACGGCATCCCCGGCTCGTACGAGCTGAAGGACGGCGACATCCTTTCGATCGACTGCGGCGCCATCATCGAGGGCTACCACGCCGACGCCGCCTTCACGATGGCCATCGGCGACGTGCCCGCGTCGACGACCCGGTTGCTCGAGGTGACCGAACAGAGCCTCTGGAGCGGCATCGAGCAGCTTCGCTCCGGCACCCGCCTGAACGAGGTCGGGCGGGCGGTCCAGAAGGTGGTCGAGGCGGCGGGCTTCTCGGTGGTGCGGGAGTACGTGGGACATGCCATCGGGACCGCCATGCACGAAGAGCCCCAGGTGCCCAACTACTGGCCGGGAAGCGGGGGCCCGATGCTCAAGGCCGGGATGGTCTTCGCGGTCGAGCCGATGGTGAACATGGGGGGGCCGGCCACCGAGCTCCTCGAGGACGGCTGGAGCGTGGTGACCGACGACGGCAGCCTCTCCGCCCACTTCGAGCACACAATCGCCGTCACCGAGGACGCTCCCGAGGTGCTGACCCTTCCGTGAGCGCTCGCACCACGATCGGGGGCGCCGGGCATGTGCCGGTCGCCTCACCAGCCGCTATGCTTTTAGACCGGCTCGTCGGGCCGGCCTCGGCCCGCGCCAGTTGTAACCGGCGGTGGCGGGCTTCATCCCGGCGTGCCGGGTTGTGAACCAGACAATCCGCGTAGTGCTCGCGGCATGCCCGGGTTGAACCGACGAGGAGGATCTACTGCCAAAACCCAAGGAGGATGCCATCGTGCTCGAGGGGACGGTGGTGGAGCCGCTCCCGAACGCGATGTTCCGGGTCGAACTCGAGAACGGTCACAAGGTGCTTGCGCACAGTTCGGGGAAGATGCGGATGCACCGTATTCGCATCCTTCCGGGGGACCGTGTCCAGGTGGAGATCACCCCGTACGACCTCACCCGCGGTCGCATCACTTATCGCTACAAGTAGTCCCGAGCAGGCACCGAAGAGCAGTCTCGTAGAAGTCGTGAATGTCGAGGAACCATGAAGGTAAGACCAAGCGTCAAGCCGATCTGTGAGAAGTGCAAGGTGATCAGGCGCCACGGCACCGTGATGATCATCTGTGAGAACCCACGCCACAAGCAGCGTCAAGGTTGAGGAGTATCGCTAAATGGCACGCATAGCCGGTGTTGACATCCCGCGCGACAAGCGCCTCGAGGTGTCGTTGACCTACATCTTCGGCGTCGGCCGGACCCAGGCTCATCAGATCATCTCGCAGACGGAGTTGAACCCCGATACGAGGGTCCGAGACCTCACCGACGAAGAGGTCGTGCGTCTTCGCTCCTACATCGACTCCAGTCTGAAGGTCGAAGGTGACCTGCGCCGGGACACGGCTCAGGACATCAAGCGCAAGATGGAGATCGGCAGCTATCAGGGTGTGAGGCATCGCAAGGGCCTTCCCGTCCACGGACAGCGCACCCACACGAACGCGCGCACGCGCAAAGGCCCGAAGAAGACGGTCGCAGGGAAGAAGAAAGTGCGCAAGCACTGATGCCCAAAGCCACCAAGTCCTCGACGGCCCGCCGGCCCAGACGCCGCGAGAAGAAGAACATCGCATACGGGGTCGCACACATAAAGAGCTCGTTCAACAACACCATCGTCACCATCTCGGACCAGGAGGGAAACGTCCTCTCGTGGGCCTCGGCGGGAAACGTCGGGTTCAAGGGGTCGCGCAAGTCGACGCCGTTCGCCGCTCAGCTGGCTGCGGAACAGGCGGCGCGCAGGGCGATGGAGCACGGCGTGCGCAAGGTGGACGTGCTCGTCAGGGGGCCCGGTTCGGGGCGGGAGACCGCGATCAGATCCCTCGTGGCCGCAGGCATCGAGGTCGCGGGGATAAAGGACGTCACGCCGATCCCCCACAACGGCTGCCGCCCCAAGAAGCGGCGCCGGGTCTGAGGCGGCTGCGATGGCGCGTTATACCGGTCCGGTCTGCCGCTTGTGCAGGCGCGAGCGCACGAAACTCTTCCTGAAGGGGGAGCGGTGCTATTCGCTCAAGTGCCCTGTGAGCGAGGCGGTCACCGATCGCCACAGCCGTGCGTACCCGCCCGGCGAGCACGGCAGGGACCGCATGCGCCAGGGTTCCGAGTACCTGTCGCAGTTGCGGGAGAAGCAGAAGGCACGCCGCATATACGGGGTGCTCGAGCGTCAATTCCGCAACCTCTATGCGGAGGCGGCGCGCCAGACCGGCGTGACCGGTGAGAACCTGCTGCGTCTGCTCGAGCTCCGTCTCGACAACGTCACCTTCCGGGCCAGGTGGGGAGCGAGCAGGGCTCAGGCCCGCCAGCTAGTGCGGCACGGGCACATACTCGTGAACGGCCGGCGCGCGACGATCCCGAGCTACCGCGTGCGCGAGGGCGACGTCCTGACGCTGAAGCCCTCGTCCAAGGAGCTGTACTACGTGCGTCGCAACCTGGACGTGATCGACAGGCAGCTTCCCCTGTGGCTGGAAGCCGGCGATGGCGGTTACCAGGTCCGGGTGGCCTCTCTTCCGCAGCGGGAGCACATCGACGAGCCGTTGCGCGAGTCACTCATCGTCGAGCTGTACTCGAAGTAACCACGTCCCTTCTGAGAAGTCGGGATACGCGAGCGAACAAACGGGAGCGACCTCATGCTCATCATCCAACGTCCGACAGTGGAGATCCTCGGAGAGGAGGAGTACGGCCGTCAGCGTTTCGCGGTCGGACCCCTCGAGCCGGGCTTCGGCCACACTCTCGGGAACTCGCTGCGCAGGACCCTTTTGTCGGCGATCCCGGGTGCTGCTGTAACCCAGGTGCGCTTCGACGATGCCCTCCACGAATTCACCACCCTCCCGGGTGTGAAAGAGGACGTCACCGACATCATCTTGAATCTGAAGGACCTCGTGCTACGCGTCCACAGCGACGAGCCGGTGACGCTGCGGCTCGACGAACGCGGCCCGAGCGAGGTGTCGGCGCGGACCCTGCAGCTAACAGCCGACGTCGAGATCCTGAACCCCGAGCTGCACATCGCCAGCCTGAACGGCAAGGGTCGCCTGGCGATGGACATCACAGTCGAGCGAGGCCGTGGCTATGCCTCGGCGGAGCGCAACAAGCGCTCCAGCACGATCGGCGTGATCCCGGTCGACTCGATCTTCTCGCCCGTCCGCCGGGTCGCATTCTCGGTGGAGCCGGTGCGCGTGGAGCAGTCGACCGACTTCGACAGGCTGATCCTCGACATCGAGACCGACGGTTCGCTCTCCCCGCGCGAGGCGCTCGCCTCGGCAGGTGACACGTTGCGCTCGCTCGTCGGGCTGGTGGCGGAACTAGAGGAGGAACCCCAGGGTCTCGAGCTCGGCGAGGTATCGAGCACCACGAGCGGGTCACCCGATCTCGACCTGCCCATCGAGGACCTCGACCTCTCCGAGCGTCCGCGCAACTGTCTGAAGCGTGCGCAGGTGAACACGATCGGGGAGCTGGTTGCGCGCTCGCCGGACGACCTCCTCGCCATAACCAACTTCGGACAGAAGTCGCTCGACGAGGTCCTCCAACGCCTCGACGAGCGCGGGCTGTCGCTTCGCACGAGGGACTGATCCGAAATGCTCGGGACACCTCGTAGAGGCCGCAGACTCGGGGGCGATGCCGCTCACCAGAAGGCGATGCTCGGCAACCTGGTGGCTTCCCTGGTCGCAGCGGAATCGCTCGTCACGACCGAGGCCAAGGCGAAGGCCCTTCGTCCGGTAATGGAGAAGTGCATCACGGCCGCCCGCAAGGGCGGCGTGCACCGCCAGCGCCACGTCGTTGCCCTCATCCGCGACAAGGAGATGGCCCACAAGCTCTTCGCCGATATCGGACCTCGATACGAGGATCGCCCCGGCGGCTACACAAGGATCCTCAAGCTCGGGCCGCGCCAGGGTGACAATGCACCCATGGCGCGCATTGAGCTCGTTTGACCCTGTTCGATCCGCCCTCGCCGCCCGACGGCGATTCAGAAGAGATCGAACGCAAGGAGGCGACGAGGACCCTACGTCTGCGTCTCGACATCGCATACGACGGAAGCACCTTCAGGGGCTTCGCCTTCCAGGACGGCCAGCACACGGTCGCGGGTGAGCTCGCCAGAGCGATCGCCACCGTCGCGCGACACGAGGTGACGCTCGTATGCGCGGGAAGGACCGACGCCGGCGTGCACGCTTCCGGGCAGGTCGTGCACGTGGACGTGAGCGCGGACCTGCCGCCTGAGCGGCTCGCCAAGGCAGTGAACGCGATGCTCGCCCCGAGCGTCGTGGTGCGCGAAGCGAACGTGGCGCCGGCTGGATTCGACGCCCGCAGGTCTGCGAAGTCACGCACCTACCGGTACCTGGTCCTGCGGTCCGACCATCCTCATCCGCTGCTGTCAGGGATGTCGTGGCACGTGCGGGACCGTCTCGACCTGCGCTCGATGGCCGGCGCAGCCGACAGCCTCCTCGGGGAGCACGACTTCTCCGCGTTCTGCAGACGGCCTCCGGGGACCGCGCGTGGCGAGCCGATAAGGCGCAGGGTCATAGACGCGCGCTGGAGCCGCTGTGCGGGGGGAGCCGATCTCAGCGGGGACGACACCCTGCTGCGATTCGAGATAAGCGCCCGCTCGTTCTGCCATCAGATGGTGCGATCGGTGGTGGGCATACTCGTCGACGTCGGGCGCCACAGGCGCCGTCCGGCGGACGTCGTGGCTTTGCTCTCGGGCGGGGACCGATCGCACAGCACGACCATCGCCCCTCCCCAGGGCCTCTGTCTCGTTGGGGTCGAGTACTGAAAGTGTCGGCTATCCTTACCGGTCGGCCTGGCGGAAGCTTGTCCGGGCCAAGGAGTGCGGGCCGGGGCGCCAACCGAGCGTCCGCCCGATCCGAACACGTAAGACGAGGACTTCTATCCGTGCGCACCTTCTCGCCGAGGGCCCAGGACATCGAGCGTTCGTGGCTCGTCGTGGACGCCGACGGCCTTGTGCTCGGCAGGATGGCCACCGAGGTCGCCGCGCGACTGCGGGGCAAGCACAAGCCGACGTTCGCGCCCCACGTCGACACGGGTGACCACGTCATCGTCGTGAATGCGTCACGGGTCGTTCTCACCGCCGGAAAGGCCGAGAAAGAGGTCGAGTACCGCCACAGCGGGTACCCGGGCGGGCTCAAGGCCTGGGGTCTCGAGAGGCTCTTGGCCGACAGCCCGGAGGAGGTCGTCCGACGTGCGGTGAGAGGGATGCTCCCGAGGACGCGCCTCGGGCGCAGCCAGCTGCAGAAGCTCAAGGTCTACGCAGGCCCCGACCATCCCCATGACGCCCAGCAACCGCAACCCCTCGATCTGCAGCATGCGAAGGCGAGGTCCTGATGTCCCCGAAGCAGAAGCTCCCGCCGCCGCTCACACAGACCACCGGGCGGCGCAAGGCCGCCGTAGCGCGGGTGCGCATACGTCCCGGGCAGGGTGCTCTCGTCATCAACCGCAGGCCGATAGAGGAGTACTTCCCGTCTGCGACGCACCGGATGCTCGTCACCGAACCTCTGCGCCTCACGAACCTCACCGAATCCTACGACATCGATGCCACGATCGACGGGGGAGGTTTGAGCGGACAGGCGGGCGCCTTGAAGCTCGGGATCGCTCGTTCGATCGCCGAGCTCGATTCCGAAATGCGGCCCACTCTCAAGAAGGCGGGCCTTCTCACGCGTGACGCGCGCGAGAAGGAGAGCAAGAAATACGGTCTCAAGAAGGCACGCAAGGCCCCGCAGTACTCCAAGCGGTGAGCAGTGGCTCACATTCGCTTCGGCACCGACGGTGTGCGGGGGGTGGCCAACTCCGAGCTCGATCCTGAGTCAGTCGTCGCGCTCGGGAGGGCGACGGCCCGGGTCCTCGGTGCGCGGTCGTTCCTCATAGGGCGCGACACGCGCCGCTCCGGCCCGCTCCTGCAGGCGGCGATGTCGACCGGGATCGCCAGTGAGGGTGCAGACGTGATCGACGTGGGCGTGCTCCCTACGCCCGGCGTCGCCTGGCTGTCGAGCGCCCGGTCGGTGCCCGCGGTCGTGATCTCCGCCTCGCACAACCCGTTCGCGGACAACGGCATAAAGGTCTTCGCCGCCGGGGGCCTCAAGCTCTCGGAGACGACCGAGCGAGCGATCCAGGACGAGCTCGACGGGATGCTCCCCCAGGTCCCCGGATCCGCGCCGTCTGCGGTGGGCCGACCCGAAGGACAGGCCGTCGGGAGCATCAGGCGCGAGAAGAATCCGCAGAGCTCCTACATCGACCATCTCGTCGCCGTTCTCGACGAACGCGACCTGAGCGGCGTGCGGGTGGTGGTCGACTGCGCCAACGGCGCGTCGTACGCGATCGCGCCGACCGTCCTCGAGCGCCTCGGCGTGACAGTGCACTCCATCGGGTGCGACCCGGACGGGACCAATATCAACGACGGCTGTGGATCGACACACCCCGAGGCGCTCGCCATGGAGGTGGTCGAGCGCGGGGCGGATCTCGGTATCGCTCTGGACGGTGACGCCGACCGCCTCGTCGCGGTGGACCACAAGGGGCACGTCACCACCGGGGACGAATTGATGGCCCTGTTCGCGCTCGATCTCTCCGAGCGGCACCAATTGAACTGCGGGACCGTGGTGGTCACGGTCATGTCGAACCTCGGCTTCAGAAAGACCATGGCCGAGCGCGGCATAGAGATAGTCGAGACGCCGGTCGGTGACCGAAACGTCCTCGAGGCCATCGAGGCGAGAGGGTTGAATCTCGGGGGCGAACAGTCGGGTCACATCATCTTTCGTCATCTCGCCACGACCGGTGACGGCCTTCTGAGCGCGGTCGTGTTGATGGACCTGTTGAAGCGAAAGGCAAGGTCCCTCTCCGATCTGGTGGCGGCCACCATGAGGCGGCTCCCGCAGGTCCTCGTGAACGTGCGCGTGCCCGACCCGTCCGCGGCCGTGTCTACAGCGGGGGTGCGCGACGAGCTCGCCTCGGTCGAGCAGTGGTTGGGCGAAGGCGGGAGGGTCCTGTTGAGGGTGAGCGGGACCGAGCCCGTCGTCCGCGTCATGGCGGAGGCAACCGACGAGCAGACGGCCTCGGAGGCCGTGCGACGGCTGTGCGAGGCGGTCGAGAACGCCGCTTCGACCTCTGCGGCCGCGAGGAGGTCGTAGCCTAAGACGATGTGCGGGATCATCGGGGCCACCGGCCCTTCGAAGGTGACCGGCGTGCTGCTCGAGGGGCTCGCCCGCCTGGAGTACAGGGGATACGACTCCGCCGGGATCGTTCTTCAATGTGACGGGACCTTGCAACGGTGCCGGGCCGCGACCGGTACGCGATCGCTCGAGGACCTGCGCAAGGTGGTCGAGACGATCGACGGCTGTGACGAGTCGCTCACTGGTATCGGCCACACGCGCTGGGCGACCCACGGTCACCCGACAGAGGAGAACGCGCACCCGATCATGGACTGCTCAGGTCGCGTCGCCGTGGTGCACAACGGGATCATCGAGAACTGGCGCGAGCTCTCGGCACGTCTCGAGTCCGACGGCCACGTCCGCAGCACCGACACCGACACCGAGGTCTTCGCACACCTGATCGAGCAGGAGCTCGAAGCCGGCGCCTCGCTGGCGGACGCGGTGAGGGCGACGCTCAGGGAGGTGAGCGGAGCCTTCGCTCTCGCAGTCGTATGCGCCGGTGAACCGGGAACGATCGTCGCCGCCCGGAGGGTCTCTCCGCTCATCGTCGGGCTCGCCGACGGGCAGTCTGGTCAGGCGATGGAGGGCGAGGCGCTCATTGCTTCGGACATACCCGCGCTTCTCGGGAGGACGCGCAGGCTCTGGACGCTCGAGGACGACCAGGTGGTCGAGCTGCGCGCTGGTTCTGTGAGGGTCACCACGATGGCGGGCAAGGAGGTGGAGCCCTCGGCTCTCGAGGTCGAATGGAACCTCGAAGCCGCAGAGAAGGGTGGATATCCCGACTTCATGGGCAAGGAGATCCACGAGCAGCCGCGTGCGCTCGCAGACACGCTGCTCGGCCGGATGTCCCCGGCCGGCACGTTCGCGCTGGACGAGCTGCGCATCAGCGACCAGGACCTCGCCCAGGTCGACAAGGTCTTCATCGTGGCCTGCGGCTCGAGCTACCACGCCGGGCTCGTCGCCAAGTACGCAATCGAGCGCTGGGCGCGCATTCCGACCGAGATCGACATCGCGTCCGAGTTCCGTTACCGCGATCCCGTCCTCGACGAACGAACCCTCGTCGTGGGTGTGAGCCAGTCAGGGGAGACGATCGACACGCTCCAGGCGATGCGAGAGGCGCGCCAGTGGAACACCAAGGTGCTCGTGGTCTCGAACGTCGTCGACTCCTCGATGGCGCGCGAGGCGGACGGGGTGCTCTACACGCGCGCGGGACCGGAAGTGGGAGTGGCTTCGACGAAGACCCATCTCGCCCAGATCGTCGCTCTCGAGGTGCTCGCTCTACATCTCGCGGAGTTGAGAGGCCAGGTGGCCCCCGACGAGGCGCGCTCTGTCTTCGAGCACATGAAGGCCCTTCCCGGCCTGGTCGAGCAGACCCTCGAGCGGGAGGGAGAGTATGCAGAAGTGGCGCGCCTGTTCACCAAGACGCGCGACTTCTTCTTCCTCGGCCGCCACGTGGGTTATCCGGTGGCGCTCGAGGGTGCCCTCAAGCTGAAGGAGATCTCCTACCTGCGCGCCGAGGGTTATCCCGCCGGCGAGCTCAAGCACGGGCCCATCGCCCTCATCGAGCCGGGTACCGCGGTGATCGGTGTGGCGACCAGGACGCGCCTGTGGGAGAAGATGATGGGGAACATCTCCGAGGTGAAGAGCCGTGGCGCGACGGTCGTGCTCGTCGCCAACGACTCGGACCGCGACACCGCGGATCAGGCGAACGCGGTGCTCTGGGTACCGTCGACCCACCCGCTCCTCGCGCCTGTCGTGGACGTGGTCCCTCTTCAGCTGTTTGCATATCACCTCGCGCGCGCCCATGGCTTCGATGTCGACCGGCCGCGTAACCTCGCCAAGACCGTCACTGTTGAGTAGGAGCGACGTCGCGGGGTCGCACGGCACGGTGAGTGGGATCGGCCTGGACGTGGTCGACCTCGACCGTTTCCGACTGCTCCTTTCCAGGAGGCCAGCCATCGCCGAAAGGGTGTTCACCGCTTCCGAGCGCGCCGACGCCGGTCGTGCGAAAGATGCGGTCCCACACCTGGCGGCTCGCTTCGCTGCCAAAGAAGCGGTGATGAAGGCGCTCGATGTAGGCATAGGAGCTTTCGGTTTCCGTGAGGTCGAGGTACGCCGGGCGAGCAGTGGAGCGCCACGCATATCGCTTTACGGCCGGGCGGCTGCCCTCGCCCGAAGCAAGGGTGCCGACGTCTGGCACTTGTCGATGACACATTCGGATCTCGTGGCAGCCGCGAGCGTGGTGGCGGTGTCGGCACCATGAGGCCCGTGGTGACCGTGAAAGAGATGCAAGCCATCGACGCCGAGGCGCGGAGCTTCGTCGACGAGAGCACCCTCGTAGAGCGCGCCGGAACTGCGCTCGCCACCTGGTGCCTGCGCATTCTGGGCGGCGGGTACGGAAGGCGGATCGTGGTTGTCGCAGGCAAGGGGAACAACGGCGCCGACGGAAGGGTCGCAGCCGACCGGCTGCGCCGCCGGGGTGCGGGTGTCAAGGTCATCCCCGCGTCGGAGGCCCCTGAACGCCTGGGGACGCAGGACAAGCTCGACCTGGTGATAGACGCCGCCTACGGCACGGGTTTCCGGGGCTCCTACAACTCGCCGGCGGTGCCATCGGGGGTCCCGGTCGTGGCGGCGGACATCCCCTCCGGGGTGAACGGCGACACCGGTGAAGCCTCGGGCGGGCCGCTTCGTGCCGACCTCACGGTCACCTTCGCAGCGCTCAAGCCCGGGCTGCTCCAGGGCGACGGTCCTCTTCTCGCCGGCAGCGTCGAGGTGGCCGACATCGGCCTCGACGCGGGTCGCGCCCGCATCTGGGTCGTAGAGGACGAAGACGTGGTCCGCCTGCTGGCGCCCCGCGAGCGCGGCGCCTACAAGTGGCAGAGCGCGATCTGCGTAGTCGCCGGTTCCCCGGGCATGACGGGTGCCGCCGAGTTGTGCGCTCGAGCCGCATACCGCGCAGGCTCGGGAATGGTGCGTCTCGGCGTGCCGGGGGAAGACCCTGCAGCGCTCGGTGTGACTGAGGCCGTGGGATCGAACCTTTCTTCGGAGGGTTGGGTAGAAGACGCTCTCACCATGGCGAGGCGGTGCCACGCGATGGTCGTCGGACCGGGGCTCGGTCGTGAGAAGGACACGATCGAGCAGGTCCGCGAGCTCGTCGCCCGAGCGACGTTGCCGGTCGTCGTCGACGCCGACGGCCTCTTCGCGCTCGGGTCTGCCGCTCAAGTCGCGCAGATCGTGCGCGAGCGAAAAACCCACGGGGCTCCTCCGCCGGTGCTCACGCCCCACGACGGTGAGTACGAGCGGATGAAGGGTTCGCCCCCCGCGCCCGACAGGATCTCCGACGTACGGGAGTTGGCGGGGTCCACCGGGGCGGTCGTCCTCTTGAAGGGCCCCACGACCGTCGTCGCCGGACCGGACGGATCGGTGCTTCTCGCCACGGCCGGTTCCCCGCGGCTCGCCACGGCAGGGACGGGCGACGTGCTCTCCGGGGTCATCGGTGCTTTTCTCGCACGCGGGCTCGATCCTGTCGACGCGGCTGCGCTCGGCGCTCACGTCCACGCGAGCGCCGCTCACCTCGGTCCGACCGAGGGTCTCGTGGCGGGCGACCTCGCCGAGCTCGTAGCTCGCTGGCTCTCGGATCTCCCCAGGTGACGGACCGCGCCCCCACATCTCTCGTTCCCGGAGCTGCGCGCGCGACCGGCCGCGCATTGGCGGAGATAGACCTCGCCGCTCTCAGACACAACGTCGCGCTTCTCCGGCGCCTGGCATCCCCGGCCTCGGTCTGCGCCGTGGTCAAGGCGGACGCCTACGGCCACGGGGCACCGAAGGTCGCCGGGGCGGCGATCGCGGCAGGCGCAGCTTGGCTTGCGGTCGCCACCGTCGAGGAGGGTGTCCAGCTCCGTGACCACGGCATCGAGGCGCCGGTCCTCGTGCTCTCCGAGCCCGATCCGAGGGAGATGGAAGAGCTCGTCGGCAGGTCCCTCACACCCACGCTCTACAGCGCTCGAGGTGTCGTCGCCGCCGAGCTGGCGGCCGCCGCGGCGGCGGGGAGCTTGGACGTGCACGTAAAGGTCGACACCGGCATGCACCGTGTCGGGGCGGACCCCTCGGAGCTGGCCTCGGTCGTCTCTTCAGTCGAGAGCTCGGACCACCTTCGGTTCGCGGCACTGTGGACGCACCTCGCTGTGGCGGAGAGCATGAAGAAGGAGGACCGGAAGTACACGCTGACCCAGTTGGAGCGCTTCGCGCAGTCGCGACGAGAGCTCGAATCACACGGCTCGCGTGCTCCGATGGCGCACGCGGCGAACTCGGCTGCGGCCATCTGCTTCCCCGAGTCGAGGTTCGACCTCGTTCGTTGCGGCATCGCCCTCTACGGCTCACTCCCGTCTCCGGCGTTGGCACCCGTGCTCGAAGAAGCGTTGTCAGGAGCCGGAGGTGACCCCGATCACGGCGAGCCTGCCGATTCGGTGCGGGAGCTGCGGCCTGTGATGACGCTTCGCTCGGAGGTCTCCCACGTGAGGACACTGCAGGGGGGCGAGAGGCCCTCCTATGGTCGTCTCAGAGCCCTGGCGTCGACCTCGGAAGTGGCGACGGTCCCGATCGGCTACGCGGACGGAGTCCCGAGGCGCTATTTCGACGAAGGAGGTACCGTGCTGATCGGCGGGCGCCGGGTTGCACTCGCCGGAGCGGTGACCATGGATCAGATCGTCGTCGACTGCGGACCGGATTCGACCGTGGCGGTCGGGGACGACGTAGTCCTCATCGGGGAGCAGGGGGATGAGCGGATCACGGCTTGGGACTGGGCCGATTCTCTCGGCACCATCAGTTACGAGGTGCTGGCGCGCATCGGGCCGAGGGTGAGACGCGTCTATACCGATTCCGGGCCGGAAAAGGGTGGGGCGAAGAGATGAGACGCGCATTGACGGGCATCGGCGCGCTCGGGCTCGCCGGAGCCGGAGCAGCGATCTGGGTCATGCAGCACCGGCGTGCGAGCAGCGCGACGGCCACCGACGCGCAGATCGAGGCGGAGGGGCTGAATCCACCGGCTGACCTCGTCCACCGTTTCGTGGAGGTCGACGACGGGGCGCGCATCCACGTCGCAGAACGAGGGAGCGGTCCCGCCATAGTGCTGGTGCACGGTTTCATGCTCGACTCCTCTATATGGGCGGCGCAGTTCCGGGACCTTTCCGAGCACCACCGGGTCATCGCCGTAGACCTGCGTGGTCACGGACGGTCTGAGCCCGGGCACGACGGCTTCGCATGGCACGCCGAGAGAACCCACCGCACCACTCCGCCACTCGCCGAGGTGGCGGCCACGGCACGAGCGGGAGCCGGTGCTCCGGCGATACAGCGGCTCGCTTCGGACATCGCAGGTGTGCTCGAGCAGCTCGAGCTCTCCGAGTCCCTCCTCGTGGGCCATTCGATGGGCGGGATGGTGGCACTCCAGGTCGCCCGGGATCGTCCGGATCTGTTCGATGGACGCGTGAGCGCGCTGGTGCTCGTCTCCACCGGGGCGGGGCCGTTCTTCGGCGCTCCCGGATGGGCGGAGGCGGCGCGACTCGCAGCTCCGATCTCGGCACGTTCGCTGCTTCTCGCACAACGGGTCGGTTCGGTTGCCGCGCCCTCGGAGGACGCGCGCTACTGGATCAGCCGAGTCGGGTTCGGGGCCGACGCAACTCCGGCGCAGGTGAGATTCGTCGAATCGCTCCACATGTCGACCTCGGCGCGTACGTTGACCGGTCTTCTGCCGTCGCTCGCTGTCTTCGACCTGTCGTCGTCGCTCGGGCACATCGATTGTCCCGCTCTCGTGGTGGTGGGCTCACACGATCACCTGACCCCGCCCCGACTGGCACGCCGGATGGCGAACACTCTGGCGCGTTCTGAGCTGGTCGAGCTTCCCAGGTGCGGTCACATGCCGATGATCGAGCGGCCTCACGAGTTCTCCCATCTTCTGCAGGAGTTCGCAGCCAAGACCGCCAGCAGATGACGTCCACGCTCGACGATCTCGCGGCCCAGGCCGCGGCCTGCACGCGCTGCCGGTTGTGCGAGGGACGCACGAACGTGGTCTTCGGGATGGGCAACCCCTCTTCGAAGCTCATGTTCATAGGAGAGGCACCCGGTGCCGAAGAGGACCGTCAGGGCCTTCCTTTCGTCGGGCGATCGGGCGCTCTCCTCGACCGTCTCATGCGTCAGGAGCTCGGCATCACGCGGGAGCACTGCTACATCGCGAACCTCCAAAAGTGCCGTCCACCGGGAAACCGCGACCCGCTGCCGGACGAGATCGAAGCCTGCTCACACTTCCTCGAAGCGCAGCTCGACCTCATCGACCCACGGGTAGTGGTGACGCTCGGGAACTTCGCCACCCGGCGGCTACTCGAGACCACGGAGGGCATCACGAAGCTGCGAGGTCGTTCGTATCCCTTCAGGGGAGGACACCTGGTTCCCACGTACCATCCCTCCGCGGCGCTGCGCGGAGGCGGCGAGACGGTCGCCGCCATGCGTGCGGACCTCATCCGGGCGAAGCGGTTGCTGGCGGGCGCAGACCTGAACTGAATCGGCTGTGGCCCACGACGACATCGGCGGAGCTGTCGTGAGCGCGCGCACCGGCTCGTCAGCCGAGACCGCAGCCCTCGCGGGCGCCTTCTCGGCTGCCCTCCGCCCGGGCGACGTCGTTTTGCTCTCGGGTGACCTCGGCGCTGGTAAGACCACGTTCACCCAGGGCCTGGCGAAAGCGCTCGGGGTTGCCGAGCTCGTCACCAGCCCGACCTTCACGCTCCTGCGCTCCTACACGTGCTCGTCGGGCACGAGGGGTGAACAGCTCCCGACCGCCATAGGGACCCTCCTCCACGCCGACCTTTTCAGGCTCGAGCACCTGCGCGAGGTCGTCGATCTCGCCATCGACGAGCTGCTCGAGGAATCCTCCGTGGCGGTCGTCGAATGGGGAGACGTGGGGGCGCCTGTCCTCGGAGAGGGGGCTCTGGCCGTGAGCATCTCCCACGCCGGCGAGGGCGAGGCGCCCGGCGTCCGGATCCTCACCTTCGAGCTCTGCGGCGCTTGGGCTCCTCGGCGCCACGAGGTCACCGCGGCGATCGCTGCATGGCTGGAGACGCCCGCGGATTCTCCCGGCGGTCGGACATCGGACGGCCATCGGCAAGAGTAGAGGTCGTGCTGGTCCTAGCAGTGGAGTCGGCCACGGAGCTCGCGGGGGTTGCCCTGGCGGACGAGGGAGGAGTCGTCGCGACGGCGACGCTCTCGCGCGGCCGGCGCCACGCGGGAGACGATCGCGCCGGCGATCTCGTTTCTGTGTCAGCGTGCCGCGGTCTCGCTCGAGGACCTCGACGGGATCTGCATCGACATCGGGCCGGGGCTCTTCACCGGCTTGCGGGTGGGGATCTCCACGGCGAAGGCCCTCGGCTTCGCGCTCGGCCTGCCGATTGCGGTGGCGACCAGTCTCGAGGTCCTCGCACACGCCGTGGCGGGGGCGGGGGTGAAAGACGGGCTGTCGGTGGTCCCCGTCGTGGACGCCCGTCGCAAAGAGGTGTTCTCGGCGAGGTTCTCGACCGAGGAGACAAACGGAAAGGGTGAGGGAGGCGATGGCACCCACGCGCTCAGGCAGGTGGAGCCGGACAACCTGACCACGCCGCGGGAGCTGGCCCTCAGGCTCGAGGACCTGGAAGAGAAGGGTCAACCTCTGGTCCTCGTGGGCGACGGTGCCCTTCGATACCGCGACGTGCTCCCGGGACGGGTGGCCTCTTCCGACCTGGCATGGCCGCCGGTGGGGGTTCTCGCGCGCCTCGGCGCGTCGCGTCTGTCGTCGGGGGCGGGGGTCGCTGCTTCAGAAGTGAGGCCTTCTTATCTGCGCGAAGCCGACGTCCGGATCAACTGGGAGCAGCGCCTGCCCCCGCGCCCCTCGGGTGCGCCGGAGGTGGGTGCGCCTTTGCTCGACGCTCACGGAACCGACATGGCCGAGGCGAGGCACGTGTCGGGTGGCAGGGCAGGTTGAGCATGCCCGAGGAAGCCTTCGGTCCGATCCCGCCGCAGGGTTCCGATGGTTCCGCGCGCGCAGATAACGATCCGGGCGAGGTTCTCGATGCCGTTCGCATCGTTCCCCTTCGCCGCCGTCATCTCCGCTCTGTCGTGAGGATCGAGGAGGTCGTCTACCCGCGACCGTGGAGCCCGGCCCTGTTCCTCTCGGAGATCTCCCAACGGGCTTCGCGTCGCTACACCGTCGCGCTCATCGGACCCATGGTGGTCGGCTACAGCGGCTTGATGGTCGTCGGCGACGAGGGCCATGTGACGACGCTCACGATCGACCCACGGTGGCACCAGAGGGGGATCGGCACGTCGATGCTCCTCGACCTGGCGCGCTCTGCACCGGACCTCGGAGTGCATCACCTGACGCTCGAGGTGAGGGTGGGAAACGCCCCGGCGCAGGTCCTCTACAGGCGGTTCGGGTTCGCCCCGGTCGGGGTGCGCAAGAACTACTACGCCGAGACCGGCGAGGACGCCATTGTCATGTGGGCGCGCGACATAGCGACCCATCCGTACGCGGAGCGACTGGCGGGGATCGAGGCCAGGTTGCGCTCCTCTGTGCGCGACAGAAGCTGATGGGCGCCCCGCCGTTCAACGCGCTCGGCATCGAGACGTCCTGCGACGAGACGGCGGCGGCTGTCGTCTCGCGCGACTCGAGGATCCTGTCCTCGATCGTGGCGGGCCAAGCCGAGGTGCACGCCGCTTTCGGCGGGGTGGTTCCGGAGCTGGCGAGCCGAGCGCACATCGAATTGCTCACCCCCGTGATAAGGCGTGCGCTCGAGGATGCGGGAGTCGGAACAGAAGGCGTTTCGGCCGGGCACGCCCCCGTGGACGTGGTCTGCGCGACGATCGGCCCTGGGCTCATCGGTTCGCTCCTCGTCGGTGTGAGCGAGGCGAAGGCGCTGGCCCTCGCATGGCGGGTGCCGTTCGTGGGCGTCAACCACCTGGAAGGCCACCTCTTTGCGGCACTGTTGGACCACCCGGACCCCCCTTGGCCCCTCGTGGTCCTGCTCGTCTCGGGAGGCCACACGATGCTCGTCTCCATGGAGGCGCCGGGCCGTTACCGCCTTCTCGGGCAGACCGTCGACGACGCCGCCGGTGAGGCTTTCGACAAGGTCGCGAGGTTTCTCGGTCTCGGTTACCCCGGTGGTCCCGCCATCGAAACGGAAGCGGCCGCCGGCGACCACGAGGCCTTCGATTTTCCGCGTGCGATGCTCGCAGAGGGCCTCTCGCTGTCCTTCAGCGGGCTCAAGACCGCTGTGGTCCACGCCGTGCGCGGGCGTCCCGAAGCGTCGAACGCCGATGTGGCCGCTTCGTTTCAGCAGGCAGTGGTTGACGTGCTCGTGACCAAGGCGATGAGGGCGGCGCGCGAAGCGGCTGCGGGCGGGGTCTGCCTGGCGGGCGGGGTCGCCGCCAACGGCCCCCTCCGGGAGGCGCTCACCCGCGCCTGCGAGGAATCGGGTCTGGCGGCCTTCCTCCCGAGCCGGGCGATGTGCACCGACAACGCGGCGATGATCGCGGCGGCGGGGCTGTGGCAGCTGGAGCGAGAACGGACCGAGCCCGCTCGACACGCCCGCCCAGCCGAATCTCGCGATCCCGCTGGTCGCCTGAGGCCCGGGACGCCCAGCGCGGCTTGCGCGGTTGCCCGTGCGCCGCCTTCCCGGTAGAGTTAGCACTCGCAAGGTCCGAGTGCTAACGCCCACAGGAGGCGCACCTGAAATGAAACTGCATCCCCTCGAGGACCGCATCGTCGTCCGCCCCGGTGAGTCCGAGGAGACCACGGCGTCGGGTCTGGTCATCCCCGACACCGCCAAGGAGAAGCCGCAGCAGGGCGAGGTTCTCGCCGTAGGCCCCGGCCGGCGCGCGGAGAACACCGGCGAGCTGATACCGCTCGACGTCAAGGAGGGAGACACCGTCGTCTACTCCAAGTACGGCGGCACCGAGATCACTGTGGACGGAGAGGACCTCCTCATCCTTTCCGGCCGCGACGTTCTCGCCAAGGTCGACAAGAGCAAGAAGAAGTAGCGCCGACCATGCCGAAGATCCTCAAGTTCGACGAGAGCGCGCGGCGCGGTCTCGAGGCGGGCGTAAATCGGCTCGCCGACACCGTCAAGGTCACCCTCGGGCCGAGAGGCCGCAACGTGGTCCTGGACAAGAAGTTCGGGGCCCCCACCATCACCAACGACGGCGTGACCATCGCCCGCGAGGTGGAGTTGGAGGATCCCTTCGAGAACATGGGCGCACAGCTCGTGAAGGAGGTGGCGACCAAGACGAACGACGTGGCGGGGGACGGGACGACCACCGCCACCGTCCTCGCTCAGGCGCTCATCCACGAAGGGTTGCGCAACGTCGCCGCCGGAGCGAACCCGATGGCGCTCAAGCGCGGGATCGAAAAGGGTGTCGAAGCGGTCGTCGCCTCGGTGAAGGAGATGGCGAAGGAGATCGACTCGAAGAACGAGATCGCACAGGTGGCCTCCATCTCGGCGGCGGACACCTCGATAGGGGAAGTCCTCGCCGAGGCGATCGACAGGGTCGGAAAGGACGGGACGGTCACCGTCGAGGAGTCGAACACCTTCGGCCTCGAGCTCGACTTCACCGAAGGGATGCAATTCGACAAGGGCTTTCTGTCGCCGTACTTCGTGACCGATCCCGAGCGTCAGGAAGCTGTGCTCGACGAGCCCTTCATCCTGATCGCGAACCAGAAGATCTCGGCCGTCCACGACCTGGTCCCGGTGCTCGAGAAGATCATGCAGACCGGCAAGCCCCTTCTCGTCATCTCAGAGGATGTCGAGGGTGAAGCCCTCGCAACCTTGGTCGTGAACAAGATCCGCGGGACCTTCATCTCGGTCGCGGTGAAGGCACCCGGGTTCGGAGAGAGGCGCAAGGCCATGCTCCAGGACATGGCGGTGCTCACGGGGGGACAGGTCATATCCGAGGAGATCGGCCTCAAGCTCGAGAACGCCACGATCGACTTGCTCGGTAAGGCGCGCCGTGTGATCGTCACGAAGGATGACACGACCCTCGTCGAAGGCGCCGGCTCCGAGGAGGACGTGAAGGGCCGGATCGCGCAGATAAAGCGCGAGATCGACGACACCGATTCGGACTGGGACCGCGAGAAGCTCCAGGAGCGCCTTGCGAAGCTAGCCGGCGGTGTGGCGGTCGTGCGGGTCGGCGCGGCCACCGAGGTCGAGCTCAAGGAGAAGAAGCACCGGATCGAAGACGCCCTCTCTGCGACGCGTGCTGCGATCGAGGAAGGCATCGTGGCGGGCGGAGGTGTGGCGTTCGTGCGCAGCCGTGCCGCCGTCATCAAGGCTGCCGAGAAGCTCAACGGTGACGAAGCGACAGGTGCGCGCATCGTGGCGAAGGCCCTCGACGAGCCCCTCAAGTGGATCGCGATCAACGCGGGTCTCGAAGGAGCGGTGACCGTGCGCCAGGTCGAGGCCGAAAGCGGGTCCACCGGCTTGAACGCCGCAACCGGCAACTTCGAAGACCTCCTGAAGGCCGGTGTGATCGATCCTGCAAAGGTCACGCGCTCCGCACTTCAGAACGCAGCATCGGTCGCCGGGCTTCTTCTCACCACGGAGGCGCTCGTCGCCGACAAGCCGGAGAAGCCCGACCCCGCCGCCGCTGCCGCTGCCGCCGGCATGGGCGGCATGGGTGGTATGGGTGGTATGGGAGGCATGGGCGGGATGATGTAACCGGACCGGCGCGACCTTTCGTTCTCGCAAGGCCGCGCCGGTTCTGCAATCCCTTCCCACCACTAGGGTCCGAAAACAGATGGGCCCTCCCAGACAGGTGATACCTCGCCCTGCGAATTGGGCGGCCGGCGACCCGGCGCCGTGGGCGGGGCTCGAAGGAGACCTCCGTTCGAAGACGAGGCTGGATCTCGTTCGCGCCGCGGTCGCGAACATGGCCGATGCTCTCAGCTACGAGGAGCAGGTGTCGTTCGACGGACTTCCTGAGCCGCCAGGGCCCGCGGCGGTGCTCGTCGCGCTTTTCGAGGAGAACCGCGAGACACGCGTCCTGCTCACGCGCCGTGCGGCGCACCTTCGCACGCATACCGGCCAGGTGAGCTTTCCCGGTGGCCGCCTCGACGCGGGCGAGTCCCCCGAGGCGGCGGCGCTGCGAGAGGCCGAGGAGGAGATCTCACTCCCACCCGAGATGGTCGAGGTGATCGGGCGGCTCACCCCTCTTTCCACCTTCTCTTCGCGCGCGGCGATCACCCCGGTCGTGGGCGTCGTCTCCGGACGTCCGGCCGTCCTGGCGAACCCGAGCGAGGTCGAGCACGTCTTCGACGTCGCGCTCGCCGATCTCACCGCCGAAGGCGTGTTCCACGAAGAGCGGTGGCAGGTGAGCCCCACACAGTCGATCACGATGTGGTTCTTCGAGCTCGGTCACGACACTGTCTGGGGTGCCACGGCGCGCGTCCTCGTGGAGCTGATGCGCATCGTATTCGCTGTTTGAGCAGGCCCTGCGGCCACCCCGGGATCGGAGGTGGCGGACGGTATCGTGGGGGAACGGACGGTCGAGCAGGAGGAGGCCCGTGGCCGAGATAGAGATCGGGATCTACAAGTCGGGGCGCAGGGCCTACGGCTTCGACGACATCGCAATCGTCCCGAGCAGAAGGACGCGCGATCCCGAAGACGTCGACATCTCCTGGGAGATCGACGCATTCCGTTTCGAGCTGCCCCTCATGGCCGCAGCGATGGACGGCGTGGTGAGCCCCGAGACGGCGGTCGAGATAGGGCGCCTCGGCGGCCTCGCCGCTCTGAACCTCGAAGGCCTCTGGACGCGCTACGAAGACCCCGAGCCACTCTTCGAGGAGATCTCGAACCTCGAGGACGACAAGGCCACCGCACGGATGCAACAGATGTATCTCGAGCCGATCAAGCCGGAGCTCGTGACCGAGCGGATCCGTGAGATCTCGTCGTCCGGAGTGGTCTCGTGCGCTTCGGTGACTCCCCAGCGCACGACCGAGCTCGCGCCCGCGATCTTGAAAGGCGAGCTCGACCTCCTCGTCATCCAGGGAACGGTGGTCTCCGCGGAGCATGTTTCGAAGACCTCGGAGCCACTCAACCTCAAGAAGTTCATCAGGGAGTTCGACCTCCCGGTGATCGTGGGTGGGTGTGCCTCGTACCAGGCGGCGCTACACCTCATGCGCACCGGGGCTGTCGGCGTCCTCGTGGGTGTGGGACCGGGCAACGCCTGCACGAGCCGTGGCGTTCTAGGGATCGGCGTGCCCCAGGCAACGGCGATCGCGGACGTGGCCGGGGCCCGCATGAGGCACCTGGACGAGACCGGTGTCTACGTCCACGTGATCGCAGACGGCGGCATGAGCCGTGGCGGCGACATCGCCAAGGCCATCACGTGCGGTGCAGATGCCGTGATGCTCGGCTCGCCGCTCACATCCGCCAACGAAGCACCGTGCCGCGGGTTTCACTGGGGCATGGCGACCTTCCACCCGACGCTCCCCCGAGGCGCGCGTGTACGTACGCAGGTGCGCGGAAGCCTTCAGGAGATCCTGCTCGGGCCGGCGCACGAGAACGACGGCCGGATGAACCTCTTCGGAGCACTTCGCACCTCGATGGCCACCTGTGGATACCAGTCGGTGAAGGAATTCCAAAAGGCCGAGGTCATGATCGCGCCGGCTCTCCAGACCGAGGGGAAGGCGTTGCAACGCGCTCAAGGCGTGGGGATGGGCCACTGACTGACGATGGGCCACTGACCAACGATCTCGATACCGTCCTGGTCGTCGACTTCGGCGCCCAATACGCGCAGCTAATCGCCAGGAGGGTTCGCGAGGCGCGCGTCTACTCAGAGATCATCAGATACGACACTCCCGCGTCCGCCATCCTGACGCGCCGCCCGAAGGGCATCATCCTCTCGGGCGGGCCCGAGTCGGTCTACGCAGATTGGGCGCCGAATCTCGATCCTGCGATCTACGAAGCTGGAATTCCCGTTCTCGGTATCTGCTACGGAGCGCAACTCCTCACCCGCCAACTCGGGGGGATGGTGGCTCACACGGGTCGCGGCGAGTACGGGCGCACCACCCTCGAAAGGATCGCCGACTCCCCGCTCTTCGCCGACTGGCCGACAGCCCAGCCGGCAGACGTTTGGATGAGCCATGCCGACTCGATCACCGAGGCGCCACCCGGATTCGTCGCCACGGCGACCACCGCCGAGTCACCGGTCGCGGCGCTCGACGATACCGAGAGGCACATCCACGGAGTTCAGTTCCACCCGGAGGTGCTGCACACCGACAGGGGACAGGATCTGCTCGAACGCTTCCTGTTCGACGTGTGCGGGGCGCGCCCGAACTGGACGCACACGAACATCATCGATTCCGCGGTCGACAAGATCCGCTCCCAGGTCGGAGGAGCGCGGGTGATCTGCGCACTGTCGGGTGGCGTGGACTCGGCCGTGGCAGCCGCGCTTGTGCACCGCGCCGTCGGAGAGCAGCTGACGTGCGTGTTCGTCGACACCGGCCTCATGCGCGCCGGTGAGGGCGAACAGGTCGAGGATACGTTCCGCAGCCAGTTCCACGTCGAGTTGATCCACGTGAAGGCCGCCGACCGGTTCTTCGGCGTTCTCGCACGCGTCACCGATCCGGAGGAGAAGCGCAAGGCGATAGGCGAGACGTTCATCCGTGTCTTCGAGGAGGTCGCCCGCGACATAGAGGACGCACGCTTTCTGGTTCAGGGAACCCTCTACCCCGACATCATCGAGTCGGGGACCCGTGACGCAGCAACGATCAAGTCGCACCACAACGTCGGCGGGCTGCCCGAGGATATGGCGCTCGAGCTCGTCGAGCCGTTGCGCCCTCTCTTCAAGGACGAGGTGCGCGCAGTCGGCGAGGAGCTGGGACTGCCCGAGGAGATCGTGTGGCGACAGCCGTTCCCCGGCCCGGGCCTTGCGGTGCGGATAATCGGAGAGGTCACACCCGAGCGAGTCCGTATCCTGCGAAACGCGGACTCGATCGTCTTGGAAGAAGTGAGACGGGCCGGTCTCTACCGGCGGCTGTGGCAGAGCTTCGCCCTGCTTCTGACCGTGCGCAGCGTCGGCGTCATGGGTGACGGAAGGACCTACGCGTACCCCATCGTGGTCAGGGCGGTCACCTCGGACGACGCCATGACGGCGGATTGGGCGCGTCTTCCCCATGACCTTCTGGAGCGGCTCTCGAACCGCATCATCAACGAGGTCGACGGTGTGAACCGCGTCGCCTTCGACATAACGTCGAAGCCTCCGGGCACCATCGAGTGGGAGTGAGCACGCTGGAGAAGGCCAAGACCGGTACCTCGCTTCACCACCTGGGCGGGCTCGGGGCCTTCGACGATCTCGATGACGAGCTCGCGGGGGCCTCGGTTCCCTCCGCTCCCTCCGAGCCGTCTGTCGTCACGAAGACGGCGCGCCGGGCGCGCTGGAGGGAGTCGCTGCCCGAGCCCGACGCGCTCCTCGAAGGGCTGAACGACCCTCAGAGGCGCGCGGTCCTCCATAGGGGCACGCCCTTACTCGTGGTCGCCGGGGCCGGTTCGGGAAAGACCCGGGCCCTCACCCATCGCGTCGCGCATCTCATCGCCACCGGGGACGTCCTGCCGTGGGAGGTCCTCGCGATCACCTTCACCAACAAGGCGGCGGACGAGATGCGCGAACGCCTCGTGAAGCTGATCGGGAAGATCGCAGAGCGCATGTGGGTGTCGACGTTCCACGCAGCGTGCGTGCGCATCCTACGGTCGCACGCGGATTCGCTCGGTTACAGACGCTCGTTCACCATCTACGACGACACGGACTCGAGACGGCTCGTGGAGCAGGTGCTTCGCGACCTGAACATCGATTCGAAGAAGATCCCACCGCGGTCGGTTCAGGCGGCCATCTCCGGGGCGAAGGCCGAGTTGATCGAGCCGCAGGAGCTCCTGGACAGAGCCTCGAGCATCTTCGAGAAGCGGATCGCGCAGGTATACGTGGAGTACCAGGCGCGACTTTTCTCCGCATCGGCAATGGACTTCGACGACCTGCTTCTCGTCACCGTCAAGCTGTTCCGTAAGTCACCGGAGGTCCTCGACAGCTACCGCAAGCAATTCAGACAGATACTCGTCGACGAGTACCAGGACACGAACCGCGTTCAGAACGAGATGGTCCTTCTTCTGGGCGCGGAGCACCATGACGTCACCGTCGTCGGTGATACCGACCAGGCGATCTACGGCTGGCGATCGGCGGACATCCGCAACATCCTCGAGTTCGAGGAGCAGTTCCCCGAAGCGGCGGTCATCCCGCTCGAGCAGAACTACCGCTCCACCAAGACGATCCTCGACGCGGCGAACGCGGTGATAGCCAACAACACCACCCGGGTGCCGAAGGAGCTGTGGACTTCTGGCGCAGCCGGTGAGCCGGTGACGCGTTATCGAGCCGAGGACGAGTACGACGAGGCGGGATGGGTGGTCTCGGAGATCGAGCGGCTGCACGAGAGAGAGGGCCTCAGCTTCTCCGACATCGCCGTCTTCTACCGCACGAACGCACAGAGCCGAGCACTCGAGGAGGACCTCGTCCGCGACGGGGTCCCGTACAAGGTCGTGGGGGGCACCAGGTTCTACGACAGGCGCGAGGTCAAGGACATCCTCGCCTATCTCCGGGTGCTCACGAACCCTTCGGACGAGGTCTCGGCACGCCGGATGGTGAACGTGCCGAGGAGAGGGATCGGAGACGCGTCGGTCGACCGACTGGTCGCGTGGGCACGCGCCAACGATGCCTCGTTCGCCGATGCTCTCGACAATGCCGCAGCGGCCGGCGTCTCGGGCAAGGCGCTCAAAGGAGTGGCCTCACTTCGCGAGCTGTTCGGTTCGCTTCGGGAGATGAACGAGCGCGGGCTCGGGCCGGGAGCGCTCGTCGCAGCCGTCGCGGAGCGCACCGGCTACCGCGCCGAGCTCGAAGCCGAAGAGACGCTCGAGGCCTTGAACAGGATCGAGAACATCGCCGAGCTGGAGGGCGCAGCATCGGACTACGACGAGCTCGACGAGTTCCTCGAGTCGGTTGCGCTCGTGGCCGACGTGGACGAGCTCGAGGCCGGGTCAGAGCGGGTCAGCCTCATGACGCTCCACACCGCGAAGGGCCTCGAGTTCCCTGCTGTGTTCCTGGTCGGAATGGAGGACGGGGTCTTCCCCCACCTGAGAGCGCTCGACGATCCCTTGCGGCTGGAGGAGGAGCGACGTCTTGCGTACGTGGGCATCACACGTGCGAAGCGCCATCTCTACGTGACGCACGCGTGGAGCAGGACGCTTTGGGGGACCACCAGTCACGCCATTCCGAGCCGCTTCCTCTCGGAGCTGCCCGAGGAACTCGTTCGTGACGTTCGGGGGTCCTCCACCGGGCGGCCCGATCCACTGCGCAGCGTGTCCTATTGGAACAGGCGCACGAGATCTGGAGGCCCGCCCTCCCCCGACGCGGACGACGAGCCCGCCGGGTCGGGTGATTCGCCCGACGACGCGGACGTCTACGAACCGCATGCGGACGACTTCCACGATCCCGACCCGTGGGGCGAGCGAGGTCCGGCCCCCGCGCTCGACCGTGGCTCACCGCGAAGCGGTCGTCGCAAGAGCCGGCTACCGAAGATGGCGCAGGAGCGCATTGCACGCGGAGATCTGCTCTGAGCAGCACCTCCGCGCCCAATCCCAAGGAGTGGGACGCAGCTACCTACGACCGCGTCGCCAACCCGATGGCGCGCTGGGGAGCGGACGTCCTTCAGAGGTTGCAGCTCGAGGGGAGCGAGACCGTGCTGGACGCGGGGTGCGGCACGGGGCGTGTGACTGAGAAGCTTCTCGAAAGACTGCCCGCCGGCTCGGTCGTGGCACTCGACGCGTCTGTCTCGATGCTCGAGGAAGCGAGGAAGCGTCTTTCGGCCTTCACAGATCGCGTGAGCTTCGTGGAGTGTGACCTGACCGAGCTGTCTCCGGCGGACCTGCCTGGCGGCTCACCTGTCGACGCCGTGCTCTCGACCGCAACCTTCCACTGGGTCCTCGACCACGACAGATTGTTCGCGAACCTGGCATCTGTCATCCGCTCCGGCGGGCAGCTGGTGGCGCAGTGTGGTGGACAAGGCAACATCGACCGTCTGATGGAAGTCGTAAGACAGGTAGGTGGCGAGAGGCGCGGGACGTGGAAGTACGCGACCGTGGAGGAGACGAGGCAGCGCCTCGACGCGTCGGGGTTCAGCAACATCGAGGTCTGGACGCATCCCGAGCCGACCCGCCTGGAGCCCGGCGAGGAGCTGGAGACATTCCTGGAAACGGTCTGCCTGCGCGCGCATGTCTCCTCACTTCCTCCCGCGCAGCGCCGGCCCTTCGTCGCGGCGGTAGCCCAGGCGATGCCCGAGCCGGTCATCGACTACGTCCGTCTGAACATCGTGGCCAAACGCCTCTGATCGCCCGGCGGAGCTCGATCGAAGCTCCTCGCTGCTCGGCGGATCTCACAGACCCCGCACCAAGGGCTGGACGTCCTCGGCGATGAGATGCAGTTGGTCGAGGTCCGAAAGATCGAGGAACTGGAGGTAGACCCTCGACACGCCGACATCGGCGAAGGCCTTCAGCCGCCCGGCGATCTCCTTCGGCGTTCCGGCGAGAGCGTTGCTACGAAGCTCCCCGAGCTCACGCCCGATCGCTCCGGCCCGCCGAGCCAGAGACCTTTCGTCCTCACCGCAGCAGACAGTCTGCGCAACGGAGCGCTTCACCGACTTCGGGTCACGCCCGACGCCATCGCATGCCCGGTCGAGACTTTCGAACATCGCCCGGCAGACATCGACCGGTGCGAAGGACACGTTGCACTCGTCCGCGTGCAGCGCTGCGATGCGCGGCGTGCGCCGGGTGCCCGTTCCTCCGATGATGACGGGCGGACGCGGCTCCTGCACGGGCTTCGGGAGCCCGGGATTCGACTCGACCGTGTAGTGCCTGCCCTTGAAGGAGAAGGGCGTCTGTGGCGAGGCGGCCCAGATCCCCTCGATGATCTCGAGCTGTTCCTCGAGGCGCTCGAACCTCTCGGTGAGAGACGCCGGAAAGGGAACGCCGTAAGCGCGGTGTTCGTCCCCGAACCACCCCGCGCCGATCCCGAGCTCGACACGTCCGCCGCTCATGGCGTCGACCTCGGCGACCGCCACCGCCAGGGGCCCCGGGAGGCGGAACGTCGCGGATGTCATGAGGGTCCCGAGCCGTATCCGGCTCGTCTCGCGCGCGATGCCGGCGAGCGTCACCCACGAATCGGTCGGCCCGGGCCCCGGATCCCCGCCTCCGATACGCAGGAAGTGGTCCGATCTGAAGAAGGCGTCGAAGCCGCTCTCCTCTGCTGCTTTGGCTACCGCCAGCAGCTCGTCGTAGGTGGCGCCCTGTTGAGGCTCGGTGAAGATCCGCAATTCCACGGCTTTCGTCCTACCACGACGATCGGGGGTCAAGTCGGTCCCGTCGGCTGCCGAGAACAGAGCGGTGTCCCGGCGTCTTTTCCTGTTGTCGTGTCTCGCCTTCGCGACAGCGTCGGGAGCCCTCGGGGTGTTCGGTCCGTTTGCGGCGTCCGCCGGCGCGAACCCCGACACGGCGGCGAGCTACACCGGCTCGGACGGGACCGCCACCCCGACCAATTTCTGGCTGGCGACGAGTGTCGGAAACGTGTGGGGCTTCGGTAACGCCTGTAATTGTGGTGCCGCCGGCGCCTACGGGACTCTCAATCAGCCCATAGTCGGAATCACCCCGACCCACGACGCAAGGGGCTATTGGGAGGTCGCCTCGGACGGCGGGATCTTCAGCTTCGGCGACGCTGTCTTCCACGGCTCGATGGGAGCGGTGCGCCTCAACCGGCCCGTCGTCGGCATGGCCTCCACCCCCGACTCAAAGGGCTATTGGGAGGTCGCCTCCGACGGCGGGATCTTCAGCTTCGGCGACGCGGTCTTCCAAGGCTCGATGGGAGCGGTGCGCCTCAACCAGCCCGTGGTCGGCATGGCATCGACCCCCGACGCAAAGGGCTACTGGGAGGTCGCCTCCGACGGCGGGATCTTCAGCTTCGGCGACGCGAACTTCTACGGCTCCACCGGCGCCATCCGTCTCCGCCAGCCGATCGTCTCCATGACACCGGCTCCCGACGGCAGGGGCTACTGGCTCCTCGCATCCGACGGAGGAGTCTTCACCTTCGGAGACGCGGGCTTCTACGGCTCCATGGGCGGCGCGCCCACCCTCGATCCGGCACAGAAGCTCGTGCCGACGAGCGACGGAGGCGGCTACTGGGTTTTCGACCAGAACGGGACCGCGCACGCCTTCGGTGACGCGTCGGGCACCCCGCCGACAGAGGGCCTCATGTTCAACCCGGTCACTCCCGGGGAGCGCGCCGTCCTCTTCGCGTTCATGCAACTCGGCAAGCCGTACATATGGGGTGGCAACGGCCCCACCGGTTACGACTGCTCGGGGCTGGCTCTCGCATCGTGGGAGCACGGTGCGGGTGTGGGTTTCGCGCGCGTCGCCAACGACCAGTACCACACGGCCGGTTCGCCCGTGGCGCTGGACTCGCTCGAAGCCGGCGATCTCGTCTTCTGGGGGAGCAATGCGAGCGACTGGACGAGCGTTTACCACACCGCCATCTACGTGGGCGGGGGACGGATCGTCGAAGCCGCGGGAAACGCCGTTCAACTGAACAGCCTCGGTCAGTGGGGTAACCCCGACCTCATGCCGAACGGACGACGCCCCTGACCGGAGGCGTTGGCCGAGCCTCGGGTGCCTAGACTCGCCTGCCGGAGAGGTGCGAGAGCGGCCGAATCGGACTCACTGCTAATGAGTTGAGCTGGGAAACCGGCTCCGAGGGTTCAAATCCCTCCCTCTCCGCTTCGGGGGACTCAAGCGACCTGCCAGTAGATTGTCCTGGTGCCCGAGCATTACTGGCTCGAGACCCTCGGCTGCCCGAAGAACAAGGTGGACTCCGACAAGCTGGCCGGCACGCTTCTCGCCGACGGCTATCGCCCCGCGGCCAGTGTCGAGCAGGCCGACGTGGTGGTCGTGAACACCTGCGCGTTCATAGAGGCCGCCCGCCAGGAGTCGATCGACACGATCCTGGAGCTGGCCGACGCCAGAGCCGAGGGGGCGCGCATCGTCGTCACGGGCTGTCTGGCCGAGCGCTACGGAGCCGAGCTGTCGCGGGCGATGCCCGAGGTCGACCTGGTCGCCGGGTTCGGCGTCCCGGTGACGCTCGGCCGCAGAGGCCCGGACCACCGAGCTGGAGGCACCCTCACCGACTCAGGCGGATCCGGCGAGGGCAGCGTAACGAGCTTCGACCTCCTGAACCTGCCGCGCCCCGCGGCGGAGGCCCCCTGGGCGTACGTGAAGGTTGCAGAAGGTTGCGACAGGCGATGCGGGTTCTGCGCCATCCCGCACTTTCGCGGGAGGCAGCGCTCGCGAACGGCGGAGGCGGTGCTCGGCGAGGTCGAAGAGCTCGGTGAGAACGTGCGCGAGGTCGTCCTCGTCGCGCAGGACCTCGCTTCGTGGGGGCTCGATGCCGACCCGGGAGAGAAGCGCAACCGCGGGAAGGGGGCGGTGCGTCCGCTCGTGGGCCTGGTGCGCGAGGTCTCGCGCAGGGTCGAACGCGTGCGGCTTCTGTACCTCTATCCGTCCTCTCTCGACGAGCCGCTCATAGAGGCCGTCGCCGGGACCGGTGTGCCGTACTACGACCTGTCGTTGCAACACGTGTCGCAACGGCTGCTGCGCAGGATGAGGCGCCCGGGCGACGGCGAGAAGTTCCTCGGGAAGATCGCACACATCCGCTCCATCGCACCCGACGCCGCGCTGCGCTCGTCGTTCATCCTCGGCTACCCCGGCGAGACCGAGTCCGACCACGACGAGCTCCTGCGGTTCGTGGAGGACGCCGAGCTCGACTGGGCGGGATTCTTCACCTTCTCCGAGGAAGAAGGCACCTACGCGAAGGGACTCGACGGAAAGGTGCCACCGGACCTTGCGCTCGAGCGGCTGCGCGAGTGCTCCGAGATGCAGGACCGGATCACGGCCGAGAAGCGCGCGGCGATGGTGGGCGAACGTCACAGCGTGTTGGTCGATGGCCCCGGTGTCGGGCGATCCCACCGCGAGGCGCCCGAGATCGACGGCGTGGTCCACCTCGAGCACGACCCGGACACCGGGAGCATCGAAGAAGTGGTCGTCACCGGCTCGGCGGGACCGGACCTGTGGGCTGAACCATGAGGACGAGCTTCGGGCCTTCCGCGCTTGCGACCCCGGCGAACGCGATCACCGTCGCCAGGCTGCTCGCGACGCCCGCGCTGGTCGCGCTCGTGGCGATCGGAGGTGCCGGGTGGGCGCCGTTCGCCGTGGCCCTCGGGATAGGGCTTACAGACGGCTTCGACGGCTGGATCGCCCGGAGGCAGGGCGCGACGCGTTCGGGGGCGTTCCTCGATCCGCTGGCGGACAAGGTGGTGGTGCTGGCGGCGCTGTTCGTCCTTGCGGCCAAGGCGGAGGTGGCGTGGCTCCCCGTGGCGCTCATCGCTGCGCGGGAGATCGCGATGAGCACGTACCGCACGGCGATGGGCCGTCGCGGCGTGTCCATCCCCGCCCGGTTCTCTGCGAAGGTGAAGACGCTCGTGCAGGGCATCGCGATCCTGCTCGCGCTCGCGCCCGGTGTAGCGCCGCACCGCACCGCGGTGGGCGCCGCGTTGTGGGTGGCGGTCGCCTTCACTCTCCTAACCGGAGTGCAATACCTCGCCGACGGCCGCAAGGCGGTGTCAGCCGCAGTGGACCTGCCGGTCCCAGAGGGCCCGCCGGTCACTGACGTGACGGCCACGAAAGCGCCTTCCGCAGGGCGGCCCGCAGACACCTCCCCGGCGGCCCGATCCGCCTTCGGATGAGGATCGAGGTCCTCGCTGTCGGGACCGAGCTGCTGCTCGGGCAGATCACGGACACGAACTCGGCGTGGCTCGGCGAGCAACTCGCGCTCGCGGGGGTCGACTCCCATTTCCACCAGGCGGTCGGTGACAACCACGCGCGCATCGTCCTGGCGCTGCGCACCGCGCTCGCACGCAGCGACGGCGTGGTTGTTTGTGGCGGACTCGGTCCGACGCACGACGACATCACCCGCGAGGCGATCGCGGAGGTCATGAACGTGCCGCTCCTGCGCGACGAGGCCGTGCTCGAGGGCATCCGCCGCTACTTCGGGGCACGCGGGCGCGCGATGGCAGAGAGCAACGCCCGCCAGGCCGACGTGCCCGAAGGGGCGAGGATCATCCCCGGCGTGGGGACCGCGCCGGGCCTCATCTGCGACGTCGGTCACAAGGTGGTCTATGCGTTACCCGGCGTGCCCTACGAGATGGCGGAGCTGTTCGAGCGCGGCGTGCTTCCCGACCTCCGCGAACGGCTGGCGCGGGAGGGCGCGACGGGGACGATCGCGAGCAGGGTGGTGCGCACGTGGGGGATGAGCGAGTCGAGTCTCGCCGAGCTGCTCGGCCCACTGGTCTCGGCGCTCGATTCGGGGCAGGGCGATCCCCCCGATGTCGCCGGCACAGCTGGCACCACGAAGCCCACCATTGCATTCCTCGCGAGCGGCATCGAGGGCATCAAGGTCCGCATCACCGCCAAGGCGGAGGACGCTGCGGCGGCGAGAGCGATGCTCGACGACGAGGAGAAGAAGGTCAGGGAGCTCGCGGGCGAGGTGGTCTTCGGTGTCGACGACGACACGATGGAGTCGGTCGTGGCGCGCGAGCTGACAGAGCGCGGGCTCACGCTCGGGCTCGCCGAGTCGCTCACCGGAGGCCTGGTCGCGTCGCGTCTCGTGGGTGTCGCCGGTGCGAGCACGTGGCTGCGCGGCTCGATCGTCTCGTACTCGCCCGAGGTCAAGTTCTCCCTACTCGGCGTGCCGGAGGGCCCGGTCGTGACCGAAGCCGCGGCCAAGGCGATGGCCGAGGGCGCGCGCCGTGTCCTCGGTTCGGACGTGGGGCTCTCGCTAACGGGAGTAGCCGGTCCCGACGAAGCCGAGGGCCTCCGTCCGGGCACGCTGATCGTCGGTCTAGCGATCGAAGGACGCGACACCGAGACCGCGGAGGTGCGTCTTCCCGGAGACCGCGAACGCGTGCGTCAGTACGCGACCATCACCGCGCTCGATTTGTTGCGCCGCCGGCTCACCGTTCACCTGAGTCCATTGGGCACCCGCATTCTCGGGCAGAGATAACAGGTCGAGCCTCCACGGGCGCTTCACGGCACCGTCAAGGTGACGACTCGAGAAGCCTTTCGTATAACTGGAAGGTTCGCTCATCGAAAGCAATGAGCCGAACCAGCTCGACGACGTCGCTCCACGTCGTGCGGAGGGTTCGGACCGCGGCCCCGGCTGCAGGCTCAGCGGGGTAGCCATAAATCCCCGTCGAGATCGCTGGAAACGCCACTGTCCTGGCACCGAGCTCTGTGGCGACCTCGATCGAGCGGCGGTAGCAGGACGCCAGGACCTCGGGCTCTCCGCGGGATCCTCCTGCCCAGACCGGTCCGACGGTGTGGATGATCCACCGGGCCTTCAGGCGGAAGCCCGGGGTCGCCTTCGCGTCGCCGGGCTCGCAGCCTCCGAGTTGCTCGCACGCAGCGTGTAGGTCTGCCGCTCCTGCGGCTCGGTGGATCGCCCCGTCGACGCCCCCGCCGCCCTTCAGCTGCCGGTTGGCGGCATTTACAACGGCATCGACCCTTTCTGCGGTGATATCGCCGAGCGCCGCTTCGATGCGCGGCGGGCGGGCATCCGATGGCGGGGATCCCCAGTCCTCGGGCACGGTCCTATCTTGTTGCATCTCGGTCGGCCACACTGGGCGAGTGCGCCTGTTCGTGGCGATGACCCCTCCCGAGGAGGTGCTGTCCCTCGTCGAGGCGCTGCCTCGTCCGAAGTTGCCGAGCCTTCGGTGGACCACACCCGATCAGTGGCACGTCACATTGCGCTTTCTCGGCGAAGTCGAAGAACCCGCGCCTGTCGCCGAGGCACTCCGTACGGTGCCTGAGAAGCTTCGCGAGTCGCAGACGGAGACGATCGAGGCTGTTCTCGGGCCTGCGGTTGCCTGGTTCACGAGTCGCAGAATCCTCCAGATCCCCGTACACGGGACGGAGGCGTTGGCGGAAGTCGTCTCCGAAGCCACCGAGAGGTGGGGTGAAGCGGACCACCGCCCCTACGCGGGTCATCTCACTCTGGCGCGGGTGCGAGGCATGGGGAAAGGACCGGTGAACCTCGCCGGCACGCCCGTCAAAGGTGCATGGAGGGTCGATGAGCTCTTCCTCATGTCTTCCTCGCTCGGCGAGGGCGGAGCACGCTACGAGACACTCGAAGCGGTGACCCTCGGCTCCTGACGAGGCATCGAGCGCACGCTCAGTCCGGGTGTGCTCGCTCTCGTCGCTGTTCGAGCCGGGTCAGCAAGCGCCGCATCGCTGCCCTCGCTTCTTTTGTCGCCGTCTCATACCCCGCCACCTCGTCGGACACCAGACCGAATGCAAGCCCCTGCATTGCAGCCGCGATCAACGCCGGCGGGAATTGGCGGCGGTCCAGTCCGTACTCGTGAAGCAGCGGCGTCAATGTCATCATCTGCATCTGACGCACTTCGCGTGCTACCTCACCGACTTCGAGCCTCAGCGGCGGTCGATGGTTGGCTGCTGCTATCAGCTCGACGAACAGAGCGGTGCCGCGCGTGTCAGACGCGAGGTCCCACCACGCCAGAAGCGGCCTCGGCGACGAGAGGGCGGCCGCCATGCGTTCGACATTGCGCTCTGAGCGGCGGCGCAGCAAAGCCACGAACAAGTCGTCGATCGTCGGGAAGTAATAGTGAAGCAGAGGCGGCTGGATTCCGATTCGCCCTGCAACGCTGCGGGAGCTCACCGCGGCGTATCCGTCGTCGAGGATGACCTCCTCGGCCGCGTCCAGTACACGATTCAGCTTTTCTTCGGTCGCTGCTCGGTGGCGGCGTGCCTTTGGCATCGGCGTTCCTTTCGGGGCATTGGCCTTGACACCACGATCGAGATTAAGTTATAACGGTCGTTAAAACTAGCGGAGTGTGGGTTCGATGGTCCGGAACCCGGCGGTTTCGGGCCCGGGAGGTCTCCAAGTGGGCAGTGCCAACTCGGTCTACTGGGACCCGTTCGACCGCTCGATCGCACGCGATCCGTATCCGATCTACCGGCGCCTGCGTGCGGAGGCGCCCCTTTGGTACAACGACCGACACGACTTCTACACGCTCAGCCTGTGGGAGGACGTCGACAGGGGACTGAAGGATTGGCGCGCCTTCTCTTCGGCTCGCGGCCCCATTCTCGAGGTCATAAAGGCGAACGTCGAGATCCCGCCGGGGACGCTGCTCATGGAGGACCCGCCGATACACGACATTCATCGGAGCTTGCTCGCGCGCGTTTTCAGACCAACCCGTGTGGCGTCCTTGGAGCCGGAGATCAGAGCTTTCTGTACGCATTGTCTCGATCGCCTTACGGGTAGAGACAACTTCGACGTGATGACGGAGTTCGCAAATGAGGTTCCGATGCGCGTGATCGGCCTGCTGCTCGGAATCCCGGAGGCGGATCAACTGGCTGTCCGCGAGCGCGCCGACGCCAAATTACGAACAGTGCCGGGACAACAGATGAAAGTGTCGCAAGACGCCCTCATGGACACCGACCTGTTCGCGGACTACATCGATTGGCGCGCTGACCATCCGTCTGACGACTTGATGACGGAGCTCATCAACGCAGAGTTCGAGGATGAAACCGGCACGACACGAACACTCACACGCGATGAGATCCTGACCTACGTCACCGTCCTAGCGGGGGCAGGCAACGAGACCACTGCGCGCTTGATCGGCTGGCTGGTCGCTCTGCTCGCCAAGCATCCTGATCAGCGTACGGAGTTGGTTGAGGATCATGGCCTCATTCCGAACAGCATCGAAGAGACCCTGCGTTTCGAGCCAACCGGGCATGCCATCGCCCGGTACGTCGCAGTCGACGTGGAGCTCTACGGTCGCACCATTCCCGCCGGCAGCTCCATGATGCTCCTTGTCGCGTCGGCGAACCGTGACGAGAACCGCTGGTCCGACGCAGAGCGCTTCGACATTCACCGGGACGTCGGACGACAACTGACCTTTGGAGTGGGTGTCCACCATTGTCTCGGTTCTGCTCTGGCTCGACTCGAAGGGCGCATCGCCTTGGAGGAGATTCTCAAACGATTCCCGAAATGGGAGGTCGACTGGCGCCACGCCGAGCTCTCCTCGACGTCGACCATGCGTGGTTGGGAGACGCTCCCCATCAGTCTCGGCTAAGGGATTCACCTGTCGAGCGGCCGGCGCCCTTCGTCGCCTCGGTCCTCGGCCGAGAGCTGACGTCACCAGCGGTTCGAGGTCTGCGCCCTGGTCCACCCCGAACACACGTTCGTAAACTACAATCCTGTGAGTTCGATGGACTGCGGGAGGCCGAGAGGACGCAAGAGCGTCACACCCTTTTCATAGCGTCCCCCCTTGTCGGAGCAACGAAGAGAGACGACGAAAAGATAGAGAGGAAACCGCAGATGGAACGTGACAAGGCACTCGACATGGCTCTGAGTCAGATCGAGAAGCAATTCGGCAAGGGCTCCGTCATGCGCATGGGGGAACGTGTCGACATGGGGATCGAGGTGATCCCGACGGGTGCGATGGCCCTCGACATGGCGCTCGGTATAGGAGGACTTCCGCGTGGCCGCGTAGTCGAGCTGTACGGCCCGGAGTCTTCCGGGAAGAGCACTCTGGCCATGCACGTGGTGGCCGAAGCTCAGCGTAACGGTGGCATCTGCGCCTACATCGATGCAGAGCACGCGATGGACCCGGTCTACGCGGGCGCCATAGGGGTGAACGTCGACGATCTCCTCATATCGCAACCCGACACGGGGGAGCAGGCGCTCGAGATCGCAGACATGTTGATCCGCTCAGGTGCTCTCGATGTGATCGTCATCGACTCGGTGGCAGCACTGACGCCACGCGCCGAGATAGACGGTGAGATGGGCGACTCACATGTAGGACTTCAGGCGCGACTGATGTCGCAGGCGCTGCGCAAGCTGACAGGGACGCTCTCCAAGTCGGGAACGATCGCCCTCTTCATCAACCAGCTTCGCGAGAAGATAGGCGTCATGTACGGGTCGCCTGAGACCCAACCAGGTGGCCGCGCCCTCAAGTTCTACTCGTCGGTGCGTCTCGACATCCGGCGTGTCGAGTCGATCAAGGACGGTTCGGAGGTAATTGGAAGTCGAACTCGCGTGAAGGTCGTAAAGAACAAGTGTGCGAGGCCCTTTACCCAGGCGGAGTTCGACATCATGTACGGCACCGGCATCAGCCGTGAGGGCTCGTTGCTCGACGTGGGTGTGGAACTCGGCTTCGTAAAGAAGTCGGGGGCTTGGTTCACCTACGAGGGTGAGCAGCTCGGTCAGGGTCGCGAGAAGGCCAAGGAGTTCCTACGTGAGACTCCCGAGCTCATGATCGAGATCAACGAGCGCATCCGCAAGCAGATGGCAGAGGCGCTTCATCCAGAAGCCACAGCCAGCGCCGAGGTGGAGAGTGACGACCTGCCCATCGCCGTCAACGATTGAGCTCTAAGCCCCCGAGCGCCGCTAACCCTCCGAGGTCGCTTCGGCTATTGCCCCGTGGCAGCCGCGGGCGCGGTCGTCGTGACTGAGATCGAGGAAGGCACGATCTCGACCCAGGTCTCGCCGGGCGCCAGCGGGATGACAGATCCGTTGGCCCCCACGAGACTCGCCGCCTGGCCGAGCGACGGCCGCTGCCAGGTGCCGCTTACCGCGATCCCGTTCCGAAGGACTGTCAACTGACCGCTGCCGGTGAGCTGAGACTGGACCTCGAGGGCACCCTGTGAGTTCTCTGCCCACGGGCCGTAGGTGACGTGGACCTTCTCGATCACGATGTTCGCAACGCCGATCTGTCCGCCGTTTGCCACGGTCGCCGGGACTCCGCCGTAGGAGAGCTCCCACAACCCGCTCGAGGAGTTCCATGTCCAGCTGACGTCGTTCGTCTGCGAGTAGGGAATGTGTACCGAATTCGCAGGCGTTCCCGACGGCGTCGTCGGGGAGTAAGTGAAGATCGGCGCGGGCGGAGTGGTGTCGCTCGGTTCGAGGCCCCACCCGGCGGATGTCGAGATGTAGGTGTCGTATGGCGCGTAGCGGCCCCGCGGGTTCTGGGAAGGCGGCCCGACATTGTTGATGTTCTCGTCGAAGTCGTTCGCATGACGGACGATGGACAGGACAGGTGCGATGCCGCCCACATGGACGAAGATCGGCTTGCTCAGTTCGTCGAGTATCGAGGCGTCGACGGCTCGCGCTGAGCGGATGGGCCCGATGAGGCCGGCGCTCTGGCACTGGAAGACAGCGACCAGACGGGTGATCCCGCCCTCAACGGGCTCTTCGAAAACGATGTCAGCCTTGTCGAGGCCGGACTGGGGACGAGCGGCGGGATAGTTGTCGATCTTCACGGCCAACGCAGGATGCCTTGGAACCTGACCGCCGCCGGCCGGTAGCCCGCTCAGTGGGCACGGCGGCCCGGTCGGTGTAGTGGTGGGGGCCGGAGCCGAAGAGTGGCGTGGAGGAGTCGCGGCGTGGACTTCGGAGTGGCTTTCGAGGGCGAGCCCGAGCGATACCCCTGCCCCGGCAAGGAGCACGGCCGCACAGACCACCGCGACCATCCAGGTACTCCGCCGCTTGCCATCGCCCGAAGTGGCGAGGTGCCGGGCGCGTACCACCGGCTCTTCGGGGAGTTGGAATTGCTCGGGGCCGGTCTCTTCGGACAAGGAATCCTCCGACGTCCGACTTGGGTCACCGTTGCGACACGATTCCAACAAGGGCCGGACGACAGCGCTCGACGTAGCGAGGTTACAGCGCTGAGTCGTTCAAACGGTGGCATGTACCCGGTCCCCGAGTACCTTCAGGTCACTGCTCGGTCACGCATCAGACATGTGAGGTCATGAGGGTCATGGGGCGGGGACAGACAGCGGTTTCGACAGCACTGAACGCGCTGTGGGCGCGCGCCTGTGTGCTTGGTGCCATCGGGCCCAAGCACCCCCGGGCGCGGCGGTTCGGGGCTTTCGGTGCCGGCAGCGTGATCGCCTTCCCACCCGGCGCGATCTTCAACGAGGAGTCGATCAGGATAGGGAGCCAGTCCATCATCGGGCCGCGGGTGTCGATAAGCGCCGGGATGGCGCCCGGCCAGGAGATGGTGAGCGATCCGGTCGTCTCCATCGGCGACCGGACCGTGATCGGGCAGGGGAGCTACATAGTCGGCCATTTCTGCATCGAGATCGGCGACGACATCCAGACGGGGCCCTACGTGTACATAACGGACCAGAACCACAGCTACGAGGATCCCGACGTCCCGATCGGGCGCCAGTGGCCGATCGAGTCCACCGTCCGCATCGGCTCGGGGAGCTGGCTCGGGGCAGGCGTCATCGTCCTGCCGGGGTCCACGATCGGCAGAAATGTCGTGGTAGGAGCAGGATCCGTGGTGAAAGGAGATCTGCCGGACCACTGTGTCGCGGTCGGCTCCCCCGCCCAGGTCGTGAAGCGATACGTCCCCGGCGCCGGCTGGGAGAGCGGTGGTCTGTCCCAAAAGCGCAGTTCGTAGTGCCTATCCGGAGGATGACTGGCGCTGGCCTCTGCGGTGGTCCCTAATTGGCGAGAGAAGAATCCTCCGCCTGGTACGTGGCGCTGACCCGTTGTCATGAGGTCGGGAGAGACCTGTTTCTAAGGATCTTGGTCTCTGCTGCCGATCAGTCAACGGGGAGGGGGGCCTGCCGCTGTTGCTCGGTGTTCCTTGCCTGAGGGGACAGGAGACCACACAGATGGCGGCACGTACGGAGATGCGGCGGAGGGGCGGAGACGTGAGCGAGACCGGCTTTGCGGTTTCTGAAGCGCAGGCGATGATCTCATCGGACGAGGGCGCCGCGCGCGAAGAGGAAGGGTCGCAAGAGAAGTCTCATTCCCATCTCGCTCATCAGCTCGCTCATGGCCACGTCGGCTCGATCCTCCACCTCCCGTCCCCGAGGGCCTTCGCTCGGCACGCCCTGCCAAGTCTCATCGAGAGCACTCTCGGCCCAGGAGCCCTGTTCTACATAGTGCTCATGACCGCCGGTTTTCGCGGAGCCATCATCGCTGCTCTGTCGTGGTCCTACCTCGCGTTTCGCGCGTCGCATCATCAAGCGGGAGCCTGTCCCGGGGCTCTTGCTGCTCGGAGTGGTGCTGATCACGTTGCGCACCATCATCTCGTTCATGACCGGCAACCCGTTCATCTACTTCGCGCAGCCGACCATCGGAACGGCGCTCGTCGCGGTGCTCTTCCTCGGCTCTGTCATCGCCGGCAGGCCGCTCGCCGAGCGTCTAGCACACGACTTCTGCCCGCTTGACCCCGACGTGATGTCGCGGCCTTTCCTCCACAAGTTCTTCCTGCGCATCTCCCTGTTGTGGTGCGCTGTTCTCGCCGTGAACGCGGGTTTCGTGATGTGGCTCCTCGTGGAGTCGTCACTGCGCTCGTTCGTTCTCGAGCGAATGCTTGTCTCCACCTCTCTCACGGTCGGCGGCATCGTCCTGTCGACGCTTTGGTTCGTGAGGGTTCTGCGTGGTGCGGGTATCGCCGTACGCTGGAGTCGTGCGCTCCGCCCGGCCACCGTCAGCTCCTGACACTTCTGATTCAGAACTCCACAAGCGGCCGCACAGGATAAGCCCGGGCGCTGTCCTAGCCAGCTCGTTCCTCGCCGGCGCGATCCCTTTCTCCGGCTGGGCTGCTCGCCTCGTAGCAGATGTCGACCTGCGTGAGATCGGCAGCGGCACGGTTTCGGGGACGGGCCTCTATGAAGCTGCCGGTTTCGCTCCGCTTGCGGTAGCGGGCACCCTGGAAGTCTGCGTCGGCGCTGTCGGGCCTCTTCTCGCCGGGCGCGACAGGCCGATGCTCGCGGCGATCGCCGGGGGCCTCGCTGTCACCGGCCACAACTGGTCACCCTTTCTGGCGGGAGCGGGCGGCCGTGGCATATCGACGGTCCTTGGCTCGACCCTTGTGATCGCGCCGGAGGGGACAGTCGTAGTTGCGACCGGCCTCGGCGTAGGACGCTTGGCGCGACAGACCGCCCTCGGATGCTTCCTGGCACTGATCGCTCTGTTGCCAATTCTGATGAAAAGACGTGGCGCCAAGGGAGGCCTCGCGGCTCTGTGCATGGCCGTGCCGGTCTTGACGAAGAGGGTCACGGGTAATTCCGGCATCGACCCGAAGATGCCTCCCGCCGTGTACCTGCGCAGACTCGTGTTCGACCAGGATGGGTGAGGGCGCCGGCTCCTAAGCCGCCTGCTGGTTCGAAATCGACCGGTAGCGTGACGAAACAGTGTCAGTTGTCGTGATCGCCGATAGTGCAGCAGCACTCGAGCCCCATCTCGCCCTTAGTCACGGGGTCGTGATCGTGCCGATGCGGTTGGAGATCGGTGGGGTTCCGATCGAGGAGGGCGACATAAATCTCGACGAGCTCGTTTCCCGGCTCGACGACGGCGTCACCACTAGTGGCCCAGCTCCGGGTGCGTTCGTAGAGGCTCTCGAGGCTCACGCGAATTCGGACGGCGTGGTCGTCCTCACGGTAGGGCAGCGGCTTTCGAGCACCTACCAGTCGGCGACCGCGGCAGCGCGCATGGTGGACGACTCTAAACGGGTGCGCGTCGTCGACAGCGGAACCGCAGCGGGCGCGGAGGGGCTGGTGGTGCTCGCCGCCGCGGAATGCGCCCGAGCCGGTGGTTCGCTCGACGAAGTGGAGTCCGTGGCCCACGCGGTTGCAGGAAACGTTCGGCTCGTCGCTGCTGTCGAGGAGCTCACATACCTGGTTCGCGGCGGAAGAGTTCCGGCAGTGGCCGCCCGCGCCGGGAACCGGCTGGGAGTGCGTCCGCTCTTCGAGCTGATGCCATCGCACGTACGACCGCTGCGCCCCGCTTTCAGCTCGGAGGGCGCGACCGACCAGATCCTCGGCCACTGGCGACGCTCACGAGTGGATGGCGCCCCGTTGCACGTCGCGGCTCTGCACGCCCTGCGTCAGGAGGATGCAGAGACCCTTCTCGGCAAGGTCAGCGCGGAGGTCGAGCCGGTCACGTCGTTCGTGGGGACCTTCGGACCCGTGATGGTGGCGCACACAGGTCCGGGAGTGGTCGGGCTCGCCTGGTGGTGGGGCTGAGCACCTGGCCCGAGTATCCATTTGATCGACTCGAGAGCCGCACTCTGGCAACGGTCGTCGATGCCGTGGCCCATGCCTTTCACCACCTCGAGACGTGACGGCCCCCCCGCTGAGGCATGAAGCCGCCTGCCGTGGAGCACCGCCAGGAGCCGGTCGCCCGTTCCGTGAACGATTGCAAGAGGAAAGGCGATGCGCTGCACGACCGACTCGGGGATCTCGCCGACCCTCCAGCGAGGTGCGACCCGGACTCGGAGGCTTCGCGCTGCTATGAACCTGCCCGGCGGCGTACGTGTCAGAGCGGCGGTGAGCATCCCTACGGGTGAGACCTTCATGCGCCATCGAGAGGGCGCGCTCACGAGAACTGCTCCCGCGATGTTCGTGTCACTGACAACCTGCGATGCGAGATAGTTGAGGACCGCCACTGCTCCCATCGAGACGCCGACGAGGACGATCGGGAGGCCGGCCTCCGAGGCGTGGTCAACCGCCGCCGCGACGTCGAGGTGCTCAGTCGTACCGACGCCACATTGTCCCTCCGAGGCGCCGTGTCCCCGCGCGTCGTATGTGAGGGCGTTCAGTCCCTCTTCGATCATCCCGCGAGCAAATGCACAGACGGCTTTGTCATCTCGCGTAGCGGAGAAGCCGTGGACGAGGACCACGGTCGCATCGGCGTCGGGGCTCTCCTGCCACCGGCCGCGAAGCTCGAGCCCGTCGGACGTCCGAAAAGTCAGGTCCCTCGCCGGGCCCGGCCTGTCGATCTGATCGTGCCAGGGCACCAGGCGTGGTTCGGCCGGTGACGAATGCGGCACGGTGGGGATATCGCCAGCGCTGCGCACCGCCATCCTCCAGACTCGGCACAGCCCGAACCAAAGTTGAGGGCCATTTCCGTCCGGGCGTGGGCCCGACCCTGGCGCATGAAAGGCCTGACATGAGCCTATAGGTGGCGCGGTGCGTGAGGCTGTCGGGCCGATCTAGTCCGTCCGGCTCAATGCAGGGGAATCGCCGGTCGTCACCGGGTGTTCATTTGAACGTACGAAGGGGAGGGATCGGAGGCATGACGTGCCAGCAGTGACCGTGGAGGACATTCTCGTGCTGACCCGCGTCGAGGAGCCGGGTCCAGAAGCGACGGCTCGACCGGTTATCTCGCTCACGACGGCGCCGTCCGGCTTCGAAGGCGAGGGTTTTCCGGTGCGGCGCGCGTTCGCCGGTGTCCCGCTCGACCAACTCGACCCGTTCGTGCACATGGACCAGATGGGCGAGGTCGATTACGGACCGGGTGAGCCGAGGGGCACGGCATGGCACCCGCACAGGGGCTTCGAGACGGTCACATACATCATCGACGGCACCTTCCAGCATCAGGATTCGGCCGGTGGCGGCGGTGTCATCACGGACGGCGACACACAGTGGATGACGGCCGGCGGCGGCATCTTGCACATCGAGCGGCCGCCTGAAGCGCTCGTCGTGAGCGGTGGGCTGTTCCACGGGATTCAGCTCTGGGTCAATCTGCCGGCGAAGGACAAATGGGTACCACCGCGTTACCAGGACATAAGAGGCGCACAGGTGGGCCTCCTTTCCTCACCGGACGGCGGTGCTCTGCTTCGCGTGATAGCCGGAGAGGTGTCGGGCCACAGCGGTCCGGGGGTCACTCACACCCCGATGTCGATGCTCCACGCGACCGTGAGCCCCGGGGCACGCGTCGCGATCCCGTGGGACCGTGACTTCAACTCCCTCGTCTACGTGTTGTCGGGTCGCGGTTCGGTCGGGAGCTCGCGACAACCGGTTTCTGTCGGACAGCTCGTGGTACTGGGCGCGGGGGACTTCGTGGAGCTCGCCGGCGATCAGGCCGGCTCGAGTGCCAAGGAACTCGACGTCCTCGTTCTCGGAGGACGCCCGATCCGCGAGCCCGTGGCGGCGTACGGTCCTTTCGTCATGAACAGCCGCTCGGAGATAGCCCAGGCCTTCGAGGACTACGAGAAGGGCAAGCTCGGGACCATCCCGGCCGACCACATCGGCGACTGAGCCGAGCGGCTAACCCCTGGAACGAAGGGTCGCCAGAGCACGTTCGGCGTGTGTGTTCATGCTCACTTCGCTGTGGATGGCATCCATCAGGCGCGAGTCGGTACCGATCACGAAGGTCGCCCTTTTCACAGGCGTGATCGAGATCACGCCCCTCTTCACCCCGAACATCTCGGCGACCTTTCGATCCGGGTCCGAAAGCAGCGGGTAGTCGAAGCCGTGCTTGTCCGAGAAGCGCTTCTGCTTCTCGACCGGGTCCGCGCTGATCCCGATTCGCTGAGCGCCGAGGCTTTCGAATTCGGTCTTCAGGTCGCGGAAGTGACAACTCTCTTTGGTGCATCCGTAAGTCAGGGCGGCAGGGTAGAAAAAGAGAACCACCGGACCCTTGGCGAGGAACTCGCTCAGCTTCCGGGGTGTGCCGTTTTCGTCCGGCAGCTCGAAGTCCTCAACGATGTCCCCGCTCTTCATCCGGCTCTCCATTCTCCCGGGATCAATGCAAAGACTTCCTCACCGCCCGACGCAGCGCCAACCGCCGCAGGGCTCGTCGTACGGAGCCTGCCGGGGCGGTAGATTCAGGCTCCGATGACGAGCGTTACAGGTTCGACTTCACGTTCACGCCGTCCCCGCAGGGAGCTGACCCAGGCACAAATGATGATCGGGCTCGCTGCCGGCATCGTCGGCGCGTTCATCGGGACGATCGCCTTTCTAATCGTGCTCACCATCATCGTGGGGCTCGCCGACGGTCATTGACCGGACGCGGGCCGCCGGCCCCGAGAACGCCGAGGTACGAACCGATAACGCTTCTCGATCCCTCGTAGACGAGGTCCGCGAAGAGGCTCATCACGCCCACCATCACGACCAAGCGCATGGCCCACGAGTCGCGGATCGACGGACGTCCCAGCGGGACCGGGCCGGCCGGTGAGCTATTCGTCGTCGTGCTTCTCGATGGTTGGGCCGTTCGCCGCTTGGGCCAGCAGGACGAAGAGCCGAGATACCAGGTTCTTGTAGTAGTCGGCCTTTTCCTCGGTTATCGCTGCCAGTTGCTCGACACCGTCGACTGCTGCACGACCGAGGTCTGCGAGCTCGCGTGCATTGCCCGTCGGCACCTGCCTGCGAGAGAACTCGTCCTCGATGAAGCTCGTGAGCTTGTCGCTCGTCTGACGCTCGAGCTCGGCGAGGCGCTTTCGAGCCTCGGGGTTGCGAAGCGCGTAAAGGCGCAGCTCGAGGTTGAGTGCCAGCAGTTCCTGCGGCCGGAAGAAGAGCTTCCTCCAGATGTTTCCGGCTGCAACCGCCGCCGAGGTGGGATCGCCGTTCGCCTCCGCCTCGATCGCTTCGGCGACTCCGGCCAATCTGACGTCCTCGAAGTGGTCGATCACCGCGAAGAGGAGCTCCTCTTTGCTCCCGAAGTTCGAGTAGATGGCGCCCCGGGTGAACCCGGCCGTCTCGGCGATCTCGTCCAGCGAGGCGGCGTGAAACCCCTTGTGCGTGAAGACGTGTGCCGCGGCCGCGATCAGGGCGTCGCGGGTCAGCTGGCGGCGGCGTTCGGGGGTGAGGCGCTCGATTGCCACACGACGACGTTTCTCAGCTAATTATCCGCGATTGACAACTAGATACGGCACCGTATAATACGTACATGTTGGTAGATAACTCGAAGGCATCAGGAATACAAGCCCGTATAATACCTGGTGAAGCTGGTAACAGCGACATCTCGGCGCCAGCGAGACCGGATCCCATGACCGACTCCGAGTCCGCCGAGGCCTGGATCGCCAGACAGATCGTCTGGGAGCGCAGGCTCCGGGACCTCGCGACGGCAGCTGAAGAGGCGCTCGCCGCCTCGGAGGTGCCGGACCCGGCCCGATCGCCGCTCCCTGCCCCGGTGTCTCGGCCGGGCACCGCGTATCAAGTCGCGGCGAGGATCGTGAGAGCCGCCGGTCTCGGGATGAAGGCCCTCCTGGCCGTGCTCAGCCACAGATCACTGGCAACTTCATCGGGGCCCTGAAGACCAGGCCCGTGATGTGGACGTCCTCGGCATCGGGGTCGAGGCGCAGATCGGGGAACCGGTCCAACAGGGCGTTCATGGCGCAAGCCGTCTCCATGCGCGCCAGGTGCATTCCGAGGCACATGTGAGGGCCGTAAGCGAAAGCGATGTGCTGCTTGGGATCGCGATGGATATCGAAGCGCTCGGGATCCTCCCAGCGCTCTTCGTCGTGATTGGCCGCGCCGATGCAGGCGGTCACAGATGACCCCGCCGGGATCTCGACTCCCTCCAATACCGTGTCCGAGACGCAGGTCCTCCCTGTCATCGTGAGAGGCGGTTCCCAGCGCAAACCCTCCTCGATCGCACGGGGGACCATCGCGCGATCCTCTCGCAGGGCTTTCCACTGAGCGGGATCGCTCAGCAATCCGAAGATCAGGTTGCTCGACGAGCGGTAAGTGGTCTCGGCTCCGGCGGGGAGCAGCAATCTGAGAAAGGCGACTATCTCCTCGTCTGTCAGTCTCTTGCCCTCGAGATCGGCGTGAGCGAGGACGCTGATCACGTCCTCTGCAGGATTCTTTCGTCTCTCTCCGATGATCTGACCGAAATACCGGCCGAGCTCCTCGGAGGCTGCGAGGCCCTTCTCCACCTCGCTGACGATGGAAATGAGCTCGACGGCCAGACGGTGGAACAGTGACAGGTCCTGTGATGGAAGCCCCAGCAGTGCGGCGATGACTTCCAGTGGAAAGGAAAACGTGAGGTCACGCACGAGATCGGCACGGCCGTCGTGCGACATGTCCCTCATGTCATCGAGGTGGCGGTCGACGATCGGCCGGACGAGCTCGGTCTCCCATCGTGCCATCGCGCCCCGACTGAATGCCTGTTGGATCAATCCCCTGTACGCACGGTGCTCGGGCTCGTCCATGTTCAGGATCGTGTGACCCATGACGAGCTCCATGCCCTCGTTCTCCGGTGTCTTGGACGAGAACACGGTTGCTTCGCGATAGACCCTCTCGACGGCGGCATGGCTGAACGCGGTGAAGACCTGGCGTGCAGGGGCGTCGCCGTAGATCTCGGGCATCGGCAGGTCCGAGCCGAGCCCGACGAGCGCGACGAGGCCACCTTCATGGACAGGGGCTCGGCGACGCAGGTCTGCAAAGCGCGAATAGGGGTCACGTACGATCCCGGCTCCGTGGGACCGGGCGAACCTCTCGAAAGGATCCAAACCGCTCGCGCCGGACTCGTCGCTCATCGTCTCACCTCGGGCTCGCTTCGGCGCCGAAAGAACTCTACAGATCGTCGGTCGGTCTCGTCCCCGCCTCGTACTCGCCCCGGCCCTTTCGAACCGGGATCCCTACGGTGGCTGGTTCGTGCGCATGCCGCCTGCCCGCATACGATCCTGAAAGTCGGCTTGTCCGGGAAAGGAGCAAAGTGACCGAAGCCGTGATCGTGTCCGCAGCGCGGACCCCAATCGGGCGCTCCCACAAAGGATCCCTCGTGGACGTCGACGCCTTCTCCCTCGCCGAGATCGCCATCGCTTCGGCGATCGAACGGTCGGGTCTGGACCCGAGCCTCATCGACGACATCGTCATGGCCGAGTCGCTTCAAGGGGGGGGCGTCATCGCCCGCAACGTTGCGATCCGCCTCGGGCTGCCGGCAGTCCCGGGCCTCGCCGACAACCGTCACTGTGCGGCGGGACTGAGCGCCATCCAGATTGCCTCAGGGAGCATCCGTGCGGGAATGGACAAAGTGGTCATCGCAGGGGGAACGGAGAGTCTGAGCTCGATGCCTCAGGTGCTCAAGTCGGTGCCTGCGTCGTCTCGTGACTACCAGCCCTGGTTCTCACCGACTCACACCCCGACTCCGGAGGCGCCGAACCGCGACATGTCGATCACGGTGGGGGAGAACACCGCCAGGGAACATGGCGTGAGCCGCTCGGACGCTGACGAATGGGCGCTGCACTCGAACCTGCGTGCAGCCGCGGCTCGTGACGGTGGCCTTTTCGCCAAGGAGATCGTCCCCGTTCCCCTGGAGGGCGCAAACGGCAATGCCACCCTCTTCGAATCGGACGAGCAACCACGTGCGGACACGAGCTTGGAGAAGCTGGCGGCCCTGCCGGTCGTCCATCCCGAACTACCGGGAGCCATCGTGACGGCAGGCAACAGTTCGGGCATAAACGACGGAGCCGCGGCTGTGATGGTGGTCTCCGACGATGTCGCGTTTGCGGAGAGCCTCGAGGTCCTGGCGCGTGTGCGCTCGTGGGCCTCTGTGGGCATCGAGCCGCAGAGGACGGGCATCACCCCGACACTCGCCATCCCGAAGGCACTGGAGCGAGCCGACATGAAGATCTCGGACGTGGATCTCTTCGAGATCAACGAGGCGTTCTGCTCGATGGCCGTCGCGTGCACCCGGATCCTCGATCTGGACCACGACATCGTCAACGTGAACGGAAGTGGTTGCGGCCTGGGACACCCTGTCGCTGCGACGGGCACGCGCATGGTCGTGAGCATGATCCACGAGCTACGCCGCCGGGGTGGGTCGGTCGGCTGCGTGTCGATGTGCGCGGGCGGCGGGATGGGCTCCGCCATGATCGTGGAGATCGACTCTTAGGCCGAGGTCACCTCGTTACCGAGAACTGGTGCAGGAACGACAGGGCCATGGCGGCTGCATTGTTCGCCGCCAACTGACGGTAGACGAAGAATTCCGACGGGAACCCGGGGAGGTGCAGTGGGTCCCCGCCACCGTCAGACGCCGCTCTGAAGCCGATGAACGGCGTCTTGTTGGAAGCTGAAACCGCGGCGACAACTGCGGTCTCTTCGTCCGACGAAACCCATTTCCCTGGTGGCGTCGTCGAATTCATGTAATCGGTGAAGAAGCTCGTTTCCAGGAACGACGGCCCGTTTTGGGCAATGCCCTGCGCCTGGCCCAGCGTTCCGTGATCGAGCTCGCGACACGGAGTACAGCCGAAGATGTCGTCGCCTGTGGGCGGGCACGGCAAAGTTCTTCCACCGAATGGATCCGTCGTGAGACCTGCACCGCCGAATTCGACGGTCGGCGTGTGTTGGATCGTGATCGGAACCTGCGTCTGGTCCGTAATGCCCGTGTCGCACACGCAGGCGATGTCACCTGGCGGCGTCGACTGGTCGAGCTTCGGCGGGTCGGAGGCATCGGCCTTCCGTGCAATCCGGAGCAGCCTGGGGTTGTTAGCAACCGGTGCCGCGCCATCGTTGCTCCAGTTGTCGGGTACGAAGACGTCGCCGATATAGTCCCCGCCCGAGACTCCGGAGAATACGACGTCGGATATCTGCGACGACCCGTTGCCGCAGCGGAAGTGCGCGAAGGCCTGCGACATCGTCGCCTGTGCGTTCTCAGGGCCTATGCCGGTGAGACCCATGATGACGTTAAGGCCGTCGAGGGTTCCGACGACGAAGGGCCGGTTGTTGAGCATGACCGGATCGTTCAGATCGGCGTTCGCTTGCGCGAGCAGAGGGTCGAGCTCGAGAGGCATCGCCGACACCACCACCACGTATCGAGTGCAGTCCTGAGTCCCGCTCGTCACGCCTGCACCCGCTGGGAGTGTGAACACCCCGACGAGCAGGTTCACAATTACGAGCAGGAATACGAACGCACTGAGCCGCCGTCTCGTCATCTTCACCTCGCCGCCCGGCCCCTCGCCGAGGTGCCGGTCAAAGAGCTGACCTGTTGTGTCAGCTTCGGTCATGGACCCCCGCTGACCCGCCCGCGGGGGATCTCCGTCCTCCCGGGGAACGCCTCAGCCGGTCCCGGCTTGCTCAAGGACTTTCCGCCTCCGAGCAGGGCCCTTCCGGTGGGAGCTGGGTAGAGCAATGCTGTGACCGTGACGACACAGACCCTCAGAAGTCCCCTGGCGGCCGCCGAGGAGGATCTCCTTCACGCCTATTGGCGGGCGGCGAATTACCTGTCGGTGGGGCAGATCTACCTGCTCGACAACCCCCTGCTCCGCGAGCGCCTTCGGCCCGATCACATAAAGCCCCGGTTGCTCGGCCACTGGGGAACCACGCCCGGTCTCAATTTCCTCTACGTGCATCTGAACCGTGCGATCCGGAACTGGGGACTCGACGCGATCTATGTCATCGGACCCGGCCACGGCGGGCCCGCCGCAGTGGCCAATGCCTATCTCGAAGGAACCTACAGCGAGGTGTACCCGCACATAAGTCGAAACGAGGCGGGGCTTCGGGCGCTGTTCAGGCAGTTCTCCTTTCCCGGTGGCATCCCGTCGCACGTCGCCCCGGAGACTCCCGGTTCGATACACGAAGGTGGCGAGCTCGGCTATTCGCTTGCGCACGCCTACGGTGCTGCATTCGACAATCCGGACCTCGTCGTGTTCTGCGTTGTCGGAGACGGAGAGGCCGAGACCGGGCCTCTGGCAACGGGCTGGCATTCCAACAAGTTCCTCGACCCCGCAACCGATGGGGCGGTGCTGCCGATCCTCCATTTGAACGGGTACAAGATCGCGAACCCCACCGTGCTCGCGCGGATAGGGGATGAGGAGCTCACCAAACTCCTCGAGGGCTACGGATACGAGGTCATGATCGTCTCGGGGGACGAGCCCTCGGAGATGCATCAGTTGATGGCCGCCACCATGGACGACGTCATCGGCAAGATCGCCGACATTCAGCGCGCAGCGCGCCAAGGAGGAGCATCCGGCCGGCCGCGCTGGCCGATGATCGTCCTGCGCAGCCCGAAAGGCTGGACCGGGCCCAAAGAGGTGGACGGGGTACCCGTCGAAGGCACCTGGAGGTCGCATCAGGTTCCGCTCAACGAGGTGCGAACCAATCCCAAGCACCTCGCAGCGCTCGAAAGCTGGCTCCGCAGCTATCGCCCCGAGGAGCTCTTCGACGATTCCGGAGCCCTCGCACGCGAGCTAGGCGATCTGGCTCCGAAAGGTGACCGGCGGATGAGCGCGAACCCACATGCCAACGGTGGCCTGCTCCTTCACGACCTCGAGCTGCCTGACTTCAGAAGCTACGCGGTCGATGTCGAGGAGCCCGCGACGTCGTTCAGCGAAGCAACGAAGGTGCTAGGTGGTTTTCTGCGCGATGTCGTGCGGGCGAACCCGAAAACGTTTCGCATCTTCGGCCCCGACGAGACGAATTCCAACCGCCTTCAGGCCGTGTTCGAAGCGACCGAACGGCAATGGGACGCCGAGATTCTCCCCACCGACGAGCACCTCGCCCCGCAGGGCGCGGTGATCGAAGTGCTTTCGGAACATCAATGCCAAGGGTGGCTGGAAGGATACCTCCTCACCGGACGTCACGGCCTCTTCAATTGTTACGAGGCATTCATTCACATCATCGACTCGATGTTCAACCAACACGCGAAGTGGCTCAAGACGACCAGGGAGATCGAGTGGCGAAGACCGCTGGCATCGCTCAACTACCTCCTCTCGTCGCATGTCTGGCGTCAGGACCACAACGGATTCTCGCACCAGGACCCAGGTTTCATCGATCACGTGATGAACAAGAAGGCAGAGATCATCCGCGTCTATCTCCCGCCGGACACGAACTGCCTGCTGTCGGTGGCTGACCATTGCCTGAGAAGCCGCAACTACGTGAACGTGATCGTCGCCGGAAAGCAACCGGCCTTGAACTACCTCTCGATCGACGACGCCATCTTGCACTGCACCCGCGGACTCGGGATCTGGGAGTGGGCTTCGAACGACGACGGAGACCCCGACGTCGTAATGGCCTGCTGCGGAGACATCCCGACCCTGGAGACGCTCGCCGCGGTTGCGATTCTGCGTAGCGAACTTCCCGACCTACGCGTCCGGACGGTGAACGTGGTGGACCTGATGCGCTTACAACCCGAGACCGAGCACCCGCACGGGCTCTCAGAGCCTGAGTTCGATGCCCTGTTCACCGGCGACAGGCCCGTGATATTCGCTTACCACGGCTATCCGTGGTTGATTCACCGACTCACCTACCGCCGTACGAACCACAACAACCTGCACGTCCGCGGATACAAAGAGGAAGGCACGACCACGACACCATTCGACATGGTGATGCTGAATGACCTCGACCGGTACCACCTGGTGATGGACGTGATCGACCGGGTCCCGACACTGGGGGCCCATTCGGCGGAGTTGCGCCAGCGCATGGCAGACGAGCGCGTCAAGGCCCGGGCGTATACGCGTTCGCGAAGGTGAGGATTCACCCGATATCCGCGACTGGACCTGGCCGAGCTGAACCGGGGCGCACAGCGTTGCGGATATTGGTGGTCAACGCGGGGTCGTCGAGCCTCAAGCTTTCAGTGCTCGACGAGGAAGAGGTGGCCGTCTCGGCAGATATCGCCGTTGAGTCCAGCCCCGTTCGAGCGATGTTGAGGAAGTTCGTCGAGTCCGCCGGAGACCTGGACGTGGTCGGCCACCGCGTCGTGCATGGGGGAACCGAATTCACCGGCCCTGTTCGGATCGACGACGGCGTGCGCCGAAAGCTCGAGGCCCTTACAGACCTTGCACCTCTCCACCAGCCGAAGTCCCTTGCCGCGCTCGACACGGTGAGCGACCTTCTGCCCTCGCTGCCCGCAGTAGCGTGCTTCGACACCGCGTTTCACACGACCATTCCGCCATTCGCCCACACGTATGCGATCCCTGCTGAGTGGCGGCGCCGGTGGCCCCTGCGTCGATACGGTTTTCACGGCCTCTCGCACGCGTATGCGTCGCGACGGGTCTCCGACATGAGCGGCCGTTCGCTCGACTCGCTTCGCACGGTCAGCTGTCACCTCGGAGCCGGCGCGTCGGTAACGGCCGTGGACGGTGGTATCTCGGTCGACACGACCATGGGATTCACCCCCCTGGAGGGGCTCGTGATGGCGACGCGCTCGGGAAGTGTCGACCCGGGCCTCGTTCTCTGGCTGGAAGAGCATGCGGGGGTGGCGCCGGCCGAGCTCGCCACGGCTCTGGAGCGTCGTTCAGGCCTGCTCGGACTCGCAGGCAACGCCGACTTCAGGTCGGTTCTGGAGGCTGAGGCCGGTGGCGAGAGTGATGCCGTGCTGGCGGTGGGTGTGTATCTGCATCGCCTACGTGGCTCAATAGGTGCGATGGCGGCAGCGATGGGAGGCGTCGACGTGCTGCTGTTCACCGGAGGGGTGGGAGAGCACGACGCCTCCATCCGCCAACGGGCGGCTCAAGGTTTGGAATTCCTCCGGATCGGCCTCGATCCCCAATTGAACGCTTCCGCCGAAGGAGATTCCGAGATCGGCTCCGCAGGAGCCGAGGTCCGCAGCTTCGTGGTTCAAGCCCGCGAGGATCTGCAGATCGCTCGCGAGGTGCGGGAGGTCATCGGAGACTACTGACCGAAGAAGGCGCGTACCAGAGGCTCGTAATGCTCGAGCGGAGGGGTTGGGTACCCGGGATCGAATGCGGGCATGTCGTACTTCCGCACGAACTCTTCGGTGAGGTCGTAGTACTCATGGCCGCGCAGTGCGTCGCGCGCGTCGCGGTTTCCGCCGATGTGATGCCAGAAGTAATAACCCTGGAACACCGCGTGCTGCTGGACCATCCAGTGATACGCATCCGATACCCAGGGGCGCACGACGGCGGCAGCGATATCGGCGTGGTTCAAGGGGCCGAGGGCGTCTCCTATGTCGTGCAAAAGCGCACAGACGATGTAGGTATCTTCTCGCCCGTCTGCCTCGGCCCTGTGGGCGGTCTGCAGGCTGTGGGTGAGCCGGTCGACGGCGAAACCGCCCGCCTCGGAGTCGAGGAGTCGTAGCTGGTCGAGGACCCGGTCAGGTAGCGCCTTAACGAGCCCGTCGTGCTGGGCCATGATGAGGGCCCAGTCCTCGGCCGTGGACTCGTCCATCCTCGTAAAGGTCGCGCGGGAAAGCATGTCCGGACTTGCCATGGCTCTCACCAATCTGTCGCGTCGGCACCGCTGCTGTTGGGGCAGTTTACGTGGCTGCGACTCGCGGTTCTCACCCGGGCCAGGTGCCGGTCGCCTTCTCGAATCCCTTGGCGCCGGCGCGGTCCACCGCCGCCTTCACGAGGCCGAAGACAGCGCCCTGTAAGGCGGCCGCGATCAGGACCTCGCGCCAGCCGCGATCCCTCTCTGTCGCCTGGGGGGCCTCGTCCTCGTGTCCGAGGCGCTTCCACACGGTCTTGAAGGCCTTTCCCGCCAACAGGCCGCCCACGACGCTCACTGCGACGCCCAAGGGTTTGTACGCGAGCTTCGCCATCTCCTCACCTCTCGATGGGTCTTTCGGGCACGCTTCAAGGCTCGACTACCCAGCCGGAAATACCTCGAAACTTGCAGAATCCAAAGTGAAGAGTCTGTGTCTGTATCTGTCTCTGTGTCTGTCGATTACTAGCGCGCGGCACCCGAGTTCGGATCGATCATCAGCGACGAGGCGTTGACCGCTTCGAAATCACCAATGGGGATGGACTTGAGCTCGTCCAGCATCGTGTTGTCCCATCCGGGCTGAGCCGCTCCCTGGAAGTAGAAGTCGGATCCGTTGTCGGCAACTATGAGGCCGTAGCGCTTCATCGCCGTCAGGACGACCTGCGTATCCCTGCTGAAATGCGAGATGTCCACCGACGCCTTCAGCCGAAAGCGAGCCCCCATCGGAGGATAGTTCGCGTCATCGACAGAACCCGCCTCGTGCCGTGCGGGCCAGATGAAGCTCGTGTCAGTGGTCTGCACGGTCATCCGGATGGCATGTCCCACGAATCCCGCTGCCACTTCGTCCTGCCGCAAGAGGCCCGAGAGGATCGGTAGCCCTGCGGCATCGGCTGAGGTCCATCCACTGGGACGTAACGCGTCCGAGCGAAGATTCCATATCGCACCGGAGCCTGCCGTCGATCCTTGGGACGAGTAACGCACGCGTCGTATAACTCGTAGAGCGTGCAGGTTGAAGAGTCCAGCATGATCGCGTGTCGGTCGCCGTCGCTCTGTGCGCCGCCTTCGATCGGTGTGTCCGGTCCGAAGGGATATGGTCCCGGATCGCTCTCGTCTGCGTACTCGAAGCTGACACTTACCTTCGGATGGCTCGCATTCGTGACGATGAAGGGGATCCCGTAAGGCACAGAGCTGCCCGAGTCACCGAAATCCGGATGGATGTGACCGGATGCGCCGCCGCTATTCGCGATCCACGCACTGCTGTGAGGATCGACCGGCAAGCTCGAGACATCGGTGTTCCACGCGTTGTCAGAAGGAAAGATGGGGCATCCGGAGATGCTCGGACCTGCGTTGTGAGCCGTGGGTGGGCCGGCCGGGGTCGCAGCCGGCTTCTGAGCGACCCTAGGAGAAGTGGTCGCCGTTGTCTTCGTTGGCGCAGCTGTCACCTGGGTCGAGGTGACTTGGCTCGTCGTCGACGACGAGGACGGCTGCGGGTTCCTGCTGGTGTGGAACTTGGAGCCATGGGCTACCGCCGACGGCCGACCGGCACCACAGGCGGCGGTCGCGAACATCACCGCTAAGGCAACCACGATTGCTCCGATCGTCCTCGAGTGTTTGGTCACGCTGTTCGGCGTATCGGCAGTTCCGTCGCTCGGATTCAATCGAGTCACGTGCCCAGGACCCCTCCCACGAGGTCAAGCATGCTCGCCCGGCCGAGGAATTGCTGCGAGCACTTGGTGCTATCACAGCAGCGGGACACGGGCTGACCCCCTTGCCCTGCCGAACGACAATGCCGCACGCTGAAGTTATGACACAAAGACCTGCGGCACGGGCTGCGGAGCCGCTCCTCTGACTACTGCGGCCCTTGTCGCCCCGCTGCCATGAAGTCCGCCGCCCTCAGAGCTGCGTGGTACCGCTTCGGTCTTTCGTGGCACCGTCAGCGGACCGCTTACGTGGCCCTCGTCGTGTTGATAGGGCTGGTGGGCGGAATTGCGATGGGATCTATCGCTGGCGCACGTCGAACGGCATCGTCGTTCTCGACCTATCTCGCGTCGACGAACCCCTCCCAACTCATGATCGAGCCGGCCGGCGGAGGTCCGGTTGGACAGACCATGGGGCCCGGTCAGCTGATCGCCGCGATCGAGCGTTACCCCCATGTCAAGCACGTGGAGGCTTACGCAGCCCTCAATGCGTCCTTGCTCGGTGCCGGAAGACGCATCACCACAGCTTTCAACGGCTCAATCCTTGTGGTCGGCAGCGTCGACGGCCTGCTTCTCGACCAGGACCGCATTGCTATTACTCGGGGCCGTCTGCCGGATCCGAACGACTCCCACGGGATCGTGGTGTCCCAAACGGCCGCGCAGGTGCTCGGCCTCCATCTTGGTCAGATCGTCCACCTCGGATTCTCGGCCTCGTCGGGGCCGGGACCAACCCGCCGATTGGCTCTCAAGGTGGTCGGTGTGGGACTGCTCAATCGCGAGGTCGTCCAGGACCAGATCGCGCGGTTCCCCACCTACATAGTTGCCACTCCTGCCCTCACCCGTATGGTCAGCGATAGCGAGACCAACCTCTACTTCGGCGTCCAACTCCACGGTGGCTCGAACTTTGTTCCCGAAGTGGAGCGGAGGTGGACCACCAGCGAGCGATACTTCACCGACTTCCAAGAGGCGTCCCAGGTGCTCGGCGAGGCACAACAGTCGATCCGCCCGATCGCCCTCGCGCTCGGTGTCTTCGGCGGGATCGCCGCCCTTGCTGCGCTGCTGCTGGCGATCCAGGCAATAGCGCGCCAACTGCACGAGCGCGACGAGGACCTAGCCGTCCTACGTGCCATCGGAGCCAGCCCCGCCACCACGACATTGGACGGCCTGATCGGCATCACCGGCTCGATCGTGGTGGGCTCCGTACTCGCGGTCGCCGTCGCGAGCGCTCTCTCTGCGATTGCACCGATTGGTCCCGTCCGGCAGGTGTACCCCGGCGCAGGCGTGGATCTCGATTGGACCGTGCTGGGGTCGGGGGTCGTCGCTTTGGTGGTCGTCCTCAATTCGTCAGCCGCGTTGATCTCGTTTTTCGACGGACCGCATCGGACCGAGCGAGCCCGAAGTGGCGTGACAAGGCGCGTCGGTGCCGTCGAGCTCGCCGGCCGAGCCGGCATACGGCCCCCGGCGGTAGTGGGTATGCGCTTCGCCCTCGATCCCGGACGCGGCAGGACCGCAGTGCCGACTCGTTGGGCTCTTCTCGGCGCTGTACTGGCGGTCTGCGTCGTCGCGGCGACGCTCACCTTCGGCAACAGCCTCCAGGCACTCGTCTCGCGCCCCAGTTTGTACGGGTGGAATTGGGACTACGCCGTACAGAGCTCAGACGGCTATGGACCCGTCCCGAACAAGGCGGTGGCCAGCCTCGCGTCTGACAGGACGGTCAGCGAGACCTCGGGCGTATGGTTCGCCACACTGCAGCTGGACGGCGTTGAGGTCCCAACGTTGCTGGCCGACCCGGGCGCGAAGGTGGCTCCTCCGGTCTTGGCTGGCCACGGACTCGATGCCTCGAACCAGGTCGTGCTCGGTGCGGGCACGTTGGCGCAGCTGAACTCACACGTTGGCGACGAGGTAGAAGTGCAGTACGTGCCGGGGTTCCCGGCCCCGCCACTTCGTCTTCGCGTTGTCGGTGTCGCAACCATGCCCGCTATAGGGATAGCCGAGGGCTTGCACACTTCCATGGGAATCGGCGCGGTCGTGGCCGCGGACGCTGACAGCGTGACCGAAATGCTCGGCCCGCATGCTTATCCCGGCTGCAACGGCCCCAACATGGTGTTTCTCCGCATCCGGAAGGGATCGAGCTTGCCCGAGGCACGGACGGCGGCGCACAGGCTCGCCCTTGTCGCAAATCAAATCCTGGCCGAGGCGCCCAACAGCGGGCCGTGCGGCGGCAACGTCGCCACGGCTCTCGGGGTCCAACGGCCCGCTCAGATTGTCAACTATCGGTCCATGGGCGAGACGCCGGTTCTGCTCTCGGCGGGGCTTGCGGTGGGAGCGACCGCCGCGCTGGGTCTCACGCTCATCTCATCGATCCGCCGCCGCAGGCGTGACATCGCAATCTTGAAAACGCTCGGTTTCACCAAACGCCAGGTGGCCGTGACCGTCTCCTGGCAGGCCCTGGTCCCGGCGATCCTGGGAGTGGTGGCTGGGATCCCCCTCGGGATCGCGCTCGGGCGATGGCTCTGGGACCTCTTCGCTCGGGAGATCGGCGCGGTGCCAATACCGGCAGTGCCGGTTTGGTCCATGGTGGTGGCCGGAGTGTCGGCGATCGTCCTCGCCAACGTCGTCGCGTTCTTTCCGGGCCGGAATGCTGCCAATACCCAGCCGGCGCCCGTATTGCGAGACCAATGATCGAGGTGGGCAACGAGTGGGCCGCCCGGGGCTCGAACCCGGCACCTTGGGATTAAAAGTCCCCTGCTCTACCCGATGAGCTAGCGGCCCCGCGCGCCAAGAGTAAACGAACCCCTCCGACTCTCTTCTGAAGCGTCCTCACGATTCGTCGAATCGCCGGATACTTCATTGCACTGAACCTGAACGCACAGCCAACGAACGGGTACGCGCAAATACCGTCGTCCTCCGAGAACTTCGATCGGTGGTGTCGCGGGGCGCGGCTCTCATGAAGATGAAAGGAGATCCGCATCCATCCGCATGTAATGGTGTACCGAGCAGTCCCCCCGGTTCCAAGGCTCGGCGCCGGCAGCAAGACCCAGGGCTCGAGATCCACCCGATCGGTGATGTGGTGGACCTCACGAGTGCTTGCGTCTGGAAACCTCTTTTCGTGAGGGCCCAGCCCGTGCTCCATGGGCCGCCCGGGACCGGATTAAGCGGCCTTAACCTGCACTTTTAGCTTGGGTACGATTCCCGGGCGCTTGGGTGGCTCTCCGAGGGATACCCACCCTATGTAGCGGGTTGCCTAAACCACGTCTCTCTCCGTGCCGATGAACGCAGCCAGTGATACAGCGCCCTTCACTCAAGGTCACCTCTTGGCTGCGGCGAACCGCGGCGCCTACCCCATTCGCCCTACCTCGCGTGGCGAGTGCAGTTCTTCTGAGGGCGCAAGAGCGCGCCTCTGTGCCCTTCGGCCTGGGGCTCGCTTTCTGCATCTGTCTTTCCATCATCGCCATTTCGGCCTCATCCGCCACAGTCTCTCTGCGAAACGCCGCCATTGCGGTTCAAAGGCAGAACCCAGTGCCGGTGACCGGTTCCTCGGGTGGCGTGGTTCCCCCTTCGAACCCGCCGAGGAGCATCCCGCCTTCACCGAATTTCTTGAACGTCTGCTCCGGCTACAACTACGACGACTCCAGTCAGTGCGTGAGCACGACGTTGCAGGCGATCGACAACGCGAGGTCGGCTGAAGGCGTATCGGCGATGACCCTTCCCTCCGACTGGAGCTCGCTCACCCCGCAGCAGCAACTCTTCGTCGCGACAAACCTCGAGAGAACCGCGCGTGCACTTCCGGCCATGTCCGGGATGGCGCAGGCGCTCGACCAGGCCTCGCAACAGGCTGCGGCGAACAACGAAGACCCGAGTCCGCCGTCAGGATTCAGATGGACCATGTGGGGGGGGAACTGGGCTGCGGCTGTGGGCAATCCTCTCGAGGCCATCTACCTCTGGATGTACGACGACGGTCCTGGGTCCTCGAACATCGACTGCACCTCGACCAACTCTTCGGGCTGCTGGGGCCACCGCGACAACGTCCTGATGCAGATGAGTTGTGGGTCGTGCGTCATGGGAACGGGACTCGTTTCGAACGCATGGCGAGGCGAGCCATCGTGGACCGAATTGCTCGTGTTGACGAGTGGTAGCCCGGTTCTCGACTTTTCTTGGAGCCCGGCGCCGAGCGGACCATCACTCGTGGGACCAGCCGTGGGAATCGCGCCCACCGCAGACGGAAACGGTTACTGGATTGCCGATTCCACGGGAGGCGTCTTCACCTTCGGTGACGCGCCGTTCTACGGTGCAGCCGCCGGTTCGCATCTCAACGCGCCGATAGTCGGAATCGCTCCCACTCCCGACGGCCATGGTTACTGGCTCGTCGCGTCGGACGGCGGCATATTCACCTACGGAGACGCACCGTTCTACGGCTCGACCGGGGCTCTACGGCTCAATGCGCCGATTGTCGGAATCGCTTCCACTCCCGACGGCCATGGTTACTGGCTCGTCGCGTCGGACGGCGGCATATTCACCTACGGAGACGCACCTTTCTACGGCTCGACCGGGGCGATGCGGCTGAACCGGCCGATCGTCGGAATGGCGCCCACCTCCGACGGCGGCGGTTACTGGCTCGTCGCGTCGGACGGCGGCATATTCACCTACGGAGACGCACCTTTCTACGGCTCGACCGGCGCGATGCGGCTGAACCGCTCGATCGCCGGGGTGGCGCCCACCTCCGACGGACACGGTTACTGGCTGGTGGGATCCGACGGCGGCATATTCACCTATGGAGATGCACCCTTTGTCGGATCGGCCGGAGCGCTTCAGCTTGTTGCGCCAGTGGTCTCCATGGCTTCACCTTCGGGCGCGGGTTACTGGCTGCTCGGTTCGGACGGTGGGATCTTCAGCTACGGAGTCCCATTTCGCGGTTCGATGGGCTGAGCTCTGCGGGTGGGGGGTGAGCCGGTGGGTGGTCAAGGCCGATAAGGGGGCCTGGCCACCCGCCGTGAAGTCTCACGTTTCCGATCAGTGCTCTGTAAAGTCAACTCAGTGGATGAGCCCGAACACCTCGCCGATGCGTCGGCGCATAGCCCCGGTCACACGACTGACGCCGCCGACATCGATCTGCAGCTTCTCGACTCGGTCGAGGAGGAACTGGACGAGATCGAACGGAAACTGGCCGCGCTGGATGAGGAGCGATAGCGCCTCTGCGGTGAAAGGGTCTGTTACTTCTTCGTCTCCCAGAAGATCTTCGATATCTCCTCGACCATGTCGAGCAGCTTCTGGCCCTGCGCGGGGTCCTGTGACTTCTTCGAGAGCCCGGCCTCCTTCGTGGCATTCCAGAACAGGTCGTGCAGTTGTGGGTACTTCTCTTTGTGCTCGGGCTTGAAGTAGTCCGTCCATAGCACCCACAGGTGCTCCTTGACGAGGTTGGCCCTCGCCTCCTTTATCTGGATGGCCCGCGTGCGGTACTCGTCGGCCGTCTCCGTGCCTGACTTCATCTTGTCGGCGTTCTGGTAGCGCTCTTGGATGGCTCGAACCGACTGCGCTTCTATGTGAGCCTGCGCGGGGTCGTAGACGCCACAAGGAAGGTCGCAGTGCGCGTGCGCCGTCCGAGGCGGGAGGAGCCTGTCGACCGCTTGAAGCAGGTTGTCCACCAAGTTCCTTTGAAGGATGCTCATGTGCGGATCTCCTTGTAGGGGTAGGGGAGCTTGGGCTGCACCGTTCACCATACCCACGTGGAGCGTCCCTGATAAAAGGGGATTCGGGGGCAGACCTGAATCGACCACGGGAGGGAGATTGTTCGGCTTGTCAGGCAATTCCGACACCCGGCCTGATCCGAAAAGGGTCGGCCGCGCGATGAGAAAGGCTGCCGAGTCCGGATCCGGCCGGATCTTTTGCGGCATTTTGTTTCTCGTTTCGGGAATTGTCTTCTGGCTCCGTCCGCGACGCATCGCCGTGAAGGGACCGAGCATGGAGCCAACCCTCAGAGCCGGCGACAGGCTCTTGGTGATCAAGGGGCGCCCGGTCAAGGCCGGGAGCGTCGTCGCCCTCAAAGACCCGAACAATCCTCGCAGGGTGATCGTGAAACGCGTGACGGCAGTTCGACGTGAGGAAGTGATAGTCCGCGGAGACAATGCCGACGCGAGCGTGGACAGCCGGACTTTCGGTCCAGTCCCACGCAGTGCTCTGCTCGGGACGGTGGTGCGCCGGTACGCGCCGGCGGCCCGAGCAGGCTCCATCCACTGAAAGCCATATGAACCGTATGAAGGAGTACGACCGGTCAGGCCTGTACGATCTTTGTGTGCCTTCGCTCCAGACGACGCTGTCACGCCTTCTTGCCGAGGACTACCTCCACGGCATGAAGGAGTGCTCCTTGGAGGAAGTGCGCGCCATGCGCTCGGAGTGCCAGGACGCCGAGACCGCCGTCTCCTACCTGAGGCGTATGGCTCAAGGCAGGCTCGACATCGTGCACGCGTACCTCGATCATCTCGAGGACGGTTCGATGTCGGATCTTCCCTCACTCGTCGAGCACCTGCCATCGATCATGGCGGGACCCCCACGTCCGGCCGGCCCGGGTCGCCTTCCTTCACAGATGGCGCCCGACATGGAAGGGGACTTCGCCAGAGAGGTCGACGACATTCTCGATGCAGGGCGCATACCCCAGCTTCCGAGCATGGACCGCAGCCAACTGCTTCAACTTGCCGAAGAGTTGAGCGCCGTCGAGAACCGCACTTCCCACGAACGGCGCTCGCTCCACGAGCGGATCGACAAGCTCCAGGCAGAGATCGTGAGCCGGTACAAGAGCGGGGAAGCTACCGTCGAGGGTCTACTCGCCTGACCGGGTTGCCGAGCGGTAGGGCGCGAATGACGAAGCAACTGCCCGATCGCTGGCGCGACCTCGGAGCCTTCATCAGGGAGCAACGGAGCACAGCGCGACTTTCTTTGCGCCGTCTCTCGGAGTTGGCAGGGATCTCGAACCCTTATCTGAGTCAGATCGAGCGCGGTCTCAGACGTCCCTCTGCCGAGATCCTTCAACAGATCGCCAAGGCCTTGCGTATCTCCGCCGAGACCCTGTACGTCCAAGCTGGCATCCTCGAACCCGATCCTGAGGCTCCCGACCTGTCGCGCCAGATCCTCGCCGACCCCTTTCTGACCGAGGACCAGAAACAAGCGCTCATGCGCATCTATCTCTCGTTCCGTCATGAGAATTCTCAAGCACCGCTCGAAGAGGTGAGCGCAGGGCAGTCAGAGTCTGGTGACGAGGAGGGATCGGTGGCCTGAGAAGGCCTCCCGATAGGCTGCCGATCGATGCGGCGCCTCGCGGTTCTCTGTCTTCATACGTCACCCCTCGCACAACCGGGCACCGGCGACGGGGGAGGGATGAACGTCTATGTCCGCGAGCTGTCGAGCGCCCTTGCGCGTGCGGGTGCCGAATGCGACGTCTACACGCGTGCGTGGTCGGAGGACCTTCCCGCAACCGTGAAGATCGAGCCAGGGCTGCGACTCCACCATGTGCCCGCCGGGGAGCTAAAGCCTGTTCCCAAGGAAGAGCTGCCGGAGGTCATAGAGGAATTCGCCGAGAATGTCATGGCTCTCATGACTTCGAGCCTGACTCGAGGTCCGGGCGATCCGCAGACGCGTCTTCGACGCCATCCACGCCAATTACTGGCTGTCCGGCTTGGCTGGTCATCTGATCAAGCACGAGCTCGATCTTCCCCTCGTCTCTACGTTCCACACGTTGGCGCGCGTGAAAGCCGAAGCGAGTCCGGAGGAGGTTTCCTCGGACGAGCCCCACCGGCGCGCCGAAGCTGAAGCGTCGGTCATGGCCTGTTCGGAGGTGGTTCTCACCTCGTGCTCCGCGGAAAGCGAACAACTCGCGTCGCTCTACGAGGTCGATCCGGCCAGGTTGCGTGTGGTCCCACCCGGAGTGGACCAAGCGTTCTTCGCACCGGGGAATCGACTTCAGGCGAGAAGAGCTTTGGGTATTCCGTCCGACGTACCGGTTCTTCTGTTCGTGGGTAGGATCCAGCCGCTCAAAGGAGCAGACGTCGCTGTACGAACACTCGCGGAGTTGAGTCGTCGGCGTGACGCGCACCTCGTGATCGTCGGCGGCCCGAGCGGACCCCGAGGCCTCGAACACCTATCTTTCATCTCTGAACTTGTACAAGACCTCGGCCTGCGCGAACGCGTGCGCTTCGTCGATCCGCAACCTCACGAACTCCTCTCGACCCACTACCGCGCCGCCGACGTCTGTGTGGTGCCGAGTCGCTCCGAGTCCTTCGGTCTCGTTGCACTCGAGGCCGCTGCTTGCGGTACCCCGGTGGTGGCTTCCGCTGTGGGAGGCCTCACGACGCTTGTCGAAGACGGGCGTACGGGGTACCTGGTCGACGAGCCGTCTCCTGACGCATTCGCCCGGGCGGTCTCTCAGGTCATCGAAGATCCCCAGCTCGCCGGGCATCTTTCCGTCGCCTCGGCGGTGCGGGCCCGCGGCTATACGTGGGCCAGGGCCGCAGCGCTGCTGCGCGCAACCCACGAGGAGCTTGCCGCAGAGCGGCTCGTGGCATGCCGCTGAGGCCTTCCGGCCGACTCGAGCAAATAGGTGAGGCGCGCACCTCTCCGGTCAGACGATGCCGATAGCGAAGATCGCGTCTCCTGAGGAGCGTGAACGATGCGCGGCGGTTATCGACGAATGGGCGTGTGCGCGCCTCGTAGAACGGGGGGCTTTAGTCGCCGCGGCCCGGCAGCCCGGTTCGGATACGTGGTACCTACGTCTTCGCGGCGACGAGAAGGACTTCGTAACCGTGTGGCTCATCATTCGACAGCGGACGATGTACCACGAGGCGCAGGTGATGCCCGCGCCCGAGACCAACGTCGCAGACACCTTCGAGTACCTGTTGCGACGAAGCGCAGATATTCGCCACATGCGCTTCGCGCTCGGACCTGAAGATGCGGTGTACCTGGTGGGAGAAGTACCGGTGTCCGATGTCGACGACGACGAGCTGGACCGCATCCTCGGGTCTTCGCTCACCTATGTCGACGCCGTTTTCCCAATGGCGATGAGCATCGGGTTCGCGGGTTTGTACAGGCGACGGAGACGCTAGCGGAGCCCGCAATCGCCTTTTCCTCCACCGGTTCGCACCGCGGTTCACCCGCGGTAACGTCGCGGCCGAGGCCCGAAGAGCCGGTGGCGTCGTTCTATCGGGGAAGTGCGAGCGGCGCCCGGGGTTCTTCGGGCCTCATCGCGCGAGACACCGCCGACTGTACCCGAGCGAACACGGCATGTACCCTGCCCGTGTGTACGAACTGCTGGTAGTGGGCGGCGGGAACATGGGAACGGCTTTGGTCCGTGGGCTCGTCGCATCGGGATGGGATCCGAGCTCCGTCACGGTGGCCGAAACCGATCCACGACGACGAGAGATCCTCGCACACTCGATCGGTGACGTCGCGGTGCACGAAGAACCCGTGAGTGCGAAGGGCGCAGTCCTGGCGGTGAAGCCGCCGCAGGCCGAGAGCGCGTGCGAGGCCGTCGGCCGCGTCGGCATGAAGCGCGTGCTGTCGATCATGGCGGGAGTGCGGATCGAGCGTCTCGAATCGTGGCTGCCCACATCGACGGCAGTCGTGAGAGCGATGCCGAACACACCTGCTCTCGTGGGGGCGGGGGCTTCAGCGCTCGCAGCGGGCTCGGCAGCCGGCGAGGCGGAGCTCTTGTGGGCGGAGCGGATTCTCGGTGCGGTCGGCGAGGTGGTACGGGTGGCCGAGGGCGCCCTCGACGCTGTCACCGGCCTCTCGGGATCCGGGCCCGCATACCTCTTTTATGTGGCGGAGGCTCTTATCGAAAGCGGGGTGGGGCTAGGACTGTCCGAGTCCGTAAGCCGCTTGCTCGTCCTTCAGACCTTCGCCGGCGCCGCGAAGATGATGTTCGAAGGGGGCGAGGAACCTGCTGTCCTCAGAGAGCGTGTCACCTCTCCGGGCGGGACCACAGAGGCGGCCCTGAACGTGCTCGCGGCGAGGGGAGTCGCAGGGGCGATGATCGAGGCCGTTCGTGCTGCGGCCGAGCGATCGCGGGAGCTGGGCAGTTGATCGTCAGCTGAAAGGCCCTGAAGGCCCCTTTCCAACATTGGCCACATTGGCGTACAGTCGCCACAGGCGGAGGGGGTGATTCCACTGACAGAAGAAATCACGAGCACCCGTTACCTGACGGTCCGCGAGGTTGCAGAGACACTCCGGGTCTCGAACATGACCGTGTACCGGCTGATCAACTCGGGGGGTCTGCGCGCGGTGCGCGTCGGCAAGTCCTTCCGCCTTCGTGAGGAGGACGTGAACCGGTACTTGGCGGACCGCTACACGCGGGCGGGCTGAGCCACCCATAGAGGAACCGGCGGAAGCGGCGACAACGGTATTCCTGCTCACCGACTTCGGAACAGAGGACGAATTCGCCGGGGTGATGCGCGCGGTGATAGTCCGCGATGCCCCCTCTGCCATGGTCGTCGACCTGACTCACGAGATTCCGCCCTTCGACGTCCGCCAGGGCGCTCTCGCTCTCGAGCGCGCGGCGCCGCACCTCGGTCCCGGCGTGGTCGTCGCTGTTGTGGACCCGGGCGTCGGAACTGAACGGCGCGCCGTGGCCGTCGAGGTCGCAGACCGAGGAGGCCCGAGGTACCTGGTGGCGCCCGACAACGGCGTGCTGAGCTTCGCGATCGACTCCCTGGGCGGTGCGATCGCCGCAGCCGAACTGGAGCGGCCGTACAGGCCCCCCCGGGCCGGCCCGACGTTCGACGGCCGGGACCTCTTCGCCCCTATTGCAGCGCGCCTTTGGTCGGGCAGCGAGCTCGCCGACATAGGTCGAATCGTCGATCACACGAGCCTCGTCCACTTGGAGGCTCCCTTCTTGGAGCTCGGCGCCGGCGAGCTTCGTGCCGAGGTGCTTTGGATAGACCGCTTCGGCAACGTGCAGCTCGCAGCGACCGCGTCCGATGCCGAGGCGGCGGGCCTCGCCGATTCGCTCGAGGTCGAGGTCGAGGACGAGGACGCGTCATCGCAGTGTCACAGGGCGCGCAGGGCGAGCTCGTTCAGCGTCGGAACAGGGCTCGGGCTGATCGTCGACTCCAACGCGCGTCTCGCTCTTGTGTGCGAAGGTCGTTCCGCCGCTACCGTGCTCGGCGTGCGCCCCGGAGATGTCCTCGAGATCCGCAACCCGGCCGTGACGAATGGTGAGCGCTCACAGCGAGCAGCCGGGACATCGGGGGGAGCGGCCGGTTGAACCTCGCAACGCTCGTGAACGAGCACCCGTCGTCCGCGCGCGCACTGTTCGACCGGGGCAGGTGGTACACCTGGGGCGAGGTGCGCGGCGCGAGCGCCGCGGTCGCACAGAACCTTTCGAAGCGCGGGGTCTCGGCCGGAGACCGTGTTGCGATCGCGTGGCCGAATTCTGCCGACTTCGTTTTCGCCTACCTGGGCGTTCTGTCCGCCGGTGCGGTCGCGGTGCCGCTGAATCCGAACAGCCCGGCCTCGGAGCTACTTGCAGAGCTTTCGACGGTCGGAGCCACCGTCCTTCTCGCAGGCGGACAGGCGGCGCAGCAAGCTCATGAGCTTCAATCTTCGGAGGAGGAACTGCGGGGCATGGCCGTGGGCAGTTCCATCGACCAACTCCCGGTCACAGAACGCACCGATGACGAAGTGGCCTGTCTCATGTTCACGTCGGGCACCGCGGGAGCGCCGCGAGCCGCAAAGCTCACCCACTGCAATCTCGTCTCAAACCTGAAGCAGATGCTCGGGGTTCCCGACACCTTGCGCCGGGAGGACATAGCGCTCGCCTCCGTGCCGCTCTTTCACATCTTCGGCTTGAACGTCGCGCTGGGGCTCGTCCTCGCGACGGGTGCGGCCGTCGTCCTAGAGGAACGGTTCGACGCACAGCGGTCTCTGGATCTCGTGGCGACTCTCGGAGTGACCGTGATCGTCGGGGTGCCCCCGATGTTCGCCGCATGGGCCGACGCGGCCGAACGCGCAGCGGCGGAGGATGCACAGAAGCAGCGATCGCTCTTCGCCTCGGTCCGACACGCTGTCTCGGGCGCGGCGACCCTGCCTGACGAGGTCGCTCAACTTTTCGAGCGGCGTTTCGAGATACCCGTCTGGCAGGGCTACGGGCTCACCGAGGCTTCCCCGGGCGTGGCCACCTCGCTCGGCACTGGCCGAAACCAGCCGGGGTCGGTGGGCAGGCCCCTTCCCGGCGTCCAGGTTCGACTGGTCGAGGAGACCGGGGGCGAGGCCCTCGAAGGTGACCCCGGCGAGATCTGGGTGCGAGGCCCGAACGTCTTCGCGGGCTACTGGAACGACGATCCGGCCACCTCGCAGGTTCTCACCCCCGACGGCTGGCTGCGCACCGGCGACATAGGGGTGGTCGGCGAGCACGGCGACCTGTTCGTGGTGGACCGCAAGAAGGATCTCGTCATCGTCTCCGGCTTCAACGTCTTCCCTGGTGAGGTCGAGCGGACGATCCTCGAGATTCCGGGCGTGGCCGAAGCGGCGGTGGTCGGCAAGCCGGATACGGCGACGGGGGAGGCGGTGGAGGCCGTCGTGGTTGCAGGCACCGGGGGCCGCTCTCACGACGGACGAAGTGAAGGCGCACTGCGCCAGCAGGCTTGCCCATTACAAGTGCCCGACCGAGATCCGGTTCGTCGAGGACCTCCCGATCGGCCTCGCGGGCAAGGCCCTGCGCCGCATGGTGCGCCCGGGGGGTTCGTAGGCGGGGCCCCTGATCGGGCATCACCCCGTTTTCACGCCCAGCGGCATTAGCGTAGGAATCCGTGGCGGTTGTCCTCGCCTACTTGTTGGCAGGGGTGACCGTTGCTCTGGGAAGCCTTGTCCTGCTCCTCTGGCGACAGCGGTCGAATCTCCTCAAGGTCGAGCGCCGTAGCAGGCTGGGGGCAGAGCACGCTCGCCTGCACCTCTCTATCCTCGCCCGGGCCGGTGACGAAATGGCCGGGGCGTTGGAGTCCTATGAGGACGCGCTCGGGAAGCTCGTCGACGTGGTGGTCCCGACGTTCGCGGACTGGTTCGCCGTGGACCTGTTGGACGAGTCAGGCGACGTCCACAGAATGACAGGGGGACACAGAGGTCGTTCCTTCGGACCAGCCCCGGGCGGGTCGGGCGCCGCACCCCTCGGCTATCCCGACGCAGAGGAAACGGTGGTCCGGCTCCCGAAGGACGCGGTCCACCGTCACCCCCAGGGCGACATGCTCGTGAGGCGGGTCATCGACGGCGGGCACGACGAGGTCTTCTCGTCGATGCCACCGGGAGCCGCGCACGAAGGCACACTCCTCCTGCCGGGGACGCGTACGGATGCGCGGCCGGCCCCCGGGATCGAGTCGATGCTCATCGTCCCCGTTCACATCCGGGGCCTCGCGCTCGGTGCGTTGAGCTTCGTGACCTCACCCGGTCGCCGCGGCTATCGGAGGTCCGACCTCGAGACGGCGCACGGCCTCGCCAACCGAGTCGCGATCGCGATCGAGCGAGTCCTCCTGTGGCGAGAGAGCCGCCAGGCCGAGGAGTCGGCGATCGCCCGAGCCGATCAACTTCGACGGCTCATGGAAGCGGCGTTGGCGGTGAACGCGCCTTTGGCCGAACCGGAGATCGTCACAGTCGTGGCCGACCACGCCCGGCGAGTGCTCGCAGCCCGACGGGCATCGGTATGCACCATCCCCCTCGCGCCAAAGCAGAGCGATCCCACTCGGTCGGGTCTCCTGTCATCGCTCACCTCGGCGATCGAGGAGGTGGCGGACCACCCGTTGCCCGAGGCCGACGACGAAGGGGTGATGGGCCTGGTCGCTTCACCCGGTGTGGGACCTCGAGAGCTCGGCAACCTGGTCCCTGAAGCGTGCCAGCTCGTCATCGATCTCGACGGACCCGTGCGATCCACGCCCACCCATCTCGAGGGTGTTCCTGCGGGGACGAGGCTCGACCCCTCTTTGGAGCCTTCGGGGAAGAACTGGGCGTTCGTGGCGGTCCCTGTGCCCGACCCGACGCACAGCAGTCACCGCGTGATCGTCGTCGAGGGCGACGGGTCCGAGAGCTTCGGGCCCGAAGACGAGTCGGTTCTGGTGCTGCTCGCGCAGATGGCCTCGGTGGCGCTCGTGAACGCGCACCTTTACCAGGAGGTTCGCGGAAACGAGTGGCGCCTGCGGGCTGTCGTGGAGTCCTCGCCCCTCGCCATAGCCGAGCTCTCCCCCGATGGTGAGGCCAGGTGGTGGAACAGCGCCGCCCACCCCTTGTTCGACGGCTCGGCCGATCTTTCCGCTCCTCGCCGGGTCCCCGTGGACGCCGACTCGCGCGATGTATGGGAGGACCTTCTCGAGCGCACCAGCCACGGCGAGGCATCGGTCGGCGTGGACCTCCACGTCCGCAGCCTGACAGGCCAGACGGTCGAGTTGTCGGTCTCGAGCGCACCTCTTTTCGGAAACGATGCAGAGGTCTCGGGGATCGTGGTCGTCGCGGAGGACGTGACCGAGAGGCACCGTGTGCTCGAACAGATGCACCGAAGCGAGCGGCTCGCCGCCATGGCGCGTCTTGCCGGCGGACTCGCTCACGACTTCAACAACCTCCTCACGGTGATCCTCGGATCCACCGAACTGCTGGCGAACAGACCCGGGCAGGATGACCATTGGCGCACGGAGGTCGAGTCGATCCAGCGCGCAGGACAGCGCGCTGCGGCTCTGACGGCTCGGTTGCTCGCTGTCGGCCGCGATCGGGCGCGCGAACCGGTCCTTTTCGATCCAGACTCGGTGCTCTCTGCGATCCAACCGATGCTGGAGCGCATTGTCGGGGACGACGTCGCATTGGAGCTCGACCCGGCCCCGAGTGGCGCACTGGTGGAGCTCGACCAATCGGATTTCGAGCGGGCCGTGCTCAACCTGGCGATCAACGCCCGAGACGCGATGCCCGTTGGCGGGAGTCTCGTCCTGCGAACGCGAGTATCGGCCGGGTTCGCGCAGGGCGAGGAAAGCCGAGGATCATCCCCCGCGCTCGTGTCGGTCTCGGCCATCGACACGGGCGAAGGTATGGACGAGCAGACCGCCGAGCGGTGCTTCGAGCCCTTCTTCTCGACCAAGTCCGAGGGGCGCGGCACCGGCCTCGGTCTCTTCGCGGTTCAGGCCTTCGTCACCCACTCCGGAGGTCATGTGACCGTCGACACCGCGCCGGGACGTGGGACGACCTTCACGATGTGGTTCCCCGCAGTCGACCGAAGAGACGGTCGCCCGGCCCCCTCCGAGGAGGACCCCGGCCGGCGTGTCGGGACCATCCGGCCAGCCAGTTGAGCGACTTTTGGTCTGGCGTAGTCATCAATGTGTCATCGGGCCGTCACACTGGCCCGCATGGCGGATCCCGAGGCACGGGGGGACTGGGGATACCGGTCAAAGGCGGGGCAGGTGATGCCGACCACGAGGACGAGGGTTCTCGTGGTCGGTACTCACGAGTGGGCGATCGAACAGGCTGCATCTTCTTTGCGCGACGCCGGGTGCACGGTGTTGCGCTGCCATGAGCCCGGCCAGCCCTCTTTCCCGTGCAACGCCCTGATCGAGGGCCGCACCTGCCCGCTCGATGCGGGATTCGACGTGATCGCTACAACACGGGCTCGTCCCCTGGCCACGCTCGCCCAGTCGGAGTTCGGTGTCGTCTGCGCGTTGCACCACGGAATACCCCTGGTGGTCGCGGGCGTGGCGCCCGACCGGCCGCTCGGTCCATGGTCAGCCGAGACGGTAGAGCAGGGGGCCGACCTCGCGAGCGCATGCAAGAGGGCAGCGGCTAGAAAGCGACTAAGCGAGCTTGCCGCAGATCCGAGGTAATCGCGCCCCCACTAGCGAAGGTCGATACTCGTGACGACCCATGTCCTTTTCGTATGCACCGGTAACGTTTTTCGTTCTCCGATGGCCCAGGCGTATCTGGGACACGCGGTGCTGTCGCGCAAGCTCGATCTGACAGTCGAGTCCGCCGGCACACTCCGCGGGGACCGTGCGATCGCCCCCAGCGCAGTTCAGGTGATCGGCAACGACGGGTTGGACATGGCGGATCACCGCAGCAGATTTCTCGATGCTGAAGCGATAGCGCGATCCGATCTCGTCCTCGGCATGGCCCGCGAACACGTCCGCGAAGTCGTTTCGCTCGATCCCTCCGCCTGGCCGCGTACCTTCACCCTGAAGGAGCTCGTGCGCAGGGGAGAGTCGTTGGGAGGACGTTCGCGTGGTCAGTCACTCTCGGCCTGGCTCGAGAAGATAGGTGCAGACCGTCGTCGCAGCGACCTCATGGGCTGGTCGCCGGCAGATGACGTCGAAGACCCCATCGACGGAGGGCTCGCCGTCTGTCGATCGACCGGGGTCGATTTGAAAAACCTCGTCGGTCGCTTGGTCGATCTCATCGAGCCGAAGGCTTGAGCGACCTCCTGTACCGCTCCCTGGGCAAGGAGCCGCCTTCGCCCTCCTCGCCCCCGAAGCGCAAGCTCCGCCTGTCCCTGCGGTGGCCCGCACCACGCCGTCTAAATCGCAGGCGCCTTCTCTGGGTGGTCCTCGGGCTCATAGCGCTGTGGGTTCTCGGCGCCATCGTCGTCGTGGTGCTCGGAGTGCTCGACGCCTCGAGCGGAATCGCCGACGTCCAAGAAGCGAAGGCGGAGCTCTCCGCTTCGCAGCTCGTCTCACAGGACGCGCTCGCCCCCCTCCGAGCCGCGTCGAGCAAGTTCGCATCGGCGGACGGCCTGTTCCATTCGCCTCTTCTAGCGCCGTTCGACGTGCTCCCGGTGATCGGCCGTCAGCTTCGTTCGGTTCGGGACCTGTCAGAAGCCGCGGAGCGGGCCTCCGGCATCGGAGCGCGCGCCATGCAGCAGATCCGGGGTGTTCTGCAGGCTCCGCATGATGCCGGGCAGGCCCGTGTGTCCACTCTGGTGAGGCTCGCCGCTGTGGCCCAGTCGACCGACGGCGAGCTGGCGAGGCTCAACCCCGGGCCGAATGCGCTCGTGTGGCCCCTTTCCTCCAAGCGTGCCAACTTCGTGGCGCAGATAGCCGATGTCCGCTCCAAGCTCGGACACGCCGCGGCCGCCGCGCGGACCACTGCTTCGATTCTCGAGGGTCCCCGGAACTACCTGCTGCTCATGGCGAACCCGGCGGAGATGCGGGCCGGATCGGGGGCGTTTCTCGAAGCGGGTCTGCTTACGACCTCGGACGGCCAGGTGCACATGACGGGTCTCGAACCGGTGACCGCACTCAGCCTTTCTCCCGGCGAGGTGTCGGTGGGCGGCGACCTGGCTGCACGGTGGGGCTCGCTCGCCCTTGGAGAGGATTGGCGCAGTCTCGGCTTCACTCCACAGTTCGACGTGAATGCACCGCTGGCTGCGCGCATGTGGGAGGCGGCCACATCCGAACACGTCGACGGCGTGATCGCTGTGGACGTACAGGCGCTACAGCAATTGCTCCAAGTGACGGGCGACGTCACCCTGCCGGACGGCTCTTCGGTTGGTGCCCAGAACGTCGTCCAGTTGCTGACCCACGACCAGTACATAGGCCTCACCGACTCGGCGTCCACATCGCTGCAGCAGGCCGAAGCGCAAGCGGCGCGCCAGGATGAGCTGGGCGCGTTGGCGCACAGTGTCTTCAACGCGATCGACAGCGAGTCGCTCGATCTCAAGTCGCTCGCGGGCTCCATGAGCGGCGCGACCGGGGGCCGGCATCTGCTGATGTGGTCGGCATCTCCGAGCGCGGAGGCTGCATGGAGAGAGTCGGGGGTGGCGGGACAGCTGTCTTCGAGCTCGCTCCTCGCGGCGATCGTCAACACGGGAGGCAACAAGCTCGACCAGTACCTGGACGTCGCCGCGTCATTGCGCATAGGTACTGCACGCGGAAAAGCACGCGCGACTCTCGACTTCCGCGTGGCTAATCACACTCCTGCCGGTCAGTCGCAGTTCATCGCGGGGCCTTATCCCGGGCTGCACACGGCCTACGGGCAGTATGTGGGGCTGCTGGCGCTCGATCTTCCGGCCGGCGTATCCGACGTGAAGGTAAAGGGTGATCCCACCCTCGCAGCTTCCGGGCCCGAAGGCCCGGCGTTCCTGGTTGCGAGCCCGGTGAATGTCGAAGCGGGGAAGACGCAGAACATCTCGGTGAGCTTCACGTTGCCGTCTCTGCACGGAGACTTGACCGTGCTTCCTACCGCACGACTTCGATCGGTGGGCTGGACGTATCCGCAAGGTCGTGCCACCGATGCCGAGCCGTTCGTCGTCCGTTGGTAAAGCGCGCCTACCGTTGGTCATTTATTGACAGTGAGTAGTTCGAGCCATGAGATGACGAGGTCACAATCACTTTCAATGACAAGTTGCGAGTACGCAAACGCGATGAACAACCCACCCCTAAGGGGCAAAAGCCTAACGCCGCGCGTTTGGCAAACGCCTAGAGTGGCAATCCACCGCGCAGTGCACTCGCGAGGAGGAGGTGGTGGGGAAATGGGCGTGAAGAAACCAATGAAGAGAACTTTCCTACTGGCAACGGGACTCGCTTCCGCTGCAGGAGTATTGGCCGTGCCGTCGATCGCGTTGGCACAGAGCACATGCACTTACCCGTTCGCGGGATGCACTCCGACTACGCCTACTGGCGGAACGACGCCGTCGACTCCGGCTCCGGCAACGAAGGCTGCGACATCTTCGAGCCTTCCGTTCACCGGTGCTGACGTCGAGCAGCTTGCTGCGATCGGTGGAGTCGCGATCATCGCCGGAGGATTGCTCGTTCGTCGTAGTCGCCGCCGTGCGAATGCGGTCAACGCGAGTGCTACGTCGTCGGGAGCATCTTCTGTCGACACGACCGGTTGGTCTCAGTGGCCATCGGACTCTTCCCAGGGCTGACGAGCGAGGGTCCGCCCCGGACCACTGCTGGGCCTCGCTCGTACCTGACCGCCAAGGCAGCGAATTCCGCTCTGGCGGGAGCCGAGCTGGTCGTTCTCAGCTTGGTGGCGGTCCTGGTCGGTCCTCGTCCGTCCCAGTGGTCGGTGTGGGCCTTCCCCTTGATGGCCGTTGCTCTTCTCGCGGCCTACGGCCACTATTCCGTAAAGATCAACCTCGTCGTATCGCGTGAGGCCCGGTCGCTTCTCGCCTGCCTGACCGCCCCGCTGGTGGTGATGGTCCTCGCAGGTGCGGCCCGCACGCCGTACGTGCTCGCGACGGCTGGGGTCTCGTCGGTGTCGCTCCTCGCGATCCGTGCCGTCGCCTACAGGGTCATCCGCACGATGCGGTCGAAGGGACTGCTCGCCGAGCGCACTCTCATCGTTGGTGCGGGCCAGGTGGCCGTCAACTTCTCAACGATTCTCGAGCAGCATCCCGAGTACGGGATGAGGCCCGTGGGCTTCTTGGACGAGGTCGACGGAGACGAACTGCCTTTGCCTCTCTTCGGAAGCGTCGACTTGCTTCGTCTCGTTCTCTCCGAGGAGGAGATCGACCGCGTGGTGGTCGCGTTCGGTGTCACCCGCGAGGCTGAGATGCTCGAGACCATCCGCGCATGCGAGGACGCCGCAGTCGACATCCACGTGCTGCCGAGGTTCTTCGAGCTCGGAGTGGCCGTCGAGGGCCGGGAGGTCGACGACATCTGGGGTATCCCGCTCGTGCGTCTCCGCCGATCTCTGCGAGTGCGTTCTTCGCGTGTCGCCAAGCGTCTGGTCGACGTCACCTTCGCAGGTGTCGGGCTCATGCTCGTCGCCCCGGTTTATGTGCTTCTGGCCGCAGCCGTGAAGTTGTCGAGCCATGGCCCGGTGTACTTCCGACAGGAGCGTGTCGGGCAGTACGGAGCGCTGGTGGATGTTCTCAAGTTCCGCACGATGAGGGTGCACGACGGGAGCGATCTCGAGTGGGTCGCACCCGAAGACCGAGTCACGAAGATCGGTGGGCTCATGAGGCGACTGGGCCTCGACGAGTTGCCTCAGCTGTGGAGTGTGCTTCGCGGCGACATGTCGCTCGTTGGCCCTCGTCCCGAACGGCCCTTCTTCGTCGAGCGTTTCAAGGGCCAGGTGCCCCATTACGACGCGCGCCACCGCGTCCCTGTCGGCCTCACCGGGCTTGCGCAGGTCCATGGCCTGCGAGGCGACACCTCCATCGACGAACGTGCACGCTTCGACAACCGTTACATAGAGAGTTGGTCGCTGTGGCGTGACCTCGTGATAATGGTGCAGACGGTGTCCGCCGTCATCAAGTACGCCATCGCCTCGTCTTCCGACGGTGACGAACCTGCACGTCAGCCGTCTAGGACCGAGAGCCGCCGGCACCGTCGCCGCCTCCAGCCCGTCGTCTTGTCCGGTGTCGAAGTCGAAACAGATGCCGCTCCGGCCATTTGGCCGGGAGATCGTCCGAGGTGGGACGAGGTCGCATCCACCGGCTGAGCTGATCGCAGCCGGGCACGCGGCAGATGCCCGGGATCAACCCGCGTCCCCGCCGACCTTTGCGGACTCGGCGCGATGGTGAGCCGAGATCCCCTCGAGCTCCGTCGCCCGTTCTTTCCATGCCGCGGCGTTGCGACTCGAGTATGTCGACCCGATACGGAGAATCCGCCGCTTCGTCGCCAGGGCCGCGCGGTTCACCAAGCCGGTCGCCCGGACCGTCGCAGGCGAACGCTCGCTTCGCAACCATTCATAGATGTTCGGGATGCTCCGCAGTTCGAGGGAGGCTCCCTCGCCCCATCTCTGTACACCAGCTGCGTTCCCGTGGTGGACGATCGAGACGTCGAGACGCAGGAGGTTGTCCCACCCCTTCGTGCGGAGCCTCCAGCAGAGCTCGATGTCCTCCACGTACATGAACCAACGGGAGGAGTACGGCGGTTTCCCGTCCAGAGCCGCACGGCGGATGCAGTGGACTGCGCCGAGCACCCACAGGCCCTTCAGGCGTAGCGCACGGGAAGCACCGACGCGGCTCCCGTCGGCAACGCTTGCGACTTTCGAACCCCTCCTCCACGAGCGCGGTAGGAAACCGGTCTCGAGGGCCTCGAGCGGCCCCGGATAGGGGAAGACCGATCGCTGGGCCTTTCCGGAGGCGTCGGTCAGCACGGGTGCGACGAGTCCGGCGGCCCGATTCTCATCGAGCGTACGGACCAGCTGTTCGAGCGACCCGGCCGGTGCCTCGGTGTCGGGGTTGAGGGCTATGAGGGCGCGCGCCTCTGTGCCGGCGAGCGCCTGGTTCATCGCGCGTGCGTACCCCACGTTCGAGGTATTGGTCACGACCTGCACTCCCCGCTGTCCCCGTGCAACTTCCACCGAGTCGTCGTCCGAAGCGTTGTCGACGACCACGATCTCCGCGTCGAGGCGACCGAGTGCTGCGGGTAAGGCACAGAGGGCCTTTTCCAACATCGGCGCCGTGTTCCAAGAGACGATCCCGACGCGGACGTCGGCCGTCACAGCCGCGACGGCCCTTCGCCCGAGCTGGCCCGACGCCCGGCTGGGGGCCTCAGTTCAGGCCCCAGCTCCCGAGCCTCCTCGTGAACTCGTCGGCATCCCAGTCCAACATGAACCTCCGCGGGAGGAGGTACCTCCCGCAGAACCCACCGGCGCGTCCGTCGATGGCGGTGCATGCCGTCTCGAATCCGGCTCCGGCCACCGCGTTCACCGAGGCCTCGTCGAAGTCGCCGTTTCCCCCGAAGGGATAGGCGAAGTGAATTACCCGTTGGCCGATGAGAGATTCGAGTCGCTCCTTGCAGCGAAGGACGGATTCGCATTGCGATGCCTCGGATCTGCCCGCGAGCAACGCGTGATCGGTGGTATGAGCGCCGATGCTCACGAGGGGATGCCGAGACAGCTCCACGAGCTCCTCCTCGGTCAGGACGCGAGGAGCCTCTACGTCCGAGGTCCCCAAAGCTTCCTCCAGGGCCTCGAGCACCTGGTGTATCTCCTCGTAGTTCGAGCCGCGCAGACGTGACTGCACGGCCCACATGGCTCTCTCCCACCGGTCGACCCCCTGAAAGCTCACTTCGAGATGGATCGTGGCTGTGTCGACGCAAAACCGTGCCTCAGGCTCGCTTCGGCCGACCATTAGAGCTGCAAGCCGGTCCCACCAAAAACCTCGGCGGTTGTCGATCGTGCTGCTTGTGACGAACACCGTGACAGGTACCTCGAATCGCTCCGCGATCGGCAGGGCAACATGGAGGTTGTCGGCGTAACCGTCGTCGAAGGTCACCATCACCCGCGGTCGTGGAGCGGACCAGGATTCGATCTCGTCCAACGCGGCAAAACGTGCCGAAGCTGCGACGGCCTCGAGGTGGGAGGCGAAGTGCTTGGGCGTGACACACAGCCCGTAGGGATCGTCCGCGTCGTCCTCGACCCGGTGGTACACGAGGATCGTCGCCGGTGGCAGGAAGTTCATAACGGAGACAGGGGCCGGTCGAGACGGGCGCACGCGACAACCGGGACTCGTTCGTCGTGCCATGCGAGGGCACGTCGCGGCATTCTCTCCATAGGAACACCCGCGATATGCCCGATCGCCGTTGCAAGCGAACCGAAGGCGCGAGCGCTGCACTGAGCATCGGGAAGAACCGACGTGACGAGGTTCCGTAATCCGCTGGAGGAGTAGCGCCATCGGTCCTCGTTGATCCCGTGGACGGGTTCCACCGGTCCGAGCACGGGCGACGACAAGAGGAGCGTACCGCCGGGGCGCAGCGCCGACCACAGGACCTTGAGGCCAAGGGCCGGATCTGCGAGTCGCTGGATGGTCTGGGTCATGATGATGCAGTCGTAGGAAGCGCGATCGAAAGCCACTGGATCGCAGAGATCCGTGAGGATGGTCGCCGTGACGTTGTAGGGGTCGATGTCGAAGACGTCCACCGAGGTGACCCTGCCCACCCAGTCGCGGCCGACGAGCTCGGTATCCCTGGCGGCGAGCACCCGGCCCCGCACGGCGTCGCGGTTCGAGGCGACGAACTCGCCGACGTAGAACTGGTCGATGGGGGTCGTAGCGCCGGCTCCGCCGTCGGCAAAGGGATTCGGCCGCAGGAAGCTGCCCCATCTCGGGCTTTCGGCGATCCGGTTCACGCCCTTGTAGGCCGCTCGGGCGAGACTCCTCAATCTCGGGGGCATGGCATCGTCCACGAGACGGAGCCGGTCGACGAACTCGACCCGGTTCATCCGGAGTAGTTCGGAGAGCACCTTTCGGTCACTGCGAGGTGGACTGAACGAGGAATCGTCGTTTCATACGTCCCAGGAGTTTTCGGCTCGGCTCCAGGGCTGCCTTTAGGCGCGCCTCGGCTTTTTCGCGGGGTGTGTAGAGAAGAGGGTGGGCTCTTACCATCACAAGCCGGCTCCGATCGCCACGGTACGTGAGCGAATCCAGCATACTGGTGGCGTCGTCGTGCTTGCGGTAATTGAGCAACGGCTCGTCGAGCAATACACCGGGTATCCAGTGCTCGGCGAGCCTCAGGTACAGGTCCCAGTCCTCGAGCCCGCCGCGCAGGCGCTCGTCGTAGAGGTGCTCCCTGAGTACCTCCGATCTGAAGAGCGCGCTCGCGTTTATGAAGTTCTCACGCTTGAGCTCACCGGCGTCGTATGCGGGGTAGGAGGTGGTGCCGGTCTCCCTCCCGAAGCGTCTCACTTGCGTGTAGACGAAAGCAGCATCCGGGTGTGATTCGAGAACTTCGAGGCCTTTTCTCACATAGTCCTTGTCGATCGTGTCGTCCGAGTCGAGACACATGACGAATTCGCCTCGGGTGAGCCTGATCCCTGAATTCCGAGCCGCCGATAGGCCGGCATTGGCCTGACGGTGATACCTGATCCGCTCTCCGTAACCCAGCGCGATCGATTCCGAGTCGTCGGTCGACCCGTCGTTCACCACGATCACCTCGAGTGGGCGATGCGTCTGGGCGAGGCAACTGTCGATCGCCTCGGCAAGGAACCTGGCGTAGTTGAAGCAGGGGATGACGACCGAGACCAGCGCGTCACTCATGATTTGCTTCGTGCTGTGCTTTCCAGCCATTCGAGGGTCGCGCGTACCTGGTCGTCGACGTTGAACTTCTCGTGGACCACCGCGGGTCCGGCGTGATGGAAGCGGCGCCAGAGCTCGGGATCGTCGACGATGCGTGTGATCGCCTCGGCCATGGACCTCGGGTCCCGTGGTGGAACGAGGATTCCCGCGCCGTCGACCATGTGCGGTGTCGCGCCGATGTTCGTACCGACCACCGGCACCCCGACGCTCATCGCTTCGAGGGTCGTGAGCCCTACTGCCTCCGGGTCGACACTCGCAGAGACGGCGACGGTCCACGAACGAATCACTCCGAGCACGTCGTCACGAAAGCCGAGGAACGACACGCGCCCGGCGAGGTCCGGCTTTTCGGCTCGTGCGCGGAGGCTCCTCTCGTAAGCGGCATCTTTCGGGAAGCGCTGTCCGAGGAGCTCTACCCGAACCCTGCGGTCGAGCTGCGCGACGGCTTCCAACAAGACGTCCTGGCCTTTCCAACTGGTGAGGGCGGCGGCACATCCGACGACTGGTTCACCAGGCGGGTCGTCAGGGGCCCTAGGGACGGGACTCGGTGTCCCATTGTGAATGACGTGCACCGGGATCCCCCGTCTGCGCACCGGCTCCGCGGCGGCCTCCGACACCCCGAGGACCTTGAAGCCCGTAAGGCTCGTCGCGCGCACGAGTCCCAGGCGGTAGCGACTGGTGAGCACCTCGTGGCAGATCCACACCGAAGCGGCCGGCGGACGCGCGAGTGCCAATGCGGGAAGGGCGTGGATGCTGTTCACGAGGACCAGGTCGGCGCCGTGAGCAGCCTTTCGCAGGGCCCGCGCCGCAACGACCGAGAGAGCAGTCCGGTTGGCGAGGCCCAGAGCCTTGGAGCCGAGCGGCAGTTTGAGGTCCGGTCCTGGGCGGATCTCGGCGCCGGCCCGAGCGAGCTGGTCACGTGCTCGTCCTTCTGGGACGAGCACGACCACGCCCCACCCCTCGTCGACTGCCGCCTTCACGATTCGCTCGAGCACCACCTCAGCCCCCGAATAGAGGCCAGTGTGGTTCAGGATCACGAGTTTCGGCTTCATTGCGCCATCAAAGCGTGTTCAGGGAGCGACGAATGATGACGAATAGAATTGCCATGAAACCTTTCGTGGTCCCTCGCGCGGCGGGCAAAGGATAGTGAAGCATCGTCTGACTGGACAAGGATCGGCGCCGCAGCACGAAGCCACCGCCGCCACGTCCGCCCAACCTCTCGTGATCACAAGCTCTCGCCAGCCCGTTTCCTGATGGCGATACTGCGCACAAGGCGTTCATCTCCCACGCCGTCCGAGACCCGACGCGAAACAGCGGAGAACGCCATCGGCGGCGCATCGATCTTCGCCAATGCGGTCAGCCTCATGATCAGCCGTATAGCGGTCGCTGTGATGGGTTGGACGGGGACACTCCTCATCGTCCGCCACCTGTCGTACAGCAACTGGGGACGCTATTCGTTCGTCTTCGGGCTGCTCGGGATGATGGCGATCGTCACGAACGCAGCCAACCCGCGCGTGATCCTTCGCGAGCTTGGAAAAGACGACGGGACCGTCGCCGGCACCTACGTCCTTCTTCGTTGCGCTCTCGGCCTGTTGGCCTACGTCATCGCCCTGAGCTTCGTGAGCATCGGGCATTACCCGGTGGTGGTTCTGCGCGCCACTGCGATCGCGGGCCTCTCCATCATCCTGGCGAACACCTCGAGCGGATGGGACGTGCTCTACCAGTATCGGATGCGGCTATCGAAGGTGGCGATGGCGCTGGCGCTCGGGCAAGCCGCGCAGCTCTTGCTCACGATCGCGCTGGCGCTGATGGGCAGCTCGCTGGTGGTGTTCACCGTCCCGGCGGTTCTCTGCGAGGTGGTGACCTTCGCCTGGAAGTTCTACCGGCTTCCGAAGAAGCCGAAGCTTCATTACGCCTTTTTGTGGGGCAGATGGCGCGAGCTGATCAAGCTGTCGGTTCCCCTGGCGCTCGGAGGCGCCCTCGCCACCCTCTACTACAACCTGGACACGGTCATGCTCTCGAAGATGCAGACCTTTCAGGCTGTCGGCGTCTACGGCATCTCGTACAAGTTCGCCGGGATCGTGTCCGTCTTCGGCACGGCGATGACCCCCGCCCTGTTCCCGATCTTCGTCAAGTACTGGCCTGAGCGCCCGCGTGCCTTCGAGGCGGTTCTGCGCAGGACCGTTCGGCTCTATATGGCCGGTGGGGCGCTCATCACCCTCGAGTTCGCAATCTTCGCCCGGGAGGCGATCAGCCTCCTCTACGGCCACCACTACGCGATCGGCGCCGGCGCCGCCAGGGTGGTGGTGGCTTCGGAGTGCGTCGGCTTTTTCACCGGGTTGAGCGTCACGGTCCTCGTCTCGCTCAACCGCAACATCTATTACCCCCTTGCCGCCCTCGGCGGTCTCGTGCTGAACCTGGGCGTCAACCTCTGGGTCATCCCGAGGTGGTCCTACGCCGGGGCAGCCTGGGCGACTTTGGCGACGGAATCAGCGGTCATGATCGCCCTGTGGGTCGCCGTGCGACGGGGGCCCGGTCGGGGCGTGGTGGAAGGCATCACCGTGGGGAAGGTCCTCGTATGCAGCGGGGTTGCGGTAGGCACCTGCTTCGGCGTCTGGCAGGTCGCCCCCTGGCCCGTGGCGGCGGCCGCGGGCGCAATCGTCTATGTCGCGGCGGTCGCCGCACTACGCGTTTCGCCCGAAGGTGGGATCCGGTCCCTCACCGTGCTCGACGAACCCGCGTCGTCTGTCCCCGCAGCGTAAGAATTCCTGCGCGACCGGGTTCTCCTCCTGACCTGCCATCCTTGGCCTGGGGCGGCGCGTTGGGGCGAGTTAGTTGGTTCAAGACATGATTGGTCTATACAAAAAGCATCTAGACGAACCAGTTTGGGTCTGACTTGGTGCTCGAGTGCTCCAGGGGTATTCAGAACCTGTTCAACAGCGTCGATAAGCCGGGAGTAAACCAGGAGGTGCCCGGCGGCCCGGATTGTGCCCGGCCGGAATCAGAAGGAGCGAGGTGCCTGACATCGTTGTCCGCCGGATGCCGGGGGTGAGGCCGTGAGCGTCGCGCTGTCGCTTCGCGGCACGCCACACTCCGAAGGGCGGGCGCGGGGGAGGCCCGGCTACTACCAACCCTTGATCGTGCTGGGCGCGGTGGTGGTGGTGGGAGCCGCGTTCGGCGGGGGCAGGCTGGGACTGGCCGCCCTCATCGGGGCAGCCATCGCGGTACCGCTCCTCTTCGCCTTGCGCCGGCGGCCCCAACGTGGGGTGATCGCCCTGGTCGCGCTCGTCCCGTTCGACGGGCTGAGGCTCATTTCGCCGCTCCCGCAGTCGGTCTCGAGCTGGAAGGAGGTGGTGGTCTTCGCAACCCTGGGTGCCACCTTCCTCGCCCCGGACGAGGCGCGAGCCCTCGGTGATCGCCGGCGGCTTCCTCAGTGGGCGCCGGCGGCTATCGGACTCCTGGTACTGGGGGTTGCTTCCGGCGTCGCGGTGGGCGGCCAGCAGGCCCTCACGGGCTTCCGCATCGACTACTTCTACGTCCTGCTCGGGATTGCGGTGTGGAGATGTCCACTGGGCGCCAGAGAGCGCGACCGGCTCGTGAGCGTGCTCATGGCGACCGGTCTTCTCACAGCGCTCTTCGGCATCGCCCAACAGGCGATGGGCGAGTCGCGCCTGAACGCCCTCGGCTACCAGTACAACACCACGATCATCACAGCGGGATCCCATCTGCGTTCGTTCTCGACGCTCTCCTCGAACTTCGAATTCGCCTTCTTCCTGATGCTCGTCGTGCTGGTCGGCGTGCCGGCTGCGCTCGCAGACACGCGTCGTCTCCGCAACCGCATGTTCCTGGCTTCCCTCCCCGTGATCGCGCTCGGTCTCCTATTCACTTTCACCCGCGGCGCATGGCTCGGCCTCGGGATCGGAGTTCTCTACCTGGGCCTACGCCACTACCGCATCCTGCTGCTGGCGGTGCCGGTCGCAGCGCTCGCTTTCTCCTTGCTGCCCGGCTCGATCTCGTCGACCTCGTTGTCGGCGACGAGCCTGGGTGAGCGCAGCGCCGGATGGAGCCAGAACCTCGGGCAGGTGCTCGGCCATCCGCTCGGAGTCGGCATCGGCACCACGGGGGCGGCCGCCGCGAAAGTCGCTGCGGCGCAGAAGTCCGGGACCTCGGTCGACACCTCGATGCCCGGGTCCTCCACGTACCAGCCCGACAACTACTACTACAAGACCGTCTACGAGCTGGGACTTCCCGGTCTATGGCTCTTCCTGCTGTTGCTGGGCTCGGCGTTCGGGACCGCCGCTCTCGTCGCCCGCAGCAGCTCGGGGCCAGATGCCGCCCTCGCTTACGGGGTGGCCGCGCTCGTGCTCGGGGCGGCGGCGGCATCCTTCGTGGCCACCTACCTGGAAATCTTCCCGATGGACCTGTTCTTCTGGCTCCTGATCACGGCGGTCGCTGCGGGGAATCCGAAAAGTGACGGGGTAAGAGCAGAAGTCGAACCGGTTTTGAGCCGATGACAAACCACGGACCTGCAGACACGAAAGGGGGACGGGGACCCGGGCGGATGCCGGCGGGATGCCCCAAACAGAAATGGACCTAGCGGCTCACTTCGCCGCCATGTGGCGTCACCGCTGGACGGTGCTGCTGGCCGCCCTGCTCGTGGCCGGCGCCACCTATGGTGCATTTTCGTTCGAGCCGAACGTCTACCAGGCGAACGCCCAGGTGAACGTCGTGGCGGGGCAGGCGGCGAACGGTCAACAGTCGGTCCAGGAGCTCACTCCGTTCCTGGCGCAGACCTACGAGACCCTTGCCAAGACGCGTCCGGTCGTCTCGGCCGCGGTCCGTGCTTCGCACCTGAACATCAGCGAGGGCACCGCCAGCAGCCGGATCTCGGTGCAGAACCCCGGGAGCCTCGGCTTCCTGGTCCTCACAGCAGACGGGCCTTCTCCTGACTCCGCGTTGGCACTCGACAAAGGCCTGACCCAGGCGCTCGTGAACGCGGTCCAGGTCCAGCAGCAACAGGCGCTTCAAACGCAGCTCTCGCCCATCGAGAACGAAGCCAACCAGCTCGCATCGCAGATCGCAGCGCTGCCCTCTGACTCCTCCCGGCTCCCGGCCCTTCAGAACCAGTACAACGACATCGAGCAGTCGATCGTCTCGGCGAAGCTCCAACCGCTCAACGGGCTCGATGTGGTCTCTCCCGCACAGGCGGGTTCCTCGCCGGTCTCTCCGAAGCCGAAGGAGGATGCGCTGCTTGCCTTCGTAACCGGCCTGTTGGTCTTCGCCGAGCTGTCCGTGGGTTACGAAGTGCTGGCCGACCGCTTCGTCGGTGCGGCCAAGGACGACGAGATCCGCCGACTCACCGGCCTGCCGGTTCTGGCGCGCATACCGAAGGCGGACGGTGCAGGGCCCGAGGTCGTGGAGGGGTTCCGCACCCTGCGCACGAGCCTCTTGTTCATGAACGGTTCGCGCAAGTACCAGACCATCGCGGTGGTGAGCTCCGCTCCGCAGGTCGGCAAGTCCTTCATAGCGATCAACCTTGCTTTCTCCTTCGCCGACCTCGGCGTCTATTCGGCTCTGGTTGACGGCGACATGCGGCGTCCCGCCGTTGCCGGCCGCCTCGACATGGCCGACGCGCCAGGACTGAGCGAGACGCTGAAGGGCGACGACGTGGTGGAGAACCTCGTGGCCAAGACCACCGAGAACGGCAACGTCGTATTCGTCCTGCCCGCCGGTGGGCCCGTCGCCGACCCGGCGGCGCTGCTCACGGGCTCGCTCTCGGACTGGGTGTTCCCTGCGTTCGCATCGCTCGAGGCGGTCGTAGTGGTCGACACACCGGCCGAGAGCTTCTTCCCCGACGCGTCGATCATCGCTTCGCGTTGCGACGCCACGGTGATCGTCATCGACGCGCTCAGCACCCGGCGCCAGTCGCTCAAGGCGCTCGCAGACCGTCTCCGCCAGCTCGGCGCCAACCCGCTCGGCGTGGTGGTGAACCGTTCCGACGAGCCTTCGGGTGTGAGCCGCTACTACTCCCGGACCAGCTACTACCGCCGTAGCGCCGAAGCACAGGCGCAGGTCGCCGGCCGATAGCGGCCGCGGCCGGCCCAACGGTCGTTCGAACGATCCCGCAAAGCAGGCCGACACCATGGCGACCACGACATTCGAAACGGGCACCCTGTCGCAGTCACCGGCCGGCGCGGGCCGGGTGGCGATAGTCCACGAGCGCTTCACCGAGGTCGGGGGCTCCGAGAAGGTGGTGGAGCAGCTCCTGGCGTTGTGGCCGAACGCAACCGTCCACACGACTGTCGTCGACAGGCCGAGTCTCTCCGAGGCTCTCGCGCGCGCCGATCTGCGCTCGAGCGCGCTCCAGTCGCTCTACAGAGGTGGGCGCAGCTACGCGTACCTGCTCCCACTGCTCCCGTGGGTGATGTCGCACATCGACGTCGGAGACGTCGATCTCGTGGTCGCGAGCCATCATGCGTTCGCAAACAGGGTGCGCGCCCCGGAGGGATCCCGCTTCATCAGCTACACGCACACCCCTGCACGCTGGATGTGGGACAAGCAACTACGGTCCCTCGAGAGCGGTGGCCTCGGCAGGTCGGCGCTCGCGGTATTCGCGGCCGCCACGCGCCCGTCGGACCGCGCAGCAGCGCGTCGCCCCGATGCCCTGGTGGTGAATTCCGCCCACGTCGCAGAAAGGGTCCGGCGGTGGTGGGGCAGGGAGGCCGAGGTGGTGCACCCTCCGGTGGACACCGGGCGCTTCGTGCCTGACCCCTCCGCGAGACGCTCAGGCTTCTTCCTCCTCGCAGGCCGGTTGGTGCCCTACAAGCGGCCCGAGGTCGCTGTCGCCGCCGCACGTCGCGCGGGTGTGGAGCTCGTCGTGGCAGGCGACGGACGGTCGCGGGAGGACGTGGAACGCGTCGCCGGTCCGGGCGTCGAGCTGCTCGGTGCCGTCGACGACGCGACGCTTCTCGAGCTCTACCGAACCTGCACGGCGCTCGTCTTTCCCGGCCAGGAGGACTTCGGCATCGTCCCGGTCGAGGCACAGGCCTGCGGCACCCCGATCGTGGCCCTCGCTGCCGGGGGAGCGCGCGAGTCCGTGATCGACGGCTCGACGGGCGTTCTCTATGACCCCGGAGCGGACGAGGTCGAGACGTTGGCCCGCGAATTGTCGGGCTTCGATCCCACGCGATACGACCCTGGCGTCATCCGCAAGCATGCCGAGGAGTTCTCCCAGGATTCCTTCCGCTCGAAGATGGGGAGTGTCGCAGAGCGCGTCATGCGAACGCGTCGTTGACGTAGCGGCAGCCGAGCCAAAAGGGGAAGAGTCACATGTCCGCCAACGCCCAGACCGTGCGGAAGATCCAGGAAGCGCTCGGTCGTGGGGACATCATCGAGATCATGGCGCACTTCGCGCGCGACGCGAGGTGGGTGGTGAACAGCGCGGACCGGGACGCGGCGCCGTGGTTCAAGGAGTACACCGGGCGCCAGGGCATCCTCGCGTTCTTCGAGGACATGTCCCAAGTGACGATGGAGAACTTCGTCCTGAAGGACGTGATAGGTGAGCAGGACGTCGTGGTGGCCCTCCTCCACATGGTCTTCACAACCCCGGGTGGCGGTCGCGTGGACATGGACGAGACGCAGGTGTGGAGGTTCGAGGACGGAAAGGTGAAGTCCGTCGAGCTCTTCCCCGACACCCTCGCCGTGGCACGCGCCTTCGCCTGAATCCCGGTGTCAGGTGCGCAGCAACGTGAAGCGCTTCGTCAGGTGGTCGGTGAGCAGCTGTTCCACCCTGTCCCTCGCTGCCCGCTGGAAGAGCTCGTGGTCGATCCCGGGAACCATCTCGAGGCGGAAGCTCCCGGTTCGCTCCATGCGCCGCAGGAACGCGCTCTCCCCGCGACGGATGACCCTTGCTTCGTTCTCACCGCAGACCACGAGCGTCTCGACGCCGCGTTCCACGAGCCGCCCGAGGGCCTTCGCCGGCGGCAATTCCGCCCCTATCCGGTCGAACACCCACCAGACGGCGCCCGGCATCTTGTCTCCGAGTGCGGCGAGGCGGTCGTGTGCGGGAAGCTTCTTCACCCAGGCCTTGCGGGTGGCGGCGGCTTGACGCCTCGGGTCGGCGGGGCGCGGCGACAGGCTTCGGCCGGGCTGGTTCAACGGGTTGCGGGGGATGATCGGGTTTATGGCGCATACGCCTCTAGCGCCCAACGCGATCCCGCCCTCCACGGCGTGGTATCCGCCTGAGCACAAGCCGACCAGGACGACCTTTCGCGGATCGTCCGGGGACAACTCGGCTGTGACGTCCTCGAGATCGTCGAAGAACGAGGGCGGGTACATGATGTCGTCTTCCTGGCCCGGTCGCGCCGGACTGTCGCCCAGACCGCCGATGTCGAAGCGCAGTGTACGGATTCCCGAGAGCGCCCAGAGCCTGGCCAGGTGCACCCAGAGCCTCGCCGGTCCCACATGGTCGATGAGCCCGGCGTTCAGCATGACGACCGTCACTTCGGAGCGGATCGTCGCCGGTTTGGTCAGGATCCCGAAGAGGCCGTGGGGGCCGAGGGTCCGGATCTCCTCGGTCACCTCTTCGCCGTGGAGCGCATCCACCGCCGCACTCGTGCGGCGCGGTGGCGCGAAGGGAATCGCCTCCGACCCGAGCTTTCGCGATATCCAATTCGTCAGCTCCCGCACGGTCCGGCGCGGTACCTCAGCCAGTCCGGGTGGCACGCCGATGAGCTCCAGCTGACCGGTGGCCTGCGCCCACTCGACCTTCTCGTCTCCGAGGCGTTCCTCGGTCTCCCGGCCGAGCGGACGGTCCGACCTGGTGAGGACCAGCACCTTGCGGGCGAGGTGTCCGGGCGCCGAGGCGAGCTTCAGCTGGGAGAGCTCCTTCACCGTCTCCTGGTGATATACCGCGCCGAGCACCTCCACGTCGCTGCGCGCGGTCGATGCACCGTTTCCCGAGACCTCGGGACTCGCCATCACCCGGTCGCCGAGGCGAGCCGCCCTCAGCGCCTGCTGTTCGCGCAAGTAGGCGCGACCCGATTCGCAGGGGTCCCAGAGCACCAGGGCGTCGAGGTCGAGGTCCTCGGAGCTCCATGCCGCCAACGTCGCGCCGAGACGCATCCCGACGACGGCCACCGACCGCATGCCCATGCTGCGCAGCAGCTCCACGGCCTCGTGCAGGGAGCGGCCCCAGGGTCGAAGACGCCCCGGCCCGTCGCCCGATCCAGCCGAGTCCCCCGTCCCCTCGTAGTCGAAGCCCAAGGCGACGAAACCCTTCGCGGCGAGGGAGTCGCCGAGGATGCGATACGTCCTCGCCGCGCATGCGCCCTCCAAGCCGAACGGCGGGCAGAGCACTATCCCGGCGCGTCCACCCGCTCCTTCGGGCAGATGGAGACGTCCGAACAGAGGCGAGTCCTGTGATCCGAACCAAAGAGCCGTTCTCATGACCGCTTCAAGGTGACCGTGGAGGAGGAGCGACTGTTCAGCGCCCTTACCTCGGCACGTGCGGAAGTCTCCGGAGCGGACGGATCGAGCTTGTGGAGCGCGAGCGTGCGGCTTCGGCCCGGCGCCAGGTGGAACCACGAGTCGTCGGGCACAAATCCCGCAGCTTCGACGACGACCCACTGTCCGAGCCGCCGGGTTCGCACCTCGAGCTTCAGCGATCCCGTTATGTCGGTCTCCGCCGCGGCAGCGACTTCGAGGCCGATGTCTTCCTCCACGGCCCGGGAGGGCCCGCCGGGCAGGAACACGCTCTCGCTCACCGTCGTGGCCGTGGTGTCTTCGAGCACCACAGCGATCGAGTCGTAGGGGGGCACACCATATCTATACGCGTAGTTGAGGTCCCTAAAGCCGTCGAGCATCTCTTCTGCGTCCAAAGTGGTGGCCCGCCGGGCCCGGACCGAGACGGGACGATCGGCTTGCTCGACCAGAAGCTCGCCCTTTGCGAACAGATCGAGTCGCAGCGTGCCCTCGAAGGTCGAGGCCGTGTCGTTCACGACGTGCAGGCGCAGGCCGTTGAGCCCCTCGTCGCTCACGATGACGGTGACCGGTGCGAGGACCCGTTTCAGTGCGAACCAGGGGGCCTTCGGCCGGCCAACCGAGTCGATGAGTCCCCAGCCTGCACCGGGGACCAGGTCCCGAAGGGCTACCAGCAGCGCGCCCGAGCATCCTGATCCAGGAAGGCGCCATCCCGAAAGGACGCTCGACATCAACTCTGCGACACCGGCTCTGCCGAGGTCCAGCGCACGCGCCGGGTCCTCGTAGCGAAGCATTCTCGGATCGACCCCGAACATCCTCTGCACGTAGTGGTCGCGCACGTCATCGAGGTCGAAGGGCCTGCCTGTGTCGTGGTGCACCGCGGCCTTCCACACGGGGTCGTGCCCCGCTGCCATCGGGCCTCCGAAGAACTCGTCGACGGTATCCCTTTCGGGAGGGATTGCGAACGCCATGCCCTCGCTCATGAAACGGATCCCGCAGAGTTGCGCATCGGACGGGTCGCGTAGCAGGGACCCGACACCCCAGTAGTGGCAGTCACCCGATCCGGGCTGAAAGGCGAGCTCTCCACCGGTGGGACTCGAGCTCAGATACGGAATGCCGGGGAGCAGCTCTTCGACGAGTCGCGGAATGGTGCGCTCGATCAAGGGGAACGAACGACGCTCGCGCGGCAGACCGAAGTAGGCCGCCTGCTCTTCGACTTCTTGGGCCCCGCAGACGAGGGCGAGGGACGGTCGTGAACCGAGAGGCGGGAGGACCTGCTCGAGCTCCGAGACGACGGCTTGCTCGAAGGCTTCGTCCTCGGGAGGGTCCGTGTAACCGAGCATGCAGTCCTGCCAGACCATGATGCCGAGCTCGTCGCAAATGTCCCAGAAGCGGGTGTCCTCGTAGAGCGTCCCACCCGGGATCCGGACCATGTTCATGTTCGCCAGGCGGACTTGCTCCAGGGTCCGGCGAAGCACGTCGTCGGAGCACACGAGCGACTGAGGGTCGGGCGGCCACCAGCAAGCGCCGCGCCAGAACACCGGCTCGTCGTTGACAGAAAGCTCGAACCTTCCGCCGTCGCGCCCGAGCTTGATCGTGCGGAACCCGACCTTGCCGAGCTCCACCCTCGCCGACCCGAACTCGAGCGATACCTCGTAGAGAGGGGCTGAGCCGTGCGTATGCGGCCACCACAGCTCCACGTCCTGGACCCGGACGACACCGCGTACCTCGGCGGCGCCGCCTGCGATGCTCACCGCCAGCCGCTCGCTTCGGCTGTCTCCGACATTCAGGTACGCGTCGGGGACGTTGTCGGCTTCTGAGATCCCCGCTCCTCGGAGCCGGAGGTCCACTTCGAGCGTCCCGGTTCGCAGGTCGGTACAGCTGGCGAGCATCCGGCGTCTCGAAACCCGCACGGTCCCGCTCTCGCGGACCGTCACCGGTCTCCATGGCCCGATCGGCGGCGGTGTCACGACCCATCCCGGTTGCCGCCCGAGGAGCGTCGTGCGGAACCAGCGCAACGATTGGTGCTTCACCATCATGCTCTTGAACCGCGGACGAGGCCTGCGTACCCGAAGCAGAAGGTTCAGTGCAGCGAAGCGGATGCACAGCTCGTTCTCGCCGTGGAGGCTTCCGAGATCGAGATTGTGAGAGACGAACATGTTCTCACTGTGGAGGACCTTCTCGCCGTTCAGGAATACCTCGGCGATCGTCGCCAGCCCTTCGAGGTCCAAGGTCCAGCTTCCCGGAGCCCCGGGGAACCGACACCTGTACCACCAGTCGAAGTCGTCCAGGTCCGTTCCATGACCGAGCCGGCCAGTCGCAGTGTAAGGCGAGGCGGCGCCAACAGCAGAAGCTGCCGTCCCGGGTACCGGCGCCCGGACCCACTCGACGGTCAGCTCTTTTAGTGCCTCGGGTGTGATCGCGGCATCAGGCCGGGTGGCGCAGCATTCCCAATCGGATTCGGCGAGCAGGTCACGCGTCATAGCGGGACGCGAGGACATCCATGGCCGAATCCCACCCTCGCTCCATCTCCTTGAAGGTCGCGTCCAGATCGACCCTTCGGCCTCTCGCCACGCGAGCGAGCGCGAACTGGAGGCTCTTCGCCGCCTCCGAGATCGAGCGCAGGTCTCCCGCAGGCTCGGAAAGGTCGACGCCCTGTGAGCGACCGAGCCAATCCACGTACGCGGAAGCCACCTCTGCATTCGCGCCGCACTGGCGGCAATTGGCAAACGCATACGAGTGGAATGCGCTCTCTCCTTGCTCGGCCAACCAGGCGAGGTCCTTCTCGAGCCGCTCCCGAAAGCGCGGCATGGGATTGGACTCGGCTCGCCGTTTCAAGTGTGCGCGGACGAGCTCCGTGCTCTGTTCGAGCAGCTCGTCTGCTCCGAGCCGGATCAGGCGATCCAGCTTTATGACCTCGACGTAGGGGAGCAGGATTCTCGGATCGCGTCCTTGCTCGAGGTAGAAGATCCCGTCGAAGTCCTCATCTTCCAACTGGAAGTAACCGGCGTTGTGGAAGTAGCCGATCTTGCGTTGCGTCCGGTCGAGTAGCTGGGGGACGACGCCGGTCTTCACATGGTCGCTGTGGTAGGTGATCCCCGCTGTGTCGGGCAGGAACCAGGCGTCCACCTCCACGGTGAGGAGGTTCCCCGCCGTCAGGGACTCTTCGAGGTGGTCTATCACTGGCCGCCACACGTAGATCTCTTCCACCTCGAGTCCGAAGAGGGACCGGAGGTCCTCGGGTGGGAACTTGAAAAGGGTCCACTGCTCACCTTCGAAGTCGCTGCTCAACGTGAACGCACAAGCGGCGAGCGGCTCGAGACCGAGAGCATGGACGACCTCGATCATCATGTCCTGCCAACAGTTGGTCTCGGTCCAGCTGCGGTCGCTCTGGTGCAACCGGTGGGGAACGTAGGTTTCAGGATCGAGGTCGAAGACCTTCAAGGTCATGGCCAGAGCCGCTTGCGCACGGCTGCAGGCCACTTGTCGGGTTCGAGCCCGTGCGTCTGGAGCAGCGCCAGGGCCACGCGGTCCACCCCCACCGCGAAGCAGGTGGAGTGGGCCACCTCGCCGGCGGAGGTGGAGATGCCGAACGTCAGGCCGAAATGGTCCTGGTGCCTGTTCACCGAGGTGATTGCCGTCGGGTGCTCGGTGGAGGAGACGGGGACCACGAACTCGAGCTTCAGAGCCTCCTCGCGCTGGTTGTTGGCGAGCACCTTGCCGACGCGGCCGAAGAACGGGTCGTTCGCGACGACCACTTCGGTCTCGAGTCCCAGGCCGCCGAGAAGGTCCGCCCCGCGCTCGAGCCAACGGTCACGTTGAGCTCCTGCCGTCTCGGGCTCGCCGACGTAGACGAATTCGTGCATTCGAAACGCCTGCATGCGCGCGGGGTCGAGGCTCGGTTCATGCCGGAAGCACCACCCGTGCACCTCGAAACGCCGCCCACCCTCTGGGAGCTTGCCGGTGCACAACGGATAGAGCGGGTGGCATGCAGCGGGCCGGAGCACCACCTCCGCCGGCTCGAGGACCGGACTCCAGTCCTCGCCCCTGTCTACGATCGACAAGAGCTCCGCGTGCAGACGGTCGTCGCCCCGAAAGGTGTGCACGGACCCGGTCAGGTCGGGAAAGGACTTCAGGTAGTCGGTCTGTACGAGCAGTCCCCTCGGTATGACGGGGGGGAAATGAAAAGTGGCGGCGTGGTCGCCTTCCCCCGAGCGTGTGGTCAGGTCGATGACGCCGGCGGTTATACGTTCGTACGTCCCCGACCGGCCGTAGAGCCCGTCGACGCCGGTCTCGACGAGCAGCTGCGCCTCCAGAAGGCGGGCTCGAAGGTCCTCGGGTCGGGATCCTTCCATTCTCAATCCTCTTTGTGCACGAGCAGCATCTGCGCGTTGTTGGCGATGATCCTGTCGTTGTTGACCATCACAGCTGCTCCGTGCGCGTCCCGCAGGATGCGCCCCAGGCTGTATTGGGAATCCTCGCGGTATCCGCTGATGCCACAGACCCCCATCGCCTTGTTGGCCACGTCGACCACCAAGGTCGATGTGGAGACCTTGAGCCCGTTCATGTCGAGAGCGAATCCCATCGAATCGAGGACGTCTGCGTCCTCGCTCACCTCGTCGAATGTCTTGACCGCGGCTTCGACCGTCGCCTCCATCTGGTGGAAGACAGTGACGAGCTCCGCCAGGCGCAAGGCGGACGGCGAGGTGACCCCAGGTTGTTTGCGGGCTTCGGAGCGCACGTAACGGCGCGCCCGGTCGACCGCAGCGGTCGCGAGTCCCAGCCAGACGGAGCTCCACAAGATGTGTGAGACGGGGAGCATCGTGCGGCTGGCGATGTCCGAGAACGGATCATCGAGGATCTGCTCCACGTTTCCTTCGGCCCGGAGGCGGAAACCCGGGCTGCAGGTTCCCCTGAAGCCCAAGGTGTCCCACACACTGGTCCTCTCGAGCGAGAGACCGGGGGGCTCGCACACCACCAGGACCTGGTCGTTCGGCGCACTTTCGGGGTTCCGGCGTGCAGTCGCCAGGACGCCGTCCGCGCTCTCGCCGTAGGAGATGACAGGGGCGTTCTTCTCGAGCCGGAATCCGTCGCCCTCGCGCTCTACAGCGCAGACGCTGGTCCTTATGTCGCCGCCGACCCCGATCTCCGTGGTCGCCGATGCCAGAAGCAGTTGTTCGTCGACGACGCGCCTCAGGTAATCCTTCAGCCAGCGGTTCCTGCCGTGGCGCACGAGACATGCGATCTCGAGCTGGTGCATGGCGTAGATCATCGCTGTGGAGGCGCAGTGCCTCCCGAGCGCTCTCGTCGCGGCCGAGAGCTCCGCATATCCGACACCTTCGCCGCCGAGCTCGGGCGGTACGAGTACGGAGAGGAGGCTCTCCGAACGCAGAGCCTCGATCGCCTCCGAGGGAAAGCGTGCCTTTCGATCGACGTCGTCCGCCGCCGCAGCGGCGACCTCTTGCGCGATGCGCGCAGCCCTGGTGGCGAGGTCCGACGATGTAAGGGGCGTGGTGGTCACTTCGGCGGCCTCAATTCGCGTCGTTCGCAGACAGCTCGTTGAGTGCTGCGCGGATGGCAGATATCGACTCGAAGGTGCTCTTCTTGAGCATGTTCTCGGGAAACTCGATGTCGAACGCATCCTCCAGAGCCAGCATGACGCTCACGCTGGCGTGCGAGGTCATCCCTGCCTGATAGAGGTCGGCGTCGTCTTTCAAGTCGCTCACGTCTAAGGGCAGGCGGCCGTGCTCGGTCAGTACCCCGCGAATCGTGTCGTCCATCACCTCTCTCCTCCGGCTATCGCGGGTTCCTCACGCGAGGACAGCGTCCGGCTCTGTGTCGGATCACAGAGAGCGACCACCACCGCCGCGGCGACGTTCGCTTCGTGGGAGAGACTCACGGCCATCGTCGTGATGCCCGCACGCTGCGCGAGGCGGGCTGCGGTGCCGGTGAGCCGCATCTCGCACGGGCCGAGCGGGTCACGGACGACTTCGATCGATCTCCAGTCGACGCCCTCGTCAGCAGGCCGCAGGACCTTGAGAGCGGCTTCTTTCGCCGCGAATCGAGCCGCCAGCCGTGCAGCTCTGGTCGAGGGCGCACCGGTAGAAGATGCCAGCTCGTGCTCCGTGAAGACGCGCTCGGTGTATCGCGAACCGTGACGCTCTAGGCACTCGGCCACTTCCGCGACGCCGACGATGTCGGCACCGACGCGAAGCGGGCTCTGCTCGAAGGAGAGCTCCATGTCATCATCCCAAACGGTGTCACCCGAGCTGGGCGCACTTTGCACGAATCGCCGTCGGCGCGTGGAGGACCGGGAGGTGGACAAGCGCTGAAATCCTAGCCATACGGCCTGGCAAACAGGTTCTTTTCGTCATCGGGCGCCCTCTGTCTTCCACCAGGTCGAAAGGGGTTTCAGCCGCGCCGGAGCAAGAGAGCTCCGGCATGGATGCGGCCGAAACCGGCCGTGCCGAAGAGGTTGCTACCGAAACTGAAAGGCCAGGCGAAGGTGTTGATGCGCGGACTCGGCTGGCTCTCTCCGCCGGAGCCGACGGCCGTCACGTAGTACGAGTGGAGCCCGCTCGCCGAATTGTCCGTGAAGCTCGTGACCGCTCCGACCGAGGCGAGCTTGTTGCCGTCGCGGTAGACGTTGATTCCCTGAACCGCTCCGGTGTAGCTCCACGAAAGCGTGACGGTCGTGCTGCTCACTCTCGCCGAGAGGTTGGCTGGTGCCGGCGGAGCGCTCGGGACGCTTGCAGGCGCCGTGCTTTGAGGTGACTGCGTTGACTGCGCGGTGGTGTGCACACTCTGTGCAAACGATTCAAATGTGGAGAGTGCAGGCTTGGGATTGAACGACGAGTCGACCAAGCCGAAGTTGTCCCACACGGAACCGGCGTTCGTTCCGTCCTGCCAGTTGTAATAGAAGAGCGGCCCGGCCCACGACCATTGCTTGAGACTCGACGTGGCGTCCTGAAGCTGCTGACCCTGCGTCTGCTCGGATACCGCTCCGTCCGAGCTGTCACTGCCCGTGGGGACGCCGAACTCGGTCGACCAGATCTGCTTTCCACCGTCGCCGTTGTTGGCCATTATCTGGTGGTAGACGGGCAACTCGTAGAAGGTGTTCCACGAAGCAGGATCGTTCGGGTCGTATGGGAACGAGTAGGGGTGGATGGCGACGGCGTCGAAGTGGCCGCCTGCGCCCGACTGGTACATGTCGCTGAGGAAGGTGGCGGGAGACATCTGGCTCCCGTCCGAGGCGTCAACTGCTGGGGACAGACCACCGGATACGACGAAGCTATTCGGGTCGGCGGCTTTGATCGCCTCGTAGCCGGCGACGAGAAGCGCCGCGTAGGAAGCCGGACTCACGGCTGCGCCCCAGTTGCTCGAAAGGTTCGGCTCGTTCCAGATCTCGAAAGTGTTCACACCCATCGGCCCGTAATGCGAAGCCGCGGCGGCGGCGAAGGTCGCGAAAGCTGCAGTGTTGGGTTGGCCTGTTCCGGGTGTCGCCGCCCAACCTGGCATGTAGCTCAACAGGGCGTCCACGTTCAGCCCGTCAGCGACCGCTTGACTGATCACCCGATCCGGCCCGCTCCAGTCGAAGCTGCCCGGCGACTGCTCGACCGACGGCCAGCCCACGTCGATCCGCACCCATGTCACGCCCGCGGCGACCATCTGCTGAAGGGTCTCCGAGAGCGCGGATTGCGAAAGCGACAAGATGCCCGACCCCGGAGAGATGCCGGCAGCGAGACCGGGCGGAGTCACGGGTCCCGAGCCGAGCGCGCTCGCGGGGGCGGGGGATCCGAAGACGAGAAAGCTTGCCGCCGACAGGGCCGCACCCATCAGCCCCGCCAGGGCCGCCCTGAGCCCTAGAACCAACGCGAGCCTTCTGCGCCGCATATCTGTCTCTCCCCCTCAAATTCAGAGAGACAGCTCGCAGGGCGCGACCGAAGAAGGGAAACCCTCCGTGATTCGGCAACCCGGCTGGCTCCCTGAGCCCCGTGGCTTTGCGTCTCCCCCTCGCGGGGGGTTTGCCTTTTCGTTTCGCTCGCCAGCGCCGCGTCGCTTGCGTGCTGCTTTCTCTATCGGCGCGCGGCGAGTGGTGCTTTAGAGCCCTTTACGGCTCGAATCGGTACCCGACACCACGAACCGTGAGAAGCCGACGCGGGTGCTCGGGGTCGGCCTCGATCTTGCGACGGACCCTCCGGACATGTTCGGTGACGGTCCCGTCGTCCTGCCAGTCCGACGAGGAGCTCCAAACCTGGCTCAAGAGTTGCTCACGCGAGAAAACCTGTCGTGGCGAACGGGCCATGAACGCGAGGAGGTCGAACTCCTTGGCAGTGGTGGGGATCAGCTCCCCGGAGACCTTCACCTCCCGCGCGAGAAGATCGATCGAGAGCTCCCCGAAATGAAGAGCTTGCCCATTGGACGCCTGATTGCGTTCGAATCTGCGGAGCACCGAAGCGACCCGCGCCGCGAGCTCTGCGGACGAGAACGGCTTCGCGACGTAGTCGTCCGCACCGAGCCGCAGACCGAGCACCCGGTCGCTCTCGCTGTCGCGACCCGTGAGGAGTATCACCGGCACGTCGCTCACCCGGCGGATCGCGCTCAGAAGCTCGAACCCGTTCTCACCCGCGAGCATGACGTCGAGAATGACCAGATCCGGTCGGCGTCGCGCGACGAGCTGCATCGCTTCTTGGCCAGTGGCAGCGCGCTCGGTCTCGTAGCCTTCGGCTTCGAGCAAACGCCCGACGAGACTTCGTATTTCGGGGTCGTCGTCCACGACCAGGAGATGCGTGTACGACCTGGACGGGAGCGCGTGCCTGGTTGAAGTGGCCGTGTCAGCCACGTGCCTTCCTTCCGTTGTCGACTGATGGACTTGTCCTTCCCTGTATTTGTCGACACGAACTGGCCCGAAGCTGAGGAAAATTCGCCGCCTCCTGCCTGGCGGCCCGGAACCGGGCTCAGGGGGGCCGAATTACCCGCTAGGCGTAACAAAAGGAGGGGCCTGCGACTTGGTGCGGCGGGCACCTGCCTCGGTACCATCCCCCGCGATGGCACCTGCTCCTAACTTCAGGCGCATCCCAGGTGCGACTGTCGCAAGGCTGCCTGTGTACCAGCGGATCCTCCTCGAGCTGGTGCGGGGCGGCACTGCGACGGTCTCGTCGGAGCAGCTGGCGGAGATGGCCCGGGTCAATGCTTCGAAGGTGAGAAAGGACCTGTCCTTCCTCGGCTCCTTCGGGACGAGGGGCTCGGGCTACGACGCCGAGTACCTGCTGTCACAGATCGACCGTGAGCTCGGCTTGGACGGTGACTGGCCGGTGGCCATCGTGGGAATGGGCAACCTGGGACGCGCTCTGGCGAACTCGCCTGGTTTCAGCTCACGCGGCTTTCGTGTGGCGGGACTATTCGACGTCGATCCCTCGCTCATCGGCACCCTGATACGCGGGGTTCGGGTCAACCACTCGAACGACTTCGAGGAGGTCTCGAGGCGCGACCCTCCGAAGATCGGTGTTATCGCAACCCCCGGACCTGCCGCCCAGGAGGTGGCCGAGAGGATGGTCCGTGCCGGTATCGGGTCCGTGCTCAACTTCGCGCCCCGGATCCTGATGGTTCCTCCACACGTCCTGCTTCGCTACGTCGACCTGTCGATCGAGTTGCAGGTGATGAGTTTCTATCTGTCGCATTCGGACTATCCCGGGCCCGAGGAGGCTTCGTCCCCCCTACCGCATGTCGTGGGCCTGAGCACGTCGGGCCCCTCGTAGAGCACGCGTGAGGGGACGGCAACAGGCCTCGTATCCTTGTAGGCGATGTCGCTCGTCGTAGTAGGCCTCGAAGGTCCGGACACCCCCCTCGACCTGCTCGAGAGAGTCGCCATCGCAGACGAGCGCCTCCCGAAGGTGCTGGCGAGGCTGCGCGATCTGTCGAACCTCTCCGAGGTGGTCGTGCTGTCGACGTGCCTGCGTACCGAGCTCTATGCCGTGGTGGAGCGTTTCCATGAGGGGGTGGCGGATCTTCAGGACTTCCTCGCCGAGACCGCCGGCACTTCCACCGACGTGCTCGCCGACCACGTGAACGTCCTCTTCGACGACGACGTGACCGTCCATCTCCTGGAGGTCGCGGCCGGGATGAGGTCGACCGCCCTCGGCGAGACCGAGGTCCTGGGACAGGTGCGGAGGGCATACGAGCGGGCGGAGAACGAGAGGGCGTGCGGTCCCGTGCTCCAGGCTCTGTTCCTTCACGCCGTGAAGGCCGGACGCCGTGTCCGGTCGGCGACCGAGATCTCGCGGGGGTCCGTGTCCCTGTCCCACGTCGCAGTCGATCTGGCGGAGCTGAACCTCGGTCGGCCCCTTTCCGGTGCCCGGGTCGTGGTGGTGGGAGCCGGGGAAACCGCCGAAGGTGTGGTCGAGGCACTCACTAAACGAAAAGTCGGCAGCATCCTCATCGCGAACCGGACTCTGGACAGGGCCGGCTCTCTCGCGACCACCGCGGGCGGTCGGGCGCTGTCCTTGCAGGAGCTCCCGAATGTTCTCGCCGATACCGATGCTCTCTTCGTCTCGACCAGCGCGTCCGAGCACGTGCTCAACGCCGACCACTTCGCGGGAGCGCGCGCAAAGCGGGAGAAGGAGCAGGGGGTCCCTCTCGTCGTCGTCGACCTCGGGATGCCCCGCAACGTAGACCCGGCCGCTCGAGAGGTCCCCGGGGTCATCCTGCTCGACATGGCGGATCTCAATTCGAGGTCCGAGGAGGTCCTTGCGAGCCGTCAGGGTGAGCTCGCAGACGCACATCGAATCGTCATCGACGAGGTCGAGCGGTACAGGACGAACGAGCGCGCGCGCGGAGCCGCGCCCGTCGTCTCCGCGATGCGCGAGCGCTTCGAACACGTCGTAACCCGCGAGCTCGGAAGGCAGCACAAGCGGCTCGCCGATCTCGATGAGCGACAGATGGAGCAGGTCGAGTCGGTGCTGCGCGACGTCCTGGCGAAGCTCGCTCACGAGCCGACCGTGGCGCTCAAGGCTGCTGCCGGAACTCCGAGGGGAGAGCGGCTGGTGGAGGCGCTTCGCACGCTCTTCGACCTCTGAGATCGCCTTGGCCCTTCGTCGCGTTCTTCGCGTCGCCACCCGCGGCTCGCCACTCGCGCTCTTCCAGGCGCATCGCGTGATCGGGCTCATTAGTGCGATCGACGGAGCGCCGCCGTGTGAGACCGTCATCGTGCAGACGACCGGCGACCGCCTCTCCGAGGCCCCGATCGAGACGATCGGCGGACAGGGTGCGTTCGTGAAGGAGGTGTCGAGCGCTGTGATCGACGGGCGCGCCGACATCGCGGTCCATTCGGCCAAGGATCTGCCTGCCGCCGGTCAGGGCGGCCTCGTCCTCGCAGCGGTCCCCGAAAGACAAGATCCACGCGACGCCATGGTCGGCAGCCGGATCGACGATCTGGCACCCGGGGCTTGCGTCGCGACCGGCTCCGTCCGACGACGCGCACAGCTGGCGTGGTTGCGGCCCGATCTCACCTTCTGCGAATTGCGGGGCAACATGAAGAGGCGTGTCGAGCGTTCCGAAGCGATCGGCGCGGGGGTGCTGGCGATGGCCGCGCTCGAGCGTCTCGGGATGACCGACCATGTGCGTGAGGTCCTCGAACCTTCCGTGCTCCTGCCACAGGTGGGACAGGGCGCATTGGCCGTCGAATGTCGCGACGGCGACACCGAGACACTGGACTTGCTCGCACTGATCGACGAGCCGGCCCTGCACAAGGTGTTGTCGGCCGAGCGCGCCTTTCTCGCCGCTCTCGGAAGCGGTTGCTCGCTGCCCTGTGGTGCGCTCGGCGCGGCCGACGGGGCGGGAGTCACACTGCAGGCGGTCCTCGCCAGTCGCGACGGGCACGTTCTGCTTCGAAGAGAAGACCGTGCAGAGGATCCCGAAGAGCTCGGCAGCCGTCTGGCAGCAGGTCTCTTGTCCGAAGCCGGTGGGTCCGCGCTCGAGGACTGGGCCACCGTCCCGTGACCGTCTACCTGGTGGGAGCTGGTCCCGGTGACCCGAGGCTCGTGACGGTGCGCGCAGCGGAGCTGCTCGCGCGCGCCGAGGTACTTCTCTACGACCGCCTGGTGAGCGAAGAGCTCTTGCGGCTCGCCCCGCAGAACGCCCTCCGCATAGACGTCGGCAAGCGGCCGGGCGAGAGCAGGCCACGGCGACAGGCCGAGATCAACGACCTTCTCGTGCAGCACGGGAGGTCGAGACGTCTCGTCGTGCGTCTGAAAGGGGGCGATCCCTTCGTCTTCGGCAGAGGTGGAGAGGAAGCCGAGGCGCTCCTCGCCGCAGGCATCCCCTTCGAGGTCGTGCCGGGCGTGAGCGCTGCTTTCGCCGTCCCGGCCGCCGCGGGTGTACCGGTGACGCATCGCGGCGTGTCACGTTCTGTGACCGTGGTCACAGGACACGTCGGTGACGACGCCGGTGCGACGGCATCGGAGCGCGAGGTCGATTGGGAGGCTCTGGCACGATGCGGCGGCACCCTGGTCGTGATGATGGGGATGCGCCAACGCGCCGAGATCGCCCGGCGCCTGATCGCGGGCGGCCGCAGCGAGAAGACCCCGGTGCTCGTCGTGCGAAACGGCACCACCGATTCACAGCGAATCGTCCGCTGCACGCTCGGGGAGCTCGCCGATGTCGAGCTCGACGCGCCGGCGACGATCGTGGTCGGCGAGGTTGCCGAGTTCGAGCTCATAGCTCCTGCGCCCGGAGCATTGTCGGGATTGTCCGTCGTGGTCACCCGTGCTCGTCCGCAGTCCCGGGCTCTGGTTTCCGCCCTCGAAGACCAGGGCGCGCAGGTCATCGAGTTGCCGGTGATATCGATCGCCGATCCACAGGACGGTGGGCGGGCTCTTCGCCTAGCGGTCGAACGGGTCCGCGAGGGGCGCTACGGCTGGATCGTCTTCACCTCCGCCAACGCAGTCGAGCGCTTCTTCGACCTCCTGCCCCCCCGAAGCGGGCTCGCCGGCACCGCTCTGGCTGCCATCGGGGCCGCGACCGCAGAAGCGCTGTGCGGGCGCGACCTGACGGTGAGCCTCGCTCCTGAGCGCGGAGGCGCCGAGGATCTCGCGCGCGCGATGGGGAAGGCGCCTCTCTCAGGGGACGAGCGGCAACGCTCGGTGTTGTTCCCTCGCGCCGAGCAGGCCCGCGAGGTCCTCGCCCCGACATTGCGGGCCGCGGGGTGGCAGGTGGACGAGGTGATCGCGTACCGGACCGTCGCGGCCGGACCGGAGGACGGGATCACCCCCGAGATGGTCCGTGCGGCGTCGGAAGCAGACGTCGTCACCTTCACCTCACCGTCCACCGTTCAGCACTACCTGGACTCCGCCGCCGGCCGGAGCATGGCGCCGATCGTGGCGTGCATCGGCCCGACCACAGCGGCTGCGCTCGCCGAGGCCGGCATCACAGCGGGAGTCGTGGCAGACGACCAGAGCACTGCGGGGCTCGTGCGCGCGATAGCAGAACATGTGACACAGCTACGCTTTTCACGGTGAGAGCCAGCACTTCTCGACCGGGCGAAGCCGGCGCGCGGTTCCCGGTGCGACGGTTGAGGCGCCTCCGGCGCACGCCTTCGATGCGCCGCCTCGTCGCCGAGACCTCCCTTTCGACCGACAACCTGGTGGCTCCTCTGTTCGTCCGCGAGGGCATCGACGAATCCCGTCCGATCCTGTCGCTCCCGGGGCACTACCAGCACACGATCGCCTCTGCGGTGACCGAAGCGAAGCGTCTGGCGTCGTTGGGGGTGCCGGGGCTCGTGCTCTTCGGTCTGCCCGCCACCAAGGACGCAGTCGGTTCTTCGGCTTGGGACCCCGAAGGGGTCACCCAGCTAGCACTGCGCGACATCCGCTCCGCTCTCGGGGAGGAGCTCGTGTTGATCGCCGATCTCTGCCTGGACGAGTACACCGACCACGGGCACTGTGGCGTCATCGACGTAAACGGCGGCGTGGACAACGACGCGAACGTTGGAGCTCTACCAGCGCGTCGCCCTCTCCCAAGCCGAGGCCGGCGCGCACATCGTCGCTCCCAGCGGGATGATGGACGGTCAGGTCGCGGCGATCCGCTCGGCGCTCGACGCAGATGGTCGTACGGACGTGGCGATCCTCGCGTACGCCGCCAAGTACGCCTCGTCCCTGTACGGCCCGTTCCGCGAGGCGGTCGATGTCACGATCGCCGGGGGAGGGGACCGCAGGTCCTACCAACAGGACTTTCGAAACCGGCGCGAGGCACTCGCGGAGATCGCACAGGACATCGCCGAAGGAGCCGACATCGTCATGGTGAAGCCCGCCCTGGCGTACCTGGACGTGATCGCAGCGGCCAGCCAGGCGGTCGACGTTCCGGTCGCGGCATATCACGTGAGCGGGGAGTACGCCATGGTGAAGGCGGCGTCCGAGCGCGGATGGATCGACGGAGAGGCCGTCTCGTTCGAGCACCTGATCGCGATCCGGCGGGCAGGCGCCACGATGATCCTCACTTATTTCGCGGCAGAGGTGGCCGAGGCTCTTAATGGCTGAATCCCTCCGGGAGGCGGCCGGACAGACCAACGCAGCCTGGTTCGAAAGGGCGCGTCGTTCGATACCCGGAGGTGTCGACTCTCCCGTTCGATCTTTCTCCAACGTCGGAGGCGTCCCCTACACAGTTGTCCGCGGAGAAGGGCCGTATGTGTGGGACGTGGAGGGACGCACGTACATCGACATGGTGCAGTCCTATGGCGCGGTCCTTCTCGGTCACGCGCACCCCGTCGTCGTGCAGGCTGTCTCGGGCAGTGCACGCAGCGGCACGAGCTTCGGGGCGCCGACCGAAGGAGAGGTGCTCCTGGCCGAGCGGATCTGCGAGGCCGTCCCCGGCTGCGAGAAGGTCCGCCTCGTGTCTTCGGGTACCGAAGCGACCATGAGCGCCATAAGGGTGGCCCGCGGCTACACCGGACGCGACATGGTCGTGAAGTTCGACGGTTGCTACCACGGGCATGCAGACGCCCTGCTAGCCGGCTCCGGCAGCGGGGTGGCGGCGCTCGGACTTCCGGGTTCGACCGGGGTACCGCTCGGTGCGGTCCGTGACACTCTCGTCGTGCCGTTCAACGAGGTTCCGTCGCTCGACGAGCGCGCCGCTTGTGTGATCGTCGAGCCGGTGGCGGCCAACATGGGAGTGGTGCCGCCGCGGGCCGGGTTCCTCGAAGCCTTGCGTGCCGCGTGCGACGAGGCGGGTGCTCTTCTCATCTTCGACGAGGTCATAACCGGCTTCCGCGTGGGCCTGTCAGGCGCGACCGGGATGGTGGGAGTGAGACCCGACCTGTGGTGCTTCGGAAAGGTGATAGGAGGCGGCCTGCCGGTGGGAGCGTTCGGCGGAAGGGCCGACGTCCTCGAAGTGCTCGCCCCGTCCGGGCCCGTGTACCAGGCGGGCACGCTTTCGGGGAACCCGCTCGCGACGGCGGCGGGACTGGCTGTCCTGGGGCACGTGGCAGCAGAAGACTACGAGGAGTTGAGCGCGCGCGCCTCGGACTTCGCCCGCCGGTTGGGAGAGGCCCTCACTTCGGCAGGTCTGCCGGCACAGGTACCGGCCGTCGGGCCGCTCGTGGGGCTCTTCTTCTCGCAGGACCCGGTGACGAACTACGAAGAGGCGCGCTCATCGGTCGAGAACGGGCTCTACGTGCGCTTCTTCAACGCCATGCTCGCCAGGGGAGTGGCTCTCGCCCCGGGTCCCTACGAGGCGATGTTCCCCGGCATGTCACACACCGACGAGGTCCTCGCGGAGGTCGTGAAGAACGCCACCGAGGTGGCATTCGAGATCAAGGGCTAGGGCCGCTTGCGCACGAAGCGGTTGCGCGTGCCTCGGCCACGAATCACCTGAGGTTCATCAGGCGCAGGAGGCGGACGCGCGCGAACCGCAGGAACACGAACAGGGGCGGAAGGAGGTCGTCGAGCGCCAGCCAGGCTAAGCCGACCTTCCGGACGAGGCGCCGCTTCGTGTGCACCGGTTCAGCGTTCGGTGACGCACCGCGCCTCTCGCGTCTGTAGGCGAAGCGGGCGGGGATGTCGAGGCTCTCGACGACGAACACGTGGCCGTCGTTCTGCCTCCCGCGGGGAACAGGCTTACCGGTCAGGTCCAGATGGAGCGCGCGCACGACGTCGATCCCCTTGTCGGTTCTGAACATCTCGAATTGCGCCCCGAGCCGGGGATTGAAGTCGAGCAACTTGAGTTGCCCATCACGCTCGTCGAGCCGCCAGCACATGTCCGCGATGCCCCGGTATCCGAGAGACCCGCAGAGTCGTCCTGCTTCCTCTGCGAGTGCGGGGTTCGACTCGACCTTCGCGTAACTCGTCTGACCGGCGTGCGGCGGCCACGAGCGGATCTTTCGGCCTGTGTACGTGACGAGTGGTTCGCCGTCTCGTCCGGTGCACATCTGGAGGATCCAGTCCTCGGATCTTTCGTGGGGGATGAACTCCTGGACCACTACCCGCGCGCCCTCGGGCCAGGTCCTCGCCAAGCGGGACAGCTCCGCGGCGTCGAGGACCATGGTCGTACCCGGGACTGCGGGCGCCGTGAGGCGCACCCATGGCTCGACGTTCTTCACGACGACAGGGAATGTCGCATCGTGTCCGACACGGCCGATCTCGTCGCCGCCGCTCGCGAAGAACGATCTCGGTGTGGCCACGTCGAGCTTCCTGCAAAGGTCGTAGAGGCCCTTCTTGCTGGCTAGCTGACGCGCCAGAGCCGGGGGCTGCGCCGGGTTGATGAACCACTCGTCCAGGTCCCGGGCGTGCTCCGACAAGAAGACCGCCGCCTCGTCGTCGGTGCCGATCGTGATCGAGCGGGTGCCGATTCGACGGCCGATCCCCAAGAGCCTCGTGAGCATCTCCTCGTCGGTTTCCTGCCCGGTCGTCGGCCACACGATGTACTCGGTCGTGTAGCGCGACCTGGCGGCCGGCGTGTACGGATCCTCGGTGACGACGTGCACCGGCACGCCCGTACGTCCCAGGGTCCGGATGGCGCCGACTGCCCCGTGGTGGTGGGGATAGCGCCCGATGCGCACGAGGAGTACCGGCACCGACCGGTCCAAAAAGGGTCGACCCGTCTTCATCGCGATTCGACGAGGACGCTCTCGACACCCCTCGCCATCTGCTCCAGCGTGAAGTTCCCGGTCACGCGTTCCCGACAGCGCTCGCCGAGTCCAGGATCCTCATTTCGCCAATTCATCAACCGCTCGAGGGTCCACGCGAGTCCCGGTGGGTCGCCGGGTTCGAACATGAGGTGGTCGAGCGGGGGGAACAGCGCTTCGGGAGTCCCACCCACGCGTGTGGCGACGACTGGGCGGCCCGTGGCGAGGGCCTCCAACAGGGTCAAGCTGAGACCCTCGTCGTAGGAAGGCAGCACCACGACGTCCGCTGCGTGCAACGGCGTGAGAACGTCGCGGCTCAATGGCAACCACCTGCATCCGGCGGGAGCAAGTTCGCGCAGCCGGCGTTCGGAGGCAGCAGGATCGGGATCGATCACCGATTCACCCATGACCAGCAAGGTCGCATCGTCGGCGGGAACACCGAGCAGCCGCCACGCCTGCAGGAGGACGTCGACCCCCTTCTCCTTGTCGAGACGCCCGTAATAGAGGGTCACGAAGGCGTCTGGGGGAAGATTCATTTTTTGTCGCGCACGTCCGCGCTCACCGAGACCGCCGAAGGAGTAACGATCGACGTCGACACCGTTGTGGACGACGCTGATCTTGCTCGCCTCCACGCCCTTTTTGATCCATCTGCTGCGCGCTGTCCTCGGACACGGATATGAACCGAGAAACCTGACGCGCCAGGAGAAGCGCCTTGTTGTAGTGCGTGTACCCGTGCAGGTGACAGACGAGGGGCGCACGGGTGGCGCGGGTAACGAGGGTCGCGAAGGGGATGTAGGCGAAGGTCTGGACGTACACGACGTCCGGACGTCTGCGGGTCGCCGACCACAAGGAAGGAGAAGCGCGCAAGAAATTGGGCAGGAGCCCGGGGCGGCGGACCTGGAGGTGAGCACGGTGGACCGACCGTGAGAACTCCCGGTAGTCGGCCTCGAGGTCGCCTCCGACGGCCCAGTACACGTCGAGCTCATGGCCTCGTGCTGCCAGCTCCCGGGCGACCTCGAGGGACACCATCTCGCGTCCGCCGGTCGCCGAAGCCCGCTCGGTCGCCATCAGGATCCTCACGGCGATCGCTTCGCTCTCGGGTGGCGCGCTCGGGAAGCTCCGTTCACTGCGGCGGAAACCGGACAGAGAAGGGGACGGGAGCGGCTGGGGCAGAGGAGAGGGCTAACGACACGTGGATTGACGCGCCGCGGGGCGCCGATGGCGCCCCGCGGCAAAGTTTTTGTTGGAAAGGCACTGACGCTCTGTACTGCTGCGGGTGGGACCGGCTCCCGGCTGGAGCGATCAGCGGGTGTCTGGTTGGTATTCGCCAGGTGGTCCAACGAGCCGCCTCAGCGGCCAGCCACCTCCAGGGTCCCAGCTTGATAATCGTTCAGTTGGACCACCTCCTTTCTCTGGTGCGCCCATGGTATGCGCTGCGCGGGGGGAGCCGTGTCCATGCTCCGGCGGCGGCCCGCAGTGGCCACAAGATCGGACCGGACCTTCGTTACGATCGGTCCGGTGACGTCTCTCACGGACAAGGGCGCTGCCGTGCAGGTAGGTACCCCCGTGGAGGCAACGCCCCCCGGGGTGGACGAGAGGCCGGCTCCGGCGGTCGCGACCGCTGCACCGGGCCCCGACCGCTGGTTCAGCGCTCTCGTCGTTGCGGCCGTCGCCGTCGTTGTGGCGGGTCTCGTGCTCCGCTTCCTCGCTAAGTCGGACATGTGGCTCGACGAGGCGCTCACCGTCAACATCGCGCGCCTGCCGTTGAGCCAGTTGCACGGGGCTTTGCGCAGAGACGGCGCCCCACCTCTTTATTACGTCCTTCTCCACTTCTGGATGGGGGCGTTCGGCACGTCCGACGGGGCGGTGCGCGCGCTGTCCGGGGTGCTCAGCTGCGCCACGCTGCCGTTCGTCTGGATCGCAGGGCGGAACCTCGGTGGGCGCAGGGTCGCAGCTTCGGTTCTCGTCATCGTCGCGAGCTCACCGTTCGCAGTCCGCTATGCCACCGAGAACCGCATGTACGCGCTGGTGATCTTCCTCACAGCTGCGGGCATCGTGGCGATCCAGAGAGGCGTTCGGCGACCGACCCTCTGGAATCTCGGGGCACTCGCCGTCCTCTCGGGCCTCCTCCTCTACAGCCACTACTGGTCGATCTATCTCGTGGGGGTCACCTTGTTGTGGCTGGTCTTCCAGGCATGGCGCGGCCCGCAGAGCGGACGGCGCGGGGCGCGGGCGTGCGCGGTCGCTCTTGTGATCGGATTTCTCACTTTTCTTCCGTGGCTTCCGACTTTCGTCTTCCAGTCCCGCCACACCGGCACCCCGTGGGCGACCCCGGCGAGCTTCGCGGCGATGGTGAACGCGATCACCTCGTTCGCCGGCGGCGCTACGAGTCAGGGCCGCGCGCTCGCGCTGCTCTACTTCGCCCTCGCAGGGCTCGGTCTCTTCGGTTTGGCAAGGGGTCTGTTCCACGTCGACCTGGATCTGCGCACGCGCCCCCCCGGGCGTCCGCTCGCCCTGGTCATGGCGGGCACCCTCGCCGCGGCCATCATCGGCGGGTATGCGAGCGCGAGCGCCTTTCAGGCGCGCTACGCCTCGGTGGTCCTCATCCCGCTCGTGTTGTTGGTGGCACTCGGAATTTCCGTCTTCGCCGACCGCCGGATCCGGACCGGGGTTCTGGCGGCGACGGTTGCATTCGGGCTGGCGGGGGCCGTCCCGAACATATGGACGAGCAGGACGCAGGCAGGCCAGGTGGCCTCGGCGCTCCAGGTCGCGGCCAAACCGGGGGACGTCGTCGCGTTCTGCCCGGACCAACTCGGTCCGTCGGTCTCGCGCCTCGTCCCGGCGGGTCGCTACCGGATGATCACCTTTCCCCGCGGGACTTCGCCGACCTTCGTCGACTGGGTCGACTACGCGAAGGCCACCCGCGCCGGTAATCCGGGCCAATTCGCCGCCCGCCTCGAGCAAATGGCCGCCTCGGGCCACGACGTCTGGCTCGTTTGGGCGCCCGGCTACCAGACGTACGGGACCAAGTGCGAGGGTTTGGACATCGCGCTCACCGAGGATCACGCTCTCGTCTCCTCGGAGGTCTTCCCCTACAAACAGGTGACCGATTCGTGGATCACCTACGAGGAGATGGAGCTGGTTCGCTTCTCACCCGCGGCTTCTTGATGCGAAGCCCGTAGAGCGAAAGCGCAGTCAGTCGCGAGGCCCGAGAAGCGCCACCGCGCTGAGGGCCTTGTAGGCGGCTTCTGCCGGGCCGACCTCGTCAGGACGAAGCAGGTTCGCCATGATGCGCAGCAACAAGTCCATGGCGCTTCTCGAGTGCATCCCCATGTACACGCACGCCTGCATGCGCCGGGGCCTGCTGATCAGCTTCACGAAGTCGCGTGCCACTTGGTAGTAGAGGCCGTACGCGTCTCGGAGCCCGCGCTCGTAGTCCGCGATTGCCGGCTCACCGTCGCCGCCGAGAGCTCGCGCGATGCAGAACGCGGCGAGCCGTCCCGTCTCATAGCCGTAGGCGATGCCCTCGCCGTTGAACGGATTGATCGATCCGGCCGCGTCGCCGATCGCGAGCGTGTTGTGTCCGACGCGCGGACTCATGGAGAAGCCCATCGGCAGCTTCCCGCCGGTCGGTGGCGCGCACGCGCTCTGGCTCGACAGCCCCCACGATCTCGGGGCTCCCGCGACGAAGGCGTCCATGAGCTTTGTGGTGTTCACGCCTCGCCAGCGACCCTCGACCGTCATGAGCCCCACTCCGGCGTTCACCCTTCCGTCGCCCAGCGGAAAGATCCATCCGTATCCCGGAAGGACCGTCCCCGACGAGTCACGGATGTCGAGATGGGACTCTATGAACGCGTCGTCGTGACGCGGGGAACGGAAGTAGCCGCGCAACGCCATGCCGAGAGGCCTGCCACGGTCGCGTCGGGTGCCCAGCGCGCGACCGAAGCGTGAGTTCGCGCCGTCGGCTACGACTACATAGCGAGCCCGCACCTCGGCCTCGATGCCCGAAGCGCGATCTGTGACGACCGCCCCGGTGCAGCGCGGCAGGCTCGCCGCGGCACCGTCACCGCCGACGTCACCGGCGCCGTCACCGCCGACGTCACTGGCACCGGCACCGGCACCGGCACCGGAGGTGTCGAGAAGCGGTCTCGTCGCCTCGCACCCCTGGCGGACCTGTGCACCGGCCTTCTCCGCGCGTTCGGACACGAGCTGGTCGAGATCGTGTCGCGTGATGACGTAACCCAGCGGCGGGAACGACGGGTGCTCGGGCCACGGCAGTTCGACGGTCATGCCGTAGGCGCAAGCCCGAAGGCCCTCGTACCGATGCGCCCCCGAGAGCGCGCCCGCGAGACCCATGTCGGTCAGCTGCCTGACGGCTCTCGGCGTGAGGCCGTCGCCGCATGTCTTTTCGCGCGGGAAGCGCTTCTTCTCCACCAGGACGACGTCCCAGCCTGCGTCGGCCAGCCAGTAGGCGCACGATGCCCCTGCCGGTCCGCCCCCTATCACGAGGACGTCGTGGACCTCGGTTTCCCGGTCGGCGACCACGGTCACGGCCGAATCCTAAGGGGTAGCCAGATGTGCCTCTGCAGAGGAGGCCGTGGTAGAACCGGATCCAGCCATGGACGACTATCTGCCCATCGCTGTCCTCTTGTTGCTGGGCGTCGTCTTCGCGGCGCTCACTCTCTTCGCGTCCAGCTTGCTCGCACCACGAAAGCGGCCCACCTCCGCGAAGGTCGCGCCTTACGAATGCGGCATCGTCCCCGACCGCGATCCTCCCCAGAGGTTCCCGGTGCGCTTCTACCTCGTCGCGATGATCTTCATCATCTTCGACATAGAGATCGTCTTCCTCTACCCGTGGGCGGTGGTGTTCAGGCAACTCGCCACGTTCGGGCTGATCGAGATCCTCGTGTTCGCCGGGGTGGTGTTCGTGTCGTTCCTCTACCTCGTGAGCCACGGGGCTCTGGACTGGGGCCCCGCCAAGCGTCTGCGCCCTGCGGTCGGCGGGCGTACGACGGAGTCGACCGTCATGAGGGTCGCGTCCGGTCCCGGTCCAGCGAGCGACGAGGCGGCCTGAGGAGGCGTCTGTGGGGCTCGAGGACCTCCAGCACAATTTCCTCACGGCCCGTCTCGAGGACGTCGTCAAGTGGGCCCGCAGGTCGAGCGTCTGGCCGGTGACCTTCGGGCTCGCCTGTTGCGCGATCGAGATGATGGCGGTGGGAACCGCAGATTTCGACATCAGCCGATTCGGCATGGAGGTCTTCCGTGCTTCGCCGCGCCAGGCCGACCTCATGATCGTCGCCGGCCGAGTGTCGCAGAAGATGGCGCCGGTTCTCCGCCAGGTCTACGACCAGATGATGGAGCCGAAGTGGGTCATCTCCATGGGGGTGTGCGCTTCGACGGGCGGGATGTTCAACAACTACGCGATCGTCCAAGGCGTCGACCAGGTGGTCCCCGTCGACGTCTATGCGCCGGGCTGCCCGCCGAGTCCGGAGACCTTGCTCCATTCGATCCTCACGTTGCACGAGGAGATTCGTACCGGCGCCATCACCCGTCGCCGTCCGACCGATACCGAGCGCCACGAAGAGACAGCAGGATGGGTGGCGGAACGGCCGGACGCGGTCCGGGTGGGGACGCCGCGTTGAACGTTCCGACCGAGGTCGTACCGGCCACCTCCAAGACGGGCGAGGAGCTCCTGTTCGCGCCACGCTTCAGGTACCACGAGCTCGCCGATGCACTGCGCGGTGACGGTTTCGAGATGGTGGTCGACCTGACCGCGGTCGACTACCTGACCCATTCCGGACGGACCCTCCCCGACGGCGTCGCGCCGGAGCGCTTCGAGGTCGTGACGAGCTTTCTGTCGTTGACGCACAGCAGGCGCGTGCGCGTCCGCGTGCAGGTGCCCGAGCCCGACCCTCTCGTCGAGAGCCTCTGGGACCTCTACCCGGGCACCGAAGCGATGGAGCGTGAGGTCTACGACATGTTCGGGATCGTCTTCACGGGTCATCCCGACCTCACGAGGATCCTCATGCCCGAGGACTGGGAGGGATATCCGCTTCGCAAGGACTACGCGGTGGGCCGTGTGCCGGTGCAGTTCAAAGAGGCGCCGGGGCCACGATGAGCGACGACCTCTATCTCGAGACCGCCGAGGGCACACAGGAGCTGTTGCCGCGCGAGCAGACCACCCCGGAGGAGCTCGGGCGCGAGGTCGGATCCTTCCTGCGCCGGCCCGAGTCTCCGGTCGAAGCGATGGGGTCACAGGGCCAGTTCGATTCGGGGGTCGTGGACCTCGAGCAGCCCGACGAGGAAACGATGATCATCAACTTCGGGCCCCAACACCCGTCCACCCACGGCGTGCTGCGCCTCATGATGGAGCTCGACGGCGAGACCGTCCTTCGCTCGAAGCCGGTGATCGGCTACCTGCACACAGGCATGGAGAAGACCGGCGAGGAGCTCATCTACCAGCAGGGCGCGACCAACGTCACCCGAATGGACTACCTCGCGCCTCTGTCGAACGAGCTCGTGTTCTCGCTGGCGACTGAGGCCCTCCTGGGCATCGAGCTACCACCCAGGGCCATCTGGGCGCGCATGCTCCTCGCGGAGCTTCAGCGGATCTCGTCGCATCTCATGTGGCTGGCGACGAACGGCATGGACCTCGGCTCCACGACGATGATGATCTTCGGCTTCCGCGAGCGCGAGATGATCCTGGCGTTCTTCGAAAAGACCACCGGATTGCGGATGAACCACAACTTCATACGTCCCGGCGGGATCGCGGCGGACCTCCCCGACGGCTGGGAGGACGACGTAACCGTCATCTGCGACAACATCGGTGACCGACTCGACGACTACGACTCGCTCATCACGGGCCAGCCGATCTTCCGCGAGCGCACCGAGGGAGTGGGGGCGATCACGGCGGAAGAGGCACTGGCGATGTCGGCCACGGGGCCGATCCTGCGCTCGACCGGAATCGCATGGGACCTGCGCAGGACGATGCCGTACCTGGCCTACGAGGACGTCAACTTCGACGTGATCATCGGCACCTTCGGCGACAACTTCGACCGGTACGCGATCCGCATCAACGAGGTCCGAGAATCGATCCGCATCGTGAGACAGGTCGTGGAGAAGATGCCGGGCGGCGACTACCGCGTTCAGGACAAGAAGGTCACTCCTCCTCCGCGTGCCCGTATCGACGAGTCCATGGAAGCCCTCATCCACCACTTCAAGCTCTTCACCGAGGGCTACAAGGTTCCCGAGGGCGAGGTCTACCTGGCGATCGAATCGCCGAGGGGCGAGATCGGTTGCTACATCGTCTCGGACGGGTCCTCGAAGCCCTACCGGATGCACATCCGTGCACCGTCCTTCGTGAACCTGCAGAGCCTTCCGATCATGCTCGGAGGCGGTCTCGTCGCAGACGCGATCGCGACTACGTCGTCGGTCGACCCTGTCATGGGGGAGGTCGACAGGTGAAGGGGCATCTGTCGCCCGAGGTGGTCGCGCTCGCCCGCGAGGTAATCGCGCTGTACCCCCACCCACGCTCTGCGCTCCTTCCCGTCTGCCATCTCGCTCAGGAGCAGGACGGGTGGTTGAGCCCCGAGGCGGTCGAGGAGGTCGCGGAGCTCATAGGTCTGTTCCCTGCCGAGGTCGTCGGCACGGCGTCGTTCTACGAGATGCTGCACACGGAGCCCGTCGGCCGGTACGTGGTCTCGATCTGCACCAACATCGCCTGCATGCTCAGGGGGGCGTACGAGTTGCTCGAACATGCCGAGCAGGTGCTCGGCGTAAGACCGGGATCGACCACAACCGACGGCATGTTCACGCTGGAGGATGCCGAGTGCATCGCGGACTGCGGGCGCGCACCGTGCCTGGCGGTCAACCACCGTTTCTTCGGTGACGTCACCGGCGAAGGATTCGACCACCTGATCGAGGAACTGAGAGAGGGCAGGTTGAGCGACGACGTCCCTCCCCACGGCACCCTCGTGAGGATCAGACGTGACGGAGGCCTGCGCGTCGACGACGAGACCGTCGCGGCCGAGCGGGCAGCGATGGCGGAGCAGATCGCGAAGCGCGAGGCGGCGAGGAGCGCCGCACAGGGTGAAGGGGGAACGGGCACAGAGGGAAGCGGGTCCTGATGGCTGTCTCGCAGGGGCCCCGGATCCTCACGTCGCGCTTGGAGCACGAGGACTCCCACACCCTCGAGCGCTACCTCGCGACGGGCGGCTACGAAGGCCTGCGCAAGGCCCTGTCGATGCATCCCGAGGACGTGGCGGCCGAGGTCGACGCGGTGAGCCTCCTCGGGCGCGGGGGCGCGGGTTTCCCGGCGGGCCGCAAGTGGTCGATGCTCCGCAAGGCCCCCACCACTTATCTGGTGGTCAACGGCGACGAGAGCGAGCCGGCGACGTTCAAGGACCATCTTCTCCTTGAGCGCGACCCGCATCAGCTCGTCGAAGGCGTGATCATCTGCGCCTTCGCAATCGGAGCGGCGCGCGTCTTCCTGTACGTGCGCGGCGAGTTCGCTCTCGGCCTCGAGCGCGTCCAGCAGGCGGTCAACGACGCGTACGCGCACGGGGCGCTCGGACGCGACATCTTCGGTTCGGGATTCTCGCTCGACATCGTGGTGCACCCGGGCGCCGGGGCGTACATCTGCGGCGAGGAGACTGCGTTGTTGGAGAGCCTGGAGGGCAAGCGCGGCTTTCCCCGCATCAAGCCGCCCTACTTCCCGGCCTCGATCGGCCTCTACGGGGAGCCCACGGTCGTCAACAACGTGGAGACCCTGTCGAACCTCCCCTGGATCATCATCAACGGGTCGGAGACCTACACGGCTCTCGGAGCCGGCCGTTCGACCGGCATGCGGCTCTTCGCACTGTCCGGCCACGTCGAGCGTCCCGGTGTATACGAGGTCGAGATGGTGAAGACCACGTTCCGGGACCTCATCTACGACCGTTCGCTCGGAGGCGGCATACCCGGCGGGCGTGACTTGAAGGCCTTCATTCCCGGTGGTGCCTCTGCGCCCTGGTTCGGTCCCGAACAGGTCGACCTTCCCCTCGGACAGGATGAAGTCGCCGCGCAGGGCTCCATGCTCGGTTCGGGATCGGTCGTCGTCATGGATTCCTCCACCTGTGTGGTGCGTGCCGCGTGGCGGATCACACGCTTCTTCTGGCGGGAGTCATGCGGTCAGTGCACCCCTTGCAGGGAAGGAAGCGGTTGGCTGGAGAAGATCCTGCGTCGCATCGAGGACGGACGGGGCCGCGAGGGCGACCTCGACCTTTTGATGGATGCCTGCGACAACATCGCTCCGGGTGTGTCCTGGCCGCCGCAGCAGACGACGATCTGCGTGCTCGGACCCTCCATTCCCTCACCGATCGCTTCGGGCATCCGGATGTTCCGCGACGAGTTCCTGGTACACATAAAAGACGGCGGGTGTCCGTATGACTGAGGTCCTCGTGTCCGAGGTGTGCCGTGACTGAGGTCCGCGCGGATCCCACCGTCACGTCCCATCACGGGATCGCCACGGTGAAGCACCCGGGCACCGTCACGTTCTCACTGAACGGGCGCGAGGTCACCGCACCCGCGGGTGAGTTCCTCATAGCGGCGGCCGAACGCGCGGGCGTGTTCGTTCCGCGCTTCTGCTACCACCCGCGGATGAAGCCGGTCGGGATGTGCCGCATGTGCCTCGTGGAGGTGTCGGGACCGCGCGGAGCGACCCTGCAGCCCGCGTGCTATGTCTCGGTGGCCGACGGCATGGAGGTCGTTACGGATTCCGAGAAGGTCAGAAAGGCCCAGGACGGCGTCTTGGAGTTCCTTCTCGTCAACCATCCTCTCGACTGCCCCGTCTGCGACAAGGGCGGCGAATGCCCCTTGCAGGACCAGACGTTCGCCTACGGACCCGGTGAGAGCCGCTTCGTGGAGGAGAAGCGGCACTGGTCGAAGCCGATCCCGCTTTCCGAGCTCGTACTCCTCGACCGGGAACGTTGCATCCAGTGCGGCCGTTGCGTCCGCTTCGCCTTGGAGATCGCAGGCGAGGCGCAGATCGACTTCCTCGGACGTGGCGACCAGGTCGAGGTCAACGTGTTCGAGGACCACGCCTTCAGCTCGTATTTCAGCGGCAACACGGTTCAGATATGTCCCGTCGGGGCTCTCACCGCCACGCCGTACCGCTTCGGCGCGAGACCTTGGGACCTCGAGCAGGTCGAGTCCACCTGTACCTTGTGCGCCTTCGGATGCCGGGCTGCGGTCCAGTCTTCTGCGAACCGGGTGACCCGGCTCATCGGGATCGACTCCGAGCACGTGAACCAGAGCTGGCTGTGCGACAAGGGCCGCTTCGGCTACGAGGCGGTGAACTCCGAGGACCGTCTCACCGAGCCGCTCATCCGTGATGACAGCGAGGGCGACGCGCAGCTGCACCCGGCGAGCTGGGGTGAGGCGCTCTCCCACGTCGCACGCCGGCTCTCCGAGATCAAAGAGGCACAGGGCCCCGGCGCAATCGGCGTCCTGGGCGGGGCGAGGCTCACGAACGAAGACGCCTACGCATGGGCACGCTTCGCGAAGTCGGTGATCGGCACCGACTCCGTCGACGCCCAACTGGGCGACGGCCTTCCGGCGCAGACCGTCCTCGGCCTGCCCCGGGCGACCGTCGACGAGGCCTGTGCCGCCAAATGCGTGGTGCTCTTGTGCGGCGACCTGCGCGAAGAGCTGCCCGTGCTGTTCCTTCGCCTGCGGGCGGCAGCTTTGGAGAGCGGTGTGCGCCTCGTGGAGGTGTGCGCACGACCGAGCGCGATCACTCCTTACACGGTCGCGTCGGTCACGTACCGACCCGGAGAGGTGGCCGAGGTCACGAGGGCTCTCATCGAAGGCGGGCAGCCCCCAGAGGGGACGAACGAGACGTCGTGGCGAGCGGCCGTCGAGGCCGTCGGCGGTGAGGACGTGGTGGTCGTCCTCGGCCGCCCCTCTCTGGCCGAGGACGGCGGTCCCGTGGCGGAGGCCGCCTCCTCCATGGCGAGAGCGTGGCCCGCCGCACGTTTCCTGCCGGCACTCCGCAGGGGCAACGTCATGGGGGCGCTCGACATGGGACTCGCCCCGGGTCTGCTTCCCGGGCGTGTCTCGCTGGAGGAGGGCCGGGAGTGGTACTCGGGAGCCTGGGGCTCGGTGCCCGCCGCCACGGGTCGCGACGCCGGGGGGATCCTCGCCGCTCTCGCCGACGGCGCGATGCGGGGCCTCGTGCTCGTCGGAGCGGATCCTCTCGGTGACTTTCCCGATCACAAGCTCGCGCTCGACGCGATGGAGCGAGCGGAGTTCGTCGTCAGCCTCGACAGTCTGCTGTCGGCCTCCTCAGCGCGCGCAGACGTCGTGCTGCCGGTTGCGACAGTTCACGAGCGGGGGGGGACGACCACGAACATAGAAGGCCGCGTCATGCGCCTCGCCCAGAAGTTGGTCGCCCCGGGACAGTCCTGGCCCGACTGGATGGTGGCGGCGGAGCTCGCAGCGAGGATGGGCGAAGACCTCGGCTTCACCGATATCGCCGAGATCTGGGACCAGATCGAGACTCTCGCTCCCTCACACCGTGGAGTCACACGCGAGCTGCTCGACCTCCCGGTTGCGCGCGACGGCGTGGTGGTGCCCTTGTCGACGACAGGGGTGAGCATCACACGTGGCGCCGGGCCCTCGCGCTTCGATCCGATGGGGACACCTGGAATCGTCGCAGTCGAGGTCCAGGGGGCACCGTTGCGCGCTGGTCTCGCATTCGACGGCAAGGGTTACATACCACCCGACGAGGTCGCATCGGAGGCATCCGGTCCGTCCGCCCGCAGGCCCTCGATGATCGGGTTGCCCGAGTCCCGGCCTGCGAGACGTCCAGGTCCGACCGACAGCTACTCGCTGCGGCTCGTCTCGACCAGGCGACTCTACGACGACGGGGTGATGGTCGGGGCTTCCGGGTCCCTCGCGCCCTTGGTGTCCGGCCCGCAGGTCCTCGTGAACCCCCGCGATCTCGACCGCATCGGCGTCGGCAGCGGCGGCGAGCTACGCGTCCGTTCGAGCCGCGGTTCGGTCGTCGCAGAGGTCGTTGCGGACGTGTCGGTGCAAAGAGGCGTGACGGTCGTCCCGTTCAACGTGGCAGGGGAGAGCGCGGGGGCCTCCGATCTCATCGACTCGCGCGAGCGGGTGACCGAGGTACGCGTGGAGACGCCGTGAACGGCGCACTCACCGCCGGCCCGCAGCGTCTCGCACTTGATCCCCTGTACGCGCACGGCGTCCACTGGTTCGAGCTGATCGTCGTCCTCATAAAGGTCGTCGTGGCATTCGGCGGCCTGAGTGGCGCCGTGATCTTCATGATCTGGTTCGAACGCAAGCTGATCTCGGACATGCAGGCCCGCATCGGCCCGAACCGCGCAGGACCGTGGGGGCTTCTGCAGACCCTGGCCGACGGCATCAAGCTCATATTCAAGGAGGAGCTCACGCCTCGGCGGGCGGACCGGTTCGTCTACAAGCTCGCCGCCTATCTCTCACTGGTCCCTGCGGTGCTCGCCTTTTCGATCGTGCCGGTCGGCGGCGACGTGACGGTCTTCGGGCACAGATTCGAGCTCCAGGTCGCAGACCCTCCCATCGGCATCCTCTTCCTCCTGGCGATGTCGTCGGTCGCCGTCTACGGCGTGATGCTCGCCGGATGGTCGTCGGGCTCGAAGTACCCGTTGCTCGGGTCGGTGCGCGCCTCGGCTCAGATGATCTCGTACGAAGCTGCCCTCGGAATGACGGTGATCGTGGCGGTCCTCCTAACGGGATCGTCGTCGAACCTCGTCGGTTCGCTCTCCACCCGTTCCATCGTGAGCAGCCAGAGCCACACGTTCTTCGTCAGCTGGAACCTGATCCGCACCGGGATAGTCCCCTTCGTGCTGTTCCTCATCGCTATCACGGCGGAGCTGCAGCGGCCGCCGTTCGACCTCGCGGAGGCAGACAGCGAGCTCGTCGGAGGCTTCAACACTGAGTACTCGGCGTTCCGTTTCGCGATGTTCTACATGGCCGAGTTCATGAACGTGATCACGATGTCCGCGGTGATCGTCACCCTGTTCTTCGGTGGGCCCAACGGACCCACGCCGCACGTCTTCATCCTGTCGTGGGTGGTACCGATTCTCTGGTTCCTCGGCAAGACATTCGTGTTCCTCTTCGTGTACGTGTGGTTCCGTGCCGCTCTGCCGAGGCTCCGTTACGACCAGCTGATGAACCTCGGCTGGAAGGTCCTCATCCCCGTGTCGCTCGCCTGGGCTCTCATCGTCGCGGCCGCGATCGTCGGCAGGTGGTGGTTCATCGGCGTGATCGTCGCCCTCGTCGTATGCGGTGGGATGCTCGCGCGGGCGCTACAGGTGGGTACCGAGCGTCGAGAGGCCCTGCAGTGAGTCTGCTCGACGACGTGCGCGAGTACCTGAGCTTCCTGGGGGGCTTCAAGGTGACGCTCCAGCAGATGGCGCGTCCTCGGGTCACGTGGCAGTACCCGATCGAGAAGAAGCCGAAGCCGATAAGGCTGCACGGCCGCCACGTCCTGAACCGCTACGAGGACGGGATGGAGAAGTGCATCGGATGTGAGCTCTGTGCCGCCGTCTGCCCGGCCGACTGCATATATGTACGCGGAGCCGACAATCCTCCCGACGATCCGGTGTCACCCGGAGAGCGCTACGGCTTCGTCTACGAGATCAACTACCTGCGTTGCATCCACTGCGACATGTGCGTCGAGGCCTGTCCTACAGAGGCCATCACCGAGTCCAAGCTTTTCGAGTTCTCCTTCACGAACCGGGCCGACTCGATCTACACGAGACACGAGTTGCTGGTGGACCAAGAGGGGCGGCCGAGGCAGCTGCCCTGGGAGGACTGGAGAGAAGGTGACGACCTCCACAGCTCGGCGTGGATGCGGGCGACCGCCCCTTCGGGGAATGCCTCGTACGAGGGGAGGGTGCAGTGGTCGGGTGAGCTCGGCTACGGGGTGAGGGCGCCCGAGGGAGGCCAGAGCGGAAAGCGCGACGACCAGGCGACCGGCATCCGCCCGATCAGGGAGATCTATCAGCTGCATCTCGACGACATAGACAGGCCGCCGCAGATGCAGGGGATCCGGGGCGCAATGAACCGCACGCGCGCCAAGGTCGAGCTGCGCAGAGAGGCGATCTCGCGAAACAAGAGGTTCCGGCGAGGCGCGTACCCGAACACGAAGACCGAGCAGAGCCGGATAAAGGTGGCCTCCCGTTCGGAAGGTCCCGAGAAGTGACGCACCTGGCCGTTGCTCTCCAGTTCGCCGCGGCCACGAAGGTCGACGCGCTCGTCTTCGCAGTGGCCGCCGCTTTCGTCCTGGTCGGTGCCATCGGAGTGGTCGTCGCGCGCAACCCCGTCCATGCAGCGCTCATGCTCGTCTCGACACTCTTCGGGATTGCGGTGCTCTTCGTGGAGCAACAGGCGAACTTCCTGGCCGCGGTGCAGGTGATCGTCTATGCGGGAGCGATCGTCGTGCTGTTCCTGTTCGTGATCATGTTCCTCGGCGTGGACCGTCGGGAGAACATCGCCGAGGATCCCCTTCCGGCGCAACGCCCCCTGGCGGTGGGGCTCGTGGCGGCGGGCCTGGCGGGCTTGTTACTTCTCGGGGTTGCGGGGAAGTGGTCGGTCGGTGCGCACTCGGTGGCGGGCGCTGCGCGCGGCCAGAACGGCGGGGACGTGGCGGCACTCGGTCGTTCGGTGTTCACGACCTATCTCTTCCCGTTCGAGGTGACCGCTGCGCTTCTCGTGATAGCGGTCGTCGGCGCGGTCGTCCTCGCGCGTCGCCCCTCACGTTCGCAGCTACCCCCGTCGGACAGCTCCGCGGCCGTCGGGTCAGGCGGCGCCGACGGACCGACCGCCGAGGCCGGAGGCGCGATCGGCGATCCAATGGTGGCCCTCGCCGAAGCCGTTGCCAACGCAGTCGCGTCGGGGCTCGAGCCGCCGGTGGCGGAGCCGGAATCCGCCGATCCGATCGGACCCGCCGAGTCGGACCCAGAGGAGGTTCGCACATGAGCGTGTCCGGAAACTGGTACCTCGCACTCGGAGCCGTCCTGTTCTCCATCGGGGCGCTGGGCCTGCTCGTGCGGCGAAACGTCCTGGTCATGTTCATGTGCGTGGAGCTCATGCTGAACGCGGCAAACCTCACCCTGGTCACCTTCTCGCGGATGCTCAACGACATCGGCGGACAGGCGCTGGTTTTCTTCGTCCTTGTCGTGGCCGCGGCCGAGGTGGTGATCGGGCTCGGCATCATCGTCGCGATATTCAGACGCCGAGCAGGTCAGTCCACCACTGCAGACGACCTACACATCATGAAGGGCTGACCGAGACCCGTCCATGCTCCACGCCTCGTATCTGATGCCGCTCTTCCCCCTTGCGGGCTTCGCCGTGCTCGCGCTCGCCGGAAGGCGCATGGGCGATCCCTGGGCGGGTTGGTTGGGTACGTCCACCGTGGCCGCATCTTTCGTCGTGGCCTGCATCACCTATGCCGGCCTCCTCGAGCGCCACGGGGGCGCGGCGAGGGAATACACGCAGAACCTCTTCACATGGATCCCGGTAGGAAGCCTCCAGGTAAGAGCGGCTCTTCTCGTGGACCCTCTGTCGATGACGATGGCGCTCTTCGTCACGTTCGTGAGCTTCCTCATCCACCTCTACTCGATCGGCTACATGAAGGACGACGGCGACTTCGCCAAGTTCTTCATGTACCTGAACCTCTTCGTGGCATCGATGCTCCTGCTGGTCCTCGCGAACAACCTGCTTTTCACATTTGTCGGATGGGAAGGCGTAGGCGTCTGCTCTTACTGGCTCGTGGCTTTCTGGTTCCAACGTGACACCGCTGCGAGCGCAGGCCAGAAGGCGTTTCTTTACAACCGCCTCGCGGATGTCGGCTTCCTGGTAGCGGTCTTCTTCGTCTTCTCGAGCACGAAGACCCTCGACTATCTGGGCATCTTCTCCCACCTCGGCTCGATCTCCTCGGGAGCGCGCACCGCCATCGTGCTGCTCCTCTTCGCCGCCGCCTGCGGCAAGTCGGCTCAGATACCTCTCTTCCCGTGGCTCGCCGACGCGATGGAAGGCCCGACACCGGTCTCAGCTCTGATCCACGCGGCCACGATGGTGACCGCGGGCGTCTACCTGATGTGCAGGATGAGCCCAATGCTCGCGCTGTCACATCCCGCGCAGCTCGTGATCGGGAGCATCGGTGCGGCGACTGCGTTCGTCGCGGCCCTGATCGGGTGCGGGCAACAGGACATAAAGAAGGTCCTCGCGTACTCGACGATCTCGCAGCTCGGTTACATGTTCCTGGCGGTCGGCACCGGCGCGTACGAGGCGGCCATCTTCCTAATGGTGGCTCATGCCTTCTTCAAGGGACTGCTCTTTCTCGGTTCGGGCTCCGTCATCCACGCTCTCCACGGCGAGCAGGACCTCAAGCACATGGGGAACCTTCGCCGCTACATGAAGGTGACGCTGTTCACCTTCGGCATCGGCTGGCTGGCGATCGCAGGTATCCCGCCGCTCTCGGGCTTCTGGGCGAAGGGCGACATACTCACCAACGCCTATGCCCGGTATCCGGCACTGTGGGCGATCGGGGTCGTGACGGCCGCGTTGACCGCGTACTACATGAGCCGGCTCATGGCGCTCGCGTTCTACGGGGACGACCGCTGGCGCGAGGCACTCGCGCGTCCCGCCCAGCACCTGGACGCCTCCGACGCTCCGGCGTCCGCTCCGGCATCCGCGCCTGCGTCCGTACTGGCATCCACGCCCGCCCCCCCGGAGGCCGTGCCCCACGAGTCGCCGTGGGTGATGACGTTCCCGCTCGTGGTCCTGGCTGTGCTCTCCTTCGTCGGGGGCGCGTTGTCGCTGCCGTGGCATCCGGGCTGGGACCCTCTCAGGTGGCTCGGACCGGTGTTCGGGACCAACCTCTACTCACCCCTGCAGTCGGCGGACGCGAAATGGGTCCTGTCGATCGTGGACGCAGCGGTCGCGATCTTGGGCCTCGCAGTCGCCATGCCGCTTTGGATCCGGCGTCCCGACCGCCCGGCCCTCGAGCCCCCGGCCCTGCGGCGCGCGCTGTACGTCGACGACGCCTATGACGCCGTCATCGGACGTCCGTCGGAAGCATTCGCCCGCTTCTCCGAGGTGGTCGTCGACAACAAGGTGATCGACGGAGCCGTGAACGGGATCGGCCGTCTGGTGCGCGGATCGGGCGGCGTGCTCAGACGGGTGCAGACGGGCTTCGTCCGGCAGTACGCCCTTGCGATCGTGGTCGGAGGCGTGGCCCTCATCGCCTGGATGGCATCGAGAGCACTGTCATGACGCACGACACGGCCTTCCCGTTCCTCACCGTGCTCGTGCTACTGCCCGCGGGGACCGGTCTCGTCGCCGCGCTCGTCCCGCGTGGGCTGTCGGATCGTGCCTCGCGCATTGTGGTCGAGTCGGTCGGGCTCGCCGGTTCGCTCGCCACCTTGGCGCTGGCGGTGACGATCGCCGTGCGTTACCAGAGCGGCAACGGCGGGTTCAGGCTGGTCACGCGACACGTCTGGGCCTCGTCTCTCGGGATCTCGTGGCACCTAGGAGTGGACGGGATATCCCTTTTCCTCGTCCTGCTGGCGGCGGTGCTGGTCCCGCTGGTCCTTGTGTCGGGACGCGTGCGTGAGCATCCCCGTGCCTTCGTGGGATGGGTGATGCTGCTCGAAGCCGGATGTCTCGGCAGCTTCGTCGCGCTCGACCTGATTCTGTTCTTCCTCTTCTTCGAGCTGACCCTCGTCCCCGTCTACTTCATCATGACCGGGTGGGGTTTCTCCCGCCGCGCGTACGCCGCGATCAAGTTCTTCGTGTACACGTTCCTGGGGTCGGCTTTCCTGCTCGTCGGGATCGTCGCGTTGGCATTCATCCACGAACATCAGACGGGGATCTTGACCTTCGATCTGGTGGACCTCATGTCCACGCACCTGGGGCTCGCATCCCAGGTGTTGCTCTTCCTCGCGTTCACCGCGTCGTTCGCCGTCAAGGTGCCGATCTTTCCCTTCCACACGTGGTCTCCCGATGCATACGCCGAGGCGCCGGTCGCGGGGTCGGTGATCCTCGCGGCGGTCATGGCGAAGATGGGCACCTACGGGATCATCCGGTTCGACCTGACCCTGTTCCCGCGGGCGGTGGTCGATCTCGCCCCTCTCCTACTCTCCCTGGGGGTCGCCGGGATTCTCTACGGAGCCGTCGTCGCTGCGGCATCGCGCGACCTCAAGCGCCTCGTGGCTTACTCGTCGCTCGCCCAGCTCGGGTTCATAGTCCTCGGCACGTTCGCGCTCACGACGCAGGGACTCTCGGGCAGCGTCCTCCAGATGCTCAACCACGGGCTCATCGTGGCGGTGCTCTTCATCCTCATCGGCTACATCTACGAGCGCAGGGGCACCTGGCAGACGACGGAGCTTCGCGGATTGCAGAGACCGGCGCCGGTGCTCGCCGCAGCCTTCACCGTGGCGATGCTCGCATCCATCGGCCTGCCCGGGCTGAACGGGTTCGTAGGAGAGTTCCTCATTCTGATCGGCACTTTCATCTCCCACAGGTGGTGGGCGGTCGTCGCGACCGCCGGGGTCGTGGTAGCTGCCATCTATCTGCTGTGGGCCTATCAACAGGCGTTCCATCACAAGCCCGCTCCCGCCGACGCTTCCGTTCGGGACCTGACGTGGCGAGAAGGGATGGCGGTCGCACCGTTGGTGGTCGTCATCTTCTTTCTCGGGATCTACCCGAGGCCGGTCCTCGACAGGATCACACCGTCGGTGAACCTCCTTCTGCACCACGTCGAATCCTCGACCTCGACGCACCAACCTGCCGTGGCGACCACCGGGTCTCACAGCTATCAGCCGTCGAACGCCGTTACGGCCGGACCCGACGGCACCTCCGTGACCGGCGGGCGGCTCCAACCCTCGGCGGACGAGCACCGATGACGCAGTTCCTCCTCGCCGCCGGCGCAGGGCGTCTGGCCCTGCCGAGAATCGACTACTACGCAATCCTTCCCGAGCTCGTCCTGCTCGGTGGTGCGGTGGCGATCCTGCTTGCTTCGTCGATGGTGCGGTCGCCCCTTCGCACATCCGTTTCGACCGCGCTCTCGTCCGCGACTGGAATTGCTGCTCTCTCGCTTTCCCTCGTCGAGTGGTACCAGGTCTCGGGGCGCGGAGCGCACGTGACGATCGGCGGCGCGGTGGCGAAGGACGGTTTCGCCGCGCTCGTCTCGGTGCTCGTGTCGTGCGCCGTCGTGGTGTCGGCTTTGGTGCTCGATTCCTGGACGCGCCGCGAGCAGTCGTATGGGCCGGAGCTCCAGGTGCTGATGCTCGTGTCAGCGTCCGGGGCGATGATCATGGGATCCGCCAACGACCTCATCGTCGTGTTCCTCGGCCTCGAGATCATGTCTATCGCCCTTTACGTACTCGCCGCGATGAACCCGCGCCGGGCCGAGTCCGGTGAGGCCTCTCTCAAGTACTTCGTCCTCGGAGCCTTTTCCTCGGCGGTCTTCGCGTACGGGATCGCGCTGACATATGGGGCGACCGGCACTTCGAACCTGCCGCAGATATCGGATTACCTCGCACGAAACGTCCTGTTGCACGACGGGCTCCTTCTTGCGGGACTCGCGTTCTTGTTGGTCGGATTCGGTTTCAAGGTCGCCGCGGTGCCCTTCCACCTGTGGACCCCCGACGTGTACCAGGGAGCACCGAGTCCCATCACAGGCTTCATGGCGGCGATCGCCAAGGCGGGGGGGTTCGCGGCCTTGCTGCGCGTCTTCGTTTCCTCGTTCGGCCTGTTGCGCAACGACTGGCAACCTGCGATCTGGGTCATAGCCGCCATCACACTCGTGCTCGGCGCCGTCCTCGCGGTGGTGCAACGAGACATAAAGCGCATGCTTGCGTACTCCTCGATCAACCACGCGGGCTTCGTTCTCCTCGGGCTCCAAGCTGCGACGGCGCGCGGTGTGGAGGGATCGCTCTACTACCTGTTCGTCTACACGTTCATGGTCATAGGAAGTTTCGCGGTGGTCACCGTCATCGGTGGCCGGGGCGACAACTCGCACGACCTCGACGCGTACAGGGGGTTGGCCGGTACCAACCCGTTGCTCGCCGGTTGCTTCGGCATAATCCTCATCGCCCAGGCCGGAATCCCCTTTACGACAGGTTTCCTGGCGAAGCTCGTCGTCGTCTCAGCTTCAGTGGGTGCAGGTTCGACGGCCCTGGCCGTCGTGGCGATGATGAGTGCAACCGTTGCGGCGTTCTTCTACCTGCGTGTCGTCCTTTACATGTACACGCCCATCGGAGCGCCCGCCCTCGCACGAGACGAGGTCGGCGCCGTGTCCGCAGCCGGGTTATCCGGGTCCCGAACATCGGACGCCTCGGGGGAGGCCTCGGCTTCGGGCAGGGTTCCCCCGGGCGTCGCGATAGCCCTGCTCCTGTGCGTGGGGGTGACCGTCCTGTTCGGCCTCTGGCCGGCGCCGATCGTCGATTTCGCGCACAAAGCCTCTCTCCTCTTCGTCCCCTCCTGACCGGCCACGCACCCGAAAGCCCAATAACCCATAAATCCGACTTGAATAGTCGAGATTGTTGTCTTAGCGTCTGGCCATGGCTGGTGCCGAGGTGGCTCGGAACAGATCGGTGGCTCTCAGCGCAGGGAACCCCGCTGTCTTTTCGGAGATCCTCGGGGTCGCCCGGCGCCTTGCTCGAGACGCATGCTGGTGGCGAGGGCTGAGCGTGGCGGGGGAGCGGAGCTGGCAGCTCCTCGCCGAGTCAGAGTCCTTTGAAGCCTGGGCCATCGCCTGGCCGGCCGGGGGTGCGATCGAGCTGCACGACCATGGACTCTCGGCGGCGGCCGTGGTCGTGGCGGTCGGCGAGATCACCGAGACGAAGGTGACGGCCCATGGTGGGGTGGTCCGATCGTGGTCTAGATCGGTTAAAGCCGGCGGTTCCTTCACGGTCGACCCGCACGAGGTGCACGATGTCGCGAACCTCGGTGCCTCACCGGCTTTGAGCGTCCACGTGTACTCGCCGCGCCTTTCGGAGATGACCTACTACGAAGTCGAGAATGGACGATTGGTGGAGATCCGGAAGCTCGAGGTCTCCTCGTCGGCACTCGGCACCTCGACCGCCGGATTCGCGAAAGGGGCCCTCGCGCTCTCTGGTGCCTGCGCCCGTTGAAGGTTCTCATCTTTCGTTTCTCAATGAGAGTCGAAGGCTTTCAATCGCAGTCTCTGCAGGTGGTCGACGAAGAGCTCGGGTTGCTGAAACATCCAATCGTGGTCGATGGTTCTGTTCCCCGGCGCGGTGGCGACGGTGAACGAAGCACGGAGGTCACGGGCGAATTCCCGTCCGTCCCTGCGCGAAAGGATCGAGTCGCGGTTGGCCCACATGACGTGAGCCCGAAGCCCGTGCTCGGCGACTATGCGGATGTCGTCTCTACGCTCACTCCTGAACGCCCACCATCCCGCGTCAGCCAGCTGACGCCCGTGGCGTAAGGCGGTTACACCGAACGACGAAGCGGCGAGGGGCGTCGCCAGGCGCAACAGGCCGAGGGGGTGGCGCATCGCCTCGTCGGCGAGGCTCCATTCCGCCGAGACCGCCAGTGTGTCGGAGAAGACGAGTTCCACGACGCGTTCTGGATGGGCTGCTGCGAAGCCGAGCTCGAGAGCGCCCCCGAAGGAGTGGCCGATCAGGGTGACCCGCTGGAGACCGAGATCGTCCAGCGCGGCGCGCAGGGCACCGAGGACGTCTTCATAGACCCAATGTCCATGGACGGCGAAAAGGTCGGGGATGACCACCCTGGTTCTCTCGGCCAGGATCCTCGCCGTTCGGAGGTACGTCCGGGGCCGCATGCCGAAGCCGTGCAGCAATACGACGGCATTGCCGTCACCGACGTCGACGGGGACGTCGAGGGGCTTGGCCTCGTCGGTGGCCAGGTGGGTGGTGGTGCTCTTCACTTGCTCGCAGTCGCCCCAGGTGTGGTTGGCTGTGGGCAGGATACGCATCTGCACACGGAGCGGGGGGTGTGCGGTGGCGGGAAGGAGGCCGGCGCGTGGCTCGGATCATCGATTCGGATCAGCACCTATACGAGACCCGTTCTCTGTGGGGCGAGTACATCGATCCGAAGTGGCGAGAAGAGGCGTTGTCCATCGTGGACGACGAGCTCGGTTACCCCTGGTTGACCTGGAGAGACCGCCGAATCAGCCTCGCGGACGTCCAGCTCCCCGGCGATACGAAGGCCATCGGAAGGCGCCGTCAAATGCTCCGCCAGGGCCTCGCCCCCGAGTACGACTACGACGAGTGTCTTCCAACCAACTATTGGGACCCCTCCGCGCGCGTCGAGAAGCTCGCGGAGATGGGACTGGACGAGGCCGTGGTCTTCCCGAACTTCGGCCTTCTCTGGGAACGTCGCATGTCGGAGTCGCTCGGCGCTCTCACCGCCAACATGGCGGCGTGGAACCGCTGGTGCGAACGGGTGGTGTCGGAGGGCCGGGGACGCATCCATCCGGTGGCGCACCTGACCCTGCGGGACCCTTCTTGGGTGGAAGATCAGCTGGAGAAGCTGTCTTCCGCGGGGATACGGCTCGGGATGATCGCTCCCGCTTGCGTGGACGGGCGTCCGCTCTCTCACCCCGACCACGACCGGCTGTGGTCAGCCTTCGTCGACCACGGGGTCACGCCCGTCTTCCACGTCGCCGACCAACCGAGGGCCCTCGACGACGCCTTCTACACCGACACTGACGAGAACTTCGTCCCCGTCCTCGAGTCTGTGTTCCTCTGGACGCCGCCCGCGATCGCCGTGACCGACCTGATCGTGAACGGCACCCTCGCGCGCCACACCCGCCTGAAGATAGGCATCGTCGAGCTCTCCTCGATCTGGGTGCCGCAGTACCTGTTGATGCTCGACGGAGGGTGGGACTTCACGAGGACCCTGAATGGGCAGCCTCTCGTTGAGCTCGAGAAAAGGCCGAGCCAATACTTCCTGGAGCAGGTGCGCGTCTCGTCGTTCAGCTACGAGCAGCCCGCAAGGCTCACCGCCAAGGCGGGAGACGTGTTCATGTTCTGCAGCGACTATCCGCACTCGGAAGGCACCGCCACGCCCGTCGACGACTATGCGAGGGCGGGCTGCCGGCCGGAGGTCACTCCCGGCCTCTACAGCGAGAACATCGCGGCGCTCGTCGCCTGACCTTCGCCGCTCGCCGAGGCCTGTCCGGTGTTCGCCTTGTCAGACCGGTGCTACGTCACTCGAGGTCGAATCGGTACCGCACGTCTGTCGCCGTGAAGGCCTTCCAGTCATGGAGCTTGGTCGTGCCGTCGGGTTTCCACCCGAGTCGTTCGTAGAAACGCCTCGCTCTCTCGTTGGTTCCGAGCACCCACAAGCTGGCCTGAGACATGCCAGCCGCGGCCAGCCGCGAGATAGCCGCATCGAGGAGCCTCTCGCCCCAGCCTCCGCCCCAGACGCTCGGATCGAGGTACAGGGTGTAGATCTCGCCGACTGCGGCGTCGTCCTCGGCCGGGCCGTAGCTCGTGAACCCGAGGATCTCGGCCTCCCGGTCCCCGCTGCACTGCGGGTGTGCATTTGCGTCGTGGTCGACGACGAGAACGAGAGTGCCCGAACCAACGTCCGGAACCGAGGACAGGCGTTCCTGCCATGAACCGAGTCGCGACTGCGGCGTGAGCGCGTCGAGATACGACTGAGGAATGAGACCGGGGTACGCGACCTTCCAGGATCGCACGTGCACGGTTGCGATCTCGGAGGCGTCGTCTGCGACGGCGTCCCGAATTATCACGGTGCCGAGACGTCCTCCGAGTATCTATCCGACGACGGGAGGAGCGAAGCCCCGCTGGCGTCTGCTCCGTCCTGCTTCGCTCCCGAGCGCGCGCGACGGTCGGATGCCGCGATCATGCGCCCGATGACGGGCACCTCGGAGAGCGACTCAGCGCGAAGGATGGCGAGCACGACCGGAACCAGGTGCTCGGCCGTGTCGTATACGACATATCGCGGCAACCATGCCGGGCGGTACTTGGCGTTGAAGCGCCAGAGCGACTCGATCTGAAGGAAACTCGACATCTTCCTGATGGCCCAGCGCTCGACCCGCTGGGTCACCCCATCGGCGCCGTCTCCTTCCAGGATGGAGCGCATCGCGGCGAAGTTGAGGCTGAGGCCCTTGCAACCCCGCTCGCGCAGATGCTCGATCGTCGAGACGAGGGCGAAGTCCATGAGGCCGTTCGGGTGCTCGCCCCGGTCGCGACGCATCAGGTCGAGAGAGAACCCGTCGATCCCCCTCGAAGGTACGAATTGGCACATCGCTGCGGGCGCACCGTCGGGCGCAGTGACGACACACAGGAGCAGACCTTCGTCGCGCGGATCGAAGATCCTGCCGAGCACCATCGAGAAGCCGCGCTCGAACTCTCCTCGCCTGCTCTGTGCCATGAGACCCGTGAGCCTCTGGGCGGTGTCCCGGTCCAGGCGGCTCGGATCGTGGAACGAGGCGCTGTAGCCGTATTTGGCGATGCGGTTGTGCGCCTGACGGAGCCCCTTCATGTGGCCCCCTTCGAGAGAGAAGCTCTGCAGGTCCACGACGGCCTCGTCCCCGATGTAGATGTCGTGCATGCCCGTCGACCTGTAGATCGGAAGCCAAGACTCGCCTCCGCCCATGACGGCGACGATCCAGCCATGGCCGTCCGCGTAACGGCGAAATGCCTCCCACACCTGCTCGCGTTCCGAATGCGGCCCGATCGGGTCCGGAGACACCAAACAGATGCCGCCGTAGATGGCATAAGCCACGAAGCTGTCCCTGTGGAAGAACCACTGCTTGTCGGATCGCAAGGCGAAGTAATCGAGCGTCCCTTCGCCGTGGCGGCTCACCATGTCGCGTGCAGTGGTCCAGGCCATCCGACCCGCCGCTCGGCGACGGTCCACCAACGGCCGCGTGGCGAGCAGGAGCGCGACGACAGCGATGGAGAAGCCGATTGCTTCCAAGGCCGGAGCCAGGAAGTCGTTGAGACGGTCCGGGAGGGCGACACTCTGGATCCCCACGAGACGTTCAGCTACGGCCTCGCCCATCCTCCAGATCGCCAAGGTCGGCCGGTCACGGTCGAAACGCAGGCCGATCTCGGCCGCGAACGTCGATGCGACGGTGATGCCGAGGACGCCGAGTACGAGCCACGCAACGGCGGAGCGCATGGAGGGCAGGTCTGTCGCAGCCGTGAACTCGCGGCGGTTGAAGACCATCAGCGCGAGCACGCAAGCAGCTATGAGGGATTCGGAGAGGTCGCCCCCTCGTACCAGATGGAGCACGAGTGTGACGACGAGCAAGATGCACGAGATGGCCCAGGCGCGCTGTTGGCCGCGTCGCACGCCGCGTGCGAGCGCGAGCAAGGCGACCCCCGCCAGCGCGACCAGGGCACCTGCCGCCTGGGTGGCGCCGAGTGGCAGGAACTCGAGCACCACGTGCAGGTGGCTCCTTATCGGTGGAGTCACCGCCGAGAGGAGGTCGACGGCTCCCGCCAGGAAGATCGCGGCGGCCGCCAGCCGCCGTACGCGTCGCGACCTGTTGCGAAGAGCACCGAGGTCGCCCTTCGGAGGCCAGGACTCGCCATGGGGTGCTGCCGCGACGACGACGGGGTGCGGCTTAGTCGGTGCGTTCGTGAGATGCACGGATCTGGCCGCGAGCTTCTCGAAAACGGTCGCCGGAGGCACGTCGGAGCGGCCGACCAGGAGCCGCGCGTGGAGCTCGGCGCCGGTCTCGAGCTCGATCCAGGCGAGCTGCTCGTGATGGAGGAATACCGGCAACATCCCGAGCCGCGCCGGCTGTTCCTCGACGACGTCTCCGGCGCTTCCGGCACACGCGAAGAAGCCGGGCTCGAGATGGGTGAGCTCTCCTTGGAGGGTGGAGCCGGTGACCACGCCCGAGTAACCGGCCTGGATCAGCGCCCTCGCGTCGTCGCGGGCCTCGTCGTTCACGGTGGCGCCCGACGAGGTTTTCGAGATCAGTCCCGGGTCTCCAGCTCCCAGAGTCCGCCAGGCCCGTCGCCCGAGCCAGCTCACCACGATCGCGAGCACCACCAGCTCGACGGCCGAGATGGCCGCTGCGATCGCAAGGCGTGAACCCCAGGAAGCGGATGTCGCATGGTTGAGCGCCCTCGCGGGACCCGGGTTGCTCATGAAGACGCGCTCCAGAGCCCGAGTCACCACCGCGATGCGAAGAACCGATGCGACCGCGAACGGTACGAGCAGCCACCATGCGAAGCGTGCGAAGCGCCTGTACAACAGCCGCGACGTGAGAAACCGCTGTGCGGCGGTCGGGTCGACGAGCCTGTCTATGCCGTCCTGCCACGCGGCGCTCGGGTCCACCGCGATCGCCGAGACGGTGCCGGCACTGCGCGGCAAACCCGGATCGATCCTGACGAGGCGCTCGCCGTTTCCGCTGTGCAGCTTCAGGTCGAGTGAAGGCGCGACCTCGAAACCGAGGCCCTCGAGGACAGCCCTCGCTGATGGATCGCCTTCAATGGCGCGCTCGGCCGGCCCGACGAGACAGATGAGCCTGCGCTCGGGGCGCTCTGCGAACGTTCGAAGGGCGGACGCGAGCTCGGCGTGGGCCTCGAGTGCCGCAGAGATGGAAGAGGCGCCCTCAGCCACCGTCAGCTCGAAGAGGTGACCCGCCACTATGAAGGTGCCCGGCCCCTGCCACTGTGTGAGGTGGCGGGCCAGTCCCGACGAGGCCCACGTCGGTGAGCGGCGGGGATCGGAGCTGAGCCCGAGGTTGGCGACGACGAGGACCCGCCGGCCGAGCTCGACCTCCACGACCTTCGGGTCGTTGCTCCCGAGAACCCGCAGGGTGGGGGTCGGCCGAGAGAGATCGGAGGCGGGAGCGGTCTCCCGCACCACACGCAGGGCACCGGTGTCGGCGCTGTGAGTGTTGTCGGTCATCCGATAACCATCTTGCCAGCTGAGGTCTTCGGAGCGGGGCTGACGTAATTTCAGCTCTCCCGCCAGGATCGGAGGCACGAGCAGCAAATGTCGCAGCCGCAGTCCGCGCCGCTCAACTGGCGCTGGCGGGTCGCACCCGCAACGCCGGGGCGTGCGGTGATCTTCGACATCGACGGGGTGCTCTCCGACGCACAGGCGCGCCAGCACTACCTCGATTGGGGCAGGACCGACTGGGACGCTTTCTTCGACGTGTGCGGGGACGATCCTCTGATCGACGAGGTGGCGCGCCTTCTCGAACTGCTCGAGCCGTCACTCGGGATCGTCCTCCTGACGGGACGCCCGATGCGCGTACAGCCGCAGACCCTGGCGTGGCTTGCGCGCTACGGGCTGCGCTGGGACCTGCTCGTGATGAGGGACCGGGGGGACTACTCACGTGCATACCGGTTCAAGCAGGCTGCGGTGGAAGAGCTGCGCGACTTCGGCTTCGAGCTCCTGCTCGCATTCGAGGACGATCCGCGCAACCGCGACATGTTCCATGCCGAAGGTGTGCCGTGCATCTACGTTCACTCCGGCTACTACGAATGATCAGAGGCAGACCTCAACGCTTGCGCGCGCGCAAAACGGTTCCAACGTTTGATGCGTGTAGTGCGGCCCCATCGCTCGATGCGCGTGGAGTCGGAGCTCCGGTCCGTCGCGAGTGAGACAGCCCACGCGATGACCAGGAACACCGCTGCTCCGACGAGCACGGGCAGATCCCCCGCCCGCCCGTAGAAGGTGCGCTGGCGCAACAGCGAGACGCGGCCGGCAAGCGCCTCACGCGCGCCGAGGACACTTCGGGAGAGCACCCTTCCCTTGTTGTCGATGATCGCGCTGTACCCCGTGGGAGCCGCCTGCACGAGGTATCTCCCCTCTGAGATCGCCTGAAGGCGTGCGGCCGCGATCTCCTGCGTCGGAACCTGGCTGGTCGCATAGGACGACGTGTTGGTCGGGACGATGAGGAGCTCTGCGCCGGCGCGTGTGGGCAGCCAGCCGCGCTCGGCGAAGAACACCTCGTAGGAGACCATCACCCCGAGGGGCCCTGACGGAGTGGGCAAGAGGCCGTCGCCGTGTCCGGGGATCGCGTCGAGGGGAACGGCGGAGAGGTCGGCGAGGTGCCGGAAGAGCCCGCGGAACGGCACGTACTCGCCGAACGGCACACGATGGACCTTTTCGTAGTGCGCGACGACTCGACCGTCCGGGGAGAAGGCGACGATCTCGTTCCTGTAGCTCGTGTTCGAGACGGTCTCCGTCACCCCCACCAGCAGGGTCGAGTGGTTCTGTTTCGCAATCGACGAGAGCTGTGTTCGCAACGGGTCTCTCGAGAGCAGATCATTGAGGGACACGACGTCCTCGGGCCACACGATGAGACGCGGCGGGTCGGTCCGGCCCGTTTTCGAGACTGCGGCCGTGGCGCCGACCTGCGCGCGAAAGACCGTGGCGGGGTTGACCTGCGACTTGCGCAGTCCCCGCGTCCCGCCACCTTGGACCGCGACGACCCTGAGCTTCGAGACGGGGCGCCCGCCGCTCGCCGCGACGGTTCCCCAGCCTGCGAGGCCGGCGACGGCGCCCATGGCCAAGAGAGCCGATGCGCTCGCCACCACGGCGGCGCGTCGACGCCGGCTCGGCTCCCCGAGGCGGCTCGAGGACGCACCCGAGGGACGCGAGGGCCTCCACCGGGCCCGTCCCGAGAAGAACGAGCGCATCAGCTCCGTCCAGGTCGAGAGCAGGAGGCCGATCCCACCTCCGGCCAGCCAGACCATGGCGATCAGCAGGTAGGGACCTCCGAGACGCGCTGCATCTGCAAGGGGGCCGCCGGCCTGTCCGAGGGCCGTGCTGGCGAGGGGGAGGCCACCGAAAGGCCAGGTTGCGCGCAGGGCTTCGGTGAGGACCATCCCGCCGGCAAGCGCAAACGTCCGGCCGCGTCGGCTCGGGACAGCCGCGCAGGCGATGGCGGGCGCGAGCGCTTCGACCACCATCATGACGAGACCCCCGTAGACGTTGAAGCTCAACGACCACCACAGACCGGGGACGAACTGGCCGAGCCCTGCAAGCCAGCCGGCTGCGAAGCGCTCGCTCCAACTCAGCTCCCCGAGGCGCCACCACAAGAGCGCTGCACCCGCGAACGCGAGGACCCAGAAACCGAACGGTGGGAGTGAAAGCGTTATGCCGGCTCCGGCCGCCAGTGAGGGCACCGCGATGCGAAGCCACCGCGGCAGCGTCGGCAGCCTCATGTCGCGACGGGGACGAGGTGTTCGAGGAGAGCCCGGGCCGCCTTGCGTCCGCTGCCGATGCACGCGGGTAGGCCGACTCCTTCCATCGGGGCTCCGGCCACCGCCACCGACCTGAGGCGCGCCGTCCGGGATTCGATCTCGCGCACGCGGCTCGGATGACCTACGAGGTACTGAGGGAAGGCCTCCGGCCAACGGGTCACCATCGCGTCGAGGGGATCGCCTCGCAGGCCGAGCATCTGCGAAAGCTCACCGATGCAGGCCTCCACCAGTTCTTCATCGGACATGGAAGCAGCCCGCTCGTCGCCGTAGCGCCCCGTCGATGCCCGAAGCAATATGTCCCCCGATTCACCGAGGTGCGCCCACTTGGAGGAAAGCCAGGTGCACGCGGTGACCAGACGACCCTCGACGACCGGTATGAGGAAGCCGCTCCCGTCCAACGCGCGCCCGACGGCTGCGGGTGGGAACCTCAGAGTGACGAGGGTCACAGACGAAGATGGGATCGACCCGAGCAGCGCGGAGAGCTCGCGGTCGTGGGGGCCGAGGAGACTCGAGGCTCCCTGCGCGCCCAGAGCCAGAACCACCCCGTCGGCTTCGATGGTCTCGTTTTCGTACGAGCCGCTGAGCTTCCACCCACCCACCCCGGTCGGATTCGTCCGTTCGATCCTCTCGACGGCAACACGCGTGCGGATCTCGGTTCCTCGTTCGCGAAGCGCTTCGGCGAGGCGTTCGACGAGCCGCCACATTCCCTGGCGGAACCCGAGGAAGACCGGTCCTTCGCCGGAACGAGTCTGACGCAGGGAGCGCATGAGGCTCCCCATAGAACGAGAAGCGTTCAACAGCTGGGGGAAGACGGCTGCCGCGCTCATTGTGTCGATGGAACCCGCATTGATCCCCCCGATCAGAGGGTCGGCAAGGAGATCGTGGACCTCGTGCCCGAGACGCGCCCGGACGATCTCGCCGATGGAATCGTCGACGGAGGTTCCGTTTCGCCGATGGACGAGAGCGGGCGCGATCAGGTCGATCGCAGGGCGTCGGAGTCCTTTCAACGAGCAGATGCCAGACGAAGCGAGCGGGCCGATGCGCGTCGGCACCCCGAGCACGAGGCCGTCCGGAAGAGACCTCAGGCGGTTGCGCCTCCAGATGTACGCACGGCCACTCGAGGGGGCTACCAGCTCCTGTGCCAAGCCGAGCTCGAAGCAGAGCCCCACGGCCTCGGGCCGGCGCGCCACGAAAGCATCGGGTCCCACGTCGACGCGACGGCCCCCGAACTCGTCGGTCATCACCTTCCCGCCGAGGCGCTCGGCTGCTTCGAGCACGACCACGCGGACCTCCGCGCTGAGAGAGAGCTCCCACGCTGCCGCCAGGCCCGCTATCCCGCCCCCGATGACGGCGACGCTGCAAATGCTCATCGACTTGCGGCGAGGGCAAGGATCACCCGGGCCAACACTTCGCAGAAGCGGGGGTCGTCGTTGAGCGACTGCGTCCGCCCGAAGGCGAGCCCCACGCGCCGGGCGACCGATGCAGCTTCGATGTCGAGGTCGTAGAGGACTTCGAGATGGTCGGACACGAAGCCGATCGGGCAAACGACGACCGCCTTCACACCTTCGGCGGGCAGCTGCTCGATCACCTCGCGGACGTCGGGCCCGAGCCATTCGCCCGGGGCCCGCCCGGCGCTCTGCCACGCGACCTGCCATCGCTCGAGCCCGCACGCGGCTGCCACAGCTCGCCGCGCTCTGCTCGACCTGCCCGGGGTATGTGTCGCCACCCTCTACCACCGATGCGGGAATGCTGTGCGCGGTGAAGATCACCTCCGTCGCTCGCGCGGCATCGCTGCGGTCGCCCTCCACGCGACCGAGCGCGCAGCTCACGCGTTCGGCGAGCAGGTCCACGAGTCCCGGTTCCTCGTACCAGCTCTCTACGATGTCGATCTCGAGCGGTACGTCATTCGATCGCTGTGCGGCGCTCTGCGCACGGCGCGCGTATTCGCCGACGCTCACGACCGACGAATGTGGTGCGAGGACGATCCCGGTCGCGTGCGTTGCCCCTGCGGCGACGAGGTGCTCGACCGCATCTTCGATCCGCGGCTCGCAGTACTTGGTTCCGGAAGCCACGACGAAGCGACCCGGCTGCGCTTTCTCGAGCGCACGACGGATTCCTTCGACCTGGGCGGCTGTGAGCTCGGCCAGAGGGGAGACGCCGCCGATGGCCCCGTAACGACGGACGAGGTCCTCCAGGTCACCCTCTGACGGAGGACGCCCGCGCCGTATCTCGGTGTAGAAGCGCTCGACGTCATCGACGGAGCTCGGCGTCCCGTGCGACATCACGAGAACGCCCACCGGTGCAGCGTTGGGGGTCATGCCGACGGGGGCGGCAGCGAATGCACCAGCTCGCTCAGCCGTTCGAGGGTCCCCGGGTCGGTCTCGGGCAGCACCCCGTGCCCGAGGTTGAAGATGTGACCCCGCCCGCCGCCGCGCCGAACGACCTCCCGGGCTTCGTGCGCCACCACTTCCCAGGGCGCCAGGCACACCGTTGGATCGAGATTTCCCTGAAGAGCGGGTCTCGGCCCGACACGTCGACGCGCCTCGTCGAGAGGTACCCTCCAGTCCACGCCCACCACATCGGATCCCGCTTCGGCCATGAGGCCGAGGAGCGGTCCCGTCCCGACCCCGAAATGGATGCGAGGCACAGCTAGATCCGATAGCCCGTCGAGGACCAGCCGGCTGTAGGGCATGACGTAGCGCTCGTAGTCCTCGGCCGACAGCGCCCCCACCCAACTGTCGAAGAGTTGAACAGCCGCTGCGCCGCACGCCACCTGAGAACGGAGGGAACCGAGCGCAATGTCGGCGAGTGCGCCGAGGAGATCTCCCCAAAGCCGTGGGTCCGAGCGCATGAGGCTCTTCGTCTTGGCGTACGTCCGGGAGGGACCGCCTTCGATCAGGTAGCTCGCGATGGTGAAGGGCGCGCCGGCGAAGCCGATGAGCGGTACGCCCATCGGTGCGAGCTCGGCGACCGCCATTCGGACCGTCTCCAGGACGTACGGCGTGTCCGATTCGGGCTCCAAGGGACGCAAGCGCTCCAGGTCCGCACCGGAGCAGAAGGGCCGGGCCACCACCGGTCCGCGTCCTGCTTCGATGTCCACCCCGAAGCCGACCGCAGCGACCGGGACGACGATGTCGGAGAACAGGATCGCTGCGTCCACCCCGTAGCGCCGCACGGGTTGCACCGTCAGCTCCGCTGCGAGCTCCGGACAGCGGATGGCCTCGAGGATGGTCGTGTCGCCACGCGACTCGCGGTACTCGGGCAACGACCTGCCCGCCTGCCTCATGAACCACACGGGCACGCGATCGACCGGCTCCATCCGGCAAGCGCCGAGGAAGCTGGAGCCGGTCATTGCCCGACGAAGCTACCGGAGCCCGGTTCGCCCCCCTCTTCGTTCCCTTCCGGCGCCCTCTTCGTTCCCTTCCGGCGCCACGTTCGCTCCCTCCCGCCGTCGACTGCGGGGCTCGACTGCGGGGCTCGATTCCGGGGTCGCGCGTCGAGCTCGGCTTCGACGGTGCAGGACGCGCTGTGTCGCGAAAGTAAACTGTAAGGCTCACCAAACCGGGTCGGAGCTCGCGACCGTTGGAGGCACGTGGACGCAAATCCAGAGCTCGACGCCGAGCAGGCTCACATCGACAGGGCGTACGAGCGGCTCGAACAGCTCCGAGCGAGGACCCAGGAGCTCCTTTCCAACGTGCTCGCGCAGGCACGCGGGGGAACCCCCCAGTCGCGTGAGGAGCGCGACGTGATCGTCAGAACGAGCCTCGCACGACTCGAGCAACTCGACGTCGGCGACGAGGCGCTCTGCTTCGGGCGCATCGACCGCCTGGCCGAGGACCGGCACGAGCCTTTCGAGACGGGACCCGGACTCGCAGAGGCGAGCGCCCCTCCGGTGAGCACCGACGCATCGGGGCGCGAGGTCGAGAGCTTCCATATCGGCCGACTTGGGATCTCCTCCGAGGACCTCGAGCCCCTCGTCGTGGACTGGCGCGCTCCTGTCGCAGAGCCGTTCTACAGAGCCACCGGCAGGGACCCGATGGGGCTGGTCCTGCGCCGGCACATCGCGGCATCGGGAAGGAGGGTTCTCGGGGTCGAGGACGAGCGGTTCGATCCCGACGGCTCGGCGCCCGACTCCGAGCAGGAGATCGGAGGCCCGGGCGCACTCCTTGCGGCCCTCGGCAGCGCGCGCACCGGCCACATGCGCGACATCGTCTCCACGATCCAGCGTGAGCAGGACGAGATCATCCGCTCACCGCTCGCCGGCGTCCTCGTGGTCCAAGGGGGACCCGGCACCGGCAAGACCGCCGTGGCTCTGCACCGCGCTGCCTACCTCCTCTATACGCACCGGTTCCCCCTCGAACGACAGGGCGTCCTCGTGATCGGCCCCAATCCCTTGTTCCTGCGTTACATAGAGCAGGTGCTCCCGTCGCTGGGCGAGAGCGGGGTGACACTGTCGACCGTCGGCGGGCTCGTGCGCGGCGCGGGGGTTGATGCGACCGAACCGACAGAGCTGGCGCGCCTGAAGGGAGAAGCCCGAATGGCGAAGGTGATCGCCCGGGCCGTTCGCAGCAGACAACGTCCGTTGCGACGGGCAGCCATGGTCCCGTTCGGTTCAACGGTTCTTCGGTTGCCACGCGGGGCCTCGGAAGAGATCGTCGCGGCTGCGCGCCGCCGCCATGGAACGCACAACTCACGGCGCCGTTTCGTCGAGCAGCTCACGGTTCGTCGCCTCGCCGACGAATTCGAACGGACGATGGCGGTGCACAGAGAATCGGGGAGAATTCCTGCTCCTGTCGACGGGGCCGACGCTGCTGCGCCGGATCCCGATTCCGCAGCCGGGGTCCCGGGCCCGGCCCCGGATGCCGAGGACCCGGAAGCCTTCGACCATGCCGAGTTCGCCCGTCAGATCCGCGGAATTCCCGAGGTCGCCGAGGCTCTCGACAGGATGTGGCCCAAGCTGAGCGCCGAGGAGCTGGTGCACGACCTCTTCGGGTCGCGCCCCCTCATAGCCTTGGCGGCAAAGGGCACGCTGCGAGGCGAAGAACAGGCCCTGTTGTTTCGCAAGCGGTCGAGCTCCCTCGCCGAGATCCCCTGGACCCAGGCGGACCTGGCGCTGATAGACGAGGCGCGCGTGCTCCTCGGTCCGAGAAGGACCGGCGCCTCCAGCAGGCCGGGCGAGTCCGACGAAGGCCCGGCTACCTACGGTCACATCGTCGTCGACGAGGCCCAGGATCTCTCCCCGATGCAGCTGCGGATGATCGCCAGGAGATCGCTCTCCGGATCTGTCACAGCCGTCGGCGACATCGCACAGGCCACCGGCGCCTGGGCTCCGAGGAGCTGGGACGAGGTCACCGCTCACCTGCCGACCAGCCGCACGCCGCGCACCACGACCCTCACCGTGAGCTACAGGACGCCTGCAGAAGTGGTCGAGCTCTCCGCGCGCCTGCTCGCGGCGCGGCGCCGGGATTGAGACCGCCGACGGCCGTGCGGCACACCGGGGTGCCACCGAGGTTCGAGACGGCAGGGACAGGGGATGTCGCGGTCACCGTGGCGAAGGTGGCCGGAGAGCTCGTGGCGGAGGTGTCGCCGGGGACGACCGCCGTTCTCGCTCCTGCGTCGCTGGTCGCGGACCTCGCTGCGGCTCTCGACGCCGGAGGTGTGGTGAGCGCCGATCCGCGCCGTGAAGGTCTCGGGGCACCGTTGAGCCTCTTGCCGGTCGACCTGGCGAACGGGCTGGAATTCGACGCCGTCGTCGTGGTCGAGCCGTCTCTGATCGTGCGCGAGGCTCCACAGGGGCTTCGCGCTCTGTACATGGCGCTGACCCGGCCCACGCGACGTCTCGCCGTCGTCCACTCGGGCTCGTTACCCGAGGAGATGCGCCCCTGATGCGAGGGGCGCAACTTGGCCGCAATGTTTGGCGCTGGGGGGGCGCCGTCAGGTAGTAAAGGACCTGTGACGCAGGCTGTCTCGGTGGAGTCCCCCGCGCCCAGAGCCGCCCGTCACGTCCCCGAGCGACCGCCGCTTCTGGCGGTCGGGGTCATGATCTGGCTCGGCTCGGAGCTCATGTTCTTCAGCGGCCTGTTCGCTGCGTACTTCACGATCCGGGCACACGCCGCCAACTGGCCCCTTCTGTCAGGGGAGCACCTCGACTACGTCCAGGCCGGCATCTTCAGCGTGATCCTGCTCGTCTCGAGCCCCACCTTCCAACTCGGGGTATGGGCGCAGGAGCGCGGCGAAAGACGAAACGCCCGCGCATGGATAGTGACGAGCTTCCTGTTGGGAGGAGCGTTCGTCGCCAACACGCTCTACGAATGGCACGACTTCGCCTCGCACGGGCACGGGCCTGCGCTGAACGCCTACTGGTCCTTGTTCTTCGTGATGACCGGTATCCACGCACTTCACGTCTCGCTCGGACTCGTCGCCATGCTCTTCTTGCTGGGCCGGCTGAAGGGACCCTCGGGGGATCCCGGGGAGACCAACGTGTACCAGGCCGTCGGGTACTACTGGCACTTCGTCGACTTCATGTGGGTCGGGATCTTCAGCGCCCTGTTCCTGCTGAAGACAGGCTGAGAACGAAGCTCGAGAGATGCGCACGAAGCTCAAGACGCGTTACCTGCTCCCGTTGGTCGTGGTCGGTTCGGCCGCGGTCGCAGGGCTCTTCACCTCCGGTGTGGCCGCGCCGGCCTCTTCGACTTCTTCGACGAACGGCGCCGCAGCTTCTTCTGCTTCTGCTTCTGCCTCCGCGTCGGGAACTTCAGCTCTGAGAGCTGCTCGCGACCCCATCAGCTATGTGCATCTGCCGACGTCATACGTCGCCCCGGGGAGGCTCCTCTTCGAAGCGAACTGCGCGAGCTGTCACGGCAGCGATGCGCTCGGGAGCGCGGTCGCGCCACCGTTGCAGGGTCTGGGGCCTGCGACCGTCGACTTCTGGGTCTCCTCGGGACGCATGCCGCTCGCCAATCCCACCGCCCAGCCCATTCGGCATCCGCCTCGCTTCAGCCCGCGACAGACACTGGAGATCGCCGCGTTCGTCGACTCGCTCGCCCCCACGTCACCCGCCTTCCCTAACGGAGTCCCGTCGGTGAACACGAAGTCCGCGGACCTGTCCGAAGGGAACTCGCTCTTCGTCCTGAACTGTGCGGGCTGCCACACGATCACCGGAGCCGGCGACGCGCTCGCCCAGGGTTTCGAAGCCCCGAGCCTCCACAAGGCGTCCGCCACACAGGTCGCTGAAGCCATCCGCACCGGGCCGACCAACATGCCGCACTTCGGACCCGGGAACCTCTCCGACAAGCAGGTGGCCGACATCGTCGCCTACGTCGTCGGCCCGATACAGCACCCCAACAACAGGGGTGGCGTCTTCCTCGGCGGCATCGGCCCCGTCGCAGAGGGATTCGTCGGACTGCTCATCGGGGTCGGCGGGCTGATGCTGATCGCGTTCTGGATCGGAGAGAGAGCGTGAGCGACCTCGGCACTTCGACGGACGAATTCGCAACCCGGGAGGGTGGGCACGTGGATGTGCCCGGCGTGCCCGTTGCCGCGTTCGACGATCCGCACCTGCGTCCCTACGCGAAGCACCCGCGTCGCACCGAGATGATCATCGGTCTGTGCCTGTTCGCCGGCCTCCTCGGGTTCGCCGCATACGGCGCGGTCTATTTCGTCGGGGGACAGACGCGCGTCGAGGGCATCACGGCCGGCATCGGTCTCTTCGCCTTCGGGTTCGGGATGTCCGCCTGGGGGAAGTACCTGCTCCCGCAGGGGCCGTTCGTGGAGGACCGCCACTCCTACAAGTCGAGCGAGCCCGAGCGAGAGGCGATGAAGGCGGCCCTCGTCGACAGGGCCACCTTGACGTTCAGAAGGCGTGGGTTTCTCGGCGGGCTCCTGGCGGCGGGCGCGGGCGTGATGGGCATCGTGCTCGCGTTCCCACTCATCCGGTCGCTCTCACCGAAGCAGCCCGGAAAGGCGCTGGACACCACCGATTGGAAGGCGGGCGCGCGGTTGGTCGGCATAGACGGCCGGGCGATCCATGTGACGGACCTGGAAGTCGGAGGCTCGCTGACCGTCTTCCCCGAGGGCTTCGTGGGGGCCTCGGTCGACCAGACGATGCTCATCCGCCCGTCCGACGTGGACATCACCACCAAGCCCGGACGCGAGACGTGGGGCCCGCAGGGCTATCTTGCATACTCGAAGATGTGCACCCACGCCGGTTGCCCTGTGGGCCTCTACCAGCAGCTCACCCAGCAGCTCCTGTGCCCGTGCCACCAGTCGGTGTTCGACGTCCTGGACGGCGCCCAGCCCGTCTTCGGCCCCGCCCCGAGGCCGCTTCCCCAGTTGCCGTTGAAGATCGACTCGAAGGGCTTCATTCGCGCACAGACCGGATACGACCAACCGGTCGGTCCGGGCTTCTGGGAGCGCTCGTGACCGTTGCGAACAGCGTGGGCGCTCCATGAGCAGGCGTAGCGCCTCGGTCCTCGCGGCGAGACGGGCCACGCGCGAAAGGGTTACACGTCGCGTGTCGACCCCGTCGGCGCCGGGGTGCGGTGGCTCGACGACCGCCTCGGGATCGCCAAAGGCGGCCGCATCTTCCTCGACAAGATCTTTCCCGACCACTGGTCGTTCCTCCTCGGGGAGATAGCGCTCTACTCCTTCATAATTCTCGTCGCGACTGGGGTATTCCTATCCCTCTACTACGTGCCCTCGTCGTCCGAGGTCATCTACCACGGGATCTACAAGCCGCTTCAAGGCACCCACATGTCGGCCGCCTACGCGTCGAGCGTCGACCTCTCCTTTGCGGTGAGAGGTGGGCTCGTGATCCGCCAGATGCACCACTGGGCGGCCGACGTGTTCGTCGGATCGATCGCGGTCCACATGTGCCGCATCTTCTTCACCGGCGCCTACAGAAAGCCGCGCGAGGTGAACTGGATCATCGGCGTGACGCTTTTGATGCTCGCGATCATCAACGGCTTCCTCGGCTACTCACTGCCGGACGACCTCGTCTCAGGAACCGGTATACGCCTCGCCTTCTCGTTCGTCCTTTCGATCCCCGTGATCGGCAGCTACCTCGGGTTCTTCCTCTTCGGTGGCAACTTCCCCGGTAGCGGCATCATCATCCCGCGCTTCTTCATCATCCACGTCCTGATCCTGCCGCTCGTCATCCTCGGACTGATCGGCGCGCACCTCGGTCTCCTGGTGAGGCAGAAACACACCCAGTTCCCCGGACACGGCCGAACCGAGGACAACGTCGTCGGATCGCCCATGTACCCGACGTTCATCTTGAAGACGACGGGGTTCCTGTTCATGATCGCCGGAGCGCTTTGGGCACTGGGTGGCCTCGTACAGGTCAACCCGATATGGCAGTACGGCCCGTACCAGCCGTACAAGATCAGCTACGCCGTTCAACCGGACTGGTACATGGGATGGCTCGACGGTGCTCTGCGCATCATGCCCGCGTGGGAATTCACCGGCTTCGGCCATACGATCCCCTTCGAGGTCTTCCTGCCAACGATCCTGTTTCCCGGGCTCACATTCACTCTCTTCTGGGTGTGGCCCTTCGTGGCGGCGAAGATCAGCGGTGACTCCGCCGAGCACAATCTCCTGGACCGACCTCGTAACCGTCCCAAGCACACGGCCCTCGGGGCTGCGGCGCTCGCCTTTTACTTCACGCTGTTCGCGGCAAGCTCCACCGACGTCCTCGCCAATTTTTTCCACATCTCGCTCAACAGCGTGCTGTGGTTCTTCCGTTTCGCCGTGATCGTCATCCCGATCGTCGTCGGCATAACGACTTGGCGTATCTGTCTCGAGATGATGGGTGTCACCGGAGTGGGCAAGCGCAAGAGGGCGACGGTCATCGTCCGCTCGGCCGACGGGCGCTACGAATCGGTCCCGAGCGAGGAGCGTCCCGGCGACGGCTTCGTCGAGCTCGAACCCGAACCCGTACCGGTGTACATCGACCTGAGCGGTGCCGGCGAGGAGGCGCAGACCGTCGGGGCCGGCGACGGGCACGGCGTGCGCCGGGTGCCGAGACGGACCTGAGACGGACCTGAGAGCGTCAGCGCTCAGGGGAGCGAGCTTTTGTTCCCCGATCCCGATCCTGCGGCGCCCGAGGACGAGAACACCCCCGGGATCGTGACGGGCGAGGAGGGTGCCGTGGTGCCCGGGGTGCTCCCCGCGCCGGTCGACGGCGCCGCCTGGAACATCCACGTCCCGTTCGTGCAGTCCGTCGGCTTGCTCGCCGTCACGACGTAGTCCGAAGGAGCTGCCGAGAGCTCGGTCACCGACAGGGCGGGCCCCTGGGAGAGGCACTGAGCCGACGGGTCGTTCGTCGAGAAACCGGTGAGCTGTCCCGCGTTCGTACCCTTTCCTCCGCCGGGCAGGGTGGAGGGGTTCACGGGCTGGAGCGTCTCGTTGTGGCCGTTCCAAGTGCCGCTGTACTGGTAGGGCGACGCGGACCCCGAAGCTCCGCCGCCACCGCCGGAAGACGGAGATCCTCCTCCGGAGGGCCCCGCCGATGCCTGGGCGCCCGGCGTGACGCCGGGGGATGCTGCGGGCTGGGTGGGCCCGGTCCGGTACTTGGCGGCGTGTGCGGAGCCGAGCAGTGCCTGGTAGATCGCAGCGTTCCCGCCGTCCATCCCGAGGGCCCACAGGCCGACCCCGGCTGCGTGCGCCTGCTCGGCGAGGCGAGCCTTCAGGGCGATGGAGGTCGGGTTGTCGAAGAAGATCTGGTGCCACTGGGCCCCCGCCTGGTAGGCGGTCCAGGGCGTTTCGCTGCGGGGGTCCCAGTAGACCGGTGTGTTCATCGAGGCGATCTGCGCATAGGTGACAGGAGTAGGTGAGCCGGTGGCCGGGGAGCCGATGGCCTGGCCGGAGGTGGGCCAGTCGTAGCCGTAGGCCGGGACCCCGAGGACCACCTTCGAAGCTGGGACCAGGGACTCGTACTGCTCGAGCGCGGTGGTGTCGGTGTTGCCCGAGCCGACGAGGGGAGCGTTGGGCGACGGCGCCGAGGCGTTGTACATGTCGTAGGCCATGACGAAGAAGCCGTCGACGCTCGGGGCGAGCCCCCCTATGTCGAAGAAGCCGCTCTGGTCGCCTGCGGACGAGGCGTAGGTGTCCATGGTGATCTGCCAGTGGGGGTTCGCAGCCCGAAGGTGCGAGGACACCTGGGATACGAGCTCGTCGAGCCCGGCCCGGTCCTGGGGGCCGTTGCCCTCGAAGTCGATGTTCACGCCGTCGAAGCTCTTCTGTGCGAGGAGGCTCGTGAGCTCGGTGGCGAGCCTCTGCCCGTCAGCTGCCGGGTTGGCGGAGAGCTGGTTGAGCGAGCCCTGGTCGAAGCAGGTCACGGTCAGGACGACGCGGTCCTCCGCGGCGTGCGCCCTGTTGATGAGGTCGACCAGGTCCTGGCTCTCGTATCCCACCCAGCCGGGTCCCGACTGGACGATGGACCCGTCGCCGTTCACGTCGAGGCTGAAGTAGTCGACGGTGGAGAGGTCCCTCACGTCGAAGCCCTGTGACTGCGCGAGCGCCCAATAGGGTGCGAACCCGAAGACCTGGTGCGGTGGGAGGTTCGGCCGGCTCGACAGGACCGGGGGAGAGGGGGCGGGAGCGGTCGTCGCCGCCGGCAGGCTTAGCTGGACGCCGCTTCCGAGAGCCTGCTCTATCCGGCTGCCCGGGATGGTCGTCGAGTAGCTCGCAGGGAGCTTCGTGGAGGACCCGGCGTTCAAGGCGAAGATCACGCCCAGGAGGGGGAGCGCCAGCCCGAGGGACGCGAGCACGGCGGGAGCGGCCGACTTGCGGCCGCTCGTCCTGTGGCGAGGGCGGGCTCTTAGGGCCGCGACGACATCCAGGCACGAGGACCTGGCCCCCCTCGCTCGTGCGACGATCCGGCTGCCGACCTGCTCGGCCAAGCGCCGGACCCGACGGGCGCTCATGTCTCGGGAACGGCCGAGGAGGGCCGACCGCACGGCGCCATGTGCCGCTAAGTGCGGGAAGTGCCGCTCTCGGCGCTCAGACGGCTCCTCCGCGCCTCGATTCGACGCTGTAGCCGACCGCCGAGGAGATCACGAGGGCGAAGCCGGGGGCCATGAGCCAAGCCCCGAACACGAGGCCCAGGACCACGAGGAAGATCCCCATGCCGAAGACGAAGGGCCAGACGCTCGAGCTCGGGAACGAGCCGATGACACCCGCACCCTCCGCCAGGGTGCCGTCGGTGCGGTCTTCGGGTCTCGGCTTCATCCGGTGGGACCACCAGAGGTAGTAGCTCCCCGGGATGAGCCCGAGGGTCACGGTCCCGACGAGCATCATCGTGCCGCCCTGTTCGTATCCCCAGAACCAGTACGCGAGAGCGGTGAGGCCGAAGAAGATGCCGACCCCGACGAGGAACCAAGCTTCGACGCGCAATGTGTGCTCCTACCCGACTACTCGTTGTCGTCGCCGCGCACATGGGTGGTGGCGACGCCCGAGACCGTCGGCGTCGTGGAGCGGCGATGTCCGTTGCCGCTTCCGTTCCCGTGTCGCAGAGCCGTGGCGTCCGGATGGAAGAAGTCCCACGTCGGGCGTTCCGAGCGAACGGGGGGGAGCCGATCGAAGTTGTGATGCGGGGGCGGAGAGGTCGTGAACCATTCGAGGGTGTGGCCGTCCCAGGGATTGTTCCCTGCGGGCACAGGGCGGCGCCATGAGATCAGAAGGTTCACCAGGAACACAGCGAACGAGACGCCGATTACGAAGGCGCCGATCGTCGACAGCTGGTTCAGGAATTGCCAGCCGAGGCCCACGGGGTAGGTCGCCACGCGACGCGGCATGCCCTTGAGACCGAGCTCGTACTGCGGCACGAACGTCAGCCAGAAGCCGACGAACATGAGCCAGAAGTGGGTCTTGCCGAGCTGGTCGTTCATCATGCGGCCGGTGAACTTCGGATACCAGTAGTACCAGCCGGCGAACCCGGCGAACACGGCGGTACCGAAGAGCACCTGATGGAAGTGCGCGACCACGAAATAGGTGTCGTGCGTCGCGAAGTCCAGGGGCGGCGAGGCGAGGATCACACCCGTGACCCCTCCCATCAAGAACGCGAACAGGAAACCGATGCAGAAGAGCATGGGCGTGTTGAAGTGGAGCTGACCGCGCCACATCGTGCCGATCCAGTTGAAGAACTTGATGCCCGTCGGCACTGCGATGAGCAGTGACAGCAGCGAGAAGAACGGCAACAAGACTGCGCCAGTGGTGAACATGTGGTGCGCCCACACGCCCGTGGAGAGCCCCGCGATGGCCATCGTGGCGAAGACCATGCCCTTGTAGCCGAAGAGAGGCTTACGACTGAAGACGGGAATGACGTCCGAGACGATGCCGAAATAGGGCAAGGCGAGGATGTACACCTCCGGATGCCCGAAGAACCAGAAGAGGTTCTGATAGAGGATCGGCACCCCGCCACCGGCCACCGAATAGAAGTGGGTACCTAGATGGCGATCGGAGAAGAGGAGCACCATCGCGGCCGTCAATATCGGGAACGCGATCAGTATCAGGATCGCGGTGACGAGCATCCCCCATGTGAAGAGCGGGAGGCGGAACATGGTCATGCCCGGTGCGCGGAGATAGAACGTCGTCGTGACCAGGTTCACGGCCGTGAAGATCGCCGAGAACCCGGTGAGACCGATCCCGAGTATCCACAAGTCCCCACCCGCGCCGGGCGAGAACTGGGCGGTGGAGAGCGGGGCGTAACCGACCCAGCCGAAGGCGGCGGCTCCGCCCGCCGTCACGAAGCCGAGGATCATCGTTATGGAGCCGGTGAGGTACAGCCAGTAGGACAGGGCGTTCAAGCGTGGGAACGCCATGTCGGGCGCGCCGACCTGTATCGGGAGGATGAAGTTCGCCAGGCCGCCGAAGGCGAAAGGTCCGGCGAAGAGGTACAGCATGAGGCTGCCGTGCATCGTGAACAGCTCGTTGAATTGCTGGTTCGAGAGCAGGGTGCCGTTCGGTGAGGTGAGCTGCGCCCGTATGAAGAGGGCCATGATGCCGGCGAAGAAGAACATGGTCAGCGAGGTGACCATGTAGTTCATCCCGATCACCTTGTGATCGGTGCTCGTCATCCACTTGAGGAGACCGGTGGGGCCCTCGTGGTGCTCGGCGTGCCCTTCGAGGGTCTTGGACGGCTCAGCCAGAAGAGTCATTTGGTTGTCCTCGCCTGCGTCACTGTGTCGGGCCGTTCGGGCTGAACCCGTTGGTCCCCACGTTGGGAGTGGTCGGGGTCGTGGTCGAGTTCTGCGGCGTCTTCGGTGGAGGGCTGTTCGGAGTGTTCGAGGTAGCCCGCTCGGTTCTGAGCCAGGACTGGAACTGCGAGGGTGGCAGCGCGACCACGTGGAAGAACATCTCCGAGTGGTAGAGCCCGCAGAACTGCGTGCACTGCGCCCGGTAGATCCCGGGCTTCTTCACCGACAGCTGGAACTGGTTGAGGATCCCCGGTTGTGCATAGCGGCTGAAGTTGAACTCCGGAACGTAGAAGCCGTGGATCGTGTCCTTCGAACGGAGATTGACGAGCACCGTCTTGCCGGCGGGAAGGACGAGGCCCGGTCCCAGACAGTCGACGGACGGAGCGCACCGGGCGCCGTCGAGCCCCACGGGGTCGGGGTCGTTCTGCGTCACGCCGACGACGGTCACGCCCTTGCCCGAGTAGTTGAATTCCCAGCCCCACTGGAACGCGTAGACGTTCACGGTCTGCACCGACGGCGGGTCGAGGGCGTCGATCTTGTTCTCGGCCACGACCGTGAAGCCGAACAGCACGAGGACCATGACGACCGGGATCACGATGTAGGTGACCTCGAACAACGTGTGGTACTGGAACTGCCGCGGGATCTCGTCGCTGCGGTGCCGGTAGCGGAAGACCGACCACAGGATCAGAAGGGTCACGATCCCGCCCACCGCAAGGCCGGCGATGAAGGTCCCGGACCACAGCAGGTGCTCGACGTGACCCTGGCTGGTCGAGCCTCGGTATCCCAGGAAGTTCGGCAGCTCGCAGCCGCCGAGGAGGACGGGCAGCCCGACGAACGCCAAAAGGGCGAGGGGTCTGCGCACGTGGCGGCTCACGCCCAGGGACCTTATCCAAGCGGGCCTCGGAGGTTGTAGTTCGCCCCGGCTCAGTCGGCCGGCTTGGCCCGCTCCCGCGACTCGCGCGCGGCCCACCCGAAAACGCCCCTGGCCATGGTCGATGTGGCGTTGCGCGCGCAGGCATCGAACACCTCCGCCCGGATGCGTTGTACCGAGGGGTCTGCAGGTGCGGCGAGCGAGGCGAGCTCGGCGAGGTGTGCTGCGAGACGGAGCTCGGGCGGGAGGTCGGCCGGCGTGGAGCCGGATCCGGAGCTGTCGGAGGCGGATGCCGAGGCGGAAGTCCCGCGGTCGTCGCCGGCCGCGCCGAGCAGCTCGAGAGCCCTTTCGGCGAGTCTCTCCGGACCACCGGCCAAGGCGGCGAGCTCCGTGGCGACCCGGGCTTCGGGTGCCGGCTTCAAGGTTGCCGGATTTCCGTCCCACCACCCGCCGTACTGACGCCAGATGTTGCGTACCACGAACTCCGGCTCGTCGTACACCGGCCGTAGGTAGGGCTTGCGGGCCAGATGAGCCGGAGGTTCCACGCTGTTGGTGATGTCGTCGAGACGTGCGCCTGCGTTCATGAGGTCGAGCGTCTGCGCAACGAGGGACTCGAGCAACTCGGCGGTGTCGCTCAGAGCCTCCCGGACCCGCGCGGCCCCGACCACCGGAAAGCCGTGTCCCGGTAGGAGCACTTCGGCACCGAGGCCGGCCATCTCCCTCAGCGCGACCGCCCATTCGCGCGGGTAGCGCTGGACCTTCTGAGGGTTGCCGGCATTCGGTGAAGCCCAGATGAAGAGGTCGCCGCAACACAGGACCCTCGAGTCGGGCGCCCACGTCCAGGTGTGGTCGTCGGTCTCCCCACGCGCATGGTGCAGCTCGAAGCGAGTACCTCCTATCTCGAGATCGAGGCTCTGCGAATAGGTGCGGTCGGGATAGCGGTACTCGGTCGGCCAATCGAGGTCCACAAGCCCGAACTGCCTGCGATTGATCGTGGTGTTGTACCCGGCGGTCTCTATGTAGCGGTCGAATCGTGCGACCACACCTTCGTGGGCGACGACGACCGGTGCCGTCCAGCCGTTTCGGTCTGCTTCTTCCTCGTACGGGCCGGTGCCGAAGACGTGGTCGATGTGGCCGTGCGAGTAGATCGCCGTGTGGAGCGGTTCGTCGGACCAGGACCGCACCGCATCGAAGATGGACCTGGCGAAAATGCTCGACCCGGTATCGACGAGTACGAGACCCTCTGACGTGGTGAACGCCGAGACGTTTGCGAACGACGGCACGAAGGCGACGCCCCCGGTGGGCTCGCAGAGCGCGCCGACGTATCCGACCGGATGGAACGAAGTGATTTCGCGCTCTTCGCGCCAGAGCTCGTCGGCGAGCTCCAGTACGTCACGGGCCACGGTGAGGCCCGCCGAAAGACTCGGCTATTCCTTCTTCGTCTCGGCGGGCGCCGTGTCCGCAGCCTTGCTTTCGTCTTCGGCGCCTTTGGCGTCGCTGCCCTTGCCCCCCTCGGCAAGCCCCTTCTTGAACTCGGACTGGGCGGATCCGAGCGATCGGGCGAGCTTGGGGAGCTGCGTGCTGCCAAAGAGGACCACGATCACGATGGCGATCACGATGATCCCCGTCTCACTGAAGATCTCGGCAAGCATCTCGGTCTCCCATCTGGGCCCCGCCTCCCGGCGAGAACCTCCACACACAGGTTAGACCCGTTGTGGAGCGTGTGATAGGGCGCCTTCAGCCGGCCAGGAACACCCCCATCACGAGCGCGGCGAGAGACGAGAGGGAGGCTGCCGCACCCCACCCGGCGAGAGCAGCCTTTGATCCAGCGCGCGAGTGCAGCCAAGCCGAGACCCCGGCGAGGGCCACGACTGCGATCTTCACGCCGAGGAGGACCTGCCATGCCGGCGGCTGGCCCGAGTGCTTGGCCGATATGTTCCAAAGCCCGGTGATCACGAGCACGGCGTAAGCCGGCCACTGGACCCGCGCGAACGCCCGGGCGAGGGTCCGTGGCGCGTCTTCGCCGAGCCTGCGCGCCGCCGGAACCAGGCCCGCGAGCGTGAACTGGCCACCCACCCAGATTGCAGCAGCGAGCACGTGGATCGAGAGGCGAACGCCGTCGAGAGCGGGCGCGATCGTGGCGGACGCGCCGGCCGTCACGTCATTTGCCTTGCCAGTTCGGCTTTCGCTTCTCCGCGAAGGCGACCGGACCCTCCATCGCGTCGGCGGAGGTGAACACGGCGGCTACGGCATCAGCGTTGACCTTCCATCCCTCCTCGTCCGGCACACTCAGAGCACCGAGCATCACCTTCTTGGTCCAACGCACCGCCAGCGGCGCATTCTCCGAGATCCTCTCGGCGAGAGCGAGGGCTTGCGACATGAGCTTGTCGGCCGGGACGACACGGTTGACTAGCCCGAGGGAGAACGCCCGCTGCGCGTCGATCGGGTCTCCGGTCAGCCCGAGCTCGAGCGCGACAGCCAGCGGAATGCGGTTCGGGAGCCGTATCAACGCACCGGCCCCCGCAACGAGGCCACGTTTGGCCTCTGGGATCCCGAACGTCGCATGATCCGCCGCGACCACGAGGTCGCACGCCAGCATCACTTCGCAGCCACCGGCGAGTGCGGCGCCGTTCACGGCCGCGATGATCGGTTTCGGAAACGAGCGTTGGGTGATCCCGCCGAAGCCACCGGACGCGCCCATGATGTCCGCCCCTTCGCCCGACGCGAAAGCCTTCAGGTCCATCCCCGCCGAGAAGGCCTTGTCGCCGGCGCCCGTCAACACGACGACCCAGCAGTCGTCGTCTTCGGTCAGCTCGTCCAGGGCGTGGGAGAGGGACAAGCTCACCTCTCCGTTGATTGCGTTGCGCGCCTCGGGTCGGTTGATCGTGAGGATCTCCACGTGCCCTTGCCTCTCGCGCTCGACAGCAGCCATCGGTGCTCCTCTCTCGGCTCCTCCGGCACCTCCGTCGCCGGTTGCGTCGCAGTCTCGCCGGGACGAGAAGAACGACGCCAGGCTGAAGTCGGGGTCTCCTTGCTCAGCCGTGCAGGCGCCAGCGTGGCGGAGATCCGGACACGACCACCCGGTCGCCGACGACGTTGCGCCCAGCGAGCGATGCGAGCTCGGTGTCCGCGGCTGCGACTGCGAGCTGGCGTCCGTCGTCGAGCCGGGCGATGACCGGGGCTGAGTCGAGCGTTCCGTCCCGAGAGATCGCCTGCGTGCACGCGACGACCGTGGCGTGCACGGTGCTCGTCCGATCACCTTCGCTCTCGAGGTCGGCGAGATCGACGAGGTCCGCTGCGCCCGCGTCGATCTCTTCCTGAGCGGTCGCCGTATCTGCGTATCTCCAACCGCGGGGGGGAGGGGTCGAGCCGTAGATGCCGATGGAGTGCTTCGTGGCATACCAGCCCAACCCCGTGACGAGTCCGCGGCCCCCGCCCTCTCGCAGACGGCCCGCCATCGTGGCGACGGCGTGAAGTGAGTAGTCGTTGCCCGGTCCCCCGAAATAGGGAAGGCCCCCGGTCACGGTCAACCCACGGGGATCGCGCACGTCTATACCGAGGGCGTCTGCCGCCATTTCCACGACACAGGGGAAGCACGAATAGAGGTCTATGAGCGCCACGTCGTCCATGTCGAGACCAGACGCACGAAGAGCAGCGGAGGCGGCTGCGCCGATGCCGGGGGAACGTCCGGGATCGCGCCGCGCGGTCGGCCACCATACGTCTGAGACTTCAGCGCCCGACCAGCAGAAGATCACCTCGTCGGACAAACCGGCGGCGCGTGCTGTCTCGAGCGAAGTGACGACGGCGCATGCCGCCTGATCCACCTGCATCACAGCACACATCCGCTTCGGATACGGCTCGCTGACGAGACGGTTGTCGGGGGTCACCTCGGAGATGTCCGAAGGAGAAAGAGCTTGTGGGAACCAGGCGTAAGGGTGGTTCGCAGCCACCTCGGTGAACGGGGACATGATCTCGCCCAGCGCGAGACGGTGTTCGGCGAAGGTCCTACCGGCGCGCTGCGCGATGGCACTCTCGAAGAGCGCATAGAGATGCACCGGCGCCACCAACCCGGCAGCGAGCTCGGCAGGGCCCACCCCCGGTCTGTCGTCGCCGACGAGTGGATCCGGAGGTCTCTGCAGCCGGTGCTCCCCTCGCGGGCGGTCCTTGGAGAGCAACCCCTGCTCACGAAGCACCCGCTTCGACCGTTGGGCCTCGGCGCCCGCGATTAACACCGCTTTCGCCTCGCCGTTGGCGATCGCGGCTGCCGAGCGACTCACGAGCCACTGCGGTGAGTTGCCTCCGATGGTCGTGACTTCGGATCTCCCAGGTGAAAGACCCAGGGCGTCCGCAAGCTCGGAGGCGGGTGAAGCGCCGCCCCCCGACAGCACATTGACCATCGAGATCCGGTCGATCCGGCCTCGCAGCGCCGGAGCACGTTGCAAGGTGTCCTCGCAGACCCGTGAGGCGAGCTCTACCGGCGTCACCGTCATCTCGCGCTCTATCGCCTGTCCCGCGGCCACGACAACAGGGATGCGGTCGTCTCCGTTCGTCGGCACCGGTCGAACAACGTAGAACGTCCGCCCCGCAGGCCGCGCCCGCTTTAACGCCCTCTTAAGGCAGGCTGGTCCACCATGGGCGGGCACCTCTGACCGAAACGCCCGGAGAGACATGTCGACACCAACCCCGGCCGGCCGTGGCGATCCGTTAGCCGGCCGCCCTCCTTCGACCGCCCCGCCTGAGCCGCGCCAGTCCGCGACCGCGTCCAGGTCCGCGTCGGCGGCTGCGTCCGGGCCCGTCGCGGTCAGGGGTGAAGCCGGGAGACCGACCGGGCGTGGGTGGCTCGGGCCGCCCCCCCGGGCCCTCTACTCGGCGGGATGGGTCCTGCTCCCGCTTCGCGCCTTCCTAGGCATCACGTTCTGCTTCGCGGGCCTACAGAAGCTCGCGAACCCCGCCTTCTTCGATCCTTCGAATCCCGCGTCGATCCAATCTCAGCTCGAAGCCGCTTCGCGCAGGAGCCCCGTGCACTCGCTCCTCGGACCGCTGATTCACGTCGCGACCCCGATCGGGATCCTCATCGCGCTCGGAGAGCTCGCCGTGGGCCTCGGAACGCTCCTCGGTCTGTGGACGCGCATCGCTGCAGCCGGAGGAGCCGCGATCTCCTTCATGCTGTTCCTCACGGTCAGCTACCACTCGAGTCCCTACTACACTGGATCGGACATCGTCTTCTTCTTCGCGTGGTGGCCACTGATCCTCGCGGGGTCCGGAGGCGCTTTGTCGTTGGACGAGGTCGCCACAAACCGCGAGCGTGTGAGAATGGGTGCAGAAGCGACCTCGATCGTGCCGATCCCGTTCGCCGTGGCCCGCCGCGTCTGTGGCGCCTACGACGCCGGTTATTGCCGGGCGCTCAGGGGCGCGCCGTGTGAACCTTCCCCGTGTCCGTTCCTCGCTCAACGACCGGCGAGAGCAAGACGACTCGACGCGCAGGAGATCGACCGCAGAACCTTCGCAGCGCGTGGTGTAGCAGCAGGAGCGGTCGCCGCTGTCGGGGTTTTCGTCGCCGGCGCCGCGGCTGTCCTCGGACGCGCCGCAGGCGGTACCACCTCCTCTGGGAACACCCCTAGCCTCGGATCCGGGACCGCCACGACGAATCCCACGACGAATCCCACGACGAATTCACAGCGACCACCTGGCGCGTCGCCGTCCTCGACGTCCCCGCCCGCGACCCAGCCTGCGCAGCACGCGCCGACGACCACAGCTCCGCGCCGGCCTGCGGGAACGGCCGTGGGCCCGGCGCGCGACGTCCCGGTCGGGGGAGCTGCGTCGTTCCGGGACCCTGGCACCGGTGATCCGTCACTGGTCGTCCAGCCCCAGGCAGGAACCTTTCTCGCTTTCGACGCGGTCTGTCCGCATGCGGGCTGCTCCGTTCAGTACGACGGGACGTCGAAGATCTTCATATGTCCTTGTCACGGATCCGAGTTCAACGGCTCTACCGGCGCCGTCGAAGTGGGACCTGCGACAAGGGGCCTGACCAGGATCGGGATCAGCGAAGGTTCCGACGGCGAGCTGTACGTCACGTGATGCGAAGGACCGCCGGTACCGACCCGCCTTCATCTTGACGTAAGGAGGAGGCCCGTACGCTTCGCTGGCGGTGCGCACATGACAACTGAAGGCGATCACAGACCGGTCGGGTCGACCGACGACGCCCTTCTTCCCCAATCGCAATTCGACGACGCAGGTGTCGAGTCGAACGCGCGGCTTACTTCCACGGCGGGTGTGGTTCTCTTGGTCCTCCTGGCCGCTGAAGGCGTGACGGTCCTGCGCGTCGGTCGGCTCTTGTCCGCACACGTGTTCATCGGCATGCTGATCGTGCCGCCCGTCCTCTTGAAGCTCGTCAGCACCTTCTACAGGTTCGTTCGGTATTACTCCGGATCACCTGCTTATCGACGAAAAGGCCCTCCTCCAGCCGTTCTGAGGATGCTCGGCCCGTTCGTCGTGGCATCGACGATCGCGGTCCTGGCCACCGGCATAGCCCTGCTGTTCGTGGGGTCAGGCGAACGGGGCCAGATGTTGATGCTCCACAAGGTGTCCTTCGTCTTGTGGTTCATCGCAATGGCGCTCCACGTACTTGGCCACCTCGTGGACACGGCCCGTATCGCGCCGCGCGACTGGCTGCACAGCACGCGCCGAGACGTGTCAGGAGCGGGTGTCCGTCAATGGCTCGTCGTCACCAGCGTGGTCCTCGGCATCCCCCTCGGAATGCTGTTTCTCGGATATCTCCATGCCTGGACGGGCACGTCCGCTCGGTGAGCACGGCGCGCCGTGTAGACACAGGTGCCGTGGGAAACGTGGCTTGGCCCCACGGGCGACATCAGTACCGAAGGCGTCGACGGCGGACGCGTGTGCGACTGACTCGTATCTTTGGGCTGGTCGTACTGGGAGTCGGACTCGCGTTGGCGTTGACGGCTTACGAGGGGGGCGGCTCGAAGGGGCAGACGCAGGGCAAGGCGGCCTCCGTCGCTCGTACGGCGGGTCTGCCCGCAGCCGAGGCCGGGCTCCTGCCCTGGCAGCTTCCCGAACCGCTGAGCAGAGCGGTGGCTGTGCCCGGGTCGGGAACCCAGATCAGGGTCCTCGGAGGGCTCACGTCCTCCGACACGTCCCAGGCGAGTGTCTTCGCACTCGACACCTCCGACGGAGCGGTAGCGGCCCTCGGAAACCTGCCCTCCCCGGTCCACGACGGGTCGGGAGCACACATCGGTGGCCGTGACATCCTCTTCGGGGGAGGGTCTCCTGCGACCGTCGCAAGCGTCCAGGCATTCGATTCGTCGTCTGCCGGAGGAACTGGTGATTCCAGGGTCATCGGTGCCCTGCCGACGCCGCGCTCCGACTCTTCCAGCGTCACCATCGGGCGAACCGTGTACGTGGTTGGCGGCTACGACGGCAAGAACCCCACCGCCGAGGTTGTGTCGACCACAAATGCAACGAGCTACTCGAACGTCGCCGCGCTCGCCGTACCCGTCAGGTACCCGGCCGTCAGCTCTCTCGGAGGAGACATCTATGTCTTCGGTGGTGAGGCGCTCTCCGGTGCCGCTGCCGGAGGCCCGGTCGACACGATCCAGGAAATCGATCCCCATGCAAAAAGGTCATGGGTGGTGGGACATCTTCCCGAGCCCCTCGAGGCCGCGAGTGCGTTTCTCATCGGCAACGAGATCTTGGTCGCCGGGGGAGATAGCAGCTCTCCGCAGATCTCTGTGCCCGGGGTGGGCTCGACGCAGCTCGAGTCCACCGGGTCCGGGATCGAACCCCGGTGCCGGAGTGAACGGAGCGATCACCGACAGCTACGTCCAGCGCAAAAAGAGCTCGTCGCACGTTAGGCCCTACGCCCGCTCGCCCGGCGCGAAAGGCTTCACCGACGCGGCAACGACCTCCAGTGTCTCCACTATCTGGGCGTGGGACGGTACCTCGCGCAGGCTGCTCGTCGCAGGACATCTCCAGGTACCGGTGTCTCACGCGGCGGTCGCAGTGAGCGGTTCACGCGCGTGGCTCCTAGGTGGCGAGACATCCGGTGCCGTGCAGGGCACGGTCCAGGTGATAACGCCGAACGCCACGTTCGGGAAAGCGGGCGCAAGTGGAGCGGGTTCGCCTTACTACGGGTCCAAGCTGTTGGTGGCGGACCGCGGGAACAACCGGCTCATTCTCATGGATTCTTCGATGCACATCGATTGGCAGTTTCCGTCGGCCGCGTCGCCGCCCGATCCGCTCGGCTTCTACTTCCCCGACGACGCGTTCTTCACCAACAAGGGAAGGGCGATCATCTCGAACCAGGAGGAGAACGAGACGATCGTGGAAATCGCCTATCCGTCAGGAAAGGTCATCTGGTCCTACGGACATCCGAAGCGACCTGGATCGGCGACCGGCTACTTGCACGAGCCCGACGACGCCTACCTGCTCAAGAACGGGCAGATCACCGTGGCGGATGCTGAGAACTGCCGGGTGCTCGTCATCAATTCCGACGGGACACTCGCACACCAGATCGGCACGACCGGCGTGTGTGTCCACAATCCGCCCACTTCGATGGGATCCCCGAACGGGGACACCCCGCTCGCCGACGGCAACCTCCTCGTGTCGGAAATAAACGGCTCATGGGTGAGCGAGTACACGACGGCAGGCGCGCTCGTGTGGACTCTACACTTGCCGATCGGTTATCCCTCTGACCCCCAGCAGATAGGCCCCGATCTCTACCTGATCGCCGACTACGCACGGCCGGGACAGGTTCTCGAGTTCAACCGGGAGGGGACGATCTCCTACCAATACGACGTCCCGAGCGGACCCGGGATGCTGGATCACCCTTCATTGGCGGAGCTTCTGCCGAACGGCGTGATCATGGCAAACGACGACTATCGCAACAGGATGGTTGCGATCGACCCTTCGACCGACGCGCTCGTCTGGCAGTACGGCATCAACGACGACGCCGGGAGCACGCCCGGGATGCTGAACACGCCCGACGGGTTCGACATCCTCACACCGACGGGATCGACACCGACCCATCAGGCGACCGGCTGAAGGATTCTGGCGGCCGCGCAGGCCGCGCAGGCCGTGCCGGACGCGCCGGGCGCGCCGGACACGTCAGTTGTGGCGCACCTCCGACCAGGCGACGCCCCTGTCCGCCTCGGGGTCACGAGGAAGCCCCAGGATCCGCTCAGCGACCTGATTGCGCAACACCTCAGACGTGCCGCCTTCGATCGAGTTGGCCCGGGCACGCAGAAAAGTCTGAGCTCGCGACTCGGCTGCCTTTTCACCGGGCGCCCACGCCACGGCGCCCATTCCTGTGGCATTGACGGCAAGGTTCGACCTGCGCTGATTGAACTCGGCGTTGAACACCTTGTTGACCGCTCCCTCGGGCCCGGGGGGTTGACCTGAGAGGCGCGCGGAGTTGGCCCTGAACGCCGTGATCTCCTTCACCTCCGACTCGATGTAGATCTGAGCCAGGCGCTGACGCACGAGAGGATCCGAACGGTCCCGGAACGACTCGAGATACGACTCCCACGGGTCGCGTCTCACGCCCCCCGTGAAGGAGATCGGGTCGAGGGACACTCCAGCCAGTGCCACTCTCTCGTTCATCAGGGTCGTCCGCGCGCAGCGCCACCCGTCGCCCACGCCCCCGACCCTGTTGGCGTCGGGAATACGAACATCGGTCAAGAAGACCTCGTTGAACTCCGAGGACCCGGTGATCTGCTTGAGCGGACGGATCTCGACTCCAGGTGAATGCATGTCGCAGACGAAGTAGGTGAGGCCTTCGTGTTTCGCCACGTTCGGGTCGCTTCGGGCGAGCAGCATGCCGAAGCTCGAAAATTGGGCAATGCTCGTCCAGACTTTCTGACCGTTGATAACCCACTCGTCTCCGTCCCGTTCGGCTCGCGTCGAGAGCGATGCCAAGTCGGAACCCGACCCCGGCTCGGAGAAGAGCTGGCACCAGATCTCCTCGCCCGAGAGGATCTTCCGCAGGTACCTCTCCTTCTGTTGCTCGGTTCCGTGCTCGATGATCGTCGGCCCGGCGAGACCGACGCCGAGAAGGTTCACCGAGATCGTGGGAAGCCGGTGGCGCACGAGCTCGGAGCGGACGATCTGCTGCATCCAGACCTCGCCCGACAGGCCGCCGTACTCCTTCGGCCACAGCGGAGCCGCATAGGGACTCCGGCCGATGGTTCCCTGCCAGACGAATGGATTGAATCCACGTTCTTCGCGGATCCGCTCGAGGGCTGCATCGTCTGAGCGTTCGACCGCATCGCTCCACCCGGGAGGAAGAGCTTCACGCAACCACGCGCGAAACTCGTCGCGGAATCCCCTCTGTTCAGGTGTGTCCTCGATTCGCCAACGCATCTCGGTCCCCTTGCTCCGAGTCAACCTGATGCGACAACCTGATGCGGCAGCCTGATGTGGCAACCTGCGCTCTTAGGCTGCTCCGTGAATCAGGAGTCCCACGATAGTAGGAGAGGCGTAGGTTGACGACCTCATCTCCCGGGTCGAGCGGTTCGTCGAGGGACGGGCTGAGCAATGAGCAGCAACGTGCGCTGCGAGAAGCGGTTCCGTCGACGATGCTTCGGACCCCTTACCTGTCCGGACTAGGTCTGAGATTCGACGCGTACGGACCGGACCAGGTGACGCTGCGGCTTCCCTTCAGAGACGATTTGACCAACGACGGCGTCTACTACCACGGCGGCGTGATCGCGGCCGTGATGGACACGGCAGGCGCAGCCGCCGCATGGTCGAACCATGACTTCGACAAGGGAACGCGCGCCTCGACGGTGTCGATGAGCATCCAATACGTGGGCGCCGCCAAGAAGAGCGATCTCGTTTGCGAGGCCCGTACCGTGAGACGCGGGAGAGAGCTCACCTTCACCGAGATCTCCGCTTTCGACTCCGCTGGGACCGTGGTGGCACACGCCGTACAGACGTACCGCATCGTCTGAACCATCGCCTGCCCGACCGTCGGGAGGTCCGCCGCATCCTCTGAACCAACGGTCCAGACGGTCAGCGCGGGACCATCACCGCGTGGACGGGTGCATCCGGTGTGCCCGATGCCATCGAGGTCAGCAACTGGCCTACGCCGTCGAAGCCGGTAACCCGTCTCGGTATCTCTTCGAACGGGTAGTCGCTCCGGCCGAGCATCTCGAGCGCCGACCGGTAGGCGGGCGCGTCCACGCCGAGTGCGCCGAGCAGACGTAGCTCCTTGTACACGAGGTGATCCGGGTCGAAACCGACGAGTCCCGAGGTTCCGCGGGTGCCGGCTACAACTACAGTCCCTCCGGGGCACGCAAGCGACACAGCTTGCGCAAAGGCTTCGGGAGCGTTCGCCGTGACGTCGACCACCACGTCGGCGAGTCGCCCGGTGGCACGTTGAAGAGATCTCACCGCATCCTCCTCCGTCACGTCGACGGCGAGATCGGCGCCGAATCGTTTGGCTTCGTTCAGGCGCTTCGCATCACGCTCGCCCTTGCCCGTTATCAGCACGAATCCCGCCCCGGCCGACTTGGCGGCTGCGGTGACGCAAAGGCCGCGTATGCCGGGGCCGAGCACCGCGACCACATCACCTGTCGCCGTGGCAGGCAGGGTGACCCCCCAGCGGATGCCGGCTCCAAGCGGATTGAAGAGCGTCGCCACGACAGGGTCGAGGCCCTCGGGCAGCTTGTGGAGCATCGTGTCGTAAGACAGGTACTGGAATTCCGCGTAGCCACCCCAGAGGGAAGGTGGGCGTGATGTCGGGATGAAGCCGTACATGTCTGCCATGCCATGCGACTCGCAACGCCGGTAGTCACCGGCCTCGCACGCCGCACACACTCTGCAGGATTGGAAGACCTCTACAGCGACCCGGTCTCCGATCGATACCGCGAACCGCTCGGCGGCGCGAGATCCGATCGCCTCGAGCGTACCGACGGTCTCGTGACCGGGAACGAACGGCAGCCCTCCAGCCATCGCGCCCGTGAATTGTTCGTGATCCGTTCCGCAAAGGCCGCAGGCCTCCACGCTAAGCACAGCGTCGTCTTCGGATATCGGAGGGACCGGGAACCCGCGCCTCGTCAACCGGAAGGGCGCTTCGAGGACGAGGGCGGTGGCCTCGTGCTTCAGCGTAACGCTCGTATGCGTCGGCGACGGGTCTCGATGCCGAGCAGCAGGCGTCTTCTGGCGAGCATGTCCTCTGTAAAGTCGCGCCCGGGATCGAGGTGGCGCAGCACGGCAACCTGACCGTGCGGGCGCGGGAGCATCCACGAGTGGCCGCCGGGGACCCATACGATTTCGCGGCCCATAACGGCGGAGAGCTCCGCCGCCGTCTGTGCATTGACGATGCGATCGAAGCAGCCCCAGATCGGGAGGAACGGGATCTCGTACTCGACGACGTTCTTCAGCTCGTCTCGCATGTCGATCGACATCAACATCGCCCCGACAGGGATCGTCCTGCCCATGGCCCGGATGTTCCTCCGGGCGTCGGGCAGAAGGCCGCGCACGGTCGACGAGAGGCGTCTCCCGATCAGCAGGTCAGGAGTGTCCAACAGCGCTGCGAGAACGAGATCCGCTATTCCCGCGACGTCAGGCATGAGGGGCGAGAGCATCGACACGAGGACGCCTCGGCGTTTCTTCCATCCGGGCGTCGCCACACCGTCGCGGTAGATGATGCCGAGCGTCCTCTCGGGATGGTCGCTCGCGAATTGGACGGCGACGGCACCACCCATCGAGTGCCCGAGGACGACGGCGTGCTCGGCTCCGAGGTGGTCGAGCAATTCGATGATCTGGTGCGATATCTCGTGGAGGTTCACCTGCTCCCAGGGGAGCGGATCACTTCCCCCGAACCCGGGCAGGCTCGGGTTCACCAGTCTCCAACCGAGGGACTGCGCAAGATGACTGCTCTCGCGCCAGTACATTCCCCCGCCGGCGAAGTAACCGTGGACGTTGACTGCCCAGATGGGAGGGCTGCCCGGTCCTTCGGGACCGTAGGCCGCCGCATTGTCCGATACCGCGTAGCGCAGTCTTCGGCCTTGGATCCTGAGCGTGTCGGGAACCATCCTGACGGGATGCTGCTCCACGGTGAACGTGCGGGTGTCCGCAGGCGCCGCGTGCAGAGCCTGGGCAGCTTCGGCGCTGTCGGGAAGTGCGGAAGGAACCGGTTGGGTCTGCGTCTCGCCTACGACGTCGAGCGCTGCAGCGGACTCCGAGCGCTCCGAGTGGTCCGAGCGCTCCGAGCGGTTGTGCTCCTCGGAAGTGCCGGACCTGCCTTCCGAGGTGCCGGCCGTGGTGTCGGCCGACGTGTCCAGATCGACGACGCGCCGGGGACCGCGCCTGAGAAACGCAAGGCTGGGGAAGGGAAAGGGCCGCACCGTCTGGTGATTCAGGTCGAGACCGTGACGCCGCGGGCGCGTTCGAGAGCGGCTTGAGCCTCTTCGACGAAGCGCCGCACGAGCTCTCCGGCCGGTACCAATTCACGGATGGCCCCGGTGCCCTGGCCCGCCGGATAGCACTCAACGGAGGGGTCTATATCGGGGGTCTGCTCGTCACCTCCGAGATGAAATGCCTTGTCCGAGATCGAGCGGCCAAGCTGAGCGGGGAACAGCTCGAGCTCGGACGGGTGCTCCTCGAAGTACCTGGTGTAGTCGTTCCTGACGACGCGCATCGTCTTGCCAGAGTAAGCGCGGCTGATGATGGTGCCGTCCTCGGCTGTTTCGATGAGAGCGTCCTTGTATCCACTCACAGCCCTCGCCTCGGGAGTGGCGATGAAGCGCGTACCCACCCAGATCCCGTCAGCGCCGAAAGTGAGAGCAGCAGCGAGCCCCCTGCCGTCGGTGATCCCTCCCGCCGCGACCACAGGGACCCGATCACCGACCGCGTCGACGACCTGAGGTAACAGCGGGAATGTCGCGATTTGTCCGGTGTGCCCGCCGGCTTCCGTTCCCTGCGCAACGACGATGTCGCATCCCGCATCGACCGCGCGCCGTGCATGGTCGACCTTGCCGCACATGTTCACGACAAGCAGACCATTGCGGTGACACAGATCGACCACATCAGTAGGGACACCGAGTCCTGCCACGAACACAGATGCTCCGCCGTCGATCACCTGCTGGACCTGCCCGGCGAGGTTCCCGGGCATGGCCGTGAGAAGGTCCACCCCGAATGGCTTGTCGGTCAGTTCCCGGACGCGCTGGATCTCCTCGACCATCTTCTCGGGCGGCATGGTGGACGCGCCCAGGCAACCGAATCCCCCGGCCTCAGAGACAGCGGCTACCAAGCGGTGATAGGAGACTCCTCCCATTCCAGCGAGCATGACCGGGTGCTCGATGTCGAGGAGCTCGGTGAGCCTGGTTCTCATGTGGCCTCCGCGTGGGGTCGCCACGCTTGGTTGACTGCGAGTCAGCTTACGTTTCGCCCTGTGGCGTAGGGTGGACAACGTAGCCTTCCGACGATGGGCCGGGCCTCCGTCGACACGAACCGAGCGCGACTGAGACTGCGACGGCTCGCGGCACGCGCACGGCTCTTCGCCCACGTGATCGGAGATCTCGGCCTTCCGATGTTGGGGCAGGTGATCGTCAACTCTGCGCGCAACGAGATGGCGTCCCGGAACCGGAACCGGAACCCGGACCGGGGCACATCAGGCTCAGCCGGTTCGATCGATGAAAGGGCCGGATCACCTCCGGGAGCTCTCGTCAGTGTCGACGTGCGAAGTTCCGGAGCGCTTTTCGTCTTCGAACACGCCGAGCTCGAAGCAAGTTTCCGTGCTCCGGACGTCGTCCGCCTCTCGTGGGGGCCCGGCGTCGAACCGGTCCACTACGCGCTCGCCGAGGTGGCGTGGCCGGATCCTTCCGTGGCGATCGTCGAAGGGCGCGGGCATTGGAGAATTCTGAGCGATGTGCTCGAGCTCCGGGTGTCGGACGTGGGCGAGGCGACTCTCTCGAGACGTGATGGCACAGTCCTGAGGGGCTTCGCTGCGCCGACGCGGCGCGACGGAGCGTGGGAGCAAGTGAGCCAGATGCGCCAGGGTGAGCTTTTCACGGGGCTCGGCGAGCAGGCCGGCGGAGTCGACCTCCGTGGTGGGACGTACCGCCTTTGGAACACCGACGCCGGTGGCGCGTGGGGTCCCGGTGCGAGCCGCCTGTACATGGGTATCCCCCTCGTGCTCGGCGCGCACCCGGAGTGCAGCCTGCTCACGTTCTACGAGAACCCGACGCGGGGGAGATTCACTTTCGGCGACACTCGAGTCCGGGGTAGCGACCCTCAGGGTATGACGGTCCAGTTCGCCGGAGGACAGTTACGGACATACCTCATCGCAGGCTCGCCGCAGCATTTGATGGGCCGCTTCAGCGAGCTCACCGGCCGGCCTGCGATGCCACCGCGGTGGGCGTTCGGGTACCACCAGAGCAGATGGGGCTACAAGAAGGAAGCCGACGTTCGATACGTCTTGCGCGGATACCTGCGCGAGGGTCTCCCGCTAAGCGCGATCCATCTGGACATCGACTACATGGACGGGTACCGCGTGTTCACGGTCGACAAGCGACGTTTCCCGAACATGCGCGCTCTTTCGGAGGAGCTCTCCCGGAGCGAAGTCGCGCTCGTTTCGATCGTGGACCCAGGGGTGAAGGTGGATGCGCGCTACCAGATCTACCGTGAGGCCGAGTCGCGCGATCTCTTTTGCCGGGACGAAAAGGGCCGGATCGTCGAAGGGGTGGTGTGGCCGGGCCGTGCCGCCTTCCCCGATTTCACGGACCCCCGTACGAGAAGTTGGTGGGCCGGCAAGTACCGGGCGCTCGCCGAGGAAGGGGTTTCGGGTGTCTGGCACGACATGAACGAACCAGCGTCGATGTCCCTACGCGGTGACCCCACGCTCCCTCTGAGCACGCGCCATGCCCTCGATGGCCGCGGAGGTGATCACGGCGAGGCTCACAATCTCTACGGCCTGCTCATGAACAGATCGGGATTCGAAGGGCTCACCGATGCCCGTCCGGAACGACGCCCCTTCATCGTCTCGCGCTCGGGTTGGGCATCGAACCAACGTTGGGCTTGGAACTGGACCGGGGACGCCGACTCGACGTGGGAGGCGATGCGCCAACAGATCGCGACAATGGTCGGACTCGGAATGTCAGGCGTGGCTTTTTCCGGATCCGACATCGGGGGGTTCAGCGGGGTTCCCGACGACGAGCTGTACCTGCGGTGGTTGCAGATGAGTGTCTTCATGGCGTTCTGTCGCACCCATTCCGTCGTCGGCGCGCCGCCGCGCGAGCCCTGGAGGTTCGACGAACCGACGAGGTCGCGCATCGGCGAATGGATCCGGTTCCGCTACAGGCTTCTTCCCTACCTCTACACCCTGGCGCACGAGGCGACTCGGACGGGGGTGCCACCGGTTCGTCCTCTGTGGTGGAGTACGGGCGGCGACGGCTGCGGAAGGAGTATGGACGAGGAGTTTCTCCTCGGCGATTCGTTGCTAGTCGCACCTGTGTGCGAAGCGGGGGCGGCGAGGAAGTCCGTGGTGTTTCCGCCCGGGAGTTGGAAGGGCTTGTTCGAACACTCCTTCTTCCATTCGTCGGACAAGTGGCGCGAGAGCGCGCCCCTGTCGGTCGCGGGTGGCCGGATGCCGGTGTTCGTCCGGGAGGGTCGGATCCTCGCTCTCGACGACGGGTTCGCCCACGGGTCCGTCCACGGGTCCGTCCACCGGTCCGCGACTTGTGCAGTCGAAGGGGACGACGCGCTCGGTGGTGAGGTGGCCCCGTCGACGACACCGTTGCCCGGCCATGCCCCGCGACTTCTGTCCTTCCACTGCTGGCCGGACGCCGCCGGCCGTGCGGTCGGTACCTGCTACGACGACGAGGGAGACGGTGACGGCGCCCGCAGGTTCGACGAGCTACGGCTCGAGGGCGCTTCGGAGGGCGACAGCGCTTCGCTCGACTGGCGGCGAACGGGCGATCATCCAGTTCATTCGCCGGTGCGGGTCGTCCTGCACGGCTTCGAAGCCGCTTCAGTCACGAAAGACGGCGAGCGCGTCGGCCCGACGAATGGCGGCGCAATCCAGGTGGCTCCCTTCGACCGTCTGGAGCTCAGAGACTTGAGAGAGATCCGGGGGGCTTCGCCTCGGGAGGCTTCGCGTCCGGGCGGCTCGTGACTGAGGTCACGGCGCTGTCGGTGGACGGGAAGAACCGGTTCTCTCCTATTCGGTAGAGAAGCCCGCTGCGGCGGAGATTCGTACGAACACGCTCGCCAGCTCTCGAAACTGCCAGCGAGATTCCTTCGTGCTCGAGCTCATCGAGCACTTCACCGAGTGCGGTTGAGCCGGTGTAGTCGACGTCGCTCATGCCTGCGGCATCGAGCACGACGACCTCGAGGCCGGCAGGAGCACGCGACACAGCGGAGCGGAGTTCGGTCCGGAAGTGAATTGCGTTCGCGTACCAGAGAGGTGTGGCGAATAGGACGACCAGTACGCCCGGGACTTGCGACGCCTCGGGGGCCACCGAGAGAGGGACCCAGCTCGTGGTCCCCGGAATTCTGCCCAAGACGTGGAGGGTCGGCCGAGCGGTCCTGCGTGTGCGGTCGAGGATCGCAAGCCCGACGGCCACACCGATACCCTGCTCGATCCCGACCAGGGCGACCGTGAGAAGGGTCACCAGCGCCAAGCCAAGCTCCAATATGTCGAAGCGCGCGATCTTCAACAGCTCACGCAATCGGAATATCCGGGTCGCGATGAAGATCAGCACCGCCGCCAACGTCGCCGAGGGGACGTCCTTCAGAATCCCGGCGGCCGGTATCAGCAATACCAATGCGGCTGCAGCACCGAGTCCAGCTGCCTGTGTTCGGCCCGACGATGCTGCGACGGCAGCGGTGCGAGCGGGACTGGCGTTCACCGGGAACGAACCGACGAGCCCGGCCGCGACGCTCCCGGCACCCACTCCGAGGAAATCGCGGCCGACGTCGACGTCGTATCCACCCTGCTCGGCGAAGGCGCGGGTCGTCGCGGCGGTCTGGGTGATCACGACCAGGGCGACCACCGTGGCTATCGGAGCCGCGCTGCCGAGAGTGGACCATGAGAGTCCTACGAGACCCCAGCGCGGCGCGCCGTGGGCGAAAGAGCCGAGGATCTGGACACCACGGGCGTGGAGATTCAACGCCCCGACGACGATCGTCGACGCCGCGAGCGCCACGAGCGCACCGGGAAGCCTCCTATCGATCCGCTCGGAGAGGAACAGAATTCCGAGAGACACGACTCCGATGCCGAGTGCCCAGCCGTTCGTGCCCCCGAGGTGCCCGGCGATGAGATCGATTCGCTGCCAGGTACTCCCAGTGACGGGGTGGATGCCGAAGAAGTCGGGAAGTTGATGGACCAAGATGATGACTGCGACGCCTGCCAGGAAGCCCGTGACGATCGGCGCGGAGAGGAATTCGGCGATCCAGCCGAGCCGCAACAGGCCCACCAGGGCGACTATGACCCCCGCCATCACGGCGACGACGCCGACGAGATCCAGGTAGCTCGCGCTTCCCGCTGGAGCGATGTGCGCGATCCCCACGGCGAACAGGGGGGCGATCGTCGAGTCGGCTCCCACCGACATCTGCGGGTTCGAACCGAGGAACGCGAACATCGCGGTGCCCGCGATGAAGGCGTAGAAGCCGGTCACCGGAGGCATGCCCGCCAGTCGTGAAGTCGCAAGCTGCTCGGGAACGGCGATTACCAGGAGCGTGATCCCCGCCAGGAGATCTGGAAGCACACACTCCTTTCGGTACCCGCGAACAGACGAGAAGGTGAGCCGCGGTATTCGCAAGCGCAATGGGCCTCGCGAAGGGTCCCCCAAGACGCTCAGGACTCCAGCTCCATCCACTGCCGCGAGCAGGACAGGACGGTGACTTCGGGGTGGGACCACACGAATCGTTCCACTCGGTCCAGGAGGTCCTCGGCGTGCCGGACATTCGGCGCGACGACGCTGAAGCCGATGCCCGCTCGTTGCCAGCGGTCGTGGTGGGAGACCTCGGAGGCCGAAACCCCGAAGCGTCTGCGAGCGGTTTCGACCACGTGGCGCACCACGGCGCGCTTCTCCTTCAGCGAGCCCGACTCTGCGAGGTGAAGCTCCATCTCGAGCGCGGCGACGTGCATGTCGGCGGACCGCGGATCAGCCCGCGGACGCGGACGCGGAACCGCCGGACCAGAACGCCGCGAGCGGTTTCACGCCGGGCGCCGAGGCGTTTGCCAGAAGGGGAAGCGAAAGGGAGTCCTCGACAGTCCGCAGGAGCGAGTAGTGATCGTAAGTGACGTTCACATCCTCACCATTGGGCAAGCCGGGAGCCACGACCAGGGCGAGGATGTGTCCGCCGCCGCCAGCCGACCGCGTCGCCCCGGTCGTGGGATCCATCGAACTGTCGTCGGAGCCTTCGTCCCACACGATGAACATGACACCGCCACCTTGCCATGCGGGACTGGCGGTGACGGTCGAGACGAAGCTCGAGAGCCAACTACCAGCGGTCGCAGCGGAGCAGTCGTGCCCGTCGTGGCACATGTCGGGCGTGACCCAGACGAAACGCGGCACCTCGGACGGAGTCTGCGAAAGGATCGTGGTGAGCGAGCTCAAGGGTTGCAGGTGGTTGCAGATTCGGGGGTTGGTGCGCACGTCGTCGAAGTAGATGAACGGGTTGTGCTTCTTGGCGTACAGCCCGCCGTCAGCCTCGGGCCCGGAGAAGCAGGCGGCGGGCATCGCTTCGAGGTACGCGCCCCAGGAGATCCCGGCCGCGTCGAGCTGGCGTGCGAGATTCGGACCCGAGACACCACAGGACGTGCAGTCCGACGAGATGCCCCACGTGGAGCCCGACACGAGCGCCAAATAATTGGGGAGACTCGGATGGGACACCGCGTAATAGGAACTGGCGAAGGCATAACGGTGAGCCAGCGCTGCAATGGACGGCGTCGCAAGAGCGCCTTGGTCGGACAGGTTCTCCATCACCACGACGAAGATGTGCGTGAAGGCGGGCACTCCCTCACGGCCCGAAGCTCGCGACGAGGGCGCCTGGGCCTGCGTCGTCGGTGGCAAAGCATTGGTCCCGCCGGGCCCGGCGATCGTCGAAGGCGGCGCACCCGGTCTCCGGTGACCTGAGGACGCAGGCGAAGAGCACGCAGCGACCGAAGCGAGCGAAGCGCCAAGGAGCAAGGGGAGCAGAAGCGCGCGAGCCAGTGTGGCCAGCGGTCCGCCGACAACGAACCGGCGCGCCTCCGGGATATGCACGCGCATGCAGCGTAGCCTCGCGCTCGGTGCCCATATGGCTGACCGAGGTCGAATACGAGAAACTTCGCGCCGCTTGTGAGCGGCTCATACCCTCGGATAAGTCGGCGGGCGCAACCGAAGCCCGCGTGGCGGACTACATAGACGGACTTCTAGGAGCATTCGAGTTCGATCCGCCACGGATCTGGGCTCGAGGACCGACATCGGGCCGCAGTGGCGGTGAGAGCTGTTTCGGTCGCTTCCATCCCCTCAATGAGATCGACGAGCTCGCCTGGAGGATCCGCATCGAGGGTTCCCTTGGTTTGCCCGAGCGCGAGTTCAACGGGCCGGTCGCCGGCCTGCAGCAGCGATACAGATCGGGGCTGGCGGCTCTGGGAGAGGACTTCAACGACCTTTCCGCTGAGGAGCAGGACACTGCATTGAACGCTCAGGCCGAATTCACAGAGATGCTCTACGAGCACTGTTGCGAAGGGATGTACGGACCTCCTGAGTACGGCGGCAACCGCGAATGCGTCGGTTGGCGTTCGATCCGGTTCCCCGGGGATGTCCAACCGCGTGGATACTCGGACTCGGAGGTGTCAGGGCCCTGACCGACTTCGTGGACGCCGTGATCGTCGGCTCCGGCCCTGGAGGCGCGACCGTGGCCGACCTGCTCACCCGGTCGGGCTGGGACGTCGTCATCGTGGAGAAGGGCCGAAACCATCTGATCGACCCCGAGATACCAGGCGATCCGCGGCTCATGGCCGATTTCTCGAATGACGAGATCAAGTTCGTGCATCGGCACTTCCTCGGTCCCGACCCAATCACAGAGCCGAGGACCTTCCGAACGAGGGAGGAAGAAGGCCTTCACACTCATGTCGGCGAGGTGAACTCGATCCCCTCGACCGTGGGAGGTGGGGGAGTGCACGCGGACGGCAAGGTGCCGCGCTTTCGCGAAGAGGACTTCGCCCTCCTGAGCACCCACGGCCCCGTCGAGGGAGCGACGGTCGAGGATTGGCCCCTCGACTACGCGGAGCTCGAGCCGTTCTACGCGCAGGCCGAGAAGTCGATCGGGGTGGCAGGTGACACAGCGTCCAACCCTTTCGCCTCCTGGCGGTCGGGGCCGTACCCGATGCCTCCGGGGGCGCCGATGTACGGCGCCACGTTGTCCTCCGAGGCTGCCTTCCGCATGGGCCTTCATCCGTACCCGGCACCGACGGCGGCCAACTCAGTTACGTATGACGGGCGACCTGCCTGTAACAACTGCGGGTTCTGTGCCTTCTTCGGCTGTCCGATCCACGCCAAGGGAGATCCGCTCGCGATGCTCGAACGGGCTCTCAGAACCGGGCGTGCGGAGTTGCTCTCCGAGACGTTCGTGTCGCGCATCATCTTCGAAGGACGAAGGGCGACCGGAGTAGAAGCGATAGGGCCCGATCGCAAAGCGCGCAGGATCGGCGCCCACAACATCTTCGTCGCAGGAGGAGCGATCGAGACCCCCCGACTTCTGCTTCTCTCAGGTATCGAGCATCCGATGATCGGGCGCAACCTGATGGTCCATTTCCAGACGTTCGTTGCGGGTACTGTGCCGCAGCGCCTCCACGCGCACAGAGGGCGCGCGGTGACGCACCTGCACGACGACGCAGTCGTGGTCGACGATGAATCACGGGCCGCAGCGAAGGAGGCAGGACTCCCTTGGATCAGGGGTGGAATGGTCGAGCACGGCGGTCCGAGCCTCCCGATTGCCGAAGCGAAGCTCTATCCCTGGGGCATGAAGCACAAACAACTAATGCGCGCCTCTCCGCTTCGCGACCGTATGTGGGCCTTCACCATGCAGGGCGAGGATCTGGCACAACTCACGAACATGGTGGATCTGGACCCCGAGATCCGTGACGCGCGCGGATTCCCCGTGGCCCGTGTGACGTACAGCCCCCATCGCCACGAGGTGGTCGCGTCCGATCATCACAGCCGCGTCCTGGTGCGTGTACTGCGGGAGATGGGAGCGACCTGGACGAGGGTCGCCACGTCGCCGGCCTTAGCGTCGTTACCGGGCGATGCCGATGCCGATGCCGATGCCGATGCCGACGACCGACGCCGACGCCGACGCCGACACCCGCGCCGACGCTCGGCATGGGACCTTGTCCGCGGTGCCGGCGAGCCGCCACGTCATGGGTACGACGAGGATGGGAAGAGATCCGCGGACCTCGGTCGTGGACCCTTACGGACGCGTACACGGTTTCGACAACGTCTTCGTGGCCGACTCGTCGGTCTTCGTAACATCCTCCGGCTACGGACCCACTCTCACGCTCGTTGCTCTGGCAGCGAGGGCCGTGACCTCCGTGGTCGGTTCCCAAGCGGCCAAACGGGCGCGCGGCCCAAGCGTCTAAGCGGCTAACCGCCCAAGCGTCTAACTACCGAGGTGATCCGCGAGAAATCGTGCGCTCCAGTCGAGCTCCTCTGTAGGCACCGCCACATGTCCCCCGGGGTGAGCGTGAAGACGCTTGTCGGTGCTTCCGATCTCACCGAAGAGAGCGAGCACATCGGCGCGCCGCATGAGTTCGTCGTCCCACTGAAGCAGGAAGAGGACCGGGCAAGCGACGGAACGCGCGTCTCGCAGGAACCTCTCTGTGAAAGACGCTTCGGGTGTTGCGACCCCCATGAGGCCTAGAACGGCGACCTCCACCCTCTTCTCGGCCGCGACAAACGGGATCCCGAAAATCGTCCCCATCGACAATCCCCACCATCCGACGCGGGACTCTCCGATCTCGTCGAGATCCATCAGGGCGTCGAGCGTCGTGCGCCAGTCGCAGATCATCTCGTCGGTCATCGACGGGTCGCTCGCCCAGGCGTGAGCGAACTCCATCATCATGAGCGCACCGTCGTCGGAAGCGTCGCGTCGACGGTCTCCGTGCACCGGTCCGTCGATCGCCGCGGCCGCGAAGGCGTGGTGGCGCACGAGCTTGCGCGCCAGTGCCACTACATATGGTCCCCGCTTGGTGTGGCCCGCGCCGTGTCCTATGAGTACAAGAGGACGCGGTCCGGTCGCTCCCTCCGGCGTCCATAAGAGGCCCGGTACCGTGCGACCGTCACGGAGCACGTCGAAGCGTCGTTGGCGCACACCCCGGGTGGTTACGTCCTCCTCCCGCCATATGAGGCCCCTCGCCGTCAACTCCGCGGTACTTGGGACCACGGGACCTCCTTGTCGGCCCTGGGCTCACCGGGGAGCCCGAGCACTCTCTCCCCGAGGATGTTGCGCATGATCTCGGAGGTGCCGCCTTCTATCGAATTGGCGCGAGAACGCAGGAACGCAACGCGTGGGTCACCGCCGCCGAAGAGGCTCGCGACGTCGGGTCGGACCATCTCGTATCCGAAGGGGTAGAGCGTCGCGTCCATCCCCATGAGGTCGACACAGAACTCGTAGATGCGCTTGTTCAACTCGGCCCCCTTGAGTTTCGCGACCGAACCCTCGGGTCCGGGAGTGCCCGCCCGCCGCTGTTCGCGAGCGCGGAGGTTCGTGATGCGGCCGACCTCGGCTTCGATCCACAAGCGGACCAGCTGATCGTGCTGAACCCTGCTTTTCTCCGCTTTCTCCTTCCATATCTCGACGGCCTGCTGGATGGGGCCCGATTCGCGCGCAGGCACGCCGCCGCCGAGAGCGACGCGCTCGTTCATGAGTGTCGTCATTGCGACGCGCCAGCCTGCGCCCACGGCGTCGAGGCGCATGCTGTCGGGGATGCGGGCGTCGGTGAAGAAGACCTCGTTGAATTCCGCGTGGCCGGTCATCTGTCGCAGGGGGCGGACCTCGACGCCGGGACCTCTCATGTCAACGATGAAATAGGTGAGACCCTGGTGCTTCGGGGCCTCGGGGTCGGTCCGGGCGAGCAACATCCCCCATTTCGAGACGTGCGCGAGCGTCGTCCAGACCTTCTGACCGTTCACGACCCACTCGTCCCCGTCTCTTACAGCGGAGGTGGCGAGTCCGGCAACGTCGGAGCCGGCGCCGGGTTCCGAGAAGAGCTGGCACCAGATCTCCTCGGCCGTGAAGAGCGGGCGCAGAAGACGCTTCTTCTGCTCTTCGGTGCCGTGCGTAGCCACGGTCGGCGCCCCCATCCCGTAACCGATCACGTTTCGCTCGGCCACCGTCGGAGCACCTGCTTCTCTCAAGGCGCGCTCCACGGGCGCTTGGAGCTTCGGAGTGAGCCCCAGACCGCCGTAGCCCTCGGGGAACCAGACCCAGGCGAGACCTGCGTCAAAACGTTCGCCGAGGAACTCGTGGACCGGAGTGGTGGCGGGGTCGTGGTCCGCGAGCAGCTTGCCGACTCGCTCGCGAAGCATTTTCGCCTCGTCCGAGCCCCCCGACTCCATTTGCGGGGGGTCGAGCTCTTCCGGAGCCTTTGGTTCTGTGATGGCCATGGCTCTCACGATAGTTAAGGACCCCGCCAACATTCGAAGCGTGCGAGGATCGCGCCATGGAGGCTCCGAGAAAGCGAAGCGTAAACGTGCAGGGCGTGGGCCTCGAGGTGCTCGAGGCGGGGGAGGGAGGCCGGCCCCTTTTGATCCTGCACGGGTTCTGCGGAGCAAAGGAGAATTTCTCCGAACTGATGGGTGCCTTGGCCGCGCGCGGCTGGCACGTCGTCACCCCCGATCAGCGCGGCCACGGTGGGAGCGGCCACCCGTCGGGAGAGAACGCTTACGTCTTCGAACGCTTCGTCGAGGACGCGATCGCGCTCGTGGACATCCTCGGATGGGAACGCCTCACCCTGATGGGCCATTCCATGGGCGGGATGGTCGCCGAGCTGATCGCCCTGTCGCACGAGCCTCGTCTGGAGGGCCTTGTACTCATGGATACCTTCCACAGCCGCATCGAGATGGACCCGGAGATGGCTGCTGCCGGCAGACAAATCGTGGAGACCGGTGGGATGCAGGCGCTGGTCGAGGCGATGAGGGGGCTCGACGGTCCGCTCGTCACAGACGCTCACAGACGCCTACTCGCCGAGCGACCCGGCTATCAGGAGCTCCTCGACGCGCAGCAACTCGCATGTTCGTCAGAGATGTGGCTCTCCATGAGCAGCGCGATGTTCGAAGCCCGTGACCTGCTGGAGGATCTGCGAGCTCTACGTCTTCCTGTCCTCGTGATCGTCGGCGAGCAGGACAAACCTTTCCTCGACCCCGCCCGACGAATGTCAGAGGCAATACCGGGAGCGAGCTTGGCAGTGATCGCCGAGGCGGGCCACTCACCTCAGCTGGAGTCGCCGGCGGAGACGCTCGGCGTGCTCACAGATTTTCTCAGTTCTGTGCTTGCCTGAGGCCCTATGGCTTCGCCTTGGCTTCGCCTTGTCAGGTCCCACGGAAGCGCGGCTCGCGTCCTTTGGAACGTGCTTCTTTGAGCTCCGCGTAATCCTGCGAGTTGTAGACGAGCATCTGCGAGAGCAGCTCCTCGTGCAACGAAGCTGCAACCTCGGCGCCGCCCAGCGTGCCGAGCACCTGGCGGTGCATCCGTACCGCAAGGGGCGGCTGCCTTGCGATTGTCTGGGCGACCTCCATTGCCTCCTCGTCGAGTCGTTCCCTTGTGACGACGCGGCTCACGATCCCGTGTCGCAATGCTTCTTCGGCCGCCATTACCCGCCCGGTGAGCACGAGGTCGCTCGCAACCCCTGCGCCGCAAATCTGGAATATCCGGGCGGTCCCACCCGAGTCCGGGACCAGTCCGTATGAAAGCTCCGGAAGCCTGAACTTGGCATCCTCGGACGCGATCCGCATGTCGCAGAGAAGTGCGCGCTCGAAGGAACCCCCGATGCACCAACCTTGTATCGCCACGACGACGGGAAGCGGAGGAGGAACGAGAAGGGCGTGGGTCTTGGCGTGTCCTTCGGAGATGTATTGGTAGTCGCTGACACCTGTCGGCCTTACACCGAGATCGTTCAGGTCCCTGCCAGCCGAGAAATCCCTTCCCTCTGCGCGCCAGAGGACCACTCGCACCTCTGATCGGGAGAACACCTCCGCGAGAGCAGCCCAGAATTGCCCATCCATGGTGTCACCCATGGCGTTGAGCCTCTCGGGCCTGTCGAGCGTCACGATCGCGACCGCGCCCTCTTGGTCGACCCGGACGAAGGTGGGGTCAGCGCTCACTTGCCATCCGGCCGGTACTCGAGTCCCATCTGCGCCCGCACGGTCGAGACCGGTGGCATCGTCATGGCTCTGCGCAGATGGTTGCCGCCATCGACTACGAGAGTGTGGCCGGTGATGAACCGGCCGAACGGAGAAGCGAGGAATGTCGCCGCCCATCCGATCTCGCGCAGACGCCCCGTGCGAAGGGCAGGCTGCCGGGACTCGAGGTCCTCCGCTGCGGCGAGGTTGCCCTTTATGTCCGAGGTCATGTCGTCGTGAGGAAAGAGGCCGGGAACGAGCCCGTTGACCTGAATCCCGTATGGACCCCATTCGACGGCAAGGGTCTCGACGAGGCTCTTCACACCCGCCTTCGCGGCTGCGGAGTGTGCGAAGCCTGGCCCACCGGTCCAGGAGTAGGAGGCGCACAGGTTGATGATCGATCCCGGCGTGCGATTTGCGATGTGTCGTCGCGCGAATTCGCGTGAGCAGAGGAACGTGCCGTTCAGGGTTATGTCGACCACAGCGCGCCATCCGTTGGGGGAGAGATCGTCGGCAGGCACCGGGAAGTTGGCGGCGGCGTTGTTCACGAGCACGCCGGGCAATCCGAGATTCGACTCGAAGAGGTCGAAGGCCGCCGAAAGCTGGTCGGGATCGCGGATGTCACAGGTCGTGCTCAGAACTGTCGCGCCGGTCTCCTTGACCGCAGCTTCACCCCTGGCGAGATGGTCCTTGTTCCGGCTGGCGATGGCGATCGAGGCGCCGAGCCTGGCGAACTCGACCGCTATGGAGCGGCCGATACCCGTGCCGCCGCCCGTAACGAGCACGCACGTGCCGGCGAATGTCCCGGGTTCGAGGGCGCTCGTGCCCACTTCGGGAGGCTCGGGAAGTCCCGATAGCGCCGCATCTTGGCCCCGGTCGTGGCTCATCGACCCTCTTGAAGCCGGTCGATCAACCATGTCGGTGGCCGCGCGTTGAATCCATTCTCCGGGCAGTTCAACCATCCGGACGCAGTGTCGACCGCTGCTGCGCGTCCCAGACCCCCGCCACCCCCGGCGACGGCCGCTACCCGGCCGTCGATACCGCAGCGCTTCTCCAGGAACGACAAGATCGGTCCGACTCGGCCGTGCTCTTGCGTCCTGTCGATCAGCCGAGCTGGGAGCCGACGATCGACACGAGAGAGACCATCTCTCCTGGGTACCCGCCGAGGTTGTGCATCAGGGCGAGGGTGCGGTCGGTGTCGATCTGTCTCTCGGTACCGGCTTCGCCTCGCAGCTGCAACCAGCACTCGAAGAACATCCGCAGTCCGGTCGCACCCACTGGATGGCCGAAACTCTTGAGGCCGCCATCGGGGTTCACCGGCAATTCGCCGTCGAGGTCGAAGGTGCCCGCCAGCACCTCCTTCCATGCCGTTCCGCGCTCGGCGAAGCCGAGGTCCTCCATCAGCAGCATCTCGGTCGGAGTGAAGCAGTCGTGCACCTCCGCCATCGCCAGTTGGTGGCGGGGATCCGTCACCCCCGCTTGCGCGTAGGCGTCCGAAGCCGCCCGCTCGCATTCGGGGAAGTGGGTGTAGTCGTACCCGGGGTCGATGAGCCCCGAGCCGGTTCCCGTCGACACGGCGAACGCCTTTATGTAGAGAGGCTTGTCCGTGTACCGCCCTGCATCTTCGGCACGTACCACGATCGCCGCGGCGGCCCCGTCCGCGACACCCGCGCAGTCGAAGACCCCCAGGCGACCGGCCATCCGGGGTGCGGAGAGAACGGTCTCCTTCGAGACTGCCTTGCGGAACTGTGCACGAGGATTCTTCGCGCCGTTCGCATGGTTCTTCACGGCGATCGCGGCCAGGACGTCCATGACTTCCGCCTCGTCCAAGCCGTACTTCTTCGAGTACGCAGGCACGATCATGGAGAACATCGCAGCCGCGGTCAGCGTCCGCTCGGTGCCGTCGCCCGCGGCCTTAGGGACGGCTATGCCTTGAAAGCCGCCATCCTTGATCTTCTCGGCTCCAACTGCCATGGCGAGGTCGTAGGCGCCGCTCGCAACCGCATAGGAGGCAGCGCGAAGTGCCTCCGAGCCGGTGGCGCAGAAGTTCTCGACCCTGCTCACGGGCTTTCCTTGAACCTGGAGTGGGCGCGCGAGAGCGATGCCGCTCTGGCCGGACGTCGCCGTCCCGAGCCAGAAAGCATCGACGTCGTCTTTGGAGACGCCCGCAGACGCGAACGCGTCCATCGACGCGTCGACGATCAGGTCGTCCGCGCCCTTGTCCCATCGTTCTCCGAACTTGGTGCAGCCCATGCCGACGATCGCTACGCGATCCCGGATGCCGTTCGACCCCATCGCTACCTCCCCGATCTCACAGGGCGCGCCTTCCAGAAGTAGTCGTGGATTCCGTCGGCGCTGTAGAGGCGGCGAAAGGTCATCTCAACGCGGGCTCCCACTGACAGCGCCTCTGCGTCGACGTCCGTGAGCTCCACCGGGAACCTCCCTCCGCCGTCGAAGTCCACCACGGCGAAGACGACCGGAGGGCTCGGGGAGTAGGCGATCCGGTCCACGGTGAACGTGACGATCGTGCCCTTCGAATCCGCCAGGCCCACAGGCTCCATGTCGTCGACGTTCCCCCCGGCCATCGAAACCCGCGCGGGCGGGAGGTGCAGAGCCCCGCTCGAGCGGTCCCGTGATCCGGCGAAGCCGAACTTCCATTCCTTTGCCCTCCACGCCGGGGGGGATTGCACCCTGAGCGGCTCGGGTCGCCTGGGGGGTTCGGTGGTGATCATCCCCCGCCAAGAGAGGAACTTCCCGTAGCCGATGTCCGCGCTCGACGCGAGCTGGTCCTCGATCCTTCGGGCGGGTCTCCACTCGCGGATCGATCGAGTGGTCCTGAACACGAGGACATCCGCGCCGTCGGCGAGGTTCACCACCGCGACGACCTTGTCAGGGCCTGCCTTTTCGAGGGCAGCCACGAGAAGAAGGAGCGGGTGAGCGACGCCCGCATTACCGACTGATGTCGTCAAGTCGTCCTCCGCTACCACGCCTTCGCCGGCGAGTTTGGCTGCGAACGTCTTCGCTGCACGCGCGTGCATGGAGCTGACCGCCAGGAGTGCGATGTCCGATTGCTCGACGCCCGCTGTCTTCAGCGCCCTCGACCACGCGTCGGTGCCGAGAGGTACGTATCGGGTCTCTCCGAAGCGCTCTTCCCATACTTTCGAGCGCCGCTCGCCCGTAGTTCGCCAGCGATCGGTGAACTCGTCGGTCGCCGAGGCTCCGCCCAACAGCTCAGCGATGACCGGCGAACCGGGGCCGTCGTCGCCGACGAGCATGGCTGCCGCCGCGTCACCCCCACCCGCCTCGTCTGCTCCCCCTGGCAGTCCGTCGCGCAGGTCGGAGACCACGACCAGCGTGTTCCCACCGCCGCCGCTGCTATCGAGGGCGGCTCGCAGCGCGCCAACCCCCGAACGCAAGGCCCCTCCGAAGTCGAGCGCCGCCATCTCGGGTGGCAGACGAAGCGCCGCGTGGATCGCGGTGGCGTTCGTCTTGTCGAGGTATGCCGGGCTGGTGGTCGAGAACCAGAGTCCGCCGGGAGCAGTGGCTGGTGCTGCCACCATCGCCAGACGCGCGGCCTCGACCCCCATCGTCGTCGTGTCCTCGTCGTGGGAAGCGACCGATCGGGTGCCTTTGCCGCCTCCGGAACCCAGAAGCGCGCTGATCTCCGACCGCTGGAGCCTGCGATAGGGGACGTAGCCGGCCGCGCTAATCACCCCTCGCATCGCAAGCGATCGTAGCGGGGGACCAGTGTGCTCAGGAGCGTCGCTCGAGGCCGCCAATGCACAGACGCTGGTCGATCGAGCGAGGTCGGGAGCCAAAGCTACGATCTGACGCTGTATCAGAAGCCTTCCGGCGCGGCGCGCAGGAGTTGAGCACGAACAATGGACTTCGAATTCTCCGAAGAGCAACTGGCGTTCGTCGCCGAGGTCGAGCGTTTTCTCGACGATCACGACGATCCCGAGATCTTCGATCTGACGCGCGAGAACATGGCTCAGATCGTCGACACCCCTCCCAGGCGGAAGTTCATGGCCGAGCTCGGCGCCAAGGGTTGGCTCGGCATCACGTGGCCTGCCGAATACGGAGGCAAGGAGTCAGACGGTGTCTACGAGCACCTCCTGAACGAGGCGCTTGCGCGGCGCGGCGGGCCGCAGATCGGGAAGGGCGTCGGCATAATCGGCAAGACCCTTATACGCCACGGCAACGACAACTTGAAGCGCGAGTTCCTACCGAAGATCCTGCGCAACGAAGTCGAATTCGCTGTCGGGTATTCGGAGCCAAACGCCGGCTCTGACGCGGCGTCGATGCAGCTGAAGGCGATTCGTGACGGCGACGGTTGGTTGTTGAACGGCCAGAAGACCTGGACGACCTCAGCTCATTTCGCCGAGTGGTACTGGGTCGGCGCACGCACCGACCCCGAAGTCGCGAAGCACCACGGCATCACACTCTTCCTGGTGCCACTCGACCACCCCGGAATAACTGTGAAGCCGATATGGACGATGGGGGACGAACGTACAAACGAGGTCTACCTGGACGACGTCTGGGTGTCCGACGACTACGTCGTCGGGGAGGTGAACCGTGGCTTCCAATACATCTCCGAGGCACTCGACCTCGAGCGCTTCACCATGTTCACCTTCTCGCCGATCGCGCAGCGGCTTGAACTCCTCTGCGAGTACGTAAAGACGGCAGAACGCGATGGAAACCAGCTCCGTGAGAACGTCCGGGTTCGGCAGCGGATCGCTCAGCTCGCCACACAGGCTGAAGTCGCCCGTGTTCTGGGTCTGCGCTTCGTCGCAGCGTCGGCGAAAGGTGGTGCTGCGCCGACAGCCGAGGCTTCGGAGTACAAGCTCTACGCGACGGAACTGTCCAAGCGCCTCGCCGACGCATCGATGGACCTCGGTGGCCCCGGCTCTCAGCTGAGAGTGAAGACCGACGACGCTCCCATGCAAGGCCGCTCGGAATCGACGTACCGCTATACGGTGATCGACACCATCGGCGGGGGGGCGTCGGAAATCCAGAAGAACATCATCGCCCGGCGCAAACTCGGCCTGCCGAAAAACTTCTGATGAGCGAGTCCGCGCGCGCCGCGACCGCCGCGACCGCCGCGACCGCCGCGACCGCCGCGACCGCCGCGACCGCCGCGACGGCCGCGACGGCCGGACCACTGGACGGCATCTCGGTTCTGGATCTCTCGAGCGTCGGCCCCGCCGCGAGAGCCACACGTCTTCTGGCCGACTACGGAGCAAAGGTCATAAAGATCGCGCCTCCTCCCGGACGCGGGCCCGCTACTCAGGCGCCGCCTTACTTCGCCTACGGCGCTCACCGTGGCATGCAAAAGGTGCGGGTGGACCTTCGCGACCCTGATGGCCGGCGGGCCTTTCTCACGCTCGCCACGAAATGCGATGTCGTGGTCGAGAGCTTCCGTCCCGGCACCGTGGAGCGGCTTGGCATCGCCTATGACGACGTTAGGAAACGGAACCCGCGGGTGGTCTACTGCTCGACGACAGGCTACGGCCGCGAGGGGCCGCGCTCGTCGTGGGCCGGCCACGATCTCGACTATCTGGCCGTCGGTGGCTATCTCTCGATGTGCGAACCGAACGCTTCGGGAGCACCTCCACTGCCTGGGGCGACGATCGCAGACGCCGCAGCGGGAGGGATGCAGGCGGCCCTCTCGATATGTGCCGCGCTCTTCGCCCGGACGACGACGGGCGAAGGAACCTTCCTCGACGTGTCGGTCACCGACGGGGTCCTCTGGCTCATGTCCCTTCTCGCCGACGAGCACCTGGCGACGGGCGCAGAGCCCGCTCCCGGTCACGACGTCCTAACGGGCCGCTACGCCTGTTATGCGACCTACCTTGCACGAGACGGACGGTGGCTCGCTGTCGCTGCGATCGAGCCGAAGTTCTTCGCCAATCTCTGCAAAGCGCTTGGCTTAGAGCACTGGATCGTCGCCCAATATGACGACGAAGCCCAGACGTCGATCCGTGCAGACTTCCAAGCCGCCTTCGCGACCGAAGACCGCGCCCACTGGGTGGAGCGGCTCGGCTCTGCCGACACGTGTATCGCGCCCGTCCTGAGCATTGCCGAGATCGGCTCGGACGAGCAGCTCGTTTCTTCACGAGCGGTGGTCGAAGCCAAGTCGGCCCGGCATGGAACCTTCCGACAGCTCGGGGCGCTCCTCGCCGGGATGCCCCAGCTCAGCGAGCCGGTGACCGTGCCAGACGAAGCCGCGACCGACACGGTCGAGCTTCTGAGAGCCGTCGGGTACGACCCTGACGTGGTTGCCGAGCTCGTTTCCAAAGGAGTGGTGGCTTGACGCAACCCTCGACTTCGGCAGCGACCTCCGAAAAGGCGGGGGCCACCGGCAAGGCATCGGGTACATCCATGACAGATGCCCTCGAAAAGATCCGTTCACTCGTAGGGGTGGGTCAATACGAACAAGTCGCCGACTTCCCGGTCGAGCGCGGATACATCTGGACGACGTGCTCCTCAGTCGAGAACGGAAATCCACTGTTCTGGGACGATGAAGTCGCAGAGGAGATCACGGGTGGCCCGATCGCACCGCCCACGATGCTCTCGGTCTGGTTCCGGCCGCATCATTGGGCGCCGGGACGAGACCACCCGCATCTGCCCTTGCAGGTGCACTTCGACCTGAAGGACCTCCTCGCACTTCCCGAGGCTGTCATGACGGACAACACGCTCGTTCTCGGCGAGCCCGTCCGCCCGGGCGACCTGCTTCGCACGCGCCAGATCCTGCAGTCGTTGAGCGAACAGAAGCGCACGAAGCTCGGGACAGGTCGCTTCTGGGTGATCGACGTGGAGTACGAGAACCAACGAGGCGACCTCGTCGGGGTGGAGAGCTACACGGGCTTCGGTTATCGCAAAGAGAACCCGCGCAACGACGACGCCGGAGCTTCTACCGGCGAAGCGTCGATGGCGATCGCCAGCGGGGCAGGTGCCGAGGGGGGTCCCAGCCTTCGAGGCCGGGGCGGCCCACGGAAGACCCCCCGAGCCGCAGCGGCTCCCGGAGCCGGAGCGACAGGTGCAGCGTCTGCGTCCCCATCGAAAGTGAAAGACGAGCGCAGATACGGCGCCGGACGTGCGAGAACGCTCCCACGTCTCTTCCTCCCGGAAGTCGCTTCCGGCGACCGTTTACCTTCATTGTCCTATGACGTGACGGCGACGACTGTCGTCTTGGGTGCAGTGGCGAGCAGGGACTGGCGGCCGATGCACCACGACAAGGACTTCGCGCAGGAACGCAACGGCACTCGGGACATCTTCTTGAACACCCCGAACCAGGCTGCGTGGTTCGAACGCTATGTAACCGACTGGACGGGTCCGCACGGACGTCTGGGCCGCATGAGCTTCCGGATGCGGGGGTCCGTCTTCCCGGGCGACAAGATGACGTTCGATGCTTCGGTGAGCGAGGTAGGCAGCGACGACTCCGGCTGCGGATGGGTCGGCCTCGACGTCACCCTCGCGGTCGGCGGCGACGTGAAGACGACCTGCGACGCACGTGTCGCCGTCCCGGTCGACGAAACCGACAACCCGTGGGCCCGCGGGCCGGAAAGATGGGATCCCTGAGATGCTCGATCTCGAATTCACGCCCGAACAGGAGATGCTGAGGCGCACCGTGCGCGGGGTGTGCGATACCTACTGCCCGCTGAGCGTCGTGCGGGAGCTGGAGGACGATCCGGTCGGCTTCGCCCCCGAACTTTGGAAACAGCTCGGCGAGCTGGACCTGATAGGGCTCATGTTGCCCGAGGAGTACGGCGGCGCCCAGATGACAGCGCTCGAGGGCACTGTGCTCTACGAGGAACTCGGTCGTTCTCTGGCACCGGTACCTCATTTCGTGAGCTCGGTCCTTTGCGGCGGCGCGATCGCAAAGTCTGGATCAGAAGAGCAAAGAGAAGAGTGGCTTCCACGGATCGCAAGTGGAGAGGCGATCCTCACGGCAGCGTGGTTCGAGCCTGACAACAGCTGCGGGGCAGAAGGAGTTCGCATGCGCGCTGAATCCCGCTCGGAGCGCGACGGCGAGCGTTACGTGCTCAACGGCACCAAGCGTCACGTCGGCTTCGCATCGTCGGCCGAACGATTCCTCGTCCTAGCGCGCACCGGAGAAGCAACCGACGACGTAGATCTCTTCCTCGTCGACCCCTCGGCGGATGGTGTCACGACCACCCAGCAGTTCTCGATCGCTTCGGACACCCAGTACCGCGTCGACCTCGAAGATGTCGTCGTCGCGAGCTCGGATCGCCTGGGCGACAGGGCCTCGGGATGGCGCACATGGGAGACGGTGATGGAAGATGCGTGCGTCCTCCTCGGTGCACAGGCTGTCGGAGGCGCGCAGCGGTCGCTGGACATGACCGCCCAATACGCGCAGGACCGGCGTCAGTTCGACAAACCGCTTGCCGCCTTCCAAGCGATCTCCCATTACCTCGCCGACGCGGTGACGGCTCTCGACGGGGCCACCACATTGGTGCGCGAAGCGGCATGGGCACGGTCCGAGGGCCGGCCGGCGAGGCGTCTATCGGCCATGGCCAAGTTGTTCTCCTGCCGAACGTACCGCGACATCACGGCCATGGCGCAACAGGTCTTCGGCGGGATCGGCTTCACGGTCGAGTTCGACATTCAGCTCTATTTCAGGCGTGCCAAGCAGCTGCAGATCTCGTGGTGGGACGAGCCCTATCTCGAAGAGGTGATCGCCGCCGAGCTGCTCGACGATCCGGTGTAGCAAAGGCGTAGCGGCTCGAGCCGCAGGTCAGCCGATCGTGAACGGAGATGATTCGGCGCCCAGCGTGTAGGTCTGTTCGCCTGGCCCGCCCCAGGACCACCTGCCCAGCGCCTGGTAATTGCCGGCCGGTGCTTGTGCCTCCGAGCCCGACGACTTCGGCAGGTACTGCTCGTCCCAGGTGACCGAGACGCTCTCGCTATATCCGGGTTCGAGGACGGTGGCCGCAGGCTGGGCGCACTGCTCGCTCTGTCCCTGCACCGGCCATATCTGGTTGCCCGAAGAGGAATTCACGACGAGACTCGTCCCGCATTCGTACTGGCCGGTGCGTATCGGCGTGAAGACGCACGCTGTACCGAGATCCTTGAGCTCGGTGGTCACACGAACATCCGACCCAGGGCGGTAGCTGGAACTGTCGGTGGCGGTCGAGACCGCCAACTCGGAGGGGGAGCAGGGCCGGGGAGACGGCGGATTCACGACGCGCGAGGCGGCTGACGAAGAAGTCGGGGACCGCTCGGGCGTCGGCGCCGCAACGTCGCGCGGCGGGGTCAGCGGGATCGTCGGCGGGACCGTGCCGATGATCGTCGGGATCGAAGTAGTGGTGGTCGGCGAGTCGCCTGAGCGGGTCGTCGGTGAAGGTCCTGCCGCTGCCCTGGGAGAGACCGAGGAGACCGGGCCAGTCGAGTGCGAAGTCGTCTCGGCGGCAGTGAACCCCAGGACGACCGCCAAGGCGGAGAGCACGGCTATGAGAAGAGACCTCTTGTGCGGACGGTACCGGGGGAGCTCGGGATCCGGCCGGGCATGACGCGGCTTGTTGGTCCACAACCGCAAGCGCGCCACGGGACCTCCCACCTTTCTTCCAAGCAGGGTCGGCTTTTTCTTGGCCCGGGCTCGCTCCCGGCCTGCTCCGTGGAGGAACGACGAGACTGCCGTCACCTCGCGGGGGGCTTACGACAAGGACATTCGCCTACCGGGCGGGGCCTCAGTACGAGGAGTGGGCCTGTTCGAGCCCGAGTGTGAAGCCGGCGAGATAGACATCTGCCTCCTCGGTCCGGGGAAAGCGGCTCGCCAGACGCTTGAAGCGGGCCGAGTGGGTGGGCTCGATCAGATGGGCCAGCTCATGGACCAGGACTGCGTCGAGGACCCAGCCGGGCACCACGCGCAGCCGGTCCGAGATCCGAATCTCCCGGGTCCGGGAGGTGCACGACCCCCAGCGCCGCTGCTGGTTCGAGACCCAGCGGATGGAGCTCGGACGGACCCCGTCGAGGTAACGGTCAGCGAGTGACGCCGACCGGACGGCGAGGTCTCGATCGGAGGTCGAGAGATGCGGCCGCTGCGCGAGGACCCGGCGGACGAGGCCCTCGACGAGCTCGACCCTGTCCTCTCGTGGGATTCGTGGGGGGAGCACGACGACCACCCGTCCGTCCTGCCAGAAGGCGCTCGCCGTTTTCCTGCGCCTCGGACTTGTTCGGACCTCCACCTCGGGTCGAGAAGGCCGTCGGGCCCAACTGCTCTGCATGCTCGTAATAATGGCGTGGCGCTGTGACGCGGTGAAGAGGTCGAAAGCGAATTCCTACGAAAAATTTGGAGAGCAATGCGAAACCGGGTCAGAGGATTTTGATCATCGCGACGCGAGGCCCTAAGGCATCGTCGCCGATCGCCCTCTCGTGCTCCCGGACCTCCGCCAAGCCGGGGGCCAGGCGGTCGATTATCTCGAAACCTCTGGATCGATAGAAAGGCGCGTTCCAGGGGACGTCCCTGAACGTCGTCAGGGTGACAGACCGGTAGCCCTCCGTGCGGGCCCACTCGCAGGCCGCGTCGAGCAGAGCGCTGCCGAGACCCCGCCGTCCCGTGGCCGGGAGCACTGACAGCTGCCAGAGGTGGGCCGTACCGTCGACGATCCCCACGCAGGCGAACCCCGCCGGTGGATCGCCCGAGACCAGGACGACCGCAGCGTCGGGCAGGTGATTCTCATCCTCGGACTCTGAGAACGGTCCGATGCCGACCTCAGTGAAGAGCGCTTCCGATGCCCGCTCCACGTCGCGAAGATGTGCGTATTCAGAGGGGTGAGCCTCGCGAACCGGCCGTCGCGCGCCCATGGGCTGAGTCAAGAGCGGCCGCCGTCCAAGTCTCGACCCGACTGGAGTTGCCTTCTCAGTCCGCGGAGAACTTCAGCTTGTCCTGCTCCCAGAAGGACCGGAGCGACACGAGCTTGCCCTGGCCGTTCACCTTGTAGATGTTGGCCAGCTCGACGGTTCCGACCTGGTTCCCAGGCAGGGTGATGCGGATCTCACCGATGTTCGCCACTTCGTCACCGCACTCGATCGACTGGCGGATGGTGAATTTGAGGGCCTCGCTCTGCGAGATGACGTTGTCGTAGAAGAGCGCTATCTCCTCCTTACCTCGATGGCCCTTTCCCTCCGGATCGAACAAGGAGGGGCCAACGGGGTCCTCCACGACCCCGTCGTCTGCGAACAGGGCCAGCCAGCCCTCACGGTCCTTGGCCTCCGTCATCGCCATCGACCTCTCGGACATCTCCCGGGCCCTGCCCATGTGTTCGCTCCTTTTCGTGAATCCGCCGGCTCGCCTGGCGATGCCGTCCGGCCACACGACCCTCGCTCTCCTCCGCCACTCCGTTGGCGGGCGGACCGACCGTAGCCAGCGCGCAGCGACCGAACCACCTCGTTTCGGCCGGGTCGGGCAAAAGGCGACCCCGGCTGGAGGGCTGTGTCCGTGGGCGGCCGAGCGCTTTTTCCGGGCCGAAGGTCGCGTGCGCAGAGCGTGTCGCATCGTGGCAGTTGCGCGTGGAGGATGGCGATGCCTTTGAGGCTACGGCGATCGCTTTCGCGCATCTCTGCCGAGAAGTCCCGCCTTGCGGTCTCGCTCGGTCTTCTCGTGGTGGTCCCGCCAGCATCGCGCCTTCAGGTTCGAGAATTGGGTCGGTCCTCTGTTGGCGACCGGGTTGACGTGGTCGAACTCGAGACCGAAGCAGCTTCCGCAGTCGGTGCAAGTGGCACCGTTGAACCTCGGAGGGGGGCCCAGCTCGAGGGCCGTTCTGAGGACCGCGGGCAGGTAGCGACCGAAGTGCTTCACGGTGTGTATCTCGATTCCGTCGTGGAGCACAGTCTTTATAAATGCGTCCTTGGAGAGCTCCCGGGCAACATCGACTGGTATCGGACCTCCACCGAGGATGTGACAGGCCTCATCTCTGTGAGCGTGACCTCTCCTGTAAGCGAAGAGGTCACAAACGATTACCAGATCCGCGCGGCCCGATGAGCTCTTACCCTTGCCCGAGACCATTTGGCAGAAGGCATCCGCCGCGTGAGCTTCGAACGAAGCGCTTTGGTCTTTCTTTTTAGCGTCGTCGTGGATGCGCCTCGCGTCGGCCTCGAGACGACGGATGAAGGGGACGCCCTTTACGGGAGGGAGGGCACCCGCGAAACAGACCATGCCGAGGCGGTCCTGCCAGTGGCGGAAGCATCTGGCCGCATCTTGCTTCCGGTGAAGCTCTGAAGGATCTGTGTTTTGAAGCTTGTGCTCTTTGGCTTCGTCTCTGACCTTGGAGAGATCGGCCCGGCGAGCGACCTTGAGGAGATGGATCTCGGCTCCAGGGGTGTCTGCCTCGGCCCTCGTGATCTCTTGTGCCTGGGCGACCGAAACGTCTCCGTGCAGAAGCGCCTTTTTCGTCCTCGGGCAGTCCTGGAGTTTCTTTGCGGTCTCAAGTGCCTGGCGGGCCTGGCTCGACGTCGATCCTGCGTGGTGCGCCATCCAAGATGGGCCATCCTTGAAACCCCGAGTGCTGTAGGCACTTTCAGCCACGGCGCGTTCACAAAACAAAAGGCGCACCCCGGCACAGATCTTCTCGGCTTCGGCGAGCTTTTCTGAGATCAGTGCACAATCGGCACCGGAGAACTGATTGGGATCAGATCGAGAGATCTTTTCAATCCAGGTATCGGTGGCATTGACAGGCGGGAGCGACAACTCAGGGCCTCCGCGGTGGGCATTTCGAATTTGAAGAAGGCCATAACGCCGGCCTCGAAGGCGTAAATGAGAGGTTACGACAGAGGTGTAACAGTCCTCGAAAGGCGGAAGCTCATGAAAGACTAGATATGGTCTTGGACCCCTTCAGCCCCCGTAGCTCAGAGGATAGAGCGTCGGTTTCCTAAACCGTGCGTCGGAGGTTCGAATCCTCCCGGGGGCGCTGTGTGGTGTCGCGAGACATCGGAGACAGCTCCTCTCAGATGTCGCGAGACATCGTAGACACAGAAAGGCCCTGTTCAGGGCAGCCGCTGGTAGTCCTTCGTTGGGTCGATCCTGAGCCTCCTGAGCGGCGAGCCGTCTAGCCCGAGGATCCGCACGTCACGCCCGGCGACCAGCATGATCACACGCCAGCCCGTGTAGGCCCTTCCCACTTTTATGTGTCGCAACTTGCCTCTATATCTGAGTGTCACTTGCCCTGACCGGTCCACCTTGTCGCGCCGGGACGCGATATCCCTCGCAATCGATCTTCGGCCCTATCGGATGCGCCTTGATGCGCGCCTCGAACGCCTCGAGCGGTGTCTTCCGCTTGATGGCGCGGTGAGGACGCACCTCGTTGTAGTACGCGACGAAGCGATCGAGGTCACGCTGCAGTTGCTTCTTGTTCTCGATCGATTCCTGGGCGGCGAGGAACTTCTTCACAGTTTGGTGGTAGCGCTCTACCTTTCCGCAGGTCTGCGGATGGTAGGGCCTCGAGTGCTTCACCTTGATTCCGAGCGAGAGCAACTCCGCCTCCATCGCCGACACCCCCTCGACATAGGAGGCGGTGAAGATCGCCCCGTTGTCCGAGAGAAACGAGGCCGGAAATCCCCACTTTTCTGCTGAATTGTGAAGTGTCCGCACCACGTCGACCGAGCGGGTGGTGACAAAGGCCCTGGAGGCCACGCACAACCTGGAGTGGTCGTCGATGATGTTCAACACCTCGAGCGACGACCCGTCAGATATCTCGACGTGGGTGACGTCTGCCTGCCAACACTCGTTGGGAAGCTCCGCGACGAAGCGCTTGTAGGAGCTCTTCGGCCTCTTGTGCGGCTGCGGGGTCACAAAGCCCCTCGCCGACAGCACCCTCCAGATCGTGGAGACCGAAGGCACCTTCTTGTGACGTTTGGAGAGGTGATAGTGGATCGTCTGAGCCCCCGCGTCGAAGCCGGCTTCTAGGAGCTGCTTTCTCAAAGTGACGATCTCGTCCTCGTAGAGATCAGATATCCGCGTCGGCGAGCGATGAGGACGACGCGACCGGGACTCGACTCCCGCCCAGCCCTCTCTTCGGTAGCGGGCGAGGATTTTGTAGATCCAGCCCCGACTTACCTCGTGAGCCTTTGCGAGCTCCGCAACTGAACGGCCTTCTTTCAGATACGACTCGACGAGAAAACGCCCCTGCTCCATAGGAGACCCTCCAACTCAGCTGTCTCCTATGTCTTGACACAGGCCTTTGGCTGCTGCACGAGCCATGTCTCCTATGTCATGAATTCCTACACTCCCGGGGGCGCTGTGTGACCAGAGGTGTCCTATGTCATGAACGCCGACACTGCCGGGGGCGCTGCAAACTCAGAGTGTCAGCGGTCAGCTGGGAGTTCGCCAACTCACTTCGAGTGTGTTTCCAAAGTTTTCGGCGTCGCACACCATCGAGGCGACGAGTGCCTCTGAGAACCGCGCACGGTGAAGTTCACTCGCTCATCATGAGACGGTGCACGTGAACTAACCGTCGATCGGCTCTCCTTCTTGCGAGAACTCCCGGTCAATCCCATGCGCCCAGATGAGTTCTTCGGTGCTGACTCGAGACTCCAAGAAATGGGCCACTCTCATCGAGACGATGCAACCACCTCATTCCGTTCGCAAGAGCAGCGCGGCTGGAGTGCGGGCAGCAATACGCCCCGGAATAGCGGCCATGACATTGGCGAGCGCGATGGCCCCGAGTCCGATGAGGATTATCAGGACAACTGGGACAGCCGGGGAGGGGACCGCATTGATCTCATCGGCAAAGAGGTCCCATAACGTTCGACCGACCGCAATGCCGACTGGGATGCCCACGAGCGTTCCGATGGCCACGGCCACGTTCGACTGCCAGGCGACGACTACTCCCAACTGGGAGCGGGTAAAGCCGAGGATTTTGAGTACTGCCAGGTCCCGACGTCGACGACGCACCGAGTCAAGGAGCGTGAGGCCAAGCGCGGCGATGGCTGCCGCTCCGAGAGACGCCCCCAAGATGGCCGGCGTGGTTCCCATCGATCGGTAATCCACGATCTCGGCCGGACGGAGCACCGACTGGACGACCACGCCGAAGTTGTAGGCGTTAGAGAGGGGAGCGGTCATCCCCTCCAGCGAGCGCCGGGCCGCCAGCGGGTTGACCCTCGGGCGCACGTCGACGAAATAGGCCTCTGGGCCAGTCTCCGGGTCGTTGAACGGGTTGCGCTCTGTTGCCGGGATCAGCGAACTGGCGACTACGGCACCCGTGCCCATTTCGAGATGAAGGACGCCGCTGCCGCCGATCGCGGGCATCGTGGCCACGCCCACGATGCGAAGGAGGTGCGACCCGCCCGCTCCGCTGGAAACGGTGACCGCATCGCCGAGCCTTTTGTGCAGCGACGCCAAGGTCAGTGCACCCAAGACGATCTCGTCAGATTGTTCGAGATCGTGGCCGTGCAGGAGCGGGGGCTGGACCCTGGCGCCGGGAGTCGTGCTGATCACCGGGACGTCCTGGCCGTCGACGATGACGCTGACCAAGTAAACGGCCGAGTAGGCCGAGAGGTAGTGGTCATGGGCCAGCAATGTCGCTGCCTGTTGTCCCGGGATGTCCCCGCCCCCGCCGCCGCCTCCACCCGAGAGGGCGTAGCTCCAGTTCCATCCGTAGAGTCGAGGGGTCGAAACGAGATGGTCCAAACTGGCACCGAAGGTGACCGTGGCAATCAGCACGATCGCCGCCAACGCGGCGCCAACGATCGCTGATCGCATCGGCGCGGTGTCGATCTTGTCGCCACCCTGAAGGGCAAATCGGAGGCCGGTCGCCGCTGGAGCTGGCAGACCTAGCATTCCGTCGCTGCGCAACAAGGTCGAACTCTTGGCTGCAAACCGCTGACGGCGCGCCACCCGCTCGGGCGAATTGCGAATGGCGAGCCCTATGGCGGCAAGAGCAAGGCCGACAAAGATGACCCCGAACCCACCGCCGAGAACGGTCCAGTCGAAAGAGATTCCGGGAGTCGGGTAGAAGGGCCGAATCGGGCCGAGTGGACTAAGCGGCGAAAGAGAAACCGCCACGCCGACGGAAAGCAGCGACCCGACGGCGACGGCGCCAAGAACGCCGATGAGGGCGTCGGTAGCGAGGGTCGCGGAGTCGGCACCGAGTGCTCGCAGTACTCCCGATTCCTGCCTACGCCGGCGCAAATGCCGACCAACGAACTGCACTGCGATCAAGAGGGCCGCCAGAGCGGTGATCCCCCCAAAGACGCCGAGAGCGATCGAGAGCGGCTTGATCGCTCGGTCGGCTTTCCCTTCCTCCGCCTGCCCTGTGGCTGAGAATCCGGGAGGGATGCCGCCGGGTGAGGCTCTTGTTATGTCGTCTTCCACCCCGGCAACCTGGTCCGATCCTGCCACCCTGATCGCGGTCTCGGTGTAGTTGACACAGCAGCCGAGCAGCTGGTGGGTCAGGGCTGGGGTGAAATAGCCCAGAGCGCCACCCGTATCGACGTCGTCGGTAACAATCTCCGTCACCGGCAGTCCTATCCCAACAAGCCGCATGTTGATCCGTCGGTAAGGCTTCACCGTCGGTGTCCCGAATCCGGGCAAGTAGGTCTGGCTGTTGGTGTAAAACCCCATCGGGAGGATCTCTCCGACGTAGAAGCCGAAGGCCGCCGCCACCGTTGGCGAGGTCACGAACTCGTCCACCCGGGCGGGATCAGCTGCGCGCCCCGCTTTGATGGCGAGGCGGTCTGCCCGGAAGTACTCGCCACCCACACTCCCTTGGCTGGTTCCTGCCTGGACTGGGTACGTACTCGTGGAGATGGGGGTGCCAGCTGAACTGAGGGGTTCGGCGTTCATCCCGACCGCACTCGCCACGGCGGTGACGTCGGGGAGTTGGGCGATCTCTCGGACGATGGCCGGGTCGTACCCCTGCCCGTTGCCGAGGGCAGGGTTGGCGATCGCGGTGGCTACGGCAATCTGGGACGGGTTAGTGCTTTCTAACAGGGCGGAGTAGGAAGACTGGGTTCGGCGAGCTGCCGCCAGCGAGCCCATGGCCAGGCCCCCGAGGAGACCAAGGAGTAGCGCAATAGTCAGGTACGAGCCCCACTCGCGCCGGAAGGTTGCATGGAGGCGATACCACGAGGTCCGAAAGACGTTGCTCAACGGGAGACGCCACCGGGGTCGGTCTGGTCCATCTAAGAGCCTCCCACGAGCAACACGAACTCGGACCGGTCAGTGCACGATCCAGCTTTCACCGCGCCGGTATCCCGGACAAGGTGGAAAGCCTGATGATCAGGCTCGTGCCAGCACTACCAGCCGTCTGAACTGCTCGGGGCCAGAACGACAAGAACTTGTTTCAGTTGACCCGCGTGAGCAGCGGCCCCGAATCGGCGATATCGCCGCCTATCTCCACGTCGAACAACCTCGCCCTCTTGTCACGCCCCATGACTCGTATCGGCCCGCGCTTTTTGGGACAACAAGCGGGCAAGTACTCCCGGAGAATCCCGATGAGAGATGTCGAGCGGATGGACGTCGATTGAAAATAGGGTTTCGCACCGGAAAGCCGTGACCAGCGGTGGAACATTGAGGAACGTAGTACCAGTACGTTCGCTTTTATATCGTGAAGTACGTACTGATGCGCGTTCGTCGGGGCGACTTTCGTACAACTATCCAAGGCGAACCTCGATCACCCCTGATCTTCTGTTGAACGCTTCTCGAGATCATTGGCACCGGGTGAGTAGGAATGGCGAACGGTGACGCGATTGGGATGAAAGAGACAATCCCTTGGTTGTGTTGGCGCGATCGTTGCCCTGCCACATATCGGCACTTCGGTGACGAGCTCTGCCGTCATTCGGGGCGCGCGTTCTGGGCTACCCCTTACCCGATAGATCGCCGATTCGGGAGCGGTCCGGGTTGTGGTTCAGTGAGAACTTGCTTCGTCGTTCTGTAGCGGCACGGAACGAGCTTTCCAACGAAAGGGGACCACTGCAGGCCGACGCGACCGCTCCTTGACTTCCTAGCTGGTCTATTTCAGTGAGTCATGGGTGTGCCGAGGATCACCAGGATTGGGGCCGCGAGGACCGTGTATGTCCCGATCAATGCGACGAGTCCAGTGATCCGCGAGTTGCGCGCTTGTCGAAGGAGTCGCGTGACTCTCAAGGTGACCATCGAGTCCGCCGCTCCGAACGTGCACGCAGGAACCGAGCCGGTGCCTGCCTGTGCCAAATGGACAAGTGCGGCTGCCACGACCCGGCGGTGTTGAAAGCGACATGCGAAGTCGTCCGCTGCCATCTCCAAGAGCGTCGACACCGATCGGGGGGCCAGCCGTGCATAAGGCATCCAGCTGAGCAGATTCATGAGGGACGCAAACGGGAGCATCACCAGGTCGTGGCGAGCGTGAGTGTGCCCTCGCTCGTGCGCCACAACGGCTTCGAGCTCGTTGGAACCGAGTGCACTCAATGCGCCTGCGCTGAGAACGATCCGGGGCCGCAGGCCTGGAACGCAGTAGGCGACCGGTTGACGGTCGTCCAGGACCATCGCACCGGGTAACCGGTCGCTCTGTTCGCTCACGAGGTCAAGGACGCGACGGTGACGAGCTCGGGAGCGAACGGTTCGCATGAGGGTCACCACGAGGCCTCCGCCGAGAACCACCGCGACGTCGGTCGCCATGGTCAGCCCCAGAGCCTCGTAGAGGCCGAGCCCCGATAACGGGTGGCCGGCGATCGCACGATCCACTAGGCGGAAGACCCCGTTAGGAAGGCTCGTGTGAAGCGGCGCAACGGCTATGGCCAATCCTGCGCCGATTGCGGCCAGGCTCCCTGCCATGCCCATCGCCTGCCACAGCACCACGGTCGCTCTCGGCGACCTGCTCGGCCATCGCGCCCGGGCGAGTAGCAGCGGCATCGGGCCGAATAGAGTCACGCAACAAGCTGCCAGTGCCGCGGCTGTGACCATCAGCGCTTCCTGCTCCGTTTGACGTGCCGATCGCGATCGTCCTCTTTCAAACCGCTGAGGGCTTCACGAAGAACCGCAGCTTCGGTTGGTGAAACGGTTTCCGCGAAGCGGACGAGCACCGCCTCGCGATCAGCGGCGGCACCGAGAGCCTCTCGCATCAGCTGTGCCGTGTACTCCTCGCGGCTGCTGATCGCCGCATACCGAAAGGCTCGGCCATCCTTAGCCCTTCGCACGAGCCCTTTGCGATGTAGGCGATCAAGCACAGTCAAGATGGTGGTGTACGCATAGCCCGGCAGACGCTCTTCGACGTGACGCGCGGTCACCTCGAAGCTCAGATCGGCCCAGAGCACCTCCATCACCTTGCGTTCGAGCTCACCGAGCCGCGCCATCACCGGTCCCTCCCGACCTCGTCGACTTGCCGCACGCTACTACGACCAGTAGAACTACAGCTCGTAGAACTACCGGGAGGAGGTGGGTGCGAGTGCGACCGGTGAGGACCGGCGTCCTCTTGAGCGCCGTCTCGGCATTGCTGCTCACCGCGTGCTCCTCGTCCTCTTTGAGCGCGCCGGCAGGGTCGGTCGGTACGACGGCGAGCCGGGTCGTGCCGACGGACATCCGCCAACTGCCTCTCACCAACCAGGAGGGTCAGAGCGTGGACCTGGCCTCGTGGCCAGGCAAGACCGTCCTCCTTGTGCCGTTCCTGACGCTCTGCTCCGACATCTGCCCTATGACGACCGGGAACCTCCTCCAGACTGAACGATCGCTTCGAGCCGACAAGGCCGCATCCAAGGTCGAGGTCGTGGAGCTGAGTGTGGATCCGGACCGTGACACCCCTGCGAGGCTCGCCGCCTACGCAAAGCTCACAGGCGCTGACTGGCAGCTCGTGACCGAGACGCCCGCAGATCTGCAGACGATCGCGAAGTTCTTCGGATTCGTCTACCAGAAGGTGCCACAGGACAACCCACCTGCGATCGACTGGTGGACCGGACAGCCCCTCACCTACGACATCAATCACTCAGATGGCTTCGTCGTCATCAACCCGAAGGGGATCGAGCGCTTCATCACCGGCGGGGCGCCGAATTTTCACGGGAAGCTAAACCCCACCCTCCAGAAGTTCCTCTCACCTCTCGGCCACCAGCACCTGGAGCACCCGGCCAGCCCGAACTACACCCCAGCCGACATCCTCGAGGCACTCGCGTGGTCCATGCAGTTCCCCTTACCGTCTTCAGGAGGCTGAGCCCTGCCACACGTTGTTTCATTCTTCGCCGACGCGGTACCGCCCGACATCTGGCACAGCCTCGGGTCGACGACGATCGCGTTCACTCCCTGCCTCTTGATCTTCGGGGCCGCAGGGCTCTACCTGCTCGGTGTGTGGCGTTGGAACGGCCAGCACCCCGAGGCCTCGTGGTCGCGTCGCCGCACGACTGCGTTTCTCGGTGGAACGCTCGTCACCTTTATTGCCATCCAGCTCTTCGTCGGCGTCTACGACGACGTGTTGTTCTACGACCACATGATCCAGCACCTAATGCTGATCATGGTTGCGGCTCCCCTCTACGCCATGGGAGCGCCGGTCGAGCTACTGAAAGGAGCGACCACCGGAGGCACTCATGACGTCGTGACGCGATTGCTCAGCTCCAAGGTCGCCGAGATCGTCGGCCATCCCATCACAGGCCTCGTTCTCTATGCCGTGCTCATACCCGTGGCCCATCTCACCAGCCTCTACAACTTCACCCTCACGCACGACCTCGCCCATGACAACGAGCATCTGGCTTTCCTCTTGGTCGGCTACCTCTTCTGGCGCCCGGTGGTCGCGATCGAACCGAGCAGACACCCGCTTCATCCCGGGCTGCGCCTCGTCTATCTTGCGCTGGCCATCCCCGTCGACACCTTCAGCGGTGTCGCCCTTGTGTCAGCAGCCCACGAGATGTTCCCGTACTACAACACATTCAGCCGAACCTGGGGCCCGTCTCTCGTCTCGGATCTCCATATCGGCGGCTCGATCATGTGGGTTGGTGGAGACAGTCTGATGGCCATTGCAATGGCACCGGTCGCGGTGCAATGGGTTCACCATGAGGAACAGAAAGCGGTCGAAATCGATCGACAACTGGACTTGGCTGAGCGAGCCGCCGCCAGAACAACTGGTGAGCCCGGAGTGTATTGAGCCGCTGCCAGCCTGGGCTGTGAGGTCGACCTCAGTTCGTCTCGTTTGGACCAACCACTACAGAAAGCCTCATCTGTCCCTCGCTCTTGCTAGGCACGGGTTCTCGTCCACACCGATCGTCGGCTCGGTGCGCAAGCGAGTGGACGCTTCGCACTACCGAACACGTGGCCCAGAACGTTCGACTGGCACCGCGACTCGGGGTAGCCCAGATCGCCGGCACTGGGTGCACACACGAGGGTGAGCGTTCTGTACGACATTCTGTTTGGGAGATCTCGCGATTGCCTATGCGAGATCGCCGAATCGGTGCGGGCACTATCGCGCGACAACTGCATCACGTTCTCGTTGTTCAGTACGCCGTAGGAACTCGTCTGGCGACGAAGTTCTATTCTGAGTTTGCTCTCAGCCGGATAGACATCTAGGGACGTCCGGAGGGCTCGGCCGAGCGGGATAAGTTCAGACTGGGTCAGGGTTCCGACTGTCTCAAAGGGAGGATTCAGCGCAACTGCGAGAGCCCCTTCTGGAGGTCATCGCTATTCATCACGGGAGCAACCTGGACATCAGCGTTGAGTTCCACGAAAAAGGGCTCGGCGAAGGGCGGGAGGGCCGAACTATCTGGCATGTCGAAAACCAAATACGCGGTGCGCTTGCCATCGAACGCGGTGAAGTACATCGCCTCCGGCTTCCAGCGGTCAGCAAACTGCTGGATGACCTTTGGAAGCGTGCCACCTTGGATTCCCTTCGCGGCTGAGAACACGCCGTCAGCCGCGTCATAGCGTTCGGCCGCTGATCACCACCGATGTGGGTGAAGAGCTGTTGCTTGGCTCACTTCACGCCTTGCAAGCACTCCTTCGGATCTATGACCCCCAGGCTCTTGACGATCTTGAACTGACCGTCGATTGCCTGGGCGATGTACATGTTCATTCGAACGTGATGTTGACCGGGAACCATTTCAGCCGGACCCCCAGGCCCCTCTCCGATTCGTGCATGGTCTAATGCGCTGATGACATCGTCTTGGTTTAGCGAGCCTGCCTCTTTCACGGCAGCCTCCCAAAGCTTCAAACCTCGGTACAGGCCCGAACACCCACTGCCAGCGGTGAACTTGGCGCTACCCGGGAAGAGCTTGTCGTACCTACTGAGCAGTTCCTTGCTGAACGGGTCGGTGACTTCCTGGTAGTAGTCGAGGCAGCCATAGAGACCCTCCACGTGTTCGGCCGGCACGAGGTTCAAGAAGTTTTCGTCGAAGTACGTGCAGACGATGTGCCCTCCTCGCTTCGTAAAGCCAGAGTCGTAGAGCAGCTCGAGAAATGGCGTGAGCCCGGGCGGAACGATCGTGTTGAACACCACCTCTGCTTCACTGAGCGAGATATCGTCAACGACCTTCCTATAATCGGTGTGATCGAGGGGAAAGTACTCCTCTCCGACGATGGTGCCACCATTCGCTGTCACAACTCGACGAGCACTTTCGTTCAGCACATGTGGCCAGATGTAGTCAGCTGAGGGCAAGTAGAACTTCTTCGCCCCTGTTTGTTGCATCAGCCAGGGAATGAGAGGCTCGACCTGCTGCGCTGGCACGGGGCCGGTACAGAAGATGAGCGGGTCACATTCCTGTCCCTCGTATTGCTCGGGGTAGATGTAGAGCTTCTTCCCCTTCTCGACGGCCGGACCCTTGATGGCCTGCCTCGTGGAGCTGTAGATGCCACCGAAGATCACATCGACCTGACGGTCCTGGACGAGCTTCGTGGCGGCGGCTTCCGCGACGCTGTCGGTGGTGGCACCGTCCTCGAGGTACAGATCTACCCGACGCCCCAACAGGCCACCCGTCGCATTGATGTCATTGATCACCATCTCGGCCACGTTCGCATCCGCTGCGCCCATAAACGAGAGCGCACCGGTCTGCTCCGCGATTACTCCCACCTTGATGGCTGAAGTTGCTGATTCGGTCATTTCGATCTCTCCCGTTCAACATTAGTTATTGGTGAATCCCGACCTAAATCCCGCTCGTCCCATGCCCTTCAACGATTGAGCTATCAACACAATCCCCTGATACGCCGGCGAGGCGCCCAGGCCAGACCCCCGGACTGCGTGGGCGACAGATGAACTAGGCGTCGTAGCGGCCGGCGAACTCCGCCGCTTGGGGCTTACCCCTATGGCCGGCTGCCTGAAGGATTGCCGGGACTTCGGGGTCCGAGACGAATTTCTGCCAACCCTCGGCATCCCAGTCGAAGAGCACCCAAACCCGGTCGTCCTCAGCAGGATCGCGAAAGACAGTCGACCCCTTCGAGCCGTGCTGGGCTCGCTTCTCGGCGCCCTTGGTTGAGAAGATTTCGAGGAAGCGGTCGACATCCTCGACCTTCGTCGTTGCAAGAATCATGATGTCTCCTTTGTTGTCGAAAGAGCTAGACGGCGTAGCCAGTGATATGCACCTCACCCTTGGAGAGGTCGACCGTCCCGGGGGCCCAGATCTGAAGCGGGTTGACCCAGGCGTAGTCAGCTTCCGAGGTCGTCAACGTCGCATTCTCACGAAGGTCGCCAATAGGCGGTCCTTCCTTGAAGATCGCGACGCCGTCGGCGAAGAGGGCGATCTTCTTTCCGTCGTCGGTTGTGATCTCCCCATGGATATGCAATTGGCCACGACCATCAGGACGGATGTCGAGGTAGTCGATTCCCTTAACCGTGCCTAGGAGCTGGCCGACAACGGGTCCTTCAAAGGCGACGTCGTAGCGGGCTCCTTGGGGAGGCGGGGCCGCGACACCGGACAGCAAAGCGTCCAACGGCGGAGCACCATAAGACGTAACTCCAGTGAATTGGACGGTGTACTCGTAAATTAAGTCGCCAGGCAGCTTTCCAACCATGGCCCGACACTCCTTGCTTCTTCGGGACGGGACGTCACGTACGTCGTTTCACCGACCAGTGGTCCGGAGCCAGGGGAGAAAATAATGAAGAGTTCCGCCTTTCGTTTGACCGTAGTACTTCCTTGGTGATTTGTCGAGGGAAAAAAGCCAAGACCTTGATGGGCCAGGTCTGGAACCGGTTGGGGCTCTGAGTCGCTGACATCGAGGACTTCACGTCAGTCGACGTCACGAAGAGCCAATGATGTGATGCCGAGACCTTTACGCACTTAGAAGCGTGGCTAAGCGAACATCGGGATCGGGATCGACACATGCCCTCGGTTATCGCTCTCCCTCGCGGTCAACTCGGGGTCCCCTGGCGTTCCTGGGGCGCTGAGTCTCCTGACTGGGCGAAGCTGAATAGTAAAGACGCCGACGAGTAGCCAAACGTCGTAGAGGTCGCGATCCTCATTTCTTTGGGAGCAAGGAACTGGCGCGACGCTCGTGAAGAGCGCTCGCGCCATAAATCCTCATCTGTGCAGATAGTGCAACGCGTCACCGCCTTGTCACGACGCGCCAGATCGACGGTTCTCGGACCCGGCGGCTGTGTCCCAGAATCGCGCACCGAATACCGAGGGCTCATTGCCACAGATCGCCGGAAGTGTGGGAGTCGAGGAGGTAATCCTCGGCATTTTGACCGGTCTCGACGAGGTCACGTCACCGGCGTAAAGGAGGACGCTCAGTCTGTAGTGAGCGAACGTCGCGAAGCCACGGCCCGCGCGGCGACCACGCGAGACTCCCTGTTCCAGCCTCGTGCCTGCTGGGCGCAACAAACTCGATTCGGCCGGACACCGCGACCGGATCCGTGACCTGCGGAGGACCAGAGAGCCCGGTATCAGGTGGTCCTTTCGAAGACTCGCTTAGGGACGAGGCGCCACGTGACCCGGTGTTGTCCGTTGAACTGCTCGGGATCGTCCCCATAGCGCCGCGACATCGTCTTCGCGTCCTCGATGGAGGCGTCGTCACCCTCGCCGCGAGCTCGACCGACCCCCCGACGCTCACCCAATGTTCGACAGCGTGGGGGTCGTGGATTAACGCCGTGGCGCGAGGGTCTCGCCGGAGGTTGGCCACCCAGCGCCGACCGCGTCGCCCGTTGAGCAGCAGAGCATCGTCGAGGACGAGGTAGTCGACCACTACCACGTGGGGCTCACCGGTGGGTCCGAGGGTTGCGAGCACCGCCCGGTTCGGCCCATCGAGGTAGGCGCGTACAGAATCGAGATTGACCTGTGGGCTCATGAGCCCGATTCAAGCAGCTGAGCGGGTGGGCCCGAGAGACGCAGGCAACAATTTGCCCGAGCGGATATCCCAATAAATCAGCGTTCGCGGGGCCCAGTCCCTCGCCCCGATCGCCGGCAGTGGGACCGCCTGGACGCGGGCGTTCTGTACGACATTCAGTCGCGCCGAGCTTGGACAATTCGGACGCGAGATCACCGATCCGGGCGCGACGTGGCATCTCGGGCGCTCGGTCACAAGCTCACGCAGAAGGCCTCGTCTGCGCCGCGATGGGCTTTGTCGCAGGGCAGAAAGCTGGCGGCACGATGGTCATCACCAATTCCGGCGAACTGGTCAACATGACAATCGAGAGATCGATCCGCTATTACAAGCGACAGCAACCTCAAGGTCGTCGCGGCAATGCATCGCTGAAGTCGACCGAACGGGGTGCCGCTAACCTCACGATCTTATGAGGGGGCGTGCTGTTTCCTGGGGGTCGGTAGCGCTCCTGGTTCTGCTCGCAGTCGCCTCCGGCATCGGCGCGTCCGTGGCTGGGTCTCCGTCTCCAAAGAGTCAGCTACAGGCGGCTCTCAATGCGACATTCGGTGCTTCCGGCTACGAAACAACCACGAACTTGGCGCCTGACACTTTGGACATTGTGAACGCGCCGAACGTCTCTGAAGTCATTCAGAATGGGAGGATCAGCCAGATCGTCGTGGGCCGTACCTTCTACTGGTCAGGTTGGTACTTTAAGCGTCTGTTCACTCTGGCTTCAGGGTGCAACTTCGGCGACACGTTCGTGAGGCTCAGACCCAACGGAGGAGCTTACGTCTCGATCGCCTATTTCTCCCCGCAGAACTTGAAACGCGAGGAAGTGGTCCATTCAGGCGATCGGTTTACGGTCCTCAAAAACGGCACCGAGGTCGTGAGTTACATCGTTCGAGAGGGGTATGTGGTAGAGAGCGTGATTGCACCGCGGCAGCTTCGGGGAAACATAGGGGTGCCGACGCAAATCACGACCTTTACCCACGTCGGTTCCGCTCCGAGGATCACAGTGCCGCGTAGGAGTGAGGTCATGGTGTTTCCGCCCATCGTCGGAAACAGTTGTCCCCTAGGCTGCTCGAGGTCGATGGGACAACCGCAGCCCGCAAATGCAAACGTGGCTGAGTGTGGGACATCGGGTGGCGCCTTCTTTGCGCCGTGACCTCTGTGAACTGAAACTCCTGTCGGGGGAGCATGGTGGATCTAGCTACTGCCACTACTTGTCGCGTGAGCAGAGTCGACGTTCAAGTATCGAACAGGCGGTTGTTCCCGGGTACCGGGGCATGCTCGATTCGCTTCGGTCGAACTGCACAGTTGCTCTCACGAACTTGCCCTGACCGACCGAAGAAGAATCCATCTGCCTGCTTCAAATATGGAGCATGGCGAGTTGTCTACCGTGCCAAATCGACGGTGCGACGTGCTGTCCTCTGACCGATCAGCAATACCGAAAGCGCCCCAGAACACGAGCTGGCTGGGGTCCAACCGGGTATCACCGATCGCCGGGTGGGGGCTCAGCTATTAAGGACGTTCCTTGCGCGGTCAACGTGCCTAGTTCGTGCCTGCGCGTCCAGCCATTCGTTGGAGCGAACCAGTTGTCGCTCATCCGGAATGTGTCGACGGCCTTCTGAGCTGTCCGTCCGTGCTCCACAGCGCCGACAGACCGCCATTCGCCCGTTTGTTTCTGGAGAATGGTCATCATCGAGCCGACTGCCCACATGCGACGCTTCGTGCGAGACCACAGCTCTCTCCTCGCTCGGCGCGCCCCACTTCGAGCGGATGCCGAACCGAAAGGACTACAGCCAGATCGAGGACTTCGTCCTTTGCTACACGTTACGCCGCGTTGAGCCACTCCATTCGAAAACCCTCGCGTCGGTGGAATCGAGCGCCACGCCGCATCCGGGGGACGAGCTTGAGGTATCCCAGACGGCCCTTTGGGTCGCGCCTCTGGGCATATCTCCAAACGCCGTTCATGTCATTCCACTTGCACGTACATAGGAACGCACATAGCGAACTCTCACTCTCGAAACCCTGTTTCAATAGTCTCCGTGTCCAACCTCGACGGCAAGGCGTACCAGGCAAGGTTCGACTCTCTAGCCGAGCAAGGCATGGATGTACATGGCGAGGCAACGCTGGTCCGGACCCTGAACCCTGCCTCGGTGCTCGATGCAGGGTGTGGTACCGGACGCGTAGCCCTAGAGCTGGTTCATCAAGGAATCGAAGTTGTTGGGGTCGACATAGATGCCTCGATGATCGCCGAAGCCAAGCGTCGCGCCCCTCAGCAGGTTTGGATCCAGGCCGATTTGGCGTCGCTCGCGCTCAACCGCCACTTCGACGTGGTGGTGATGGCCGGGAACGTCCCACTCTTCTGCCCAGTGGCCAAGCGCAGGGCACTTGTCTTGGCATGTGCCGCTCACGTGGTCGTAGGGGGATCGCTGGTGGCAGGGTTCCAGCTGGGTGGGGGTTATGGCCTCGACGATTACGACCAAGCCTGCGCGGACGCCGGCCTGACTCTCACGAAGCGTTGGGCCACTTGGGACTGCCTACCCTTTTACGATGAAGCTCGCTATGCCGTGTCCGTTCACCGGCAATGACATTCCTTCCTTTGGCCTCAGACAGAACGAGGTGTCCACCAAGCCGGCTTAACTCCAAAGGGCGCATCGCTAGTTCCGTGAGTACCCATCGAGGGGTACGCCTGCTGTGAAGTAACTGGCGCGGCCTGCCGTACACGTGCCCCAGAACGTGCTGCGGCATCCTCGCCTCGAAGTAGCCCACATCGCCGGCACTGGGTGCACACGAGGGCGAGCGTTCTGTACGACACTCTGTTCGGGAGATCTCACGATTGCCGATGCGATATCGCCGAATCGGGCGCGCGGAGGAGAGGCGCTTGGGAGGTACGAAATCAGCGCAGATCATCCAGACCTGGCGCGCCGGATACTCGTGGTGATGGTGGATGTGACCCAATGCACACCGCATCCGGATTTCCGCGTCGTCTCCGAGGGGGTGAGCATATTCAGAGGAGTGATCGTTCCGCGCTCCTCGGTTAGGGACTCGTTTCTGTAGCTAGTGACCCAGGCGCGTCATTACCTGTCAGCACGGGACGGAACCGGTGTGGAAAGCGGCCCGCAGCGTACGTTGGCGTGTTGACTGAAAGTGTCGAGGGCGTGCCGGTGGTGCGGACGATCGCGTTTGTGGGTGCGCATGAGCCGGAGCAGGCCTGGGATCTGGCGGGGCAGTGGATACCACTGGTCGAAGTCGAGCTTGAAGTTCTGGAAGACACGTATCGGTACGCGTTCCAACACGATGCTTAGGTTGTACTGGATGAGCGTTGACCAGACGGCCAGAAACGCTTCAGGAGCGTTGCGGCCAAGACCGTTCATGTCCAACTCGTAGAGGGGAGCGTCGACGAGCTTGTCCAAGAAGAACAAGTGCGACAGGAAGTATGCAGATATCGCGGCGTTGCCGAACGCCGTCGATGTCGAGTTGATTGACATCGCCTTGCCTGAATGTGACACGTAGGGGACGTACTCCTGATCCCGAGGTTTGAGGTGGCCGGTGCAATTGATGACCCAGGTGCCGGATGGGGTCGGGTGCCGGGCACCCGTTCGCAAGAGCATGACCGGGCCTGAAGCGTCATCGATGACGTCGACCAGATGGTCACGGATGACCTCGCTCAGACTGCTGGCGACCGTCGTGGTCTCCTCCTCGGACAGGAATGCGAACAGAAGGTGGGTAGGCGGCGGATCCCCCAAGGGTGAGGTGCCGCACCACGCCCGGCACCACTCGCTGACCTCTGCGGCGTTGGTGCCGTCAAACCGCTTGGCGACGCCTGCGAAGATCGAGCTGTAGCGCACACCACCGGTCCAACGCTTGAGGCCTGTGGGAGTGACGAGATCACGGTTGAAGAAGTAGGTGCCCGTGCCGGTGACCATGCCGAGTCTGCGCGCCGGGTTGACCTGCACCAAGGCGACGATGGTGTCCATGGCGGTCTTGCCGCTACCGATGACCCACACCGGATCGGTGTGAGCGTCGTTCAGGAGGCCAGAGTCCTCGAGTTCGTTCGGAGCGATCGAGTGGACGTGTCGGCTTGCGAGAGGAAGCGGGTCGTTGGACTCCACATCGAAGCCCCTCGCGTCGATGAACCGTTCGACCCTGAAGGTGCGGACCTCGCCGTCGGGACCGCGCGCCGTCACCATGACGGAGTTTGCGTCCTCGATTTGGTCGAGGTACTCCCAGCCCCACCGAGCATCCACATCGAACCGCTTCGAGATGACATCAAAGCAGTGGCGTAGGTGGGCTGCCACTTCATCGCGCGTCGCCAGATAGGACCGCTCCCGCCCCAGCGTCCAAGGGATGTTCCCAGCGGTGAACATCCGATACGGCTGGTGGAGGCGCACATACGGGTAGGCGTCGTTCCACATTCCGCCGACCTGCTGGTGCTTGTCCAATACGAGCAAGCGTGCCGTGGCCGGCAGGTACTGACTCGCCACGAAAGCGGCATTCAGACCGGCATAGCCGGCACCGACGATGCACAGGTCGTATTGACCGGTGTTGGCCATCAAGGATTCGGACATGGCCGACCCCCGGGGCAGCTCACGCCGCCCGATGCCAGGAGTCCGGTGCCGGTGCGGTGCCCCGCCACAGGTCTCAACGGATGGACAACGGTACACCGTCGCCACCTTGATGGCGATCCTTTAACGCGGGCTACAAGCAGGCCAGGATCCGGACTGGCCCACGCACAGGCCTACCGACGCTCATGGATGGTCCGCCCCGCCCGTCAAAGGCTTCTTTCGAGTGCTCGACAGATTGATCCATCTGGAACTTTCGGATTGGGTCCGCAGGAGACCCGGCGATCCACACCGAACGACGGATCTCGCGTGCCGCATTGTCTTAAATCTGTGTACCGAAAAGTGAGTCTGCGATTCGACCAGGTCGACTCAAGTGCGCCACTCGCCGATGATTCGCAGAGCCTTCGCACTTCCTGCCCGGGTCACTGCTGTCGACGCTTGAGAAGAGGCCGTGATAAGCGATGTGTGGCAATCGCGATGCAGATCCAGGCAAGGACTGCCGCTGTATCGCCGATCCATGCACCGTAGTAGGCGCTGAGATTAGGGCCAGGATCGACGGAGAGGTCAGAGGTGCTCTCCAGGAGCGTCGTGACCACGAGCGCAGTTGCCACGCAAAGGAGCAGAATCATCCGAGATTTACGTATTGAGGGGATGACGACTCCGATGGCTATGGCAACAGCAGCGCTTAGTGCCAAGACGAGCAGGCCCCAGTTCCGCGTCCCTGGCGACCAACCAAGATCGAGCCAATGGGAGAACGGAGTCCAGGAGGGGGTCTCGCTGCTTTTGAACCAAGGCAGCGCCATGCTTGCCATCAGCAAGACCACAGACGCCAACGATGCAACGAGCAACTGGCGGGGAGAAAGGGTGCACGGGTGATCGACAGGAAGCTCCGCCGACCACTGCGGATCACCCAACAGGTCGAAAGGCCGCCTGCCCACGGCTGGAATTCTGCCACCTACTAACGACAGGACGCGCTTGCGTCGACCGTCCCGAAATGGAGCCACCCCGATTGTCCCTCGCCGCAGCGGACCCAGTTTGACCCGACCGGAATCGATTCTGTGCACCGGTAGTGGCTGAGTGGGCGAGGGGCCATCCGAGGGCGCCCTCGGCCGACGTCCTCCTGGGTGGCGCGGGCTCGAAACTCGGGCAACATTTCTGGCAACAATCGCTGGCAAATGCTGGGTAAGGGTGACAAACGCTGGGATCAACGTCGCAGGTCATGGCACATGTTGACGAGCGGTGGCGAAGCGTAGAAAGGGCTAGGGCTCATTCCTAAACCGTGCGTCGGAGGTTCGAATCCTCCCAGGGACGCACCGTGGCCTTGACCCCATTTCGGGGACCGCCGTTATAAGAGTTTGGTCGTGAGACTTCGGAGACAATGTGTCAGGACATCGTAGACCGCAACACCCGCGGGCAAGGTCTGTGGTTGGTAGGCGAGGCTGATGGCGTGAGGAGACGGTCCTTCGACCTCTTCAACGATCCAATCTGGTTGGCCGAGCCACCGGGTACGAGCCGGTCGGCTCTTTACTCCTCCCGTGTTCCATTCCGGTTCTTGCTCACCTCAGCGGCACTGTTGGCAACCAGTATGGCCCTCCCCTGGTACAGCAGTTCAGAGACGGTCGCGTTGAGTCCGTTGTCCAATTGGCTGAACCTGGGATGGGGCCCAGGCAGTCGACGCTGGGGCTTCGTCATCCTGGCCCTCGCACTGCTCGTTGCAATCGGCGCCGAAATCGCAGTGCTCGCCCCCCGTAAGGCGCTTGCAGGGATGCTGCTCATCTTCGAGGTGCTCTTGTTGTTTGCGACGTGCTTGGAGGTTTTCGCCCATCCCTCCATCGATCCTGGACCTTCGCTCGATGCCGACTGGGGCGCGGCTCTCGGGTTCCTCGCCGCAATATTTGCTTTCCTCAGTGGGATTTACGCAATGTTTGTCACTCAGCGGGAACCCAATTCGTAGAGTCGTCACCCCACGCCAGAGGACAAAGTGCTTGCGCGAACCACGAACTCACCAATGAGCCCGAGAACTCACCATCGAGCATCCAGTTCCGCCAACGAGGCTAGATACCGTCGCTCGACCTCGGAGAGTTCTACGAACTGCATTCCGACTCGGACCTTGTCGTCCGCAGTTCGAGTGTGCTTGACCTCCGCCCGGAGTTGAACGGCCAAGATGATCCTCTTGCCCTCCGTTTCCTCCGGGGTTGCGTCGAGCAGCTCGAGGCCGGCTCCCGCCGATGAAATATCGATGACTCGGCAGTCGCGCCAGCGCTTTTCGGGGTCACCTTCGATCATGTACCGACCTCGCCAGTCGGCCAATTGGCGGGGCAGAAGACGGCGCAGTTCATTGTCCATATATGCGTCCTCTCGGAGGGAGCCGCTTTCGTTGCCGGACCACAGTGCGAAACGGTGCTGCATTCCAGTCGTGGCTCGGACGGTTAATTCACGCGCCTGCCCCGTGCATATTTCAGAAGAAGCCTTCCAAAAGGTGAAATGTTCGTCCGTCGGGCACACCAATGAAATGTGATCCCGCCTAGCGAGACGTCACCTTGAAGGAAGTGAAATGCGCGGAAGCGGATCGGTCACACAACTCGGTGCGACGTCTTCGTAGGACTGACAAACCAATGGTTGAGGCGGTCGGGACTGCCAAGCCGTTATCGACGGTTGAACCACCGGTAGCGGAGGATTCATCGTCGCGATCATCTTCGGCTCGGAAGTGATGACAGTGTTCTTCGGCGCTCCGTTGTCGTCGTCCGAGACGGGCCTGGTCGGTGCGGGACCCCAGGTGGGAGAGAGAACTGGTTTTGACGGCGAAGAGTCCCTTACCGGCATCGGCGAGGGAAGACTCGGCGAGCTTTGCGCCGGGTCGGTGCTCACGAGCCCGGTCACGGTGACGCCGAGCGCTGCAGCCAGTACCGCGGTACCGGCGCCCACCGACAAGACAGGGCGGGACCGCAGCCGCGAAACTAGCCAAGCCAGACCGGCCAGGAATCCTTCGACCTTTGCCAGTAGGCGCGCTCTCGCACGAAAGCGCCGAACGGCCTCCCGCCGGGACTCCAGGGGGTCCTTCGGAAGCACGTCACCCCTTGCGATCGAGCGGATCAGCGCGCGGTCTCGTTCGCTTAGATCCGACAGCGCCTGACCGACGCGGGCGACGGCATCTCTTTGGACGACGATGCTTTCGACGTCATCCCGGGCTCGTCGTTCGGGCGGTGACTCCAGAGGCACCGCCCGGCGGCGCCTCAAGACCCCCAGGTAGTTGTGTTTCGCGACGACGAGCGCCCACCCGAGCAGGTCTTGAGCGTCGGTGAACGGGACCTCATGACGCATGGCGCTGAGCGCGGTCTCTTGGGCGACGTCGACAGCGGTTTCGGGATCCGCGCCCATCCTCCGCAGGAGCGCCGTGACCCTCGGGAGCACGACCGGCCATGCCTGCTCCAGGCGATTTTTGAAAAGTTCTGAAATATGGCCCCTCTCCACCGCGTGCCTTAGATGCGCGGGAAGTTCGCCCGCGACCCGGAGGAGGTTGAAATAGTGCGTGTTCGTTCCCTGTCACTTCTTGTGTTGCCCCTCGCGGCGACAGTTTGTGCTCCACTTTCGATGGTGCTCGAACAAGGTCAATCGCACCTGGCCGACACTTGCGTAACCATCTCGACACAGGTTCCACCTGGCGCTGCAACGATCTGTCTGCCGGTGAATACGTCGAATGCTTCGAACCGAACCCGCGAAACGGCATAGGAAGGCCGCAGCAAACTGTTTCGCGCCCGCACCGAGCCGATACTCCCTGTGCGGCTTTTCTCAGCCTCTTTGGGGAACGTGGCGTCACGTCCAAGCTTGTGGGACATTGTGCGCGTCGGAAACGACTAGATGGAACTAGATGAAGAACTCGCGCTCTTCGCCGCGCTTGATGCCCTCGAAGCCCGTTTGACGACCCAAGGCCTGCTCGTCACCGCGTTCGTGGCTCAAGGCACTGAGACGGTCGAGGTGTTCGTCGACAACCACACCTCAGCTTGCGAGCACGACCGATGGTTCGCTGCGCCGAACATCGTCTTGCTCGAGGCGGCTCGGGTTGCAAGAGAACGTGCACTCCCGGATAGCTGGTTGGCTTCTTTGGCCGACGTCATGAGCGGCGAGACCTCGGTGCCTGCATTGGTGGGTCACTTTCGTGAGCATGTCGGGCGATCACTTGCGGTCGTGGCCGTGACCCCGCGGGTTCTTCTCGCGCTCAAGCTTTTTGCCGCTGCACACGGTCGGGAAGACCGGCACGAGCTCACGGGCCTTTTGGGTACCTGCGGGATCGTCGACCCACACGAGGCCGAGGACGTCTATTACCGGTACTTCCCGGACGATCCGCTGCTCGCCCCGGTGAAGCGGATGTTACGAGAGCTGATGGCGGGCGCGAACGGATAAGAAGAACTCGTCAGGGTCCGCAGCTATGTTTCGTGCCTGAGAACTCGCGCTTGTTCCAGTGGCAGAACGAGGACTCGACAGGCGGGTTCGGTAAGACGTTCGAACACGCCCGCCAGGAATGCGCTGTAACGTGGCCGGTGACACGTCGTACCTTCGCATCTCTGCGGTCCGTATCGTCCGAGGATGCTCGTCCGGCTGATGACGACCGAGCACTGGCTCGTTCGATCGCGATATTCAGCTCCATTCGCAAGAGGAGCCGCTACGACCGCAAACGGGGTCTGTTCGGCTCTCGCCGGGTCCTTCTGCGGCGCAGCTACGAGCATCTGTGGCCCTTCGCGGATGCATGGTCGGCGTCATGCACGCTGGCTCGTGTCGCCCCGGAGCGAGTCGGCTCCGCTGCGCTCACCTCGTTCCTCGATGGCCTCGCCGCCTATCACCCCCTTGGAGCCGACCTCTACCGCGAAGAAGGTGCCGTTGGATTCGAATCAGCGGTCGTACCGCCGCTCGGTCGCGGCGGAGACGTCTTCTTCGACGACAACGCCTGGCTGGGCCTGGCAGCGCTCGCTCATCACGATCTCGATTCCGACCCGAGAACCTTGCGAATCGCCGCTCGCATCCTCGAGTTCGTCTTGTCGGGTTGGTCGACCGGGCCGAGCTTCACAAATCCCGGTGGGATCCGGTGGAAGGTCGGCGCCTCGAACATGTCGAGGAACACCTGCTCGAATGCGCCGGTCTGCGAGCTTGCCGCCCTGATCCACGACCGAACAGGAGACGAGGAGGCCCTCGGGTGGTCGATGCGCATCTATGAATGGGTGCGTGGATCTCTTCTGGGGTCCGACAGCCTCTACTTCGACCGCATCGACCCGGCCGGCGTCGCCGAGCGGACCGTGTGGTCCTACAACCAGGGCACGATGATCGGAGCAGGAGTGCTGCTGTTCGGGGCGACCGGACAGGAGAAATACCGGCGACACGCCTTCGCCACCGCCAGCGCCGCGCTGAGCCGCTTCGATGTCCAGACGCTTCTCGCCCAGGAGGCGGCTTTCAACGCGGTCTTCTTCCGCAATCTCTTCCTGCTCGACGAGTTCGCCTGGGAATCCGGAACCCGGCGATTGGCGGCTTCCTACGCCGACGCGTTGTGGGAGAAACTCCGACTGGCGCGGTCCGGGGTACAGAGACACGCGGTCCCGAAGTTGAACGATGCGGCCGCCCTGATCGAGATCTACGCGTTGCTCGCCGGCGCACTCCCGCACCCGTAGATCGCGCCACTGTGCTCCAATACACGGGCGGCCGATGAATCTTCAGCCTTTCGGTCGTCTTCACGGTAGAAGAGGATCGACAGAAAGGCTGTGGCAAGTGGGGACCATAAGGGCACACGAGTTCACGACGCTCGACGGAAGCATCGACACACCGAGTTGGACGTTCGAGTACGGGTTTGACCCTCAGTTCGGCAACGCCATCGGCGAGCTGATGGGCGGCTGTGAGGCGATTCTCCTCGGCCGCAACACGTACGAGATGTTCGAACCTGCGTGGTCGGCCCGAACAGCGGAGGATGACCCCGGCGCCCCTTTCATGAACGACACCTCAAAGTACGTCGTCTCTTCGACACTCAGCGATACAACCTGGAAGAACTCGACCATCGTCGGTCCCTACAGCCCGGGCGCCATCGACAAGGTGAAGAAAGAAGTATCCGGCGGGATCTACCTGAGCGGCAGTGGGACCCTCCTCCGGGCCCTCATCGCGGACGGGCTCCTCGACGAGCTTCACCTCTTCGTCTACCCCGTCACCCTTGGAGACGGACCCCGGTGGTTCGATCATCAGGCGCGGAAGTGGTCATTGGCCCGCAGTGAGCAATTCGAAAACGGCGTTCTGTACCTCGCGTACAGGGCCGCCTGACGGGCGACGGCCTCACGGGAGACGGCCAGGGTTTTCCGGGCCGGGCAGCCCGGCCTTCCGTGGACGAACACACGTTCGCATAGCAACCCCTCCCGGGCATATGTTGGGCGGCGGTGACCGCGGGACAGACGGCGACGATCCTTCACGTCGACCTCGACGCGTTCTACGCCTCCGTGGAGCAGCTCCTGGATCCGAGGCTTGCGGGGCTTCCGGTCGCCGTGGGCGGAGGTGTCGTCCTCGCAGCCTCCTACGAGGCGAGGGCTTACGGCGTGAGCTCCGGCATGGCGGGTTGGCGGGCCCTGCAACTGTGCCCCGGCCTTCGCTTCGTCGGGGGCCACTTTCGTGATTACCAACGCCTCGGCGACGAAGTCGTCGGCGTCCTCGAGGAGTTCACACCGCTCGTCGAACGGGTCTCGATCGACGAGGCGTTCCTCGACGTGAGAGGGGCGGTTCACCTCTTCGGTACGCCCCGGGACATCGCTGCTCAGATCAGGCGGCGCGCACGCGAGGTCACCGGGCTGGCGGTATCCGTCGGCGTGGCCAGGACCAAGCACCTGGCCAAGATCGCCTCACAAGTCGCGAAGCCCGATGGGCTCGTGGTCGTCGAGCCCGAGCATGAGAGGGAGTTTCTGGCACCCCTCCCGGTCGAGCTCATGTGGGGCGTGGGCCCCGTCACCCGGTCGCGCCTCGACTCAGCGGGGATACACACGATCGGAGAACTGGCATCGTCCCGAACGGACTTGCTGGAACGGCTCCTCGGGCAGTCGCTCGGAACGAAGCTGTCGTTTCTCGCCTCCAACGTCGATTCGAGATCGGTGGAGACCGCCCGCCGCGCAGCTTCAGTGGGCGCGCAGTCGGCCATCGGGCGGCACATAGCGACGGACGACCTCGTACGGCGCACCCTCGCATATCTGGCCGATCGAGTCGCCGGCCGGCTCAGGGCTGCCAAGCGTTGCGGGCGCACGGTCACGGTGCGCGTACGGTTTCCGGGGATGCGGTCCGTCACCCGTTCGCTCAGCTTTCCCTTCGGCATCTCCTCGACGTTGACACTGACGGAAGTGGGCTTCGACCTTGCAACCGTGGCTCTGGCCGATCATCCTCGAGAGCGCGAGATCACGTTGCTGGCAGTCTCGGTCTCGAACCTGGAGGACGAATCGGCGTTGCAACTCGAACTTCCTGTCGATCCAACCGAATCCGTCGACTCCCGTCCTCGTCCTCGCCGGCCGGGGTCGCGCATCGGCGCCGCTCGGTGGTCCGTCGACAGGGCGATGGATGCAGTGAGGAACCGCTTCGGTCGCGACGCGGTCAGTTATGCCCCCGTGTTCTTCTCGGACGATGGAGCAGTTCCAGAGGCGTTCAGAGAGCTGGCCGAACGCGACCTCCGGGTACAGTCGGCCACCGGCGGCAAGACGAGCAAGAGCGCCGCGGGATCCGTTCACGATCGAGGAGGATCGGAGGACTATTTGTGACCGTGCGTCTCAACCACACGATCGTGTGGTGCCGAGACAAGGAGGTCTCGGCCCGGTTCCTGGCCGACGTTCTCGGTCTTGCGCCACCGCAGAGGTTCGGCCCGTTCCTCGTCGTCGAAGCAGCAAACGAGGTTTCACTCGACTACCACGAAGTCTCCGGTGATATCAGCTCGCAGCACTACGCCTTCTTGGTGACGGAGGAGGAATTCAAGTCCGCCTTTGATCGGATTTCCGAAACCGGGATGGACTACTGGGCCGACCCGGGGCTCGCTCGCAAGGGCGAGATCAATCGCAACGATGGCGGACGCGGTGTCTACTTCAAGGATCCCGACGGTCATCTGCTCGAGATCATCACCAGACCTTACGGCAGTGGCGGTTAGGACGAGAGAGCGCTGCGCGAGTCACATTTGAGCTTGGAAAAGATAACTGCCGCCTATCTCGACCACCTGAGTGGCGACGACCTCGGGCTGCTGGAGGGAGAGCGGCAACTGGTGTCGCGCGTCGCGACAGCGCAGGAGATCCTGCGGAAGCATCCCGGCGGCTTCGACGAGCTTCTGGCGCTACCACGGGTCTTCGAGGCGATCTTCGTGCCGGCGGGACGGGATCAGATTGGTGCAGCATCGCCGTTCTTGGTCTTCGCGGTTGTGGTTCACAGGGCGGCTGCAGAGCTCGCAACTACGAGCTATGTCGCAGAGTGGATCGGGCCCGGCCGTCGCACGCCGCTCTTCGATGTTGAGCGCCTGCGCGACTTCACATCCGCGGCGTGGCGAAAGTTCTTCCTCGCCGAGTTGCTGGCTTCTTACACACGGGTGGCGAGCGGGTCGGTGATCATCCCGACGAGGCGGGGGATGAGAAGACACAGGTTCTCCGAGCTCGATCCTGTACGCCTTGCAGGGTTGCTGGAGGTCGTCTCTGAGGCCGAGCGTCCCGGGATCTTCCGGCGCCTCGGTGACCTGGCGCTGTTCTTGACGGGTGTATTCCCCGACTACGTCGCAAGACGTGGCTTCGGCCCCATAGAGGAGGGGCGCCTCCTGCGATCTGCCGGAACCGAAAGAGGAGCGGGTGGGCGAAGCACCGAGCTGAACACCACGGCGCCGGGCGTCGGCGACACCGGCGCAGTTGGGCTGCTCGAGGTGCTGGGACGGCGTTGGTACCGAGCCGCATTCGAGCTTCTCCCGACACCGGTGCCCGAGAGCACCGCCGTAGTAGGTGAGCTACCGGAGCGCTTCGGTCAGGCTCGCCGGATCCTGGGATTTGTCACGGAGCGATTTCTGTTCCCGAACCGGGATTCGTGGTTCGGACTCGGTCACGGGTGATCGTCATACGGTCGCCTGTGTCAGCGAAGCCTCACGACGAGCGATCCGACCGCATGGTCGTGCCAAGCCTGTCGCTTCGAGTCCCACAACGGCGATAGAGCGTTGATCAGACCGGGGATCAGCAAGGCGTACCAGAGCACCGAGTAGATCAGCCATCGGCCCAACGCGCGGCCGAACCCGATCGGCTGGCCCGTGCGGTGGTGACGTACTGCGATTCCCACCGCTCTTTTGCCCACCGTTTGGCTGTGTCCGTCCAAGATCGCGAAGTAGAGGATCTGGGCCACCAACAAGATGCCCCAGGTCACCCACAAAGCAGCGCTCGTGTGTGTAGTCGTGGTGCCGTCTATCTGTGTCGTAGTCGTCGACGTCGCAGCGCCGACGATCGAGGTGATGATCACGGATGGAATTCCGGCGACCAACCCGTCCAGCAGGAGTGCGCCGACCCGCTGCCACCAACTGGCGATGGGCCTGCCGAATCCGTCGAGCGGGCCGGATACCTGCGGGTAGCCGTATCCGTATCCGTATTGAGGTGGCCCGGGTGGATAGGGCGGCGGAGGGTACTGGTACTGCCCTGGCTGGCCCGGTGCGGCCCCGGGCCATCCGTATGGGTTGGGCTGCGGAGGAGGAGGTGGAGGGGGCGGGTGCATGGCCCAGCCGGGTTGCATGTAGGGAGCGCTCTGCCCCGCTTGCGGATAGGCAGGGGGCTGATACCCGTCGACCGGATGACCGCTCGGTGGCGGATAACCACCAGCCGGCGGATAACCACTCGGGGGCCCGTAGCCACCAGCCGGCGGATAGCCACCAGCCGGCGGATAGCCACCAGCCGGCGGATAGCCACCAGCCGGGTCAGGGCCCTGTCGGTAGGAGGGGTCCGCAGGGTGAGGGCCCTGTTGCTCGGGCCAGGGCGGCGGTCCCGGCAGTGACCGAGGTGCGCCAGCCCCATCCTCGCCACTTGCAGGTGCTCCGGGCACCTCGGATCCCGATCCGCCTGGACCACCGTTTCCGGTGTTCGGGGGTGGCTCTGGTTGCTGGCCGGACGCGCCGGGATCCTGGTCCGTCAAAGCTCTCTCCTCTGAGACGAGGCGACCCGACCACGGTAGTGGTCGGCCGGTGGACCGGCGGGGTCAGTTGGCGACGACCGAAAAGCGGGGCGGTACACCCAGCAGACGTTCCAACAAGCCGAGCTGTGTGCGCTCGGCCCACTCCACGTCGCTTAGACGCTCCAGGAACGGTCTCGACCAGCCCGCGGAGAGGACAGCATCCACGACCGCGTCGGGCGGCGTGCCGGACCCGAAAGGAAGAGCGCTGCGGGTCTGCGCCGCGTAACTGTCGTGATGGTCCGGCGGTTCGCCCCTCATGCGCCTCAGGCTGTGACGCAACTTCGAGCGGAAGGCCTCCAGGGGATCCACGCTGCCCCAGATGCTCTCGAAGAGGACCAAGCGGCCTATGGGCACAGCGGATCGCCATGCCTTCAAAGCCTCGACTGGGTCGGGGAGCGTCCAAAGGAGGTGCCGTTCTACGACGGCGTCGTAGTTTCCCGGCGGCAGGTGCGCCGGCCCCACCACGACCTCGATGTCGAGCTGTTCGGTTCGTGCCGCTCGCTCGAGCTTTTCGAGCATCTTCGGCGAGACGTCGAGAGCCGTAACGCGGTGCCCAAGGCGCGCTGCCAGCAGGCTCAGAAATCCCGTCCCGGCACCAGCGTCCAGCACGCGTGCCGGCGCAGCGGGCAGGGTGCGCACGAGCACAGAACACCAAGCAGCGCGGACCGCTCGGCTCGTCGGCATGTGGCCGGGCGCTCTGTTGTATGTCCACGCGTCCACGTCCCAGAAACGACGGATGGCTTCCACCACGTCCCTGCTGTCCCTGCTGTCCCTGCCGTTCGCCGGCCCCGGGACAGCGGAAGCTCCGGTATCAGTCGGGCCAGCGGGCTCCTCCATGTCCGGAGATTCTGGCCCAGGTGGTCAACCAGCCGTGGAACACAGCCCCGGTCGATGCCCTGACGATGCGAACCTCAGGACGCCCGCGATCAAAAGCGTCGCCGCCCCCACGGCTTCCACCACGACGGACAGACCCGCATAGGGCGCGTCGAAACTGTCGTGGAATCCGAAGAGACCGAACCAGGCGCTCATCAGCAACCCGCCGATCGTGCCGAGCAGGAAAAGTGTGCCGATCGCAGCCGGGAGGATTCTCCGCGTACCTGCGACCGCGAGAGCGATGACGTAACCGGTGACGGCCTGGGAGACGAACAGAGGTCCGATTATGTGTATGTGCCGATAGCCGGCAAGCCAGAGGTGGAGGTGGATGGTCGCCGAGGCAGCGACGAGGCCCGCGCCGGCGACCATGACGACGGTCGAGGCCAGAGAGAACCTCCTCGCTGCATGCGAGCCGGTCGTGATCGGCGCAACCGTGTCCGTCCGGTCGATCTGGGTCATGGCCATCTCAGACACAACCGTCACCATCGGAAGGACCGCCGGAGTTGTCCGCGTCTCCGTCGCCACCGCCGCTTTGCGGGATGCAGTTGGTTGGGGGCGTAGTGGTGGTGGGAGGACTCGTCGTCGGTGGAGCTGGCTTGGGCATCGTGGTCAGAGGCGCGTTGGCCGGCGGGGAGGTCTTCGGAGTCGAGGGTGTCGTGCTCGACGAATGCGACGACGATCCTGTCGTTGCGCTGGATGAGCCGTGCGCCGTGGTGGCGCCGTTCTGTGAGGTGGCTCCGGACGAGCCGGCGGAGCTTGCGCCAGTCGTAGGAGACGAGCTCGGCGCCGACGTGGACGAGCTCTGACCAGCGGTGGCAGCCCGGGTCGGCGACGAATGGTTGGTGGACTGCGCATGATGCGAGGGCAACGCCGCCGTGCCACAGGCAGCAGCTATGAGTGCCACGAGCCCCACCATTGAAAATGCAGCTTTTCGCATTGCTCTCCTCTTCAACTCGTCGGATTTAAATCGTTGTAACCCGTGATCCCGCAGTCCCGAATCGGCCCGGTGAACTCTTACGGGAATGGATACGAAGCGGGTCGCCGCTGTGTTCATGACCGATCGCAGACGTGAGTGTGCCGACCCGGGCTCACGCGAGCGCGAACGCCTCGAGCTCTCTACGCAGGACCGGTGCGAATGCGTTCCAGTCCCGGTAGAGCACGGCTGCAACTATCACGTAACCGGCGTGTCTTCCAACGACGAGACACGCAATCTCGCGGTAGTGATTGGAGCCGACGCGGGTCACGTAGTCGTCCATCACGCACGAACCCCGACCGCCCTTGTACTTGGCGTTCGTGGTCGACGTTTCCTCGTGGACGGCGACATCGTCGTCGTCGAGGACGTCGAGCCGGAAGTCCGGGAAATGACCCAGAGTTTCCGCGCCTTCGCGGGGCGTCACATTGAGATATGCCTCGTACCTCGCGGTGGTGGTGCCGATCGCCAGCGAGACGGCACCCGGGTCGGCGTGGACCACTTTGAAAGAGGAGGGGAAGTAGAGCAGTGCCCCGCCTGAAGCTGGGGCGACGCTGTGCCAAGACGCAGGTGCCTTTTGCGGGACGAGCCAGCTGAATGTGCGATTCGACGTCCGCGCGGACGCGGACGCGGACGCTGCGCTCTCCCCCCGGGTGAAGACCCAGGTCCCGAGGAAGAGGAGGCCGGCCACCACCGCGCAGGCTCCTCCCAGAAGAGCCTGGAGACCGATGCGGCGGGTCGGCATGCGCACGTCGTGGCTTACCGGGCGGCACCTCCTATCGTTCAGCCGGAAGCCATCGGGTCTCCTTTGAACGGTTTTCGGGGTAGGCGGAAGGAGCAGGGTCTCGGTGATTCTCGACGAAGCCGAATGCTGGCGGCGTCTCTCGGTTGCACGCCACGGGGTTCTCTCCACCATCCACCGGGTGCGAGGTGTCGACGCGGTGCCGGTGGTGTTTGCCGTAGACCGCCCGAGGATCGTCATACCCGTCGACCGGGTGAAGCCGAAGCGCAGCACGGATCTCCAGAGGATCGAGAACCTGAATGCCGATCCGCGTTGCTGTCTTCTGGTGGAGCGCTACAGCGACGAATGGGACGACTTGTGGTGGGTGAGGCTCCACGGGCAGGGCAGGCCGAACGCCCTCACGGATGAGCTCGCAACTCTGCTCAGTGGGAAATACGGCCGTTACGCGGATCCTGGCTCACTCGCAGGGGCGATCGTGCTCGTCGCGACCTCGGCGTCGGGTTGGAGCTCAACGAGCGGTTGACGAGCGAGGGTCGCCATGGGGGGAATGATGTGTCGACCTGAGGTATCTCGTGGTCACTCTTTCCAGTGCGCGCCCTCCAACGTGAGCAATCGCCGCTTCGTCTCGAGCCCTCCGCCGTAACCACCCAGTGTTCCGCCGCTCGCGATCACACGATGGCATGGCAGAACGATCGGGATCGGATTCGCACCATTGGCCTGTCCTACCGCCCTGAATGCCGTGGGTCGACCGACCATCATCGCCAGCTCGCCGTAACTGACGGTCTCGCCGTACGGGATCTGCGCCAGTAGCAGCCACACGTCTTTCTGAAACGCCGAGCCTGAGAGCTCGAGAGGGAGATCGAATTCCTTGCGATCGCCGTCGAAGTACTCCTCGAGTTGGCGCACGGCTTCGAGCACAGTGCCGGGAAGTGTCTCTTTCGATCCCGGAGGCGTGCTGTCCACCATCTGGCCCGACCGGCTGGAGCGGCCCGTCGGGGAAAGGCGACCAAGGCTGCCTCTTTTTGCGCGGCTCTCGGGCAGTTCGATTCCCGTCAGGGCCCCGTCGTGGCCCTCGACAGTCAGCATCCCGATCGGAGTCGGGATCGCGACCCGGCCGGTTCGCTGATTCTCAGCGTGCGGTTGCGCGGCGCCCGATGATTCGTGGATCAGAGGGTAGGTCGTGGTCAGGTTCGGATTCATGCTGCAGTTGCTCCTCTTCGTTTTACGGGCACCTTGCCCAGGGGTCTCTGTCTCGGTCTTTGTCTCATCGGGTTCATGGGGTCGGTGACCCTCGGCGCAGCGACCGACCACAGGTGGCACATCGCATATGCACGCCAGGGGCGCCAACGTTGTGCCATCTCCGTCAACCGAGCGGAATCGGCCGAGCACCCGAGGCTCACAAGTGCCCGACGTAAGCCGAGGTCCGTCGGAGCGAAAGCGTCCGGGTCCCCGAGCGCACGCATCCTCATGTACGAGGAAGTCCAAGGCCCGACTCCGTCGATCTCGAGGAGCCGACGTTCGAGCTCCTCTGCGTCGGCGCCCGGATCGATGCTCAGGAGGTCGTCAGCCACTTGGGAAGCGAGAGCGACGATCGATCGCCTCCGCCTTTCGGGCACGCCGAGCGCGGCGGGGTTGGCGCCGATCGACTCGAGCAGCTGCTGCGCCCCCGGGAACACGTGGGTGACCGTTCCCAACGGCTCCGCGAGGGGCTCTCCCGCTTCCATCACGATCCGCCCGAGTATCTTGCGGGCCCCCTTGACCGAGACCTGTTGGCCCACGACCGCCCTGACCGCGATCTCGAAGCCGTCCGCCGAACCCGGGACGCGTCGCCCGGGGGTCTCTACGACGAGGGGGCGCAGCAATCGATCTTCCTTCAGGGCCTCGTCCACGGCCACCGGATCGGAGTCCAGATTGAGCAGATGACGTGTCCGGGTCACGGCGGTGGTGAGGTCGCGGACGTCGCTCAGGTTGAACGCAGCGCGCACGAACCGGTCCGCGCAACTGAGCTCGACCGTCCCCTGACCGAACGGCAGACGCAGGCTTCTGCGGTAGGCGGCCCCGTCGTATGACTCGATCCCCCCCACTGCCCGCGCTCCAAGGAACCCGAGCAACTCACTCGCTGCGAAAGGATCGCGATATGCGAGACGGAGCGGGATCGTCTGGAACGGCCGGCCGAAGGGACCATCGGAGCCGGGTCGAGCCCGCTGCGATCTCGACAATGCGCGCCTGAGCTCGGTCGGGGTCCGGCCGAAGATCTGCTTGACCGTGTCGTTGAATTGGCGGACGCTCGAGAAGCCCGCTCCGAACGCGACCTGTGCGACCGAGAGCGCGGTGGTCTCGAGCAGCACGCGCGCTGTCTGCGCCCTCTGAGCTCGCGAGCGAGAGCGCGCCGGTACCAACTTCCGCGACGAGAAGCCTGTGCAGTTGGCGCTCGCCGTAGCCGAGGCGTCTTGCGAGCCCCGAGACGCCCTCCCTGTCGACGGTGCCGTCCATCACCATCTTCACGGCCCGCGACGCGAGGTCCTTGCGCCCGAGCCACTCCGGCGAGCCGGGTGCCGCGTCGGGTCTGCATCGCAGACACGCGCGGTATCCCGCCTGTTGTGCCGCCGCCGCAGTGGGGAAGAAGGCGACGTTCTTCCGCATGGGGGTGATCGCGGGGCAACTGGGTCGGCAGTAGATGTGCGTGGAGCGGACAGCGGTGAAGAACCACCCGTCGAAACGCGGGTCACGGCTTTGAACGGCCTTGTAGCAGCGTTCGAAGTCCTCGAGCACGGTCTCATGCTGACACGCCGGCCGCGGCGCATCTGGCGGGTTTCGGACATTGCCGTCGAGGTGCCGGCCGAGGGGAATCCCCGGCCCCGTCCTACCGACTTACGATACGCTGCGTATCGAATCTAATCCACCCGTTTAGCCCCGCAACGGCGAACGGGTCGACGACTCAACGGAGGGAACCGTGCCTGTTATCGAGCGCAAATGGTGGACCCTCATCACCGTGTGCACGGCCACTTTCATGCTGCTTCTCGACATCATGGTCGTGAACGTCGCGCTGCCCGACATCCAGAGATCACTGCATGCGTCGTTCAGTGATCTCCAGTGGGTCATCGACGCCTACGCGCTCACCCTTGCCGCCTTCATGCTCACGTCAGGGGTCATCGGTGACATCTTCGGCAGGAGAGAAGTCTTCGCGGTTGGTCTCGGCGTGTTCTCGGCGTCGTCGTTAGTTTGCGGTTTTTCGACTTCGTCATTGATGTTGAACCTCGCGCGCGGTGCAAGGTGTGGGTGGGGCCATCATGTTCGCGACCTCGCTCGCTCTTATCTCCGCCGCGTTCACTGGACGCGACCGCGGCATCGCTTTCGGGGCTTTCGGGGCGATAATCGGGGCTGCGGTGGCGGTCGGGCCGTTGGTCGGCGGAGCCATCACCTCGGGCATCGGCTGGCGGTGGATCTTCTTCGTGAACGTACCGATCGGTGTCGTCGCCATCGCGCTCACACTCGCAAAGGTCGACCAGTCGAAGGATCCCCGAACGAGAAGAGTCGACTGGTTCGGTTTCGTCACGTTCTCCGCCTCTTTGTTCATGCTCGTCTTCGCCCTGGTACGCGGCAACAGCTTGGGGTGGTCGAGCACGGAGATCCTCGTTCTCCTCATTGGCTCGGTCGTCTTCATGGTCGTCTTCCTGATCGCAGAGCTGCGATTGAGAGACCCGATGCTCGATCTGTCCCTGTTCCGACGTCCCGCTGTGGCCGGAGCTTCCATCTGTGCCTTCACACTCGCGGCTTCGATCTTCGCCCTCTTCTTGTATCTGACTCTCTACATTCAGGACGACCTCGGTTTCAGCCCCCTCGGAGCCGGAGTCAGGTTCCTGCCGATAACCCTGCTCTCGTTCTTTGTGGCGCCCTTCTCGGGGAGGCTCACCGAGCGGGTGCAGGCGAGATACCTTCTCGGGGCCGGACTGGTGCTCGTTGGCGTGAGCCAGCTCCTCTTGGGGACCACACATCCTGATTCCACCTGGACGCAGCTCCTGCCCGGTTTCGTCGTGGGCGGTGCGGGGATCGGCATGGTGAACCCCGTTCTTGCTTCGTCAGCTGTCGCCGTGGTTCCCCCTGAACGCGCGGGAATGGCCTCAGGTGCGAACTCGACCTTCCGACAGGTGGGAATAGCTACCGGGATTGCGGGCCTGGGCGCGGTCTTCCAGAGCCAGATCGTGCACCGGACCGTTTCGCTCTTGTCCTCGAGCGCTGCCGGGCAAGCCGTGATCGCGCACGGCGGCAGTCAGTTGAAGCTCGCTCTGACCGCGGGACAGGTGCAGGCGGTCGCGAGGTCTCCTCAGATACCTGCGCCCGCAAAACAAGCTCTTCTTCACGCATATCGTGTCGGTTTCTCGGGCACATTCAACGACCTCGCGCTGATCGGTGCGGTCGTCGCGTTCGTAGGCGCAATCCTCAGCTACGTGCTCGTCCGTCAGCGGGATTTCGTCGCATTCGGAGATTCACCTGTGTCGGGGGGTCGTTCCGCCGGACATCCTTCGGGGCCCGGCGATGCCGAGAGCCCCGAGAGGGACGGCCTCGGCGAAGACCGTCAAGCGGAGGTTCCCGTCCGCCGATGACGATTCCGACGATCGTCAGACCGCCCGGTCGTCCGCGGGACCTTCGGGCCACCAGAGCGATCACCGAGGCGGCCCTGCGGCAATTGGCCGCGATCGGTTACGGGCGGCTCTCCATGGAGAGCGTCGCTAGCGAGGCCGGAGTGGCGCGCGCCACCGTCTACCGCCGTTACAGAGACAAGGCCGACCTCGTGACAGCTGCTATAGCGGAGCACGCAGCGGCTCTCGGGGGCTCGGCGCTCCCGGACAGTCCGCGTGAAGCGCTCGAAGCGTTCCTGGTCGATTTCGACGCGAACTTCTCACGCTTCTGTGTCGAGGTTCTCGGTGCTCTCCTCGGCAATCGGGAGGATCCGACAGCGCTGATGATGCACCGTGAACGGACCATCGCGCCCCGCAAGGCGCTCGCACGTTCGCTGCTCGAGGAGGCTCGCGAAAGGGGGGAGTTGAGTCCCGATGCGGATCTCGACTTGGCGCTCGACATGTTGGTCGGTGTGGTTCTGGCCCGGGCAGTGAGCGGCGAGGAGACCACTGCGGGATGGGCGGTGCGAGCGCTGGAGACGATCTGGCGCGGAATGGGTCCGCAGCGACATTGAGGGTTCGAGCCCGCAGAGCGCAGGGCAGCGCCCTACTTTGCGCGCGAAGGACCTCAGCGCGTCCTCACTTCGTTGTTGGCGCGGATGAAGCTGTCGATCGACTCCTCGAGTTGATCGAGCGCGTCGGGGGACAGAACCAGGAACCTGTTGGTCCTGTCGGCGAGCTCCTTCGCACGCCTGCGTGCTTCGGCGACGATGCCCTCGGATGCGAGGTGAGCGTCGGTCAGCATCCTCGTCACCTGGTCCTCGGTTTCTGCGACCTTGCGGTCGATGAACTGCTGTGCACGGATGAACATTGCGCTCATGTCTCTCTCGGGACCGACACTGGTCGCCATCGCCTTCTTCACGAAATCGACAGTGGCATCGAGTTGGGCCTTGAGCTCGGCCATCGCTTCTCTTACCTCCGCGATGGCTCGGGGGGCCCCTGAGGGATCCATTGAGTCCACAATGTGGTCCTCGCCGGAGCCGGCTTCGGTCGGGTGCGTCGACCCTTGTGTGTCCGACTCGTTCATTCGATCCGACCTGAGCTCTGGATACTCCGACTTCCGGCGTCCTCCGGCATCCGCATGCCGGTGCAGCGTTTTCAAACGCCGCACAAATCTACCAGCTAGAGGCCCGATAACCGGCGCAGCCGGTGCTCACGGTCGACGGACCCCTGACCCTGCACCCGAACCCCGGCTACAACGACATGACGGGATCGTCGGTTCGAAGGGGTACAGATAGTGTGCCGAGGCATGGGCCTGCGTAGTCGTGATACGGGCGTGCCGGCAAATGGTGCAAGCCGATGCCCGACGTGAACACCAAGGCGGAAGGCTGGGTCGCACCGGGCTGGGAAATCGTGCGCAAGGCATTCGAGCGCAACTTGGAGACCGGTAGCGAAGTCGGCGCAGCCTTCTCCGCCTACCGCCGTGGCGAGAAAGTCGTCGACCTCTGGGGCGGGACCGCGGATCCGGAGACCGGTCGACCTTGGACCGAGGACACGTTGGTCCTCGTCTTCTCCACGACCAAGGGCATCACAGCCATGTGCGCCAACCGCCTGGCAGACGAGGGTCGCCTCGATGTCGAGGCACCCGTGAGCGAGTACTGGTCCGAGTTCTCGAAGGCCGGTAAGGAGAAGGTCACGGTCGCGGACCTTCTCTCTCATCGCGCGGGACTCGCGTGGGTCGACGGAAAGATGAGCACGAAGGACATGCTCGCCTGGGATCCCGTTGTAAAGGCTCTCGAGTTGCAGGCACCTTCGTGGCCACCGGGCACCGACCACGGGTATCACGCAACGACTTTCGGCTGGTTGGTTGGAGAAGTCGTACGACGGATAACCGGGCGAAGCGTCGGCACGTACCTGAGGGAGGAGATCGCGTCCCCACTCGATGCGGAATTCTTCATAGGCCTTCCCGCATCCGAGGAGAGGCGCGTCGCACCACTCGTGCGTTTTTCGATGGAGGAGATGCTCGGCGAGGGACAAGGACTGCTGGCCGAGGGCACGCTCGGCGACAACACGGGGAACATTCCGGCTCTTCCTTCGGATCTGCCTTCCCCGCCTCCGAATGCCGGGCTCCTCGAGATGGCAGCCACCTATCTCGGTAAGGACTCGCCGCTCGTGAAAGCACTGGGCGCGCCCGCCGGTGCTTTTAGGGACGAAGCCCTCTGGGACAGCCCCGATCTGCACGCCGCCGAGATACCCGCCGCCAACGGCATCTGCGATGCACGTTCGCTCGCTCGCCTGTACAGCGCTTGCGTGAGCGACGTGAAGGGTTCTTCCGGCGAGATCTTCAGAGTGTTCTCGCCCAAGCAGCTCGACCGCGCTCTGCACCAGCAGACCGAGGGCCCGGACCGCATCCTCTTCGGGCTCGACGTCCAGTGGGGCCTCGGGTTCATGCTCAATCGCGGGGTGGTCTCGACCGGTGGGATGGGCGGACCGCGATCTTTCGGTCATTTCGGAATGGGCGGATCGGTCGGTTGGGCGGATCCCGATTCGGAGCTCGCAGTCGGCTACGTCATGAACAAGATGGCGATCGGGACGACGGGCGACCCTCGCAGCTTCCGGCTGATCGCGGCCAGCGTCGAGGCTGCAAGGAAGGCTTGAGCCGAGGAGCATCTGAAACCTTCGCTTCCCACACGGCCACCGGAGGGTGAATGACGGCTGTCTCGGTCGAGCACCTGAGCAAGCGCTACGGCGACGTAGAAGCCGTGAAGGATGTGAGCTTCGATGTGGCCGAGGGAGAGGTCCTGGCCCTGCTGGGCCCCAACGGCGCGGGCAAGACCACGATCATCGAGGTCCTCGAGGGTTTTCGCACCCGCGATCGTGGTCGTGTCGAGGTCCTCGGGCACGATCCCGCGGATCATCTCGGCGCACGGCTGTTGCGAGAGCAGATGGGGGTGGTGCTTCAGGAGCTCGCGGTCGAGCCGTTCCTTTCGGTTCGCCAGGCCTTGGCGCGCAACGCCGGTTACTTCCCTCACCCGCGCCCCCTGGACGAGGTCCTCGACCTCGTGGGGCTGGCGGACCACGCCGGCGAACGGGTGAAGAACCTCTCGGGTGGTCAGCAGCGCCGACTCGACCTGGGTCTCGGGATCGTCGGTGATCCCGCGCTGCTGTTCCTTGACGAGCCGACGACGGGTTTCGACCCGTCCGCCAGGAGGGGCGCATGGGACCTGGTGCGGAACCTGACCGGCGGTGGGACCACCGTGATTCTCACGACCCACTACATGGACGAGGCCGAGACGCTCGCCGACCGCGTGGCAGTGATGAACGCCGGACGCATCGTGGCCGAAGGATCGCCGGCGTCCCTGGGAGGGCGCGACGTGTCCGAGGCCCGCATCCGTTTTCATCTCCCGCAGGGCTTCCGCCTGGATCAGGTTCCCGTCACGGCGACACAGACCGGAGATTCGGTCTTCGAGATCCGCACCGACAAGGAGGTCGAGGTGCTCGCCGCCCTTACGACCTGGGCGGTGCGTGAGGGCGTGGATCTCCTGGGGCTCACCGTGGAGCGGATGACGCTCGAGGATGTCTACCTTCGCCTCACGGGGTACGAACCCGAGTCCGGAATCGGGGTGCGAACTTGAGCTCGAGCACGCCCGCCGGCGGCACGTTTCGCGGAGGGCGGGATGTCCGCCTCGTCGCTCGCCAGCTGTACTACGAACAACTGAACTTCTGGCTCAATCCGGTTGCGGCGGTCTTCACCGTTGGCTTCTCGGTCGTCTTCCTGATCCTGATCGGCTCGAGCGCTGGCACGTCCCACAGTTCGGTCCTGGGCGGGCTTCGCCAGATCCAGTACTACGTACCCGCATTCATCGCATACGGGATCATGGCTACGTGCTTCAACAACCTCACGATCGCTCTTGTTGTGCGGCGCGAGATGGGATTGCTCAAGCGTCTCCGGCTTTCTCCGCTGCCGACGTGGATGTTCCTGACGGCGCTGTTGGCCAACGCTGTGATCATCTCCGCATTGGAGGTCGTGCTCCTTCTCATCATCGGGAAGTACGGCTACGGCGTATTCCTCCCTCACAATGTGGGTGCATTTGTCGTTGCGCTCCTGGTCGGCGCAGCCTCCTTCACGGCGCTCGGTGTCGCGGTCAGCACCCTCGTCCCGAACCAGGAGGCCGGAGGCCCGGTCATCTCGATCGTCTTTTTCGTCCTCTTGTTCCTGTCGGGCCTGTGGTACCCCATAAGCCCGAAGTCGGGTCTGGCGAAATTCTCGACCTATTTTCCGGTCCGTCACATGATCACCGCGGTCTATGCGCCGTTCGACGTAAGGAAAGGCGTATCTGGGTGGGCGTGGAACGACCTGCTCGTGCTCGCGATCTGGGGAGCGGCAGGGATCTTGGTGGCGGCAAGGCGCTGGAGGTGGGCCCCCCGACGCAGTGACGGAAGGACTCGACGACCCTCGCTCCTTGGCGCTCCACGCTGACACTTCGGCGCGGGTCGAGATCCCGCGCTTTGACCGGGGGAGCAGGTCATCTCCTAATGTGACCCGATGCCTGAGAGACCCTCCTGTTCTCGCGCGGTCCGATGGATCTTCTGACTCGTCCACGCGAAGAACGAGAGCCGATCGAGGCTCCCTCAGGGCCCCGGCGGCGACTCCTGGCAGAGGGGACGCCGTCGCGCCTCGTGGTGCTGAGCATGTTGATGCTCTTCGTCGAGCTCGCCCTGATTCGTTGGACCGCTGCGAACAACGTCCATCTGGCGAGCATCACTAACTTCGTCCTGCTGGCGACCTTCCTCGGGATAGGAGTCGGTTTCCTGGTCGCCCGCCGGAGCTACGACCTGTTCCGTCTGGCGCCTGTCGCACTGGCGGTCCTGGTTGCATTTGTTCTCGTCTTTCCCGTGAAGCTGGTGCAGCTGCGGGGTCCCCACGAGTTCCAGGGTCTGCCAGGCCACTCACCGCTTTCGCAATGGGTGAGCCTGCCGGTGCTGTTCGTCCTCGTGTGCGTCGTCATGGCCGGGTTCGGGCAGGCACTGGCGCGCACCTTCGGCCAGTTCAAGTCCCTCGACGCCTATCGGTTCGACATCATCGGGAGTGTCTGCGGGATCGTCTTTTTCTCGGCTCTGTCGTTCGTCGGCCTGCCCCCCGTCGCCTGGGGCTCGGTAGCCGCAGTGGGCTTCGTTGCGCTGCTCGGTGTGCGCGGGCGCTGGTGGCAATGGCTGACCATCGCGGCGATTGTCGTGATGCTCGCCATCGAATCGACGTCCGCCTTCGACACGTGGTCGCCCTACTACAAGATCACGGCCGTGCCGAAACCTTCGGGCGTACTCGTCGTCTCGGCCAACAACATCCCGCATCAGACGCTCTACCCCATCTCCACGTTGCACAGGATCGAGTCCTTCTACTTCTTCCCGTACCGCCACTTGAGGAAGAGCTCGCTGCAGAACGTGCTCGTCATCGGGGCCGGCACGGGAAACGACGTAGGGGTGGCCCTTTCGGAAGGGGCGCGCCACGTGGACGCAGTGGAGATCGATCCGGACCTCGTGAATCTCGGGAAGAGGTACAACCCCGAACACGCTTACGAGAGCCCGAAAGTGAGCATCCACATCGATGACGGACGGGCGTTCCTCCAGGACACTCACGAGCACTACTCGCTCATCATCTATGCGCTGCCCGATTCGCTTACGGCGCTTACGGGGCAGTCGGCGCCCGTCGGCTTGGAGAACTACCTCCTCACACTTCAGGCGATAGAAGCCGCAAGGGCCCATCTCGCCACCGGTGGGACGTTCGTCATGTACAACTACTACCAGCCGTTCCTCTTGGACCGATACGCGACACAGCTCCATCAGGTCTTCGGCACGAGTCCCTGCGTCGAGCTGGGAAACACGTTGGAGCAACGTCAGCAGGCGGTGCTCGCTGTGAAGGCCTCGGGACCGGTACCGAACTGTTCGAGCATCTGGAGCGGTCAGCGTGTCGCGCCCGTTCCCGACGACCGGCCGTATCCGTATCTTCCCGGCGCCTCGATCCCGAGCTTCTACCTCGTGATCCTCGGACTTGTTCTCGCTGCGTCGCTGGCGATCGTCCGCCTCGCCGGTGGTGCGTTCAACAAGATGGCCGGTTACGTGGACCTGTTCTGGATGGGCGCCGCGTTCATGCTTCTCGAGACGAAGAACATCGTGCAGTTCGCACTTTTGTTCGGGACGACCTGGTACGTGAACTCGCTCGTGTTCGGAGGCGTCCTGCTCAGTATCTACGCAGCCGTAGAGACAGCGCGACACGTGAGGCTTCCGCGCCCGATGCTCCTCTACGCCGCGTTGCTCATCGCCTTGGCGGTCAGCTGGCTGGTCCCCCAGGGATCGCTTCTCGATCTGCCTGCGGTGCCTCGGTTCTTCGCAGCGACGGCTCTCGCATTCGCGCCTGTGTTCCTCGCGAACCTCGTCTTCGCACAGCGCTTCAGGAACGTGGCCTCTTCTACGACGGCATTCGGTGCCAACCTGCTCGGCGCGATCGTCGGGGGCGTGCTCGAGTACCTGTCCCTGATAACCGGATTCAGGTTCCTGTTATTCGTGGTGGCGGCGCTCTACGGTCTGGCTTTCGTGTTCGGGCGCACCCACCTCGTGTCGGCCCGGGGGCAGCTGGCTTCCGGCTGAGTCCTGGACGCGACGCGCCTCGACTTGCACGAGGCAGCGTCGAAATCGACCAGTGCGGTCAGGCGACGAGCTCCTCCGCAGCGATCCCACCGGAGAGGCCGGGGACGGCTTCCACAGAAGTCTTGCCGGTTCGTATCGACACGACCCCGATGAGGAAGGCCAGCATCGCCAGCCCCGCCGCGACCCGGAAGGCGCCCGCGTAACCCGCTGTCACCGCCACCGCCTTCGCTACATGGTGTTGGCCGTTGGTAATGGCGGTGGAGACCGTCACGAGGATGGCGAGCCCGAGGGACCCTCCGACCTGTTGCCCCGTGTTCAAGAGAGCCGATGCCACTCCCGCGTCCTCGCGCCGGACGCCCGAGACAGCGGTGAGTGTGAGTGGCACGAACGCCGTCCCCATCGAGATGGCGACGAGCAGGGCCGGCCCGAGCACACCCGCGACGTAGCCGCTGTGCACCGTGATTCTCGACATCCAGACGAGCGCGCCCGTCGTGATCAGGGGTCCGATCGTGAGAGGGAGGCGTGGTCCGATGCGTCCGACGACCCTCGAAACGATGCCGGCCATCACCACGATTCCTGCAGTCAGGGGCAGGAAGGCGAGCCCGGCTTTCAATGGGCTGTAGCCAAGGATGTTCTGGACGAACTGGGTGAGGAAGAAGAACAGGGAGAACATCGCCGACGCGAGCATCAGCATCAATGCGTAAGCGCCCGAGCGGTTGCGGTCGGCGAAGATGTGCAAAGGCATGATCGCGTGAGGACTGCGGGCCTCGATCGTCACGAAAGCGACGAGGAGCACGACCGAGAGCACGAGAGGCACGAGGGTCCCGGTGCTGCCCCAGCCATGGGAGGCAGCGTGTGCAAGTCCGTACACCAGGCTGGTCATGCCACCGCTCACGGTAAGGGCGCCCGCGATGTCGAGCCGACCTTGTTGACGCTCGCTCTCCTGAAGTACACGCGGGGCCACGGCGGCGACCAGCAGTCCGATCGGGACGTTCACGAACAGCACCCAGCGCCACGATGCGACGTCGGTCAAGATCCCGCCGAGCAACAGACCGAGCGCTCCACCACCGCCGGACATCGCTGCATACACCCCCATCGCCCTGTTGCGTTGCGGGCCTTCGGGGAACGTATTTGTGATGAGAGACAGAGCGGTAGGGGAGGCGATGGCTCCTCCGATTCCCTGCAGGACGCGTGCGGCGATCAGCCAGGCTTCGTTGGTGGCCAATCCGCCGAGGAACGAAGCGGTGGTGAACACCAGGACCCCGACCACGAACATCCTGCGCCTGCCGAAGAGGTCGCCGGTGCGGCCGCCCAGAAGCAGCAGCCCGCCGAAAGCGAGCGCATAACCCGTGATGACCCATTCGAGGCTCACGGGGGAGAAGTGGAGTTGGCGCTGGATGGATGGAAGGGCGACGTTCACGATGGTTGCGTCGAGCACGACCATCAGCTGCGCGGCGCAGATGACCGCCAGGGCGAAACCGAGCCTGCCTTTCGGCTCGGTTTCGCCGTCGGGGGGAAGTGCCCGTTCCCGGTCGTCAAGGAATGTGCTCATGAAGTCGACTCTGGCATATTGCTTGAGTCTTGTCAATCCTTGATTTTATAAAACTCAAGTAATTCCTTGAACAGGACGTTCCCGGCGGGTAACCTCGACTGCGTGGTCAAGAAGCTGCGGAGCGTTGCAGTTGAGCGAAAGAAGATCGCTCCTGCGCGAGACGCTTGGCAGAGCATCCTGGACCTTGCTCTCTTCAACCCTGCCGCGCACGACCGCCTCTCGGGTCTCTGCGACAAGGCAGGTTTCACACCGGGCCTGTTGAAGTCGATCATCTCGCCCTCGCTTTCGTCGGGCCCCGTTCCTCTGCGGGCGCTGGCTCAGCAGTGGAGGTGCGATCCCTCCTACGTGACCATGCAGGTGCGCGAGCTGGAGCAGCGCGGTCTGGTGGAGCGACGATTCAACCCCGAAGATCATCGATTCAAGACGGTCGCGCTCACCGACAAGGGCGATCGGGTGAGGGCGGAGCTACTCGATCAGCTCCTCGAGCCACCGGAGTTCTTCACCGCCCTGACAGCGTCCGAACAACGAACCCTTCGTGACCTGTTACGCAAGATGAGCGACGCCGCCTCCGCGTGCGATCCGAGCGCGCAGGAGATGACCGACGCCGGTTAGGCGGTGCGCTGTCCCCGCTGTGTCGCCGGGCGCTCTCAACGGCTCTTGAACGTGAGCGTCTCTATCTCCGCGGCGCCGAGATCGATGCTGGCGGCTGCGATGTTCTCCTCGAGGTGCTCGACCGATCCGGTCCCCGGGATGGGCAGTACCGAGGGAGATCTGGCGAGAAGCCAAGCGAGTACCACCTGCCTCGGGGTGACCCCGTGACCGGCTGCGATCTTCTGGATCGCACCCTCGCCCTCAATGTCGAGGATGGGTGCCCAGGGTAGGAAGCTGAGACGTTCCTCGTCACACAGGTCGATCATCGACTCCGACGTGCGGTCTGCGACGTTGTAGCGGTTCTGCACCGACACGATGGCGGCCACACTCTGAGCTCTGCGTAGTTCGTGCTCGTTCACGTTGCATATGCCGATATGACGGATCTTGCCCTCGTCCTTGAGACGAGCGAGCTCACCGATCGACTCTTCGACGGGGACGTTCGGGTCCGGCCGGTGAAACTGGTACAGCGCGATCTGCTCCACCTTCAGACGGCGCAGGCTCCCCTCACAGGCCTCTCGCAGATGCTCGGGACGCCCGTCGGGGGTCCACCGGTTCGGACCGGGACGCAGGAGCCCGCCCTTGGTGGCGATGACCAGGTCCTCGGGGTACGGGGCGAGGGCTTCGGCGATGAGTTTCTCCGAGACTTCGGGGCCGTAGGAGTCGGCGGTGTCTATGAAGTTCACTCCCAGCTCCACGGCACGGCGAAGGACGCGCTTGGCCTCTTCACGGTCTGGCGGATCACCGATGATGCCGCTCCCGGTGATCCGCATCGCGCCGAAACCGAGGCGATGGACCGTGAGATCCCCGCCTACGTCCGTCGTTCCCGCCTGGGATGCGTCTGCCGCGTTGCTCACGGCGGCCACCTTATCGTCGGGGCCTCGGATTCCGTCCGGGCGGCTCCCCGAACTGATTCAGGCGGACGGATCTTGTGGTGGCGCCGACGCTGCGGCGGCGGTAGCCACGTCAGTCGGATAGGTGCGCATCGCGCGGAACAAGAAGTACGCGCTCGCACTGAGCGGAAGCAGCATCAGGAAAAACGTCCCCTGATATCCGATCCGGTCCGAGAAGAACCCGAACAGGAGCGGCGCGAGTGCCTGAGCCATCGTCCTCAGAAACGTGCGGATGCCCTCGGCTCGACCCCACAGGACCGCAGGCATGATGTCGAGCCGTGCTGCGTCGATGGGAGGGTTCTGGGCCGACAGCGCCGCGGCCGCCACGATGACGTAGGGGAGCGCGGTGACCAAGCTGTGCGTGGACAGCGCAGGGATGAAGAGCAGCACGGTCGCGCAGGCGGCGATGGCCGCTATGAGGATGCGCGAGTTGAGCCGCCCTCGATGTAGCCACGAGTCACTCAGTGGCCCGGCCGCGATGATCCCTATGGCCGCGCCCCCGCCGATGACGATCATGAGGATGTTGGCGAGAGCAGGGTTCACGTGATACTGGCGTCTCACGAATTCGACCCCGAAGGTCTGTACGCCCGCCAGGAAGTAGTAGCCGCAGGCGCTCGAGATGATGAGGGCGAGGTTCGTCTTGACTGCAAGCACGTAGCGCGTGGCGGAGATCACGCCGATCCGCTTGCGTCTAACCCTGCGCACGAGGCCTAGGTCGGGGGCGATGCCGCGCTCGGCCGCGAGACGTTGAGCGTCCGTCACCTCCGGTCGCGTGTCGTCGCGATCCGTGTCTTTCTCCGCCGGTTCTGCGGAAACGTCCGCATATCCGTCGCCGGGGCGGTTCTCGGTGACCGGGGGTACCGACACACCCTCGACCTGCTGCGGCGAGGCGGAGGCGGAGGCGGGGGATTCAGGAAGTAGAACACCTCTTCCGCCCCGGACGGGTTCGGGAAGCCGGAAGAGCGCCCACGCCAAGGGGAACGCCACGAGTGCGAGGATCACGAAAGCGGCGCGCCACGAAAGAGCTGCGACGTCGCCCGTGACCGCGAAACCCGCTCCGGCACCGATCAGCTCGCCGGTCAGGATGTAGCTGTAGATCTTCCCCCGTTCGCCGCTGCGGAAGTAGTCGCCCACCAACGATGCAACGGCGGGGCCTGCTGCGGCGGTGACCACCCCTAGGCCCAGCCGCCAAAGCAACAGGTCACCGAACGAACCTGCGGTGGCGCTCCCGAGCATCGCTACCCCCCAGAGCGCGACGGCGAACGAGAGCGTCCAGGTGCGGCGTACCCGGTCGGCGAGGATCCCGAACGGCACCGAGGCGACGGCGCCCACGACCGAGTTCACCGCTACCAGAAGACCTACGTCGGTGTTGGAGATGTGCAGGCTCTGGCGAAGTTGAGTAGCGGACGCCCCGACGGTCGCGATGTCCGCGCTCGCCATGGCCAGCACGCATGCGAGGAGCACGATGACCCTCGTGCGCTCCCGACCTCCGAAAAGGAGGATGAGACGCCGTCGGCCCGCCGCTGCGAGGTGCGATGCCGCTCGGGACGCAGCCCGGGAAGCCGATTGCCTCGACGGCTGTGGTCCGGTGGGCCGTTGCGGGCGTGGCTCGCCCTCGAAGCGGTCCCCGCTCGGGTCGCTCACGATGCAGCCCTCACCGCCGCCGAGCGTACGTGGGTCCGGGCCGAAAGCTCATCGCGCCGCCGTACGGTGGTTCGATCAGGCGAATCGGCTCCAGTAGGAGCCCGTCAACATCTGCTCGAGGCTCGTCCGGTGCATGATCATGTCGTCGGGGTCGTCGGGCATCTCGATTTCTCCGAAGAGGACCTGCCTCCGGGCGACCCTGCTCATCACGACTGCGTGCCGGAGAGCCGCGTAGAGCATGTAGAACTCGAGGTTCTTCGGGGTGTGCGACGACATCGACTCGTATGTCCCCACCACGTCGTCCCGATGCATGAAACGTCCCATGCCGGGAAGACCTGCCGAGATCGCTATGTCGTCGAGGAACCGGTGCAGATAGATCATCCAGGCCAGGTCGACCTCCGCGGGTCCGAGAGCGGCCATCTCCCAGTCCAGGACCGCGACGGCTTCGAAGTCCCTGAACATCATGTTCCCGATCCGCGCATCGCCCCAGCTGATCACCGTCGGTCCTTCGTCCTCGGGCCAGTGGTCGTAGATCCAGGCGAACGAGCTCTCGATCAGGGGGGAGCGCACGCCGTCGGAGGTGACCCATTCGTAGTAGGCACGAAGGTCCTCCACGTGTCGCTCGAGCGCGCTGTTACCCGGACGGCTCAATTCCAGGAAGGACACGTCTTCGTCCGAGGTGTCTGCGCCGTGGATCTCCGCGAGGACTTTCACGGCCGAGCGTTGCAGCCGGTCCCGGTTCTCGCGGGGGGCCTCGCTCAACCAAGATCCGAAGGGGTAGGGCATGACGTCGGGCGGCACGAGCCCGTCCACCTTCTCCATGACGAAGAACTGGGCACCGAGCGGCGCGGGATCGGTCTCGAGCCAAAGGGTCCCGGGCACGGGAACGTCGGTGCGCTCGCCGACGAGGCGCATCACGCGGTATTGGCGCTCGAGGTCGTATACAGGGAACACCGGTGCGGCGTCGGGATCCGGGCTCAACCTCGCGGCGCATTGCAACGTCTCGCGTCCTCCGGCGTTGTGGTGCGTCACGTCGAACAGGAGCGTCTCACTGGACATGCCGTTCGATTCGGGCACGATCAGATCGTCCAGCTCCGGATCCTCGAGCTTCGTCTCGAGCCACTCGGCCAGGCGACTGCGAAGCTCGACCGGGTCGCGGGTCGACCTTCGAAGTTGGGGTTTCTCGGCGATGGCCGCCGTGTGCTCGTCGCGTTCTGCCCCTGCCCCGCCTTCGCTCATAGTCGACGTCCCATCGACCGACCTCCCCAGGCGCCGGGACCCATTCGAGCCCGGACCGTTCTCAGGGTGCCACAGAGCCCCAGTCCTCGAAACCCGACGGCGCGTGGCGGCCGAACGTCCCGTGCTCGAACATGCCCCAACCCTCCGCCCCCTCGATCACGGCACGCGCAACGTGGTCGACCACGCCGAACTGCATGTAAGACGTCACCGACGGATCCGTGAGGTCGGCGTCGGTCCTCTCCGCGAACCCCCGGCCCCGCCAGGATCCGTGGGTCCAGCTCTGGTCGCCTCCGTAGCCGGGACCGCAGTTGAGAGCGACCGCCCCCAGTGCTTCGACCTCCAAGGAGATCGACTCTCTGCTCGCGCGCAGTCCTATGGAGGCGGCTCGGGGTATGCGCGTCCCGGGAAGGTAGGAGACCTCGAACTCGGGCCACCCGAGTTGCTCCACGGGCCGGTGAGCAGAAGCCGGCCACACGCGAAGCGCATCGCTCATGGTCCGTGTTCCGTCTCCGTCTTCCTGCGCGATCACGAGGATTGCAAATTCATCGAAGAGAAGCGGTACGTAGGTCCACCAGAAACCGAATCCCTCTGCTGGCTCAGCCGAGGGGCGTCCGGGGGGCTCCGCTTCGCCGACCGGTCGGATTCCCCATGAGCGGTCGCGGGTTCCCAACCACTCCTCGGGTCTCACATCCATCCGCTCACCGTCGACGACGATGGAACCGGCCCACGTCCCGACCTGCGCGAATCGTGATGCGTCGAGGATGACCCGCTGCTCCTGGCGCATCAGGTGCACGGGCTCACTGACCGGTGGGAACGATCCCCGCCAGGTGAGGTCGAAGGAGATGCCGTGGTCGTTGTCCCCGCAGGCGACCCGGATCGATTCGAGCGGAGTCAGGACGTCGATGCTGTAAGGCCCCACACGCTGTGACGTGCGGTCGTCGCCAAGGGCATCGGAGAGCCGCAGAGTGCACTGGCGGTTCCCGACCTTCACCGTCGCGAAGGCGTCAGTCACGCCGAGATTGGGATAGACCCCGAGGCCGGTAACGAAGAACACCTCGCCGGTTCGGTCGTGGGCGTTGAAGTAGCAGCGGTCGTAGAAGTTGCGATCGCTCGTGGCTACGTGCCTCATGGACATGGGCACCTGGTGAACCGGGTATTCGTCGAGGCTTACCGGCGTGTCCCGGGAGCTCACGTTCTACGACGTTCCCGTCCGCTCGATATCAGGCGAGGGTGCATCGGCTCAGAGGTCGGGAATTCCCATGTCGAGGTTGGGTTGTTCGATCCCGCCGTCGATCTCGAAGACCTTTCCGGTCACGTAACCGCCAGCCTCGGAGCACAGATAGATGACACCTGCTGCGATGTCCAGTGGATCACCGATACGCCGCAGAGGAGTAGAGCTCTCCATTGCTTCGCGAAGCGTGTCGTCGGTTAGGACTATCTCGAGGGCCGAGGTGGCGACCGAACCGACCGCGATCGCGTTGACGCGGATGCGGGGAGCGAGGTCGGCGGCCGCGAGCTTCGTGTAGTGGGAAAGGGCGGCCTTGGCCGTCCCGTATGCAAGGTACCCGCGCCCGCTGGTCCGTCCTATCGCGGAGGTGATGTTCACAACCGATCCTCCACCATCGGCGAGCATCAACGGAACAGCAGCACGAGTGAGAGCATGCGCCGTGGAGACGTTGAAGTGGAAGGCCTGCTCCAAAAAGCGCGGGCTCGTGTCGAGGAAGGGACGTGGCATGGCGCCGCCGACGTTGTTCACCACGATGTCTAGGCGCCCGAAGCTTTCCTTGGCACTCTCAGCGAGGGCACCCACGGCATCCAGGTCGTTCAGGTCCGCCGGCACGACAACCGCCTTGCGCCCGTGAGCCTCGATCGCCTTTGCGACGTCCTTCAGTTGCTCTTCGGTCCGAGAGGAGATCACGACGTCGCAGCCGGCTTCGGCCAAGGAGGTCGCGCAGGCCGCGCCGATCCCCCTCCCTGCACCGGTCACCACCGCTGCACGTCCTTCGAGGCCGAAGCGGTCCAGGATCATCGCCGGGCGACAGTAGCAGCGACTGAAACCTGTTCCAGAAATCTCATGGTGCCGTCCCCTCGTCGCGCACCGTGGCCGACCAGTGCGACGTCGGGCTAGACACTCGCGGGTGGCGAGCTCCACGAGTCCCGGCGCCGCTCAGCAGGCGGGAGAGCTCGCTTTCTCGAGCGCCCCCGGGAGATGGGTGGTCGCCGCCACGACCCTCGGGTCAGGGGTGGCGATGATCGATGCGACCGTCGTCGGAATAGCTCTGCCGACCATCGGCAGGGACTTCCACAGCGGGCTCGGCCCGCTCCAATGGGTCGTCACCGGTTACACCCTCACCCTCGCCGCACTGCTCTTGCTCGGTGGCTCCCTCGGTGACCACTTCGGGCGCAAACGAGTCTTCATGATCGGTATCGCCTGGTTCGCAGTCTCCTCAGCGCTCTGTGGGATCGCTCCCAATGCGCTTGTTCTCATAATCACCCGCACGCTCCAGGGCATAGGAGGTGCGCTTCTCACGCCCGGAAGCCTCGCGATCATCCAGAGCTCCTTCGTCGAGAACGATCGTGGACCGCGCGATCGGTGCGTGGACCGGGCTGGGTGGAGTCGCCTCTGCCGCAGGGCCCGTGCTCGGCGGTTACCTGGTCACAGTCTCTTGGCGCTGGATCTTCTTCATAAACCTTCCCGTGGCGGCGGTGGTGTTGCTCATAACTGCGAGGCACGTACCGGAGTCCCGAGACCCGACGACGAGCCGAGCGATCGACGTACCGGGAACGGTACTGGGCGTGTTGGCGCTCGCCGGCATCAACTACACGTTGATCCAAGGTGCGAGCGAAGGCTGGGGCTCCGCCCCTGTCCTCGCCGCTGCCGCGATCGCGCTCGTCTCCACGGTGTCGTTCGTCGTCGTGGAGACGAGGGTGGATGCTCCGATGCTCCCACTCGGCATCTTCTCCGACAGGCAGTTCAGCGCCACCAACGCGGTGACGTTCGTCGTCTACGGCGCGCTCGGGGCTTCTTTTTTCCTTGTCCCGATAGCGCTTCAGGTCGTGGATCGTTACTCCGCGCTGAAGTCCGGCTTGTCCCTTATACCGGTAACCCTGATCATGCTCTTCCTCTCCGCACGTTCGGGCCGACTCGCCAGCCGGATAGGCCCACGACTTCAGATGAGCGTTGGCCCGCTCGTGGTCGCCGTGGGCCTCGCGCTCTTGACTAGGGCCGTATCGGGTTCGCAGTATTTCGAGTTCGTCTTCCCGGCGGTCGTCGTGTTCGCGCTCGGGCTCGCGATCACCGTCGCGCCCCTCACGGCCACGGCGATGAGCTCGGTCCCCTCTGAGCACGCAGGCATCGCTTCGGCGGTGAACAACGACGTTGCCCGCATCGCCCAACTCGTCTCCGTGGCACTCCTGCCCTGGCTCGCCGGGATTGTAGGAGAGAGCTATCTCCACCCCCGAGCGCTGGCGAGCGAGTTCCGCTCTGCGGTTCTGATTGCGGCGGCTATGTGCGTCGCCGGCGGAGTGCTCGCCATAGTGGGAATTTCAGAATCGCCGGAGAGTTGTGGAAGTCCCCGCTGCCCCGGAGCAGATCGGGCAGCCGGGTCGAAACGCCTTCCACTGCGCTCTAGACGCTCCGCCTTTCGAGCATCGGGACCCCGTTGCCGTGGGGGCGGCCACTGAAATCCCGGGAAGGCGCACCGAGAGCCCTTCTTCTGGCGACCTCTGAGGATCAGAGACGGTCTGTCGTGAAGCTCAAGCTGGATCTACACGAGATCTACAACTGCGGTGACGATATTGATCGTGCTCTCCGAGCCATTATCGACGAGGCGATCGAGAAGAAGGCTCGATTGGTGGAGATCATCCCCGGCAAAGGAAGCGGCCAGCTAAAGAAGCGCGTACTGCGATTTCTTGACCAGAAGGAAGTCAAGGCCCTCTACGACCGGGTCGAGAAGGACTCGCAGAATTTCGGACGCGTCTTTGTCCACTTTCGACCGAAATAGACGATGAACAGCTCACCCCAGCCGGCGATCCGGGATATCCGTGACTTAGCTAGACACGCACTTAGAGAGCCTTTCGCATCTGGACTGACGTCTCCTGGTAGCCGAGCGCGGAGTACAGACTGCGCGCCACGTTGTTGTGCCCAAAGACGTTCAGCCCGATCGTCGAGGCGCCGTTCGTCCGAGCGAGTCCTTCAGCGAGCAGCATTGCCTGACGCCCGTAGCCCCGACCACGGAACTCCTCGTAGATCAAGACGTCCCACACCCACCATCTTTCGGAGTCGTCCGCAGCGGGGCCGGTCCACAGGTGGCCGATGCGTTGCCTCGACGAAACCAAGCGCCCGATGACTTGACCGGAAGCCGGCGATCCGTTCGGAAAAAAGCGCTCGACGGAAGCATTGGCATTGGCTTGGGCCCCGGCGAGCGAGTCGCCGGCAGAAATTCTCTCATCTATGTAACGGGCAAGCGTCTCCTGGAGCCATAGGTCAAGTTCGGACGGTGCGAACGGTTCGACGGTAATCACTGAAACGATGTCTCGATTGTGCCGCACCTGGCCTCCATCCGGTATCACTCGAATCCGGCGAATGGGGGATATGGAATAGCTCGGCATTGCATAGGGTTATCGGGACACCTAACAGGCCGGTCAAACTTCAAGGTCGCACCCGGGTAAAACTTGCTGTGTGCGCAAGCAGTATCACCTCTGGCCCGGTGTGACTGGGATTCGATGCCTGGGATGTCGATCGCCTGATTGAGTCATTTCAAGGTGTGGACGTTTCGCATCCGATCATCCTCGGCGTCGATGGCCGGCGTGATGGACGGCCTGCACCGGGTTTAGGCAAGGCTCCGCAGACAGTCCCGCCGAGAACGGGCTTTCGGGCCTCGAGCCTGCGTAGGCTCAAGGCTGTGACCAGCCTGCCGGACGCGGATCTGGCTCAGCTGTACCGCCAGGGCCGGGAGCGCGTGAGTCAGGTCGTGGAACGGTTGAGCGACGACGAGGTCGCCACACCAGTGCCGGCCTGCCCTGGGTGGTCGGTTCATGACGTTGTAGCCCACATGCGCCAGACGGCAGAAGATGCTCTGGCCGGTCGGTTGACAGGGCCGCCGAGCGACGAGCAGACCACCGCCCAAGTCGCTCTTCATCGCGACCGCCCGACTCCGGTCCTGCTGGAAGAGTGGTCTTCGCTCTCACCGGAGTTCGAGACGGTGGTTTCTGGATTCAATGTCTGGCCGGCGGTCCTCGACGTGGTGTCCCATGAGCACGACATACAAGGTGCTCTCGGCAGCACCGCCGGTCGCGACAATGAGGTGGTGCGGCTAGGTGCCGAGACGCTCGCCGGCTGGCTAGATCCTCCCGCACGCCTGGTCGTCGAGATGAACGGAACGGAATTCGAGTGCGGCCACACGGCTGAGTCGGAGGGTTCGGAGGTGCTGCGGTTGAGGACCACACCGTTCGAGTTCCTTCGACTGCGGCTCGGGCGACGCAGCCTCGCTCAGCTGGCGGGGCTGAATTGGGAGGGAGACCCGGCGACGGTGATTGATCATCTCGTGGTGTTCGGCCCGGCGGAGGTAGACCTCATCGAATAGGTCGCGCTCCCTCCATTCTCCGGTACGAATCGAATGACCGAATGTCGTCGGAGAGCGGGACCCGCTACGCCTCCGGCAAAGCGTGGCGGGGGCCCGTGCCGGCGTTCGGGGCGCTCCCCGGTCCGACGTCCTGCTCCGACATTCTGGGACATGAGCCGGGAGGGGTCTTGGTTACGCCGGATCGGGCCGGGTATGACGGCCCTTTTCCGCGATGTCAAGGCTTGACGGCAATTGACGTCCAGCCGTAGTCACCGATCCTGACTTCCGCAAGAGCGAACCCAGCTTTGTGCAGGCGTGCCGCAACAGTCGTCGGATCAACAGGGTTGTATGTGTCGCCGACATGTCCGGCTTCACGTTCCGGTGTCGCCAGCGAGTCCCCGACGGCGAAGGCGCTGGCGGGCCGTAGAACCCGAGCGACCTCTGCGAATAGGCGGTCCTGGAGTTCCGATGTCGGAACGTGGTGCAGCATTGTGAAGGAGGCAGCTCCACTGAACCGACCATCTGGAAACTCGAGTCGGGTGGCATCGCCCTCAACGATCTCGACTCCCTTAGAACCGGTAAATCGTTCTCTAAGCAGCGCTACCAATTCTGGGTCGATCTCCACTGCCGTTAGGCGTGCCGCCCGCTCACGCAGCACGTCGGTGGTCGCTCCATACCCAGGCCCGACCTCAAGGACGTCGTCGCCGAGATCCTGATTGCCTAGAGCCCATGGAAGGACTTCCTCGCGGACGTACGCTCGCCATTCGTCGCTGCCGCATACCCTGTGGTTCTCGTTCACGACCTCATTATCTCTGCGGGAATGGTCGCCGCGGAATATGAGCCGGTTCGCTCGCTAGTGCGAATCCACTCTCCTCCAGGCGCTCCCGTCCCATTGCTCAGTCAGGGTAAACGCTGAGCCATCCCAATATCGGCGGGTGTTGTCATCTTCGTATGCGGGGTACCAGCCCATTGGGATTCCACCGAGCCGACTCATCCCAGCAGAGCGACTCAGGTTGGCAGCGGCGACCGCATCCCGTGGCTCATCGCTCGGCCGTAGTGGATGCCTTCGCCTCCACCGCTCCGCCACCATTCTGAACAGCGTCGCTAACAGCCACATCTGTCCTTAAAAGATATGTCGTGGCCGTACCGCATATCGCCGGCTACCGGATTGGGGACATCGGTCTCAGGACGAACCATCGTGTACCTCTACTGAATCGTGATTTCAGTACGCCGGCGAAGGAATCGCCCCGGCGCCGGCGTTCGAGGACACCATGACCACGGGTTCGCCGTGAGTGTTATGGGGCGGGCTGGGTCTCCGATTGACTCCACTAGACCGGGCGCAACCGGCACTTCGCGGGTGGCCAGCATCATGTTCGCTAACGTCGGCTATGGCAGGCCTTGGACCTCAAGCTCAAGGTATTCGTTCGTGCTGAACGGACCGACGACATTCTCCACGAGTTCGCGTACTGCGTCGACAGAGTCGCCCTGCCAGATGCAGATACCCGTTGTGTGGTCGGGTGTAGCGGCGTGGATAGGCAACTGAACGTGCGCAGGTAATCCTTCCTCCAACGCCTTGTCCTCGGCGTTTTGAAATCCTGCGGGATCCGAAATGTGGTGGATAACGCCTACATACATGCCAAACCTCCTATGTCGTGTCCGTCGGATTAACCGGCGGTCTCCTCATTGGCAGTCAGTCCAGACGAGGAGGGGACACAAGGCACCCGCAGCGTGTCCGTGGCTGCTTGGCGGATGTTTCGGCACCTCGAAGGGCCGTCGCAGTGACCATACACCTTGGCCCGCAGTATTGCGCCCGCAGTGGCAAGATGTCTCCGACGAAATAAACTGCGCCCGCCTGGGTACACAACGGTTCGAGGCGCGGCGGGCGAACTGATTGCCGGATACAGGGTGCCGGTCCCGCGGAGTCGGGCCGATCTGTATCGCTCGAATCCGGCGATAGGCGCTACCTGCAATCAAGCACTAGACCGAGCGTTCTGGGATGCGGACAGGTACCGCCGTCTCCCTGCTGAATAAGAGCGGGTTTGCTATGAAGATTCCGACATGACCTGCGAGGTGATGTCGGCCACCTCGCCGGAAGGCGGAGGCGTTACGTCGACTGCGGCACCAAAGTCGGACAGTGTCATGGTCAGTGTCTCTTGCCCTTTTCCATTTGTGGCTCCGCTGGAGGCCGGTGGGAGGGGAAGGCGAGCCTGAAATTGGCGGACTAAGTTCGTGGAGTCGACCCACACCTCGACCGGTATCGAGTTCGTTCCGAGCGCCTTTTCTTCATTCTGAATCTTCTGTGCGGCTTTTTGGCCGTCCTTGGCTTCTACTTTGCTAGCGACTTTATTGAGGTCGACCTGGGCGCGGTACTCGGTGGTGACCATGCCTCCGATAGTGGAAGTGCCGAAGCGAGTTACTTGGTTCGATACGGACCCGAGATCTTGGAGCGCTTGGGCGGGGCTGTCAGCATCCGCTGAGGCGAGCTGCGAAAAGGATTTGCCGAGCTTGCTTTCGTCGATCTCATTCAAGTTTATGGAAGCCCAGGGCTTTCCTCCCGGTATCTGTGATTCTGCCGCTGGGGGAACTTGTACGTAGAGGATCCCGTTTGACTCGATGATCTTGGTGGCCCCGCCGGTGGGAGCGTTGACAGTCATCTCGAAGTCACTAGTCGAGAAGTCGACCGCACCCGAACCTGTGATGGCGGTGCTCTCTTTGGAGCCACTGGTAGAGCTGGCTTGGAGATCCACTTTGAGATTGAACTGCGCTGTCTTCGCGTTCATGGTGCTGGTATAAGCGGTCTCGACGGCCTGTTGAGGCCTGGCTGCATTACTGGAGTTCGTCCCACACGCCGCTGCCGTGATCAAAAGGAAAGTGCTGGCACTAATCAATCCCACTCGAGGCCAACTGTTCATTGGTTTCTCCCTGCAAATTGACCGGCGATACTCCGCTTAGCCAAAGTCTTTTACCCGCTGACATCGAGCGAATCACATCGAGTTCCGTCTTGAGGTGCATATAAATGCGGAAAATTCCCCAAAAACTTGGGTGCTCAGGCGTCAAGGTCGATTTTCGCAAGCCAGGTTTTCCATCCAGGACGGCGACCCTCCCGTCATGTCATCGAATGGTTAATGGAGATGCGGATCACTCCACCGTCGCAATGGCTGCCACCGCGTTATCGGTGGTCTCGTGCCTTCTTAGTCGCGTCCTCTCGGGGTGATCTAACGAATCAGGCATATCTCGCACGGTCCAGATGGATACATTTCAGCGTGATACCGAGCGACCCAGCATGCCAGAGGCAACCCTGGCATTCCCCGGCTGCCAGCAGGCCGGTGCGGCAGCTGAAAAGCTAGGGCCATGACCGAGGTGACCGTCGAGGCAACCATTTCCGCATCTCCCGAGGCTGCTTACGACCTCCTGGCAGACGTGACGAACATGGGTCGCTGGAGCCCAGAGATCACCTCATGCCGATGGATCGGTTCTGCAACGGGACCAGCGGTCGGTGCCAAGTTCCGAGGCAGCAACCGATTTGGCTGGCGACGTTGGACCACAACTTGCACGGTGACAGCAGCCGAACGTGGTCGACGTTTCACCTTCGATGTCGACTTTGGTCGTGTCCCCATAGCGGAGTGGACCTACGAGTTCAGCCCAGAAGCTAGCGGTTGCCGGGTCAGGGAGTTGTGGAGTGACAAGCGGCCGTCGTGGATGGTCCGACTCAACGCGGTCATGGGTGTTCCCGACAGGGCTCGGCACAATCGGGGAACCATGGAAGCAACCCTTGCGAATCTGCAGCAGTACGCAAGGACGGAGGCCTAACCCCGACGGATCTCGGGCTCAAGTAGGTGCGTGCGGCGGCGAGCATGCCGGTCACCACCGACCTGGCACACCCTGCTCGCGTATCTCCGGCACCGGACATTTCCAGCGAGTAGTGGCTCAGGTCAGGGTAACTAGTACACCGGATGCAGTGCGGGATCCGGGCCCTCCGTGTCCACCGCGCCCGGGCTGTATCACTCCAGGATCATGATTTGCGGATGGCGCCGCGCTAAATGCACTCCAAACCGGCGATTGAGGATTCCGCACGCTCCTCGCCCGGTCGGTGATTAAGGGACACTCGTCACAGGCACCTTAGGATTCAAAGGTGAACCGCATTCCGTGGTGGGCTCTTGTGTCTGCCGGGGCCGCCCCAGTGCTGCTCGCAGGTGGCTTGACGCTTGCCGAGGCACGACAGCCTTCGGGTTACAACGCGGTGCGCGACACGATAAGCGCTCTTGCCGCCAACGGAGCCACAGACCGTTGGGTGATGACTTCGGCTTTGGCGGGCTTGGGTGCCTGCCACGTCATCACCTCGATGGGATTACGACCAGCGCGGAAAATCGGTCGGATGGTGTTCGCCGGTGGAGGGGTAGCGACGTTGATGGTAGCGGCGTTCCCCCAGCCCGCCCATGGGAACTCCCTAGCCCACACTGTCGCCGCCATTATCGCGTTCACGGCCCTTGCTACCTGGCCTGTTTGCGCCGCTCGCCTCCGAACGAGGGCACCGCTGTTGACGCCCTCCGCCTCCGTCGTGGCGTCAGGCGTCCTGCTAGGACTGGTGGTGTGGTTCGCGGCGGAGGTCCACGGTGGTCAGCGTGGACTCGCCGAGCGCGCCGCTGCGGGAGCAGAGGCCCTGTGGCCCCTGGCCGTGGTCGTCACCACACGGCGAGCTTATGCTCGGCCAGTGTCGGGCGAGGACGCAGGCTCACGGCCATAGGTTCCGGTCCGCCCTGGCGTTCCCGGCCCGCCCTGGCGATCCGCGATTCCGCGTCCTTCACAGTACGGAGTGGTCGGAGAACACAGCCATAAGGTGTATCAGTGACGACATTGAGCGGTCGTTCGCGAACTGTGTCCTGGCGCTCCCGCATCCCCTGGATCGTCGCAGCCGCATTCACAGTCAGTGGCATGATCCACATCTTCCACCCGGCCACTTTCACTTCAATCGTTCCCCACTTCCTGCCGTTTTCGACCCAGCTGGTCTACGCGAGCGGTGTGGCCGAGATCATCTGCGCCATCGGGCTCTGGCATAGGGACCGATGGGCCGGAATTGCTGCCGCCGTGCTCCTCGTGATCATTTGGCCAGCCAATCTGCAGGACGCGATCACGGCTCAGCAGGGCCACGATTTGACGACCAAGCTGCTTGATTGGGTCCGATTCCCGTTGCAAATCCCGCTCATCTGGTGCGCTCTCCAGTCCGGTCGAATCCGGAAGGAGGGGGGTTCCAAGGGATCGCGCTTGCACCTCGGCTAGGTGCGGGTTTCACCCTTCGCCGAAGATCGCCCATTGCCGATGTTCGGGGCTAGCGTGACTGGCGATTCGGGCCGCGCGATATGGGGCGGTCTGAGATCTCTGGTTTGCTCAACGCGTATCGCGTAAGCGGCACGTTCCTGATGGTTAAGCGATGGCGCGAGAGCCGGGTCTAAGTCCTGCCCTTCAGTCTTCGAGGCCCGAGGGACTTGCGGCTCCGGATTCTCGCCTTACCGGCAGGTCGGCCACTCTGGCGAAGCGTAGAGGTACTGAGGTCGGCGTTGGTTTGCCTGTTCCAAAATAAATGTCACCGCTTCGATCGATCACCGGCCATCCTGTTACCTGGCCAATTTGCCGGGATGCAGTCCGGTGTCCAGAGGGGGCCAATTGGGCCCTCCCTAAGCTGACTGCGCCGGTGATCGGATGACTTCGGGTAGGGCAGCCCGCAACCGGCGTTTCGGGGCACCCGGCCTGAGTTCGAGAATCGCGCGTTCTGGGGGAGTTGTCGCGCGGTCGACCCTCAGCTTGGAGTCTTCGAATCAGAGCCAGCAGTACCGTAATGGAGCAAGAGGGTCCAGCTGGGTGTAGGCGCTGCCATTTGTGTTCCCTTGGGCATCGCAAAACACGGGTTCTGAAGAGGCGTAAATCCCGGTGAATAGCTCGTGCCTAGGCTGAGCAGGGTCGAGGTCCTTGGATCGAACATTGCTTCTTCGATTGTCGATGAAGCCGGCTCACGGTATGAGCCTTTACGAGTGTTGCTCCCATTCGGGCCTAGGCATTCGGATGAGTAAGTGCGGGCAGGATTGTGCTGCACGAGGCGGAGTTCCACACCCCGACGACCGATCCGGTCGGAGGCCTTGCTGAGCGTGTCAACACCTGGGAGTTGGGCCGTCACCTCGAAAAGAGCCGTTCGCTGTAGGCGCCGGTATGGACAGCGTCTGGCCCTCAGCTGCCATGGTGCAAGCCATCTCCAATCGGAGATCCCATCACGGCCACCTCCGCGACATCGTGTTGCAATATCCCGGTGCCGGGCACGATCTGGCAGTCCTCGGTCAACAGGACATGCGCAATCCGAGCGAACCACCTCACGAGCTCCCCGATTCAAACAATCGGGCCGACGCCTGGTACCGCCTACTGGACTTCCTTTCCTCGCTCCCGCCACGACCATGACCCGGCGTTCTGCGACACCCATATCACTCGACAATCCAAATCTGGATGGTCTCGGGTCCTCTTGTCCTCACGTCTGCGCTCCCGGGAGTGCCTCCTCGATCAGGGAGTCCTGGAGGATCGAGCTTGAGCCCCGAGGGCTTCAAGGTGGGCGAGGGCCTGATCGGCCTGATACTCACGGCGAATCTCTTCCTGCAGGTCGCTGGCGGCCGTTCGGAAGCGCTGCTCGATCAGAACGCTATTCAGTGCCGTCGTGATCGCCGCCGTCGTCGAGCGACGAGAAATCGACAAACCCGCGCCTTGACGCACGACACGAGCCGCCACGTCAGGTTGGTCTCGACTTATCGGGATGCAGAGCAGGGGGACCCCGGCGGCGAGCGCTTCCATCACCGTGCCATGACCGCCATGCGTCACGACCGCATTTGCCGAGGAAACGACGGCGGCGTGAGGAGCGGCCGGTACCACGGAGATTCCGGGGGGGACGGTAAATCGAGAGCAGTCGACAGGCCCGGCGGTCACCACGCCTCGTGCGCCGCATGCGGCGATGGCATTGATCACCCGTTGGATTACGTCCTCATGGCCCTGGTATGTCGTTGAGAAGCTCGCAAGTACAAGGGGCGATTCGCCCGGTGGGAGCGGGTACTGAGAACCCGGGCGGCGGTCTAGCTCGGGCCCGACGTAGTAGACGCCTTCGGGCATCGGGTCAGGCGGCATGTCGAACGCACTAGAGGTCAAAACCAATGTCCGATCTAGGGTGAGGAACTGGTCGATCAGGTGCCGAACGGGCGCCAGTCCCAGCTCCCTTCGAACGCGGTTCAGGCCATTGCGGAAAAGATCGAACATCGTCCGAGCGCCGAGGGCGAGCGGCGGGTGCAAGCGTCGGTCTTTCGGCAGTCGCCCGAGCCCAAATGGCGCAGCTCCTGGAGTCGGCACGAACCACGGCCCGTGGAGCAGTGTGGCCCCCGGCAGACGTGACGCTTCAACGCCGGCGATGGCACCCAGGAGCATCGCATCAACGACGCCCACGTCTGGTCGGAGCTCGTTGATAGCGGCAGTCGTGTCGTCCGCCACTGGAAGCGCGTCGACAAACATCCATTTCGTGACTCTCAGCATGCCGCCGAGCTGAGTACGAGCACGCCAGTCTTTGACCGGGTCGAGATCCGCGTCTCGAATGTCCGCGTCGATCCGGGTCATTGGACGGAATCGCTCGATGCCAATCCTCGAAGCGTCTTCTTCCAGTGCGGGACTTCCGAGCAGCGAAATCCCGTGTCCTCGGGACGCGAGACGCTCTGCGAGACGCAGGAGCACCACCGAGTTGCCTCCGGCCGCAAAAGTAACGAACAGATAGGAGGTCAATGCCGAACTCCGTTCTGCCAGGATGGGCGGCACGGTAGTGGCCCATACCGAGGAAGCGCCAAGTTGGCCGCTGGCGACTCACCCAACCGCAGAGCGAACAACGTCCCAATTTGTACAGCCAATTCCCGCTTTGCCCCGCCCTCCAAGTGCCGCACCGGGGCAGACGCGAAGACAGGACGCCCATACCGAATACCAGCCGGCGCCGGGCGATGATTCACGCCGAAAGACGTTGATTGACTCAGCCCACCCGAGCAGCTTGCCCACCGTCAACGGGCAAAAGTACACCTGTAATGAAGCCGGCCTCATCGGAGTGGAGGAAGAGGCTTGCATACGCGACGTCCCACGCGGTGCCCATCTTCTGACGGAGCGGCACCATGCGATTGCGGAGATCGCGCACCTTGTCCCGACTCATTCCGGCTCCCTCGACAGTCCCTTCGATTGCCATGGGTGTATCCATGAGGCCGGGCATGATCGTGTTGACACGAATTCCATGACGCGCGTTCGCAAGTGCCATCGACTGCCCCAAGGCGTTCATGCCGGCCTTCGAGATCTTGTAGGCCGTGAGCGGGGTAGAAGCTATTGCCGCCAGCGACGACACATTGACGATGCTCCCACCGCCCTGGTTCCTCATGATAGGGAGAACGGTCTGGCAGGACAGGAGACAACCCTTCAAATTGACGTTCAGTATGTGGTCGAAGGTCGCCTCGTCGAGGCGAAGCGGATCGGCGTCACCGGTGCCGATGCCGACATTGTTGTGAAGGAAGTCGATCCTCCCAAAGGCCTCAACACAGGCACCGGCGAACGCATCACAGTCGGTCCGGACCGTCCAGTCCCCTTGAATGGACTCGGTCGTGCCCCCTTCTTTCCGAATCATGCCCGCCGTTTCTTCGGCCGAGTCGAGCCGTCGGTCCACAAGCAGGACTCGGGCACCTTCGCGGGCAAACAAGATGGCGGCCGCTCGCCCGTTGCCGATCGTCTCTCCCGGCGTTTGGCCGGCCCCGACAACTATCCCGACCTTTCCGGTCAAGCGCGACCCCATGAGTCTCGAGGCTATTTCACCGTGACGAGCCGCTCATGCGCGAACTTGCTCGCGCGAGTTGACTAGCGAGCGGGGGTTCAGGACTTCGTGGGGGCACTCGCCGTTGAACGCAAGCGGCGCAGCGGGGGAAGGGTCGGAGGAGGGTGCCGGCGGGGCGGTAGCTCGGCGAGGAGCGCGGTGGTGGCGTCCACGATCGTCATCACGGCTCGCTCAAACGGTTCGTCCGTGCGCTCGGACTGTGCCTGCACGCCGCTTACCTTTCGGACGAACTGACGCACCGCCGCTTCGATCTCCTCGGACGTGGCGGCCGGCTCCAGACCTCTAAGCATCGTGATGTTGCGGCACATGGGACGAACATACCCGTCAGCGGTCGGCGCCGTTCCCGCTGCCAGCCGAAGGAGGGCGGGACGAAGGCAGGCCGAGCTTTCGGTGGTCCCACGACACCACGCGTTCCAACTCGAGCTTCACCACGACGCGCTTGTGGAGCATCGTTTGGACGAAGGGCCGCATATCCTCTGTGTACGGGCCCGTGTAACGCTCGAAGACGCTCACCCCGAGCTCCCACATCTTGTCGGGATCCTCGATGATCTCTGCCTTCCCGACGAGCTCGACTCCTCTCAATTCCTCGTAGTAGTCGCCGTCCTCGGCCATGCACGTGATGCGCGGGTCGTGCCGCAGGTTCTGGACCTTCTGGGATTTCGACTTTGTCTCGAAGGCGATCGCCCCCTCGAGAAAGCCGTACCACATGGCCACCGCGTGTATCGACCCGTCGTGGTTGATGGAGCAGAGGGTGATCGGGCGTCGTTCGCGGAGGAAGTCGTCGATCTCCTGGTTCGTCATCTTGATCAGGGTCCGCTGGTTAACGCCGTGGCCCATCGGAGCGGCTTGGTCGGTCATTGGAGGTCTTCCCGTTTCCCTTTTTGCGCCGATCTCATTTGCACCCTGATCATGGGCGCGAGCGGATCGGCAGACGATCGAATCGACGCGTGAACGCTCCAGGAGCGTAACGGCCTTCGTTGCGGTCCGCCACGAAGTCCGGCATCAGCGCGAGCAACTCCTCGAGCACCACGCGTGCTTCGAGGCGGGCCGCGGCAGCGCCGAGGCAGTGATGGGGGCCGGAGCTGAAGGCGAGCATCCGCGGGATGTGACGCCCGATCCGTAGTTCCTCGGAGTCCGGGCCGAACTCCCTCGGGTCGCGGTTCGCAGAGGCGTAGAGGAGGTGCACCTTGGCCGAAGGGGGGATCGTCGTGTCGTGGACCACGACTTCGCAGGTTGTGGTGCGTGAAAGGCCCTGGACGGGGGATACGAAGCGCAACAACTCGTCCACTGCTGGCCGGATCGAAGCTCGGTCCCTCACGAGGGCTCTTCGCTCATCGGGGAAATCCGTCAGGACCGCGGCGCTCTCGGAGAGGAGGCCCGAAGCGGTGTCGTTGCCGCCCGCGACCATGACGAAGCAGAACCCGAGGATCTCCTCCACGCTCACAGGGCGCGAATCGATTCGCGTCCCGATTAGAGCCGAGACGATGTCGTCGGCTGCGTCGGAGCGTCGCCACGCGATGAGATCGGTGAAGTAGCCGTACAGTTCCTTCACTGCGTCGGGTGCCCCGAGCATGTCTCCCGAGGCGTTCGCCTGGACGATGGCATCACTCCAACGCCCGAAGGCGGAGCGGTCCGATTCAGGGACGCCGAGGTAGTGCGCCACCACGAACGAAGGTACGGGCCCCGCGACCTCCGAGACCCAGTCGGCCGTGCGGGCCTCCGCGACGTTCTCAATACGCGTCCGGACGAAGGCTCTCAGCGAGCTTTCGAGCTTCTCGACCTCCCGGGGCATGAACGTCTTGTTCACGAGTCGCCGGTAGAGCACGTGTTGGGGCCGATCCATCATCACGAGAGTCGGCGCGAGTCCGAGCTTCGTGATCTCGTCCTCCGCGAACGTGAGACCCGACGCGGAGGAGAAAGTCGCAGTGTCCGTGGCTGCCCGGAAGACGTCCTCGAAGCGCGACAGCGCAAAGAAGCCGTGACGATGCACGAAGTGAACGGGATCCTCATCGCGAAGCCGCCGGTACGTGGGATAGGGGTCGCGCCAGAACCGCTCGTCGAACGGCTCGTAGCACAGGTCCGTCTCTGGCTCTCTGTCCGTTGCGGGACTTGTGGCAGTTCCTCCGCCGAGCGTCACAGCGAGCGCCTCGTCTTCATGGTACGTACGTCGCGGCGGAGCATGTCCGAAAGACGCGACGCTTCGTCCGCGTCCTGCTCCGTGCAGGGATCGCCCGAATAGGAGGCGCGCTCTGCGATTCGTGCCAGTGCCTCGTAAGTCTCGGCGAGCGCTCGTTCGGGCGCGGCCCGGACACGCGCAGCGTGCTCCGCCAGCGTTTCGCCTCGATCGCGACCCAGCCCCACGCGTCGCAGCGCCCACTGCGCGGTGTCGAAGCGCGCGAGAACCAGGGAGCCCGGCCCCGCCGCTCGTGCACGGCGACCACCGAGACGCGCCCGGATGCGAACAGGAAGGAGGTTCCTGCGCGCCAGGAAGCCGAGTACTGCGAAAAAAGCGAGGATTACGACTGCCAGTGACCCCCACAGCCAGTTCCACGGCCCCCCGCCGAGGGCGTTTCGGGCATGCCCGGTGGAGGCGGCCGGTGCCGGTGTGCTCGGGGCGGTGACCGAAGGAGCGGTGGTCACGGGAAGCGCACTCTGAGAGGAGGTCGCGCTGCCGGACACCACACCGATACCGCTCGGCTCGTCGTTGACCGGAGGCGTCGGCTCGAAGGAGACCCAACCCTGAGCAGGACCGAGGTAGACCTCCGGCCAGACGTGCGCATCGGCACCGGTGACCCGGTAGCTGGTGAGCGCAGCACCCTTCGAGCCGGCTTTTATCGACTTGGCGAACGGCGTTCCCGCCGTGAACCCGACCGCAAGGCGGGTGGGCAGACCGTCGAGACGGGCGAGCACCGCGAACGCGGCGGCGAATTGCTGGCAGAACCCCGCCCTCGTGAAGAACAAGAAGCTCGAAAGGGGATCCGTGCCTCGCGCCACTGGAGGATCCAAGGTGTACCTGAAGAGACCGCTCGCGTCGAACCACCGCGCCAGCGCGGTGGCCTGAGCTGCGGGCCCGACGGACCCGGCCGCTATCTGGTGTGCGAGCCCGACGATGTTCGCTGGCTGTTTCGGCAAAGAGAGGTACGGCGCGAGCTGTGATTGAGCCGGGGGCGATGCCGTTGCCGAGTTCGAGTTACCAGGGACTTGCGCCGTGGCGCTGTATGTGGGCGCCTTCGAAGCTTTGGTGGAAGAAGATCGCGGCGCGGTTCCCCTGTAAATCGCTCCGATTCCCGGCACGAGTGTCACCGGGCCCGCGACGGAGATCGTCGAAGGCGGAACCGGGAGGAGACTTCCTCCGAGTCCTGCGAGTGAGACCGTGACCGAATACGTCTTCTGCGAAACGGGCGCGGGCAGCGCCGGGAGAGTCGGAGAGAGGCCGGTCTCGCTGGCCGGGGACGTGATGTAAGGCTGCCTGGCGGCGAGCTCCGTCGCTTCGTCGGGGACCCATCCGGTGCCTTCGAACGATGTGAGCGTGCCGACCTGCCAGTAGGTCGGGACCGTGCTCTTCGCGCTGAACATGACCTCCTGGGAGCGAAGGGTAAGGAAACCGCCCAGGTCGTCGATGAGGTCCAGCGATACGACGTTCTGCGCGGGTCCGAACGGTCCGGAGGACGAGGACGACGAGCCCAAACCGAGACCCGCCTCGACGGGTCCGACGGCCTCGGCGGGAAACGGCAACGCGTCGAGGCTCATGCCCGAAAGACCCGAACTCGCCAGCAACAACGAGACGATCGCGCCGCAGGCGCTAACGAGGCCCGAGGCCACGCCCACCCTGAGGATGGGGCCCGGGCGCCGCGGGTCGCCATTCGGGTTCTGCGAAACCCGAAACGAGCGCGTTGCAGTAGTCTTCGTCGCGGCTGCCGGAAGGTCCGCGACCGCCAAGAACGCGACCGCGGCACACGCGTATGCCACCGAGGCCGCGAATCGGTTGCGGTCGGAGCTCAACAAAGACGCGTAACAGAACAGTCCGAAGCTCGGCACCAGCGTGTAAAGAGAAGCGGCGGATCGCTGAGACCGTGAGCTCTTCCAGCGCCAGAGCGCGTATCCGCCGGCCATAACCAGGCCGGCGCCGGCGGCGAAGCAGATGACGATACCGACGGTCGGGGGAAGCGGAGTCGGCGTCGAGGTTATAACCGATCCGGCCTCCGCCAAACGCTCGTGGACGACCCTCAAGGTGGTGAGTGTCGGCAATCCGTCGCGTGTAGCAGACCAGACCGTGGTCCACAGGGTCACGAGCCACACGACGATCACAGACGACAACAATGCGAGCAGCTGGGAACGGGCGCGATCGTGGCGGCTCAAGCGGTCGGCCACCGACGACACAACTAGGCCCGCGAGCACCGTCGCGATCACGGGCAGCAGAACGCGCCGCGAGCCCGGGAGGGTCGTGAGCCTCAATGCGCCGATGCCCGACGTGAGCGAGGCGGCGAGAAGTGCGACCTGCGCGACCAGGTTCCGACGGCGGCGAAAGATCATCCGACGATCACGGTCTCGGCTCTGTCGGCCAACGCTCCGCCGACCGCATTGTCCGCTCCCTTGCGGGTGGTGATGACCACCACCTCGGACGTGTCGGTATTGGAGGCCGCCCATATGGGCCTGCCGGTACCACCCCACCGCATCGCCGCCGAGAACGGCGCGGTCGCGGGCCCCAATACGGCTAGCGCGCGCTGGAGACTTCTACGCGACCCGGTTCCGGGACGGATCTCGACACGCTCGCCCGTGCTCGTGCAGAGCTCGACGAGCTGACCCTCCTCGAGAGCGCGGATCCCGACACCGGCCGCACGGGACACGACGGCCTCGACCGATCTTTCCGCGTGCGAGGTCGGCCGCAGGTCCACGAGCAGCAAGACGCACCCCGCGACCGGTTCGACGAACTCGCGCACGGCGAGCTCGCCGGAGCGCGCGAACGCCGGCCAGTGAAGCCGCGTCAGCCGGTCTCCGGGCACGTACGGCCGGAGGGAGCGGAACTCGTAGCCGCCCTGGGTCCCTTCGGGGCGCGTCGCCTCGGGAAGATCCGGTGGGCGGTTGCCCGTTCCACTGGCAGGAGGTCTCGTCGAGATGTCCGGTGCCTCAGGTGCGGGGCAGACGAGGACGTGGACCAGCGGGCTCGAGGCGACCTTGCACGCCAGCAGCCGCATGGGATCTTCGCACCACACCTTCACGGGCTCGAGGGTGAGCAGGCCGCGGGCATCGGTCGGTACCTGCACCGGCACGCTGACCTCCGCGCCGCCGTGCAAGCCAGGGAGCCTGATCGGCTCCCCGAGCCGGCGTCTCTCCGACAAGAGGTTGCCGAGGGACCGGGGATCAGCGGAGCTCTTCGACGCGCCCTCTTCCTCGACGGCGGACGCGGCCCGGCCGGGACCGAGACCCGGATGCGACAGTGACCACCGGCGGCCGATGTCCTCCAGCTCGACCGGTGCGGACGACGTCCGGCCGCTGTTCCTCACGTGTACGTCTGCGAAGACGCTGTGGCCGACCTGTACCTCGGAGCGCGGGACGTGCACGCTCACCTCCAAAGAGCAAGTCGTGACGGCGGCCCTCCATAGAAGCAGCACGAGCCCGATGCCCAAAAGGGCGGTCGCCGCGACCGAGAGCAGCACGAATTCCTCTACGCCGTATGCGAAACCGGCGGCCGCCAGCGCAACGGCAAGCAGCGTCACCGCGATCCCGCGAGAGGTGATCACGCCCTTCTTCGAGCCGGCGGTCCGCTCGGTGGGACCATCGAGCTCTCAGCCCGCTGTTCCGACAGGGACGACGAGTCCGGAGAGGATGTCGTCGATCGCCGCCGAAGCGCTTATGCCCGCGAGGTCGGCCGCAGGCTGGACCACGACCCGGTGACCGAGAACGGGCTCCGCCACGATCTTTATGTCGTCGGGTGTCACGTAACGCCTCCCCCGTGCGACCGCCACGGCGCACGACGCGCGCGCAGGAGGGCGATCCCCGCTCGCGGCGACGCACCTACCGCCAGGTCCGGATGCTGTCGCGTTGCATGTACGAGGTCGAGGACGTAGTGGCGCACATCGGGAGCCACATGCGCGTTCCCCGCGGCCCGCGCGAAGGAGTCGAGAAGCTCCGGGGTCGCGACCGCTGACAGCTCGTCGGGCTCGGGCCGCGTCTGGAGGGTCGCGAACAATTCGTCTTCTGCGTCGCGCTCGGGGTACCCGAGCTCCAACCGCATCAAGAAACGGTCGCGCTGGCTGTGGGGGAGCGGGAACGTGCCGGCCGCGTCGTAAGGGTTCTGAGTCGCGAGCACCATGAACGGATTGGGGAGCAAGTGGCTCGTACCGTCCACGCTCACCTGGCGTTCCTCCATCGCTTCGAGGAGAGCGGACTGCGCCTTCGGCGAGGCACGGTTGAGCTCGTCCGCCAAGAGGACGTTCGTGAAGATCGGCCCCCTGCGGAAGACGAGCTCGCCGCTTTCGCGCTCGAGCACGACCGCACCCGTTACGTCGGATGGAAGCAGATCGGCCGTGAACTGCACGCGCCCGAAGCCGAGACCAAGTGACCTCGCCAGAGACTTGGCGAGGGTGGTCTTTCCGACCCCCGGCCTGTCCTCGACGAGGAGGTGCCCTTCCGCCATCATGCAGCACAGCGCGAGGCGCACCGTCAGCTCCCGGCCGATGTATGCGCTTCGGACCGAGGCCACGACCGCGTCGAATCCCCGCGAGAGCTCAGAGATGTCGAGGTCCGTGGTTCTTTCTGAGGGAGGGCGCCCGTCTTCGAGCAGGTAGTTCGCAGCGGTTGGGCGCCCGCCGTTTGGGGAGCTCGACACTGGAGACGGAGCCTACGCCCCGCCTGGTCCGATCAGGGCACCGGCTGCGCGAGTGCGAAGACGCCGAACCCGTTGTACTCGTTCGAGTCCGCCGGCAGGAACGGGCCGTTCGTGACGACGGCGAGCTTCCCGACAGGTGCCGGACCGGCGTCACCTTCCACCGTCACAACCGCCCCGTCGGGCCAGACCTGGGTGACGATCCCGGTGTGCACGGCCGTGTCGACGTTCTGCGGGCCTGTGCCGTAGAGGATGGCGTCACCGGGCGCCGCAGGCTGCCCGGCGCCGAGCAGCGCGCCGTGGGACGCGGCCCAGTAGTAGATGCTCCCGACGAACGGATACGAGGGGATGCCGATCCCCGCCTGTCGCCAGACCCAGGTGGCAAAGAGGGCGCACCATGCCTCGCACGGCCCGTACGGATTGCAGAAGGCCCCCTGTCCCGCATCCGGGTCACCCTGGACCTGACCGGCCGCTATGGACACGATCCTCGACGACTGGGGGAGCTCGTTGGGAGATGGGTCGGAGAACGAGTAGTTCCAGTCGTCGGGCTGCAATAGCCAGTAACCCTTTCCGTGGGGTGTGGCAGCTATCGCCGTGACAGGCGAGACCGGCGATTCTCCGGCGGTCGACCCGTAGTTCTGCGCGTCGCCGAAGGCGTAGACGCTGCCGTTGTTTCCCGCCAGCCAGTAACCGCCGCCGTCGGGTGTCGACGCCATTCCGACGATGGAGGCGGGAAGTCGGCGGTTGCCGAGCGAACCGTAGAAAGCCGCGTCGCCGAAGGTGAAGATTCCTCCGTCCGACGCCACGAGCCAGTAACCGCCGCCGTCGGGCGTGGTGGCCATGCCGACCACAGGAGCGGCGAGACGCAACGCCCCCGTCGACCCGTAGAACGGCGCGTCCCCGAAGGTGAAGATGCCCCCGTCCGCCGCCACCAGCCAATAGCCCTTGCTCTCCGCGCTGGACGCCATGCCGACGATCGGCTGGTTGAGGCGCGTTCCTCCCATCGACCCGTAGAACGGCGCGTCCCCGAAGGTGAAGACACCGCCGTCGAGCGCCGCCATCCAATAACCGCCGTCGTCATGGGTCGGTGCCATCGCCACCACCGGCCCGGTGATACGCAGCGCGCCCAGGGATCCGAAGAAGGGAGCGTCACCGTAGGTGAACACACCTCCGTCGGAACCGACAAGCCAGTACCCGGCTCCGTCGCGCGTCGGGGCCATGGTCGTTATCACAGAGTTCAAGGTCATGGTCGGAGCGCCGTGGTTGGAGGCGTCGCCGAACGGAATGACCCCGTTTCCGGCGTACGCGAAGGGTTGCAACGCAGCCGCAGACTGGTTCCCCACTACCGGCGGGGCCAGAACGGAGAGAGCCAGAACTAAGAGGGCGAGCGCTGCGGGGACGCCCGCGAGTGCGCGCGCGCTCCGGCGGCTTCGAAATTGCATCAGTGAGTAAATCGGGTTCAGGCGTCTGCTGTTACAGCTGAGGGCGATTGCAGTTTGGTTGCGATCCCCGACCGGGCGGTCGGTCGCCGTCGAAGCTTCCGGACCCTCGGGAGGTGGCGGGCGCTGTAGATCCGCCCCCGAACCGATGAAGACCTGCTCTTCGGGGCTTCGGATCCTGTACGAGAAGGGGCGACGAACTCCCACGTGCCCGCCGTACACGAAGGAGGCGAGGACGCCTGGACCACGTACAGGTCGACGGTCCCTATGACCGGGTAGACCGGGAACGCCGGAGCACCTGCGAGGCACGACACGGTCGGGTCGTCGGTGGTGAAGTCGCTCAGCTCACCGGCTCGTGCTCCGACGGTGATGGCCGGGGGCCCAGAGCTGGGACCGCCGGCCACCTCGGGATCAGGAGGGACCGTCAGGCCGGAGATGGTGCCAGGGTCGACCCGCTCGAGCTGGACGGGAGCTCCGTTCCAGTAACCCCCGTACCCGAATGCACTCTGCGGAGACGAGCTCGTGGTGGGCGATGGAGAGGTTGTGGTGGTGGAAGACGGCGACGTCGTCGTGGTGGACGACGAGGGGCCTGTCGTAGTGGTGGAAGTGGTGGAAGTGGTGGTCGTGGTCGACGAGGTCGTGGCGGAGCTGGGTGAAGCCGGCCCACCATCGGGTGGCGAGGTGGCGCCGGCTGCGTTCGTCGGGGGAGCGTTCGAAGACGAAGGAGAAGGAGAAGGAGAAGGAGAAGGAGAAGGAGAAAAGTCCTTCACCGCCGGTGCGTCGCCCAAAAGGGCCGCGAGCATCGCCGGGTCGCTGCCGTCCATGCCGAGAGCCCATACGCCCAACCCGGCAAGATGCGCCCGGTCGGCGAGCTGCGCCTTCAGCGCCAGAGACGTGGGGTCGTCGAACCAGGTCTGATGCCACTGCGAGCCGACTTGATACGAGGTCCACGCGGTCTGTGTCTGAGCGTCCCAGTAGAGCGGATGGTGACCGGCGACGACCTGCGAGTAGCTCTCGGGGCTCGGACGACCCTCGGCGGCGTCGCCCTGCGCCGGCCCGCTCGTCGGCCAGTCGTATCCGTAGTACGGAACTCCGAGGATCACCTTCGATGCCGGCACCGCCGCGGTGTACTCGCTCACTGCTTGGCTGTCCGAGAAGGCCGACCCGGTCAGAGGAGCAGTGGGCGAGGGAGCTGAGCGGTCGTTCATGTCGTATGCCATCACGAAGAAGGCGTCGACGCTCGAGGCGAGGCCTCTTATGTCGTAGAAGCCCAGCGGGTCGCCTGCAGCCGAGGCGTAGGTGTCCATGGTCACCTGCCAGTGTGGATTCACTCCGTGCATCGTCTGCGACAGCTGTGCGACGAGCCGGTCGAGGCCCTGTTGGTCCGCTGACCCGGTGCCCTCGAAGTCGATGTTCACTCCGTCGAGGTTCTTTGCGTTCAGGAGCTGCACGAGCGAGGACGACAGCGTGGCGGCAGCAGACGGGTCAGCGCTCAACGAGTCGAGAGCCGGCTGGGAGAAGCAAGTGACCGTGAGGACAACGCGGTCGTTCGCCTGGTGCGCTCGGGTGATCAGATCGCTCAGGTCCTGGCTCTGATAGCCCGCCCAGCCGGGCCCCGAGCGGTCGATCGAACCGTCGCCGTTCACGTCCACGCTGAAATAGGACAGCGTCGTGAGACCGGCGACGTCGAAGTGGTCCGCTGAAGGAAGTGTCCAGTACGGCGCGAACCCGAAGATCTCATGGGGCTTGAGAGCGGGAGCGTCGGCGAGAGATGGGGGAGCGGGGGAGGGCGCGGTGGTGGCGGGGACGAGAGCGTCCGCCCTCTCGGTGTACTGGCTCTCGAATGCGCGCGCCGTCGAAGCGTTGGGCGTGGCGGACCCTGAAGGGATGACGTCCACTGCGACCGATGGTGGATGCGCGCCGAAGGTCCCGGCGAGTACCCCGCCGACGGCCATGCTGAACGCGAGCGCGGAGGCAGCGAACGGGATGAGCTTCTTTCGTTTGCGCGGTCGTTTCGAGGGGCGGCCGTTTCTGGCGAACTTCGAGCCCTTCTCGTCGCGGACCATGGCGGCGTGTTCTTCGAGCGACGCGACGAAGGATGAGACGGAGCCGCACGAGGACACGAAGAGGTGGCTCCTGCCGTCGGCCGCCACCTCGACCAGCCGGCGGCCCACGGCACCCTCGGGAGCCGGAAGCTCCCGGCCTACACGGACCTCTTCGACAGACGCCCAGTCCCACGAGGCCACGATCTGTCCCTTTGGTCTGACCACCGAAAGCCCGCCAGGGGCTGCAAGAAGCCCGGTCTCTGGCACCATCGACAGGCCATCGGATGAGGAGACCGCCAGCTGCCAGTCCGACGGCGGAACCTCGGGGTCCCCGTGGGTGCTCTCGCGCGAGGGCAATATCTCGGAATCCGGCATTCAGTACATGTCGGCAGGCCCGAGCGTGACCTTCAGCGCACGACGGAGCCTGTCGATGTCCCGTGTCGGTGTCGCACTCTGAAATATCAGCCGTTTGCCCAGCTCAGCCGATCGTTTGGAGCCCGATGCAACTGAAGAGTGCAAGTACCCTTGTGAGGCCGGATGGCGGGGGGTTGGAGAGGAACGACGCAGTGATCTTCGTCGAGGTTCTCAGGCTGCTCCTTGTCGTCGCCGGCGTGATCGGTGGGCTCCAGATCGGAAACGACCTCGGAAAGGACACGACCGCGCCGGTGGTCGGGATCACGCTCGGGGCCCTCATCGCCTATGTCGTGGGAGGGATCGTCGGCCGGCTGCTCGACCGTGGACTCCGCCAGGGTCTGGCCGAGCTCAGACAGATGCCGGCGAGCGAGGTGTTCGCAGGTTCGGTCGTCGGCTCGACCGGCCTGTTGCTGGGGCTGGTCGCCGGTCTTCCGATCGTCGCACTCGTTCACTCGAGCCTCGACTATCCCTTGATAGCCGCTTTTGCCTGGATCCTCTGCTTCTTCGGCATCCAGCTCGGGGTCTCCAAGGGCCGGGAGATCGTGAGGGCCGCCGGACTGTCGCACCTCGTCGACCGGGCAGAGTCGCCGCCGAACCCGGCGGGCTTCGTGGTGGACACCTCGGCGGTGCTCGAGCGACAGCTACTCGTCCTCGGCCGAATGGGTCTCCTCGCCGGTGGGCTAGTCCTGCCTCGTTTCGTGGCGGACGAGGTCCGCGCTCTCGCCCGCAGCCCGGACCCCGTGTCCTCGAGGCGGGCGCGCCGGGGGCTCGAGGCTCTCGAGGCGTTGCGATCGGGCGGCGTGGAGGTCCGCCCGAGCGAGGAGGAACTTCCGCAGTACGACGACACCGGTGAGCGCGCGCTGGCTCTTGCACTCCGGCTCAACCTGCGGATCGCCACTTGCTCCGAATCCATCGTGGAGCGCGCCCGGGTCGAGGGAGTCGAGATGCTCGACCTGCGGAGTCTGCCCGGCGAGCTCACGCCTGATCACCACGCAGGTGAACACCTCGTGGTGGACCTGGTGAGAGAAGGCAGCCAGGCGCGCCAGGCCGTCGGTTACCTCCCCGACGGTGACATGGTCGTGGTGAACGACGCGTCGCACCTCGTCGGGCGCTCCGAAGTCGAAGTGGTGGTCTCGTCCTCGCGTCAGACCAGTCAAGGGGTGCTCGTCTTCGCGCACCTCGACAGCGGTGGACCCTCCGCCCTGGCGGGCGCCTGAGGTACGTCGAGCCCTTCGACCGGCTCAGGCGGCTTTGACCGCCGCCACCAACTTGGTCAGCGAATCCTTCGCATCTCCGAAGAGCATGGTGGTCTTCGGGTCGTACAAGAGGTCGTTGTCGATTCCCGCGAATCCAGGACGCATCGAGCGCTTCAGGAAGATGATGTTCTCGGCCTCGTCCGCGCGGATGATCGGCATGCCGTAGATGGGGCTGCCCGGCGTGTTCTGGGCGGCCGGGTTCACCGTGTCGTTCGCGCCGACCACGAGCGCAACGTCGGTCGTGGTCATTTCGCCGTTCGCGTGGTCCATCTCCTCGAGTTGGTCGTAGGGCACGTTGGCCTCGGCGAGGAGAACGTTCATGTGTCCCGGCATCCGACCCGCCACCGGATGGATGGCGTAGTACACCTCCACCCCCCGGGCTTCGAGTGCCTCCGCGAGCTCGCGCGCGGCGTGCTGGCCCTGCGCGACAGCGAGCCCGTAACCCGGGACGATTGCAACCTTGCGGGCATAGGCAAGCAGCACTCCTATGTCGTCGGGTGTGCCGCTGCGCACGGAGCGGCCTTCCGGACCCTCGCCCGCGGTCGCGGTTATGACCGAACCGAATGCGCTGAACAAGATGTTCGGGAGCGAACGCCCCATCGCGGAGCTCATCATCCTCGTCAGGAGGGTTCCCGACGCGCCAACGAGCGTGCCGGCGACGATGAGGAGGTTGCTGTCGAGGGTGAAGCCCGACGCTGCGACAGCCAGTCCCGTGAAGGCGTTCAAGAGTGATATGAGGACCGGTACGTCGGCTCCGCCGATGGGCAGCACGAAGATCACACCCAATATCAGGGAGAGCACGAGGACGACCACGAGCACACCTGTGTTCGCGGTGACGATCGTGGTGAGCAGCAGGGCCAGGATCGCGACGCCCACTGTGGCGTTGATGGGTTGCTGCGCCGGATAGGTGACGGGGCGCCCCGTCATGAGCTCCTGGAGCTTCGCGAACGCGACTGCGCTTCCCGAGAAGGAAACCGCCCCCACGAGGACTCCGAACAGGATCTCGCAGATCTTGTAGACCGCGATCGAGCCGTGCCCGAGGGCAATGAACTCGGTGATGGACACGAGGGCGGCTGCGCCACCACCGACTCCGTTGAACACGGCCACCATCTGGGGCATCGCGGTCATCTTCACGAGGCGCGCAGTGGGGACCGCCATCGCGGCTCCGATCGCTATCGCGACGATGATGAGGACGAGGTTGCGCGTGTGGGTGTAGACGGAGGGGAGGGAGAACGTCCAGCCCACCGCCAGGAGCATGCCTAGCGCACCGAGGATGTTTCCTCTCCGTGCGTGCCTCGGGGAGCTCAGGCCTACAAGAGCGAAGATGAAGCCGATGATCGCGATCAGGTAGACGAGATCGGTCGCGGTGGAGCGGCTCAATTCGGTTTCCCAGGATCGGAGTCCCCGGACGGGACGGTCCCGGACGACTTTGCAGCCTCCCCTTCGGGAGCCTGCCGGCCGGGCTGGCGAGCCTTGAACATCTCGAGCATCCGGTCGGTGACGACGAAACCCCCCACCACGTTCAAGGTGGCGAGCACCACCGCGAGGAAGCCGAGCGTCAGTTGCGCGGCGCCGTGAGCCTGTCCGAGCACGATCATCGTCCCTACGAGGATGATTCCGTGGATCGCGTTGCTGCCCGACATGAGCGGGGTGTGCAGGATGCTCGGGACCTTGGAGATGACCTCGTACCCCACGAACGCGGCGAGCACGAAGATCGTGATGAAGCCCATCAGTCCGGGACCGGAGGTGGCAACGATCACGATCCCGCCCCCGCTCCGTGCGTGCCCAAGAGCTCCCGTGTCGGTTCGTGCACGACCGAGCCTTCACGAACCACGCAGGAGCCCGCGACGACCTCGTCCTCGAAATCGGGCTTGAGCTCCCCGTCTTTCACGACGAGGCCGAGGAAGTTCGCGACGTTGCGTGAGTAGAGGAAGCTCGCGTGTGTCGGCATGGACGACGGTGGGTTCGTCATCCCGAAGACCATGACCCCGTGGTGGTCGAGCTCGACACCGGGCTGCGAGAGCTCGCAGTTGCCGCCCTGGTCGGCTGCAAGGTCGACGACGACTGAGCCCTCGTTCATCTGATCGACCATCTGCGTGGTCACGAGGAGAGGGGCCTTGCGCCCGGGTACGGCGGCTGTCGTTATCACGACGTCGGACGCAGCCACCTCCTTTCCGATCAGCTCACGTTGACGGGCCAGGAACTCCTCGGACTGCTCCCTCGCGTAACCGCCCGAGCCCTCCTGAGCCTCGAGCTGGAGCTCCACGAACGTCGCCCCGAGTGACTGGACCTCCTCCTTGGCGGCTGTCCGGACGTCGTAAGCGCGCAACTGGGCGCCGAGACGCCTGGCGGTGGCGATCGCCTGGAGCCCGGCCACTCCAGCACCGAGGACGAGGACCTTGGCCGGGGGGACGGTACCGGCCGCTGTCATGAACATGGGGAAGAACTTGGGCAGTCGCTCGGCGGCTGCCAGGGCTGCGAGGTAGCCGGAGACCGTTGCCTGGGAGGACAGAGCGTCCATGCTCTGGGCCCGGCTGATGCGTGGAAGAAGGTCGAGGCTGTAGGCGGTCGCCTTGCGTCCCGCCAGTGCTTTGACCGACTCGAGCTGAGCGGCGGGCTGGAGGAAGCTCACGACGCTGACACCGAGCGGGTACCGCTCGGCTTCTTCCGGTGTCGGTGCGTTGACCTTGGCCACGAGGTGAGCGTCTGCGAAGACCTCCTCGAGGCTGTCGACGACCGTCGCGCCCTTTTCGCGGTACGCAGAGTCCGGGAAATGCGCCTTGGCTCCGGCGCCCACCTGGACGACGACGTCGACGGATGTGCCGGTAAGACGCCCGGCGACCTCCGGGACGATCGCCACGCGGGTCTCTCCGGGCCGCGTCTCTACAGGCACGGCCAGTTTCACGGGGTGCTATCAGAGCACGTGGCGCCTGTGGTTCTCCAGTTAGGGGAGCCGTGGGGCAGGTGTCGATCTATACGGTCGTGCCCGCGGCCGCCGCCGCCAGGCCCGGTTCGTCCGTGTCGGCGGTGAGGGCGTAGACGGCTCGCGGCTGACGGTTGGCGAGGTCTCTCGCTTCGTCGGAAGGAAGAGGGCGGGCAAAGAAATAGCCCTGTCCCACGTCAGCGCCCAGCTCACGCAGTATCTGAACCTGCTGTGCGGTCTCGACGCCTTCGGCGACCGTGCTCATGCCGAGCGACTGGCTCACTTGAATGATCGCTTCGACGATGGCGCGGTTCATTCCCTCGTGCGGTTCGAGCCCGGAGATGAATTCCCTGTCGATCTTGGCAGTCTCGATCGAGAACGTCCTCATGTTCCCGAGCGTCGACCAGCTCGTCCCGACGTCGTCCAGGGCCAGGTGTGCTCCGAGGGACGACAACGCCTCCAGGTCCTCGCGCGAACTCGGGTCGGCGACCGTGGTCTCGGTCATCTCTATCGTCAGACGGTCGGGATTGAGCCCCGAGGTCTCCAGTGCCTTGAGCGCTGAGGCAGAGGCCCTTCCGCTGCGAAGCTCGCTCGCGGAACAGTTGACCGCGATCTGGATCCCCGACGCCCAACCCTCGGCCTGGCGGCATGCCTCGGTGAGGACCCAGGCGCTCAACGTCCCGATGTAGCCGTTCAGCTCGGCCCAGGGGAGAAGGACGTCGGGAGCTATGAGCCCTCGTTTGGGGTGCCACCAACGCACCAGGGCTTCGAAGCCGAGCAAAAGACCGGTCGCAAGATCGATCGCGGGCTGGAACTGGAGAACTGGCTCTCCTTCGAGGTTTATCGCGTCAACGGGGGCCATCTACCGGTCCCCCGGCCGAGCGCGTGGCTGCCCGCCCCTCTCTTCGGCCGGCACATGTAGCCGACCACCGTGAAACCAGAGCGCGAAAGCCTGTCGCGGAGCATTCCGCACGAATCGACACTTGCTTGTCATCGGCAACCCGAAGAACCGGCTTGAGGCTCGCCCGGCCCCCGACCCCAGGTGTCAGGAAAGCGCCGAAAGATAGGCGGGGCGTTCGCCGCCGCCATGCACCTCGAGCGTCGCGCCCGAGACGTACGAGGCGAGAGGCGATGCAAGGAACAGACACGCCCCGCCCACGTCAAAAGGAGTGCCGAGCCTTCCGAGGGGGACCGTCTCCGCCACCGCCCTGGCGCCCTCTTCGCCGCCGTAGTGGTCGTCGCCCGCACCCGATGCGAGGAGGCCGCCGACGACGCAGTTCACCCGGACCTTGGGGGCCCACTCGACCGCCAGGGTCCGGGTCAGGTTCACGAGACCCGCCTTTGCGGCTCCGTACGCCGAGGCACCTGGGGAGGGGCGGAGGCCGGAGACGCTGCCGATGTTGACAATGCAGCCGCCGCTCTCCTGGCCCTGCATCACGGAATTCGCCTCCTTCGCGCAAAAGAAAGGTGCGAGGAGGTTCAGCGCGACGACCGAGGTGATGAACCTGTCCGAAGCCTCGGACGCTGCGACCGCGGGGGAGCCCCCTGCGTTGTTCACGAGAACATCGAGCCGGCCGTAACGCTCGAGCGCCCTCTTCACCACGACCTCTGCCTGCTTTGCATCGCGCACGTCCGCTGCGACGAAGCACGCCGTGCGGCCCCCAGCGGAAGGGAGGTCCTCCTCGGCAGGTTCGTGCCGCGCACAGATCAGGGCCTCCGCCCCTGCCGACATGAACATCTCCGTGATGCCACGTCCGATGCCGCGGGTCCCACCAGTGACGATCACGACCCGCCCCGAGAGATCGAGGGGACTCGCCGGCGCGTGCGGTCCGGGGTCGCTGCCCGCCTGCGGATCTTGGGCCTCGGTCATCGCGGCCACAAGTTAGTGGCGACCGCTTCGCCTTTGGCAGTGCCGGGGCCTTGACCTATCCTGCCAACCCTTCCCGAGCGGGAACCAGATCCAGGGGAATTCATGAGCATCGACACTCACCGGCGCACCCCCGGCTCCGCGGAGGTGGTCATCGACGTCCCCCCGGTGAACGCCCTCGACGTCGCGGCGTGGTTCGCTCTCGCAGAAGCTGTCACAGAGGCGGGGAAAGACCCCGCTGTCCGTGTCGTGGTGGTGCGTGCCGAAGGGCGAGGGTTCTGCGCAGGGGTGGACATAAAAGAGATCGCCTCGCGTGGCACCGATGCTCTCGTGGGGGTGAACCGCGGATGCGCCGCCGTCTTCGCTGCCATCTACGAATGCGAGGTCCCGGTCATAGCCGCCGTTCACGGGTTCTGCCTCGGCGGTGGCATAGGGATCGCCGGCAACGCAGACATCGTCGTGGCATCCGAAGACGCGACGTTCGGGCTGCCGGAGGTGGACCGCGGCGCGCTCGGTGCAGCCACCCATCTGGCGCGGCTCGTGCCCCAGCACCGCATGCGGTCGATGGTCTACACCGCCTCGACTGCCACCGCCGGGGAGCTGCACCACTACGGGTCGATCATGAGGGTCGTGCCCCGACAACAGCTCGTCGCCGCCGCCTACGAGGTCGCGTCCCAGATCGAATCGAAGGATCCGACGATCATCAGACGAGCCAAGGAGTCCCTCAACGGGATCGACCCGATCGACGTGAAGCGCAGTTACCGCTTCGAGCAGGGCTTCACCTACGAGCTGCAGCTGTCGGGCGTGGCGGACGAGCAGCGAAGCGCATTCGTGGAGAAACGCGAGCCGAGATCCGCTGGTGGCTGACAAGCGCACCTCTTTGGAGGAGATGGTCGGCGAACTGCGTGACGGCATGACCATCGGGATCGGTGGTTGGGGATCTCGAAGGAAGCCGATGGCTGCTGTGAGAGCGATCCTGCGTGCGGGGCTGCGCGACCTGACCGTCGTTTCCTACGGGGGCCCCGACGTCGGCCTCATGTGCGCCTCGGGCACCGTGAGCAAGGTCGTCTTCGGCTTCGTGACGCTCGACTCGATCGCCCTCGACCCTCACTTCAGGCGCGCACGTCAACTCGGGAACGTTGAAGCGGTGGAGCTCGACGAGGGGATGTTCTACCTGGGTCTCCTTGCGGCGGCCCATCGCGTTCCATTCCTCCCCACGCGCGTGGGCCTCGGCTCGGATGTGATGCGTGTGAACCCCCACCTTCGGACCGTCGTCTCTCCGTACTCGGACGCCGAGGAACTCGTGGCCGTGCCGGCGATAGCCCTCGACGCGGCGTTCGTACACGCGAACCGTGCTGACTCGAACGGAAACGCACAGTTCCTGGGCCCCGATCCGTACTTCGACGAGGTGTTCCTCCAGGCAGCCGAGCACCGGTTCGTCACGGCGGAGAAGGTCGTGGAGCCGGGCCGGCTCTGCGAGGAAGGACCCCTCCAGACCACGGCGATCAACAGGATGCTGACCGACGCCGTCGCCGAGACACCGAGAGGCGCGCACTTCACCTCTTGCGAACCGGACTACCCCCGCGACGAACAGTTCCAGCGCGATTACGTGCAGGCGGCGCGCGACGAGCAGTCCTGGAAGGCGTTTGTTTCGACCTATCTCGAGGTCGACGAAGCGGCCTACCAGGCCGCGGTGAGCGCCTCCGCGACGACACAAGCGGGCCGGTGAGCTCCTCGTCCGCTCCCTCGCGGGCGGAGATCTGCGCCGTCGCTTGCGCCGAGGTTTGGCGCGGCGACGGAGAACGGCTCGTCAGCGCATTCGGCACACTCCCGTCGATCGGTGCACGCCTCGCCCGTCTCACTTTCGAGCCGGATCTCGTGCTCACCGACGGTGAAGCTCGACTCGTCGCGAACACCGTTTCGCTCTCGGCTACACGCGACGAGATGAAGGTCGAAGGGTGGCTCCCTTTCCGCAAGGTCTTCGACGTCGCCTGGTCCGGAAGGCGGCACGCGATGATGATGGCGAGCCAGCTGGATCGCTACGGGAATCAGAACATCAGCTGCATAGGTGATTGGCACAGGCCGAAGGCCCAGCTCGTGGGGGTCCGTGGTGCCCCGGGCAACACGGTCAACCATCCGACCAGTTACTGGGTTCCCGCCCACAGTCCCCGTGTGTTCGTCGAGAGCGTGGACATGGTGAGCGGAGTGGGTTTCGAACGCGCCGCGCAAGGCGGACCCGCCGCCAGTCGCTTTCACGACCTGCGCTTCGTAGTGACGAACCTCGCTGTGCTCGACTTCGAGACGTCGGACAGACGTATGCGCCTGAGATCGGTTCATCCCGGGGTGGACGTCTCCGATGTGCTCGCTGCGACGGGCTTCGAGCTCGCGATTGCGAACGAGGTCCCGGCGACCCGCCTTCCGACGACGGAGGAGCTCGAACTCATTCGCGGCGTCATCGACCCGCGATCGCTCAGGGACTCGGAGGTTTCACCCTGAACGGGCCCGAGCCCCACCCGGCACTTCGCACGAAGCTCTGCGAGCTGGTCGGCGTCCGTTATCCCGTGGTGCAGACAGGAATGGGTTGGGTGGCGGGGCCCCGGCTGACCGCCGCCGCCGCCCGGGCGGGAGTCCTCGGGATCCTCGCCTCGGCGACCATGACGCTCGATCAGCTTAAGGGCGCCATCGCGGAGGTGCAGGCGCGAACGGACGCTCCGTTCGGGGTCAACCTCCGGACGGACTCGAGCGACGTAGGTGAGAGGGTCTCGCTCCTGATCGACACCGGCGTGAAGGTTGCCAGCTTCGCCCAGGCGCCTCGACCGGACCTCGTCTCACGACTGTCGGATGCAGGAATCGTCGTGATCGCGACCGTGGGCGCTCGTCGGCACGCGGAGAAAGTCGCACAGTGGGGGGTCCATGCGGTGATCGCACAGGGCGCAGAAGGAGGCGGCCACACCGGGACCGTGCCGACGAGCCTTCTGGTACCCGACGTCGTCGACGCAGTCGGAGAGAAGATGGTCGTGATCGCCGCGGGCGGGTTCAGCGACGGCAGGGGACTCGTGGCTGCACTCGCGTGGGGCGCGGCGGGGATTGCGATGGGAACGCGCTTCCTGCTGACCCGGGAGAGCACCGTTCCAGAAGCCGTGAAACGGATCTATCTCGAGACTTCGGTCAACGGGACTGTCGTTACGTCCCGGATAGACGGCGCTCCCCAACGAGTGATCCGTACGAAGCTCGTCGAGCATCTCGAGCGCTCCGGGCGGCTCGTCGCGTTGCCCCGTGCACTTCGCAACGCACTGAATTTCCGGCGTGAAACGGAGTCGTCGATGTTTGCGTTGCTCGAAGAGGGTCGTGCAATGAAGAAGAGCGGGGAGCTCGCGTGGTCACAGGTGGTCATGGCCGCCAACGCCCCGATCATGACAAAGGCCGCACTCGTCGACGGCCGCACGGATGTAGGCGTGCTCCCGACCGGTCAAGTGGTCGGACGTATCGTGGAGCTCCCGTCGGTCGAGGACCTGGTATCGAGCCTGGTCTCGAACGCCAACGACGTGCTCGGGACCCTCTGCAACTGAGGTTTGTACCCGAGCGGACCCCGATCAGGCTCGTACGACCAAGCGGACGTCGAGCCCGCTCGGGCCCGGGACGATGTCGACTTCGTCACACAGCTGGCGCGAAAGCCAAAGTCCCATTCCGCCGTTGGTCATCTGACTAGCCACCGGAGGGTCGTAGCCGGCGAGCGGGTCCCGGAACGCCGTTCCTTCGTCGCTGACGGTGCATACCGCGACGTCTTCCTCCGCCCACACGCGCACGCGCGCGCATCCGTCTCCATGGACGACGGCATTCGTAGCGATTTCGTTGAACGCCACGACCAGGTCCCGCACACGCTCGGCCGGCAGCCGAGCGGCTGCAACCGCCCGCCGAACGGCCTGGCGGGGGATTCCTCCCGAGCGCTCTATCGCTACGTCGAGTGCCGGCGCCGACCGCTCGATGGGCAGGTGCTGTGACGTCAGATCGCTGAAAACCTGGTCCGGCTGGAGAAACGTCTCGCTGTCGCGAAGCCCGTCGGAGGTCAAAAAGCACGGATGCGTCCGTGCGATCTGCTCGGCCAGCGAAGCCGAAAGAACCGACGCAGGTAGGGTCCGTTCGTCGTACACGCAAAGGATGGTGAGCGGGGTCGTCGCGAAAGCTCTGCTCATCACGGCCTCACAGCGGGCCCATTCGCTCTGTTCGTCGACAGAGCTTCCGACGAACGGCTCCATGACGAGGGTAACGCCTTGTGCTCCGTTGGTGAAGTATTCGTCGAGCAGACGACGCAGCGCGAGCACCACCGTTGCTGCGTTCTGAGTGGGGAAGAGCTGCTCGGCGATGAGCATCTCGGCCGCCGTATACCCATTACCGCGGGTCTCGCTCAGTGCGCTGTCGAGTACACCGCTGCGTTTCCTCCGGGCGATCAGCGCGACGGGATCCCCGCGTCCGGACGCTTCCGATAGGAACGACGACAACAATGCTTCGGAGGGCCGGTCCCCGTTCCAGAGCATCGCAAGATGATCGAGGCCTCGGCCTCGCCGTCGATCCCGCCCGGAGACATCGTCGATGGCGACGTCCACCAGTCCTCCCGTGAACTTCACGCTCGTGCGCTCTCCTGGCGCACTACCCCTGCGCTATCGGGCTCGACTTCGAGCCGGGCCCTTCCCGGCGGCCGAGGACTGGGGCCGCCGTACGAATGGCCCTACCCCCGAGGCGTCAAGACGAATCCCGGTTCGCGGACAACCATTGCTCCCAGGTCCGGGAGCCGAGCGCGTGTCCCGGACACAGGTTCGACCCGCGGTCGAAGTCGCCGAGGAAGCCGACAGCCGGCATCCTGAGCAGCCGCCCCTTCTTTTTTGTGATCCTTCGACGCGCCGCCTCTATGGCCCGGATGCCGAGAACTTCAGGGCCCCCGAAATCCTCCGCGCGTCCGCAAGGACCGCTTTCGACGATTTCGACCAGGCGGGCGCTCAAGTCGCCTGCATCGAGCAGCTGAAAGGCCATGTGGGCGGTGAAGGGGAAGACAGGCGCGCTGAGGAACCTGTCGAGTAGTTCGTGAAACTGGGTTGCGCGCTGGATGGACCAGCGAGCTCCACCCGACTCCACGACGTTCTCCGCTTCGAGCTTCGCCTTGTAGTACGGGTATTTGTTTCGATCGACGCCGACGATCGAGACGTATACGAAGTGAGCACCCGCTGCTCGAGCCCCATCGAGCACGTTCGAGGTGCCGGCCACTTCTGTCGCGCGAACATGCCGCAACGACGAGGTCGCCGCGTGCACCACTGTGTCCACATCTCGCGTCGCATCGGCGACACCGGCCCCGGTGAGCACGTCGCCCTTCGCGTAAGCGAGCTTGCCCCGAGGATCCGCGCGTTCCTTTCGCGACAGGACGCGCACGTCATGGCCTCTTTGGAGGAGCTTGTCGACGAGGTAACCCCCGAGGGTTCCCGTTCCACCCGTTACGAGCACGCCGCGCCATGACGCGCTCAACTAGCCGAGTCGCTCGATGATGGTGGCGTTCGCCTGCCCGCCGCCCTCGCACATCGTCTGAAGGCCGAATCGTCCCCCTGTGCGTTCGAGCTCGTTGAGAAGGGTTGCCATGATTCTCGCTCCCGAGCAACCCGTCGGGTGCCCGATCGCTATCGCCCCTCCGTTCGGGTTCACCTTCGTCATGTCAGGGTGGATCTCGCGTTCCCATGCGAGCACAACCGAAGCGAACGCCTCGTTGATCTCGATGACGCTCATATCGTCGAGCTTCAGCTTCGCCTTCTCCAGGATCAGATGCGTCGCCGGGATGGGGGCCGTGAGCATGATGACGGGGTCGTTCGCGGATACGGCGAAGGTGTGGAAACGGGCCCGCGGGCGCATCCCGAGGGACGTGGCGCGCTCCTCACTCATTACGAGCACGGCGGCCGCACCATCCGAGATCTGGGACGAACTCCCGGCGGTGACGGTTCCGTCCTCGGAGAACGCAGGAGAGAGGGACGAAAGCTTGTCCAAGCTGGTGTCGCGCCGTATCCCCTCGTCCGAGGAGACGATCTCGTCTGTGCTCTGGCCATCCGGCCCCTTCGCCCCTAGAGGCGCGATCTCGAGTTCGAATCGTCCTTCGTCTGTGGCGTTCGCCGCAAGGCGGTGAGATCTGAGGGCGAACTCGTCCATCTCCTCGCGCGTGATCTTCCACCGCTTCGCGATCTCCTCGGCCGACAGACCCTGATGTATGAATTGATACCGCTCGTGCACAGTCGGTCCGTAGGCTTCGCCGGGCCCCGGGTCCGTCGTAGAACCGATGGGGACGCGGGTCATCGACTCCACTCCGGCGCCGATCACGATGTCCATGGCGCCGGCCATCACGGCTTGTGCCGCGAAATGAATCGCCTGTTGGGCTGACCCGCACTGGCGGTCGACGGTGGTCCCGGGAACCGAGTCGGGGAAGCCCGCTGCAAGCGCAGCATTGCGGGCGATGTTCATCGCCTGTTCGCCGACTGTCATCGTGCAGCCCATCACGACGTCCTCGATCAACGCCGGATCGAGGTCGTTTCTCTGCACGAGCGCCCGGAGCGGGTGAGCCGCGAGGTCAACCGCATGCCAGCCCGAGAGCCTCCCCCCTCGCTTGCCCACGGGGGTGCGCACCGCGTCGACGATCACGGCGTTGGGCACGCCTTCATTGTTGCCGAGGTTCCGGCGTTGTGTCAGATTCGACCTCCGGTGAGCCTCAGCCCCGAACGTGCCCTGTGACCGACAACCGACGTTGATGGACCTGCGATTCACACCCGAAGAGCAACTCTTTCGCGCAGAGGCACGCGCATGGCTGGAAGAGAACGTCCCCTCGGAGTCCAGAGGCACGGGCCCACTTCGCTCGGTCGACACCCAAGACGGCTTCGAGGCACACCGGCGTTGGGAAAGCCGGATGTTCGAGGACGGTTGGTCGGTCGTGTCCTGGCCCGCGGAATTCGGCGGACGTTCCGCCGGGCTTATGGAGTGGTTGATCTTCGAGGAGGAGTACTACAGGGCGCGTGCACCGGTGCGGGTCAACCAGAACGGCATCTTTCTCCTCGCACCCACCCTCTTCGAGTTCGGGACCGATGCGCAGAAGTCGCGTTACCTCCCCAAGATGGCGTCGGGGGAGGAGATCTGGTGCCAGGGCTGGTCCGAGCCCGACGCGGGGAGCGACCTCGCCTCGATCCGCAGCCGCGCCGATCGACTTGACGGCTCCGGTAAAGGCAGCTGGATCCTGAACGGGCAGAAGACATGGTGCAGCAGAGGTGCGTTTGCGGACTGGATGTTCGGTCTCTTCAGGACCGACCCGACGGCCGAGCGCCACCGTGGCCTCACCTATTTTCTGATACCTATGCGAAGCGAGGGAGTCACGGTCAGGCCGATCGCGCAGCTCGACGGCGAGACGGGCTTCGCGGAAGTGTTCTTCGAAGACGTGGCGGTTCCCGACGAACAGGTACTCGGGGGGGTCGACAGGGGCTGGGAGGTCGCGATGGCGACCGCGAGCTCCGAACGAGGTCTGAGCCTGCGAAGCCCTGCCCGTTACACAGAAGCTGCAGGGCGACTTTTCGACGTATATCTGCGCTGCCTGGCAACCGATCCCCGGCGCGCCGCTTCGAGCGCCGACGCTGTCGCGCAAGCCCTGATCGACACCGAGGCATACAGGTTGCACACCTACTGGACCGCAACGCGAGCGCTCGAGGGCGAGAAGATCGGTCCCGAGGCTTCGATGAACAAGATCTTCTGGTCCGAGACCGATGTCGCCATCCATACGACCGCCCTCCAATTGCTCGGCGAGGACGCTCAGCTGCTCGACGACGATGGACGTCTCGGCGATTGGATGGACGGCTTTCTGTTTTCCCTTGCAGGCCCGATCTACGCGGGCACCAACGAGATCCAGAGAAACGTCGTCGCAGAACGCGTGCTCGGCCTGCCCAGACGCTGAACTTCAGGTAGCCACGGGATCAACTGTGCGATTCAGCTTCGACGAGCAGCAGATCGAGTTCCGTGATCAATTTCAGGAGCTTCGCGGAGAGACACTGCACGCCGGGCGACGTCCGGGAAGCCTGGTCGTCGACGCTCGGATGGTCCGCGAAAAGGTGGTCGGCTCTCGCAGAAATGGGAGTGACGGGTCTGACGGTGCCCGCCGACCACGGGGGCATGGGCCTCGGACAGCTGGACCTCGTCCTCCTGCTCGAGGAAGCGGGAAGGTCCTGCTTGCCCGAGCCTCTCCTCGAAACCGTATGCGTTGCAGTTCCGCTCATCGTGAGCGTTCGTGGTGCGCTCGCCGACGAGCTGCGTTCGCACTGGCTCCCGAAAGTCGCAGGCGGCGGGGCGGTGCTCACAGTCGGAACCTCCTCGATGCGAGCCGTTCCAGCCGCGCACGGCGCAGATCTGCTTCTCCTGGAGCATCGCGGCGGTGATCGGGAAGAGCTACATGCCGTCAGAGCCGGCGAAATCGAGTTGGCGCCGCTGGTCGGTCTAGACGGCTCGCGCCGCGTAGCGACGGTCGAGTGGTCGCCGTCGTCGACCACGCTTGTCGCAGAGGGCGCGGACGTGCGACGGGCGATGGAGGAGACGTGGGGCAGGGCCGCCACCGGGAGCGCCGCGGTTGCGCTCGGTCTCGCAAGACGCATGATCGAAATGGCGTCGGATTACGCGAAAGAACGCCGGCAGTTCGAGAAACCGATCGGCTCGTTTCAAGCCGTGAAGCACCACCTCGCTGACGCGTTGGTGCGACTGGAGTTCGCCCGGCCCCTCGTCTACCGCGCGGCTTGGTCGATAGACGCGCAATCTCAACGGTGCGGAATCGACGCATCGATGGCGAAGGCGCAGGCATCGGAGGCGGCCCTTCTCGCAGCGCGCACGGCCCTCCAGGTGCACGGCGCGATCGGTTACACATGGGAGCACGACCTCCACCTCTGGATGAAGAAGGCTTGGTCTGTGGCGTCGGCGTGGGGCGATGCCGCATTTCACCGAGCTCGCGTGCTCGATGGACTTCCCGGATCAGGAGCGCTCGGGGCTCCATAGGGCTGTCACATCGACGAACGGCGCGGTACACGGCGGACCGTCGGCGACGCTGAGCCAGATCGGTGACGCCGGGTGCGCCGGCACCGAGACCAGCGTGGACGAGCGTGTTCCGTAGTCCTCGCTGTGCACACATGCGGAGAGCGTCTCTGTTCGTCTATTCGTCTCCGAATCCGTAGCACCGGGCGGCAACGAGTGGTCTCCCAACACCGTTCGAAGGCGTTCGAACAGCTCTGTGCCATCCGAGCTCTTCATTTCCAGGGGACCTATCAGGTCCCGGATGTGATCAACCTTCGGCGAGGGGGCGCCAAGCGGGAGGTTCTCCAAGATGTGAAGGCCATCGCCGAGCTCGTTCACGATGGCTTCACCGTGACCGTTCATTTCCACCGAGAAGAGGCTGTTCCGGTCGCCGACCAGGAACCACGCCGGGTTGTAGTCCGAAGGGTCGAATCTCGAGACGAAATCCTCCACCGCTCTGCGCGCATCGAAGTCTTGCGCGAGGGCAAGTGGGAGCTCGCCGCGGGTGCGCTTGGAGTCGTCGCGCCCCCCCGGTGAGGGAAGGTTTGTGAGAGCTGCGACCACGCCCCGATCGTTGACTGCCAACCACGTCCCGCCCGCCTTTTCGTCACGACCTCCGAGGATCCGGGGCTCGTCGGGCTGCAGCACGGTGATCGCGACAGCTGGTCGATCGAGTCTCTCGTCGCGGTTGGCCCCGACCACGAGTGGTGCGTCGTCGTAAACGCGCGACGCCATCACCAACAGACACACGAGCGCAACGTATCTGACGCGGTATCGGGTGCATGGCTATGCTCGATTTATGGCAGATCTGCCTCGCATCATCTCGGTCGACGACCACGTGGTGGAGCCCCCGAACGTGTGGCAGGACCGGTTGCCGGCCAAGTATTCCGACGTCGGCCCCCGGATCGTGCGTGCTCCCATGGGCAAGGTCACCTTTGTTGGCGGCAAGTTGACCGTGGAGCCAGGAAGCGAAGGTCATCCGGTCGACTGGTGGTACTACGAACAGTTGAAGCGGCCACTTTTGCGGGTCGACGCTGCTGTCGGTGTCCCACGTGACGAGGTAACGATGGACGGCGTCACCTACGACGACATGCGCCCCGGTGCGTACCAGGTGAAGCCGCGCCTGGAGGACATGGACGCGAATCACATAGAGGCCTCCTTGTGCTTCCCGACATTCCCACGGTTCTGTGGGCAAACCTTCACCGAGGCGAAGGACAAGGACCTGGGCCATCTTTGTGTGCGCGCCTACAACGACTGGATGGTCGAGGAGTGGTGCGCGGATTCCGACGGACGGCTGATTCCCCTGTGCATAGTGCCCCTATGGGACGCCGGGCTCGCAGCTCGAGAGGTCCGGCGAAATGCCGAACGCGGCGTGAGGGCGGTCTGCTTCAGTGAGATCCCTCCGTTTCTCGGTCTTCCGTCGGTGCACGATCCGGACAACTACTGGGATCCTTTCTTCGCCGCTTGTGCCGAGACCTCGACCGTCGTGAACATGCATATCGGGTCGTCGTCCAAGATGCCCTCAACGTCCTCCGACGCTCCTCCCGCCGTGGGCTCGACCCTCACCCACACGAACGCCACGTTCTCCGTAGTCGACTATCTCTTTTCCGGTGTCCTCGTGCGCTTTCCCGAGCTCCGCCTCGCATACTCGGAGGGGCAGATCGGATGGATCCCCTACATCCTGGAGAGGGCCGACATCGTCTGGGAAGAGAATCGCGGGTGGGGCGGAGTCGCCGACAAGATTCCCGAGCCTCCATCTACGTACTTCCGGCGCCAGATAACCGGATGTTTCTTCAACGACGCGCACGGACTGCGATCGGTGGACGAGATCGGGGTGGACAACATCACCTACGAGTCGGACTATCCCCATTCGGACTCCACGTGGCCACACACCAAGGAGATCGCCGAGCAACAGATGGCCCATCTCGACGACGAGACTAAGTACAAGATCGTGCGTGGCAACGCCATCCGACTCTTCGGTCTTACACACCTGGCGCCTTAGCCGCGCAGGCCCCTCGCTAAGTGGATCTTCGCTATTCAGAGACTGAGGAGAAGTTCCGCCACGAATTGCGGGCGTGGCTCGAACGGGCTCTCCCGGCTCTGCCGCCGAAGCCGGATCCGAACGACTGGCCCGCCCGCCGCGCATACGACACGAACTGGCAACGGATGCTCTTCGGAGCGGGGTACGCGGGGCTCGACTGGCCGGTCGATGGTGGAGGTCGCGGAGCGAGCCCGATCGAACAGCTGATCTACATCGAGGAGCTCGAACGCGCGCACGCCCCTTACGTGGGGGTCAATTTCGTCGGCCTTCTCCATGCAGGCCCCACGATCGTCGTCGAGGGAACGCCCGACCAACGTGAGCGCTTCCTCCCGCCGATCCTGCGGGGCGAGCAGGTTTGGTGCCAAGGCTTCTCCGAGCCCGGAGCGGGAAGCGATCTTGCGGCTCTTCGGACGCGCGCAGTTTGCGACGGTGACGATTACATCGTGAGTGGGTCGAAGATCTGGACCTCTCACGCGGAGGTCGCCGATCTCTGCGAGCTTCTCGTTCGGACCGGCGAGCAGAGCGAGCGTCACCGCGGGATCACATGGCTGGTGATGGAGATGGACCGCCCCGGCATAACGTTCCGACCACTTCGGACCATCGCCGGCTCAGCGGAATTCGGCGAGCTGTTCCTCGACGAGGTACGCGTGCCGGCCGCGAACCGGGTAGGGGACGAGGGCGACGGCTGGCGGGTCGCAATGGTTACGTTGAGCTTCGAGCGTGGGACGGCTTTCGTCGGGGAGGTCATCCAGTCGATGGAGCTCCTCGGCTCACTGCGCCGGATGGCGCAGCGCAACGGCGCCTGGGCTGACGCGGAGGTTCGCCGGCAGCTCGGCTGTATAGGCGCGCAGCTCGACGCGCTGTGGGCGTTCGCGAAGAGGAACGTCTCGAATGCAGCTCGCAGCGGGGTGCCGGGCATCGGGGGAAGCATTTACAAGCTCTCGCTCTCAGAGGCGAGACAGGCGGTCGGCGAGCTGGGCATGAAGATCGCCGGCGACGCCGCCTTGTCGTGGGAAGAGCTCGATGGCACAGACGGTGGCGGGACGCTCGGCAACCGCGACCTCGTGTCGACCTGGGTTCACAGTCTCTCCCGCACGATCGCGGCGGGCACCTCGCAGGTGCAGCGGAACATCATCGCCGAGCGGATCCTCGGCATGCCGAAGGGCTGATCCGTTGGATTTCGAGCTCTCCGCAGATGAGACCGCGCTCGCGCAGGCCGTCCGCACCCTTTGTGAGGCGCGTTTTGCGCTCGACAGCTTGCAGAAAGTTGCAGGGACCGAGCGCGACTGCGAAGAGGCTGCGCTCGACTCGGGAGGTTGGGCGTCACTCGCAGAGGCCGGTGTCTTCTCCCTCCAGGTACCGGAGTCCCGAGGCGGTGTCGGGCTCGGCATGGGCGCGGCGTCGGTCGTGTTCGAGGAGCTCGGGCGCGCTCTCGTCCCGGGTCCGCTGCTCGCGTCTCACCTGGCAGCGCGCGATCTGGAGGACTTCGCGGAAGGAGTCGCAGACGGAAGCACGGTGGTCGGATCACTTCGCATCGACGCATCACTCCCGCGCGGTCCCGTGCCGCTGCTCGTGGCCGATCTCTCCTCGCTCGACGCACTGGTCGTGGTCGAGAACGAGAGACTCCTCCTGGCGAGGCCTGACGAGCTCGATGCCGTGATGGTCGGGCGCTCCCTCGACCCACTCACTCCTCTGTGGAGGCTGGTCTCCGAACCAAAGGGCGAGATCGTGGGGGACGCCGCCGCCGCGAGGCGATGGCTTCGCGACGAGTCGGTGCTCCTCGGTGCGCTCTTGGTCGGGATCGCCGCGCGGTGCGTGGAGCTGGCCGTCGACTACGCGAAGTCGCGCGAGCAGTTCGGCCGCCCCATCGGATCGTTCCAGGCGATCAAGCACATCTGCGCCGACATGCTGGTGCGCTCGGAGGTCGCTCGGGTCGCCGTGCAGGCGGCGGCGGTCACGGTCGACCAGCCCGAAGTCGGAGATCCGGAGCGGGCCGCAGCGGGAGCGGCGCTCATCGCCTCGGAGGCGGCGCTCTCCAACGCCAAGGCGTGCATACAGGTGCATGGGGGCATGGGATTCACCTGGGAGATACCTGCGCACCTGTTTCTCATGAGGGCGCGGGTTCTGTCGCGCGGGCTCGGATCGTTCGCCGGACTCGCTGAAACCGTGGCGGAGCGGTACCAGTGAGGATCGTGCCCGACGGTGCAGTGGCCTTCGGGATCCAGCTCCCGGTGCAGTCTCAGTCGACGATCTACGTCGAGAAGTGGGAGCTCGATTCGGGGCCCGCCGAGATCGAACGCGTGGCGCGCCAGGCGGAGGAGAGCGGTTTCTTCTACGTCGCCGTCTGCGACCACACCGTCATCCCGCGTCGGCTGGCCGATGCGATGGGGACCATTTGGTACGACACGGTCGCCACCCTGGGATGGCTCGCCGGCCTCACCTCCACGGTGAGGCTTCTCTCCCACGTGTACGTCGCCGCGCTTCGGCATCCGCTTCGGGCTGCGAAGGAGCTCGCGACGCTCGACGTTCTCTCCGGCGGGCGTCTCATCATCGGTGTAGGAGCCGGGCACGTTGCAGAGGAATTCTCGTTGCTCGACCGCGACTTCGAAGCCCGGGGAGCGCTCATGGACGAGGCCATCGACGGAATCGTGGGTGCCCTCACCGAGGAGTTCCCACACCTCCGGGGTCCGAAATGGCCGGCGTCGGACCTCGGTGTGGCTCCCCGACCCGTGCAACGTCCACGACCACCTGTGTGGGTCGGAGGGTCCTCTCCGGCTGCGATCAGGCGCGCGGCAACGAGAGGCGACGGCTGGCTCCCGCAATCGGCGAAGCGAGGCGAGATGCCGGGACAGATCGCCCGGCTCATGGAGCTACGCGAGCAGGTTCGCCAAGGCGAGCCGATCGACATAGGCGCCCTCGCAGGCGTATTCCACGTGGGGAACCCCTCGTGGGACCTTCCAAAAGGAACGGTCGCCGGAAGTGCCGAGAAGATCGCGCAGAACCTGTCCGAGCTGAAGGACATGGGCGTCTCGCACATGCAACTGCGCTTTCCGAGCCGCTCCGTGAACGAATTCTGCGATCAGCTCGCTGCCTTCGGCGAGGAGGTCCGTCCGCTGCTCGTCTGATGTAGCGGTCAGGTTCGCAAGCTCCGCCGAAACTCACTCGACCGGTCCATGAGCCCGGAGTCGCGACTGGAGCCGGTTCCTTCTCCGCCGGGTCTCGAGTGGGAGAAGGACGATCTCTCCGTCTCGAGCAGGTGCTCGAAGCGGTCGCGAACCTCCTTCGACCGAGCGGGATCACCTGCGAGGTTCACGAGCTCTCCGGGATCTTCCGCGAGGTCGTAGAGCTCGTGCTCCTGGTCCCAGAACTCCGCGTCCGGCGCCACAGTCATCGTCGGCGCCCATTCGAGACCCTGCCCGGCGCTGTCGACCCCTCCGCCGACACCGAAGTAGTGGACGTACTTGTAGCGGCCGTCGAACATCCCGCGCAGAGCAAAGCGGTGGGCGACGCAGCTGCGGTACCAACCCTGGGCCTGCGCGAACAGCACGTGCTCGCGCACCGAAGCCGACTCACCCGACAGAAGGGACACGAGGCTCGCGCCCGAGAAGGAGTCGGTCTCCGAAACCCCGGCCAAGTCGCAGATCGTCGGGGCGATATCGACCGAGGAGGTGAGCGCGTCCGAGCGCGAGCCGCCTCGGGTCATACCCGGGACGCTGATGTAGAGCGGCACGCTCATGATCTCCTGGTATGCGAAAGGGCCCTTGTTCACCAGGCCGTGCGAGCCGCACATGTCCCCGTGGTCGCTGGTGAAGACCACGATCGTGTCTTCGACACGGCCGATGTCACCGAGCGCGTCGAGGACGACGCCGATCTGGGCGTCGGAAGATTCGTGGAGCCGGAAGTAGTAGTCGAGCCCACGGCGCCAGACCCGCTCGTCGTCGTAATCGAGGTGCCCGAACATGGAGTTGAGTTCCTCGAAACGCCACTGCTTCTGGACCGACGGCTTCGAGTCCAAGGTGTCCGCGAAGTTCTCGGGCATGTCGAAGATCTCGTCGTAGGGCTCGCCGAACACCGGCAGCGACGACTTTCCGGGTACGGCCGGGGCGATCATGCGGTTCACCGCTTCGATCTCCTCGGGGTGTGCCTTCTGGTACCAGTCCTGGTCCGACGGATACCAGTGGATGTCGTGGGGGTTCACGAGCCCGACGGTGAGACACCACGGCGTCGAAGAATCGCCGTACTCGCGCAACCAACTCGCAGCCTGGTCGGCGATCACCGGGTCGAACCAGCTTCCCGTACCGGCGAAACCGGTCCACCTCCAGTCCTCTCCGGTCCAATCCGAGAAGCCGTACCGATCCATGTTGGGGTTCCCGTAGGAGAGGTGCCACTTGCCCACGTACCCGCAGCGGTATCCCCCCGACCTGAGCAGGTGGCCGATGGTCGGAGTGGCGCTGTGCAGGTCGGGTTGGGAGGGCTCGACGAATACGTTGTCTGTCACCCCGTGCTCGGGGACGTACTGGCCCGTGAGCAGCGTCGCCCGCGACGGCGAGCAGGGCGAGGAGTGGGTGAAGTTGCGCGTGAACTCCATCCCGGACTCCCTCAGACGCGCCCTGTTCGGGAGGCGCTCTTCGAGCTCGGGAGGGATCCAATCGTGGGCCCGTTCCTGGTCGGTGAGTAGGAAGAGGATGTTGGGCCTGTTCATCTCCGCTGCCCCTGTTGCTCGGCGAGTGGGAACAAGACCGTAGCCCCGAAGGAGCTCCGGCCGGATCTCGTGTCGGCGAGGTGTACGGCAAGATCGCCAGACAGGTCGCTCTCCGACGATGCGGTCGCGCCCGAGAGGGTGACGAGAGCAGAGGAGGGACAAAGAGATGGGCAACACCACCACGCTGTCGGGGAACCTCACGCGGGACCCCGAGATTCGCTACACACGCGACGGGCAAGCGAACGCCACCTTCGGTCTGGCCGTGAATCGGCGCTGGCAGGTACGGGGAACCGACGAATGGGAAGAGGCGACATCGTTCTTCGACGTGGTCTGCTGGCGAGACCTCGCCGAGAACGTCGCCCTGAGCCTCGTGAAGGGCAGCAGGGTCATCGTCTCGGGTCGCCTCGAGCAGCGTTCCTGGGAAACCGAAGACGGCGAGAGGCGCAGCCGGGTGGAGGTGAGTGCCGAGGACGTCGGGCCGTCGCTGCGGTTCGCGACAGCCGAGATCACGAGGGCCGAGCGCCGCACACCCCAGCCGGCGGATGGAAGCTCCGACCTGTCCGAGGACGACGAGGTGGTCGGCGCCGGAGCGTGACAATCGGGACCCGGGCCCAGCCGGTGCCGCGCAAGGCCTCTGGAACCGCCCACCCGGACCACCCGCAGCCCGGCAAGGACCGGGTCCCGTCACGCCTATCGGCAGCCTGCGCGCCCCCTGTAAGGGCAGCGCTGTTTCTAGATCCAGTCACGAAAGGAAGGACTGCGATGACTCTGATGCTCTACCCGTGGTTCTCCGCGCCCCTTTTGGCGGGGACCGAGCTTCTCAAGTTGATGAAGAACGTCGTCCCCATGGGTGTCGGACCGTTCTTCTTCGTCGAGGGTTTCCGGGACTACCCGGTGCCCGTGCTCGTCGCGTTGGCCGTCGCTCTCGTCGTCGTATGCGTCCTCGTTCTCAGGTACGTGACGCTCGACAAGAGGACGCGGACGGATCCTTGCGATCGCCCGGGCGGTGCGTTGTCATGACCACAGCCGACGTCGGCTTCGTGGAGCAGGCTGAGATTCCTGCCGGGGAGCACCAGCGACCCCCCGCGCGCTTCGCGACGGTTCTCGTCCTTCAGAAGGCCGAAGCATTCGAGATCTGCGAGGCATGCGCCCAAGCGGAGAGAGCGCTCTTGCGCTGCGGGAGATCCTCCGAGGCGGCGCGCATGGCCGCGGTGTTCGAGATGGTGGAAGGACGGCTGGTGCTCGACTGAGGGGCGCGGGCTCAGCCCTCGGCCGCGGGCGCCCCTTCGTCGTCGGCTCGAGCCTCCGGATCGAACTCCAACGAGAGCGAGTTGACGCAGTACCGAAGGCCCGTCGGCTCAGGACCGTCAGGGAAGACGTGGCCCAGGTGACCTCCGCAGCGGGCGCAGGTGATCTCGGTCCGCCGCATGCCCAACGACCTGTCCTTGTGCTCCTCGATCACTCCGTCGGCAACGGCCCTCGTGAAGCTCGGCCAGCCGGAACCGGAGTCGAACTTGTCGTCGCTGCGGAACAGCTCCGCCCCACACGCCCCGCACCGGAACAGGCCCGGGTCGTGGACGTCGAGAAGAGCGCCCGTCCACGCGGGCTCCGTGCCCTTCTCGCGAAGGACGTGGTACCGGTCGGGAGCGAGCTCCTTCTTCCACTGCTCGTCACTCTTCGTCATTTCGTGTGCCATCGGCACCTCCTGGTTCGCGACCCACAACCGGTAACCAATATCGCACCACTCTTGTTCCGGTCGTCCTCGCTCCGCGTGTGCTCCGGAAACGGCGGCGGGACACGCTCTTGGGGCGCCTGCGAGCGCCCCTGGTAGCGTCTGCGCCGCGTTGGCCTGCTCCACGAACCCCGACCCACCACCCCCGACCTGATGGATCTGCACGACAGCCCTGAGGACGCCGCCTTCCGGGCCGAGGCGCGCACATGGCTCGAGGAGAACCTGTCGGGTGAGTTCGAGAAGGCCCGCGGGCTCGGCTACTCGGGATCTCAGCACGAGGAACGCGAGATCCGGCTCGCGTGGGAGCGCCATCTCGGCTCCGCCGGGTGGACCTGTGTCGGCTGGCCCTCGAAATGGGGCGGGCGCGGCGCTTCGATGTCCCAACAGGTGATCTGGAACGAGGAGTACGTGCGGGCCGAGGCGCCGGCGCGCGTCGGGGTGATGGGCGAAGGTCTGCTCGGTCCGACCCTGATCGCGTACGGGACCGAGGAGCAGAAGCGACGGTTCCTCGAGCCCATACGACTGGGACAGGAGTTCTGGTGCCAGGGCTACTCCGAGCCCGCCGCCGGATCGGACCTCGCCTCACTCCAGACGAAAGCAGTGCTCGATGGTGACGAGTGGGTCGTGACGGGGCAGAAGGTGTGGACCTCCTACGCGCAGTGGTCCGAATGGTGTTTCGTCCTTTGCAGGACCGACCCCCAAGCGCCGCGCCATCGCGGGCTCTCGTACCTCTTGGTGCCGATGAACCAGCCGGGCATAGAAGTGAAGACGATCACGCAGATCACCGGCACCGCCGAGTTCAACGAGGTGTTCTTCGACGGGGCACGTACCTCGGCCGACCTCGTCGTCGGATCCGTCAACGACGGATGGCGCGTCGCGCTGGCCACACTCGCGTTCGAGCGCGGGGCGGGGCTCCTCGGGGACATCCTGCAGTTCCGCAAGCAGCTCGACCACGTGATCGCCGTGGCCAACGAAAACGGTGAAGCACGAAATCCTCTCGTTCGTCAGCGACTGACCGACGCATGGGCGAAGCTCTACGTGCTACGGCTGAACGTATTGCGCTCGCTCACCGGCGTCGACGGACCCGTGGCGTCGCCTCAGGCATCCATCGCCAAGCTCTTCTGGGCCAATTGGCATCGCGACCTCGGCGAGCTGGCGATGGACGTCGGCGGTTCGGGGTCCATGGTCGCGGCGGGCGCTCCATACGAGCTGAAAGAGGCACAGCGGATCTTCCTCTTTACGCGCGCCGAGACCATCTACGGGGGATCGAACGAGATCCAGCGCAACATCGTCGGTGAGCGCGTGCTGGGTCTGCCCCCCGAGCCGAAGGTCGAGGCGCGAACCGGAGGAGGGATTTGACCCCGGGCGTGCCGGGCGCGCCGGGCGCGCCGGGCGTGCCGTCCCCGCCCGCCCCGCCGTCACCCCACGGTCTCCTCGAGGGGAAGGTCGTCGTGGTCACGGCCGCGGCGGGGACCGGGATCGGATTCGCGACGGCACGCCGCTGCGCCGAGGAAGGAGCCACCGTCGTCATATCGGACGCGCACGAGCGCCGTCTCGGTGAAGCCGCGGACGCCATCGGCGAGTCGACCGGCACGCGCCCTGTGGCGATCACCTGCAACGTGACCGTCGAGGAAGAGGTGCGCAACCTCTACCAGGGCGCGATCGACGCGCACGGGCGCATCGACGTCGCCGTCAACAACGCCGGGCTCGGCGGCAACAGCCCGATCGCCGAGATGACCGACGAGCAGTGGAGCACGGTGCTCGACGTGACCCTGAACGGCACGTTCCGGTGCATGCGCGCGGTGCTCGGCCACTTCTACGAGCGAGGATCGGGCGTCATTGTCAACAACGCCTCGGTCCTCGGTTGGCGCGCGCAGGAGAACCAGGCGCACTACGCGGCCGCCAAGGCGGGCGTCATGGCGCTCACGCGCTGCGCTGCAGCCGAGGCCGCCCCGTACGGGGTCCGGGTGAACGCGGTGTCACCGAGCCTCGCGGTACACCCCTTCTTGAACAGGGTCATTCCCGACGGGGAGCTCGAGAAGCTCCGCGAGCAGGAGCTGTTCGGGCGCTCGGCCGAGACCTGGGAGGTCGCGAACGTCATCGTGTTCCTGGCGAGCGATTACTCCTCGTACATGAGCGGCGAAATCGTGTCCGTCTCGAGCCAGCATCCTTGAGGGCGAAGAATGAGGAAGCGGTTGAGCGGGGCGGACAGTTGAGCACGGCTGAAGAGGAGATCGAGGACCCGCGCGTGGACCTGTCGTGGGGATCGGTTCCGCACGTGGTGGCCGACGCGGCACGCCGTTTCAAAAATGCGGAGGCGATCGTCGACCACAGCCGTGCGGGCCCAGACGCTGCGCCTCTCCGCATCACGTTCGCACAACTAGAGGCGAATGCGCTCGAGGTGACCCGCGCGGCGATGGCGGCGGGCATCCATCGAGGCGACCGCGCGGCCATATGGGCCCCGAACATCTCCGAGTGGGTGGTATGCGCCCTCGGGTTACTCGGTGCAGGCGCGGTGCTCGTACCTCTCAACACGCGGTTCAAGGGTCCCGAAGCCGCTTACATCCTGCGCAAGTCGAGGGCGAAGGTCCTCTTCAGCGTCAGAGGATTCCTCGGAATCGACTATCCGGCGCTTCTCGAGGACGAGGACGTGCCCGCGCTCGAACGCATAGTGCTCCTGCGTGACGATGAAGGCACCCCGAGCGAGCCGACCGTCACAGACGAGGTCCCCATATTCGGCTGGCACGAATTCCTACAGGGTGCAGACGGCGTGGTGGAGTCCGACGAAGGAGTCGTCGGGGTTGGCGTAGGTGAACACGACGCGCGTAACCGGTGGCAGGCGGTGCGGGCGCAGGACGTCTCCGACGTCATCTTCACGTCCGGAACGACCGGTAGGCCGAAGGGCGCCATCGCAACGCACGCACAGAGCCTGCGCGCCTTCGCCACCTGGGCCGGCATCGTCGGTCTGCGTGAGGGCGACCGCTATCTCGTGGTGAACCCTTTCTTCCACACGTTCGGCTACAAGGCCGGGATCCTCGCGTGCCTCATGACCGGTTCGACGATCATCCCCGAGGCTGTCTTCGACGCGCAGCACGCGCTCGAGACGATCGAGCGCGAGAAGGTGAGCGTCCTGCCGGGCCCTCCGACTCTCTACCGCTCGCTCATCGACCACGGTGGGCGTGCGGGCCACGACCTGTCGAGCCTCAGGCTCGCGGTGACCGGTGCCGCGATCGTCCCGGTGGACCTCGTGGCGCAGATGCGCGACGAGCTCGGGTTCGACACAGTGCTAACCGCCTACGGCCTCACCGAATCGACCGGTGTCGTGACGATGTGCCGGCGCGGCGACCCGATGGAGGTGATCGCCGGCTCCTCGGGGCGTGCGATACCGGAGCTGGAGGTGAAGGTCGTCGACGACACGGGTGCGGAGGTCGGCCGCGGCGAGGCGGGTGAGGTCGTGGTGCGGGGTTACACGGTGACGGCCGGTTATTTCGAGGATCCCGAGGCAACGGCCGAGGCGATCGACGACGAGGGTTGGCTGCACACCGGCGACATCGGTGTCATGGACGACGGCGGCAACCTTCGGATCACGGACCGAAAGAAGGACATGTTCGTCGTAGGGGGCTTCAACGTCTATCCCGCCGAGGTGGAGCTCGTCCTGGCGGGGCATCCGGAGGTCGCGCAGGCGGCGGTTGTCGGGGTCACCGACGAGCGCATGGGAGAGGTCGGCTGCGCATTCGTCGTGCCCCTGCCGGGGGCCGGACCCGACTTGAAGGGCGACCTGGTCGAGTGGGCACGTGAGCGCACCGCCAATTACAAGGTGCCCCGACGGGTGGAGCTGGTCGAGTCACTGCCGCTCAACGCGAGCGGCAAGGTCCTGAAGACCGAGTTGCGGGCGCTTCTCGCCGGGCCTTCACAAGAGGGAGAAGGACCAACGACAGCCGGGACGGGCGTGGGCCATGGGGCACAGACAACCGGAGAGGAGCGCAATTGAGCGGAGAGGAGCGCAATTGAAAGGCATCGTTTTCACGGGGGCCGAGGCCGAGGTGACCGACGAGCTCGAGGTCGGTGAGCCGGGACCCACCGAAGTGAAGGTCAAGATCGCCGCCGCGGGCGTCTGTCACTCCGACGTCTCGGTCATCAACGGCACGATCCCCTGGAAGGCGCCGTCTGTGCTCGGTCACGAGGGTGCGGGGTTGGTGGACTCGGTCGGCAGCGAGGTTCGGACCGTGAAACCGGGGGACCACGTGGTGATCGCCACGCTGGCGAACTGCGGGATCTGCCGCGCGTGCAACACCGGCCACCCGACGATGTGCGCGCAGAGCCTCGGAAAGGTCTCGACACCGTTTCGCTTCCGGGGCGAGGCCGCGTCCAACTTCGCGGCGGCATCGGTATTCGCCGAGTACACGATTGTCTCCGCGGTCCAGGCGGTGCCGATCGATCCCGAGGTGCCCTTCACCTCGGCTGCGTTGATCGCGTGCGGGGTGTTGACCGGGGTGGGCGCGGTGCTCAACAGGGCGAAGGTGGCGCCCGGCGCGACCTCGGCGGTGTTCGGCGTCGGCGGCGTGGGACTGAACGTGATTCAGGGCCTTCGCCTGGCGGGCGCGAGCCGGATCGTCGCGGTGGACACGGTCGCCTCGAAGGAGCCGCTCGCGGTGGCAGTTCGGCGCTACGCACTTCGTCGACGCGTCCGCGTCGGACGCGGTGAAGGAGATCAGGAAGATCGTCCGTCACGATCCGAAGTCGATCGCAGGCGCCCTCGGGCCCGGGGGGGTCACGTGGTCCTTCGAGTGCGTCGGTCACCCGGCCGTGCTCCGAAACGCCGTCGACTGCCTGGACTGGGGCGGCAATGCCGTGGCGATCGGTGTCCCGGCGCCTGGGAGCGAGGTATCGGTCGACATGAACAGCCTCGCCTACGTCGACCGCGGGCTCATGGGTTGCCGCTACGGATCGGCGCGACCGCATCACGACATCGCGCTCATGGTCGAGCTCTACCGCCAGGGACGGCTCATGCTCGACGAGCTCGTGAGCGAGACTCGGCCGCTCGAGGGCTTCAAGGAGATCGTCGAACACATGCACGAGGGGAAGCTCGCAAGAGGTGTGCTCGTGTTATAGGGCCGCCGGTTCGGGGGGGCCGCTCACGATCGTGCGAATTCGGGGCGGTGGCCGTATAGTGACGCCCGGCGGCAGTACCCGGCGGAAGTTCAGGGCGGAAAATCAGGGCGGCGATGTCGGAAGTTTCAGTTCGTTCTCGGCGGATGCGTCGGCGTGGCGCGATCCGGCGCATCCTTCTCACCACATTGGCACCGGCTTTGTTGGTGTCGGCGTTCATCTACAACTCGTCCGGCGGGTTCGGCACGACAGCGAAGCTCGCGGCTGCGAGGTGGGTGAACCACGACACAGACAACTGGGCTGGGTCGTCCAATCCCGCCAACCCCGGTTTCGCGACCAGCCCCGCTGGATGCGATCCGATCGATCCGGCCCAGTGCCTGTTGCCCTACCCGAACGACTGGTTCACCCGCTACGACCCCACGAGCGCCACGGGCCGGCGCCTGGACCTGAACGTCCTGGCGATGCCCCGCAACATCGTCGGCAAGCCGATCGATCCGAGCGACTACAACCGGAGCGATGGGTTCAGCGCCGGCTCGACGATCCTCACACTCGTGCCGGGAATGACCCGCAACTCGGATCTCGGGCCCTCTCGCCTTCCGACCGACCTCGACCTGGCTGTCAACGAAGAGGCGAACCTCGGGGTCATCCTGCTCGACGCCACCACGGGGAAGGTATGGCCCGCATGGGTCGAGCTCGACCAGTACACCAGCGAAGCCGGAGTCGTTCCCGCGGGGACAGACGGCTCTGTCCAGCAGGACCTCATGATCCATCCGGCGATGAACCTCATAGACGGCCATCGCTACATCGTCGCGTTGCGGCACCTGTACACCGACAATGGCACTCTCGCGAACCCGGATTCGACGTTCGAGTCGTACGTGGGCTCATACCTCGCTCAGAAGGTGGCAAGCGCCGGCGTTGCTTCGGGTATCGGAAGCTCCAGCGACCCGCGAGCCGGTCACATGAACGGCGTCTTCGAAAACCTCAAAGAGGCCGGATGGACGATCTCGGACAACCCGTCGGATCTCTACCTCGCGTGGGATTTCACCACGGCCTCTCCCCAGAACGTGACAGGACGACTGCTGGCGATCCGCGACAACGCGTTCGGGCAACTCGGGGAGACCAAGGCGCGGGTGGATGCCGGCCAGGACGCGGGGAGCGCTCCCTCGTTCACGGTCTCGAAGGTCACCGCCTATACCACCGCGCAAAATCCGAACGTGGCGCGCGAGATCACCGGAACCTTCTCGGTCCCGTGCTACATCGCACCTACCTGTTCACCCCCGTTGAAGTGCGACAGCATCTCGAGTGCTAGCCCGGTCGACGATTGCCCCTCTCCGGGCTCTTTCTATTACACCGACGCCACAAACCCCGACGACACGCCGTCACAAGTTCCCGGCCAGACCTACGAAGCCGCCTTCATATGCGTGGTGGGTCGCAGTGCATACGACGCGCACAAACTGCTGAGACCGGTGGAGTACGGCCATGGGCTCTTCGGAAGCTATACGGAGGTGACTGTCTCCCCCCAGGAGGAGATGGCGGATCGCGAGGGGATGATGTACTGCGCCACCGATTGGTTCGGTTGGGCTAATTCCGACATCCCGAACGCGCTTCTGGCCCTCGAAGACCTGTCGAATTTCAAGTTCCTCGCCGACCGTGGCCAGCAAGGTGAATTGAACTTCATCTACCTGCAACGCCTGATGATCAATCCGCAAGGTTTCGCGTCGAGTCCCGCCTTCCAGTACTCGCCCGGCGACAGTTTCATAAACCTCCATGACGGGGTGTACTACGACGGGAACAGCCAGGGCGGCATCTTCGGGGGGACCGTCTGCGCCGTCTCGATCGATGTCCACCGCTGCGCCCTCGGGGTCACGGGCATGGACTACTCGACCCTGCTGCCGCGTTCGGTCGACTACGTCGCCTCGGAGACCCTTCCCCAGTTCACCGAGCAGCAGGCGCAACAGTTCGCGTCGGACCCGGCAGCATACGATCCGACCAACTTGACGGGTGTGGGCTATTCGAACGTCCTCGACCTGTTCTACCCGGACCAGGCACAGCGTCAGCTGGTCCTCGACCTGATTCAGACACTGTGGGACCGCGCAGACCCAGACGGCTACGCATCACACATGAGCGCAGCGGCCGAAGGCGGCTTGTTGCCCGACTGCTCCGGGAGGGGGGTGGTGAAAGCTGCGGATGAGACCGTCCAGAACTGCGACACCGGTACATCCGCACCGGGTCCCGATCACCATGTATTGATGCAGGTGGCGTGGGGAGACCACCAGGTGGCGAACTTCACGGCATTCGACGAGGCCCGCACGATCGGCGCCGAGTCGGTGGGCGGCCCGGCGACGTCGAACACCCCCGGAGGGGGACAGGCGTTGTTGGCGAGCCGGCTCTGCAACACCGATGTCAACGGCAAGTACACGGCCAACGACCCCGTCGACGGTCACTACTGTTACACCCCCGAATCTCCCCTTTGGGACATCAAGCCCATCTCCAGCTATCCCTACGACGGGTCCGCAATCGTCATCTTCGACTCGGGACCCGACGGGGTCGCCGACCACTTGGGTTCCACGGCTGTCGCCGGGACCGACCCGCCCCCGCCCTCGGACGTGTTCGGCCCGGATACCCCGAACAACGGCGATCCCCATGAGTACCCCCGCCGGACGTGTGCCGCCCAGGAGCAGAAGGGTGCGTTCTTCGACGTGAACGGTCTCGTTACCGGCCGGGACGGCTACGTCACGGATCCGCCGCAGCAACTGATTTCGGGCCGGTCCCTGCCAGGGCCGCCTTACTTCTCGGGAGGATGGCAGGGGACCTGCTCGATGCCATAACAGCGCGGGTTCCGTGCGTTGAAGGTCATACCTCGACGTCGCTGTCCGCAGCCGTGACGAACCAACCGGCCGGATCGTAAAGCTCGTCCTCCGGCGGTCCGTCCTCGAGAACGAGGGCGGTCAACTGGTGCCCCTCTTCCGCGCGCCGGAAGAAACCGAGTGACCGGAAGATGCCCCGCGCGCGGGGATGGATCGTGCGACAGGTCAGCACCGCCGCCCCTTCCTCGTGGGCGAGCGTGACGGCGCACGTAAACAGGGCGGGCAGACGTCTCGCTTCCGCGAGGTAGTCGACAACCGAGACGGCGCGCCGGCCGTGCCAAGTGGCCTCACGGAGCACCAGGTACCCGACGACGCGGTCGCCGTCCATCAGGTAGTAGCGGCGGTACGCATGCTTGTGGGGGCCGCTGTCGAAGCGCCAACTCAGCCACGTGAGGTCGCGTGTCGAGCTGACCGGCAGCTCTCGGGACACCTCGGACCAGAGCTCGTTCACACGCCAGTCGAACTGGTCGATGCCGGCCAGATGCATTGCTTTGGAAGGAATGCGACCGAGTCGTCTCACGGCGAACGTGAAGCTGCGGAGCACCGCAACGACGGCCCATCCGAATGGCGCGGAGATGCCCGCGCCTCGCACGAAGTCCCCCTCGTCGACGGGACGGATGTAGAAGGGGATGTTCGCCACGTGGCGAAACCCGTACCGCTTTATGAAGCGATAACCGTCCTCCGAAGAGCCGAGCCCCAACGTCGCTCCGACACCGATCCGCTTGCGCAGCTCGTAGAGCGCGACGACGAACTCGTAGAAGATGCCGGTGTCGCGAATGGCCGGATCGCTCGTGGCGTCCACGCCCCACATGGCGAGGTATCGCCGGTCACCGACCTTCAGCCGGAAGGGGATCGCCCCCACCATTGCGACGATCTCGCCTTCGTTTCGAAGAAGCCAGAGCGAGGATTCGTCCTGCGATCGGTTGGGGTTCTCCACGAAGAGCCACCTGGCGCGTTCGATGTCCGACTGCCGGCTCTGTGAGCCGAACATCCGCACGAGGAACCGCCGTAAGTCGTCCAGGTCTTCACCCTTCCACCCGAGAATGCTCTCCTCGGGCGCTTCATCGGAGAGATCCGACACTGGGGCGTCAGCCGATGAGGATCGGGTTCACGGGGCTTCCCGTGGCGCCGGTGACCTTGAGTGGTGCCACCGTGATGAGGCCCTCGAAGCACTCGTCACGAGCAGGCGCCGACAGGTCGAGGAACTCGAGCATGTACACGCCGTAGTGCACCAAGAGGACCTTGTGCACCCCCATGAAGTCGCCGCGGTCGAAGGGGATCACCTCAACGGCGGCGTTGTCGGCGCCCACTGCGACCACGTCGCGCTCGGCCAGCCAGCGCGCGCCATCGATGCCGAGACCCGGTTGCTCGTAGCCGAGCCTTCCCTTGCGCTCGAACCACATGTCGAGATAACCCGTACGCACGAGGACCACGTCGCCGGGGCGCACGTCCACACCCTGACGCTTGGCCGCCGCGTCGAGATCCTCGGCGCCGATCATTCGTCCGGGCTCGACCCAACCGTCACCGCCGAGCTGGCGCACCATGTCCAGCAGAACCGCACGAGCTGCGAAGCCGCCGACCTTCTCGATTCCGAGCTTGGTGGCGCCCGCCATCGCCCGCATCACGCTCGAAGGGATGCCGTTGTAGTGACGGAAGTCCTCGTAGATGTGAGAGAGCGCATCCATGTGGCTCGTGGTGTGGGATGCGAGGATCAGCACGTCCTCGTTCGCGCCGGTTCCGGGTTCGCAGCCGAACGCGCTGAACATCCCTTCGTCGGTCGGGTCCTGCAGGGTGAGGCGCATCGGCTTGCCGCGGTGATCGAGCAGCGGCACACCGTCGGGCTGGATCTTGATCCCGAGCTGATAAGTCCTGCCGGTCCTCAACCTTGCTGCAGCTTCGCGTACGAAGCGCGGCTCCAGGAGATTCAGCGCGCCGCGCTCGTCGTCCTCGCCCCAGCGGCCCCAGTTGCCTTGGGCGGGCGTGCCGTCCGGCACGGCTCAGCTCTCTCGCGCTGCCGCTTCGCGTGCGCGCGTCGTCGAATGGACGGGGTTCTTGTCGAACTGAGGGATGACCTTGTCGCCGAAGAGCTCGAGCGTCTCGGCGGCGAGCTCCTCGGGAAGGTCGATCGGCAATCCGAAGACGAGTTGGTCGAGGCCCGAGCTCTCGAGCTTGGCGACCTGCTCGGCGCATTCGTCGGGATCGCCGCAGACCATGTACCCGCCGTCGATGCGCCAATCGATGTCCTCGATCGTCGGCTCGGGCGCGGGGTCGGGCCACCTGATCCCGCTGGGGGGGACGGGGATGGTGTCGTGGTAGTGGTAGACGAGGCTCTGGAGGTAGGCGCTTCCCATCTCCGTCGTGGCCTCCCGCGCCTTGCGCCCGTCCTCGAGGCAGACCATGGCGCTGGTGACCATGACGTTGTCGTTTACGTAGGAGCCCACGGGGTCGGCGTCACCGATGTTGTCCTTGTAGGTGTCTATGAGTGGCTTCATATCCGGGATCGCGCGTGTGGTGAACGCGAGCACCCCTATGCCCATGAGGGCCGCCTTCTCGAAGGTCGGCGGGTTCCCCGCCGCCACCCACATGGGCGGATGCGGCTTGCGCCAGGGTTTTGGAAGGACGTTGCGGGTAGGCAACTCGTGGCCCGGAAAGGGAAGGTTGAAAGCGGTGCCCTCGTAGGAGTACTCCTCGGCACGCCACATGCGGGGGATCTCACGGATGAACTCGTCCCAGATCGGCCGCGTCGCCTCGGTGGACTCGATGTCGAAGCCGGTCACCTCCCGTGAACCCGCACCTCTTCCGGTGCCGAACTCGAAACGCCCGTCGCTCAGGTGGTCGAGCATGCTGACACGCTCGGCGATTCGCGCTGGGTGGTCCTTGTGCGGATTGAAGCTGAAGATCCCCGAGCCCAGGTGTATGCGATCGGTGATCGCCGACAGGTAGCCGAGAAAGACATCGCTCGCGGAGAGATGTGAGTACTCGGTGAGGAAGTGGTGCTCGGTCACCCACACGTACTTCCAATTGTGCTTGTCCGCGACGGAGACGAGGTTCGTGTCGCCGATCAGCGCCGAGTGCTCGGCGGCCTCGCCCTCGCGTTCGACCCTGGCCTTGGGGACGTGTCCCTGCACGAAGATCCCAAACTCCACATCGGCTCCCTTCGGCCCTGGCATACCGGCACCGGTCGTTTTGCCAACACAAAGCCGGCTCAGCATGCTATCTGGCGACTGGGCGGAGGTACCCGAGATGGCATTTGCCGCGCTGCGCTTCGACCTTAGAAATCTCCCCGGCGGTCCCACGCCGACCGCGGATCTGTACAAGTCGTGTCTCGAACAGTGCGCGTGGGCAGACGAAGCCGGATTCGATTACGTCGTCCTGTCCGAGCACCACGGCGCAGAAGACGGGTTCATCCCCGCCCCCCTCACGCTCGCAGCCGCGATCGTCGGAAGGACGAAGCGTCTTCCCGTCGTCGTGGCCGCGTTGCTGGCGCCGCTCAACGATCCTGTGAGGACCGCAGAACAACTCGCAGTCCTCGACCTCGCGGGCCGAGGCCGGGTAACCGTGGTCCTCGGCGCCGGTTACAGGCCCGAGGAATTCGAGATGTACGGCGTCGACCGCACGGGCCGCGGCAGGCTCGTGGAGGAATTCGCCGAGGTGCTGCTGAAGAGCTGGAGCGGCGAGCCGTTCGAGTGGCGCGGACGGGAGGTCCGGGTCACACCGGTCCCGCGAACGAAGCCGCACCCGAACGTGCTCATTGGAGGATCGTCCCCGGCGGCGGCACGCCGTGCTGCGCGTCTCGGCCTCGGGTTCTTCCCCTCGGTGCGCGACGAGACGCTGGTGGAGGTCTACACCCGCGAGTGCGAGTCACTCGGGATGAACGGCGCGTGGGTCATGTTGCCGAGCGGGCCCGGTTTCGTGCACGTGACCAACGACCCCGAGCGCGACTGGCAGCGACTCGCGCCCTACCTCCTGCACGACGCGACGACCTATGACCGTTGGCAGACCGAGGACGTGCGCTCGGAGGTCCATGTCCCGTCGCCCGATCTGAGCTCCATAAAGGCGAGCGGCGTCTACCGGGTGGTGACCCCGGACGAGTGTGTCGAGATGGCGGACGAGCTCGGGGAGGGGGGGTCGATCCAGCTCCACCCCCTTCTCGGGGGCATGCCGCCCGAATGGGGATGGGAGAGTCTCGAGCTTTTCGAGCAGAAGGTCCTGCCGAGGCTCACGCGGGGCTGAGCTTCGACCTGAGTTGGACGGCGCTCTTTTCTGATGTCGGCGGGCCGTCGAGACGATCCAGCGTCACTGCATGTACTCGCCGGCGTTCACGAGCAGCGACTGACCGGTTATGCCGCGGGCGCGATCGGAGGCGAGAAAGACGATCGCCTCCGCGACGTCGGTGTCGCTGGCCATCTCCTTGAGGGGCAACTGGTCCGTGATCTCGGCCTTCGCCTCTTCCTCGGTGACACCCGTCTTCTGCGCGCGGTACTGCACGTAGCCCTCGACAGCAGGGCCCCACATCCATCCGGGGGCGACGCTGTTGATCCTGATTCCTCGCCGCCCGAGCTCGATGGTTAGATGGCGCATCGCCCCGATGACAGCGGCTTTCGAGGCGGCGTATCCCGCCTGCGGAAGCCTCGGAGGTGGCAGATACATCGTCTGCGATCCGACGAAGACGATCGCACCACCGAGCTGGGCGAAGTGGGGAATTGCAGCGTCCACGAGGTACATCGCGCCGAACACGTTGACCTCGAACATCTGGTGCCACGAATCCCAGTCGGCGCCGTCGAGACCCCCGATGACGGCGTCGAGGGCGGCCAGGTTTATGAGGGCGTCGACTTTGCCGAGCCTCCCCGCCGCCTCGGCGGCGAACTGTGCGCAGGCGTCGGGCTTCGAGACGTCGAGACGAAGCGCGACGGCTCTTTCGCCTGTGCCGTCGAGCTCTGTCGCGATGTCGGCGACGACGTCGGTGCTGCGGGCGCCGAGCGCGACGCGTGCTCCTTCGCGTAGCGCGACCTCGGCAACTTCGCGCCCGAGCCCGCGTCCCACGCCGGAAATGAGGACGTTCTTACCTTCGAGTGAGCTCACGATCTTGGTCTCCTAGGAGTGGGTGGGGCCCGCGAAGCATCTGAGGTCTGCTCCGAGGCGAGCTCGAGGCCCTTCGGCACGTCCCCAGACAGCCAGAGCATCTTCTCCACCCTTTCTGTGAACTTCCACCCCTCGGGCGTACGGTGCAGCTTGTCGCGGTAAGCGCCCCCGACGAAGAACAGCACAAGACCGCCTCGGCCGTCGGGACGTCCCATGGGGTTGTAGAAGTCGCATCGGCATGTTGCGCTGTCACCTTCGAGTACGACCAAGTGGTTGGTCACGAGATGCTGGGTCATCGTGAAGGGCTCGAGGGCCTTTGTGAGAAAGGCGAGCGCCTCCTCTTTCGTCCCCCTGATGCCGCCCGAGGACGTGTAGTCGATGACAGCGTCGGATGTGAACAGGGACGCGTAGAGATCCCAGTCCTTCGAGTCGATGGCCGTCGCGTAGGACGAAGTCAGCTCGATGATCGAGAGCTTGTCCTCCAGCTCGCTCACCGGCGCCGTCGGACCGCTTCAGACGGGCTCTGTAGCGAGGAGCTCACCGAGCCGCAGCAGGCTCGGCGTGGTACCGCCCAGGCTCAGGGCGAGGTGCTTCACCCGGAGGAAGTAGCGGTGGAGCGGGTATTCGCGGTCGACCCCGACGCCACCGTGGAGATGCGACGCCGCATGGATGACGCGCTGGGCGCCCTCGTCGGCCCAGAACTTCGCCACGGCCACCTCGGAGGTTGCGGGTAGGTCTTCCGAAAGGCGCCAGGCGGCCTGCCACGCCGTCAAGCGCACGGCCTGCGCATCGATGTGCGCGTCGGCTGCGCGTTGGCCGACAGCCTGGAAGGTCGCGACCGGCTTGTCGAACTGCTTGCGCGAGCTCGTGTACTGCGCTGTGAGCTTCACCGCGCTGTCGCAGGCGCCTGCCACCTCGAGGCAGATCGCAGCCTGCGCACGCTCGATCAACCAGTCGAGAGCAGCGGTCCCCTCCACACCCGTCTCCAGCGCGCTGTCGGCTCCGACGCGCGCCCCGCTCAGCTCGACCTCGGCCTCCGCGCTGCCGTCCGTCGCCTCCTGACGGGTGACGCGGAGAGCGGGGTTGTCCATTTCGACGACGAACAAACCGATCGAGCCGTCCTCGCATCGGGCGGGGACGATGATCGCCTCGCTCACGTAAGCGGCGGGGACACAGGTCTTCGTTCCCTCGAGCATCCAACCGTCGCCGTCGCGCTTGGCCGTCGACGAAGGCTGACGGAGGTCCGCGCCGGGCTCGGTCAAGGCGATGGTGACGAAGGTGTCCCCCGAGACGAGGCGGTCGAGCCAGCGCGACCTCTGCTCGGGGCTTGCGAACCTCGCTAGCGCCATCGCGGCGACGAGAGCCGACCAGTAGGGCACGGCGGCCGCGACGCGGCCAACCTCCTCGGAGACGATGGCCGCCGCCACGAAGCCGAGCCCTGCCCCGCCCGATGTCTCGTCGAGAGCGACGGACAGCAGGCCCGCCGACCCGAGCTCCTTCCAGAGCCTGTGGTCGACCCGCTTCTCGCCGGCCTCGATCTCCTTCAGACGTTCTGGGGTCGAGAGGTCTCCGAGGATCCGCGGTGGACAGCTCGCGCACCGCCTCCTGCTCTTCGGTGAAGGAGAAGTCCATCAGCGAAGCGACCGGGGCATGCCGAGGCCGAAGATCGCGATCAGGTCGCGCTGTATCTCGTTGGTCCCGCCTCCGAAGGTGAGGATGATGAGGCTGCGCGCGTACATCTCGAGCCTTCCCTTCAGCACCGACTCCGCGGACCCGCGCTTCAGGTACCCCGGTTGGCCGATCACCTCCGAGAGAAGGCGCAGGGCCTCCAGGTAGAACTCGGTGCCGAAGACCTTCGTCGAAGATGCATCGGCGACGTCCAAGCGTCCTTCGGTGGAGGACCAAGCAACTTTCCAGTTGATGAGCTTCAGGAACTCGAGCTTGGCGTGCACTCGGGCGAGGTTCAGCCGGACCCATTCCTGGTCGACCACGCGCCGTCCGTCCGCGAGCTTCGTCTCCTGCGCCCACTTGCGCACGTCGCCGAGGGCGCGCTCGATGATCCCCGGTGCGCACAGCGTCACGCGCTCGTGGTTCAGCTGGTTGGTGATGAGGTTCCACCCCTGGTTCAAACCGCCGACCAGGTTCGAGAGGGGGACGCGGACGTCCTCGTAGAACGTGTAGTTGATGTTGTGCTCGCCGAGTAGCTGCATCGGCACGACCCTCACGCCTGGCGTGCCCATGGGCACGATCACGATCGAGATCCCTTTGTGCTTCGGCGCGTCGGGATCGGTGCGTACTGCCAGCCAGCAGTAGTCGGCGTCGCCGGCGAGACTCGTGAAGATCTTCTGTCCGTTTATGACGAGCTCGTCGCCGTCGACGACGGCTGCCGTCGTCAACGAAGCGAGGTCCGTCCCGGCGTCGGGCTCGGTGTAGCCGATGCAGAAGTGGATCTCACCGGCCAGGATCCTCGGAAGGAAGAACTCTTTCTGCTCCGGCGAGCCGAATTGCATGATCGTCGGCCCCACCGTGTTGATGGTGAGCATCGGCACGGGGGCGCCGCTTCGCATCGATTCGTCGAAGAAGATGAATTGCTCGACCGCCGAGCGTCCCTGGCCGCCGTACTCGGTGGGCCATCCGATCCCGAGCCACCCGTCGGCTGCCATCTGCTTGACGACGCGTCGGACGGCGGGGCCGATACCGTGGCTGTTGGCCAGCTCCTCTTCGACCTCGGGTGTGAGCAGCGCCGAGTAGTAGTCGCGCAGCTCCAGGCGCAGGGCCTGTTGCTCGTCGGTGTAGCCGATCTCCATCGTTCCCGGTCGCTCTCCGCCTGCCGACCCGCAGGCTGGAACAGGTTACAGTTCTGGCCTGCGACCCGGCCAGGCGACAAAGATCACACATTCGAGCTCGGGGGCGCGCCGGGAGGCCGCTGCACACTGCGATCACCACCACGCCCTCACCGCACCCGCACCACAATCCGATCACACTCCGACCACACTCGACGAGACTCTGCCGAACACTCGCAACGCACCCTGACCACACTCTGACCGCACTCTGACCACAAGGAGCAGATAGATGCCCGACGCCGTGATTGTCGCCACGGGAAGGACGCCGATAGGGCGCGCGATGAAAGGGTCCCTCGTCAGCTGCCGCCCCGATGACCTGACCGCGCACGTGATCCGTGAGGTTCTCGCAAAGGTCCCGCAACTCGATCCGCAGCAGGTCGAGGACGTGATGGTCGGCTGCGGCCAGCCGGCGGGGGAGGCGGGTTACAACGTCGCGCGCGTCGCTGCGCTGCTCGCAGGGCTCGAGGTTCCCGGTGTGACAGTGAACCGGTACTGCTCCTCCTCGCTTCAGACGATCCGGATGGCGGCGCACGCGATCGCCGCGGGAGAGGGCGACGTTTTCGTCGCAGCGGGGGTGGAGACCGTGAGCCGGTTCCAATTCGGCGCCTCGGACATGGGGCCGCACAACGCTGCCTTCGCGGAGGCAGAAGCCCGCACCGCCGAGCGCACCCCCAAGTTCACAGAGCCGTGGGCCCCGGCGAAAGGCCTTGCCGATGTCTACATAGCCATGGGACAGACCGCAGAGAACGTCGCGGAGTACGAGAAGGTGGGCCGCGAGGAGATGGACGAATACGCGGCTCTCAGCCAGAGCCGGGCCGTCGAATCCCAGAAGAACGGTTTCTTCGAGCGCGAGATCATCCCTGTGACCCTCGAAGACGGAACGGTCGTTTCGAAGGACGACGGCCCGCTGTCCCGATACGACCGTCGAAGTGCTCGCCCAGCTCAAGCCGGCTTTTCGCGAGGGTGGCAAGGTGACCGCGGGAAACTCCTGCCCGTTGAACGACGGGGCGGCCGCGGTCGTCGTGATGTCGGACACCAAAGCCTCGGAGCTCGGGGTAGAGCCGCTCGCGCGCATCGTGTCGAGTGGTGTGTCGTCCCTGGATCCCGAGATCATGGGACTCGGTCCCATCGAGGCCTGCCGCCAGGCGCTCGCCCGTGCGAACAAGTCGGTCGACGACATCGACCTCGTCGAGATCAACGAGGCTTTCGCCGCACAGGTCATCCCCTCCGCGAAGCACCTCGGGATCCCCTGGGAGAAGCTCAACGTGAGGGGCGGTTCGATCGCTCTCGGGCACCCCTTCGGCATGACGGGCGCACGGATCATGACCACTTTGCTCAACGCGCTCGAAGACGAAGGTAAGACCTGGGGACTCGAGTCGATGTGCGTGGGAGGCGGCCAAGGCATGGCGATGGTCGTGGAGCGCCTTGGATAGAGACGAGCCGATCTACGACGCCTCCTCGATGTGGGGGCTCGTCGCCGAGCGAGCCCAGCGGTCGCCGGAGGCGACGATGTTGATCGACGAAGCCGGACGCACGATCACCTTCGGGCGATTCGCCGAGCGGTGCGCGAAAACAGCGGCGGGGCTCAACACTCTCGGGATCGGGGCGGGAACGGTCGTGTCCTGGCAGCTCCCGACGCGTATCGACACGGTCGTGCTCTCGATGGCTCTGGCTCGCCTGGGAGCGGTGCAGAACCCGATCCTGCACATATACAGAGAGCGCGAGGTCTCCTTCGTGCTCTCGCAGATGAGACCCGAGTTCTTGTTCGTGCCCCGGACCTTCAAGGGTTTCGACTTCGCGGCGATGGCCGAGCGTCTGTCGGAGGACCTCGATAAGCCACCTGCCGTGGTGGTGGCCGACGCCGGGCTTCCCGTGGCAGATCCCGACAAGCTTCCCCCGCCTCCTCCAGCGGGCGCTGCGGACGAGGTGCGTTGGGTGTACTACACGTCCGGCACGACCTCGGAGCCGAAGGGAGTGCGCCACACCGACCGGACCCTCCTCACGGGGGGACGCGGCCTGGCCATGGCGCTCGAGCTGCGAAGAGACGACGTGGGGAGCATCGTGTTCCCGTTCGCGCACATAGCCGGTCCCGACTACCTGGTGATGCTCCTGTCCGTGGGCCTCTCGTCTGTGCTGCTCGAGTCCTTCGTACCCTCGCAGGCAGTTGAGACCTTCGTGCGCAACTCCGTGACGATGGCTGGTGGCAGCACCGCCTTCTACCAGGCGTACCTGAGCGAGCAGCGAAAGCATCCCGGTAGACGGATCATCCCGAGCCTGCGGTTGCTCTCGGGCGGAGGGGCTGCGATGCCACCCGAGGTCTTCGACGAGGTGCGCCGTGAGATGGGCATCAGGGTGGTCCACGGGTACGGCATGACGGAGATCCCGATGATCACCATGGGAACACCTTCGGACTCCGACGAGGCCCTGGCCAACACCGTGGGCAAGCCTGTCTACGGTGCGGAGCTGCGCATAGTGACCGACGGCGAGAAGGAGGCGCGCGTCGGAACCGACGGGGAGGTCCGCGTCAGGGGGCCGATGGTCTGCAAGGGCTACACCGATGGCGAACAGAGCGCACAGGCGTTCGACACGAAGGGCTGGTTCCGTACCGGTGACATCGGCCACATGCGAAGCGACGGCCACCTGGTGCTCACCGGGAGGGTCAAGGACATCATCATCCGCAAGGGCGAGAACATCTCCGCCAAGGAGATCGAGGACCTGCTTTACACACACCCCAAGGTCTCAGACGTTGCGGTCATCGGCCTACCGGACCGCGAGCGTGGCGAGCGCGTCTGTGCGGTCGTGGAGGGCCCGCCGGAGTCCGAGCCCCTCACGTTCGAGGAGATGCGCTTCTACCTCGTAGAGGCGGGGCTCATGACCCAGAAGCTGCCCGAACAGCTCGAGGTGGTGGAGGCGCTTCCGCGCAACCAGACGCTGAACAAGGTCCTCAAGTACAAGCTCCGCGAGCTCTTCAGCGTGCGTTGATGTAGTCGACGAGCTCGTCGCGGTCCTTCTCGAGCTCATCGATCCGGTTCTTCACCACGTCCCCGATGCTCACGATCCCGGTGAGAACACCTTCTTGCGTCACCGGCACGTGGCGGATCCGTCGCTCGGTCATGATCGACATGAGCGATTCCACCTCCACGTCGGGAGAAGCCGTCGTGACCGTGGAGGACATGATCGAGGAGACAGGCTTGTCGAGGAGCGTCCCGGCCTCCTCGGCGAGCGCCCTCACGATGTCGCGCTCGGAGACGATGCCGTCGATGTGTTCGCCGTCCGAGGAGACGACGAGAGCACCGATGCGGTGCTCTCGCAGCTCAGCGACGGCCTCTGACACCTTTGCGTCGGGAGCGATCGTCGCCACGGCGCCGCCTTTGGCCTTGAGGAGGTTCGAGATCTTCACTTTTGTCCGTCCTCCCTGTGGAGTTGGTAAGCCGGATGAGAACGCCGCTTCGCCGGACAGTTTACGAACCTTTCGATGTCTTTACGAGGGGTAAATCCCGTGCGGCTGATGGTGGATTTACGTGTGAACGGAAAGCCCTTCTAGGCGGTGATGCCACCGTCGACTGCGAGCACCGCTCCGGTCGTATATCCAGACTCGTCCGAAGCCAGAAATGCGATGGCGGAGGCGATCTGATCCGGTGTGCAAAACCCCATCCGGCTCATGATGCGCTGGATATGTTTCGGGTCGGCCCCCTCGGGGAGGCTGAAGTTCGCAACAAGAGGCGTGTCCACTCCGCCCGGCGCCACTGCGTTTACCCGTACTCCTCTTCCGACGTACTCGATCGCGAGCGCCTTAGTGAGCATCACGACTCCACCTTTGGACGCGCAATAAGCCGCCGAGTAGGCGGCCCCCATGAGACCCGACGTGGACGCGACGTTCACGATCGCCCCGCCTTGCGGGTGGAGCATGTGTGGAATGACCGCCTTGGACATGAGGAACGGCCCGGTGAGGTTCACTGCGAGGATCCTCTGCCAGGCGTCGAGGGGCATGTCGACGGTATGGGCGAAGGTTCCTATGCCCGCAACGTTGCACAGGACGCTCGGCCGGCCCAGATCGGTGGCGAGAGCGTCGACGGTGCGTTGCACGTCACCCTCGTTCGTGACATCGCAGCGGTACGCCTGCGCCTTCGCCCCGAGAGTCACGAGGGCGGCGGTGGTTTCCTCCAACTGCTCGTACGAGATGTCGAGGCAGGCCACCTGGGCGCCCTCGGAGGCGAGCCGTACAGCGGTGGCGCGCCCGATACCCGACGCCGCCCCGGTCACGACCGCCGTCTTGTTCTCGAAGCGTCTCAGCGTCTTTTCGGAAAGTGGCTCCGGGCTCATGTTGGCGGCGGCCTCATCTTTTGCGCGGCAGGTACTTGGTCAATCGACCCAGAGCTGGTCCGTGTAGGTGTCGGTGCCCGGGATCGTCGGGATGAACGGCAACGAGGCGATCACGCGTCCCTTGCCCGAAGACTCTAGGGCGGCCCTGTGCGAAGAGACGACCGACAGCGCCTCGGCGGGCTCTTCGTCCAGGAACCACAGAGTCAACTGACGCCTGTCGTTGCCTTCGCTTCTCGGAACGTCCCCCGGCGCATCGACGAGCAGAGGCAGGGGGTCCGCCGCGACGACGAGCCTCACCGGACCGTCGCACATGATGTCGGGTAGAAGCTCGCGCGTCTGCCACGACTCGAACGCGGCCGCGTCGATGTTCTCGGAGCGTTCGGAGATCACGGCGATCAGGCCACGCGAAGGGTGATCGAGCGCGAGCTCGGCGCTCAGGCCTTCGGGGTCACGCGACAACTGCCAGGCATAGCGGTAGAGAAGAGTGTGGACGTGATCGCGTTCTGCGAACATCCGCCCGGCTGCGTGAAGAGCCTTGACCTGGTCCACCGCCCAGCGGTTCCAGAGGTCGTGATATCCGTCGAGCACCCAGTAGAGCGCCAGGTAGCTCCCGCGCTCCGGTGAGCCCGTTATATCCGAGGGATCGGGGTCGCGGAGCTTCTTCAGCTCTGCCGTGGCGACGAATCGCTTGCCTGCGAAGTTGTACGGGCCGATCATGCAGCCCGCGTAGAAGTGGTCGCGCTCGTACCAGCGGTTGTAAGCGACCTCGTGGCCGCGCCTGGGCTCCACGAGCGTGACGAGCATGGACCCGAGCTTGATCGGTTCCGCAGCCGCCACGACGGGGTGCTGACGGGGGGGACGCGAAGACTCGCTCATAGGTGTCGTGATGCTACGGGCGTGGCGCTCGGTGGGCCAATGGGCCGGTCGCCTTCGTGCATGTTGGAAGTGCGCGGCATGATGGGCCCGTGGAAGCGACGGTACGCGAGCTCGAGCCCGAAGAGAACGTCGCTGCAGCAGCAGTGGTGGCGCGTGCACTGAGGGATGCCCCGACGACCCTCGCTTCCTACGGGGACGATCCGCTCGAAAGGATGTGGAGGACGTACAACACTTTCCGCGGGTTCTTCGGTGAGCTCGACATGCCACAGATCGGTGCGCTCGTCGGCGCTTGCCCGATCGGCATAGCCGTCGTGGCAGAGCCCGGGCACTGCGTGGGTTCGTTGTTCGGAGCGTACGCCACCGAGACACTGGCGAAGCCGGTTCCCGAATACGGCGATCCCGCCCGCGAACAGATCTTCTGGGCGAACTGGGCGGAACGCGACCTGCCGGAAGACCACTGGCACATAGGCCCGGTGGGAGTGGAGCCCGGATTTCAAGGGCGCGGCGTCGGAGGCGCGATCATGCGCAGGCTCTGCGAAGACCTCGACCGAAGCGACCGCGTGGCGTGGCTCGAGACCGACAAGGAGGCGAACGTCCGCTTCTACAGCGCTCTCGGCTTCAAGGTGGTGGACAGCTCGCCGATCCTCGAAGTTCCCACGTGGTACATGCGGCGTGATCCTCCCAAGTCGTGAAGGCGACACACAGCCGACATTGGACATAGTCGTCTTCCTGCTCGGCGGGCTGTTCGTCATCCTCGGTTTGAACGCGCTCTTCTCGACTCCCCGCCGTGTCGACCGCCCGGCGGACGAGGGCCCTCCTGCGGCATCACCGCGCACACGCCGGATCGCAGGCGTCTTCTGGCTCGTGTGGGGCACGGGCTTCATCGCCGCCGCCCTTTTCCATGTGGTGCCCTAGAAGCCGGCGCACACGGAGACGCGCTCGAAGCGCGCTCAGAGGACCAGGTCTGCCATCAGCCGAAGGGTTTCGGGCGATCCCGAGACCACGAGGGTCGTGGCGATCGACTCCTGCCACGCGGCGAGGTCGTCCCGGATCTTCTGCTTCGAACCTATGAGAGCGACCTTCTCGACCATCGAGGTCGGCACCGCCGAGGCCGCTTCCTGCTTGCGATCCTCGAGGTACAGGTCCTGGATCTTGTGGGCCTCAGCCTCGAACCCCATCCGCACGAAGACGTCGAAGTGGAAGTTCATCTCCCTCGCGCCCATGCCTCCGACGTAGAGGGCGAGCGTCGGCCTCATCGTGTCCGCGGCACGTTCGATGTCGTCGTCGACGATCACCGGGCAGAAGGCGATCACCTCGAAGTCCTTCGAGCTGTGGCGAGCGCCGGGTCGTGAGAAACCTTCTTCGAGCGCCGTGGCGAACTCGCCCATGTGCAAGGGGGAGAAGAAGATCGGGAACCAGCCGTCTGCTATCTCCGCGGCGAGGGCGACGTTCTTCGGACCTTCGGCACCGAGGATGATGGGGATGTCGCGGCGAAGCGGATGGACGATCGACTTGAGCGGCTTCCCGAGACCGGTCCCACCGCGGTACGGGAGCGGATAATGGGGACCGTCGTTCGTCACCGGTGCCTCGCGCGCGAGGACGTCGCGCACGACGTTCACGTACTCGCGAGTGCGGGCGAGCGGTTTCGGGAACGACTGGCCGTACCAGCCTTCGACGACCTGAGGGCCCGAAACCCCGAGCCCGAGCACGAAGCGTCCTCCGGTCAGATGGTCGAGGGTCATCGCGGCCATCGCCATGGCGGTAGGCGTGCGCGCTGACATCTGGCACAAGGCGGTTCCGAGGCGGACACGGCTCGTGCGTGAGCCCCACCAGGCGAGCGGTGTGAGGGCGTCGGATCCGTAGGCCTCGGCTGTCCAGACAGAGTCGTAACCGAGGCGTTCGGCCTCTTCCACGAGGTCCTGCGCGCCGTAGGGGGGGCCTGCTCCCCAGTAGCCGAGCTGCAGTCCGAGCTTGAGCCGGCTCACCTGCGCACCGGGGCAGCCGCAGAGAAGGCCACCGGCAGGTGCTTCACGCCGTTTATGAACGCGGATTGAAGACGCTGTACCTCTCCGTCCTGGTGGATGTCGGGTACGCGGTCGAGCAGGTGGTCGTACATCACGCGGATCTCCATACGCGCCAGGTTCGCGCCGAGACAAAAGTGCGGGCCGCCGGCGCCGAAGGCCATGTGAGGGTTCGGGGATCGGGTGATGTCGAAGGCGTCGGGCTTCTCGAAGACGTCCTCGTCGCGGTTGGCCGAGGAGTGGAAGAACACGACCTTCTGGTCCCCGTCGATCTTCTGGCCGCGGATCTCGATCGCGTTCGTCGTCTGGCGCCGGAAGTTCATGACGGGCGTGACGAAACGCAGCATCTCCTCGATCGCGCTCGGCAGCAACGAGCGGTCTTCGCGCAACTTCTGCCATTGGTCGGGATGCTGGAAGAACGCGTGCATGGCGCCGGAAATGAGGTTGCGGGTCGTCTCGTTCCCGGCGACCGTGAGCAGGAGGAAGAAGAGCTCGAGCTCGAGATCAGAGAGCTTCTCTCCCTCGATCTCCACGTCCGTGAGCACGCTCATGAGGTCCTCGTGGGGGTTCACCCGCTTCTCGCCGTAAAGCTGTGATGCGTAGGCATAGAGCTCCATCGCAGCCTGCTGGGCGACCTCCTCGGTGATCTGGTACTCGGGATCCTCCTGCCCGATCATCCTGTTCGACCAGTTGAACATGTTGTGACGCTCGTCCTGGGGCACACCAAGGAGGTCCGCGATAACCACGAGCGGCAGCTCGGCTGCGATGTCGGTCACAAAGTCGCACTCGCCCTTTTCGATCACGCTGTCGATGATGTCGTCCGCCGTCTCGTGGATCTTCTGTTCGAGCTGGGCGATCATGCGCGGCGTGAACCCCTTGTTCACCAGTCTCCGGTAGCGGGTGTGGATCGGCGGGTCCATGTTCAGCATCAGCAGGCGCTGCTGCTCCATGGCTTCCTCGGGAAGTTCCCAGATGAACGTGGCTTTGCGTGAGGAGGAGAAGTGTTCGTGGTCGCGGTTCACCAACACGCAGTCGTCGTACTTCGTGACGCACCAGAATCCCGGACCGTCCTCCTCTTCGTGCCACCACACCGGAGCGTTCTTCCGCAGGTACGCGAACCACGCGTGAGGCACGCTGGCTACGAAGTTCTTGGAGTCGGTGAGGTCGATATCGCTGAGCTGCATGCCGGCCTCCTTCGTGCTTAGACTAGAACACGTTACAACTCGAGGGCCGGGACCGGAAAAGCCGGCCGGGACCGAAGCCGCTTCGCGGCACCGAGGGTAGGGACGAATGTTCTTCGAGGAGACCGCTGAGCAGCTGGCGCTGCGCAGGGAGCTTCGCGCTTACTACGCCGAACTGCTCACCGACGAAGTGCGCGCGGGCCTCGGCGACGTCGGAGAGGGAGGCGACCATTGGCGTCCAGTGGTGCGGCGCATCGGTAAGGACGGATGGCTCGGCATCGGGTGGCCGACGGAGTACGGCGGTCAGGGCCGTCCCGCGACGGACCAGTTCATCTTCTTCGACGAAACCCGGCGCGCGAGCGCTCCGTTTCCGTTCGTGACGATCAACACCGTCGGTCCGACGATCATGCGTTACGGCTCCGAGGAACAGAAGTCGCTCTTCCTGCCGGGGATCCTCTCGGGAGAGATCAACTTCGCGATCGGCTACACCGAACCCGAGGCGGGTACCGACCTGGCGTCGCTCAGGACGCGTGCTATCCGCGACGGCGACGAGTACATCGTGAACGGCGCGAAGATCTTCACGAGCGGCGCGGACATGGCGGACTACATCTGGCTGGCGGTACGGACCGACCCGGAAGCACCGAAGCACAAAGGCATATCGATCCTCTGCGTTCCGACCGACGCATCGGGCTTCTCCTGCAGCCCGATCGTCACCCTCGCAGGGGCGATGACCACCGCCAGCTACTACTCGGACGTCCGCGTTCCCGTCTCCAACCGGATCGGCGACGAGAACGAGGGCTGGAGAATGATCACGACTCAGCTGAACCACGAGCGAGTAGGGCTGGCGGCGTGGAGTGGGTTCGCATCGCAGCTCTTCGACGAGGTCGCGGACTGGGCCGCGCGCACGCCGGTCGCCGCAGCAGCCGCCTCCGCAGGGCGACCCGGGCACCGGGTCGTCATCGACCTGGGCTGGGTGCAGTCGGATCTCGCAAGGTGCCGTGCGGAGCTCGAGGCTATGTACCTGCTGAATTGGCGGATGGCCACGGCTGTCGCATCCGACAAGATCGGGCCGGCTGACTCCTCGGCGTCGAAGGTCTTCGGAGTCGAGCGCAGCATCGACATCTATCGCAGGCTCCTCGGGATCGTCGGCGCAGCGGGTTACCTGTCCCCAGGGTCCCCGGGAGCGGTGCTCGGGGGCCGCCTCGAACGCGCGGCCCGACACGCGCAGATCAACACGTTCGGGGGAGGGGTGAACGAGATCCAACGTGAGATCGTGGCGATGGCCGGGCTCGGGATGAAGCGGGCGTCGAGATGACTTCGGGGACCGGGGTACCCACCGACCTGAGGGCGTTCGAGGGCCTTGCCGTCGGTCCCCCTGCGCGTGCACCGGATCCGGTCAATCAGCCGATGATCCGTCACTGGGTCGAGGCGATCGGCGACGACAATCCCGTGTACGTGGACGAAGAAGCAGCGCTCGGAAACGGCTTTGCCGGCATTGTCGCCCCCCCGACGATGCTTCAGGCGTGGATCATGCGCGGATACCGCGCCTCGGCCGAGGCTGACAAGGCGCGCAGTGCGAACGGTGGCGGTAAGGGTGCCGGTACCTCGATGGACGAGTCCGCACAGGACCGGCTGTTCGCGCTATTGGACTCGGCCGGGTTCACCTCCGTGGTGGCGACCAACTGCGAACAGCATTACGAGCGACCCCTCGTCATAGGGGACCGCCTGACCGCGACCTCGGTCATCGAGTCGGTGTCCCCCGAGAAACGGACCGCCCTCGGCGACGGCCATTTCGTCACCACCAGGACCGACTTCACCGACCAGAACTCGGAGAAGGTCGGGACGATGAAGTTTCGGATCCTGCGCTTTCGTCCTCGCGTTGCGGAGGCGAAGGACGTTTCGGGAAGCGAGAATGTTCCGAGCTCGGGCGCATCACGTGACGAGAAGCAGAGACCGAGGAGGCCGCGTCCAGCGATCACCCAGGACAACGCCTTCTTCTTCGAGGGGGCCCGGGACAAGAAGCTGCTGATCCAGCGGTGCTCAGCCTGTCGCCTGCTCCGACATCCACCGCGCCCCGCGTGCGGCGGGTGCGGATCCTTCGAATGGGACACCTTGCAGTCTTCGGGGCGGGGATCGCTGTACAGCTACGTGGTCGTGCATCACCCTCGGGTCCCTTCGTTCGATTATCCGCTTGCGATCGCATTGGTGGAGCTCGAAGAGGGGACGAGGCTCGTGGCAGACCTCGTCGACATCGACCCTCCGGACGTGAGGATCGGGATGCCACTCGAGTGCGAGTTCGTGGCGGTCGACGAAGAGCTGACCCTCCCCATGTTCCGGCCGTCGGAGGTGAATGCCTGATGGAGTTCGAGCTCAACGAGGAGCAACTGGCCGTCGCCGAGAGCGCGAACGCAGTCTTTGCGGGGCTCGCCACGCCTGACCTGGTAGCGGACTCGGAGCGCAGCGCAGATCGGTTCGACGCGCGCCTCTGGGCAGCACTGGCGAACGCGAACCTGCTCGGGTTGGCACTGCCGGAGTCGTTCGGGGGAGCCGGTCTCGGGCTAACGGAGCTGTGCCTCGTACTCGAGGTCCAGGGCCGCCACGTCGCCCCGGTACCGCTGTGGGCGACGACCGTCCTCGGCGCAATGCCTCTCGCGCACTTCGGCCTGCCGGAACAGAAAGAGCGTTGGCTTCCCGGTGTGGCGTCGGGCACCGTCAAGTTGACCGCCGCGTTGACCGAGGTGGCAGCAGCTCAGGCGGCAGGCGCGACAACGTCAGGCGCGGCCGTGAACGCGACGCGCCGAGACGGGGGGTGGGTGCTTCACGGGATGGCGAACGCGGTGCCGCAGGCTCATCTGGCAGAGCGCGTGCTCCTCCCGGCCGAGACCGAGGACGGACCCGCGGTCTTCCTTATCGACCCGCGGGGGGAGAAAGTCACGCTTTCGCCGGCCGAGACCACCGACCGCCAGGTGCACCCGCATCTGCAATTCGAAGACGCACCTGCGAGCGACGCCGACGTGGTCGTCGGACCCGGGCGCGGAGCCGAAGCAGTCGATTGGATACTCGAGCGCGCGCGTACGGGTTTGTGCGCCATCGCGCTCGGTGTCTGCGAGGAAGCGGTCCGGCGGACCGCTTCGTACCTGAACGAGCGTCAACAATTCGGCCGGCCGCTGTCCTCGTTCCAGGCGACGATGCTCAGGGCCGCGGACGCGTTCATCGACACCGAAGCAATAAGGGTCACTCTGTGGAATGCGGCCTGGCGCCTCGACACTGGAAGGCCCGCCACCGAGGAGGTCGCGGCTGCGAAATGGTGGGCATCAGAGGCCGGCCAGCGCGTCGTGCACGCCACTCAGCACCTCCACGGCGGGATCGGCGCCGACATCGAGTTCCCGATCCACCGTTACTTTCTCTGGGGGAAGCAGATCGAGCTGATGCTCGGAGCTCCGAGCGCCGAGCTCGCGCGCCTCGGCATGCACCTGGGCGATCGCCTGAAGAGCGCGTCGTGACCGCTTCAGATCGAAAGACGCTTTTCTTCGAAGACGTGGCCAGAGGCGATCTTCTTCCGGAGCTCGAGGTGCCCCTCACACGGACACTGATAGTCGCAACTGCAATCGCCTCCCGGGACTATCAGGACGTTCATCACGATCCGGGTCTCGCGCTGGAGCGGGGATCCCCCGACATTTTCATGAACATACTCAGCACCAACGGTTTCGTCGGCCGTTTCGTCACGGACTGGGCCGGACCCGGGGCGATAATCACCGATGTCTCGATCAGGCTCGGCGCGCCCAACTACCCGGGCGACACCATGGTCCTGAGCGGCAGCGTCGAGAAGACCTCGCCCTCCGCCATGGCGGGTACCGATACAGCTGGCGGTCCGGGCGCGCCGGGGACGGTGGAGGTTGCCGTCAAGGGTTCGAACAGCCGCGGCGACCACGTGACCGGGACGGTGGTGCTCACGCTCCCGATGCGTGATCCGGGCACATCACGATCCGGCAACGACGAAGGTGCTGCGGTGGAGCCGTGACTGTGTCGAGTTCGGGTCGGGTGAGTCACGGTTTTGCCGGTACGACCGCCATCTGCGGCATCGGTGCGACGGAATTCTCGAAGAACTCCGGCAGAAGCGAGCTGCGTCTCGCCACCGAAGCGGTGGCGGCGAGCCTCGAGGACGCGGGCATCGCGCCCCTCGAGGTGGACGGCCTCGTGACGTTCTCCGCCGACACGAACCCGGAGACCGAGATAGCCCGCTCGATCGGGATGGGGGACCTCACGTTCTTCAGCAGGATCCACTACGGCGGGGGCGCCGCTTGCGCCACGGTCCAGCAGGCTGCAATGGCGGTGCACAGCGGCGTCGCGGACGTCGTCGTCTGCTACCGCGCGTTCAACGAGCGTTCCGGGAATCGCTTCGGCACCGGTGTGCAGGGAAGGCCGCCAGTGCCGAATGCCGAGAACGCCAGCTTCGCGTGGTACGCACCACAAGGACTGCTGACACCGGCATCGTGGGTCGCGATGTTCGCGCAGCGTTACCTGCATGCGACGGGCGCGAGCACAGAGGACTTCGGGCGCGTAGCCGTCGCCGACCGGGAGCACGCGTCCACGAACCCCGCAGCATGGTTCTACGAGAAACCGATCACCCTCGCCGATCATCAGGACTCGCGTTGGATCGTGGAGCCCCTGCGTCTGCTCGACTGCTGTCAGGAGTCCGACGGCGGACAAGCATTGGTCGTGACGAGCCTCGAGAGGGCGCGTGATCTGCGCCGGCCTCCAGCCGTCATCCGATCCGCTGCACAAGGTTCGGGCAACGAGCAGGACATGATGACGTCCTATTACCGCGACGACTTGACGCGTCTTCCGGAGATGGGCGTCGTGGCGCGCCAGCTTTGGGAGACGTCGGGTCTCGGACCTGAAGACATCCAATCCGCGGTTCTCTACGACCACTTCACGCCGTTCGTGCTGTATCAGCTCGAGGAGCTCGGCTTCTGTGAGCGGGGGGAGGCGAAGGAGTTCGTGCGCGAGGGCAATCTCAAGATGGGGGGGAAGCTGCCGACCAACACGCACGGGGGCCAGCTCGGCGAGGCGTACATCCATGGGATGAACGGAATAGCCGAGGGGGTGCGGCAGGTGAGGGGCAGCGCCGTCAACCAAGTCCCCGACCTCGACAACGTCCTCGTGACGGCGGGGACGGGGGTCCCGACGAGCGGGCTCGTACTCGGCGCAGACCGCTGATTTATACCCTATAACCAGGTAAAATGTAACACGTTGCATTTTTGTGGGCCGCGGTGTTACCGTCGGATCCATGGAGTTCGGAATCTTCAACGCCGTATGCCTGCCGCCCGGGGTGCGCGAGAGGTACGGGCCTCAGGCGGAGCACCGCCGGATCATGGACGAGCTCGCCTACATCCGTGCGGCCGACGCCGCGGGCTTCAAGTACGCCTGGGCGTCTGAGCATCATTTCCTGACCGAGTACTCGCACCTTTCCGCCAGCGAATCGTTCCTCGGGTTCGCGGCGGCCCAGACGAAGAACATCCACCTCGGCTCGGGCATCTTCAACATGACGCCGCCGGCGAACCACCCGGCCCGGATCGCCGAACGGGTCGCGATGCTCGACCACCTGTCGGAGGGCCGTTTCGAGTTCGGTACCGGCCGGGGGTCTTCGACCACCGAGCAGCGGGGCTTCGGGATAGAGGACCCCGAGCTCACCCGCGAGATGGTCGCGGAGACCCTGCCCCAGGTCGTGCGCATGTGGCGCGAGACCGAGTACGCGTACGACGGCAAGTTCTTCTCGATGCCGACGAGAAACGTGTTGCCCAAGCCCTTCACGGACCCCCATCCGCCTCTCTGGGTGGCGGCAGGCAGCCCCGGCACCTTCGAGCTGGCGGCGCGTCAGGGGCTCGGTGTCCTGTGCTTCGCGTTCGGCAAGCCCGAGAGCTTCATCCCGCTCATCGAGAAGTACAAGAAGGACATCAAGAACGCGGAGCCTGTGGGTGAGTACGTGAACGACAACGTGATGATCACCACCCAGATGCTCTGCCTGGAGGACGGGGGCAGAGCTCGTCAGGTCTTCGGGGGCATGGACGTGGGCTACTACCTGAGCCTCGTCTTCCGTTACCTCGACACCTTCCCGCGGCCGCCGGGCATCCCCGAGTGGCCGCAGACCATTCCCGACTCCACACCCGAGCAGATCGACAAGCAGATCTCACAGGGACAGATCGCAGTCGGTGACCCCGACGAGGTGACGAGGGCGGTGAAGAGGTTCGTCGAAACCGGCGCCGACCAGTTGAGCTTCGGCATGCTCTCCTCCTCCATGCCGATCGAGATCTGCACAGAGGCGGTCGCGGCCTTCGGGGAGCACGTCCTGCCCCAGTTCGACACCGATCCCGTGCACTCGACCACCCGCCAACGCGAGGCACAGCTGGGGGCGCGCTCCTAAGACGCCGGCGCGGCCCGCGCCCAGCGAGCAGAGCACGCTGCTAGACACGTTGGCCGATGCCGCGTGTCAGCCATGCCGCCGCCGCACGGGAGCTCGCCGCCCGGGATCCCGTCATCGCGAAGCTCGTAGCCGCCGCCGGGCCGCCGAGATTCAGGCGGCCCCTCGACTCTCACTTCGCGGCTTTGGTGCGGTCGATCCTGTACCAGCAGCTGGCGGGTTCCGCCGCGGCCGCCATCCACGGAAGGTTGATCGTCGCGCTCGGCGGTTCGGTCACACCCGAGGCTCTTCTCGCCCTCTCTCCTGAGACGCTCAGGGGCGTCGGTCTCTCGGCGAACAAGGCGGCTTCGCTGACGGATCTCGCTTCGAAGGTCCTCGACGGCACGGTGGTGCTCGATCCTCGCCGACTCGGGCGCGAGAGCGACGACGAGGTCATAGAAAGGGTGTCGGCGGTGCGCGGGATCGGTACCTGGACCGCGCACATGTTCCTCATGTTCCAACTCCGCCGGCTCGACGTATGGCCTTCGGGCGACCTCGGGGTGAGGCGCGGTTACGGACTGGCGTGGGAGGTTCCCATGCCGAGCGCCAAGGAGCTCGTTCCACTCGGCGATCCCTTCCGTCCGTACCGGTCGGTCGCGGCTTGGTACTGCTGGCGGGCGGTCGAGCTCTTCTCCGGAGCAGCCGAGAGCGCCCTCACCCGCTGAGGATGCCCGGCGGGCGAGAACCGTCACCGGAGATGACGGTCACGATCTCCTCGACCGTCGCCAGTCGCGCCACGAGCCCGACCGTGTGGCGCACCACTTCCGCCGCATAGCTCCGCGGCACACCCGCAACGGCGTCGGTTGCGACGACGACGTCGTACCCGAGGTTCACGGCTTCCACGCAGAGCCCGACGATGCCCAGGTTGAGCGAGACACCGGTGGCCACGACCGTGGAGACACCTAGAGCCCGCAGCATCGGATCCAGATCTGTACCCGTGAAAGGTGAGACACCATGGCGTCTGTGGGAGACGAGGTCGTCGTCGGCGGCTGCGAGCTCGGGGACGAGCGCCACGGCGCCGGTGCCCTCGAGCAGATGCTCGGGACGGCGAAGCAGGGCCGAGATGAGTGGCGCGTTCTCGGGCGACCCCTTTCGGTCGCCTCGGAACCCGGCCGTGCAGTGCACCACGGGAACACCGTTGCGACGCGCCTCGGCGCAGAGCCGAGAGGCGTTCGCGATGACCCGTTCCCTCTCGACGGCCTCGGCGAGCTCCGGAAAGCTGGAGAGGTCGCCGACCACCCCCCGCTGAAGCTCCATGGTCAAGACGGCGGCTCGCGCATCGGCGAGCAACTCGCGTAGTTCCTTCAAGTGCTCGCGGGCGTCGAGTCGAGGACCGTGGTCGCCCACGGATAGTCCGGCTTTCCGCTCGGAGACCTCACGATCTTGTCCACGACATGGAGCTGTCGCGGGACCTTGTACCCGGCGATGTGCGCGCGGCAATGTTCCTGTACGTCGAGCAACGATGGTGCGGCGCGACCCCGTCGTGGCTCTACGATGGCCGCAACCCGTTGCCCGAACCGTTCGTCCGGTGCACCTATCACGATGGCGTCCATCACGGCGGGGTGCGATCGCACCACAGCCTCCACCTCCTCGGGGAAGATCTTCTCTCCGCCGGAGTTGATGCATATGGACCCACGTCCGAGCAGAGTTATCGAGCCGTCTGCTTCGACCGTCGCGAAGTCGCCGGGCATGACGTAACGCTTGCCGTCGACTTCGATGAAGACCTCGGCGGTCTTCGCCGGATCGTTGTAGTAGCCGATCGGGATGTTCCCGGCCCGGGCGATCTTCCCGACCACGCCCGAACCCGGTTTCACCGCCTCCAGGTTCTCGTCGAACACCACGGTCTCACCGAGCGATGTCACGGTGGGTCCGCTCCGCATCGCCGTGGAGCCGGGCTTCACCATCGTGAGGCCGTTGTTCCCCGACTCCGATGACCCGATTGCATCGGTCATGACCAGGTTCGGAAAGCGCCGGAAGAAGTCGTCCTTCACGGCCGGCGAGAAAAGAGCGGCGGTCGACGTGATGCCGACGAGCGAGGACAGGTCGTAGGAGACACCGGGCTCGTCGAGCGCCTCGATGAGCGGACGGCCCATCGCGTCTCCGGTGATCATGATCATGTTGGCGCGCTCGCCCTCGACCGTCTGCCACAACTCGTGAGGGTCGAACCGTTCGAGAAGGATGATCCTGTTGCCCGTGAAGGACTGGCCCATGACGGCCCACTGTGAAGCTCCGTGCATCAGGGGGGCAGCCGGGAGGAAGGTGATCTGTCCGCCCATGGCGCGGCCCTTCTCCACCATGTCCTCGGGTCCCGTGACGCGCTGACCGGTCAGGGCGTCGATGCCGCCCCCGAGGGCGAAGAACACGTCCTCGTGCCTCCAGACGACGCCCTTCGGGAGTCCTGTGGTGCCGCCTGTGTAGAGGATGTAAAGGTCGTCCCCGGAACGCTTCGGAAAGTCGCGTGCCGGAGACTGTGCTGCGATCGCCTCCTCGTAGTCGACTGCGTCCGCCATGGGAACGTCCTCGCCGCTGTGGTCCTCGACCACAAGGACGTGACGGAGCTTCGACAGCTCCGGCGCCAGCGCGGCGACGTTCGCAGAGAAGCGCCTCTGATGGACGAGGGCGACGAGGTCGGCGTTCGTGAAGAGATAGCGCAGCTCGTCCTGGACGTAGCGGTAGTTGATGTTGACCCAGACCGCCCGCAGCTTGAACACGGCCCAGGCCGTCTCGACCCACTCCGCACTATTGAAGGCGTAGATCCCGACGTGGTCGCCGGGCCCGACGCCGACCGATGCGAGGTGATGGGCGAGGCGGTTCGCCCGTTCGTCCATCTCGGCATAGGTGAGCCGTCGCTCGCCGGCCACGAGGTACTCACGGTCCCCGAAGGCGTCGGCGGCGGCCTCGAAGAGATCAGCGAGGTTGTACTCCACCGGGCACAAACTAGAACAAGTTCCGGTCAGGTCGCCTGGAGGCGCTCCCTTTCGGAGAGGAGTGCAGAGGTCACGGCGGCGGCGATCCCCGGGCCGTCGAGACCCAGGTCGGCGTGTATCTGATCGGGCTTGCCGTGCGGTACGTACTCGCGGGGGATCCCGATGACGCGCACCGGTGGCCGCGTCGTCTCGGACGGGTCGAGGCCGCGCATCGCGTCGATCAGGAAGCTCCCCGCGCCCCCGACACGTATGCCGTCCTCCACGGTCACCACGAGTCCGTGGGCAGACGCGTCTGCGAGCATTTCCCGGTCCGGCGGCGAAACGACCCGCACGTCCCAAACGGTGGCGTCGATGCCGTCGGCTTCGAGCTTGCCTGCCGCCTCTTCGACGGCTTCGAGCATCTTTCCGACCGCGAGCATGCACACGGCCCCGTCTCCGCGGCGCACGAGCCGCGCGGACAGCCCACTCCCGGTCGAGGCGCTCGCGGTGACCCTCGAAGTGGTGTTCGGGAACCGGATCATCGACGGTCCCTCCAGTGACAGCGCCGTATCCAACATGACGGATACCTCCGACGCCGACGAGGGCGCGAAGACCGTCATGCCCGGGATCGAGAGTCCCTGACACAGGTCGAGGGTGCCGTGGTGGCTCGGACCGTTGGGACCGGTGATGCCGGCGCTCTGGATGGCGAACACGACGGGCAGGCGGTGAAGGGCCACGTCGAGGTTCGCCTGATCGAACGCGCGGGAGAAGAACGTCGAGTACACGGCGAAGACCGGGCGCAGGCCCGCCATCGCCATCCCCGCGGCCGCGGTGACCGCATGCTGCTCGGCGATCCCCACGTCGAAGAAGCGGTCTGGATGAGCCCCCTGGAACGGGATGAGCCCGGTAGGTCCCGGCATGGCCGCCGTGATGGCTACGAGCTCGGGGCGCCGCTCCGCCTGTTCCAAGACGGCGGTCGTGAAGGCTTCGAGGTACGAAAGGCCTGTGACGCCGCCCGGGCCTGCACCTTCTCCTGCGATCGGCCGAGGCGCCTCGACCTTGAAGTCGTGAAGCCGCTGCAGCTCGTCGTCCTCAGCTGGCGCGTAACCGCGCCCTTTCTGCGTGAGCACGTGCACCACGATCGGGCCGTGCCACGTGGCCGCGTTGGCGAAAGCCTGCTCCATCCCCGCGATGTCGTGTCCGTCGATCGGCCCCGCGTACCGCACGCCGAGGGCCTCGAAGAACCGGTGAGGTGTGACGATCTCGCGTACGGCGCTCGTGAGGCCGTGCATGCTCCGGTATGCGAGACGACCACCCAGGCCCGGGATCGCGTGCAGCAGCCGCCTTGCGCGTTCGCGCGCGTGCACGTAGGAGGGGTTCAGCCGCAGGTATGTGATGCCGGACGACAACCGAGAGATCGTCGGGGCATACGAGAAACCGTTGTCGTTCAAGATGACGATGACCGGGCACCTCGAATGCCCGAGGTTGTTCAACGCCTCGTAGGCCATTCCGCCGGTGAGCGCCCCGTCCCCGACGACGGCTATGACCCGCCGATCCTGCTCGTGACGAAGCCGGAACCCGCACGCAAGCCCGTGCGCGTAGCTGAGAGCGGTGGAGGCGTGACTGTTCTCCACCCAGTCGTGCTCGGACTCTTCCCTGGAGGGATAGCCCGACATCCCACCCGCCTGCCGCAGCGTGTTGAACCCGGACTGACGCCCTGTCACGAGCTTGTGCGGATAGGCCTGATGACCCGTGTCCCACACGATGACGTCCTTCGGCGAGTCGAACACCCGATGGAGCGCGAGCGTCAGCTCGACCACACCGAGATCGGAGCCGAGATGTCCGCCGTTCGTCGTGACCGTTTCCACGATGCATGCGCGTATCTCCGCCGCGAGCTGCGCGAGCTGCGACTGCGAGAGCAGCCGGAGGTCAGCCGGCCCGTGGATGTTGTCTAGGAGCATGCGCATTCACCGAGGGCGATCGTCATAGGGGCCGCGACCCGGCCAGGAACAAACGCTACCGCGGCGATAGAAGTCCTCGGAACCAAGCATTCACCCGCCCCGCGCGGCAGACTCTTGCACGAGTCTCGGTGTATACCCGCCGGTCAGGGGCGGACAAAAGCTGGGGCCAGAGGGGGTGGCCGGAATGCAGGCAAACATAAAAGGCACGACGATGCCGTTGCTCGAGATGTTCCTCGAGCCTGGGGAAGTGCTCGTTTCGACCCACGGGGACCTCTCGTGGATGAGCGCCAACGTGCAGATGTCCCAGACGACCAACACCGGCGGGGGCGGGGGGTTGATGGCAGGCCTCAAGCGGATCGCCGGCGGCGGTGGTCTCTTCCTCACGCGCTACGAAGCGCAGGGGGGCCAGGGAATGGTGACCTTCGCCAGCAAACTCCCCGGGCGGATCTTCCCGATAGAGATCGGGCCCGGACACGGATATGTGGTGCATCGTCACGGCTGGCTCTGCGGCACGCCGGGGATCACCCCGTCGGTCTGCCTGCAGCAGACCTTTCGCGGTGGGCTGTGGGGTGGCGAAGGGTTCGTACTCCAGAAGCTCGAGGGCCAGGGACAAGCTTGGATCGAGCTATCGGGCGAAATAGCCAACTACGACCTCGCCGAAGGTCAGTCCTTGCTCGTCCATCCTGGTCACGTCGGGATGTTCGACGACACGGTCTCATTCGCCGTTATACGCGTCCCTGGAATCGCCAACCGTTACTTCGGTTCCGACGGGCATCACCTAGTCACGCTCACAGGCCCCGGCACGATCTGGTTGCAGAGCATGCCGCTACCGGTGCTTGCACACGCTCTGTCCGAGTACATCGGTGGAGAAGACCGACGAGAAGCACTGGGCGGAGGAGTGGTCGGGGGCGTGCTCGGGAACGTGCTGGGGCGCTGACGATGGCTCGCACAGCTCTTGTCCAGGTCCTCGGGGCCGTCGCCTACGGCGAGCAAAAGGCCTACGACAAAGCGAATGAATTCGCACAGCAGGCTAGCGACGAAACAGAGAGGAAGACCTGGCGCAACATCGCAGCGGAGGAGCTCCGGCACCACAAAGGCTTCGTTCGGCGGCTGAGCGCGCTCGGCGCCGATCCCGAACGGGCGATGCGTCCTTTCCGGGCGTCGCTCGATCACTTCCATGACCTTCCCCCCGAAAGTGACGAGGTGGCCCACGCGGTGGTCTCCCTCCTCGGCGAGGGGATCGCCGCCGACCTTCTCTCATGGCTGCGGCGCGTGGCGGACCCCGACACGGCAGCTTTCATCGACACCGTCATCGAAGACGAGATCGGTCACGAGGCGAGAGCGGCCGCCGAGGTCCGGGCCCTCATGGCCAGGTACCCCGACGGAGTTCGGCGCGCTGCGCGGGCGGCCCGCGTCATGCTGATCCGTATGGCGTCGAGTGGTCCGCCCTCGGGACCTTCGTTCGGAGCTTTCCTTCGTCTCGGTCGAATCCACGAGCTACTCGGTGGCGTCGCGGGCGGCTACGCCAGGCGCTTGCACCTGATCGGAGTCGGCCCGCTCAGCACTCTCGAGCGCCTCGACCCGTTCGGGGTGGTGGCTCGCATCGACCCGTTCGTCTCGCCACGGGAGAGTGAGTCAGCCGCCTAGCGCGCGCTCAGGACCGCGTCCGTTCCGAGGTACGCAGCTATCACGTCCTCGGATTCGAGCACTTCTGCGGGTTGACCCTCGGCCAACACCTCTCCCAGGTGCATGCACACGAGATGGTCGGCCAGGGACGCGACGAGCGGCACGTCGTGCTCGATGATCACGAAGGTGGCTCCGGTGGAGTCGCGAAGCGACATCAGGAGCTCTCCGAGTGCTTCGGATTCGCGTTGGGCTATTCCGGACGACGGCTCGTCGAGCAACAAGACGCGCGGTCCATGAGCCATCACGCCGGCAATCTCCACGATCCGGCGCGTTCCGGTCGAGAGCTCGGAGATGAAGCTGTCGCGGTAGGAGGTCAGGCCCATCGTCTCGAGCAACTCCTCCACCCGGTCATGAGCTTCGTGCTGTGCGTCGAGCGCTGCTCCGAGGCCGAGCGTGTTCGCCAGGGGGTCCCGAACGGACACGTGGCGGTCGAAGGCGACCGCGAGAGCCTCGGCGACGGTGAGCGACGGAAAGATCCGGGCGTCCTGGAAGATACGCCCGAGACCGAGCATCGAGCGGTCCGAAGCGGCGATATCGGTGACGTCGGCGCCTTCGAGCAGGACGCGGCCTGCATCAGGGGTGGCGAACCCCGAGCAGACGTCGAACAGAGTGGTCTTTCCCGCTCCGTTCGCGCCGATCACGCCTAAGATCTCGCCAGCCCGAGCCACCATGCTCACACCTGCGAGAGCGGCGACGCCTCCGTAGGTGAGCCGGATGTCGCGCGTCTCGAGCCTGACGGAGAGGTCACCGGACCTCCCGTCCTCACCGACTGACACGCGCCCCGCGGCGGAGAACTTTGCCTGTGCCGGTTCTCCTGTGCCGAGGCTCGGTCCGAGGAAGACGGACCGGGCGAATTCGGGACTGTCCACGAGCTGCGAGGTATGGCCTGAGAACCTGACGCGCCCGCGTTCGAGGAAGATCGACCTCATCGACAACGTCGCCGCGACGTTCAGCGACTGTTCCACGACTACGACCGTCGTCCCCTCTTGCGCGAGCCTGCGGATGACGGCTAGGAGCTCCGAGACGACCGACGGCGCGAGCCCCAGCGAGAGTTCGTCGATCAGGAGGATCTTCGGTCTGCAGAGCAACGCTTGCGCAAGGGTGAGCATCTGCTGCTCACCGCCGGAGAGCTCGCCCCCGCGGGTCGACAGACGCTTTTCGAGCTGAGGAAAAAGCCTTAGGACCCGGCTTGTCTCATCTCCGAGTCTCGTCGGATCCTTGCGGATCGTCCATCCACCCATGCGGAGGTTCTCCGCGACCGTCAACGAGGGGAACACACCCCGGCCACCGGGGACCATCGCCAGACCTCTGGCGACCCGTGCGACCGGGTCGAGGCGCGTGATCTCCTCGCCCTCGTGCACGACGCGCCCGTTGCCTGCAGGCATGAGGCCCGACAGGACGCGCAGCACCGTGGACTTACCCGCGCCGTTCGTCCCGAGGAGCCCGAGGATCTCCCCCTTTGCGACGGCGAGGTCCACCCCGAACAGAACCTGCACCGTCCCGTAGCCGGCGTCGATTCCCTCGCATGAGAAGGTCGACGCTTGCGGTGGTCCGTCCACCTTCGCGGCGGCGACAAGAGACTCCGGGTGCTCGAGGAGCGAATTCTCTCCTCCCGCTGCGCCTCTCGTCGTGAGCCCCGGCACTTGCAGCCCTTTGGACCTGACGATCGTGCGAAGAATGCGGTCGCGCAAGGTGAACAAGAGCTCACCGAGGCCCCCGGGGACGAACATGAGAAGAAACAACAGCCCTGCCCCGGTCGCGAGCAGCTCTCCCGCCCCGTTCTTGATGAAGTACTGGGTTCCGGCGACGTAGAACGCCCCGAGGAGCGCACCCGGTAGAGAACCAAGACCACCGACTACGACCATCGTGAACACGATGACGCTGAGCTCGGGGTTGTAGCCGGAGAAGCCGATGTATCCCTGCTTCACTACGTACAGGCCACCGGCGATCCCCGCGAGCGCCCCGGACAGGGCGAAGGCGCTCAACTTCTGTGCCCAGGGCCTGATCCCGTAAGCCGCGGCCGCACGTTCGTTGTCGCGCACAGCCACCGCGGCTCGGCCGCTCCGCAGACGCCGAAAGTTGCGCGCCACGAGATAACAGACGAAGAAGATGGCGAGGCAGAACTCGTACAACGCGGTGATCGAGGAAAGCGAGAGATGTCCGAGGAGCACGGGGGAATTCACGCTCGGTGGGTTCAACGCCGGGAAGTAGGTCGAGGAGAGCAAGAAGGTGGACACCGGTACCGCGAACGCAAGGGTCGCTACCGCGAGCATGAGCCCCGGCATGCGAAGAGCCGGGATGCCCACGACCACGGCTGTCGCGGCGCCGATGCCCGCAGAGGCGAGCAGTGCAAGGAAGAAGTCGGCGTGCGCGTGGACGAGCAGCGCCGCGGTGGTCGCCGAGCCGACGCCGACGAAGGCGAACTGCCCGAGGCTCACCTGCCCCGCCCATCCCGTGAGCGCCACCAGTGAGACGGCGATGATCCCGTAGATGGCGGTATAGGTGAGAAGCGTCACTTGCGGACCCGAGAGCACGAGGGGGACGAGCACCGCCCCGACTGCGAGCGCGACGAGCAACGCGGATTTGCCTATGCGTACCTCGGGGAGCTTGCGGACGATGTCTGCGACGGGCCTCACCTCGCGAAGAGCTACGTACCCGCCCAGCCCCGAGTCCTCGGAACGCCTCGTTCGCCGGCGCTGCAACAGCAGAGCCACCCAAACGAGGATGAACATCGCGACGTCGACCGTGTGCGACTCGGGATAGGACCAGAAGACCGCCTGTTGGAAGATTCCGATGGCGACCGAGGCGACGAAAGCGACCGTCAAGCTCTCGAAGCGTGCCACCGCCGCGGCGGCGAGAGGCGCGAGCAGTACCTCGGGTCCGGCGTTCACTCCGATCTGGGGACCGAGTATGGGAGCCGTGAGCATCGCCCCGATGCCCGAGAGCCCGCCTGCGACCATCCACGTGACGCGCGACAAGCGCCCGACTGGGATCCCGAGTAGCAGGGCGCGTTCGTCCGAGTCAGCCGCTGCCCTTATAGCGGTGCCGGTCCCGGTTCTCTCGAGGAACCACCAAAGCCCGATGAGCACCAGCGGAATGACGATGACAGCGACTACGTCGTTTCCGTCGAAGACGATCGGCGAGATCCGGAACCGGAAGTTGAAGGGAGTGGTGAAGGTCTTGAGCGGTCCGGTGTGCGTAAAGGCGGAGGGCAGACCGATTTCAGCTGCGCCGACGATCTGAGCGAAGCCCAGGGTGACGAGGGTGACGATGAGTCGCGGGGCGCGAAGGAAACGCCATTTGATCACTCCGTCGAGTGCAGCGCCTGTCGCGAGCGCACAACCGAGCCCGACCACGAGCGCGAAGAAGTACGGCAGGTGCCACCCGATGACCATCATCACCGCTACCCCCGCAGCGAGTGAGCCCATGTCTGCCTGGGCGAAGTTGATGATCCGCGCGGAGCGGTAGATGAGGACGAGACCGATGGCGATCAACGACGTGAGACCGCCGAGGACCCCTCCGTATACGAATATGCCCACGGGCAGTCCACCCGGAAGGAGAAGAGCAGCCAGTCCCCAGACGACGAGAGTCCCCAGGACCACGAGACCGGCGGTCAGCGCCTGTCGCCGAGACGGTGAACCTGACAGATAGAACCGGTCGATTGCGCCACGCCACCAGCGCAGGGCTCCAAAGGGTTCCGAGAGGCTCGCCGGGTAAAGGCTTCTCCTACCGGACGACTTCGCCGGCTCCTCGGTCATTTCGGTCTATCGCGCCGGCTGAAACTGACCAGACAAAAGCTCCGTGAGAGCCCACGGAAGCGAGAGTGCCCTGTCCTGTGCGGAAAGCGAAGGAGCACTTCCGCAAGCGGTGGTGCCGGCAGAAGCAGCTCCGAGGAATTGCACCTCGCGCCACACGCCCGAGGCCCGAGCGCCCGATGCAGCGGCAGCGACGAGGGCCGAAGAGATCGGCGTGGATCCGATGCACCCGTTCGGAGCGTTGCCCAACCAGATCCCTACCGACTGCGTTCGGAGACGGTGCGACTCGAAAGATGCAAGCCCCTCTGTGACATCGGTTGCTTCCTGCGAGTTCGAGGACCCGGGTCCCGGGGTGCCCGATACCGGGGCGGCGACCCCGATCAACGGTACCGATCCGAACGACGTGGAGATCTTCGTCGCGAAATCGGCGAAGTCCAACGGCGGCTTGCCCGGACGGGCGTTCGAAGCGCCAGGGTCTGCGACGGCGAGGATCCCTACGAGCGCCCCCGAGCCCATTAGCGACGAAAGAGCGCTCGACAGTGAGCTCGTCTGCTGCCGGGACGAGAGCGCGGCCGTCGCCGGATCGAGACCGACGAGCACCACGGCTGTACCCGAGCGCTCAGTCGTTCCGTTGGCGAGCTCACCTTGCACGCGGGTGAGGCGCCCCAGATATACCCAGTCGGCCGAGGCCCCCGCTGTGCCTGAACCCTTCGTGCCGAGCAGGTCGTCGCACACCGACGCCACCTCGGCGAGAAGTGTGTCCGCTGCTGTGGAGGTACTCGGAAGGGTTACCGGACATGCACTTGAAGGTGGGACCGATCCACCGCTACCAGAAGGCGATGTCGAGGACGAGGGGGCCGGTGTCTCCTCGTCGAAGGTGCCTGCCTCAGCCCCTGATGGGAAGTCGGCGTTGTTGGTCGGGGCCACGGAGAAGCCGAAATTCCCCGGTGACGACGCGCTCGACGAGCGGCTGCTCGGCCGTGGGGGCGGGCCCTGCAGAGTTGCCCGGAAGGGCCGGCGCGCCCGGCGTGCGCGGGGCACTGAAGAAGGAACCGCCGAGAAGCAGCGGGGAGGTGCTCGGAAAGAAGGCTGCGACCATGAGGAGAAACGCCGCACCGATGCCGACCGGGTAATAGCGGCGGGCGACGGCCTTCAAACGCGCCGTCGCGTCGACGAAAGAGGCGTCTTGAGCCGCCGGGGTCGCCCCGGCACCTCGGGCCCCCGTGAAGGACCAGCTGGCCGACTCCTCCAACGCTTTCCTCCCTGCCCTTCGCAGTCGGTTCCCAGCTCAGCGCATCCAGGACGGCCCGTCCACAGATCTCGTGGGCCGACCTCCGGACAACGGCCGCTCTCGCGCCTACTTGTGTAGGGCTCCTGGAAGGGGCACCGGTCTCGACCATGGCACAAGCAGGCTGCGGTTCGGGCGTTTCGCATCATTGACGAGGAACGAAGGCCAATGCTGGGCCCGGGACTGCTCGGCGCCAACATGGCCCAGGTGTTCGAGGTCCCGTGAGGATCCAGGGAGAGGCGCTGCAAGTGGATCGCGACGGCGCAACGAACCAGGCCCGAGTGCTCGACAAGGCCACGAAGCAGTACGTCGTGAAGACCCTCACTCGATGGTCTCCGCTTCTCGTCTGCACGGCGGCTCTGACACTGGTCGTTTTGCTTGTCCCTGGGGCTTCTCAGACGAACGGCCGGGGTGCATCGGGACGCAACTCGAGTCTTCAGGGCCAGGGCTCGGGTTCCCAGCCCGTCTCGGCCGGGTCGTCTCAGACGGCGGTGACCGGCGCAGGGTCCACAGGTTCGGGTCAGGCCGGAGCTGCCACCGCTACAGGCGCCGGCACCGCCGGGGCGACGCGCACCGGAGTCACGTGCGGCCCCGGCGTGAGGCAATTCAAATGGTCCGCCTACGCCCCCATCTGCGTGCCGTCCTTCCACGGGAACAACGGCGGCTCCACCTACAAAGGTGTCACGGGGTCGACGATCACGATCAGTTACCGCGAGCCGAATTCGACACAGCAGTCTGCCGCGGAGTCGCTCGCCGGAGATGCGTATCCCGACGACAACGCCCTGATCTCCGACATGCAGACCTACATCAAATATTTCAACACACAGTTCGAGCTCTACGGCCGGAAGGTCAACCTCGTTCCGTACCAGGGTCAGGGCGACTTCCTCGCCGAAGACCAAGGCCAGGACCTCGCAGCGACGCAAGCCGACGCCGAGACGGCCGCAGGGATGCCTGCATTCGCCGACCTCACGTTCCCCCTTTTCGGCTCCCAGTACTACGAGCAGGACCTCGCGCAGGTGAAGGTCGTCGGCATAGGTGGCCTCGGTTTCCCGGTGCAGTGGTACCAGCAGTACTCGCCTTACGAGTACTCGGTCACACCGACGGGAACTGCGGGCGCGGACGGTTTCGTGAGCGCGGCCTGCGAGCGCATGGCCGGGCTCCCCGCGATCTATGCAGGTTCGAGCGCGTATCAGGGCCAAAAGCGCGTGTTCGGCCTAATAAGCCCCGACAACCCCGAATACGTCGACGTAGCCAACCTGGTACAGAACGGAATGCAGTCGACCTGCGGTCAGCCGATCGCGAAGCGCGCGGAGTACTCGATCGACGTGACGACGTTCGAGCAACAGGCAGTGAACGTCATCGCCCAGATGAAAACAGCGGGAGTGACCACGGTCATCTGCGGCTGCGACCCGTTGTTCCCGATCCTCCTCTACGAGGCGGCCGACCAGCAGCAGTACCACCCGGAATGGTTGGGCATCGGATGGTACGACCCGCAGGGCCGTCTGCCCCCCCAGGACCAGATGGCCCACATGATCTCCCAGGAAGGTCAGTACCCCCCACAGGCGCAGACAGAGGCTTCGCGGGCGTTCCAGCTCGCGGACCCAGGCGGGAAGCCCGCAGAGCAGTACTACGCCGTCGCCTATTACTCGGTGCTGTACCTCTTCGACGCTCTGCAGGCCGCCGGTCCGGATCTCAATCCTTCGACCCTCCAAGAAGGGTTCTTCTCGATGCCCACGAGCCCACCCGGCGACGCGGGGGTTTGGCAGGGAGGGCGTGGCGCGTTCAGTCCGGTCACAACTACGCAGATCGGGTGGTGGGATCCGAACGCGACCTCGAATTTCGACGGCAAGAAAGGCGCTTGGCAGAGCTGTGAGGGCGGAAGGTGGTTCGACTTCCTGGACCCGACCACCTTCCAGCCGCCGCACACCCAGTTCTCCTGCTTCGGAAGGTAGTCAAGCTGGTCCGAGCAGGCAGGGGCGGCCCGAAGGGCAGTCACATGGAGAAGTCACTTAATCACATAACGTGACTCCACAATTGTGAGGAGGAATCGCCGGAGGGCCGCGATTAGCGTGCGTATTAGTGCGCTAGGCGCGTGAATGGGTACTTCTTGCGTCTTTGTGTCACTGAAAGTGGCGACGTGCCACAGCGGCTAGGAGCAAGCTTCGGGTCGAGCGCGGACGGACCATCGTCCCCGTTTCGGCGACTGGGAAATCCGGTCACCTGCGGCACGCGACTTGTCGGGGCGACATCGGCGGACGCAGGAGGCCACGGGGGATGAGTACAAGTCGCGAGACGAATCGATCGGCGGAGCGCGCCATGTTCAGGCGTCAAGGACCCGCCGACCCGAGGCGAACGACCTCGGGTCTCGAGGTGTTGAGTCGGACCGACGTCATAACTGCGAGCGGTGCCGACGTCGGGGCAGTGCGAGAGCACGTGCGCCGTCGCCGTCTGATGCTGCTCGGGGGTCTTCTCACTCCTTTGGCTGTTTGGCTCGTGGTGCGTGCCGCGGTCCTGCACAGGGGGACTCTCGGCCTGCCGCATCTGCCGTCGTCCCTTCTTCCCTACGCCCCTGCGATCGTGTTGATCGTCCTGCTCGCCGCGGCGGTCCTGCTCCCGCTCGTGGGCGGAGGGCGTTCGCCGCACGTGCTTTACAGGCCGAACGAGATCGGTACCCGCTTCGCCGATGTGAAGGGCGCGGGAATGGTCGTCGACGAAGCCGTCAAGACCCTGAACCTCTTTCTCGCTCACAAGACGTTCTCCGAGCGGATGGGCGGATCGGCACGCCGGGCGATCTTGTTCGAGGGTCCCCCCGGCACAGGAAAGACCTACATGGCGAAGGCGATGGCCGCAGAGGCCGGCGTACCTTTCCTCTTCGTCTCCTCCTCGGCGTTCCAGTCGATGTTCTACGGCCAGACGAACCGAAAGATCCGCTCGTACTTCCGCTCTCTACGCAAGTACGCCCGGCGTGAAGGTGGCGCCATCGGATTCATCGAGGAGATCGATGCGATCGGCGGCGCTCGGGGCGGGATGGGAGCCGGCCGGCACAGCGACGGTGTGGCGGGCGTGGTGAACGAGCTCCTGATCCAGTTGCAATCCTTCGATCAGCCGCCGGCGGCCGCGCGAACGGTGGGAGCCTTGGTGGAGCTGTTGAACCGCTGGCTTCCGGCGGGGCGGCAGCTACGCAAGCCCTCCCCGTCAGCGGCCAACATCCTGGTCGTCGGTGCCACCAACCGCGCCGCCGATCTCGATCCTGCGCTCGTGCGACCGGGCCGGTTCGACCGCTCGATCTTCTTCGGGCTCCCGAGCCGCAGCGGGCGGCGGGAGATCATCGACTACTACCTGGAGAAGAAGGCGCACGAACCCGAGCTCGACGATCCCGAGCGTCGTGAAACGCTCGCTGCGCTAACTGCTGGTTATTCGCCGGTGATGATCGAACACATTCTCGACGAAGCACTCATATGGGCTTTGCGCCGCGGGGCGGAGCGCCTTTCGTGGACGGATCTCCAGCAGGCCAAGATGACCGAAGAGATCGGCCTGGCTCAGCCCGTCGAATACACCGAGGCAGAGCGCCGTACGATCGCCACGCATGAGTCCGGGCACGCGGCAGTCGCTTGGCTGGCGGGACGTGGCCGGAAGCTCGACGTCCTGTCGATCATCAAGCGCCGCGACGCCCTCGGACTGCTCGCGCACTCAGACGAGGAAGAGCGGTTCACGAAGACTCGGTCCGAGATCTACGCGCTGGTTCAGATCGCGTTCGGGGGAATGGTCGCCGAGGAGATCTTCTTCGGCGAGACGAGCTCAGGGGTGGCGGCAGACCTGCAGGCGGCGACCAACGCCGCGTGTCAGATGGTCGGCAGCCTCGGAATGGGGAGCACCCTGATCTCCGCTGCGGCATTGGACGTCCCGGGCACCTCCAACATCGTCTCGAAGGTGCTGGCGACCGAGGCCGGTCGTGAGGAAGTCGAAGACCTCCTGCGAAAGGCCAAGGCGGAAACCCACGACATGGTGGAATCGAACCGCGGGGTGGTCGAGGCTTTGCGGGACGCGCTGTTGGAGCGTGAGGAGCTCGTCGGTACCGAGATCATGGACGTCATAAGGAGCGCTCAGGACGTCCAAGTTGCCGTCGCACCTCCCATCGTTCAGCCAACCAGCGCCACCTAGCGCGCCTTCGCCAAGAACCTTTCTGTATCGACGACGACCCGCGTGATCCGACCCGCGCCCACGAGGCCCGCGGGGTCGCTCACCGAGACGGTGAACACGAGGCGCCGCCCCTCCACGCGTTCGAGCACGGCCTCGGCGGTGACTTCGCTCCCGACGCTTATCGGCGCCAGGTGGTCGAATTGCACCCTTACCCCGACCGAGGTGTGACCCCTCGGGAGCGCCTCAGCGACAGCCAGACAGGCCGCTTCCTCGCACATCGCGACGAGGCGCGGGGTGGCGAGCACGTCGACGGACCCCGAGCGCATCGCGACGGCCGTGTCCTGTGCCTGGACGACGCACGAAACACTGGCGCTCAGACCCGGGGTGATGTTCACCGCTCGTAACTGTATGGATCTCCCGGGCGATCGAGCCAAGTAGGGCCCTTTTCCTCGTAAGGTGCTCTAAGGCTGGCAGCAGCGTGCGAAGGGAGTCTGAATGAGCGAGAGGGACCGGAGCGAACCCCTGGTCGAGAGCCCCGTCGTGGAGCGCGTGCTGAACAACGCCCTGGCGAATGGAGGAGACTTCGCAGAGGTCTTCGCCGAGGATCGTCGCGGCACTTCTGCAGCTCTCGACGACGGGCGAATCGAAGAGCTCTCGACCGGGCGCGACCGTGGTGCGGGGGTGAGGGTCGTCGTCGGTGAGACCACAGGCTACGCGCACACCGCGGACCTTTCGGAGAAGGGGCTGGTCGCGGCCGCGGAGGCCGCAGCCGCAGTCGCGCGCCGGGAGTCCGGCAAGCGGAGCGTGACCGTGGAGATGAGCCCGGCGCCGCGCCACTCCGAGGTTGCGATCTACCCGGAGGAAGTCGAAAAAAGCCGCAAGATCGAATTGCTCGAGCTCGCCAACGACACGGCACGTTCGGCCGGTGCTGCGATCTCACAGGTCTCGGCCGGCTACGGCGACAGCCGCCGGCGCATCCTCGTTGCGAACAGTGACGGGCTGTTGAGGAACGACGACCAGGTGCGCTCGCGTTTCACCGTCTCCTGCGTGGCGGTCGGCGACACCGGAATGCAGACGGGCTACGAGTCTGCGGCTTTCACTGTGGGTTTCGAGCTGTTCGAGGTCGTCGACGTCGAGGACGTGGCTTCGACCGCAGCACGGCGCGCCCTCACCAAGTTGTCGGCGCGTCCAGCTCCGAGCGGTGAGCTTCCGATCGTGCTGGCGAAGGGAAGTGGAGGAATCCTCTTCCACGAAGCGTGCGGCCACGGGCTCGAGGCGGACCACATAGACAAGGACGCTTCGGTGTTCGTGGGGCGCGTCGGAGAACAGGTGGCGAGCCCACTCGTCACCCTTGTCGATGACGGGACGATGGGTCCGGAGTGGGGGAGCTTCGCCATCGACGACGAGGGACACCTCGCCCAGCGCAACGTGCTCATCGAGAACGGCATCCTCACCGACTACATGTGGGACTACCTCCGAGCCCGCAAGAAGGGCCGTGACTCATCCGGCAACGGAAGACGGCAGAGCTATAGGCACCTGCCGATGGTGAGGATGACGAACACGTTCCTCATGAACGGGAGCTCCGATCCCGACGAGATCGTCGCTCAGACACCGCGCGGTGTGTATGTGGCGAAGCTTGGAGGCGGTCAGGTGAACACGACCACCGGCGACTTCGTCTTCGGTACCTCGGAGGCGTACCTGATCGAGGACGGACGGATCACCGATCCGCTTCGGGACTTCAACCTCATAGGCAACGGACCCGAGGTGTTGAGACGGATCGACGCAGTCGGAAACGACTTCGCCATGGGCGGTCCTGGCACGTGCGGCAAGGACGGCCAGGGTGTCCCGGTGGGCACGGGACAGCCGACTCTCCGGATCACCGGGGTGACGGTCGGTGGGACCGCCGGTGGCTGACGGGCAGGACCTGCTGGACATCGCCTCGAAGCTCGTTGCCGAGGCGCGGCCGGGCGAGCAGCTGGAGGCGTACGCGTCGCGAGGCGTCGAGGTCGAGACGCGCGCCTACGACGGCGAGATCGAGTCGTTGTCGTCGGCGTCCTCTGCCGGAGTGGGGATCCGGGTGATCACGGATGGACGCCAGGGTTTCGCCTACGCGGGATCCCTGGAAGAGCCCGTGGTGCGAGAGACGCTCGCCGAAGCGCGCGACAACGTCGCTTTCGCGACGCCCGACGAGAACGTAGGACTGGCCGAGCCCGACGGTCGCGATGCAGCCTCGCTCGAGCTCTGGGACGATTCCGTCACGGGCACGCCCACCGCCACGAAGGTCGCCCTGGCCCTCGAGCTCGAGCGTCGCGTGCGCTCAGCCGACGCGCGCGTGAGGCAGGTCGCCTACTGCGACTACGGCGATACGGCATTCGAGGCAGCGGTCGCCACCTCGACGGGCATGGCTGCATCCTCGCGTCGCACTGTGTGCAGCCTGTCGGTCACGGCGATCGCCGGCGACGGCGCGGACAGCCAAACCGGCACGGGCTTCTCCGTAGGGCGTGCTCCAGGGGACCTCGACCTCACCCGTGCCTGTGACGATGCGGTCGAGCGTGCGGTGCGGATGCTCGGCGCCACAAAGCCCAAATCAGGCCGAGTGGTAGTCGTCTTCGATCCACGTGTCTCATCTTCGATCCTGTCCGTCATCTCGTCTGCTCTTTCGGGTGAAGCGGTCACGAAGGGTCGATCGTTCTTCGCAGGCCGAGTCGGCGAGGAAGTGGCGTCGCCTCTCGTGGAGCTCGTCGACGATCCGACCGATGCGCGCGCGTTCGGCGCGTCGAGCCATGACTCGGAAGGCTTGGCGTGTCGGCGGAACGTGCTCATCTCGGACGGTGTGCTTCGTGGCTTCGTCTTCGACACCGTGTCCGCAAGGCGAGCTTCGGCCATCTTCGACCGCTTCAGCGGTGCGCGGCGGCTACTCCTCCACGCCCGTGGCGGGCTGCCGCGCGCTCGTTCTCAGACCCGGTGCCCTCGACGGTGAGGCGATCGTCTCCGATGTAGGAGAGGGGATCTACATACAGTCGGTAAGCGGACTCCACTCGGGTGTGAACCCGGTGAGCGGCGACTTCTCGGTTGGAGCGGAGGGTCTCGTCATTCGTGATGGCGGGCTCGCCGAACCTGTCCGGGAGATGACGATCGCATCTACGCTCCAACGCATGCTCCATTCCCTTGTGCACAGCGGGGGGGATCTCGAGTGGCTGCCCGGTGTCGCTGCAGGACAAACATTGGCGATAGGAGACATGTCGCTCAGCGGGGCCTGAAACTCTGGAAAACCCGCCTTATGGCGGGACCACGGTTGCCTGCCGTGCAGGAGCAGCCTTCTGCTTACGAGCAGGAGGCCCTTAAGCGCACGCAAGGTCAATTGACGCGTCCCGTTCCCTGAGGGAATGCGCAGCGCAGCCGCGCGCGGCCCTGCGCGGGGAACCTCCACGAGGACTTGGCGGTATGGCGACAGGCACGGAATCCGCGGCTAAACGCAACCCACTGCTGCGTTATTGGCCGCTCGCAGCTGTTTTGGCCATCCAGGCGCTCATCATCGCGATCGCCCCGTCCACCGCACCCGGCAGCTCAGGCGCGGGCCTTTTCGGCTCGTCGGGCGGCGGAACGGGGGGGTCGTCGTCTGCGGCGGCGGGTGCGAACGGCGCATCCGGCTCGAACGGTGCAGGCGGGGCGGGCGGTTCGGCTGCAGCGGGTGGCGCGGGCGGTTCGGCTGCAGCGGGTTCGGCTGCAGCGGGAGGCGGCGGCGCCTTCGCGACAGGAGACACGAGTCACTGCGCTGCTGGGAGGGAGTTCTCCACGACCATCGTCTGGTTCGCCCCGCCGTGCGCCCCGGGGACGATCGGAGCCTCCGATCCCGGCAACGGGGGAGCGACCTATCAAGGCGTCACGGGCAACCAGATCACGGTCGTCGACTACGTGACCGACTACGGCCCCGAGGTGAACGCGATCCTGCAGGCCGAGGGGCAGTACGTGTCCTACAGCGACGAGCAGCTCTGGGACCAGGCGATGACGAAGTTCATAAACAGCCACTACGTCCTCTACGGCAGAAAAATCTCCTTCGTCACCTACCAGGGCCAGTGCCAGTCCGTGCCGCCGGATACGACATGCCTGGATGCGGAGATGGACAGCGTCGTCCAGAAGTACCACCCGTTCGCTGTGATGTGGGTCAACAACACCGTGTGCTCCGCCTGCTATGCGGAGATCGCAAAGGACAAGACGGTTGCCGTCGGTGGGGACGGCTTCAGCGATCAGATGTCGAACGCGATCTCACCGTACTTCTACAGCGCCGACCAAAGCTCGAGCCGGGTCGAGACCGCCTTCGCGCAGTGGTGGTGCAACCAGATGTCGAGCGTCAACGATCCTTCGAGGGTGGTCAGTCAGGCCGGCACTCAAAACGCCGCCCAGAATTTCAACGGACAGCAGAGACGCCTCGGCGTGATCTCCACGAACGACCCCGACAACGAGAACACAGTCACTCAGGTCCTCGAGCCCGCTCTTGCCCGCGACTGCGGGGACAAGGTCTGGCACACCTACTTCTATTCACAGAACATCAACACCGCGGCGCAGCAGGTATCGGCGGGGATCGCCGCGATGGACACGACGACGAACCCGGCGAACGTGGTGCTCTGCATGTGCGACCCCGTTGCCCCCCAGTTCCTCTACCAGGGGGAGGCCGACGCCAACTACTGGCCCGAGAACGTGATCGCGAACGACCAGTTGATGGACCTGGACAACACGAGCCAGAACTACGACAGCGGCGCCTCGTGTCCCACCTCGAACGGGTGCGAGTACTACGACGCCTTCGGTCTTTCGCCACTCGAGGCGCAGGAACCGCAGGGCAAGGATTCGGCCACCCGGGTCTGGCAGTTGGAAGGCGAGACCGCATCGCTCGGTTCCACCATGGGATCGGACGCGGACGCCGATACCTACCTCCAGCAATTCCTCATGCTTGCGGGGCTCATCGAGAACACAGGTCCGAACCTCACGCCGGCGAACATGCAGGCTCGCGCCCCCTCCATGGGCATGATGGGGGGAGGAACCAGCGGCCATCAGCTTCTCGGGTTCGCTTCCGGCGACTGGCATTGGACCCAGGACGACCGGGTGGTCTTCTGGGACGTGAACGCCAAGTCTCCCTACAACGGCGTCGCCGGGACCATGTGCCAGGTGGAAGGTGGGCGTTTCAACCTCGGCCAGTTCGCTTCTCAGCCGGGCGGCCCGCCCATCCCCAAACCGCGACCCTCTGCGTGCGCCTGACGTCCCGGTCGTACTAGTGCGCTGATGAGAGTGACGCGACCCGTCCGGGCACCTACCGCCTCCCGTAGGGTCCCGTGACGACTACGGCAGAATTCACGGGTCCTCCAGCTCCTGAATCCGACCCAAACCGGCGGGGGCCGCGTGGCGCGATCGATGAGCTGAACGACACGGCCAGACGCCTTTTGGACGTCGGACGCCGTGGTCTCGAGATCGCGTGGAAGGACTCAACTCCTTTTCGCATAGGGCGAAACGTGGCCCTCGCCGGAGCTTTCCTACTGGTAGTCGAGCTGATCTTCCATCAGTCGCTTCCAGACCTCGTCAACGGGATCGCCCTCGGATCCCTCTACGGGATCATGGCCGTCGCGGTGGTGCTCATCTACCGCACCCTCAGAGTCATCAACTTCGCGGCGGCTGCGATCGGTTCGGTTCCAGCGATCGTCGCTCTCTACTTGGACATCCAGTTCCATGTGAGCTATCTCGCGGTTCTGCCGATCGCGATCGTCGGCGGTCCCCTCATGGGAGCCCTCACCGACCTCACGGTGATGAGGCGCTTCAGGGACTCCCCACGGCTCATCGTCACCGTCGTCACCATCGGCGTTGCCGAGTCGTTCTCCCTCCTCGCCTACTTCATCCCGATCTGGATGGGACACAGCGCCAAGGAGATCTCGACGGTCCCGACTCCCTGGCAGAACTTCGCCATACACAACGGCCGCGGCCAGCCGGTCCTCACCGGCAACGAGATCGCCGAGATCGTGGTAGTCCTGATCCTCGCCATCGGGCTCACGCTCTTCCTGAGAGGGACCCGAATCGGCCTCGCGCTTCGGGCATCGGCGGAGAACGCTGATCGAGCGCAGTTGCTCGGCATCCCTGTCCGCCGGCTCGGGACGGTCGCATGGATGATCGCAGGACTCCTCGCTGCGCTCGCCATCTACTTCCAATCGCCCGTGATCGGGGTTCCCCAGGACACGTCCCTCGTGCTCGACCCTTCGCTGCTGTTCCTTCTCGCGGCAGCGGTCGTCGGCAGGTTCAACAGGATCGGCCTTTCGCTCGGCGCCGGTTGCGCAGCCGGCATCCTGACGTTCGCATCGGTACAGAGCACGGGCTCGAGCGATGTCGCGACGGCCTACATGTTCGTCGTCATCCTCCTGGCTCTCCTGTTCCAGCGCGGAGGTCTGGCTCGAGCGTTCGACACTGGGGTGGAGACCTGGCGCGCTCTGAAGGAGTTCCGACCAGTGCCCAGAGAGCTGCGGGACCTGCGCGAGGTGCGGGTGCTTCGCATTGCCGTCCCGGCAGCAGTGGTCGCGGTGGCGGTGGTCCTCGGGTTGGTGGTGAGCGCACCGGACATTCCCGACCTCGTGGTGCTTCCTATTTACGGCATCGTCGCGGTGTCGATGGTCGTGTTGACCGGTTGGTCCGGCCAGATCAGTCTCGGTCAGTTCGGCCTGGCCGCCGCCGGCGCTCTCGTCACGGGCGGTCTCATCGCGAACCACAATCCCGACTTCTTCTCGATGCTCGGGCTCGGGATCGCCGCAGGGGTAGTGGTCGCTGTGCTGATCGGGTTGCCGGCGGCCCGCTTTGCAGGCATGCAGCTGGCCGTGATCACACTTGCCTTCAACTACATGATGTGGTCGTACCTGATGAACCCGCACTACTGGTTAGGTGCGCACCTCATGCCCACGGGTTTCGCAGCCCAGATCAACCGACCCACCCTTTGGCAGCGAATTGCGCTAGGTGACATAGGGCCGAACAGGAACTACTACTTCGTCTGCCTGATCTGCCTCGGCCTGGCCATGGCGGCCGCGACCGCGTTCCGCCGATTCCACAGCGGCCGGGTTCTCATCGCCGTCCGGGACAACCAGCGCACCGCCGCCTCCTTCGCCATCAACATCGTCCGTTCGAGAGTGGCTGCATTCGCCGTCGCCGGCGGCATCGCGGGGATGGCGGGCGTCCTCCTCATCTACGCGGCAGGGGAACGTCATCCCCGACAGCTTCGCCCCGCAGTACTCGATCATCATCTTCCTGGCTGTGGTCGTCGGGGGTGCCAACTCGCTGCCATGGGCGGTGAGCGGTGCAGTCCTGTTCGAGGCGTTCACGCTCTTCGGACCGAAGATCCTGGACCCGGTTCTCGGCCCCGACATCACCTCCGCCCTGCCGCTGATCCTCGCGGGTCCGGGGTTGATCATCACGCTGATGCAGTACCCGTCGGGCAACGCCGAATGGGGATATCAGCTGCGCGACCGCTACCTGCGCCGGATCGCCGCGTGTCACGACATCCTCGTGCCCTCACTCGTCGCGGACCGCCTCGTCGAACAGGAGGAGTCGAAGGACGCGATCACCGAAGCCGGGCGTCACTTCGAAGAGGCCCGAATCGCTCAGGCTGAGCCTCGTGGAGTCGAGACTCCCTCGGCGTCAGCTCCGTACGCGACGAGCGGTACTCCGCACGAACCACCGGACGGTGCCCCACGCGTCATGTGCCCCGTGTGTCGTAAGGAGCTCACCCTTTCCGAGGCCGCCGAACACGAGCACCTGCGACTCGCCCCGATGCAGGACACGGCTCCGTGACCGCTACTGACACCTGGCAGTGGCGGCGCGCCGGGACGGGCGGAGCGGTGCTGCGATGTGAGGGCGTGGAAGTCGCGTACGACGGCGTCCAGGTCCTCTTCGGCGTCGACATGGCCGTGGAAGACAACGAGATCGTCGCCTTGCTCGGCACCAACGGAGCGGGGAAGTCCACACTTCTGAAGGCGATCTCGGGGCTCGTCGATCCGATCGGAGGGCGGATCTTCTTCGACAGCGAGGACATCACACACGCTGACGCGGTTTCGACCGCTCGCATGGGGATCGTGCAGGTACCGGGTGGTCGGGCAGTGTTTCCCACGTTGAGCGTGGAGGAGCATTTCAAGGTCGGGTCCTGGCTCTTCAAGCGCGAGGGTCCGCAGGAGATCACTCGCAGGACGGATCAGGTCGTCGAGCGGTTTCCGCGACTGCGCCAGCGGTGGGGACAGCTTGCGGGGAACTTGTCGGGTGGCGAGCAACAACAACTGGCCCTCGCGATGGCGTTCGTCGCCAAACCGCGTCTGCTCGTGATCGACGAGCTGTCGCTTGGGCTTGCTCCGGTCGTGGTTGCCGAATTGCTCGACCTCGTACGGGCGATCCACGACCAGGGTTGCACCATCATTATCGTGGAGCAGTCCGTCAACGTTGCTCTCACGATTGCGTCGCGGGCCTACTTCATGGAAAAGGGTGAGGTGCGCTTCTCGGGTCCGACGGCCGAGCTCCTACGTCGCGATGACGTGCTGCGCTCCGTGTTCCTCGAGGGCGCCGCGAGCGCGATGGTCACGAACGACGAGCTCGCGCTCGTACCCGAACCGTCGGTGTCCCCGGCCGACTTGGCGACGTCGGCGACCGAGGCGACCGCAGAGACGCCCGTGATAGCGGCGCAGGCGCCGGCCACAGCGGAGCTCGCCTCGAGACCGAAGATCCTGGAGGTGGCCGGGCTCACGAAGCGCTTCGGCGGCATCATGGCCGTGGACCATGTGAGCTTCGACTTGCGAGAGGGAGAGATCCTCGGTCTCATCGGGCCCAACGGCGCCGGTAAGACGACGATCTTCGATCTCGTATCAGGTCTGCTGGCCGCCGACGGCGGACGGATCGTGCTGTCGGGCAAGGACGTCACCTCCTGGAGTGCAGATCGCCGCTCCGCCCTCGGTCTCGGGCGCTCGTTCCAGGACGCCCGGATCTTTCCTTCGCTCACGGTCGCCGAGAACCTCGCAATAGGGCTCGAGCGTCATATCGAGGTCCGGGACCATCTCTCGTCGCTGTTGTACCTCCCAGCCGTCCAGGACTCGGAGGCGGACGTGAACTTCACGGTCGAGGAGCTCATCGAGCTGCTCAACCTTGGGGCCTTTCGGGACAAGTTCGTCTCCGAGCTTTCGACGGGAAGCCGCCGCATCGTCGACCTCGGAATGGTCATAGGACACAACCCGTCCGTTCTGACCCTCGACGAACCCTCCTCGGGGATCGCACAGCGTGAAGCGGAAGCGCTTGGACCTCTCCTTCAGCGCATAAAACGTGAGACGGGTTGCTCGATGCTCGTGATCGAGCACGACATGCCCCTCATAACCTCGATCTCCGACGAGATCATCGCCTTGGACCTCGGCCGGGTGATCGTGAGGGGTACGCCGGACGATGTGATCAACCATCCCCTGGTTGTGGAGTCCTACCTCGGCGGCGGAGGCATCGCCACGCAGCGGTCGGGGACGATCGCGCCATGAGCATGTCCATAAGGGCGCGGCGGTTTCGCTTTCTCGCGCGTGCGGGTGCTGCGTTGTGCGCATCGTCGGCTGTGGCCACATGGTTCGGACTCGCCTCTGCTTCGGCTGCGACGACGCTTGGTCCCGAAAAAACCGCCTGGTACGACAACACGGGCGCCCAGTCGGTCACGGGGGCGACCACACCATCGGCCGCCCGCTCCGGAGAGTTGGAGGTCTCCTACGCCCCTGCGAGCGCGAGCGAACCGCAGCAGACCTTGCCGGCCACACCAGCCGTTCCCGGAGCACCGGCATCGCCTCCGGCGAAAGCCGGTGGCAACACGCTCGGGGGAACGCTGGCGTTCGCCGCAGTGGAGTACGCGGTTCCGCTCCAGTCTCAGGGACAGAGCATCGATCCCGCCTCGATACAAGCGACCCTCACTTTGCAGCTGGACCCGTCGTCCTCCGCGAACGTCTCGAGCGGAGATCTGGTTGCTTGCCCGACCAATTCGCCGCTTTGGACCTCGGGTGGCGATCAGGACGCTTCTGCAGCCCCGGCGTACACCTGCGGTTCAGGTCAGGCCGTGACCGGCAACGCGTCGGGGAACACGGTCACCTTCTCCCTGTCTTCCCCCGAGGAGTCCTCGCTAGAGCAGGGCGTGTTCTCGATCGTCGTTGTGCCCGGAACGAGTCCGTCGGGAGCGTTCCAGGCGATCATCGAGCCGCCTACCACCGACAGCTTCACAGTGACCAACGAAGCCCTATCGTCGAACACGAACGTGAACCTCGCCGGTTCGCCGGGATCCCCGGCGACGAATTCCGCATCACCTTCGGCCTCGAACTTCGCGGTTTCGCCGTACTCGGGACCCGGGGCGGCCCCCTGGCGGATCGGCTTCGCCCGCCAACCAGGGTGGTTCGACGGCTCCCGCGACTGTCCCGACCACAACGGGGCAACGGGCGCTAAGTCGACCTGCTTCGTTCGGAGGGCTCGGCTCGAACACTCAGCGCACGATTGCGGTCGTCCTGCTCCTGGCCCTCGCGGCCTTGCTGGCGGCGGTGTCCTCTCGCCAGACGCGTGAGCCGAAGTCGCTTCGACCAAAGCCCCTCGCACTAGGGAGTTGATCGAATCAGGAAGCTGCCGCGGCGCTCGATTGGGACGATGTCTTCGAAGATGACGAGTTGTCCTTGTTCCCACTCGTCGATCCCGAGGACTCCTTCGACTTGGAACCGGAATCAGAGCTCTTGGTTTCAGAAGCCTTGGACTCCGAACCCGACTTGCCCTCGGCTTTCTCCGCGGGCTTCTCGGACTTCTCCGCGGGCTTGTCGGACTTCGAGCCGCTGCGGCTATCGGTCTTGTAGAAGCCACTGCCCTTGAACACCACGCCGATCGAGCCGAAGACCTTCCTGAGCGCTCCGCCGCAGTGCGGGCACTCGGTCAGGGGCTCGTCTTTGAAGGACTGGACCACCTCGAGGTGCTCGCCGCAAGAGCCACAGGAGTATTCGTAGGTAGGCATCGAGCCCGGCTCCTTTCCCGGTTTCGGTCGTCGGATGGCGAGTTTGCTGGCACTCACGTGCCTCGAGTGCCAGTTTACCCGCGCTGAGCGCTGCGGTGGCCTGTTGGTCGTCGCGACGGCTCTCTTCACGGGTCCGAGCAGGTGTGCGCTACTAGACTCACGCCGATGTCCGACCGGAGCTTGATGCGCCTCGACCCTTTGGGCGGTGCCCGGATGTCGGAGGTTGCGCCCAAAGAGGCGACCCACCGGCGGGCACTCGCCCGGTGCCGCGTGATGATGGCGCCGGAGACGACCGGCAAGGTGGCGACCAACGCCATAACCAAAGGCGACGTGTTGGCGGCAGCACGCATTGCAGGGATACAGGCTGCCAAGAGGACCTCCGATCTGATTCCGATGTGCCACCCACTGCTCGTGGGTGCGGTGCATGTCAACTTCACCTTTGGCGACGACCACGTGGAGGTCGAGGCTCAGGTCGAAACGATCGACCGGACCGGCGTGGAGATGGAGGCGCTCACCGCCTGCGCGGTGGCGGCTCTCACGATTTATGACATGTGCAAGTCGTCGGACCGCTCGATGAGCGTCGGTGATCTGGCGCTGTGGGAGAAGACCGGGGGCAGTACGGGGCACTGGCGCCGACCGGCTCTCTGAACTGCGAACCGGCTTTTTGAACAAAGGCGGGCAGGCCGGCTGAGGAGCCGTGATGGAAATTCCTCGCCGGAGCGGTTCCTCAGGAGGTCAGCGCAGGCGGAAGTTGAACCACTTGCGCTTCTTGCGCGCAACTGTGAAGTCCTGCGACACGACGTTCGAAGTGGGTCCGCTCGGACCGGACGGGGCCCGTCCGGCGGCCTCGGTCCCTTCTACCCGACCGAGCGTGGGCTCGGGCACATGAGACGGCACAATCGGCGGCTGTAGCGGGAGAGCCTGCGCCGGTTCCGTTTGCTGGGTCTCCGGTGCCGGCGGCGCGACAGGTGCCGCAGATGGTGGGACGGTCGGAGTGAACGGAGGCAGTTGCGTCGATGGCGCAGTCGGCTCGGTCGCGAGCGGGGAGCTTGCCGGCCGGAGGTTCAGTCGGCTGAACCGGCGCATGCGCGATCGGCACATCGGGAACGCGCGGCTGGCGGATGTCGGGTAAGGGGGGCGCTTCGGCGGGGGGCGACGGCTGTGCAACCTGCATCTCGGGGATCGGAGGAGCCTCGGAGGGGAGCGTTGACTGTAGGGCCGCCGGGATCGGCGGAGGCGCCAGCGGCAGTGTCGATTCGACGACCGGCTCGGGTCGGGTCGCACTCTCCTGAACCGGAGGGGCGGCCTGTTGAACCGGTGGTCGTGGGGGCGCTTCTTGAACGGACGCGGCGGCCTCTTGTGGCGATGGCGCAGTCTCCTGAAGGGGGAAGACCGGGAAGTCGAAGCGTCGCGGCGAAGGAGAAACCTGAACGTAGGGCACCGATTGGAGCGGTTGAAGGTCTGAAGTCTCTGCCGCGCGGTGAAGCGGCCTGTCTGCCCGCCGTCGGAGTTGCCGGTGGGGCAGTGGGCTTCGGCGGAGGCGGCAGCAAGCTGTTCGGGGGCGGCGGAAGTGCGTGCGAGGGCGGCGTCCGTACTGATTCGCCCTCGGCGCTTTGCGGCTCCGGCGCCGTTGGAGGGGGTGGGGCCGCTGGTGCCGAAGCGGAGTCGGAAGGTTGTGGGCTCGAGGGCGCCACCTGCGGGGGGGCGGGAAACTCGCTCTGCAGGATGGCGTCGACGGACGCGTCCGGGCTCATCACCCGCGCCGCTGCCGGCCCGAATTCAGCTGCGATAAGAGCATCAAGCGTCTGGGCGGTCAGGTTGTCGATCTGGCGTGGCTCGAAGACTCGAATGCGATCGACCGGCGCCTCCGGCGCGGGTGTGATCGATGGAATCGCTTCGACAGGTGACGGGGAGACAGGCTGATCGCGAGGAGCGACCTGCTCTTCGGGGATGAAGATCTCGGACGTCGCTGCCGGCTGCTGAGCGACCGCCGGTTGTTCGCTTATGGCGGGCGGAGGAGGCGGCGGCAGCACCAGCGCTTCTTCGACCACTTCTGGTTGCGCTACCTGTTCGACCACTCGGGCCGCCGGCGCCCCTGTGAACTCCGCCGCAAGTAAGGCATCGATTGTCTCGGGTGTAAGAGTTGCCAGTTGCCTCAGCTCAAAGACTCGCTGTGGTTCGCGTGGCGAAGTACGCGGAGGTACAGCTGGCGGTTCGAGAGGTGCGGCACCGGCGCGCAGGGAGTCCGGGATCGGCTCCTCTTGCGAAATCGATGATTCGGTTGACGGGGTCTCCGAAACGGGGATTTCCGCTTTGGTTGCGGCGGGTTCCGCGGCGACGGGTGGCTCTGGTCCTTCCTCGGACGTGGCCTCTGCAGTCGGCGACGCAACTGCGGCTGCGGGTTCTTCCGTTTCGGGCTCCGCCACGGGCGGGAGTGCCGGAACTTCGCCTGTGAATTCCCTCGCGATGAGCTCGTCGATGATGTCAGGAGACAGGGAGGAGGGTTGCCGGAGCGAGAAGAGATTGGTGGGCCCCGCGACGACATGCTCTGGTTCGGTCGAGGTTTCCGGGGCCTTGGCGATGGACGGCTCCGGCTCTTCGTCAACTGATGGTGCCGCCTCGGCGCCGGTTGGCCGTGCCTCCTCTTCGACCGGTGGTTCCGCAATCGGCGACGCAACTGCGGCTGCGGGTTCTTCCGTTTCGGGCTCCGCCACCGGCGCGAGTGCATCGTCGAGCCTTGGGAGTTCGGGACCCGCTGAGGCAGGCGCGGCACTTTCCGCTGCGGGGGCCTGCACAACCGGAACTTCGCCTGTGAATTCCCTCGCGATGAGCTCGTCGATGACGTCCGGAGTCAGGGAGGAGGGTTGCCGGAGCGGGAAGAGATTGGTGGGACTCGGAACCACATGCTCTGGTTCGGTCGAGGTTTCCGGGGCCTTGGCGATGGACGGCTCAGGCTCTTCGTCAACTGACGGTGGCGCCTCGGCCGCGGTTGGCCGTGCCTCCTCTTCGAGCGTTGGTTCCGCAATCGGCGCCGCAACTGCGGCTACCGCTTCCTCCGTTTCGGGCTCCGCCACGGGTGGGAGTGCCTCGTCGAGCCTTGGGAGTTCGTGAGCTTCGGGGGCAGGCGTTGCAGTTTCGGCTGCGGGAGCCTGCACAACCGGAACTTCGCCTGTGAATTCCCTCGCGATGAGCTCGTCGATGAGGTCCGGATTCAGGGAGGAGGGTTGCCGCAGCGGGAAGGCATTGGTCGGTTCTGCAACCTGCTCTTCCTCTATCGATGCGAGCTGACTCGAGGCGACCTCACCAACGCCTTTGTCCGCGGGAGCGATCTCAGGTTGCTCTGAGACAAGGGGCTCTTCGACTTCTTCTGGCAGAACCGTGGCGGCCGTGTCGTCCTCGATCTCTGATCGCGATGGTGCAGAAGGCCGCAGCGCTGGAGGTGGTGCTGCGCCGCCGAATTCAGCAGCCAAGAGGGCGTCGAGCAGATCCGGAGTCAGAGGAGCAAGTTGGCTCGGCTCGAAAATGCGCTGCGGAACGGTCTCCCCAAGCGGCGGAACCGCGGTCTCGATTGGTTCCACACGACCCGTGACTTCGTCAGGCTTCTTTTCGGAGTCCGCCTCGGGTGCGACCGCGCGCTGCTCTGCAGGCAGTTCCGCAACAGGAACTTGCTCTTCGACCGCAGGCTGTTCTGCGACCGCAGGCTGGTCGATCGTGGGACTCTGGCCGGCAGAGACGGGTTCCGTTGGCGCGACGGGAGCTATTGGAACTTCGGGAGCCTCTGGAAGCAGAGGCTTAGTAATGGCCGCGGATTCGGCAGCGAACTCAGCCGCCAACAACGAATCGATCGTTTGGGAGCTCGCGTCGGCGAGCCGCATGGGGGAGAACACCCGACGAATCGACTCAGGAGGCAAGTCCCTGAACGCCTCCGGTGCCGGAACTTCGGTCGCTGCCTGTTCCTCTGGCTTTGGCTCTGCCGGCATCGCCTCGGCTTCGGCAACCGCTGGCGCTTCGGCAACCGCTGGCGCTTCGGCAACCGCTGGCTCGGGCTCCTCTGGTGCGGCTCCTTCAGCCGCGCTAGAGACGTCGGGCACAGGCGCGGTGATGTGACCGTTGCCTGAGGGTGTCCCTGTACGCGCGTCCTCGGGTGGCGCCTTCTCGTCTACGAGATCTCTCTCGGCCGCAACTGCGGCTGCAGCGGGCTGCGGCGGCGGCGGGGCGGTAAGCGTGAGGAGGAGGAGGTAAGCCAAGGTCGTCCACCGAAGGTGCCAGGACGGTGGGCTCCAAGCTCGGAACGCCGTTGACCCGCCCGGGCTCGCTCGAACCGGGGATGAGGACCAGGTCGCCGAGGCGGTCAACGGCCTTGGCAAGTTCCTGTCGTCTTGTCTCGAGCCCCTCGAGGCGCTGGAGGACTTCGCTCCACAGCTCATTCGCCGGTGCCATCGAGTGGACCAGATCAGAGCTGAAGGGTTCTTCTGTCACACCGGTCTCCGGACTGTTTTTACCCATGTCCGTGGTCTCTTCGCCTCGGCTCTTTCAGATAGTCCATCGGCTCCAACCCCTCACGAGAGCACCCCGGACCCCCTGAAAGGGGGAAGAAAGCGAGTTCGGCGGGGGGACTCACGAGCGTACAACCGACACCCTTTTGATCGGCGGAATTGTCGGCGTGCTAAAGAGATGCGGGTGCCCGATCAAAGGGGCCCGAAGAAGGGGAGGAGTTCGGCTTTCTAGGCGCGTGCTGCGCTGCGAAGCTCCTCGAGGGAAAGCTCGCCGGTCGCCTCTCCGCCGCATTGCGTGCAGTGATCCACGTGCCGCCAGGAACGGAGCAGCCTGGTCCCCTCGGGGTTGAGCAGCACCACGAAGGACTCCGACACGGGGTCGATGTCGAGGCCGAAGTAGGGACGCCATCCGGTCGATGCCGGATGGCTGTCTACGTCGAGGCCCTTGAGCACCCGGCGGAACCTCAACCGCTCGGTGTCAAAGAGCCATGTGCTGTGGCAGGACTCGAGGACCAGGGGATCCATGGAGGAATATTTACCAGAAAAACCACGATGCGTATCCAAAACGCGGTTTGCGATTCCGTGACGATCCGTTGACGCATCACAGCACCGCCCCGAAGTGGGCCGTTGCATTGTGGCTTCGTTGGGTGACGGCCGGCTATGCGTACTACGAGGGGGCCTTAGTGGCCACTCTTCGTGGCCAAACCAGGCAAGGCCCTAGCGGCGCCGTCCCAGCCAACGGTCCCGGCGTGAGCCCTTCGCGTCGGCATCGCCTTCGTCGGGTACGTGACTTCGGCGAGCGGCGGCCAACTCGACGATGATCCCTTCCAGCCCTTCGGGGTCCGTGGTCGGAACTACGAAGCGATGTGTGCGACTTTCGGAGACTGCTTCGACGACGACCGCAGGGGTGCCCGACGGCATGGTCATCCGCGACCCGGTCTGTACGGTCCGGAGGTCTCCCCATTTGAGGACCGTGCCGACAGAGCCATCCGGCTTCGTAACTGTCAGACCTATTTGGTCGACGACGACGCCTAAGCCAGGCACGGCCAGCTCGCCTTCCCGGTCGGAGGTGACGAGGTAGACGTTCGAGAGCGTCAGCTCGAACGAGTCGAATGGTCCGGTCGAGGAGGATCTGGGTCTCGGCATCGCACAAGACCATGCCTGTTCTGCTTCAGCCGAGTCAATGGCTTGCCGATGGCAAAAGGCACAGGAGGCCCCCCGGACGTCCCGGTTAGCAGGTCCGCGGGTGCCCATAGACGTCGCCGATACCCCGGGGCGAGCGGGGGATCGCCAGAGCACCTCAGAGGTTCAGGGGGCACATAGTGAACAAGGACGATCTGGACCGGCTCCTCCACGACCTGGCAGAGGTCGACGGGTCCGATCTCTTGATCAAGGTGGGATCCCCGCCGCTGCGCCGCCTCGACGGTGTACTGGAGCGCCTCGAAGAGCCGGATTTGAAGCCCGAAGACACGGTGGCGGTCGCGGAAGCAATCATGCCGGGACAGTTGAAAGACGTCTTCGAGACAAAGCGGGAGGCTGACTTCGCTTATGCAATTCCCGGGCTCGGACGATTCAGGGTCAACGCCTTCTACCAGCGTGGATCCGTAGCCCTCGCTCTGAGGCTCGTCCATACGAACGCTGCCACCGTGGATCAGCTCGGTTTGCCGGACGTCGTTCGGCGTCTTGCAGAGGAACGGCGCGGGCTGATCCTCTGCACTGGTCCGACCGGTTCCGGAAAGACGACGACTCTCGCAGCCATGGTCAACCACATCAACCACACGCATTCGTGTCACATCATCACCATCGAAGATCCGATCGAGTACCTGCACCGAGACGACCAGGCCGCTATCGAGCAACGCGAGGTCGGGTTTGACACCGACAGCTTCACGACCGCAATGCGCGTGGTGCTACGCCAGGACCCCGACGTGATCCTCGTGGGTGAGATGAGAGACCCCGAAACCGTCTACACAGCGTTGACCGCAGCAGAGACAGGACACCTCGTTCTGTCCACACTGCACACGAGAACAGCGACGGAAACGGTGAACAGGATCGTGGACTTCTTCCCCCACAGTCAGCAGGCGCAGATCCGGGTGAGTCTCGCCAGTGCTCTCATTGGAACGATTTGTCAGCGGCTGATACCGCGAGCCGACGAATCAGGCCGCGTACCGGCCGCAGAGATCATGGTCGTGAACGGACGGATCGAGCAGGCGATCCTCGATCCATTGAGGACTTCAGAGATCGACGAGATAATCGCCGACGGCGAGTACTACGGGATGCAGACCTTCGACCAGTCGGTCGCCTACCTCATGCAGACCGGTCAGATCGAACTGAAAGAGGCAATGAAGGCAGCCTCGAATCCACACGACCTCAAGATCATGCTCGAGCGCTTGGGCGTGCTCACCACGGGTCGTTACCAGGTCGCGGCGAACTCGTTCTAGTTCGGCATCCAGCCTCCGGCACTTCCCGTCACCGGATCGCCCCGATCTCAATGCGGAGCGAATAGCAAAGCCAGGAGAGCGAAAACGACACCCGTTCCGAGCTCGATGAGCGGGTAGCGCACCGAGATCGGGGTACGACACCGGCGACAGCGTCCCCTCAACCACAGCCAGGACGCGACGGGGACGTTGTCGAACCACTGCACCGGTGATCCACAGGCAGTGCAGGACGATCCGGGGCGGCTCAAAGACATGTGCCTCGGGACCCTGTAGAACACGACGTTCAAGAACGACCCGACGACAAGTCCCAGCGATGCCCGCGAGCGCCGGGATCACTGGATCTCAACTCCCAGCAGGGAAAACGCCCAATCGTTCACTGGGGGTCATCCGACCGGAGGGTACCACCAGATGTCGTGAAAACGGCGCTCTGTTCCCTGTGGATTCCTGGGGCCTCAAGTTCAATATCGCGGCGGGTGATGCCGATGAACTTGCCATGGGTCTGACCGAGCCAGGAGGGCTCGTCGCGAACCAGGACGTCTCAGAGCTCGTCGACTTGGACCACTACCACGTCGACCTCGCCGCCGCGTCCATTCTTCCTGAAGCCGTGGCCCGACGGTGCCGCGCCGTACCTCTCGGACGCAAGTTCGGCGCGCCGGTTCTGGCCCTCGCGGATCCCTCGGACATCGTCACATTGGATGACATCCGGGCGGTTATCGGCCGAGACTTTGTTCCCCTCGTGGCGCGCGGTGAGCAGATCGATCACTTGATCGATCGCCTCTACGGCGATGGCAATCAAGCTGAGGAGCTCGGCCCTAAGAGTGAGCATGACCAACCTGGGGACGGTCAGCCCTCAGCTCCGGACATGTCCGTCATCTCATCCCAGGACCTGGTCGACCCGGTTGACTTCGACGATGTCGTCGCCGGTATGGAGCAGGACCGGACGCTCGAAGGCCAGCTGGAGGTCGACCACCGTGATGAGCACGATCTTGCGGAGCAGACCGAGGAACTGCGCAGTTACCCACCAATAGGTCGGCTCCTTGTGGAGAGCGGCCGAATCTCTCTCATCTCGATGCGTGAGGTTGTCGGTGAACACGATCGAACAGGCGAGCCCGTGGCCCAGATCCTGACGGCGCGCAGGCTGGTGACCGAAGCAGATCTGATGTGGGCGACGGCTCAAGAGGTGGGCCTCGACTTCGTCGACCTCGATCTGTACGGGGTGGACCCGGGCGCCGCTCTGCGGCTTCCGGAAACGACCGCCAGGCATCATCAGGTACTGGTCGTCGGAGAACGCGACGGTTTGCCGGTCGTCGCCACCTCGAACCCCACCAACGTGTTCGCGATGGACGATGTGCGAACCATTCTGGGTCGGAACTTCGTCACTCTTGTAGGTACCCGCACCCAGATTGCGGCTTACATCGACCGCGCATACAGCCAAACGCATGACGCGAGTGCAGTCGCCTCGAGTATGGCCCAAACGTCCGAAAGGACACAGCGGGTCGAGGAGCTGAGCAACCTCCAAGCGGTCGTGGACGACTCGCCGGTCGTCCGGTACGTGAACCTCCTGATACTGCAGGCGTTGAACGAACGTGCTTCGGACATCCACGTGGAGCCCACCGCCGAGAACCTGCGGATCCGCTACCGGATCGATGGCGTTCTCCACGACATGTCTACCGCACCGAAGTCATTGGCGGGTCCGGTGATTACACGCCTCAAGGTCATGGCGGACATCAACATCGCGGAGCACCGCATCCCTCAAGACGGCCGCATATCCCTTGCGGTCGCGGATCGCCCTATCGACGTTCGAATCGCAACGCTTCCGACCATCCACGGCGAGAAGATCGTGATGAGAATCATCGACAAGTCGAATGTCGTCCTCGGATTCGAGGACCTCGGCTTCGACGACGATCTCTTGACACGTTATCGCGACGTGTTCACAAAACCGAACGGCACCATTCTCGTCACTGGGCCCACTGGATCAGGAAAGACCACGACCCTTTACGCAACCCTGTCTGCATTGAACACTCCTGAGAAGAACATCATCACCGTGGAGGATCCTGTCGAGCTCCGAATCAAAGGCATCAATCAGATCCAACTGAACATGAAGGCCGGCCTGAACTTTGCGTCTGCCCTTAGATCGATCCTCCGTGCCGACCCCGACATCGTCCTGGTCGGCGAGATTCGGGACCGCGACACGGCGATGATCTCGATCGAGGCGTCGCTGACCGGTCACCTCGTACTTGCAACCCTTCACACCAACGACGCCGCGAGCACACCCATGCGCCTCGTCGAGATGGGCATCGAGCGGTACCTCGTCACCTCTGCAGTGAGCGCTGCTGTCGCCCAACGGCTTGCCCGAAAGCTGTGCACCCATTGTCGCGAGCCTTATGCGCCAACCGAGACGGAGATTGTGGCAGCAGGATGGTCCCTGGAGGAAGTCTTCGCGCTGGCGCCAGAGCCGAAGCTCTACCGCGCCATCGGATGTTCAGCGTGCTCCAGGACTGGCTACAGGGGCCGGAAAGCTCTCTTGGAGCTTCTCGTCGTTACAGACGAGATCGATCGAATGATCATCGAAGGAGCCTCCGTCGAACAGATGCACAAGGTGGCTGTCGAACAAGGCATGGTTCCGTTGCGCCAAAGCGGTCTGCGAAAAGCCCTAGAGGGCGATACCACTCTCGAAGAAGTCCTCCGAGTCGTGGCTTGAGTTGAGGAGATTCCCATGGCAGTAGCACGTGACATGACGATTGCGTCATCGCAGGGAATGCCTGCCGATTCCGCCGCTCGCAACCCAGCCCCTTTACACGTCGACGACTTGCTTCGCTATGCCGTCAGCGTCGGCGCGTCGGACCTCCACCTCACTGCACACATGCCGGCGCTCATTCGACTGAATGGCGCAGTTCGGCCGATCGAGGGCTCCCCGGTCCTCGAGCACGAGGACATTCGCGAGATGATCTTCGGGATTCTTTCGCAGGCCAGACGTGAGAAGTTCGAGGCCGAGAAGGAGCTCGACACCTCTCACACCATCGCAAACGTCGGCCGTTTCAGAGTGAACGTGTTCCTGCAAAGAGGGACGATCGCCGCGGTGCTGCGTACGATCCCTCACCAGATCCCTGCATTCTCGTCCCTCGGAATTCCAGATTCCGTTCGGGCGTTCACCGATATGCGTCAAGGGTTCGTACTTGTGACTGGGCCGACCGGATCCGGCAAGTCCACCACCCTTGCCTCCCTCGTCGACATCATCAACGAGCACAAACCTCTTCACATCGTGACCATCGAGGACCCAATCGAGTTCCTGCATAACCACAAGCGCTCGATTGTGAACCAAAGAGAGGTTGGAAGCGACACGAATTCGTTCTCGGAGGCAATGCGCCGAGTCCTCAGGGAGGACCCTGATGTCATCCTCGTCGGTGAAATGCGCGACCTCGAAACGACTCAGATGGCACTAACTGCCGCCGAGACCGGACACCTCGTGTTTGCCACGCTGCACACCCAGGACGCGCCGCAGACGATCGACCGTGTGATCGATATCTTCCCGACACATCAACAGTCACAGGTCAGGGCGATGCTCGCTGGAGCGCTCCAGGGAGTCGTAACGCAACAGCTGATCCCGAACTCAGATGCTTCGGGACGTCTCGCCGCCTGTGAAGTGATGTTCTGCACGTCTGCAATCCGGAACCTCATCCGCAGTGCCAAGACACATCAGATCTACTCCTTAATGCAGACCGGTGGACAGTACGGGATGCAGACGATGGATCAGGGACTGGCCAAGCTCGTGCGTGAGCACAAGATCACAGAGAGCATCGCCTTCGACCGGTCCCGCAACGAGGAAGACCTTCGCAATCACCTGAGGTCGGAAGCCGCGTAGGCGTAGGAGAGAAAATGGCGCTGACGTTCGATTACAAGGTCCGCGACCGGGGAGGGAACCTGGTCGAGGGGCAACTTGAGGGTGACAGCATGGCCCTCGTCGTGGGCAAGCTACGCGAGATGGGCTATCTGCCGATCGCTGTCAACCCTCGTTCAGGCGTGGACCTGAAGCGCGAGATCACCATCCCCGGACTTACCGACAGAGTCAAACTGGGGGACATCGCTGTCGCCACGCGACAGCTGGCCACCATGGTGGAATCGGGGCTTTCGGTCGTCCGCGCCCTGGGAATCCTCTCCTCCCAGGTCGAGAACAAACAACTGGCGAAGGCACTGAACGAAGTACAGCTCGAGGTCGAAAGGGGCTCATCACTCTCTGCCGCCTGTGCGCAACATCCGAAGGTCTTCAACAAACTCTTCGTAACGATGGTCCAGGCGGGGGAAGTCGGAGGACACCTGGATTCTGTCCTTCTGGACCTGTCCCACACCATGGAGAAACAAGCCGACCTTGCAACGCACGATCCGGGGCGCGATGACTTATCCGGCTGTGGTGGTCTCGGTCATGCTCGTCATCTTCCTGGCTCTGCTCATTTTCATCGTGCCGGTCTTCCAGAAGCTGTTTTCATCTCTTGGTGCGAAGCTCCCTCTACCCACCCGGGTCGTGCTAAAGATCTCGAAAACCGTGCTCTCGCCGTGGTCGCTCGTAATGCTGACGATCCTGGTGGTCGGCGTGGTGCTCCTCAGACGATGGATCAAGACCGACGTGGGCCGAATGAAGTGGGACGCTTTCAAATTGCGTCCGCCGATATTCGGCGCGCTCTTCCACAAAGTGTCACTTGCGCGGTTTGCACACACGCTCAGCTCTCTCGTGCAATCTGGTGTCCCAATCCTGGAATCCCTCGACATCGTCGCGGATACCTCCGGGAACCGGGTCGTCGGCGATGCGGTCCTCAATGCCAAAGCCGGAGTTCGCGAAGGCCGGTCCCTCGCGGAGTCTCTCGGAGAGCACCAAGAGGTAATCCCGACGCTGGTGAGCCAGATGATCGAGGTCGGCGAGCAGACAGGCCAGCTCGACGGGATGCTGAGGAAGGTCGGCGAGTTCTATGACGGGGAAGTCGAGGCGACCGTCAACAACCTCACCTCGATGCTCGAGCCAATACTGACAGTCGTCATGGGTGTCGGTGTAGGAATCATGGTGATCAGCATGTACCTGCCGATGTTCGATTACGTCAAGCACATTCCGACGAGCTGACTGCTCAACCGAGTCGGTGATGGACTCTTTTTAGGTCTGGCCAGCACGGGCGTTCATCCCCTTGCCCGCTGGCACGTACGTCAAGTGCTTGGTTCGTGTGGGATCGGCGGCAATAGGCGTAATGGTGGTCAGCGAATGGCGACTGGGCAAGTTTCCTTCGTGGCTCCGGGTCTCGGACGGCTTCGCGTTTGGCCTGATCGCTGCGCACGAACGAACCATGTCAAGGCGTCACGCTGATGTGCCGATGATCCAACACGATGCTCCGACAGTTGTAGCGATCGGATCACTAGAGCGTCCGCTCGCCGGCGCTGTCCGGTGAACCGGGAAGAAATGAGGACGGGACGATGCCACAAGAGGTCGTAGGCCTCGACATTGGCACTAGCGCAGTGCGAGCCGCCGAGCTGGAAGTGAACGGTGGCCGTCCTTCGTTGCGCGTCTTCTCGCAGGTTGGACTCCCTCCTGGGGCAATCGTGGACGGGGAGATACAAGACCCCTCTGCAGTGTCGGATGCCATCGGACGGCTCTGGCATAACGGGCGCTTCACTTCAAAGTCCGTCGTCGTCGGACTGGCCGGCCTGCGTGCAATTACCCGAGAGATCGATCTTCCATGGGTTCCCGACGATGAGGTCGAAAGCGCCGTGCGTTTTCAGTCGGAAGAGGTAATTCCATTTCCTCCCGACAAGACGGTCCTGTCGACTCAAGTTCTTGATGACCACGAAGCTCCTGACGGTACGGCCCAACGGCGGGTGTTGGTAGCGGCTGCTCACCGCGAGATGGTTGACGTCGTCGTGGAAGCTGTCGAACGTGCCGGCCTCCATGTCGAACGTGTGGACCTGGTTTCCTCGGCCCTGGTCCGCGCCTTGGTCGGCAGTGTTCCGGAAGCTGAAAAACCTGAAGCGATCGTCTCCGTCGGCGCCGGTCTCACGGTGATCGTTGTGCACCAGCAGGGACGTCCACAGTTCGTTCGGACCATTGGGATCGGAAGCAACCTGGCTACCGCCGCTATCTCCTCAGCTCTAGACCTTCCATTCGCTGATGCCGAGGAAATCAAGCGGCGACTTGGAGACAACGAGGCAAGGGTTCAGTCTGCTGAACACGCCGTCCACGCCACAATCATGGAGTTGGTAAGCGAAATACGGAGTTCGATTCAATACTTCGCATCCATGCCGGGCCGGTCACCTATCACGGCGGTAACTATCACCGGTGCCGGAGCCCGATTGCGCGGGCTAGTGGAGGAGTTGCAAAGCCAGGTACGGATACCGGTTCAGTTCGTGTCGCCACTCTCGCGTTTGGACCTTTCCGGCCTCGATCTGAGCGAGGAACAGATAGCGAGTATCGAGCCCGTCTTGGCAGCGCCTGTCGGACTCGCTCTTCCAGAGGCGAATCCGGCGATCAAACGGTTCAACCTGGTCCCGCCCGAGATCGTTGAGCGGGAACGGCAACGCAAGCTACTTCGCTACAGCGTGGTAGGAGGAGCTGTCGTGTTGGCGCTGATCATTGGACTCAGCGTGTGGCGCTTTCTCGAGGTACGAAGCGCACAGAACACCGTCGCTTCACTGACGGATTCGGTGGCGGTGCTCAAGGCCCAGATCCCCAAATACGACAGCATTGTGCGTGCCAACCAAGAGCTTCGCGTCTCGCGTGCTCAAATCAGCGGCCTGACGAGCAGCTCGGTGGACTGGCCGTCAGTGCTTGCGGAGCTCGATGCTCGGATCCCCGCAGGACTGTCTATCGGCAGTTTCAGCGGGACCGGACAAGTTGGCTCAGGTTCGTCCAGCGCTTCAGCATCGCCGGGGGCGTCAAATGCCGGCGCCGTTGCGTCGATAACGATGCAGGTGAGTGGCAGCTTTCCGGCGGCCGCCCACTTCTCACCGGTCGCAGAGTGGATTGACAACATCACTGCCTCACCCATGTTCGACCCTCCGTCCGTCTCTGGTGTTGCAAATACTCCGGTTGGCTCCAGTACGACCGTGTCGTTCGAGTCGACGGTTTCGCTTACAAATTCTTCTCTGGTGAAAAAGGCGAGCCGATGATGATGGAACAGCTCAAGTCATATCGTATTCCGGTCATGAGCGCGGCAGCCGCGCTTCTGGTCTTCGTGGTCGTGTACCTCGCGTGGATCGCTCCCGAGAGCTCGAAGCTCTCCAGTTTGCGTACGAATGAGTCGCAGCTTCAATCGCAGCAAATGTCCCTTCAGGTGCAGATCAATTCACTCAGGCGGGAGAAGGCCAATCTGGGCCCTACTTGTGCGACGCTGGCACAGGCAATCACCGAGGTACCTAGCGCCCCCGATGTCGACAGCTTCCTGCAACAGGTAACACAACTTGCGGTGTCAAGTGGCGATCCGAACACGCCGAGCATCAGCGTTACCGAGGCGAGCGGCACAACTAAGGCTGTTGCAGGAGCCACTCCTGTGGCGGTCAGCTTTTCGTTGGCTGGCAGCTATGCGCAGATGTCCGCCTTTCTGAAGGGCTTGTATTCGTTCCCGAGGCTATTCACCATTTCAAGTATTTCAATTGCCTCCGGTTCTGGTACGGCCGGCGGGGGTGCTGCACACCTGGTGCCTGCGCCCGCAGGTGGCGGTGGGGGTTACAACCTCACCTTGAACGGCACGATCTATTACTCCGCCAGCCAGGTCGACGCCTGCAATACCTCGGCCAAGTAATTCGAGAGCTTTCGCGTGGTCCCATCGCGCGGTCCCATGGCGGACTGGGAATGCGGACAGCTATGTGGCTTTGGTCGTCATTCTCCGGGACCGGCCTGATAGCGCGAGACGAAGCCGGTGCCGACCGGTACGAGGGCTTCGCTCAAAAGCCCCTAAAGACTCGCCCAACATTTGTCGATGTTTTTCCTGGCAGCGAAGTCTGCCTATTGACCATTTAGGAGGGAAGTCATGCTCAAGTCCATGCTCCAACACCTGCGCGACGCTCAGGCTAAGGAGCTCGAAGGTGAAGGGGCAGCTGAAGCCGGCTTCACCCTTATCGAGCTCATGGTCGTGCTGCTCATCATCGCAATCCTGCTTGCGATCGCGATCCCGACGTTCCTCGGGGTGACTGGATCGGCGAACGACCGTGCCGCGCAGTCGAACCTGACGAACGCCATGACTGAGGCAGCCGCGGTATATCAGAACCAGGGCCAGGCCTACGACTCCAACAGTGCTGACACGACCTCGGCTCAGTTCACTGCTGCGCTAGTTACGGCTATGGGCACCTCGGCGCCTGAGTTCCAGTGGTCGAGCGGCGCTGTTTCGGCGAAGACTGCGGTCAGTGTCCTGGTCTCCAGTGACGACCAAGAGGTGATCCTCGCGGCCTACAGCCCAGGGACCAAGACATGTTGGGAAGCCCTTACCACCAACGGCGATCAGCCGGTGACCGGTTTTAGCGCTATCACGCAGTCGGGTCTGCACCCCGGAACTTGGTATGCCGAGAAAACCAGTGGTCCTCCGACCAACTGCACGGCCACGGCTTTTGCCGGCAACTGGGGCTCCGGCTACAGCGGGCTGACGGCCAACTGAGCGTTCTCTGACGCCCACCTTGGGCGTACCCCAGAAGTAACAAAGTGGCCCCCGCTTCGGCGGGGGCCACTTGCTTTTCCGTCGCACGATGCAGGCACCTTCTCCGACTCGATCCGTGATGACGAGGCCCACAGTTACTTTGCCGACGAAGCGGACGGGAACTACATAGGACCCGCGTCGTGTTTCCGGGTCGGAAGGCGCTCACGCTGGCTCGACAGGATCCGGAGGGCGTTCCACAGCGCTGGTCTCGTCTCGGCCGGGTCGATGACTTCGTCGACGTATTGGCGCTCTGCCGCCACCCACGGGGTGAGGTAGTCCTCGGCGTAGTCCTCCTCGAGTTGTGCGCGGTCGGCCTCGCTCACGTCGCGGCGCAGGATCTGCACCGCGCCTTTCGCACCCATGACCGCTATCTCGGCCGACGGCCATGCGAGGCAGATGTCGTTGCCCATGCCCTTCGAGTCCATGACGATGTACGCGCCCCCGTAGGCCTTGCGCAGCACCACGCAAACCCGCGGCACCGTCGCCTCGGCGTAGGCGAAGGCGAGCTCGGCACCGTGGCGGATCATCCCGCGCCACTCGAGGTCCTTTCCGGGGAGGAATCCCGGGCAGTCGACGAAGGTGACGATCGGCAGGTTGAACGTGTCGCAGAACCGGACGAAGCGCGCTCCTTTCTGAGACGCCGAGATGTCGAGAGTGCCTGCGAGAGATCGCGGCTGGTTGGCGACGAGACCCAGAGCCATGCCGCCGATCGAGCCGATGCCCGTGACCAACTGGGGGGCCCAGCCCGCCCGCAGCTCGAGCAGCTCTGCGTCGTCGAGCACCGACCTCATCACGTCGCGCACGTCGTAGGACGCGCTCGGCGCAGCGGGGACGAGGTCGCACAGCTCGGGGCTCGTACGTCCTACGGGATCGGATGTGGCGACCGGCGGCGGTAGAACGTCGATGTTGTCCGGGAGATAGGCGAGCAGGGCGGCGAGCAGATCGATCGCCTCGTCCTCGTCCCGGGCGATCATGGCGCAGAGCCCGCTCGAGGTCGCGTGCATGCTCGTGCCGCCGAGGTCGCGGGGCGTGATGCGCACCCCCGTGAAGCTCTCGACGACGTCGGGGCCCGACAAGAACGAGAAGGCGTCGGGCGTCATGAGCGCTATGTCCGCGAGCCCGAGCAGGAGGGCTGGGCCCGACACCGCGGGACCTGTGATCACCCCGAGCACCGGTACGGAGCCCGAGCACTTCGAGATCGCCGCCGCGGCCTCGCCCCAGCCGTGGAGGGAGTCGATACCCTCGAAGACCTCCGCGCCCGACGACGACAACACGAGCACGAGCGGCAGACGCTCGGCCAGTGCGGTGGCCGCCGCACGGGCGATCGTCGCCCCGTCCTGACGCGTGAGGGCACCCGCGTGATGTTGAGAAGCGGACCGCGCGAGCACCACGCGGCGTTCTGCGATCCGGCCGACCTCGGAGCGGATGGTTCCCCGGACGTGCGCGCGCACCGGCACCTCGGCGGTGAACGCGGCGCACACCGCCGCTCATGGTAGGGCGAGCAAGCGCCTCGGGGCCGGTTGCCCCTCATCGAACGGCGAAGAGTGATACGACGATCGGATGCAGGGCGGCCCTTCCGAACCACGGTCCGTGTGGCGCCGGCGTTTCCGCAAGCTCTGGCCGTGGCTCCGGTACGTGATCGGTCTCGGACTCGCCGCCCTCGCACTGTGGGCGCTCGCCGGAAGGCGCAGCGAACTGGCGGGGGCCACGAAGTATCTCGCTCACCTGCACTGGAGCTGGTTGGTGCTCGCTGCGGTAGCAGAGGTGGGCTCACTCGTGGCATTCGGCTTCATCCAGCGACGGGTCCTCGAGACGGGTCGCGTACGGATCGGTGTCGGGCGCATCACGGCCGTGACGTTCGCCGTCACCGCGATGGCGAATTCGATGCCGGCGGGCCCCGTGGTCTCCTCCGTCTTCGCATACCGTCAGTACCGCCACGCCGGCGCGGACGAGGCGTTCGCCGGCTGGACGCTCGCCGCCGTCTTCGTTGCGGCTTCCGTGAGCCTGGCTCTCGTTGCCGCGGCGGGCCTGGCGATAGCGGGGGCCGAGGGGGCCGGTTTCGACCTCGTATGGGTGACCATCGGGGTCCTCGCCGCTGCGATCGCCCTCGGTGCGCTCTTCCTCCAACGAGCGGCGCTCGTCTGGGTCGCCACGAGGGCCGTCCTCACGTGCCGGCGGTTCGTGCACTGGCCGTCGGAGAATTCAGTGGAACGGCTGGAGGCATTGTTGGCCCGGTTGACGCTCGTGAAGCTCACGCCCATGCAGGTCGTCTCGGTGACCGGGTGGGCGATCGCCAACTGGGTCCTCGACTGCTGCTGCCTCGCCCTTTCGTTCATGGCGGTCGGCGTCGGTGTGCCGTGGAAGGCGCTCCTTCTCGCCTACGGCGCCGGGCAGCTCGCCGTCAACCTGCCCATCACCCCGGGAGGGCTCGGCGTCGTCGAAGGCAGCCTGACCATCGCCCTCGTGGCGTTCGGAGGAGCAGAGACGCAGACAGTCGCGGCCGTGCTGCTCTACAGGATCATCAGTTTCTGGTCGGAGCTTCCCGTCGGCTGGGCGATGTGGGCGGGGATCACGTGGGGGCACCACTTGCGATCTCGGACTTTCCCGGAACCGGTCTCCGTGGGGCTGGCCGGGCCAGGTGGTGACGGCGATCCCGGTGCTGGTGGTGGTGGTGCCCCGGGTGGGGAATCGACGCATCCGGTCGAGGTCGGGGAGTCCTCACAGTCGACGGAGATCGGCGAGTCGCCGTCGCCGGAGGTCCCGGTCCGATGAGGGTCGACGCGCGATCAATGGCTGTGCGACCACGTTTGAGCCGACTCGTGAGGGGCGCCGTCATGGGTCTGGCCTTGTCGGTCTCTTTGTTCGTGGCTTTGTTGGTGTCGGGTTGTACGTCCGCTCGCAATGCGCTCGGGACCAACTCCAGTCCCTGTTATCTCGCGTTGCCGGTAGCAGAGGATGCTGTTCATGGTGCAGGGAAATTCGGTGGCGTCCGGCTGGTGACCGCGAAGGAGCTGGCGAAGAGGACCCACTTCCTCCAGGACCTCACCTCGCGCGCCGGGGGGAGGCTCGGCGACATATGCGTCGTCGAGTACCACGGGACTTACGTCTCGAGCGACGTCGAAAAGCCACTCGGACCTGTTCCACCCGGAGGTGTCGGCAGGTACGCGATCGTCGTGGTCGAACGCGCCGACAACCGGCTCCTCGGCACGTTCATCCGCTCGACCATCCCCGTCCGCTTCTGGCACCTAGCGATCGGGGCGATCGGGTCCGTCGGCTCTGATCGGGTCTGGCGGGGCGATCGGGGCTGGCGGGGCGATCGGGCGGTGACCGATCGGTACCACCGTGACTGCCTCCGAATCCCCCTCCGATCGCTTCGTCGTCGGGGGGCGCACCCGGCCTCCACTGCAACTGGGGGGCAGTGGACCAACCCCCCGCCACAGGACGCGGGATCGCACGCACACGAGCGCTGCGTCTGTGGCTGTGGCCTCTTTGAGCTGCACGCTCGGCACGCTCGGCACGCTCGAGCTGACGCTCCACCTCCGCCCAGGTGAGCGGGGTCGGGTCCCTCTCGTTCGCTTCGGCCGTCTGGGCGCGTGTGAGCAGAACCCAGGCGACGCTCCACAGGACCGGCAAGGTCGCGACCTTGGCGACGATGCCGGCGAGGTGTTGATCGCCCAGGGCGGAGATCCCGATGGCCCGGTGCGCTCCGGCGAAAGAGTGGTAGAGCACACGGTTCGAGAAGATGTAGATGACCGCCGGGAACGTGGGGACGATCGACTGCAAGAAGAGGTACACGGCGGTACCGAGCGGAGTCGGGTGGTTGGCGCCGGGGATATGGCGAAGGACGGGTCCCCACAGAACGAACCCCCCACCGAGCAGCAGCACGTCGATCCCGGCGTGTGCAAGTACCGACGACGACTGAGCGTCGACAGCGGGCGATGCGAGCGTGCCGACTGCGATGACGGTGAAAGTCACGAGTGCCACGACAGGCCGGGTCAGGGCTTCCATGATCGTGTCGATCACCCGGGGGCGAGTGAGGCGGCCCAACAGGGGCGTCGGTAACGAGATCAGAAGTAACGGTGCAGCGCCGAGCGTCAGAAGCAGTCGCTGAACGAGAAGCGCGGTGAGAGACCAGTGGGCGGCCACGTCCGCCACAGGCCATGTGACCGCCACGGCGAGGCAGAGGAGGCCGCCTGCCATTGCGAGCCACTGCTTCGGCGTCGTTCGCGCCCCCGTCCAGGTGTGGCTGCGGCGGAGCAATATCACCAGCGCCGCTAGGGCCACCGCGACGGCGCACCACGCCGCAGGGTGGGGTTGAAATGCCCAAGGCGCCGATGTGTGCGACGCCTGCAGGTGGGCTTGCGCCTGTACGTTCGCCAGTGGGCTCACGGCTTGGTGCGCTGCCCGTGACACGTCGCTGTCCGATCGAGTGACAGTGACGCCCGGCGGTTCCGTGAGGTGTTGCCGTCTGCGGGCGGGGCGTGTCCGCATCGGCGACGCCTACTCTGGCGCCGGTGGTTGATCGCCTCGAACGTCTCACGGACCTCGTGCTTTTCCTCAGGGAGGGGCGCCCGAGGTCGCTGCGCGAGATCGCGGACTCCGTCCCCGGTTATCCCGACGACGGAGAAGCGAGGCGTCAAGCTTTCGAACGGGACAAGCGGACCCTTCGTGGGGGCGGTGTCGAGATCACGACGGTCCCGATCGGAGGACAGGAACAGATCGGTTACCTCATCCGATCGGAGGACTTCTACCTTCCTGACCTCGAACTCGACGCGGACGAGCAGGCTGCCCTGAACCTCGCCGTGGCCGGCGTCCACCTCGGCGATCCTAGTGGGAGGGATGCCCTGTGGCGCCTTGGGCTGCCGGCATCCGTGGGCGCGCAACCGGTCGCGCAACTTCCCGCCATACCGGCGCTCGCGGATCTTCATGCTGCTTTGCGCGCGCACGCGACCGTCACGTTCTCCTATCGCGGTGAGCATCGGAGCGTCGACCCGGCGCTCCTCCGTTTTCGCGGCGGATGGTGGTACCTCGTGGGGATCGATCGAGATCGTGGCGCGCCTCGCACGTTTCGTGTCGACCGGATCGAGGGACTGCCTGTCGCCGGTCCTCCCGATTCCGCGGAGATCCCGCCCGATTTCGACCCGACCTCCGAGCTTCCCGACGCGCCTTGGAAGATCGGTGAGTCGGAGCCCATCCCCGTCGATGTCCTCTTTGACCCGATGGTCGCCCAGCTGGTCATCTCGGAAGTAGGCGAAGGAACCGTCAGCGAACGACGTGAGGACGGCGGGGTCGTCGTGCGTCTGGACGTGACCAATGTCGATGCCCTGCGCAACTGGGTGTTCGAGCTCGGTGACCATGCCGAGGTACTCGGCCCCGAGGAGGTTCGATCGCAACTTGTCGAGTGGCTCGAGTCGATGGTCGCAGCGAAAGGTGACGGGCGAGCTGCGCCGGCGAAGAAGACCTCCACCAAGACGGCGACGAAGAGGGCGAAGTCGAAAGGCGGAGGCAGCCTTGCGGGCCCGCGAAAGGGCAGAGACTTCGGAAGCGTCAAAGGCGGAAAGGTGGATGCCGGAAGACGCCTGCACCGCCTCCTCGCCGTACTGACCTGGCTTGCACGCCGAGGACGGGCTCCGGTGAAGGAGGTGGCGGAGCGATTCGGCTTGTCGCCCGACGAGCTGATTGCGGACCTGGAGCTTGCAGCCTGTTGCGGACTCCCTCCGTATACACCGGATCAGTTGATGGAGATCTTCGTCGACGACACAGAGGTGGTCGCCAATCTCGGAGCAGAGCTGGCGCGCCCGCGGAGGCTCACCGCCGCCGAAGGGTTCGCGCTCGCTGCCGCCGCGCGCGCGATCCTCTCCGTCCCGGGATCGGACCCACAAGGGGCTCTGTCGCCGCGCTCTTTCGAAACTCGAGAGCGCGCTCGGTGACACAGGCTCACTTCGCGTGGACCTCGGAGACCCTCCGTATCTCCAAGCGGCGCGAAGGGCCGTCGAAACGGGCGACCAACTGGAGATCCTTTACTACTCGGCATCCAGTGACGAAGAAGGTCTGCGCGTGGTCGATCCTGTCGACGTGGTGGCCGTCGACGGTCGCTGGTACCTCGACGCCTATTGCCACAAGGCGACCGGCATGCGGCGCTTTCGCGTGGACCGCATTACTTCTTTGTCCCCGACCGGAAAGGCGAGTGAGGATCACTCGGGCGAACGCGAGTACACAGAGCCCTCGGCGAGTGCGTTCGTGCCCGGGCCCGATGCGGTCGTCGCGACACTGGCGATAGGGCCCGAGGCGAACTGGGTCCTCGAATCTGTCCCAGTGATATCGAGCTCCGCCATGCGTGACGGCCGTACGGAGGTCGTCCTCGGAGTATCCAGCAGCGTGTGGTTTGAAAGGCTCTTGCTGAGGCTCGGTCCGAATGCCGATGTGCTCTCGCCGCAGGAGCTGGTGGACGCGGGACGAGTGGCTGCGAGAAGCCTCCTCAGCCGGTACGTCGGTGCGGCTGCCGATGCCGGTGACGGCCGTGGCGGTGGCCGGCGGTGACGGTGGCGGAGCGCCGGCGGTGGGTCTTCGAGGCCGGCGATCAGAGATCGGTGGATCACGGGCTTGGCGGCGTAGGATTTCGCAGTTTCTTGGGAGGGGCTACCTGATGGGGAACGAACTGAACGCCGACATGGAACTTCGGGGGGTCCACCACCTGGCCCTCGTCTGCAGCGACATGGAACGCACCGTGGATTTCTACACGCGTGTCCTAGGCATGCGGCTGGTGAAGACGATCGAGCTGCCGGTGGGCATGGGACAGCACTTCTTCTTCGATTGCGGTGGTGGGGACTGCATTGCTTTCTTCTGGTTCCCCGACGCACCGGAGGCTGCGCCCGGTGTCTCCGCTCCGGCCACCCGCCCGGACCAGGGAAGCCTGACGAGTGCGATCGGTTCGATGAACCACGTCGCCTTCAACGTCTCGCCGGACAAGCTCGAGGAGTACCGCGAGCGCCTCATCTCCTTTGGGGTGGAATGCACCGAGATCGCAAATCACGATGACAGCGAGATCGGGATCAGCAAGAAGCTGCATTCCGGTGTCTTCGTGAGATCCGTCTACTTCCAGGACCCCGACGGCATCCTGCTCGAGCTCGCGTCCTGGACCAGGGAGCTCGGCCCCACTGACGTGAACCACGAGCCTTCTCAACGGCGCAGCCGCGTGGAGGTCTGAGAAAGGGCGGATAACGCTGTGCCCCGTCTGCGCCAGGTACCGAAATCCGAGGCCGACGCGCCGATCGTGAAGTCGATGTACGACTTCCTCTTCGAAGGACGCGACCCGGTGGCGGAGCCGGGGACTTGGACCGGCTCGCCGGGAGACTGGTGGACCGTCTTCGCTCTGGTTCCCGACGTATTCGAACATGCCGTCCAGGGCTTCGGCCTGTACCAGAACCCGAAGCGCAAGCTTGATCCACTTCTGAGAGAGCTCGGCCAGATCCGCGCTGGGTGGGCCGCCGGAAGCCAGTTCGTCTTCTCTCAACACGCGAAGTCGATCAGGGACATGGGAGTGTCCGAGGAGAAGATCACTTCCATTCCAAGTTGGTCGACCGCCCGTTGCTACAACGAGGTCGAGCGTCTGGTCCTCGCGTACACCGATTGTCTCGTCTACGACCATGGTCGGGTGCCCGACAAACTCTTTCAGTCGCTGCGTGAGGCGCTCAGCGACGAGGAGATCCTGGAGCTCACCTACATCACCTGTCTGTACTTCCAGCACGCGGTTATGTCGAAAGCGCTTCGCACAGAGTTCGACGACCGGGACGAACCCGTGATCGAGGTTCCGGGACCGACTGGGGCCACAGCAATGAGGCCGGGTGTTACACCTCGGTCGTAACCTCTCATTTACGCCCTCGAGGCCGGGTGAACTGCAGGCCTCCTCTCGATGTGACCCTCCTCGAGAGGGTTTCAGCTCTCCGGTCGAGAGCTGGTTCCTCCATGGGACGTTTTGTGTTGAACGATCTGATCAACGCCGCTTCATCCTTCCGGGACGCACTTTGGCGATTCGACCCGCAAATCGTCTCGGCCGCCGAATGCGCCGAGATTGCCGAGTCACTTGCAGCCACAGAGAAGGCGTGTGCAGCGGTCCGACTTATTGCATCTGACCGGGCGGTCGCGGGAGGGGCGCACGCCGAGCGGGGCTTCAAGGACGGCGCCTCGTGGATGGCCCGCCACTGCGGTTCCACCTCGAGCCAGGCCCGCCAGGCATTGGAGACCGCCAAGAAGCTCGAGGACTGTCCGAGGACCAAAGAGGCGCTTCTGTCTGGGGATGTCTCTGTCGCGCAAGCACAGGAGATCACGAGGGCTGAGGCCGACACTCCAGGTGCAGAGCGCCATCTGCTCAAGGTGGCGAGAAAGTCCGATCTATCGAAGCTCAGAGACGAGGCGCGGGATCACAAAGCCGCAAACACCGGTGTCTCTGAGCTTCATCGCCAGCAGCACCGTGCAAGGTACTTCCGGCACTGGAGAGACCGCCTCGGCATGGTCTGTTTCACCGGTGCCCTTCCGCCAACGAAAGGCCTTCCGTTCATCCATCGCCTGGAAGCCGAGACGAGTCGCCTCCACGACGAGGCGAAGCGCATGCACGGGGTGAAGAAGAGCGAGGGTGGTTCCGACCTCGAGTCGTTCGACGCCCATGCCGCCGATGCCTTCTGCGAGATGGTCTCCGGTAAGGGAAAGGCCGTATCGGATCGGGCCGATCTCGTGATCGTCTGCGACATCTACGCCTATAGGCGTGGCCATGCCCACCAAGGAGAGCCGTGCCGAATCCTCGACGGCGGCCCCATTCCCGTGGACGTGGCGAAAGAGCTCACGACGGACGCCTTCTTGAAGGCGGTGCTCCACGACGGCACGCAGATCCACACCGTGAGGCATTTCGGTCGCCACTTGCCAGCTGTGCTCCGCACCGCTTTGGACATGGGGCCCGTCCCGGGCTTCAGCGGTGCCAAGTGCATCGACTGCGGCAGCGGCTTCGGACTCCAGTACGACCACGTGAATCCCGTCGCCAACATGGGCCCGACCGAGTACACGAATTTGAAGGCGCGTTGTTGGCGAGACCACCAGGAGAAGACCGAGCGCGACCGCAAGGCGGGCCTCCTCGGCAGAGATGCGCGAAAGCGCTCTCCTTGAGCGCCGGATCGAAAGTCGAAGGCCCTCTCACTCTCAACGGGTCGTAAGACCGCGCTCTTGGAGTTTCGTGCCAGAACCGGCGCAAGAGTCACAGCAAGGCACTGCGAGCACGGTTTGCCGGGTGCTGTGCGTCGCCAAGGTGCGCTCGGGTGGCCACGCGTACTACCTGGAGGTGGTGGACACCGGTGTGGAGGCGCCGGGCGAATGGATGACGGCTGGCGCGGGGCAGCTCGATCTTGGGGGAACGGTCGGTAGCCGGGAGTTGGAAGCCGTCCTCGAAGGACGCTCACCCTCTAGCGGCGAGGTTCTCGGGACCGCTCGCGAAAGGGTGAAGGTCGCAGGATTCGATCTCACGTTCTGCGCGCCCAAGTCGGTGAGTCTCCTGCACGCGCTCGGCGACGAGGAAGTAGCCGCGGAGGTGCGATCGGGCCATCAGGAAGCGGTCAGCAACGCCATCTCGTACGTCGAGCGTCATGCGCTCGCTGTGCGCAGAGTTACCGATCAGGCCCGGATTCCTCAGGCGGTAGAAGGGGTCGCCGGCGCAGCGTTCGTCCATCGCACGAGCCGGGCGCTCGATCCACATCTGCACACACACGTAGTTGTCGCGAATCTCGGTCGTTCGGTCGACGGCATGTGGAGCGCCCTCGACGGTCGGGGTGTCTATGCGCACGCCCCTGCAGCCGGGGCGCTCTATCACGCGCAACTGCGTTACGAGCTCACAAGGCGCCTCGGGATCGATTGGGAGCCGTTGATCCGCGGCCGGGCTGACATCGCGGGAATCGGGGTGTCGGTACGTCGCCAGTTCTCGAGCAGGACAGCAGAAATCGAGGCTCACCTGGTCGAGCGGGGGATCGGTGGGGATCGACGCGCACACTCGGGTCCGAGCCACAGGGCCCGCGAAGTGGCTGCGTTCGCTACGCGGGCCGCACGCGACCCGACCCTCTCGGTCGAGAGCCTGCGTGGCTGGTGGCGCGAGCGCGCTGTGGAGGCGGGGCTCACGCCAAGGGCCCTCGAGGCGACCCTCGGCCGGGCACGCGCGACGGGCATCGTAGAGACCAAGGAGATCGAGGGCCGGGTGCTCGGGTATCTGGAGGATCTGGGGCGATCGGTGACACGCCGAGACGTGGTCCGGGCCTCCTGCTCGGTCCTCGAGAAGGGGGCACCTTCGCAGGTCGTCGAGCGCTCGGCTGACGAGCTGCTGGCCGGACTCGAACCCCTCGACGCTCCTGGCGGCGGCCGACCGTGCTTGCGCGACGCGCCTGGAGTCGGAGAGCGCAGACATCGTGTTATCGAGCACGAGCTCGAACGAGGGGTCGAACGAGAGGTGGAACGAGTGGTCGAGCACGAGGTCGAACGAGGGGTCGGAAGAGGGGTCGACGACACACCCGGAGAGGCAGGGTTCAGCCGCATCGAGCGGGAAGCGTCACTCGAGCTCGAACGCCTTGACCGGGTGCTCGCGGCTCGGGGGCTGTCGCGTGCGGACGAGCGGACGCTGGGGCTCGAGCGAGGCGCGGGTCCCGGTCTCGGTCTCTAGGAGCCCGTCTCTAGGAGCCTGTGCTTTAGGGACTCAGCTCCGTGGTGGCGTCGGCGATGCCCTGGTCCGATCCGGACTTGGTTTGCTGGCGGGGAACTTCCGCACGCCAGAGCTCGGGAACGCGCCAGACCAGAACGGCCACCCCTGCGAGACACGCGAGCCCGCCGGACCACACGGCGAACTGCGGGCCGTGGAGGGCCGCGGCGCCTCCGGTCTCCGCGTCCCCGAGGCGTGGACCTCCGGCGACCACAGCGAAGAAAACACCCGAAAGCCGGCCTTGAAGGTGTTCCGGTGCCGACAACTGGAGGACGGCTTGCCGGAAGACGGCAGATACGAGGTCCGCACCCCCGGCCAAGAAGAGCAGTACGAGGGCTACGCCGAGGATCCTCACTACCCCGAACGCCGTGATCGCCGCGCCCCACACGCACACGCACACGACCACGGCCCGGCCCTGATGACGCACCTTGCCCACCCATCCGGTGAGGAGTGAGCCGGCGAGAGCTCCGGCGCCGGGTGCCGCATATAGAAGGCCGACGACACCCGAGCCACCGTGGAAGAGCCCGGTGCCGAGCGCTGGGAACACCGCCCGCGGCATCCCGAAGATCATTGCGTCGAGGTCGATCCAGAACGTGGACGAGAGCAGGCGATGGCCGCGCAGGTACTTGAGGCCTTCGACTATCGAACGCACGCCTGCACGCGTGCCACCTCCCGAGGGTGAGAGAGCGGGAAGGGACAACACGGCGGCGAGTGACGCGCCGAAACTCGCCACGTCGATCGCGTAGACGGCCGGCAACCCGACAGCGGCGATGATGACGCCGGAGGACGCGGGTCCCACCACGAGGGCCCACTGCATTATCACCGTCTGGATCGCAATCGCCTCGGTGAGATCTGAGGCCGGGACGATCATCGTTATCGCCGCTCGCCTGGTCGCGTTGTCGGTCGCCTGGAACGCAGCCGCCGCCGCGGTCGCCACGAACAGGGGCCAGAGAGCCGGATGAGGGATGAGAGCGTTGGCAAGCAACGCCGCGCTGCAAAGCGCCATGCACACTTGAGCGATCGCCAGCACGCGACGGCGGTCCTGGGCGTCGGCAATCGATCCGCCGACCATGGCTCCTACGAGCAACGGCCCCAGCTGAGCGAGACTCACGAGGCCGACCACCCAGGTGGAGTGGCTTATCCGGTAGGCCTGGTACGCCACGGCGACGACCGTGAACTGGCTTCCGGTCGAGGAGACGAGCTGTCCGAACCACAGACGCCGGAAGGCCGGGTACCGACGAAGCGGCGTGATGTCCGAGACGATCCGCGGCATCAGCCCGCGTGGAGGTCGCCGTGTTCCTTACAACCAGAACAACTAGAACAACTAGAGCGATAGGCGCCCGGTGTTATCCGGACAACCATCCGCTTGCCGCACGCACTGCAGAAACGAGGAGGGTCGAGCTCACGGGTACAGGACTGCGTGCATTCGGATACCGATCGTCCGCAGCCGGAGCAGTAGCGATCGTGGGGATTCACAGAGCGGCGCTCAGCGCGCCGATCGGCATCGAGAGATCGTGGAGCATCCGTAGGTCCTCCTCGGGCGAGCGCCCCAAGGTGGTGAGGTAGTTACCGACGATCAGTGCGTTCATGCCCGAGGCCATACCCATGGCCTGGAGCTCGCGAAGGGTGATCTCCCTGCCGCCGGCATAGCGGAGGATCACACCCGGAAGCGCCAAGCGGAACAGTGCGATCCAACGGATCGCCTCCCACGCACCGAGCACGCCCCGGTCCCCGAGGGGGGTACCGGGTCTGGGATTCAAGAAGTTGAGGGGCACCTCGGTCGGATCGAGCTGTTGGAGCTGTAGGAGAAGCTCGACACGCTGGGCATCTGTCTCGCCCATCCCGAGCAGGGCGCCGCAACACAGTTCCATTCCGTGCTCGCGCACGAGTCGGCAGGTCTCCGCGCGCTCGTCCCAAGTGTGGGTCGTCACCACCCTCGGGAAGAAGGAGCGTGCGGTCTCGAGGTTGTGGTTGTAGCGGTGGACACCGCCCTCGGCCAGTCGTCTCGCCTGGTCGGCGGTGAGGATCCCCGCGGAAACGGCGACGTTCAGGCCCGTCTCCTCCCGAACGAGCGGCACGACCTCCAGGATGCGCGCGAGCGTGCGCTCGTCGGGGCCGCGCACGGCCAACACGATGCAGAACTCCGAGGCCCCGAGCTTCGCGGTCTCGGACGCAGCGGAGAGCACTTCGTCGGTATCGAGAAACGGCGTCGCCTTCACGGGGGTGTCGAACCGTGAGGACTGCGCACAGAAATGACAGTCCTCGGGACAGCCACCCGTCTTCGCCGACAGGATCCCCTCGATCTCGACCGTCGGCCCGCACCAAGTGAGGCGGACCTCGTGCGCGAGGGATGCAAGCCCCATCACCGACTCGTCGGGGACGCGGGCGAGGACACCCAGTTCCTCTTCTGACAGAAGCCTCCGCTGATCGAGGAGGGCCCCGGCCGCAGAAGCGATGGTCCTGCGTGCGGCCGAGGTGTCGGGCGCACCCGGCAGGACGACCGGGCAGGGCGCATTGGGCGGACGGAGAGAGACGGTGCTACGCGTGTCGGTGGGCACCGGAACACGGTAGTTGGGCCCGCAGGCGGTCAAGGGAGGCGAGAGAACGATGGCGTGGGACTTCGAGACCGAGCCCGAGTACGCCGCCAAGCTCGCGTGGGCGTGTGAGCTGGTCGACGAGGAGATCATCCCCCTCGAGACCCTCGACATCCCCGACGAAGGGCTTCTGCGTGCGATCCGTCCGCTCCAGGAGGAGGTGAAGCGCCAGGGCCTTTGGGCGGCACACCTCCCGCCGGAGCTCGGCGGGATGGGCTTCGGGCAGGTGAAGCTCGGGCTCCTCCACGAGATCCTCGGCCGTACGTACCTGGCACCCGTGGTCTTCGGAAACAACGCGCCTGACTCGGGCAACGCAGAGCTCCTGGCGGTCGGCATCGAAGCCTCGGGAAGAGAGGAGCAGCGTGAGCGGTGGCTGTCTCCGCTACTCGAAGGGAAGCTCCGCAGCGCATTCAGCATGACCGAACCCGGGGCGGGCGCCGATCCGACGCTCATCCGTACGACGGCCATGCGCGACGGCGAAGAATGGGTCATAAACGGGCACAAGTGGTTCACCTCCAACGGGTCGGTGTCCGACTTCCTGATCGTGATGTGCGTCACCAATCCGGACGTGCATCCCTACGTCGGTTGCTCGATGATCATCGTCCCGACCGATACCCCGGGTGTCGACGTCGTACGTGACGTGCCCACCATGGAGCATCCGTTCGAGGTGACGGGTCGCTTCGGCGGACATTCGGAGATCTACTACCGCGACGTGCGCGTTCCGTTCGAGAACCTCGTGGGAAACGAGGGGGAGGGGTTCAGGCTCGCGCAGATGCGGCTCGGTCCGGGGCGGATCCACCATTGCATGCGCTGGTTGGGTCAGTCTCAGCGCGCGTTCGACATGCTGTGTGAGCGGGCTGTGTCGCGTTACCTGCACGGTTCGACGCTCGCCGACAAGCAGTTCGCACAAGGTTGGGTCGCGGACTCGATGGCCGAGATGACGGCCGCACGTCTCATGACCTTGCAGGCCGCTTGGAAGATGGACCGAGAAGGCGCGCCGGCCGCGAGGGTCGAGATAGCGATGATCAAGTACTACGGCGCTTCGGTGCTCTACAACGTGATCGACCGCGCAATCCAGGCGCACGGGAGCCTCGGTTTCTCGACGGACCTGCCGCTGGAGCACATGTACCGGGCCGCGAGGGCGGCGCGCATATACGACGGACCCGACGAGGTGCACAAGGTAACCGTCGCCCGCCAGGTGCTGAAGCGGTACACGCCGGTCGACGTGCCGAGCGAGCACGTCCCGACCCGGCGTGATGCAGCTCGCAAGAAGTTCGCCGATCTCCTCGCCGAGATCAGTGCTGACGACTGAGCAGCTCTCCTTGCTTTTGGCCATGGCGTGGGCCGAAGACGCAGCGAGGCGGACGAGGCCGCGTATCCTCCTCCCCGTGTCCATCGTGACCCCACGTCCTTTCTTTTCGATGCTGCGGTTCGACGGTCGGTGCGGCTGATCGTCTGTGGTGTGCGGGGATCGACCCCGGCACCGGGAGCCGACTTCCTGCGCTATGGCGGAAACACCTCGTGCGTGGCGATCGCGCACGACGGCGAGGTGCCCAAGCTCCTGCTCGATTCGGGGACCGGAATCAGAAGCGCCAGCGCGCTGTTCGACGGCAAGCCCTTTCGCGGGTCGATCATGCTCGGCCATCTTCACTGGGACCACACACAGGGCCTCCCATTTTTCCGGGCCGGCGACGACCCGGGGGCGCGTGTCGACCTCTACGTGCCGGCACAAGGCGAGACCGAGGAAGTGCTCGAGCGTTTCATGTCCCCGCCGCACTTCCCGATCACGCCCAAGCAGTTGCGTGGTGACTGGCGCTTCCTCGCCCTCGAGCCCGGCGAACGGGAGATAGAGGGTTTCTCGGTCCTGAGCCTCGAGATCCCACACAAAGGAGGGAGGACTTTCGGATATCGGATCTCCGACGGGCATGCGACCGTCGCATACATGTCGGATCACTGCCCGACCGTGCTCGGGCCCGGGCCGGATGGACTCGGCGAGTACCACGAGCAAGCGCTCACGCTCGCACGTGGATGCGACGTGCTGTTCCACGACGCGCAGTACACCGACGACGAGCTCCCCGAGCGCGCCTCCTTCGGTCACGCCTCGGCTGGATACGCCGTCTGTCTCGCCAAGGCGGCAGGAGCGAAAAGACTGGTTCTGTTCCACCATGATCCGCCCCGGACCGATGAGCAGATCGACGAGATCGTGGCCTCTTACGCCGACGTGGGATTCCCCGTGGAAGCAGCCTTCGAGGGCATGGACCTGAACCTCAGGTGATCCTCCTGTGGTCCCTCGTCAACCCATCTCCGGGCCGATTTTCCGGTCGTTCCTGGCCCTTCGGTGAACACGGGGGCGCTCCGAAGGTCGAATAACCTTCCGGCGTGCCGGTCGACATGGTCAACGTGGTGCTGGCGGAGGACAACTATCTGGTCCGAGAGGGTGTCGGGAGGCTCATCGAGTCCGAGCCCGACCTCGAGGTCGCCGCTTCGTGCGCGGACTACGACTCCCTGCTCGCGGCGGTAGAAGCAAAGAAGCCGGACGTTGTGGTCACCGACATCCGCATGCCCCCGACCGGGACGGACGAGGGCATCAGGGCCGCCAACGAACTGCGCGAGCGCCATCCCGAGATCGGCGTGGTGCTGTTGAGCCAGTACTCCGAACCGGCGTACGCACTCAATTTCCTCGAACACGGCTCGAAGGGCAGGGCCTACCTGTTGAAGGAAAGGGTGTCGGACATCGGCCAGTTGGCGGAGGCGATAAGGGAGGTGTCGCGCGGCGGCTCGGTGATCGACCCGCAGGTGGTCGATGCCCTCGTGTCGGCGCGCTCGCGCGCGGCGGACTCGCCTATGCGGCTGCTCACACCGAGGGAGACGGAGATCCTCGCCGAGATGGCGAAGGGCAAGAACAACGCTGCAGTCGCATCGAGCCTCGTCCTCTCCGAGCGTGCCGTCGAGAAGCACATCAACTCGATCTTCTCCAAGCTTGCTCTCTCGCAGGAGCCGGACGTCCACCGGAGGGTGAAGGCGGTGCTCCTGTTCCTCGCGGCCCACGACAGCTGACATCGGAGAGCGGAGAGCTGGGAGCACGCAGCCAACTCGAGGGTTCGACGCCGGGCCGGCCGGGTAGTGCCAACACCCCTCCCGCGTTCGTGCTGTCCCTGTGTGACAGCCCTGGGTGTGCTGTCAGGATGGATGTGTGGCTGAGCCAATCAGTGTCCTCATCGTCGACGATCAGGCGCCCTTTCGTGCAGCTGCAAAGGCCGTCGTGAGAGTCACAGCCGGATTCGACGTAGTGGGCGACGCGAAATCGGGGGAGGAAGCGCTCGAACAGGCAGCTGCGCTCAGCCCCGATCTCGTCCTGATGGACATAAACATGGACGGAATCGGAGGCATCGAGGCGACTCGACGAATCGTCGCGGAGCATCCGACGACCCGGGTCGTTCTGCTTTCCACCTACGACGCGGAAGATCTACCCGCTGACGCGTGCACATGTGGCGCCATTGCATACGTGCACAAAGAAGACTTCGGTCCGGACGTTCTCGGAAACATCTGGGCAGGGAACGCGGAGACGCCACTCTCGTCATGACCGGCAGGGTCGAGCGCCCTCCTGGGGAAGCGACGGAAACAGAGCGAAGGGGTGCGAAGCAGAGCGAAGCAGTGCGAAGGAGAGCGAAGCAGCGCGAAGAAGCGAAGCTGTCCGGGATCAGGCCTTGTGGCTGATCGGCACCTTTCCCGAGATCCTCGTGCCCTGGCCGGGCGCGGACCACACCGAGACGGCGCCGCCGATGGCACCCACCCGGTCACTCATGTTCACGAAGCCCGCACCATGCGACTCGACGCCCTTCATGTCGAAGCCGGCTCCTGTGTCCGCGACCTCGAAGAACAGGGTGCGCCCGTCCGCCCAGACACGTACCGTCGCCGTGGCGCCTTCACCCGCGTGCTTGCCCGCGTTCTGAAGAGCTTCCATGCAGCAGAAGTAGACAGCCGCCTCTTCCTCCGGTTGGTAGCGCTCGATTCCTTCGGCCTGCACCTCCGTGGGCAGTGCCGCACGTGAAGCAGCTGATCGCAGCGCCTCTTCGACGCCGCGATCGATGAGCAGCGGCGGGTAGATGCCGTGCGCCAGCGCACGCAACTCCTGCACGGCCTCCTGCAGACTCGCACCGAGCTGGTCGAGAATCTCGCCGGAGGCCTGCGGGTCGGTGTCCGCAAGCTTGCGAGCGAGTCGGACGTTGACCGCCAGCGCGACGAGGTGCTGCTGCGCTCCGTCATGCAGGTTGCGCTCGATCTGACGCCGGGCGGCGTCGGATGCGGCGACGATCCGAGCACGCGAGGCCTGAAGCTCGTCCGCTTGACGTCGCACCTCGTTGAGCGATGCCTGCAGGGCCGAGTCGAGCTCGACGTTGTGAAGCGCGAGGCCGACCTGGCGGGCGAGCTCTGTGAGCATCGTGTCGTCGTCCAACGTGAACTGGTCACCCTTCGGCGGGCGTACCGCAACGATCAGCCCCAGCACCTGACCCGAGTGGGTGGTGGGGGCCACCCGGAAGGTCGAGCTCTCGCGACCCTCGAGAAGCCCCGGCATCCAAACCTCGAGCCAAGCGTTGCCTGTCACGCCCGCTCTTGCCACGACGGATTCCTCCTCCGGGCTGAGGGAGATCCGTGCGACCGGGCTGTCGGGTACCGAGATCGCTTTCTCGAGGATCCCCCCGGAGCCGGTCCAGACTTCGGCGGCGGAGAGTGCGAGGGTCTTGCGCAGTGACTCGCCGACTTGCAACAGAAGCTCGTCCATCGGGATCGCGCGCGAGAGGCGGCTGCCGAAGGTACGGAGGACGGCGTCCGGGGCCTCGCGTTCGCCGTAGACGATCCGGTTGGCGTACTGAGCCAGCCGCTGGCGTGCGGGCCCGTAGACCAGTGCAGCCACGGCGGCAGCGATCATCGACAGTGCGAGCAACGACCTCTCGTCGTGCGTCGGTGTATGCCCCAGGCCGACCACGACGACGAGGTACACGATGGCGACGATTCCGGTGAGCCCCGCCAGGGACACCGTGTGGGCGAGGATCCGGTCTATGCGCGAGGCGAAGCGCCGCAAGCTGCCCATCGCCACGGCGATCGCAATCGGCAGCGAGGACACGGCCACGACCAACGGAGCGCGGGTCGGCCAGCCCCACAGGAGCCTCAGAGCCAATGAAACGAGAAGCATCTCGACTGCAATCGCAACGGCCCAGCCGAACCACTGCATCCGCTGACGCTCGAGGCCCATCGATCGCGAATAGCGCCGCTGCGACGCTACGAGACCCACGGGCAGAGCCACGACGATCTCGATCGCAATGGGCCAAAGGGGGACGTCGGGTCTCCTCGTCCATACGGCGAGTCCCACGCCGAGGCCGACCGCATATCCGGCGACGACGAACGCACGGCTGAGCCTGCAGCTCCCGTCGGGCAGACCGAGAAGGAAGTGCATGGTCGCGATCGGCAGGAGCGCGAGCGCGAGTGGCTCGGCTATGTGGGCCACGGAGACAAGGCCCGAGCTCACCGAAGTCCCGTGCGCGTGGGCCTGAAGTACCGCCGAGAACAACTCAACCGCCCCGCCTAGCGCCGCGCCCAGCAGTGCGAGCAGCGGCTGTCTCTCCGACGGCCGCCTTAAAAGCGCGACCGTGCCGGCGAAGGCGAAGGACGCCACGACGACAGCCCGGACGACCTCCGTGTAGAGGTCTCCGCGCCGGTCGACGATCGGTGCCCCGACGGCGCAGGCAATGGCGATGACCGCGAGCATCGCTGCGGGCACCACCCACTGTGGGCTCGCAGGCTCGCGTGGTTCGTCAACCTCGGGGTGACGGCGCTCACGCTGTTTCCCGAGGTCGCGAACGACGATCGGGGTGACGGCTCCCGAGGAGCCGGTGCGGAGCGTGGGATGCGCTCCGGTTGTCGCAGACTCGGTGGTCGGTGTGGTCACCGCTCTGTTTCCTCGGAGGCGGGTGCGCTTTCTCCGGTCACGACCAGCGCTTCCGCAACCACAGCGACCGAGACGCTCTCACTGCCGGTTTCGCCCGCCGGCTGTCCATCGGACCCGTCGCTCGCGACCCGTCCGTCGCGCATGTGCACGATCCGCGATGCCGGTGCAGCGACTGCGTCGTCGTGGGTGACGAGGAGGATGGCCTGTCCACCAGCGTGAAGGCGGCGGAAGAGCTCGAGGATCTCCATGCCGCCCTCCGAGTCGAGGGCTCCTGTCGGCTCGTCGGCGAGGAGGAGGGTCGGCGCGTTTGCGAGGGCGCGCGCGATCGCAAGGCGCTGACGTTGCCCACCCGACAACACTCCGGGGGCGCTTCGCGCCTTGTCGCCCAGACCGAGCAGATCGAGAAGGTCCCGTGCACGGCTCTCCGCCTGACGACGTCGCGTCCCTGCGATCACGGCGGGCAGCGTGACATTCTCCAGAACGCTCATCCCCTCGAGAAGGTTGAAGAACTGGAAGACGATGCCGATGTGCCGGCGTCGCATGCGGGCCAGATCGTTCTCGTCCTTGTCGACCAGGGACTCGCCTGCGACGACGATTTCGCCCTCGGTGGGCGTGTCCAAGCCGGCCACGAGATTGAGCAACGTCGACTTTCCGCAACCGGAGGGTCCCATGATCGCCACGAACTCGCCCTCGGCCATGGAAAGGTCGAGTCCCCGCAGGGCCCGCACGGGCACGCCCTCTGACTCGTAGGTCTTGCGCACGCCGTGCGCCTCCATGACGTTCATCTGGTCTCCTCGTTGTCTTCTTGTGCCGTCGCAGAGCCGGCTGTCGCAACACCGGCTGACGCAGCACCGGCTGACGCAGCACCGGCTGACGCAGCACCGGCCGGGTCCGCCCGCATTTTCCATGCCGAGACCGGAGTGTCGCGGCCCTTCACGAGTGCAGGAGGAAGCGCCTCCGCTTCGGGCGGCTCGCTCAACGCGGCGAACGTCGCCTCGCTCAAGACGGTTTCGCCCGGCTCGGCCCACTGCTGCAGGCGCTGCGCGAGGTTCACGGTGTCCCCGACGAGCGTGTACTCGAGCCGCTCCTCGGAACCGAGCAGGGCGGCGGCCACGGGCCCCGTCGTGACGCCGATCCCGAGCTCGAAGACCGCAAGGCCCTCACTGCGCCACAGGTCGTTCACGCGGTTCTGCGCCGCGTGCATCGCAAGGGCCGCGCCCACGGCACACTGGGCGTGGTCCTCGAGCGCCATCGGCGCGCCGAAAACGGCCATGACAGCGTCGCCGACGAACTGCATCACGGTCCCACCGACTCCGAGGATCGCTTTGTTCATCTCGGCCCTGTGAAGGTTCAGCTGGCGGGCCAGGGCGCTCGGATCGGCGTGCTCCGCGATGGTCGAGTAGCCGCGGATGTCCGACATGAGGACGCTGACGTCGAGTTGCTTGGTCTCCCCGGCACCGACGCCTGCGCCCGCACCGCCTCCCATCGCCTGGTCGCGCAACATGTCCGCCACGCCCCCGGGCAACAGGCGGCTCAGAGTCTCGCCCTGTTCCTCTCGGTTCACGATCGCTTCGTGCAGCATCCGCAGGCGTCGTAACGAGCTCTGGCCCCCTGCACCCGCGTCCTGCGCGACCTTCAGGAACAGCTTCTCGACCGCGTCCGCAGCGGCGGTCGGCGTCGTGCCCTGGGCGGCTGCGATGGCCTTTATCGGGCGTCCCTCCGCCACGAGCCGGAGCAACTCCTCCTCGAACTCGCTCAACCCTCCGGTGTCGGTGACCGGATGCACCATCGACTCGACGATGGCGGGGTCGAGAACCGAACCACCGCTCGCCACCGCGCGCACCGCACGCGCCAGCTGGTCGCCTTCGGCGACCCGGTCCTTGAGCAGGTACGCGTAACCTGCCGCGCCTTCTTTGAGAAGCGCGATCGCATACTCGGGGTCGTCGAACTGCGAGAGCACCACAACGCCGGTACCGGGATGGCGCTTTCGGATCTCGTGCGCTGCTTCGATCCCCTCGCGCTGGAAATTGGGGGGCATGCGGATGTCGGTGACCACGACGTTGGGGGCGATCTCGCCGGCTTTGTCCACGAGCTCGTCGTAGTCCGCCGCCGTGCCCACGATCGTGAAGTCGTCTTCGAGCGCGAGCAGCGCCCGCACACCCTCACGCACGATGAGGTTGTCGTCGGCGAGGAAGATGCTGATGGTCGTGCCGGGAAGGCTCGTCTGCGTTCCCTGGGCCTGCTTGTGATCCTCGATTGTGCTCATCTGCTCGGTTCGTCGAATCGGCTCGTCGAATGTTGCGTGCGCTGCCTGCGTTCGGAAGGCCCTCTTTTCAGCTATGTCGGCGCTGTCTCAGCGGCTCTCTTCACGACGGTGTCCGCTCGAGAGGTTCATGAGCGCCTCGCGGTCGAACTGGTCCGCCGAGGCGACCGCGAGCTTGCAGTCGGTCACCGCCTTTATCGTCGAGGTGCGCTTTCCTCCCTCGAGCACTGCGCGCTCTCCGTGCATCGATCCGGGTCCGTACTCTGCGATGCGCTCAGCGTCGACCTCTATCCGGACGACGCCGTCGAGCACCAGGAACAGTTCCTCGGCCTGCTCGCCCTGCTCGGTCACGGCCTTTCCGGCCTTCACCTTGCGGATCTTGGGCTTCCCCGAACCTCTCATGAGCTCGACCGAGAGCTGGCGCTCGAGCGCCGTCTCGACTTCGGTGGTGAGTGCGGGAGAGTCCTGGTCGCCCCAGGGGCTGTGCTTGCCGAAGGCCCTGCGGTACCACGTCGAGAAGTCGATCAGCCCGCTCTTGGACGCGAGCTTTCCCTCGCTGTCGTAAACCCAGTGCCGGGGAAAGGGGCTTGCTCCCATCAGCTCGTGCTCGCTGCTCCCGTCGGCATGGAGGGTGAGAGACAGGGTCGTCCATGCGAGCGGGGCGGCGAACTGCACGAAGGGGGCACGCCGCACCCGCCTCGGCGCGGGCACACCGGTGCGCCCGCCCGCAGTCTGCACGAAGGTCACCGAGCCCTTGGTGGCCTTCGGCGCCTTGCGCAGGTCGGGGAGCGCGATCGCCTGGAACGTCACCTGCTTCTGTCCCATGCGGAGCGTGGTCGACCCGATGCGCCCACCGCCGGACTGACCGTGGTCCACGATGCGCCCGTCGACCACCTTGATCCAGCATCGAAGCTCGTTGGCGAAGCGGAAGCGGTCCGCCTGCCGAAGCTCCTCGAGGTCCTCGATGACGTCGGGAGGGGGCTCGTCGTAGTGGGCGACCCCCACCTCGAAAGGCATCTTGCTCGCTGCGCCGGTGATCGCTTCCGACGGGATCCACGAAATCGATGTGACCGAGGCCTCGATCTTCATTGTCGCCCCCTGCTCCGCCCTCATCCGGGTCACCGGCCTCCTGGCGGCGGCGGTCCCGGTCATTGGGCATTCGTTGTTGCCTCCAACGGTAGGTGGACCCGACCGGCAATCCAAGGGTGAGGGCCGGTATTTCTCCCCTGGGGCTGGCACCCCGGGGCGCCGCCGTGCGCCCGCCCGCCGCGGCGAGGGTCCGCACCCTTGGCCGGACGGTCGTGATGTGCGTGAATGGCTGTGCTGGCCACGGTCGTTCGGGGGGTGGCGCACCTTTGGGCATCGTCTGGTTGCGGTTGTACTCGGAGCTGCGCACGCGCTGGCGCACGCTCCTCGTGATGGCGCTCTTCGTCGGGATCGGTGGGGGCGTCGCTTTGAGCGCGTTCGCAGGCGCTCGAAGAGCCGACACGGCCATGTCCAGGTTCCTGACCTACTACCGACCCGACGACGGCGGATTCATCTACGGCAGCGCCTCTGCGACCATCGTCCCACCGGGCCGAGCCGCTTACTCGCTTGCACCCTCCGGCGCGGCAAAAGAGGCGCTCGCGCTTCCGCAGGTGGAGTCGTGGTTCCGCTCCCCCTATCTCTTCCTCACCACCAGTCGGACGAAGAGCGGTGCGGGGGTCCTCAATCCCTTCGGCGCAGGAAGCCCTGCGCTCGGGCACGGCGTGGACCGACCGTTCGTGGTGTCGGGGAGGTTGGCCGACCCATCGAGGCCGTTCGAGGCGACCATCAACGAGCTCGCCGCCGAGAAGGCGCATCTGCACCTCGGAAGCCGCGTGCGCCTCTATGCCTTCTCGTACGCGCAGATGTCGACCGGGACGCTGACCGGCTTCACCACGATCTCTGCGTCGCGTCCTGCCGGACCCGCCTACACGGTGACCGTCACCGGCATCGTGCGCTTCCCGACGGACGTGAGCGCGATTCTGCCGGTGGCGGCGCGACAAGACGTGACCTACGAGGGGCAAGAGAGCATCTATCTGACCCCGGCGTTCCTGACACGTCTGGCGTCCGGCCTGGGCGTACCGGTCCAGGCGATCCCGGACATGCAGTTCTTCGGCGTGAAGCTCCGACACGGATCGGCGGACTGGAACGCCTTTTCCACCGAGGCCACCAAGCTGGGACACGGCCTGATCTTCACCGGTGAGGGAAACACCCAAGGTTCTTTCGCAGCTGCCTCCAGCGCGCAGCGGGGAATCCATCTCGAGGTGATCGCACTGCTGCTCTTCGGCGGACTGGCGCTGCTCGTAACGATCCTGCTCGTCGGACAAGCCGTCGCGCGTCAGGTGGTGCTCGACTCGAACGACCATGCGACGATGCGCAGCCTCGGGGTGACGCGTGGGCAACTGCTCGGCATGGTGATCTTGAGAGCCGGGGCCATCGGGCTCGTCGGCGGCGCGGTCGCGATCCTCGGCTCCTTCCTCGCCTCACCACTGCTTCCCGTCGGCCTTGCGCGCCAGGCCGAGATCCAACCCGGATTCCGGTTCGACGCTTCGATCTTGGTGCCGGGGTTCTTCGCGCTCGTCGCTCTGATCTGCGCAAGGTCCGTAATCCCCGCGTGGCGGGTCGGCCGCCGCGCGACCGTCGCCGCTGACGAAGGCCCGGCCCGCACCCGGGCGACACGGTTCGCGGAGGCGATAGCCCGTACAGCGGTCCCGCCCTCGACCGCGATCGGTGTCTCGTACGGCATCGATCCCGGCTACGGGCGCAGCGCAGTACCGGTGCTCAGCGCCCTGATCGGTTCGATCGTGGCAGTGGCGGCACTCGCAGCTTCACTCACGTTCGCTACGAGCCTCCAGCACCTCATCAGCACGCCCCGTCAACAAGGTTGGAACTGGGACGTGCTGGTGGGAAACCCGAACGATCTCAACGACAGCGAGGCCCGGGGCGCGACCCTGCTGGCCCACGATCGTTACGTGGGCTCCTACTCTGCGATCGCCATCATCGCCGGGGCGAGTCAGGGCACCGTGGTGATCGACGGGAAGACGGTGGACATGGCGCTCGCCATCGACCCGTTGAAGGGCGGTGTCCACCCTCCGATCCTGCAAGGCCACGAACCGCGGGCCGGCGACGAGATCGTCCTCGGGACGAAGACGATGGAGCAATTGCACAAACGGATCGGTGAGGACGTCGTCATCCAGGGCCAGGGTGGCAACGGGAACTTTCGTCTCCGAATCGTGGGGACGATGATCGTGCCGTCGATCGGCGACCTGTTCACGAACGGAGTCGGAGACGGTGCATGGGTCTACGGTCCCGCGCTACGCCAGCAGGCCCAGGCCCAGGCCCAGGCCCAGGCCACAGCAGCAACAACAGGGGCAGGGTTCACAGACCCAGGCCAGCCAGAGCACGCCTCCTACCGTGTTCAACATCTTCGCCGTGCGTTATGCACCGGGGGTCTCTCCGGGAGCCGCATTCGCCAGCCTCCAGCGTGACTTCGGCGACACCGTGCTGCAGCAACTCCCCGCGCAGGACGTCATCAATCTTCAGAGCGTCGACGGGCTGCCGACGCTGCTGGCCGCGCTCGTCGTGTTGCTGGGCGCGATGACACTGGGCAACACGCTCGTGACCTCTGTGCGCCGTCACCGCAGGGATCTGGCGATCCTCAAGACCGTCGGCTTCGTCCGCCGCCAGGTCGCGGCCGTCGTGGTCTGGCAGGCGACCTCGTTCGCCCTCCTCGCGTTGTTGGTCGGCCTGCCTCTCGGGATCGCCGGAGGACGCTGGGCCTGGGAGCTCGTCGCTGTCCGGCATGGGGTCCGCCGCCCCGGCTCTCGTGCCGTTGCTAGCCGTCGGGTTGATCGCTCCCGCGACGCTTCTCGTCGCGAACGCTGTGTCCGGTATTCCGGGCTGGAGCGCGGCCCGCGTGAGGCCGGCGGAGGTGATGCGGAGCGAGTAGCGGCGCCCGACTGTAAGGCGAGTACCGATGCGCCCTAGCGCCAGACGAGCGGCGCCCGACTGTCAGGAGAGTGGCCCTGCACCGTCAAGCCGCGTGGAAACTGCAATTCGGCGCGGCGCACGCCCTGCTATCACCGACGAGCTGCTGCGTTCCACCTCGCCCGCGGGCTCGACAGCCTGAAATCGCGAGGTCAGCTCCTCGAGGACCACCTTCGCTTCGAGTCGGGCGAGGGCAGCACCGAGGCAGAAGTGGTTGCCGAAGCCGAACGAGAGGTGCGGGTTCGGTTCCCGGGAGATGTCCAGTCGTTCTGCGCTCGGGCCGAATACGTCGGGGTCGCGGTTGGCGGCAGCGAAGATCATTAGCACGGGTTCTCCGCCGCGGATCCCGACCCCCCGCAGCTCCACGTCGCGGGTGGTGGTGCGCATGAAGGAGATCACCGGTGTGGTCCACCGGAGCAACTCCTCGACGGCACCGATGATCAGTGCGGGTTCTTCGCGCATCCGCTTCCACTCGTCCGGCCGTTCCGAGAGAGCGACGAGCCCGCCGGACAGCAGATTCCGCGTGGTCTCGTTGCCGGCAACGAGCAGCTGGATGAGGAACATCGCGAGCTCGGAGTCGCTCAACTTGTCGCCCTCGAGCTCGGCCTGCGCGAGCTCGCTCAGGATGTCGTCGGCGGGGAAGCGGCGCCGCTGTTTCGTCGCGTCGAGGAGGTATTCGGTCATCTCCCCGAGGAGACGATTGCGCTTGTCCTCCGGCCAGTCCGTGGCCCCCGGCACCACGGCCTCGGACCACTCGTAGCAGCGTTCCCACTGGTCCTCGGGCACCCCGAGCATCGCGGAGATCACCTGGATCGGAAACGGGACGGCGAGAGCGCCGACGACGTCTACGGCCTCGCACCGGCGCTGCGTGTTTGCAAGCGTTTCTACGAGCTCTTTCGCCCTGGCGCGCACCCTGGGCTCGAGCATCCTCACCGCCGTGGGCTTGAAGCCCGGCTGCACCAGGCGTCGATACCGCGAGTGCTCGGGAGGATCGGTGTGCATGATCGTGGGCGGCGACGGATAGTCGACGCCGATCTCGTCGACGAGCACGCCGCGACCTGCACAGAACGTGCGGTGGTCCGACTCGACTGCGCAGACGTCACTGTGCCGGGTGACCGCCCAGAAGCCGCGCTCCTCGTTCCATGCAACCGGAGCCTCGTCGCGAAGGCGGGTGTAGAGGGCGTAGAGCTCACGCGGGTCGCCTGCGTAGAGCTCGGGATCGGTGAGTCGTGCCGCGAGCTCCGTGCCGGGACGCATCAGCGATCAGGGCGCTGGAGCGCTAACCGACTATGAGACCGTCGGGCCGCGCCACGCCGGCAGCCTCGCAGAGGGCGTAGTACGCACCGAGCATCGACGGCGCGTCCGTGACGCTCTCGATCTGTCCGTCGGGTGTGAGGTTCAACAGAGCGCCTTCGATGACGAACAGCACGTCCGTCGGCTCGGTGTTGTCCTCGGGCACGTGCAAAGTGTGGACCGATCCGGCGGGCTCGTGGATGTAAGAGCCGGCGGTCGACTCGAAGTCGTACTCGAGGTAGTGCCAGCGCCCGCTCAGGGTGTAGCCGTCCACCGGCCCGGTGTGCTTGTGGGTCTGCAGCTGCACACCCGGGCGGAAACGGTTTCGCACCACCCAGATGCCCTTGCCCAGGTCCACACGCATGACCTTCACGTCGATACCGATGCCTGTGTCGACCCAGGGCGCCCCCTCGTCACCGACGTGGCGGACCACCAGGTCTTTCTCGGCTATTGCCATCTGCGCACCTCCGTCGCTCTGCGCTCCCTCGCCCGGCACCTCCCCGGAAACCAGACGACAAACGATACAGACGCCGCTCCCCCCACCGACCGGGGCTACCCGTTGTCGTTGCGTTGGGCAAGTAGCGCCCAGAGCTGCCGTTATCAGATCGTGTGCCGAGATGGTTTCGGACGGTCTGCCAGCGGTCGGCGGCATGGCCAGCCCGAACGAGACCGAATAGAGCGGGCCTCCGCCGGCCTGCGGGAGGTGGAGACGATGTTGCTGCGCCCTCGGAGGCTTTTCGCTTCTGCTGTCGCATCCGTCACGATGGGCCTCGGTGTGGGCCTTGTCTTCGCCTTCGTCGGTATGACGGGGTCGGCGACGAGCCTCGAGCGCGAGCCATCTCAACCGTTTCCATGTAGCCGTCTCGATCGCGGGCGTCCACGCCAACACCGTCCAGTCCAACAACTGGGCCGGTTACGACGAAGGCCTTCTCGACACGAGCACCCTCGCCACTTCCGTCTCGGGCGATTGGACCGTTCCGACCGCCTCCCAGCACACCTCCGGGCAGGCCGAGTCGGCAGCCAACTGGATCGGCATCGGCGGCGGCTGCGTCGACATGTCGAGTGGCTGCGCTGTCACCGATCCGACCCTCATCCAGGCAGGCACCGAGGAGGACGTGAGCGCCAGCGGCCAGACTTCCTACTCGGCGTGGTGGGAGATCCTCCCCGCACCGAGCATCTCCGCCAGCGTGAGCGTCAACCCCGGCGACAAGGTGAGCGTCTCCATCAGCGGGCCCGGTCTCTGGACGATCAGCTTCAAGGACCTGACGAACGGTCAGAGCTTCACCCAGACCGTTCCCTACACGTCGCCTCTCGACACCGCCGAGTGGATCGAGGAGGCGCCCGTGGTGATAAGCGCTTCGGGCACCTCTCCCGCCGCCGGCGAGGCGACACTGCCGAACCTGAGCGGCGGCACCTTCAGCAACTCGAGGTTGAACGGCAGTAACCCCGCCTTCGTCCCCGGTTACGAGATGCAGATGGTTAGCTCGAGCGGACAGGTTCTCGCAACGCCGTCGGCGCCGAGCTCCTCCAAGGACGGGTTCAACGTCTGCAGCTACTCGTCGAGCTGCGGCGCTCCCTGATCTCGGGCCTTCACGCTGAGATGTGCAGGTCCGCAAGTGCGGTCTGCGCGGCCTGCATGCCGCACATGCCGTGCACACCTCCACCGGGGGGAGTGGACGCCGAGCAGAGGTAGACCCCTTCGATCGCTGTTCGGTAGGGGCGCCAGCTCACGGTAGGGCGGAAGAGGGTTTGGCGGAGGTTCGCGAGCCCGCCGTTCACGTCACCGCCGACGTAGTTCGGGTTGTGTTGTTCGCCGTCGCGTGCTGTGCGCGTCACCTTGGCGAGCACGAGGTCTTTGAACCCCGGAGCGAAGCGCTCGATCTGAGATTCGATTCTCTCGGTCATGTCGAAGTCCGAGCCCGAAGGCACGTGACAGTAAGCCCAAAGTGTGTGACAACCCGCGGGAGCCCGTGTCGCGTCGATCACACTCGGTTGGGCCACCAGGCAGTACGGACGTTCCGGGTGCCGCCCGGCGGCCACCTCGGACTCACCCTGGGCAACCTCTTCGAAGGTGCCACCGAGGTGCACGGTGCCGGCGTCCCGGCACGACGCCGCTTCCCAGGGCACAGGACCACTGAGAGCCCAGTCGACCTTGCACACACCGGGCCCGTACTTGAAACGCTCGAGGGCGCGGGAGTAACGGCGAGGTAGACGGTCTCCCGCGATCGCCAAGAGGTTCTTCGGCGAGACGTCGAGCATCACGGCCTTCGCCTTCGGCAGTTCGCCGAGCCTGCGCACCCACTGTCCCGTGTGGAGCTTTCCGCCGAGCGACTCCAGCTCTCCCACGAGAGCGTCGATGATCCTCGAACTTCCACCCTGCACGATCGGCCAGCCCGAGGAGTGCGCCATCATTGTGAACAGCAGCCCGTACGAGCCCGTGAGCGGCTTGTCGAGCGGGATCATCGCGTGGGCGGCCGCACCCGCGAAGAGTCCCCGCGCCTCCTCGGTGCCGAACCGCTTTGCGACCGAGCGCGCAGGCGGTAGGCCGGCCATGGCGAAGCGCGCCATTGCGAGGGGGTGGGAGGGGACGGACCGCAGCGGTGCAAGAACAGTCGGAACGATCTTGTGGACGTCGCGGGCGAGGGGTTGCATGAGCCGGCGGTAATGGCGGGCGTCGGATCCGAGGGAGTGTGCGGTCTCGTCCACCGACATCACCACAGCGCCGGCCCGACCGCCGTCGAGAGGGTGAGCGAACGCGACCGGCGGGGTGCACAACTTCACGCCGCGCTTTTCGAGGTCGGTCATCGTGAAGAACGCCGACTCCATGAGAAGGGGGTGGACGGCGGAGCAGACGTCGTGCTGATACCCCGGCAGCGTGAGCTCCTGGGTGCGGCATCCGCCGCCGGCGACCACATCCCCCTCGTAGACGTCGACTGCGAGCCCCGCCCGGGCGAGCGTCAGAGCCGCCGCCAGGCCGTTCGGTCCGGAACCGACGACGATTGCGTCAGGCGACCTCACGTTCTTCACCGTAGCTGGAGCGGCTACCTGGACCTTCGACGCCTCCCGGTCTTTTCTGGTCGCCGGTGCCCAGCACCACCGCGTTTGTGGTGCTTGCCTGGTGGCGCCGGAGGTGATGGTGTGGCACAACGAAGGTCATGAGCCGCGACCTCGGGCGGCTGGCCGCATACCGCTTCCGGACGACATTCCGCAACAGGCGCGGAGGTCTGCTCGCGCTCATGCTGCTCGTCGGGCTCGTCGGGGGACTGGCGATGGCGTCCATTGCCGGGGCGCGACGCACCGCCTCCTCGTTCACCACATACTGGGCGAGCACCAACCCGCCGGACCTGGTCGGTGTTACCGGCGTGCTGAACCCGACGATCGGGAGCTTCTCCGGTTACGACGCGCGGGTCATAGCCGAGATCTCGAAGCTCCCCCAAGTCACGCATGTCGAGAGCCAGTCGGGAATCGACTTCCTGCCCCTCCAAAGCAACGGCGACCCCCTGAACGCCCCGAATTTCTACCCGCCCTCTGCCGGCAACGGCTACGGCAGCGTCGACGGTTTCTACTTCGAAATGAACCGGGTTACGGCCTTGAAGGGACGGGTGGCCGACCCGCGCCAGGCGGACGAGCTCATGTTGAGCCCCGAAGGCGCCTCCGCGCTGGGAGTCCACGTCGGCAGCGTGCTGCCCGTCGGGATCTATACGAACGCCCAGACGACTTTGGCGGCATTCGGCACTGCGAGGGTGAAGCCGATACGCGTGATCGACGAGAAGGTCGTCGGGATCGCGGACTTCAACACGACGGTCATCGAGGACGCGGCCGACGCCGGAAGTGCCCCGAACAATCTCTTCACCCCGGCCCTCACACGACAGCTACTCGGCTGTTGCGTCAACTACACCGAGACCGGTGTGCAAGTTCGCGGCGGGGCTCGCAATGCTGCCGCAGTCGCAGGAGCGATCTCGAAAGTGCTGTTACCGGGTTTTCCTCCGTTCCAACAGGCTGAGCCACAGGTCGTCGCCAAAGCCCAGCGCGCGCTAAAGCCCGATGCCATAGCACTGGGCGCGTTCGGCGGCATCGTGGCCGTCGCCGTTTTGCTCATCGGCGCACAACTGATTGGTCGTCAGCTCCGCCTCGATGCGCAGGAACGTGAGGTCTTGCGCTCTCTGGGGGCTTCGACCGCTGCGAGCTCGGCGGACGGGCTTCTCGGCATCTTCGGCGCGGTGGTCCTGGGCGCGCTTGTCGCCGGGATCGTCGCATTGCTGCTTTCGCCGCTCGCTCCGCTCGGGCCTGTGCGCCCGGTCTATCCCTACGGGGGGATCTCCGCCGACTGGACTGTCATCGGTCTCGGCTTCGTCGGCTTGGTCGTCGTGCTCATCGCCATAGCGACATTCCTGGGAGTAAGAAGGGCACCGCATCGAGACCTGCGCAGGGAGCGCGGGCGCGCTGATCGTCCGTCGCGTGTGGTGAGTGCGGCGGGAACGGCAGGACTGCCGGCTCCCGCGGTGACCGGGGCTCGCTTCGCTCTGGAATCCGGACGGGGCCGCGACTCGGTGCCGGTGCGTTCGGCAATCGTTGGAGCGGCTCTGGCAGTCGTCGCTGTCGTCGCCACTGTCACCTTCGGTGCGAGCCTCAGCTCTCTCGTATCCCATCCCTCTCTCTACGGGTGGAACTGGAATTACATCCTGGTGGCGGGAGGTGACCTCCCGCAGGCGCAGGCGACGAGCCTTTTGGACCACGACCGCTACGTGTCCCAGTGGTCGGGCGTCTATACGTCCGACCTCTACATAGACGGCCAGAACGTCCCGATTCTGGGAGAGAACGCGGACTCCGCGGTCGCACCTCCGGTGCTCTCGGGTCACGGGCTCGACAGCGCCAACCAGGTGGTGCTCGGCGCCGTGACCCTGGCGCAGCTTCACAAGCATCTCGGCGAGACGGTCGATGTTACGAGCGGGACCGGCGCGCCCGATCGGCTTCGGATCGTCGGCACTGCAGCGATGCCGACCCTCGGCAGCAATGGGGGGGCCCACCTCGAAATGGGGACCGGCGCGGTCCTCGCCTCGTCGCTCCTACCCGCTACCGCCCGCAACCCTTTCGACGACCCGATCCCCGGACCGAACGCCGTATTGGTGCGTTTGCACAGCGGCTTCGCAGACGGTGCCGGGTTGCGCTCGCTCGAGCAGATCGCGCGGGCGACTTCGAACACAGCGAACTTCGGAGTGGCCGTCCAGGGGGCGCAGAGTTTTCGGCCCGCGGAGATCGTCAACTACCGATCTCTCGGCAACCTCCCGGCATTCCTCGGTGCCGGCTTGGCCGCGGGTGCCATAGCGGCGCTCGCTCTTACGCTCATCGCGTCGGTGCGCAGGCGCCGTCGCGACCTCGCCCTGCTTAAGACGCTCGGGTTCACCAAGCGTCAGCTGGCAGCCACCGTCGCATGGCAGTCGAGCATCGCGGTCGTGATAGGGATCGTGGTCGGCATCCCCGCTGGCATCGCCCTGGGCCGGTGGTTGTGGGACCTGTTCGCCGACGATATCCACGCCGTGCCGTACCCGAGCGTGCCTGTGCTGACCGTCGTATTGGTCGGCGTAGGAGCCCTGGTCCTCGCCAACATCGTGGCCGCGATTCCAGGGCGTTACGCGGCGCGCATCCCGACGGGGCTCTTGTTACGACCGGAGTGACGACCCGGCAAATAGCCCCTAATAGGTTACTTGATTGACACGTGACTGTTTACTCACGTATGATGTGGGTGTGGACGATGACGCCGACCTCGTCTTCAAGGCCTTGGCGGACCCCACGAGGCGCCTGCTTCTCGACCGGCTGTTCGAGCGCGACGGCATGACGCTCGGCGAGCTCGAGTCCGAGGTGCCGGACCTCACGCGTTTCGGGGTCATGAAGCACCTCGGGGTGTTGGAGATGGCCGGGCTCGTCATCACGCGCAAGCAGGGGCGCCACAAGCACCACTATCTGAACCCCATGCCGATTCGCCTTGTCTACGAGCGTTGGATCGACAAGTACAGGGACCGGAAGGCCGCGGCGCTGTTGGAACTCAAAGATCAACTGGAGGCGAAGAGATGAGTACTGCCACACAATCGACCACGTCGACGCAGGTTTACCAGCTCTACATAAAGGCGACGCAGGACGACGTGTGGTCCGCGATCACCAACCCCGAGACAGTGGCGAAGTTCTTCCACGGCGCTCAGGTGGAGTCCACCTACGAGGTCGGCTCGGTGATACGCAGCCTGTCACCGGACCGCAGTCAGACGTGGGGCGAGAACACTGTGCTCGAATTTGACCCTCCTCGCCGGCTCGCGCATACATGGAGGAGCCTCTACGACCCGGAGATGGCTGCGGAGCCCGAGAGCCGGGTGACGTGGGAGATCGAGGAGCAGCCGGGTGGTTTCTCCAAGCTCACCCTCGTCCACGACCGCCTCGACGCGTCTCCGAGGACAGCGTCGAGCGTAAAGGGATGGTCCTACATCCTGAGCAACCTCAAGACGGTTGTCGAGACGGGTGAGGCGCTGCCGCCCATCGTGTAGCCGATTACCCGGAGGGAGCAGCCTCTGCGTCCGACACGGCCAAGCGCCTCGATGAGCGTACGTAGGTGACGGTGAACCACAGCAGGGCACCGAGCACGAGCCAGAAAAGCGCCGGGGTCACCGCCAGGAATGCGCCCGTCGACAACACGAAGACCAGCGAGGTCCGGAGGCACGCTTCTCCTAGGAGGCCGATTCCCCAGACGAGCGTCAAGAGCACGAAGACCTTGCGTGCACGCGGCTCCTCCCAGAGAGCGTCGAACTCACGCACCCTCTCTTCGGAAGCGTCACTGCCGCTCGTCGCGTCACCCGTAAGGGCCCTGCCCATGACGAACATCGCGGGTTTGACCGGCAGCACCAGCGACACGAGGCAGAGGAACCCGAACGCCCCGGTGACGACGGATTCACGAACCTTGAACAGGACTTCGTTTCCGTTGAGGAACGCCATTGCCACCAGCCCGGCGACGATGGCTATGAGAGCGATCAGGCCGATCGGATCGAGACGCTTGCGCCACGCCCAACTGGCGACGACCGACACCCCCGGAGGGAGAGCCGAGAGAGCGAGCGCTGTCGGGTCGGCAAGCCCGAAGTGGCGACCAAGCTCGTAAACGACGAAAGGCGCAACGCCGCCCGTGAGGATCTGTGGGGCGAGCCTTCGGATCGACAGAGCGGCGATCGCGTGCGACTCGGCGCCCGCGTCCGCAGTGCCGACGCCGGCGCCGGCGCCGGGCTCCGGCGCCGCGGGCCCCTCCGGCACCTTGGGCGCCTCGGGCACCTCGGGTATGTCCGGAAGCGCGGAGCTCACGACCCGTTCCACACGAGCGTCGGCTCGATCTCGACCGAGGTGCGCAAGCTGTTGGCGATGAAGCACTCGCGGTGGGCGACCTCCACCATCCGGAGCATCCGCTCTTCGGAGACCTCGGCTTCGCTCGAGACGACGATCCGTGGCTTCAAAAGGATCCGGGTGAGCCGCATCGGTTTTTCCTCCTCGGGCATCTCGCCCACGGCTTCGTCCTCGTAGGAGACGATGTCGATTCGCGCCCGCGAAGCAACCGCCAGAAAGGCCAGGAGCTGGCACGAGGAGGCAGCCATCACGAGCAACTCTTCGGGGTTCAGCATGCTCGGATCGCCACGGAAAGCAGCGTCCGAAGAGAGAGTTAGATCTTGGCCGGATGCCGATATTCGGTGCGTGCGGTCGTAACTCTCGTAACCGGATGCGGTCGAGCCCACCCAGGAGCAGCTCGTTTTGTAGGTGTGAACGTGGCTCACGTGGTTCACGTGTTCCTCAGGGCCCGGCGAACCTACGGATTATCGCCTCGCGGGGCCGCTGAGGTACGAGGCGCGCGAGAGCGCTCTGCACCCTTGCGTCCATCCCGACGAGGTAGCGCGCCTTGGGCCGTGCGGAGAAGAGAGCGTGCTGGACGGCCCTCGCCACCTTGTCCGGGTCGACACCGTTGCGGTCCTGCATCTCGATGCCTTTTCGGATCGCAGTCACGTGACTGGCGTATAGATCCTTCGCCTCGGCCGGGAGCATCTGCTCGACGTTGTCAGCTTCACGACGTCCCTTCTCCCAGATCGCGGTTTTGACCGCCCCGGGCTCTATGACGGAGACCCAGATCCTCCACGGGTGCAGCTCCTGTCGTAACGACTCGGCGATCGCCTCGATCGCGAACTTCGAGGCTCCGTACGGGCCCATGAGCGAAGTCGAGACCTTGCCGCTGATGGAGCCCACGAAGACGATCCGTCCGTTCCCCCTCCGGATCCAGGGCAGGAGCGCCCGCGTAACCGCGACATGGCCGAGAACGTTCACCTCCAGTTGCTCGCGCCACACCTCGAGCGGCAGGTACTCGAGCGGACCACCCTTGGCAATGCCCGCATTGTTGACGACCCCGTTCAACAATCCGGCTTCCTGCTCGATGCGTCGCGCGACCTCTGCTATCTGTGAGTCGTCGGTGACGTCAAGCCGGACCGGTACGAGTCGCTCGGAAGCTTTCGCACTCAGCTGAGCGGCGTCCTCCTCTTTCCTGACGCCGGCATAGACGCGATGGCCGAGACGGTCGAGACGAAGGGCGCAAGCCTCGCCGATTCCTGTCGACGACCCGCTTACGAGGAACGTCTTCATGATCCGGTTCGCACAGGTGCGCTCGGCGGCGAGGTCGCGGAGCTTGCGCCACCACTGTTCGAAGCGGTGACGACGACCCTCATCACGTACCCGGCGTCCGAACCGTCGAGCTTGTACGTCGCGCCCCTGGCAGAGCTGATCGTGAAGCACATGAGCAATACGCAGCGTTCCCATTGATACGCGAACGAATTCGGAGTTCCGAACCAAGAGCCGGTGGAAGCCGAGAGTGTCTGGCCGACCTCGGCCAGTCCAGCGATCTGTGGGGCTGATCCGTTCGTGGGGGCAGAGGCAGATGCCGTACTGGAGCCACCCCGCTGCAGCTGTGGCGGGTCCCGTCGGGAACGTGGTCCCCGTGGAAGTGCGTTGCGAGGGGATCACCGACGACCCCGAAGCCGGACCGAGGATCGAACCGAAACCTCGGCTCGCCAGGAGCTGTCGGGCCGAATTCTCGAACGCTGCCAGCGCCGGCTTGGCGTTCCACGACGCGTCCAGTAGTCCGAAGTTGTCATAGACCGAGCCAGCGTCCGAACCGTCCTGCCAGTCGTAGACGAAGAGGGGGCCAGCCCATGCCCATTGTTCGGCTTCGCTGAACGCCTCGGTGATCATCTGAGCCTGTTGCTGCTCCGAAACTGCGCCGTCGGAGGTCGCGCTTCCGGTCGGAGCACCGAACTCGGTCATCCAGACCTTTTTGCCGCCGTCTCCGTGCATCTCCATTTCCTGATAGATCCAGCCCGGGAGGTTGTAGAAGAAGTTCCACGAAGCGCTGGCCGTGTCGGTCGGCGCTGCAGGGAAAACAGTAGGGATGGACACCTACGGCGTCCATGTGACCCTGAGCTCCGGCCGCATACATGTCGGCGAGGAAGGTGCGCGGCGACATCGTCGAACCGTCAGCGGCGTCGTCGGCCGGCGCGAGGCCCCCCGAGATGACGAAGTCCAATGGGTCGACCGCCTTTATCGAGTTGTATGCCTGTATCAGAAGGGCCGTGTAGCCGACGGGTGAGACCTGCGGCCCCCAGTCGGACGCCAGGTTCGGCTCGTTCCATATCTCATATGTGTGGATTCCCATGGAACCGTAATGACGTGCGGTGGCGGCGGCGAATGAAGCGAACTTCGAAGGGTCGGGATATCCGTTGGTCTTAGCCCAAGACGGAACGTTGCCCGGTCCCGATCCATTTACGAGGAGGTCGACCTGCAGCCCGTGCGACATCGCCTCGCCTATCACACGATCGGACGGAGACCAGTCGAAGTTTCCCTGGCTCCCTTCGGCGACCGGCCAGTCCACCTCGAGCCTCACCCAGGTGGCGCCCGCTGAGTCGATTCCCGCCATGGTCTTCGACAGCGACTGATCGGAGAGATTCGTGATGCTTCCAGTTGAGACGCCTGCGCTCAGTCCGGTCGTCCACGCGGAAATGGGAGATGAGGAGGGGGCGATCACTGCGCTCGTAGGCGCAAGTCCGTACACGGCGAGCAGCGAGCAGAGCACGCCCGCGAGGATGCACGTCGTGAGGACCACGCGATTGGAGATACGGCTGCCGACGGGGGCGTGGGCGCCGCGACGGGCACGACGACGAGGACGTAGCCGGCCACGATCTGATGTCCAGGAGCGTGCCGCAGCCTTTCGAGAGCGGACGTGCTTTGGTCCTGGGCGGGCTTGCATTCTTTGGTCTGGCCGTCCGGTGGTCGTCCCGGCCGCCGCCGTCGCAATCCGGTCAGCCTGCCGAGACCTCGTTTTTGTCGGTTGATCTGCCCTAGGGCAACGGGCGCGAATGACCTACCTTGTCCTGACGATAGAGGCTCAGGAACGCCCGTGATCAGTGATGACGGGCGAATCGGGGGCCGCCGGTAGGTTGAGCCCAATGCCACAACACGACCACGACGAGAAAGCTCCGGGCGTCCAAGACCATCCCGACGGGGGGCGCCTCGTGGCAGAGAGCGGAGGCTCGGTTGCAGAGCTCGTGTACGAGATGGACGGCGATCGCATGGTGGTCCTGCATGCGGGTGTTCCCGAAGAGATAGGCGGAAGGGGCATCGGCGGCCAGCTCGTGCGCGCCGCCATAGAAAAGGCCGCCCAGGGAGGGTTCACGATCGTGCCGCTGTGTCCCTTTACGAGAAGGTGGCTTCGCAAGAACCCGGACGCAGCGCGTGCAGTGAACGTCGACTGGGGTGCGGTCCGTAGGCTGCGTACGTGACTGATCCGGACGCTCGCATCGATCCGACCGCCGCCCCGAGCGGTATCGGTTGCGTCGAATGTCTCTTGGAGGACGGCTGGTGGTTCCATCTACGCCGATGTGCGAAGTGTGGTCACATCGGTTGCTGCGATTCGTCTCCTAGCCAGCACGCAAGGCGCCACGCTTCTGATAGCGGGCACAGCCTCATACGCAGCTTCGAGCCGGGTGAGGACTGGTACTGGGACTACGCCTCGGAGGAGTACTACGAAGGGCCCATACTGGCGCCCCCCGATCACCATCCTGTCGCCCAGCCGGTACCCGGGCCTGCGGGGAACGTGCCGGCGGATTGGATGACCAAGCTGCACTGAGGCACGGCCGGTTTGGTGCCGCCTGTTGCGGAGCGACGAGCGACTGCGCAGCGACGAGCGACTGCGCAACGACGAGGACCAGCGCCGCTGTCCTATTCCGGTTCGTTCGAATGCACCAGGCCGCGTTCGATTGCTGAATTGCCCGCGGTCACGTGTGCAGCCATGTGATGGCTGATCCGCTTCAAGAGAGCCATCAGCTCCGGGTGACGCTCGGGATTCCAATCTGCGAGCAGCCTCGCGATGCCGTTTTGCCGGGCTTCGAAGAGTTGCTCGGAGGCCTCCTCGCCGTTTTGCGTCAGTGTGATCTGCCCATCTGAGGACGTGGCGGCACCGAGATAGCCGAGCTGGGTGAGCTCTCCGAGCCTGTCTTCCATGTCCGCTCCGTCGATGTGAAGGTGCTCGGCGAGAGCGGCCCTGGACATGCCGGGATGTTCGTGAATCCGAAGAAGTATCCAAGCTGCCCTCGGTGGCACATCGACGCCGGCAGCTTGAACGAGCTCCCGATAGATCTCCTGGCGGCGGTCGCGGTGCAGAAGCGATGTGACCGCGCGCTCCATCTCGTCCTGCGAACTGCGCACCGCGGGTCGCGAGGTGGGTGCAAGGGTGTCGGCGGGGTCCGGGGCCTTGCTCGTCGTCCGCAATGGCTCTTCCTTCAACGTCCAGGACATTAGAAAGGCCGCCACGCCAATGGGTGCTGCGACGAGGAACACGGTCCGGATCGAGGCGGCGTAACCGAGGACGATCGCACTGTGCAGCGGGGCCGGCAGGCGCGCGAGCACGGCCGGGCTGGCCCCGGCGGACGCCGACAGTCCGTGTGGCAACGACAGCCCGTGGAGGTGAGACGTGATGTTGCGCACGACGACATTCGCGAAGACCGCTCCGAAGACGGCGGTCCCGAAGGACCCTCCGATCGAACGGAAGAAGGTCGCCCCCGACGTTGCTGCTCCCAGGTCCGAATAGTCGACCGCGTTCTGCACAGCGATCACGAGTACCTGAAGAGCACCGCCAATGCCGACTCCGAGCACGAACATGTAGAACGACGACACGAGGGTGCCGGTGTCCGCCTGGAGCTTCGACAAGAGGTACAGACCTACTGCCATGATCGCCGTACCGAATATCGGATAGATCTTGTAACGCCCGAGTCGGCTCACCAGCTGTCCTACGAGGGTCGATGTCACGAGCAATCCGGCCATGAGTGGCACAAGGCGCAGCCCCGAGACGGTCGGGGTCAACCCCTTCACGATCTGCATGTACTGCGGCAGGTAGGTGAGAGATCCGAACATGGCGAATCCCACGATGAACCCAACAGCGCTGGAAGCTGCGAAGACACGGTTCCGGAACAGAGTGAGCGGCAGGACAGGCTCAGAAGCTCGCCGTTCGACGAAGACGAACGCCACGGTGAGGACCACGGGCGCGATCTCGAGGATGATGATCGGTGCAGAGACCCAGGGAAAGGTCGTCCCGCCGAGCGAGGTGAAGAGAACGAGGGACGTCGCGATCGCAGCAAGCAAGACGGTTCCGAGGTAGTCGATCTTGTGCGGGCGTCTCTCCAGTTGGCTGGGCAGAACTGCCGCCACAACCAACAGAGCCAGCGCGCCGATCGGCAGATTGATGTAGAAGACCCAACGCCACGAGAGGTCGTCCACGAAGAAACCACCGATCAGTGGGCCGAGAACGCTCGAGACGCCGAAGACCGCACCGAACAACCCCTGGTACCTTCCGCGGTCGCGCGGTTCCACCACGTCGCCGACGATCGTCTGGGCGCCGACCAGCAAGCCGCCTCCGCCGATTCCCTGCACGGCGCGCAGCGCGATCAGTTCCACCATCGATTGCGAGAGCCCAGCCAGGACCGAACCGGCGAGGAAGATCAGGATGGCAGCCTGAAAGAAGACCTTCCGGCCGTAGAGGTCTCCGAGCTTCCCCCACAGTGGAGTTGAGGCGGTCGACGCCAATAGATACGCGGTTACGACCCACGCAAGATGTGACAGCCCATGCAGGTCGCCCGCAATTGTGGGCAGTGCCGTCGCGACCACCGTCTGATCGAGCGCCGCGAGAAGCATCCCGAGCAGAAGCGCACTGATTACGAGAAGGGTGCGTCTCCGGCTCAGTTCTGGCCGACGAGCGTGGTGCTCGCCGGCGATGGCCATCGTCTCCGTCATCGGCTCCCTTTTCGGGAGCACACGCTAGGTCGCCCGGTTGATCCGAAGCATGGGGCCGCGCCACGCGCTACCTTTCCAGGCGGTCCCGCTGCGGGATAGAAGGGAGGGGACAGGGTATGAGCGATACGTCGGGCGGTCCCGGTTGGTGGCAAGCATCCGATGGGAAGTGGTATCCACCTGAACGGCATCCGAACTATCAGCCGCCGCCACCCCCTTCCATGCCGCCTCAAGCAGTGCAGGCGGCAGTAGCGAACCGGCCGGTAGTTACGGAGACCGGCCTCGGCAAAGATCGCAGCCCAGCTACCGTACTGGGTTTGTCGATCATCACTTTCGGGATCTACTACCTCGTGTGGTACTACAAGATCAATGACGAGATTCGTCGTCACGACCCCGACATAAAGGTGTCGCCGGGCTGGGCCGTCGCAGCGATCAGCATTGGTGCGATCCTGTTTTTCATCCCACCGCTCGTCAGCAGTTACACGACAGCGGCACGCATTCGACAGATGCAGCTAGATGACGGGGCCACTGACACGATTTCTCCGATAGTGGCCCTGCTGTTGCATATTTTCCTCGGAATTGGTTACCCACTTTACATAGCTTCACAGTTGAGAGAGCACTGGCATGGACACCGGCGCGCCGTGCGCTCTGCGACCGGGTAATACACAGCGGAAATTCTTCGTCGTCTGATGTCTGCGACGAAGGAGCACTCGTATGAACAAGTCTCGTTTGAGCGATCACAAACCGTCCTATCGGGACTGTTAGCCCTAGGGCTGGTTCCGACCAGCAGACTTGAGCGATCCGAGACGATCGTGTACCGGGATCCCCAGAACGCGTCGAAGGGTGGTTGGCGGCCGCGGTATCCCGCCTGCGTCAGCTCTTCGTACCGTTCGTCCACCTCGTCTCTGCTTGCGAACGAGAAGCCGATCACGACGCGTGCGGACGCGGGATCAGCACGCCAACCCGCGTGCCACACCTGAGCGGATTGGGCGGTATCGAGCTCCAGGCTCAATCCCCCGGGCATTCGCAGCTGTACGTGCATGCCCGGCGAGTCTTCGTCCGGTACCGGTATCCCGAGACGTCGATAGAACTCGAGGCTCGCCGTCATATCGCCGACGATCAGGTTCAGCATGTGCAGATCGGGCGGAACTGCGCTCATCTGCCGAGTCTGTCAAGCCGGTGGTACAACGGTCGAGTGCCGAACCTCGAGCGCTCGACCGGCAAGGCGGGCACTTCCAGAGGCTTGGCGATGTTTCCCTTGTCCACCGTGCTGTTCCCGCACGGACTCCTGCCGTTGCACGTCTTCGAGCCCCGCTACCGCCAGATGATGAAGGATTGCCTCGACGGCGACCGGACATTCGGAGTGGTGCTCATCTCGCGCGGCTCGGAGGTCGGTGGGGGAGAAAGACGGGTATCGGTCGGGACGGGAGCCTTGATCGAACGCATCTCCCACCTGCCGGACGGACGATCACTCCTCCTCGTGCAGGGGACCAATCGCTTCCGGGTTCGTGAGTGGATGGTCGACGACCCGTATCCAAGGGGGATGGTCGAGTGGCTTCCTGCCCCGGCGGCCCTGTCCGATGGTGCGAACGAGATCACCGAGGCGCTCGGTGCGGCAACCGCTGCAGTGCGACGCGCCAGTGCTCTCCTATCGGAGCTCGAGGAACGTTCGGTCGGGGTCTCGGAGATCCCCAAGGTGCGTCACGACGCCGATGCCCGGGCGTGGTGGCTCTGCGAGCAATTGCCACTCGGGGCGCTCGACCGCCAACGATTACTCGAGTGTGAGGACGTCCGTGCGCGCTTGACTCAGCTGGTCGAGCTCGCCGACTCGCTGTCGGACGATCTGCTGCGTCTGCTCGCAGGTGGCTGAGGGTAGGTTCATCTTCCGTGGACGCAAACTCAACGGCGCTCGCCGAGCGCCCGGCCTGGAAGGCACTGGAGCGCCATTATTCAGAACTGTCGAGGATGCATCTGCGCGAGCTCTTCTCGAAAGACCCCGCGAGAGCGCAACGGTTCAGCGCCGAGGCCGTCGGGATCCACCTGGACTATTCGAAGAACCGGATCACCGAAGAGACGTTGACACTGCTGCTACAACTCGCCCAGGAGACGGACTTGGAAGGCCGGCGCGACAGCATGTTCCGCGGCGAGCGCATCAACGTGTCCGAGGACCGAGCGGTCCTTCATGTGGCACTTCGCATGCCCCGGGGGGCGTCCCTGGTCGTAGACGGAGTAGACGTCGTGGCGGAGGTACACCACGTACTGGACGCCATGAAGGACTTTGCCGAGCGGGTCCGCTCGGGGGAGTGGAAGGGACACACCGGGAAGGCGATCCGGAACGTGATCAATATCGGGATCGGTGGCTCCGACCTCGGACCCGTGATGGCGTATGAAGCCCTTCGGCACTACTCACGGCGGGAGATGACGTTTCGGTTCGTCTCGAACGTCGACTCGACCGACTTCGTGGAGGCGACGCGAGACCTCTCCGCCGACGAAACGCTGTTCATAGTCTCGTCGAAGACCTTCACGACCCTCGAGACATTGACCAATGCGACTTCCGCCCGGAATTGGGTGGTCTCAGAGCTCGGGGACGACTCCGCGGTGGCGAAGCACTTCGTCGCGGTCTCGACCAATGAAGAGCGCGTCAGGACATTCGGGATCGACACGGCGAACATGTTCGGATTCTGGGACTGGGTGGGAGGCCGGTACTCCATGGACTCCGCCATAGGTCTCTCGACGATGATCGCGATCGGCCCCGAGCACTTTGGCGAACTTCTGGCGGGCTTCCACGAAATGGACGAGCACTTCCGCACCGCACCTTTGGAGAAGAACCTCCCTGTCCTCATGGGCCTCTTGGCCGTTTGGTACGGAGATTTCTTCGGCGCACAGACGGTCGGCGTGATGCCGTACGACCAATACTTGAAGCGTTTTCCCGCCTACCTTCAGCAGCTCACGATGGAGTCCAACGGGAAGCACGTCACCGTGGAGGGTTCGGCGGTCGGTGTGCAGACGGGCGCGGTCTACTGGGGGGAGCCCGGCACCAACGGCCAGCACAGCTTCTATCAACTCATCCATCAGGGCACGAAGCTGATACCGGTCGACCTCATAGGGTTCGCGAAGAGCCTGAACCCCTTGCGAGACCATCATGATCTGCTGTCCTCCAACGTCTTCGCTCAAGCTCAGGCGCTCGCCTTCGGCAGGACGGAAGACGAGGTGCGAGCCGAGGGAACTCCCGAGAACGTCGCCCCCCACAAGGTGATGGAAGGAAACCGACCGACGAATGTCCTGTTGGCCGAGGTCCTCACCCCTCGCATTCTCGGTTCGCTCGTCGCCCTGTACGAGCACAGTGTCTTCACCCAAGGGGCGATATGGGGCATCGACTCCTTCGATCAGTGGGGGGTAGAGCTCGGAAAGGCCTTGGCGCGCGAGATCGCGCCTGAGCTCGAGGGCTCCGACGAGCCGGAGTTGAAGCACGACTCGTCGACTAATTCCTTGATTCGTCTGTATCGCGCGATGAAGGCACGGTAGGCGGACGGGATCGGCGATAGATCGGACAAGGAGGTCTTGGATGCCGACTGACAAGCCGACGCAGCTCGGGATGATCGGACTGGGGCGGATGGGCGCAAACCTTGTCCGACGCCTGATGCGCGACGGGCACCGATGTGTCGTCTACGACGTGAGCGTGGACGCGGTGAAAGACCTCGAATCCGAAGGCGCCACCGGGTCGTCCTCCATCGAAGAGTTCGCTGCGAAACTGGAGCGTCCCCGAAACGTCTGGATCATGGTGCCGGCGGGGGTTGTCGACGGCACCTTGGACGAGCTGGAGCCGCATCTCGAAGCGGACGACGTCGTCATCGACGGCGGTAACTCCTATTACCGAGACGACATGACCAGGGCCAGGCGTCTTTCCGGCAAGCAGATCCACTACGTCGATTGCGGGACGAGCGGAGGAGTCTGGGGGCTCGACCGTGGATACTGCCTGATGATCGGTGGGGAAAAAGGGCCGGTGCAGCGCCTCGACCCGATCTTCAAGACGATCGCTCCGGGTGAATCAAGTGCCAGTCCCACCCCCGGTCGCACCCGGAAGGACGGGACCGCACCACACGGTTACCTCCACTGTGGCCCCAACGGCGCGGGGCACTTCGTGAAGATGGTCCACAACGGCATCGAGTACGGAATGATGGCGGCGATCGCCGAAGGTCTGAGCATCATCAAGCACGCCGATGAAGGGATGAAGCCCCAGCAGGAAGTCGATGCCGAGACGACTCCGCTCAGGGAACCCGAGGCTTACCGATACGAGATCGACGTCGCCGAAGTCGCAGAGGTCTGGAGGCGGGGGTCGGTCATCGGGTCCTGGCTCATGGATCTCACCGCCGACGCCTTCGCGAGATCACCCGACCTGAACGACTTCGCCGGCAGGGTGTCGGACTCGGGGGAGGGGCGATGGACCGTCGAGGCCGCGATCGAAACTGGAGTTCCCGCATCGGTCATCACGGCCGCCTTGTACGAGCGCTTCGAGTCGCGTGGCAACGGAGACTTCTCGGACAAGATCCTGTCCGCGATGCGCTCCGAGTTCGGGGGGCACGCCGAGAAGAAGCAGTAGGGCCGCTTCGGCGCAACCTTCCGTGCGCAAGTTCCCGCGCGCAAGCTTCCGCACGAGGGGCATGTCCACCGACCGTAAGGTACGGTTGAGCAGGGGCTTGCAGCGGTCCGCAGCTCGGCTCCCCAGGGCCTCGGCGCACGAGGGCGTCAGGCGTTTCGGTTTACAGACATTCGACTTTGTCGGGGGGCAGGGGCGGTGATGGGTGGTCGTATCTCGAAGCTCCGGTCCCGAGGAGCGATTGGAGCAGGTCGCCATCCTCGCGCGAGCCGGACTCGAACGCTGGGCCAGGTACGTGCGCCTAATTCCGCTGGTGGCAGTGCTGGAAGAGCATCGCCAGGCTCTGCGTACTCTCGTCAACTGGTACGAGAGGGTCTGCAGTCACGACGATTTCGTCGACGAGGTACCAACCGAGGGAGAAGGCGTGCTCTCGGACCTCGGTCTCTCACATCTCAGGTCAGCTAGCGATCCGTTCGCCGTGGCGCAAGCAGCAGTGAGGATCGCAGGGGAGCTCGTCGATTACAGGCGCCGACTGGTGAGCTACAGGCGCCTCGTCTTCGAGGGGGAGCCATTCGGTGAACTGATCAGGCAACAGTTCCTTTCCCAACTGGAAGTTGCCAGCCACTGTGTGTCGGACTTCCTGGAGACTCCGGCTTAGGGATCGTAGTAAGGCTGAATTGTGTGGCGTATTACCTTGGAGGGGCTAGATGGATCCACTGGCGGCGCACCAGAGAGCACAGGACGCCTTCGCACGAGTACTGGGCAACGTCTCGGATGAGCAACTCGAGGCTCAGACGCCGTGCACGGAGTGGAAGGTGCGCGACGTCGTCAACCATGTGATCGCGGGCAACTACCACATGGCCGGCGAAGAACCACCCGAAGCCGGCGACCTGGAGTCACTGCGCGAGACGGTCGAAGCGTCAGCTCGTGCGGCACAGGACTCGTTCGCCGCCCCCGATGGACTCACCCGCACAATTGAGGTGCGGTTCGGGTCAGTCCCCGGGAGCGTGATTATCGGAATGCGAACCTCCGACGTGGTCACCCATGCCTGGGACGTCGCTCGCGCCACGGGGCAGGCGACCGACATCGAGCCCGAGCTCGCGACCGAGTTGCTCGGGGTTTCGCGCCAGCGCATGCGTCCCGAATTCCGACGCCCGGGCGGGCCGTTTGGCGAGGAACAGACCTGCGATCCGGATCGCCCGCCAGCCGATCACCTCGCGGCGTTCCTGGGACGGTCCGTCGGCTGAGCCTCTGGCAGCCATCGGGTCAGGCCCGCTAGGTGAACTCCGGCATCACCTCACGCACGAACCGCTCTACCTGCTCTTCACCTGACCCCGGCCATCCGCACACCAGGTACCCGTAGCCCGCCTCCCGCCATTTCCCGCAGTGCTTGCGTGCAGTATCCAGGTCGTCGAGCGACATGGAACCCGCCCTCATGATCGATGAAGGGTCGCGCCCGGCCCCTCTCGCCAGGTCGTCGATCCGGGCATTGGGCTCCTTGAGTGAATTGGGGGTGCCCCACGCGTGCCAGACGTCCGCGTAGCGGGCCACCAGAGGCAAAGTTCGGCGGGCGCCCGTCCCGCCTATCCATATCGGCGGGTGAGGTAGCTGCACCGGCAGCGGGCGTATCTGCGCGTGATCGAGCGACACCTGCTTCCCTTCGTACGACACGACCTCGCCGGTGAAGAGTCGGGTGACGATCTCCAGCGCGTCCTCCAGGAGGTCGAAACGCTCGGAGGTTGGCGGGAACGGGATTCCGAGCTCGCGATGCTCCTTGTCGAACCAGGCTGCTCCGAGTGCCAGCTCGAGGCGTCCGTGTGACGCGTGATCGACGGTCAGTGCCTGTGCCGCGAGCATCGACGGATGCCGGTATGTGACGCCGGTGACCAAGAGCCCGAGCCGGATGCGCGACGTCACTCCTGAGAGAGCCGCGAGGGTCGTAAGGCCCTCGAATGTCTCCCCGGGGCCCTCGCCGTACATGGGCTGCAGGTGGTCGAAGCCCCACGCGCCATCGAAGCCGAGGTCCTCCGCCAATTTCACGCGCCGTACGAGCTCGTCCCATGACATCCGCTGTTGTGCCACATCGAGTCCGAATCTCATGGCGAGAATCTACTCACCGGGTTGCTCAGAGTCCGATGTCGACGACAGGTCTCTCGAGTGGGTTCAGATTGATCGCGTTCAGCGCCGGGAGCAGCTTTTCGTAAGGAAGACCGGCGAGAAAGCCGTCGACTGTCCGCTCGAAATTCGAGATGCCGCCCTCGATCACCGGGGACAGTCTCAGATATTCGAAACCCTTCGTGTGGATACCTTTCTGTTGCCTGGGTAGGTTCGAAAAATCCTGCGCCGGTATCGGCGGCCAGCGCGGATCGTCGCTGTCCCAGACTTCGGGAGGTTCGGGCCTGTCGCGCTCGATGCCTTCGGGGAACCGCGTGAGCGACCAGATCTCCATGAGCGTCTCTTCGGGGCCGAGTGGCCGAAAGCGATAGGAGGAGGCGCTCGAGTACATCGGCAAAACGAAGTAGTGCGGAAAGCAGTACCCCATGGGCTCGTTCATCCCCTGCTCCTCGAGAGCGTTCAGGTCAGGGATGTCGCTGCCACGTGAGCGATGCCACGCCACCACGGCGTCGTTGAGGGCGCGTTGCCAGGTGGAACTCGCGAGCTCAGGGTCGGCCGGCAGCTCCATGTCACGCTGGGCCTCAGCGATCCGTAGGTCGTCGGCGTGGACCATTCCCGCCATGCCCTCGCTCATGGTGCGCAGGTAGTGCAGCTCGGCGTCGATGAACTTTCGCGGGTCGATCGCCTTGCCATTGCGCGGCGGGAACCTGTCGGGGATCGCGAGTTGAGGGTGTGCCTGGATGACGTGGTACTGCTCCATGAACGCCTCTTCGGCGAGCTTCCAGTTGGCCTTGATGCGGCAGGCGTACCACCACTCGGTCCGAAGTGATTCGGCCTTCCAGGCGTCGAGGATCGTGGCGAACGGTTCGATGCACTGCCTCAAGGGAGGAGCGGAATCATCGAGGTTGATCCATGCACAGCCGCCCCAGATCTCGCATCGGACCGGCACCAGGTTCAGCTCGGCGGCCTCCAGGTTGTGCTCGGCGAAGGTCTGTCGTCTCGGAACGAAGCTGTTCTTTCCTTCCGGGCCGTAGCACCAGCCGTGGAACGGACAGACGAAGCCGTTCGTACACTTGCCCCTGCCCTCGACGAGCTTCACCCCCCGATGCCGGCATGCGTTCTGGAAGGCCTTCACCTCCATGTCGTGGGTGCGTAGGACGACGACGGATTGGTCGAGGATCTCGTACTCGACGAAATCAAGCGCCTCGGGTATCTCCTCGAGCCTGCACGCCATCTGCCAGACCCGCGGCCAGAGCAGCTCGGACTCCATCTGGTAGAAGTCCGGATCGAAGTACCGCTCCTTCGGCGCCCTGTCGGGGAAGTCGATGGCGTAGGGCACAGGGAGCGCGGACCACTTCAGGTCCTTCTGGTCAGTGACCGCCACGTCGCTACCTTTCACACCCGGGTCGTGCGCCAGATATCGTATACCGACCGCCCGGTACAATCCACGGGCCCAGAATCTCGTTCACCGGGAAGAACACGGTCCACTTCCGGCTCGGAGCTCCATGACGGCACCCTCCACGACCACGCCCTCCGAACGTGCTGACGGTCCCGCCGGGAGTTCCGGGGCCCCGTCGCCGGAGGTTGACGTGCTCGTCGTCGGCGCGGGCATCACAGGCATATATCAGGTCTACCGCGCCCGCGAAGCCGGGTTCTCGGTGCGGCTCCTCGAGGCCGGCGAGGGAGTCGGGGGGACCTGGTTCTGGAACCGTTACCCCGGCGCTCGTTTCGACTCCGAGAGCTACACCTACGCGTACCTGTTCTCGGAGGAGCTGTTCGACGAGTGGCGGTGGAACGAGCACTTCGCCGGGCAACCCGAGATCGAGAGCTACCTGAACCACGTCGTCGACCGCTTCGATCTGCGGCGGCACATGACGTTCGGCGTCAAGGTCACCTCGGCCTCCTTCGACGAGGCGTCGGGCATGTGGAGGGTGCTCGCGGGGGGCGGCGCGGGAGACGATGCGAGAGGCCGTATCGAGGTACACGCCCGGTTCCTGATCGCCGCGACAGGCGTGCTGTCGGTGCCCTACTTCCCCGACGTGCCCGGTCGAGAGGAATTCCGCGGAGAGTCGTACCACACCGGCCGCTGGCCGAGCCGGCCAGTGGACCTGGCAGGCAAACGCGTCGCTGTCGTAGGAACGGGCTCGAGCGGCGTCCAACTCGTTCCCGCCATCGCCGACGTTGTCTCTTCGCTCACCGTGTACCAACGAAACGCGAATTGGTGCACTCCGCTGAACAACGCTCCGATCACCGAAGAACAACAGAACAGGCTCAGAATCGATTTCGAGGCAATACGAGAGATCCTCAACACCTCGGCGAGCGGGTTTCTCCATCAGCCGCACGACCGTGCCACCTTCGACGACACCGCTCACGAGCGCAGGCGGTTCTACGAGAAGATGTGGAGCAGTCCGGGCTTCTCCAAGCTGACGAGCAACTACACCGACGTGCTGCTCGACGAAGCGGCGAACGCCGAGTGGTGTGAGTTCCTCGCCGAAAAGGTACACAGCATCGTGAAGGACCCTGTGACCGCCGAGAAGCTGATACCGAAGGGACATCGTTTCGGTGAGCACAGGCCACCGTTCGTGAACGGCTACTACGAGGCTTTCAACAAACCGAACGTCTCACTCGTCGACCTGAAGGAAACGCCGATGGTGCGGGTGACCGGGACCGGCATCGAGACGTCCGAAGGGCTCCGGGAGTTCGATGTGATCGTGTGGGCTACGGGATTCGATTTCGGCACCGGAGCTCTGTTGCGGATGGGCATCCAAGGGCGCCATGGTCTGAGCCTCGCGGAACACTGGGCCGACGGCCCGAAGACTTTTCTCGGCGTGCAGACCGTCGGCTTTCCCAATTTCTTCTTCCCGGGCGGCCCACACGCGGCGGCCGGCAACAATCCCCGCTATAACAGCGACCAGGTCGACTTCGTCACCGACACCCTTGTGTTCGTCAGGGATCACGGCTACGACACCATCGAGCTGGATCCCTCGGCAGAAGAGGCGTGGACCAACATGGTGAACCGGGGAGCGGTGAGGGCACCGTCGTTCGGAGAGAGCAGTTATTACTTCGGCGCGAACATCCCCGGAAAACCCCGGAAGTACCTCCTCAACTCCGGTGGCCGACCGAAGCTATTCAAGGAGATCGCCAAAGTCGTTGAGAGCGACTACAAGGCTTTCAGGATGTCGCGTTCGAGCCGTGAAGCTCGTGAAGCCTCGGTAACAGCCTGAATCTACGAGGCGCTCAGCCGCGTCGCTTGACGGATCGGCGGTCCCACCCCGTGTCAAAGGCGAGGCGACGGATCAGACGGTCGCCACAGGTGTCAAAGGCGAGCCGACCACTCCGGGCAACCGAAGCGGTGGCGCTGTGAGCAAGAAACGGCTGCGGCCGTGCTCGCGCAGCCAAGATGCAAGCTCGTGGAGGTACCACATCTCGCCGAGCGGTACGCCGAGCCGGAAGAGACACAGGTTGTGGATCGGCAAGAAGGAATGGCGGCTCGGGTCCTTGTCCCTCGAGCTGGCGAGGAGCCCTTCCACCGCATAGTTGTCCGCTATGAGGGCGGAGATCTGAGAATCGGAGATCCACTCGAGCAGCGCTCCGTCTCGGGCATCGAGGTAAGTGCAAAGGGTGTGGATCTTCGCGGGGTCGGGACGGCGGTTCCACTCGAGGACTCTCGTCGCAAAGCCGGTGTGCAGCAACAGCATGTCCCCCGGCTCAACCACGACCTTGTCCGCGGACATGATCTCCTCCAACGTCTTCAGGTCGACTCCGCGCCAATCGTCTCCGAGATGGTGCGCGAGGTCCACGAGCACGCCGCGCCCCTGCACTCCGTGGTACGCCATGTGCTCGAGACCCAGGTGGTGCGCGAAACAGAGGTTCTCGCCCCCGTCTCCACGCGCGTCGCGCTTCGGGCCAACGAGGTCGATACCCGCGCTGTAACCGTTGTAATAGACGGCCTCCTCGACACCGTCGTCGTCCGCGTCGAACTCCGCTCCGACATGCGCGAGCGAATCCCACTGCGTCGAGTACTGAAGCGAGAGCGTGACCACGTCGTCCGCCCATACGTCGACGTACCGCGAGTCACCGAACCCCTCCATCTCGCTCATGTGCACGTTGTAGAAGAGCCCGGCGTTCGCTTTCATGTCCTCCGTCGGCGCGAGCAGGGGCGGATGACGTCTCTGGTTGAGCGACGTCCCGCCCGGATAGTCGAGGGGAAGGCTCAGGCAGAAGCTCAAGCCCGCCTGCACCTCCTGGATGCCTTCGAGGACTTTCTGCGGAGTGAGGAGGTTGATCCGCCCGAGCTCGTCGTCATCGCCGAAGTCGCCCCACGTCGAGCCCTGGGGACGCTGCGACCAGCGCTTCGACACCTATGCCCTCCCGTTGCTTGTACCGACCGGTTGGTCTATTCTCGGTCACGAATCTACCTGTTGGTTCAGGCCTCGTTCCGCCTCGACGACGAGCATCGGGTTCAGCGCGTAAATGTGTAGAAGGTGACAGCGATGAGCGAAAAGGACTTTGTCGTCTCCGCAGACGGTCACATCCTCGAACCGACGGATCTTTTCATCACGCGTCTCCCTAAGCACCTGCGTGACCGCGGTGTCTGGGAGGAGGACTTCGAGATCGACCCGCTGGTGGAAGGAGGCGCCCGGATCTTCCGGCGGCTGCACACACCGGGCTTCGAGGGATGGACGATCTCCCGGTACCGCCAGACCTCCGGGCGGATGCCCGAGGGCGACCCCGGCGTGATCCTCGAGGACATGGACCTCGACGGTGTCGACGTAGCGGTGATGCACCCGAACCTCTCGCTCTTCGGTCTCTACTCCGACGACCACGAGCTCTCGATGGGGCACGCCCGCGTCTACAACGACTACATCGTCGAGCGTTTCGGTTCTTATTTCTCGAGGATCGCCCCCACTGCACCCGTGCCGATCACCGACATCACCGACGCCGTGTCCGAGATCGAACGGGTCGCAGCCGCGGGTTTTCGCGCAGTCCTCCTTCCGGCAATCCCTCCGAAGCCCTACTACTCACGTGAGTACGACCCGGTCTGGGAGGCGGTTCAGGCGAGCGGCATGCACGTCTTCATCCACACGCAGACCGGGGGAGTGAAGGTGAACGACCCGGCTTCGACCACCCTCAAGGTCGTGATGGAGTCGGCGGCGCAGGTCAACCAGCCGATGACGGAGAGAGCCGCTTCCAAGCGGATGATCACGCAGTGCATATACGGGCCGATCGTCCCGCAGCAGGTTATCTGCGAGTTGATCGGCGGCGGTGTCGCCGAGCGTTACCCCGATCTGCACTTCGCCCTGATCGAGTTCAACGCGCATTGGCTCGGGTCGCTCGTGGGCGCCATGGACAAGTGCTGGGTCACCGGGATCGGCCAGGACGCAGACTGGTGGCTCGGGCACTGGGACGAGACGCGACCGGCGGACGACCAGCCCAACATGGCCCAGTTGTTCCAGTTGAACGAGAAATGGCCCTATGCGTTGAAGCCGAGCGAGTACGTGGCGCGTCAGTTCCATGTGTCCTTCCAGGACGATCCCGTGGCCATAGCGGCGAGGCACATAACAGGGCTGTCGAGCATCATCTGGGGCAACGACTACCCGCACGCGGAAGGGACCTTCCGCGGAAGCCGCGAGTTGATCGCCACGCAGTTCGTCGGCGTCCCTCAGGCGGAGAAGGCGGCGATGATCGGAGGCACCCTCGGCCGGCTCCTCGGTTTCGAGGCGCCGGTGGCGGCCTGAGCGCGACGCGCTCCTGAGTTCGCCGACAACACCAACACCCCCCGTCCCGAGGCTGCGACCGACCCGGTGGAGGAGCTCAGGTTCGACGAACGTGTCGCCGTGGTCACGGGCGCGGGGCGGGGGATCGGCCGGGCGCACGCCATGTTGCTTGCGGAGCGCGGTGCGAACGTCGTGGTGAACGACCTCGGTGGCTCCATGGAGGGCGACGGGGCCGATACAGGTCCGGCATCGGGCGTGGCCGACGAGATCGTCAGTGCAGGCGGGAGTGCCGTGGCCGACACCAGTGACGTGGCGGATCCAGCGGGCGCGCAGACGCTGATCGACACCGCGCTGGACAACTTCGGACGCCTCGACATCCTCGTGAACAACGCCGGGATCATCCGCTGGGCGCGCTTTCCGGAAGCGGACTTCGACAACCTCGAGCGCCATCTCGCCGTCCATGTCGTGGGCTCGTTCAACACTGCGCGCGCCGCCTGGACGCAAATGGCCGATAGGGGCTACGGGCGGATCGTGATGACGACCTCGACCGGGGTGTTCGGCCTACCGGCGAACACCTCCTACGCGACCGCGAAGGCGGCCGTAATCGGCCTCACCCGAAGCCTCGCCACCGCTGGAGCACCCCACGGGATCAAGGTCAACATGATCGCCCCCGCGGCGGCCACACGTATGGCAGGTGGACCGGCGGCCGCAGGGGCGGAGTCGGACGAGAGCCGCGAGGTCCTCTCGGCCCGGATGGCGCCCGAAGTGGTGGCCCCCATGTTGGGCTTCCTCGCACACGAGAGCTGCCCGGTGACAGGCGAGATCTACGCAGCAGGTGCGGGTCGTTTCGCAAGGATCTTCATAGCCTCGACCGAGGGTTTCGTGCACCCGGGCCCGAACGTGACCGTCGAGGACGTGGCGCGCAACTGGTCGGCGATCAACGACGAAGGCGCGTTACTACGTGCCTGCGGATCTCATGTCGTGGACCGAGGCGTTCATGGTGCATCTGGAGCGCGACCGGTAGTACCGGCTTACTCGTCGAGAAGCTCGGGCTGCTGCGCGACGATCCAGTCGTAGAGGGGCTGGAACGAGTACCACCCCGAGAAATGGACCCCCACCTGTTGGGCGGTCTTCTCGGCCTGGTCGCGGTCGATGAAGACAGGCTTGCCAGCTGCCTCGGCGAGGAGCTGAGCCTGGCAGGTCCGTTCCATCGTGATGAACCAGAAGGCGGCCTCGTCGACGGTATGCCCCACGGTCAGCAGCCCGTGATTGGAGAGGATCGCCGCTTTGCAGTCGCCGAGCGCGTGCGCGATGCGCTTTCCTTCCTCCACGTCGATCACGACTCCCGTGTAGTCGTCGAAGACCGCGTGGTCGCCGTAGAAGACGCATGCGTCCTGCGTGAGCGGATCGAGCGGCCGGCGAAGCGACGACCACGCCTTTCCGTGAACCGAGTGCGCGTGCGCAGCGGAGACGACGTCGGGCCGCGCCGCATGTATGGCGGAGTGGATCACGAAGGCTGCAGTGTTGACAGGCCAGTTGCCGTCGACCACCTCTCCGCGGTCGTTCACGAGGATGAGGTCCTTCACGCGGATCTGCTTGAAATTCATCGCCAGCGGGTTCACCCAGAAATGGTCGAGCAGCTCGGGGTCGCGCGCCGTGATGTGCCCGGCGACACCCTCGTCGAACCCGAAGGCCCCGAAGAGACGGAACGCCGCCGCCAGGCGCTGTTTGCGGTGCCGGCGCTCGTCTTCGACGTTGTCGAACTTCGGAAATGTATGGGGGGTGCGATCCGATGCCATGCCGAAATTGTAATGAGGTTGGACCACTCGGTCCAATAGGATCGCAGCGTGGACTTCTCACTGGACGAGTCCGAACAAGCCCTCGTCACGCTGTGCAGAGACTTCGCTCAGAACGAAATCGCCAAACGCGCGCCCGCCGCATGGGAAGAAGCCAGATGCCCGACGGATCTTCTTCGCGAGATGGGCCGGCTGGGCCTGCTCGGGATCCTGATCCCCGAGGAGTGGGGAGGGATCGGGATGTCGACTATCGGCTTCGTCGCAGCGATGGAGCAGATCGGGCTCGCCGATCAGTCGGTCGCCGCCGCGTGGCAGGCCCATGTGACGATCGGCTCGTTGCCGCTCTTTATGTTCGGTACCGACTCACAACGCGAGCGTTGGTTGCGGCCGCTCGCCGAAGGGCGCGCCCTCGGGGCATTCGGCCTCACCGAACCCGACGCGGGATCAGACGCACGGGGCATCACCACGCGCGCCGAGCGGCGCGACGGTGGCTGGTCGATCAACGGGCGCAAGACATTCATCTCGAACGCCGGCACAGACATGTCGTTCGGCGTGACCCTCCTGGCGCGGACCGACGCCGGTGGGGAGGAGGGGCCGCGTTTCGCGAGTTTCGTCGTGGAGAAGGACACCGAGGGGTTCGCCATGGGCCCGAAGATGCGCGGCATCGGCTGGCGCGGACTCGACACCCGTGAGCTCTTTTTCGACGACGTGTGGGTCCCCGACGAGAACCTCGTCGGCGATCCGGGCATGGGCCTCGGGCAATTCCTGCGCACCCTCGAGGTCGGGCGTATCTCAATCGCTTCGCTCTCGCTCAGCCTGACCCAGGCGGTGCTCGATCTGGCGACGGAGTTCGCGAAGCAAAGGGTCCAGTTCGGCCAGCCCATCTCCAAATTTCAAGCGGTGCAGTTCAAGCTCGCCGACATCGCGACCGAGCTCGAGGCGGCACGGTGGCTCACCTACCGTGCTGCCTGGCTGCGGGACAACGATGAACCCTTCCAAAAAGAGGCTGCGATGGCGAAGTTGAAAGCCAGCCGGTTGGCCGCTTGGGCCGCCTCGGAGGCCGTACAGATCCACGGTGGTGTCGGTTACATGCTCGATTCGGCGGTCGCACGTTTCTACTGCGATTCGAAGGTCCTCGAGATCGGAGAAGGGACGAACGAGATCCAGCATCTGGTGATCGCTCGCGCTCTGGGTTGCTGACAGCCGCCGGCCGGCTCCAGGGCGAGCGGATCAGGCGACGGTGCGGGCGGCCACCAATGCGGAAGTTCAGTGTGCTGCGAGGCGATGGATGGCCTTTGTGATGTCCTCTCTATCCGGAAGCCAGGCACTTTCGAGATCGGGCGAATACGGAGGAGGGGTCGCGGCGGCGCCGATCCTCTCTATCGGTGCGTCGAGGTCCCAGAACGCCTCCTTCGCCACGACGGCGGCGATCTCGGCGCCGATCCCGAACGGCACGACAGCTTCGTGCGCCACGAGCAGCCTGCTCGTCTTGCGGACGGAGTCGAGGACGGTCTGCATGTCGAGCGGGGCGACGGTCCGCAGGTCGATCACCTCCACGGAGATTCCTTCTTCGGCGGCGCGCTCGGCGGCGGCGAGGGCCTCGTGGACCATCCGCGAGATCGACACGACCGTAAGATCCGTCCCCTCGCGGACTACAGCCGCCTCGCCGAACGCAAGGACGTGGTCCGAGGGCGGCTGTGGCCCCTTCATCCCGTAAAGCAGGCGGTTCTCGATGAAGACGACAGGGTTCGGATCCTGGATTGAGGCGCGCAGAAGACCGTAGGTGTCCGCGGGAGTGGAAGGCATCACCACCGTCAGGCCGGGTATGTGCGCGAGGAGGGCCTCGAGGCTTTGTGAGTGCTGACTTCCCGAGGAACGTCCCGCGCCGAACTGAGTCCTGACCGTGAGCGCCATCTCTGCGGCGCCCCCGGTCATGAACGGCAGCTTCGCGGCCTGGTTGAGCAGCTGGTCGAAGCAGACGCCCATGAAGTCGAGGTACATCACCTCGACGACCGGTCGCATACCCGCCATCGCTGCGCCTACGCCCAAACCGACTATCGCCGACTCCGAGATCGGGGTGTCGCGGACGCGGTCACCGAAACGCTCGCGCAACCCGCGGGTGAGGCCGAAGACGTTGCCGCCCTCACCGACATCGACACCGGCGACGAAGACCCTGTCGTCACTGCTCAGCTCCGCCTCGAGCCCCGCCCTGACGGCGTCCATCGTGCGATAGCTGGGAGCCGAGTCGGCGGGGCGCCGAAGGGCTTTGGGAGCGCTGGGAGCGCTCCGCACGCTCCTCGTTCTGATGACGAAGTCGGTCAAGGTGCTCGGCGCGGGCCTCTCCAGCTCTCGCGCCGTCTGGACCGCGTGGTCGAGCGATTCGGCGACCGCGGACTCGAGGCCTTTGATCTCGTCGTCGGTCACCCCGAGCTCGCGGAGGCGCCCTTCGTGCAACAGGAGGGGGTCGCGTGCCTCCCAGGAGCGGACCTCCTCGGAGGTCCTGTAGCGCTCGGGATCCCCCTCGTAGTGGCCGTGCCAGCGGTAGGTGACCGCCTCGACGACCATCGGACCCTTTCCTTCGCGCACTGCCGCCACGGAGCTCTGCATCAGGGACGCGCTGGCGACTACATCGTTGCCGTCCACTGCTGCATGAGGAATGCCGTAACCCGCCGCACGTCTCTCGAGAGTCGTCAGTTGTGTCGAGGTCGCGGAGAACTCCGCGTACCCGTTGTTCTCGCAGAAGAAGATCACCGGCAGCTTCCACACCGCAGCAAGGTTCAAGGCCTCATGGAACGCGCCCTGCGCCGGAGCACCGTCACCGAAGAACGCCACCGAAGCGTCGTCGCTTCCGCGTAGCTGCGCCGCCGTCGCGGCGCCCACCGCTATCGGCAGTCCTGCGGCCACGATGCCGTTCGCGCCGAAAACGCCGAGCCTCGGGTCCGCTATGTGCATCGACCCGCCGCGGCCGCGGTTGGTGCCCCCGTCCTTGCCCAGCAATTCTGCGAACATCGCCGCTGGCTCCATGCCCTTCGCCAGGCAGTGACCGTGACCGCGGTGGGTGGAGGTGATCACGTCCGAGCGGCGCAGCGGCCAACACGCGCCGACGGCCGCCGCCTCCTGGCCGATGGAAAGGTGAACGAATCCCGGGATCTCGCCGTCGCGGTAGAGCGTGGCCACGCGTTGCTCGAATCCCCGGATCAGCAGCATCCTCCGGTGCATCTCGAGCAGTTCGGCGGTCTCGAACGCCGACGGGGGACGTCCGCCGGAAGCCACTGAGCCAGGATCGTAATGTATTGTACTGATCGGTACAAACATGAGCGTCGACGAACCGAATCCCATGAAGAGCGCGCCGGCGACGGAGGGCCGGCGGGTCGTGGTGATCACAGGGGCGGGCGGCGCACTGGGATCGGCGATCTCGCGCCAGCTCGCCGGCGAGGCCGGGACCGACCTCGTGCTGAGCGACTTGAACGAATCGACCCTGGCGGCGACCGTCGCCGGTCTGCCGGAGAGCCGCGGGCGGGTCGAGGCGATGCTGGCGGACGTGGGGGATCTCGATCAGGTGAAGGCGGTGACGGACCTCGCGGTCGACCGCTTCGGCGGTCTCGACGTTCTGATCAGCAACGCCGGCGTCCTCTCTCCGAACGGCCGCATTCACAACCTGCGCACCGAAGACTGGGAGCAGGCGTTTCGAGTGAACGTCCTCGGTGCCGTGAACGGGATACGTGCGGCGGTCCCCGTCATGCGCACGCGAGGGTCTGGCTCGATCGTGCTAACCGCTTCAGTGTCGGGCATGACAGCGTGGTCGCACGCGGCGCCGTACTGCGCCACGAAAGCGGCCGTCATCCAGCTGGCGAAGGTCGCTGCGCTCGAGTACGCCCGCGACGGGATACGCGTGAATTGCATATGCCCCGGAACGTTTCATTCTGCGATCCACGAGGGTGTTCCTGATGAGGCGCTCGACGCGATCGCCGCTGCGCCATCCTCTTGGTCTGGGCTCGGCATCGGACCTGGCAGCTGCCTATTCGTATCTCGCAGGTCCGGGATCGCGCTGGACGACAGGCTCAGCGATCGTCGTCGACGGTGGTTATTCGGCTCCGTGACCACCAAGGGCCTGTCCGGGACCTTCGATGCCTCGCATGAAGATCTCGGCGAAAGGCTTCGCGACGTCGCGGGCGGAGAGGCGCCCTCCGGGCCTCAGCCAGAGATACGTGTAGTTGTGCATTCCGAGCCAGGCCCGCGCGGTCAGCCAAGGGTCGAGGTCCCGGAACTCGCCCGATTCGACGCCACCGCGCAGAACGGCTTCGAGCTGGCTCTCGTACTCCCGGCGCCTTCCCCGGAACCGCTGCGCCCGTGCCCCGGTGAGGGCACGGAACTCGTGCAGGAACACCCACACGTGGTCGGGGTAGCGGTGGATCACGTCGAGCAGCTCGTCTCCGAGGTTCGCGAGTTGTGCCGAAGGCGATCCACCGGCCTGGCGGACGCGGTGAGCGCCGGCCAACACCTCGTCCATGACCCTGTCGTGGATCGCGGCGAGGAGCTCTTCCTTCGAACCTATGTAGTGGTAGAGGGCGCCCTTGCCGAGGTCGTTGGCCTCGCAGAGCTCAGCGATCCCGGTGGCGTGATAGCCACGTCCCGCGAAGAGGCGCGCGGACGTGTCGACGATCGCCTCTCGGCGTGCCTGCCACTTCGGGGTGCGTGACGAGTGATCGCTCGGGTCTGCTCGGGGCATCTGCGGCCGCGCCTTAATAGGATGACTGGTCGGTACAATACCGGCTCCCCGCGTGGGAACGCCGCTCTCGGAAGGCCGCAGAGCTGATGCAAGCGGACGCCAATTGGTTCGCGGTGCTCGAGCACCATGCGACGAGAACTCCCGAAAAGCCGATCACGGTGTTTCGCGGGGAGACGATCACCTACCGCCAGATGGCTGCTCGGGCGGCCGCGCTCGCAGGAGGGCTCAGCCGGATCGGTGTCGGACGCGGAGAGGTTGTAGGTCTTCTTTCCCACAACTGTCCCGAGTTCTTGGAGGTGATCTTCGCCTCCAACTATCTCGGAGCGATCGCAATGCCCATCAATTGGCGACTCGCCGCGCCGGAGGTCCGCTACATCCTCGAGCACTCAGAAGCCCGGGCGCTTTTCTGCGACGAGCCTTTGACAGAGCTCGCCGACGAGGCGACGAAGGACTTGGAACCGACCCCGCTGAAGGTTTGTGTGTCACAGGCCGTCCCCGCGGGATGGGCGGCGGTGGGGCAGTTGCGTTCTGCGACCGGCGCGGGCACCGGCGAAGGCAACGGTGCGGGCGCGGCCGCGGGCGCGGGTGGCCGGGTTCCGGCAAATGCGGACGATGTTCACCGTCTCATGTACACCTCGGGCACCACCGGACGTCCCAAAGGCGTCATGATCACCCACGGAAACCTGGCTTGGAAGAACCTTGCGCACATCGTCGAGCTCGGGTTCAAGGGATCGGACCTGGGCCTCGCGTGCGGGCCGCTCTACCACGTCGGTGCGCTCGATCTGACGACGACGTCATTGATCGCGGCCGGTGCGACCACGATCATCCACAACGCTTTCGACGCTTCCGACGTCGTGGACGAGCTCGAGCGGTCGAAGGTAACGACCGTATGGCTCGCGCCTGCGATGGTGAACGCGATCATGGCGCTGCCCGCCATCGAGGATCGCGACCTCTCTTCGGTGAGATTGATCATCAACGGCGGAGAGAAGATGCCCATCCCTCTCATCCAGAGGATCAAAAAGGTGTTTCCCTCAGCCTGGTTCGCCGATGCTTACGGCCTCACGGAGACTGTCTCGGGTGACACGTTCCTCGACCGCGACAGCATCATCACGAAGCTCGGAAGCGTCGGTCGCCCGTGTCTCCATCTGGAGCTCGACATATGGGACGAGCGGGGGTCGCCGGTACCAGCCGGTGAGCGTGGGGAGATCGTCCTTCGGGGCCCGAAAGTCTTCAAGGGTTACTGGCGCGACACGGACGCCACGGCTGCCGCCTTCGCAGGTGGTTGGTTCCATACCGGAGACATCGGGCTCCGGGACGAAGACGGGTACCTCTTTGTCGTCGACCGGCTCAAGGACATGATCGTCTCGGGCGGTGAGAACATCGCGGGATCCGAGGTTGAGCGGGTCCTCTACGAGCACGATGCGGTGGGGGAGGTGGCCGTCGTGGGTTGCCCGGACGATCGGTGGGGCGAGGTTCCCGTCGCGTTCGTTGTCCTGCTCGAGGGTGCGACCGCGACCGCCGAAGAGCTCGTAGATCATTGCCACGCCCAGCTGGCTCGCTTCAAAGTTCCGAAACGGGTGAACTTCATTGACGCTCTGCCACGCAACCCCTCGGGCAAGGTCCTAAAGCGCGAGCTCCGCGATCGTTTGATAACGGCCGGTTGAGGACGATGGACGACGTCGAAGCGATCAAGCAGCTGAAGGCGCGGTATTGCCGGACGATGGACACGAAGGACTGGACCGCCATGCGCGAGGTGTTCACCGACGACGTCACGATGGACAGCACGGATTCCGGCGGCAGTGTGATCGAGGGAGCCGACGACTTCCTCGCTTTCCTCGAACAGGCGCTGCACGCCGTGGTGACCGTGCACCACTGCCACATGCCGGAGATCCACCTCGAGACGGCTACGCGGGCAACCGGTGTCTGGGCGATGGAGGACATGCTCCGCTTTCCCGACGGGACCGAGCTCCATGGGTACGGGCACTATCACGAGACCTACGAGAAGCACTGTGGACGATGGCGTATCGCCTCGTCGAAGCTGACGCGGCTGCGGATGGACTTCAGGCCGGCCGCGGCAACGGACGAGGAAGCCCCGGCGAGATGATGCTCGCCCTGCGGTTCGACCTCCGTAATCCGGCGATGGCCGGAGTGGCCATGGCCGACCGTTACGCAGCCGTCCTGGACATGGCCGAGTGGGCCGAGGAGCACGGCGGTGTCGCCGTCGTGCTGTGTGAGCACCACGGCTCCGACGACGGCTATCTCCCCAATCCGCTCCTCGTGGCAGCAGCTGTGGCCACGCGCACCAAGAACCTACGGATCAACATCGCATCCCTGGCCGGACCGTTCCACAATCCTCTGCGGCTGGCGGAGGACCTCGCTGTCTTGGACAACCTGACACGGGGACGGATCGATGTGATCATCAGCGGTGGGTACGCCCTGCACGAATTCGAGATGTTCGGCGTGGCGCCGAAGGAAAGGCCCACGCGCATGGTGAAGCTGTTCGAGACCCTGAAGAGTGCGTGGACCGCAGAGCCGATCGAATACGAGGGGCGCCTGGTGAAGGTGACGCCCGCTCCCTACAGGACGGGTGGGCCGCCGCTCACGATGGGCGGCAGCAGCGAAGGAGCCGCACGGCGCGCGGCCCACATAGCCGATGCCTTTCTCCCCTCCGAGCCGAGGTTCTGGGAGTACTACGTCGACGAGTGCAAAAGGATCGGACGAGAGGATCCCGGGGTGAACATGAGCAGCGCCAGCCCGACGACGTACGTGGCGGAGGACGTCGAAGCAGCTTGGGCCGAGCTCGGCCCTTACTTTCTCCACGAGTCGACTTCCTATGCCACGTGGGGTGAGGAGGCCGGGGTCGCCAACCCCTACAAGAAGGCTAACGACGTAGGCGAGCTGCGCGCCACAGGCATCTACCGGATCATCACCCCGGAGGACTACGCGGCCGAGCTCAGGGCGGCGGGCGATCTCGCGTTCGTCCTCCTTCACCCCATGGTCGGTGGAATCCCCCCGACCCGGGCGTGGCAGATGCTCGATCTGTTCGAAAAACGGGTGATTCGCGAAGTGTCGCGACCATGACTGAGCGTCCCAAGGATCCCTGGCGCCGCCCCGATTAGGTAACCCCCAACCAGGGTCGTTTAGCGCTTAGGCCGATTCCTTGGTCTTTCCGAGCTCGACCATCAGGTTGATCCAGGCCTTCGGATCGGCGTTCTTGAGCGCGACATGGTCGGCGAGGTCGGGGGGAACGAAGAACTCGAATCCGTCTGTCTCGAGGGCATCGGCGATGCCGATCGCACATTCTTCGGAGGTGGCGAACTGCGCCCCGGGCAATCCCGGAAGCTCGCCGGGCTTGCGCTCCCAGATCTCGGTGGCGATCGCCCCCGGCTGTACCAGTTTCATCTCGATCGGCGTTTCTGCAAGTTCGATGGCGGCGACCTCGCTCCAGCCGCTCAATGCGAACTTCGAAGCACAGTAAGCAGACTCGTGGACGATCCCGAAGCGCCCGCCGCCGCTCGCGACGTTGACGATCGCTCCCGAACCTCTCCCGAGCATCTTCGGGATGAGCGCGAGGGCCATCCGCACCGGTGTGAAGAAGTTCGTCCGGAACACCACATCGAGGTCTTCGGGCGTGTGATCGAGCAGGTTCTTCCGCTTTCCCACGCCCACGTTGTTGACGAGGCAGTCGAGACCGTCGAAGTTCTCCCAAACCGCGTTGACCAGACGGACCCCCGCTTCAGGGTCCGAGAGGTCAGTCACCCACATCGCCGAGTCGGGAGACTGCTCCTGACAGCGTTCCAACGTTTCGCGCAGGCGATCCTCCCTCCGGGCGACGACGCCCACCCGGGCGCCGCGTTGGGCGAGGACGACCGCCAACGCAGCTCCTATGCCGGAGGAGGCGCCGGTCACGAGGATGGAGGAACCTTTTATGCGCACCGGCAAATGCTGTCGTCCCACCACCCGATCCGTCAATCAGAGCAAAGGTCGCCCAGTCACGTCGCGTGAGGGTCGGTAACCTTCAAAGGTATGGGATTCCTCTTCCGAAAGCTCATGGCGATCCTCAGGGTCAGACGAGAAAAACGCAGACGCGGCTGGTCCTGACCATCCCCCGCCCGTCGCCCGACAAGGTGGACGCCGAAAAACTTTGATCGAACTATTGGCGCCGAATCGTCAAACGCCATGGACGACCCGTCAGCCGCCTTCACAAGAGCGTGGATGTACGAGACCGAATTGGCCGATGTCGCGGCGCTGTCGTCCCTTGTCGAGCGACGCGACCATCCTCGGATCGTTTCGTGTCATGCCGACGACTTGTTCGACGATCACGGTGTGTCTACCGGGCTACGACCGACGCCGATAGCGATGACGAAACATCGACGGCTGAGACTGCGGAACATGGGGCCTCAGCCGGGCCTGTGTACGATTCCCAGATGCCGACGGCTCGCAGCCTTTCCTTCGACCCCGTAGCCGCCGCCCGCGATGTCTGGAAGTCCAAGGGGTGGGGCCACGCGGCGGTCGGTATGGCAGCCATCATTTCGATCATGCGCGCCCACCAGCTTTTCCTGTCGCAAGCGAACGAGGCATTGAGACCCTTCGATCTCACCTTCGCCCGCTATGAAGTCCTGGCCTGGTTGGCATGGAACGCCGATTGTGGATCCTTGTCCCTTTCAAAGATCGGCGAGCGACTACAGGTGACTCCGGCCACCGTGACGAACGCAATTGATCGCCTCGAGGCGGATCGCCTCGTACGGCGAGTACCCAATCCGAGCGACACACGCAGCACGCTCGCCGAGATCACGGCCCACGGTCGCAGGCTTGTCGCTGCCGCTACCACGGAGCTCAACCAGAAGGTGTTCGAAGCGGTGCAGCTGTCGCAGGAGGAGATGGAGTCTCTGATCCGCCTTCTGCTCAAGGTGAGGCTCGAGGCAGGAGCCTTGTCGGCAGCCAAAGCGAAGGGAATCCTTGCGTACTAGGCGGTCCTGCTCGCCAAGTAGTCACCTTAGACATCTAAAGGTATGACGTTCTACGGAGGGAGGCGGTGAATGCTGGTCGATGACGCCGTTCCAGGTCTCAGGCGTTGGTGCCGCCGTAGCCCCGTTGCTCAAAAGGCCATGGCTCTGGTCGCATCGATGGACGTCCTGGCGGCACTCGTGTGGACGGTTGTGCCGGCAGGTTCGCAGTCGGGACCTGGGTCCTGCTCCTTCGGTGGGAATAGCACACTCGGTCGCTCCGGGAACAACGCGAGCTCCGCTTCTCAATCGTCGATCGATGACGCGCCATTGGTGAGAAGCGCCTGGCCTAGCAACCGGGAGAGATAGCTCCGTGACGCGACACGCGCGCCGATAAGGCGAAGGCACGAATGCTGCGGTTGTGATGGAGGGATCGTGCCTCATTTGTCATAACCGCCATGCCGATGCTTTTAGGGATTCCCAGCTGCAGCGTGTCGAGCCAGTGGCCGAGCACGTGACCGTCGAATGGAACGGGCTCGTTGTGGAGGTTGCAACCTAGTACGAGCACCGCGCGACCAACACGCACGAGTCTTAAGAGACGAGCGTGTCGAAGTAGTGAGGCCTTTTCGTGACCACGTGAGCGAGCGAGAATGTCTCGGGCTTCGCGCAAGCAATCAAAGCCAGGGTTAGCACTTCCTACCAGGATAAGGAATAATCATTAATGGCGAACCTGGTCAAGCTGCAATCTATTTACGAAGACAGTTTCAATCCAAAAAGGTGAGCGTCCGATTGAAAGGGACGACTTGCGGGTCATATTTACGACAGTAGTGCGCGGAGCACCGTTGGACCGAGCGGGAGAAGTGGTCCTTTTCGACTGGGACAAGAAACAACCATTGCGCAGCGCGCCCGTCACTCCCTCAGATCCGAGCATCCGAGACGAGAACCGGCGAGGTAACTCCCGCGGTGGACGTGGCATCTGGATCACTCCCACAACCATCTACGTGGCGAGCTATGACCAGGTCCAACTCTATGATCATGAGCTGCGGTTCCAGCGCAGCTTGTCCAACGGCCTTGTTGTTGGCTTGCACGAGGTTTTGATGACGCAAAACGACACCCTCTGGGTTACGGCTACGGCAATAGATGCCCTATTGGAGGTCGAAGTCTCCACCGGAAGGATCTGTCGCAGCTACTGGCCACGTGATCTCCCCAGTGTCCAGCAGGAATTTGGGTTGACTGCGACCGAGATTGACAAATCGGCGGATCAGAGAGCGGCCTTTCTGTCGAGCGCGCATCTGTCGCGTCCCAGCCATCTTCATCTCAACGCCAGCGCCATGTATGAGGGTGAGATGCTTGCGCTATTGAATCGCTTTGGTGCGATAGTCAATCTGGACCGGGGAACGGTTGTGATCAAAGATGACGCGCTGAAAGGAGCCCACAATCTTCTAATCAAAGGGAACCTTGCTGTCACTAATGCTACGCGAGACGCCTCCGTGCGAATGTACGACTTGTCGAGTGGACGATTGTTCAGAGCTTTCGATCTACTCAAGTACGACTGGGTACGTCATCAATTGTTTCGAGCGTTCTATCTACACAAGTACGACAAGGTCCGACATCGAGCCGGCCGATCGCTGGTCGCGTTCGGTGCTCGTGCACTGTGGAGGCTAATGCGTATCCCCCCTTACGCTGATCCGCTCTTTCTCCGCGGCCTTGATCTCGTTGACAGTCAGTTATTTGTCGGGCTGTCGCCCGCGTCGATACTCCGCATCGACTTCGAAACAGGGACCCTTGTCGATGCCTACCAATATTCTCGCGACGTGCGCGTGTCTGTTCATGGGATACGTGCTCACCCAGTTAGTCAGGGGTAGCACGGTTCGGCGGTGTTGGAACGATGCCGTGCGGATGCGATCGTCCCTCAGGCAGCCACCTCTGCGTACAAGTCGGCAAGGCCCGCTGCACACGAAGCCCAACTGAATTTCTCGGCCTGCCGTCTTCCACGTGCGATGAGATCCGACTGCACACTTTCGCTGGTGAGCACGGCTGCCAATGCGGCCGAGAGAGCGTCCTCATTGCCTGGTGGCACAAGAAGCGCTGCATCGCCGGTCACCTCAGGTATGGCCCCAGCAGCGGTTGACACGACCGGGACCCCGGCGGCCATCGCCTCGAGGGGCACGAAGCCGAATCCCTCGTAGACCGAGGGATAGGCGACTGCCGAAGCGGAGCGGAGCAATCGTGCGAGCCGGGTTGCTTCGACGTAGCCGAGCCGCACGATGCGATCGGGTCGGCGCAAAGTCTCGATTGCCGACTCTAAATCCGGCTTTCCCCATAGTTCGTCGCCAGCGATCACCAGAGCAACGTCACCCAGTTCCTGACGCGACTGCCCAATCACGTGGTCGAATGCACGGACAAGCGCGGGGTAATCCTTGCGCGGCTCCACGGTTCCGATCGCAAGAACATACCGCGTTGCACCTTTTGGCAGAACGCCCATGAGTTCTGTGCCGGCTTCGTCACCACCGCCGTTGGCAACAACTGGTGGGATTCCATGATGAACTGCACGAACCCTTGCGGGATCGATTCCAAATTCTGATACGACCTCTTCAGCAACAAACCTGGAGGGCGTATGGATCCATGCTCCTGTCGCGACCGCACGGCGGATCAGTGGCGGGAACCTCAGCGAAGGGGCGTCGCACATCTCGGGATACCGCACAACTGTCAGGTCATGTACGGTCACGACCCGTCCAGCCTTGCGAGCAGGCGGGACTACAAATTTCGTCCCGTGCACGACATCGGTGCTTCCGACGAACCACTCGATCGGTGGGCCCGCGCGGTCAGCCCAGGCCCGGGAGAGGGGTTTTGCGGGCATGGGAAGCTGTCTATGCCGGACTCCAGGAGGAAGCAGTGGGCCTAGCGCGTTGCGGCGGCGCCATGAGACGGCGAAGGCCGAGACGTCGACACCTGGATGCTCTGCCAGGGCACGGAGCAACTCTGAGCAAAAAGCCCCCACTCCTGTCATCCGCCCAAACAGTGGCGTAGCGTCCAAAGCCACCCGCAAGGGAGCATTTGCGGCGCGTCCGTGGGAGCCCATCATGCGAGTCTGGCATATCGTCGTGCGAGCAAGGTCGTGCCGTTTTGCACCATCGGGCATGAAGAGATTGGGCTTCCGTGCGAGCTAACGCTCTGCCATCTGAGGTATACCCCTTGTTCGTCTTAAGTCCTCCAAAGACGAAGCGCTTTCCTCCACAGTGATTAGATGAAGCCAGCGGCTGGTCGCCTAAGCGAGTTCTTCGTTGGTGGGTGGGAGGCGCGCCTCAGACGATTCGTCGATCTCGTGAGACGTCTTCCTGGCGCTTCGAGGACAGAGCTACACCTCAGGCGCTGTGGTTTTCATCCGTGACCTCCGACGACTGAACGACGTACTCGCTGCGAGCCCTCTCGCGAACCGCTTCTCGGTGTGTGGCGGGCTCCTCCTTGGTTGGGCACGAGATGGACGAGTCCTCTCTGAGGACGTCCGCGACGCCGACTTCGCATATTTCGCCGAGGATGCCACCGAGTTCAACTGGGCGGCGCGTGCACTTGTTCGGTCCGGCTTCAAGGCCGACGTCCGATATTTCAATAACGAGGGTGATCCCGTCGAGCACGTGTTTAGGTACCACGGTGCGAGATTCGAGTTCTTTGCTCTCCACCGCCGCGAAGGGCGAGTCCGTTACTTCATGTACCACGAGCTCGACGAGCTAGTGTGCGAACGCGCCGACCATGAGCTGGTGCGGTGGGGCGCACCTGGCTAAAACCTCTTGACCATGAGGCGGCGTTGGCGGCGAACTACGGCGACTGGAGAACTGCTCGATCGGCCTGGCACTTTTCTGAGGCTGGCACTGTGATTTGCCGACACCGTGCAGTGTTCGCGTGCGAGCCGTGGCACCTGACCAAGCGAAACGTCGACGGGGGCATGTGGTAGATGCAGTTGGCCCCGGACCTCCTACGTAGCCGACCACGCAGAAATGGAGAAGCTCATGGATGAGAACGAGCGACTGACTCGACTCGAAGGCGCGTTAATCGACCTGGCGATAATCGTGACTGAAGGAAATCTCGGTCGTCTTGGCGCGCACATGGCCCCGGAGGTCCGCGAAGCGGGTCACCGACTCCAAGAGTTCCACCGCTCGGTGGTCGAAGAGCGGCAGTTCTAATGACTACGTGACATGCACCTGCGTGTGATGTGAGCGGCTCGGTAGGCACGCGGTCGTGAACCGAAGTACGTTGACGATGCGTTTTCTGCTTCCCACGTGTTGGCGCATCCAAGAGTCGACGGTCTCACGTCTGGAGATCTGGGCAGGAGACCAAAGGCGCTCTCACCTGGGCTTTTGGTGGAGGCGATGGGACTCGAACCCACGAACCTCTTGACTGCCAGTCAAGCGCTCTACCAGCTGAGCTACGCCCCCGAGGGTCAGAGGACCGACGTTACCAGTCCGATTGGTGCACTCTCGGGTCCGTTCTAGAGCGATAGTTCCTGGCTCAGGCCAGCTCAAGGTATCTACCGGGTTTTCGTACAATCAGTCGATGGCCCGGGCCTACGACGTCCAGGAAGTTGAGCGCCGCTGGCAGCAACGATGGGCGGACGAGCACATGTACGAGGTCGAAGCCGACGACCCGCGTCCGGCGCAATACGTGCTGTGCATGTACCCGTATCCGAGCGGCCCCGCCCACCAGGGTCATGTTCGCAACTACACCTTCGGCGACGTCCTGGTCCGGCACCGCACCATGCAGGGCACGGCCGTCCTATCGCCCTTCGGTTTCGACTCCTTCGGGCTGCCGGCAGAAAACGCCGCTATTCGAACGGGAGAGCACCCCAGGACGTTCACTGAGGACAGGATCGCGGAGCTCAAGTCCAGTGTCATAGCGCTCGGCGCCATGTACGACTGGCGCCGTGAGGTCCGCAGCCACGATCCCTCGTTCATCCACTGGAACCAGTACATCTTCGTGAAGATGCTCGAGGCCGGGCTCGCGTACAGAGCGAACGCGCCAGTCAACTGGTGCCCCGGATGTCAGACCGTGCTCGCCAACGAACAGGTCCTCTCGGACGGCACGTGCGAACGTTCCGGTGATGTCGTCGTCCAACGAGACCTGGAGCAGTGGTTCTTTGCGATCACCAAGTACGCGGACGAGCTGCTCGACAGTCTCGAGGAGATCGACTGGCCCGAGAGGGTCAAGTCGATGCAGCGCAATTGGATCGGACGCTCGGAGGGCGTGGAGTTCGACCTCCGGGTAGCCAGGCACGACCTCACTTTGCGTGTCTTCACCACGAGGCCCGATACGAGCTTCGGAATGACCTACGCAGTGGTTGCGCCCGAACACCCCATCGTCGACCTGATCACGACGCCCGAGCAACATGACGAAGTGGAGGAGTTGCGGGCTTCGGCTTCGAGGATGACCGAGCGAGATCGCACGTCCGCCGAAAGTGACCCGACGGCAAAGCACGGCGCGTTCACCGGTGCTCATGTCATCAATCCGTTCACAGAGAAGGAAATCCCGCTCTATGTCGCCGATTACGTCCTGATGCGTTACGGAACCGGCGCGATCATGGCCGTTCCCGCAGAGGACGAGCGGGACTGGGAGTTCGCGCAGGCCTACGGCTTGCCGATCGTCCGGACGACGCAGCCGCCCCAAGGGTTCGACGGCGGCGCTTGGACAGGGGCCGGCGAGAAGATCAACTCGGGCTTCCTCGACGGTCTCGACGTCGATTCCGCCAAACAGCGTGCGATCGAGTGGATCGAAGGCAGGGGAACAGGAGAGCGCACGGTCAACTACCGCCTACGCGACTGGTTGCTTTCGCGTCAGCGCTACTGGGGATGTCCCATCCCGGTCGTGTACTGCCCGACCCACGGCGCCGTCGGCGAGCGTCCGGATCGTCTGCCGATCCTTGCGCCGGACGACGTCGAATTCCTGCCCACCGGCGAGTCGCCCTTGGCCCGGCACCCCACTTTCCGCCACACGACCTGCCCCTTGTGCGACGGTCCGGCCGAGCGCGAGACCGACACGATGGATACGTTCGTCGATTCGTCCTGGTACTTCCTGCGGTTCTGCGATCCCTGGAACGAGGAAAGGCCATTCGACCCGGACGCGGCGAAGCACTTCATGCCGGTCGACCAGTACATCGGCGGGATCGAGCACGCGATCCTGCATCTCATGTACGGGCGCTTCTTCATACGCGGCTCTCATCGACATCGGCTTGGCCCCTGGGCTCGAAAGAGAGCCTTTCAAGCGGCTCTTCACCCAGGGAATGATCCGGATGGACCGAAAGAAGATGTCGAAGTCGAGGGGAAACCTGATAAGCCCGGCCCAGTACTTCGAGACGGTCGGTGCGGACGCCCTTCGGCTCTTCCACCTTTTCATCGGCCCCCCGGCAGACGACATGGACTGGACAGAACAGGCCGACGAAATCATCGAAGGCTGTGCCAAGTTCCTCGACCGCGTGTGGCGTCTCGCCGTTGGCTCAGAGAGCCCCTCGGGGACGGAGCCGTCTTGGAGGAAGGGGCCCGCTTCGCCAGCCGACACCGAGATCGAGCGTGCCTCGCACCGCCTGATAGCGAAGGTGAGCCACGACATCGATGCCTGGTCCTTCAACACGGCCGTCGCTGCGTGCATGGAATTCCAGAACGAGCTGCAGCGCTACCGCCGTGCGGCGGAAGGAGGCCCCCGTCGCGAGACGTACGACTTCGCCGTGGACGTGCTGCTGCTGATGCTCGCTCCGATGGTTCCACATCTGGCCGCCGAGACGTGGGAGCTTCGGCATGGTCCCGGCACGAGAGTGCACATGGAGATCTGGCCCGCCTTCGACCCGGCCATGATTCGCGAAGAGCGTGTCACGATGGTCGTGCAGGTGGACGGGAAGGTAAAAGACCGCCTCGAGGTGTCGCCGGATATCGACGAAGCTCAGGCAATCGAAGCCGCGCTTTCGTCTTCCAAGGTCGAGGCAGAGCTGGACGGCGCCGCACCCTCGCGCGTTGTCGCCCGTCCGCCGCGACTCGTCAACGTCGTCCGCTGAATCCTTCCAACAGCGCTTCCAGCTGTTCACGCTCGAGGCGGTACGGGGTGTAGAAGGTGATCCGGGTGACGATGTCGCCGAAGCGTTGATTGAGGATCTTAGGGACCTCGTCGGGAGGCGCGACCACAGCGAAGGCATCCACGACGTCGTCGTCGATGAGTTGTGCCATCTGAGTCCACTCGCCCTTCTTCGACAGCGCGTTCAACTCGCTCTGCAGATCTCCCCACCCGTGCAGGTCGAGGACGGGACGGTAGGCGGGGGTGGAGCCGTAGAAGGCGAGCTGCGCCTTAACGCCCATCTTCGCCGCTTCCATCTCCTCCTCGTTGTTCCCCGTGACGATCATGGCGGGGTAGGACACGTCGAAACCCTCGAGCCCCCTTCCCGACTTCGCGAGGCCCTTCTTGAGGGCGGGAAGGGTCACCTCGTGCATGTATCGCTCGGTCGTGAACCCGTGAGCGAGGAGCCCGTCAGCCACCTCTCCCACGACTTCGGTCATGAGCTCGCCTACAGCTGCAACGAAGACCTTCGGCGCGCCATAGCGGTTCGGCCCGGGGCTGAACATGGGTGTCATGAGTGTGTGCGTGTAGAACTCGCCGCGAAAAGCGAGCTTGGTGCCCTCGTTCCAGGCGCTCCAGATGTCCCGCATCGCGAGAACGAACTCGCGCATGCGCGTGGCCGGTTTCGACCAAGGCATCGAGTAGCGCTTCGTTATGTGGGGCTTGATCTGTGAACCGAGGCCGAGGATGAAACGGCCCTTTGAGTAGGCCTGCAGGTCGTTGGCGACAGCGGCCGTGATCATCGGGTTCCGGGCGAAAGCCACAGCAATCGCTGTGCCAAGGGTTATGCGCTCGGTGTGCTCCGCAGCCAGAGTCAGGGGGAGGAACGGGTCGTGCGCCGTCTCCGCGCACCAGAGTCCGTCGAAACCGTCATGTTCAGCACGCTTCGCCACCTCCGCGGCGTCAGTCGCGCCGAAACCGATACCGCTGTCCACGAGCATCTCGGCACGTTATCCGAATGCGGTGAGCCCCCTAGAGGTCGGGCTCCGGGGAGCCGCCGCCGCTGACGCCGCCACCACCGTCGTCCCTCAAGTAGCGCTCCAGCTCGGCTGCAAGCTCGTCACCCGTCGGGACCTGGCCGATGTCGAGCGGGTTCCCCTCGGCGGCGTCGACGTTTCGTTCGAGCTGGTGGACCATAGAGGTGTGCTCGTCGCTCTTCGCTATGAGTGCGTCCACCTGCCGCAAAGTCGTGTCCGCAGAGGTGTGGAGCTCGCTCGAGTCGATCGACAGCCCGGCCACCGCCGCGAGCCCGTCGAGCAACGCCGCTCCCGCGGAAGGAAACGCCATGCCGGCGACGTAGTGGGGAACTCTCGCCCACAACCCGACGATGGGAACTGCGATCTCTCCGAATGCGATCTCGAGCGCGCCCCAGACACCCGAAGGCACGTCGATCTCCCCCTGCATCACACCGATCTGGTCCAACAGCTCCCTGGAGGAGATCGGGGCCGTCGCTGCAAGGCGCACCGGCCGGGTGTGAGGAGCGGGAGCCGGAAAGGCTCCGAGCCCGACCACCATTCTGACGCCGAGCTCACGCGCAAGGCTCACCACGGCTTCGACGAATGCGCGCCAGTGGAAGTCGGGCTCGGGCCCGACCAGGTAACAGACGTCGGAGCCCGCGAGGTCCTTGCCGGCGCGTACCTGGATGACAGGCCAAGTGAGGCCTTCGTTCACTCCGCGGGCGATGTGAACGACGGGTCTTCTCGCGCGCTGGTCGATCAGGACCTCGCCGTCGAAGGTGGCTACGAGCTCGGTGGGTGCCGCAGAGAGCAACGTTGATATCGCACTGTCGGCGCCGAGGCCCGCGTCCACCCATCCCTCGAGCGCCACGACGAGCACCGGCCGTTCCAGCGTGCTGCGGGGGTGCAGCTCGTAGATCGTCGAAGGTTCCTCGCTCAACCCGCAGTCTCCAGGGTGCCGAGCGCCATCTCGGCAAGGCGCACGACGCCCTCGCCGAACGCTTCGACGCTCGAGCGATCACCGGCTGCCGCGCCTCCTGCGTAGCGGGCGTACACACCCTGCACGATGCACGCCAGCTTCCAGTACCCGAAAGCGACGTAGTAAGCGAGGTCGGCCAAGTCCCGTCCGGAAGCCGATTCGTAGATGTCTTGCATCTGCTTGCGTGAGGGGAACCCTTCGGCAGTGGTCGGCGTGACACCGATGAGTGCCGCCTCGTCTCCGGGTTCGGTCCAATAGACCATCAAGAGTCCCATGTCCGCGAGGGGATCGCCGAGAGTGCAGATCTCCCAGTCGAGCACGGCTCGCACCGCTCCGTCGTCTCCCAGCACGGCGTTGTCGAGCCGGTAATCGCCGTGGACGATCGACGCCGAGCGCTGCGGTGGTACGCCTGATGCCAACCTGTCGTGGACCTCCGACACGACGCTTTCGGCCTTGGAGTTGTCATCTGTCTGTGAGTTGCGGAACTGCTCGTACCAGCGCCGGAGTTGGCGCTCGATGTAGCCCTCGCGCTTTGCGAAGTCGCCGAGACCGACCTTGTCGACGTCGACCGCGTGCAGCGCCGCGAGCGTGCGCGCCATCGACTCACCAGCCCGCCTCCGGGAGTCCGCGTCCAGGACCGACTCCGCCAACTTGGCGTCACGCACGATGTGTCCCTCGACGAACTCCATCACGTAGAACGGCCTCGAGTTCACGGTCTCGTCCGTGCACAGACCGTAGGTGCGGGGCACAGGCACGTCGGTGTCGCCAAGGGCACTTATGACTCTGTACTCACGCGACATGTCGTGTGCCGTGGGGAGCACATGGCTCAAGGGCGGCCGCCGAAGCGCAAAGTTCCGCCCTGCAGCGTCTGTGACCCTGTAGGTGAGGTTGGACCGGCCGCCGGCGATCAGCGCGAAATCGAGCGGCGGCACCAGATCCCCCAGGTTCGCGGACATCCATTTGCCCACGCGCTCGACATCGATCCCCTCGACCGAGCGGTCCGCTCCCGCCTGCTTCGCCATCCGAAGCACGCTACTTGGCGTCTCCAGTCGGGTTCCGCTGCATGGCCGGGAATCGCCAACCGGTACTGTCTTTTCTGTGATCGACGTAACCGACGCCACGTTCGAGACAGAGGTCATCGAGCGCTCCGACCGCATGCCCGTGGTGGTCGACCTTTGGGCACCCTGGTGCGGGCCGTGCAGGACGCTCGGGCCGATCCTCGAGAAGGTGGTGGCGGCAGCCAATGGGTCGGTCGAGCTGGTGAAGGTGAACGTCGACGAGAACCCGCGGATCTCCTCGACCTTCCAGGTCCAGTCGATCCCCGCCGTGTACGCGCTTCGCGACCGAAAGGTCGTCGATGGTTTCGTCGGCGCCGTACCCGAAGAGCAGATCGAACAGTTCGTCGCCCGGCTGTCGCCGCCGCCTTCGGAGGCGGATCAGCTCGTCGCAGCCGGCGACGAAGACTCCCTTCGTCGAGCGCTGGAGCTCGAACCCGCCCACTCTCCTGCGATCGTGGCCCTGTCGCGCCTTCTCATCGATCGCGGTCAGCCCGAGGAGGCTCTGCAGATCCTCGGCCGTGTCCCCGAGACCGCCGAAACGAGGCAACTCGCCGCCGAGGCCCGGCTCGAAGCCTCACAGGTGGAGGTGCCGGCCGAGGGCGTGGACGCCCTGTTGGACCAGCTCCTGTCGCGGGTGAAGGACGACGAAGCAGCGCGACAGGAATTCCTCGATCTCTTGGAGACTTTGGGGCCGGACGACCCGCGTTCGACCCGTTACCGCAAAGAGCTCGCCGCGCGTCTCTTCTGAGACCGCTCCTAAACGCCGGTTCGGGGTCGACCGTGGAGCTGCGTCTCGGGGAGCGAAGCTACGACCTCTCCACGAGCTGCCTCGTGATGGGGATCCTCAACCGGACGCCCGACTCCTTCTACGACAGAGGGGCGACCTTTCACATGGACGCTTTGCTCCGCCGCGCGGAGAGCCTGGTGGGCGAGAGTGCTGACATCCTCGACATAGGCGGTGTGAAGGCCGGCCCCGGTCCCGAGGTCTCAGAGGACGAGGAGCTCGAGCGTGTGGTTCCCGCAGTGGAGGCGGTCTGCTCGCGCTTCGACGTCCCGGTATCTGTCGACACATGGCGTGCATCTGTGGCACGCGCCGCATTTGCCGCGGGCGCCGTGGTCGGGAACGACATAAGCGGGTTCTCGGACCCGGACTACCTCCAGGCGGCAAAAGAAACAGACGCATCCGTCGTCGCCACCCACATCCGCCTGGCGCCGCGCGTGCACGATCCCGACCCGCGATACGAAGACGTCGTCGCAGAAGTGTGTGCTTTTCTGCACGAGCGAGCGGAACGAGCGCGTGCCGCCGGCATCGAATCGGAAAGGATCGTCGTCGATGCCGGGCTCGACCTCGGTAAGACACCGCAGCAGTCTTTGGCGCTGCTCAAGTGCACCCCGGCCCTCGTCGGACTCGGGTATCCGGTTCTGCTTTCGGCTTCGAACAAGCCTTTCCTCGGGGCCTTGCTCGACCTGGCGATCGACGCCCGGAGGGAAGCCTCACTGGGAGCGGCGGCCATGGGGATCGCACTCGGATGCCGGGTGGTACGCGTCCACGACGTCGCCGGGACGATACGCGTTCGCGAGACTCTGCGGGCGGTGCTGGAGGCGCTATGAGTGCATGTGAGGAATTGTGACGACACAAGCGCCGAAACCCGCTTATCTCGTGAAGGGCGACGATCCCGCGCTCGTAGGGCAGGGCGTGGGCGCGCTCTTGAAGGAACTCGTCGGAGAGAGCGAGCCCTCGATGGTTGTGGAGGAGCACGGGGGTGCGGGGGCAGATGAGCTCGATGTCGGCGCCGTGGTCGATGCCATGACTACGCCTCCGTTTCTGAGTGACCGACGGATCGTGGTTCTGCGCGACGCCGGGCGGTTGTCCGCGTCGGACGCACCGCGTCTGCTTTCGACGCTCGAAAATCCAGTCGCAGGTGTCACTCTCGTACTGGTCGCCGGAGGAGGGACCGTCCCGGCAAGCATCACCAAGACCGTGCAGTCCGCGGGTGGGACGGTGGACACCTCTGTAGGCACCGGTCGCGCACGGACCCAATGGCTGGAAGAGCGCCTCCGGCACGCGCCCGTCCGCCTGAACGGACGCGCGGTGGGTCTCGTCGGTGAGCATCTCGGGGCCGACGTGGGCAGGCTCAGGGGCCTCCTCGAGAATCTCGCTTCCGCCTACGGCGAGGGCGCGCAGGTCGACGAGACGCGTCTCGAGCCTTTCCTGGGCGAAGAGGGACCCGTCCCGCCCTGGGAACTGACAGACGCGATCGCTGCCGGCGACACGCCCGGTGCTCTGAGGGCCCTGTCGCGGATGCTCGGAGCCGGCGGCGTCCACCCACTAGCGGTTCTCGCGACCCTGCACCGGCACTATCAGGCGATGTTGCGCCTCGACGGTTCGGGCGTGAAGAGCGCTGAAGACGCTGCTGCAACGATCGGCGCTCGAAGTGTCTTTCCCGCTCGAAAGGCCCTCGAGCAGGCGCGCCAACTCGGATCGGCTCGGATTGGACGCGCGATATTGCTTCTGGCCGAGGCGGACCTAGATCTACGCGGCCGATCAGGCATCGGGGACACGACGGTGCTGGAAGTCCTCGTCGGGAGGCTGAGCAGGCTCGGCGTCGTGAGGAGTGCTTAACTCAGCTTTCGCCGGAGTCGGACTCGGCCACCGTGGCAGCGATCCGTCGCATCAACCGGGATTTGCGGTTTGCCGCCTGGTTTCGGTGGATCACGCCCCTTGCTGCGGCCTTGTCGATCTTTTTCACCGCGAGGCGAAGCGTTTCGGCGGCGTCCTCTTCACCATGCTCGAACGCAGACAGCACGGTTTTCGTACGCGTCCGCATCTCCGAACGGACTGCCTTGTTACGGAGCCGGCGCCTCTCGTTCTGGCGGTTCCTCTTGATCTGGCTGCGGATGTTGGCCACGGTCTGACGATCCTATCAGCGCCCTGATCAGCTTCGAACCGGTCCACCGCTACGCTCGATGTGCCTTGTTGAGCACCGACCGGATCAGAAACTTCTCGATCATCAGCCACGTCGACCACGGCAAATCGACGCTGTCCGACCGCATCCTCGAGCTCACAGGCGCCGTGGACCCGAGGCTCATGCGCGAGCAGTACCTCGACTCGATGGACATCGAACGCGAGCGCGGCATCACCATCAAGGCGCAGAACGTACGAGTGGTCTGGAAGGAGCACGTGCTCCACCTCATCGACACCCCCGGCCACGTCGACTTCACCTACGAGGTGAGCCGTTCCCTCGCAGCATGCGAAGGAGCGGTACTTCTCGTCGACGCGTCGCAGGGGATACAGGCACAGACTCTCGCCACCTCGTACCAGGCGCTCGAGAACGACCTCGAGATCGTGGCGGTATTGAACAAGATCGACCTCCCGGCCGCCGACCCCGAGCGTTCAGCCGCGGAGATAGAGCGCGTCCTGGGAATCGACACGGCGTCGATCTTTCGCATCTCGGCAAAGACCGGCGAGGGCGTGCCGGATCTGCTCGACGAGATCGTCGCCCGGGTGCCCCCGCCGAAAGGGGACCCAGCGGCGCCACTTCGCACGCTCATCTTCGACTCCTCCTACGACCAGTACCGCGGGGTGGTGAGCTCCGTGCGGGTGATGGACGGCGTGTTGCGCTCACGCGAGCGCGTGAAGTTCATGCAGGTGGACCTCGTCCAGGAGGTGGAGGAGATCGGGGTGCGCAGCCCCGAACCCACGCCGGTCGACGAGCTCGGGCCCGGTGAGGTGGGATACCTCATCGCAGGGATAAAAGACGTCGCGCGAGCCCGCTCCGGTGAGACGGTCACGAACGCTTCGCGCCCGGCACCCGAGCCTCTCGAGGGTTACCAGGATCCGAAGCCGATGGTCTTCTGCGGGCTCTACCCGATCGATGGGGACCAGCTGCCGGAGCTGAGAGAGGCGCTCGAGCGCCTGAGGCTCAACGACTCCAGCTTCACCTTCGAGCCCGAGTCCTCGGGGGCCTTGGGCTTCGGCTTCCGCTGCGGCTTTCTCGGCTTGCTCCACATGGACATCGTCCGCGAGAGGCTGGAGCGCGAATTCAATCTCTCGCTCATCGCGACCGCACCGTCGGTGGCCTACGTGGCGGAGCTTGCGGACGGGCGCCAGGTCCGTTTCGACAATCCGAGCGAGATGCCCGTAGCGGGTCTCGACCATATCGACGAACCCATGCTGAAGGCCACGCTCATCGTGCCTTCGGAGTTCGTCGGGAGCGTGATGGAGCTCTGTCAGTCCAAGCGCGCCGAGCTCGGACGGATGGAGTACCTGTCGCCCGAACGCGTCGAGCTCGTCTACCGCATCCCGCTCGCCGAGGTGGTCGTCGATTTCTTCGATCAGCTGAAGAGCCGGACGAAGGGATACGCGAGCCTCGACTACGAACCCGAGGGATATCAGAGCCGCGAACCTGGTGAAGGTCGACCTTTTGATCAATCAGGTGCCGGTCGACGCCTTCTCCACCATCGTCCACCGCTCACAGGCAGAGGCCTACGGCCGCAGGATGACCGAGAAGTTACGCGAACTGATCCCGCGCCAGCTTTTCGACGTGCCCATTCAGGCTGCGATCGGCGGCCGCATCATTCCGCGCGAGACGGTCAAGGCGAAGCGCAAGGACGTGATCGCCAAGTGTTACGGCGGTGACGTGACCAGGAAGCGCAAGCTCCTAGAGCGCCAGAAAGAGGGAAAGAAGAAGATGAAGTCGATCGGAAGGGTGGAGGTTCCTCAGGAGGCGTTCATAACGGCCCTGCGCCTCGAGGACTGAAAGCGCCTCAGCCCAGTCCGAGCCACCGACGACGCCGACCATGTCTCGGACCGCGCGACCTGCGTTCGGCCGTATCCGAATCCGATGAAGGCGTCTCGGGGTCGGGCGGAAGGTCGAACCACCCACCTTCGCCTTCGGAGCTCGCAGACGGCGGAAACGGATTGGCAGTTGGCCCGCTCGCGGCGGCAGGCCCGCGATTGGTGTCCTGGGCATCCGATTCATCCGAACCCGATCCACGGACCAGGGACCATCCCCGGTCGGCGGCTGAAGCCGCCGGTCCGGGGGCGGGCGGCCTCGGGATCTCCGGCGTTTCTGCCATCGGGGGTGTCGCGGATGCCGCGGGTATCGAAGATGTCGCGGGTATCGAAGATGTCGCGGGTATCGAAGATGTCGCGGGTGTCGCGGGTGCCGCGGGTGTCGCAGGTTCTGCGGGTATCGCAGGCGCCGCGGCGGCCGCGTTTGCCGCGGGTGTCTCCGGCATCGGCTCGGGCTCGGTGTACGCAGCCGGCGCGGGAGGCGCCTCAGGCTCTGTGTAGCCAACTGGAGCGGGCGGCGCCTCGGGCGTCGGCCGTGGGGCGGTGTCTCCCAGGAGGTCCTCCACCGAGAGCGACTTGCGGCGAGAGGGAGGACCCCCCGACCAGCCCTCGGGCGCAGACGAAAAGAACGGGGCCGAAGACGCCGCGCCCGAGGACCCCCCGAGAGGAGAGGCCTCCAGCTCCGAGGTCGAAGGCTCGAACTCGCCGGGAGATACGGCGGCGTACGGCTCTGCGACCGCGGCCTCGAGCGGTTGGAGGAGGTCTGCTCTTATCTGCGGCTCTGCGCTCTGCTCGGGCACGAAGCCCAGATAACGCATGGCGAGCCAAGCCTCACGGCTTTCGGGCGTCTCGGACCCGGTCCGAAGGGCCGGTGGGTACCACTTGCCGTCCGCCGCGAGCCACCAGTCAGGAGCGGGCGGTTGTTCGGCGCCCTCGGGACGTTCCAGGCTCTCGCCGCCGGGCTCGCGCAGGTCGGGCGGGTACCACTTTCCGTCGGAGGCGAGCCACCAGTCGGGGCCCTTCATGGTGTCGCTCACCGTTCCACCTGGCCGTTCATCCCTCGAAGAATCTACGCCAGCGGATGCACCTTCCCGGAACACGACACGGCGCCGGGCGCATGCGCGATCCGCTCACCAGCAGGAACAGGGAACGGGCAGTAGCACTCGGTAGACTCGAGTGCCAGAAGGACGCCGGAAGAGCGGCGTCGAAACCGCAGAAACCGGGACGGTCTTGGGAGCGATTGCGTCGCCGATCACTGGGTCGGTGTGAGCGGTGCCGAAGACTAGGAGCAGCGCACGGTCCGGGTCGGACAACCCGGGGCAAGCGCGCGATGCAGCGGGGTCGGCCATGAGCACCGAAGAGCCACTCGACGACCGTAAGGCGGCGATCTTGAACGCGGTCGTCGCCCAGTACGTCGAGACCGCGCAACCGGTTGGTTCCGCTCACCTCACCGGCGCACCCGGCATCGAGGTCTCCTCCGCGACCGTGCGTAGCGAGATGTCCGCGCTGGAGAGCGAGGGCTATCTGGTGCAGCCGCACACGAGCGCGGGGCGTATCCCCACCGACCGGGGATACAGGTTCTTCGTGGATCACCTCGCGCGACCGGGCGTCCTCGACGCGCGAAGGCGCAAGGAGGTGCGCAGCTTCTTCGCCCACGTACACGGCGAGGTCGAGGACATGCTCGGACGTACGAGCGGCCTGTTGGCGCACCTCACCGACTACGCCGCCGTCGTCGTCGGCCCCGGCCACAGCGCGGCGACGATCCGGTCGGTGCAGATCGTCGGGCTCGGTGAAAGAACGGCGCTTCTCATAGTGGTGCTCTCCAACGGTGCAGTCGACAAGACGTCGCTCGATCTGCCCGAGGAGATCTCATCCGCTGAGGGGGTGCTGGGCGCCGCGAGCGCGCACCTCACGTCCGCGCTTCGTGAGCGGACCCTCGGACAGCGAGTGGGTGTGCCCACGACCGGAGACCCCGTTACGGACGCGGTCGTCGCCGTCGCGCTCGACGGCCTCGCTCGTTTGGACCCGGCGGAGCGGGACCACGTCTTCGTCGGAGGATCCTCGCAGATGGCCGCAGCTTTCGACGCGGTCGACACGGTGCGGTCGGTCCTTACCATCCTCGAGGAGCAACTGGTGGTCGTGCAGTTGATCGAGGACATCTTGGACCGCGGCCTTTCCGTTGCGATCGGCGCCGAGCACGGGTTCGAACCTCTCGCCGAGTCCGCGCTCGTCGTCGCGCCGTTGTCGGTCGACGGGGAGAACGCGGGGACCATCGGAGTGCTCGGCCCGACGCGCATGCGTTACCCACGTGCGCTGGCGGCCGTCCAGTTGGTGGGGCGAGAGCTGAGTGAACGGCTGGGGAGCTCCACCGCATCTCCGTCCGATGTGCCCGAGTCGTCCGCTTCGTCCGCGTCGTCGGCGTCGTCCGCGCCTTCGGGATCGAAGGCCAAGGGCACCCGCACGGGCCGTAGGGTGCACGTACGCACCCCGAGGAGCGAGAGCTGAGGACCGCGGCTGATGGCTGACTACTACGAGTTGCTGGGCGTCGGCCATGACGCCACCGACGACGAGATCAAGCGCGCGTACAGGCGAATGGCGCGCGAGCTTCACCCCGACTCCACGGGTGGTGACCATGAAGCCGAAGCGCGCTTCAAGGAGGTGACGCGTGCCTACGAGGTGCTGAGGGACCCCGAACGCCGCGCGCGCTACGACCGTTTCGGTGACGACCAGGTCGACGCGTCGGGCGCGGACGCCTTCTTCGGTTCAGGCCTCGGCGGCCTGTTCGACGCTTTCTTCGGAGGGGCGATGGGAGGTGGCGGGATCAGGCGCTCGGGCCCAATACGGGGTGCGGACGCCGAGGTGGTCCTCGAGCTCTCGCTCATCGAGGCCGCGTTCGGGGCGAACCGGGAGGTCACCGTCGATCTTCCCGTCGCGTGCGAGACCTGCAACGGCAGCGGCGCGCGGCCCGGGACCACAGCGGTCAGCTGTCCTGAGTGCGGGGGCAGCGGAGAGGCTCGACGTGTCCGTCAGTCGATCCTCGGCCAGGTCGTAACCACGGCTCCTTGTCGCAAATGCCAGGGCATGGGCGAGGTCATATCGAGCCCCTGTTCCGACTGCCGCGGCGACGGACGGTCGATGCAGACCCGCACGTACCAGGTCGCGGTCCCCGCAGGTGTGGACGACGGCTCGACGATGCGCCTTTCCGGGCGGGGCGCTGCGGGCCCGAGAGGCGGACCGGCCGGCGATCTGTACGTGCACCTGGCGGTGCGACAGGACCCCCGCTTCGCGAGAGCGGGCAACGACCTGCACGCGCAGATCCACGTCTCGGTGTCGCAGGCGGCTCTCGGCACAGCGCTCGTCTTCGAGACCCTCGACGGTGCCGAGACGTTGCCGATCCCCGCAGGAACGCAGAACGGTCACGTCATACGCCTTCGCGGCCGGGGTGTCCCGCACGTACGTGGCCGGGGCAGGGGTGACCTCCTGGTCGAGGTCGTCGTGGACACGCCGACGTCGCTCACCAAGGAGGAGGACGAGCTCCTTCGCCAATTCGCGGCCATGCGCGGAGAGGACGTCGCCGCTCCGGGCGAGGGCTTGATGGCGCGTCTTCGCTCCGCCCTCGGCTGATCACACTCGGCTGATCGCACTTGGCGGAGCCCGGGCGCGCGGACCGCTTAGCCCTGCGTCCACCCGCAGGTGAGCCGGCGACGGCACAGGTCTTCGTCGACCGGGTGGACGGCGTGGACGGGGTGGACCGGGTGGACGGCGTGACGGGTGGACCGGGTGGACGAGATCGTGTCGCTCCAGGTGCGGGACGAGGACGCGCATCACCTGAAGAACGTCCTCCGCCTGCGCGACGGCGAGAAGGTCGTCGCTGCCGACGGCCGGGGCAACTGGCGAATCTGCGCTTTTCGCCGCAACGGAACCAATCGCACGCGCGACAGCTGCGTCCTAGAAGCGGAGGGCCCGTGGCACCACGAACCCGCCCGACGACCGGCGGTCACCGTGGGCTTCGTTCCCCTCAAAGGCGATCGACCCGAGTGGGTAGTGCAGAAACTCACCGAGATCGGCGTCGACCGCATCGCCCTCGTCCATTCGGCTCGCGCCGTCGTCGACTGGCAGGGCGACCGGGCCGTGCGGGCACTCGCCCGTCTCGAGCGAGTCGCCAGGGAGGCGGCCGCGCAGAGCAGGAGGGCGTGGTTGCCCGAGATCGTGGGGCCGATGACGCTCGACGACCTTCGCCGGCTGGTCGCCCCCGAAGAACTTTGTCTTGCACAGCCAGGAGAGGCCGCGTTGCGACGTTCTATTACGGCGGTGGTCGTCGGGCCCGAGGGAGGCTGGGAAGAAGCGGAATTGAAAGGCGGGAGGCCCCTCGTGGGCCTCGGAAGCGGGGTGCTTCGGGCGGAGACGGCGGCCGTGGTCGCGGGATCGCTGCTCTGTGCGCTCAGGGAGGGTACGCTTGTAGAGGCCAACCACCTGGGCGGACGCGATGGGAATGCTTGCAATCGCCACGCAGAGTGACAAGACTTATTGGATGCCCACTGGGCGGGGCTGCATCGTTCGGAAATTCCGTCAATAGGGCGGACGTTGGTGGCCGAGGACGGTCATCTGCGGTATCGGTGTTGTGAAACCAAGTGCCGAGCGGTGCTGGTGAGGGACGCGAGGGAAGGTTGATGGCCAACCAGACGGTTTTGCCCGAAGACGACGAGCAGGAGGAATCAGCCAGAGCGGCGTACGCCCGGGCGGTGGGTTCGCGGCTGCGCGCCGTCCGCAAGCAGATGAGGCTCTCCCTCCAGGCGGTCGAGGCCATGTCGGACCAGGAGTTCAAGGCCTCGGTCCTCGGTGCCTACGAGCGGGGCGAGCGGGCGATCTCCGTGCCGCGGCTCCAGCGGCTCGCCAAGCTCTACGACGTACCAGTGGACCAGCTGCTCCCCCAGGACGACGACGCGACGGACCGCTGGGGCACCCAGGGCACCAACGGCGGCAACGGCGACGGCGAGAGCCCTGGCAGGATGCGCAGGCAGCTGCGACCCTGGGACGGCAACGAGAAGGTCACCGTCGACCTCTCGAAGCTGAACGCGGTCACCGGTCCCGAGCGCGACCTGCTGCGGCGTTTCCTCAGCATGATCCAGGTGCAGCGTCAGGACTTCAACGGGCGCATGATCACGATCAGGGGTGAGGACATGCGCGCGATCGCCTGCTTGTTCGGCGTGACCCCCGATGCGATGAGCCGGCGACTCGACGAGCTGGGACTGCGCGTAGGGGCCTGAGAACGGGCCTCGGTTTTCTTCTTGGCGCGACCTTCGTCAGACGCCGCTACCGGATTCACTTCTTCTTTGAGTTCGCCTCGCGCGCAGAGGCGCGCGGCGCGCGTACACACACGGATGCACTTGTCGCTGTCGGATAGGTTGAGAACACAGCTGACAGTACGACGCGCAAGTGGCCCGGGGGGCGCAGCCGGATGAACGACCAGATCCGTTGGATGAGCACGAAGGAGGCGGCCGAGCACCTCGGCGTGACCTTGCGTAGCCTCTACCGCTTCATCGACGAGGGCGCGCTCCCTGCATACAAGTTCGGGAGGGTGATCAGGCTCAAGGAGATGGATGTGGAACAGTTCATCGAGTCGAGCCGCATATCACCGGGGAGCCTCGAGCACCTGTACCCTGAACCGAAGGGACCGGCGGGTAGGGACTCGGGAGGGACATCGGGGTGATCGCACGAGCGTGAGCGAACCCGGCTGCATCTTCTGCCGCATCGTGGCGGGGGAGGTGCCGGCCGAGGTCGTGTACAGCACGGACGACGTGCTCGCGTTCAAGGACGTGAATCCCCAGGCGCCGGTGCACGTCCAGGTGATCCCGCGGCGCCACGTGCGCGACGCCTCCGCGCTGACCGATGACGACGGAGAGCTCCTTGCAAAGCTCTTCGCGGTCGCGCGCGAGGTCGCCACGAGCCAGCAGATCGCGGAGCGTGGATACCGGCTCGTCTACAACATCGGAGAGGACGCGGCGAACACGATCCCGCACCTTCACATGCACGTCCTCGGTGGCCGGCGCCTCGGCTGGCCGCCGGGTTGACGGGTCGCGCTGGTAGCCTCGAAGCCGAACACAAGTGCCATCCACCCAGGTCAAGATCCTCGTACCCGGCAACCACCTGATGGTGAGCCTCCTCGGCCAGCGCGACGAGCTGCTCCGCCTGATCGAAGACGCGTTCGGCGGGACGCGCATCGTCGTCCGGGGAAACGAGATAACCATCGAGGGCGAAGAGGCCGAACGTGTGGGTCGGCTCTTCGACGAGCTCGTCGAGTTGCTCGAGAGCGGTCAGCGTCTCGACGCCTCTGACCTCGGGCGCACGATCGCGATGGTGAAGGACGACGTGAGCCCGTCCGAGGTCATGACCACCGAGCTGCTGCGCTCGGCCAGGGGCAGGAGCGTGAGGCCCAAGACGGCCGGGCAGAAGCGCTACACCGACGCCATCGGCTCGAACGTCGTCACCTTCGGGATCGGCCCGGCCGGCACCGGCAAGTCCTACCTGGCAGTGGCGCTTGCGGTGCAGGCGCTGCAGGCCCGCGAGGTCGACCGGATCATCCTCACCCGGCCTGCCGTCGAGGCCGGCGAACGTCTCGGGTTCCTGCCCGGCGACCTCATGGCGAAGGTCGATCCGTACCTTCGGCCCCTGTACGACGCGCTCTACGACCTCATCGGACCGGAGGGAGCGCAGAGGCTGCTAGAGCGCGGCACCATCGAGGTCGCCCCCCTTGCATTCATGCGCGGGCGGACGTTGAACCGCAGCTTCATCATCCTCGACGAGGCACAGAACACCTCCCCTGAGCAGATGAAGATGTTCCTCACTCGAATCGGCTTCGGCTCGAAGGTCGTGGTGACCGGCGACGTCACCCAGATCGACGTGCCCGGGGGACGGTCCGGGCTCGCCGGTCTCGAAGAGGTGCTCGGCGGGATCGGAGGCCTCAGCTTCGTGCACCTCACGCGTCACGACGTCGTGCGGGCGAAGATCGTTGCCGACATCGTCCACGCTTACGAGACGAACGAGGCCCACCCCCGCGCCGCGACAGCCGCGCGCAACCGATCCGCTCGCTGACGCACCCGTGGCCACTGACGTCTTCACGGCGGACGAGCAGTCGGAGTTCCCGATGGACATCTCGCGTTGGAGCGACCTGGCGCGAAGCGTGCTCGACTCAGAGGCGCTCAAGGAGGACGTGGAGGTGTCGCTCCTGTTCGTCGACGAGCCGACGATCGCGCAGTTGCGCGAGAGGTTCCTCGGCGAGAGCGGGCCTACCGATGTGCTCGCTTTCCCGATCGACGGCGAACCGGACCCCGGCGGTCGCTCTCCAGACGAGGGCGGCACCGGCCCGGGCGGCGCGCTCGAGTCGGACGAGGACGAGATCCCGGTCCTGCTCGGCGACGTGGTGGTTTGCCCGGCGGTCGCAGCCCGCAACGCCTCAGAGCACGAGGTGTCATTCGACGACGAGGTCGCCTTGCTCGTGGTGCACGGACTGCTCCACCTGCTCGGCATGGACCACGAAGCCGACGAAGAGGCAGAGCGGATGGAAAGGCGCGAGCGCCAGCTGCTCGAGCGCTTCCACCGGCGCGCCGGTTAGCGGCGGAGTCGTGATCGCCTCGGCACGGTTTCAGACGACGGACTGGGCGATGATCGGCGCGGTCGTCTTACTCCTTATCGTCTCGGCCGGCCTCGCGCTCGCAGAGACCAGCCTCACGCGGATGAGCAGGGTGAAGGCCATGTCCCTCGTCGACGAGAAACGCCGCGGAGCGCGCCGGCTGGAGCAATTCGTCGAGAACCCACAGCGTTTTCTGAACCCTGTGCTGCTGCTCGTGCTCATATCCCAGCTGGTGACGGCGACCCTGGTCGGCATCCTGGCGGACCGCTGGTTCGGCGCGCTGGGCGTGGTGATCGCCACGGTGTTCGAGGTCGTGGTGATCTTCGTGCTCGCAGAGGCACTCCCGAAGAACTGGGCGGTGCAGAATCCCGAGCGTTCGTCGCTCCTTGCCGCGCCCGTGATCTCCGCCGTCGTGCGCTTCCCACCGCTGCGGATGGTCTCCAACGGCTTGATCAGCTTGGCCAACGTGATGGTCGGCCCCCGGGGAAAGCGGGCCGAGGTGAGCGAGTCGGAGTTGTTGGCGATGGCCGACGTCGCGCTCGAGGACGAGGTGATCGAGACCGACGAGAGGGCCCTCATCCATTCGATCATCGAATTCGGTGACACCATCGTGCGGGAGGTGATGGTGCCGCGACCCGACATGTGCAGTGTCGAGGCGCAACGCAGCGTGTCGGAGGCTCTCGGGGTCGCCATGGCAGCGGGATACAGCCGGTTGCCCGTCTACTCGCAGAACATCGACGACGCCGTCGGCATCGCTTACGCCAAGGACCTCGTGCGGGCCGAGCGTGAAGGACAGCGCGAACGTCCTGTGGCCAACTTCGTCCGACCCGCGCACTTCGTTCCCGAGACCAAACGGGTATCGAAGCTCATGCGCGAGATGCAGGAGCTCAAGTACCACATGGCGATCGTGGTGGACGAGTACGGGGGAACCGCCGGCCTCGTGACTCTCGAGGATCTGATCGAAGAGCTCGTCGGCGAGATCGTGGACGAGTACGACGTGGAAGAGCCACCGGTGGAGCGCCTCTCCGACGGCGAGTTCTCCGTCACGGCACGCCTCGACGTCGACGAGCTCGCCGAGTTGGTCGACGCCGAGCTACCCGAGGGGGACTGGGACACCGTGAGCGGGCTGATATTCAACCTCCTGGGGCACCTGCCGGCCGAAGGGGAGTCGGTCGACGTGGGTGGTCTGCGGCTGATCGCGGAGAAGGTCCAGGGCAACCGCATCGGCCGCGTCCGGGTCGTCGTGGTCGAGGACGAGAACCGGCCAGCCGCGACGAACGGCGGGCAATCCCAGCTCGAAGACGCCGAGCACGCCCACGACACGGCCGTTCAACAGGCACGACAAGGTGCCGATGCACGGAGGGAGTGAACCGAGCCCGGGCTTTCGCTCGGGGTTCGTCGCGGTGGTGGGACGCCCGAACGTGGGCAAGTCGACCCTCGTGAACCGGATCGTCGGCACGAAGGTGACCATCACCTCCACCAATCCGAACACCACGAGGAGGCCGGTGCGGGGGGTGCTGCATCGCCCAGGCATCCAGGCCGTGTTCGTGGACACCCCCGGCCGGCATCGTCCCCGTACCGAGCTCGGAAGAAGGCTCAACGAGCGGGTCGTCGAAGCCATGGAGGACGTCGACCTGACGGTGGCAGTGATAGACGCATGCGCGCCTTTCGGGCCGGGCGATCGCATGGTCGTCGCAGCGGTTTCGTCGCGCCTCGTTGTCGCAGTGAACAAGGTCGACCGTGCGACGCGCGCGCAGGTACTGGCGCAGCTGTCGGAGGCGCAGGAGTTCGTGGAAGGGCTCGGTGCAGATGCCGAGTACTTTCCAGTGTCCGCGAAGTCCGGGGAAGGGATCGGAGACCTGGTCGATGCGGTGACCGACGGGCTCCCCGAGGGCCCGCCGTACTTTCCCGAAGAGGTCCTGAGCGACTCGTCCGAGGAAAGCTGGATCGCGGAGCTCGTGCGTGAGCAGCTCCTCATGAGGGTTCACGACGAGCTGCCACACTCGATCGTGTGCCGGGTGAGCGAGTGGGAGTGGCCGGTGGTCAGAGTCGAGATCGTGGTGGAGCGGGGGTCGCAAAAGGGGATCGTCATCGGCCGCGGCGGCGAGGTGCTGAAGGAGGTCGGCACGGCCGTGCGTGCGCAGCTGCCCCCGGGTGCGTTCTTGGAACTGCACGTACGGGTGGAGAAGCACTGGCAGCAGAGGCCTGACGCCATAGAGCGCCTGGGCTACTGATCACTTGGACGAAGCTGGCGGCCGGATCGACTCCAGGAACGACATCGCCTCCGACCGCCTCGTCGTGAAGCGCATCGGCGGGAGCGCCTGTCGCAGCACGCGCCCGTAACCGGCCTTGGCGAGCCGGCTGTCCAGGACGGCGACCATCCCGGAGTCGGACGACGAACGGATGAGGCGCCCCGCCCCCTGGGACAGCAGCGTCGCGGCAAGGGGCAGGTCCACGAGACGGAAGGCGCCGGGACCGGCGCGTTCACGGCGGGCCTGGAGAAGCGGATCGTCCGGGCGTGGGAAAGGGATGCGGTCGATCGCCACGACGCTCAAGGTCTCGCCGGGCACGTCGATGCCCTGCCAGAACGACATGGTGGCGAAGAGGCACGTAGAAGGTTCCTCGGTGAAGAGAGTCACGAGGCGGGCCTTCGGGAGGTCGTTCTGGGCGAGAACCTGCTGTTCGAGGCGCGGTCGCAGTTCGTCTACCGCCTTCTGCATGGCGCTCCAGCTCGTGAAGAGCGCAAGGGTCCGCCCTCCCGCCGCCGTGATGATCCTCTCCAGCTCGTGGTGGACCGCCTGCTCGGACTGAGCGCTGCGACGGTCGGGAATGTCTGACGGGCAGTAGAGCAGCGCGCATTCCTTGTACGGGAAAGGGCTGCCGACGTCCACGACATCGGTGTCGGCAGCCGGGAGCCCGAGACGCCTTTCGAGCAACGGCGGGATGGTCGCCGAAGTGAGGACCGCACTCACCTCGGGCCACAGGCGCTGCGCGAGCAGGGGGCCGACGTCGATCGGTGCGAGCCGCAACGTTGCACGCCGGGCGGAGCGCCCCTCTGTCTCGACCCATGCGACCTCGTCGTCGCCCACCTCGCCGAGCGCAGCCAGGTCCTCGAGGAGATGAGAGATGGCAAGTGTCGCCCGCATGCGCCCGGTGTCGTCGTCCGCATCGCCCCCCCGGTTCGGGCCGCGCCGGAGCGCGCCGTGAAGCGTCTCCGCGCGGTACGGGTCAGTGAGAGAACGCGTTCGAGCTCCGCGTCGGCCGGTGAGCGGTCGTTGAGGACGCGGCGCCCGGCGCAAGCGCTGAGAACACGGTCGATCTCGTCGGCGACCTCGAGCATCGCGTCGACGATGCGGCCTTCTTCGGTCCCGACGATGGCTCTCGCTGCCTGCGCGACCGCCCGGAGCCTTGCGCCCGACAACTCCACGCCGAGCGCCTCGGTCATCACCTCCTCAACGGAGTGCGCTTCGTCGAGTACGAGCACGTCGTGCTCGGGAAGCACCGCGCCACCACTCGCCACGTGGGTGGCGTAGAGGTGTGTGTTCACGACGACGATGTCCGACGCCGCGGCCATCGCACGCGCCCGTTCCGCGAAGCACAGTGACCCGGACGGACAGCGGAATGCCCCGGGGCACTCGCGGGGCCCGACCGAAAGCGCTCCCCAGACACGCGGATGAGGCTCGAATTCGAGCTCCGCCCGGTCACCCGTCGCCGACTCTTCCGCCCACGCGAGCAGCCGCTTGAGCTGATCGGAGAAGCGCGAATCACCGCCCGCCGGATCCGGCTCGAGGGGCAGCTCCCCAGTCGTCGCAGGTCCGGCCAGTCCCGTCATCTCTGCGGCGCGCTGGCGACACAAGTAGTTGGCGCGGCCCTTCAGGGCACAGAAACGAAGGTCCTTGCGGCCCAGCGCCTCGGCCACGAGCGGGAGGTCCTTCTCGAGCAGCTGATCCTGCAGAGCCTTCGTGGCGGTGGCGACGACGACGCGTCGTCCCGAAACCGCTGCCGGGACGAGGTACGCGATGGACTTGCCCGTTCCGGTCCCCGCCTGGACGATCAGGTGCCGGCGCCCGACGATCGCGCGGGCGACCCGCCGGGCCATCTCGAGCTGCCCCGATCTGTGCTCGGCTGCCGGGAGCGCGCGGTAGATATCCTCGAAGAGGCTTCGTAGCCGATCGTCGGAGTCGAAGTCCTGAGGGGGCTGTCCGCCGGGCTCGCGCGGGGAGTCATCTTGTGTGTCGCGTCCGACGCTCTGCGTCGATACTTCGCGTTCGTCCCACGGGTCGGCACGAGCCGGGTGATCGTCCTCGTCGGGATCGTAGAAGCGCACGCTTACCGACGGTAATCCTCTGCGCCGAACGAGCTGCGAAACGCCAATTCAGGTTGTGTTCACGGCGCGCCAACGGCGACGCCGAAGCCTGCGCCGGCGGCGACGGCTCGGCTAAGGTGCCTCTCAGCGCACGGTTGGATCACGCAGGCCGTGCGTCGTTGTGGGTTGACGCTTCTGTCTCCGCAAGTTGAGCTAGTGCGTGGAGGGAGAATGCGATCCCTATGTCAGAAGGCACTGTCAAGTGGTTCAACTCGACCAAGGGCTACGGGTTCGTGACACCCGACGACGGGTCCCCGGACGTCTTCGTCCACTTCTCCGCCATCGAGGGCCAGGGATACCGCGAGCTCGTGGAGGGTGAGAGGGTCGACTTCGACTCCACCAACGGCCAAAAGGGCCCGCAAGCAACCAGGGTGCGGCGTCTCTGAGCGTCGGAGCGACAGAAAAAGCTTGACCCGATCGGGGCGGCTGCGGCCGCCTCGCATCGCGAGGGGGCCAGGACCACCGCCCCGGACCGGTCATCGGGGATCCACCAGCTATTTTCGGCATCGGTGAGCGTGTCCGACGGCCAGTCCCGTTACTCAGGCGTGGACCTCGCGCGCGTGCCGTCGCACGTGGCCTGCGTGATGGACGGGAACGGGCGTTGGGCGGCGCGCAAGGGTCTCGCGCGCACAGACGGCCACGCAGCCGGGGAGGAGGCGCTGCTCGATGCGGTGAACGGCGCACTGGACGTAGGCATCAGATGGCTCACGATGTTCGCCTTCTCGACCGAGAACTGGCGGCGCCCCCGCGACGAAGTTCGCTATCTCATGAACTTCAACGAATCGCTCCTCGTGCGACGGCGCGACGAACTGCACTCGAAGGGAGTCCGGATCCGCTTCGCCGGGCGCAGGGACTGGAGGGTGCCCCGTCGGGTGATCCGGCGGATGGAGGAGTCGGAGTCGCTCACCGCCTCGAACAGGCGGATGACCCTCACGATGGCCTTCAATTACGGGGGACGTGCGGAGATAGTCGACGCCGTGCGGGACCTGGTGGCCTCGGGCGTGCGTGCCAAGCAAGTCGACGAACGAGCGCTCCGCTCCTACATGTACTTCCCCGACATGCCGGATCCGGATCTCGTGGTGCGCACCTCCGGTGAGTACCGCATCTCCAACTTCCTCCTCTGGCAGATCGCGTACTCAGAGCTCATCTTCACAGACGTGCTCTGGCCGGACTTCAGGCGGGAGGATCTCTTCGAAGCGGTTTGCGAGTTCCAACGCCGCGAGCGCCGTTTCGGCCGGGTGGAGGGACACGCGCGCTCATGAGAACGACATCTACGTCACATCGACATCAGGAGTGAGATGGGACGGCTGGCGGGCTGGTTGATCGGGCTGGCTGCCTTCGGAGGGCTGATCGTCCTTTCCGTCGCAGGCGTGACCGCCGCTCTCGCGATCCTCGTCACCGGGGGCGCCATCGTCGGCATGATCGCGATCGGCAACCTGCTCGGGGGGCGCACCACCCCGAACCGTCCTCCGCACCGCCCCGACTCCGAGTAACGGCGAGGGTAAAGAGCGACATGAGCCTCTACAGGGACCAGGGCGTGGTGCTCCGGACGCTGCGTCTCGGTGAGGCCGACCGCATCGTCACGATCGTGACCGAGGGCCGCGGCAAGGTGAGGGCCGTGGCGAAGGGTGTGCGGCGCACGAGCTCCAGGTTCGGCGGACGACTCGAGCCCCTGAGCCACTTGTCGATGCAGTGCTGGCAGGGCCGTGAGCTCGACACCGTGACCCAGGTGGAGGTGCTCGACGGCTTTCGTTGCGTTCGTGAGGACCTGGTGCGAGTCGGAAAGGCGTACACGCTGATGGAGATAGTCGATCAGATCTCCCAGGAGCGTCATCCGAACCCGCGTCTGTACGAGATGCTCGTGGGAGCCCTCCGCTCTCTCGAGGCGAAGGACTCTGCCCTCTTGGTCCCCGCGTTCTGCCTGAAGGTGCTTGCGCTCGAGGGGTCGGCCCCCGTCGTCGACCGGTGCGCTTCGTGCGGGAGCACCTCCGAGCTCGTCGCCTTCGATCTACTCGAAGGCGGTGCTCTGTGCAGAGCCTGTAGGCGCGGCCGGCCGGTGTCACCTTCGGCGTTGGGCCTCGTGCGTCGCGTGCTTGGCGGCGCCCTGGCCTCAGCGCTCGCGGAGCCCGAGGGTCCTGTGCCCCAGGAGGTGACCGAGCTCGCCACAGAGGCGATGGAGGTTCATCTCGACAGGAGGCTGCGCAGCCTCCGTTCGAGCCTCGCTTGATCGGCTGACCGGTAACCTGACCGCTCGATGAGGGCGCCGGCCCGGGGCCAACGATGACGGAGGACGCGCAGCACAGCGACCTGATGGAACGCGTGGTGAACCTCTGCAAGAGAAGAGGGTTCATCTTCCCCTCGGCCGAGATATACGGCGGATTCCGTTCGACCTACGACTACGGGCCTCTCGGCGTGAACATGTTGCGCAACGTGAAAGATGCCTGGTGGCGTTCGATGGTCCAGCTGCGAGACGACGTGGTCGGGCTCGATGCAGCGATCCTCTCTCCACCGGCGATCTGGGAGGCCTCGGGACACCTGGAGACCTTCACGGACCCCATGGTGGACTGCCGTAACTGCCACGAGCGGTGGCGTGCCGACAAGATCGAAGGCAAGTGCCCGAATTGCGGGTCGACCGATCTAACCGAGCCACGTGCGTTCCACCTCATGTTCAAGACTCATGCAGGAGCGGTCGAGGAGGACTCGGCGGTGGCGTACATGCGTCCGGAGACCGCCCAGGGGATGTTCGTCAACTTCCTGAACGTCCTGCACACGACGCGGAAGAAGCCCCCGTTCGGGATAGCGCAGATCGGCAAGTCCTTCCGCAACGAGATCACTCCGCAGAACTTCGTCTTCCGTACACGGGAGTTCGAGCAGATGGAGATGGAGTACTTCGTACCCCCACAGGATGCGGACAGGTGGTTCGAGTACTGGCTCTCCGAGCGCATGGGCTGGTACCTCGACCTAGGGATGCCCGAGCGGCGGCTGCGCCTACGGCACCACGAGACCGACGAGCTGTCGCACTATTCGGTCGCCACGGCGGACGTCGAGTTCCTCTTCCCTTGGGGCTGGGACGAGCTCGAGGGCATCGCCAACCGAACCGACTATGACCTGAAGAAACACAGCGAGCACTCCGGCGAGAAGATCGAGTACTTCGAGCAGCAGAGCGGTGAGCGCTACACGCCGTACGTAATCGAGCCCGCGGCCGGGGCGACCCGCACGATGATGGCCTTCCTCATTGCGGCATACGACGAGGACGAGGTGGGAGGCGAACGCAGGGCAGTGCTCCGCCTCGACCCCCGCCTGGCGCCGTACCAGGTGGCGGTGCTGCCCCTGTCCAAGAGCGAGAAGCTCGAACCGGTCGCGCGTGAGGTGCTCCGGCTTCTCCAGCCGCTGTGCATGTGTGACTACGACGTGACCCAGTCGATCGGCCGTCGCTACCGCCGCCAGGACGAGGTCGGCACACCCTGGTGCGTCACCGTCGACTTCGACACGCTGGAGGACAACGCGGTCACGATCCGCGAGCGCGACACGATGTCGCAGGTCCGTGTGCCGATCGACGTGCTCGAGGCGGAGATCTCGGCTCGACTCGGTCGTTGAGCCCGAATCCGCCTCGCCCTTTTGGCGGGAACGTTCTGCGCAGTCGGCCTTCGGTCCGCGCCATAGGCTCTTTTCCGTCCGCCGAGCATCCCCCGGAGAACCCTCATGCCCTTCGTCTACGAATTCGAGCATCGACACCGCCGCCCACCGATGGAAATGAAGGACCTCCTCGGCGGTAAAGGAGCGAACCTCGCCGAGATGACCTCGGTGCTTCGGCTTCCCGTGCCTCACGGATTCACCATCTCGACCGACGCGTGCCGCGCATACATGTCCGGTGGGTGGCCTTCGAGGCTCACCGGAGAGGTCTCGCGAGCCCTGACCCGCCTCGAGAAGAAGATGGGGAAGAGCCTCGGCGACCCGGTCGACCCTCTGCTCGTTAGCGTCCGCTCGGGAGCGAAGTTCTCGATGCCCGGCATGATGGACACGGTCCTGAACCTGGGACTGAACGACGAGTCCGTGGAAGGTCTGGCCAAGCAGACCGACGACGAGCGCTTCGCGTACGACTCGTACAGGCGGTTCGTGTCGATGTACGGACGGATAGTCCTCGGCCTCCCGGCGGAGCCGTTCGATCAACTCCTCGACGAGGCGAAGCAACGATCGGGTGCCAAGTCGGATGCCGAGGTTCCGACTTCCGAATTGCGAGCGCTGGTGAAGTCGTATCTCGGGCTCGTCCGCGATCGCACCGGACGGGAGTTTCCCCAGGACCCCGACGCCCAGTTGAGGGGCGCCATCGAAGCGGTGTTCCGCTCGTGGAACGGGCCAAGAGCGATCGCGTATCGCGAGCACGAGGGCATCTCCCACGATCTCGGCACGGCGGTCAACGTGCAGGCGATGGTGTTCGGCAACCGAGACGACAATTCGGGAACCGGCGTCGGCTTCACGCGCGACCCGGCGACGGGAGAGAAAGGGGAGTACGGCGACTTCCTCGTGAACGCCCAGGGCGAAGACGTCGTGGCGGGCATCCGAAACACCGAACCGCTCTCGGCGTTGAAGAAGCGGTTCCCGAAGATCCATGCGGAGCTGCTCGCGATCTTCGCCCGCCTCGAGCGCCACTACCGCGACATGTGCGACACCGAGTTCACGATCCAGCAGGGCAAGCTCTGGATGCTCCAGACCCGCGTCGGCAAGCGCACCGGGCGGGCCGCTCTGCGGATGGCCGTCGAGATGACGAAGGACCGCGCCATCAGGCTCACTCAGGCCGAGGCGCTCTCGAGGATCACAGAAGAGCATCTCGAGCAGGTCCTCCACCCCCAATTCGCCTCGGGTGACTACCAGATCGTGGCCAGCGGTCTCGGGGCCTCGCCCGGAGCAGCGGTCGGTCGCGCCTACTTCGACGCCGACGACGCCGCTGCGGCTGCCGAGCGGGGCGAACGGGTCATCCTCGTGCGCAACGAGACCTCGCCGGAGGACGTCCACGGGATGCTCGCTTCCGAAGGAATCCTCACCGCGCGTGGAGGTCTCGTATCGCATGCTGCTGTCGTGGCGCGCGGCTGGGGGAAGCCGGCCGTCGTGGGCGCCGAGAAGCTTCGTATCAGCGCGCACGGGTGCACCGTGGGGACCACGACGATCTCCGAAGGAGATTGGATCTCGATAGACGGCACGGCCGGCGATGTCGTTCTCGGACAGATGGCTCTCACGGAGGCAAAGCCACCTCCCGAGTTCGCCACCGTCCTGAGGTGGGCGGACACAATTCGAAAAGGTCGGCTCGGAGTTCGCGCCAACGCGGACAACGGGCCGGACGCTGCGAACGCCAGGCGGATGGGAGCGGAGGGCATCGGCCTCTGCCGCACCGAGCACATGTTCATCGCCGAGGACAGGTTGCCCATCGTCCGCAGGATGATCCTCGCCGACGACCAAGCCGAGGAGACCGCAGCGCTCGAGGAACTGCGCGTAGCGCAGCGTGCGGACTTCGTCGAGATCCTGCGCGAGATGGACGGCTTGCCGGTAACGGTCCGCTTGCTCGACCCGCCCCTCCACGAATTCCTGCCGGACACATCGGAGCTTGCGCTGAAGGAGGCGACCTCCGGTCTTTCGGCCGAGGAAAAAGCTCTATACGAGGCGGCAAAGCAGTGGAAGGAGTTCAACCCGATGCTCGGCACACGGGGCGTGCGCCTCGGTGTCCTGAAGCCGGGTCTCTACGAGATGCAGGTCCGCGCCCTCATGGAGGCGGCGGCGCAACGCCTCGTTGACGGCGGCCGTCCGATCGTGGAGATCATGATCCCGCTCACCGTGAGCCGGCCGGAGATGGCGCTGGCGCGGGGATGGACGGAGGACGCGATCTCGGAGGTCCTCGCAGCCTCGGACTCCGCATCCGGCCAGGGCCCCGCGCGCCGCAGGACGCGAGCCAAGAAGCCGGAGGTCCTCATAGGCACCATGATCGAGACCCCTCGTGCGTCGCTCGAAGCGGGGGAGATCGCCAAGGTGGCTGACTTCTTCTCCTTCGGTACCAACGACCTCACGCAGATGACGTTCGGGTTCTCCCGGGACGACGTCGAAGGTCGCATGATGTCGACGTACCTCGAAAAGGGGCTCATCGAGCACAACCCGTTCGACACGATCGACGCCGAGGGTGTCGGTGAGCTCGTGAGGATCGGTGTCGAGCGCGGGCGGGCCAGCAACCCTTCCCTCAAGCTCGGCGTCTGCGGAGAGCACGGGGGGGACCCCGAGTCGATCAAGCTGTTCGCTCGGGTGGGGCTCGACTATGTGAGCTGCTCTCCTTACCGGGTCCCGATCGCGCGGCTCTCGGCGGCCCAGGCGCTCCTCGAACTCGGGGGCGGCACGAGCAAGGCACGGTCGCGCAAGAAGACCGCCTCTGGGACATCGAAGAAGAGGCCGCCGCCACGAAAGAGCGCTGCGGCCAAGAGCCGGTCGAGATCCTCCGCCAAGCGGGCAACCGCAGGCGCCGCGCGAGGCAGGCGACCTGCGGCGCCCAAGCGTGCGGGTTCCACGAGGCGTAAGTCCGCGCGCTGAGCGCGATCTCAAGTTCTTCTCCGAACGCGTCTTTGGGTCTGGGGTAAAGCGGTACCGTCCACATCGTGGCGATAAGCAAGGAGGACGTTGCCCGGGTCCGGGCGGCCACCGACATCGTCGCTTTGATCGGCGCCCAATCCGGACTGAAGCGCCAGGGGACGCGATGGGTGGGGCTGTGCCCGTTCCACCAGGAGAAGACGCCTTCGTTCAGCGTCAACGCCGAGCTCGGTATGTACTACTGCTTCGGCTGCCAGCGTGCCGGTGACGCCATCACCTTCGTGCGGGAGACCGAGCATCTCGACTTCGTCGAAGCCGTCCGCCTCCTGGCCGACCGGGCAGGCATCACGATCACAGAGGACGCCTCCGCCTCTGCCGTGCGGACGAAGAGGTCGCCGCTCCTCGAGGCGATGGCGAAGTCGGTGGACTTTTACCACGAGCGACTTCTTTCGGAGTCAGATGCCGGGCCAGCGCGCGACTACCTGCGGTCGCGCGGTTACGGCGGTGATGTAGTGAGGCAGTTCAAGCTCGGATGGGCGCCCGATGAATGGGACGGGCTGGCGAGACACCTCGGCGTGTCGGAAAAGATCCTCGTTGATTCCGGTCTCGGCTTCGTGAACCGTCGGGGCCGCAAGCAGGACGCCTTCAGAGCTCGCATCATTTTTCCGATATTCGATACTTCGGGTAATGCGATCGCGCTGGGAGGCCGAATCTTGCCGGGACGACCGGGCGCCGGAGCCGAGACGCAAGGGCCCAAGTACAAGAACAGCCAGGAGAGCCCGATCTACTCCAAGCGAAGGACCCTCTACGGCCTCAACTGGGCCAAGAAAGACGTCATAGCCAGCGGCGAGGTGATCGTGTGCGAGGGATACACGGACGTGATCGCCTTCTTCCTGGCCGGGCTTCCGCGCGCCGTCGCGACCTGTGGTACCTCGCTCGGCGAGGAGCATTTCCGGCTCCTCGCCAACTTCGCGCGCCGGGTAGTGCTCGCTTACGACGCCGATGCCGCTGGTCAGGCGGGGGCGAGCCGCGTGTACGAGTGGGAACGTCATCACGAGGTGGACGTGGCCGTCGCCTCCCTCCCCTCCGGTTCCGACCCTGCGGATCTCGCAGCCTCGGACCCCGAGGCACTGCGCAAGGCCGTCTCAGGGGCGAAGCCTTTCCTTCAGTTCAGGGTGGAACGTGTGCTCGAGTCCTCCGACCTGCGCACCCCGGAAGGGCGTGCGAGGGCCGCCGAGCGGGCCATGGCCGTGGTCTTCGAGCACCCGAACGAGCTGGTAAGGGACCAGTACCTCATGTTCGTCTCGGACAGAACCCGGCTCGACCCCTCTGCCTTGCGTGCTCTGCCGACCTCTCAGAACGCAAACGGCGATGGAGCTCGGCACGGCGGAGGGGCGCGGGAGCGAACCCGCGTTCCGCAAGTCGCACAGCCAGCCAGACGGAGCACGCGACGTGTCGAGTCCCAGAGGGCGGGGTTGGAGGCCCTTCGACTCCTCGTGCACGAACGTGACGCATTGATCGACCGGCTCGCGCCCGTGCTCTTCTTCGACGAGATCCAGCGCGCAGCCTTCGAGATCCTCAGGGATTCATCGAGCCTTCACGACGCGGTGGACGAAGCCGAGGAGCGAGGAGACGACGTCTCCGGTCTCATGCGACGCCTCGCTGTCGAGGAACCGATGAGCGAAGCTGACGACGTTGTTGCACAATTGGTCCGCGCTGCCTCACGCAGGGCCCTCTCTCAGGTCGACGTTCAAGCTCGACTGCATCCGGAGAATTTCGCCGAGTTGTCAGCGACGTTCTCGCGCGTGAAAAAGGATCTCGAGGAGCTCGACGAACCTGAGCTCGTCAGTTCTGCCAGCGACAGGTTGCTAGCCTGGCTCGTGGAACGGGGCGAGGAGATCGCATGAGCGACGTCAAGCCGCCGGCGGGACCAGTACAGGCGGACTTGGATGGAGGAAACGAAGGAGGCTTCGAGCAACTGCTCGCGGTCGGGCGCAAGCGTGGATACCTGACCCAGGACGATCTCATCCTGGTCCTTCAATCCGTGGAGCTCAGTCACGATGTCATCGAGGGCGTCGTCCACCGTGTTCGTGCAGAGGGAATCGAGTACGTCGAAGAGGTACAGGGATATGTCGCCCCCGTCCAGTTGGCCGAGGCCGTGGCCAGTGCGGAGGCGGTTGTAAGCACCGTTACTTCCACTGGTCCGGCAGTGGTCGAGTCGCCGCCCGATTCAGCAGGAACCGCAGTGAACGGTGATGCGAAGCCTTCAACTGCCCGCAGATCCCGTCTGTCCCAGGAGCGCGAGCCGGTGGACGACGTGATGGAACGTCAGCGGAAGATGCCCGCGCGCGGGCGTGTCGCGTCTTACTCGTCGGACCACGGGGGGACCGCTGCAGATCCCGTGCACGCTTACCTCAAGGAGATCGGAAAGGTTCCTCTCCTCACGGCCGACCTCGAGGTCGAGCTCGCCATGCGGATGGAGGCGGGCAGCGCCGCCGCCGAGGAGCTCGCGAGGCGAATAGAAGAGGGAAATGCAGCGGCAGAGGAACTCGCAAGGTCTCATGGAGCTAGTGCAATCTCGGTCGACTTCGCAGAAATCGACGCAACGGATGGTGACTCTGATGCAAACGTGCAGCCGGAGGAGCGAACACGGCTGCGACGGCAGGTCCGGAGGGGACGACAGGCGAAGGAGGCGTTGATCGAGGCCAACTTGCGCCTGGTCGTCTCGATCGCGAAGCGCTACCGAAACCGTGGGCTGGCCTTCTTGGACCTCATCCAAGAAGGCAACCTCGGCCTCATGCGAGCAGTCGAGAAATTCGACTACACCAAGGGTTTCAAGTTCTCCACCTACGCCACCTGGTGGATCAGGCAGGCAATCACAAGAGCTCTGGCTGACCAGGGCCGCACGATACGGATACCCGTGCACATGGTCGAGACGATCAACAAGGTCTCGCGCGTGCAACGGCAACTCCTCCAGGAATTGGGTCGCGAGCCGACCGCCGAAGAGATAGCCGGCCGTGCCGACTTCCCGATCGAGCGCGTCCGTGAGATTCAGCGCATAAACCAGGAGACCGTTTCCCTCGAGCAGCCGATGGGCGATGAGGAGGATTTCAGCCTTTCGGACCTGATCGAGGACCAGGGAGCGGAGGTCCCCGACGATGCGGCCACCCGCTCGATGTTGCACGAAGCCGTACGTGACGCGCTGGGAACGCTGCCCAAGCGGGAGCGGGAAGTGATGGAGCTTCGCTTCGGCCTAGAGGACGGCAGGGTTAGGACGCTGGAAGAAGTGGGGAAGGCGTTCGGCGTGACGCGGGAGCGGATACGGCAGATCGAGGCGAAAACGCTCGCGAAGCTTCGCCACCCGAATGCAGCCCAACCGCTACGAGACTTCCTGGACGAGGTCTGAGCGGGGGAAGTAGCCCGCAACTCGGCCTTCCGAAGATCGTGGAGTACAGGGTGAAAGCGGCTATTTTCGAGCGGTCACGATCCTTTCCGGGGTAGCTCAATCGGCAGAGCAGCGGACTGTTAATCCGTTGGTTGAGAGTTCGAGTCTCTCCCCCGGAGCATCTGAGCTGGGAAGGTGGCGTTTGCCAGATCGGCTCCTTTGCCGATATTGAGTACGCAGGTCGTCCTATACCGTGCATTTGCACGTGTCGCGACCAGCAGTAACGCGGGCCGCTGGCCTTAAGGTCGTCCTGACGGGGATCCTCGGCACTAGCGGGGTCATTCGGACGGTGTCAGCGATTGCGCTTCCGCACCGCTTTCACGGACTTGCAGCTCGTGCGCGCTTGGGCGACTACTTCGCCGAGGTCCTGCTGCTTGCCCAGGCCGCCGACGCAGCCAGAGCTCGGACCGAGCTCGGTTGGCACCGACGCACCCGTCCCTGGTCGACGAGTTCCTGCACGGGAGCTACAGCAGCTGATGGTCGGCAGAACGACCGGCCGAGCCGCGATGGTCTGTCCCGAGCGACCGGTTGAAGCCTGAGCCTTGAATCACAGTGGCAGGAGCGTCTCGAGCACCGGAAGGAACCACTCACTGATGACCATGACTGGCACGACGTTGACATCGAGCCGGTACCTTCGAGCGAGGAGATAGCCATCGGGCACATTCGCGGCGTCCGTTGGCGGGAGCTCATGTCGTCGTCGGGATGGGCGCATTGGTTTCCGGGTGAAGACGATTTGTTCCTCAACCAGGATTCGCCCGATTGGATCTCGGGTGGTCTCGAGCCGCCGGCAGACACTGGCCGGAAGACGACTTGGGACGAGAAGGCTTGTGGCATACAGGTAGGGCCGTTCCGATACGGCCCCTCGGAGCTCGGCCGATCGCTGCAGGAGCGTGTGTTCAGCTGGGACTTGCAGGGCGTTGAGTGGACCGGCCTGGATCAACGCGTGATGCAGTTCATGTGCCTCGACTCGCTCGCCGACAAGCTCCTCCAGAAACGTCGTCACTGTCCCGCCCGTCGCGCGAAGTGCCGTTTCCAGACGCGAACGTGCGGCCACAGCCACCATTGAATCGCAGTGCGGCCCTGTCTGCCGAGCCGCGCCAGCGGAGCCGGGTTCTTACCCAGCCCGTGTCCGAGACGAAACGCGACTCACCAACCCAGCGATCCGAGAGTGCTTGTAGCCCTGCTTCGCCGTTTCCTGCTCGTCGTCTTTCTCGGAAGGCGATCGATTGCTTAGATACGACCAGGAACCCACAATGCCGTAAATGGAATGGTGGGCAAACATGACCAGAGACTTGCGATGATCAATCCGACCTACGAGCTGCTCATACCACTCGAAAAAACACGGGGGACGACCCAGGCTGACTGCAGCGTGGACGTGGAGACAGCGCCCCATAGGTCCCAGTTCAGTGCAACGTTCCGGCATCAGGAGGGGAGACTCGCTGGAGCGATGGGCATGCCTGAAGTCTCCGCCGAGCATGGAGTCACTTGTGTCAAACGGCGAGGACAAGGTCGGAACCTTCGATCGCGAACCTAAGTCTGCACGGTGACACTCGTTTCTTCCGTCACTGCGCCGGACTCATCGACCTCGTAGCTTCGCTCCCTAGACGATGGCGTAGTCTCGTCTTGGGTTTGCCAAGGAGGTGGACGATGGCGATCCCGACCACGGGAGAGGAGCGAATCGAGGTTTCGGCTGCACCCGAGGTCGTCTACGACCTCGTCTCAGACATGTGCCGCATGGGTGAATGGAGTCCCGAGTGCCGCCGTTGCGAATGGGTCGGAAGCACCACAGGACCGGCCGTGGGAGCAGAGTTCCTCGGCCATAATCGAATCGGACCGTATCGCTGGTCTGTCGGTGGCAGAGTCGTGGCAGCCGAGAGGGGGCATGAGTTTGCCTTCACGACGGTCCTAATGGGGCGGGAATCCACTCGATGGCGCTATCGATTCGAGTCTTCCGACGTAGGCACCCTCGTCACGGAGTCGTACGAATACCTCTGGTCGACAGCGCTAATACGGATCAGCGATGCACTTACACCGCGGAAGACGATGCTTCGCCGGGGTATGGGTCGGACACTGCAGCGCATCAAAGCAGCTGCTGAGGCGACCAGCCGGAGTGGGAGCTAATACCCGACAACGCAAGTGGTCGTGGGGCACGGTGGCGCTATCGGTCGAGAACCGGAATAGCTTTTGATTAGTAAGGTCGGGCGATGGATGCAGAACAGCTTTGGGTCGAGTCTTACCAAGGTGAAGTGCTCGGCGAAGCCCTTTTCGGGCTGCTCGCCGAACGACAGCAGGATGAAGAGCGCCGACATCAGTTGGAGGTGCTGACATTGCTCGAGCGAGCTACCAAAGAACTGGCAGAGCCTGTATTCGAGCGCAGGCATCTCGACCGCGGTGACACGGCCTCCTCGATTGCCTCTGCCAGACAGTTGGCCGAGCCGGCATCGGAAATGGCGTGGGACGACTTCCTTGGCTCCTTTGAGCCGATCATCTCCCAGTTTCTCGCGAAGTACAGACAGCTCGTCGAACTCGCCTACGACGACGTCGAGCGCGAGATAGCCGAAGCGTACGTGGCACACGAACAAGCTCTCGCCCTTTTTGCGCTCCGGGCCCTCGGGAAAGAGCAAGGGCCGCCTTTGGAGCCGATCCTCGCCCTGCCGCATGTCGCGGCGGCGTCGGCTGCATGACGTCTCAGGTTTTTACACCTTGACCGAACTCGCGAAAATTTCGGGTCAAGAACTGGCACGCCAAGCGGATACCCCTCGAAACGTTCGCGATTTCGAATCCCGAAACGTCCGAGCCCGAGTGCGCGAGGAACAACCAGAAGCGTCCAGAAACGACTTAACGTGCCGCAACACTGGGGACTGGACGTGAAGCCATTCGTTCGAGCAAGAGGAGTGCCGTGGGAGATCTCGCCGAAGACACAGAGCTTGAGGCTGTAGGCGAGGGCCGCTTCAGAGCGTTTCTCAGCCAGGATTGGGAGATATGGGGTCCCATGGGCGGCTACGTGGCAGCGTGCGCGCTCCGGGCCGCTGGAAAGGTCAGTCCCCATCCTTTCCCGGCAGCGCTCTCGTGTCACTACCTGGGCGTCGGCCATTTCGAGTCAATTGACATCATCGTCGACACCCGGCGCTCGGGACGAGGGGCAACCTCCCTTCGGGTTGAGGTGAGCCAGAGAGGCCGGTCCATCCTTGACGCCATGGTCTGGAGCACGGGGCAAGGCGAAGGACTCGAGCACGACGAAACGCGCCCTCCGGACGTTCCCGGCCCGGAGTCGCTTCCGAGCATGACCGAGCTCGTGCCCGAGGACACTCCTCGGCCTTATCGCTTCTGGGACAACCTTGATGCCAAGCCCATCGGCTTTGAACCCGTTTGGCCGCCAGAAGGACCTCGTCCCGCGTCGTGGCAACAATGGCTACGGTTCAAGCCAACGGCAACATACCCAGATCCGTGGGTTGACGCTGCACGGTCGGTGATTTTGGTGGACCTCCCCAGTTGGCCGTCTGCTCACCGGCCGCATGCCTGGAGGCAGCCCCCTTTCACGGCGCCGAGCCTTGATTTGAATGTTGCATTCCACCAACCTGCTCAAAACGAAGAGTGGTTGCTGTGTGATGGGTCCGCGCCGCTATCGATTCGCGGCCTCTTCGGATGGAGTGCCCGGGTGTGGTCCCCCGACGGCCGACTCCATGCTTCGGGCGGTGGACAATGTCTGTATCGCCGGATTGGCGCATGACAGGCGAGGCCTCGGAATGCGAGAGACTGTCCAAGCTGATGTTCGAGTCGCTAGAACTCGAGTCCCGGATAGCTTGGGGTCTCAGAGACAAGTTCGAGAGTGTTGCGATCGCGATGGCAAAGAGTGCCATCGATGCGAGATAGATACATGAACGTCTTCTGATCGTACGAATACTGACCCGCCTGAGATAGATCGAGCGTCACCTCGAACCTCGTCGTACGTGCCGTGGTCAGCAAGTAGGGATTGGACAAGATCCCATAGCTTTCCGATGCCTCATCTGCCACGATCGAAATCGTCTTATCGGCTGACTTCGTAGTTCCGCCGGCCAAAACAACTATTCCTCGCGGCGTGGCGAATCCCCGCATAACGAGCTCGTGCTCAGGGTCCCAAAACCAATAACCAACCTCGACGTGGAAGGGGATGCTCTCATCCATTCGCCATGCCGCAAGTCGGTAATCAAGCCGGCAGCATGACTGGGCGCCGTTATGGGCAGGACCGGCGGGAGAGAAGGTGGCCCGTTCGCGAAAGGGAACCTCCTCCTGTTCTCCCGTTGCGTAAACAAAGGAATAGTCGAGGCCTTTGGACCCTTCCCATGTGCCAATCAGAGACGTGAGAGGACCAAGGTCTGGGCCCGTCGATTTGTCCGTCGCATTCATCTCAATCCAACGCACTCAACGCTTACAGTGTTCGAGGCTCCCGCCGCTGCGGGGCGAGCCAACAGTGTAGGAGCACGATGGGTCGCCGCTGGACGGGCCGGCTTCGACGTACCCGACCCCCGAATAGACATGCTCAGTGGCGAGGCCTGTCTTACGTCTGGCGTTCTCTGTGATGCGATCAGGGAGGGAACTCGGTCCGGACGCTCCACCTTTGGTCACAGGTGGTCGAGCACGGGTTCGTGGGCGGCCCGATCTCTCGCCATCCGGGCCCTTGTCGCGGCGCTGTCCCAGCGTTGCTCGATGCGACCGAAGTGCCAGATGGAGAGGGCGACGATCCATGTAAAGACGAATATTCCCACGATCACGAATCCGGCTGTGTTGATGTTGAACTTCTCGAAGAACTTCCACAGACTCCCGGTCCAATTGAATTCTGAGGGAAGAAGACCGAGGATCTCGATCGTTCCGATGAAGAATGCCACCGCGACCGAGAGGCCGGTGATCGTAATGTTGTAGAAGACTTTTCTAATGGGCCGAGCAAAGGCCCACCCGTAAGCGAAATTCATAAAACAACCATCGAGTGTGTCGAACAAACTCATGCCGGCAGCGAAGAGGATCGGCAACGAAAGGATCGCGTAAAAGGGCAACCCGCTTGCCACTGCGGTCCCGGATAGGACGAGGAGGGAGACTTCGGTCGCGGTGTCGAAGCCGAGACCGAACAAGACGCCGATCGGGTACATCTTCCAAGTTGCGTCGACCCGGCGTGAGAGCGGCCCGAAGAAGCGGTTCATAAGGCCCCGTTTGTTCAGTTGTTCTTCGAGCTCTGCATCGTCGTACTTGCCCCGACGTAGGTCCATGAAGACCCTGACGATGGAGACCAGAATGACAACGTTCAGTGCAGCTATCAGGTACAGGAAGGTTCCGGAGACCGCAGTCCCGATGATGCCCGTGACGTTGTGGAGAGCCGACCCATCGTTCTTCACTTGGTCATCGAGCGCTCGGATACCGAAGTTCAAGAAGATCGCCATGATGAAGACGATCGTCGAGTGACCAAGGGAGAAGAAGAATCCGACGCTGAGCGGCCTCTTGCCTTCTGCCATTAGCTTCCGCGTGGTGTTGTCGATCGCAGATATGTGGTCAGCGTCGAAGGCATGGCGCATACCGAGCGTGAGAGCGAGAATGCCGGTCCCGACACCGAAGATCTCCTTGGACGAGAGGTGGTAGTGGTGAGGTATGGCGGCGAAAAGCATGACGAAGCCGAGTACGTAGAGACCTATGACCGTGGCCGCCATTCCGCCGGCGCGAGCCCATTCGCCCGGGCTCAGCGCGCGTTGGACCGCCTTTAGCCGCCTGGCGGGATGTGCCATGCCATCCTCCTCGCTCGGGGCGTCCGCAGCAGTGTCACAGAAATGCGAACTGAATGCAACAGGTAGCTGATTGCACATCACACCGTGATGGGTCGGCATCGCGGGATGGGTAGGCGAGCCATTCGTCCCCGCTGGTTGGTGGGGCGCCGACTGCATTTAAGACCTACCAGTAGTCACCAGCTTGCGAGGTGGCTAAAGCCGGCGGACGCAAGTAATTGTTTGGCCAAACGTCGTGAGGTTCGACGCTACGAAGAGCGTCCTCGACCACCCGACGAAACTGAGTTCACGATCTTTGTGCATGAGGTGGCAGAGGGGCTACGTCCTGGTAAGACCGAGTCTCTGGAGGAGCCGATGTTGAGCTGGGCAAGGTTGGGGTTGGCCGTTGTCCTCGGTACATGCGCTCTCCTGCTCGTGGCGTGCTCTTCGCAGTCCATGGCCCCCTCCCCGTCCCTCGGCGCAATATCGGACCGCGCCGTCCCTAAGGCGGTCCGGACCTTCGTCCTCACCGACCAGCACGGCCAGAGTGTCGACCTCGCTGCGTGGTCCGGGAAGACGATCCTCCTCGTTCCATTTCTCACGCTCTGCACGGACATCTGCCCGATGACGACAGGGGACCTGCTTGCGGTTCAGCGTTCGCTCGTGGCTGACCACGCTGCATCGAAGGTCCAGATTGTGGAGCTCAGCGTCGATCCAGGGAGAGACAGCCCTGCACGCCTAGCCGCCTACGCAAAGCTGACCGGTGCGACTTGGCAGCTCGTGACTGAAACCCCTCAAACGCTTTCTCGGTTCGCCGAATTCTTCGGGTTCGTATACCAGCAGGTGCCTGAGGACAACCCGCCTTCAATCGACTGGTGGACCGGGAAGCCCCTCACCTACGACATAGACCACTCTGACGGGTTCGTCGTGATCGACCCCAAGGGCATAGAGCGCTTCGTGACTGCCGCGGCCCCGAACTTTCACGGGAGGTTGAACCCGACGCTCAAGGCGTTCTTGGATGATCTCGGTCGCCAGCACCTCGCCCATCCGCCGAACCCCAACTACACCCCGGCGGACATCCTCTCCGTGCTCGCGTGGTCGATGCACGAGGACCTTCCCGGGGGGTGACGAATTTGACACCCACCCCCTGGTGGGCGGTGGCAGCCGCCGGCGCGGCGCCGGTTCTACTCATCGGCGGCGTTTCGATCTCGGCGGCTTTGCAGCCGGCTTCGTACAACCTGATCCGCGACACCATCAGCCAACTCGCAGGGTGGGGAGCGACCGACTCGTGGGTGATGACCTCAGCCTTGGCCGGAGTGGGTGTTTGCTATCTGCTCGCCGCACTGGGACTGTATTTCGCGGGACGTGTTGGCCGGGTCCTGCCCGCCGCAGGGGGTGTGGCGACGCTATCGATTGCCCTCGTCCGTGCGCCGCGTCACGGCTACTCGATTGCGGATGAGCTCGCTGTTATCGCTGTCGCCGTGACCTGCTGCTCCTGGCCCGCGTTCGCTTCGCGTCTAGGGCATCCTGCATCGCTGTTGACGAGTACTCCAAGTTTCGCAGCGGCGAGAGTCTCACCTGCGCTCGCGGCATGGTACGCCCTCGAACATCACAGCGCCCTCCTGGGACTGGCCGAGCGTTGTGCGGCTGCTGCACCGCCTCTGTGGCTGCTCGCCGTCGGTGTCACGACGCGGCACCCGACGAGACCATTTAACGATCAGCCTCACGTCCCAGAGGCGAATGTCAGTTTCAGCCGAACTTAACGAACCCGCCAACGAGCGGCACCGGGGCGGCTACGCAACGTTGAAACAGGATCCGCTCGTCTGTTATTTACCCACCATTGTTTCTGCCCGCGGCCAAGTATATCGCCTTACGAGTGTATCACCTCACGACCTTGCCAGCGCATCGTAGGACGATATACTTATTGGCAGTACTAGCCGGAGAGTAGATCACGAGGTGAGAGGTAATGGTGGTCCTAGAAGTAATCGCAGGCCTGATGGTGCTGGTGCTTGCAGTGGTGACTACGGTAGGAGTGATCGTTGGCTGTCTGGGCGTATTGGGGGCGCTCAAGTTCACCCGTTGCCAGCATTGCAAACGACTCACCTTCATGCAGGGAGGTAAAGAGGAGAGACTGTGCTGGCAATGCAGACACGCATTGCTGGTTCATCCGGTTCATGCCCTCCACACATTCCACTCGTTTCACCATGGCCATGTTTGAGAAGGGTTGAGAAGTGGGCGTGCCGGCCCCGATTGTCTGGTGGCATTGGCCCCGAAGGGATTTACGAGGCGGCGGAACTCTGATCAATTCTCGTTCCGCCCCGGGCAGTCCTGATAGGCCCTAGACCCTCGGAGAGCTCCGAGAGTTGAGGCGCCAGTCGTTTTAGTTCTTCGAGATGAAGCCATGAGAGCTGCTCGAGCCTTCGAGCACCGACTCTGGTGAGACTGAGGCGGACCACGCGGTGGTCCTCTGTATCTCGTCGGCGCCTGACGAGTCCTGCCGCATCTGCACGGTCGACGAGTTCCACGGTGCTGTGATGGCGGAGCATGAGATAGTCCGCCACTTCACCGATGGTCGGCCCCCGGTCGTCTTGGTGGCCCCTTATTGCCAGAAGGAGCTGGTGCTGAGCGGACGTCAGCCCCGCGTCATGCGCCTGTTGTTCGCTCCAGCGTTCGAAATGCCTCAACGATGTGCGCAGTCGAAGAAGCTTGGAATACGCAGAATTCGGCAGGGGCATGCTCATACGATAACATCTTGATACGATGAATCGGGCAATTTGTCGTGAAACTGTCGCGCCCCCCAACAGTTGGCCAATCAGTTGACTCAGGAATTCTTCGAGGAGATGGAGATTCGATCGGGGGAAGCCAAACAGTTAGGCGCGGGGGATTCCCAAGTCTCAGACGATTCCACCTACCTCGGGACCGATAGGCGTCCGGAAGACACTTCGGAACGGTCCCTTGGAGACTTCACGACGACCTTGGACACTCTACGCCTCGTACCCTTGGCGCTCGGAGTGGGGGTCGCGGGGGCGGGCATCTCCCTCGTCTTACTCGGGCTGATCGGGTTCTTCACAAACCTGTTCTATTACGGACGCGTCTCTTTCCATCTCGTTTCACCGAATGCCAATTCGCTTGGCGCTGTCGCGATCGTTATCCCAGTGGCCGGTGGCCTTGTCGTCGGACTCATGGCACGCTTCGGCTCGGAGCAGATCCGAGGACACGGAATTCCCGAAGCGATGGAGAACGTCTTGATAAACGGGAGCCGTGTCCCCCCTCGTCTCGCCATGCTCAAACCCATTTCAGCCGCGATAAGTATCGGCACCGGTGGCCCGTTCGGGGCGGAAGGCCCGATCATCTTGACCGGCGGGGCGCTCGGATCCATCGTTGGTCAGCTCTTTCGCCTTACAGCGGCGCAGAGGCGCGCCCTTCTGGTAGCCGGAGCCGCGGCTGGAATGAGCGCGGTTTTTGGGACGCCAGTGGCGGCGACCTTGTTCGGGGTAGAGCTTCTGGCCTTCGAATGGAAGCCGCGCTCCATGGTCCTTATCGGCCTGGCCGCGGCGGTGGCGGATGCGTTGAGGATCGCCATGGCAAACGGACACCTCGTGCAGCCCCAGCCCCTTTTTCCTGTTCCGCCACACGGCGCGCCCGGTACCGATGTCATGGCGGGCGCGGCCTTGATAGGGATTCTCTCGGGACTCGCGGCGTGGATTATGACCCAAGCCGTCTATAGGTCCGAAGACCTCTTCATGAAATTAAAGGGCCATCTCCACTGGATGTGGTGGCCGGCTATTGGCGGACTCTTGATCGGTCTCGGCGGCATCGTGGACCGGCGGGCGCTCGGCGTGGGATACGACACAATCCATCTCGAACTCTTGGGGAAGCTCGGGCTCGGAGCGCTCGCGCTGTTGTTGGTGACAAAGCTGGTGATCTGGGCGGGTTCTCTGGGCAGCGGCACGAGTGGCGGAATACTCGCCCCGATCCTCATGATGGGCGCGGCCCTCGGTGCTCTCACGGGGCATCTCATTCCTGGCGCAACATCGGGTACGTGGGCTCTTATAGGTATGGCGGGAGCTCTCGCCGGGGTCACTCGCTCGCCTTTCACGGCAATCGTCTTTTGTTTCGAGCTCACTCACGATCAGAACATCCTGCTTGCGTTGCTAGTGGCCACCACCATCGCTCACATCTCGAGCGTCCTTGTCCTCAAACGTTCGATTCTGACCGAGAAAGTCGCAAGGCGCGGCTTCCACGTGATGCGCGAGTACAGCGTCGATCCACTCGAGGCAGTCTTCGTGCGAGAGGTCATGGACGCAGACATTTACTCGGTCGAACCCGCTACGCGCCTACGGGAAATCTATCCCCTCTTGGAAGAGGGCTCGTATCTTCGCCGCCAACGCTTGTACCCCGTGGTTACCTCCAACGGCGGGCTCGTCGCTGTTTTGCCTTTGAGCCGCATTATCGAATGCCGGAGCCAAACTCACCTCAAAGCGGGAGAACTGGCTGTATCGTCGTTCGCCGTCGCATATCCCGATGAAACCTTGCGCCAAATCGCCGAGAGGATGGCCTCTACTGGGATTGGCGTTTTGCCGGTCGTGGAACGTCGCGATCACCGCAAATTGCACGGACTTGTTACCCAGTTCGACCTCCTGCGGGCTCGGGAACGCCTCTTAGACGAAGAGCGGTACGCGGAGCGCGTGCTGAAGCTGCGGCGCATCGGCAGCAACTCGACGCGGAACGTTGTACACCGAGGGCACCAGCGGGCCATTCCCGCTGGTGCCGACTTCGAGGAGCATGGCGTCGACGAGGAAGCTATGACCGACGAGATCGACGCATAACCATAATTGAACTCTTGGCGAATAATTTTGCTTTCCCGGGTTGGGTGCCCTGCTGGATAGGTATATCGTAACAAGATAGAAACTGCTATGGCGTCCGGGAGGTGGTGAAAGCACATTGGGCAAGGTCACATCCGAAGTGCCAGCTGTGAGCAAAAATGTCGCCGAAGTGTCGACTCCTCCAAACCGAATTCGGAGGCCCAACGAATTCCCTCAGTGTCGAACGAACAGTCCGGCGTCTTCAGAAGAGAAGTCTGAGATGGGCGTGGGGGTTGACAATATTGCTCCTCGTGTTTCTGCTCATAGTGGTGTTGGTAAATGGCGCCAATCATTCCTAGGAAAAGAACGGCGTTGAATTGACGAGCAGTGAGACGTTCGCCGCATAGGTCATCGGGCATCGCCAACATCGAGGGATGTTGAGCGGTGAGATCAGCGCACTGCGCAGCCAGCCACCCTGGGGTGTGACCTCAGTGTTCCGTTGCGGTTACGACTCGAGGTTCAGCCAGTTCAAGGACTGGATGGAGAGCACCAGTCTGACCCTTAAAGGTCTCGCGGTTGCGATGAGTCCAGTAGAGCACTCCGAAGGCGCCCAAGAAGATGATGTTGAGGACGGTCGTGTAGTTCCATTGAAAGTGGTCCACGACGATCTGGGTTCGACGGCTGACAGGAACGATTCCCACTCCTCGGAAGAGCCCTTCGGTGATTAGGCCTGCCAGGGACATCACCAACCAGAAAATCGCCACCGTCTTGAGCGTCAGTTTGAGGCCGTAGTAGCGCCGGTAGACGAAGAGCAGCGGCAAGGCAATCAAATCACCGAAGATGAAGGCGATCGCACCTCCGAACGAAATACCACTCTTCCAAAGAGCCGCGGCGAGCGGAATGTTCCCGACCGAGCAGACGAAGCTGATCATCGCAATGAAGGGGCCGACGATGGCGTTTTCGAGCGCACTCCAAATGCCGTGGCCCTGCAGAAACAGGGTGTTCCAAGCGTGGACGGGTACTGAGACAGTGAGAAAGCCCGCAACCGCGTAACCGATGACCAGCTCCTTCCTCAACATGGTGAGGTCCGCGATCGTGTAGCTGGCTGAATTCGCCCATCCCGTTCTCGAGCGCAGCTTGGTCCTCCACGCTTGCTCTTGGAGCACAGTGTTCTGATGAGCGTGCGTATGTGAGTGGTCGTGACCGTCTCCGGCTTGAACGAGGCGTTCTCGAGCTTCGACCAACGCCTTTCCCCGGAACCACAGGTTCCCTAACAGCGTGAAGAGCACGATCATGAGGGCACCACCGAAGAACTCACTCACGGCGAACTGCCATCCGATCAGCGCGATCAGGACGATGCCCAACTCCACGACAAGATTCGTGGAGGCGAACATGAAGACATTCACCGCGACGAAATCGCCGCCTTTTATGAATAACGACTTGGACATTGCTGCGGCGGAATATGAGCATGAAGAGCTGATCATCCCGTAAAAGGATGCTCGTGCCACAGTCAAAGGCCGATGATCTCCCATCGAGCGCTGCATCGATTTCGGGCTCACGAAGGCCTGCACCATCCCGGAGAGACCGAAACCGAGAACGAGCGCCCACAGAGTGTCCCAGAACATAAAAAAGGCCTCGCGCAGACCTCTGCCAATGTCGACGACCCAGGCGCCGCTGGCGATGAGCGTCATGACCGCACGAGCCGCCCGATTGCCTCGGAAGCCTCAGCCACTTTCCGGCCGGCCTCCTCACCTCCCGCTCTGGCCGCGTCGACAACACAATGAGCGAGGTGGTCGTTCAACAGTTCCAAGGAGACCGCTTGCAAGGCCCTCGTCACTGCTGAGACCTGTTCTAGGACGTTGATGCAGTAGCGGTCTTCGTCCACCATCCGCTGAAGGCCCCGGACTTGTCCTTCGATTCGGCGGAGCCGTTTCTGGATCGCCTCTTTGTTGTCGCTGTAGCCAGGGGGATCTTGCGTCATGGACTACTATACCCCCCTAGGGTATTAGCTGAGCGCGTCGGTCTGCTTGGCAGGCCCGTTTTGCCTGATCCACTGCCCGACCCACTCACCCGTGATCTGCCGGGTGGCAGCGTTGATGCGGTTCCAGGCGTTGATTGCCGCGATGGCGATCACCAGCCCTGCGAGCTGTGACGGGTCGTAGTGGCGGGCAGCCGCTTCCCATACCGGCTCGGGAATGGGGTCCGAACGATCGGCGAGCCGCGTCGCCGCCTCGGTCAGAGCGAGCACAGAGCGTTCGGCGTCGTCGAAGTACGGCGACTCCCGCCAGGCCCCGACCATGAAGATCCGCTCATCGGCTTCGCCGGCGGCTTTCAGTTCGCGCGAGTGCATGTCCAGACATACGCTGCAGCCGTTGATCTGGCTAGCGCGCACCTCGATCAGGTACAGCGTGCTTTCGGGAACATTGGCCTATCTCTATGACACGTCACGATGGACAAATGTGACGTCGTTCCCGGGCGACGAGCCCCTCCTCCTGGGTTCCAGCGTGTGAAGACGGGGCCTAGTGGGTAGCAAGCTCATTGAGTGCGCAAGTCATGCAGTGAGCCGCGCTTACCGGTGCCCCGTGGACCGTTGAGCGCTCGGTTGATCGGGTCCCTCTCCGGGGAGCTCAATTTGGCGCGCCATTTGGCAGGTCTTGCCAATATCGACCGTCCAATATGCGATGAGGATCTGCAACTCTCCCTCTACCTCTGCTACGAGTTGCACTATCGCGGTTTTGCAGACGTAGACGCACGTTGGGAATGGGATCCGATGGTCTTGGATCTCCGATCGAGGCTCGAAAGCACCTTCGAGAAGGCGCTCGCAGCCGAGGTGGCCCTCGGGGACACATCGTCCGCTGATTCCCCGGACCCCTCTCAATGGGCGACTTGCCGACTGAGGGAATTGGCATCCCGGAACGGTCCTTCGCTCTCGGAATACATGATGACCCTCGGCACGATTGGCCAGTTCCGAGAGTTCTGTGTGCACCGCTCTCCATACCAACTGAAAGAGGCGGATCCGCACACGTGGGTTCTTCCGCGGTTATCGGCCGGGACAAAAGGCCCGGTCGCGAAGATCCAGTTCGACGAGTATGGAAACGGGAACGTCGCACGTATGCATTCGGTCCTGTTCGCCAACACAATGCGGTCGCTTGGGCTGGATGACACCTACGGTGCATATTTAGATGTGGTTCCGGGAGTAACGCTGGCAACTGTCAACCTGATCTCAATGCTCGGCTTACATCGGCGCCACCGCGGGCGCGTTCTAGGGCACCTGGCGCTTTTCGAGATGACCTCTGCTCTCCCGATGTCACGCTACGCAAGTGCGCTCCGCCGCTTTGGACTCGACCAGGCGGCTTGCGAGTTCTACGACGTGCACGTCGAAGCCGACAATGACCACTCCGCGATCGCACAAAAAGACATGGTGACCTCGCTGATAGCGGAGGAGCCCGAAATGGCCCCTGAGGTCGTAGAAGGTGCTATGTGGCTCGCCGAGTTGGAGGGACGGTTCAGCGAGCATCTCCTTGGTAGATGGCAATCAGGGGCGAGCTCACTCTTGAGTGGGCCCTTCGACTATCCAAAATTCCCAGGTGGAGCGGAGATGGAAACGGCTTGAAATGGGTGAAAATGGATCTTCCTCGCTCCCGCTCAGCTATGTACTACCGCTCAAATCGGATCATGCTCTCCTCGACGAGGACGTCACGGGTTACCTGCATTGGCTGAGTGGCAAGGTCCGAGAAGTAATAGTCGTTGATGGTTCTGGCGTTTCTGTATTCGAAGCCCATCATGCAAGGTGGGGGCACTTCGTGCGCCACGTCTCCGTTGACGATGATCTGGTCACGCCCATGGGCAAGGTGGGAGGAGTCCTCACTGGATTGAGACACGCCTCCTGTGAGCTCGCCATAATCGCAGACGACGATGTCCGTTATGACGATGATGCCCTGAGAGCAGTCCTCGAGCGACTCTCGAATTCAGACGTCGTAAGGCCGCAGAACTACTTTGATCCGCTGCCGTGGCATGCGGCATGGGATACGGGTCGGATCCTTATCAATCGAGCCCTAAGTGGAGATTGGCCGGGCACGCTCGGAGTGCGAAGAAGTCGGGTGATGGCCGCGGGGGGATATGCGGGGGACGTCATGTTCGAAAACCTGGAAATGGTCCGCACCGTCGTCCGAGCTGGCGGGAAGGAGAGCGTCGCCTTGGACATCTTCGTGCGTCGCAAGCCTCCTACGACGTCCCACTTCTTCAAACAGCGGGTTCGTCAGGCATACGACGAATTCGCACGTCCGTGGCGTCTCCTCTCCAGCCTGATGATCCTGCCGTTGTTGGCAGTTCTCATAATTTCGCGGCTGTGGAAGGTCCTTTCCATCGTTGTGGGTCTCACTGTCCTGTTCGCAGAGTTCGGACGACGTCGGGCAGGGGGACGTTCCCTCTTCCCGCTGTGGACCAGCCTCATGGCGCCACCGTGGATCGTCGAACGTTCTGTTACTTCGTGGCTGGCAGTACACGCGCGCCTGCGTGGAGGGATCCCTTACGGCGAGGTGCGGCTGAAGCGAGCGGCATCGCCCGCATACTCCTTGAGTCCGTTCCCAAAGCGCGGTGAGCATTGCCGCGAGAGCGATCACGGAAGCGCAGAGAAATGCACAGTGGTAAGTCCTGGCTGACCGACAAGGAGACGGCTCTCAAAGGTGAGACGCGAGATAACCGGGTTCCACTTGGACGAGTTCGGAGACTGGGTGGCGGAGCTGGCCTGTGGGCACAACCAGCACGTCCGGCACCGGCCTCCTTTTCAGCCCCGCCCATGGGTAACGAGTAAAGAGGGAAGAAAGGGGCGGATCGGTAGCCCCCTGGAGTGTCCCTCCTGCGACGCGGTCGATCCGCACTCCTGCGAATCGGTCGACGCTGGCGACCCAGCATGCTGGGCGGCGCAGTTATGCCCAGTATGTGGTGCGGTTGTGTCCGAGGGAGTCCACCGGGAGGGGTGTAGTGGCGCCAGTCACTTACCCAGTGCCTGAAGGAAGGCAGCTCCCGAAGCGCCAGGATCGGCAGGGTCGAACGCCGGAAGGATGAGGCGAGCCGAGGCGATCCCGCCGCCGATCGACAAGACATTCGTCCCCGGCGGCGAAGGCTGCATGTCGAGGGGCGTCCCTAGGACGTAGAGCCGGATCCTGTCTCCTTTCGCGAATTGGTTCCCGATCGGAAGGACCTCGACGTGGTACTCACGGGTCGTTCCGGGTGTCGTCATGGTCTGCGACGAGAAGTCGGTATAGGGGTCGACGACCTCTTTCCCATTTCGTGTCTCGTCGGTCGGCTCGAAGAGGGTCTTCGAATCCTCGATTCCGGGATACGTCGTCCGAAGCCATCCAGTCGCAACGGGATACGCCGTTCCGTCGGGCTTCACATCGGCGATCACCGCGACGAGGTCGGTCTCGGGTTGAGTGGACGCCACTAGAAGGTCGAGGCCGACCGGGCCCACTGCGTCGACAGAAGAGGAGAGGGGCGCGCTCGTGTAGGTGAGGGCATCGTGACCCGAGAGGTCCATGTCGGTGATCGATGGCAGGTACCGAGCAGCCTGGTCGATCCCGTCGCTCGCGACCGTGGCGATCGTGTGCACGTCGGTCTCACTCGGGTCCGATGGGACGAACGGATAGGGCTGCACGCTCGATGCCTTGTCGGGGCTGACTGAAAGGGTTCCGTCGTTGAGCGACGAGACCGTGCCGCTTTTTTCCGCGGACAGGTATAGGTCGCTCCAGGCCGTGCCCGAAGGGGGCCAATCGGCACCCGTGACGTTCGTCCAGTTTCCCGACAGGAGCTGTTCACGGCTCCCGTTCGAGAGGAAGAGATCGACAGCCGGTTGGGTCGTGGGGTTCACACCGGGAGTGTCGGCGTTGGCAGGTTTCACGTCCGTCGAGTTGCCGGTGACCCCGTCGTTCTGGCCGAGGAGGTAGTGGTCGAACCAGGCTTTGTAGCTCGGGAAGGGGCCCCCGGGGAGGTTCGACGGGGATCCGTCATGGGCGCCCATCACGAGGAGATGGCTACCGAGCGCTTTCGTCTGGAGGTAGGCCTGGAATGCGCCGCGCGATTCGACGTCATAGAACCCGTCGTCGGCAAAGACCGGGAACCGGTTCGCATCTCCCTGGTAAGTCCGCTCCTGCCAGAAGCTGTCCTCCGTCATGTTGGCGCCCACCCCCACCGGCGCGGACCCGAAGCCCGACGCCGAGGCTGGAAGGCTGGACGGCTCTTGTTGCATCCTGCTCGGCAGGTCCTCCATCCAAGGAGCGAAGATCATTCCCTCCACCGCGAAGCCCACGACCGGGCTCGGTATGCCGCCGATGTAGAGCAGATCGCGATAGAGGTCGTTAGTGCCCGACATGAGCGCAGCCGCCTTCACGCAAGGGAGGGCTAGATGCATCGAGTTGTAGACGACGATCGCGCTTGCCGAAAATCCGTAGAGGCCGATCGCCCTGTCACTGAAACCCTGCGCGCAGGCCCAACCGAGGAAGCCCGACAGATCGTGCTGGTCCAGGGCGCCGGTCGAGTCGAGCGATCCACCGCTCAGTCCGGTACCGCGCCATTGCAGTTCCACGTAGTCGTAGCTCTCACCGGCCCATTGGAGCGTGCTGACGTCCGGCGCGTACGGGCTGTCCTCGAGGATCACAGGCTTGGGCGTGGAGAGCAGATCCGAGACGCTGTCGCTGTAGCCGCCCAGGGCAGCGTGCAGCACAGTCCCATCCGAAGCCGTCCAAGAGATCGCCTGCGTGAGCCAGCTCTCCTGTGTGCCGGTCTTCGCCACCGGTTCACCGGCTGCGACCAGGAGCATCACTCCGAGCGACGCGGCGGCGAGAGCCCCCGCCCAGATCCTCGAACTCCTGCGCACCGTCCCTCCCAGCCGCCCGATTGACGAACACGAACGTTCATCAATATGGTCACGATTATGTACACCACCGCTCAGGGATGCCCAACGCCCGTCATCCCGTCAATGCATAACGTTCCATGACCCCCCAGACCTTCGAAGGTCGCCGAGTTCTCATCACGGGAGCCGCCCGGGGGATCGGGGCAGCCCTTGCCGAGCGCCTGGCGGGCAAGGGTGCGTCGGTGGCTCTGCTCGGCCTCGAACCTCAGCTTCTTTCCGAGCTTTCGTCCCGGGTCGGCTCCGCTCCTTGGCGCGAGTGTGACGTGGCGGATCGGGTTCAGGTCGAAAAAGCCGTGGAGGAGCTCGTCGGTGAGCTCGGAGGGCTCGACATCGTCGTCGCCAACGCAGGGATCGGCGCACAGATGACACTCGTGGGCGGTAGGCACGATGTGATGGAGCGCACGCTTGCGGTGAACACTCTCGGCGCCTACTACACAGTCGCAGCAGCCGGAGCGCACATCTCGCATCCCGGTGGCTACGTTCTCCTGACCTCCTCGGCCGCTGCCGGGCTTCATCTTCCCCTGATGGGCGCATATTGCGCCTCCAAGGCGGCGGTCGAGGCGATCGGTGACTGCCTACGAGTGGAACTTCTTCCGACCGGAGCTCGTGTGGGAGTCGCGTACTTTGCCGAGATCGACACGGACATGACGTCCAGAGGAATGAAGACAGAAGCTGCGTCACGGCTCGGTGCCGGTGGCCCTTTCACGTCGGTGAGCCCGCTTGCGGTCGCCATCGATGTGCTCGAAAGGGGTATCTCGCGAAGAGCGCGGCAGGATCTACGCGCCGCGATGGGTGGGCGCAGTACTCCGGTTCCGGATGGGCGCCCAGCGCGCGATCGAGCGGCGGCTCTCAGACGTGGTTTCCGACGCGATCGACGTGGCAAAACGAGAAGTGGTCGACTTCACGACGTCCCAGCCGCCACAATGACGAGCTCCCGACTTACTGGCTTGGCGCGGCCCGCCACTTCTGTCCGCGCCTTCGCCTGGGCGGCGGGCATTGTCAGCCGGACGAGCCCGCCGAACCTCTTTCTGACGCTCGGACGACACGGCCGGCTCTTCTGGGCCTGGATCCACTTCGCCTCGGCGCTCATGCCGCGAGGACGGCTGCCGAGGCGAGTGACCGAAATTGCAATCCTTCGAGTCGCTTCTCTGAGTGGCTGCGGGTACGAGCTCGAGCACCACCGTCGGCTCGCCGCTCGCTCGGGTCTCGCAGAGGCGGAGATCAAGGGTGCCGAGCAGGGTCTTCCCACTCAGTCGTTCTCGTCGTTAGAACAGGTCGTGATCCGAGCGGTGGACGAGCTTCACGAGAGGGGTGATCTCGACGACGAGATGTTTGCAAAGCTCGAAGCGCTGCTCTCGACGAAGCAGATCGTCGAGCTCGTGATGCTCGTGGGGCACTACTCCATGCTCGCTACCACCATCCGCGCCCTTCGCATCGAGCCTGATCGCGCTGTCGCTTGAGCACCTCCCGTCTGCCACGGGGAAGGCACCGCCTCAGCCGCCAGGAGGTCGCCGCAGCGCAACGAAGGCGAATGCTCGACTCCTTGGCGGAGGTCATGACGGAGAAGGGTTACGTCGCGACGACTGTCTCCGACATCATCAAGAGAGCCGGAGTCTCACGCGAGACCTTCTACCAGCAGTTCGACTCGAAACAGGACTGCTTCTCACAGGCGTTCGACGACGCGACCGCGTCACTTATCGGAGCGCTTGGCACCGAAAGCAGGCCCCTCGGGACTCCGCTCGAGCGCTTCGAGCGCCTTCTGGGCCGGTACCTCGGACTGCTCGCTGCCAATTCGGGACTCGCCCGTCTCTTTCTCGTAGACGTCTACGCCGCAGGGCCCGAAGCGAACAGACGTCGGGGCGGCGTACAGGAGCTATTCGTCGACGCCGTTATCGAGATGTTCTCCGCCACGGCCGAGACCGATCGATTTGCATGCGAGGCGCTCGTGGCATCGACCAGCGCAATGGTGACCGACAGGCTGGTGACGAACTCCGTAGCGGCCCTGCCTCTTCTTCGCGAACCCCTTGTCAAGCTGGCTGAGCGCTTGCTCGCGGGAAGAAAGACAAGTGTCAGGGAGCCGAACCTTTCGCGTTGAGCGGTTTAGGCGAGCGTCGCTTCCACACGGCTGTAAGAGTAAGGCTCGACCAGGCAACGACCAGTGAGAGCATTCCGGCGAGCCCCACAGCGAATTCGATCAGGTCCGAAGTAGTCGCGTAGTCGAGCTCGACGTGATTCATGCCGCGCTCGAGTGTGATCGCAGTCCAGAGGCCGCCATCCACGGACATCGCCGCCACACTTCTTCCGTTCACATTGGCGTGCATCCCGGGCGAATAGGCCTCTCGCAAGACCGCCAGTCCTGAGGTCTCGCTGCGTAACGACAGCTCGATCGATTCGGTGGTCGCGGTACGAGCCATGCCCTCGACTTTCGTCGACGGCATGAGGTCCCGACGGGCGGAGGTCAGATACTGGTATGGCGGAAGGCCCGACGACCGGGGAGAAAGGTGACGGAGAAGGTCTCGGATCGCTGTTCGACTCGAAGGAACCGCTATGGGTCGTGCTGTGTCTACGACAAGGGGCGATGCGCCCGCGATCGCGTAGGCGAAAGGTCTCCGCGCGCGGGATCCTCCGGTTACCGACGCACGCCCCAAGAGACATAGGACTTTGGGTGCACCCTCCGACGAGGGTGAGCCACATCGAGAAATCGGCCCGAAAACGGCAACCGACAAGGCTGATCTCGTGAGCAAGATGTTCACGCCGAGCGACCGCAGAACGGCGATGAGACGGGGATCGACCGAAGCGAAGCCGAATGTCATCCCATCGGCGAGAGGACCGTATCCATGGGTCTCCGCCTTTGAAAACAGAGCTTTTGTGATCTTTTGGTAGGCGTCCGGGATGATCGGGCCCCAGATCTGACTCGAAAAATACTGCGTCGGTTGTTGCACCGTACCGAGGAAAACGAGCGGAGTCCTGGTCTGCAAGCTCGTGCCAGGCATACGGAACGCGGTCACCGCCGTTCCAGCCGAGGCCGGAAAGAAGTTCGTCGGGACGAGGTATATGCAGCTTCCAAGAATGACAGCCGTCATTGCGCCGGATGCAACGGTCGGGCCGACGAGCCGAACCGTCCAGGCCGCAGTCAGGAACACGAGAACCAGGACCAATGCGAAAACCAATGCGCCGTCGGTGTCCTTCAGATAGGTGGACACGTGACGTTCGACCAGGGCGTCGCGGAATCTGGCGACGAGCACGAGGTCGAAGGCCGTCGTGACGGCAAGGGCGCCGCTCAGCTCGGGCCATTTGAGGAGCCGTGCGTTACTGATCACGACGCCGAGAAGGAGACACCACGGGATCCACCAGGCGAACTGCAAGAAACGGATGGTGACGATGGACGTGAAGAGGGGGACATCGAAGATTCCGAGGACATGGAGGACGTCGGCATAACCGAGGATTCCGAACAAGACGAAGAAGGCGCTCGGCCAGACATACCACCGGACCGCCTCGCCGCCCTTTCGCAGGCTGAGCGCAACTGCAAGCACGAGGACAGCGAGGAGCACCGGACTTCCAAGCGTCCAGACCGTTTGACCGAGGTCCTGTGGCTGAGCGCCCATCGCTCCGCCTGTAAGGGAAGGGACGGTGAGGGTGGAGAGCCAGAACAGAGGTGCGTGCAGTCGATAGGCGCCCGGGCCGTTCACACCCGAGCCGGCACTGATGGCAGCAAGCGACGGAAGCAAGCCCACACATCCGATGATCAGCCCCATCCCACCCGCGAGCGCCGTTGCAAAGAAGAGCCTCCTCCGACGGCGGAACGTCTCAAAATGGACTGCCATTGCGATCGTGTAAACGACGATCACTACCGTCATGAGCGGCAGGACCTCCTGGAAACCGGACAGCGCAAGGAGAGTGGTGCAGGTGATGGCTCCGAGCCAGCCCTGAGGGCGGTATCGAGAACCGGGATCCAGAACGAACCGTATCGAGAGCAGCAGGAAAGGTAGAAGCGCGAACGGGTTGAGCATCCCCTGGTTGAGGTTCGGAGGAGCGACGCCTGCGAGGCTCGCGGCTCCCGCAACCGCTATGGACGCGAAGAAGCATTGACCGAAAGACGCCGCCAGGAGGTAGGACCCGAAGGCGATCGCGACGAGATTTACCAAGATCCACATCGAGTAGTTGTGCGGAGACAGCAAGTCGACGATCAGTTGGGGCGGATAGACGGGCACCCCCTGATTGGCGAGAAGAGAGATACCGAATCCCTGATATGGATCGATGATCGGATACTGAAGATGCAACCACGCATGAGATGCGAGCAACTCGAGCGGCAGCGTGATAGGCCCGCCTGCTAAGGAGTCACCGACGAACAAAGGACCTCGTGGTAGCGGACCATTCGTCACGAGCGAACGAGACCCGGTGAGAACTGGCAAGTAGACGCAGCCGATTACCACGGCGAAGGCAAAGAGAGACAGCAGATGCTTGTGATGCCCGGTCTTTCGAGCGACTCCGGACAGATTGCTCCGAAGAGCGCCCGAAAAAGCTCCGATGCGGGGCCCGAAATGCTCCAAGGCGCCGCTAGTTAACCCGAGCCCGATGCTTCATGTTGGCTTGTCCACGTCCCGACTTTCGGCCATGTCCTTCACCGACATAAGGAGTCGGCCTACTGCCACCCGATGGCCATGGCTTCCGACGACCAATGCTCGATAGGCGGCGCCGTGCAGTCCCGGAAACGATGCTCGCGATTCGGCAGCGATGATGGATCCATTCGATTCCAACGAATCGAGTCGGAACGTGAGTGTGAACTCCGAAAACCGGTGGCTTCCCTCCAGCTCGAGCACTGAGGACTCCTCGGACCTGATAACCCGGAAGCCGGGGATCGTCGAACCGACGTGATCCGCAGCACCCAGGGATTCACGCTCTCTGCAGCCGAGTAGGGCAGCTCCGAGGCGCCATGCCGGATTGGATCCAAAGCTGGTAATGAGGTCCCCCAGAGCTCGCCAGGTGACGGCGAGGCTCGCGTCGACTTCGACCGAGTGCAGGTCGATGAACCGCAGGTTCTCCCGTTCACGGCTCACCAACCGTCTTCGAGCCAATCCCGCCATACCGGATAGCGGTCACGGCGGAATCCGCGGCAGCCTTGCTCAAAGGCGTCCTCGAGAGAGTCGAGCGTGAGCGCCCGTTCGCGCTGGTTCTCGGGTGAACGTTGGTATGCGATGGCCCACGCGAGACGATTCCGGCCTCCGAAGCTCGCGTGCCACATGTGGAAGTCGAAGCCGAGGGCGTCGCCGGGCTCCGTGGGAACTCTCACGTTACGTGCCAACTCCTTCTCGAGGTCATCCGAATGCGGTCGCTCTCTCATCATCGATCGCTTCTTAATGGGCTCTCTGTGCCAAGAGCTCCCGTAGGTGGACCCGGGCGCCCGTCCTGAGCACCGCTCGTCGGTACACGCGCGCAGCAAAGACGGCCATCCCGGCTGTTGCGGCTATCGATATAAGCACTGAACCGAGGAATTGCCACCACGCCGCCTGGTGAAGACCCACCAGGACCGGCATGCAGAAGGGGGCGGTTGGCGGCAGGTACGCAAGAACTTTGAAGAACAACGACGAGTTTCCAGAGCTTGCCACCGTGATCGCATAGATGTATCCGACGAGTATGGGGATACTCAAAGGGAGAGCGAGCGTCTGAACCTGGTCTTGCCGCTCAGCCGTCGATCCCGCCGCGGCGTAGACCCAGCAGTAGAACGCATATCCCAGGATCAACCAGAGCAGTTCGGACACGAGCACCAGGGGAGCAGTGCCGTGCAAGACGTCGGAGCCGACCCCTTCGGCAAGTATGAGAGCGAAGCCTACGATGAGGGTGGCCTGTCCGAGCGCGACCAAACCGATCCCGAGAACCTTGCCTCCAAGGAGCTGCATGGGTCGTAGGGTCGCCAGAAGTACCTCCACCACTCGGCTCGACTTCTCTTGCATGACGCCGATGAGGATCCACGTGTTGTACTGGTTGAGCATGACGAACAAGAGCACTAGTCCGATCACCGAGGTTTCCTTCGTCGTCCCTTTCGAGCCCGGCTGCAATGTCTCGACAGGAGCCGCTTTCGCCCGGTCGACTTCGGATGCCTGTGCCGGGGTGAGCCCGGCAGTTTCGTAGGCTTTCAGGACGCCCAGGTACTGGGCGATGTCTTGGACCAGGCTCGGATCGGCCGAGGAGCTGCTTGAGCTTGCGGGCTGGTTCAGCAGGACCTCGCTGCTGTCGACGATGGCCATGTCGATCTTTCCTGTGTGCAAATCTCCCTTTGTGGCAACGAGTGACGGCTCTTGGACGATCCTCACTCGATCTTGGTTCCTCGAGCCCGCTGATCTCACTAGTTGTCTTGTCGAAGGGGAAAAGCTCCCGACGATTCCGACGGTCTGGGTAGTGGGTCCGGATTTCTTGTGCAGTGACGGGATGACGATCGCAGCCGCAACGACGAGGAGCACGAAAAGGGTTCCCACGCGAAAGAGCCGCCCCCGGACGCGCTCTTTTATCTCGCGCATGGCCACCATTCCGATTTCCCCGAGAGCTCCCTCCGTTGATCGTGCGATTGCGCCGTTCAGAGGACGCCGGGGTTTTTGTTCGGGGGGTGGCGTTTGGTCACGTACGTCGTCCTGCGCCGTCGTTTCGTGAATGCGGCGCTTTCTGCGCGCCCTGAACATCCAAACGCGCAGTGTGATGAACACGACTGCGATCAGGGGGATGAAGAAGTACTTCACGCGAGGGCCTCCCGGAACACCTCGGACAGCCGACGGCGCTCGAACGAGAACTGGGTCACGCGGCCGACGGACATCGCCGCGCGAAGGACGTCGTCGCTGTCGACTGAAGCATCGAGTGCGAGACGCACGGCGCCTGCGCTCACCTCGGACACCGTGACGCCTGGTAGCTGACCGGCCCAGTCACCCGATCGGTGTCCCTCGATTCGAACGACCAGCCTCCGTTCGCCCGCGCTTGCCAAGTCGTCAACAGTGCCGGAGACCAGCAGCCGCCCGTGGTCGATGATTACCACCCGTTCGCAGAGCTCCTCGACCTGATCGAGTTGATGGCTGCTGAAGAGAACACAGGATCCTGCCCGAGCTTGGTCCACCAGTACTTTGCCGATGGCGTCGATGCCGCTGGGGTCGAGTCCCGACAACGGCTCATCCAGCACCAACAGTTCAGGATCGTGCAGGAGAGCTGCCGCCAGCTGAACGCGTTGCTGGTTTCCATGCGAAAGCGCCTCTACTTTGGAGAACCTGCGCTCTGCGATATCCAGCTTCTCCAGCCAATCATCGGTCGCCGCCACGGCGGCGGTCGTGCTGAGCCCGTGCAGTCGTCCCAAGTACTCGAGCTGGTCACCCACGAGCATCCCCGGGTACAGACCTCGCTCTTCGGGCATGTAGCCGAATCGACGCCGTTCGTTTTGCTCAACGGGATGGCCACGCCAGAGCACGGATCCGGCATCGAGGTCGGTGAGACCGAAGATGGCGCGCATCGTCGTCGTCTTTCCGGCTCCGTTTGGCCCCAGGAACCCGACGACTTCTCCGGCAGGGACACTGAACGACAAATCGTCGAGGGCGGTGAGGGTTCCGAACTTCCTCCGAAGACCTTCGAGTTTGAGTGAGTCGTTCACCTGGGCAGGTTATTTCAGGGCACTCAGAGTGTCTGGACAACTAAAACGACCGGGGCGCGGGCCTCGGCAAGCCAAAGATCCTCGTCAGGAGGGGAGCCGAGTTATGGACAGAGCAGCAGGCACCGGACTCATCGGCGGTGGGGCGGTGATCGCCGTGGTCGGGGGCATACTCAAATACGCAGTGACCGTCTCGAACTCACACGGATTCAACGTGAACACTGCTGGATTGATACTGCTGATCGCGGGCATCGTCCTGTTCGTTCTGGGATTGGTGGTCGTGGCCGGCGGCTCCCGCAGGCGAACGACCATCCGAGAGGATCTGCGGTCGACGCCTGAGGGTCAGTACCGAGTGCAACAGCGAGACGACCTCGGATGAAAGGTACGATTCTGCGACGTCCGTAGAGGCTTGGAGAGCAACGCAGTCGTGAAGTTCTGGACGACCTATCCACTTGTCACTCATCCGTCTAACCCCGAGCTCTTCACCGGCACCGCTCTGAAGCGGTTCGCACGGGCTGCCGAAGATGCGGGGTTCAGTGGAATGGCATTCACCGACCATCCCGCTCCCTCCCACAAATGGCTCATGGCGGGTGGGCACGACGCACTCGACCCGTTCGCCGCGCTTTCGTTCGTTGCGGGCGTGACAGAACGTCTGAACCTGATTCCGAATATCGTCGTCCTGCCCTATCGCAACCCGTTCCTCGTCGCGAAGGCCGCGGCGACGATCGATTCATTGAGCGCGGGACGCTTCATACTTTCCGTCGCCACGGGCTACCTGCGAAGTGAATACCGAGCCCTCGGAGTCGACTTCGACCACCGAAACGATCTCTTCGACGAGTCGCTCAGGGTCCTGCAAGGCGTGTGGTCCAGCGACGAGTACGCCTTCGAGGGCAGGGGATTCACGGCGAGCGGCGTCACAGCTAACCCAAAGCCGCGTCACGTGCCGATCTGGATAGGGGGGAACAGCGACCGCGCCCGCCGCCGGGTGGCTCGTTACGGCGACGGGTGGAATCCTTTTCGAGCCTCCTCGCAGCTCGCACGCACGGCGCGCACGAATCCGCTCGAGACGGTCGAGGATCTCGCTCCGTTGCTCGGAGATCTGCGCCGTTACGCAGAGGCGGAAGGACGCGATCCCGATACCATCGACGTGACCTTCTCGACAGGCCAACCGGGTCCGGCTGACGACGAGTTCAACGCGGGCGCCGAGCTGGAGGCCCTCCATGCGCTGGCCAAGGCCGGTGTCACGTGGAGCTCAGTCGGCATCCCCGGCGATTCGGTGGAGAGTGCCGTCGATGCGTTTCATCGCTACGGCGACCAGGTGATATCGCAACTCTGAGAAGCGAAGCGTTTTTCGAGGCGAGTTGGTTCCTTCTCAGTGCAGTGGCTCGAGCCGAGCGATTGTCTTCTCTACGAACGAGACAGTCGCATCGTGACCGGCGCTGACCCCGAGCATCTGCTCGATCGCCATGACCTGTGAGAGCCCGGTCATCACAAGAAGTGCGACGACGGGCGGAAGCTCCTTCGGATCCACCCCTCGGGCGCTGAGGGCGGCGGAGAGGCCTTCGAGCATCGCCGCCCTGTAACGCTCGGCATACTGGGCGATCTCGGCTCGGATGGTCTTTCGATGGTTGGCGAGGGCGACGAACTCGATTGTGAAGGCAGCGCCACGAGGATCTGCGCTCAGCTGCCACAGAGTGTTCAGTGAGGCACCCGAAGCCATGGCGTCGTCGAAGCGGGCGATGTTCTCATCCGCGCGGCGCCGGAATACCTCGAGGAAGAGGTCGTCCATGGTCCGAAAGTAGTAGTGGACGAGCTGCGGCTTGAGCCCCGCCTTCGCAGCCACCCTGCGGGAGGTCACAGCTGCGTACCCTTGTTCCAGAATCAGCTGCTCAGCGGCGTCGATCAGGCGTGTGCGGGTCTTGGAACCGGTCGAGCCGATTCGTCGGTTGGGGGTAGTCACCACGCCACAAGTTGCCACAATCTGAGCGAGATGCTAAGCACTCGCCAAAAATCGTGCTGAGCGTCCGCTCAGGAAGTGGGGGGGTGTGGCGCCCCTCCCGGATTGCCGTCTCGGCGGAAGGAGAACCGAAATGGGCGACTGGGAGACGACCGACTTCTTCAGCGACGAGAGCCTTCTCGAAGATCCCTATCCCTACTTCGACCAGCTGCGCTCTGTGTCGCCGGTGCTGCCTCTGGCGCACCACGGGGTCGTGGCGGTGACCGGATACGACGAGGCGAATGAGATCTACCACGACACGAAGTCTTTCTCCTCGTGCAACTCGGTGGTCGGTCCGTTCGCTCAGTTTCCGGTGGCTCTCGAAGGCGACGACGTGAGCGAAATCATCGACAGCCATCGAGAGCACCTACCAATGAACGAGCACCTAGTCACGATGGACCCGCCGGGGCACACGCGTGAACGTGGCCTTCTCATGCGCCTCATCACAGCGAAGCGGCTCCAGGAGAACGAGGCGTTCATGTCCGGTTTGGCTGACCGCCTTCTCGACGAGTTCATCGAAGACGGCCGATGCGAGCTCATCAGTGCTTACGCGCAGCCTTTCGCCATGCTCGTGGTAGCCGATCTGCTCGGTGTGCCCGAATCCGATCACGAGCGGTTCAGGCAGGGATTCGGTCTCAGCGCCACGCCCGGCAAGCTGGGGAAGAGCCAACCGGGCACCTCGGAGCTCAACGCGCTTTCCTGGCTCGACGAGTGGTTCACGCGCTACATCGAGGATCGAAGGCGAGAGCCCCGAGGCGACGTACTAACCGATCTGGCTCTCGCCACTTATCCGGACGGTACGACGCCCGAAGTGACCTCGGTCGTGCGGACAGCGACCTTCCTCTTTGCCGCCGGTCAGGAGACCACCGCGCGACTTTTGGCGATCGCGCTCAAGTACCTGGCCGAGCGTCCAGACCTTCAAGACGAGCTACGGGACGATAACCAGCGGATTCCCGCAGTGATCGAGGAATCCCTGCGCATCGAAAGCCCGGTCAAGGCGGACTTCCGCCTTACACGAAAGGCCACGTCCGTGGCCGGTGTCGAGATCGCGGCGGGTACTCCGGTCATGTTGTTGAACGGCGCCGCAAATCGTGACCCCCGGCGGTTCGAGTGCCCGGCGGAATTCCGGAGCGACCGGACGAACGCGCGGGCTCACGTCGCGTTCGGCAGGGGCGTCCACACGTGTCCGGGGGCACCGTTGGCTCGCGCTGAGGGCCGCATCAGCCTCGAACGGATACTCGACCGCATGCGAGACATCCGCCTGTCGGAGGACCATCACGGTCCTCCCGGCGCGCGGCACTTCAAATACGAACCAACCTGGGTGTTGCGCGGTCTCAGCAACCTGTACCTCGAGTTCACGGCCACAGAGGGGCAGAGATGAGCCGAGTTGCAGTGGTTACGGGCGGAGCATCCGGCATCGGACTGGGTGTTGCGAGGCAGCTGGTCGACGACGGACACAACGTGGCGGTGCTCGACCTGAATGGTCCCGCTTCCGAGGACGCCGCCGGGCAGCTGTCAGCTAAAGGGACTCGTGCGATTGCCGTCGAGGTCGACGTGGCTGACAGGTCATCGGTTGATGCCGCGTTCGTCAAAATACGAGCCGAGCTCGGTCCTGCCCTCATCTTGGTGACCAGTGCGGGAATCGAAGCCTTCGATCCAGTGCTCGACATCACCCAGGAGAAATGGGAACGCGTCCTGGCCGTCAACCTCACCGGCACCTTCAACTGTGTGCAGGCTGCATTGCCCGACATGCTCGAGGCGAAATGGGGACGCATCGTGACGATCGCCTCGTCGAGCGCTCAATCGGGTGCACCGAGGATGGCGCACTATGTCGCTTCGAAGGGGGGAGTCATAGGGCTCACGAAGGCCCTCGCGTCCGAGCTCGCAGGGCAAGGCATCACGGCGAACACCATCACTCCGAGCCTCGTGGATACACCGATGGCCCGGCACGCTGAGAGCACCGGCGACTTTCCGGGGATCGACGTCGTCGGACCCATGGTCCCCACCGGTCGGGCCGGTACACCCGCCGATATCGCCGCCGCTTGTTCCTTTTTGTCCTCCGAAGCTGCGTCTTACGTCACGGGTCAGGTGCTCGGGGTGAACGGAGGCATGTACATTTAGCCCGCGGCGCGCACCTCGAGGTGCCCGCCGACCGCTATATATGCTGATCTTGCCGCCTCTTGTTGCATCGGAAAAACAGGGAGGATCATCGGTGCTCCCTACGGCTTACCGTCACGTTGGACCGTCGGCATGGCCCGAGCTGCCACTCGCCCAATGGCAGGGGACCAAGGACGCTCTCCACCTCTGGACCCAGATCGTCGGCAAAGTGAGATTGGCGCTGGAACCGATGATCAACCAGTGGTGGCAGGTTGCCTTTTATGTCTCTGCTCGGGGACTGACGACGTCGCTCATGCACTTGGGTGAGCGGGGCCTCGAAATCGAATTCAACTTTGTGGATCATCGACTCGACATCTGGACAACCGACGGTTCTTACGCGTATGTATCGCTGGAAGCGAGATCGGTCGCCAGCTTCTTCCGCGAGACGATGGTCGCATTGGCGGATTTGGACGTTTCGGTGCCAATACTCGGCAGGCCGGTCGAGATGGAAAGGACGGTGCCTTTTGCCGAAGACGACGAGATGCGTCCCTACGACGCCGAAGCCGCCCACACGTTCTGGCTCGTTCTTGTTGAGGCCAGCCGCGTCATGACCATCTTCCGGTCACGCTTTCAAGGAAAGGTAAGTCCAGTTCATTTCTTCTGGGGCGCAGCCGACCTGGCTGTTACGCGGTTTTCCGGGCGCAGAGCGCCGAAACATCCTGGAGGTGTGCCCAACTGTGCCGATTGGGTACAGGAACTGGCCTACAGCCACGAGGTCAGCAGCTGTGGCTATTGGCCGGGGGGCTCGGAAGAGGGTTCGTTCTACGCGTACGCCTATCCCGTCCCAGATGGTTTCTCGCAGTGGACGGTGAAGCCGGAAGGCGCGTACTTCGATGGCAGTCTCGGCGAGTTCATCCTCCCCTACTCGCAGGTCAGAAAGTCCGAGGATCCGGACGGAACGCTCCTCGCTTTCTTCCAAAGCACCTACGAGGCCGAAGCGGAGCTGGCGGGTTGGGATCGCGGTGCTCTTGAAGTCACCTCGCCCTAATGATCGCTTTTTGTCGAAGGGCGATGAACGTCATGAGAAGACCCCGAACGCTGGGATAAGTGGTGAGCGGCCAGCGAGCGCGCGAATGACTGGCGCCGTTTGGCCCTGGTGACTGACGATCTCCGCGAGCACCGCTAGGACAACGCGCGCGGCCAGGGCGGGTACGTTTGCCTCGATCCCTAATGCATCGCAAACGTCGATGCCGTGGACAACCAGCTCGACAGTCCGGGTACACAGGTATCCCGCGAATCCGACCGTCCCGAACCGGGTCACGAAGAGCGCACCTTCGGGGGCGCTACGCACCGTGGCGATCGCTCGCTGAACTCTGGCTTCGATTTCAGGACGAGGATCGGTGCCGAGCAATGAGGCTTCAAGGCGTCCTCGCTCTGCAACCTCGGCATGCAAGGCGGACTTGCGCATAGCCGACGCGTAGTAGGCGCCTGCCATGCCGAAAGGATCATCGTCTTTCGGGGGTGTTTCATCGACAGGGGAGTGCCGGAAATACTCCTCCACGACGCTGGTTGCGCGGCTTGTGTGCGCGATGAGCTCACGCAGGTTCCATTCTCCGAGCCCAGACGAGTCCATCAACTCCAAGTCGATTCCTGCAACCAGATCCCTATACCACTGTGCAGCTTCGACGAAGGCATCGATTGAGATCTGACGTTCCACGGGCCTCCAATCGTCGTAACCACCAATGCTGGAAGTCGTCAAAGCCTAAAGTGATTCTGTGGGTAAAGGTTGGGCGCTCCAGGAGGCTCGTGTGCCCCGGCAGGTGCACTGATGCGGGGTCTACTGCCGACACACGAGGAAAGGGTGGATCTTGTCAGCGCATATGCGCTTGGATCGCGATCCGCAAATCAGCGTCCTTTAGTGCGGTGCAACATGATCTCCACTCTCGACGGAGCAATCACGATCAATGGAAGGTCAGGGATGATCGGGGGCCCGGCAGACAAGCGGGTGTTTCAAGTCCTGCGTGCACTTACAGATGTGATCCTCGTAGGCGCCGGCACTGTGCGCGCCGAGGGATATGGACCTGCTTCCGTTGACGAGGACTCTCGACGTCAACGACGCGAGCGCCGCCAGGATCCGGTCCCTCCGATCGCCGTCGTGACGACCTCGGGGAACCTCGACTGGTCGGCCCCGTTCTTCACCGAAGCAGTGGCGCGTCCCATCGTGTTCATGAGCAGTGAACACGACGAGGGCGCCGACGAACGAGGAGGCGAAGTTGCTGAAATCGTGGAAACTGGGGAAGGCCCGATCGATATAGGCCTGGTCTTGGATCACCTTCACACCAAGGGCTTCAAATCGGTTCTATTGGAGGGCGGCCCGGGGCTCAATGCCGACGTCGTCCATGCCGGCTTGCTGGACGAACTCTGCTTGACACTCGCTCCGAAGGTGGTCGCAGGTGATGGCCCTCGGGTCCTGGCCGGGCCGGAGTTGCCAGTTCCGCTGGAAGTTGAGCTCGTGCACCTGCTCGAGGAAGATGGATTTCTGTTCTACCGTCTGGCCGTTCACGGATTCTCGAGCTTCAACGACAACTGATTGGTGTCGCAGACACTTGATGGCAGTAGCCAGGGGCTGTAGCTCAGTGGTCAGAGCAGGGGACTCATAATCCCTTGGTCGCAGGTTCGATCCCTGCCAGCCCCACCTCAAAAAGTGTAGAACACGGCTGATCTGGAGCATTCCAGTAACGCCTGATGTGGATCGGTATAACGGCTGATGTGAGACGCAGTAACGGCTGATCGTTGACACCTCGGCGCCGCCGACTTGGGCTTTGGGGCACAAGGAGGTGCTCAGGGAGATCAGCAAGGTGGACCAGCGTTACGACGCAGTCGTTGCAATCATCAGAGACGGCCTGGCCGTCACCGAGGTAGCAGAGAAATTCGGCGTGAGCCGGCAGAGCCTCTACAGATGGATGGCGCTATGAGGCGGAGGGAATCAAGGGCGTCCTCGACCGTTCGCATCGCCCAAGAACGGTTCCACACCAGATGTCTGCCGTCATAGAAGCGCGGGTGCTCGAGCTTCGCCGGCAGCGTTCGCACTGGGGGCCGGTGAGCATCGCGCATCATCTAAGAAGAGAGGGCTTCGCCGAAGTCCCCTCTCACATGCGGATCGACGCAGCACGGGCGTTTCCTGCGCGAACAAGAACTGCTCGGCAACTCCACAGACGCCGAAGTGCAGCTCGCACTAACAGCACTCGCCGGCCTCGATATCCGGCTGGTCCCGGCATAAGGCGGTCAGAGCACGACCCTCAGAACGCCGAATACGGACAGGGTGACAAGCTTCCCCTCTGGCTGTCCATCGCGTCGTTCTGGACGGTGCTCGCTTGGGTCATCGACGAGCGCGCTTGCTCGAGTTGCTGCGGGTTTGCGAGCGCCGAGTCGCCCGGCCGCGGCCTATACGTAGTCTCGCTTCTGCAAGACCCGCAACGAGAGCCATCCGGGGATGATTGGCAGCCAGTAGGTGGCCAGCCTGTAGGTGAGCACTGCTGAAACTGCGGGCCCGGCGTGAAGCCGACGCCAGTCAGGCCGGCGACCAAGGCTGCCTCGATCGCGCCGAGCCCGCCAGGAGTGGGTGAGGCGGCGGCAATGACTGCGGCACCCAAGTAGACCGCGCCGATCTCCACGATCCCAACACTGCCGCCGAATGCCTGGATCGAGGCCGCTAGGCCGCCGATGTACGCAAGAGTCACCAATGCCGAGCCGCCGACCAAGAAGGCCAGCTTGACCGGGCTTCTGGCAACCGTTTGCAGGCTGGCGGCGGCCGACCGCACGCCCGGCAGCACCCGGGTTGCGGCGAACTTCCTGCCCTGGCGCGTGGCGAGCACCACGCCTACGAGTGCCGCGACCACGGCCAGGATGAGGAGCAGCTTGCTGGCTCCGGGCAGCTTGAAGGTATGCGCTAGACGATGACCCGCCAATGTGAAGAAGATCACCATCAGCATCAAGTGAGCCAAGGCCTCCCATGAGCGCATTGACACCAACCGCGGCGACGCCGGCACCGGTTGAAACCCCCCTCTTTTGTAGGAATCGTACGTTCAGTGCCATTCCGCCGACGTTGGCGGGAGAGATCCGGTTGACGAACGACGATGCGGCTTGCGTCAGGGTTGTGGGCCAGAGACGGTATACGTCCGGGCACTGCGCCGATCAGAGCGGCCGCACTGGCTAGGTATGTCAAGGCAGACGCGGCAACGATGACCGGCAGCCAGGCCCAATGTGCCGACTGGAAGGCCTGCCAGCTGCTGTCGACGTGCGCCAGTTGCGGCAGGATGAAGTAAAAGGCGCCCGCTGCCGCGGCAATTGCGAGGAGGGTCTTGGGCCGGACTCGCTGAATCCGAGCCAACGGCTGGTCGCTTCCTCCACTCGCCGTGGTAGCAGCGGTTCTGGTTGCAGCGAGCAGGCCGTTACTCCGACCGACAGCGTGACGCGTTGCGGCGGAGAGCGCAAGCGGTTGCAGCAATGGAATTGCAGGAGCCAGACCTTCGGTACCGACGACCGCCGCGGCGCTGGACACGGCTCGCTCCGCGCCGACCATGGTGGCCAACGACGCAAGTAGTTCGGCGGTGTCGAGGTCCTTTTGCCGCTGCGTCCCAGCCAACTCGGAGAAGCTGAAGTCGGTCAGCCAAGGCACAACGTCGCTATCGACCATCACGTTGGCGGCACGCAGGGAACGATGGGCGATTCCGGCACGATGCAGCCTGTCTGCTTCGGCCCACAAGCGCCGAAGAAGGTCGTCGCTGATCACCTCCGGCGGCAACTCCGCGAGCGAGGAGCCGCTCACCCGTTCCATGACGAGCAGCGCCGTCCCGTCGTCAGCCCGGATGACTCGATCGATGCTGGGGACATGGATGCCGGCTCGCTCGGCCGACATGCCAACGAGGGCCTGGCGCTCGACCGCTCGGATGACCGAGGTGGCAGGCCAGGTGTTTCCCATGTTGCGCAGCCGGGCGAACCGGTACACCCGGTAGAGCAGATCCGCGTCACGTTGGTCCGACCCGAGCGCCTTGATGAACAACCGCCGCCCGTCATCGGTGACCGCCACGAACGGCCGGCAACCTTTCGTCCGGACAGCGGCAGGCTCGACAACGGCGGTTGGCAGGCCGGCGGACCGAAGCGCCTTCGCGATCCCGTTCGGACCCATCCGTCGGTCTGGCACGCCGAATGCGACCAGTACGCCAGCGCCCACCGTCACCCCGACGGCGAATGCGAGAACCAGTTCGGCTGGCAACACAGTGCCGGTTATGAGACGGACAGCCCCCACGATGCTGAGCGTTAGCCATGCTGTCCGGCGCCAGGGACGGCTCAGCCACGGCGCTACGGCGACCGTGGTTGCCGCCGCCGACGCGAGCAGAGCAGGGCCCGGAAACGCAGCGCTGGCCAGCCACGAGCCATGTCCTGTGATCAACGCCATTGCGTGCGGATGCTTGTCGCCGGCCAGGTGAAAGATTCCCGACAGCGCGCCGGCGGCTGCGAGGGCGCCTGCTAGTAGACCGGCCAGCAGGCGGAACCGACGGTAACGCAGGACAGTCGTCACGACTCCGACGGCTGCGACGACGAATAACACTTGCACCAGACCGATCAGCAGCCTCTCGGCTGAATCAGTTCCGAGCCAGGAAACCGTCGCCGTGCCGGCCCCGACTAGCTGACCCGGGTCCGCCGCGACCGCCGCGAGTGTCCCCACTAGAACCATCCCGCTCACGATGAGTCGGATGACGTCGCCCGGATGCCTGTAACGAGACGACGGAACAAGCTGCAACCGATGGGCTGTGACCATGTCAACGGCGCCAGGCTCCGGGTTGTTGGTGTTCGTCACCTCGCCGTCGGGTGGCGTCTTCTCCTCACGATCCACCTCGGTCGCATTGACGCTGGTCATTGTCCGGCTCCTGCCCTCTGCAGCGGGAGGGAGATGGACAGACTTGCGTTTTGGCAGGCCCGTTCCCTCCTCTTGTCGTTCCAGCGCCGCTGAAGCAAGTCAGTTAAGAGTGCGGTCGTTAAGGCACAAGATGTTCCGAGGAGAATCCCTGCAGCGGCGTCAGAGAGCCAGTGGGCGGCTAGGTAAGCACGGGAGAGGCCCATGACGATCGCGAACACCACCGCGACCACGCCCCAAAGGGCACGGCGCCTCCCGGCCGGCACCAAGGCGATGACCGCCGCAATGACAGTGACCGACGCAGCAATGGCGTGTCCCGAAGGGAATGAACCGCCACTCGTCGCGACAAGCGAACCTGGCGGTCTGGGTCGGTCATAGATCCCCTTCAGCAGCCCAATCAGGAGTTCCGACAGCACCACCGCCGCGGTGAAGGCAGCGAAGTGCCACCACCGGCGCCGAATGGCTAGGAATCCGGCGAGGGCGATCCGCACCGGGAGCGTGACGTACACAAGACCGAGGACGTTTAAGACCTTTGCGATCGCGGTCAACGGCGAGGCCCGCCCGGAGATCATCAGCCGCAACCACGCATCGTCCATCTGCTGGATCCTGGACATCGTGGTGTGGATTGCGACCAGGACGAACACCACGGCCGTCAGTGTCACTACCCCCGCAGTAATGAGAGCGTTCGACCGGGGACTGGCGAAGAGCGCGTTCTCCTCCCGCCGGGTAGTGGCCGGCCCGCTTAGCCCGGGCATGAGGCGCCTCGTCCGCACAAGGAAAGGCCTTCTGTGCGCCGGACGTAGTCGACGAGCACAGACCGAGGTGTGAAAGCCAGCGCGCTATCAATGGCGGCCACGAGTTTCCGGGATGCACCCGGCGCGAAGCGGAACCAGTAGGTGGCGCACCCCCCGGAGAAGGTGTAGTAGCGAAGATCGGAGTACTGCGTCATACGGCTAGGCGGATCCTCGAACTGGCGCGTGCCAGGCTGGTCGGAAGGGATCTGGTGAGCGCCTGAGGTATCACAGGTCGCGGTCAGGGTTACCGCGACCTGTGACACTTCGGAGGTCGTGTTCAGGTTGATCGTTACCGCCTGCCTCGCGGCTCGATCGGAGTCGAGCCAGAAGCTGGACTTTCCGCTGGCAACCGTGCCGGGCCCCGCAGTCCAGCCCGACGGGAACGCTGCAATGCAAGGTAGGAAGCTCGCCGAAGGAACCGCCTGCGCCGCCAGGATCATCGCGTGGCTGGTGCCGCAGCCGGGGGCTGGCGTGCCGGGGAGGGGGCGGAACAGGGTGCTGCCGACATAGATGGGCACCATGACGACGGCCAGCAGCATCGCTGCCGCGAGCCCAACCCTCTTGACGCTCCAGCGTTGCAGCACCACCGGTCGCCGCTGGGGGGCAAGCGCACGGAACTCCCCTAGTACGTCACGATGATCGCGTTTCATGAAGGCGCGCAATTGCGAAGGACTCGCTGCCCCCCGTGTGGCGGCGAAGGCCTCTGCGAGATCAGCCTCTGTGAAAAAGCGGAGCGCCTGACGGTAAACGCGGCCGGGGTCGGTGCGGACCGCGAGCACCAGCATCATGTTGCCCAGGTCGACTGCCTGTCGCCATGGCGATGGTCGCACTTGAACGAAAGCGACGTCGATCAGTAACAGCTGCCCGCCTCGGACCATCAGGTTGGCCGGCTTGAGGTCGCGGTGTGCAATCCCTGCGTCCCACAGCTTGCGGATTAGCTGAAGCCCCTGGTTGATGAGCTGGTCGTCGACGTCGGCGACCCCGATTTCCACAGCGCCATCGAAGAACTCGGTAACAACCATGTACTCGCGCTCGGGTGTGATCTCGACGATGCCGTAGGGCTTTGCCACACAGACTTCTATGTCCCGCAACAGACGCAGGGCGTAGTCCTCGTACTCGGCGAGACGCCGCACTGTCTGGAAAGCGTGCTCATCCTCCAAGGAGCCATAAAGGATCCTCCGCAAAAGCTTGTACCAGCGGTCGGCGCGGACATGACTCTTGGTGTAAAGCTTGGCGAACAGGTACTCATCCGGACCGCCTCCGACCCGCAGCCGTAACGGCGTTGATCCGGCTGAAGACTCCAGCCCGACCGGCGTGATCTCCGTAACGGTTAGACCGAGCTGGTCGCGTATGGCCTGCCGGATCGCCTCGCCTCGCTGTCCGGTCACATCGACGTGCGCGGTGCGGCCGCGCCGGTAGGCGACCGGGAACGCCTCGTTCGGTGTGAAGAATCGGAATGCGCCGACCGGAATCGCGACGCCGAGCGCGACGCCTAGGAGCAAATCATCGAGGTGGTCGATGCCCAGGTACAGGCAGGCCAGGCACAGCAGCGCAACGGCGCTTGCTACTGCCGCCTTCGCATAGGAACGAGGGCGTCCGGGCACGACGAGGCAGTAGGCAATGCCTATCAGTACGATCGTGAGGGTTCCCACTCGGAGCGCCGGCGCCGAATATCCCGTCCACGCACCGGTGATCGCCACACCGTAAGGGCGAGGCCGGGCGAGCCGTTGATTGAGCCAGGACCCGGCAAGAGCGAAGAAGCCCAGGCTGCCCAAGAACACCAGCAGGTGCCGCCAGCGCCGGAACACCATTGTCAGGGCGATCGCCGACACCTCGACGACTGTTGCCCCCCAGCCCGAGAGTGTCGTCACGATTCCTCTGGCGATGTCGGTCAGCCACGGTGTCCGCCACCGCTCGAGAGTGCGAAGCACCGCCGCGTTGACGTGATCATCGAGTCGCAAGGACGAGGCTTGCACCGAAACCATGATAGTCCCAGCCAGGACCACAACCACAAGGATCAGCCATGCCGTGGTGGTGAACGAGAACGGGCGCGGCAGCGGTGGGGGGGCGCCGGTGGGGCGGCGCCGGCGCGCAGTCGGCGGCACCCTGAGAGCCGGTGCGAGGCCGACGACGGCATCTAGTGTCGTTGCGGCAAAGGTGTTCTCGCTCATTGCACCGCTAGGACCATGAAGGAATCACACCGTTACGAGACTCGGCTGGCTGCTCGTCAATGACCGACAGAGCAGAGACTCGCCAAAGCCGGAACGCCAGAAGGACCATCGGTCCACTGCAACCGGGGCCATGAGCCAAAGGACCTCGTGCGGATACCGCTGACGCCGTCTGTTGAGCAAGTTCAAATCCGGCGAGAAACAGAACCGCTAACCAACGAGGGACGGCCCGGCTTCGCCAGAGGGCGATTCCCATGACAATCGGCGCTACGTACTCGCCGAAGGCGTAAAAGTCGGTGAAACCTTGAGCGGCTTTCGAATTGAAGCTTGTAACCAGAAATCGCGCCGCTGCGTCTCGCGAAATATGTGACGACGCCGCAGCGGCGAGGTTGATGCCGACCAGCACGTTTACGATCACCCCGCAAAAGGCGCCAAGTCCCCCCAGCAACGCGGCGATCGTGGCTCCAGTGGCACCGCGCTTTCTGACGAGGATGGCGATAGCCGCATACGAGACCGCGACGCCTCCAAGCGCGAGCTCAGAAAGCGAGCCCGACAGGTAGAGCTGTGACGAGTGCTTTGCTGCGATGGGCAGCAACTTGAGTGCAGTCGCTGTCGTTGTAATCAGCTGATCGGTGCCTTTTGGGTTGACTCCCTCGGCAGCGATATAGAGCGCGGCGGTGATCGGTAGGGCTATGGCCAACAACCGCTTACGTGTCCGGACAGCATCGTCCATTGATTTATCCGGGTACGGGGCGGGCGATCATCTCAAGTTCCAATCCCTATGTGTCAGGCGGCGAGGCTGAAAGGTGGGTACTCGATCTGTTACCAAACTGATTCGTAGGCCATTACGCGGCTTTGCCACCTGATCACACCTTCCACGAAATCGAAGAGGCCCCTTGGGTACGCCCCGTGAACAGGACGGCGAAGAAGCGATGATGCCGCCACCACCGATGAATAGGCCTGCCACGACGAAGTACTGCGGGATGGCGAGGAACCACTTATAGAGGGGCATCCACCTGTCGAGGTGCTTTCGGCGTTCGGAAACGTAGTCCAGATGCGCAGACTGGTAATCGGTCGTGTAGGGGTTCCAGCCGTCGTCCATGAGAGCGAGGTATGCCCCCACACGGTTGCTGAACCGCTGCAGCTGCAGGTTCCAGTCGAACCACCATCGGGGGTACTTCTGCGGAACAGGATGCATGAGCAGAAGACCGAAGAACAGTTGGCCGCCCACTCCCGCTGCACCTGAGACCGCACTCAACACGATCAGGATGGGGATGGAGACGAAGAGCCTGAAGGCCGTGGTTACCCGATTGAGGTCTCGGTCCGGGTAGTCAACGGAGAACCGAACGGGATACGACGCTTGTGACATGGCTTACCTTCTTTCCAAAATTTCGGGGGTGCGATTTCGCGTCTGGCGCCGACCAGCCGCAAACGAAAGAGTCGATCGGCGTCGCTCACGTGGCGGACACGATGGCATCAACTCGTAGGTTGGGAATCTCCTCCGGCACGATAGAAGACGGCTTGAATCCTTTGACGATGAGGTAGAGGCCAAGCAACAACTCCCAAGCGAACTCCGGGACTGTCGCGATGGCCTGCCCCGCCGAGCCTTTGCCGAGGGCTCCGAACAGCACGGCGATCCCCGACGCGCACACCAGAGGACCTCCGACAAGTCCCAGCATGGCCAAGCGCCTTGGCACCAGGCCCGACCGGTACATCATGTAGCCCAGCAGTAGCCCGTTGCCGATGCCGACGACGAAGCCAGGTCCGAGCAGGAACGACCAATCATGGACCGCGACTAGCGACCTAGCGGCGATATGGAGCGATGCTGCATTTGCGGCGCCAGCCCCGCCTATGTCCTGCCGCAAGGTCACGACCGAGAGGACGCTGAGGATGCCGACCGCGATGAAGCCGGATTCAACGAGACGAGCCGTGACATACCCCAGAGCGAGAGTTTCGCTCAGCCGCTTGAGGATAGGGAACAGCACGACGGCTGTAGCGATATTCGCGATTATGAGTAGGACTTCCAAAAAAGCGGCGAAGAAGATGCGCTTGTCAGCGCCCGTACCGACGATGTACCCGGTGTGCTTAAGAACAGGGTTATAGAGAAAGAGTGCTGGGATCGAAGTGACAAAGGTGATAATGAAGAAGATCCCCGTAACCAATGCGGTCTTTCTCGTTGAGCTCATGCGGGCCTCTACGTGCGATCGCACCTGCAGGGAGGCCAAATCTGAGGACCCAGAGTCCAAAATAGACATGCCACTTCTCTCATCCAGTTGTCAAGAACCCGCGAGAGGCAAGGTCTGGGCTGAGCGCCAGTGGTCAACAACCTGAACTGAACGTGACACTATGCCCTAACAATTGGAGAAACAACACCCACAGCGAGGGTTTCCTGTAAATCACCGCATGAATAGCCAGGGGATGCGGGTTAGGTCTCCGCTGTATATGGTCTCGAGAAACCACATGCTCCCCGAGATAACTCGGAGAGTGACGCATCGGACCCTGGTAGCGTTCGATCCGCAGTGCCTGTTCCAGGAGAGTCCGATGGTTCTTGTGAATTCGGCTCCGTTGGCGATCGAGGAACGTTCCCATCGTGTCGTCTGACGTTTGGGACGATGTATTTCACGAACGGGGAGCACTGCTTGAACTCCTTGACACACTGACCCCTGCACAATCGGATACCAGAACGCTTTGCGCCGAGTGGACCGTCCGAGATGTCGTCGGACACATGGTCAGCGAGACGCAGATGTCCGTGATGAGACTGTCGCTCGGAATGGTTGCATCCGCATTCCGCGTCAATTGGTTCATCGTGGCAGATGCCAAACTTAGGGGCCGTGCTCCCGTCGAAGAAATCCTTGGCGACTTCCGGGCCATGATCACCAGCCGAAGGCATGTGCCAGGATTGTCCTCACTGGCGATGCTCGAAGACATCGTCGTCCACCAACTCGATATTCGTCGTCCACTCCAACAAGCACGGTCGATCCCCGAGGCCCGAATGAAGGCCGTGGCATCGGACCTCTGGGGTAATCGCTTCTTTCCTGGGCAGAGGCTATTTCGCGATCTTCGTGCCAATGCCACCGACGTCGATTGGTCCATCGGTGAGGGAGCCGAAGTCGCTGGTCCAATCGAGGCACTTGTTCTTACATTGAGCGGGCGGATAGTGGCTGTCGACGAATTACAAGGTGACGGCCTAACGGCCCTTTGCCATCGAGCCAGGACTGAGACCGCGGATAGGTGCCCGCTTGGGAGCGGTCGGTGTGCTGCGGGCTCGAGGTTGTAGCCCATCCCATACACTCGTCGAGCCCCGTGCCGAGGGGATCGCCGGAGGCGGTGGGCTGTGATCGATTGCGCACTCGGCAGCCTGGCGTGCACCGACCCGCTTGTCGATGACGTGCACGACCTCGAGGACTCGATTCGACCCGCGACGTGAGCTTCGACCCGGTCGCCGGTCCTCACCTGGGAAGCGGCCTTCGCCACTGAGCCGTTCACGAGGACATGGCGGGCGCTAGACGCGTCGGTCGCAGCCGAGCGTGTCTTGTAGACACGCACTGCCCATAGCCACTGATCGACCCTTGCAGACTCCATCCCAAGCGATCTTCTCGTCACCGCCCACGAGGAGCGATCAGCTCCGGTGCGCGCGGCAAGATCAGGACAAATACCGCCGACAAGCGTTGGCGAGCATCGAGACGATCGCCACCAACGAACGTGATGCGGGAGTCAACGGTGGTGAGCATGGGGATGCTCGGCGACGCAGTACCAGTGTGTTGCTACCGTGCCGGCGAGCCCGTTCTAGGCGGTCGCTGCTACTCTGCTCGCGAACAATGAAGGTTGGAAAACGGACACGCCGCAGATGAGGAAAGGCCTGGCGCTGAGCCGTTCTGCCGTTGTGATCGTGATTACGTTCTTGATCATCGGAGCGGCTGCTTGCAGTCAGGGCAAAGCCTCACAAACGACGCATAGTACGACGAAAACGTCGCCGGCAGCTCCGGCTACCAGCGTGGCATTCTCCTGGTCTGCCCCACAGCCGATCGACAGCAACGCAGGAGGTCTCGACTCTGTTTCGTGCCCCTCTGCCAACTTCTGTGCTGCAGTAGGCGGAACGGGCCCCGGGGTCGTGGGCAGCGTGATCATGTGGAACGGGACGTCGTGGTCCGCACCTCACGTCCTCAGCCAGTCTGAGCTCAACCATGTCTCTTGTCCCTCCGCCAACTTCTGCCTGACAGGCGCGCCCGACGGGACGGCATTCGTCTGGAATGGCACCTCGTGGTCTGCTACCCCGCAGATCCGTTGGCCGAATCCCAATGACGGCATCATCGGTGTGTCGTGTGCCTCGGCAAGCTTCTGCGTCGCCCCTGACGAGGATGGCGACATGCGAGTCTGGAACGGGACCTCGTGGTCTGTCGAATACAAGGAGGGAGCCCATTCCGTCTCGTGTCCCACGCCGACCTACTGCATCGGGGTGACAAACAACGGCGCTGCTGTGGCTTGGAACTGCACCTCCTTTTCCGCTCCACAGACGATCGACGGAACGGGAGGCTCGAGCCGTCTCGGGAATCACAGCGATTCTGCTTAGCGTTGTACAGGAATGACGATAGGCTTACATTGTACGGAACCTCGTCAAGGGCACCCAAGCAGCGAATGGCACCGTGACGCCTGGCCCAACTCCACCTTTCATCAACTGGGTGTCATGCGCCACAGCGGGCTTCTGTGTGACCGTGCTGTCTAATAGCGAAGCCTTGATTTGGGACGGCACCACGTGGTCCAAGCCTCAGCTGACCGACCAAAAACGCACGAAAGTGGTAGGATCCCGCTGAACAGGTAGCAACGGGCATCCGGCCATCGGCATGCAATCGGTCTCGTCTTCGGCGTCCTTTTGTGTGGCCGTGGGCACCGATGGGAGCGCCGTCATCGGTCGGTGAGTGCTTGATAATCCCATCGTGTATCCGATCGGCTTGAGCTCGAATTGTAGATCCCTTGGGTCAGCTGATTCTCTGCAAAATGTTCTGAGCCGCAGGTCAGCGCGACGAGGCCCACGCGTGTCGTTACAAGCAGCGCTCCCGTCGATACGTGCACATAGAGACGAGAATCGGATGTATTTGCCGCTGTGAATCATGTGGAAAGAATCGGCGATATCGCCGCCTATCTCCATGTCGAACAGGCTCTGCCTGTTTTCACGCAGCGTGACTTGTAGGGGCCCGCCAGTTTTTGGGAGAACAAGCGGGCAAGTACTCCCGGAGAATCCCGATGACAGATGTCGAGCGGATGAACGTCGATTGAAAATAGGGGTTCGCACCGGAAAGCCGTGACCAGCGGTGGGACATTCAGGAACGTAGTACCAGTGCGTTGGCGATGAACATTCTGTCGCTTCGATCTGCGTGCCGGTCGCTGTGCGAGATCGGTGCCGAATATTTTGATGGACCGAACCTGCCCACCGTGGCGTACGGAGGGAAGTCCGTCACGTGGTCGGTCCGTGGCGGACAACCACCACGGGCCAGCTCGCGGAGGCGCAGTGTTCGCTCACCGAGCCCAGCAACCTGCCCGTGAACGCACCACGTCCCCTGCTTCCGACGACGAGCAGATCAGCAGCCTTGGATGCGGTTATGAGAACCGGAGCCGGGTGGCCCTCGACGACCTTCTGGCGCACCTCCAACCCCCCACCGGTCCCTAGCTCGCCAGCTACCACTTCGGTCAGCCCATTTCGCGCATCTGTCTCCGGGCCGAATTCAGCGGGCAAAAGCTATTCGCCCAGCCATAGGAAGTAGGAAGCTCCCACGCCGTAGCGACCTCCAGCGACGCTCCGGTAAGCCGAGCCTGTGCCACCGCCCAGTGGAGTGCGTCGACCGAAGAGTCAGAACCGTCCACCCCGACTGCGATCAGTCCGCCCACCGACCCTCCTATCCCTTGTTTTCAGACATATAGCTAGGGCGTACAAACGAGCGATACTCCCTATGTCGAGCTGGCGCAGGTTCTGAGCTATGTGCTCGTTCCGTCAGTCGATGGGTGGTCGCACCCCCCGGGCGCTGTCCGAGAGTGCCGGGTCCCATCCGCAGACCAAGCATGCGTGTGCGACGAGCGAGCGGCCGAAGTCCACTGCGGCCCGGTGGGGATCGGCACTTGCGATGACGTCGTCCCAGTCGAAGAGGTACTCGCCGAGCTCGGTTGAGAAACGGACAGCCGGGGGTGAGAGCTCGCCCTGTGCGAAGGGTTCCGGGGCGGGAAAGGCGTAACCGAAGAACGCTGGGCGGGGATAGCGGCGGTCGCCGGGCCACCACCCAACGGCGATCAATTGGGCATTGACGGAGTTGCGCATGATGTAGTCCGTCGAGGGAGGAGCAGCCGACTGGCCGGAGAAGAAGTCGATGGCCAGGTCGAAGCTTCCCCACCACGCGTTCACCGGACTGGAGCGACCCTGGTACGGAGCGCGTAGCTCGGCGAGGGCGAGAGCAGCACGGGTGGCGGCAGAAAAATACGTGGCGACCTGACCGGAATCGTAGGTGTGGTGCTCGTCGTCCTGGTCGAGGGGGGCGGTCCAGGGCACCTCCTGCGGCTCAGGATTGAACGGAAACTTTCCCGCCAGCTGTTCGACGGCGCTGAGTACCTCCCGAGTGACCTGGCCCACCGCGGGTTCGGTGTGAGCGGTATCCGGAGAACCCGAGCATCGCTGTGCTCGATCACTACCTCGTGTGTCCGCAGGTCCAGTGCCACCACCAGCGCGCCGGAGTTGTCCGGGGCCGGCAGCAGCGCCGTCTCCCATCCCCGAGCAGTGAGTCGCAGAGCGGCATGGAAAAGCTGCGGCTCGGGTGGCGCGAGGCCTACGGCCAGCTTGCCCAAGACCTGGGTATGGGCGTGCAACGTGTCGCAGGTGGCGCTCCAGTGGTCGTAGGGCAGTGTGGTCGGCCAGTTCTGGGCCATCGGCAACCTCACATGTTGACTGTGATGCGAACTTGCCGAAACGGTACACCGTCATCGCAATCGGACCACAGGTCGAAAACTTATTGCATTGAGTCGTCCACTCGTAACAGCCCCTCGCTGCATTTCTCGGGCTGGTCCGGGATTCCGCCGCAAACATTCCGTGACCGGCGCTACCTAGCCGTCGCAGGCGGCGCGGGTCTCGTCACTTTGGTCGCCGCGCCCACCCTCAAGCGACTCGAACGTCCGGTCCTCGTCTTGGACGCGGCGGGCCTCGGCCTGTTCTGCGTCACGGGTGCAATCGGCCCGCGACACAAACCGACCGCGGCCGATGCTCCTGGAGACACCGGGACCTCGGGCCATTGGAATCCTTCGGGGTCTGACACTCGCCCCTAACGTGCGCCAGAGGCGACACCGAATCCCAACCCCATGAGCGCCCAAATCGCCGGCTCAGGGGGGCTCCATAACGACGCGCAATTCCTCCGTCAAGGTGTCGATGGACCCGCAAGTATTCGGCGATATCGCCGCCTATTGCCACGTCGAGCAACTCCGTCCTGTTTTCACCCCCGCTGTGACTTATATCGGCCCGCCCTTTTAGGACAACAAGCGGGCAAGTGCTCCCGAGAACGCCGATGACAGATGTAGAGCGGATGAATGTCGATTGAAAATAGGGGTTCGCACCGGAAAGCCGTGACCAGAGGTGGGACATTCAGGAACGTAGTACCAGTGCGTTGGCAATGAACATTCTGTCGCGTCGATCTGGGCGCGAACTAGCGCTTAAGAGTATGCGCTCGGCGTGAACTTGGGGCGCCGCATCACAAGGTTGCCCCGAGCACCGTGATCTGGACGGCCTACGGAGCTACAGCGTCATCTGGGTCAGCCCGTGAGGTCTGGCATGAGAGGGTCCCGATCACGCCGACCCATCTAAACAGGTCATCGAATGCCTCGAGTTCGATTGAGAGTGCTCAAGCGTTTGGGCAACTTGTTGGGCAACAAGCGCCGGCAAATCTCCGCAAACACTGACTAGCAGTGACAATACAGGTGCAGGTCAAGGCAAGTAGCGGCTAACGGCGGGAAGTGGTGAAACGGGGCTATCTCTTTTCCCACATTGTCGGAGTGCTCGTCCCAATATCTGCAATCTCTCCTCGAGCGCGAATGTCCCTCCGAACGGTGTCCGGTTGTGCGGCAGGAGACTTCGCCGGGATTACAACCTGGATTACAACGAGGCGGAAATGCGGATCAGGCTTGGCAAACAGGGATCAGCGCTGGGAACAAGTCTGCAGGTGATGGTACATATCGGCAAACGGTGGCGAACAGACGAATCGGCCGGACCTGACTCATAATCTCTTGGTCGCAGGTTCGATCCCTGCCAGCCTCACCTCAAAAGTGCAGTTAGATGGCCTATTCACTTATTAGAGGCGGATCGCACTCCGCACCTGCCACCGTTCGGTGCGGTGTTCTGGTCGCGCTGGCCCTCGAACGGGTCCTAGTTGGGCCTAATCAAGGCCGAGTTTCTCGGCCAGGGTCGGCCCGACGATACTGACGCCATACTCCTTAGCTAGGCGTTCCATCTCGGCCTGATCCGCTCCGGACATTGCGGCTGTGATGTAGTGATCGAACCCGATTCCGGGAGTCATAACGTTTACCATTCGGGCTACCTGGTTCTGGCTTGCGTTCGTGAAGGTATGTGCCACGCCGGGAGGGGCGCTGGCAAAATCTCCCTCCTTCAACTCGATGATCTCCTCGCCGATCTGAGCGGTCAGCACGCCGTCCAGCACATAGAAGGTGTCCTCCTGGGCATCGTGCACATGCAAAGGAGGGCCGAATCCATAGCGGACGTCAAGGATCATGAACTCGAACCGACCGTCAGTATTTGCGCCGGTAGCTTTGTAGACGCCTTCGGTTTCCTTACGTACAACGCGACCGGCAGACATAACTGGCCCCCTCCTGTCGAGATGAGTCTTGTTTCGGGTCCGAAACTTAGCACTGCGTCCCTCGCGTGGGTCGAGGGCGTTTCGCCCAACTCCTCGGTAAGGACGCACAGAACGACACCGCTCGACTAGGTCGCGATGCGCACCGATTCGGCGATATCGCCGCTATCTCCATGTCGAACAACCTCGGCCTGTTGTCACGCCGCGTGACTTGTAGGGGGCCGCGCTCTTGGGACAAGAAACGGGCAAGTACTCACGGAGGATGCCGATGACGGATGTCGAGCGGATGGACGTCGATTGAAAATAGGGGTTCGCACCGGAAAGCCGTGACCAGCGGTGGGAAATTCAGCAACGCAGTACCGGTGAGTTGGCGATGAATGTTCTGTCGCTTCGATCTGCGTGTCGGTCGCAGCGCGAGATCGCCGAATCGGAGCGGTTGTGTTTGCCGGCTCAGACGGGTGAGGTTAGCTAGTCATCCGTGATTCTGTGCCCGTGTGCAACCCCCGGCGACTGTGAGCGAGCTCGGGAGTATGTGGAAGTTCAGGAGCGCGCCGGTAGGTCTCGGAGGAAGTCGATGAGGCCGGCGAAATAGATCTCCTGGTCGTCATAGAGGGCCATGTGGCTTCCGTTGGGGCAGTAAAGGTAGCGCCCGGTTGGCAGGAGCCCGGCCATCATCTCCATATGCGCAGGGTCCATGGTGTCGTAACGGGCGCCTATGACCAGCGTCGGCACCTCGATCCGCTCTAGGTCGGCGACGCGATCCCAGTTGGCGAGCTTGGCATCCGCGCTCATCCCGAGCTCGCTGGGCCCCTGCATCGGAACGTAGATCTGCGGGTTTATATGAGCGAACGTGCGGTTTACCGGGTCCGGCCAGTGGTCGGCGGGCATACGCAGTGTGTGGTGTTCGTAGTAGTGAGGGACTAGGAGTTCCATGTAGCGCGGGTTCTCTATATCTCCGGCCGCCTCCAGGGTCCTGATTTCCGCCAGGGCATCTTGATCCATCGCCGGCATGAGGACCTGCTCGGCGTACGCCGTGTAGGCGCGGGCGCTCGCCATCATGTTCGAGATCACCAGCCCCCGCAGATGCTCCTGGTGAGCCAGGGCGTACTCAAGGGCCAGGATCCCCCCCACGACTGCCCGTACAAGACGAGATTGTCACGTCCCAGTCCGAGTGCCCGGCGGACCTGCTCGACTTCGTCGACGAAGCGGTCGATTTCCCACAACGACGGGTCATCAGGCTGATCGCTGAATCCCGAACCGAGCTGGTCGTAGTAGTAGTACTCGATCCCAGCGGCAGGAAGGTAGCTGTCGCACGCTTCCAGGTACTCGTGAGTCGCACCCGGCCCGCCGTGGAGCAGCAACAGCTTCATGTCGGCGTTGTTGCCCACCCGCTTGGTCCAAACCGAGAACTGTCCGGCCGGCGTGTCAATAACTACCCTGCGAGTCCCGCCGCTCAACCGGTCGTCGCGACCGGAGTAGTCCAGATACCCACCGTCCGCGTCCATCATGTCCCTCCCGAAGATTTGGAACTACATCATCACCTTGCCTGACCCGCGCGCACAGCATCGACGTTCTGCAATCCAAACTCGCTTCTCGGCGGGACGCTCGCGAGTCGGTGGACGATCGGTTCCCAAGTTGGTCGTACCGAACGTGTGAGAATGCTCGTTCTCGGCCTTCCTCCCGGGCGTCTCTGTAACACCCAGACACGACACACGGCAATCGCGGGAGCCCTTCGTCTGAAGCGACGCCGCAGTGGCGGTTATTGGTTCTTAACTCCCTGAGACCTCTCCGGCTCCGTGGCTCCCTTGTGCTTGCGATACTGCTCGAGTATGTGCTCGTGCGAAGCACCCTTGGTCGGAACTTCAGGGTGGTGGTGCCGACACAAGATATAAGGAGTGCCGTCTAAGGGATGATGGCCAATCCTCCAACACGCCTTGGTGTGGCAATTGACCTTACGGACACCGGTGTATACCCCGATGCCGACCGCAGTTATGAGGGTCGCCTCGCCGAGGTCGGAACCGAAGCCGGACCAGAAGTTGTAGTACAGGTCCGGCCCACCGTGGAGTGTGCCGGTGTGCAGCGCCAGCCAGTGTCGCACGACACCGAAGAACGCAATGAGGAAGGCGATGCCAAGCACGACAAGAAGGAGCAAAAGGCCAAGTCCCAACCTCCTCGCTTGGCGAGCGACCCCAGTTTCGAAGTCGACAACATCCCCGACGCTTCCAGCTTCTGGTAGCGGAGTTGAGGAGGTTGCGATCGTCTCGGGCGAAGCAGCGGGATCCGGCATCGCTCACCAAGTCTACGGGGACAAATGGGTCAGTTAGGGTGCACCGAGTCGTTAGAACAGGTGAGCGATATTTCGTTTCAGACGCAAAGGTGAGGACTATCGTCAGGCACACCTGAAATTGTCAGCTTGGCCGCCCAGAGCGCTTCCCGCCAACGCCGGCAACAAATGCGAACGTCTCGGTCACAACTGCGTAAAGAACAACGAGAACGGGATCGCGTCGCTCAGTATGAGAAGGCTCGGCGAGACCCTCGGCGTCGAGGCGATGTCGTTGTACAACCACGTGGCCAACAAGGACGAGCTCCTCGACGGCATGGTCGATCTCATCTTCAGCGAGATCGGTGTGCCAGATGGCGGAGCTGACTGGAAGACGGCGATGCGCGAGCGGGCCGTCGCCGCCCGCCAAGTTCTGTCGCGACATCGCTGGGCGATCGGTCTGATGGAGTCCCGGACCTCACCAGGGCCTGCAACCCTGCGACACCACGACGCCGTCATCGGAAATCTTCGAGAGGCAGGCTTCTCGGTCGAGATGACCGCGCACGCCTTCGCCGTCCTCGACAGCTACATCTACGGATTCGCGCTACAAGAGGCGAGTCTGCCCTTCGACACCGCCAAGGAGACTGTCGAGGTGGCGGAGATGATCATGGACCACTTCTCCACCGGTGAGTACCCCCACCTCACTGAGCTAACTGTCGAGCACGTTCTTCAGCCCGGCTACGACCACGGCAACGAGTTCGAGTTCGGGCTCGACCTTATCCTCGGCGGCCTAGAGCGAGTCCGTGCTACGGCGAAGTCGAGCCCGGCATCGATGCGACGTCGAACCAACCGGTAAACAAGCGACTCTCTGCGCCACGAACCAGACGAAGGAGGCGATGGAGATGCCGAAGGTCTCAAGTGACGGCGCGCCACAACGCCAGAATGCTGGACCGATGGTGGATCTGCCGCGGCGAGTTCGATGACTACAACATGAGCTTCACATCGCTCCTCCAAGACCTTCGACGGGGGCGCCCCTTGATGGAGAGGCTTCCCGACGACAGTTGCTACTGCCCTGCACTGCTGCCCAGGCTTGGCGAAGATCGTGATCACTAGCGCGAGCTCTGGCGTGTGATGACCAGCGATGGTGCAGAGTTTGACGATTGGAAACGCTGTACCAGTGGGGCGGTCGAGAACGTTCTGTCGGGTCGATCTGTTGCGCGACCTGATGCTCGAGATCGCCGAGTACGTTGCCGCGCCACGCGAAACGATTTCGGAGTGAGCCTGTTCCAGAACACCCTGATATGCACCATGCTCGAAGCGATACCGGATAGTTGGCGGCCGCTCGAGGCCTACCGGAGGAGGCCGGTAGCCGGCATTTTGGATGAGCTCACGAGAACTTCGACGACAGCTTCATCGATCAGCGGGGATCCAGAGCTCAGCTCGAGGAGAACACAAGGCAAGCTCGCGCTGCAGGCCATCCCTGCCTTCAGCGGGCGAGGATCGTGGCGGCGGCGGTGCCGGGAGCCCCGTAGACCTGGGCATAGCCCACGCGCGGGTCACCCTGGACTTGGCGGTCGCCGGCCTGGCCGCGAAGCTGGAGGACGAGTTCGTGGACCTGGCGGAGGCCGGAGGCTCCGATCGGCTCGCCGTTGGCGATGAGGCCGCCGTCGGTGTTGATCGGCATGGGGCCCATGATCTCGGTCGCGCCGTCGGCCAGAAGCTTCTCCTGGTCGCCGTCAGCACAGAATCCATTCTCGGCCATGTGGATGACCTCGGCGCCGGCATCGGTGTCCTGGACCTGGATCACATCGACGTCCTCGGGCCCGATCCCGGCGTCTTCGTAAGCGGCGCGGGACGCGTAAACGGTGGGGGCAACGTCTTCCTCAACAGGGGACCACGTGGTGTTGACCTCGTAAGAGCCATAGTTGCGCGTGCGGATAGCGGTCGCCTTCACGTAAACCGGCGTATCCGTGAAGCGGTGAGCGATGTCAGCGCGGCAAAGGACCACCGCCGCAGCCCCCTCGTCGGGAGCGCAGAACATGTACGAAGTGAGCGGGTAGTTGAGCATCGGCGAGCTGAGGATCTCCTCCTCAGTGATCGGCTTGCGACGGAAGGCCTTCGGATTTAGGGCGCCGTTGCGGTAATTCTTCGCCGCCACCTTGGCCAACGTCGCCTGGGAGACGCCATGGTCGTGCATGTACTTGTTGATCTTCATGCCGAAGAACTTTGTCGTGACGTACTGCCCGTTCTCGCCATACCAAGGAGGCACGTTGGTGGTCGTCGGATCTCCTTTGAATGAGCCCCGGGCGTGCTTGTCCGTGCCGACGGCCACGACGATGTCACCGTTGCCGGCGCGAATGGCGTTTGCGGCCTGCTGGATAGTGGCAGCGCCGGTTGCACACGCGCTGAACACGTGGATGAACGGAAGGCCGGTGAGGCCGACCAGACCGGTCAGGGGGTCGGTCCAGACCCCCCAACTCCCGCCGAAGGCGCACTGAACGTCGTCCCATGTCACGCCTGCGTCCGTCAACGCCAGCTCGACAGCGTCGGCGGCCATCTCGTACGCGGATTTGTCGCCGTGCCGGCCGAAGGGGTGAAGACCGACACCGATGATGGTGACATCGTCCATTCAGCGCTCCTAACTGTTGTGCGCGCCGACGGGCGCGAAGGCGAAGGTGATGATCTCGTTGCCGTCGTTGTCGATATAGAACGGGACGATTCGAAGCACGACCTCCATGCCGAAGTCGAGCTTTTGAGGATCGCTCTCGGTGAGCCGCGACTCGACCCGCACCAAATCTTCAAGTTGCACCAGCCCGACCCCATAAGGCTCGAAGGACTCACCCGTGGGATCACCCCTGTAGTCGAAGCTCGGCGGGAATTCCTGCGTCGTCCAGGACACGAGCGTGCCGCGGCGGGGTAGGGGAAGTTCGGCCATGCTTTCGGTCCCCCTGCGAGGGCACCGCGACTGCACCGGGAAAGTGATCGCCCCGCAGTCCTCGCACTGGCCACCGAGCAGCTGCGGATCATCGGCAGGCCAAGTGAACACGTTTGCGATCGGTTTCTGCATCAGTGCTCCTCCACCGTCGGACTCACGGCGATCAGGCTAGCCAACGCTGGGGCACAAACGCTGAGATCTCAGCGCGTATGGTTGTCACATCTAGCCCGGGACACCGGGATCCGGTACTCCTCTAGGGGGGGTCTCCACAGCCGGGGCCAACTGGTGTCGCGCGACGGTGAGATTTCGGGACGGCGCCCATAGCGATCCCTAAGCGCATGTCTCCAGAGCGCGGAGCAGCTGTTCTGCGTGCGCGAGAACTACGGGAGTGTTCGCGTCGTTTCCTCATCGAGAGCTACAGAACGCGCAGATAGACGCGACTGTCTCGAGCAACACCGAGTTGCCGATAATTCTCACAGACCCGAAACGGGACGGTCTGGCCTCTGTTCCCTCAGCCTGCAGCAGATGGGCATTTAGTTCCGGCTCCTCCGCACACGGTCTCGCGAGTGACGCCATGTTGGATCGTCCTCCAACCCGTAGGATCGAAGTTCGGTGACCTTGCCCGCTGCATCAGTCGTTGTTGGTATCGATAACGGGGCGACATCCAACAACACGACTGTCCTCGACGAATCGGGCCGGTTCTTGGTCGATGAAATGGTCGAGTCTCCGAGCCGCGTCAAAGAAGGCACCGAGGCAGCCCTCGAGGCGCTGGAGGAGTCGTTCGCTCAGATCCTCGCTCTCACCGGGGTCGAGCGAGCCCGGGTTCGTGCGATTGGACTCGACAGCCCAGGCCCTGCGAGTGCCGAAGGCGTCATCTTCCGGAGCGGCTCGACCAACTTCGGACATCCGAGCTGGAACGGGTTCGATCTCCGCGGTCATCTGGAGCGGCGGCTCGGTCTCCCCGTCGTCTACAACAACGACGGTAACGCGGCCGCCCTCTATGCCCACGGTCTGCATTTCGGCCTATACGGCCGGTCACGTTCGTCGGTATCCGCCATCGTAGGTACGGGCCTCGGCGGCGGGGTCGTGCACCGGGGGCGTGTCGTCAGAGGGGTGACAGGCGCCGCAGGTGAACTTGGCCACGTGCACATTCCGATGGCCGGGCTCTTGGAGCCGGATCAGCCCATTCCGAGATGCAACTGTGGTTTCGTCGGAGATGCCGAAAGCGTCGCGTCACTCATGGGCATCGAGGTAAATCTTCTGCCTTACTGGTTGTCGCGCTACCCGGACCACGAACTTGGATCGCTGCCGGTGTCGGAGGGGGCTCGATTGGTGAGATCGTACGGCGAGGCCGGGGATCCGATGGCTACCCGGATATTCGAGCAACAGGCGGTGGCCTTGGGACGGCTGTTCACCATTGCTGCGAACTTCTTTGACCCCGACGCGTATTTCATCGGCGGCGGGGTCGTGGAGGCCACGGGCGCATTCAAAACCTGGTTCTTGCAAAGGGTCCGCGACAATACGACCCTCCGCGAAGAGGAGGTAGCCGTGGCTGCTGTCGCGCTGGTTCCCGAGCTCGACATGGCCGGCGCGCGAGGTGCCGCGATGGCGGCTCTTGACGTTGTCTTGGAAGCCTGAGCGTTACGAAGGCGCCCAGACCTGGAACTCGGTCGGGGCCGGTTCGGTCCAGCATCCCCGTCGATGAGCCCCCCGTGCTCCACCCGTTAGAAAGATGGCGCCGCGTTCACCTCAGAAGGATCGCAATTAGATATTGGCTCGGTCCGCTCTTTCATCTGCTCTGGGACAATCGAAGCCGAGCTGTCTTCACCCTCGGTCGTACGACGGTCAGGTACACGACCGCCAGGATCACGCCGATCACGTCTAGCGCAAGGGTGAAGAAGACCAGCAGCATCAGCCACCTCTTCCGCGATGAATTGGCAGCCTTGAAGGCGTCGGTTGAAGATGATGCAGCGTCAGCTATAGCCCAGATCGAGACGCCGAGACAGGCCATGGCGACGAAGGTGAAGAGCGCATATCCCGCCATCAATCTAAGAACGCAGCGCGCGGGAGGCTCTTGCGTCAAGGCAGCTGCTCGGAAAGGCATCCCGAAATCCGGGTCGCGTCAGCTCGGCAACCCCAGGTCGATCGACGGGCCGGCATTTACAGCTTTTTCCGTGGGGCTCCTCGGCGGACCAGTCTCTGGATCGGGGGGCCGTTGCTTAGGCCAGCCCAACGTCGCCTCGAGCTGCATCGAGAGCGCAACCAGCGTCGCTTCAGACCCCGGGCCGCCGAGAAGCTGGCCACCAACTGGTAGACCGGCCGACGTCATTCCGACCGGAATGTTGGCGGCCGGTAGGGCGACGAAGTTCCAGAGCGAAGTGAACGGGTAGTAGCGCGACATCCGCAGGCCGTCACGGAGCAGACCCTGTCCGGACCATGGCTCGATCGCCGGCGGTGGAACAGACATCGTCGGCGTGAGGAGCACGTCGAGCGTTTCGAATGCTCGAGCTACCCGGGTCGTGATCCGCCGCTGCTTGCTGCGGGCCCATTCGACAAACTTGTCGGGGACCACATCGGCCACTCGCAGAGCTGCCTGGGTAGACGGCTCAAGGTCCATGCGTCTCTCGATCGAGTGCGCCTGTGCCCGGAGGAGGCGCAGGCCGAGGATCGAGAAGGGCATACCCCAGTTCCCGGGTCGCAATTCAAATGGAGTGACTTGGTGACCCAACGCGTTGAGCGTCTCAGCCAGGTCGTGCACCAGGGAGCGGACCTCCGGCGCGACGATGGCCGGTAACCCGAGCCGCGAGGTCAAGCCGATGCGCAGCCCGGTGGGCGGGGCTGCGATCGCCCGCGAGAAGACATCGTCGCCGCGGATCACGTCGTACAGCGCCGCCGTGTCCGCCACCGTTCTAGCCAGCACACCGTGCACGGTTAGCTCCGGGCTGTGACCTCCGAGCTTCAGCCCGAACAGATTGCAGCAAGCGGCCGGGATGCGAATCGAGCCGCCCCCGTCGCCTCCGGTGGCGAATGGCACCAGGGCGGCAGCAACGGCCGTGGCGCTTCCTCCGCTCGATCCGCCCGGCGTGCGCGACAAGTCCCATGGGTTCCGGGTCGTGCCCCATGCGACCGAGGCGGTGAACGCGTGCGTGCCGAGCTCGGGCAGCGTCGTCTTTCCGACAGGGATCGCTCCGGCGGCGCGCAGGATCTGAACGAGGTCCGAATCGGCACTGGCAGCGAAGGCCGGCCTCCTAGTGCCATATGACGTCGGAACGCCGGTCACGTCCAGGTCGTCTTTGACCGCAAAGGGGATTCCCAGCAACGGGCGTTCGTCGCCGGCGTCGATGGCCCGCTGCGCACCTGCGGCCTCCTGGAGGGCGCCGTCGGCCCGGACGGTAGTGAACGCGTTCAGGCTCGGGTTCAGCCTGGCGATGCGCTCAAGGCAGAGCGAGACCAACGCGGGCACTGTGAGGGTCCCGTCCCGGAGCATTTGACGTTGCCCCAACACGCCGGCAAACGCGGTTTCGGCGAGATCGGGCGACGGTTTCACGAGGCGCCGAGATCGGCGATGAAACCGAGAGCGCTCGAAGCGAGCTTGTCGAGATCGCCGATGGAAGCCGGGTCGGCAACGAACCCGAACGTGATGCGGTCGTCCCACCTCATTGAAGCGACGGTGAGTCCGACTCCCGGTACGAGCGGAATGATCGGATAGGCAGCAACGACCTGTGAACCGCACAGTGAGCGCGGACGTCGCATACCCGGCACGTTGGAGACGATGAGGTTGAACCAAGCTCCGTTGTAGGAGAAGCGCGCGAACCGACCGTGCAGACGCGGCGGCGCCCATGACCCAACTGCGTGCATCACGAACTGGGAGCCGAGGCGCTGGTTTGATCGCTTGGCCGCGGCGGTCGCCTCGACCACTTGTTTGAGCCGCTCGCGGGGCGGCATCGCTTCTGCCGGGAGATCGACGGTGAGCGTTGCGGTCCAGCTGCCGGGGCCCTGGGATCGGCGGCCGCGCGTGGAGACGGGAACGACCGTACGAAGTGTGGGCGGTGGATCGAGGCCTTCAGACGTCAACCAGTCGAAAATGCCCCCAGCGACCACGGAGAGAATCACATCGTTCTCGGTGGCTCCGTGGTGACGCCGCGCTGCTCGCATGGCGCTGCGAGGAACATCGACGAGCGCGATGCGGCGCTCGTTGCCGATCGCCCGGTTGAGTGGCGTCGGCGCGGCCCGTCCCGCTCGGGCGAGCCCCCAGACGCCACCCGCGGTGCGTAGCACTTCTCGAGCGGCATGGACCGGGTCCTCGGTGAAGCGCCGGGCTCCGACAAGAAGGTCCCGAGCGGGAGCGGTGAGCTGGTTGGCAATAGTTGAGGCGAGTATGCGTCGGCTGGTTGGCGGGGAGCTCGACGGACCTTCAGTCGCGGGACTTGGCGTTGCCGGCTCCCCATCGAGCAGCCGGTCCACGAGCGCCAGGACGCCGATACCGTCGGCGACTGCATGGTGCACTTTCAGCACGACGGCTTGGCGGCCCTCGGACAACCCGTCCAGGAGCCACAGCTGCCAGAGTGGATGTGCCCGGTCGAGCGGATCCGACAGCAACGCCTCGAGCGCCTCCTCGAGCTGGCGCTGACCGCCGGGGTGCACGACGGAAGTCTCAAGAATGTGTCGGGCGAGAACGAAGTCCGAGGCGTCCACCCACGCCGGGCGAGCGAACGAGCCCCAGGAGCGGGCGAGGCGCTGTCGCAGTCTCGGAGCGGCGCCCGCGTCGATCGCGCGGCGGATGCGCTCTGTCAGCTCGGCTCGAGTTACGGGATGGCCGCCGCTTTCTGACGCGTCAACGACCGCGACGCCGCCGACGTGTTGCGGTGCGCCGGGGACTTCCGCATTGAGGAAGAACGCGTCGTTGGGACGGAGGCTTTCTACTCGCTTCCCACCCATTTCGAGGATGATCACCTATTGGAGATCCCGCGGACAAGCTGTGGCCGCCTTCCCGGTCGAGAAGGGCTCCGGCAGAAGTGTGGGGAGACACGGATTGGCGTGTTCATCGCCCGCTCCACCTGGGCGAGCGTCGCTCCGCTGCGGCCCGGAGTCCCTCTGCCGCGTCCTCGCTCCGGCTGGCGACGTGGCGCATCGTCTCCCCGAAGCGGATGGCTTCCATCGAGGCCATGTGTCGAGTGCGCATTGCCATCTCCTTCATGGCTCGCTGAGCCAGCGGCGCACTACTTAGAAGCCGTTGAGCAAGGGCATTGGCCTCGTCGAGGAGAGTGTCATGCGGGACGACCCTCCAGACGAGTCCCATGTCGTGGGCCCGTTCGGCATCGATGCGCTCACCAGTGAGCAAGAGCTCCATCGCGTCGGCCCAGTTGATGCGCTGAGGGAGCCGTATCGAAGCCACGATTGCCGGAACACCGAGTCTCGCCTCCGGCAGCCCGAACTCGGCTCGGTCACTTGCCAGGACGAAATCGCACCAGCTGACAAGCGTGAGGCCGTAGCCCAGGCAGTAGCCATTGACAGCAGCGATGACCGGTTTGAAGATCTCCCACCCACTTTCGAAGGAATTGAGAGTTGGCTTCTCCCAGAACGTGCCTGCAAATTCTCCTGCAGATCCAGCTCCGTCGCGCAGGTCCCCGCCAGCGCAAAACGCGCGTCCCGCTCCGGTCACGATGCCTATCCATGCGTCCTCGTCGTCGCGAAATCGCAAGAAGGCGTCGTTTAGGTCACGCCGCATCTCGGCATTGATGGCGTTCAGAGAGTCGGGCCGGTTGTAGGTAATGGTGGCCACATGGTCATCGAGTCGGAAAGTAGCTGAGTCACCCATAACTGGACAGTCTGTCGCGACCAGGGAGCTGTGCTCCGCTACTGATCACCGATTACGACGGTCCACTGCCGTATCGTCCACCGTTTGACGAGGCCCTCCCGGACATAGGGGTCTTGGGCTACGAATTCCCTTACGATCGAGTCGTCGTCAGCGCGAAATACCAGAGCCGCACCGTCGGGTGGGTCCGCGTAGGCGCCGGCGAGGACGAGCTCGCCGCGCTCTTCTGCCTCCCGAGCGAGCCCCAGGTGTTCCTCTCGGTACGCGGGCCGGCGTTCCATGTAGTCATCCACGAGCTCGTAGTGAAGCAAGTAGTACACGACTTTCAGCTTGACACGAAGGAGCGGGTCGCTCACCTCTCGGCGACGTCGAGGTGAGCGCTTTCCGCCGCTTCGGCCTGGGTCGATTGCGCCGTCGAGAATTCAGCGAGTAAAAGCGCGGGTTACGAGCCGCACTGGAGGGAACGGGATGGAACCGCAACCGGGTTGGGACAGCGCATTGGGAATAAGGGTCGAAGAGATGACTCCGACGCGCGTGGTGGCCTATGTCGACATCGACGAGCGTCACCAACAGCCCTACGGCATTGTTCACGGCGGGGTCTGGGCCTCGGTCGTGGAATCGGTGGGGAGCCACGGTGCGGCCGCCGCCGCCCACGAGTTGACCGGAGACATGGCTGTAGTGGGTGTTGCCAACTCCACAGACTTCCTACGGCCTCATCGCGCCGGCCGAGTGCGGGCCACCGGCACACCAGTCTTCACCGGCCGGACACAGCAGCTCTGGCAGGTCGAAATCGAGCGCGAGAGCGACGGCAAAATTGTGGCCCGAGGTCAACTTCGGCTGCAGAACCTGGCGGCTCCACCCGACAGGCGAAGTTGAACGCCAGTTGGGCGATTACGTGGCGGCGTCAGAGCGCCCGCCGGCTGATTGGATTCGGCAAGTCCAAGCGACCATTGATGGTCCTGTGTAAGGCCTCGTTTCGGAGCTGAGCCACCAGGGTGGGTACATCATTGCGTAAGAAGGCGTCGGTGTACGTGCTCAACAAGCAATCCTCTTCGATACTTATCTCCCGGGGAAGCGATTCACTGGCGCAGCCTCCGACAGCGGCTCGTGCTCGTTGAAGGGCGCTGTTTACAGAGACCACGCTCGTACCCAGTAGGTCTGCCACTTCCGCTGCCTTCCAGCCAAGGATATTGGGCAGTATCAGCACGGCTCGCAGTCGTGGCGGTAGATATCGCAGCATCGTGAAGAAGGCTTCGCGAACGGTCTCTTCCTGGGTTGCGGACTTCGCAGGATCGGATTCCTCGAGTGCCAGCTCTTCAATCTGACTGGTCACCTGTAAGCGAGGGCGCCGGCGGATGAAGTCGATACAAACGCGTGAAGCGATTCGAAAGAGCCATGAACGCAGAGTGCCACGGGATTGGAACGTCCTGAGTCCTCTCCGAGCCCTGATCCAAGTCTCTTGGACGGCGTCTTCACTGTCCACCCGCGATCGAAGCGTCTGGTAGCAATATCCAAGAAGAGCATCATGATGAAGGACAAAAGCGTGTTCGAGAACCTCCAACGTCAGATGCTCCGCTTCGTGACATCCCTCTTGTGGGTCCTCGCGTTTAGGCGACGGTCTGTTTCATCGAAATTGAGCACGACGACGACGTTCTCACCCTTCAGATAAGTAACGACGGTACCGACGAACTGTCATTCCCGAACGATCCAGAGGGGGATCAAGATGGCCGCGGGTTCGCAAACCTGGCGAGCAGGATCGAAAGCGCCCATGGCCATCTGGAATGCCATCAATCGGATGGGTGGTTTGCCCTTTCGGTTCGCGTTCCGTGTGGCCGGTCATCCACGTTCGGCGCGCGCACTTGAGGAAAGTGTGCGGATAGTCGCTCCTTGGGGTTAGCCCTACCCTCAGATGGGGGCGAACCCGATTCACAAGATGCCGACTAGCGGTATTCCCTCTGGCATCACGAGTCCTTAGCCTTCGTTGTGATGATTACGGCGCACTCACTCACCAAGCGCTATGGCGCCACGACAGCCGTGGACAACCTGAGCTTCGACGTCCCACCTGGCGTCGTCACCGGATTCCTGGGGCCGAACGGATCGGGCAAGTCGACGACGATGCGAATGATCATGGGCCTCGATGTCCCCGATTCGGGGTCGGCCTTGATAGGGGGCCGGCCCTACTCCGAGTTGGGCTGGCCCCTACGTGAGGTTGGCGGCCTGTTGGACGCTAAGGCGTTCCACCCGGCGCGCACCGCCCGAAACCACCTACGATGGCTGGCTCTTTCCAACGACATCCCGCTGCGCAGAGTCGACGAGGTGCTGGACCAAGTGGGCCTGAGCTCGGTTGCAGGCCGCCGAGTTGGGAAGTTCTCGTTGGGCATGAGCCAGCGTCTCGGCATAGCCGCAACCCTCCTGGGCGACCCTGGTGTGCTGATGTTCGACGAGCCTGTGAACGGTCTCGATCCAGAGGGCATCCGATGGGTCCGCAACTTCCTCCGAGGTTTGGCTGCACAAGGTCGGACCGTGTTCGTCTCCAGCCACCTGATCAGCGAGATGTCGTTGACCGCAGACCGTCTCGTCGTGATCGGCCGCGGCCGCCTGATAGCCGAGACCACGGTGGCCGAGTTCGTCGCCAGAAGTGGGCGGGGAGCCGTGAGGCTCGTGACCCCGGATCTCGCCGAGTTCTCCTCAGCCCTCACCTCCACCGGTGCAACTGTCACCACCGATACCACTGGCTCGCTGACTGTCGAAGGGATGACCGCCGCGCAGATAGGCGACCTCGGGGCCCGCGACGGGCTGCGTATCCACGAGTTGATGTCGATCACCGTGTCTCTGGAGGACGCGTTCATGGAGCTGACTCAGGACGAGGTGGAGTTCCGCCCGTCGACGATGGCCGGCGCGGTGGGTGCCGGCAAGGAGGAATGACCGAAATGAGCCAGGCCGTCCAGAGCGCCGCGCTCGAGCACTATCGCCTCAGGCACGTGGTCAAGTCCGAAGTTGCGAAGATTCTGACGCTACCTTCGACGGCAATCACGCTCGGCGTCACGGTTGTCGCCGGACTGCTGGTGACCGGTCTTGTCTCCAACCACGCCATGTTCCGGGGCCCCGGATTCGATCCCACGCAGCAGTCCCTCACCGGCCTCGTCATAGCGGGATTGACAGGGGGCGTGTTCGGTGCGTTGCTGATAACGGCGGAGTACTCGAGCGGAACGATCCGGGCGACGCTGTCCGCCACTCCCAAACGGTCCGTCCTCTTGGCTGCGAAAATCGGCGTTACCGCGGTGGCTACGGTGGTCTTCTGCGAACTGCTGAGCTTCGTCTCGTTCTTGCTCGGTGAGGCCATCCTGTCGAGCCGTGGAGCTCCAACAGCGAACCTGGGGTCACCTAGTGCATTGCGCGCTGTGTTGATGACGGGCGTGTTCATCTCGCTCTTGGCTCTCATGTCGTTCGGTCTCGGATTGATCTTTCGAAGCACCGCGGGAGCTATCGCCGCATTCGCCGGTGTCGTCTTCGTGCTGCCGCTAGTAATGCACGGCATCTCGGAAGCCGCTGTCCGGTATCTGCCGACCAACATTCTCTTCAACTCGATCATGTCTACGGTCAACGAGGGAGCAGGAGGGCCGTTCCCGCCGCTATCTCCGGCCGTAGGATTGTTGCTGATGGTCCTCTACTCCGCGATCGTGCTGGCAGCCGGAGCGGTGCTGTTCGTGAAACGCGACGCTTAATCCAGGCCACGCCGAAGAGGCTCGGGTGAACGTTCGGATCCCGCAGGACTGGGCCGAACAGACCAAGCGTCTGGCGAGCCTGATCGGCCGCGAGCCCTTTCACCGACGCAGCTGGGCGGAGCTCGGGTTCTTCCTCGTCGGCGCTGCCATCACCGGCATTGCGGCGTTCACGGTCGCGGCCTTGGGGCTCGTCGGCCTGGCGCTCACCGTTTTGTTCGTCGGTATCGTCATTCTCGCTGGCGGTCTGCGTGCAGCTCGAGGGTTCGGCGGCTGGCAGCGCACCATCGCACGGCGGATACTGGGTGAGGAGATCCCCGAGCCCGATCCGTTCAGCCCTCGTCCCGGTCTCTTCGGATGGTTGCGGGCATCGCTCGGTGACGGTTCCGCGTGGCGGGCGGTGGCCTATTTCTTGGTGAAGATCCCGCTCACTATTTTCGGCGTGTGGTTCGCCCTCAGCGTCTGGCTCGAAGCGATACTTGCCATCGCCTCGCCTGTGACCGGTTACAGCGGAATCGGGCGATTCGGGCTTCTCGGCCGACTGTTCGCGCCTGGTTACGGTGGCCCGCAACCTCGGTTCGTTACCCACGCCGGTGTGTTCGTGACCGGCGTCGTGCTGCTCTTCGTCGCTCCATGGACCATGCGGCTGGTCGTCTACTTGGATCGGCAAATGATGAGTCTGCTGCTCGGCCCCGGTGCCGCAGCTTCCCGGGTGAAGAGCCTCGAAGAGTCAAGATCGAAGACGCTCGACGTGGCCACTGAAACCCTTCGACGTATCGAACGCAACTTGCATGACGGGACCCAGGCCCAGCTCGTCGCACTGGCGATGAGGCTCGGCCAGGCCAACGAGAAGCTCGACGGCCTCGCCGCCGAAAATCAGACCGCTGAAATCGAGACCATCCGCCGCTTGGTGGAAGATGCCCACCGCGGGGCAAAAGAGGCCATCACCGACCTGCGTGACCTGGCCCGGGGCATCCACCCGCCGGCTCTCGACACCGGCCTGGAAAACGCACTCGCAACACTGGCGGCTCGAAGCCCCGTGCCGACCGAATTGTCTGTGTCGATCGAGACCCGACCCACTCCGGCCATAGAGACAATCTGCTACTTCTGCGCTGCGGAGCTGCTCGCAAACGTCGCCCAGCATGCCCAGGCTTCGCGGGCCTCGTTGACCTGCGCACAGCACGGTCCGTGGTTGCGGATCGTGGTGCGCGACAACGGGCGCGGAGGTGCCGCGGTGAACCGCGCCGGGTCTTCGTCGAGCGGCCTTGCCGGCCTATTCGACCGGATCAGCGCCGTCGAGGGGCACCTCAGCATCGCAAGCCCTCCGGGCGGACCGACTGCCGTGACTATTGACCTCCCGTCGCGCTCCTGAGCATGCCGAGTCCAGACGCCATAACCGTCGTGATCGCCGAAGACTCCGCGATCCTTAGGGACGGGTTGGTCCAGCTTCTCAGCGACAGGGGGTTCGCCGTGACCGCGGCCGTCAGCGACGCCGTCAGCCTCAAGGAAGTGGTGGCCGACAACTCTCCCGACGTAGCAGTGGTCGATATCCGTATGCCGCCGACCTTCACGGACGAGGGCCTGAGAGCTGCCCTCGCGCTGAGGCGGAGTCACCCGGACGTAGGGATCCTCGTGTTCTCCCAATACGTCGAGACGCGCTACGCCGCCGAGCTTCTTGCGGGCGGAGCGGCGAGGGTCGGCTACCTGTTGAAGGACAGGGTGGCAGACGTCTCCGACTTCGTCGAAGCGCTCGTGCGGGTCGCTTCGGGAGGCACAGCCCTCGACCCGGAGGTCGTCACGCAGCTGATGGGCGCCTCACGTCGGACAGACACCCTTTCCGCGCTCAGCGGACGCGAACGCGAGGTGCTCGCACTGATGGCGGAGGGTCGGACCAACTCCGCAATTGCGACGAATCTCGTGATCTCCGAAGGGGCCGTGGAGAAGCACGTCGCAAACATCTTCTCGAAGCTCGACCTGCCGACCTCGTCCACGGACCACCGCCGTGTGCTGGCTGTGCTGAAGTATCTCGAGGGATGACCGGTTCCGGAATCCAAAGCGACGCTTGGTAAGGGTCTCGAGAGACAGCGTACGATTACGCGATGAACGATGTGCAAGATGTGTACCGGCTGGTGTCGAACGGGTTCGACACGGCGATCAGGGCCGTGACTCCCGACAAATGGCACGCGCAATCTCCGTGCGAGGACTGGAAGGCCCGTGACCTCGTGGCCCACGTGGTAGCGGGCCACGGTCGCGTGATTGCCGGCGTCAGAGGCGGCGAGCCGAAGCCGCTCGGTTCCGATGAGGATCCGACACGGGCCTGGGAGGAAGCTTCTCGGGCGATCGACGAGATAGCCGGAGATCCCGAGGCACGGTCCAAGGAGATCGACGGGCCGGTGGGCAAGATGCCTGCCGGTCAGATCATCGGTCAATTCGTCACCATGGACTTGCTCGTGCACACGTGGGACTTGGCGCGCACAGTGGGTGCGGACGAGCACCTCGATGAGGATTCGGTCCGTCGCGCCTATGAGGCGCTCAAGCCCATGGATGCGATGATCCGTCAGCCGGAGGTCTTCGGGCCCAAGCTGGAGCCTCCGCCGGGTTCGGATCTGCAGACTGAGTTCCTCTATTTCCTGGGTCGGCGGGCGTAGTGCAGGCCGCGGATTCTTCCTGATTGGGGCACTTGGCGAGCACCTAACTACGCGTTGGCGCTCGGGCGATCGGAATCTCCCCTGATTTCGACGATCTGGCCTCGCTCACTGTGAAAACTTGATATAGAGCTGCCGTGGCGGTGCCGGCGGGAGCGTTGACGCCGAATCCCCGCCGTCCGACTGCGGGGACTCAGGTCGATGCGATGAACTCAGCCACAACAGCCGCCAACTCGGGACCACGGTCTTCTTGGAGAAAGTGTCCCGCCTCTTCGATCGTGACATGCCGGCGGCCACGGGCTCCGGGAATGCGGCGTTGGAAGACGGATTCGCCACCCGCGGTTATCGGATCCCCGTCTGAGAACGCAGTCAGGAAAGGTTTGTCCCACTCTTCGAGTGCCTCCCATGCGCGCCGATTGGCTTCCGCCGCCGGATCGTCTCCCCTGGTGGGCACGAGTACCGGGAACGCCCGCGCTCCCGCCTTGTAGGAATCGTCGGGGAACGGCGCGTCGTATGCGGCGATCACCTCCGGCCCGAGCTGTGTGCGGCAGCCGCCGTTGACGATCGTGCCCACGGGGAAATCGTCGGTCTCCTGCGAGAACCGCTGCCACGCCAAGAACGCATCCGTGATCTTCCCATCGCCGGTCGGCAGCCCGGTGTTGGCCACCACGACGCGACTGAAGCGATCCGGGTTTTCGGCAAGCACGCGGCAAACCGATGAGCCCGCCCCAGTCCTGTCCGACAAGAGTCGCGCCCTCGATACCGATCCGGTCGAGCAGCAAGGCACGGGTCCATTCCACGTGGCTTGCATAGCTGTAGTCGCTTCGTTCAGTTGGCTTGTCCGACCGTCCGAAACCGACCAGGTCCGGGGCGATGCAGCGCAGTCCTGCGTCGACGAGTCTCGGAATCATGTGACGGTAGAGGTAAGACCAAGACGGTTCTCCGTGCATCAGCAAGACGACGGGAGCATCCGACGATCCCTCGTCGAGGAAATGCATCCGCAGACCGCCGCCCGTGCCGTCATCCACTTCCGCGTAATGGGGTTCGAAGGGAAAACCGGGCAGTTCATGAAATGCCGCGTCAGGCGTTCGTACGCAGCGCATCAGACAGGAGCCTCCACGGAGAGCCGGGGCTCGCGAGGGGATGGTAGGTGCTCGTGCAAGTCGGCCAGCAGCTCATCGCGAAAAGAGCGCTTCACCCGGTCGGCCCACCGGTTCACCCATTGGTGCGGATCGTCCACGAGGTCGTAGAGCTCGCCCTCCGTTCCGTCATATCCGCCGCCCTCGCCGTACTCGGTTACCACCCACCCATCTCTGTAGAGGGAGCGCAGGTGAAGATCCTCCGTCTCGAACTGGCTCTCCCACTCGGTGATCACCCGCTCGCGGCCCGAGTTGTCGGAGCTCGGCAGCGAGTTTCCTTCCATCCGAGTCGGAACCGGCAACCCTGCGATCTCGCAGAACGTCGGCGCGAGGTCCAGCAACCCCACCGGGTCAGTGACCACACAGGGTGTCAGTCCTGCCGACGGTGCAGGGCGCCAGATGAGAGGCACACGCATGAGAGCATCACAGTGATATGGGCCCTTGAACAAAAGCCCGAAGTCACCTTGGAGCTCACCGTGATCGGTGGTGAAGAAGACGTCGGTGTCTTGCCCCCACCCTCGGGCCTCGATGCGATTGAGCACACGCCCTAGCGCCTCGTCGATCAATTCGTTCTCTATGTGTGTCATGGCGTTTACTTCGCGGACCTGGTCGTGGGACATCGCGGCGGGCACGAAGTCGGCTGGGCCGCCCTCGAGGTTCGAATGCGTCCCCTCGTAGTAGGCCAGCCAGTGGCGCGGCTTTTGCTCGAGAACGTGCCGGCACGTTTCGGGCGATCCCGGATGACCCTCGGGCAGGTCGAGGTCCTGCCAGCGCACACGACCCAGTTCACTCGCCGGCGGGTCCCAAGGATGGTGCGGATCGGGAAAGCTCATCCAGCAGAACCAGTCCTCGTCAGCGCCGAGCGTGTCGAGCCATGCGATGGCCCGATCTGCCACCCAGTCGGTGTGATAGAGCTCGCGCGGCACTGGGTTGACCTTCACCTGGCACGCACCGGTGTCGCCACCCCCGGCGCTGTTCAGACCATCCGCGTCGAAGAGCTGATAGAAGTCGCGTTCGTGGTGGCCAGGCTTCGAGCGGACCCACACGCCGTAATGCCACAGAGGCAGCGGGCCGTGCATAGCGAGCTCCAAGTGCTCGAATCCGCGGTGCGGGCCCGTGGAGCCTTCCCTTGCCAGCCGATTCTCGGGCCACTTCCCCTCGAGATCCATGCCGGGCTCGAAATGGGCTTTTCCGAGCAGGGCTGTCCGGTATCCATGCTGATTGAGGTAAGCCGCCACGCTGGGGGCATCGGCGGGCAGAGGGACTCCGTTGGCGTAGACGCCGTGTGTCCTCGGATATTGTCCGGTGATCATCGTGCTTCGCGAAGGCATGCACACGACGTTCTGATTCATGGCGCGCATGTAGTTGACACCCGAGGTGGCTAACCGGTCTGCGACTGGTGTCCTTGCGACCTTCCCTCCGTTGCATCCCAAGGAATCGAAGCGCTGCTGGTCGGTAGTGACGAACAAGATGTTTCGCCCCATTTTGAGTCTCCTAGGTCGCCACGAGCTCGAACGCAGACTCGACGGTCGCCTGCACGGCGCGCTGTGCTGCGCTGGTCGTCAGACCCTGGTCGACGCGCAGGACCTCCCACGTTTCCCAAGATCCGATGGCCAGGATCCCGTCACCAACTGCTTTCGGTAAATCTGACAACTCTGGGTTCAGCCAGGCGCGCAGATGACGCCGAAGCGCACGCCGGCTGCCGCACAACCTGTCGGCCAGAGTTGGAGACCCAGGTTCCTGGCGCACCGCAACTCGTCGCACGTCGCTGATGGCATCGAAGAGTCGCGCTCGTTGGTCGATCGCCTGCCCGATCCGCTCTTCGAGAGGAAGGCCCGGTTCGGGACGCTCGAGGATGTGCCAGAAGCGGGCTGCTTGAGTGTCGGCCGCCACCGTGAGCAGGCCCTCCATGTCCGGGAAGTGGTGAAAGACCGAACGTTTGGACACGCCTGCCCGTCTGGCGATCTCGTGGGCCGTCGGCAGTGCCCCGGTTTCGATGACGAGCGCCAGGGCGGCGTCGACGAGCGCCTGCCGATTGAGCTCTCCGCGCAGGATCCTCCCGTCCATGAGCCAACCGTAGAACTAGTTTCCCTATAGGTGCAACTAGTTACGCCTTTTCTTCGCCTGCGCGTGAGCTGTTTCGGCGAGCCGCTTTATGGACGCGAGGCGCCTGTCCCATTGGGCGGCGAGCTCAGCCATGGCCCGGGTGGCCTGGTCGAGGCGGTTGGCTTGAACCTGATAGAGGACCTCTCGGCCCTGCTTACGCTTGCTGACCAGCCCGGCTTCTTCGAGCACGACCAGGTGCTTGGAGACGGCCTGGCGGGAGAACGGGACGTAATCGGCCAACCAACTGGCGCTGACCTCGCCGTTGGTGACGAGCAGATCGAGCACGCGTCGGCGGGACGGGTCTCCGATTGCGGACCACAGCTCGTCGTCGACTTTCGAAGTCATCCCGACTCGCGCCCAGCGAGCACCTCGGCGAGGCGATCGAGGTACTCGCCCCAGCCACCTCGGTGGTCGTCGGCATAACGTTGTTTCTCGGAGTCCGGCCACTCGCGAAGCTCGTGGCCGCTTTCGGTCACTCGGAGACCGGTCCGCTCGTCGCCCTCGGGCGTCAGGGTGAACTCGACAAGTATCGAGTTGCCGACCACAGGTTCCTCCCCGAGGGGGTGGTTCCAGCGGAACGAGAAACGAGTGGGCGGATCGACCGTCTCGACGACGACCGGACCGCCCTGGTCGCCGAATCCCATGTATCCATGCGCTCCGGGTTCGACAACGAGGTCCACTCGGTCTGCGAACCACTGTGTCATCTGGCCGGGATCCGTGATGGTTCGCCAGACCACCTCCGCCGGTGCCTCTATCAGCACTTCTCGCTCGATCATCAGATCCGCCACAACTGTCCTCCCGACTCTTTTCTCACAACTGCAACTCATAGTAGCACGTCAGGTCCGGCCGAGTAGCAACTTGAGATTGCAGGTCAACCTCGCACGTGCTACCGTAGGTTGCACATAAACGCCAAGGAGAAGACCCGATGACCAGCTTCACGTACACGATCTATGTCCACTCCACACCCGAGCAGGTCTGGCAGGGACTCACGGATCCCGCTCTCATGAAGCGCTACTGGCGACACCAGAAAGCAGGTGCGAAAACCCTCCATTCGACCTGGAAGAAGGGCGCCACGTACGACCTGGCACACGAAGAGCTCGGCCTCATCGTGAGTGGCCCCGAGCAGGTGGTCCTCGAGTCGGATCCCGGACGCCGACTCAGCTACATGTGGCATTCCTTTACGCCCGCCTGGGCCGTCGCCGTCGGCATGGACGAAGAAACGGCTGATACATGGCGAGCCGAGCCACGTTCGCAGGTCACCTTCGACATCGACGACGTCGGTGGTGGCGTGACGAAGTTGACGCTCGTCCACGACGGTTTTTCGCCGGCGAGCAGTGTCCTACAGGGCATCTCGCAAGGCTGGCCCGCTGTGCTGTCGAGTCTGAAGACCCTCCTCGAGACAGGGAAGATCCTGCGCACGAGCTAGCGGTCCGGCTCTGAGATGGTTCCTATGGCATTGCGCATGCGACTGAGGCGGTCGGCGTGCACGACGAGTGGGTCGGGGGCGACGATGGTGCGGGCTTCGAGGACGGTTTGGCGGGGCCCGGCAAGTTCAAGGGCTGGCTCGAGACACCGGCCGTGGTCACGACGGTCGCGGAGGTGATGCTCTCGGTCCCAGGCCACCACGCGATGAGAAGACCGTTGCCAATGGTGGTCGTCACCTTGGTCCCGTCACCGAGGACGAGTGTCGCGCTCGTCACTCCGCTACCGACTCGGCCCTCGACAAGTGTGTACGGCTGACTGTCACGGTCGAGGAAGCTGACTTGGTCGATCGCGATCGCGCCGTTGCCTACCGTTGCGCCGGGCGCGGCGATCCAGCGCAAGGAAGTTGCACCCGGAGCAGATACACACAGAAGCACACTCTGAGAGCTGCCGCCGAACACCGTGACCGTATAGGGACCGCGGACGTCGCTCAGCTCGGGCACCAGGGATGCCGCATCGACGCCCTTGTTCGAGGGGGGGCCTTGGGCGATGCGAGCCTGACACACGGTTTCGGCGGCGGTGACCTGGCCGGTGGCGGGCGTCGTCGGGGCGGCCGACCAGCCGGCGAACGCGTACTGCTCGCTCCCTCCGATGAGGACGAGGGCCGAGACGCCAGCGGCAACTCCGGTTCCACCTGCGAGTGCCGCCCACTTCAATCGGGTGCCGCGCTTACGCAAGCCCGCGTGATGTTCCCGGCGCCCTGCATGAGGCTTGTGCCCGGCCAAGTCGGAATCGATGGCCTCTTTGAGCAAAGTCCCGATTCGGTCGAGATCTGATTGCAAGCTGGTCATGTGAGGGTTCCTCCTAGCAGATGCAGACGACGCAAAGAACGTGAGACTCGGAGCCTTGCGGCAACGGGGGTGCAGCCCAACCGGTGGGCGATCTCGCGATAAGGGCGTTCTTCCACGAGTCGCAGGATCAAGAGATGTCGTTCCGACTCCGGCAGATCGGCGAAAGCCCGTATGACAGCTGACGAAAACGAAAGTCGGTCTTCTACCGCCTCGTATCCCTGATCCTCGCCGATCGAGGTGGGCATGCCGAGGCGCTTTCTCCCCTTCGACTGGAGCTCTCGCTTGCGAAGGGACGCTCGCAACACGTTTCGCGAGATGCCGAGAAGCCATGGCAGTGCCGAGCCCTGAATCTCGTCCCTGAAACGACCGCGCGCAGTCCAAGCGTGTGCAAAAACCTCTGCTGTCAGATCCGCCGCGTATTCACCCGTGCGCGCCCGGGCCCAGCAATAGACCTCGTGGGAGTGGCGTCGGTATACCTCGCCGAATGCCTCGGAGTCGTCCAGCCGCAGCAGCTCGGCATCAGAGGACTCTTCGAAACGTGGTCTCACGCCCTATAGATCACAGTTCGGAGGAAAATGTGTCACGCGACCCGGCCCGCATCCCCGAATCGGCGGCTCTCCTCACTAGCATGCTCCTCGTGGCGATCGGAAAAGGCCGAGTCCACGCTGGAACCTACGCCGTCGAGGACGGGATCAGCGTCCTGTTCCAGCTGGTGAGCGAGAGCCTCGGATGGGCTACGAGCGCCTTGCTAGAGCAGGACTTCGAGGGCGCCGAACGCGTCATCGCGGGGGACGAGGACATCGACCGCCACTGTGAATTGTTGACGGCGTCGGTCAAGGAGCGGCTGGCGGAGGCGTCGAAGGACCCCGAGCAAGTGGAGGAGCTCGTCGCCGTCCTCCAGATCGTCCCGGAGCTCGAACGCAGCGCCGACCTGGCGAAGCACATCGCCCGGCGCTCGACGGAAGGCCTCGGCGGTGTGATCACGCCCCGGAGCCGTGGCCTCATCCAGGCGATGAGCGAACTCACGATCGAGATGTGGAAGGCAGCGGGAGCGGCCTACACCAATCGTTCGAGGGAGGCCACCTTTCAGCTCGAAGAGTCCGACGAGGAGCTCGACCATCTCTGCGCCTCACTGGTAGCCGAAGGCCTGACGCAGAGCGAGTATCCCAAAGTGGCCGTGGATCTCGCTCTCATTGCCCGGTTCTACGAGAGGCTCGGCGACCACGCGGTCAATTTGGCACGGCGGGTCAACGAGATGGCCGCGCCACGACGGATGGCCTCGGGCCGGCCGCTCGTGCCGGCCGTAGACGAGTTGACTAGGACGGATTCGGAGCCAACGGGGATCGCCCGGATCGGGCATCGGCTCCAGAACCTGCGCCTCATGCCTCACGACAGCAAATTCTTCGACTTCTTCGCCGAATCTGCGTCCAATGCAAGAGATTGCGCACTCGAGCTCAACAAGCTGTCTTCGTCCTTCAGCGATATCGAAGAGCACTTCGACCAGATCCGGAGATTCGAACGCCGTGGAGACGAGCTCACGACCGATGTATTGCGCCTACTCGACGCGAGTTTCGTTCCACCCTTCGACAGGGAGGACATCCACGCTCTGGCAGAGGAGCTCGACGATGTCGTCGACGACATGTTCGCTGCCGCGTCGTTGATCCACATCGTCAAAGTCAATACCCCCCTCCCCGAAGCAGCCGAGCTGACGGAGCTTCTTGTGGCGATGGCCGACGAGATGGTGGCTCTCACCGACTGCCTGAGAACCAAAAAAGGGGCTCGCTACCGGCTCGAGCGGATCGAGCAGCTGGAGCACGAGGGCGATTCGGTCTTCCGGCGGGCGCTCGGAAGGCTCTTTGGTGGCGAATACGACGCGATCGAGGTGCTCAAGTGGAAGGACATCGTCCAGTCGATCGAGGACTCGTTGAACGCGATCGAACACGTTTCCGACGTCGTCGAATCCATCCTGATAAAGGAATCCTGAAACCGATCACCTGCCCACGATCGTGTGGGCGACCTGATAGACGAGCCACGCGGAGATCGCAGCGCCCGGGATGGTGAGGACCCAGGCCGTGATCACCTGTCGGGCAACCCCCCAGCGAACGGCGGAGAACCTGCGTGTCGCACCCACACCCATGACGGAGGAAGTCATGAGGTGCGTAGACGAGATAGGCATCGCGTAGGCGTAGGCGGAGACGAGCAGGACCGTCGATGCCGCGGTCTGTGCAGCAAAGGCTCTCGGGGGATCGAGAGGCGTGATGCGGTGGCCAAGGGTCTTTATGACCCGCCAACCGCCCACCAACGTGCCGATGCCCATTGCCGCTGCAGCAGTGAATATCACCCACAACGGAACGTGGAAGCCGCCGAGGTGGTTGGTCACGACCAGAGCGAGCGTTATCACTCCCATCGTCTTTTGGGCGTCCTGTGTGCCGTGACTGAATGCCATGGCTCCGGTCGACGCGATCTGGGCTTGCCTGAAGCGGCGGTTGACCGGAGAAGGACGCGCTCGAGCGGAAGATCCAGATGATTACGACCATCGCAAGGTAACCGAGGGCGAGCCCGATGAGCGGTGAAACGGCCATCGGCAACACCACCTTGGTCAACACCCCGTGCCACTTGACGTCGTTCGCCGCCCCGATCGCGGCGCCGATCAAGCCGCCGATCAGCGTGTGCGTGGATGACGACGGCAGCCCGAACCACCAGGTGGCAAGGTTCCACACGATCGCACCGACCAGCGCGGCGAACACGATCACGAGTCCATGGGTTCCTTCCGGGGTGGAGATGATTCCACTTGCGACGGTGGTCGCGACCTTCGTGGATACGAGCGCCCCTATCACGTTGAGCGCTGCCGCCATGCTCAAAGCGGCCTGCGGAGAGAGTGCGCGTGTGCTGATCGAGACAGCGACCGCGTTTGCAGCGTCGTGAAAGCCATTGGTGAAGTCGAAGCCCAGTGCCACGAGGATCAAAAAGATCAGTCCCGCCGTGGTCATGGTTACTTGGTGGCTGAGCCCTTCGTGCTCGTCAGGTTCAACGCCACGGCGTCCCGGATCAGTTGCTTGAAAGCTCTCTCGTTGACCTTGTCGCCTTCTTTGAAGTCGATGGCCCGTCTCACATTGCCGTCCAAGCTGGAGTTGAAAAGGCCTGAAGGGTCCTTCAACGAAGCACCCTTGAAGAAGGTGAGCTTGACGACGCTCTTGTAGGTCTCGCCCGTACAAATGCCGCCGTTGTGAGACCAAACCGGTACGCCGGGATTCGTGGGTTTCACCCATTTCCACTCTTCTACGACGTCGGGGTCGGCGGCCTCGATGATCGCTCTCACCCTGCTCAGGGTCTCTGCGCGCCAGTCGCCAAGTTCTTCGATCTTCTTGTCAATGAGCTTGGAGGCATTCGCCGTTTCGTTCCCCATGAAAATCCTTTGTGCGGTGGAAAGACCCCGGAAGTTCTCACGGCGACCCTAGAGGAGCGATCGCCGGATGTCTCGTGCGCCGGAACCGCTAATCGCCCTGATCCGACACCCAGCGATTTCGCAGATCTTCCAGCCGCGGCGGAAGCTGTATCGGCGGATCCGGAAGCGCCTGCGCCCCGTGTTCCGCCAACACCCGCTCGAAAGCATCGGGGTCGTCGCCCCATCCTCTCGGGTCGCCCATCATCACCTCGAAGAGCGTCGCTCCGTCGGGGCCCGCGACGAAGGGGCCGAAGGCGGCTCCAAATGGCAGCTCGATGTGGGTTCCCGCCGGGCACAGACGGTCTCCGCAGAGAATCTCGCCTTCGAGGACCAGCAAGACGTGCGGGCTGTGATGCCCGTGCCTTCGCTGGATCACTCCCGGGTCCCATTTGGCGTAGAGAGAAAGGTAGAGAGGTTCCACCGAGAAGGCCAGCCACTTCTCCCACACCGACGCGACTGTTCCATCCGACCGGCGTACCGCGCGCACCTGCTGCCACGGCACGTCCTCGTCGTCGAGATGTCGAAAGACGGGTTCGAGCCCTGGGACTGGGGAGAGCGCGGCATCGACCATGAGCAACCCTTCAATAACCTGAAAGCCAGCCAAGTTAGCCCCGCCGGAAAGGGCGCAAACCCGACGGCGATAGCCCAGGTCAGAGGCATGATCCGGATTGATGTAGACGTCAAAACGGCGGTATTCTCAGCACCATGGCGCGAAAGAGCGAATTCCCCATCTTTGATGCGGACAACCACCTCTACGAGACCCGAGATGCCTTTACCAGGCACCTCCCCGACCGCTACAAGAGTGCGATCGATTACGTGGAGCTCCGCGGCCGCACGAAGATCATGGTGCGGGGCACCATCAGCGAGTACATCCCGAATCCGACCTTCGACGTGGTGGCGAGGCCGGGGGCCCAGGAGGAGTACTTCCGCAACGGCAACCCCGAGGGGAAGTCCTACAGGGAATTAGTGGGCGAACCCATGCGCGCCATTCCGGCGTTCAGGGAGCCTGCTCCGCGTCTCGAGGTCATGGACGAGCTCGGAGTCGACCGGACGCTCATGTTCCCCACGCTGGCGAGCCTTCTCGAGGAACGAATGCGCGACGACGTGGAGCTGGCGCACGTCGTGATCCATTCCCTCAATGAATGGCTCTACGAGACGTGGTCGTTCAATTACAAGGACCGCATCTTCACGACCCCCGTCATCACCCTTCCTATCGTCGAAAAGGCGATCGAGGAGCTCGAGTGGTGCGTCGAGCACGGCGCCAAGGTGGTCCTCATCCGGCCGGCGCCGGTTCCCGGGATGCGTGGGTCGCGCTCTTTCGCGTATCCCGAGTTCGACCCGTTCTGGAAGGCCGCCGTCGACGCGGACATCCTCATAGGGATGCATTCCTCCGACAGCGGCTACACGCGCTACACCAGCGACTGGACCGGCCCGTCGGAGATGCTTCCCTTCCGTCTCGATCCTTTCCGGATGCTCGCCATGCATCACCGACCGGTCGAAGACGCCATGTCGGCCTTCGTCTGTCATGGAACCTTCGCCAGGTTCCCGGACCTCCGGGTGGCGCTGATCGAGAACGGGGCCGAGTGGGTGAAGCCTCTCCTCAACAAGTTCTCCCACACCTACCGTCAGATGCCTCAGGAATTCCCTGAGGATCCGGTCGAAGCCTTCAGGCGCAACATCTGGATCGCCCCGTTCCACGAGGACGACATCAACGAGGTCGCCGAGGCTATAGGGGTGGACCACATCATCTTCGGGTCCGACTGGCCCCACCCTGAGGGTCTCGCTGAGCCGGCGAGCTTCGTCGAGCACCTTCCGGCCGAGCTCTCCGACGAGGACAAGGCGAAGATCATGGGCGGAAACCTCGCCCGCATCATGAAGGTCGACGCGGCAGTAGCAGCTTGAGATCGCGCCGAAGTCAACCGAACGCCGGGACGAGGTGCTCGGCGATCAGTTCGATGGTCCGCGGATGCGCTCTGTCGTGCGTGATGAAGACGAAGAGGGAGATCCCTTTTTCGCGAGCGTCGGCGATGCGCTCGATGACCGCGTTCGGAGTGCCTACGTAACCACCCTCGTTCAGCCCCCACCCCGCTGATCCGTATCGGCGCTCGGCTCGCTCGAGAGCCTGGCGAAGCGAGTGGTCGTCGGGCGTCATCACGAGAACGGCCTCGTGGGAGCGGCGGATCGCGGAAGGGTCCCGATCGATCTTTTGACACTCGTCGTCGAGGGCGCGCTGTGCCTCTTCCCACCCGGCCAGACCGTAGGTGGGCACGTTCCAGACATCCGCGTACTTCGCCACAAGGGGAAGGGTCCTGCGCCTTCCGATCCCGCCTATGTGCAGTGGAGGACGAGGTCGTTGCACTGGAAGGGGCTCACTCGGCAGGTTTTCGACCTTGTAGTGGCGCCCGCTGTAAGAGGTGACAGGCTTCGAAAGCATCGACGTGAGAATGGCGAGCGTGTCCTCGAGGCGCTCGGTGCGCTCTTCCAGGGAGCCCCAGTCGATGCCGGCCTGGGTGTGTTCGAGCTCCACGGACCCGCTTCCGAGGCCCACTTCCAGGCGACCGTTCGACAGCACGTCCAGGGTCGAGGCCATCTTGGCGAGAAGAGCCGGATGGCGGAAGCTGTTGCACAGGACCAAGTGGCCGACCCGGAGCTTCGTGGTCACGGCCAGCACGTAGCTGGCGAGGGTCCACCCCTCGAACGACGGCAATTCCGGTTGACCGGGCCCATATAGGTGGTCGTAGAACCAGATCGAGTGGATGCCCGACTGATCGGCGACTTTTGCTCTTGCAGAGATGTCGTCCCAGCTGAACGCCACCTGCGGTAGGTAGATACCGAACTCGACGGGGTCCGAGCTCATCTCAGCGCGAACTGGCTGCGCGTCACGCGGACCGAAGCGCGGCGCAGACTCCGCCGTCGACGAGGATGTCGGTCCCGGTGACGAAGCTCGCCTCGGCTGAGAGCAAGAAGGCCACCACCGCTGCCACCTCGTCGGCTCCTCCTTCGCGACCGAGGGGAGTCCTCCGCACGAGCTCCGCCATGAACGGATGGCTCTCTGCTTCCTGCCTGCCCTGAGGGGTGTCGATTATGCCGGGGGAGACCGAGCAGATGCGCGCGCCCACGGTCCCCAGGCGCACGGCCTCGCGCTGGACAAGTCGTTGTACACCGCGCTTGGCCCAAGCGTATGCGGTACCTGTGTCCTCGATGCCCGGGCCAAAGGACCCGAGCACATGGTCGAAGAAGTCGTCGGACAGCGGATCGTCGATCGCAGCGTCCATCTCCGCGGAATTCTCGCTGAACGCGAGGTGCGGAGCCATCGACGCGAAGCAAACCATGGACGTGCCTGCAGTGGCCAGTGGACGCAGTTCGTCCACCAAGCGTGCCGTGGCTACTAGGTCGACGCTGAAGATGCTCTTCCAGTCCGCCATGGTGGGCGAAATGCCCGCTGCGTGAGCCACTGCATTGAGCGTTCCCAGCTCGCCGACGCGTGATGCCAGGTGCCTGAGACCGGATGCGTCCGTGACGTCGAGCACCACCGGTTCGACAGTCGCGTAGGCGGAGCGACCGAGTTCCTCGGAGACACCGAGCAGTGGATGGGGCGCCCTGTCCGCGAGCAGCAGCACGTCGACCATCTCCGCGAGGCGTTTGGCGCAGGCGAGGCCCATACCCCGCCCGGCCCCGGTGGCGATACCTACGGTCGCCAAGATCGCCAACCGCTCGTGTGCAGCTCCGAGAACATGACGTACACCCCTCGACTGAACCCCGGCGGACCTGGGGGGACTCTATCAATATCGACGTCGGTGTCAACAGGGCAGTCAACCTGCTTCTGTCCGAATAAGGCCTGCCAGCTCGGTTTCCCCTTCGGTCCATTGCGCCGTCCGCCGATGATCGCGAGGTGACAGGTCAGGGCATCGAGGGGCGCCATTTTTCGGGCATCAACACCCGGATCCTCTTCGATCACGTAAAAGAGCGCCTCGGCGACGAAGGCGTAAAGGTGCTCATCGAGCAGGCGGGGGAGGACAGGACGGTCGACTCGCTCCTCGACGACACGTCCTGGAGCTCTTACGACCAGTTCCGCCGGCTCCTCGAAGCGGCGAGCGAGTTGCTCGCCCCGGTCGGAGGCCTCGAGGGGGTCGCGGAGGTACACCAGATCGGGCGGAGCACCGCGCCGGAGTTCGCCCGCACTCTTCAGGGGTTCGGATCCCCGATGGCGATGGCGCTCGAGGCGGGACAGATAGGGGCCAGTTTGTATCCGATCATGGCGCTCGATCCCGAAGGGCTCGCTCCCACTCACCTTCGTTGGCGCATTCGGATGCGCGAGCCCTTTGAGCCGTTCCCCGAGCTGTGCGTCTTCTTGAAGGGTCTGCTTCCTCAATCGGTTCGACTTTTCGGTATGCGTGTGCTCGAGATCTCCGAGGAGTCCTGTCAGTGCAAAGGGGCTCGCGAGTGCGTGGTCGACATTCATTGGGACGAGACCGAGGATCTCGCTCTCCAACTCGACCTCGCACGTACAAAACTGCAGATAGCAGAGAGCCGTCTCGAGGCATTCCAGGACACCGTGAGCGACATCGTCTCGGCGCACGAGCTCGACGTCGTGCTAGGCCGGATCGTGAGAAGCGCTGCCCGAGCGGTGCACGCTCCCGCGTTCGTGTTGGCGATCGACGGACCTGGGGGGGAGAAGCGCCTCTATACCGAAGGCATAGCCGAGGAGGATGCCGAGGCGGTCGTCGCGGATGACTCGGGCTACCTGTCCGTGGACGTCGCCTCCGGTTACAGGGAATACGGGCGACTCGTCGCCGTCGCGCCCTTCGGGTACGTCAGTCACGAGAGGGCCGCGCTCGATTCCTACGCGCGCCTCGCAGCCACGGCGCTCGATTCCGCGTATGCACTCGAGGATGCGAGACGACAGGCGGGAACCGCCGAGGCTCTTCTCCAACTCTCCACCTCCCTGGCCGAGCTTTCCTCCGTGGGAGAGCTCGCGACGAAGGTCGCCCGAGCGATCCCGGAAGTGATCGACTGCGACGCCTCCGTGGTGCTCCTCGTGACGGATGGCGTCGCCCGGGTGGCGGCGCACCACGGCTATCCGCCCGACGCAGTGGACGAGATCGAGCGCCTCGAGATCCCCATCGACCAGTCCGAGGTTCCTCAGCTTCGGAAAAGAAAGCGCGACGAACTGCCGCAGTTCGCACGATCGCTCATGGACTCCGCGGGCCTGAAGGCGATGGCGTCGGCACCGGTGACGCTCGACGAGACGCAGCTTGCGATCCTCGTCGCAGGCGTTCGACACGGGAGCGAGCGAATTCTCGACGACGCGAAACTGGCCGAGCGCTTCGCCGGTCTTGCGGGGCAGGCGGCGGTGGCTCTGCGAAACGGGCGGCTGCTCGACCAGATTCGTCATCAGTCGCTGCACGATCCGCTCACCGACCTCGCCAACCGGGCCCTCATCATGGACCGGGCCGGGCAGCTCCTGGTACGGGCGCGTCGTGATCACGGGAAAACGGCGCTCATGTTCATCGACCTCGATGACTTCAAGCAGATCAACGACACCCTCGGCCACGGCGCGGGCGACGACCTCCTTCGTGAAGTAGCAGTTCGCCTCGTATCTACGGTCCGTGCCGCCGATACCGTCGGGAGGCTGGGAGGCGACGAGTTCGTGGTGCTGACCGAGGATCGCTCGCCGAGCGGTGAGGTCGAGACCGTCGCCCGACGCATCCTGGAGGCGATCGGGCAACCCTTTCAGCTTCCGGGATGTCAGCGCCCGGTAGTGATAGGTGCAAGTGTCGGCATTGCACTCGGAGACCGTCCTTGCGCAGGCGACCTGCTGCGGGACGCCGACATTGCCCTCTACCGCGCGAAGGCTCTGGGCAAGGGAAGGCACTGTGTCTTCTCGCCCGGGATGGAGGTAGAAGCGCTCAAGGGGACAGCGTTCGCCGAGGACCTGGCGCAGAGCAGGTCGAACGACGATCTGAGCTCCACCGAGCCGGAGCCGATCGTCCTCGCCAGAAGCTCACGGTGAGGGCACCGCAACCTTCAGGCAGAAATCTGTGATCCTCTCGGTCTCGGCAGGTGTGGGGACGGTGCGTTCCCACAGGTAGTCCGAGAGCCGGCCCAGAGTCGCATGAGCAGCAAGCGACGCGTCGAATGCAGGGTCGTCACTGCCGAGTGAGGCGAAGGGTTCCTCCAACAGAGCCGCCAGGGGCGCGCTCGCGAAGTGACGTCCTGAAGCGAGACCTTCGCCCACGCTGCCGCCGTTCCAAAGAACGGCCAAGGTCGTGGCGGCGATCTCGTCCTCCGCCTGTGAGAGCACGCCGACGACCCACCTCCTTATCCGTCCCTCGGCGCTCTGCTCCTTCTCCATCTGGTGGGTGAGATAAGCGACCAGGCGCTCGGCGCCGTCTTGGAGGACGGCTGCGACGAGGGCGTCCTTCGAGGGGAAGTGTCGGTAGAAGGCCTCGTTCGAGAGTCCGGCCGCAGAAACGACGTCGCTCACCCGCGGTCGGGATGTCGTCCCGCACCGCTTCATGGCGGCGAGCCCCGCGTCGAGGAGACGCCGCACCTCGTCCGCGTAGTCGGCGCCCCTCCTGGCGAGGGTGCGCCTCGCGATGCGGTCGGCGATGTCTTCGGGTTCCGGAATTGCGTTCGTAATTTCCAGAATACTATTCTGAGACGGCCGCCTGGGCAGATGCCGCCCGGGGCAGATGCCGTCGGGGTATCCGATGAGAAGCAGGGGGTTGGGCCATGGCGTGGGACTTCGAGACGGACTCCGAGTATCAAAAGAAGCTGGACTGGGCGAGCGAGTTCGTGCGCGAAGAAGTCGAACCCCTCGACATGGTCTTTCCACACGAGCAGTTCGTCCCGATGGACGAGGCCAAGCGCAAGATCATCGATCCCCTCAAAGAAGAGGTGCGTCGACAAGGTCTTTGGGCCACCCACCTAGGACCCGAGCTCGGGGGTCAGGGATTCGGCCAGTTGAAGCTCGCCCTCTTGAACGAGATCCTCGGCAGATCGCCTTGGGCTTCGACGGTCTTCGGGACGCAGGCACCCGACACCGGGAACGCGGAGATCATCGCCCACTACGGAACGCCCGAGCAGAAGAAGCGGTACCTGCGGCCCTTGCTCGACGGCGAGCTCTTCTCCTGCTACTCGATGACGGAACCGCAAGGCGGCGCAGACCCCACGCAATTCCAGACGCGGGCGGAAAAGGACGGCGACGAATGGGTCATAAACGGTTGGAAGTACTTCTCGTCAAACGCGAAGACAGCGTCGTTCCTCATCGTGATGGCCGTCACCAACCCGGACGTGACCCCGTACAAGGGGATGTCGATGTTCCTGGTGCCCGCGGACACTCCGGGGATCAACATCGTGCGCAACGTGGGCCTCTACGGCGAACCTCTGAACGAAGGCTTCCACGCCCTGATCCACTATGAGGATGTCCGGGTGACCGAGGAGGCCCTTCTCGGTGGGGAAGGGGAAGCCTTCGTGATCGCCCAGACACGTCTCGGTGGTGGGCGCATCCACCACGCGATGCGGACGATCGGCTTGGCGCAGAAGGCTATGGACATGATGTGCGAACGCGCGTTGAGCCGGGAGACTGCGGGCAGCCTTCTCGCCGAGAAGCAGTTCGTCCAGGGATATGTAGCGGACTCATACGCCCAGCTGATGCAGTTCAGGCTTCTGGTCCTCTTCACAGCATGGGAGATCGACAAGTACAACGACTACAAGCGTGTCCGCAAGGACATCGCGAGCGTGAAAGTGGTCATGCCCACAGTTCTCCACGACGTTGCCTGGCGCGCAATGCAGGTACACGGAGCGCTCGGCATCACGAACGAGATGCCCTTCCTCGCGATGATCCACGGCGCCGGTGTGATGGGTCTCGCCGACGGCCCGACCGAGGTCCACAAGATGACCGTGGCCCGTCAGGTTCTTCGCGACTACCGCCCCAGCGAAGGCATGTGGCCGTCGGAATGGATACCGGCAAGGCTCGAGACTGCGAGAGAGAAGTACGCGCACTTGCTCGAGCTGGAAGTGGGCAACTTGTGATCGACACCGAGCGGCTCTCGAGGTGGATGGACGAGACCGGTCTCCCCGGCAAGGGTGAGCCTCTCGAGCAGAGCTACGTGAGCGGGGGAGCGCAGAACGAGATCTACGAGATCCGCCGCGGGGAGCTGCACGGCGCCCTGAGGATCCCGCCACCGGGCGCCCCCGAAAGCCGGGACGATGGGATCCTGCGCGAGTGGCGGATCATCGACGCCCTCGACGGCACCGAGGTGCCGCATACGCCTGCGGTCGCCGTGTGCGCGGAGAAGGCGGTGCTCGGGCGGACCTTTTACATCATGGGTTTCGTCGATGGCTGGTCGCCGATGAACACCGACGGCTGGCCGGCCCCCTTCGACCGTGACCTCGAAGCCAGAAAGGGCCTCGCATACCAACTCGTCGAAGGAACGGCTCTCATGGGTCAGCTCGACTGGAAAGCCAGGGGTCTGGAAGGCCTCGGACATCCCGAGAATTTCCACGAGCGCCAGGTCGACAGGTGGACCGCATTTCTGGAGCGGATCAAGGGCCGCGAGCTTCCGGGATTCGACGTCGCCTCGGACTGGCTCAGACAGCACCGCCCGATCGACTACCTCCCCGGTTTGATGCACGGCGACTATCAATTCGCGAACGTGATGTTCGCGGACGGTGCACCTGCACGCCTGGCGGCCATCGTCGACTGGGAGATGGGAACGGTGGGAGATCCGAAGCTCGACCTCGGGTGGGTGGTGCAGGGTTGGCCGAAGGACACGATGGACCCGTCGGTGTCCGAATCCGGTTACGTCGACCTTTACGGGATGCCGTCGCGGGACGAGCTCGTGTCGCATTACGCCGAGGTGTCCGGACGCCAGGTCGACGATCTCGACTACTACATAATCCTCGCCAAGTGGAAGCTCGCGGTGGTCCTCGAGCAGGGTTACCAGCGCGCCGGCGACGACGAGAAGCTCCAGATGTTCGGCCCTATAGTGCTCGACCTCATGCGCGAAGCGGCGGAGCTGGCCGAGAGCACCGACTACAAGTGACTTGAAAGCAGCTCTCTGCCGTACCTACGGGCCACCTGAGAAGGTCTCGGTGGAGGACCTGCCGGCACCCACCCTCGAAGCGGGCGGCGCCCTCGTGAAGGTCCGTGCCGCTTCGGTCAATTTCCCCGACGTGTTGCTGGTGGCGAACCAGTACCAGATCAAGGTTCCACTGCCCTTCGTGCCGGGAAGCGAGTTCGCGGGCGAGATCGTCGCAATCGCCGATGGCGTACCGGGCCTCGCCGTCGGTCAGCGGGTGTTCGGCACGACCTTCGTCGGCGCCTTCGCAGAAGAGGTGGCGGTGCCGGCGCAGGCGTTGAGGAGAACCCCTCCCACGGTGTCGGACAGGGATGCAGCCGCCTTCGGCGTCGCACACGGCACTGCCTACAATGTGCTCAAGTCCGTGGCGCGAGTAGGACCCGGCGATCAACTGGTCGTGCTGGGTGCGGGAGGCGGGGTCGGGCTCGCTTCGGTTCAACTCGGCGCACTTTTGGGCGCGAAGGTGACGGCTGTCGCCTCGTCTCCCGAGAAACTCGAAGCGGCGAGGTCGGTTGGGGCGGGATCGACGATCGACTACCGCCGAAGCGAGCTGCGTCAAGCCCTGCGGGAGCTGCTTCCCGAAGGAGCCGACGCTGTCGTAGACCCCGTGGGCGGAGCGCTGTCCGAGCCGGCCCTCAGGTCGTTGCGATGGGGAGGGCGTTATGTGACGGTCGGCTTCGCCTCGGGCGAGATCCCGAAGATCGCTCTCAACCTCGTTCTCCTGAAGGGAGTTCACATCCTCGGCTTCGAGTACAGGTCGTTCGCCCAGAACGCTCCGAGCGAGCTTCGACAGAACGATACCGAGCTAATGGCCATGCTCGAATCGGGGCGTGTCAGGCCTTACATCGGGGCGAGCTTCACACTCGAAGAAACACCTTCAGCACTGCGACATGTAGCCGAAGGAAAGGCGATCGGAAAGGTTGTGATCGACGTCGCTGGTACTTTTGCTTCGTGAAGCGCAAATCTGAGCCGACTCACCTTCGAACGCTTCTTCTGGACGTCGAAGAGCACGTCGCGACGGTCACCTTGAACCGTCCCGAGGTCCACAATTCCTTCGACGCGACGATGCAGGAGGAGCTGGCCGAGGTCTGGCAGTTCATTCGCGGCGAGGATGCGATCCGTGCGGTCGTCCTGACCGGAAAAGGGGATCGAGCCTTTTGCACTGGCCTCGATCGCAGCGAGATCCCGGTGGACGAGGAGTTCGACGCCTTCACCTACGACGACCCCGGACAGAAGATCGGCCCGAAGAGCCAAGGCCTGTGGAAGCCCGTGATCGCCGCCGTCAACGGTATGGCATGCGGTGGTGCGTTCTACCTTCTAGGTGAGTGCGACATCATCATCGCTTCTGAGACTGCGACCTTCTTCGACCCGCACGTCACCTACGGGATGACGGCATCGTTCGAACCGATCCTTCTTTGCGGGCGAATGGCCTTCGGGGACCTGGTCCGCATGACCCTCGTGGGTGCACACGAGCGAATTACAGCCTCTACCGCCAGAGAAACGGGACTGGTGAGCGAGGTGGTCGGGCCCCCGGAAGTGCTTCCCGCCGCCCGGAAGCTCGCCACGGTCATCGCATCGCAACCCCCAGCAGGCGTGCAAGCGAGCCTCCGGACCCTCTGGGCCGCTCGCGGACTCAGTCAAGAACAGGCCAAAGCCCTGGGCAACCTCTTTCTCCAACTGGGCACCTCGGCTCAGGCCCTGAAGCAGGGCCAGGAGACCTTCACCGACCAGCCCCGGATCGAATGGCGGTCGAGGTAGCCCTGAGCCGAGAATCTCGTTCTCAACTCTGAGATCAGCCTTTTCAAGATTTGAGCCGTGCCGTATACTTTTTTGTGAAACGCCTGGACGCGCGCCGCGGAGGAGATCCATGCCCCACTTCTCGAAGCCCGATGAGGGTAGCTGGACCGATCACTACCCCCACCTGAACAAGACCCCGGTCGACTACGAGGATTCGATCTCCCCGAGCTACTACGAGCTCGAACGCAAAGCGGTGTTCTCAAAGACCTGGCTCAATGTCGGTCGTGTCGAGCAGCTGGCGAGGGTCGGCTCCTATTTCACGAAAGAGCTGAAGGTCCTCGACACCTCTGTCGTGATCGTGCGCTCGACATCCGACGACGTCCGGGCGTTCTACAACATCTGCCGTCACCGGGGTAACAAGCTCGTTTGGCAGGACTACCCGGGCGAGGAGACCGCTGGGTTCTGCCGGCAGTTCACCTGTAAGTACCACGGCTGGCGCTACGACCTCGGAGGTGCGTGCACCTTCGTCCAACAGGAAAAGGAATTCTTCGATCTGGACAAGAGCGACTACGGGCTCGTCCCCGTCCACTGCGAGGTCTGGGAGGGCTGGATCTTCGTGAACCTCGATCGGGAGGGAACACCTCAGCCGCTCAAGGAATACCTCGGGGAGCTCGGTTCAGGGATCGCGGGCTATCCGTTCCACGAGATGACGCAGGTCCACAAGTACCGCGCAGAGGTCCACAGCAACTGGAAGCTCTACATCGACGCCTTCACCGAGTTCTACCACGCACCCGTCCTGCACGCGAAGCAAGCCGTCCAGGAAGAGTCGCAGAAATTGCTCGAGAGCGGATACGAGGCGCTCTACTACGGGATCGACGGCCCCCACGGCGTCGTGTCTTCCTGGGGGGGGATGGCGCCCCCAAAGGACGAGAAGATGGTGAAGCCGATGGAGCGGGAGCTGCGCAGTGGTCTCTTCGGACCTTGGGACCCGCCCATCGACATCGAGCTGCCCCCGGGCCTCAACCCGGCACGTAATCAAGCCTGGGGGCTCGATTCCTACCTGTTCTTCCCGAACTGGATGGTCCTCATATGGAAGCCGGGGTGGGTGCTCACCTACCACTACTGGCCGACCTCCTACAACACCCACATCTTCGAAGGCGCGTGCTACTTCGTCCCTCCGAAGACGGCCTGGGAGCGCGTCCAGCAGCAGTTGGGCGTCGTCTCCTTCAAGGAGTACGGCCTTCAGGACTCGAACACCCTCGAAGCCACCCAGACGATGCTCGAATCACGTGTGGTGAAGGACTTCCCGCTCAACGATCAGGAGATCCTGTTGCGCCACCTCCACCAGACGACTGCCTCCTACGTCGCCGAGTACCTGACGAGCCACCCCGAGCAGGCAGAGCGCCAGGAGACCCCCGTCTCGTTGCTCGGCTCGGCTTGAGCGGCGAGACCTCTTAGCGCGAAAGGACGAGCAGCATGGCTAGTTTTCCCGAGCAGTTCGCAGCCCTGGAGCCGTTCGCCGATTGGGCGCTTCGTAGCGAGCGCGACGCCTACGCGAAGCGCATCAACAGCACAATGGAACAGTTGCAGGCCTTCTACGACGCGGCGTTTTCGTACCTGGGCCAGGCCCGCGAGTACCTGTCGAAGGTTCCCTACGACAGGAAGATGAGCGACGAGGACAAGAACCTGACGTGGCTCTTCTGTTCGCTCTGCACGGTGTCGTTCCCCGTCGAGGTATGGAACCAGCCGCGGGTCCCGGACTCGGGAGCGTCGTCTCTCGATGCGGTAGCCGAACCGGCGATATAGACCGTGTCGGTCAACGAGGCGCCTGCAGTGAAGGTCGGCATCGTGACCGGGGCGGCTTCGGGGATCGGGCTCGCCATTTCACAGCGCCTTGCCCGCGACGGCGTGAAGGTCGCTCTCTTCGACTTGAACGGCGCGGACGCCGAGACAGAGGCCGAAAAGCTCCGCGCCGAGGGGCACGAGGCCATCGCCGTCCAGGTCGATGTCGGTGAGCGGTCCGCCATAGAGCGCGGCATGCAAGAGGTGAGGGCGAAATGGGGCCCGGTCGTCATCCTCGTGAACAACGCCGGGAAGGAAGGCTTCGCCCGCTTCTTGGAGATCACGCCGGAATTGTTCGAGACCTTGCTCCGCATCAACCTCGTAGGCACATTCCACTGTTGCCAGCTCGTATTGCCCGACATGATCGACGCAGGGTGGGGGCGCATCGTCAACATCTCGTCGTCGAGCATGCACAGCGGGCAGCCCTACATGACCCACTACGTCGCTTCGAAGGCGGGTGTGGTCGGCCTGACCAAATCTTTGGCGCTCGAGTTCGGGCCATCGGGAATAACGGTCAACACGATCCCGCCGGGCTTCATCGACACGCCGATGTCCCGCCGCGCGGAGGAAAAGGGCCGATTCGGCCCGGGGGGGATGGACGAGGTGATAACCCGGACGCCCGTGCGCAGAGCCGGGCGTCCCGAGGACATCGCGGCGGCTTGTTCCTTCTTGGTCTCCGACGAGGCGGGATACGTGACCGGCCAGATCATCGGGGTCAACGGGGGAAGAAACACCTGATAGCCGGACGAACCGGGGGGGCCAGGTGTACCGTCATCCCGGAGCGTCCGAATCGAGCAAAAGGAAGTATGCAGGATGTCGAGCTCAGCGCAGGTCCGGTTCGAACAGAGGATGCTGATCGACGGCAAGCTCGTCGACGGCGAAGCCGGGACTTTCACGAACGTCAATCCCGCCACCGAAGAGGTCCTCGGAGAGGTCGCCGATGCATCCAAGGCCGACATGCACCGCGCCGTCGACGCCGCCCGCCGCGCGTTCGACGAGACGGACTGGTCGACGAACCACTCCTTCAGGAAGCGCTGTCTCGAACAGCTTCAGGAAGCACTCGAGGCCGAACGCGAAGACATGCGTGAGGAGCTGATACTCGAGGTCGGATGCCCCCGCATGGTGACCCACGGCCCCCAGCTCGACGCCCCGCTCTCGGGAGCTCTCCGTTATCCGGCAAAGCTGATCGATGAGTACCCGTGGGAGCAGGACCTTCCGGACGCTGTTTCCGAGATGACGAATCAGCTGACGATGCGCCGGATCTGGCGTGAACCCGTGGGAGTGGTGGGGGCGATCGTCCCCTGGAACTTTCCCTTCGAGGTCACGATCAACAAGCTCGGACAGGCACTTGCAACCGGAAACACCGTCGTGCTGAAGCCCGCACCTGACACTCCGTTCAACGCGACGCGGATCGGCCGCCTCGTATCCGAGCGCACGGACATCCCTCCCGGTGTGCTGAACGTCGTCACCTCGTCGGACCATCTGCTCGGCGAGGAGCTGACAGTTTCGCCGAAGGTCGACTTGATCTCCTTCACCGGATCGACCGCTGTAGGCAAACGCATCATGGAGAAGGGCGCGCCGACCATGAAACGTCTTTTCCTGGAGCTCGGTGGGAAGTCGGCGACCATCGTCCTAGAGGACGCTGACCTCGACATGTCCTGCATGATCGGAATAGCGCCCTGTATGCACGCGGGTCAGGGATGTGCGATCCCCACCCGGATGCTGCTTCCCCGTTCCCGTTACGACGAGGGGGTGGCGATCTTGAAGGCGATGTACGAGGGCATCGTGCCGGGGGACCCGCAGAAGCCTGACGTCCTGTGCGGACCGGTGATCTCGGCAAAGCAGCGCGAGCGCGTTCTCGGCTACATCCAGAAGGGGATAGACGAGGGTGCGACCGCTCTCGTGGGGGGTACCGGAAAGCCCGAGGGTCTCGACAGAGGTTTCTATGTGAGGCCGACTCTCTTCGTCGACGTGGACAACTCGATGACGATCGCCCAGGAGGAGATCTTCGGCCCGGTGCTCGTTGTGATCCCGTTCGAAGACGAGGAAGACGCTGTCCGAATCGCCAACGACAGTGCGTACGGTCTTGCCGGCAACGTCATGTCCGGATCGCTCGAACGCTCGATCGCCGTCGCTCACAGGGTGCGCGCCGGCTTCGTGGGACTCAACGGCGGGGCGCCTTACTTCGCCGACATGCCCTTCGGTGGCTACAAGGCGAGCGGGGTCGGGCGCCAGAACGGAATTGCCGGATTCGACCAGTACGTGGAGATCAAGTCGGTCGCCTGGCCTGCCGGCTGAGCCGGAAACGACGAGCCGCCCGGAGCGGCCATTTCTCTGACATCGACATCAATATTGGATAACCTCCTCTCCTGACCGGCGAGAGAGGAGCAACTTGAGACCGCTGCCCGCGCTCACCCCGGCGAACGAGTGGTTCTGGACCTCGGGCTCCGACGGGGTCTTGCGGGTTCAGGGATGTTGTGGCTGCGGAAGGCTCGTCCATCCCCCGGTACCGATCTGTCCCTACTGCCGGAGCAGGTCGTGGAAGCCGACGCGAGTGTCGGGACGGGCGACCGTCGTCGGTGTCACGGTCAACGTCCAGCCGTGGATACCCGGCTTCGATCCTCCATACGCCGTCGCAAACGTGGCGCTGAGCGAAGACCCGAGCGTCCACCTCACGACGAACATCGTCGGGTCCAGGCCCGAAGAAGTGAGCATCGGGCAGGAAGTCTCGGTCTGCTTCGAGCGAAGCGACGACGTGTGGGTGCCTTTGTTCGAGCCGACCGGACGGACCGATCCCGTCGAGCGCGTCGCCGAACCTGAGAGGCCCCGCCCCCGCAAGCCCTTGAGCGATCAGCGCTTCGAGCACAGATCAGTCCTCTCGGGGATCGGCCGCTCGAGGATCGGGCGCCGGCTGATGCTCGACCCGCTCTCTCTCACCGTCGACGCCTGCACCGCCGCCATCGGCGACGCGGGCCTGGAGTTCTCCGACATCGACGGCCTGTCCACGTATCCCGGAGCGGTCGGTGCGATGTCGGGCATGTCCGAGGGTGGTGTCAGCGCAGTCGAGGAGGCGCTGCGTCTGCAACCCACCTGGACGAACGGTGGTGGGGATCTCCCCGGGCCCGGCGGAGCGGTGATCGCGGCGATGCTCGCTGTGGCGGCCGGGTTGTGCCGCCACGTCCTGTGCTTCAGGACCGTGTGGGAGTCCACATTCGCGGCGCTTGGATCAAAAGCTCGTCAAGGCGGCCGGGTATCGGGCATGCAGGAATGGCGAGCCCCGTTCGGGGCGATGTCTGCCGCGAATTGGATCGCCATGAATGCGTCGCAGTACATGTACCGCTATGGCGCCTCACGCGAGATGCTGGGGGCGATCGCGCTGAACGGGAGAGCGAACGCCGCCCGCAACCCCGCCGCGATCTATCGCGATCCGATGACGATGGAGGACTACCTCTCGGCTCGCACCATCTCGACACCGTTCGGTCTCTACGACTGCGACGTCCCGTGCGACGGTGCCATGGCCGTGATCATCTCCGATGCCTCGGTGGCGTGCGATCTGCCGAAGCGCGCAGTAGAGGTGGAGGCTGTCGGTACCCAGATCCTCGAGCGGATCTCATGGGACCAGGGCACTCTCACCCATGAGCCGCAAGTTCTCGGTCAGGCAGCTCATCTGTGGACGCGCACTGACATGGGTCCGCACGACGTGGACGTGGCGTTGCTCTACGACGGTTTCACCTTCAACGCCATTTCCTGGTTGGAGGCGCTCGGCTTCTGCGGCTTCGGAGAGGCGCAGGACTGGCTCGAGCACGGCAAGAAGATCGCCCCGGATGGGGAGCTGCCGCTCAACCCGCACGGTGGCCAGCTCTCGGAGGGGCGCACCCACGGGTTCGGCTTCATCTACGAAGCGGTCTTGCAACTGCGGGGAGACGCTGGAGAGCGACAAGTGCGAGATGCAAAGACCGCGGTGGTCGCGACGGGGGGCGGGACACCTTCTGGAGTTCTTCTCTTGAGACGCGATGGCGCGTGACGCGGAAGGAGGCGGCGTGTCGCTAGCTGCACAAGAAGAGGGCGAGAAGCCCAACGGCCCACGCTCGCGCAAGGGAGTCCAGACACGCGCTCGGCTCGTCGCGGCCGCGAAGGAGATCTTCGAAGAGAGCGGATTCCTCGATGCACGAATATCCGACATCGCAGAACGCGCGGGGCTTTCGCACGGATCGTTCTACCACTACTTCGATTCGAAAGAAGAGATCTTCCGCGAGGTCGCGGCCGATGTCGACGAGCGCCTCGCCGCTCCTCTAGGTGCGGTCATCCTGGATCCGAATTCCCACGCGAGCCCACACGAACGGATCCACGAGGCGATGCGCCGGCACTTCGAGAGCTACAGCGAGGAAGCCAAAATCATGGGTGTGATCGAGCAAGTCGCCCGCTACGACAGTGAGGTGGGGGCCCTCAGGCTCGCGCGCCATAAGGACTACGAAGCCGAGGTGGCGGAGTCGATCCGACAGCTCCAGAGCCGTGGGCTTGCCGACGCCGCGCTCGAACCAGTCGTCACAGCAGCTGCTCTCGGGGCGATGACGACCCGTTTCGCAGAGACGTGGCTTGTGGAGGGGGCGGTCGACTCTTCGTTCGACGAGGCGGTCGAACAGCTCACGCTGATCTACGTGAATGCGCTCGGTCTGACTGCGAAAGGAAACAAGCCTCGACCCCCTTCGGGGACCTGACTCTGGAGCTCGGCTAGCACTTCGCTGTGCCTGCCGAGCGGTGGAGCGCTAGGCGCCGCGATGCGGGCACGCGGTGGCATGACGGGCTCGTCGTCGAAGAACCACCTTCCGTCCCGGAGTACCGCCATTCGAGCCGCAGTGCCGTGAGGCGCGGCTTTGGCTGCTGCACCCGCCAGAGACGCGTCGACGAACCAGCGGCCGCCACGTTCGATGCAGTCCATGGTCAATGCCGCGGCCTCTATCCCACACAGGGGATCCGCGATGGCGTCCGCTGCGAAGCGCGGTTCACCGTCCGACGGATGCCACGCGACGAGCCCGGCCCCTGCTGCGGCATCGTCGCCGAAACCGACCTTGTTCGATTCCCAGCCGTAAGCGGTCACGGCGGTCCAGACCTTGTCGCTCGCACTGGAGAGCACGTCGTCGACCGAGATGCCGAGTTGGTCGATGGCTCTGGCTCTACAAGAGGTGATTATCACGTCCGCCTCGTGAAGCAATTCCAGAAGCCGGTGCCTTCCGAGCTCCGAGCGCAAGCCGAGGGCGACGCTGAGCTTCTCGGCATTCAGGAGGTCGTAGAACCTCGGTGAGCCCCGGCGTGCACCGTCTGGTCGCACGGGGTCCTCGATTTTCACGACCGTCGCGCCCCTTCGCTGCAATAGCCGCGCGCAAAGTGGGCCGGCCCACATAGCCGACAAGTCCGCGACGAGCACCTCGCGCCTCGATCGAGCCCGGGGGCGCGGACCTCCACTCGCCGACATGGGGCCACTGCTTCCAGCCACGACGCTCAGGCAGACTCCGAGCATCGCCGCCCTCTCCTCGAGCTCGCGAGCGTCGTGTCCTTGCGCTTCACGCCGGAGGAGCCGCCATAGCCCTTCTCCGTCGGAGCTCGCAAAGTCTCGGGCTGTCAGGCGACCGGATCCGAACAGTGCGGGCAGGAGGGCCCGATCGTCGTCTCGTGACAGGTTCAGGGCCAACCAATCGTCGCGCGCACGGAGCAAGTGAGCGCGCCCTCCGCACGAGAAGCGGCCCAGACGGCCGAGCCCGGTTACCGCGGCGCGTTCGCCGACGAGCGTGACGTCGGTTGCGAAGCGCCGAGCCAGGGAGTCGATTCGGTCGGAGTCTTGCCAGTCGATTGCGAGAGGCGGGCCGTCTTCGTCGCCCGTCAGCCACATCGCGCCGCAACCGGCCCACTTCGAAGGAGTCGGTCGTCGGCCAGCGGTCACTCGAAACGACTCTATCTTTGGAACAGTGCGGATCACCGAGGTCTCCGAGTTAGCCGATACGCCCGATGGCGAGCTCGTCGAAGCGTGTTCCGTGTTGCACCATCCCGTCTCCGTTGTGGTGGCTCCGACGCGGGCCCTGGAGAAGTCCTCTTGCGTCCGAGCGGCTCGAGCCTTACGGCGGCTTCCGGCACCCACGATTCTCGTCGTCGACGACCCCGCCGTGGAAGATCGAGCGGCGCTCGATGCGCTCACATCGGCGGCCGACGTCTGCCTCAGCCGAAGGTCGGGTGCGCCCCGACCCTGGGTGAGTGCTCAACCGGATGAATTGGACGAGAGCGTCGGGAGCCAGCCTCTCGCTGCGCTCGCTCTCGTGATCCTCTTGCGCACGACCGAGCGGCTCTGTACCTGGGACGCCGTGGCACAGGAATCAGTGACCTACTCCATGTTGCTCGGCAGCGTGCCGTTTCTGCGCTGGTTGAACGATCGGCCACGCCGGCGCACGAAGCGTTCTGGGACAGGCGTGGTGAAGGTGGAGCGTCGAGATCGCGTCCTGACCGTGACGCTCGATCGCCCCGAGGCTCGCAACGCGATCGATTCCGAGGTGCGCGACGGGCTTGTCGAGGCGTTCAGGCTGGCGGCCTTGGAACCCGAGATGCGAATTGAGCTGAGGGGCACCGGTCCGTGCTTCTCGTCCGGAGGAGACCTCGACGAGTTCGGGACGGTTCGCGACGCAGCCACCGCACATGCGGTTCGCCTGACGCGTCATCCCGGGCTCGCGCTCTCCGAGGTGTCCTCGAGGACCACGTCGTACCTGCACGGTTCGTGCATAGGGGCCGGCGTCGAGATCCCCGCATTCGCCGAGAAGGTGATAGCCGATCCGAAGACGACCTTCGCGCTGCCCGAGGTCACGATGGGACTCGTCCCAGGCGCGGGGGGGACTGTGTCGATAAGGCGACGCATTGGCAGGCAGCGAACTGCCTGGCTGGTGCTCACGGGCGCGACTCTCGACTGCGCGACTGCGCTCGAGTGGGGCCTCGTGGACGCGGTGAATGCGGCTGAGTTCGCTGCGACCTGATGTTGCGCGCTCTCGCCTCAGTCAGAGGAGGGGAGGGGCTTTGCGGTTTTCTCCTGGAGCGGCGCGTCGCCGATCGCCAGGGCTCCGGCCCCCGCCTTCGTGCACAGCACCTCTATCGTCTCCGCGCCGTCGACGTAGCGCTTCCCGAGGGCCACCGATCCCTCGCCGGCATCTGCGTCCTGCGCCCTCTGAACGCCCGCGTCGGTGCCGAGCATGGTGACGCCGCCGCATTTGAGCTCGACGTCGCCCGCCGGAGAACGGATGACGACCACCTCGACCTCGCTCACCGCGCTTCGAAGCCTGGCACCCGGTTTCAGTTCCAAGTCCCGACCCTTCGTGCTGGTTCGACCGGGTGGATTATGCCGCGCGCCGGGCTACGACGAGCCTGGCAAGCGTCTATGAGAATGCTGCTATCCAATAGGTAGAGTACCATTATTCCGGACTGACCACGTCGTCTGTGGTCGAAGGAGGAGCATGGCGTCCGCCCGAACCCCCGAGGCTCCCATCCATCTCGTTAGCGCCCGCCTGCTCGACGTCGACAAAGGAGAGTTCGTCGAGCCGGGGGAGTTGCTCGTCGAGGGCGGACGGATCGTCGACATCGCTCCGTCCTCCGTACCCGACGATGCGGTGAGGATCGACCTCGAAGAGCTCACGCTTCTTCCAGGACTGATGGACATGGAGGTCAACCTCCTTCTCGGCGGTCCGAACCACGAGAGTCCTCTCAACCCGGTCCAGGACGACCCGGCGGTACGCGTCCTGCGTGCCGTCGCAAATGCAAGGCGGACGCTCCGAGCTGGTTTCACGACGGTGCGAAATCTCGGGCTCTTCGTTCAGACGGGCGGGCTTCTCCTCGATGTCGCGCTCAAGAAGGCGATCGACTTCGGGTGGTTCGAAGGACCTCGTGTCGTTCCCGCCGGTCATGCGATCACTCCGACAGGTGGGCACCTCGACCCCACCATGTTCCAAGCGCTGGCGCCCCACGTGCTGCCCCTCACCGTGGAGGAGGGAATCGCGAACGGAGTGAGCGAAGTTCGCAAGGCGGTGCGTTACCAGATCAAGCACGGTGCGGAGCTGATAAAGGTCTGCGCGTCGGGCGGGATCATGTCGCACACCGGCCCTCCGGGTGCGCAGCAGTACTCCGACGAAGAGCTGTCCGCCATCGCAGACGAGGCACATCGCCGCGGTCTCAAGGTGGCGGCCCACGCGCACGGCGACGACGGAATACGGGCCGCGGTCGAGGCCGGGATCGACTGCATCGAGCACGGTTCGCTCATGAGCGACGAGACGATGCAGTTGCTGATCGAGCGCGGAACGTTCCTCGTTCCGACCACCTATCTCGCCGACGGGATGAACGTGTCACATGCAGCGCCCGAACTCCAGCAGAAGGCGAAGGAGGTCTTTCCCCGCGCGAAGGAGACGATCCGAAAGGCTGTCTCACGAGGGGTCCGGATCGCATGCGGAACCGACGCGCCCGCCATACCGCACGGCCGCAATGCCAAGGAGCTGATCGCCCTGGTCGATCGAGGGATGTCACCGCTGGGAGCGATCCGGGCAGCGACCACCGTGTCGGCCGACCTCATCGACGCAAGCGACCGCGGTCGTCTGGCACCCGGCCTTCTCGCCGACGTGATCGCGGTACCGGGTGACCCCCTGTCGGACATCGAAGTGACCGAAGACGTGCGATTCGTGATGAAGGGCGGCCGCATCTACCGCAACGAGCCATCAGGCGAGTCGGCCGCTCGTTGAGTTATGGAGCTCGGTGAATTTCGCTCCTGCGTGGACGCGTGGCTCGATGAGCATTCCGCTGATCTTTCCCCCCGAGATCCCATCGGGAGCACCCTCGAGGAGCACGTAGCCCAGATAAAGAAGGTGAAGCGGCTCACCTACGACGCAGGCTGGATGCGCTTCGGATGGCCCGAGCGCGTCGGGGGCCTCGGCGGCTCGCCACTGCTTCGGGCGTATCTGGCGGAGGCGCTCTCAGCCAGGGACATGGTGGAACCCGGGATCTATTCGCTCACCGAGGTCCTGGCACCCACGATGATCGACTATGCGCCCGAAGAGCTGGCCGCGGAGATGGTCCCACGTCTGCTGCGCGGCGACGAGACCTGGTGCCAAGGCTTTTCTGAGCCCGAGACGGGGAGCAATCTCGCTTCCCTCTCGTGCCGCGCGACGCGCACGGACGACGGATGGGTGGTCAGCGGGCAGAAGCTCTGGACGAGCCTCGCACAGTTCGCGGAACGCTGCGTGCTGCTCACGCGCACCGGGAACGCGGAGTCCGCGCGCCGGGGGATAACGGCCCACTTCGTCGACATGGACAGCCCAGGCATCACGGTGCGACCGCTCGAGACCATTCACGGCATAGAAGAGTTCTGTGAGGTCTTCTTCGACGAAGTGGTGGTCCCCTTCGACCGCACCTTGGGAGAGATCGATCAGGGCTGGGCCGTGGCGATGGACATTCTCCCTTTCGAGCGCAGCACCGCCCTTTGGCAGAAATGCGCGTTCCTGCAGCGGCGTCTCGAGCAGCTGATCACCACTGCACCGCAAGGTTCCCTCGACCCCGCGGACGTCGGAGACGCTTTCGCACAGCTCTTCTCGCTGCGAGCACGTTCTCGCGCCACGCTCCACAGGCTGGCAAAGGGCGAGCGCCTGGGGCCCGAGACTTCGATCGACAAGATCCTCGTCGCAACCACGGAGCAGACGGTCTTCGATCTCGCAGCCGAAGGACTGTCGCGCGAGATCCTCCTCGGGGACGACCCGTCTGACGGACGCTGGCGCGAGGAGTTCCTCTTCTCGCGGGCGGCCACGATCTACGGAGGCACCTCCGAGATCCAGCGCAACATCGTGGCCCGACGGCTGCTCGATCTGGGAGCCGAGCCGTGATGGACGGCGAAGAATTAGCTATCTTCCGCGAGGCCGTGCGCCAGGTCGCCCAGAGAACTTCGGCGGAAGACCTCGACAAGGGCCTCGAGTCGCTGGGTTGGCGCGATGCCCTCCGAGCCGACAGGCGAGCAGCGATCTCGACCCTCTTCGAGCTGCAGGGCAGCGCCAACGCGACATCCTCGGCGCTCGACTTCGTGCTCGCAGAGGCACTCGGGTTGGACGACGATGCGATCAGCTGTGTCGTGCTCCCTGCCCTCGGCTCTGTGGAACCTCCCGGTCGGGTGGCGGGGGAAAAGGTGTCCGTCCGAGGCCTCGCGACGCGGGCGATGGCCCGCGGGGAGAGGGTGTGCGTCGTCACGAAATCCGCCGAGACGTACGGGTGCGTGACCGTCGATGCCGGACGGCTCACCGCGAGACGACTGAGCGGCATCGATCCCGAGCTCGCTCTCGTCGAGGTAACGGGGGACGTCGGCGCAGCACCGACGGCGTCGTTGACCGCACCTGATGCATGGAGCATGGCCGTCGCTTTGGGCCGGCTTGCCCTTTCGCAGGAGCTTCTGGGTGCGTCGAGGGCCATGCTCGCCCTGGCGTGTGACCATGCGCGTGAGCGTGTCCAGTTCGGCCGGCCAATTGCTGCCTTCCAGGCGGTGCGCCACCGTCTCGCCGAGAGCCTCGTAGCGATCGAGGGATCGCATGCGGCTCTGGCCGCAGCGTGGGACGAGGGATCCGAATTGGCCGCGTCGGTCGCCAAGGCCGTTTCGGGACGCGGGGCACGAACGGTCGCAAGGCACAGCCAGCAGGTGCTCGCAGGCATGGGATTCACGATGGAACATCCCTTCCACCGCCACCTACGACGCGTCCTCGTGCTCGATCAGATCCTCGGAAGCAGCCGGTCCATCATGAAGGCGACGGGCGAGATGCTGCTCCGGGAGCGCTCGCTGCCGCTGGTGATCCCGCTCTGAGTCTCAGAGAGAATCTGTGAGGGATGCGACCAGCTCCCGGGTACGGCGCGACGACTCTATTAGTTGGTCACGATCCTCCCCGATCGGCAGGATCCGGACGGAGACGTCGGTCGCTCCAGCATCCGCGAACGAGCGAAGGCGCTTCTCGACGGCGACCTCACTCCCCGCCGCCATGATGTCCCCCACGTTCCGGGCGTCTCCGGTGTCGAGGAGCCGCTGGTAGTTCGGTGAGATCTCTGCCTCGGCGAGGATCCGGTTGGCCCTCGTAACGGCACTGTCGACCTCTGAGTCGCGACACAGGCACACCGGCACGCCTGCGACCACTCGCGGCGCAGGCCTGCCTGCGTCCTTCGCAGCGCCGGTGATGTTCGGGACGATGTGCGAGGCAATCGCTCGCTCATCCGCCATCCAGAGGATCGTCCCGCTGGCGCGTTCTCCGGCCAGACGCAGCATCGCAGGGCCGAGCGCGGCGAGCAGGACGGGGGTGGGCGCGGCATCGGTGATGTCGAGTGGATTGTGGATCCGGAAGAACTCGTTCTCGACGTCGACAGCGCCCGGTCCTCTCAATGACACGTCGAGCACGTCCAGGTACGCGCGCATGGTGCGTACCGGCTTTTCGTAGGGGAGCCCCATCATCTGCTCGATGATCCAGTGGTGAGAGACACCCAAGCCGAGACGAAGGCGACCCCCGCACACGGCCTGGACTGAGAGCGCCTGCTGTGCGAGCGCCACGGGGTGACGTGGCTGGACGGGTACGACGGCGGTGCCCACCTCGACGCGCGAGGTCACTGCTCCGACGAGGGTGGCTGCGGTGAGCGCGTCGAATTCGTCAGGGATCTGCGGGATCCAGACCGAGGCGAGCCCCGCGTCCTCGGCCCAGCGGGCGTCGTCCTGCATCCTGCGCACCTTGGACGCGTAACGACCGCGTTCGGGGCCGACCATCAAGCCGATGCGCATGGCCCTCCCGTCGTCGTTGCGGCGGAACTCCCGCTCTCCTAGAATGATAACAAAGTAATCACGAACCGGGAGCCTCATTCGTGAGCGAGATCGACACGCTCGACTTCTTCAGCGACCCCTCACTGATCGACGATCCATATCCCTACTTCGACGAGCTGCGGGCGCGCTGTCCGGTCCAGCTCGAGCCGCACCACGGCGTGGTGATGGTCACGGGATACGAGGAGGCGATGGAGGTGTACCACGACGCCGAGCGGTTCTCCTCGTGCAATTCGGTGAGCGGGCCCTTTCCAGGCTTCCCCGTTCCCCTGGACGGCGACGACGTGAGCGCTCTGATCGAAGAGCACCGTGACGAGTTGCCGATGAGCGATCAGCTGCCGACATTCGACCCACCGAAGCACACCGAGCACCGGGCACTTCTCGGACGGATGCTGTCCCCCAGACGGCTCAAGGAGAACGAGGCCTTCATGTGGCGGCTGGCGGACCGTCAGATCGACGAATTCCTTCAGAACGGCAAGTGCGAGTTCGTCCGGGAGTACGCGAGCCCATTCACCCTCCTCGTCATCGCCGACCTCCTCGGGGTGCCGGAAGCCGACCACGAGAGGTTCCGAAGCGAGTTCGGAGTAGGGCCCGGAAGGATGATCGGGAGCCCCACGAAGCAGTCGATGGGTCACAACCCGCTCGAGTTCCTCTACTCGCAGTTCGGTTCCTACATCGAAGATCGCAGGCAAAACGCTCGGGATGACGTCCTCACGGGACTGGCGAGTGCAGAGTTCCGTGACGGGAGCACACCCGAGGTGATCGACGTCGTTCGCATCGCTGTCAATCTCTTCGCTGCGGGGCAGGAGACCACGGTGCGGCTGCTCGGCTCGGCTCTCCAGTTCATCGCCGAACGTCCGGATCTACAGGAGCTCCTCCGAAACGAACGTGACAGGATCCCCAACTTCGTCGAGGAGACCCTTCGGATCGAGAGCCCTGTGAAAGGCGACTTCCGTCTTGCACGCGTGCCGACGACGGTCGGGGGGGTGGACATACCTGCCGGTACCACTGTGATGGTCCTGAACGCAGCTGCCAACCGCGACGCCCGCCGGTTCGAGAACCCTGGTGAGCTCGTCGTCGATCGCTCGAACGCCCGGTCGCACGTGACCTTCGGGCACGGGGTACACACCTGCCCCGGGGCGCCGTTAGCCCGAGCCGAAGCACGGGTCAGCCTGGAGCGGATCCTCGACCGCATGGGCGACATCAGGATCTCCGAGGAGAAACACGGTCCGCCGGGGTCACGCCGTTACCGCTACGTGCCCACCTACATGCTCCGCGGCGTCACGCGCCTCTACCTGGAATTCGATCCGGTCGGCTGACGCCCGCTACGCCGTGGGCAGCCCGAGGATGCGGGTCGCGACGATATTTCGCTGGATCTGCGACGTCCCTCCCATCACGCTCTGGGCCCTGCTGTAGAGGTACACCCCGAGCCAGGTGTCGTCGCCGCCGACTAGGGCGATTCCACCCACGGAAAGCGCTGCATGGCCCACCGCCTGTTCGGCCGATGTCATGAGCAGCTTGTCGACCGATCCTTCCGGACCGTGTGACACACCGTCGAGGCGGTCCGAGAGACGCCGGCGGACGTGGAGGCGCAGCATCTCCGCCTCGGCCATCGCCCATGCGAGGTCCCGCAGCTGCTCGGCTGCGAAGGACGAGGGTTCTTCTTTCACCTTCGCTACGAGGTCGTTCACGAGCTTCTTGTAGCGGGCGACGTATCCGAGCTCGCCCGGCTCGCGCTCGTGGCTCACGATGGTCATCGCCAACCGCCATCCGTCACCAGGAGCACCGATAATGTTGGCTGCGGGTACGCGCGCCTCGTCGAGGAGGACTTCGCCGAATTCCTTCGTGACACCGTTGATCATCTTGAGCGGCCGCTGCTCGATACCGGCTTGGCGCATCGGAAGGGCGAAGGCCGAGATCCCCTTGTGCTGCGGGACATCGGGGTCGGTGCGCGCCAACAACAGGCACCATTCGGCGTCGTCCGAATAGCTCGTCCATACCTTGTGTCCGCTCACCACGTAGTCGTCTCCGTCTAGTACCGCACGTGTCCGGAGGGACGCGAGGTCAGAGCCGGCCTCCGGTTCGCTGAATCCCTGGCACCAACGGTCGCGTCCGTTCACGATCCCCGGAAGGAAGCGATGCTTTATGTCGTCGTTGCCGTGTTCGAGTATCCCCTGCACGAGATATCCGACGCTCGGCCTGGGCGGTGCTCCTGCGGCGGCGAGCTCCTCGTCCAGAATGACGTCGTAGACGGAAGGCAGATCATGGCCCCCGTACTCCTCCGGCCACGAGAGTCCGAAGAAGCCGCCGTCGTACAGAGAGCGGTGCCACGGAGCCTGGCCTTTCCAGTACTCGTCGTCGGTCGACGATGCGGGAAGTCCCGGGTTGTTGTCCCTGAGCCACGCGCGAAGTCGTGTCCGGAACGCGGCTTCCTCCGAAGAGTCACCGAAGTCCATTGCCCACCCCGATTCCCTGGTCGGCGAGCACGCGATCGAGACTCGGTCCTGTGCCTCCGAACAGCTCGATGGACAGAAGGGCCCGTCGCAGGTAGACGTGGACGAGGCAGTCCCATGTGTTGCCGATCCCGCCGTGCACCTGGATCGCGACCTCGCAGACGCCCCGAGCGGCACGTGCGCAGTAGGCCTTCGCCATGGACGCCGCCGCAAGTGCCTGTTCCGGATCGAGCGCGTCGACCGACCAGGCTGCGTGCAAGGCGATGCTGCGGGAGCCCTCCATCGAGACGTAGGAGTCGGCGAGCATGTGTTGCAGGGCCTGGAACGAACCAACGCTCACTCCATACTGGCGGCGAGACTTGGCGTATTCGCAAGCGAGCTCGATCGCGCCCCGCATGACGCCCACCAGATCGAAGCACACGAGCGCGAGACCGAGAGCCGTCCAGCGCTTCAGCTGTTCGGGGGCGAGCGGCTCTACGCCTATGGGAGTGAGATCGCCCGACCCGTCGAGGAGCCAAGTCGGGCGCGTGAGGTCCAATTCCTGCGCTCGATGTCCGAGCGCAGCAGAGCAAAGGCCTTTCGGACCTACCAGCAAGGCGCTCGTCGCGCCCGAAGCGTCTATGGCAACAGCGCCCTCCGCGCTCGATGCAGCCTGACCGAGGTCCTCGCTCAGAGCGACGGTCTCTTCGGAATCGCTCGGCGGAGCGCCGGCCAGGCGCCGCAGATCGCCAGCGAGGACTGGTCCGAGAAAAGATGCGTCAGCAAGGCCGCGTGCGAGCTCCTCGGCCACGATCGCTGCTTCCACCGCCGACGCGAGCGGCCCACCATCCTGCGAACCCGTGCGCAGCTCCCGCCAACCGGAAGCCGCGACCGCCGCAGCGAGCTTGGCTGCGCGTTCGGCGTCATCGAGCTGGGCCACCGCGCGAGGGCCGAGGCGGTCTACCACCTGCACGACCGAATCCTTCAAGGCCTGCTGCTCGCTAGAGAGACGTATGTCCATCAGCCTCGCTCCGGCTGAATCGATGAAGAGAGGTCTCGGAGGTTTCTCCTCACGACGAGAGCAGAGATTTCAGCGCTTCCTTCACGACCTTGCCCGTGGCATTGAGAGGCAACTCATCGAGGATCTCGACACGGCGCGGCACCTTGAAATTCGCCATCTCGGCGCACGCCCAGTCGGCGATCTCCTCCGGGGTGGTCACCGAACCGGGGTGCAGGACGACGAAGGCCGCCCCGACCTCTCCGAGCCTTTTGTCGGGGAGCCCGATGACCGCGGCCTGCTGGATCTGCGGGTGACGCAGGAGGATGTTCTCGATCTCGGCCGGATAGGCGTTGAATCCTCCGACTATGAACATGTCCTTCGAGCGTCCCACGATGCGCAGGCAACCTGTCTCGGTCAGGGCTCCCAGGTCGCCCGTCGACAGCCATCCGTCCGACGAGAGCGCCTCGGCCGAGGCCTCAGGCTCGTCCAGGTATCGAAGCATCGTGCTCGGGCCCCGCAACAGGATCTGCCCGGTCGCACCGGCGGAAACGTCCTCGCCGTCTGCGGAGACGATGCGCAGTTCGAAGCCGGGTCTCGTCCTGCCGACCGTCGTCGCGATCGTCTCGAAGTCGTCGTCCTCGGATGTTGCGCAAGCGGTACCGGCCTCGGTGAGCCCGTAACCGGCGACCACTCGCGAGAAGGGCAGCTCCTCGTGAATGCGGCGGACGAGCTCGACGGGTATGTCCGCACCGCCGATCGTGGTGACCCTCAGTGTGGAGAGATCGTAACGATCCCTCCTCGGGTGATCGAGCAAGGTCTGGTGAAGGGTCGGCGTCCCCGGGAGCACCGTCACCTTTTGCCTCTCGACACGGGAAAGCACGCGGTCGACGTCGAGCACTGCCTCGGGCAGCATCGTCGCCCCGGCGGCCACCGAAGCGAGGATGCCGGCTTTCAGGCCGAACATGTGGAAGTACGGATTGACCATCAGGTAGACGTCGCCGACGTGCAGTTCGGTCATGTCCACCCAGTCGGTCGCCACCGACAATGTGCTCGCGTGGGTCTGCACGACGCCTTTCGGACGGCCGGTGGTACCCGAAGTGAAGAGGATGTCGGCCGCGTCGTGGCTCCGGGTGGTCTCGATCCGACGCGACAGCTCGTCCCGGGCGTCCGTGCCCACGCAAGAGATGAGCTCGTCCCACGCGATCGCACCTGGCGGGACTTCGCCGCTCGCCACGACGATCGTCTCCAATGTCTCGAGAGGTATCGCGCTCTTCTCGAGCATCGACACGTAGTCGGTGCCGAGGAAGTCGGTCACGGTGACGAGGGCTCTCGCCCGGCTCCGGGAGAGAATGTCCCCGGCTTCGGCCCCCTTGAACCTGGTGTTGACCGGTACGAGGACAGCGCCGGCGCAGAAAGCGCCCAGTGCCGCCACGATCCACCGGGCGCTGTTCTGCATCCAGATGCCCACGGTGCTCCCGGGCACCACGCCGTGAGCTCCGAGCGCCGCGCCGAACGTGCAAGCCGCGTCGAGAAGCTCTTCGTACGACATCGAGGTGTCGACGTCGAGCACCGCCGGCCTGTCTCCCATCCGCCGTGCCGTGTCGGCAAGGAGCGCGGGGATCGTCGCCGTCACCGTGGATTCCTCGCGCTCCACGAGATTGGTCCCGCCGAGGCCCTGGCCGCTCAGAGCGACAGGATTGAGGCTGCTGCTGTGCCGGGCGCGCCGTACACCTGTGCGAAACCCACCCTTGGAGAGCCTTGGACCTGCCTGTCGCCCGCCTGCCCTCGTAGCTGGAGCACGAGCTCATGGAGCTGCCGTAGTCCAGACGCGCCGATGGGTTCGCCGTTCGCGATCAGGCCCCCGTCGGTGTTGACCGGGAGCGGGCCGCCTATCTCTGTGGCCCCGTCGGCCACGAGCTTCTCCTGCTCACCGTCGCCACAGAAGCCGGCCTCCGCCATGTGGATTACCTCGGCCCCTGCGTCGGTGTCCTGCAGCTGGACGACGTCGACGTCCTCCGGGCCGATCCCGGCCGCTTCGAAGGCGGCGCGCGAGGCGTACACGGTAGGCGAGACATCCTCCTCTATCGGGGCGAACGTGCTGTGCACCTCGTAGGCGCCGAAGCGCCTCGTGCGTATCTCCGTGGAGCGTAGGTAGATGGGCTTCGCGCTGAAGCGGTGAGCTATGTCGGCCCTGCACATGACCGCGGCCGCGCCTCCTTCGTCGGGCGCACAGAACATGTACTGCGTCAGCGGAAAATTCAAAACAGGGGAGTTGAGGATCTCCTCTTCTGACATCGGCGTGCGGCGGAACGCATTCGGGTTCAGGGACCCGTTTCGGTAGTTCTTCGCCGCCACCTTTGCCAGGGTCTCGACACAGATGCCATGCTCAGAGATGTAACGATTGGCCTTCATCCCGAAGAATTTCGTGGTGACGAACTGTCCGTTCTCCGCGTACCACGCCGGAAGGCCGAGCATGGCGGGGTCGGCTGTGAACGCGCCACGGGGGTGCTTGTCCATACCGACCGCAATGCCGATGTCGTGTTTCCCCAGCCGTATCGTGTCGGCGCAGAGTTGGATCGCGCTCGCCGCGGTGGCACACACGTTGAAGACGTCGGTGAAGGGGATTCCAGTCAATCCGACGAGCCTCGTCACCGCGTCGGGATTGTCGACCTCGTAGCTGCCCCCGACGCCGAACTCGATCTGTTTCCACTCCACACCTGCGTCGGCGAGGGCTACCTGGATCGCCTCTGCTCCCATCTCCATCGCGGACTTGGGACCGAAACGACCGAAGGGGTGAAGGCCGACTCCTATGATCGCAACGTCGTTCATACAGCGGCTCCTTTTGTGCTCAGGCTGGGGCGAACGCGAACGTGACGACCTCGTCGCCTGCGTCGTCTACGTAGAAAGGGACGAAGGTGAGCTTCATTCTCATGCCGAACCGCAGCTTCTCCGGATCGTTCTCCGTGAGCCGGCCCTCGACCCGAACGACGTCACCGAGTTGGACGAGGCCGACCCCGAAAGGTGTGAACGCGTCGGCAGTGTGCGCCCCGGCGTAAGGAAGCTTCGGCACGAATCCCTGCGTCGTCCACGCCACGAGTGTCCCGATGCTCGGCAGAAGGATCTCCTGCATCTCCGATGCACTGCAGCGCGGGCAGAGCCCCTGTTTCGGGAACGTCACCGCTGCGCAGGCGCTGCATCGGGTCCCGATGAGCTCGGGCTCTTCGTCGGGCCAGGTCGAGATGTCGGGCGCGAGCGCCTTCTGCATGAACGGTCCTCCCACTCACCTTCTTCCAGGTCCCGGGCGGAGCCCCGTGTGTCGTGGCTGAGGAGCGCCGTCCGAGCCGCCGAGCGCAAATGATACTAGTTCAAAAAGAGAAGCTGGTTCTCAGCTCGTCTCTGGTCCGCGTCGCCCCCCGTACGGGCGCGGGAAGCACTGGCGAACCAACCACTCGGGAAAGGTAAGAGTGTTCAGGAGACAGAGCACACCAAGGAGGAGGCCATGGCACGCCCACCGCTGCCCTACGAGTTCCTGCCCGAGGTTTCGGCGCTCAGCGTGACGAGCGACGACATCGCCGATGGGAAGGAGCTCCCGAGCTCGCACCACGCTGACTCGATGGGCATGTCGGGCGACAACCTGTCGCCGCATCTCAGTTGGTCCGGTGCGCCAGCAGAGACGCAGTCGTTCGCGGTCACCTGCTTCGATCCCGACGCGCCCACCGGAAGCGGGTTCTGGCACTGGGTCCTCTTCGACATACCCGCTTCTGTGGGCGAGCTTCCCCGCGGTGCGGGCAGCGGGTCGATGGAGGGCCTCCCGAAAGGTGCAAAGCATGTCCGAAACGACACCGGACAACTGGGTTACATCGGCGCTGCACCTCCACCCGGACACGGCGAGCACAGGTACGTGTTCGCGGTGCACGCCCTCAAGGTCCCGGAGCTCGGTGTCGACGAAGGCGGAACGCCGGCGTTCGTCGGTTTCAGCATGGCCTTCAACACCCTGGCACGCGGTCTCATCGTTCCGGTATTCGGCCGCTGACGGCATCGTCGGCCGGGGGCTAACTCAGCCTTGCGGGGCGCCCGCATCCTCCTGCGGAATCAGGTCCGACGTGTGCTCGTGCAGCCGCGGAGGCGGCCGGTACTCGGTCCGCGCACCTTCGATTCGGATCGGGTTTCCGATCATGCGCAAGGGTCCCTCGGCGGTGTCGATCGACACGACCATTCGACGTGAGCTCACGAGCTCACTTTCGAGGACGTCGGCGAGCTCCTTCACCTCGCCGACCGGGAGGTCGAGAGGCCGAAGCCGCTCTTCCCATTCGGCGGCCGAGGCCTGTTTCAAGATCGCGCCGAGGCCGTCGAGGAGCTCCTTTCGGTTCTCGGAGCGTGCATGCATCGTGCTGAAACGAGGGTCTTCCGCCCACTGTGGCCGGCCGATCTCGACACACAGCCGACGCCAGAGCTCGTCGCGAGTCACGAAAAGAGCGAGGTACCCGGAGTTGGTCTCGAAGAGCTGGGCCGGCACGTAGAAGGAGTGCGCACCGAGACGGCTGCGCTCGGGCCGCGCCGCGCCGTTCAGATAGGACGCAGCTTTGTAGTTGAGCTGGGAAAGCATGACGTCGAATAGGGAGACGTCTACTTGTCCACCCTTTCCTTCGAGGACTTTCGCCACCAGGGCAAGGGCCGACATGATCCCCGCGGAGTTGTCGACTACGGAGTAGCCCGCCAGCGTAGGGGGTCCGCCCGGCTCACCGGTGAGGTCGGCGATCCCTGTGCCCGCCTGGACCACGTAGTCGAAGGCGGGCCATTCGGCGGTCGGGCCGTCGAGGCCGTATCCCGTGAGAGCGACGCAAACGATCTTCGGGTTATGCCGCCGTAGCTGCTCGTAGTCCAGGCCGAGCTTACGGATCGCGGACGGCCTCAAGTTCACGAGCAAGGCGTGAGCGTTTGCGGCCAGTCGGCCGAGCTCGGCCTGACCACCGGGTGTCGCGAGGTCGATATGAACGCTCCGCTTGTTTCGGTTGATGCTCGCGAAGTAGACGTTGTGCCCGTCGATCGACTGGGACCCGACCTGGCGGGAGAGGTCTCCGCTCAGCGGTTCGATCTTGATCACGTCCGCGCCGAGGTCGGCGAGAAGCATGCCTCCGAACGGTCCAGCGAGGATGTGGCCCACTTCCAGGATCCGGATGCCGGCCAGAGGTCCTTGTGTCCCGGTCATGAGCCGGAGGTGCGAAAGCTCTCGTGGTTCTCCGAGAGTCGTCTCATGCTTTCGACGAGGGTCTCGAGAGGGGTGCCGGTCGGGTAAACCGCCGCCGCGCCCGCGGCTTCGAGGCGCGGTACGTCGCGGCTCGGGATCGTGCCCCCCACGACGAGGAGGATGTCGTCGGCTCCGGCGGCGCGCAGCGCATTCGCCGTCTTGTCTGTGAGTGCAACGTGCGCGCCGGAGAGGATGCTGAGACCCACGATCTGGACGTCCTCTTGGACGGCGACAGATGCGATCTGCTCGGGCCGTTGACGGATGCCCAGATAGATGACTTCGAAGCCGGCATCACGAAGTGCGCGGGCGACCAACTTCGCTCCACGGTCGTGCCCGTCGAGTCCGGGTTTCGCCACGAGCACCCGAGCAGGCATCAGCGACCTTCCACGCCGCTCGATACGGATCAGAAGACGACCGGCTGTTGGAACTCGCCCCATCGATCCTTCAGCACTTCGACCATTTCGCCGACGGTGCAATAGGCCTTGGCGCAGTCGATGAGGCGTGGCATGAGGTTCTCGTTCTCCGAGTCGGCAGCCGACGCCAGCGCCGAGAGCATGGAGCGCACATCCGCGTCCGAACGCGAGCGTCTGGTCTCGGCGAGTCTCTCGAGTTGACGCAGCCGGCTCTTCTCGTCGAGTTCGTAACCCTCGGTTTCGGGAGGGTCCTCGTCGGTCTTGAAACGATTCACGCCTACGACCACTCGCTCGCCTGAGCTCACCGCTCGGTCGATGCGGTATGCCTCCTCCGAGATGAGACGGTGGAGGTAGCCCTCCTCGATCGCACGAACCATCCCGCCTTGGGTCTCGAGGTCGTCCATGATCTCGACTACGCGTGCCTCCATAGCGTCCGTCAGCGCCTCCACGTAGTAGGAACCGCCGAGAGGGTCGGCGACGCGTGCAACACCGGTCTCGTAGGCGAGTATCTGCTGAGTACGGAGGGCGAGAGTCGCAGAATCCTCTGTCGGGATCGCGAAAGGCTCGTCCCACGCAGCGGTGAACATCGACTGCACGCCTCCGAGGACCGAGGCCATCGCCTCGTAGGCCACACGCACGACGTTGTTGTGTGCCTGCGGAGCGTGGAGCGACGCACCCCCCGCGACACATCCGACGCGGAACATACATGAGCGGTCGTCCTTGGCGCCGAAGCGCTCGCGGACTATCCGCGCCCAGCGCCTGCGCCCGGCGCGGTATTTCGCTATCTCCTCGAAGAAGTCGCCGTGGGTATAGAAGAAGAACGAGACCTGGGGGGCGAACTCATCGATGGTCATCCGGCCGCGCCCGATCACCTCCTCGCAGTAGGTGATGCCGTCCATGAGAGTGAACGCCATCTCCTGGGCTGCGTTCGCGCCGGCGTCGCGGAAATGAGCGCCCGCTATGGAGATCGCGTTGAAGCGTGGGACTTCTTGTGCGCAGAACTCGATGCTGTCGGCTATCAACCGGAGCGAAGGACGGGGAGGCCAGATCCAGGTTCCCCGGCTCACATACTCCTTCAGGATGTCGTTCTGGATGGTGCCCCGGAGCTTCGCTCTCGGAACGCCTTGTTTCTCACCTACAGCCACGTAGAAGGCGAGAACGATGGCCGCCGTCCCGTTGATCGTGAAGCTCGTCGAGATTGAGTCGAGTGGGATGCCGTCGAAGAGGATCTCCGCGTCTGCGAGCGTGTCGATCGCGACGCCGACCCTTCCGACCTCCTCCTCGACATCTTGATGGTCGGAGTCGTATCCGCACTGAGTCGGAAGGTCGAAGGCGACCGAAAGACCCGTCGCCCCCTGCTCCAGCAGGTACCGGTAACGCTCGTTCGACTCCTCGGGTGTGCCGAAGCCGGAGTACTGACGGATGGTCCACATCCGTCCCCGGTATCCGTCTGGGAAGTTCCCACGGGTGAAGGGGAAGACGCCCGGAGGAGGGATCGCTTCGGCGGGGGGCAGGTCGAAGGGGCCGTAGCTGCGGGACAGCGGTATGCCGGACTCGCTTCGGAGGATCTCCTCCATCAGGCCGGAGTCTAGCGGAAATCGAAGTCGCGATAATTGGAAACTATCTCCGAGCAAGAAAAGAGCGTTATTATCAGATGGCCGTGGCCGCAGGACAGGAGACCGAAGCGAACCCCGGTGCGGCCGGCGTGTATCTCGACGTCGCAGGTGGGGTGGCTGTACTCACGATCGACCGTCCCGAGGTGCGAAACGCCATCGGAACCCGCACGGTGTCGGAACTCGCCGCGGTCCTCGACGCTGCAGAGCGGTCGGACGCGGGAGTCCTCGTCATCCGAGGCGGGGGGGAGCGCGCCTTCGTGTCGGGGGGCGACCTGAAGGAACTGAGTGCGCTGCGCACGCACGAGGACGCGACCCGGATGGCGAGCGCGGTGCGCCGCGTTCTCGACCGAGTGGCGGAATTTCCTGTGCCGGTCGTCGCGGCCATCAACGGGCATGCGCTCGGCGGTGGTGCCGAGGTGGCGATCGCCGCCGACATCCGAATCGCCGCCGACGATGTGAGAATCGGCTTCAACCAGGTGACCCTCGGCATCATGCCGGCTTGGGGCGGTGCAGAACGTCTCGCCCACGTGATCGGAAGAGGAAAGGCGATGCTCGCCATCGCGACGGGAGAGATCTACGAGGCGCAAGCGGCGAAGAGCTTGGGTCTCGTCGACCTCGTCGTCCCACGCAGCAGCTTCGAGCACGATTGGCGCGCGCTCGCCGAACGGATCGCGAACAGCGCGCCCGGGGCTTCGCGCGCGGTCAAGTCCGTGATCGCTGCGGCGATCCCGTCGGCCCATCCGGACCTCGAGGCTTCCGCCGCAGATGCCTTCGCGCATTTGTGGACTCAGGACGCCCACTGGGAGGCGGTCGCCGCCCTCGAGCGACGTCGCCGACCTGGCTGACGCAGGCGGGGGCCCCGGCTCAGCTCGCGCCGCCGGGCGGATCGGCTAGCGGATCGTGCGGCTGGCCGGAATCGAACCCCCCGTGCTTTCGCATGAAGGTGGTGGAGCGACGGTGGATCCGCCAACCTGCGGGTGTGCGCCTGTACTCGTCGTTGTACCAGCCGAGTCGCATCGCGTGGGATCGCTGGTCGACGAAGGCGAAGTGCTGAACGCCGCGGGCGTTGTCGCCGTCAATCTCGACCACAGGCATGTTGCCTAAGAACTGGCCGCGAGGAGCTGCGTCCAGAAGAGCCGGGAACCGTTCGAGCGTGTAGCTCGCACCGAAGGCGCTGTACTCGGCATCGGCCGTGAAGACCTCGAGCCAGTGGTCCTCGATGTGCTGGCTCGTGAGCTTCATGTAGCGCGAGCAGAGCTCGTGGATCTCCACCAGGTCGGCTAGTGATCGCGGAAGTTCCGACATCGAAGGAGTCAGAAGTCCTCGTAGACCACGTGGACGCTCGGCGCGGTGGGAACGGACTGGCACGTGAGCACCCATCCCTCTTCGACCTCCGCTTCGCTGAGAGCGTTGTTCGCCCGCATGGTGACCTCTCCCTCCACCAACCGCGCCATGCACGTCGCGCAGTTGCCCGATTCGCACGAGAAAGGAGGCGACATTCCCATCGCTCGAGCGGTCTGGAGGATCGTGGTGCCCGGACGGTGCTCCACCGATCCGACCGTTCCTTCGAGCTCGACTGTGACCACGACGCTCGTTGCGCCGGCGTCGGGCGCTTCGGGTTCAGCCTCGAGTTCCGCCGGGGTGAAGCGCTCGATCCGGATCTGATCCTCGTCGAAGCCCTCTTCGCGAAGCGTGTGCTCGACGATCTGCATGAAAGGCTCGGGTCCACAAACGAAGCTCTCGGTGGCCGACCCGGCGAGAACCAGAGCGCGTACGTCGTGAGAACCCACGAACCCGCTTTCGACGTCGAGATGGCCGGTGATCTCGAGACGCCCGGGGTGACGCTCTTTGAGCTGGACGAGGTCCTCGGCAAAGATGATCGAGTCGCTGTCCCGGTTGGCGTAAAGGAGGTGGACGCGGCGCGATGTGGTGGCGAGCGCGGTCTTGATGAGCGAGAACACGGGGGTGATCCCGCTACCAGCAGCGAAGGCATGGATGTCACCATCGTCTCGCGACAGACAGAAGACGCCCGCCGGACAGGTGGTCTCGACGGTGTCGCCCTCCGACAGGTTGTCGATCATCCAGTTCGAGACGACACCGCCTGCAACCCGCTTGACTGTCACCACGAACTCGTCGTCCACCTCGGGCGACGAGGACATCGAATAGGAGCGCAGGTGGGTCCGGTCCTCGATTCGGAACCTGAAAGTGCAGAACTGCCCCGCTCGGTAGGCGAACGCGTCTCGAAGCGCTTCGGGCACATCGAGCACGAAGGACCTGGCCTCGGCGGTCTCGGTCACGACCCTGGCGATCTCGAGTGGATGAAACCCGTGGTCCCGTCCTGCGGATCGGGCTTGCGCTGCTGGTCCAGCGATCGCCATGTCCATATGATAATGCCATTCTCCTCAGCGGGTAGCCACGATTACAGCCGGGGGGCGCAACGGGAGGGAGGCACTTGACTAGCCGAGGCGACGCCGCCACGCGGTGGGCGCTCAGATCGGTGCCTCCCGACCTCGCCCGTCTCTATCGAGAGAGCGGGTGGTGGGACGACTCGGGTCTCGGGTCGATCGTGGCCAGCGGTCTCGAGGAGATGAGATCCACTCCCTTCGCGGTCTGGTCGAAGGTCAATCCCTGGAAGGGAACATTCGGAGATGTCGACCGGGGCGCACGCGCGTTGGCGTCCTCCCTTCGCGCCAGAGGAGTCGGGGCAGGAGACGTAGTGGTACTGCAGCTGCCCAACTGGGTCGAAGCCGGGATCGCTTTTTGGGGAGCTGCGTATCTGGGTGCTGTCGTCATACCGGTTGTCCACTTCTACGGCGCGAAGGAGGTGGACTACATCCTCCGGGCGACTTCGCCCGACGTCGTTGTGACCGCGGACCGCTTCGGACATTCCGACTATCTCGCCATGTACGAGGACCTGCTCACCGGGCGGGATCTGCTGTGGCTCGTGGCCGGAAATACAGCGGCTGATCAACTACCGAAAGCTGCGATCGCCTTCGAGCAGATGCTCGAAGCGGCTCCGATGGAGGACCCCGAGCAGGTCGATGCCGATCAGCCGGCGCTCGTCGGGTTCACCTCGGGGACGACGCGGGACCCGAAAGGGGTCGTCCACTCACATCGGACGATGGCTTTCGAAGCGCGTCAACTCGGTTCCATGTTTCCCGGATGGGGTCCACCGCAGATCACCGGAGCCCCCGTCGGCCACTTCATCGGGATGTTGAACGCGTTCCTCGTTCCATTGATCAGACACCGCCCCGTGAACCTCGTAGATGTCTGGGACCCCGAGGAGATTCTGCGGCTGATGCTCGAAGAGGACCTCGGCGTCTCGGGTGGAGCGACTTACTTCTTGACGAGCCTGCTCGACCATCCGCACTTCACCGACGAGCACCTGAAGATGATCCCCTTCGCCGGCCTGGGCGGATCGCCGGTCCCAACGGCTGTCACCGAGCGTGGCTCGAAGCTCGGCATCAAGATGTGGCGCTCTTACGGGAGCACGGAGCATCCGTCCATCACCGGTAGCTTCATCGACGAGCCGGAGCCCAAGCGCCTGGGCACAGATGGCCATCCGCTTCTCGGAGTCGAGGTCCGGCTCGAGGAGGACGGCGAGATCCTGAGCCGGGGACCGGACCTGTTCCTCGGTTACACAGACCCTTCCCTGACCGAGACGGTCTTCGATGACGAAGGGTGGTATCGCACCGGCGACGTCGGCGTGATGGATCCGGACGGCTACCTCACCATCACCGATCGAATCTCGGACGTCATCATCCGGGGGGGAGAGAACATAAGCGCCCAGGAGATCGAGGAGCTCATAATGGAGCTCGACACCGTCGCGGAGGTGGCGGTGGTCGCAACACCCGATGTACGTCTCGGAGAGCGTGCCGCAGCAATGGTCCGCGTCCGGCCGAATCAGACTCCGCCGACACTCGATCAGGTGCGAGAGCACCTCTCGGCCGCAGGACTCGCGAAGCAGAAGTGGCCTGAGACCGTCCACATAGTGGACGACTTCCCGCGAACCGCTTCGGGGAAGATCCAGAAGTTCCGTCTCAGGGCGCAACTGAGAGAAGCAGCACCGGACCCCGGGCGAGCAGGCACGGCGTGAGTCCTCGAACGCCGCGTGTCGCGCCCGAACCACCAGAGCGGTGGCCGAAGGAGATGCGAGCGGCAATGGCGGCGCTGATTCCTCCCGATCCGCGCCATCCTCTGCCCGAAAGACGCGACGACCGACCGAAGGGCCGCAATCTCCTCGGTACCCTCGCGCATCATCCCGCGCTTACGCGCGCTTATCACAGCTTCAACGGACACGTACTCTTCGCCACGACCCTTTCGCTGCGCCAGCGCGAGCTATTGGTTCTGCGCGTGGCCGCTGTGCGCGGATGCGAATATGAGTGGGCGCAGCACAAGGTGCTGGCCGAGGATGTGGGCTTGTCGGGCGAGGAGGTTGCCCGTGTTCTCACAGGGCCTGACGCCCCCGGCTGGTCGCGCCTCGATGGCTCGTTGCTCACGGCTGTCGACGAACTGATCGCCGACGCAGCGGTATCCGAGGCGACGTGGGACGTCCTCGCGTCGGAGCTCGACACACGACAGCTCATGGATCTCGTGTTCACGGTTGGCGCCTACGACGTGCTCGCGATGGCCCTGCGATCTTTTGCCGTGGAACTGGACGCTGACCTGCAAGGACCCGGCGACGACCTGCGACAAGAACGAAAATGATGTTCTCCGATTGGGAGATCGGTGCTATAGGATCGATGCGATGACGACCAACGAGCCCGCGGCGGCATCGGATGCTGCCGGTGCCAGTTGGCGGGAGCAGGCGGTGGCTCGATCTCTCGACTCGGCACGTCTCAGGGCGGAAAGCCGAGTCCAGCGCTTCATCGACGCGGCGTTCGACCTTCTGAGCGGAAGTGCTCCAGGTCAGGACTTCACGGTGCAGGACGTCGTCGAGAAGTCCGGGCAGTCGTTACGCAGCTTCTACCAGTACTTCGGTGGGAAGCAGGAGTTGCTGCTCGCCTTGTTCGAGGAATCGGTGCGGCTCACGACCTCGGTGGTCGAGGACCGGATCCGGGACGAAAGTAAGCCGCTAGAGCGTCTGCACCGCTTCGTCATCGAGTACCACAAGCTGTGTCGTCCCACGGCTGAGGTGCGCGGCAAGAAGGGTATACCCCTCGCCCTTGCGGAATTCGCACAGCACCTGTTGACCGCCAGTTCGCACGATGCCACGAGAGCCTTCGCCCCCCTGGTTTCGCTCTTCAGCGATATCTTCGACGAAGCCGTGGCGGCCGGGGCGATAAGAGCCGATTTCGACCGGAAACGAGTGGCGGGGATCATCCTCGAGACGATCATGTTCAACAGCTTCTCCTCCACCATCGGTGGTTCGGCTCTTGAACCCGACGATGGAGAACCCGCCGAGGAGCTGTGGAACCTCATCCTCAACGGCATCGGCAAAGCCTGAGCCGACGAAGAGCCCGGTAGCTCCGCTCAGTCTCTCTTCAGGAATCGGTCGACACTCGCGCGCAGTTCAGGCGAGTCGAAGGACCTGTGCTCGGCGGCTAGCGCAAAGTCGAGCGTCGCGAGAACCGCCCGTTCGAGGTGAATGTTGAGGATCCGCTTCGTGTCCTCGATGGCGCCCTTAGGAAGCTTGGCGATGCGGTGCGCGCAGCCGAGCGCAGCCTCGAACACCTCGGCGTCAGGACAGACGTGGTTCACGAGCCCTATCTCGGCAGCGCGCTTCGCCGGAATACGGTCGCCGGTCAACGCGTACTCCTTCGCGAGCTGAAGACTCATGAGAAGAGGCCACGTAACCGGACCACCGTCCGCTGCGACGAGGCCGATCGTGGCGTGTGGATCGGCGAGATATGCGGACTCCGCCATGAAGACGACGTCCGACAGAGCTACCAGGCTGCAACCGAGACCAACCGCCGGGCCGTTCACTGCGGCCACGACCGGTACGCGGCAGCGGACCATGTTCACAACGATGCGCTTTCCGTCTTCGAGTGACTCGCGTCGGAGTTCGGTGTCGCTCGCCAGTTGGTCGAGGTAGTCGAAGTCTCCTCCCGCAGAAAAAGCACGTCCGTTTCCCGTCAGGACGACGGCGCGAGCTTCGTCGTCGTTCTGGATATGCGCGAAGAGGTCGGCGAGCGCCTTGTGCAGCTCGTGGTTCGTCGCGTTCAGTTGCTCGGGACGGTTGAGCCGCACGATCCGCACTGCACCGTCTGCCGATGTATCGATTACCGGAGGAAGCCCGTACACGGTGTACATTCACCCTTTGGTGGAAACAACGTTTCTGATTCAGAGAATATCGTTTTACAAAGGCGCCTGCCCGGACAGTTGCCGACCATGACCCACACATCGCGTCGGGGGCTCAGTTCGCTCGCCGGTCTGAAAGTGGTGGAGCTCGGTGTCTGGGTGGCCGGGCCCGCCGCGGCTGCGCTGCTCGCTGACTGGGGCGCGGATGTGGTCAAGGTCGAATCGCCCTCGGGTGACCCTATGCGCCACGTCTTCGCGTCGATTGGCATCCGGAACGACTTCTCGAACCCCGCCTTCGCTCTCGACAACCGAGGCAAACGCGATGTCTCCCTCGACCTGAACGACGCGGGCGACCGGAAGCACCTCGAAGACCTCCTCGACTGGGCGGACGTCTTCATAAGCAACCTGCGCCCTGATGCGCTCGACAAACTGGACCTGGAGCCTTTCGCCACCGTCGAACGTCATCCCCGGCTCGTCTACTGCTCGGTGAGCGGCTACGGACTGAAGGGTGAGGACCGTAACCGTCCCGCATACGACATTGGGGCGTTCTGGGCTCGCTCCGGCCTGTCCACCCAGATGGCAGACCCCGACGGCGTGCCTTTGAACGCCAGGGGCGGCATCGGCGACCACATCACCGCCCTCGCCGCTCTGGCGGGCGTTCTCGCCGCTGTGCTCGAACAACGCCAGACCGGAAAGGGACAGGTCGTAGAGGTCTCCCTCTTGCGGACCGGCGCGTACGTCCTCGGGTGGGACCTCGGGCTCCAGATGACCCTCGGTAAGGTCGCGCGCTCCGAGCCGCGTCACGACAACCAGGCGCCGCTCATGAATCCGTATCGGGCCGAGGACGGTCACTGGTTCTTTCTCATGGGACTCGAGATCGAGCGCCACATGGCAAGGGTGTGTAGCGCGCTCGGTCGTCCCGATCTCCTCGACGACCCCCGCTTCGCTTCCGCATCTGTGATCAGAAAGAACCGCGTGGAATTGATAGCGCTGCTGGACGCAATCATCGCGCAGCGCCCCCTTGCCGAATGGGCCGAGCGTTTCGACCGTGAAGGGGTGTGGTGGGCGCCTGCACAGTCGCCGGCCGAGGTCGTATCCGATCCCCAACTCGTGGGTGGCGACGGTTTCGTCGAGGTCGATTCCGGCGGGGGCTTGCGTCAGCGCTCGGTGAACGGTCCCGTGAGCTTTTCCGGCATTACCGACGCCATCGATTCGTCGGTCCCCGGTCTCGGAGAGCACACGGGCGAGGTGCTCGAGGAGATTCGGCGAAGCGGCTCTGCGGATTGACAGCGGGGCCGGCCGCTCCTAAGCCAACAGCTCCGCGGAGCGTGCCAGCAATCCTCTCGCGATCACGAGGCGCTGGATCTCGTTTGTGCCCTCTCCTATGACCATCAAAGGAGCGTCCCGGTAGTAGCGCTCGATGGGGAGATCGCTCGTGTAGCCGATCCCGCCGTGGATCCGCATGGACTCCGTGGCCAGTTCGAGAGCTGTCTCGCTGGCGAACAGCTTCGCCATCCCCGCCTCCACGTCGCAGCGGGCACCCCTCTGTTTGCGCTCCGCGGCATTCTGCGTCAGAAGTCTGGCGGCTTCGAGCCGGGTTCCCATGTCCGCCAGCTTGAGCTGGATGGCCTGGTGCTCGGAGATCGGCCTGCCGAACGTCTTTCGCTGCTGCGCGTAGCTGATCGCGGCGTCGAAGGCTGCGCGCGCGACGCCCACCGCCCTCGCGGCGATGTTGATGCGCCCGACTTCGAGGACTCCGAGGATCTGTGAAAGCCCCCTGCCCGGGTCCCCGACCAGGTTCGCCGCGGGGATCCGGTGGTCGACGTACGCCATCTCGACGGTCTCGAGACCCTTGTACCCGAGCTTGTTCACATGGCGGCTGACCGAGATCCCCTCGAAGGACGGTCCGGGGCTCTTCTCGACGATGAAGGCACCGATCCCCTCGTCTGTGCGCGCGGCCAGGGCGACGATCGATGCGCGCTCGCCGTTCGTGACCCATGCCTTCGTGCCGTTCAGCACGTACTCTTCACCGTCGCGCATCGCACGACAGGTGATGCTTCTCGTATCGCTGCCGGCGTCGGGTTCGGAGAGTGAGAGCGCGCCTCGCTTTTCCCCGGAGGCCATCGAAGGCAACCAGCGTTTCTTCTGCTCCTCGTCGCCGTGCTGTATCAAGAGGTTGGCTGCCATGTTGTGGGTGTTGACGATCCCGCTCAGGCTCATCCAACCGTAGGAGAGCTCCTCGATGACGCCGATGTAGGTCAGAAGATCGAGGCCCAGACCTCCGTAGCGTTCAGGGATCGTCACCCCGAAGAGCCCGAGGGCGCGCATGTGGCCGACGATCTCGTCTGGGAAGCGGTCGGCCCGCTCGAGCTCGGCTGCTACCGGTTCGACTTCCTTTGCGACGAAACGCCGCACGCCCTCGACGATCTCGGCCCTTACGTCGGGATCAGTGGTCGCAGCGTCGACACCCTCGTCAGCCACGGGCGCGAAGAATACACTCGTGAGCGTTGATAGCGCTCTCATTTACGAGAACGAGGTTTCCGATGCACGGGCTGATCGAGTCCGCCGCCGACCGGTTCGGAGAAGCAAGCGCCATCCTCGCGGGCACCGAGCAGTGGTCCTTCGCAGAGCTCGAAGCGCTTTCCAATTCCTTTGCGCGCCATCTTTCAACTGGGGGCGTCGCGAAAGGTGACCGGGTGGCAGTTATGTGCGCCAATCGCCCCGAGTTCGTCGTGGCGGTGAACGCCGTCAGCAAGCTCGGGGCGGTGTCGGTCCTCCTGAGTCCCGCGTGGAGATCACGCGAAGTCGAGCACGCCCTCGATCTGACAGTTCCCATTCACGCGATCGCAGACGGCGAGGCTGCCGACGTCTTGCGCCGGCACCTCGGTGACGACCGGGTGACCGACCTCGACGAGAATGCGGTCGGCGCGGCAGCATCCCGACACAGCACCGCCAGGCCGCAGCCGTCTACGGATCTCACCGCCGACGCCTTGTACGTCTTCAGCTCGGGCACCACCGGGCTCCCGAAGGCGGTCCGCCATACCCACGCGTCCATTGGGTGCGCGACCGCACATTGGTGCGCCGCGTTGGGGCTCTCCCACGATGACCGCTTCCAGGTGGCGACGCCGCCATCTCACATCCTCGGGCTCCTGAACCTTCTCGCTGCTTCGGCTGCCGGCGCGACCGTGAGATTGCACAGAAGGTTCGATCTCGACGAGGTCCTGCGCTGCATAACGGAGGAGCGAATGACGATCGAGATGGCGGTCGCGCCCATCGCGTTGGCGATGGCGGGCCATCCCGATCTCGAGAGCTATGACCTCTCGTCCCTGCGTTACATCATGTGGGGCGCAACCCCTGTGACACCCTCGGTCGCCGAGGCGGTCACCGCGCGGTCGGGCGTGCGCTGGCTCGCTGCATACGGGGCGAGCGAGCTGCCTGTAATCGCCGCCAATCCCGTGGACGATCCGGCTCGCTGGAGGTTGGATTCGGCAGGTCTGCCTCCCGAGGGAGTTGAGCTTCGGATAGCCGACCTCGAGATCGGAGAACCCGTCGAATCCGGTGAAGTCGGCGAGATACAGGCGCGCAGTGGGTCGGTCATGGCCGGATATATTCCGGACGAGGCGAACGCCGACGCCTTCACCGACGGGTGGTACCGCACGGGCGATGTCGGATGCTTGGAGCCGGAAGGATGGGTGCACATCACCGACAGGTGCAAGGAGATGATCAAGGTGAGCGGCTTCCAGGTCGCACCCGCCGAGATCGAGGGAGTTCTGCACGGACACCCTTCCGTCGTCGACTGCGCGGTCTTCGGCGTGCATGACGAACGAAGGGGTGAAGTCCCTGTCGCCGCGGTACAGCTCGACCGGGATCGGCCCGCGGACCCCGCGGAGCTGAAGCGGCTGGTGGAGCAGTCGCTCGCCACTTACAAGCATCTCGAGAAGGTGGTCGTCGTGGAGGCGATACCGAGGCTTCCGTCCGGGAAGGTCCTGCGCAGAACGCTGCGGGACGAGTGGGAGCCCCTTCTCTCACGCACTGACTGAGGCAAAGCCCCGCCGATTGCTCGTCGGTCGCGAAGTCCAAATTTCGCCATCGCTCCGGCCGAAATACAGTCTCGAAATGCGGGCTGACAATGCCCGAAGGACAGGGAGAGACGATGCCCGATTACAAGTTCATCCTTTACGAGACCTTCGACTCCGGGCGGATCGCCCGTATCATGCTCAACCGCCCCGAGGCGCGAAACGCCCAGAACCGCGGCCTGCTCGTGGAGCTGAACGAGGCCTTTCTTCGAGCGGAGGCCGACGACGACGTGAGGGTCGTGATCCTCGGGGGGACGGGGCCCCTCTTCAGCACGGGCCACGACCTCGGCTCGAAGGTGTCGATGGAGGAGTTCCGTCCCGGTCCCGGACAACATCCGACCCATCAGATCAACGGTGCCACGCGCAACGGCGCCGAGAGCCTCATGCTCCAGGAGTGGCACTACTTCTTCGAGAATACGCGGCGCTGGCGTAACCTCCGCAAGATCACGATCGGCCAGGCCCACGGCGAGATCTACGCGGCCGGCCTAATGATCCTGTGGGCTTGCGACCTGATCGTCTGCGCCGAGGGAACGCGTTTCGCAGACGTCGTGGGAACGCGCTTGGGAATGTGTGGCGTGGAGTACTTCGCGCACCCATGGGAATTCGGTCCGAGAAAGGCGAAGGAGCTGCTCCTGACCGGCGACTCGCTCGACGCCGATCAGGCCCAGTCGCTCGGGATGGTGAGCAAGATCTTTCCCGCCGACGAACTTGCCGACAGGACCCTCGACTTCGCGAGACGCGTGGCGGAGCTGCCCTCGATGACGTCGCTCCTGATAAAAGAAGCGGTCAACCAGAGCGTCGACAACATGGGTTTCTACAACGCGCTGAACGCTTGCTTCACCTTGCACGAGTTGAATCATGCCCACTGGGCTTGGGTGAACGAGAACCGCTGGCCCGTCGCTCAAGAGGACTCGGGGATACCCAACTGGAAAGATGCCCCACCGATCGTCCGAGCCGAGAAGGACAAGGTTCGTGCGGAACGGTGATTCGGGAGTGATGTCGTGACCGATGAAGGCGTGCTCGATCCATGGGTCGGCGAGTGGCTGGAGGCGAACCCGCTCCCGCCCGACGACTTCTCACCCGAGTTCCTCGCCCTCGCACGGGGGTCGTTCGACCTCCCGGTCGCTCGAGACATCGCACACGTTCACGACGAGGTCATCGAGGGAGTGCCGGTCCGCATCTACGACACGATGACGAGGCCAGGGGACTCTTCGTGTACTTCCACGGCGGCGGGTGGTGTCTCGGAAGCTTGGCGCTCATGGACAACGTCGCGCGGGAGCTCGCCTACGCCACCGGTGCCACGGTGACCTCGGTGGAGTACCGCCTTGCGCCGGAGAACCCGTACCCGGCTGGCCTGGACGACTGCGAGACCGTCACTCGCTGGGTGCTCGCGAACTCGTCGAGCTTCAACGTCCACGAAAAAGCGGTGATCGTGGGGGGTGAGAGCGCGGGTGGGAACCTCGCAACCGCGGTCGCTCTCAGGCTTCGGGAATCAAACGCAGATGCACGGCCGGCCGGACAGGTCCTTATCTACCCGGCGGTCGACGCCCACGGGTCGCCGCATCCGTCGAGGAAGGAGTTCTACGGACTGATCGTCTCGGAAAAGTCGAGCGAGTGGTACTGGGTTTCGTACGGGGGCGGTCGCGACATCGATAGCGATCCGCTCGCCGTTCCATTACACGCGTCGACGCTCGAAGATCTGCCTCCTGCGCTCGTGATACTCGCGGGCTGTGACCCACTCAGGGACGAGGGTCGTGCCTACGCGCAGCGCCTCCGTGACGCGGGGGTCGAAACAGAGGAGGTGTCCTATCCGGGCCAGCCGCACGGCTTCGTGAACTTCGGGCTTCCGGCTGCCGAGGACGCATTCGCAACTGTAGGGAGATGGGCTCGGCGCTACCTCACCGCCTCCCGGTAGTTGCGCTTTATTCCCGTGACGGTTCTTCCAATGTCAAACGCAATGGCGCGGCGGCGGAGCCGCTGTTCTCGGCTCCTGCTACCTACGACGTGCGGTGAGCCATGTGAACGGCTGAATGGCGGCGGCGGGAGTTAGATGTTCTTCGCGTGTCCGCCCCAAGATCTCAAAGTCGGTTCCCATGACCCTCGTAAGATCCTCGGCCGAATAGCGGGCGACCGGAAGACCGGAGCAGTATTCAGGTCCGTCTGAGGCAAACGTCCCGAGGATGACAAAGCCACCTGCAAGAAGCGCGCGATGCAGGGTATTGAGGTACTCCGTCCGTGTGGCCTCGTCCACCAAGAAGTGAAACAGGGCTCGGTCGTGCCACAAATCGAATGCGCGCTCAGGCCTCCATGCCAACACATCATCGTGGATGAGTGTCACCGGAGCATCCGAGCTCAGCCGCTGGCGCACCGCCTGAAGCGCCACATCTGAGACATCGAGCACCGACAAGTCGTCGAAGCCGTCATCTAGCAATGCATCGACCAGAAACGAGGTCCCGCCACCGACGTCGATGATGGCAGCGTCCCTTGGAAAGCCGAGACTTCGAATCAATTCGATCGACATGGTCGGCTCTGGCTGAAACCAGCTAACACCGGCGGTGCCACGGTCTCGGTAGGCGGAATCCCAATGGTCTTCTCTGCCACCTCTCACCGCACCCTCCTTCACCACGGTGAACGGAAGCTCTACTTTGGGTTGCGCCGCGGTGACGATTTGAGCTGGAGCCATTGCTGATAACCGCCCACGAGGTCTGTGGCCCCGTGCAATCCGAGTTCCTGGAGGGTTGCGGCCGCCAAACTCGAGGAGTAACCCTCATTGCACACGAGGATGATTCGGTGGTCGTAGCCCGAGACCTCTCCAATTCGATGGGGGCTGGTCGGGTCGAGCCGCCACTCCAGGACATTTCGGTCAACGACAATCGCACCCGGTAGCTCACCATCGCGGCTTCGCTGCTCAGTTGGCCGGATATCGATTACCAGTGCTCCGGCTTCTTGTTCTGCTTCGAGATCCTCTGCACTTACTCGCTGTAGGCGTGCTCGTGCATTTTCGAGAAGGCGGTTGATCGTCAGGCTTTTCACTGTGTCCCCGCTGTGGATCGGATCAAGTCGGTCACTGCGGCTTCTGCGATGACAGTAGCCCACACTCCTCGTGCCCAGGCTGGTGTTCCGTGCGTGCCCGGAGCCGGTCGTTTGTCGAGGGCTTAGGCTTCAACAGCGGTCACCTATTGGAGGGAGCCGATCAGGTGAGAGTGCTCGCTGTGGCAGTGCCTGCCTCTGGTCATGTGAACCCGCTCATACCGTTGACAGAGGCTCTGCTTGCAGAGGAGCACAAGGTTGCGATCGCGTGCGGGGATGATCCCGGAGGGGCGATCGCACGAAGCGGCGCTGAGTACGTCCGAGCCGGTCACAAGGAGATGGACTGGTTCGAGGTGTTTCGCACTCGAGTCCGCGGCTTTCCTGGTGATGGGCTGGCGCCTGAGCGGATCAACTACTACTTCATTCCGCGTCTTTTCGCTGACATCGGTGCGGCCGACATGATCGACGATGTCGTGGAGATCGGGGGAAGCTTCGCTCCGGATTTAATCCTTTTCGAAACTTACGCCTTTGCAGGTCCGATTGCAGCCGAGATCCTTGGCGTCCCCGCGGTCCACCATCTCATTAGCCCGATGCTGCCGCACGAGGTCATGGAACTCGCCAACGACTCTTTATCGCCGTTGTGGCGCTCCTTCGGCCGCGATTCGCCCGGGTGGGGGGGCATCTATGGAGGCCTTACGATCGAGGTCAGCCCTCCTTCACTCGAGCCTCTGTCGGTTCCTGCAGGAGAGAGCATCCGCCTTCGGCCTGTACCGCTGCCGCTGCGGTCCCGAGACCCGTTGGAACGCCCAGTCGTCTATGTAACGCTCGGAACGTTCTATGGCGGTAACACCGAGGTGTTTCGCACGGTCATCGAAGGCCTGGCGGATGAAGAGCTCGAGATAGTCGTGACTGTCGGGGTCGACAACGACCCGGAGGAGCTCCGCCCGTTGGGGCGCAACGTGCGGGTGGAACGCTACATACCCCAAGCCGAACTGCTTCCGGGCTGCTCCGCCGTCGTACACCATGGTGGGTCGGGCACGATGTTCGGGACGCTAGCCCACGGGGTGCCACAGGTCGTCATCCCCCAAGGGGCCGATAACTTCCTGAACGGCGATCTGGTCGAGCGCGCCGGCGCGGGACTTTCGATCCTCCCAGCCGACCTGAACCCCGCCCGGGTTCGCAGCTGCGTGCGCGCCCTCCTGGACGATGCTTCCTTTGCAGCTAGGGCTGCCGAGCTCGAAAAAGAGGTCGCCGCCATGCCCGATGCACAAGAGGTGGCCAGCGACCTCGTGGCGCGCTTCGGGAGCTAGCAGACAAGCCGAGAGCGAATAACAGACGAACTGCTAGGCGTCGCTCGAGATCGGATCCGTGAGGTGGTATCGAAAGTCTTTGGCGAAGTCGGGAGGCTCAAGAAGGCCCGAGGACGTAGGCACCGTTTTCGGGATGGTGATACCAGCCGCTCGCAGCGAGGGTGCCCCCGTCGACGTGGATGGTCTGTCCTGTGACATAACTCGAGAGCTCGCTCGCCAGGAACACGGCAGCGCCTGCCATCTCGTCCACGTGGCCGGCCCGGCCCATCGGCACGGTCAGCCCGAAGCGGGCCTGCTGCCCCTCAGGGTCGGGCGCGATGGCGGCCAGGCCTTCGGTCCAAGTGATGTCGGGTGCGAGCGCGTTCACCCGAATCCCGTAGGGGGCCAGTTCCAATGCGGCAGTCTTCGTGTAATTGATCACGCCGGCCTTGGCCGCTGCGTATGCCGCATAACCGGGCGCGGCGCGCACCCCTTCGATCGAGGTCACACTGATGATGCTGCCAACGAGCTGGTGCCGGACCATCGAGCGCGCCACCCGCTGCGTGCAGAGGATCACGTGTTTGAGGTTGGACCGGTACAGCGCGTCCCAACCGTTTTCCGTCGTCTCGAGGAGTGGGGAGTTGAAGACGCCGCCGGCATTGTTGACGAGGATGCTCACGGGACCGAGCTCCGCCAGGGTGCGGTCGAGTGCGGCGTCCACCTCGGCTGAGTCGCGCACGTCGACCTGCATGCCGAGGCCACCGACCTCATCTCCCGCAGCAGCAGCGCTGTCGGCGTGACGCTCCCAAATGGCAACCCGGGCGCCAAATGCGCGCAAACCATTGGCGATGCCCCGCCCGATGCCCGAGCCCCCTCCGGTAACCACGGCCACGCGGTCGGTAAGCAGGACAGACGACGGGTCGAGCGGCACGAGGGGACAGTACAGTAACGACGTCGGGGCGATGTTCTGCGCGACGTCGAAAGACGAGCTTGCTCTACGGCTGAAGCCTGGAGCGGATTGGGGTTTGTGTGCCGAGGATCGAGCCAATCCCGCTGGAGGCGATGGCCCCGGAGCCGAGGCGCATAATCGAAGAAGGGGTGGCTGACGGGCTATATGCCACGCCGGTCCCGTTGCAGATTTTCGCCTACCGGACTCAGCAAATCTTGATGACACATGCGGCGCGGACGATGTGGGGGCAGAAGTCGCTGCTTGGTGGTCGGATCCTCGAGCTCCTGCGCATCCGCAGTGCACAGTTGGGTGAGTGCCAACCATGCATGCAGTCGCGTAAGCACGACTCCATCACTGAGGAGGACGTGGCCTGCCTGGTCGCGCCGGGCGGAGCGGAGCTCAATGAGCAGGAGCGCCTCGCCGTAGAGTTCCTCGATCTCCTCTCGGCCGATCATCACGCGATCGATGACGATTTCTACCGGCGGCTAGGGGAGCATTTCACCGCGGCGCAGATCATCGAGTTGGGCTTTGCCTGCGCGAACTCTATGGGCCTGCACCGATTCATCCACACGCTCGACGTCTTCGGCGAAGCGCCCCCCGTCATCCCCTACAGCGCCGATCAGGTCGACTCGGCCATCGACGAGCCCGCCGAGCACGCAGCGCCATGAGCCGGACCGTGCTCGTCACGGGGGCTACCGGGCTGGCCGGCGCCAACATCTGCAAGCTGCTGGTGCAGCGGGGCGAGGCCGTGCGGGCGCTCGCCCGGGAGAGCGCCGAAACCGGACCGCTCACGGAGTTCGGGGTGGAGGTCGTGACCGGCGATATCACCGATCCCGATGCCGTCCTGCGAGCGGCAAGGGGCTGTGACGCTGCCGTCCACTGCGCAGCCCTACTCGGTGGCGCGAGCCAGAACATGTCCGACTTTGAGGCGGTGAACGTCGGTGGGACCAGAAACGTCCTCGACGCGGCCGAAGCGGTCGACCTGGGCCGCGTCGTCGCAGTCAGCACGGGCACGTTCTTCGATACGACCGGAGGACTCGATCGCGAGGACGCGCCGGTGATGAAAGAGCCGAGCCAGGACCCCTACACGCTCACGAAGATGGCGGCGTTCCTGGACGCGATGTCCCGTGCCGCCAAGGGCCGAGATGTCGTAAGCGCACATCCCGGCGCCATCTTCGGCCCGTCTCCGGTGGTGAGCAACGCCCTCGGCATCACCAGCTTCAACCGGGTGCTCATATCGTCGGCACGGGGACGCATCGACCGGTACCTCAAGTTCCCCGTCAGTTGGGTGTTTGCCGAAGACATCGCGCGTGGCTGCCTCCTCGCGTTGGACAAGGGAGTGGCGGGAGAGCGCTACATGCTCGACGGCAGACCCGAAGACATGGTCAGCATCGCCAGCGCTTGTAACCGCATTTGCGAGATGACCGGCCTCGACCACCGGGTCATCGACGTCGAGCCATCCGACGACCCCGAATTGCTGAAGGTCTTCGGGCCGACCCTCGTCGCAATCGCCGAAAAGGCCGCCCGTCAGATGCCCGAGCGCAAGAGCCTCGAAGAGTCCAAGACCTACAAGCGGCTCGGCTACAGCCCTATCAGCCTCGACGAAGGTCTGGGGCGCACGCTCGAATGGTTCCGGACACTCGGAAAGCTGAACTGATCGTTCTAGCGCGGCGATCTAGATCGGGTCGAGCTATGAATTCCTCTCGTCAAGAATGTCTAGGTTGTAAAAGCGGGTCTCGCCCTTCATGAGAGGACCGATCTTGGCGATGCGTTCCTGGGTGGCATCACTTTCGGAGTGGCGCATTGCGTCTTCGTAGGAGTTGAAACGCAGAATCGTCGCGTAGGTCCCTGGACGGTCTCGGTCGCGCACCACTATCACCGAGGTTGGTTTGGGGACGTCGTCGGGAACCGGAACGCTGTTCGCACCTTTGATCACTGCCTCGATGTCGTCTGACTGGTATTCAACGATCTGGATGTACTCGGCCACGGTTCCTCCTTTGGACAGCGCTGAAAGGCAGCTTTGTGGACCGCAGTCTTAACGTCAATGATCCGCGTTTTCTTGATGTTCCCGTCCGAATATGATCGGCGGGGCCGAACAGGAGGTAGGCAAATGACAGCGGTGATGGACGGGGTCCACGTTCTCGAGGTGGCGGAACAGACCTTCGTCCCAGCCGCCTCCGCGCTCCTGGCCGACTGGGGAGCGAATGTAATCAAGATCGAACACGTTGAACGTGGAGACGCGATGCGGGGTCTCGGTTCGACTGGAGTCCTCTCCATTCCTTCGGACGTCCATGTCCTCATGGAACACTCCAACCGCGGAAAGCGCAGTCTCGGCCTGGACCTCACCTCGGAGGACGGACGCGAGATCCTCTACAAGCTCTCAGAGAGCTGCGACGTGTTCATCACCAACAAGCTCTCCGGTGTCCGTAAGAAGCTTGGCATCGAGGTCGACGACCTACGCGCCCGGAATCCGAGGATCATCTACGTGAGGGGTAGCGGGCAGGGAGAACGTGGGCCTGAAGCCGACAAAGGCAGCTACGACTCCTTGGCCTTCTGGGCCCGCCCAGGGGTGGCGATGGGCGTCAAAAGGGCAGATGACGACGACGTCCCTCATCCCCCCGGGCCCGGCTTCGGGGATTCGATAGGGGCGATGACGATCGCCGGGGGAGTGATGGGCGCGCTGTACCACCGGGAGCGCACCGGTGAGGCGACGACCGTCGACGTGTCGCTCTTCGGAACTGGCATCTGGGCGCAAGGCCAAGCCCTCGCAATCTCCATGTTGATGAACGTCCCGTTCGCGGTGCCTACGGGCACGACGTCGAAGCGGAACCCACTCACAGGCAACTACAAGACGAAGGACCAGCGCTTCATCTCTCTTACCTGTCTCCAGGCCGGAAAGTACTGGCCGGAGATGTGCGACGTTGTGGGACGGCCGGAGTTGGCGACGGAGCCCCGTTTCGCAGATCACGAGTCACTGATCAATAACGGCCTAGAAGCGATGAAGGAGCTCCGCAAGGTGTTCTCAGAACACACGCTCGAGGAGTGGCGGGAGCGACTCGCCGGTTTCAGCGGGCAGTGGGCCGTGGTCCAGGACACATTGGAGGTCGCGTCGGATCCCCAGACCCTCGCCAACGGATATGTCCAGGAATGTGTCACGTCCAAGGGGGTGGCGTTCCATCTTGCTGCCGCACCCGTGCAGTTCGACGAAATGCCCGCCAAGCCCGGGCGCGCCCCGGAATTCAACGAGCACGGAGACGAGATACTCGCGGAGATTGGAATGGACACGGAGGCGGTCCTCGACCTTAAGGTTCGCGGCGTGGTGGCCTGAGTCCACCGCCGTTTACAGCTCGGGAGGAAAGAAAAATGTTCGAGGCGTTTCGGTACGACGGAAAGCACGCGGTCGTGGTTGGTGGAGCGACGGGAATGGGTGCGGCCGCTGCGCAACTTGTCCTCGACGCCGGAGCAAAGGTGACCGTCCTGGACCGGGCCGAGGTCTCGTTGTCAGGAGCAAAAGCGCTCCAAGTCGACCTCGCCGACCCACAGTCGATCGATAGCGCGATCGGTGAAATAGAAGCACCGATCGACGCCTTGTTCTCCTGTGCCGGTGTTGCGGACGGGACTCCAGGCATCGAGAAGATCAACTTCATCGGACATCGGCACCTGATCGACCGCCTTCGCGAGAAGTCCATGCTCCCTCGCGGGTCCGCCATCGGCTTCATCTCCTCCGCGGCGGGGCTCGGCTGGCAGCAGGAGCTCGACGACCTCAAGGAATACCTGGACAACACCGACTTCGACAGCGCTGTTCGCTGGATCGAGGCACACAGCAGAGCGGACTACATGTGGAGCAAGATGGCCATCTGCGCGTACGTGTCGCGCGAGGCCTTCGCACTGCTGAAGGAAGGCATAAGGATCAACGCCATCTGCCCGGGCCCTACCGACACCCCCCTGGCGCAGGCCAACAAGGACCTTTGGCTCGGTTTCGCTTCCGACTACCGCGGCGAGCTCGGCATCGAGCCCTCGACGCCCCTCGAGCAGGCCTACCCCCTCGTCTTCCTCTGTAGCGACGCCGCCAAGGCCATCACGGGCACGATCCTCGTGACCGACGCGGGCTACATGAGCTCGGGAGTGACGGGCTCCTACGAAGCGGCGGGCGCCATCGTGGGGTTCCTGCTGGCCGGTTATCCCAAGTAAGTAGGACCCGAAGACCCTCTACAAGAGGCCTTTAGAGGTCTTGACTCCGACGTCAAGATTGGTACTGTAAGCCCTGCCATTCGCGGCCGTCCGGCGCTCCGGCAGCGGTCAGGATGTGCCGGTCGTCGGTTCGAGGGGGAGGTAGTCCAAGGTAATGGGGGGTCTCCTTTTACCCAGTGGCGAGCCGCTCTCCGACCCCGCCCCCTCCGGTGTCACCTCGTCGGCCCGCCGGGCCCCGGACTGACGAATGGTCCAGTACATACTCTTCGGCCTGGCGCTCGGCTCGATCTATGCCATCGCCTCCGCTGCGCTCACGGTCACCTACGTCTCGTCAGGAGTCCTGAACTTCGCGTTCGGATCGATGGCTTACGTGGTTGCGCGCTTCTACTACTGGCTGAACTCCCAGCACGGGCTTTCGACGGTGACCGCCGGGACGATCTCTCTTGTTCTGTTCGCGCCCTTGATGGGCATGATCCTCTACGCGGTCCTGTTCCGCTTCCTGAGCGGCCGGTCCATGCTCATCAAGCTCGTCACCACGATCGGTCTTTCTGTGGCGCTGCCACCGATAGCGGATCTGACGATGGGCACCCAGACGATCGATTCCGCTCCCGGTCTCGCGCTTACGAGCGACCATCCCTTCCACATCTTCGGTACGACGGTCAGCACCAACCAGGTGGTCACCTACGGTTTCGTGTTGTTCGTGGTGGTCGCCGGCACGCTGATACTCCGGTTCACCGATGTCGGGCTCAAGGTTCGGGCGCTGGTCGATTCGAAAGCCATGACAGAGGCATCGGGCGTCCATCCCGGACGAGTCGCCCTCGGAGTCTGGGCCGTATCGTCGGCTCTGGCCGGCCTCGCCGGAATCCTCGTTGCGCCGACGAACGGGCTCACCACCACGGGAATGACGACCCTCATGGCCGCGGCATTCGCCGCCGTCGTCGCAGCGCGCCTGAGGTCGCTCCCGGCGGTCGTGCTGGTCTCGCTCGCGATGGGAGTGGTGACAGATGTCATCCAGAAGTACCTGCCGGCCAACAGCTCGTTTACCGCTGCGATCATCCCGAGCATCCCGTTCGCCTTCATCCTGGTGGCTCTTGTCTTCTACGTGATCCGTTCAGGGGCGGTCGAGGGAAGCGTGGGAACCGGAGGGCCTCTCGACCATGCTCTGCGGCCCGCGAACCAGAGCACGGAGAGCTCGATCCCACAGCACAGCCGACCCGGCCTCACGAGTGGCGCGCTCGGAGTGATCCCACTGGTGGTCGTGGGTCTCCTGCCGTTGATACTGCATGGTTCCGCCTACTGGTTGAGCCTGGTGGCGCTCGGCATGTGTTACGCGGTGACCTTCCTCACCTTCACAGTGGTCACGGGTGAAGGAGGGATGTTGTGGCTCTCGCAGGTCATCTTCGCGGGCACCGGCGCGATCGCGTCTGCGCAGTTCGTCATTATTTTCCACGTCCCTGTGCTCGTCGCGCTCGTGATGGGGGGAGTTGTGGCAGCCGCGGCAGGTGCTGTGATCGGTCTTCTCACCATCCGCCTCGGTGACCTCTACGTCGCTCTCGTGACGCTGACATTCGGACTACTCGTCGAGACGCTCATCTTCACGCGCCCTCGGTTTCTCAACACCGGGGCCGGCGTGCCCTTCACCAGGCCCGGCTTTGCCGGTGGTGACCTCGCGTTCAGCTATCTCGCCTTCGGAATCTTCATCATCTTCGCTGTGTTGATCTTGAACCTCCGGCGATCGACGACGGGCTTGGCGCTGCGGGCCGTGCGTGACAGCGCGACCGTGGCACGAACGTCGGGCCTGAGTGTGCTGCAAGTGAAGGTGATCGTTGGGGCCGTGGCGGCCTTCGTGGCCGCTGTCGGCGGGGGTCTTCTCGCCCTCGACGTCGGACAGTCTCAGCCTCAGTCGTTCGAGACCTTCGGCGGCCTCGTCTGGCTCGCGGTCGTCGTAACGCTGGGAGTGCGCTCGATTGCTGCCGCGGCGTTGTCGGGGATGGCTCTGGCGCTCATCCCAGGGATCTTCTCTAGTTACGTTCCGGTCCGTTGGGCCGAGATACCCACGCTTCTGTTCGGCCTGGGTGCGGTGATGGTGGCGCGTAATCCCGAGGGCGTGGTCGCACAGAATGCGAGGCAGTTGAGAGCGCTCTTTTCGAAGCTACGCGGCGGACCCGCCCAGACGGACGCGACGCGGGTCGCCACAGAGTCGGCGGCGCCGGACGCGCCGGCCTTCGGGGGGGCAGAAGGACATGTCGGCGACCCGGGGACCCTGCGAGGCGAGAGGGGTGCCAAAGCGGGGATGGCGAAGTGACGGAAAAAGACGCCATTGCGGAGGAGAGAAACACGCCTCGACTTTCCTGCTCGCAGGTGAGCGTTCGTTTCGGCGGCCTTCTCGCGGTGGACGACGTGAGCATCGCCGTTGACCCGGGATCGATAGTGGGTCTCGTGGGGCCGAACGGGGCGGGCAAGAGCACACTCTTCGGTGTCCTGTCGGGCTTGATCCGTCCGACCAGGGGAACCGTGTCGATCGACGGCCAGGACGTGACGCGTACACGTCCCCAGGTGCGCGCGGCAAGGGGGCTCGCTCGTACGTTCCAGCACCCCGAGCTGTTCGGCGGGATGACCGTGCGCGACCATCTCGTGCTTGCTCATCGCGCCAAGCATGCGAGGAGCCGTGCATGGTCGGACCTGTTCACCATGGGGAGCCTGAGACCCACCGATCAGGGCGAACGCGACCACGTCGACGAGCTCGTGGATCTGCTCGGCCTCGGGCCGATCGCAAATCAGATGGCGTTGGGACTGCCGCTCGGTACGGCCAGATTGCTCGAGATCGGACGCGCGCTCGCCTCGTCGCCTTCAGTGCTGCTTCTCGACGAACCGTCGTCTGGTCTCGATTCTTCTGAGACCGAGCAGTTCGAACGAACCCTTCGCCGGGTGAACCTCGAGCGCGGCGTCTCGGTGCTGCTGGTGGAGCACGATGTCGACTTGGTGATGCGCTTGTCGAGCAGTGTCTACGTCTTGGACTTCGGTGTCTTGATCGCGAGCGGAACTCCACAGCAAGTGCGCTCGAACGCTTCGGTCCAGGCGGCCTACCTCGGTGAGGAGTTGGACGAGCGCGAGAGCGGTCGCGAAGGTGCTGCGCCCGAGGAGCCTTCCGCACCGAGCTCGAACGGGCGTGCCGGCATCGTGTATTCACCAATCCCGACCCCGAGCGAAAGCGAGAGCGACACCACAGCGAGCCCGCTCAGCTCTCTGACGGTAGAAGGGCTCTGTGTCCGCTACGGCGACGCCACCGCACTTTCCGGGGTCTCGTTCGACATCGGGGCCGGCGAGACTCTCGCGATTCTCGGCGCAAACGGCGCAGGCAAGAGCAGTCTGGCGCGGGCCCTCTCAGGACTCGTCCCCCCGTTCGCCGGCAGCATCGTCTTCGGGGGCCGGGAGATAGGGGGGTGGCCCGCTCACAGGGTGCGGCGTGCGGGAATCGTCTATCTCCCCGAGAGCCGCGGGATCTTCCCGGGTCTCACCGTGACGGAGAACCTCAGGATGGCCGCATGTTCGCTCGAGGGACGCCGCCTACGCCGCGAATCGCTCGAACACGCCTTCGAGATCTTTCCCGCTCTGGGTTCGCGACGCAGACAGCTGGCACGCCTCCTTTCGGGAGGAGAGCAGCAGATGTTGTCGCTGGGCAGGGCGCTCGCCACCTTTCCGAAGCTGATGATCGTGGACGAGCTCTCATTGGGCCTCGCTCCGCTGCTCGTGGACGTCGTCTTCGAGGGTCTCACGCGCGCCCGACAGGAAGGCGTGACCGTGGTGATGATCGAGCAGTATGTTCACCGGGCGCTCGAGTTCGCTGACCACTGCCTCGTGCTCCAGCGCGGGGAGACCGCCTGGAGTGGTCCCACGAGCGAAGCGCGGGGAGAAGTGCTGCGCCACTACCTAGGTGAAGCTCTCGCTGCCGCGGGATGAAGATGTTGCAAACGACCATGGGAGACAACAAATGCTGAAGAACAAGATGAAGGTCCTGATCGCCACCGCAGGGATCGTGGTCATTGCCGCGGGGTGCAGCTCTTCGTCCTCTTCGTCTGGAGGCAGTTCCATCGCAGCCGGCCATACGTTCACCATCGGCCTGTTGAGCGATCTCACTGGGCCGGCGGCCTCCGGCAACAAGACGAGTGTGCAGGGGGTCGACGCGGGCATCGCGTGGGCGGCGAAGCAGGGATACAAGCTGAATCTCGACACCGCCGACACCACGAGTTCTCCGACCGGTGTCTCCACCGCCGCGCAGAAGCTGGTCCTCCAAGACAACGTGACCGCGGTGGTCTCGGTGTCATCTCTTACGTTCCTAACATCGAGCTACTTGACGTCGCACAACGTCCCGGTTGTCGGTGTGGCTGAGGACGGTTCGGAATGGGGCCCGTCCGCCAACATGTTCTCCACGTACGGGCCGGTGGATGCCACGAAGGTCGCTACTACCTACGGCCAGTTGTTCAGGCTTCTCGGGGCGACGAACATCGGGTCTCTCGGCTACGGAATCTCCCCGCAGTCGAAGAACGCCGCCGAGTCAGCAGCTCTATCCGCTCAACACGCGGGTCTGAAGGTCGGATACCTGAACGCCCAATTTCCCTTCGGTAGCACCAACGTGGGCCCGATAGCCCTGGCGATGAAAACTGCAGGTGTGGACGGCGTGACCGCGTCGGTCGACCCCAATACGGGCCTGGGTCTCGTGTCGGCGCTCAGGCAGGCGGGCGTGAACGTGAAAGCCGCTGTGCTTCCAACCGGTTACGGCGGCGATCTGACGCAGGCGGGGCCCGGGGCTCTCCAGGCGGCCCAGGACGTCTTCTTCCTCTCCACGTTCGAGCCGATCGAGATGCACACCTCGGCGACGACGGAGTTCGAGAGCAACTTGAGGAAGGTCGGCGTCACGGGCGACCCGACCTACGCCGAGTACGCCGGTTACACCTCGATCGTGCTCCTGGTCCAGGGGCTAGAGGCGGCGGGTTCACACCCGACGCAGGCATCTCTCATAAGGGGACTGGGCACCTTGCACCACTACAACGCCGCCGGGCTCCTAGGCAGCCGTTCGATCGACATGGCGAGCCGCACGCCGACTCCGGCCGGGGCGAACAACTGCTTCTACATAACCAAGTACTCGGGGAGCAGCTTCGATCTCGTCCAGGGAGCCGATCCCATCTGCGGGACCAACGTCGAAGGCGAGACGACCGGCTCCTGACCCTGGGCCACCCAGCCCGGAGGGCGCTGGGCGCCAAAGCTGATATTGACGTCGCCGTCAAAATCGGGTTATCTTGTGTGGCATGGCCCGCAGATGTGAATTCCATACCTTCGACGCCGACAACCACCTATACGAGACCAAAGACGCCTTCACCAAGTACCTGCCCAAGGAGTACGAGGGCGCGATCAAGTACGTAGAAGTCGATGGCCGGACGAAGATCGTGGTGTTGGGCGTCATCAGCGAATACATACCGAACCCGACCTTCGACGTCGTGGCGCGGCCCGGCGCACAGGAGGAGTACTTCCGCAACGGCAATCCCGAGGGCAAGTCGTACCGCGAGTTGATCGGTGACCCGATGCGCTCGATCCCCGCGTTCAGGGAGCCGGGCCCGCGTCTCGAGGTCATGGACGAGCTCGGTGTCGACCAGACGCTCATGTTCCCGACCCTCGCCAGCCTGCTCGAGGAGCGCATGCGCGACGACGTGGAGCTCACCCACGCCGCGATCCACGCGCTGAACGAGTGGATGTACGAGACCTGGAGCTTCAACTACGAGGACCGGATCTTCGCCACGCCGGTGGTGACGCTCCCGATCGTCGACAAGGCGATCGAAGAGCTCGAGTGGTGTCTGGAGAGAGGTGCGAAGACGGTCCTCATACGGCCGGCCCCGGTCCCCGTCCCAGGCGGCACGCGGTCCTTCGCGCTTCCGTACTTCGACCGGTTCTGGCAGAAGGTCGTCGAAGCCAACATCCCGGTCGCGATGCACGCGTCCGACAGCGGTTACGCGCGGATGATGAGCGAGTGGACGGGGCCGACCGAGTACCTACCGTTCACCCTGGAGCCGTTCAAGATGACGGTCCTGAGCCACCGTCCCGCGATCGATGCGGCGACATCGATGACCTGCCACGGCCTGCTTTCGCGTTTTCCGGACCTTCGGATCTTGTTCGTGGAGAACGGTGGGGAGTGGGTCGCACAGTTGCTGGAGGACCTGCACGGCACGTACGAGAAGATGCCGCAGACGTTCATCGAGGACCCCGTCGACGCCTTCAAGCGCAACTGCTGGATCAGCCCCTTCCACGAAGACGACTTCGACGAGCTGATCGGGGCGATGGGAGCCGACCATCTGGTGTTCGGCTCCGACTGGCCACACCCGGAGGGTCTCGCAGACCCCTGCCGCTTCGCCGACATTCTGCCCAAATCTCTGTCCCAAGACGAGGTTGCCGGCATCATGGGGGGCAATCTGTCACGCGTGATGAAGGTCGGCGCTCCCGTCTGAACTCGAGCAGCGGGGGAGCGCGAGAAGGTAGCACCGGGACGTGGCGACGTTCGTGCTTGTCCACGGCGGTGGTCACGGTGGCTGGTGCTACTGGAAGGTCAAGAGAATCCTCGAGGGCGAGGGCCACACGGTCTTCGCACCGTCGCTCACCGGGCTCGCCGAGCGTTCGGCATCCCTCTCGCCGGCGGTAGATCTCGACTCCCACATCAACGACATCGTTCAGCTTCTGCACTATTGGGATCTGGATAACGCAGTCGTCGCTGGGCACAGCTACGGCGGGATGGTCATAACCGGTGTCGGCGATCGCGCGCATGGACGGGTGGGCAAGCTCGTCTTCCTCGATGCGGCGAACCCGACCAATGGCCAGTCGCTCTCGGAGCTGACTGGAGGCGGAATCGACTTCACGCGTCAGGCAGGAAAAGTCGTGAACGGCGTCGAGCTCGTCCTACTGCCGGCTCCGGGTGCGGCTGCCTTTTACGGCGTGACCGATCCGGAGGATCAGGCTTGGATGGAGGAGCGCTTCACGGGACATCCCTGGAGGTGTTTCGAACAGAAGCTGGAGCTCCACAACGAGGAACAGCTTTCGGCCATCCCCCAGTACCACATCGTTTGTGAGTCGACGCTCATCGGCCGGGACCAGAAGCTCATGGAGGATGCACGCAGGGAGAACCGGCTGTGGATCGTCGACACCGGCCACGATCTGATGGTCACAGAGCCCGAGTTCGTGGCCGGGGCTCTGATGGAGATCGCGGCGCGACCCTGACGATCTTCGCTCCAGTGGGGCGGATAAGGAGCGCTGAATCGAAGGGTTGTCGGCTTCTAGTCGATCGTCTAGATTGGCGGACGCTTGATGCGGAGGGGGCACAGACGTCTACCGAGGGACTCCGATGAATACGAAGACCGACGTGTACTACGACCCCTACGACCGGAGCGTCGACGCGGATCCGTACCCGGTTTACCGGCGACTGCGCCAAGAGGCGCCTCTCTACTACAACGAGGAGTACGACTTCTTCGCGGTTAGCCGGTTCCGCGATGTTCAGCGCTCACTCATGGACCGAGAGACCTACAGCTCCTCACGTGGGTCGGTCCTGGAGTTCATCAAGGCGAACATCGAAATGCCGCCGGGCATAGTGATCTTCGAAGATCCGCCTGAGCACGACGTGCACCGTGGCCTTCTCTCGAGGGTGTTCACCCCGAAGCGGGTCAGTGCGCTCGAACCAAAGGTTCGCGATTTCTGCAGGAGGGCACTGGACCCGATCGTCGGAGCGGGGCGCTTCGACTTCGTCGCCGACCTGGGTGCCCAGCTACCGATGAGGACGATCGGGATGCTTCTCGGCGTCCCCGAGTCGGCACAAGAGGAGGCGCGCAACCGTGCGGACGCATCGTTGCGCACCGACCCCGGCAAGCCGATGGACGTGTCGGCGGACAACATCGGTCAGGCCGACTTCTTCGCCGAATACATCGATTGGCGCGCTCAGCATCCGGCCGACGACATCATGACGGAGCTCTTGTTCGCCGAGTTCGAGGACGAGAACGGCACGACCCGCAGGCTCAGCCGCGACGAGTTGCTCGTCTATGTCTCGGTCCTGTCGGGTGCGGGAAACGAGACCACGAATCGCCTGATCGGCTGGATGGGCAAGGTGTTGGGAGAACATCCTGAGCAGAGACACGAGCTCGTAGCCGACCGGTCCCTCATCCCCAACACGATCGAGGAGCTTCTACGGTTCGAACCGCCCACCCCTCATGTCGCGCGCTACGTAGCGAGGGACGTCGAGTTGCACGGTCAAACCGTGCCTGGCGGTAGCGCAATGCTGTGTCTGAGTGGGTCAGCCAACAGGGACGAAGGCCGGTATCCAGATCCTGACCATTTCGACATCCATCGAAAGCTCGGTCAGCAGCACCTGACGTTCGGTTGCGGGATCCACTACTGCCTCGGGGCGGCGCTCGCGCGCCTCGAAGGCCGGATCGCCCTCGACGAAGTTCTCACAAGGTTTCCCGATTGGACGATCGATCTGGACAACGCCCGGCGCGCACCCACTTCGACGGTTCGTGGGTGGGATTCGATGCCCGCCTCTTTGTAGCGGAAGGTGGTGCTTCCTCGCCCGTCACCCGCATGTCGGCGGGATTCAGCTCCTGTTGCGGCTGCGAGGAACTTCACGGAAGGGCACGTCGCGGTCAAATGCCTGCTCGCGTGGCATTCCGAGCATCCGCTCGCTTATGACGTTGCGAGCCATTTCGGTCGTGCCTCCTCCGATGCATGCGATCTGGCGCATGAGAAAGTCGCTTCCAGTCTCCGCTGCGGCGCCGTCGACTTCGGTCCACGCCGCACCTGCCGGGCCGGCGACCTCGAAGCGAAGGGTCATCATTTTCAACGACACGAGGGCCTTGAATAGACGCGCCACGGCAGACGCCTGATCCGACATATGACCGGACCTGACGCCCTCGGCGATCCGCTGCGCCAGGGCCGATCCGACGAGGTCCCACACGTGCGCGTCACCCACCATGTCGCGCACGTGGGGGTCGGCTGTTCGGCCTACCGCTCGGGCAACCGCAACGACGTCTTCTGCCGTGAAGCCGATGTGGCCCGTTCCGATCGGCTGGGTCACATACGGGGAGTTGTAGAGCATTCGTTCGTGGAACATCCACCTCGTGCCCACTGTCCAGCCGTCGTCGACGTCGCCCACGCGTTCGGAGTCGGGAACGAGAACGTCTGTCAGGAACTCCTGGCAGAACTCCTTCGAGCCGTTCAGCATCTCGATCTGATGGACCTCGATGCCCGGCTGGTGTATCGGAAGCATGAAGACGGTGAGGCCGCGGTGCTTGGGCACCTCCCAGTTGGTCCGTGCCAAGCAGAGAGCCCAATCGGACCACCAGGCGCCCGTCGTCCAGACCTTCGACCCGTTCAACACCCACATGTCCCCATCACGCACCGCGGTTGTGAGTGCCCCGGCGACGTCGGAGCCCCCACTGGGTTCGGAGAGAAATTGCATCCACAGCTCCTCACCTTTGAGGATGGCGGGGATGTGTCGACGCTTCTGCTCCTCTGTGCCGAACTCCAAGATGACGGCGAGACAAGGGGAGATGGTCGGGGCCTGGACGCGTAAGGGGTACTCGTAACCTCCGAGCTCCTCGTTCAGCGCTCGCTGGTGGGCGATCGTCAGATCCCGCCCGCCGTATTCGCGGGGCACGCAGATGCCCGCGAGGCCAGCATCGAAGAACCTGCGCTGGAGTTCCCGGTCGTTTGTGACGGCGGCGAGCTCGGCTTCTTCGCTCAGGACGCTCACCGAATGTCCGGCCAGCTCCCATGACTCCAACCGTCGCAGGTTCTGGCGGATCCAGTCCCGCGCCCGGGTCCGAAACGTCTTGAGGTCTTCTGCCGGACCATCGTGCGCCGTCGCTGTCATGCAGCGTCCCCTCGCCGCAGAAGTTCTCGTCCGAGCTGGTCGCGGTGCTCGGCCGGCGTGCCGTAGAGGACACGGTTGACGATCACTCTGCGCACGTAGAGATGCAGGTCGTGCTCGAACGTCACTCCGATGCCCCCATGTACTTGGACGCAGTCCTGGACAAGCTCTGTCCCGTACTCCCCGATGAAGGCCTTTGCGGCCGCGACCAACTCGGTCGCCTGCGGGGACCGGTCCTGCACCGCTTCCGTCGCGGTGTCACTGATCGCATGGGCCGCCTCGAGCCAGGTCTTCATGTCGGCGAATCGATGCTTGAGTGCCTGGTAGGACGCGAGCGGTCTTCCGAATGAGTACCTGTCGAACGCCCATTCGACGGTCATGTCGAATGCGCTCTGCATGGCTCCTACCGACTCCGCGTTCTGCATGACGAGGTACAGCTGCAGCTGACGCTCGGTGTCGGCATCCGCTTGACCGATCCTTCCCACGACCGAGTCGTGTGGCACTCTCACGTCGTCGAAGACCACCGTTGCAAAGCGACGAGTGAGGTCGACGGTCTGCAGGGGTTCGAAGGTGACCCCCGGGGTGCGAGACGGTACGAGCACCTGGGTGAGGCCTTCGCTGTTGCGGCCCGTGACCAGGAGTTGCGACGACTGCTCGGCGAACTCGACCGGCCGTTTTATGCCGTTCAGGACGAGCTCGTCCCCCTCGGGACGGATCTCCAAGGTCACAGTGCGAAGACCGTCGTTCGGCCTGGGTTCCGAATAGCACCACGTTGCGACCTGCTCGCCGGAGAGGAGGTCGGCGAGGACCGCTGGATGAGGCGTGTGTCCTGCGCTCGACAGTGCAAAGGCGACGACGTTGCTCGCCACGAGGGGGCCGGGTGCCGCACGGCGGCCGAATTCGTAGGCGATGAGGCTCAGGTCGACGACCCCGCGTCCGCTGACGCTCCCTCCGCCGTGCTCGTCGCTCACCAGGAGGGAGGTCCAGCCGAGCTCCGCACCACGTCGCCAGTACGCGGGTTCGAAGCCCGCCGGATCGTGGCGGAGCTTTTTGATCTCGGTGACCGGAACCTGGTCGTGGAGGAACCTGGCGGTCGTCTCGCGCAGGAACTCCTGATTGTCGCTCAGCTCGAGGAGCATCGGAGGGTCTCTCTCATAACGGCGCCGAAAGGCACCGGCTCACAAGGCCGACTTCTGATCGAGCCCTCCCGCGGCACGGCGGGCCATGCCGTCCTGAGCGAAGGTCGAGACCAGAAGACCGTCCCTGTCGAAAACCGCTCCATGCCCGAAGACGCGCCCGTTGCCCGCGTACGTACCTTCGTGGACGAAGAGCAACCAGTCACCGACATCGGCGTGGTCGTGAAAGTGCGTGGTGTGGGAGATCACGCCACTCGAGATCGACCGGTGCGCGTCGCTCACGCTCACGACGTCCGAATGCGGACGCATGGCGGCCCCGATGATGGACCCAGGCTGGCACCACGCGAGGATCGCCTGGTTCACGGTGACCGAGTCGGTGGAAACGGCGTTTCGGACCCACTGGTAGACGACCGGTGAGCTTCCGTCCTCGGCCGCCTCTGGGCGCTCCACGAACCGGATTTCGGCCCCGGGGAACAGGGATCCCGGAGGGCCGGGGTTGGCTTCGTCGGGACCTGGGACGTCGGGCATTGCCGGAGCGTGGCGGATGAGGTCGGGCTCGACGGCATTGGAGAGCACGAGGCCACGCGAGATGAGGCGGTCTCCCTGTTCTGCGCTCACAGTGCAGCTCGCCCAGGCGCGTCCGCTGTGCATCGGATCCACGGAGAGGTCGAGGGGCCCGGCACTATACGTACCCGCGCGGGCAAAGATCGCGTGCACCGATTTCGTCTCTTTGTCCTCGCCGACGGCCTGAGCTGCAGCCGCGATCATCTGGGCGAGGATCTGACCGCTGAACACGACATCCCTACCCTCGGGGTCGACCTCGGGATTGGGTGCCACATACCGGCCAGGTTCTTTCTCTGTCAGGTGCAAGACATCTGGCACCTTGGCCATCAGGTCTCCGCCTCCTGCCGTTTCATCCGCTTACCTTGCCTGACGAGTAACCGATTCAGAAGGTGCCGATCCCAGCGGCCTCGTTGCGCTTGCGCCACTCAGCCTTCGGCATCCGGGTCACGTCCACGTCCGCCGCGAGCGCCCGGAGAGCCCCGACTGTCGCTGTCTCCTTCGGTATCTGGACGAAGGGATCCCAGCCGAAAAGACGCGTGGCGTTCTCCCACGTGATCTCATGGATCTCGGAGTCGGCGCAACGGGCCTCTTCGAACTCGCTGATCGCGAGCTCGGGGGACTCGGGCCAGGTGGTATCGGTGTGGGGATAATCGCATTCCCAAGCGATGATGTCGGTTCCGATTCGCTCGCGGAGAAGAAGCCCGGAAGGGTCGGTGATGTAGCACGCCAGGAAGTGCTCACGGAACACCTCGGACGGAAGCTTGCCGCCAAAGTCGCTGTGCAGCCAGGCCTGGTTCTGGAAGTGACGGTCTATGCGGTCTAGGTAAAAGGGGATCCACCCGATACCACCCTCGGACAGGGCGACCTTCAGGTCAGGGAAACGTCGAAGCGTGGGGCCGAAGAGGAGATCCTGCGCCGTGATCGCGCTGATCTGACAAGCGAGCACCATGAGGTGGTCTATGGGCGCTTCGGGCGGTCGCCTTATGACCTCGAAGCCGGCTCCGATATGCAGAGATAGCACCATCTGCTCGTCGCAGAGTGCTCCGAACATCGGATCCCAGTGTCCGGACAGGAAGCTCGGAAAGCCCTGGACGTGCGGCGTCTCGAGGAAGCTGACCGACCGGCACCCCTTCTTCGCGATGCGGTGGACCTCTTTGACAGCCTCGTCGATATCCCACATCGGGACGATGCCGAGGGGGATGAAGCGGCCCGGGTAGGCGCCGCACCATTCGTCGATGTGCCAGTCGTTGTACGCGCGGAGCATGACGAGTGCCATCTCCTTGTCGCGCGACTCGTTGAAGGTGCGCGCGTTGAATCCCGCCATGGTGGGGAAGCACATCGATGCGAGAACGCCGTTGGCATTCATGTCCCGCACACGCTGGTGTACGTCGAAGCATCCCGGTCGCAGCTCGGAGAACGTCCCCGGGTCGAGCCCCCATTCGTCCGAAGGCCATCCGACGGTGGCGGACAGGCCGAAGCGTGTGGAGGTGCTCTGGCCCTGGAAGACCCATTCATCGATGCCCTGGTCGTTTCGAACCACCCTGGGCACATCGTCCTGCCACTTCGCCGGCACGTGGTTCTTGTACATGTCAGGCGGCTCTATGACATGGTCGTCGATGCTGACGAGGATCATGTCGTCCTTGTTCATGTGCGCTCCTAGGTCTGAAGTCAGGGGATGAAGACCGGCAACGTCTCCCAGCCACGCACGGTGGACGTGCGTGCCTGCACGGCGTGCTCCCAGTCGACCTCCCACTCGGGGAAACGCTTGAGTACTTCATCGAGAGCAACGCGACCCTCGAGACGTGCGAGCGCCGCGCCGAGGCAGAGGTGAAGGCCGTAGCCGAAGCTCAGGTGCCGGCCGATTTCGCGGTGGATGTCGAATAGGTCCGGATCCTCGAAGCGCCGTTCATCGCGGTTCGCAGATCCGTTCAGAAGGACGAGGACGCTCCCTTCGGGAACCCTTCGGCCGTAGTGCTCGACGTCTCTGGCGATATATCGAGACTGAACGGGAGACGGCGCTTCGTACCGAAGGATCTCTTCAATGGCGTTCGGTATGAGAGAGCGGTCGGCCGCCAACTCCCGACGCTGGTCCGGGTGCTCGGCGAGGAGCTTGCCGGTCCACCCGATAAGTCTTGTCGTGGTCTCGTTTCCGGCACCGGCGAGGAGGTCTATGTAAGTGAGTATCTCCTCGCGGGTGAGCTGACGGACCGTCCCTGTTTCGTCCTCGAATTCCGCCGTTAGAAGTTGCGTCATCACGTCGTCGGAGGGATTCTTCGTCCTCGCCTCGATGTACTCCTCGAAGATGGCGTGTTGTGCAGCAAGCGTCGTTGCAAGGTCGTTCTCCTTGCCCTCTTCGAGACGCAGACCGGCGTCGATGCGGTCGCGGATCGCCTCTTGCTCTTCTTCGGGGACCCCAAGGAGGTAGCCGATCGTGCGCATCGGCATCTGCGCGCCGAGGTCGTGGATGAAGTCGAAGCGGCCCGATCCGACGAGCGGGTCAAGGGCCCTTGCGCAGAACTCGCGCACCTTCGGTTCGATCGCGTTCATCTTCGAAGGGGTGAAGACCCGCGACAGAAGTGCCCTGTGGAGATTGTGGATCGGTGGATCCTCGAAAAGGATCATGCCCGGGAAGAGGCTCGAGGTCAGGGGTCTGTCGAGGCTCGCCTTGATTATCTCGAGGACCGAGCCCTTACCGGACCTGTACGACTCCCAGTCGAGAAGTCCCTTCTCTACGTCGTCGAAGCGGCTCAACGCATAGAAGTCGTACTTCTCGTTGTAGTAGAGGGGTGCCTCGTCGCGGAGGCGCTTCCACACCGGGTACGGATCGGCGTCGATCTCGAAGTCGTAGGGGTCGTAATAGACCTCGCTCGGGTGGGTGACGGTCACTGTCCGGGCAACCTCCCTCTCGGCCCTCCGGCCTCAGGCGCTCGAGACCCGGCGCCGCCGGCCTCCGCGAGCGTAGGTGTCTGGTCCACCTTGTTCGTCCCCCCTCGAGCCCCTTGCGCCGGTCGACTGGATACGACAATACCTGATATTGACGTCGTGATCAAAATATAGGTACGGTCTCGCATGCACCGTGAACTGGTACTTCGCGCGGCGGGCTGGGCCCTATCGACCCGTCCCGAATCGCTGTGAGCCTGCAGGGTCGGTCGGCGATCGTCACCGGCGGAGCCGGCGGACTCGGCTCTGCCACGGTGCGCCTGCTCGTCGACTCGGAGATGCGTGTCTGCGTCTTCGACCGGGACGCGGAGCGCGCTTCGGCACTCGCCAAGGAACTCGGCGACTCTGCCCTTGCTGTGGGGGGCGACGCAGCTGACGACGACGACGTAGCGGCAGCCATCGAAGGCGCGTCTTCGCTCGGCACCCTGTTCCTTCTAGTCAACGTGGCGGGGGGCGGAGTCGGTGGCGGTCGCACGGTCGGACGTGACGGCACGCCTCACGACAAACGGTCATTCGCCACGACAGTCGAGATGAACGCCGTGGCCACGTTCAATGCCTCGCGTCTTTGTGCGGCGGCCATGGCGAAGAACGATCCCGACGAAGACGGCCAGCGCGGGGTAGTGGTGAACACCGCATCCATCGCAGGCTATGAGGGTCAGATCGGGCAGGTTGCCTACAGCGCCGCCAAGGCCGCCATCTTGGGTATGACGCTCCCGATGGCACGAGACCTTGCACCGCTCGGCATCCGCGTGTGCGCGATCGCGCCAGGCACCATGGGCACACCAGCGATGCTGGGAGTCCGTCAAGAGGTGCAAGAAGAGGTCGTGAAGAACATCGTCTTCCCGAAGCGGATGGGACGTCCAGAGGAATTCGCGCTCATGGTGAAATCGATCGCCGAAAACCCGTACGTGAACGGGGAGAACATTCGTCTCGACGGCGCTCTGCGCTTCCCGCCCAAGTAGGTCCTGGCCCCAAAGCTCGGGCCGCAGGGGGATGGTGTCTCGGTTAGCGTCCAACGGGCAGTGGTGACTGCTGGTTGTCCGTATCAGGCCAGGGCGTGGTGGCACGGGCAACTGGTGGCTGATTCGACCCGGACACTGCGTGTCGAATTACCCGGCGCGGAGCCGCTGCTCTTTTTCCCAGTTTCGGACATCCACCTCGATCTGATCGGCGAAGCGGACCGAGACATCCTCGTGGAGCCCGAGCCGGGCCACGAGCTCGACGGGATGAAGGCTTTCGATCACGATCGCGTGCGGGTCGAGCTGGTCGACCGCGCAGGCGCGGACGCTGAGCGGGACGTCACGATCAAGCGATTTCCGACGTGGGGCGACGCGGCAGACCTGATCGAGCTCCTCGACGTGCAACGAATGGGGGAGCGCAGCTACGGGGGTGGAGCGCGGGCGGATCTCCGGCGCCACGTCGTCGAGGGCAGTCAGATGCTGGCTCAAGCGATCGTTGCGTCGTGTCGTCACACCGGCAGAAGGCGTGTCGTCTCCGCGCACATGGTGTTCGCGCGTCCGGCCGATCCGGAAAAGCCACTTGCCTTCGAGCTGGAGGAGGTGAGTGCGGGGCGCAGCTTCACGGTGTTGTCCGTCCGTGTAAATCAGGACGATCGCTGCCGGGCGGTGGGCACCTTGCTCATGGACGAAACAGCTCAGGACGTCGTTCTTCATTCCGCAGATCCGCCCGATGTGCCGAATCCCTACTCATGCGATCCCTACGACATGTCGGTGACAGGGCGAGACGTCCGCGTGGCAGAAGGTGCCTACACCGACGATCCCGATGCCGCTGCGGGTCAGGCGGTGATCGACGCCTGGGTGAGGTTCCGCGAAGTGCCGGGGGAACCCTGTGTCCACGCAGGTTTGCTTGCTCAGTTCACCGGCCACATGTCGATCGCCGCCGCATTGAGACCTCATCAAGGAATCGGCCAGGCAGAAGCCCACCGCGGCCTCTCCACCGCAATCAACGCGATCTACATTTCATTTCATGCTGATGTACGAGCCGATCGTTGGATGCTTTACCACCACAGATCGACGTTCGCCGGCCGCGGGATGACCCATTCTGAATGCACCGTCCACGACGAGGACGGGAATCTGCTCGCCTCGTTCTACGTTGACGCGATGGTTAGGCGATTCGCGATCGATGTAGAGGGCCTGGACGAACGGAGCACGCTGTGAGCCTCACCACGGGACGAGGTCCTTTGAGTGCCGGCCGAGCCGGACGGTTCAGCGCGCCGGTGCCGGATGACGTGACCTACCTCGAGCCGCTAGGGCGTAGGGTACGCGGCTTCCTATCAGGCCGCGCGGTGGTGGACAGCGAGCAGGTCTTGCTGGTTCATCGGCCCCGGATGTCCCCCGTGTACGCCTTTCCTGCTTCAGACGTGCACGGCCTGCCGACGGAAATCGAGCCGGCTGCTCAAGGCTATGTGCGCGTGCCTTGGGATTCGGTATCCGAATGGTACGAAGAGGAAGAGCTCGTTCACGGACATCCGCGAAATCCCTACCACCGGGTGGACTGTCTTCGAACGCGGCGGGCCCTTCGTGTCGAGGTGGCCAGGACCGTTCTCGTCGATACCAACGAGACGCTCGGCGTATACGAGACGTCGTTGGAACCTCGCCTCTACGTCGACAAGACCCATGTGCGGATGGAGTACCTCGTACCCAGTGAGGCCACGAGCTACTGCCCCTACAAGGGGACGGCCTCGTACTGGACGGCTGTGGTGGGGGACGTCCGCGTCGCCGACGTCGCCTGGTCGTACGAAGACCCTTTGCCCGAGTCTCTAGCCCTCGGAGGGATGCTCAGCTTCTACAACGATCGGGCTTCTATTCTCCAGGAACTCCCGAAGTAGCCCTTCCGAATCGGCTGCCTGGGGGCGCGGCGCGACGGTCACCGACGGTAGGGACATGCTCGCCCCTCCCCCGAGCAGCGAGTGGACCACCGAGACAAGGTCATCCACGTCGATGAATGCACCTGCGAGGAGGTTGCGCTCCATCCAGATCGAATGGAATTTCATCGCGGTCTCGGGATCCCACTCGTTGGCAAAACCTGTCATCGAGTCGCCTTCGCCACCGGTGCAGTCGCCGACCACGAGCCTGGTGAACCCGATCTCGGGGTGCTCCGCCCTCCACGCCTCCACCAATTTGTCGAGCGCCGCCTTGCTGACTGCGTAAGCGCCGAGCCCGGGCCACGGCGGCGTGAGAGACGCACTGACCGTCGAGAGAAAGACGGCACTCCCTTTCGATTGACGGAGGTGCTCCAGCGCTGCGGAAGTGACCGAGGCGGCGCCGATCACGTTGGTATCGAAGACCTTCCGCCATGTATCGGTATCGGTGTCCGCGAGTCCTACGAGTGGCCCGATCGCCGGCGTGTAGACCAACGCGTCGATTCCTCCGAGCCCCGCCGCCGCCTCGGAGATGGCGCTCTTGACCGAACTCGTGTCCGTGACGTCGCATTCGACGGCGAGCGATCCGGGGCCGGCTTCCTTCGAGGCGTCCTGAAGCCTTCGGAGCCGGCGTGCCAACAGCGCCACGTTCGCACCGCGCTTCGCCAACCCCGTGCCAATGCAACGTCCGAGCCCACTGGACGCGCCTACGACGACGACTCTCAACTTCGGCGGCCCTTGCCGGTGCAGTTTCTGGTCCAGGTCATCATGAAGTTGCCTTCGGCTGTGGGCGCCAGAAGGTGACGAGCAGGCCGGCCGCGCCGAGCGCCCCGCCCCCCGCAGCGATCCCGAACCCGGGCCACCCCCACAGTTTCTGTAGCGCGTTCACATGACCGTCGATGCTCCAGCTACCCGGGCCGAGCGTGCCGACCACGATCGCGACGATTGTCAAGGTGGCGACGTACTCGTAGCCCTCCCCCGGTCGGAAGATGAAGAACCCGTTCTTCAAATGGTTCGTGATCCACGCCACGAGCATCGTTCCCACAACTCCGGCTGCGGCGATCGGTGTGATCAAGCCGAACGCCAATAGAACACCGGCTCCCACCTCTGTCAAAGAGGCGGTCCAAGCGTGGAGGATCCCAGGCTTCATCCCGAGGCTTTCGAACCAGCGCGCGGTGCCCGGGATCTTTCCGCCACCGAAGATGTGGTTGATCCCATGTGCCAGGAAGACCACGGACAGGCCGAGGCGCAGAATCAGCAGCGCAAGGTCGATCGAGTTGTTGGTCAAACTGGCGAGAAAGGCCACGTCATTGAGATGTGTCACGTGCCGTAACCTACCAGTACGCATACGTTTGGAGCCGTTGGATGAACACCGCGATGCTGCTCGAGATGGCAGCGGAGGGTATGCCAGACCGTGTCGCGGTCGGGTCCCGGGACGGCGGGATCTCCTATGGCCGTCTTCTCGAGCGCGCCCGTCAGGGAGCGTCCTTCATCGCATCTACGGACGCCCATCGCGTGGGCTTCGTCGGCGTGAACTCCGACGTGCTTCCCATCTTGGTGTTCTCTTCTGCTCTCGCCGGAGTCCCCTTCGCCCCGATCAACTACCGGCTGGCGGAAGACCGGCTTCGGGCCCTCGTCTCGAGAATCGCCCCGGCTGTGGTGGTCTGCGAAGGAAGCGATCGACTGGCCGGGATCGAAGACGTGACGCTCCTCGGGTCGCACGAGCTCGGGTCACGAATCGAGGAACACAAAGCAGAACCGTCTGCGAACACAGATCCCGACGAGGTCGCGATCTGGCTCTTCACCAGCGGAACCACCGGCGAACCGAAGGCCGCCCTTCTCCGCCACCGCCATTTGACCGCCTACGTGCTGACCACGATCGAGTTCATGGCAGCCGGCGAGGAAGAGGCGACCCTCGTGAGCGTCCCGCCCTATCACGTGGCAGGGATCGCTGCGATCCTCTCGAACACCTACGCCGGCAGGCGCATCGTGTATCTCCCGCAGTTCGACCCAAAGGAGTGGGTGGAGGTAGCGCGTCGCGAGGAGATAACCCACGCCATGGTGGTGCCCACGATGCTGGGACGCATACTCGACGTCGTGGAGGACACGGGCTCGAGCCTGCCGCGCCTTGTGCACCTCTCGTACGGCGGCGGTCGGATGCCGACGGCGATCGTGGAGCGGGCCATGACACTTCTGCCGAACATCGGCTTCGTAAACGCGTACGGACTGACCGAGACGAGCTCGACGATCGCAGTTCTAGGACCCGACGACCATCGAGTCGCTTTCGCGAGCGAGGATCCTGCCGAACGCGCACGGCTCGGTTCGGTGGGTCGTCCGCTGCCCACCCTGGAGCTCGAGATACGCGGCCCCGACGGTGCTGCACTTCGGGCGGGCGAAAGCGGCGAGATATTCGTGCGAGGCGAACAGATCGCAGGTGAGTACCAGGCGGGCTCGGTGACAGACGATGAAGGATGGTTCGCGACGAACGACGCGGGATACCTCGACGATGGTGGGTTCCTTTTCGTCGAAGGGAGGCTCGACGACGTAATCGTGAGAGGCGGCGAGAACATCTCGCCTGGTGAGATCGAGGCGGTTCTCCTTGACCACCCGGCTGTGCGTGAGGCCGCTGTGGTCGGGATCCCCGACGACGAATGGGGGGAGTGCCCGGCAGCGGCCGTTGTCCTCGTTCCGAATTCGGATGTAGAGATCACCGAACTGCACCGCTGGGTGCGCGACAGGCTGCGGTCGACTCGGGCTCCTGTGGCATTCGAACTGCGCGACGAGTTGCCGCACAACGACACTGGGAAGTTGCTCAGGCGCGTTTTACGAGAGGAGCTCACAGGAGCACCCAGGCTGGCCTGACACACGTCTCGGCCCTTTCAAAGGTCCGGCGGAACCCATCCGGGGGCGCGCTTCTCCATGAAGGCACGCATTCCCTCTCTTGGTTCCGGAGAGTGCTCGAGAGCCCAGAACATGGTCGGGTAGTCGACGTGTCCGTAGCGTTCGTTCAGCATGCGCTTAACCTGGGCGCGCGCTGCAGGTGCGGTCTTGAGAACCTGATGGGCGGCTTCGGACGCGGCTGCTCGAAGCTCCGAGTGAGGAACGACGCGAGACAAGAGCCCGATGCGCTGTGCCTCGACGGCGTCGAAGCTCCGGGCGGACAACAGGAGGTCTCTGGCCACAGCCATGCCCACATGTGCGGGAAGCGCTGCGGCGTAAGTCGCATCGGGGATGCCGCGTAGGAGTTCAGGGACTCTGAACGTCGCTCGATCGCTCGCCACAGCGACGTCCGCCAGCATGGCGATGAGAAGGCCACCCGCCTGACAAATGCCGTTGACCGCTGTGATAACGGGCGCAAAGCTGTCGCGAATTGCGAGGAACGGAAGCACGTCGGCTCCCGCAACCCGGATCGGTTCGTCGTACTCCTCCGCCCGGCCCCCCAGGTCCCCTCCGGTGGAGAAGACGTCGCCTTCGCCCGTGATGATGAGAGCAGCGAACCGGGAGTCGGAGTTGACGAGCTGCACAACGCGCTTTATCCCGTAGTACATGGCGGGCGTGAGGGCGTTTCGCGCGCCGGGACGATCGATCGTGCACCAGAGCACGGGACCCTCTTTCTCCAGGCGCAAGGCCCGGCTGCCAGGGTCGAAATCAACCTTGTCGGGACTCATCCGCAGTGATCCTCCCTCACTAAATTCTTAGAACATCTTTCCGCCTAGCCGATCGGCAAGGTCAGGAGACGATTCTCCGGCTACCCTCTGGGCGTGAGCACTCGAACGGTTGCTGTTCGCGGCTCCAAAGCGCCTGCGCCCTCTCTCGCGCAGTCACGCATCATCGATGCAGCGCTCAAGCTCTTCACCGAGCATGGAGTCGGCGGAACTTCCCTCCAGATGATCGCCGACGAAATCGGGGTCACCAAGGCCGCCGTCTATCACCAATACAACACGAAGGCCCAAATCATCCGCGCTGTTGCGGACGCTGAAATGGCGAGGCTGGAAGCGGTCCTCGGCGCCGCAGAGGCTCAACCGACGGCGGACGACGTTCGTGACAGCGTGATCATCGGAATCATCGACCTCTCCATCGAACGCCGCCGCGAGGTGAGCACGTTGCTGCACGACCCCCTCATCGGGCGGATGTATGCCAGGAACAAGAGACTATTGAAGGTGCAGGACCGTCTCAGCCGTCTTCTAACAGGGGCCGACTCGCCGCCCGGGTCAGATTTCGCCACGGCCATGCTCACCGCGGCGATCAGCGGCGCAGTGATTCACCCTCTCTTGGTGGAGCACGACGACGAGACTTTGCGCACGCAGCTTCTGCACCTGGCGCGACGCTTCCTCCAGCTGCCCGACTAGTCAGCTCCGGTCAGCCTTCAAGTCGCATGTCCTCACCGTCATCGCGGCTGTTGCAAGTAGACGTTCAGGTGCCGGATGAGATGATCGGCGTCGAACTCGAACACGGTCATCGAATTGACGACGCTTACCGCGTCACCCCGATGATGGCGCTCTTCGATCTCGTAGTAGACGATACCGGGCAGCTCCGAGATGCGACGTACGGTCGTTTCGAACCTCTCGACCGACCGAGCCCACTGGGTGAGCATCTCCGTGTACTGCTGCCAATTCTGAACCTCGAGGAAGGTTCCGATCCTCTCGAAGCCCTCGACCGCCACGAACGCGGCGAGGGGGGCCCAATCGGGAGCAGTTTTGACAGACGGAACGAGCGACTTCATGGTCCTCTCGTACTCGGTGACCTTCTTGCTCAGACCACCCGTGTCGTCCCCGGACGATCCCCGTGAGGTTCGTGTCTGTGTCATCGGATGCCCTCCTTTTCTCCGCGTTGGCACGGGTGATAGACCCAGCGCGTCTGGACCCGGCCTCCCGGACGAGTTGGCGCCAAGGTAGCCAATCGGCTAGGTCCGCGCCTCCTGTACGTTTCGGGGCCCGGAGCGGGGTGAAATGAAAGCGGTTCGAAGCACAGGAGACCTTTCCGACAAAGTTCTCGTGGTCGACGTGGACGAACCTCCCGGCATGGGGGAGGAGATACAGATTTGCTCGTCCAGCGTCTGTGCATCCGATCTCATGTACATCGGCTTCGGGCTCAAGAAGATCCTCGGCCACGAGCTCGCCGGAGTGCGCTCCGATGGGACGCCGGTTGTGGTCGAGGCCCTGTTCGGCTGTGGAAGGTGCGCCGAGTGCGAGCGGGGTCGTTACAACCTGTGCTCCACGCACCACGAACGTGCGCTCGGGGTGAGCATCGACGGTGGCATGGCCGAGGCGTACCGCGCGCCCTCTGAGCGACTGGTGCCGCTACCCAGTGGCCTCGACGTGCGCGATGCCTCCATCGTCGAACCCGCCTCGGTCTCGTGGCACGCGCTCCGTCTCGCCGGCAGCCGGCCCGGCACCCGAGTAGCCGTGGTGGGCGCGGGAGCGCTCGGGCTGTTGGCAATAGCCGGCGCTCGCAGGCAGGGTGTCGAGGAAGTCGCCATCGAAGCGCGCCATCCTCACCAGCGCTCAGCCGCCGAGCGTCTCGGCGCCACACTCGCTACAAACGGTCTCTACGACGTGGTCGTGGAAGCGGCCGGAACCGAGGAGTCACTGAGTCGTTGCATAGAGCTCGTGGCTCCGCGTGGGACGGTTGTCGTCCTGGGGGTGCACACCGGCGCCACCGTCTCGTTGCCCTGGCACCCATTGTTCATGCGTGAGGCGAGCGTGGTGCCGTCCCTCGGATACTGCGCTCACGACGGGCGCCCGGAGATGGTTGACGTCGCGCAGATGCTCGCCGACGAACCGGAGATCGTGCAGACGGTGATCACGCATCGCTTCCCGCTGCAGGATGCCGCGGAGGCGTTCCGTGTTGCCTCCGACAAATCAGAAGGGGCGATCAGAGTGGTCCTCGAGTCATGAGGGCAGAAGATCATTACCACGCGGGTGTTGTCGTCGACGATCTGGAAGCCGCACTGGCCGGGCTTTCGGAGTTGTGTGGGTACCGCTGGTCCGAAGTGTTCGACGGGAGTATCCCAGTGTGGCTGCCGAGCGGTGATCAAGAGATCCCGATGCGCTTCGTCTACTCGCGCAACGTCCCGAGGCTCGAAGTCATCCAGGCCATCGAAGGAACGGTTTGGATTCCGGCCGCGGGCTCGGGCATCCATCATCTCGGTTACTGGTCCGACGACGTCGAGGGCGACGGCGCGGTTTTAGAGAGCGCGGGTTACGAGAAGGAAGCGGCCGGTCGTGGTCCGAACGGCAGCTCGCACTGGTCGTATCACAAAGCACTGGGCGGCCTTCGCATCGAGCTGGTCGACCGAGGTCTTCAACCGCTCCTCGAGCAGTTCTGGGCCGACGAGGCCGAGTAGCTCAGGAGGGGGAGCGTGGCCCTCGGGGCAGGATGTGTGGAAGGTCCTGCGTGGTGAGGATGCCCGGCTTCGCGGCACAGACGTACGGAATCGAGTTCAATGGGCCGTTCGCGTTGTAGCCAGGCACGTACGACGCCAGGTCCTCGAGTGGCACGGGGAACGGCATGGACATGTCGATCGGGGCGTCACCCTGGACCCGCACTCGCCAACCGGTGGGTTGAAGGCCCCAGTCAGGATCCACGTCCATCGCCACGAACCCGTACTGTGTGAAGCGGACGCGGTCGACTCCCTTGCTCCGACCCGTCACGATGATGCGCTGAGCGGCCGCAGTTCCGGCCTTGATCTCGCCGGCGACGATGGTGAGATCTTCCTTAGCGGCGGCCACGCCACCCTGCGCGGTCCATTCATCGATCTCGAACCCGGCCATGTCGGCCAGCACCGTGAGCGCCGGCTGGTACTCGCCGAAGAGGTGGTTCTTGCGCCGGTCGGGGTCGAACTCGTCGAGGGGTTTTCCGAAACGCATCTGCTCCATGACCATGTGGGGCGACGGACGACGTGAGAGGTCGCCGAACTCCTCGATCTCGATGAGCTCCACGTGGCGCTGGATCGAGAGGAACGCAAGGGGGAGCGTCTCGGTGATGAATCCCGGGTCGCTGCCGCTCGCCCACACCGACGCGTTGCCCCGGCTGCACGCGTCGATGATCCGGGACCGATTGGCGTCGCTCAGCCGAACCGCTCGAGCGACCAGGTCCGTGCAGGTGGTGACCACGTTCGTGCCCTTCTCGAGAAGAGCGACCATGTCGTCGACGAGCTCGTCCTCGGTCAGCCCGGCGCGGGTCTGACCGGTCCCTGTCGCACGCGCCATGTAGATGCAGCAGTCCGCGTCGAGTTTCAGGATCTCCGTACGGTCGTTCGTGGCCAGGACGCCAGTCGGGTCCTCGCCGCAGAGCTTGCCCGCATCGACGCCGTTCTTGGCCTCGTCGTAAACGAGCACGCCGACGAGCTCGTACGAGGGGTCCCGGATCACCTCGCGAAGAGCGCGTTGGCCTGTATTACCCGTCGCCCACTGGATGACCCGGTATGTCCTCGACGTCAAGCTCGCCCTCCTTAGATGGATGAAGCGGCCGACGCTATCCGACTCCCTAGCCGATCGTCTAGCGGGCGCGGACGCGGGCCGTCCGGACGCCTCTGGCGCCCAGAGGATCCGCGCTCAAGAAACGTCGCGCGAGGAGGAGCAGTTCTGTCCGCAAGGTCTCGTCATCGACGTCGGCCATCATCGGGTGCATCACCGCCCCGCTCAACGCAGCCATGAACATGGCTGTCTGTAAGTGGCGATGTCGTCCGTTCGTCTTTCCCCTCAACAGGTAGGTGATCCGATCGAGCACCCGGCGGTAGCGCTTGTGCTCAGCGAAGAAACCCAGCACGACTGGGTCGCTCAAGATGACGTTCACGGTCCGCCGGCGATCGACGGAGAGGTCAACAATGCCTTTCAGAAGAAGACGGCGCTGCGCGGTTCGCGACGGTGTGGCCTCAGCGGCGTCTATGACCGCCTCGAGCCTCGAGAGCTCGTCCTCTGCCGCGGCGAGAACGATGTCGTCCTTGGTCCTGAACTGATAGAAGAGCGCGGCCTTGGTCACGCCGACCTGGGCCGCGATCATCTGCAGCGACGTACCACCCACCCCGCGGGTGGCGAACAGTTCGAGCGAAGCAGCGACGATTCGGGCCTGCGGTGGCGTGAGCGCACTTTTGGCGGATCCGACATCGCTTGTCGTCTCTGTCTTGCTCACTCTCTCGCAGCCTAAAGAACTTGTCTCCCGGAAAAATATTTAGGCATCGAAATATCGCCGTCAACTGTTCTAAGGTTGCTTTGCAGTGATGGCCCGCCGACTGCGCATGCCCGGTGCTCAGGGGAAATGAGGCTCTTCGGCAATGGAAATGACCTTCTTGTCAGCTGTATAGTGGCGCAAGCAGCTGAGCAGTACGGCGTTGTTCAACGAGGGGGGCCTCGTGGTGCACCCGGCGGCCGCGTGAGGAGCTGAGAGGGAGGGGCGGACCCTTGGTGACCTGCACCGAGAGGATCCACTTGTGAGCTTCGGAACACTGGTGTTGGGCCTGCTCAACGGACTCACCATCGGTCTTCTCGCCGTGGGCCTGGTCCTGGTCTACAAGTCCAACCGGTTCCTGAACCTCGCACACGCACAGCTCGGCACGCTTTCCGCCCTCCTGCTGGCGAAGTGGGTGCTCGACTGGGGCTGGAGTTGGTGGCTCGCCTTCGTGCTCGCCGTCGCTGTCGGCTTGTTCACGGGTTTCGCGGTCGAGCGCTTCCTCGTGGCTCCTATTCGGAGGCGCTCCAGGTCGCCGATCCGGCTGCTCCTCGCTTCTTTGGCCGTATCCCAGGTCCTGCTGGCGTTGACCTATGTCCCCGCTCTCAATCCCAACGCGTCGAGGGCATCGCAGTACCCGCAGCCGTTCGCTTCGCACGTCCGGATCGGCGATGTCCTTCTCACCGGCACATGGATCCTCACCGCCGTGCTTGTGCCACTCCTCGTCATCGGCCTGGCGGCGTTCATGCGCTACTCGACGATGGGAAAGAAGATCCGTGCCGCGGCAAACAACCCTGACGCCGCACGCCTCTGCGGAATCTCGGTCGACCGCGTGAGCGCTGTCACCTGGGTGATCGCCGGAGGCCTCTCGGCGGTGTCGGCAGTGTTGCAGGCACCGAACGAGCCCAACTTCAACGCGGCGTTGCTTGGGCCGTACCTCCTCATGCTCACTCTGGGAGCAGCCGCCTTCGGCGCGTTCGTGTCGCTCCCGGCTGCTCTCGGCGGTGGCATCGTGCTCGGGATGATCACCCAGATCGTTTCCGCGATCACGTCGAACGGCTCCGATGGGGAGCTGGCGATCTTCATCGCCGTTCTCCTGATCATCCTGATCCGAGGGAGGGCGATCGGCCGTGTGTTCGCGGTGGCGGGTTCGGTCGTCGAGGACCGACCGGTGGTACGGGTCCCTTCGGCGCTACGAGAAGCGGTGGTCGTGCGGTACCAGTGGGTCTTGTTGGCCGCCGGTGGTTTGGTGCTTGCGCTGGTGTGGCCGCAGCTGCCGTACTTCCACACGTCAGGTCACGAGTTCCTGCTCACACTGATCTTGATATACGCCCTCTTGGGTGTGGGCCTCACGATGCTGCTCGGGTGGGGTGGCCAGGTGAGCCTGGGGCAGTTCGCATTGGTGGGTCTAGGTGCGTATCTGACGGCGCACTGGTCGGCACACAGCTGGTCACTTCCGGTCCTCTTCGTGGTGGTCGGATTGATGTGTGCACTCGTGATGGTCGTCGTGGGATTGCCGGCTCTGCGAGTGCCCGGTCTGACGTTGGCCGTCACGACTCTCGGCTTCGCCGTCATCGCCGCTGATTGGCTCTACCACCAATCGTGGGTCGGCTCCGCGCAGCCGTACGGGATGCTCGTCACGCCGCCGGATCTCGGGCCGAAGCTCGGTACGCCTCATTCGCAGATCGCGATCTACTACATCGGACTGGTCGTGCTCGTGCTCGGAGTGGGTGCGGGGGCCGCCCTCAGACGCTCTGTACCGGGCCGGACGATCGTCGCCGTACGCGACAACGAGAGAGCCAGCGCGGCGTTCGGACTCGCCCCCGCCACCATCAAGCTCGCCACCTTGGCCATATCGGGATTCTTCGCAGGGACTGCCGGCGTCCTTTGGGCGGATTCGTGGAAGGCGGTCTCCCCGTCACAGTTCGGCTCGGACGTGTCGCTCGGTTTGATCGCGATCCCGGTTATCGGCGGTCTCGGCTCGTTGAGCGGAGCCGTCGTGGCTGCCGTCGTCCTGTACGCGGTGACGTTCTTCATCGGGCCCTCGGTCTCGGGATTGTTCGGCAACTTCGGCCAGAGCCTGGCGTTCAGCCTCATGTTGGCGGGTCTGGGCCAGGTGGCGGTCCTGCTTAAATTCCCGACGGGACTGGCGGGCGCGTTCCAGGGCCTGTGGCAGCGATGGCTCGACCGAAAGGCCGGCGCGGTGTCCGGCGACGAAAAACCTGCAACCGATCATCTGCCCTCGCCGATCGCACCGATTTCGGCGATGCGCACGCCGATCATCGTGCCGGGCACGACCTCGGTGGTCGCGCAGAGCGCCATCACCACCGTCGCTTTCGGGAGCTCGGCTTCGGTGGTAGTCGGGAGGATCACATCGGTCCTGGGAAACGGGGCCGCTCCGGGCGCCGCGTCAGGAGACCCGAGCCGTCCCGCTCTCGAGGCCAAGGGGATCCGCGTCCACTTCGGGGGGATCACCGCCTTGAACGAGCCCGACATCTCCGTAAACGCCGGCGAGATAGTGGGACTCATCGGTACCAACGGTGCCGGCAAGACCACTCTGATGAACGTCATCTCGGGTCTTCTGCGGCCCGACGCCGGCTCCGTGAAGGTCTTCAGCGAAGAGGTCGCGGACCTGCCTGCTGACTTCCGCGCCGCCTATGGGGTTGCCCGGAGCTTCCAGGATGCGACGCTCTTCCCCGGGCTCACGGTCATCGAGACGATCCAGGTCGCGCTCGGGCGGAGGAACAAGGTCGGGATGGTCTCCGCCATGGCGGCTGCTCCGTGGGCAAGGGTGATCGAGAGACAGACGCTTCACGAAGCGCGAAAGCTCGTGGAGAGGTTCGGTCTCGGTCCCTGGGCCGACGTCCGCACGTCACAACTGTCCACCGGGACGCGCAGGATCTGCGACCTCGCTGCACAGGTGGCGGCGGGGCCGAAGTTGCTCCTGCTCGACGAGCCCACCGCAGGAGTCGCACAACGTGAAGCCGAAGCGTTCGGCCCCTTGCTTCGTGACATTCGCGCCGAGTTGGACTGCTCCATCTTGATCGTCGAGCACGACATGCCACTGCTGATGGGCCTCTGCGACCGCCTCTACGCCCTCGAGGCAGGTTCTGTGATCGCCGAAGGGACGCCCGATGAGATCCGGCACAACCCGCGTGTCGTGGCCAGCTATCTGGGCACTGACGAGTCCGCGATCTCGCGTTCAGGGGCGACGGTGTCATGACCCCGTTCCAGGTCTTCCGGCGCTGGTGCCGGCGCGCGCCGCTTGCACAGAAGGTCGCCTCCGCCACAGCAGCAGCAGCGGTCATGTCGGTGCTCATCTGGGCGATCGTGCCAGCGGGGGGCACGCCCTCGGGCTCAGGCTTCAGCTCGTTCGGCGGAAGTGGCGCGGGCCGTGGGGTGGCGGGTTCCAGCGCGGCCACGGTAGGTGGCACGGGCGCGTCGACCGCCGGCAGCGGCGCGACTGGCGGTGCAGCCGCCGGCTCGGGCGCTCAGGGCGCGGCAGTCGGCGCAGCCTCGGGACAAGCGGGTACGAGCTCGGGCGGCGGGCACTGCCTCGCGGGGACTACGACGGGGGTGACCTCCACACAGATAAAGATCGCGATTCTGTTGACCAATGTTGCCGGCGCCGCTGGCAACAGTACGTTCGGCATCGCATCGCCGCAGGCCCAACAAGGCGCCTTCCAGGGCGTCATCAACAGCATCAACGCGAGCGGCGGAGTGGCATGCCGAAAACTTGTTCCGCAGTTCTACACCGAGAACCCGATAGATCAGAGCAGTCTTCAGCAGCTTTGTGTGACGCTCGCACAATCAGGTGTTTTCGCCGTCTTGGACACAGGCTCATTCGCCAACTATCCGGTGGGGATCAACTGCATCGCCCAGAACCACATCCCGTATTTCGGCGGATACATGCTTTCGGAGGCCCAGATTCAACAGTTCTACCCGTACCTGTTCGACCTTGACATGCTCGACACCGCGTACAGAAACGAGATCTTCGCCTTCCACCAACTCGGCTACTTCAGCCCGTCGAACGGCTTCACCAAGCTGGGAATCATCTACAGGGACTGTTTCCCCGCTCTCTTCCCTGAAGAGACCAGTTGGCTCGCTCAGGTCGGGGTCCCATCGTCTGACATCGTGAGCTACGACATGGGATGCCCGCAGGCCTTCGCCAGTCCCAGCGACATCGAGAACGCCATCGTCAAGTTCCAGCAGAACGGCGTGAAGGATGTGACGGAAATATTCGAGCTCGGCGACTTCGCGACTTTCACCAATACCGCGCAGTCGCAGGGATACGACCCGAAGTATCTGCTCGGCGACGACGGGCTCCTGGAGATCTCCTCCGGGACGCAGGCCCCCAATCCCAACAACATCAACAACGCCGTCGCGATAACGACGTTGCGCGACGGGGAGGAGAACACGGCCGGGCTGACGCCGACTGCCGGGACGCAGAAATGTAATTCGGAGGTGGCGGCAAGTGGCCTGTCTCCGGTCTGGAACCAGCCCGGCGCCGTCGGCAACGCGTGTGACCAGCTCTGGATGTTCCAGGCGGCGCTGGACCACGCACCGGCTCTATCTACGGCCGCCCTCGCCGTGGGACTGGAGCGCGCGGGCTCGGTAGATTTCTCATACCCGCAGGGTCCGAGCAGCTTCGCCGCCGCGAACAGAACGACCGGCGGCCAGTTCTGGCGGGTCGACCAGTTCACGACCGCGTGCAACTGCTGGCGGGTGACCGAACCTAACTTCAACCCAGGTTTCTGATGAGCGTCAAGTACGACGATCCCACTCTCACCAACTTCCGGTTCCACGGCGGAGAACAACTCCTCACGGTCGACCGTCTCGACTTCTCCTACGGTCAGCTCCAGGTCCTGTTCGGGATCTCGCTGGAGGTGAGAAAGGGCGAGGCTCTGGCGCTTCTCGGCACGAACGGGGCGGGCAAGTCCACGCTCCTTCGCGTCGTGGCAGGCCTCGAACGACCCGATTCCGGCTCGGTCCGTTTCCGGGGACAGGACATCACCGGTGTCCCCGCCGAGGAACTGTCGGAGAGCGGACTAGCACTCATCCCGGGGGGAAAGGCCGTCTTCACCGACATGAGCGTCGAGGAGAACCTCGAAATTCAGGGTCTGGCATTGAAGAAGCAGAAGGGTCTCTTCAAAGAGCGCAAGGAACGTGTCTTCTCCACATTCCCGCGCCTGAAGGAACGTCTCTCGCAGCAGGCTGGAAGGCTCTCGGGCGGCGAACAGCAGCAGCTGGCGGTGGCGAAGGCGTTGCTCCTCGATCCCGAGCTGTTGTGCGTCGACGAGCTGTCTCTGGGCCTGGCACCAGTGGTGGTCGGCGAGCTTTTGGAGATCGTCCAGCGCCTGCACGACGCAGGGATAACGGTCATCGTCGTCGAACAGAGCCTCAACATCGCGGCGAAGCTGTGTGAGCGCGCGGTGTTCATCGAGAAGGGACACGTCCGCTTCGAAGGCAAGACTCTCGAGCTCATGGAGAGAGACGACATCGCAAGAGCAGTCTTCTTCGGGGAGAAGAACAAATGAGACGGCTCGCCGTTCTGAGCGTGCTGTTCGGTTTTGCCGGGGCACTCGCGGTCTGCTTAACGATGCGTGCAGCGCCAGCCGCAGCAGACGCCCCGGAGCAACAGGGGTGGTGGACCGTTCTGAACCCGGGCGTTGGCGGTCTGTCGGCACCCGTCCCGGTCCCACCGGACGTTCCTTCCGATGGGCTGCTCGTGCAGGGAGGTCCAAGCGCCAGCTCTCCTGCCGCTTTCGCGGCGCTGCTCTACTCCTTGGGACAGGGAGCCTCCGCCAGCACGCTGACCCTGCAGGTGACGGGCAACTCCGCTACGACACCCAACTCGACCCTCGAGATATGTCCCCTTTCGAGCGACAGCTTCAATGCCCAAGAGGGCGGCCCCATGTCGGCCGCGCCTTCCTATGACTGCACCAATAAGGTGACGGCGAGCGCCAGCTCGAATGGTACGAGCTACCAATTCGACGCCTCGAGCCTGGTTTCGAACGGCACGCTTGCCGTCGCGGTGCTTCCCACATCGCCGAGCGACCGTGTGGTGTTCAACGCGCCTGACAGCAATTCGCTCGCCGTGCAGGCAGCGGCCATCTCGAGCGGTGACACGTCGTCTTCGGGCAACTCTTCGAGCGCCCTCGGTGGAGTAGGCGGCGTGTCGAATCCTTCGAATAGCGGCGTCTCCAATCCGGGCGGCTCATTCTCGGTTCCCGCGAGCGGAACGTCTCCTTCGGGAACCTCGATTCCCTCCGGCTCGTCCCAGAGCCCATCGACTCCCCGGGCCCAGAACGTGCAAGCGTTCCAGGCTTTTGGGACCGCGGCGCAGCAGGCGGCGCCTCTCGCTGTCGCGCTGGTCGCGATCGGCCTCATAGGTGGTGCAGCGCTGTGGATCTACGCCGGGAGACGCCGACCCAACGAGATAACCATCTGATACTCGTCCGATCGGGAACACACCGTTCAGTTTTGACGGGCCCCTCGATACCTGAGTGCCCGCAGCTCGTCCACAGACAACTCCAAGCGGTTACAAAGCCTCGGAATGCACCTGCGGCGCACCGCAGCGCACGCCCCGGCCCGGCTGGTCGAAGCGAGGCTATGAGCCGCCTAACGCTTCGGGGAGGCAGGAGTTGCCGGCTCAGCCTTCTTTGTCCTCGATTACTTCCAGGTTGACGAAGGTCGGGGCACCGTCGGCGAAAGACAACATCTTCTTCGAGAAGGCATCGGTTTCCGCGAGCGCGGAGTTCTCCATTGCTTCCTCGTAGGAATCGAAGAACGCAACGATGAGATATCTGCCTCCGTCGTCGCGGTCCCGGCAGATAAGACGACGCCGGGTCTTCCTCTTGCCTTCGCTCGCTTTTTCCCACTCGTCGGCGACTGCTCGCATCTGATCGATCTGGGACGTCCGAAGGTCGATTATTTGGGCGAAGGCCATTTCGCTCCTTCCAATTGTCGGTGATCCGAAAGTTCGTGGTGACTGGAGCGTCCCAGTCGGCTCAACCCGGTGGAGCGAAGAGCTCCAGCGCGATGTTGTCGGGGTCGCGGAACGAGAGGCCCGATCCGTAGGGTGCGTCGACGATCCCGCCGTGTTGGATCCCGAGCTCGTCCAGCCGCGACTGCCAGCGCTCGAGTTCGGAACGGTTTGCACAGGCGAAGGCGAGATGGTCGAGCCCTGCACGACGCTCGTCGAACGGCTCGCTCCCGTGCGGGTCGGGGAACTGGTGAAGCCCCACGAGCGTCTGTCCGCCGAGGATGAATACGACGTGATGAAAGGTTCCCGTGTCCTCGTCGAGCACCGCCTTTTCGTCGAACAACCGCTCGTACCAGGGACGGCTCCTTTTCAGGTCGGTAACCGTCAATGCCACATGCGTGATACCGGGGAACTCTGCCATCGCACCTCCCGGATTGGCCCTCGAAGTCTCTGTCGAATTTCGTCGCCGTCAATGCCGGCAGACCAACCCCGGTGCATTCGTATCGCGCTTTGGACGTTCGTAATCAGATCGTCACGCAGAGTGCCGGCGAGACCTCTCCGATTTGTGAACGGTGATGTTCGGACGGCCGTCCTGTGCGAGGGTCCCGTCGATGACCGATCCCTCGAGGACCGGAGCCAGATCCGGCTCGATGAACACGGGCACGCCGCCTGGGGCGAGGACGAGCTCGTCGCTCGGTCTGAATTCCGACGTGGGTGCGAGCTCCAGGCTGACGGCATCGCCGCCGGGACCGCGTCGGGTCGCGGATATCCGGATGGCTGACGTGGTGCTCAGTGCCAGATAGAGGACCAGTTGGAACAGGTCACCTGAGCGCTCGGTGAACTGGATCAAGGTCTTCTCCTAAAAGGGCTTGGTCGACGGCCTCGTTCGAAGAGCCCAACCGGCTGGGCACTGCCCCCCCCATACCCATGGGGACATCGTGGGAGGCGAGACTTTGCGGTGTGAGGCGAGGAGTTGAGAGGGCGTTGCCCTTGTCACCGTCGGCATGCCGCTCCACCACATCAGGCGAGGCATGATCGAGTGGTAGACCTCGATGAAGCCTTGTCCGAGTTGCACCGGGTGCCTCCATCACAGTTCGTGGCGGCGCGCTCCGAATTGGCGAAGCGCGCTGTCGCCGAGGGGGAACAATCCGTCGCCGGTGAGATCAAGAAGCTCCGGAGGCCGGCGCGTTCGGCCTGGGCCGTGAACGTGGTGGCCCTCGAGCGACCCGCGGAGATCCAGCCCTTGCTCGAACTGGGGGAGGAGCTCCGAAAAGCCCAGAGGTCACTCTCCGGAGATCGGCTACGGGCACTCTCCGCGAAGCGAAGAGAACTCGTATCGGAGCTCAAACGGGCGATCTTCCGAAACGCGGACGCACTCGGGCAACGACTGAACGCACAGGGCGAGGTGGAGGTCGAGCAGACGCTCGAGGCAGCGTTGGCGGATCCGAGCGCGGCCTACCTGGTGGCGTCGGGACGGCTCACCTCCGCGCTCAACCACATCGGTTTCACGGAGGATGCGCCCCTCGCGACGAAGCGTGCAGGTGCCGCAGGAAAGGGCCGCGGTCGCTCCAAGGCCGATGCGCAGAGTGCAAAGCGCGCGGCAGCCGCCGTCGAGGCCCTCCGATCTGCGGAGGCGGATCTCGAGCAGGCGCGCGGAATTGTGGAGGGGGCTCAGGCTGCCCTGTCGCAAGCAAGGCGCGCCGTCGCGGAAGCCGAAGCGCGCGTCCGGACCAAACGCGCGGAGATGCGCAAGGCGACGAAATAGAGGTGGGCCGGCCACTCTTCGTGCCACCTATTGGCCCCTGGGGACCTGCGCGACGTCGGTGGATTAGTGATCAACTCCTTCGGGTAATCGCGCCCTGCGAGGGAGGATTCGTGCCTGGGACGTCCACATCTGGTCGCAAGAGTGCTTCGAGCTCGAAGGTGAGCACGAACGGGGGATCCGATAACGCCGCGGAGGTCCTGCTCGAGGCGGAGAGGGAAGGTCCTCATCTGAGGCTTCCCATCCTGGGAGAGTTGACACTTCCCCCTCCCGAGCATCTCGCTTGGTACGGCGCGATAGCCCTGCTGACCGCGGTCGAGTTGATCGACTGGCCGGTGGCAGCGGTCATCGCCGTGGGCAAGGCGCTGGCGGACAACCGTCACAGCCAGACGCTTCAGAACGTGGGCGAGGCATTAGAGAACGCGTCCTGACGCGTGAGCGTCGACTCCATTCGTGATCTGACCGGAACCGCTACCGCATTGTCGCGGGAAGTCGTTGCGCGCATACCGGGCCGCTCCTGGCTCTCTGGCCCTCCTCCAGGTCGTCGGCACCGGCGCCTCTGGGTCGGTAACGGGCGCGCACATATAGAGGTGCGTGGGATCAGCCGTTCAGTCCCGCCGGGCCTCGTCGGAAACGTCGTGAGGATGCTCGAAAGCCTCGACGGAGTCTCTTGGGCGCGGGTCACCGTTCCCCTCGGCCGGGTGGTGGTGGAGTTCGACCCCGAGCTGGTCGGCGTCGACGACCTGGTGGACGAAGTCGAAGCCGCTGAAAAAGAGCACGGGGTCGAGGACCGTCGTTTCCCCTCGGAGCGAGCGGACCACCCTTCGGACTCCGAGCCGATACGACGCGCGCTCGCGGTGGTCGTCGCGGACGGTGCGGCGATCGGCTTCGGAGTCTTCGCCCGCGTGCTGAGGCTCTCACCGCTGCCGGTCGAGATCGCCTCGGGGATGAACTTCCTGGACAACCAGCCGCGCCTGCGTGGTCTTGTCGACAACGCGATCGGCCCGGCCCTTACCGACACGACGCTCGCGCTCGCAAACGCTGTCGCGCAGGCGATGGCACAGGGTCCTGTGGGCCTCGTCGTGGACGGAATCGGCCGAATCAGTGTCGCGACCGAGCTGCGAGCGAGGGTCGCGTGCTGGAGAGCGTTGGAGCCCGATCTGTCGGGCGAACCTTCCCGTGCTGCGGCCCCCGCCCTCATCGAAGGTGACCGCCGGCCCGTTCCGGTCCCGAACGGACCCATCGAAGCGCACGCCGATCGCGCGGTCGCCCTTGCAGCCGCAGGGGCGGGGCTCACGTTTGCTGCAACGCGCGATGCACGTAGCGCGGCCAGCGCTGCCATCGCGGCGGTGCCAAAGGCAGCGAGGGTAGGGCGCCTCGCGTTCGTCACAGAGCTCGGCAGGGGGCTCGCCCGAAGAGGAGTCCTCGTCTGTGATGACCGTGCGTTGAACCGGCTCGACCGCGTGGACGTGGCGGTCTTCGAGGCGAGCGCCATGGACGCAGGTACCTTCTCCTTGCGCCAGCTCGTGCCACTCGACGATCGCTACGACGTGGAGCACCTTGCGAAAGGGTTTCACGACCTGTTCGTGGCGCAAGATCCCACCACCTCTGCGACCGGGCGAGGTTTCACCGTCGGCCCACTGACAAAAGATCAACTGCGACGAGCGGGTGCTGTTCGCGCCGCCCGGCGCCTGGAGAAGAACGGCCTACGGGTGGGGGGGATCTTCGCCTCACAAGGCCTCGTCGCTCTTACAGGGCTGGCTCCCGAGCCACATCCGGCCATGGAATCGGCCGCTGCATCGGTCAGGAGCGCGTCGTGGGCTTTGCACGTCGTTGGAGACACGTCTCCCGAACTAGCTCGTCACGCGGACGTTCTCGAGCGCGGACAGGACCTGCATCGAGTGGTGCGTCGTCTGCAGGGCGAAGGCCATGTCGTGCTCGTGGTGTCCGCACGTAATCCGGAGGCGCTCTTCGCCGCGGATTGCGGCGTCGGCCTCGTGAGGCCGGGCAACCGTCCGCCGTGGGGTGCCCATCTTCTCGCACGTGACATGCGAGGCGTGACGTTCTTTCTGGAGGGCGCCGGACGTGCACGGGAAGCGACCAAGCTCTCCGTTTCGCTCGCGTGGGCCGGCTCTGCAGCTGGCGGTGTGGTGGCATTCGGTGGTCGGCGCTCACGGCGCGGCCAAAGGGCCCTGTTGGCGGTCAACTCTGCCGCCGCGGCGTCGTTCATCGCCGGGACCGCCAACGCGTTCACCGTCTCGCGCCGTGGCGATGCCTCTCCACAGGAGCGCAGGCCGTGGCACTCGACGCCGGCGGATGCGGTGATGGCTCATCTGCGTACGGGTCCCGCCGGCCTCGACAGTCGAACCGCAGAGAAGCGGCGTCGTCGGCCCGAAGAACAGCAGTCCGGCGTGGTGAAGGCGATCCGCTCGGTCGGGGAGGAGTTGCGCAATCCCCTGACCCCCCTCCTGGCAGGGGGAGCCGCCCTCTCGGCGGCCGCAGGCTCCGTCGTCGACGCCGGGATCATCTCGTCGGTCACCGGCCTCGGTGCAGTGATCGGCGCAGCGCAGCGAATCTGGACCGATCGTGCGATCGCCGGGCTCATGGCCAAGACGGCGAATCAGACGATGGTCGTCCGCGACGGCATCGAGCGGCGCGTGCCGGCGGAGGAGGTCGTGGAAGGTGACGTGTTGGTCCTGGCCGCGGGCGACGTCGTGCCTGCGGATTGCCGGATCATCGAGGCCGACGGTCTCGAGGTCGACGAGTCGGCATTGACCGGTGAGTCGGTCCCAGTCACGAAGGGTGCGCAGATCGTCTTCTCGCCGACAGTCGCAGAGCGCACGTCGATGCTCTACGAGGAGACCACTGTCGTAGCAGGCCGGTGCCGAGCGGTCGTGGTCGCAACGGGAGATGCCAGCGAGGTCGGTCGAGCCGTCTCGGTGTCCTCCCCCCGTTCGGGCCCGGTAGGCGTCGAAGCACGAATCGCCGACCTCACCAAGGTGACCCTGCCGGTGGCGCTCGGAGGTGGAGCAGCCGTATTGCTCGGTTCCACCCTCCGCGGCAGGAGAACGAACGAGGCACTGCGGGCCGGGGTGGCGCTCGCCGTAGCCGCCGTGCCGGAAGGGCTCCCGTTCGTCGTCACGGCGGCACAACTGGCTGCGGCCCGACGTCTGTCCGAACTGGGCGCGTTGGTGAAGCGCCCGAGGACCATCGAAGCGCTCGGTCGCGTCGACGTGCTCTGTTTCGACAAGACGGGCACGCTGACCGAAGGAAGGTTGCGACTGCAGGCGGTCTCCGACGGCGAGTCCGTCCGGGGCGCCGACGAGCTGACACCGGAAGGATCCACGGTCCTGGCTGCCGCCCTGAGGGCGACCCCGGCGCCTCCGAAACGAGGAAGGCTTCCGCACCCCACCGACCAGGGCGTGGTCGACGGAGGCAGTGAGCGAAGGGTGGACGTGCACACCGACCGCCCCAAGTGGAAGAGGGAGGGGGCACTCGATTTCGAGCCCGGACGCGCCTATCACGCGACACTTGGAAAATTGCCGGAGGGCTGGCTCATATCGGTGAAAGGGGCACCCGAAGTGGTGCTCGAACGCTGCTCGTCCTGGCGCCGTGGCCACGACTCCGTTCAGTTGACGGAGGAGACCCGCCTCGAGCTCGAAGAGCACGTCTCGTCCTTTGCCCAAAGAGGGCTACGTGTGCTCGCAGTCGCAGAGAGGCTCCTCGAGGGACCGGGCTCTGCGAAACCCGCCGACGAGGAGTTGGCATCTTCGGCCGACGGACTGGAGCTTCTCGGATTCATCGGGCTGGGTGACGCGCCCAGGCCGCGAGCGCAGTCGGCGGTCGATGCTCTACACGGAGCGGGCGTTCAGCTCGTGATGCTCACCGGCGACCATCCCGAGACGGCCAAGGCGGTCGCGTCCGAGCTCGGGCTCTTGAACGGTGGGCGCGTGTTGACAGGTGACGAGGTCGACTCCATGACGCGCGAGCAGCTAGCACGCGTCCTGCCAGAAGTGACGGTCTGCGCCCGTGTCACACCGTTGCACAAGGGGATCATCGTCACGGCTCTTCAAGCGGCAGGACGAACCGTCGGCATGACGGGTGACGGTGCGAACGACGCGCCTGCGATCCGGATCGCCGACGTCGGCATCGCTCTCGGGCCGCGTTCCACAGACGCGGCGCGGGCGGCTGCGGACATGGTGGTGGCCGACGCCCGCCTCGAGACGCTGCTCGACGCGTTGGTCGAGGGCAGGGCGATATGGGGGTCGGTACGTGACGCTTTGTCCATCCTCCTCGGCGGGAATCTCGGAGAGATCGGTTTCACCGTCGCCGCCACGCTGCTGAGCGGGAGGTCGCCGCTTCAGGCACGGCAGTTGTTGCTCGTGAACCTCCTCACCGATCTCGCTCCCGCCCTTGCTCTTGCTGCACAGGCACCTGACCCGGAGGCTGTATCCGACCTTCTCTCTGAAGGTCCGGACCGGTCGTTGGGTCGCGCGCTCGACAGGGAGATCCTGGTGCGAGCCACGGCAACTGCCGCGGGTGCGTCGTCCGCGTGGCTCGCGGCGCGGGTGACCGGCCGTCGTGCACGAGCCGACACCGTCGGCCTCGTGGCACTTGTCGTGACGCAACTCGGCCAGACTGCGGTCACCGGGAGAGCCCGGCCGAGCGTCCTGTTCACGAGTATCGGCAGCGCCGCTCTGCTCGCTGCGGTCGTCCAGACGCCCGGGGTCTCTCAGATGTTCGGCTGTACACCTCTGGGTCCGGTGGGATGGGGCCTCGCCCTGGGAACCTCCGCGGCGGCCACCGCCGGCTCGGTCGTCGTCCCCGGCCTGCTCCCGAAGCTGCGGCCACCATCGACGCAGACGCCCAGCGGTGAAAGCTTCTCGGGGGCTCGACGACTACGGGCCCCGGCGCTGCCGGGTCGGCCCGATAAAGGGGCCGCCAAGAAGACCCGTCGCGCCACCACCGGCGAAGCTTCCGGGACGCGCAAGGCTGACAACGAGCGCTCTCAGGAGCAAGCACGGACCTCGTCGGGCCGCGCCTCTCACAACTAGCGGTCGCGGCGGCGCCTTACCTCTTTGAACATGTCGATCTTGTCGCGGGCAAGGGTCGATCCGATCGTCACGCGGCGCGGTGTCCCCTTCAGGAACGACTCGGCGAAGTTCTTCGCGTCCTCATAGGTGATCTTTGGGGGAAGAGGCGCCTCGTCGGCGTTCACCACGACGTCCAGCACAGCCGCGCCGTCGTATGAAAGCCATTCCTTCACGGCGGGTTCGAGATCGCCGGGCTTCTCGATCCTGATGCCTCTGCCGCCGCAGGATTCCGCCCAGGGCGCAAAGTTCATGTGCGTCTTGAAGCGGACGGCGTGCTCCGGATACCCGAGGGCCATCTGCTCCCATAGAATCTGTCCGAGAAGACCGTTGTTACAGATGCAGATCTTCACCGGCAGGTCGTGCCACACAGCGGTATGGAATTCCGCCATCAGCATCGCGAACCCCCCGTCACCGACGAAGGCGATGCTCTGTCGTTCGGGAAACGCGACCGAAGTCGCGATCGCGTACGGCAGCCCCGGTGCCATCGTCGCCAGGTTGCCCGAGAGGTAGAACTCCCGGTTGCCGCGGATTCGCCAGTGACGGGCGGCCCAGGTGGCGATCGTTCCCGAATCGCTCGAAAGGATCGCTTCGTCGGAGGCGTACTTGTCGATGAGGCTCATCAGGTACTGGGGCTGGATGGGCTCGCGCTCAGGGGACTCGAGCGCGCGCATCTTGAGGTTCCACTTCTGCTTCTCCTGACCGTACTTCTCGAGGTAGGAACGGTCCTGCTTACGGCGAAGAAGGGGAGTCAGAAGCGAGAGCGTCTCCTTGGCGTCACCTATCAGTCCCGCGTCGAGCGGGATACGGTTGCCGAGGCGTACGGGGTCCATCTCGATCTGGACGGCCTTGCGATCGGTGGGGAGCCAGCGCGTGTAAGGGAAATTCGTCCCTACGAGGAAGACCGTGTCCGCCTCGTCCATCGCGTCCTCTGATGGCTCGGTACCTAGAAGGCCGAGACCACCCATCGCATGCTCGTTGTCGTCGGGGATCACCATCTTCCCGGGCAGAGTGGTGATCACCGGGGCCGCGAGGAGATCCGCCACATGGAGGATCTCCGCACGTGCATTGCGGGCCCCGATCCCCACGAGCATCACTACCTTGCTGCCGGCGTTCAGCACGTCTGCGGCACTCTCCAGGGCGGCGTCGGGGGGGATGACCCGCGGCTCGGGGAACATGTCCGGCGTGATCTTCGGAGGCCGGGCGGTATCCAGACCCCCTTCGTATCCGGAGTCTTCCGGGTCGGCCTCCTGCATGTCGACGGGGAAGGTCAGGTGGGCGACCCCTCTACGAGCGAGCGCCGAACGGATGGCTATGTCGGTGATGCCCGGAATGGACACCGGTGCGTGGAACATCTCGTTGTACACGCAGAGGTCCATGAAGGTCTTGTCGAGGTGGACCTCCTGCTGGTACTGGGTCCCGAGCTGCGTCGTCGCCTGCATCCCCGTGATCGCGAGGACGGGCTGGTGATCGAGCTTGGCGTCGTAGAGTCCGTTCATGAGGTGGATCCCGCCCGGCCCGGATGTGGCGAGGCACACCCCCAAGCGTCCGGTGCTCTTCGCGTACGCGGTCGCCATGAACGCGGCAGCCTCCTCGTGGTGAACGAGGACGAAGCGGATGCGGTCCTGATGGCGCCGCATTCCTTCCATGATCCCGTTGATCCCGTCACCGGGCAGACCGAATATCGTGTCGACCCCCCAGTCGATCAGCCTCTCGACGAGCAGTTCGGACGCCAGCTTGGCCATGATCCGTCCTTCCTTTCGTTCTCTCCGGCACGTTCGAGACTGGACGGGGACGGCCGGTACTTATCCAGTTACGTTCTCCGGGGCGCCGGCCTTCGAAACCGCTGCCAGGTAAGACGCCCCCGCGGGGAGTCCTCCGGTCTGCCTTGGGAAGGGCCGGCGGGACCCTCGTGCATCGCCATCTGGATCACCTCGGCGAGATGCAGCCCCCGGCGTTCGGTGTTGTGCTCGATCTGCGTCCGGCAACTGAACCCGTCCGCGATCACGAAGGTGCCGTCCCCGGCCTCGCGGATGCGCGGAAGGAGGACCCTTTCGCCGGCGGCGACCGACACTTCGTACTTCTCTCCCTTCTCGAAGCCGAAGCTCCCTGCGAGGCCGCAGCAGCCCGACTCGAGAACCTCGAGGTCGAGCCCGACCTCTTTCATCACTCGCTCGTTCGCATCGAAGCCCATCACCGCTTTGTGGTGGCAGTGAGCCTGCACGACCGCCTTTCTGTGCATACGGGGAATCTCCCAGTCGGGCGCTTTCTCCTCCAGGAACTCGCTCAACACATAGGACTGCTCCGAGAGGCGCTTTGCATCCAGATCGCCGGGGAAGAGCTCGGGTAGCTCGTCTCTGAAGACCGCCAGGCAACTCGGCTCCACCCCGACCAACGGGACCCCCGACTGGATGAGCGGTCTCAACTCGTCGAGGACCTGTTCAAGCAGACGTCTCGCTAGCCGGAGCATTCCGTAGTCGTACAGCGGACGCCCGCAACACAGCGGTCGCTTCGGGATGATCACCTCGAACCCTGCGGCTTCGAGGACCTCCGCGGTGGCTTTGGCGGGTCCGGGATGGAAGTAGTTGCTGAAGGTGTCGGGCCACAAGATGACGCGCGATCCGCTCTCGGAAGCTCGCGCGCTTTGTGGCCTCCGGTCGTACCAGTCCCTGAAGGTCTCCTTGGCGAACCTGGGCGCGGGCCTTCTCGGCTCGATCCCGCCTGCCCACTTCACGGCACGCGACACGCCGGGGAAGTGCGTTGCGAGGTTCGCCAGGGTCGGTACCTTCGACGCCACCCGAGCCCACCAGTAGATGAGGCCCATCGCGTACGCGACTCGAGGCCTGAGCCTGCCCCGGTAGTGGTGGGCGAGGAACTCCGCCTTGTAGGTAGCCATGTCGACATTGACGGGGCAGTCCCCCTTGCAGCCCTTGCACGACAGACAAAGTTCGAGCGCGTCCTTCACCTCTTCGGACCGCCACAGTTCGATCTCGGACTCGCGCCGCATCATCTCGTGCAGGATCCGAGCTCGGCCGCGGGTCGTGTGTTTCTCCTCGTGGGTGACCATGAAGCTCGGGCACATCGTGCCGCCGTCGAGCCGACGACACTTGCCGATGCCGACGCAGCGGACCGCCGCGTGAGCGAAGCTGCCGCCGTCTTTCGGATACGAGAAATGCGTCTTCACCGGCAGAGGCGAATAGTGCGGCCCCAGCCGCATGTTGGAGGTGATCGGGTGCGGGTCTACGACTTTGCCCGGATTCATCTTTCCACGCGGGTCCCAGATGGCCTTGAACTCTCTGAAGGCCTGAACGACCTCCTTGCCGTACATCTTCTCGAGCAGTTCTGCACACGATTGGCCGTCCCCGTGCTCCCCCGACAGCGACCCTCCGTGGGCGAGAACCAGATCTGATGCCTCGTCCAGGAAGCTTCGCCACTTGCGCACACCCTCCGCCGTGTGCGGGTCCCAGTCGATACGGGTGTGGACGCAACCCTGTCCGAAGTGCCCGTAAAGAGCACAGCCGTAGCCGTACTTCTCGAACAGGTGACGAAGGTCCCTCAGGTATTCGGAGAGCTTCTCGGGAGGTACCGCAGAGTCCTCCCATCCTTCGTAGGTGTCGGGGTCACCGGGGACGAACGCGGTGGCACCGAGACCCGACTCTCGTACCTCCCAGATCTTTTCCTCCGATGACTCGTTGTCGTAGAGCTTCTCCCCGGTGTAGCCCGATGCCTTTCGCATGTGCGCAATGAACGCAGCAGCGCGCTCGTCGGCTTCGTCCTTCGTTTCGCCCCCGAACTCCGCCATCAACCATCCACTTCCGGACGGCAGCATGCGCAGCTCTTCAAGATGGATCCCGAGTTGGCGGTTGTCGTCGATGAGGGTCTCGTCGAAGCCCTCGAGAGCGACGGGTTTGTGCTCACGCGCCGCCATCACCTGTGCCGCTGCCGCGTAAATGTCTGCGAAACCCACCACCACCAGAGAGCGAGACGGTGGGCTGTGCACCAGGTTGAGGGTCGCTTCGAGGACGGTGACGCAGGTGCCCTCCGAACCGACGAGGGTGTAGGCGAGGTTGAAGCCGTTCTCGGGGAGGAGCCCCTCGAGGTTGTACCCCGACACCCTTCTCGGGAAGGTTGGGAAACGCTCCCTGATCAGGCTCGCGTACCGATCCCGCAATTCCCTGAGCTCGCGGTAGATACGAGCTTCGGGGCCGCCCGACTGGATCAAGTGCTCTAGTTGTTCCTCCGACGTCCTGCCGACTCTCATTCTCAGGCCGTCGTAGGTGAGCACCTCCATCTCCTGGACGTTGTGCGCCATTCGTGGGCCTGCGCCATAGAACTCCGACATGATCGAGTAGTTGCCGCACGAGTTGTTCCCGATCATGCCGCCGATGGTGCAATGGTCATGAGTGGACGGCGTCGGACCGAACGTGACCCTCGGCGATCCGCTCTCCCCCGTAGAACGCAGAACGTCGAGCACGAGACCGGGCTGGACGCGCGCGAGTTTGCGTTGTCTGTCGATGTCCAGGAGCCCGTGCAAGTGCTTCGACACGTCTATGACGACCGCGGCGTTGCAGCACTGGCCGGCGAGACTCGTTCCGCCGCCGCCGCGAGGACGGGAAGGTCGTGGTTGCGACAAGCCTCGATCGTCGCTACCACGTCCCCGACCGTCTTCGGAATGACCACCCCGATCGGCAGTTGGCGGTAGCTGGAGCTGTCGGTCGAATAGATCGCGCGGTCGCCGTCGGAGAACCGGACCTCGCCCTCTATGACCCTCGGAAGCTCGGACCGCAACGAGAGCGCCGCCGCGCTCCGGGCATCACCGTTTGTATAGGACAAGATCTCGATGGAGGCGTAATACCCTTGCGCCGATCAGCGATAAACGGCGGGCCCTTGCTTCGCGCGCCCATCGCCGGGTTCGGTGTCGGGCACTCCCTCCTCGTTGTCTGTTGGAGGTTCGAACTCCACCGCGATCGTCTCCTCCGAGCGACGACGCTCGGTCTGGGCGAGACCACTCCAGACCTGCTCGTCTGCGGGAGTCGGTGGGGCCGTGAGAGACCTGGGCCAGAGCCTGCGGGCGATGACTGGGTTCAGCTCGGCCGCGTACATGCTCAGCTGGGCCAAGAGAAGAAGGTAGGTGATCACACCGATGATCGAGGCGAAAGCCCCGTAGGTCGCGGTCGTGTGACGCAACTGGTGCTGCACGAGCCCCGTTCCCACGGTGGTGAGCAAGGTGAAACCGATACCGCCGAGGAGTGCACCGGGCACGAACTGCCGTGCGGGACCGCCCGTGTGGGGCGTGAGCACGACGAAGCTCACGAAATAGAACGTCAGATTACAGACGAGCAGCCCTGCGATGAGGCCGATCCTGAACCAGATCGCGTGGCCGTGGCCGACGGCCAGAGAGCCGACGAACGAGCTGACCAGGAACGCACCACCGATCGACGCAAGCCCGGCGAGACTCCGCGCGATCCGGGGAAGGAACGAAGGACGCTGGACCTGCGGAATGTGCCAGATCTTGCCCATCGCCTGCTGCGCGACCTGGGTCACCCCCTGGGCGCCGTAGAGCAGGCCGATCAGGCCGATCACGAGGCCGAGGACGCTTCCGTGGAGGTTCGAGCTCCCCTCGGGTTTGAACTGCGACCCGATGACGGGGAACTGGTGAAGCGTGTTCACGATTCCGCTTCCGAGCTTGGATACGCCGATGTAGCCGAGCACGGTCACGATGACGAGGAGCAATGGATAGATCGCCGTGAACCCGTACCAGCCGAGGCTCACGACGAAAAGGCTGGCCTGGTCGTCCCCGAACTTCTTCACCACGCCGTAAGTCGGCCCGACCACTGGGTTTCGCCGCTGCCATCCGTCGATCGCGCGGAGAAGACGTTTCACGGTGTTCGAGTCTTGTTGAGCGCTGCTGTCAGGACTTCCTGCGCCGGCGCACCTTCGCGTAGACGGCGAGCAGAGCGACGCCAGCGGGGATCGCAGCCAGCCAAGGGTCTTGCTGGATGCGTGTTCGAACAAGGGTCGTGCTGGCCTTCGCCTTGTCGGGCGCGGCGTCCCGTACACGATCTCCGAGGTCGGTCACCTTCCCCTGGATCTCGGACGCCTTGTCGTGGAGCTTGGCCGTGTTCTCGTGAATGGAGTCGCGCGCCCGCTGCTTGACGTCGGCCTTGGCGGCGAGCCCCTGGACCGTGCCCGCCAGCTCCTCGCGGGTCTCTTCTATCTCCACCGCGGACTTGACCTGGGTCTTCAGCCACTCGACATCCTCCTTCGTGCTCTCGACTGCTTGCTCGGGGACCGGCGGCGTAGCGAGCTGAACCTGTCGTTTACCGAGGATCGCGGCCGCGCCTGCGAAGAACAGGTATACGCCCGCGACTATCAGCGCAGCCAGCCATACCGGTACCACGATGTGCAGCGCCGCGATACCCGCCACTGTCAACGCGAACGCAGCGAACAGCGCGCTGACCGCAGCTGCGCCGAACATCCCACCCCCTATACCTGCGCGCTTGCCCTTTTGTGCCAGCTCCGCCTTAGCGAGAGAGATCTCTTGGTGGACGAGCTTTGTCAGCTGCCGGCTCAAGTCACCCGCAAGCTCCGCGGTGCTCTTGTCCGAGGTGTCAGCGTAGGAAAGGGTCGCAGTCTCCCGACCAGTGGCGTCGCTCATTTGCCATTCCTCCAACTTCGATCCGAGCATGACGGGTTGATGCGATGGACCTGGGCTTTCATACCCCAGTGCCCTTCGGGCGAACCCTGGAGGTCGATGGAGTCGGCGTATGCGGTGCAGCGGAGCGCCCGAAAGGGTCTCTCGAGCATGTGAGCGAAGCTCAGAGGGGTATTGGTTGATCATGGAAACTTGGGATCTGTGGTTCCCTCAGGCCGGGTCGACGGGGATCTCGTTCGCCCGCGCACGCGTGGACGGGGATGTCGCCGGCGAACGAGTGCTCGTCCACGCGGCGCCTCCCGTGCTCGCCGTCCAGGTTCGCGACGAGGACGGAATGCTCATCGCCGAAGGCACGAAGCTCGAACGCCGTGAACCCGGTCCGATATCGGTGCTCGTTCGGAATGGGAGCTCGATCACGCTCGAAGACGCCTGGCCGGACGCCGGCGACATCGGTCGTCTCGTAATCCTGCCGGGCGGGGAGGCCGGCCGGCTACGCGAGTGGTGGAACGCACCCGATCACAGTGAATGGCGCTGGCAGGTGGAGTTCTACAACCACACCTGACCCCCGGCCCCAAGATCGAGCAGAGTCACGCCACAGCGGCCCTCTGTCCCGTGCTCGCGAATATCTCGATTGCTTTTGCACAGAAAGCCTTCAGGTCGTCGGGCTTGCGGCTCGTGACCAAAGTATTCGGACCGGACGAACAGACCTTCACCTCTTCGTCCACCCACTTGCCGCCGGCGTTTCTGATGTCGGTCTTCACGCTCGGCCACGACGTGAGCGTGCGGTCGCGGACCAGGTCGGCTTCGACGAGCGTCCACGGCCCATGGCAGATGACGGCTGCAGGCTTACCCCCACGGAACATTGACCGCACGAATTCGAGCGCCGGCTGGTCGGTCCGTAGCTGATCGGGATTCGCGACGCCCCCGGGCAGCACCAGCGCGCCGTACTCGTCGGCGGTGACCTCGCTAGTCGTTCGGTCCACCGGGAATCGCTCGGCCTTGTCGAGATGATTCATCGCCTGCGTCTCACCCGATTCGGGCGCAATCAGCTCAGGCCGTCCACCTGCTTCCTCGACCGCACGCCACGGTTCGGTCAGCTCTACCTGCTCGACTCCCTCGTTGGCCACCAGGAAGGCGACCCGCATCCCGTTGAGATCTGCCATGGCTGACTCCTTTCAGCTCGCGTTGTGTGCGTTTGTGTGCGTAGGGCTCGTGGGACGTACCCTCGCGCCATGGCCGTGACACCAATGCCGTGGCTTTACCGACTGAGGCGTGGGGTAGAGCCATGACGGCAGCGCATGACTCCTTGGCCGGTGGTGGAAAGGAGCGCCTCGGATGGCGGATCGAGTCGTAGTGGTGACCGGGGCGACTGCCGGTCTCGGGCGGGCGATAGCCAACTCGTTCGCCCGAGCGGGGGACCGTGTCGCCCTCATCGCTCGCGGTGCTGAAGGACTCGAGGCCGCTGCACAAGAAGTCCGTCGCAACGGGGGCTCGGCACTCGCCATCGGCGCCGACGTCGCAGATTGGGATCAGGTTGAAAGAGCGGCAAAGCGTGTGGAGGAAGAACTCGGAGAGATCGACGTCTGGGTCAACAACGCAATGTCCACTGTTTTCGCGCCCTTCCACCAGGTGACGATGCAGGAGTTCCGCCGATCCACTGAGGTGTGTTACCTGGGGTTCGTGCACGGTACGAAGGCGGCAGTCGACCGGATGCTCCCGCGCGACAGGGGCGTCATCGTCCAAGTGGGTAGCGCATTGGCACTGCGCTCGATCCCACTTCAAAGTGCCTATTGCGGTGCGAAGCACGCGATCGTGGGTTTCACCGAGTCCATCCGGACGGAGCTGCTACACGAGCGCAGCAACGTTCGAATCACGATGGTCCACATGCCCGCGATGAACACGCCCCAGTTCGATTGGGTCCGTTCGAAGCTTTCGTGGCGCGCGCGTCCGGTAGCTCCGATCTACCAGCCGGAGGTCGCGGCAGAGGCAGTTCGTTACGCCGCGGACCACCCGGGACGACGCACCTATCTCGTCGGAGCATCGACCGTGCTCACTGTCTTCGCCGACAAGTTCGTCCCGGGTCTCCTGGATCGTTACCTCGGACGTTCGGGGTACCAAGCCCAGCAGGACGAAGCGCCCGAGATACGGGGACGACCGGACAATCTCTTCGAGCCCGTGGCGAGCGCACCGGGAGCTCACGGCCGATTCGACGCCGAGTCGCACGACCGCTCTCTTCAGGTCTGGCTGAGCGTGCACCGAGAAGAGCTGTCCATCGGCGCACTGGCTCTCGTCTCGGCTCTCATGTCAGGAACGGCACTTGTGAGGTCCGGCCGGCGGAGGCTTCTATGAGAAGGGCGTGGACGAACGCCTGCGGAAGGTTCCCTCGTAGCTGACGCTGCGCTACGTCGTACTCCTCCGAGAAGAGCCCGGGAGAGCCGCACGCCGCACGAGCCCTCTCGAACCAGCGTATGGCCTCGGCCTCTTCGCCGGCGGCGGTGCACGCAAGTGCCATCCAGAAGTTGCAGATCAGAAATGCACCTTCGGCTTCGCCGAGGGGCTTTCCCGAGATCTGGTAGCGGTAGATGTAGCCGTCCTCGCTCAACTCTTCCCGGACCGCCCAGCGCGTCGCGATGCTGCGAGGGTCCCGAGGCGGCACGGCACCTCGGATCTCGGCCAGGAGGAGAGAGGCGTCGACGCGGTCGTCGTCGGGAGCCCTTTGCCATCGCCCTGAGGCGTGAAGACCCGTCCGATCGGCCTCGCTCAGGAGGCGGTCAGCGAGGGAGAGAGCCGGTGCGGTCCAAGAACCTGGGGCGCCTGCGGAACAGATCGCCCGCAGACCCGCCGCACAGATCAGGCGGCTGTGGGTCCAGATCCCGGGAGAGACCTCCCATATACCTGCTTCGGGCTCGTGCCAATGCTGATCGATTGCTTCGAACGCGATCTTCGCGGCACGCCATCCCTCCGCGTCGAGCCGGTCCTTCGAGGCAGCCCTGGCCAGGAGGAGCAAGGCTTCGCCGAAGAGATCAAGTTGGAACTGTTCTCCGACTTTGTTCCCCACGATGTCGCTTCCGCCGGGATAGCCGGGAAGGCCCATGTGCGCCTCTGCGGGAACCGGGTCGCCCGAATACATGTATGCGGGGGAGGTGTCGGGACCGTCGGATACCAGACGCTCGGTCACCCATCGCACGGAGTCGTCGAGAATCGTCTCTGCTCCTTCGATCGAGGCCCCGGCGTGGCCGACATAGCAGTTGTCACGGATCCAGCAGTAGCGGTAGTCGTAATTCCGTGAAGACTCCGCGCGCTCGGGCAAGGACGTCGTCACCGCAGCCACGGCTCCACCACGCGAGCACGTCATCCCCCGGAGGACCGCGAAGGCGAGCCTCGCGTCGCGGGGAGCCGAAGTGCTCGTGCACTGCGGCACGGCCTCCTTCCACGCCCGCTCCGTCCGCTCCCAGCACTGGTCGGCATCTGGAGGAGGTGTCGAGTCGTTTCCCGAGTCGTCGCTCAATTCGAGAACGAGGTCGTGATTCTGACCATGTTCGAGGACCATCTCGAGGCTCAACGCCTCTTTTCGGGAAGGGTCCTTCGTGACCACCGCGTCGGGTGCGCCGACGAAGCGCACAGAGACCGTTGCCGCTCTACAGGTCCATGCCCCGTCCTCCTTGGTCCAACGCCCCGGCGCCGCGCGTCCGTAGTCGTAAGACGGCTGGAGAACGACCTTCACGACTTGGGGCCCGTCGACGGCGCGGACTCGGCGAAGGATGATCGCACGGTGCTCGTCTCCGGGATAGACGAGCGCCTCCCGGGTTTCCAGTGCACCTTGGTCAGTGATCCAGCGGGAGTTCCAAATGAGAGTGCCGTCCTCGTAGTACCCGCCCGACACCGACCGACCTTTGGGCGCGATCTGGTATACGCCGCCCGAGCCCATCAGACCCGCGAACAGTGCGGGGTCGGGCCAGCGTGGAAAGCACAACCACATCAGATGACCGTTCTGGTCGATGAGGGCGCCTCTCTCGCCGTCGGCTATCAGCGCGTAATCCCTCAGTACCGAAGGGCTAGGCCCCCTCGGTCCCTCTTTGGAAGAAGCGGTGCGCCTCAGCATTCGTCAGCGAAGAGGCAGTCCGATGAAGCCCGCGAGCATCGCTATCCCGAACATGAGCCATGCCACGTAGTCACCCACGTGACCCGAATGCAGCCTGTGCAGGGCCGTGACGGGGGCGTTCAAGAGTTTCACCCGGGGCACTCTACGAGCCAGTGCCGATCCGTAGATGCCTGCGGCGGCAACCACCAAGGCCAGGAGCGCTGAGAGAAAGCCCAAGCCGATGCCGAGGCCCGTCCAGTTCGAAGGATGCGCTACTGAGACGACGCTGTGTGAGCGATCGAGCGCTTGTGCTACGTATCCAAAGGAGCTGTCGAACATCGCGCCCGCCCTGTTCGCCGCCGAGTGGATCCCGGGCACTATCCCGACGGCGAGCGCTCCCGCGAGCAGGAGGACTATTGGCAGAGCCATCGTGATGGGCAGGCCCTTCAAGCGCGTCTCTGCGTGGGCGGTGCTGCCGCTCGCGCGTACACCCTTTTCCACCGGATTCGGTTTGGGACCGAGGCCGAAGAAGATGCGGCCCGTCGCCCGCAGAATCGCGCCCCCGGTCAAGGCCGAGACCAACACGAAGAGAGCCGGGATCCACAAGTAGCCGGCGGCACTTCCAGCCTCCTCGCTCACAGCCTTCCCGAGGGCGGTCCCGAAAGGCGGGAGCCCTGCGATAGCAAGGCCGCCTCCCACCGCCAACCAGGCGAGGCCTCGTCGCTTGCGCGCTGCCCCGTGGAGATCTATCTCGTCCACGCTGTCGTAGGCGTTGAGGATGACACCGGAGATCAAGAAGAGCGAGCTCTTGGCGCCTGCGTGACCCGCAACGTAGAGCAGGGCGCCCGCGGTTCCCGCTGTGGTGAGACAGCCGAGCGCGACGAGGAACAGCCCGACGTGCGCGATCGTCGAGTAGGCGAGCAGCCGCTTGAAATGCCGCTGGCCGAGCGCCATCACCGCGCCGAGGACGGCGGTGACCGCCCCCATGACCACGAAGGTCCGACGTACCTCCCCGGGCGGCAGCGCGTGGGCGAACGCCGCCCAGTAGATCCGAAAAGCCGAGTAGATCCCGAGAGGCACCATCACGCCGGAGAAGAGCACGCAGACCGAAGGCGGCGCGACGGCGTGCGCGTCCGCCAGCCAAAAATGAAAAGGGACCATGGCGCCCTTCACGAGGAAGCCGACGAGCACGAGGACGAACGCAGCCGCGACGATCGCCCCGGGCTTGTGGCCCGCCAGCGCTCTTCCGAGCTGCGGCAAGCCGACGTTTCCGGTCTTGGCGAATAGAAGCCCGATCCCCATGAGGGACAGGTAGGCCCCGAGACTGTTGATGATCCCGAAGTTCAAGGCGCCCTGTAGTGCTGACTCGTCCTCGACCTTGATGGCCGTGAGCCCATATGCACTGGCACCCATGAGCTCGAAGAACACGAACATGTCGAAGACGTCACCAGTCAACGCCAAACCGATCATGCCGGCGAGAAACAGCAACATGAGCGACTGGTAATGGGCGTCGATGTCCTCGAAGTAGCGCGAGCTGTACAGCAGCGCGACCGTCATGAGGCTGGCGGCGACGACCGCCACGCCGGCGCCCACGGGATCGGCGACGAGGACGATGCCCACGCTGTAGCCGTGATGTGGCTCCCAGTTCGCAGCCCAGGTGACCACCCTGCCGTGGGTCGACTGGGAGAGGATCACCGCACATATCGCGAGCACTCCTCCACTGGTCGCCATGGCGAGGACGTCCGATACGGCACGCGGCGCCGTGCGACCGGCGACGAGAAGAACGCACGCTGCAACGATGGGGATCGCGATCGCGAGCGGCGCCAGGACGGCCGGTCCGTGGTCGAAGCTCAGCACGTCATCCTTCGATGGCGTTCAAGTCGTCGGGGTCCACACTGCCGTTCCGCTTGTGTATCTGCACCGCTATGGCGAGGAGCATCGCCGTGACCGTGGCGGAGACCACGATGTCGGTGAGGGTCATCGCCTGTACCAGGGGATCCACGACGTGGAGAGTCGGTTTGGTCGCCGGCTCACCGAAGACAGGTGGTGTCGCGGATTTCTGGAACCCGATGGCGAGGAGAAGCACGTAGGTCCCCGATTGCGCCACGGCCAGGCACACCACTGCGTGGATCAGGTTCTTGCTGCGCACGATCCCGAAGCTGCCGAAGATCATCAGCCAGAAGGCGACGACGTACGCGTAGTAGCTCATCGTTTCTTCTCACCGTCTCGATGTCGGGAAGCGCGGTCGCTTGCCGTAGTCGAGACCGGTCGGACGGTGATCGCTTGTTCGAGGAACTTGGATATGAGCACGACGACGCCCGATGCCACCTCGATGCCCACCGCCCCGTTCAGCACCGGGACCGTTCCCGCGGAGAACAAGGTTCCGAGTGATCCGCCAGGGATCACGTTCTGAAGGAAGGAAAGACCGACGAGCACCCCCGAAATACCGAGGCAGGCGAATGCGCCGGCTCCTATGGCCTCACCCCATTCGAACGGCCGGACCGGGCGTACACGCTCGAGCATCCTGTAGGTCCCCGCGACGTAGACCAGGTGCACGCCGGTGCCGAGAACCACGCCGCCCTGAAAACCTCCTCCGGGGGTGACGTGCCCGTGCGACACCACGTCGAAGCCGATGATCAGGGTGACGGGCAGCAGCACCAACCCGCCGAGCATCGTCGAGTCCAGCACCCGGCCATGACTCGTCTTCCTGCGTTCGGCCTCGTCCGAAGCGGGGCGAAGCAGCACGGCCACGGCGATGACGCTCGCGAGCAGGATCGACTCCTCGCCGAGCGTGTCCAGGCCACGTTGGTCGAAGTTGACGCTTGAGACGACGTTTGCGGATCCGTGCGCGATCGATGCCGGCACCGCATGGTCCCGGTACGGGTGATCACTGCCACCGAAAACCGGCAATCGAGAGACGGCCAGGAGGACCATGACCAGCATGCCGGCCGCGCCCATACCGAAAATCGCCAGACGAAAGTTGCGTGTCACGGCCGCTGCTGGAGCCTTTTGACCGTAAGCATCACGATCAGCGGAACGACGGCGGTCCCGACGCCGATCTGGCTGAGGGCGACATCGGGTGCATCGAGTGTCAGAAACAGGACGCCTAGAAGGATGCCGTAGACGGAAAGCATGATCGCCTGCTTGGGTGGGTGGAAAGTAAGGACGGTGGCCGTGCCTCCGAACAAGACGAGGGTGAGTGCGGCGCCGATTATGAGTGTCATTCCGGTGAAGCCGAGTCGACTTCGCCTGCCTGCTGCGCCATGTAGCGCCCCGTCGCGGAGCTGATCACCGGCCCGGAGAAGAGAAGCATCACCACGACGAGGATGATCTGGCCTGTCGTGAGGCCCCATCCGTTCTCTAGGCAAAGCCCCGCGCCAACGAGGGGGCCGGCCACCGAGGTGAGCGGCGTGAGGAAGTGGAGCCGCACGAAGCGGTCCCGTCCCATGCTCAGCGCTCCCAGGGAGGAGAGGACGGCAACCCCGACCCCGAGGCCCACGAGTGCGAGCGCGACGGCGTGGGTCATTTGGTCTTCTCGGTCAGCAGGCGTGTGAACACGAGCGCGCCTGCCAGGGAAAGAGGAACCAGGACGACGGACAGGACGAGCTCGTAGGACAGGTCGACGGCCTGGGAGAAGACGAGGAAGAACAGAGCAGAGATCGACCCGCCCATCTCGAGGGCGACGAGCCGGTTCTCGGGGCGCCCGGCTGACCCCATGAGGGCCACCGGTCCGAGCCCTCCGATCAACAAGACGACTGCGAGGAGCTCATATCCGGTCATTGCTTCGCGGATCTTCGTGGTCCTGCCGACGCGAACCGCTCTTCGAGGTGAGGGCCTCGAAAACCCAAGGAGTGGACGGTCAGCCTGCCGGACTTGACGTCGGCTTCGACGACCACGGTTCCCGGGGTCGCGCAGATCACGATCCCGGCGAGCGCCCGCAAGGCAGCAGCTCGTGGAGAAGATCCCTTGGCGCCTGTGTCGACCTCTTCGAAGGTTCCGGCCCGGTGTCGGGGCCGCAACGGGACTGTGAAAAGTTGCGCACAGTCGGCGACTATCGAAGCCGGCAAGACGAGGGCGGGCTCCACGGCGCGCCAGTTGAGCGACCAATCCGCTCGGAGAGCACGGCGGGTGGCACAGGCTGCGCTCCCGCACATAAACGAGGCGGGCGCGGCTACCGCGATCTCTTCCAAGGAGATGGCGGAGAGGGTCAACATCCAGATTCCGAAGGCCCCGCCGGCCCAAACGAGAACCTCGGCAAGCGCGGCTACGAGATACCTCGGCCGCTTCTTCACGGCTTACCGATAGCCCCGGTGAGGAGGCTCTAAACGACGAGCCGTATCGGAACTGGCGACTCCGCGGGAAGGACGTTCCCACACTGATAGACCAAGGGGCGGACAAACAACGGTGTACGAGGACTGCGGGGGCGTCAGTCGTGCCGAGGTGACTCCTGACAGGACATGACAGTCGAGCGCGGCGGTGTCTCACGACAGGGATGAAGATGGCCAGTCGACCGCAGGATGACGAGGGCAGGCTGGAAGCGGCGCGGCAGGCGGCCCTTGCGGCGGGAGAGGCCTTCGCGCGCTGGTGGAAGGAGCTCGGAACGCCCGGTCGCGAGGGCGTCTCCCTCGACTTGCTGCTCAGGGAAAGCCTGAGCCGCATGCGGGAGGTGCTCGGAGCGGACGCTGTTTCGTTGCTCCTCTCCGACGTGGAGGAGCACGAGCTCGTGGCGCGCGCTGCGTTAGGTCTGAGCGAGGAGACCACTTTCGACCTCCGGATCCCTCTGGGTGCAGGGATGGCCGGCCAAGTGATGGCGACCCGGCGTCCACTCGTGGTGGGGGACCTCGGCTCGATCGACCTCGTGTCGCCCACTTTGAAGCAAAGCGGGATGCGGTCCGTCGAGGCGGTACCGATCTTGTCTGGCGGTCGGCTCGTCGGAGTTCTGCATGCCGCAAGCCGCGAGACTCACAAGTTCCCGCCGCAGGACGTAATGCTCCTGGAAGTCATGGCCTCGGCGCTGTCTGCACCAATCGAACGGGTGCACCTGTTCGAACAGGAGCGAGCGGCCAGACGGAGCGCGGAGAGTGCAGCAGCTTGGCTGACGCGCCTGCAGACCGTCACCGCCGCGCTGGCGGTGGCGCGAACCATCGAGCAGGCATCGAGCGAACTGTGGGTCTCCTTGTGCGCGGATCCCGAAACACCCGTCGATTGGATCGGGCTCTGGCTCAGCGACGGCGCGATCCTCCGTCCGGTGCGCAGCCCCGATGTACCCGGTTCCAGCGCCCTGGGCGCGATCTCCGAGGCGAGCGACCTTCCTCCGGCGACAGCGTTTCGCGAACGCCGACCCGTTTTCGTCCACGAAGGCGTGCCCGAGCTCGAGCGGAGGTGGCTGCCGTCTTCTTTGGCGGGCGACACCCGCCGCTTTGCCTTCCTCCCCGTCCTCCTCGGCGGGGAGGCCCTCGGGATCCTCGTGATCTCGGATGGTGCGGCGGGGGATTTCTCGGCTCCGGAGCGAGGCTTTCTATCAGCCGTATCGGCTCAGACCGCGCAAGCGGTCGACAGGGCAAGGCTCCTGGCATATCAGTCGCAGCTCGCCGATATGAGCTTCTTCTTCGCCAAGGCGGCGAGGGTCACGGCGGAGGCCTCGGATCTGGAGGAGGCGCTTCATCGCCTCGCGAACCTGGCGCTCGAAGTCGCCGGTGACATCTGCCTCATCGACCTGTTGGAGGACAACGGAAGGATCCGGCGGATGGTCGCTCGGCACCGCGACCCGAACCTCCAGCATCTCGTGAGTCGGCTGAGGACGGAGTACACCCCAGATCCGGATGGGGAGCATCCGTCTGCCGTCGTGATCCGGAGTGGCAAGACCATGTGGGGAGCCGAGCTTTCCGACGAGTTCCTCCGTGCTACTTCACATGACGAGACACATTTCCACCTGACCAAGTCGCTGGGTTTTCGTTCGTACGTCGCGGTGCCGCTGGTCTGCGAGGGAGAGACACTCGGCTCCATGACCCTCGTTTCTTCGAGCAGGTCTTTTTCCCGGGATGACGCAACGTTCGCCGAGCGCCTGTCCGAGCAGGTTGCGGCTGTGATCGAGAACGCCAAAATGCTCGACGTCACCTTGCGAACGTCGCGCAACCTCCAGGCCCGTCTGCTCCCGCAGGCCCTTCCAGAAGTTCCCGGTTGGCAGGTGCACACCGTTTATGTGCCCTCCACGCGCGGCATGGAGATAGGCGGAGACTTCTACGACCTGGTCGTAGTCGGAGACGACGAAGTCTGGTTCACCATCGGGGACGTAGCGGGTCACGACATCGGCGCGGCGGCGATGATGGGTCAGTTGCGCAGTGCCGCCAGAGCGCTCGTCGGCCACGCCGCAACCCCCGAAGCCTTGGTCTCGACGCTCCAAGGGTCCTGGGACGTCTTCGGGTTCGAGCGGATCGCGACCGCGATTTTCGGAAAGCTCGACCCTCGCACCGCCCGGATGGCCATGGCCTCGGCTGGGCACTACCCCCCGCTCGTAGTGGGCGAAAGCGCGAGGTTCCTGGAGGTCCACCCCGGCCCCCCGCTCGGCGCGGGGAAGTTCGAAGCGCCCCTATGGGAAGGCACGTTGAGCCGGGACGAGACGTTGCTGCTCTACACCGACGGGGCCATCGACGAGCGGACGTCGGGAAGCGACGCCAGCATGAGGCATCTGGCCGATTCAGCTATCAGAGGTCCCCTCGATCCGCGAGCCCTGTGCGACCGAATCTTGGGAAACCTCGAGGTGGACGGGCTCGATGACATTGCGCTGATGGCGCTGCGGGCGGATCCCGCCGGGGCCCTAGCGAGCGGTTTGGCAGGGGGTGATCCCGGGTATCACATAGGTGGAACTACGATTGATCAACATTCCGTGGTGGGATCCGTACGACGGATAGATGCCAGGTAATCGTGTGAAACGTTATGGCCCTACAAGCTGAGAGCAAGCTCGGCCACGAGGCATTCCGCCACGAGGCCCTCTTTTATCGCGGCCACGACGATCTGGTCTCGAAGCTCGTGTCGTTCGTCCGTGAAGGTCTCGATGCCGGGGAAGCGGTTGGGGTGGCTGTCCCGGAACCGGGACTCGGAGCGCTGCGCCACGCACTCGGCCACGAGGACGCTTCGAGCGTCACATTCGCGGATATGTCCGAAATCGGCAGGAACCCTGCGCAAATAATCCCTTTCTGGACCTCGTTCTGTGCGGAGCAATCGAAGGAGCGACGAATCAGAGCGGTGGGCCAACCCATATGGGCGCGGCGCAGTTCGGGCGAGATTTCCGAATCGCTCCTTCACGAGGCATTGCTGAACGTAGCGTTCTCGGACTCCCGCGGTCTTCATCTCATCTGTCCGTACGACCTCGGCACGCTCGATTCGAGTGTGGTGGATGAAGGGTATGAGTGTCATCCGTACGTGAACGACTTGGCGGGCCCGAGAGAGAACGATCGGTTCCGAGGTTTGAACGTGATGGCGAAGTTGCCCGAGTCACCACTTCCTCCGTCGCCACCCGGAGTATCAGAAGTCACCTTCGACCGGGGCACTCTCGCCAGCCTCAGGGAATGGGTGCAACTCAGGGCTCGGACGGCCAAAATCCCCGAGGCCGTCGTAGACGACGTCGTTCTCGCGGTGAACGAACTTGCGACCAACAGCATTCGCTACGGAGGTGGCGGCGGGGTCTGTCGGATCTGGCAAACGGCGCATGCTTGCGTGTGCGAGGTCAGCGACGCGGGTCACATCAAGGACCCACTGGTCGGCAGAAGGCAACCCTCGAACGAGGATACCGGCGGACGTGGGCTATGGATCGTCAATCAGATCAGTGACCTTGTGCAGATCCGCACGTCCGAGCGCGGCACGACGGTGAGGATCTATCGGTATCTCGATATAGAGAAGGGTTCTGCAGCCAGGGCAACCGGGTAAGGCCAACCGGTGCCGCACCGGGATCCGCGCCCTCTCGGCGGCTATGCCGCGATCCTGTCGATCTACACCGGCCTCGTCGGAGGACTGGTCCTCGTGCTCCGTCGGCGTCGTGGACAGGTCGAGCCTGTCGACCTCAGACAACTGGTACTTCTGGGTCTGGCCACCCAGCATCTGAGCCGTCTCGTCACGAAGGATTCCGTGTCGTCGGTGATCCGTAGCCCCTTCACGCGATTCGTGGAGCCTGCCGGCGAAGGGGAAGTCAACGAAGAGGCCGTGGGTACCGGGTTGCGTCATGCAGTCGGCGAGCTGATGAGCTGCCCGTTCTGCATTGCGCAATGGGTGGCCACGGGTCTCGTGGCGGGTCGCATTGCAGCTCCGAGGTTCACCGAATCAGCGGTCGGGGTCCTCGCGGCGGCGCAGGTCAGCGACTTTCTCCAACTCGGGTACGGAGCTGTGCGCAAACTGACCTGACGCTTATCCGGGCGACATCCGGGGAATGGGTTATCGGCGTCCTTCGTGACCCCTGAGGGATTCCACCCAAGCCGGTAGAGGTCTGACGCGTCCCGGAGGTCGTATTGCTTTTCGGGTTCTTCTTGGTCTGCTCCGTACAGCTGGGCTTCGCGTCCGTTCTCCTGGTACTCGGCGGCGCGCGGGTCAGATTCGCGAGTCGCTCGGCCGGCGCCCTCCTCGTGGTCCTTGTGGCCTTCGCCTCGGGGCAACTGGCCTCTTACATATGGTCGCTTCCATCCAGGCCGGTGGAGGCAGCGGAGATACTCCTCGCCGCAATTGGAACGGGCGTAGTCGTCGTCGGTCGGGCTTGGAACCCCTTGGGTCAGCTCTTCTTCGGCAGCTTCGTGGCGGCCGCTCTCGCGTATCTCGCTTTTGCGGCTGATATCACGGTTGCCGGCGGTCTCAGCATCATCGGATCGGTAGCCTCGGCTGCCCTTTTCCTCCTGGAGCTCGCTGCGCTCGTGCTGGCGGCCTCCTTTGCGTTCGAGACCTGTGACGTGATCTGCAGGGTGTTCCACACCCGCGACTTTCCTGAGGCGGATCGTCAGTACCACCCAAAGGTCTCCTTGCACATCGCGGCCTACAACGAGCCGCCCGAGATGCTCATCGAGACGATCCGGTCTGCCGAGCAGATCGACTATCCCGACTTCGAGGTGGTAGTCGTCGATAACAACACGCGCGACCCCGACGTGTGGACACCTGTACGCGAATATTGCCGTGACCGACCGCGCGTGCGATTCGTCCACGTCGAGGATTGGCCAGGGTTCAAGTCGGGTGCATTGAACCTGGCCCTCGCCGACCACACTCATACGGGAGCGGAGATCGTCGGTGTGATCGATGCCGATTACCTGGTGGAGCCCGACTACCTGAAGGAAACGGTCGGATTTTTCGCCGATCCGAACGTTGCCTTCGTCCAAACCCCTCAGGATTACCGGGACTATGAGGGAAGTGCCTACTTCACGGCTTGTTACGACGCCTACCGTTACTTCTTCGCGACCGCGATGCCGTCGCGCAACGAGCGCAACTCCATCATCTTCGCCGGCACCATGGGTCTTCTCAGAAGGTCGCTCCTCGAATCGATCGGTGGTTGGGACGAATGGTGCATCACCGAGGATGCGGAAACGTCGTTGCGCCTCCTAATGGCGGGTTATTCGGGCATGTTCATCGCACGTAGTTTCGGCAAGGGGATCATGCCGCTCACGTTCTCGTCCCTCAAGAGTCAGCGCTTCCGTTGGTGCTTCGGGGGGATGCAGATCTTGCGACGTCACTGGCGCAAACTCATGCCTTGGGACCGGTCGCCGGAAAACCGTCTGAGCGTGGGGCAGCGCCTGGACTATCTGTTCGGCGGTCTTCAGTGGATGAACGACTTGGTCCTTCTGGGGTTCAGCCTGGTTCTCCTGGTGGTGGCGGGTCTGCTCCTCGCCGGGACGTCCGTGGCCATTCGGCCGCTCATTGGCCCGACGATCCTGCTGCCCGGGGCCCTGCTCGCTTCGGGGCTGCTGCGAGCGGTGTGGGCACTGCGCAGACGAACCGGCGTCGGCTTCTCGCGTGCGCTTCTAGCCTTCTCGAACTGGCTCTCCCTCTCGCTCACTGTGGCGCGAGCTTGCCTCCAGGGACTCACACGTTCAGAGGGCGTGTTCATGCGCACCCCGAAGAGCGGGGGCCGTCACCGGATCGGAGCTGCAATCAGCGCTGCGGGAACCGAGACCGTCCTCGCCGCATTGCTCTGGTCCACCGCCATTGCACTTTCGGTCGCCGCCCACCCGACTCCACTGCTCGTCGCTCTGCTCGTGTGGCAGGGTTCCGTGTACTTGACGTCTCCGTACATGTCGTGGCTCAGCATGCGGGCTCACCTGTCGCCCGAGCTCGAGCAAAGACGCCGCACCGAGGAACTGCGGGAACGGCTCGTGCTGGTACTTCGGCCCGCTGTCGCAGTGAGCAGTGTGGCGCTCGGGATCGCGGGAGCCGTCTTCGTGGCGGTCATGGTTCTAGGGGCGAGCCACGCCGGGCATCCGAAGAACCCGTTCTCGGTCCCGCAGCGGGCGCCTTCGGACAAGGGCCCATGGGGCGGGGTGTTGTCGCCGGCGAAGCAGAACGGCCGGCCCCGCCCGTCGCAAGCGCCGTCGAGCTCGACCTCGACGACCGCGGTGAACCCGGCCGCGCACACGTCACCTACGAGCACATCGAGTACGAGCACCACATCGACCACGTCACCGACGTCCTCGTCGACCACGACGTCGACAACCTCGACCAGTACCACGACCACCACTACGTCGACCACAACCACGACCACGACGACAACCACCGCGCCGCCTCCCTAGTCTGTCCCTGCTCGCGCCGTGTAAGGATTCGGCGATGCTGCCCTGGTCAACCTCACTCGCAGGCCGCTTGGACGAGCACGTGATGGATTCCTCGGTTCTTCGCGGCAATCCGCTCGGTGATCCTCACGAGCGTCCCCTATGGGTCTACTTGCCTCCCGGATACGAAGACGGCTCATCAAAGCGGTTCCCGACCGTCTACGTCCTCCAGGGATACACCGGCATGCTCACCATGTGGCGTAACCGCTCCGCCTTTCGCCAGCCTTACTTGGAGACAGCGGACCTTTTGTTCGCGCAGGGCAAAGCGCCGGCAACGATCGTAGTGTACGTGGATGCCTGGACCGGGTACGGCGGGTCGCAATTCGTCGATTCGCCCGGTACCGGGCGTTACCACACGTACATATGCGAAGAAGTCGTGCCGTTCGTCGACGCACGCTACCGGACCATCCCCGAGGCGCGAGCCCGCGCACTTCAAGGCAAGTCGAGTGGAGGCTTCGGGGCGATGATCACTCCGATGCTGCGTCCGGACCTCTTCGGGGGCCTCGCCACCCACGCGGGGGACTCGCTGTATGAGCTCTGTTATCTAAAGGAGTTCGCCGACTGCACGCGTTATCTCCGCGACTACGACGGTGACATCTGGAAGTGGTGGAGGGACTTCAAGTCGCGGGTCGCCTTCACGAAGAAGGGCGACGACACGTTGCTCATGATCCTCGGCGTTTCGGCGTGCTTCTCCGCCGAAGACGACGGCACAGTACGCCTCCCCTTCGAGCCGGGGACCGGACAGCTGATTCCAGAGATGTGGGAGAGATGGCTGGCCTGGGACCCGGTACGCATGGTGCCCCGGCACGCCGAAGCCCTTCGCGGTCTTCACGCGATTTGGATCGACGCCGGCACCCGCGACGAGTGGTACCTGGACCTCGGCGCGCAGGCCTTCAGGGCCCAGCTGGCGGATATAGGCGTGACGGACGTCGAGTTCGAATTGTTCGACGGCACGCATGGAGCCATCGATTACCGGTACCCGATGGCTCTTTCATACCTGGCGAAGCGCTTGTCGGACTGAACGACTGGGCCGAGAGCACCCTCGCGCTCACCTGCATCGAACTGTGGGGGCTCGCGGGTCGGTCAGGCTCAGCCGTTCTTCGGAAGATCGCGGAACGGGGTCGTCCGGTCCTGACTGGGCTCGCGCGGCAGCCCCAGGACACGTTCGCCGAGGATGTTGTGCTGGATCTCGTCGGTCCCGCCGTAGATGGAGGGGCCCTGGGCGAAGAGGGCGAGTTCGGTGACGAATCTCACCTCGGGCCTTCCCGTTGCGTCATCGAGGACGACGCGGTCCGGGCCCGTATAGGAATGCAGGGTCCCGTAGGGACCGACGATCCTCAGGCCGAGATCGCGTGAGAGCCTGAGGATGTGGCTCATGGAGAGCTTCGCGATGTTGCCCAGTCCGGGTATATCGCCGCCCGAGGCACGTAGCGCGCGCTGGCGCAGGCTCATGAACCTCGAGACCTCGTTCAAGGCATGGAGCTGTACGAGACCCTGGCGCACCGAAGGGTCGTCTATCGATCCGCTGTCCTGCGCAAGCCGCACGAGCAGCTTCCACGTCTCGCTCTGGCTCCCGCCGGGTGTTCCGACGCCGCGCTCGCGCGGACGCGAGACGACGTCGCCCGCCCTGCGCTCGAGATCGCCCACCACCGTTCCGGGGGTCGCGGCACCGCCCGCGGCCGATCCTCCACCCGCACCTAGGCCTGCTCTCTCGAATCCGAGCGTGCTGTTGGCGACGGCCCACCCGTTGTTCAGGCCGCCTATCAACGCCTCTTGACCTACGCGGGCGTCAGTCAAGAAGACCTCGTTGAAAAGTGCCCGACCGGTCATCTCTTTGAGGGGCCGAACCTCGATCCCCGGCTGATGCATGTCTATTGCGAAGTAGGAGATCCCCTGGTGTTTCGGAACGTCGGGGTCCGTACGCGCGAGGAGCATCCCGAGATCCGCCACCTGGCCACCTGAGGTCCAGACCTTCTGGCCGTTTATGACCCACTCGTCGCCGTCACGAACCGCTCGCGTCTGCAATCCCGCGAGATCGGAACCCGCTGCAGGTTCGCTGAACAGCTGACACCACGCTTTTCTCCCCGTGACGATCTCGTAGATGTAGCGCTCGCGCTGGGACTCGTCGCCGTGGACCGCGATCGTGGGTGCGGCGAGCAGGAGCCCCAGACCTCCGGGGGCTCCGAGAGCGCCGAATTCCGTCATGGCGTGCTGAACGCGCACGCTCTCTGCGCGTGAAAGACCCTTGCCGAAGGATTCGGGGGGAAGCGACGGGGCGGCCCACCCTGACGTGCCGAGCATTTCCCACCACTGGCCCACCGACAGATCGGGATCCCAGTGGTCCTTCAACCACCCCTTGACGTCCTCTGAAGCGTCCTGGATTCCTGTCATGACCTCATTTTCACCCAAATACTCATTTGACGAACGAGAACAGGAACAATTGTGTGCCGTAGGCCACGAGTCGCGGGGCGACCGTGCCTTCGGGGCCGCAGTCCCACAGCGACATCTCGGCGGACGCGTAACCGTCGCCCGCGTGCCGGGCCCGGTTGTATGCGAGGACCCAGGATGAAAGGCACCTGTCGAGTATGTGGACCGTGAGGTCCACGCTCGGTGCGAACCACTCGCGGTTACGCGGTCCGACGATCTCACTGATCGCTCCAGGCATCGTGTCCACGAGCACCACGAGCGCGAGTGGATCGAGCGAGCCGTCATCGATGTAGGGAGGATCGTCGAAGCGGTACCACATCGCCCGTTCGGCCCGCTCGGGCACGTAGTCCTCCCACGGAGCGTGACCGATAGCCGCACGCCCCTCCACCCGTGACGCCCAGAACGGCATCGGCTCCATCTGCGGGACCTCGGGGGGAGGCGGATCCCTGAAAGACGGGCACTGCGCCGGCGGCGCGACATTCGGAGGACGTTCCAGGTCCGGAAACGAGAACCCTTCACGGGGGGCGCCGAACACTGCTGTCGTCACGTGTCCTCGCGCGTTCCCGACGTTCGCCACCTCCGCACGCAGATGGGACATCGACCGTCCTCTGCGCAACTCTTCGACGTCGATCGCCACGGGGCCGTCCTTCACCTGCGCGACGAACGCGGTGTGCAGCGTCCTGATCCGCTGAGATGGATCCGCGAGCTCCTCCTTCATGGCGCGTAGCGCGATCGCGGTGACCACGCCGCCCTGCGGCAGCGGCCGGAGATTCCATACGTCAGCGATCGTCGCGTCGTAGCGGCCCGGTCCCACACGCTCGACAGCGGTCTCTTCTGCGAAAGGGCTTCCCACGTGGTCCATTGTGGTGTACTCCACTGGGGCCTTGCCCCACTCGGGCCGTGAAGCCTGTTCAGGCCGATCCGTCTTCCGGAGTCGTGAGGATCAGGTCGCGGCTGATCTCCATTTGACCCCTGTGCTGTGCGAGTTCCTCGTAGACGTGAACAAGCGCGACACCCTGGTTCTTGGTGATGGGCTGATCATCTTTCGAGGCCGAACCCGGAGGAAGCTCACCGCGAAGTGGATCTTCGCCGTCGCTGACCGTGGCGACGTCTCTTGCGAATTGGTCACGTGCCGCCGCCGCCCGTTCGAGCAGGTCCTGCACGCGTCCAGAAGCCCGAAACTCGGCGTCTCGATCCCGATCGATCCGCCGCCCCGCCACCAAGCCTCCCGCCCAGTACTCCATCACGCCGAGGCAGTGGGTGAGGATCGCATAAGGCGAATTAGCGCCAGGAATGTCCGGCCTGCGATTCGCCAGATCGTCACCGAGCTGCGCCACGATGTCGGTCATCGCGTCCAGGGCGCTGTTCGCGAAGTACAAATAGTCGTCGGCGGAGATCAAGGCCCGGGGTCGCCTCGCCGTCTGAGCGCGTAGCCGAACACGTAATCCGGCACGGCGATCGCAGGGCGAAGAAGCGGATCGGGAACGGGTTCGGCCGGCTGGGTCTCCAGCGGCAGCTCACCCGCCCATATCGGAAGATCCATGTCCTCTGGCTCGTCGAGGGGCGGCCCCGCCCTGACCTTCGCCGAAGCATCGGTGATGACCAGGCGAACAACGGAAGTGGAGCGAAGTTCGTTCGGGCTCGGTGGGCGCGCGTCACCGCTGCGACCCCGGGCAATATGGTCGACGATCGCGAGCAGTGCATTTCGTTTCTCTTCCGGATCGGTGACCGGTTCTGCCGATCCGAAGATCATCACCGACCTGTAGTTCATCGAGTGATGAAAAGCCGATCGTGCGAAGACGAGCCCGTCGAGCAGTGTGACGGTCATGCAGACATCGGTACCCGCACCGAGTCGGTCGAGCATCCGGTTGGCGGCAGCTCCGTGGAAGTACAGGACGTCATCGACGCGGGCGTATGTCGTGGGGACCACGAAAACCGAGCCGTCGGACTCGAATCCGACGTGGCACACGAGGCCCTCGTCGAGAATCGAGCGGATCAAAGCGAGACTATGGGAGCCGCGCTCGCGCTTGCGTCGCAGGGTGGAGCGCTCCGTCGGCTCCATCGCCGGATCCTGCGCCGCCCCTGTCCGGTCCGCCACCGGGCAATGATGCCGCGAAAGTGAAGTGTCCTATCTCTTGAGCGCCGGATGCTGCCTGGCGACGATCGGAACGAGGATGTCCCTCGGCGTGAGGTGTGCCACGAAAGCCGCCAAGCGGTTCGGCAGGCCCGGGATCACGACGGAGCGGCCGCGCTCGAGCCCCTCGACGGCCGATCGGGCGACGGCGTCGGGGGACAGCCACATGATGCTCGGCACACTGCCCTCGACCTCGTCCGGGCTGAAACCCGCAGCCTCTTCGAATTCGGTATGGACCGGGCCCGGGCAGAGCGCCGTGACGCTGACCCCCGTCCCACGCAGCTCACCGCGAAGCGCCCGGCTGTAGGAGAGGACGAAAGCCTTGGTCGCGCCGTACCCGGCCTGTCCGGGAAGCGGCTGAAAGGCTGCCGTCGAAGCCACGTTGAGCACGGCGCCGCGTCCGCGCTGCACCATCTCGGGGAGGAAGATGGTGCACAGATCGACGACAGCCTCCACATTGGTGCGGATCATCGACATCTCCCGCTGGCGGTCGGCGCGCTGGACGGGGCCGGTCGTGCTGAAACCCGCATTGTTGACGAGCACCTCCACCTGAAGACCTCGCTCTGAGATGGTCGACTTGAGATCCCTCCGTGCCTCGGGGTCCGTGACATCCGCGCGGATCACCTCGGACCGGATGTGGTGATCGGTGGAGAGCTCATCGGCAAGGCGCTTCAGGGCGTCCTCACGGCGCGCCACGAGCGTCACCCCGTGCCCTCTCTTGGCGAGTTCGCGTGCGAGGTCGGCGCCGATGCCCGACGACGCCCCGGTGACCAGGCAGGTGCTCGTTCCGGTCGGGGTCGGAAGTGCCATGGTTCCTCCTACGTGGTCCTATTTGGATTGCTGGAGCCAGCTCGGATCGAGCTCCGAAACAGCATGGCACCCCATCAGAGAGAGCGTCCGGGCCATGTCCCCCCTGAAGATCTCGAGGATCCGGTCGACGCCGGCTTCTCCGCCTGCCGCCAACGTGTACAGGTACGGCCGGCCGATGAGCACTGCTCGTGCTCCGCTGCAGATCGCTTTCACCACGTCGCCCCCGCGCCGTACGCCCCCGTCGAGGAGGACCTCGACGCGCCCGCGCACGGCCTCGGCGATCTCGGGCAGGACCCTCATCGTGGCCGGGGCGCCCTCGAGCTGACGACCTCCGTGGTTGGAGACGACCACCGCATCGGCGCCGGCGTCGGCGGAGCGCGAAGCGTCCTCTCCCGAGAGCACGCCCTTCACGACGAGCGGCCCGTTCCAGCGCTCGCGGATCCAGGCGACGTCGTCCCATGTGAACGGGGAAGCCAGCATGGCCACTGCGCCGGCGGAGGACACAGCCCCCTCCGGTGCGCCCCCGGGTAGGGGAGTCCTCTTCAGCGTCTTCATGCTGCTGCGCAGCATCCGAAGGGACCAACCCGGGCGAACGAGTATTTGCGGCGCCAGCCGCGTCGCCGAGCGCAGGTTCAATTCGAACGATCCCGATATCCCGTGTCTCGCATCTCTTTCCCGCTTCCCGAGAGCCGGCGTGTCGATGGTGACGACGAGTCCCTCGAAACCGCTGTCCGCTGCACGACGCATGAGACTCCCCGCGATCTCGCGATCTGCGGCATAAAGCTGGAACCATCTCGACCCAGGCTCACCTGCAAGCCCCTCAGGTGGAGTACCCGAGACGGTGCTGAGCACCGATATCGTCCCCGCCCGCCTTGCCGAGCGCGCAGCCCCGAGCGCGCCGTCCGGGTGCATGAGCTTGACGAGCCCGCAGGGCGCGAGGAGCAGGGGCATCGAGACCGGCGTCCCGAGGACGGTCGTGGTGAGGGCCGGAGGTTCCACCTTCACCGCCGTCCCCATACGGGGCCGGAACGTGACCTCGCGAAATGCCCGCTCGTTCTCCTCCATGGTCACTTCGCCCTCGGCGCCGCCGTCGATGTAGTCGAAGACGGCGCGAGGCAACGCGCGCCGCGCAAGGCGCCGGGCGTCGGACACATTGTTGATCCGGGTCGCGACAGCCATCAGGCGGACCATACTCAACGTCACATAACGTCGCCGTGAGCTGCCAAAGGCCCGTCGACTGCCGGACCCTGCCCCACTCCCATCGATCAGGCGGCCGGTCCCGTGCCCAGGGTCAACGTGGCGTAGTGCTGCTGACCGGAGGTGTCGGTCCATCCGATCTGCACCTTGTCGCCCGGGTGATGAGAGCTCATCACGCTTGAGAGTGTCTGCGGGGAGTCGATGGCCGTTCCCCCGAGCGAATCGATGACGTCCCCCTGAGCAAGCCCCGCCTGTTCGGCAGGCGAACCCTGCACCACGTTCGCGATCACCGCTCCGGAATCTGAGGCGCCGGCGTTGTCCGCCGACTCGACCTCGACCCCGAGGAATGCCGCTTCACCTATGTGGACTGTTGACGACGCGCGCCCTTGCTCGATCTGTTTCGCGATCGCCAATGCGCTGTTGACAGGGATCGCGTAGTTCTGGTCGGACCCGGACTGGATCTGGAAACCGCCGGAGGTGCTCGAGGCGGCGGTGTCCATCCCGACGACGCGCCCGGAGGAATCCACCAGTGGCCCACCGGAGTCGCCCGCCTGCAAGGTGGCGCTGGTCTCAATGAGCCCTGTCAATTGTTCGGAGGAGGCAGAGCCGCCGTCGCTTGCCGTAATCGACTGGTTGAGCGCGGTGACGTTGCCAATCGAGACGCTCGGCGTGCCGCCTACACCGCCCGCGTTGCCGATCGACACCACTGCATCACCGACCGACACCGCGGAGGAGTCGCCGATTGTCACCGTGGTGAGTCCGGAGGCACCGGTCAGTTTCAGAACTGCAACGTCGTCAGCAGCGTCGGTTCCGACGACGGTTGCCTTGTAGGTCCGGCCGTTCCCGATGTCTGTGACGGAGATACTCGTCGCGCCCTCCACCACATGGTTGTTGGTGAGCACTTCGCCCGTTGAGGTGAGCACCATTCCGGTCCCGGCTGCCGCTTCACCTTGATATGCGAGCTGCGTGTAGACGTCGACGAGCCCGGGGTCCACCTTGGCCGCGATGTCCGATGCGTTCGGGGAGTTGGCCGAGGCGGATCCCGAACCCGCGCCGCTCGTTCCCGAGGATCCGGCGGATCCCGTGGACCCGCTCGAATTTGGCGACGTCGGCGATATCGACGCGGCCGTCGAAGGATTCTGGTGGCGCCCGACGACCAGTCCCACGCTCGCGCTGGCGGCCACCAGCGCGGTGGCGCCGAGCCCTGCCAACAAGGTCCTTGTCCGCTTCGACCTTTTTGGACCCGAGGGCGGAGGGGCCCAGGTAGGCGGGGGACCCCAGTTGCCCCACCCTCCACCTCCGACCCCCGAAGGAGCTGACCATGGGCCGGCTGGATGAGGCCCGTCGGGCGCGGGTTCGTCGTGGCTTTGGGCGGCGGCTTCGGCTTCGAGAGCGTCGATTTGACTCACATCCCTCTCCTTGGAGGTAGGCGGGGTGGGGATCACGAAGTAAGTAGACCGGGACGGGCTTGGAAGGTTCTTCGGGCCGACTGTGGGTTCGCTATGAGATCCGTCTGCGACGACCGGCCGGGGTCGCAGAGACGCATCTGCTCAAGACGTCCAGGAGCTGGTAATAAGTTCTGATGCCGCTCAACATCGAGGAGTTCTACGACGCCGACGAACGGCGCCGGCGATCCGAGGAGATCGAGATCGGCACCGAGTGGCGAGACGTCGAGGGGGCTCGCTACGAGGTCTCGTGGATCGCCGATACAGGCGAGCTGTACGTGATGCGAGAACCCGGCGGCCGGATGTCGGAAGACCCTTTCGGGGATGTCTACAGCTCGCCGGTCCCGACAGAATCGGTCACGGTGTCGGTCGTCGGCTGGATCCCAGAGCGTGAGCGGATGGAAGAGATCCTGAACGGGTGGGAGTCGGCCATGAACGAGCCGAACAGCATCGCTTGGCTCGCACAGCGTTTGAAGGAGCGCGGCGTCCCACAGGAGCCGGGGTCGAGCTGAGCAATACTCCTGCGATGCACTCTCCGACGGGTCTCTCTTCTCACTTCACTGTGGGATTGCTCACCCTCTTGTCAGCGGGGGCGATCGTCCTGTCGCTCGAGACCGCCCCTCCGGTGGCGAAGCAGCAGCTTCAATCTGCGGCGCACAACACGATCGCCGCTTCGAGCTTCGTGCTCACGGACGTGAACACGATCAGCTCGTCCACTCCTATCGCCGCGCTCGGGGGCAAGAAGTCCGAGTCGAACGTCGTGCGGATACGTTACGAAGCACCGGATCGGATCATCGACGAGATCACCGAGCCGAACGGGCAAAACGTGACGTTGCTGGTCGTCGGAGACAGCCGGTTCGAGCGCTTCGACCATCGCCAGTGGACCCAGTTGCCCTCGGTGCCACGGACGGGCATCACGACCGGCGCCGCCTTCGTGCGTGAGCTGCTCGTGCCGCTCCAGTCCTTCGCAGGCGCGACATCTGTCGTACACCGCGGCTCCAACTACTTCCTGATCCCCGGAAACGAGAGCTCCCTTCTGCAGAGCCTCTTCGGGGCGCAGGCGGCATCCCGGCTCACCTCGGTGACCTTCTCGGCGACCGTGAACGGGGAGTTCGTCGGTTCCGAGCGTGTGAGCGCCAAGCGAGCCGGGGTCGACTACACGGTTGCCTTCTTCTTCTCTTCGGTCGACTCGAAGCTCGACATCGCTACCCCCAGGGCCTGATGCGGCCGGCCGGGTGTCGGACGTCGCAGGGGTGCGGGTAGCATGAGTTAAAAGAGAACGAGTTCTACTTTTTCAGGAGGGGACGTGAAGGCTTACGACCGGCTCTTCATCGGCGGCGAGTGGGTGTCGCCAGCTGGAACAGGGAAGATCGAAGTGATCAACCCCACGACTGAGGAGGTCGTCGGCAGCGTCCCCGACGCCACCGAGGCGGACATGGATCGTGCAGTGGCCGTGGCACGTGACGCGTTCGATCATGGCCCGTGGCCGAAGATGACTCCGGTGGAGAGGGCCACCGTCCTCACGAAAGTCTCCGACGCCCTAAAGGCGGACATGCAGAGTGTTGCGGAGCTCGTCTCGACGGAGATGGGATCGCCGATCTCGTGGGGGACCATGGCGCAGGTGCTCGCTCCGACGATGATCTTCGATTACTACACCGGTCTCGCATCGAGTTTCGCCTTCGACGAGCTGCGCGACGGGCTCATGGGCCAGGTACTGGTCTCGAAGGAGCCCGTCGGTGTCGTCGCCGCGATAAGTCCTTGGAACGTCCCGCTGTTCATTGCGGCTGCGAAGCTCGGACCAGCTCTCGTCGCCGGATGCACAGTGGTGTTCAAGCCGGCACCCGAGACACCGCTCGATGCCTTCAGACTCGCCGAGCTCTTCGAGGAGGCAGGCCTTCCGAAAGGGGTTCTCAGCGTGGTGCCGGCGGGACGGGAGGTAGGAGAGCATCTGGTGCGGCACGCCGGCGTCGACAAGGTCTCTTTCACCGGATCGACCGCCGCGGGGAAGAAGATCGGCGCCATCTGCGGGGAGCAACTGAAGCGCTTCAGCCTCGAGCTCGGTGGGAAGTCTGCCGCGGTCCTGCTCGACGACGTGGACCTTTCACAGGCACTGCCCATGCTCCTCCCGAACGCGATCATGAACAACGGCGAAGCCTGCATCGCCCAGACCAGGATCCTCGCCCCACGCGACCGTTACCAGGAGGTCGTCGACGCGTTGGTCGAGCAGGTCTCCCAGATGAAGGTCGGCGACCCGCTTGACCCGGAGGTCGCGGTGGGACCTCTCGTGGCACAGCGCCAGCGCGATCGCGTCGAGGGCTACATAAAGATCGGTCAGGAGGAGGGAGCGAAGGTCGCTACCGGTGGAGGGCGCCCGGCGGATCTCGACAAAGGATGGTTCGTGGAACCGACCGTGTTCGTCGATGTCGAGAATTCGATGCGGATCGCTCAGGAGGAGATCTTCGGCCCTGTGCTCGCCGTCATCCCCTACGACGGCGACGACGAAGAGGCAGCCGCCATCGCAAACGACTCGAACTACGGCTTGTGCGGATCGGTCTGGACCAACGACCCTGAGCGCGGACTCGCCGTCGCGCGCGCCGTGCGCACTGGGACCTACATGCTCAACAGCCCCATCCCGGTCGACTTCTCAACTCCGTTCGGCGGCTTCAAAGAGTCGGGTATCGGTCGTGAGTTCGGTCCCGACGGCCTCGAGCTGTTCCTCGAGAAGAAGTCGATAAATCTCCCCGCGGGGTTCACGCCGAGCATCTGATTCAGGATCCGGACGCGGTAGCGCATTGAGCCTGGAGCGCGCTCACCAACTCTGATTCGGGGACGCGCGTGCTCTCTGCGAGAGTCGCCATCAGTCCCTGCCACTGTTCGGCCTGACCTGCGGCAGAGGCGGCGATCGGTAGTGCGATGCGTAGCTCCTGAAGCGCTTTCGCGGACTGGCGAGCCGATTCGGCCGGGCTCGGAGCCGACTGTGCGCTTCGGTAGATCGCGAGCGACCTCTCGACGTGCCGGCACGCCTCTCGCGCCAGGGCGACACTGTTGTGGTTGGCGCACCCCGGGACCGCGCCGAGAAGGGCGGCCGCCGAGAACAGGGCCGCTGCTCGGGCGCCGAACGTCAATCTCCGAGCCACCCCGGAGCTGCTTCGAGAAGGTGGCGGCTGACGGCGAGACATCGGTCGAAGACCTCACACAGAAGCTCCTCGCCCCCGAGAACGCGCGCCAGTGAGACCGGATAGCGGGCGACGATCGATAGACGGCGCTCAGGTGCGTCGGTTGCCGAGGCAAAGGAATCGATGGCCGACACCTCGAGCGGAAGGTCGATCCCTCCGACGCCGGCCAGGTCGATCGCCAGGCGCAGCAGGTCGGGCCCATTGGGCAGCGGGGGCAGGCCCCACGTGAAGGTGAGCGGGAAGTGGTACTCGTCCGGTGGCTCGGCGTCCTCGGGAAGATCGATGACAGCGTCCTCGAACGAGAGCAAGGTGCGGGGGTCGACCTCCAGGGCCAAGTGGAGGTCGAGCGGTCCTCCGCAACCTTCCTCGGGGTGGAGATCGACTTCCCAGGTCTGGCGAAGCGAGTACGTCTCGACGAAGTGCCGCTCGTCGTGGACGTGGAACCCGTGATCGACTGAATGATCCTTCAGATCGGCGACGTATCCAGCCACGTCTATGACTGCCATGCGAATCGACAGCCTATCGGTTCGGCTGCGACGAACGGCCTGGAGCGACGAGACCTATAACGTCGTCGTCGATGGAGGCGGCCGAGCTGTTGGGCATCTGTCACGCGGTGGTGGACGCGGTCGAAGCATCACTCGCTGGGATCGAAGATCCCGCCGCGCTCGGGGGACGCCCGGGTCAATACGCCTTGGACATCGTCGCCGACAGAGCCGCCTTGGCGGTGCTGGACGAATCTGGGATCGGGGTCCTCTCCGAGGAGAGCGGCCTGCACCGACCCGGAGAGCGTCTCGTCGCGGTTCTCGACCCGGTGGACGGATCGACAAATGCATCACGAGGCTTGCCCTGGTATGCGACGAGCATCTGCATCGTCGAAGGTCTCGATCTGCTCGTGTCGGTCGTTGCGAATCTCGCGACGAAAGAGCGATACCACGCGCTGCGGGGTGAGGGCGCCTACAAGGACGGCCAAAGGATCAAACGCTCCTCGTGCACAGAACTTCGACATGCCGTCGTCGCGGCTTTCGGGATTCCCGGGGCGCCATCTCGGCTGGGCGCAATTCCGTGCTTTCGGAGCGGCGGCTCTAGACCTCTGTGCAGTCGCAGACGGGACGATGGACGGGTTCGTTACCGGCGGCGGGTCCCACTTGGCACCCTGGGACTATCTCGGGGCCGCGCTCGTCTGTATGGAAGCCGGCGCACAGGTGCGAGACGTGGGGGGTCAGGGTCTCGTAGTGCGCGAGCCGGGCGCAAGGCGAGCCGTCGCGGCAGCGGCTTCACCCGAGCTGATGCAAGCTCTCGTGAGCGCAGTTGACGGTTCGCAGTCTTCTCGGGAAGAGCCGTGAGTCCTCGCCGGCCACCGCCGAGGCGGGTCAGTGGCCGCCGAGTCCGGCTCTCGCACTGGCGCGCCGACGGAGGGCCGAAGGTCCGGTACCGAAGCAGCGACGAAGCGAACCGGGCCGCGCTCGGGCACCGGCTGGAGCACGGGTCGGACGCGTTGCCCTATGAGTGCGAGTTCTGCGGAGGCTGGCACCTGGGGGGCGACTGACCGGAACCGATGGTTTCAGAGCTGACCGAGATAGAAGCGTGTCCCCTGGTCGTCGGCGCAGCTCGAGGTGATGCCGTACGGCTGTGTCTCGGGAACCGTGGCGATTCCGCCGCGCCGGCGAACTCTGTCCACGGCCGAGGCGATGTCGTCGACCTGGTACATCGGTACGTTCGTGGCCACGTCGTGCCCTCCGGACATCCCTACCATCGGCGATACATCCGGAACTTGCCAACCGTCTTCCACTCTTCCGGGGGCGAACCTCCAACCGAGCACGGAACCGTAGAAGGCGCGTGCTCTTCGTGAGTCGACCACCTCCATCGTCACGTACGCGAGGTCGCCGTGGCGTGGCGAAGTGGGGTGGGCTGTGGTCCCAGGGCCGGCGGAGGTGATTCCGCCCGGCGGCTCGAAGATCGCCAGTCGCACCCCTTGGTCGTCGGTGCACTCGGAGATGCTCCCGTAGGGCTCGACGTGCGGCTCCGACGCTGTACCTCCTGCATCTCTGACCCGACGCGCCGCCGTCTCCACGTCGTCCACCGCGAAGCACATGAAGAGCGTCGCAGGGCTGTCGACTTTCCAGAGCCCGTGATGAATGGTCTGACCTTCCACCTGACGCCCCTCGGGGGCACTGCCCGGACCGTAGGACCAGTCGAGGATGTCCGAGAAGAACGACGCGGCTTTCTCTACGTCGGGCACCCACAGCGACACGTAACCGATGTCGCCGTGGCGAAGAGGTCGGGCCGGCGGTGGGGGTTCGGAGGAGACCAACCAACGGTGGCCGAACGGATCGCGGAACACACCGTTTCGCCCGTACTCGTAGTCGGCCGGTGCGCGCTCCAAGGTTGCACCCGAGGAAACAGCATTGGCGATGACCGCGTCCACGTCACGGACGCTCAGGTGGATCGTCACGGCAACACCCTCTCCCGGTAGCGGGGCAACGACGCCCATCTCGGGGTGCTGTTCGGAGAGCATGACGAGACCACCTGCGATGTCGAGCTCGGCGTGCCCTATCGTGCCGTCAGGCATGACATACGGCGCGCCCCGCGCGCGGGCTCCCAGCGCTTCTTCGTACCAGGCGATGGCAGATGGCGCGTCGGAGATGGCGAGATAAGGGGTCACGGTTGCTACTGGCTCGGACCCCGTCGGCTCGTTCCCCAGAACGAGGTTGGACACCGTCACTCCTTTCGGGAGACTCAACGCACGCTCCAGGCGGGCCCTGAGAGCGGCTGCGAAGACGGGATCAGGCTCATCCGTAGAGATGACCGCGCGCAGGTTCTCGAAGGGGTCAGCCATCTTCGTCGCCCCTCTCCTCGTATGCCAGCCTGAAGGCTGCCCGTGCGCGAACGAGGAGGGCTTCGGTGGCGTGCACGGTGCGTTGCATGAGAGCGGCGACCTCCGTTACAGGCAGATCGTCGAGGTAGCGCAAGGTCAGCGCTGCTCTGTGATGGGGGAAGAGGGACTTCAATATTTCACGCGCGCTGATCGCGTCGATCTCGACATCCCACGGATCCTCCCGAGCGGAGGAGAAGGAATCGCCGAGACTCTGCAATCGGCGTTCCTCGCGAGCTTGCCGGCGCCAGTGGTCGATCAGCTTGTGGCGCGCGACCCCTACGATCCAGGGGACGCTCAGCGGCGGTGCCTTGTCGCTCCTCACGGCGTCGACAGCGGCCAGGAAGGTCTCCGAGGTGAGCTCCTCGGCCAATGCCCTTCCTCCGCACCGAGCGCACAAGTATCCGTAGACAGTCGGAAGGGCCATGTCGTAGAACGACAGCAGCGAATGTGAGGCATCTGCTGCGGCTCGCACAACCGAATTGTCGTCCGAGACCGCCTCCCTCCGACGCCTCCGGGAAAAAAACCTACACTCGAACCTGCGGTCACGCTGGAGGTCGAGTGGACGATCGACGTGCGAAAGAGCTGATCAACGCCGAGCGCGAACGGGTGAAGGGCCGGCTGCGGGACACCGTCGCCGCGAGCAGGGAGGACCGCGATGCGGCCAACGAGCCGGGCGACATGGCGGATCCCGCGGAACCCCTCACGGCGAAGGAAGCCGACGACGCCGTTGCGGCCTCTCTCCGGGAGCGCCTCGAAGCCCTCGACCGGGCAGAGGAGAGAGTTCGAGCGGGGAGCTACGGACGTTCGATTCAAAGCGGCGATCCGATACCCGACGAGCGTCTCGAGGCAGATCCTGCCGCCGAACTGACCGTGGAAGAGGCAGGGGAGTCACCCGAATGATGACGGACCGCGGTCCATACGAGCGCGCCTCGGAGAACGGAATCGTGAAGGCTACTCGTTCGGATCGAGGGGCCGTTGCGGAGACCTTGGCGGACGCTTTCTACGACGACCCGGTCATGTCCTGGATCCTGCCGGAGGAAGAGAGTCGCAGGCTCCGGCTGAAGCGGCTCTTCTTGGTGCTGCTCCGCTCGCACTACCTCCGGCTGGGCACCGTATGGACCACGAAGGACATCGCCGGAGCGGCGCTCTGGGGCTCGCCGGGCAACGCCATCATTCCTCCGACGACGATCTTGCGTTACACCCCGGCTATGTTGCACGCGCTGGGCCGTCACGCGCTGCGCGCGCTTCGTGCGCTGAGCCACGTGGAGAACCTCCATCCGACTGAACCGCACTGGTACCTGGGCGTCCTGGGGACCCGCACAGCGCTTCAGGGCAAGGGGATCGGGTCCGCGTTGTTGCAGCCCGTCCTCGCGAAGTGCGACGAGGAGCTCATGCCGGCGTATCTCGAGTCCTCGAAGGAATCCAACATCGCCTTCTACCGTCGTCATGGGTTCGAGCTGACGGGGGAGATCCAGCTCCCTTTCGGAGGTCCTCCCGTCTGGCCGATGTGGAGGGAAGCCGAGCCCCGCTGACGCCGCCGCAGCCCGGCGCCGAGGGGACCCGATACGGCGCTGCTGGTTCTCTCCGCCATCTCAATTCGTCGCGGACTTGCTCAGGCCCAAGTTCCGGCTGCCGATAAGAGAAAGGCGAAGAGATCCAACTCTCTCGGCGGAGGGTGCGCCATGGAAGCCAACAGGCAGACCCGTCGCCTCGGCGGTTCGGCCGGGGGCGAACAAGACTCGGTCCCCGGGCGCGGCCCGAGGTCGATGCGCATTCCCACGGTCCTCGTGGTGGACGACGACGAAGCTGTGCGCCAGTCGACGGCTGCAATCCTGCGCGGCGCAGGATTCGGCGTGCTCGAGGCAGCCGACGGGGCAGCCGCGACATGGACATTGGCGAGCGAGGAGGTCGATGTCCTCCTGCTCGATCTGCATCTGTGCCGCGTGGACGGGACCGCTGTCATGGATGGCCTCGAGCAGAGCTCGAGAGTGGTCATCTTCTCGGCGTTCGACCACTTCGACGAGGCACAAGTCCGCGGTGAGTTCGGGCCTATGGTCTTCGAGTGCCTGCGCAAGCCAGTCGACCCACGTCAGTTGATCCGCGTCGTCGCGGCAGCGGCTGCCGACGGTCGCAACACCGGCCAGAGACCGACGGTCCGTCCGGTGGAAGAGCCCAAGGCTCTCGAACTCGCATTGGTGGGTCTGGCTCGGCTTACGCCCGAGACGGAAACGACCCCGACGGGCGCGGCCGATGATCGAGATCATGAGGTTCCGACTGGCTCCGGACGTTGAGGAAGCCGAATTCCTGAAAGCCGACAAGGCTCTTCAGGAAGAGTTCGCCTACCAGCAAACCGGTTTGCTCAGAAGGACGACGGCAAGGAGTGACGAGGGCACCTGGATCGTGATCGATCTGTGGAGGTCTCGGTCCGACGCCGACGCGTGCGGGGCGATCTGGGATGACTCCGATTTGCCGCGCCGGTTCATGTCGATGGTTGACCGGTCGTCCGTGGTCACCGAGCGCTACGTGCCACTCGCCTAGGCGCGGGGCAGGGGCCACTTCTACTGCTGGACGAGCACCACGATGTTTTTCTCGGGGTCCCTTATTACGGCGAGCGTCGGACCTCCGGGAACGTCGAACGGCTCGGTGACGGTCTCGCCCCCGAGCTCACGGGCGCGTCCGAGTGACGAGTGCAGGTCACGGACCTGGACGTAGAGCGCCACCCCGGGACCGTCGCCCTGGCGAATATGTCCGCCGATACCGGCTTCGGGGCCACCGAGCCCCGGAGGAACCTGCATGATCGGGCCGGCTCCGACGTCCCAGTAGAACAGCTCTCCGTAGAAACGGGCCTGGCGTTCGGGATCGCTTGCGACGATCTCCCAGTGCACGACGGGTCTGGCCCAATCAGCAGCCACGACCGCCATCTTTGCGCAAGGCCTCGCGGGGTGGGGCGTTCAGCCGAGAAGGTTCGAACGCGGAAGGACCAAATCGATGAACTCCAAGCCGGTGAGGCGGCACCGACTCCGGTACCCAACCCTTGTCTTCGCGCCCTTGTTGGTCGCGTCGCTCTTTGTTCTGGCGCCGAGGGCCGGAGCGTCCGGACCCCTTCCTCCGGGGCAAGATCCCTTCTATACCTACTCAGGTTCAAAGCCGCTGCGTGACATAGCTCCCGGCACCGTGCTCAAGTCGCGGTCGATTCACGCGGCGTTCGGCACGACCTCCACTCCTCTCGCGGCAGAGCAGCTGCTCTACAGGACGACCGGGCAACTCGGGCAGCCGACTGTGACCGTGACAACCGTGATCCAGCCGACCCCCGTCTCGGCAGCCGCTCGGATCGTCGAGTACCTGAGCTTCTACGACGGGCTCGGCGCCAAGTGCGATCCGAGCTACACGTTGGCGGCCGGCAATCCAGGCTCAGCGAACGAGGGGGAGACCGAGGAAGAGGAGCTCCTTATCAACTGGTACCTGACCAACGACTTCACCGTTACCGTGCCCGATTTCGAAGGGACCCATCTCGACTGGATGGCGGGCCACGAGTCGGGCTACAGCGCGCTCGACGCGGTGAAGGCCACCGAGTCGTACTTGCAGCTTTCCCCTGCGACCCGCGTGGGACTCTCGGGCTATTCGGGAGGCGCCGTCGCTGCGAACTGGGCGAGCGAACTCGCCCCGAGCTACGCAAAGGGGCTCAACGTCGTGGGCGTCGCTGAAGGAGGCATACCGGTCAACTACGTCCACATGTTCAAGTACATCAACGGCACCCCCGAATATTCGGCGGCCATTCCCGGAATGCTTCTCGGGCTCAGCCGCGCATACGACATCGACCTCTCCCACTACCTCTCGGCGTACGGCAAGAAGGTCGTACAGCAGGAGAGCGAGGTATGCATGGGCTCGGTATTCGGTGACTACCCGGGCCTCACCCTCCAGCAATTGATGAAGCCGCAGTACTCAAACTTCTTCAACGTGCCGGTCTTCGAGCGGATGTTGAACGACCAGACGATGGGCACCGCGCCGGGACACCCCACAGGGCCTTTGTTCATGGGCGTTGGGAACGTCGACGGCACCGGCGACGGTGCAATGGTTGCAGCCGACGTGGAGGCCTTGGCTCACCAGTATTGCGAGCAAGGCGTCCCGGTCCAGTTCGACGAGTACAAGGGCGCGTCACACGAGGAAGCCGGGGCGTTCTTCGAGCCCGAGACCGGCGAGTTCCTCCAGGCGCGTTTGGCCGGGCTGCCTTTCACCGGCAACTGTTCGTCGATCAGCTGACAAAATACGGCGGTCGTAAGACCGTCAGGTCCGCGAAGGGCGCAAGGTCCCGCCCCCCCGAGGCATTGGAGGGGTTCGAGGAGGCGGGTCCCTGCGTTACGGCTTGAGTGACGCCTGCTGCGCCCAGCGCCACCAAAGCCATTTGGTTCTGCTTTTAGCTAGTCGACGCGCTCACGTTCAGAAGAGAGCCCGTGCTCGACGAGCCGGCTGCGGTCCCATTGCTTGCAGTCTGGCCCGACGTGGTGACGTTGATCACCGAGCCTGAGCCCGAAGATCCCGTCCCAGCCGAGCTAGGAGTGGTCGCGTTCACGCTGACGGCCGTGGGCGCCGAGCTGCTGCTCGCCGAGCCCGAGCCGTTCAGGTCAACGGTCCCACCCTGACCCGACGTGGTGACGTCGAGCACCGAGCCTGAGCCCGAAGATCCCGTCCCAGCCGAGCTAGGAGTGGTCGCGTTCACGCTGACGACCGTGGGTGCCGAGCTGCTGCTCGCCGAGCCCGAGCCGTTCAGGTCAACGGTCCCACTCTGACCCGACGTGGTGACGTCGAGCAACGAGCCTGAGCCCGAAGATCCCGCCCCAGCCGAGCTAGGAGTGGTCGCGTTCACGCTGACGACCGTGGGCGCCGAGCTGCTGCTCGCCGAGCCCGAGCCGTTCAGGTCAACGGTCCCACTCTGACCCGACGTGGTGACGTCGATCACCGGGCCTGAGCCCGAAGATCCCGTCCCAGCCGAGCTAGGAGTGGTCGCGTTCACGCTGACGACCGTGGGCGCCGAGCTGCTGCTCGCCGAGCCCGTGCCGTTCAGGTCAACGGTCCCACCCTGACCCGACGTGGTGACGTCGACCAACGAGCCTGAGCCCGAAGATCCCGTCCCAGCCGAGCTCGCAGTGGTCCCGAGCGATGCACCGCTAAGGAGCCCGTTCAGGAAGCCGGTCAACGAGGCCGACCCCGCTGAGCCTCCACCCGAAGGGCTGAGGCTTGCGCCGAGCTCCGCCACCAGTGGTTGGAGGACGGCGGACAGTGGACTCGTCGTCACCGATCCACCGCCGCTCCCGCTGGCCCCGTTGGCTCCGCCGGAACTACTCGCCTGCCCGCCTGTGGGGCCGAGCTGGAGAGTGGTATTGGATTCCGACGGGACCTGGGCCCCGTTGGACGAACCGTTGTTGGCACTACCGGTCGAGGAAACCGAGCCGGAAGCACTTCCGCCGGTGGCTCCGGGGTTGGAGCCCTGGAGTTGTCCGTTCAGGTAAGCGCCCACGCCGGGAACAGAGGCTCCGGGATTCGTGGTCGTGGGTGGCACAACCAACGATCCCTGGCACTGTCCCAGATCGGCCGCTGTCGGGTTCGGCACGGCCGGACCGGCCAGACCGAACGCCATACACATTGCGCCGGCCGCGACAGTTGCTGTCGCGGATGCGCGCTTGAAGAAGGTATGCATCGATTACTCCTTTTCGTGGTTAGTCAGTTCTTGGGTTCTGTCTTCTCAGAGCGGCGCAGCGCTCTGAATTCGCCCGCCTGCTAACCGGGACGCGCACACCTCAGGTCCAAGAGCAACAAGAACGGCCTTCGGCGCGCGAGAGCCAGCGCGAATCCGAGCAGCGCCGGCAGCAGCAGCGCGCTCGGCGCCAGGCTCTCGAGCAGATGGCCGCCATTGCTCGACGAAGGGAAAGGAGATGAAGAAGAGGGTCCTGCGGTGGCCGCAAGTGCGATCGGCGGAATCGCAGGGGGTGCGGGCACGAATGGAGGCACCCGGAGAGGAATGCTCGGCGCAGGCTCAGACGTCGCCACTCGTCGCTGCGGTGAAGTCCCGAGGACTTGCCGGCCCGGGAACTGCATTTGCGTGGCCCACTGTGCGACCGTCGACGAAGTAGCTGCAGCCGTGAGAACGCGACCCGGAGGCGAGGCAGCGACCCCGGGAGACTGGCCTGACTCGCTGGGTGAGACGTCGAGATTCGGCACTACGGGCTGGCTATGTAGGACCGAGCCCAATGGTGCTACCGGCCAGGCCGGTACCGACGGAGGGGGGAGGGCAGACACGACGGGCGACAGCTCGTCCGCCACTGCGGTCAGCGCCTGGGCCGGGTTTCCGCCATTCCCCGGAGCGGCGCCCTGGGCTCCGGGCGCAGACTGGTCGGGGACCGAGGGAGTCGGTCCGGAGGCTGAGGATGCCGAATCGGAGGTCGGGGTTGCCGCGCTCGCCGGCCGGGCCAGCAACGCGGAGATCACGATCCCCAAGCCGAGTCCCGCGACGCAGCCGAGGAGGAAGACGAACGTCCTCCGGGACGCCGCGGTCCGCCCGCACTGCTCAGAGCCGCCATGAGCGCTGTGCACCACAGGTGTATAACACGATAAGTGGTGACACAATCACTATTCGTGTTAAATTGGGTCCGGCTAGTGGCGGAGGGGTAGCAGGCCAGGACGAGATCCAAGCCTTTCAATGGGTCGCGCCCGGGCTCGAAGCAGCACGGAGGTGGGACGTGGGCACCGCTCGGATGTGCGGCCGGCAGTCGAACCCGCGGACCGTGGAGATCGCGCGCCCTGAGGCGCTTCGGTCACCGCGCTCCTGTGAAGCGGAAACTCGGACGGTCGCGGCTTCGCGTTCGAGCCTCGACGAGCTGATCCTCACGGAGTTGCGCACCATCCTTCGCACCCGTCGACGCGACTCGCGGGCAACGTGCGATGCGCGAACTCTTTGGTCCCGAAAGCTCGGGAGAGAGGGCGCGTAATACGGGGCGATTATGTCCGCGGATGTGTACGCCAGGGCGTCTTAGAACCCACCACGGGCTCAGCGATAGATGTTGACGCTGTCGTCCAGTCCCATGTTCGAGGCCGGCGCTCGGCCGGTCGACACCAGGATGAAGGTCATCGGGTCGCCGGTGATCAAATCGCCCGCTCCCCCCGACACCGGGAACTCATCCAATCCCTCGAGCTTCAAGGTGGCGGGTCCCCAGCCCTGGTCGGTCAGGATCTGCGCTATGTGGGATACAGAAGGCACCACGCCTTCTCCAACAACGCTCGGCTGATCGAGGGCCGAGTGGATGTCGTCCGCGTGAAGGAAAGTGTCGAACCACAGAGCCTCGAGGCCGAACCCGAGGGTGGTCCCATTGCCCTGTGGCCCCTCGGCCTGCCAGGCGTCGTCGTCGAATGCCGCCACCAGTGCAGTGGCGGTTTCGCCCGCCCCCTGCAGCTCTTCGGCGAGGTCGCCGGGACCCTTGCCGCGGCGCTCGTCGACCTGTCGCTGGGTCACCTCGGGCGTGCCCAGGCCCTCGAGACGGAGGTTCGTGACATCGGTGAGCTGTCCCACCACGTGGGCGGCGACATCGGCGACGCGCCAACCTGCGCACCGAGAAGATCTCTCCCATTGTTCGTCTGACAGGGCGCGCAGCTGGTCGGCGAAGCTCTGGTACTCGGCGGTCATCCCTGGCACGACAACGTTTCGGCTCAGCGTCATCCCGATCCTCCTCCGTGACCTCATGCGGTAACATGCAAGTGGCATGTAACTTACATGCGCGGTGCATGTATGGTCAAGAGGCAATCACCCGAATCGCCCCGTCGCACACAAGCTGAGCGCTCGGAGGCAACGCGGGCGGCACTGATGGCGGCGGGGCGCAAGCTGTTCGGGAGCAATGGCTATGGCCGCTCAGGTCGTGAGGAGATCGTGGCCGAAGCAGGCGTGACACGCGGGGCGCTGCAGCACCATTTCGGCGACAAACAGGGGCTGTTCCGGGCGGTCTATGAGGAGCTCGAACAGCAGATCGTCGGATCCACGGCGGAGGCCGCTATGCAGGTGGGCCACGAACACCCGCTCGAGATGCTGCGAGCGGGGTGCCGCGCCTACCTCGACGCCATGTTGGATCCAGCGGTGCAACGCATCTGCGCTATCGACGGTCCCGCTGTGCTCCCGGCGGACGTTCGGAGCGAAATCGCAGACCGGTATGCGTTATCGCTCGTACGGGAGGTCGTGAGATCGGCGATTTCCGAAGGGGAGATCCAGCGAGCCCCCTTGGAACCGCTGACTCGAATGTTGCTCGCCGGGGTAATGGCGGCCGCGCAATACGTGGCGACAGCGGAGAACCCGAAGCGAGCTCGTAGCGAGGCGGGGCGGACCGTCGACCTGTTGCTGAGCAACCTGACGCCGTAAGAGTTTTGGGCCCTCCTGGGTCACGCGCCTGTGTCCTAGAGCTTCAGCTCGCTTCCAGAATCGGGTGCACCGTCTGCATCGAGTCATCGATGCCCGCGCTGCGAAGTAACTGGCATTCGACCCGACACAGCGCGTCGTAATGCGCATTCGCCGCAACGCTCCAAGTCAACACGCTGTCTCTCGCGTGAGCGAGCATGTCGAGCTCGCGGCGAACGCGCTCTAGATCAGAAGCAGTGTCACTTTTTCCGTCACGGCTGTGCAGCCGCTCTGCAACTGAATGGAGATAACGCCTGTAAAGCTTCTCCATGGAGCTTCCCTCCCTCCCACCGGCACTGCAATGACCGGTGGCGATCGGCGAATGGAAAGTCCTCTCCAGCAATGCTGCGCCTTTGTGCTTTGGATCGGCATTGCGTGATCGGCGATGAAACCGCCGGCAAAGAGTTGTCCGAGCCTTGGGTCCAGACCGATGCGCACGGCGAGGCTCGAATCGGTTGGTTCCCGCAATCATTGTCGTAGCCGCCTAGTCGACTTTGTTGCAAGAGGGGTAAGAGTAAATGAATGTTGCGGTTGAGGCAACTGAGGCCACAATGTCCTGGTGGGGCGGATTTCAGGGTGGCTGTCTCTGAGCCCTGATGTCGAGATTGGTGTGAACGAAGCTCACGAGCGCGATCGCCTTGAATGCGGGGCTGACGGCGCGCTCGACGATCCTGTCGAGTAAAAGCTCGGCGCCGATTGGCTCGACGTCACGCGGCGCGAACGTCAGGCGATCTGTGATGCCATTACGGCGAGTGCCGCAGAGTCGTAATTCCGTTGCCGGAGCAAAGCACACCGGCTCAAGCGGTCGACGGCTCTTCTCCTGGGTTGCGACACGTCAGAGCTGGAAGCGCTCCCCAATCGGCGTGACATTGGGGATGTCACCGGTCGCGATCACCGCTCGCGCGAGCTCGTCGAGGGCATCGAGGAGACGCGTGAACTGTTCGTCGTCGAGCGCGCCATAAGCGGATAGGGCGAGCCGGTCGGTGCGTTCCTCGACCTCGTCCCTAATCCTTATGCCCTCACGGCTGAGCTTGCCTTCACGGTTGAGCAGCCCGCGGACGACCAGGTCCTCTGACACCGCGTCCCATTCGGGATCGTCATACTTCCGTGCAACCCGGAAGATGTCGCGAGAGACCACGTCGGCGGCGGCCTGGATGACGTTCGCTTCCCGGCCCGAAATTCCGGCAGCAGTCAGAGCGGCGACATGGCCGTCGCCCCGGTGCTCACGCAGAAGGGTGCAGGCGTGCCACAAGGTCGCTGTAGCTTCGGCCGGCCATGGCAGTTCGCTGTTGGCTGCGAACAGTGCGCGGCCCTCGACCGGCGCGGACTGTGCGGCTGCACGCGCCAAGGCGGCTGCCGTCTCCAGGGCCTCTCCGACCTCGCCGTGACTAAAGGCCCTCTGCAGTGCCGACACTGATCCGACGAGGCGCGCTGCCGAACGCGGCATCCGGGGGCGCAAAGCCCCACGCGTCTGGAATCGCTCGGGTGACATGTGCCATCGAGAAGTTGTAGAAGGTGGCGAAAACGACCGCGGGACCGACGGGACCGAGCGGCGCAGCTCGCCCGGCGAAGTAACCCATCCAGAAGCCCTTGTACCCTGCCTCGGAGAGTGCGGTGATCGCTTCGGGCGAGAAGTAGGTGACGGCGTGAATCGGTTCAAGCCGTGACCACACCCTGCGGGCCAGTCGAGGATCTCGTATCAAGGGTGTGCCGTCGTCGTGATTCGAACTTCGGGGACGTGCGAGCGCATGTCCAGACCCACGGTAGCCGCGATCATTTCGTCCATCACCGTCGCCCAGGCCTCGCATGCTGGCCCCCTCGGACGAGACGACGACGACGTTATGCGAATTGCCGGCTCAGCGGTCAGCTACGAGCTCGGCTGCTGACACGACACTTCACGCGTTCCTCGCGACCTCAGGCCCTGTGATCCGGTTCAGCAGCGGGAACGTCGAAGCGATGACCGCGAGCGAAGCGGAGAGTCCGCCGATGACGGTCGCCCAGTACACGATCCCCGGGATCCGGAACGCGATACCCACCTGTGAGTGGAGGTAGAGGCCAGCAGAGGCCAAACCGATCACGATCGACACCGCTGCGACGAGAAACAGCGGCATCGCACTCTCGAGCGCCACGACGCGGTGCAGGATAGTGGTGGGGACGCCGGTGAGCCTAAGCAGACTGAACGGACGCTTGCGCTCGCCCAAACCGGCAGCAATGTTCACGGCGAGGCTGCAAGCCGCGATGATCAGGCTCGCCACGACGATCACGTCGGTCATGTCCTGGACCATCGTGAGGAGCCGCTCAGTGGACGGATCGAGCGCTTCGACCACGACCGCCGTTCCTTGGGAGGGAAAAGCCAGCTCGAGCGAAGTCCGTGCCCGTTCGATGGCGTTGGACGATCCGTTCGTGGCGACGACGACTGCGCCGACGGGAAGAGCGGCCATCGCCGCGACCGACAGGTGCGCTGACGGCCAGAAAGTCGAAGACGCATGCGAGTTTGCGCCAGTGATGTTCTCGAGGAACCAGCCGATAGTTGCCGCTGTCTCTCCCGGTGAACACTTGCCGATCGCTGGCGTCTTCGTCATCTGGTCGCACGCGACCACTCCGAGCCCGTTGAACTGCTGGCGAGGAGACGGGCTCTGGTGGACAATCGTCACAGCGAGCACCCCAGGGGTCCTGCGGAGATCGTCAAGCACCTGGCTCGAGACAGAAGGAACTTCGGCGGAAGCGGAACACGGGGACGTCGTGAAGCATTGGAACAGGTCAGCGACGGTTGCTTGTTCTGCGCTGCCGCCTACCGAGCTGGCACCGGCGGCGACGATCGAGTTGAGTGCCCCGATCGCTGCGCTCGTGACGAAGAGGGCGAGCACTAGCCCACTTATGAACCGGAAGGCCGCCTTGGGATTATCGAGGAGGCGACGGCCGGCAATGAGTGTCGCGGGGCGATTGGCATGTTTGGCCATGAAGCGAGACCCCGCCGTGGTGAACCACGGTCCGGCGAGGACCAGCCCTACGATGACGAGCACGAAGCATACGAGCAGCTCGAGAAGTTGGAGGCTGTTGCTGCTCGGCTTGCCGGCCGCGTCGAAGTAGGCGAGCACGGCGATGCCCGCGAGCAGCGGGATGATCCGTACGATCCGCGGCGGTGCGGACGACGTTCTTCTACTCACGCCGAGAGGTGATATCCGGACACGCCGGAGCGCGAGAAGCCCTGAAACGGCTGCCGCGATCGGTACGCCGACGACCACGAGACCGACATCGATCAAACTGAGCGACAGGTCACCTGGCGCCAGGGGCGAGCCAGTGAATGGGACGTGATAGAGCAGCGGACGGAACAGAAAGAAGAGGACGAATCCAGCCGCCACACCTGTCACGGCGGCGACGGTCGCCTCCACCGTTGCGATCACCGAGACCTGGCGCGGCGTCGCGCCGACGAGCCTCATGGCGGCGAAGCGCTCCTCTCGCCTGGCAGCAGACAGCCGGCTGGCGGTCGCTATCAGGATGAGCACCGGCAGCAACAGGGCGACGGCCCCACCAGCCAGGATCCACCGCAGAACAGGTCCGCTTCCGACACCGCTCTGGCAACGGAAGCAATTTGCAGGCGTCTTCTGAATGCCCCGGACCTCGACCGCCCCAGGAACCTGCGATAGTTCGCGCACCTCGTGGCCGATGACGATGATGAGCGAGTTCGGAGATGGAAGCGCAGCGGCGCCGATCGTCCCGATCCGGTGTCCCGGGTACCGGTCGAGAAGCTCGTCCGCCGGCAGCGACTTGAACAGTGTCGTGAGTGCCGGCGAGGCGTAGAACTCTCCTGGTCCAGGTAGGTGTCGGATCCCAGGCGGGAGCGATGCGTTCGGTCCGGTGGCGGCCACGTCCACTCGGTCGATCGGCTGGTTGCCAAACTGATCGGTGCTGAGCAGCCACCACAGCCCGGACGTCGAGCTGGTGTTGGTCGACCGGGGTGTCTGGGTGGAAGTGTCGAGCCATGCCCCACGGTCGGTCTGGCCGTTCAGCCCGTTCATGCCGGCGAGGACAATGAGGAGCAGACCGACGCCGAGGGCGACGGCGGCCGCGACGACAAGCATGCGCAGCGCCGCTTCTCGCCCGCTTCCGAACGTCAAGCGGAGTCCCAGTCGGATCATCGGAAGGCTGGCTCTGGCGAGGTGACGAGCCCGTCGCGGACGATCACCTCTCGATCGGCGTAGGCGGCGACGCGGGGTTCGTGCGTCACGAGGATTACCGTCGATCCCTGCTCACGCGCCGCCCGAGTCAACAGGCCCATGACCAACTCCCCGTTCAGCGAGTCGAGCGACCCGGTCGGTTCGTCGGCGAAGAGCACATCAGGGTGGGTTACCAGACCGCGCGGCGAGCGCGACGCGCTGAGCCTGACCGCCGGACATCTCCCCGGTGCGGTGGCGCTCCGTACCTTGGAGGTCGAGGCGTTCGAACCAACTCCGAGCTTCTCGAAGGGCCTCGTCTCGGCGCGTGCTACCGAGCAGCAACGGCAGCGCGACGTTCTCCTCGGCAGAAAGCTCCGGTACGAGCTGACCGAACTGGAAGACGAAGCCGAAGCGATCACGCCGCAGCCTGGAGCGCTTGGCCTCGCTCATGGTGTCGAGGCGTTGGTCCCCGAAGTAGACCTGGCCAGCGTCCGGGACCAAGATGCCCGCAAGGCAGTGCAGCAGGGTGGACTTGCCCGAGCCGCTCGGACCCATCACAGCGACGACCTCGCCACGCTTCACCGAGAGACTCGAGCCCCGAAGCGCAGGGGTCTCTCCGAAGGAGAGCACCAGTTCTCGCCCCTCGATGATCGCTCCTTCGAGCGCGACCACCGAAGGACTATTCGCGAGCGTCATGACGCCACCTCCTCGGCGAGCACCGCGAGTCGTGCGGCGGTGAGATCGATCCAGCGCAGGTCGGCTTCCAGGTGGAAAAGGCCATGGTCGGCGAGCAGGGCGTCTACGAGCGTTCCCTCTTGCTTGAGCTCGGTGAGCTCGCGCATTCGCCTGAGGTGGGCAGCACGCTGCGCGTCGAGATACTGCTCTGCGGGCTGCCCGAGCATGAGCGAGAGAACTACCTTCACGAAGAGGTCGGTCTGCAGGTATGGCTCGGCCGGAACCGGCTCAGCGATCCACGCCTCGACCTCGCTTTTCCCAACCTCGGTGATGGTGTAGCGCTTCCGCTCCGGACCGGATCCAGGCTCAGCCTCCCCGGCCAAAGCCTTACCGTCTCTAGCCAGACGGGCGAGGGTGGCGTACACCTGGCCGAACGGAAGCGGTCTGCCGCGGCTGAAGTACACGTCGTACTCGCGTTTTAGGTCGTATCCATGGCTCGGTTGACGATCGAGTAGCCCGAGGATTGCCATGGGTACGCTCATAAGCTTCGAGCATACGCTGTGTGTATACTTGAGATCAATACCTTCCCTGTGAATAGAGATGTCGGCAGCAGGGGTGCCAGGCCTCCTCACGCGGGCCGCGCCTCCCTCGGATCTCGCAAGGTGTTTGGACATGCCCTATGTCGGCGGATACGGATTACCTCCCGTTCTCGTGTTGGACCGGGGTTCTGTAGCACGGGAATTCCGCTATGAGCGCAGTGGTCAAGGCGAACGCAGATCGATACCTGAGAAGCGATCTCACGCCTGGCAGCAACGACCAAGACCTTTCGAGGTGCGGTCTTTTCGATGAGTTTCCCGGCGCGCACTCGTCCAACTGATCGTGAGTGCCCGCACAGGGCGCCGGGCTGCAGCAGGAGAAGTCGACGATGAACTCGATCGCACGCCGGATGTTCGAGCTGGTCGAGCCGATTGGCGTCATCCCCTACTCAGCCGACGAACCGAACGAGGCGATGTTTGCTCTGGGGTTCACCAACTATTGGGACACCTACTTCGCCGGACGGGCGGCGCCCCTGGGGCTCGTACCGGCGGAGGTGGTGGACGCGCTCTTCTACAACTTCGCTCCAGGCGAGGTGGCCCGTCACATCCCGAAGGTGTGGCGCACCACCACACCCGAAGCGGCGATCGCCGCTCGTCAAATGGGTTGCGTGAAGGCGTTGCGGCGGATCCTCGGGGACCACGTCCATACTCCCGCCTTCGCACGCGCCGCTGAACTGCTGCTCAAGGCGGCGACCAGCGCACCGTACGAGGGTCGGCCCATGTACGCGGCGCTGGGCGCGATCCCGACCCCCGAAGACATTGTGGCCCGTCTCTTCCACGCAGCTTCATTGCTGCGCGAGCACCGTGGCGACGGGCACATCGCCGCCTTGATGATCGAGGGTGTCGGGGGTCTCGAAGCTCACGTCCTGTTCGCCCTCGACATGGGCATGCCCGCGGAGAACTTCGGCCGCATCCACCACCTCCCCGCAGCGCAGCTCGCCACCGTGGTCGCCGGGATGCGCGATCGCGACCTGATCGGCGACGACGGCTGGCTCAGCAAGGAGGGTCGCGCCGTCCGACAAAGGGTCGAGGCACTCACCGACAGTCTCGCGGCGAATCCCTATGAGAGCCTTGAGCCCGACGAGCTCCATGAGCTCGTGGCCAGTCTCGAGCCACTCGCGACGCTGCTACTCGCCGCCCAGGACTGGTAGGTACAGTTGCAACTGTTCTGTTCGCGACTCGGGCGGGACCAATCGACTCTTCACCCTTCGCCACCTCGTGCCCGTGGAGACGGGCCTCAAACGCCGGAAAGGTGATCCTGTCGGACTGCCTCAATGTTTGGTCGCCGGAGTCCTGTAGCGCCACAGGGCAACCTCTCCGCACCTTCCGAGCATCGCTCCAATTCCCGTCCAGCGACTTTGCCCGAAGGCGCCCAACTAAAGGAGCGGGAAGGCTGCGGTTCGACTCGTTGCTATTTCGCTAAACCCTGTTAGCTGGTCACTACAACCCGTCGGCGAGCGATAAACCCAGCGTCGGGCCAACGTACATCGTGTACCCAGGACATCCGTTCCATCACTCGGATGATGATCGCGCTTGTATCGATCTCGAAGCGCCCGACGCCGTGTCGGGCTGACGTCGGTGCGGCGTGGTGGAAGTTGTGCCATGCCTCGCCCATCGACGGCAACGCCAGCCACCACACGTTTCGGCTTTCGTCCTTGGTCCTGAACCGGCGACGACCGGTGATGTGGCACACCGAATTGATCGCGAAGGTCACGTGGTGGAGAAGGGCCACTCGCACCAGGCTCCCCCAGAAGAAACCCCAAAGAGCGCCCTGCCACGACCACGACCAAAGACCGCCTAGGGCGGGGGGGATGAGCATCGAGAGCGCGACCCATAGCGGGAACGCACGCGAGATCCGTACTAAGGCCCGATCCTCGCAGAGATCTGGCGCGAACTTCTGCTGCGAGGTCTGCTGGATGTCGAAAAGCCAGCCGAGATGTGAGTAGAAGAAACCCCGAGTGAGGGCCCTGAGATTACGGCCGTAGCGCCATGGCGAATGAGGGTCTCCCTCGCGGTCAGAAAACCGGTGGTGCTTTCGGTGATCGGCAACCCAGCGAAGCATAGGCCCCTGAATAGCCATGCTTCCGGCGACGGCCAGCGCCACCTGCACCCAGCGCTTCGCCCGAAACGCGTGATGGGTGAAGTGACGGTGGAACCCGACCGTGACGCCGTGTCCAGTGATGGCGTACATGGCGCCAGCGATCACAACGTCACGCCAGCTAAGACCCCAACCCCAGAGCACCGGAGTGGCGGCGATTATTGCGGCAAATGGTAGAGCGATGAACAATGCGAGCGCGACCTGCTGCCAGATTGTCTTGAGATCAGCAAGGTCCTCTTCGTGAAGCGCCTTGTCCGGGACATCATCAGTGCTACCCGTCAGGTTGACAAGGGAGGTACCCGCCACGGGCCGATCATCCTCGCCCGCACAAGGCACCCGGATCCTCATCGACATCTCCCATGTTCTATCTCGGATTGCCAGCTAGGAGAACACGCCTCCATATCTGGCCCCTTGAAGGCGATGACCGTTCGTATCGGCGCTGGATCGACGGCAGCCACAGCAGCAGTCAACAGGGTTGTAACTCGCACCGGAGCAGATGCTCCTCCTCAAAGCCGGATCGTTTCAGGCGGATAGGGCGACGCATCCCCGGAGATCCACACAACTGGCCACCGTTGCGTGTCCCCAATCGCCGTCATTGGGGGCGTTATCCCGACCAGATGGGCCGATCCAGGACGTATGCGGGCGCCATAATGCCCGCGGCTCTAGGGCGCCGGGTCGGAGGCGCCCGCCGGAGTTGCAGCGGTCGCCAGTCGTAGAAGGACCGATAAGTTCCGTCAGGCGCCGGCCATCTATACGGCTAAGTACCCGCTCAATTGGACAGTGATGGGAGGAGCTCGCGTCATGCCTGAGGCAAAGGTCTTGGCGGCCGGGTTGACCTTCGGCGAGCAGCCACGGTGGCATCAGGGTCGACTGTGGCTCTCCGACTGGGGTACCCAAGAAGTAATCGCACTCGATCTCGACGGCAATCGTGAGGAGGTTCTTCGGGCGCCATCATTTCCCTGTTGCGTCGATTGGCTGCCCGACGGGCGGCTGCTCCTCGTCTCTGGGCGTGAGGGTTTGCTGTTGCGCCAGGAACCCGACGGTTCGCTGGCGACTCACGGCACCATGATTGGACTCTCCGACCCCCCGCCCGGCAACGAGCTTGTAGTGGATCCGCGCGGCAGGGCATATGTCAACGGGGGAGGCTTCGACCTGATGGCTGGCGAGGAGTTCCGCCCCGGGATTGTCGCGATGATCAGACCGGACGGCACCCCTCGACGAGTTGCGGAGGAGCTCTCATTTCCTAACGGCATGCTGATCATGCCCGATGGTCAGACGCTGATCGTTGCCGAGTCTTACGCGCGCCGGCTCACTGCCTTCGACATCGACACCGACGGCAGCCTTTCGAACCGGAGGGTATGGGCAGATCTAGGAGACGGCGTTCCCGACGGCATCTGCGCGGATGCCGAAAGCGCCGTCTGGTACGCGGATGTCCCTAACAAGCGATGCGTGCGCGTCCGTCAGGGTGGGAACGAGCTCGAGAGTGTGGACCTCGACCGAGGTTGCTTCGCGTGCGCCCTCGGAGGCCCAGACCGAGACATCCTCTTCATGGTCGCTACCGAATGGACCGGCGCGGGCGGCATGTTCGCGGGCCCGCCAACCGGACAAGTGTTGACGGTTAGAGCGCCTGCACCAGGAGCCGGACGGCCGTAGACAGAGCCCGACGCTGTGGTTATCTCCGTTGACCGGGCGATCTACAGCCGCGGAGTGTCCCGCGAATACGCGGCCGAAGGTGCCCCAATAACGCAGACGCAGCCTCGCCCTACCGCCGCTAGGCGCAAGCACACGCACGACGAGCCGCTGCGATGAGTCGCACGGCCGTCACTCTGGCGCGACGTCCTTCATCTCCAACCCGGCGTGCGGGCCGCCTCCTCGATCCACTTGTGCAGCTGCGGTTGCTGTACCTCCTCGAGGGTGGTCACCTTGAAGTAGCGGGTCCGATCTGTGGTTCCGAGTGGCGGCGGGCAGTCGAAGTCCGCACCGCCGAGAAAGACGACATTCACGGAGACGTCGTAAGCAGCCACCTCGATGATCCACCCGAGTTCTGGTACTCCGTAGTACGGCCTCTTCCACTTGACGGCATACTGAAGTCCCGGGATCGTCGCTCGGATCGACTCGTCCAACAGCTTGACGATGGGCTGGAGGTGCGGCATCTGGCGCAGGGTCCAGTCTTCGATGTCGGAGTGGCTCGCCGAGGGCTCTGGCGGCTTTCGCGATGTGTATCCCTTGATTGCTTTCGGCATCGTGTGTTCTCCTGCGACGAGCGGCTGCGCCATATGACCAAGGTGTGACGACGGAGATGACCAACTCGGACCTATGGGTAAGTGGTCGTGGTCGCACGCCCCAGATTGACAGAGCTGTCCCCACAGCCAGAGTGACCTGCCGCCCTGTTCGATTCTGATGACTCCGACCGCTGGGTCGTAGGCAGGCAGAAGGCCTTATGACTCAGTCCATGTGCCGAAGTCCCGGTGGCGACCGGGAACGGTCGGCGACCATGAGCTAGGTTTTTCAACAAAATGCTAGGGAAAGGGCGCACTTCGTATGATTGCCAACCCTACGCTTGAGCGCTTCCACGCTCCGACCGCGGATCCCGATGCCGTCCACGCGATCATCGAGCGTGATGGCGTGGCCATTCTTGAGGACCTGCTTAGCGCCGAAGTGGTCTCCAAGGTCAACGACGAGGTCGGGGCCATCCTCGACGCCGCCGATCCCGATGCGGAGCTCTTCAACCCGATCATGCAGGCTTTCCATGGTCCGTGCACCAAGCAGGTCACGGGTGCATGTGCCATCTCCCCGACGTTCGCGACAGAGGTGATGTGTAACGCGCTGCTTCTGGCGCTCTGTGACCGCATCCTGCTGCCATCATGCGCCCGCTACCAGCTGAATCTCGGCCACCTTCTGCAACGCGGCCCGGGAGCGGATGAGCAGTTGCTGCACCGTGATGAGGCGGTCTGGAGCGACGTGCCCAAGCCGACTCCGGAGTTACAGCTGGCCACGGTGATCGCCTTCGTCGACTTCACTCGCGATAACGGTGGCACCCGTGTCGTGCCCGGCAGCCACCGCTGGCCGGACCGCAATCTCTCGCCCGCAGAGCAGTTCATGCAGCCGCCTCCGACACCGGAACAAATCGCGTACGCGGAGATGCCCGCCGGTTCGGCCGTCGTTTATACCGGTGGGACAATTCACGCTGGAGGGTCCAACAAGACGGATATCGCCCGCCGGGGCGCTCACCTCAGCTACTGCCTCGGGTGGTTGCGGACCGAGGAGAACAACTACCTGGCGGTCCCCCCAGCGGTCGCGTGCGGCCTTCCCCGTCAGGCACAGGAATTGCTTGGCTACGCGGTGCACGACAGCATCCCCCGCGGCGGCGGGTATCTCGGCATGGTACGGATGCAAGACCCAGTCGAATTGCTTGGCCGCAGCGAGCTTTAGTGTCGCCTCCGATTTAGGGACCCCACACTCTCGCTGCCGCTCATGTGTTGGGCGGTCACAAACGCGTGCTCTGTCTGTTGCAGCCATTGCGACGGTGAGCGGCCCCATCTCACATCGACTGTCCACCGAGCCGCGACACGGCCCCCGGTTGAGACGGGGGGCCGTGTCGCGGGGTGCTGATGGCGTCAGGTGGGCCTTAAGAGGAGCTCGAAGAGCTAGAGGAGCCCGACGAGGTAGAGCTGTGGTTGCACTTGCCGTTCGGCATCGAAGAGCTTCCCGATGAACTCGACGAGTTCGAGGGCGCCGTGCTCGAGGAGCCCGAGGTTCCCGATGAGCTAGAGGCGTCCAAGCTCGAGGAACCAGTCGTGCTCTGGTACGCGGATGCTGGGGAGCTCGACGAAGTCGTGCTGGCCGCGGCAGCGCTCCCGCTTGCGGTGAGCGCTGCGGTTGTCAATCCTCCGCCGAGGCCGGCGGAAACAGCGAGGCCTGCAAGTACGTGTCTTGTGCGCAGCTTCATGTCTTCACCTCCTTCCTCACCCAGTGAGGGTGTCTGTCCTGGCCAACCTTGATGTACGAGGCTTGTGCCCCGCTGTGTGCTGGGTCACAGACGATTGAGAAGATTGATCTGTCAGCGAGCTGTGCGGCATTTGAGCGCGGTCGGTGTCCTCATCCCGTCAGCGGCTGGCGCTGTTGAAGATCTCGGATGTCACTCGTCGACGGTCGAGGGCGACGCCGTCGCGATAGTCATGACCGAGGAGTGGTACAGCCTGGGCACCGGGAGCACGGACGTGCCGAAACCCGTACTACTCCCGCACTTCAAGCATTTCAGGGCGGGAGGTGCCGTGGATCCGGTCGAGGTCGATCAGGTCCTTTGGTCGGACTCAAGTCGGTACCGGAGGTAGACGACGCCGCTGTCGAAGCGCCGGGTTTCCAGCAGGCGAAGGGGCAGGCTCAGGCCTTTGGGAAGCCACGGCTTGCCGCCACCGAGCAAGACGGGGACCGTCAGCAGACGGAGCTCATCTACGAGACCGGCAGCGAGCGCCTGCGCAGCGAGGTTCGCGCCGCCGATGGTGATGCGCCGAGCAGAAGCCGCTTTCAGCCGCTGCACGGCCTCGGGGTCGAAGTCGTGCTCGAGCCTCGTCCGGGCACTGGGTACCGACTCGAGGCTGCGCGAGTACACCACCTTGTCCGCGTTCCGCCACATCTCGGCGAATTCGCGGACGTACCCCTCGTCCGGGATGGCGCTCTCCCAATAGAGCATGGTCTCGTACATCCGGCGCCCGTACAAGTATGTCCCGGCCGGCTTCTCGAGCTCTCTGATGAAGGAAAAGACTTCCTCGTCCGGTGGGGACCAGTCGATCCGACCATGAGGGTCCTCCATGTAGCCGTCGACGGAGGCATTGGCCGTATACACGAGATCAACCACGGGTCACCTGAAGGGCTGTCTCACGATTGATGCCTGTATCGTGCCACTGGTATGGCCAACTTCAATAAGGAAGATCCTTCGGGCGGCAATTCCGGTAGTCCGGTTCGAACTCAACCTCAAATTGGACCGCGGTGATCGAAGAGCGCCCTTCAAGAATGGCCCTAGCGACACGGTGCATGCCGTCCATCACGCGACCATCGACGCCTAGGATTATCGGATGCGCAGGGTCCGTACCTTGGATCAGCTGCATGTGTTCGACCACCCTGCGGACGGTCGGACGCTCGGAGCTGTCGCTGAACCAGTAGACGGTGTCCACTTCCGATATGGACTCGAGCGGGATCTCGCGAACCGGCAGGTCCTTGCTCAACTCAATCAGACGATCGATATCCCAGGCATCGAATCCAGCCTCGCTAGGCCACAAGTGATACTGCTTGCGCACGAAGCAAGTTTTACCTGGGCGCAACCTTGAAGTTGGACTGGGCGGTGGATGCCCGACAAAGCGATGCAATGCCCAGCCATTTTCTCATCCCTGATGGCCGGCTCCGAGCCGCCGGAGAACGACACGTCCAGGTCGTGGCGATCCAGATAACGATTCCGACCGGGAATCGTCATTATGCGGCGCGCAGGGCTCGAGCGATGAGTTCAGCGCGGTCCCGTCGTCTGCCCCTATAACGGCTGGCATCAACCCTGGCGAGGAGGTCACTATGTCACGAGTTCGGGTCCACAACTTCTCGGTTTCGCTCGACGGCTTCGGGACCGGCGAGGGTCAGAAGCTCGAAGCGCCGTTCGGACATGCAGGTAGCAGGCTGCACGAATGGTTCTTCCCCACCCGCACCTTCCGTGAGATGCAGGGCGGGCGAGGAGGGAGCACCGGCGTCGACGACGCCTTCGCCAAGAACTGGGCCCCCGGCGTCGGTGCGGAGATCATGGGACGCAACAAGTTTGGGCCTCAGCGCGGCCCGTGGGCTGACGAAGAGTGGAGAGGTTGGTGGGGCGACGATCCGCCCTTTCACACCCCGGTACTCATTCTCACCCACCATCCCAGGCCCACCATCGAGATGAACGGTGGGACGACCTTCCAGTTCATCGACGCGAGCCCCGCTGAAGCTCTGGAGATTGCCCGGCAGGCGGCGGGCGGACTTGACGTCCGAATCGGCGGAGGACCATCGACGATCCGCCAGTTCCTGGTCGACGACCTGATCGATCACATGCACATCGTTGTCGTGCCTATCGTTCTTGGACGCGGAGAGCGCCTGTGGGATGAGCTCGAGGAACTCGAGCAGCGCTTCAACGTTGAAGTAGTCAGCTCACCCAGTGGAGTCACGCACTTCACGTACACGCGTCGATAGTGTCGTCTGAGTTTTATGGTCTTCTTGAAGCGGTGATCGCGAAAAAGGCTTTTGCGGACAACGTGGCGACTCGGCCCCACTCGTGACCGCTTAGGTCGGGCGGTACCTCGGCAGTAGTGGTCGTGAGCCATTCGAGAGCCGCACGGAACTCGATGTCACTCAGCTCGGACATCAAATATACCCAGTCTGTTCCCACTTCGTCCCGAAGTTCTCGGAGGTATGGGGTATCAACTGCGATGATGCGCGTCGACAGGGAAAGTGCGTGCATCGCTGTGCCAGAGTGGCTCAGAGGAGCTCCGGAGACGATCGCGGCATCGGCGGGGTCACGAGCCACTCGTGCTCATCGGGCGTCTGCCGGCGTTGGAGTAGCCGAGTTCGCCGGAGGTAGTCGGTTGGCTGGACGTTCTCGATAGGGTCCACCTGTTCGCCGCAACAGTCAGATGGACCTCCTTGCTGCAACGCTCTACTAGGCGTATGACCTCAGGCATGCGTTTATAGCTCCGTACTTGGCCAATTTGGACCAACCTGGGAATATCACGCCTGGATCGGAGCAACCGCGCTTGAAACAGAGTTTCGGACTTTGCGATCCGACATAGGTTCCGTGAGATATTTCGTGAGATATTTGCACCTCCATCACGTCTTGCGGCACGTGACGCGCTTGGTAGAGGCGATAGTTCAAAGCAGCCCATCGAGACGGCAGAAGCACTAGGGAGACATTTGGGAAGAAAGTGTGCTCCAAGAGGTGCTGCAAGACCGGATAGCGCACCATTTGAGGAGCGAGGTTGTGTGCAGTCCATGCAACAGGGATCCCCCTAAGTCGTGCATACCAGACAACGCCAAGCAAGCGAGCCAGACGTCGGAGAGCCTTTCGGCGGTTCGAAAAGGACTGGAACCCTTCCGGCCAATGGACGTGTATGAGATCGTTCTTCCGCAACACTGATCGCAGATCAGCATCCACGGCATTGATGCCAAGATGGATCATGCTCGCATAGAAGTGTTGTACGTACGAGTTAGCCGAGTAAGTCGGGCCGGGCCACGCTGTTATCGTGAGACATGATCTGCGTCGGACATCACCACGAGTGTGCCAGCGCCCAGCGAACTTCGCGATCCGCAAGTTAGGATCAGACACCAGATCAAGGCACAAAGCAACCTCATGCCACTGACCGCTTTCGTGATGCACCGCTCATCGTGGCCTCCCACTACTGGGGACGCCGTCCATGTCTGGTCCCTTATCCAGGCCCTCCGCGAGCGCGGTTTACAAGTATTAACGCAAGGCGATGCTGGACCTCCCGACGTTACGGTGCTGCCCCGCTCTCGGTCCGGTAGGTCAGGGGCCATACGTCGGGCGGACCTGATCTATGTGCGGATCGACGGTGGTTCCAACGGCGACAGGGAGACGCTGCGGGCGAAGCTCGCCCGCGATCATCCGCCGATTGTTTGGGAGGTGAATGCCACACTTGACGAGCTGTTGGCGCACGGTGTGGACCCGGGACGGGTACGGCGGCGCAGGGCGTTCAGAAGGCAGATGGCACGGTTCTGCGACGCGGCGATCGTGGTGAGCGCGGAGCTGCGCGGCTATGTGCAAGACGAGCTAGGAATCTCCGACGTGACCATTGTGGAAAATGGTGCAGCTTGGCCTCCTCCCAAACCGTTTGGAGCCAGCCCTTGCAAAGAGATGGCCCCGTTCACGGCGCTCTGGCTCGGCAGCAGTTACTACCCGTGGCAGGCATCTGACACGGCGGTGACAGCTGCTCGTCTGCTCGCCGATCGCGATCCGGAGATCACTGTGGTCGTCGTGGGCGCCCAGCTAGGTGCTTCGGAACAACCACCGCCCGACAACCTGCTGCTTTTGGACCCGGTCGCACACCAGGAAGCGCTCGAGCGGCTGCGTGCCGCTGCGGTGGCTCTCTGCATCTACCACGACTTGTCCTGGAGTCCATATGGCTTTTACATGTCGCCGATCAAGCTCTTCGAAGCGTGGAGCGTCGGGGTACCGGTCGTCGCGACCGCCGTCGGCAGCATGCGCCGACTCGTCACCGATGGGAAGACCGGCCTGTTGGTAGCCGACGACCCGAAGGAGGTATCGGAAGCCGTGCTGCGGATTAAGGCGGACCCTGCGCTCGCCCAACGTCTGGGAGAGGGCGGGAGGGCGGAGGTGCGCCGGTACTACAACTGGGGGCGGGTGGCCAACGATGTCGCCGATGTGATGACCAGGGTGGTCGCAACCCGGTCGAGGAATGGCCTTTGAACCGTCGAGGAAACGAGCCCCAGTCATGTTCTGCAAGAGATTGCAAGGTCCTCTACCGCAGAGACGTTCGACGCCGATGGAAGGCTATGGTTCATGCGGCAAGCAGAAAGGCCCAGGAGCGACCGTTTCTGAGTTAAACACAATGTGCACAGCACCGACTGAAACGGTCATCTAAAGCAAGATGGAAACGCCTGCGATTAGCGTCCTCATGCCTGCCCGCAATGTCGCGTCGGTGATCGACGCCCAAATGGCGGCCCTTTCGCGCCAATCGCTCGAAGATCACTGGGAACTGATCGTCGTGGACCACGGGAGCCGTGACACAACGATGGACAGGGTTCAGGCCTGGGAGGCGCGTCTACCTTGTCTCCGTTTGGTCGACGGGTCTCGTGCGCGGTGCATTGCCGAACTCCGCAACCTGGGGATTGAACAAGCTCGGGGTTCAATGCTCCTCCATTGCGATGCTGATGACATTGTCGAAGATGGATGGCTCGCGGCAATGGCAGGCGCGCTGAGAAACGCCGCGCTCGTCACCGGTCCTCTCAAATACGCCACACTCAACAAGCCCCGAACCTTTCTTTGGCGCAACGAGCAAAGCGAACAGCGCTTCGTAGCCCAGCTTGGCCCACGGCCCTACGCTCTCACTTGCAATCTCGGGACGCGGCGAGAGGTAATCGACCGGATAGGTGGTTTCAAGCCTGAGTTCCGCACAGGAGAAGATGTGGACTTCAGTTGGCGAGCGCAGTGTGCAGGTTTCGAGCTGACCTTCGAACCGGGTGCGGTCGTACATAAGCGCCTCGATCAGTCCGCGTTTGCTTACTGGCGTCGGCGGGTCCGCTATGGACGCAACGATCCACTGCTTTGGAAGCGCCACCACAACAACGGCATGGCTCGGACGTCTCTTCGAGGGGTAGTTCGGACATGGGCTTGGGTTGGTCTGCATGTTCCGGACCTGCTGAGTGAGGAGCTCCGCTGGCCCTGGGTGGCACAATGCGGCATCCGCCTAGGTCGGCTCATCGGTTCGGTGGAACACCGTACCCTCTACTTGTAACGACGCCACTCGATCCGGGAATCCCCGTCGTTCATCGCTCATCGCCTGGGAGAGAGGCACCTCTTGTCCTTGAATGCTTCCAGAAGGGATATAGATGATTTGTCCGAACGACTTCCTATTCACAGGGCAGCGCAGATGAGGTTTGGTTGAACTACCGAGAGATGTTCATCGAAGGACATGCCAGTAAGCTTTGGCCGCCGTGACATGGGTAGCGACACGTCGACGTGTCCGCACGCTGCTCGCTCATGCATTGTGGGTGAGGGCAGAGATCCGAGCCCGGTTCCCGATTCGCCAGCGCAGTCCGGATGCGTCGTGTCGAAACGTGTTACTTCTCGCCTGGGAATTCCCCCCATCGTATGGGGTGGCACTTACCGACCATTGGCCCTGAGCCGCTACGGGCCAGGTATGGGCTGGAACTTCTTGGTCATCGGCTCCGAGCCAGAGGGGCCATCCACCCCTGCGGGTCGGTACTTGCTGTCGCAGGTGCCTTCTGTGGTGAAGGTAACTCGAGTTCCACAGGCTTCTCGCCGCCTGCGCCTGCCGTTGTTCCCCCAGATAGACCACACCTTCCTTGAGGCACTGGCAACGTTCGATACAGCCCGACGCGTGACCGGCGTCGCCAACTACCACACGGTTGTCGCGTCGGGACCGCCGTTTCATGTATTCGCGGGTGGCTACTACCTAGCCCGGATGCTAAGGAGCCGGCTTGTGCTGGACTACCGAGACGAGTGGACCCAGTGCCCGCTTGACTTCGTGAAAGTGGGTCGGTGGGATAGCTGGTGGGAAGATCGGTGCTTGCGAGCGGCCGATGCCGTGGTCTTCGTTACGGCGTCACAGCTTGAGCACCAACTTCGTGCCTTCCCCGCGCTCGCACGAAACAAGTGCGTCGTGATCCCGAACGGCTGGGAGCCGCTTGACGACGGCACGGCGGACCACGATGAGTCGGATTCGTATCCCGACCCAAATGGCCTGGTGCTCTCTTATATCGGCTACGTCGGCGCTTTCGCTCGAATGGAGTGGTTCCTGTCGACCTTGAGCTCCGTGTTGGGTGAGCGGCCCGATTTGAAGAAGATCTTTCGGCTCAGAATCGTCGGCCGCCGGACGCCACAGGTCGAGCGTCAACTGGAATGCTTTGCCCATCATGAGGTGCTCGAGGTCTTGGACCTCGTGCCCAAGCACACTGCCGTGCGGCTGATGAGGTCCAGCACAGCCTTGCTCCTGCTCAATCCCCCTGCGATGGAGCGCTACATCCCGGGCAAGCTCTACGACTACATAGCTTCGCGTCGACCGGTACTGGTATTCGGCGAAGGGGGTGAGTCTGCGACCATCGTCCGTCGACTCGACGCCGGTGTGGTGATCCCTGGTGGTGACGCGAGCGCTTTGGTCCAGGCGCTTGACCGACTGACGAATGGCGAAATCAGGTGCTCGCGCCCTGAATCACGCGACGCCTGGCTTGCGGCCCATACACGCGAGCAAATGGCGACCCAATTCGTTCAGGTGCTCGAGAAGGTGCTGGAGGGGTCACTGCCGGACAATCCCCTAGAGGATCAACACTTCGAGTCAAACTAATCTCAGACGAATGCGGGCACTCTGCGTGGCGGGGGCGCGGCCCAACTTCGTTAAGTTGAAGCCGGTCATCGACGCGCTCGATGCCGGTGACGTCGAGTCGGTCCTGGTACATACCGGGCAGCATTACGACGTGGGCATGAGCGACGTGTTCTGGGAGGAGCTCGACCTTCGCCGCCCTGATTGGAATCTGGGTATCGGTTCAGGCACGCACGCTGAACAGACGGCGCGAGTCATGACGGCCTTCGAACCGGTGGTTGCCGACGTCAGGCCAGACGTCGTGGTCGTGGTCGGCGACGTCAACTCGACCATGGCCGCCGCCATCGTGGCAGCCAAGGCCGGAGTCCCAGTGGCCCATGTGGAGGCTGGGTTACGCAGCTGGGACTCGTCAATGCCCGAGGAGGTCAACAGGGTCGTCACAGACCGCGTCAGTGATTGCTTACTGGCGCCGTCACCGGACGCGGTCGACAACCTCCGCGGCGAGGGATACGACACCGACCACATCCATCTCGTCGGCAACGTCATGATCGATACCTTGTTGGCCAATCTGGACCGGGCTCGAGCGCGCCCGATCGTTGAGAAGCTAGGGGTCTCGAGGTGCAGCTACGGGCTGGTGACACTCCATCGGCCCGAGAACGTCGACAACCCGGCAATCTTGGCCGACCTGCTCTCCGCTCTGCGCTCGGTCGCCGTCGAGCTTCCTCTGATCATGCCGGTGCACCCACGTACCCGTTCCGCACTCGAGACGTTCAACCCGCCAACCGCTCTACGACTCATCGACCCTGCCAGCTACCTCGATTTCATCGTGCTAGAAGCAAGCGCTCGGCTCGTGATAACCGACTCGGGAGGTGTCCAGGAAGAAACTACTGTGCTCGGGATTCCCTGCCTCACACTCCGCGACAACACTGAACGGCCCATTACGGTGACAGAGGGTACGAATCTGGTGGTGGGGCGGGATCCTCAACGAATCGTGCGCGAAGCACAACGGGTGCTTACGGACGGGATGAAACTCCGTTGTCCTGCGCTATGGGACGGACACGCAGGGCCGCGAGTCGCTGAGGTGCTGACCCGTATCTACGGATCGATCGCGCTGGACAACAGGTCGAAGCGTTCGGTGCAGGAAGTTCGGCGGGGGCACACTCAGTGATGTCTGCGACGCATCGATACGGACTCAGCAATCTATGGCGGCGCCATCGGTGCTGGCCTCTAGCTTCATTGTTGCCCGACGACATCAAGACCGTGCTTGGCAGACCGCCGTCTCGACTGGGAGCGATGGCGCCGAAGGTGACGAGACGAGCGGCGGTCCGACTTGCAGCCAGCCGTTGCTTGTGGCCGTCTTTGCAATCGCATCGCGACATCGATCGACGGCTCGCAGTTTCTTTCGACTGCGATTACCCAGAGGACACCGATGCGTTGTCCGAGATCCTCGCCGTGCTCGAACGAGCCCAGGTGCCGGCAACCTTCGCGTGCATCGGTCGCTGGGTTGAAATGAATCGCAAGTCCTATGCCAGTCTCGTCGACGCCGGACACGAGATCGTCAATCACAGCATGAATCACCCGTATCACCCGCAACTCGACTCTCACCGGCGGTTCGCTGAACTCTCAGTCGATGAGGCACAGCAGGAGATGCAACTGGCGCAAGATGCAATTCTCCGTGCTGTGGGCGTTACGCCCGTCGGGTTTCGCACCCCCCACTTCTCGGACTCGCCCGCAGTCTTCGAAGCAGCCGCCCGAGTCGGTTTCAGGTACGTGAGCAGCGTGACAAGCGACCGATCGGTGGCCGGCGCTCCCTACCGCGTGGCTCGGAACAGCACACTGGGCACTGCCTCACACCTCATGGCGGGCCAGGGAGAGGCCGCCTACACCATGACGATGATCCCCCTGGCGCCCTGCCCGGATCACCCGGGCGAGCCATTTTCGTCGTACCACACCGTGCGTGACGACTTCGGTGAGGATTCATCAGGCCGCGGTGTCCATCGCGCGCCCGGCGAGTTGGCTGACCTGTGGCGCCGCTTGCTCGTCGACACTAGAGGCCCGTTGTGTGTTTACTTCGACCCCTTGGACTTCTCGAAGCGCGATCGACTCGACACGTTCGGCGGTTTGCTGGACGAGGCCGCCACGCGGGGCTGGACCTTTGTCCATATGTGTGATCTGGCATGAGTGAAAGTAGGGGGCATGAGTTCGTCGATATCGGCGTGGGTCTAGTAGGCCCTAGAAGACCACTGATACGCCCAGCGGGTCGTACCTGAGATAGCAAAGCGTCCTCGCATGACCTGCGATTGTCGGAAAGCCCCATAGCGTGGCGAGGTCAGCAGAGGCTCGCACGTCAGCTGAATAGGCGGCCCGTCTACCTGAGCCAAGGATACGGCAACACCCCTACACTCGATTGTCCAGTCTTTTGCGCGCTTTCGCGGGGTCGCTTCCGGTGCTAAGGGGAACGAGACGACAACGTTATGTGGAGCAGAGCAGGTCAACTCGTCGGAGACCACGAGCAAATTCGATTTTCATGGACCACTCGCGACGGTGAAGCACGGGATCCAAGAGCCTCATGTATCCACGGTGCGATGCAACGACCCGACGGACTCGGCCGTCACCGTCGTCTGATTCGAGTATTTCGATGACGGGAGAGTCTTCATCGTGCATCCAAAAGAGCCGCTCTGGATCGATGCGATTGATCTCTTCTCCATCCACTTCCACGGTCGCGTGCACACGAGTTGACCGGAACCTGTTTCGGGCTTCGGGATCCCGGGTGTAGTTGCCGGTACCAGGGTCGGTCAGTATTGGCTGTCCGGATACCTCGAGCACGTACGACAAGGTGTCATTGTGCGCATGACCACCATTTCCTCCTTGCCCGACCCTGCCGGCATCGATCAAGCACCAAAGGTCGTTAGAACGCAAGACGACAATTCCGGCATCTGGAAAGACGTCTTGAGTCGGAATGGGTTTGGGAGCGCCTCCGCTCAGGAGCCACGATGTCATCTCACTACAACGGTTGCCAGGAGGGCTCTGCCGTTGAAGCGCCCAACCTGACTCGAGGACAGGAAAAGAGTCGTCATGTTCGCGGGCAGAGCTGAGGTTCACAACAATCCCACCGTCGTCATCTCCTATCAACGGAAAGCGTCCCGAAGGTGGTGTAATTCCCGCGAGAGCACGGAGCGCCCCTTCGAAGCGCTGGGTGACCTGGTCAGGGACATCGAGCCGAAGCCGATCATGAACGATCAGACCGAGAAGCACGAGCTCTGTTGAAAATCGGTGATATCCGGTTGACCCCTCGAAGTTCATGCCATCCGCATAGAACTGCTTCGGCACTTCTCGGAGAAAGATCTTCGATCCCAGACAAAGAGTTGCGCGTCCCTCGGGGGATTGCCGAAGTAGAGCACCCACGTGCAGAAGGCCGACGACATCTGCGAGAAAATGATTGCTTGTCAGATGGGGGGAATACTCGAGGTTCGCGAGAATGTACCGTCCATGGCGACGCAACATGCCTCCTGCGATCGACGCTAGTAGCCGATCCTCAAAGATCTCGGTGGCCCACGCAATGTTTATGGCCCGAATGCCTGCTTCCATGGCGTTGGACCAACCAACGCCCCACCCTGGAGGGTTTGCAATGCACCATGACGTGAGAAGTTCCAGAGCCCCATCGAGATACTTCTTGTCAGTGGTGTAGGCGTAAGCACGAGCGAGGGCTGTGAGCCAGTGCATGCGGCTGGCTTCCCAGGGAACCTTGATGTCTGAGCCGATCTGCGGACCCGGAAGGGCCGAATGGTGGCACAACGGCCAGGTGAAACTCGAGGTCGGATCGGTGTGCCAGTCGAAGTCCGAGCGGCGAAACCGCAGTCGGCCAAGGCCAAGGATAGAAAACGATCCTTCGAGTGCAGAATCCGCTTCGGCCAGGCAGTGTGCCAAATCCCAATGGGAAACTACGGGCCTAGGCCGACCGATGGTCAAGATTGGGGCGATGGGCTCAGGTGAGTATCCATTTCCAATGAGGTTGAGATGGCGCCCCGCCGTGGTACCTCCTTTGAGCAGACCTCTTGCCAGATACCATGCGACCTCGCGGGCAAGCAGTCCATGGGGAAGACTCCGTGCCTGAAGGAGTTTGAGGCGAAGCGAGGTCACCGGCGTCTTCCGTTGTAATTGCGGACACTCAAACCTGTCCAACATAGACCGCAAACACCGTTGTCAAGATCAGTCATCACCGACCTTCGCGATGCGAGTTGTAGGTCGTGCTTGTCCCTCCACCGCTCCGACGCCCTTCACGTTATGCGCGCGCGGCTCACGGTGAGAAAGAGGTAGGGAGGAGGTGGCGACAGATCGTTCGGTCCTTCTACCGGGAGAAATCGGGGTGGGCGCTGAGGGACTCGAACCCCCGGCCTGCTGGTTGTAAGCCAGCTGCTCTAACCAACTGAGCTAAGCGCCCCCATGCGCGTCACTCTACTTGGGCCTATTCCGGCGGACGTTTGTTCGGGATCCATGCATGGCGCTTCGAGAGCAAAGACGATTGCATTCGATACTCATGCTCGATGTCGAGCCGCCCATCCTCTTGCCGGCACCGACGCATCAACGTCTCGGTGTTCGTGCTTACCGATTGAATTGACCGAGCAGGTCAAGCCACTCCATCCGCCTGGGTTGAGGCACTCCCACCTCTTCAAGCGCCGGACCAAGCTTGCTCATCCATGATTCTTGCTCGGCTCGTGATTTCCATACTTCGAAGACGGCGACAAGGCCGTCCTTACCGGCGCCTATGTGAGTCACCAATCCTTCCGGCCAATCGCCCGTTCGTCTTTCGGGATCGAGCCCGAGGGCTCGGTTGACCTCGGAGTAGAGAGCGGGGGCACAATCGATCTCGAAGACGATCACCTCGGCCATGAGCGGACCTCCTGTTCGCGCCGGAACTGATAAGGACTCGTCGTCTGATTCGGCACAGCCGAGACGATCGGATCAGTGTGACGTCTCAGCTCCGCGAGCCAACCAAGCTTTTTTGTATCGAGCGATTCACGTCCTGAGTGGTGACGATGCCCGCCAGACGGTTGTTCGCGTCGAGGACCACCGCCGGCAGCCCACCTGAATCGGCCATCCGCTGCAATAGCGTTTGAATGGATTCTTCGGGCCGACCGACCGGAACCGACCTGATCGGGTAGGCCAGGCTGCCGATCGATGTGTCGGCGCGAGCAAGCGGATGGAGCTGCTGGACACGTTCGAGGGGCAAGATGCCCTCGAGCCACCCTGTCGGGCCCACCACCGCGACCGAGTCCACTCGGTACCAGGGGAGGTGACGGTCTATCAGCTCCGCCACCGAGGTCGAAGAAGGCAGCGCCGGGGGTTGGGCGGTCATCACCTCGCCGACCCTCACGCCATCGAGGCCTTGGCGAAGGCGTGCGGCTCGTTCCTCAGAACGCGCGGCGGAGAAGAGAAACCACCCGAGGAAGGCCGGCCAAAGTCCGTAGACCTCGTCGTAACGGAAGAAGAAGACGACCCCGAGCGCGATGAGAAGGACCCCGAAGACGCGCCCGACTCTCGCGGCGACGACACTGGCGCGGGTGCGGTCACCGGACCTCCACCAGATCCCTGCCCTCAAGATTCGCCCACCATCCAGAGGTGCCGCGGGGACGAGGTTGAAAGCGGCCAGAAGGAGGTTCATCTCCCAGAGCCACGTCGGGACCGCGACCACGAGCCCGTGGGCGCCGACGCTCGAGAGGAGCCATTGCGCAGCTGCGAACACCCCGACGAGCAGGACGCTCACCGCCGGTCCCGCTGCTGCGATCTGGAAGTCGGCTCCGGGAGTGAGTGCCTCGCTCCCGAGCTGCGCCACCCCGCCGAAGAGCCAGAGCGTGATCGACCGCACGGTGACCCCGAAACGGCGCGCGACCACGGCGTGCGAGACCTCATGGGCGAGTAGGGAAGCGAAGAAGAGCACCGCAGCGACGACAGCTGCTGCCCAGTAGTCACCGCGCGTTCCCGGATACGAGCCGGGAAGGACGTATTCGGCGAGCTCCCAGGTCACGAGTGCGAAGATCACCGCTACGCTCCAGTGGACGCCCACTGGTACCCCGCCGTAAGTGCCCAACCGGATGTTTTGTCTCATGGTTACATCTTCTGCCATCCGCGTCCGTCGCCGGTGGTCGGCATGACGATCGCGATTAGACCCAGATCCTTCGTGCAGGTTACCGGGATACCTTTGATGACCGGTGACCGCTGATGACCGGTGACCGCGACGGTGTGCGGCCTGCGGTCGCAACGATCGTGCCCCGTGACCGAAGGGAGGCTTCGGCTCGACAACGCATTCTCGAGGCGCTCGACTCTCTCGACGATCCGTTCAGCGAAAAGGCAGGGCCCGTGCACCTGACGGCTTCGGCGGTGTTGGTCGGCCGCAGGGGAACCGTTCTCCACGTTCACAGGCGTCTCGGGCGTTGGTTGCAACCTGGAGGACACATAGAGCCTGACGAGGTGCCGTCGGAGACCGCGCTCCGGGAATCCGAGGAAGAGACGGGTCTCGAGCTCAGCCATCCGCCGGGAGGTCCACGGCTGATCCATGTCGACGTTCATCCTGGCGCTCATGGGCATACCCATCTGGATCTGCGTTATCTGCTCCTTGCCGAAGACGACGAGCCCGTGCCGGCCCCCGGAGAGAGCACACAGGTGCGCTGGTGGTCCTGGGAAGAGGCCGAATCTGTCGCCGACGTCGCCCTCCTGGGCGCCCTGAAGGTGGCCAGGCTTCAACCGGAGGCTCGGACGTTCAGCCAAGTGATGGGGCAGAATGGACTCGACGATGGGAGATGAAGTCACACCAGGACGAGACGAACACTCGAGCGGTGCTGGCCCCTCCGATCCCTTGTCGAGCCTGCTCGAGGTCCAAGACCACGACACGGCGATCGACCAGCTCCGCCACAGGCGAGCCACACTTCCCGAACGGGCGCGTCTGGCCGAGATCGAGCGTCGGCTCTCGTCTCTCGATCGCCTGACCAAGGAAGCCCAGACAAAGCACGACGAGCTCGCGGCACGTCAGGAAGCTCTCGAGCAACAGATCGAGGCTTCGAAATCCCGAAGGAGCGAGCTCGAGCGTCGAATGTTCGGTGGTCTCGTGAGCGCACCGCGCGACCTCCAGGCGATGGATGAAGAAATCAGGCATCTCGGCCGTCACATCGGGGAACTCGAGGATCGCGAGATCGAGATCATGGAGAGCATCGAGCCGCTCGACGGAGAGCTCCAAGCGGCGGACACAGAACGCGACGGTCTCGAGACCGATGCAAGCAAGCTGCGCAAGTCCATCTCGGAATCCGAGGGCTCGATCGACAATGACATCGCGGCACAGGCGAAAGGACGTGAATCGGCGGTTGCGGGCGTGCCCGCGGATCTCGTCGCTCGTTACGAGAAGCTTCGCGCGAAGCTCGGTGGGACCGGCGCGGCTCGTCTCGTGAACGGATCCTGCAGTGGCTGCCACCTCGCATTGCCCGCAATGGAGGTGGACAGGATCCGCAGGGCCCCACCTGACGAGGTGATCACGTGCGATCAGTGCGGACGCATACTCGTTCGTTGACCGTCCCGAGCGGTCGTTAGTGTGCTCGTTCTCCTGCGCCACGGAGAGGCCGTGGCCAATGCCGCGGGACTTCTCCTCGGGCGAACCGACTCACCCCTGACCGAACGAGGCCGGGCCCAGGTCTCGGCACTCGGCCGTTCCCTCGGAAAGGTGAATCGCGTCATTACCAGTCCCTTGGTCCGTGCACGCGAGACTGCCGGTTCACTCGGCCTCGATGTCCCTGTCGAGGTGGACGAGCGTTGGATCGAGGTCGATTACGGCAGCTACGAGGGACGCGCCCTGGGCAACGTGGCGGGGGCTGACTGGGACCGGTGGCGTAGGGACCCGAACGTGAAGTGGACCGGCGGGGAGTCCCTTTCAGACGTCGGGAAAAGAGTTCGCGAGGCGTGTGAAGAGCTCTTCGCCGAAGAAGGCTCGGGCGCCCGGGCAGCCGGGGACGTGGTCGTGGTGAGCCACGTCTCTCCGATCAAGGCAGCTGTCGCCTGGGCACTCGGCACGGGGGACGAGGTGGTCTGGCGCCTCTACCTCGCGACGGCGTCGTTCACGCGCATCGCCTGGGGCACCGACGCTCCCGTACTTCGTTCCTACAACGAGGTCCTGTTCCACGATGAGCCCGCTCGGGTCACGACCTGACTCGAGAGCCTCGCGAGACGAATTCCCGACGACCTGGAACCTAAGAGAAGCGATGCCGAATTCACAGCGCCGTGGTCTCGCGCGAACTGCAATCGCTTGCGGGATCGCAACCGCTGTTGTGTCGGGCGCCGCCATCGTCCGCCGGCGCGTGGCTAGATCGAACGGTCCACGAACTGCGAAGGCCGTCTCGGACACCACCTTCGTGAGGCGCAACGCCTCCCTCGCTTCCCTTGCGGGGCGCATCGGTACCGAGTCCGCCGTTCACCAGGCCCGGCGTGTGTTCGCCTCGGCCGAACGAAAGGAAGCGCTCGACGGGGTGCACCAGCTGCGTACAGCCCAGCAGGTGGCGGACACTCTCGGGAACATGAAGGGCGCCATGATGAAGATCGGGCAGCTCGCGAGCTTCCTGGACGACGCCATGCCCGAGCCGGTGCGCGAGGCGCTTGCACAGCTCCAGCAGGACGCCCCACCCATGAGCCCCGAGCTGTCGTCGCAGGTGATAGAGGAAGAGCTCGGGGCACATCCCGAGAAGCTCTTCTCGGAATGGGACGAGGCTCCCATCGCGTCGGCCTCCATAGGTCAGGTCCACAGGGCGATCACCCTCGACGGTCGGGCCGTGGCGGTGAAGGTCCAGTATCCAGGCATCGCCGAAGCGGTGCGCGCCGATCTGATGAACCTCGACCTCGCCGGCTTCGGACTCGGGGCGGTGTTTCCCGGTCTCGATTCGCGAGCGCTCGTCTCCGAATTGCGGGCGCGCCTCTCAGAAGAGCTCGACTATTTGAACGAGGCGTCGAACCAGCGACGATTCGCCGACTGGTACCGGCACCATCCTTTCATCTCTGTCCCCGACGTGGTCGACGATCTGAGCTCACGACGGGTGCTCACGACCGATCTTGCCGACGGCGTGCGCTTCGACGTGATGAGAACCTGGCCACAGAACGAACGCGACATGGCGGCGGAGTCGATCTTCCGATTCGTCTTCAGAAGCCTCTATCGCTTCCATGCATTCAATGGAGATCCCCATCCCGGCAACTATCTGTTTCGTACCGGAGGCAGGGTGACCTTCTTGGACTTCGGTCTCGTGAAGACCCTCTCCGACACCGACGTCGCCTTGTTGTTCGACCTCGTGAAGGCGTCCGTGATTGAGCACGACCCGGCTCACGTGCGTGTCGCGTGCGAGCGTGCCGGTTTCATAGCTCCCGGTGCTCCCGTCCCCGACGACCGGCTTGCGGCTTTCATGGAGGTCTTCTGGGACGCTGTGCGTCGCGACGAGGTGACCACGATCACGGCGCAGTGGGCGAGCGAGGTGGCCCGGCGGTATTTCGACGGTCGCACGAAATTTCGCGGACGTGATGCAGTACGCGGCGATGCCCCCCGCTTACGTCGTGCTCCAGCGGATAAACCTCGGATTGCTTGCGATCCTGGGCCGGCTCGACGCGACGGGCAACTGGCGCAAGATCGCAGAAGAGCTGTGGCCGACAGCTGGACCGGCCTCTACTCCGATGGGTGAGGCAGAAGCCGAATGGTGGGGGAGCGCGGCTACCGGCTGAAACGGCTCTCGAACGAGAGGGTCTTTCCGGTCGACGACTGCCGGCGCCATTCGAATATTCGCTCGTAACCCGTGTGTGTTATGCGCCACTCGCCCCCGACCTTCGCGTACTCGTCGTGGTAGAGCGCAGTGCCGTGGATCTCGAAGTCCGCGGCCGGCACCAGGACGAGGTCCTCGAGGTACCAGGCTCCAGTTGCCCGGTCCGCAGCTGTCAGGGTGATCTCCGGGTGGTGGCCCGTGTGCATGGTCACCACACCCGGGTCCGCGAGCGACTCCCTCAAGAACGCGACGATGGCATCTCTACCGTTCTGGGAGAGCTCGCCAGACTGATAGGAAGATGTCGCGTCCTCCAGCAGGAGCTTCCCGAGCTCGTCGAACTGCTTGAGGTCGAGGAACCGGAAGTAAGCGTGCTTCAGCTGACGTATCGCCTCTATCTCGCAGAGCTCGTCGCTGTTCAATGCCCGTTCGCCCGTCCGGTCAAGGGCTCACCCCTGGGGCCGGCAGCGGTCACGTCGCGCTCGCCGACGCACCTCCCGGAGGTGAGGGAAGGTTCGATCCGCGTGCCCCTTCGCCTGTGTAGGACCCCCGCTCGGCCGAACTGGACGAGCTCTGGGAATTGGTCGCCTGGGAGCCTCCACCGGTGGACTCGCCTCCGAAGAGCCGGGCCACCTCCTGCTCGACCTGCTGGTATGCGATCGCGGCATTCTGGAGAAGTGAGGCGATGCCGCTGATCGACTTCTGCATCTCGGCCGCGGCCCTCTCCCACTTCGAGCAGAGGCCGGAGAACTGCTGGTAGCCGGCGCCTGTCCAGTCGGCCGAGATCCCTTCGACGACCCTGACGACCTCGGCGACTGCCGATTTGATCTGGTTGGCTCCCTGCTCTACCTGGTTGGCGGCGACCTGAAGACGGTCAGGTGATACCTGGTACCTGGTGGCGGTGGTGTCGGGCACGTGGTTCTCCGCTTTCTTCGGTGGCTCCCGATACGAATCGGCTTCCCCGGCCAGGCGGTAGGTCCTAGCCGGTCTGCTTCGGGCGGTTACGTTATCGCCCGCTCAACCCCGGAGCGAGAACCACCGCGACGGGCCTCCGGAGGACCGGGATCCGGGTTTTCCGTGACCTCGTAAGCGCATACATGAGCGCCGCTCATCATGTGCGCGACCCTTCGGACGGTAGCTGCAGGCAGGGCGTCCCTTATGAACGAGAGCTCGCTGGAGCAGGCCTCGCGGTAGCCCTTCGCCACCGAGAGAATGGCGCAGTTGTGCTCTGTGATGAGCCACTTCCCCCGTTCCGTGCGCTGGACGTCCGCCAGGTACCCGTCCTCGTCGAGGATACGAGCCAGCTCGGCCACCTGATGTTCGAGATCTAGGCCCTCGAGCCTGAGCCGGGCGTTCTCGAGCCGTCTCCGACCTCGCTTCTCGAAGAGGCTCTTCACCTGGTCGTCGTCCGGACCTCCCAGATATCCGAGTAGCTCACTGGCCAGATCGCCGTAGCGCTTCGGGAACAGCGCCTCGGCGGCAGGCGAAAGTTCGTAGGTGTGCGCAGGCCGGCCCTTGCCCACCCGCGGGTGGGGGCTATGCAAGACGAAGCCGTCCTCGGTGAGGCGCAGCAACTGCTGTCGTACAGCAGGGACCGACCGGCCGAGCAGTGACGCGATCCGTTGGGTCTGCAGGGGGCCGTGGCGCTTGAGGATCGTGAGGATGGCCCTCCGGGCGGTGCCGGGGCCTTCGAACAGAGCTTTCTCGGACTCCAGTGCCCCGGGTCCGGTCCCGGTCACGGGAGCAGGAGGTGGACGTCGCCGAATTCGTGCCACAGGTAATGCTCCTTCAACGCTGCGGCGTAAGAGACCTCGAGCAGCTCCCGCCCGGCGATCGCCTCGAGCATCGCCAGATGTGACGCTTCGGGTTCGTGCCACCCGGTCAAGAGCCCGTCCACCGAAGTAACAGGTCTGTCCGGGGTGACGACGGTGTCGGTCCAACCGCTGGAGGGGTGCACCTCGCGTCTCGCGTCGACGACGGTCTCGAGCGCCCGCACGACCGTGGTCCCTATCGCTATCACCTTCGCTCCGTCGCGGTGCGTGTCGTTTATCCGCGCGGCAGTCGACGGAGGCACTCTGAAGTACTCCGGATACGGAGGCTCCGAGGCTTCCAGAGAAGCCACGCCAGTGTGAAGCAGGATCGGTGAAACCCCGACGCCTCGCGCCACGAGCCGCATGAGAACCTCCGCGGTGAACGGCCTTCCGGCACTGGGCATCTCCGCGGATCCGGGCTCTGTTGCGTACACGTTCTGGTACAGGGAGATCGGCCAGCTCCCCCGGAGGTAGGAGTACGCGATCGGCCGGCCGTAGACAGCGAGATAAGAGTTGAGGGCCTCGGGTGTCTCGAGCGTGGAGATCCACAGACGCACGCCTCGGTCCGACGCGGCGTAAGGGGCGAGAAGACGTGCCACTCCGCCGCCTTCGAGAATTATCGTCGTCCCCTCTGTCGCCCCGAGCTCGGGCTCGCCGAAGCGGCGCAGCTCGAGGGTCCACAGTCCCGCAGGCAGGCGCGTCGACAGATGGACCTCGATCTTTTCTCCCCGTTCGTCCGTCCCCCTGATCGAGGCCGGGATCGTGCCCGAGGTGTTGATCACGACGAGGTCTCCCTCATCGAGAAAACGCGGCAACTCGCTGAAGGTCGTGTGCCTCAGGCTTTGGTCGTGACGGTAGGCGACCATCATCCGAACGGCGTCTCGCGTGACGCCCCGCGCCTCGGGTGGAACAGAGGCCTCCAGCTCCGGGGGAAGTGAGAATCCAAGTGGGGGACGGAACCCCACCGTTCGGCCGGCGAGGGTCGCGCTCATCGGGCCGGCTCCGTGACCGATTCGGCGGGATCGGGCTCGGCGAGCCGGTAGCGCCCGCTCGGCCGATCGCTCTCGATCAATTCGAGCATTCGCGGGACGACCGACTCCGGCAGAGGTCGATCCGAGATGTCCTCGCCGGGGAAGGCTTTTTGGTGCATCTCGGTACGCATGTCGCCCGGGTCCACGGTCCAGATGCGCAACGACGGCTCTTCGGCTGCAAGGACAGCGCCGATGTGGTCGAGTGCGGCCTTGGAAGATCCGTACCCGCCCCAGCCTTCATAGGCTTCGACCGACGCGTCAGACGTGACGTTCACGATCTTCGGATTCTCGGACCTGCTCAACAACGGTAGCGCGAGCTGAATGAGCGCAAGCGGAGACAACGTGTTCACCTCGTAGACGTTCTGAAGCTTCTCGACGTCGTATTCGGCGAGTCGGGGCATGGGACTCGGGCCGAGAGTGCTCGCGTTGTTGACCAGGAGATCGAGGCCACCGAGCGACTGCGCCAGGGCTACGAGCTCTCTCCTATGGGACGGGTCCGAGACGTCTCCGGCCGACGCGACGACCGGGGCGCCCTCGGGGGCCAGGTCGTTCAACTCTTTCTCCGTCTCGGCGAGCTCGGCGTCGTCGCGTGCGTCGATCACGAGTGACCAACCCAGCTCCGTGAGAGATTTGGCGAGCGCCCTCCCGAGTCCTTTCGAGGCTCCGGTCACGATTCCGACGGGCATGCTTCCCCACCTCCTCCGGGGGCCCTCGGCAGGACCCCGGATCAGTGGCCACGAGTAGAGACCACTGACCAATAAAGGTGGATTTACCTTTGTTTATTCCTTCCTCGGCCGGGCGTGGCCGGGCGGAGGGGCGAAGACGCGTTCAGGACCGACGAAACCCGAGCTGTCTCGGGAACCCGATTACCTTGGCCTCGGGCCCGGAGACCTCGTCGATCAGGCCGTAGTCTTTCGCCTCTTCGGCGCTCAGGTAGCGCCCGCTGCGAAGGTCTTCTTCGACGAATTCGACAGGCCGACGCGTCGCTGTCGCGAGCCGGTGACAGAAACTGCTCAGCCGTACGCCGTGTTCATCGACGGCGCGCTCTATGTCGCGAGGATGTCCGCGAACGTCGATCCTGGGCTCGGAGAATCGGAAGCGGGTGTGCGGCGTCGCGATGCGCCGGTGCGACACGGCGACGATCCCGATGGCGGGACCATTCACCTCGCCGAGACAAGTCGTGTGCACGTCGATACCCATCGCATCGATCACGTCCATGAGTGCGAGAGCCGCATCGAGGGTCGCACCACTGCAGTCGAGGTGAAGCTTCACCGCTGAGTCTCCACTCGCGTCGAGTGTCATGAGTTCCATGGCTGCGCGGTTGACCGAGATCTCGTCGAGGTGGCCTGAAACGAAGATGACTCCCTCTTCGAACATCCTCTCTCGCACCATCTCCAGCCAAGGATCGCTCATTCGTCTTCGTCTTTCACGTGCCAGTCGAGTTGGATTCCGACTGCAAGCGCATAGCGTTCGAGCGTGGACAGCCGGATGTCTGCCGCGCCCGCCTCGAGACGCGCGACCGCCGACTGCGATGTCCCCATGCGCGCTGCGACCTCCGTCTGAGACAGTCCCAGGCGCCGTCGCCGAGCGACCAGCTCGTCGCTCAAGGCTTTGCGCTTCTCGGCCATCTCCTTGAATCCCGGAAAGACCGGGTCATGTCTGCGACCGCTCACGAGCCCCCAATTATCAGCCGTCGGCCGTGACCTGCCATCTCGTATAGAGTAACCCGTGTGCGAGATCTCTCATACGAGATAAAAGAGGAGACGCCGTGACTCACGACCCGCTCAGGCAATCAGTCATCCCCACCGTCCTCGAGCAGTCGTCGCGCGGCGAGAGGGCCTTCGACATCTACTCGTTGCTCTTGCGCGAACGCATCGTCTTTCTCGGCCAGGAGGTCGACGACGACATCGCCAATCTGATCATCGCCGAGCTTCTCTACCTCGAGGCCGAGGACCCGGAGAAGGACGTCGCTCTGTACATCAATTCACCGGGTGGCATCGCTTACGCGGGACTTGCGATCTACGACGTGATACAGCACATACGCCCTGACGTCTCGACGGTGTGCGTCGGCATGGGCATGTCGGCGGCCGCGATGATCCTGTGCGGGGGAACGCCTGGGAAGCGCCTCGCGCTGCCGAGCGCAAAGATCATGATCCACCAGGGGGCTGCCGGCGCAAGAGGTGCTCCTCGCGACATGGAGATCCAGTTGCGCGAGGTGCTCGCGACCACCCGCAGAATGGCCGAGATCATGTCGCACCACACCGGCCGATCGATCGAGCAGGTCGAGCGTGATCTCGACCGCGACTACTTCATGACGGCGGAAGAGGCCAAGGATTACGGCTTGATCGACGAGATCATCTACCCGCGTCGCGGCCTTGCCGCTCCGGTCTTGGAGCAAGCCGCAGCTTCTTAGGAATCAGGGGCGCGGCGTGTTCTTTTTGCCCTTCGGTCCGTCGGCTTCGTCCGTCCAGTGCGCCCGGCCGTGACCTGTCGAGGTATCGGGATGAAGACCTCGCTCGAGCCCGAGGTTGTCCGCCACGTGCATCAGCATCGTGAGGAGTTGCTCTCGTTCGGACGATGTGATCCCTTCACAGATCGTCGTCTCCAGCCCCATCGCAAGTGAGGTCGCGCGATCGAGGAGCTTTTTGCCTTCGGAGGTCATATAGAGGACCCGGGACCTGCGATCGGTGGGGTGCAGCCGGCGTTCGACGAGGCCGCGGTCTTCCAGGTAGTCGATAACCGACACCATCGTGCTCGGCGGGATTCGCAGGGTGTCCGCCACTTCGTTCTGGGATCGGCCTTCCTGGGCAGCGATCGAACGGAGCAGGGCGAACTGGCGGGGTTCGAGCTCCACCTCCGACATGAGATCCCCGAAGCGACGGGCCGTCTCGAAGCCGAGTTGCGAAAGAAGGAACCCGACAGCCTGCCCGAATGGGGGCGTCTCGGATGCGGGCGGTGACGTTCCTCCGGAAACCTCGGCCGTGGCGCCCGGTCGTCCTGCGGAACCCGCTGCGTCGTCAGGCCTCATGGCGAGGTCACTTTACATGCTGAACCAGTCGTAGTAGAACTATTCATGTTCGAATAGTTCCGAGGAAACAATATCCCTGAGCGATGTTTTTTTCGATCAGGGTCCTTTCCGGGCGATCCCCGATGATTCCGGGACGAGCCCGACGTCATGATGACCAACCAAACCGGCCTCGGCCACCGATCGAGAACGGAGCAGCAATGACCATTGCACCTCCCCGACCAACCGCCTTCCGGACACCCGCCGCCTCCGGGGGCCACAGCGTTCTAGGCCGTCTCGCCTCGATGGTGCTGCGTCACCGCCGTGCGGTAGTCGTCTTCTGGCTCGTGATGTTCCTCCTCGGCGGCATGGCTGCCGGCCGCGTGTCGAAGCGGCTCAGCTTCGACTTCTCCCTTCCCGGCCAGCCCGGATACGAGACAGCGGCGAGGATCATCCACACCTACGGAAACGGCGGCGACCAGCCTCCGGACATCCTCGTCGTGAGCGCTCCGTCCGGAGGCAGCATCACGAGCGCCGAGAGCTCCGTGACCGCAGCATTGGACTCCGCCCGGCGCGCGGAGCCGTCCCTGCGCATCGTCGACTTCGGCACAACCGGGGACAGCAGGTTCCTGACCGATAACGGGAATGCCACCTACGCGCTCGTGTTCTCCCCGCCTGCCACCGGTTTCGGCGCCGACAAGAGCGTCGACGCCGCCAAGTCCGTGGTCGGGCGTCAGCTGCCCGGCTACAACGTCGGGCTCACCGGCCTCAGCGAGCTCGCATCGGGTGGATCCTCGAAGGGCCCCGGTGTTCTCGTGGAGACGATGATCGGTGGCGCAGGCGCGCTACTCGTTCTTGCCTTCGTGTTCGCGTCGTTCCTCGCTCTTGTCCCGATACTCGTGGCGGCCGTGTCGATCCTCACCACCTTCCTGGTGGTGCTCGGTCTCACATACCTGACCGACGTTTCGTTCATCGTCGAGTTCCTCATCGCCTTGGTGGGTCTCGGCATCGCTATCGACTACTCGCTCCTCCTCGTCACGCGCTGGCGTGAAGAAAGGGCGAAGGGCGCCGACAACCACACCGCCGTCATCACTGCGGTCGAGACCGCAGGCCGCGCCGTAGTGCTGTCGGGGATCACCGTCGCCATCGGTCTCGTGGCACTCGTCGTCCTCCCAGTGCCGGGTCTGCGCAGCACGGGAATCGGCGGGATGCTCATCCCGCTCGTGTCGATCCTCGTCGTGATCACCCTCCTGCCGGCGCTGCTCGGCGGGATCGGGCCGAGGGTCGACTGGCCCCGCATAAGAAAGGAGCAGACGGCCAGCCGCGCATGGAGCTCGTGGGGGAGAGGTGTCATCCGTTGGCGCTGGGCCGCGGCGGGTCTGGCGATAGTGCTCCTCGGTCTCTTCGCCTTCCCGGCTCTCAAGATCAAGGTCGGCGAGACGGCGGTGGACGCCCTCGCCAAGACCGGCAGCGCCCATAGCGCCTACGAGCAACTCGTCGGAGGCGGCGTGCCACAGGGTGTGCTCACCCCGATCGAGGTGCTCACGACGCAGAGCGCAGCCCCGCAGGTCCGGGCCACGCTCGAGAGCGTCCGGGGCATCTCGACGGTGGCTCTGCCATCGGGCCGGACCGGGAGCAGGGACGGGACCTCGGACATCATCGCCATCCCGGACTCCGCCACGCTCAACAACCAGACGCTCACATCCGTGAGCGCTGTCGAGACTGCGCTCGCGCACCGGCCGGGTGTGATCGGCGTCACCGGCACGGGAGCGATCGAGCAGGACTACAGCCACGCCGTGTTCGGCAACTTCCCGCTCATGTTCACCTTGATCGCCATCGTGACCTTCCTCCTGCTCGCGAGGGCCTTCCGGTCGATCCTCCTCGCCGGTAAGGCTGTCGTGTTGAACGTCATCTCCCTGGTGGCGACCTTCGGCCTCATGACCTGGTTCTGGCAGGAGGGCCATGGCTCGAGCGCGATCTTCAACATCTCGGCTACCGGAGCGATCACCTTCTGGATACCGCTCATGGTGTTCGCCTTCCTCTTCGGGCTCTCGATGGACTACGAGGTCTTCATCCTCACGCGGGTCCGAGAGGAGTACGACCGGACGCGAGACACGAACGCCGCGATCACAGAGGGCCTCGGCCGCACCGGGCGGCTCGTGACGAGCGCGGCTCTCATCCTGTTCCTCGCATTCGCCTCGCTCGCCTCCGCGCCGGACACGGACGTGAAGGTCCTCGCAACGGGCCTCGGCGCAGGGATCCTCCTGGACGCGACCGTGGTGCGGGCGCTGCTCGTGCCGGCCCTCGTGTCTCTGTTCGGCAAGTGGAACTGGTGGTTCCCGCAGAAGGCGGCGAAGGCGCTCTTGGTCAAGCACACCCCTGCTCCGTCGGCGGCAGAGGAGAGCTACCCGTCGATACCCGTGGGCTCCTTCGCCGACTGAGGTCGCGACGCGAGGCCACCCTCCACATCTCCGTGGCCCGCGTGCACGAGGCGGCTGTGGCTGAGTGTGAACACGCCCCAGACGAGGGCGGCGAGCGCGAGCACCTCTACGACGACATCGAGCGCCTGAAGCTGCAGGTGCTCGGAGAAGATGAAGACCCCGAGGAGGCTCGCCACCAGCGGGTCGACGATCGTGAACCCGGGTTGGGAGGCGGGAAGGGGACCGGCCTGCAGAGCGTGCGCGGCGAGGAGCATCGAAGCGGCGCCGACAGCAAGCAGGACATAGGGCGACCAGCTGGTGAAGACAGCGGAGAAGCTCCGGTGGGAGCTCAACTCCTTTATCACCGCTGCGACGAAACCCCACGAGATGCCCGTCGCGATCCCGAGTGTGGCGGCGCGTCGCGTGGCCGAAGGACGTTCGTTGCGACCGAGGGGGACATAGGCGAGGGCGGCCGCGATCGCCGCGAGTCCGAGGGCGGACACCCCCGCGAGCCACCACGAGGTGGCGGACGGGTGGAGCCTGCCGCCCGACGGCGCGGCTGTGAAGAGGAAGACCCCCAGCCCCGCTGCCATCGCGGTCGCCGCCATCCAGTCGCTTGGCAGGACCTGGTGCGAGCCGATCACCGCCATGTACGCGAAGACGAAGAGCAGCTCCGTGGCGAGGATCGGTTGCACGAGGGCGAGGTCACCGAAGTGAAGGGCTGTCACCTGGAACACGAAACCGAGGATCATGCTGCCGACACCGGCGATCCATATCGGCTGGCGCACCAGGTAGAGAATGAGCCTCGGGTCGAAGCCTTTGCCTTCGGGCGCCGTCGTGGCGCCGAGGCGCTGGCACACCGAGGAGGTGGCCGTGCAGAAGCTGGCAGCGAGCGCCAAAACGACCGCTTTCGGCATGACCCCGCGCCTCCTACACGAAAGGACGCCCGCTCTCGGGCGCCGACAAGAGGGATGCTATTGCGCTCGGGTGCCGCAGCTTTGTGCCCGGATCCCGTCTCGTACCTAAATTGGCGCTGGTGGGCGGGGAAGCATTGGTTCGGCCGGTTCCAGGGCTAGGGCAGGTCAGGGCGCCGAAAGCCCGCGCCTCGGCGGCCGCATCGGGCGCATCGGCCGCACCGGCGAACGACGCCCAGGACCTCGGGCGCGCGGCCCTTGTGTTCGTGAGAAAGCTCTCTCCGCTCTTGATCGCAGCCGTTCTGGTGGCAGCGGTCGCCGGACGCGTCTACCTGGGCCACTACAGCTGGTGGGACCTGTTGCCGCCTGCCGTGATCCTCGCGCTCCAGCCCTTCACCGAGTGGATGATCCACGTCTTCGTCCTTCACTTCAGGCCGCGCGAGGTGGCGGGCAGGCGCGTCGATCCTCTGGTTTCACGCAAGCACCGCGAGCACCACGCCGATCCGAAGGACCTGGACCTGGTCTTCATACCTCTGCCGGCCCTCTTCCTCCTGCTGGGGAGCACGGCCGCGATCCTCCTCGGGGCGGCTCCACTCTCGCGGGGGCTCTCCGGGCTCATCGGCGCGTACGCCATGACGCTCGCCTACGAGTGGACGCACTACCTCATCCACTCCGCGTACAGGCCGCGCCACCGCCTCTATCGCTACGTGTGGCGCGCGCACCGCAACCATCACTTCCGTAACGAGCACTACTGGTTCGGCGTGACCATGCACCTCGCAGACCACGTGCTCGGTACCTTCCCCGAGCGGTCGGCCGTCGAGCTCTCGCCAACCGCGCGCAACCTCGGCGTCGACGCGGCATGACCCGCGCGGCACCGCGGACGCCGGCCTGACCGTGGCGGGGAGGGTCGTAGCAGTCACCTACGGGGTCGACGGCGCGGCGGAGTCCGCCACGCGCGAGATCCTCGACGACCACGCACGCGTCATCTTCGTGAAGCGGCTCGGCGAAGCCGAGCGCGAGCAGGCTCTCGCAAGCGCCGAGGTGCTCATGTCCTCCGCGACGTCGGCGGAGCTCTCGAGGGAGCTGTTCGCGACCGCGAGGGCGGTCGAGTTCGTGCAGCTGCTCTGGGCGGGGGTGGACGGCCTCGACTTCTCCGCTGTGCCGAGCTCGGTGCTCTTGGCCAGCAATGTCGGGGCGTTCGCAGAGCCCATGGCCGAGCACGTGTTGGCGATGACTCTGGCGCTCGCGAAGCGCCTGCCACAACGACATGCGGCGCTCGCGGCGGGTAAGTGGGACCAGCAGTCGTTCTCCCTCACCTTGGACGGCGCAATCTGCTCGGTCGTCGGGTTCGGGGGCATCGGCAAGGCGACCGCCCGGCTGCTGCGGGCCTTCGGGGCGCGCATCTGGGCGGTCAACACCTCAGGCGTGACCGACGAAGAGGGAGTCGAGTTCGCAGGGACCCTCGAGGACCTGGACCATGTGCTCACCGAGTCGGACGTCGTGGTCCTCTCCATACCTCTCACCGCGCGCGACGCGTGGGTTGATCGGGGCTCGGGAGCTCGGGCTCATGAAGCCCAAGGCCATCCTCGTGAACGTCGCGCGGGGGGCGATCATCGAGGAGAAGGCGCTCTACGACCACCTGGCGGCGAATCCCGACTTCTGCGCGGGCATCGACACGTGGTGGCGTGAGCCTCTCCGTGGAGGGAGCTTCGGGATCGAATATCCGTTCTTCGAGCTGCCGAACCTGATCGGCTCGCCGCACAACTCCGGGATCGTCGAAGGCATCCTTTCGCTGGCGTCGCGCCGCGCCGCACTGAACGTGGCCCGCTACCTCGAAGGGAAGCCGATCCTCGGCGTGGTTCGTCGCGAGGAGTACTGACAGACGCGCAGGGTCCGAGCGCTACAGGCGCGGGTCTATTTCCGGTCGGCCTCGATCTGGCGCTGGACCTGCCCGCTGTCCCAGTAGTCGACCCGGTGCACGATCTTTCCCTCGGCCAGCCGGAAGCGGAACATGCCGCGCACCGTCACGGCGACCGGTGGCCCGCCCTCGTCGACCCGCCGGAACGTCATGGTGTAGGCGACAGCGGCTTTTTCGTCCTCCACGATCAGGTCCTCGATCTCGTAGTGCAGGTCGACGAACGTGGCCAGAAACGCCTCGAGGCGCTCCCTGTAGGCATGTCTGCCGCGCAAGCCCGTCGCGCCCGCAGAGGTGTGCTCGTTGTGGAAGTCGTCGGAGACGAAGCTCGCGATCTGGTCGGGATCGTGAGCGTTCAGCGCTGAGATGTAACCCTCCACGACGCCGGCTGTTCGTGTTGCGCGGTCCTCGCTTCTGTCCGGGTCCCGGTGAGAGGGGCCGTCCGTCACAGAGCCGCCACCTCGGTGAGGACCTCGCCGAAGCTCTCGATCGTCTCGCGAAGCCCCTCGAACATGGCGATACCCGGACGGCGAACAGGCGCGAGCTTGAGGCTCACGCTCGTGAAGCCGAGGTGCCGCACGCCGCGGAAGTGCTCGAGGCAGTCTCGGGGGGAGCCCGAGACGGAAAACTTGTCCACGAGGTCGTCGCTCACGAGATCATCGAGCTCTTCGGGGTGATGGGCGTCAGGGTCGAAGTACCAGCCCCGCGCCCGTTCGAGGGCCGCGGAGATGGCCTTCATCCGGTCTTCCTCGATATCGAGATCGGCCGGCCGAAGAGTCACGAGGAATTCCGCTGTGTCGCGCTTCATCGTGCGACGCGCGGATCTCGCGTCCTTCGAGCTGCAAAGTGTCAGGCGTGGCGCGATCTCCACCTCTGACGAGTCCCGTTGCGCCGCGCGCGCTCCCTCAGCGACCCAGGCGCGGTAACAGTCGGCCGTCGCCGGCGAAAGGTACCTCGCGCCCACGAGAGCGACGTCGGCCATCTCGCCCGCCAGACGCATCACCTTCTCGCTGCGCGTGCCCACCGCGATGGGTGGGAGCGAATCCGGGGGCCGTCTCAGTTGCGCTCCGTGCGCCTGGAACACGGACCCTTCGAACTCGACGGCGTCGCCCCCGAGAAGCCCCCGGATGATCGTGATCGCCTCGCGCAGCGTTTTCGCGGCGCGCGGATAGTCGATTCCTACGACCTCGAGTCCTGCCCCGACTCCGAGACCGAGAAATGCACGGCCGCCCGAGAGCTCCTGGAGACTAGCGACGGCTCCTGCGAGCACCACCGGATGACGGGTGTACGGGTTGGACACCATGCTCCCTATGCGGACCCGCCTGGTCGCGGCGGCGCACGCGGCCTGAACAACGAAGGTGTCGGGCCAAAGAACGACGTCGGAGATGCCCAGTCGCGCGAAACCGACTTCCTCCACGAGCCGAGCGACTGCAACGCACTCGTCGAGGCTCATCCCCGGGCTGAACTCGGCTTCGAGGATCATGACCCTCCGTCTGTGGGGTTCATGGAAAGTCTGCGGCTTTATGGAACTAGTTACACAAGGCTCTCGAACGGTCCCCGCGCCGTTCTAGCGCAAGGTCCCGAGATTGGAGCACCCGCCCGAAGGGTCGGTACGGTGTCCTCGTGGAGGTGGTACGCGAGGGCCAACCGGTCGACCTTCCCGGAGGCTCCGCTGGGTCCGCAGTCGCCGTCGGGACCTTCGACGGCGTCCACGTCGGGCACCAGGCCGTCCTGCAGGAGACGACCCGGCAGGCGCAGGCGCTCGGCGGCACTTCCGCCGTGGCGATATTCGACCGGCATCCGGCGAGCGTCGTGAGGCCCGAGACCGCCCCGAAGCTGTTGACGGACCTGAACCAGCGGATCGAGCTCCTCAGCAGGACCGGGGCCGAGCTGTGCTACATCGTCCGGTTCGACGAAGACCGGTCGCTACAGGAGCCCGAGCAGTTCGTTGACGACGTCGTGACGGGAGTGCTTGGCGCCAAGGTGATGGTCGTCGGAGAGGACTTCCACTTCGGGCGGCGCCGCAGGGGCGACACCGCGGTCCTCGCGAACCTGGAGTCCACCTACGACTTCAAGGTGATCGGGATGCCGCTCGTCGGTGCACCGGGTATCGACGGTCCCGTCTCGGCGAGCAGGGTCAGAAATGCCCTCGCGGAGCACGACATCGAGCTGGCGAACACGATGCTCGGTCATCACCACGAAGCGAGGGGCGTCGTGGAGCACGGCGACCACAGGGGACGGACGATCGGGTTCCCCACGGCGAACGTCGCGGTGCCCGGAGACATGATGCTGCCTGCGGACGGCGTGTACGCGGGCTGGTACGAGAGACCTGACGGCTCGGTGTGGCCGGCAGCGATCAATCTCGGGAAGAGGCCGACGTTCTACGACGAGAACGGTCTGCGGTTGCTCGAAGCGCACCTTCTCGACTTCGACGACGACCTCTACGGTGAGAGAGGGAAGGTCCGTTTCTTCAAGTGGATCCGCGGTGAGGTGAAGTTCCCCGGCATCGAGGCGCTCGTGGAGCAGCTCCACAAGGACGTGAGGACCACAAGGGACCTGCTCGCCTGATTGCGGCGGTGTCAGCGCACCCCGTTGTCGGACTGCGGCGCCGCCGCGCCACCGTTCGGCTCGTCCATCGGCACGACGTCGTGGCGGCCGTGTAGCTCCGTAAGGCGCGATGCGGTTCGCAGGAGTGCGTTCGCGGCGGGCGAGTTCATGTCGGCGGGGAGGGTCGCGGAAGTTCCCACCAGAGCCAGGACCGCGATGATCTTGCCGTCGGCGAAGACGGGCGCTGCGATCGTGCGGACCCCGTAGAGCTCGGAGAAGTTGGTTCCTATGCCGGTGGCCCTTATCTCGTCGAGCTCTTTGCGCAGCTCCGGGGACTGCGCCAGGTGCTCGGAGAGCCCCGGCACGCCGACCTCGGGGAGGTACGCGGAGAACACCCTTCCCTGGGCGGCGCCGAAAGCGGACAACCTCGCCCCGGCCCTCACGCTCACCCGGATCACCCGCTCGGTGGTGTCGTCGACCCGGACGACGACCGGGGCCTCGCCGTCCCAGACGCTCAGAACCGCCGTCTCGTTCACCTCGCCGACGAGCTCCTCCATGAGAGGGCCGGCGACCGTGATGATCGGAAGGCTTGCACGCGCCGCGGCGGCTAGGACCAGGACCTGGGGACCGAGGGTGTACTCGCCGGTGGTCGGGTCGTAGCGCAGGAGGTTCACCTGGCGCAGAGCCATCGCGTACCGGTGCGCGGTGGCCTTGCTCAGACCCAGTCGGGCGGTCAGCTCCGCGAGGGTCAACCTCGGACGGCTGACGGTGAAGAACCCGAGGATCTGAGCGGCACGCTCCACCGACTGAATGGTCGGCGTCGCCTCGTCGCGGCCCTGTCTGGCGGCGCGAACGCCCTGGGTCACGGTTTGCCCGCCGCCTGCCTGCCCCCGAGCCTCGTCGTCAACCATTTGCACACCTGCCCGCCGACAATCTATCAACGGGCCAAGGCCTTACTCGTGAGGAGCTCCATTTGAAGTACCGCACCTTGGGACGAACGGGAATGCAGGTCAGCAAGCTGTGTCTCGGGACGATGATGTTCGGCTCCTGGGGCAATCCCGACGAGGCGGACTGCCACGAGATCGTCGACATCGCGCTCGACGCCGGTATCAACTTCGTCGACACGGCCGACATCTACGACCGCGGGGTCTCCGAGGAGATGCTCGGCCGCGCGCTCAAAGGCCGGCGCGACGAGATCGTGTTGGCGACGAAGTTCAACAACCCGATGAGCGACGACCCGAACCACCGCGGCAACTCGCGCCGGTGGATCATGAGAGCCGTCGACGACAGCCTGCGCCGGCTGCAGACCGACTGGATCGATCTCTACCAGGTCCATCGTCCCGACCGCTTCACGGACATCGACGAGACCCTCGGTGCGATGAGCGACCTCGTGCACTGCGGCAAGGTTCGTTCGATCGGCACGTCCACATTCCCCGCCGAGTTGCTCGTCGAGGCGGCATGGGTGGCCGACAGGCGTGGCCGCGAGCGCTTCTCCACCGAGCAACCTCCGTACTCGATCTTCACGCGGGGCATCGAGGCGGGCGTCTTGCCGACGGCAGAGAGTCTCGGGCTCGCGGTGCTCGTGTGGGCGCCTCTGAACGGCGGATGGTTGAGCGGTAAGTACAGGAGGGGGGGCGAGCCCTCCGCGGACGACCGCGCGATCCGCCAGGCCGACCATTTCGACTGGGGGACCGCGGCGGCGGATCGCAAGCTCGACATCGTCGAGGAGCTCGCCGGGATCGCGGAAGAGCTGGGTCGTTCGCTGGCGCACCTGGCCCTCGCCTTCACCCTCGCCCACCGGGCGGTCACCTCCGCGATCATCGGGCCACGCACGCCGGCGCAGATGAAGTCGTTGCTCGGCGCCGAGGACCTGTCTCTGCCGACCCCGGTCCTCGACCGGATCGACGAGCTCGTTCCCCCCGGTACCAACCTGAACTCGGCCAACGCCGGCTACGTGCCGCCGGCCCTCGAGGAACCCGGCCTGCGCAGGCGCTGACACTGCTTTATTAGGGTTTATTAGGGCGTGCGGCTTGTTGGGCTCGGCCTTGGGCCCCGACGGGTCCTGCGGCGTATCGTTTTCAGGGACGAGATCTCATATCGTTAGATCATGAGGATCCGCTCGGTGACGCCCCTCCTCGTCACCTATCCGCTCGAACGCGAGCCGCTCTCGTACTGCTACGTCGCGGTCGAATCAGAGGACGGGATCGTGGGCTACGGCGAGGCGAGCGACAGCTTCGGCTGCACCTACGCCGGCGTCGTCGGAAAGGCCATGGAGGACGCCTTCGCGCCGTTGCTCGTGGGACGCGAACTCGAAGCGGTGGAGCCCCTCGCGGAGCGGATGCGCCTCTTCACGCGAAGGCGCCTCGGCGACCAGTGGGTAGCTGTCCAGGCTCGAAGCGCTCTGGAGATGGCGATGTGGGATCTGCTCGCCAAGGCCGCCGGTCGCTCCGTGAGCTCGATGCTCGGCCGGGTCCGGGAGCGCGTTGCGATCTACGCATCGCACGGCTTCCTCGAGGAAGGCGACGCGGGTTGGCATCTGGACAGCCTCGCTCCTCTCTTGGATCGCGGAGTGAAGATGGTGAAGCTGCGGATCGGGCCGCAGTGGCGCAAGGACCTTGCCCTCATGGAAGAGATCCGTGAACGCCTCGACGACGACGTCGAGATGATGGTCGACGGAAGTGAGACGTTCACCGTGCCGACCGCGCTCGAGATCGCGGGTGTCTTGCACCGCCTCGGCGTCAGATGGTTCGAAGAACCGGTCCCCCAGAACGAACGACGGGCGATCGAAGAGCTTGCCAGGCGGTCGGCCGTTCCCATCGCCTACGGCGAGCATCTCTACGGTCTCGAGGACTCGCTCGATGCACTCGAACGCGGCCAGTTGAGCGTGCTCCAACCCGACGCCGCGATCAGCGGCGGCATAAGCGAGGCCCGCGCCATCGCGCGTATCGGCGCGGCCCACGGGGCCAGGGTCGTCCTGCACCATGCTGCGGGCCCGATCTCTCTGGCTGCGAACCTTCACGTTGCGGCGAGCATCCAGGGCGTGTCGGCCCTCGAGTACTCGTACGTCCTCGCAGAGGGCTGGTCAGTCGGGACAGGTGCGGACCTCGGCATCGAAGCCGTCGAGGACGGAACGATCGCTGTTCCGTGCGGTCCCGGACTCGGTGTCGACCTCGACGAGGCCGTCGTTCAGAAGTACCCCTACCGCATCGACCCTACGAGGGTGGCCGGATCCCGCGCGGGTCTTCCGGACCGCTTCGTGGGGGACCGTTAGGCGCTCACGCCCAGCTGAGAAAGGACCGACGAAGATGGACCAGCAGAGCCCTCTCTCGACACAGAGAACGGCCGCGCCGCGTCCCGATGCGGGGTTCGCGGGTGAGAAAGGCCGGTACATGTCGGAGTTCAGCTCCGAGTACATGGACTATCTCGACGAATTCGTGCTCGACGACCTGACTTATGTGCCCAACAGGATCCTCCGCCAGCTCCGGCTCCTCGAAGAGATCGCCGAGGGCATGGAAGTGGACCAGCTCCAACATTCGCTGCAGACGGCGACCAGGGCCGAGCGCGCAGGCGCGTCCACCGACATCGTGCTGGCGGCTCTGCTCCACGACGTCGGCAAGACGATCTCGAACGCAAACCATCCGGCGATGTCCGCCGAGATGGTGCGTCCGTGGCTCAGTGAAGACGCGTACTGGGTCATAAAGGTCCACCAGGACTTCCAGGGCATCCACTACTTCGAGCGGATGGGGCTCGACCCGATGATGCGGCTCAAGCACAAGGAGCATCCGCTGTACGAGCTCGCCGAGCAGTTCGTCGACGAGTGGGACAACAAAGCCTTTGACCCGGATTACGACACTTACCCTCTCGAACATTTCGCGCCGATGGTCGACGAGGCCTTCTCCCGGCCGCCGCGACGCGGGAACTGAACGTCTGCGGCCCCGTCGTGAGACTCGGGTCTTCAGCCCGGCCTGATGCGCGGCCACCGGGTCGGGACGTCGAGTCCCGCGCGCTCGAGTAGCTCCCGCGACGCCTTCGACGCCTCGAGCTGAATGGCCTCCTCGTCGACGGTGGTGCAGCGCCCTTCCTCGACAGTTACGCGCCCGTCGACGATGACATGGCGGACGTTGCGACCGTCGCTGGACCAGACGAGGGCGAGCGCCGGGTCCGACCGTGACGCCGTTTGTGGGGATCGCCAATCGAAGACCACGACGTCGGCTTTCTTCCCGACTTCCAGTGAACCGATGAGATCGTCCATGCCGATCGCCTCGGCTCCTGCGATCGTCGCCATCTCGAGCGCTTCGTGAGCGCCGAACCACGTCGGGTCGACGCGCTGATCCTTTGCAAGGCCCGCCGCGAGAGCCGCTGTGCGAAGCACGTCGACCGTGTCGCCTGCGTTCGTGGAGTCGCATCCGAGAGCGATCCGTCCACCTCTGCGGAAGATCTCGGCGTGACGGCCGTGCCCGGTGACCCCCTGTCCGAGCCTGAGGTAGGCCCAAGGGCAGTACGCGATCGCGCTCTGCGAAGCGAGCACCGCGTCCACCTCCTCGTCGTCGAGCCACACGCCGTGGCCGATGAGCAAGTGCTTGCCGAGGACGCCGAGGTTCGCGAGGTGGACCACTGGGCGACAGCCGTGGCGCTCGAGATAGACCTCGGGGTCCGACGAGGTGGGGGAGAGATGCATGGTCATCGCGACGCCGGCCCGGCGGGCGAGCTCGGCCGCCCCGACGAGAAGGTCGTCGGACGCCAGGCTGTGACCGATCAGTGTCACGAAGCCCTCGGCCATGCCTCCCGGCGGGAACTCCTCGAGCACGCCCTCGATCCTCTCGAGCACCTCCGCTGTGGGAGCGGTGAAGGGCCCATCCTCGATGTCCCAGGCCCAGACGCCGACCTTGGAGCGGATCCCCACGTCGCAGAGGCCCGACGCGACAAAGCGCGGTTCTGTCACCGTGCCGGGCTCGACGAGGGTCGTGGTGCCGCTTCGCATGCAGGAAGCCGCGACGAGGCGCGCGGAGATCTCGTGGTCGGAGGCGAGCTCGGTGGCGTGCATCGGCACCGCCCACTCGAAGATCGAGGTGCCCGGGACGAGATTGTCCGGGATACAGCTCCACGCGAGTGGGCCACCGGTGACGTGCTGATGCGCATTTATGAGACCGGGAGTGACGATCCCGCCGCGCGCATCCATCTCCTTGCGGGCGGACCACCGCGACCTGAGCTCGCGCCCGGCACCCACGTCGACGATGCGGTCCTCTCTGATCGCGACCGCACCGTCCTCGATGATGCTTCTCTGCTGATCCATCGTGAGGACCGTCGCGTTCGTCACGAGCAGGTCGGCCACCTCGGATGGTTCAGTCACGAGCCGGCACAGGCTTCAAGAAGACGCACGCGCGATACCGTAGCGATCGAGACATGTTTGTGATCGCACGCGGACGATGAGAGCGGTACGACACGCTTCTTTCGGTGGACCGGAGGTCCTGGAGGTCGCCGAGGTGCCCGATCCCGACCCGTCACCCGGCGAGGTGGTGGTGGAGGTCAAGTGCTCGGCGGTGAACCGGCTCGACATCCTCCAACGAGAGGGACCGCCGCTGTTGCCGGGCTTCTCTCTCCCTCACGTACCCGGGATGGACATCTCCGGGGTCGTCGCATCTTGCGGAGGATCGGTCCGCGACCACCCAACCGGTTCCCGTGTTCTCGTGAAGCCGGGGATCCACTGCGGGCGCTGCGCCCCTTGTGGCGAGGGTGATGATCGGCTGTGTCCCGAGGTCGAGGTGATCGGCGGTACGCGTCCGGGCGGCTACGCGGAATACTGCGTCGTTCCCTCCACTCACGTCTTTGCGATCCCCGACCGCGTCAGCTTCGAGGAGGCGGCGACCATACCTACCGTCGTATCGACCGCATGGCGTGCCCTGGTGCAGACCGCAAAGGTGAGGGAAGGCGAGTTCGTCGTCGTCCACGGGCCCGGAAGCGGGGTCACGATCGCCGCTGTCCAGATCGCCAAGCGGGCGGGCGCGACAGTCGTCGTGACGGGTCGCTCCGAGCGCAAGCTCCAGCTGATAAAGGCACTCGGAGCGGACCACGTGTTCAACGAGACGGATCCCGACATCGTCCGCAAGATTCGAAGCTTCTGCGGAGGAAAGGGGGCCCATGTGGTGGTCAACCACGTCGGCCCGTCCTTGTTCGACCTGTCGCTCAGGCTCCTGCGTCCGGACGGACGTCTCGCGCACTGCGGCACGACCACGGGCAAGAAGGTCGAGATCGACCTACCGTCGCTCTACCACGCCGGGATACAGATCCTCGGGGTCGGGCCCCAGGGTTACAAGGAATTCGCATCGATGCTCGACGATCACTGGGGATCTGCATACGAAGCGGTAATAGACAGCTCTTATCCCCTCGCGAGCGCCGCGGACGCGCAGATGCGGCTCGACTCGGGTGAAGCCTTCGGCAAGGTCCTCATCTGCCCTTGAGCTCCGGAGAGCCACCTTCCCCCGAAGAGGTCGACACGCTCATCGAGCACGGCTTGGTCGTCACGATGAACGAGAGCCGCGATGTCCTGAAAGACGCTTCGATCGCGGTCAAAGAAGGGCGGATCGTCGCGGTGGGGAAGACCACAGCGGTCGGGGGGCGTTTCAGGGCCAAGGAGCGAATAGATGCCTCGCGATTCGTGGTGGTCCCGGGGCTCGTGAACGCGCACCTGCACGCTTCGACCGAGCCCCTCACGAGAGGCCTCGTGCCCGACGACACGGCATTCGAGGAGAACGTCTTCGCCTGGCTGAGCCCGCTGGCTGCAGCGTTGAACGAGAGCGACGAGCACATGTCGGCACGGCTCGCGGCCGTCGAATGCCTCAAGTCGGGCACCACCTGTTTCTTGGAGGCCGGCACCGGTTGGTACGACGACGCCGTCGTCGACGCCCTTTCGGAAGCCGGAATCCGCGCGCGGGTGGGCCGCAGGACATGGGACCGTCCGCTCGTTCCCGAGAAATTCCGCCAGAGCACCGACGAGGCGATCTCGAACCTCCAGGGTCTCCTTTCGCGCCACCGCTCGCGTGCCGGTGGTCGCGTGAGTGCGTCGGCCGTGTTGGTCGGACATACGACCTGCAGCGACGCGCTCTGGCGTGCGGCACGCGAGCTGGCCGACGAGTACGGGAGCGGCATCAGCTTCCACATGTCGCCCGCAGCCTCGGATCCGGAGGGCTTCGTCTCCGAGTTCGGCGAACGACCGGTGGAGCATCTCCAGTCTCTCGGCGTCCTCGGGCCCGACGCCGTGCTCGTCCACGGCATACATCTCGACGACCACGAGGTTGCCCTGCTCGCGCAGAGCTCCACGAACGTCGCATGCTGTCCCACCACCGCTCTCAAGGTCGCCTACGGCATGACGAGGATCGGGAAGATGCCGGAGATGGACGCAGCCGGGGTGAACCTGTGCATCGGCACCGACGGGAACAATGCGTCGAACTACTCGGACCTCTACCGTGCGGCCTATCTCATCGCCGGTCTGTTCAAGGATGCACGGCGCGATCCGGCCATGTTCCCCGCCACACGGGTGCTCGAGATGGCCACCCTCGGCGGAGCGCGCGGGCTTCTCCTCGAGGACGAGATCGGCTCGATCGAGGAGGGCAAGAGGGCGGACATCGTCCTTCACGACACGGACCGTCCCGAGTGGGTGCCACTTCACGACGTGGCCAACCAGCTCGTCTACAGCGCCGATGGCCGAAGCGTGCACACTGTCCTCGTCGACGGCCGCAAGCTGGTCGAGAATTTCGCGATGGTCTCGCTGGACGAGGAGCGCCTCTACGCGCGGGCCCGGGAGGCGGCAGCTGCACTCGTGCGTCGCGCCGATCTTCCGTCCATCGGTCCGGCCGGACGGCTAAGTTCCTCGCCCGTCACGGCATGGCGTCTTCCGGGAGGAGACCGCGTTCCACTTTCAATGACGGCGTCCCGGCATTGTTGACAGCCCTAGGGGCCCGGAGTAACTTTCGCTCCTTCGGGCGTTGCGTTTTCGTAACAAAATGCCTGATAGTGGTGGCCGACGGGGGTTCATAGGGGCCCGCCCACACCTTGGAGGGGAAGACGTCGATGAAGCTGGCGCTCGGCAAGAAGCGTTTCGGAGTTGGTGCGATCCTGGCCAGTCTCGGGGTCCTGGCGTTCGGGTGCAGCTCCGGCTCCTCGAGTTCCACAGCCACCGGTTCCGGTCCATGGGGGTGGCCCGGAAATGCGACGAGCGGATACCTGCCTCCCCACGAGCCCGCCGTCCACTCCGGGCCGGTGAAGGTCGGCCTCATCACCGCGGGTGACGTAACCGACCACGGTTACTACCAGAGCGAGGTAGACGCCCTCGACCAGTACGCGCACAGGTACCACTGGGCGACGCCGATCGTCCAGGGCAACGTGAACCCCGCTCAGGCGGCGCAGGCCGCGCAGAACATGTGCGCGCAGCACGTCGATCTCGTGCTCATCGGGGAGAGCGAGCTCGCCGCCGCAGGGCCGGCTGCCGCCACTTCCGTTTGCAGCGGAACGCCGTTCTGGGCCTATGCCAGCCAGGGCACCATGCCTCCCTCGAAGTACTACTACCTCGCCGAAGACGCCTCGGACCCGCAGTCGTACGTGACGGGCGTGGCAATGGGGCTCTGGCTGAAGCAGCACAACGCAACGGTCGCCGGATTCGTCGCCGGTCCGGCTCTCTCGTTCACCGAGCGTCCCGCCCGCGGTTACCTGGCCGGTATGCGCTCCATCGTCCCGAACGCCACGCTGCTCACCACCTACACCGGTGACTTCAACGCCTCGGGACCGGCGATCACTGCTGCGCAGTCGATGATCACGAAGGGCGTCAAGCTGATCTTCCCGTACCTCGGTGGGGCCCTCTTCCCGACCTCCCAGTACGTGGTGCAAAACGGTGGAGCTGTCATCAGCGACGGCGGGAACTACTGCTCGTCTCAGGGCGTGAACTTCGACATACGCCAGGTCTACGACCCCGGCTACTACCTGCCCTACGCGCTGCAGCAGTTCGCCACCGGCAAGATGAAGGTCGGAGTCACGAAGTTCTTCAACCTCGGCATAACGCCGGTTCCGACGGTGCAGTTCTGCCATCCTCAAGGCGTGGAGTCGAACGCCCCGCTCAACACGCTCATGACCCAGATCGGCCAGGGCAAGGTGAACACAACGGCGCTCATCGATGCCACGCCCCAGCCGTCGTAGGAAGTCCTCCGTCGAGACTGCGTAGGTTGGCGTCGAGTTGGGCGCGGGTGAGCAACTAGGCGAGACGGTGTCGGCGGGCCTGGGCGCAGGTCTTTCGGTGCCGCCACAGAGCGACCGGTCCGCAGTCGAGCTGAGGGCGGTCACCAAGCGTTACGGCACCGTCGTGGCATGCCGAGGCGTCAGCTTGTCGATCGACCGAGGGGAGATACACGGCCTCCTCGGCGAGAACGGTGCCGGCAAGACCACCTTGATGAAGGTGCTCATCGGCCTCGTCCAGCTCGACGGTGGCGAGATCCGCATAGGCGGGCGGCCTGTCGTCGTGAGCGACCCGGTGCACGCCACCAGCCTCGGCCTGGCGATGGCCCAGCAGCACCTGAGTCTCGTGGACCGCTTGAGGGTTTGGGAGAACGTCGCCCTCGCTCATCGGGGAGGTCTGCGAAAGAGCGAGGCGGTGCGTGCGGTTCAGGAGGTCACCGAGCGCTACGGACTGGTGGTCGACTCGAACGTGCGAGTCGAGGAGCTCACCGTCGGACAGCGACAGCGCGTCGAGCTCGTGAAATGCCTCACGCTGAAGCCCGAGGTGCTCATCCTCGACGAGCCGACCTCGCTTCTCACCGCGGCCGAATCCCGAGACCTCTTCAAGGTGCTCCGTCAGGTGGTCGAGCACGACGAGCTCTCGGTGATCCTCATCAGCCACAAGCTCGACGAGGTGCTCGACGCGACGGACCGCGTGACGATCATGCGCGACGGCGTGGTGGTCGGCTCGATGAAGACCTCCGAAGCCGATGCGCACCAGCTGGCACGCGCGATGGTCGGACGCGAGGTGCTCCTCCAGGCGGAGATGGCGGCGGTGGGGCTCCTCGACGAGAAGTCTGCAGCGGACGCGAACGGGTTGGCCGACGAGCTCGCAAAAGTGGTGAGCGACACCCACGCCCCGTTGCCCGCTCTGCGTCTCAGTGACGTCGAGGTGCGCAGTCCCGAGGGGAACCGCCTGCTCGACGGCTTCTCGGTCGAGGTCGCACGCGGCGAGATAGTCGGAGTCGCAGGCGTCGAGGGCAATGGACAATCGACACTGGGCGACCTAATGAGCGGCATCGTCACGCCGAGCGCGGGAACGATCGAAGTCGAAGGCCGCGAGGTGCCCGCCCGTGCATCTGCGCTCCTCGACGCACGGGTGAGCGTGATCCCCGACGACCGTCACAAGTCCGGGTGCGTACTTCGGATGTCGGTCGCGGAGAACCTCGTCGCGTCCGACCTCGGGAGGTTCATGCGCGGAGGCATCCTTCTGAACGGATCCGCCATCAGGAAGCGGGCCCAGGAGCTCATCGACGAGTACGACATCGCCACGCCCTCGCCGCAGACCCCTATGGCGGCGCTCTCGGGAGGCAGTCAGCAGCGAGTGGTGGTAGCGCGCGAACTGTCGCGCGACCCCGTGATACTCGTGGCAGTCCAGCCGACGCGTGGACTCGACGTCGGCGCGATCGAGTACATGAGCGAGCAGCTGCGAGCGGCGGCCGCTCGAGGCGTCGGCATCTTGCTCGTGTCGACGGAGATAGACGAGATACTCGCGATCGCGAACCGCATCGTCGTGATCCACGCCGGGCGCAACGTCGGCGAGATGACACGGCAGAGCGTCAACATGGAACGACTGGGCCTTCTCATGGGGGGCCACGTCGCGTGAACGTCCTGTCCGGCTGGATCGAGGCGATGCGCCGCCCGTCCGAGATAGAGGGAGATCCTTCCAAAGCGGCCGTTTGGGGACGTCTCGTCGGGCTCTACTTCGTGTCGGCTTTCACCGCTCTGTTCCTCGTGGCGATGCTCGTCCTCGCGGTGGGCCACTCACCCTGGAGCGTCTTCAGCGCCATCTACCAGGGGAGCATCTCGAACGCCGGAACGATCGGGCAGACCTTGGACGATTCGATACCCGTGATGCTCGTCGCGCTCGGGACCCTCATATCGGTGAGAGCGGGGATGTTCAACATCGGCCAGACCGGGCAGCTCATCATGGGCGCCACCGCGGCGGCATTCATCGCCATCAAGGTCCACGGCCCGGGACCTCTGGTGCTCATGCTCGCTCTGTTGTGCTCGATCCTCGGTGGCGCACTGTGGGCCGGCATCTCCGCCCTGCTGCGCATATGGCGGAACATCAACGTCGTCATCTCCACGCTTCTCCTCAGTTACATCGCGATACAGGTCCTCGCCTACGTGGTGAGCAGCCAGTCGCTGCTCCAGGAGCCGACTCCGCCCGGAGGTGAAGCGGGGGGCCTGCCTCAGTCGGTGCTTTTGCCGGGGAACGTGCGGCTGCCACACCCGGGCCAGTACCCCAGCTTCGGTGTGAGCAGCGGGATCCTCATATCCGTCGGGGCGGTCGTTGGATTGGCGGTCCTCATGTCGAAGAGCCGATGGGGCATGCGGCTGCGTATGGTCGGTGCGAACCCGATCGCCTCGCGCCGTTTCGGAGTGCGCGTGGCCGGCATCGCCGGGATCGCCCTCGTGATCTCGGGCGCATTCGCCGGCCTCGCCGGAGGTGTCCTATTGACAGGCAACGTGTACCGCATCCAGGCGGGCTTCGACAACAACTTCGGGAACGACGGTCTGTTGGCGGCCCTCGTCTGTCGCGACCAGCCGTGGGCGCTTCTGCCCGTGTCGATCCTCTTCGCGATCATCCGCACCGGCGGCAACTTCCTTCTCTCGACCGGCGTTCCCAACTACCTCGGACAAGTGCTCGAGGGGCTCCTCGTCCTGGCGACCGTCTTCCCACCGGTCTTCCTCGAGCGCCAGGAGTGGGCGCGCCGGCTACGGGCAGCGCGTCAGGTGGTACTGCGGGCGGCGGCATGAGCGTCGTAGACGCCACGATCGTTCTCACGGGGGTGGTGAAGCAGAGCGCGCCATTGCTCTTCGCAGGAACCGGTGAGTACGTGGCCGAACGTGCAGGCACCTTGAACATCTCGATCGAAGCGATGATGTTGACCGGGGCCTATTGCGCAGTCGTCGGAGCCGGCGCCACGGGCTCGCCCGTGCTGGGCCTTGTGATCGGCATTGCCGCAGGGCTCTTGGTGGCCGCCATCCACGCCAACTTCAGTCACAGACTCGCGGCGAACACTTTCGTCGTCGGACTGACCCTCGATGCGCTGGCTCTCGGCCTCACCGACTACTTCGCCACGGCCTTCACGTTGAACCCGGCCAAGATCGCCGCGTGGCGTGTTCCGCTCCTGTCGAGGATTCCGGCAGTGGGGCCGTCGATCTTCGACCAGAGTTGGCCGCTGTATCTCTTGTTCTTCATCATCCCCGCGGCCTGGTGGTTCTTGGAGCGAACCACCTGGGGCCTGCAGGTGAGAGCGACCGGGGAGAACCCACAGGCGGCGGACTCGATGGGGATCCGTGTGAACGTTCGCAGGCGACAGGCCCTGTACCTGTGCGGCGCTTTGTCGGGGCTCGGGGGCGCGTTCTTGTCCCTCGGCATAGTCGGGGCGTTCAACCAGGACATGACGGCCGGGATCGGTTTCGTGGTGATAGCCGCTGTGATATTCGGCGGTTGGACCTTGAGGGGTGCAATGCTCGGGTGCATCCTCTTCGGCGCCGCCTCGGCGATGGGACTCGTCTTGCCGACGCTCGGTCACCGCCTCAACGCACAGTTCCTTCTGGCGCTTCCGTACATTGCGGCCCTCGGGGCGATGGTCTTCCTGGCGAAGTCGTACAGGGCGCCGCGCGCCCTCGCGCAACCCTTCACACGCGGAATGTCGTGACGGCATCCGCGACGCACCTCGTCGATCCATGAAGGCGGTCGTACAGAAGGGATTCGGCGGTCTAGAGGTCCTCAGCCACGAGGACGTCGCGGACCCGGCGGTCGGTCCAGGAGACGTCCTGGTACGGGTACGCGCGGCGGCATTGAACAGGCTCGACATCCTGCAGCGCAGCGGGCCGGCCTTACTCCCCGGCTTCAGCCTTCCCCACATCGCGGGCATGGACGTCGCAGGCACCGTCGAGGAGACAGGCGCCGGGGTGGAGCTCTTCCACCGCGGAGACCGCGTCCTGGTGAACCCCGCGATCGAGTGCAACGAGTGCGACCGGTGCCGCAGCGGCGACGACGGGCTCTGCCCCTACGTCGAAGTCGTGGGCGGGACACGTCCGGGGGGATTCGCGGAGCTCTGCTCGGTGCCGGCAGACCATCTCCACAAGCTGCCGGAGGAAGTCGACTTCGAGGAGGCGGCGACGATACCCACGGCGTACTCGACGGCTTGGCACGCCATCGTCGTGGTCGGGGATCTGCGAGTGGGCGAGACACTGCTCGTGCACGGCGCTGGAAGCGGGGTGACGATAGCTGCCATCCAGATCGCCAAGCGCTGCGGGGCCCGGGTGATCGCGACCGCACGTTCGCAGGACAAGCTCGCCCTGGCTCGACGGCTCGGCGCGGACGAAACTGTCAACACCTCGACGGAGAACCTGATCGCGAGGTGCAAGGAGCTCACCGGGGGGCACGGCGTCGACATCGCGTTCGATCACGTGGGGCCGGCGCTCTTCCAACAGACGATCTTCGCTCTGAGGCCTCGCGGACGCGTCGTCTTCGCAGGTACGACGACGGGGACAGAGGCGACGTTCAACCTTCCGTTCACCTACCACTTCGGCATCTCCCTCCTCGGTGTCGACCCCTACGGCGCGAAGGAGTTCGGACAGATGCTCGACTTCTACTGGAAGGCGGGCTTCGAGCCGGTGATCGACTCCCGCTTCTCGCTCGCCGACGCCTCCGAGGCGCAGGCGAGGATGGAGGGCGGCGAAGCCGCCGGCAAGATCCTCGTCCTCCAGTGAGCACCGATGCGCGACCAGGCTCCGCGCCGCCGCCGTTGCCACCCATCGCCCGGATCTGGGGGCTCGTGAACGGTTACACCACTTACTTCTCGGTCCGAGCGGCCGATGAGGTCGGCGTATTCGAGGCGCTGTCCGACGGAGCGCTCAGCGCGAAGGAGATCGCGACGCGTTGCGGTGCGGACGAGGACAGGATGCTCGCCCTGCTGGGCGGGAACGTCGCCGCGGGGACCCTCGATCGGAGCGCAGAAGGCTTCGCGCTCTCAGAGCTCGCCGCTGCTCATCTGGTCCGCGGCAGGCCCGGGTACCTCGGTGCCCTCGTACGGAGCTCTCCGGGTCCGCTCGAGAACTGGCCTGGTCTCGCCGACACGGTGCGCGGGGCCGATCCGCCGCGCGACGTGGACGGAGAGGCCGGGGTGTTCTTCACAGAGCTCGCCGAAGCCACCTTTCCCGCGCAGCTCGCAACGGCGCGTGCAGCGTTCGTCTCCCTGCTCGACGAGCGCCTGCCCCCCGACGTGAGGGTGCTCGACATTGGCGCAGGCGCAGCTCCGTGGACGACGGCGGTACTCGAGTCGCGCCCCGAGGGACGGGCCGTGGTGAACGAGCTGGAGGCCGTCGTACCCGTCGCCGAGCGTCACCTCGCAGCAGTTGGGCTCAGCTCGCGCTGCGAGATCCTCGCCGGGGACTACTGGAAGCTCGAGCTGCCGCCGCGGGCGTTCGACCTCGTCGTCCTCGCGAACGTCTGTCGCGGCGAGGGCGACGAAGGCGCGGCGTCACTCGTACGGAAGGCGGCGGACTCCGTGGTTCGGGGCGGGTTCGTGCTCGTCGCCGAGTACCTCCTCGAGGACGACCTGACCGGCCCGCCTCAGGCGCAGCTGCTCGGTGTGACCATGGTGGCGAACACCACGAGAGGCTCTACCTTCACGAGGAGCCAGGCAGTCGCGTGGCTCGCGGCTTCGAATCTGGAAGTCGAGGCCGTCGAGTCACCTCTTCCCCCTACGTCGGTGTTGCTCGCACGTTCGGCGGGTGGCGCATGAGCGCTACGGCGAACCCGTTCGGTGCACGCCATGTCGACGTACTCGTCGACGGAGCCGTGATCGTGACCATGAATTCCAACCGTGAGGTGTTCGGACACGGCTCGGTGGCGATCGCAGGAGGGAGGATCGAGGCTGTGGGCGACGCTTCGGAGCTCCGGGAATCCTTCGACGCCGACGAAGTCATCGACGGCGGCCGTTTCGTCGTCACGCCCGGGCTCGTCAACACGCACATACACGTCACGGGTGAGCCGCTCACGCGCGGCTTCGTGCCCGACGACACACCTTTCGAAGAGAACGTCTTTCAGTGGCTGTGCCCCCTGTACGCAGCGCACGAGGAGGAGGACGAGCACATCTCCGCGCAGCTCGCTGCCGCCGAGATGCTGTTGTCGGGAACCACCTCGTTCATCGAGGCGGGGACCATCCGATTCCTCGACGCCGTGATCGCCGCGCTCGACGAGATGGGGATAAGGGCGCGTGTCGGGCGTTGGATCTGGGACCTCCCGCCCGAGCCGGCCGTGTACCGTCAGTCGACCTCGGAGGCGATCTCCCGGCTGGGCGACGACCAGTCGCGCTTCGGCTCGGGTGGTGGCCTGGTCGAAAGCTGGCCCATGGTCGTGGGCCACACGACATGCACCGACGAGTTGTGGAGCGCGGCGAGCAACCTGGCGAAGGATGCCGCCACCGGCATGAACTTCCACATGTCGCCTGCTGCCATGGACCCCGAGGGCTTTCTCGCAAGCTTCGGGCAGAGACCGATGGTGCACCTCGACGAGCTCGGCGTGCTCGGTCCAAACGTCGTGATGGCTCACTGCGTGCACGTCGACGACGAGGAGATCGCGATCATGTCGAGACGCGGCTGCACGGTGGCACATTGCCCGACCACCGCCTTGAAGGTCGCCTACGGCGTGACCCAGATAGGCAAGATCCCCGAGATGCTCGCCGCGGGGGTCAACGTCGCAATAGGCACGGACGGCAACAACGCCTCCAACTACTCCGATCTCATGCGCGCGACCTATCTCGTGGCGGGCCTCTTCAAGGACGCCCGGCGTGACCCCACCCAGATCCCGGCCGAGCTCGCCTTCGAGATGGCGACGCTGCGAGGTGCGAGGGGCCTGGGGCTCGAGGGATCGGTCGGAGCGATAGAGCCCGGCATGTCGGCCGACCTCGTCCTGCACGACAGGATGCGTCCCGAGTGGACGCCGCTCCACAACGTCGCGAATCAGCTCGTGTACTCGGCTGACGGTCGTGGCGTGCACACGGTTTTCGTGGAGGGGAGAAAGGTCGTCGACGATTACCGCCTCACCACGATCGACACCGCCTCGCTCTTCGAGCGTGCCCAGCGCGCCGGCGAGGCGATCGTGAAGCGCTCAGGACTTCCCGACCGCCGGAAATGGCACACTCGTTGAGGACGATGGTTCGCCCGAGGGCTAGGAGAACGATTCGATGACGGCACCGGATGAAGGGCCCTTGCGCGCCGGCCAAGACCGGGCCGCATTCGGGGTCCGTTTCCGCAAGATCTTCCCCGGGACGGACAAAGCCCTCGTTGCGATGGCGCACGTACAGGCGCTGCCCGGCACACCCCTGTACGACGCGGGTTCGGGAATCTCGGGCATCGTGAGCCAGCTTCGAGACGATCTCGCGGTGCTCGTGGACAGCGGGTTCGACGCCGTCATGTTCTGCAACGAGAACGACCGGCCGTACACGCTGAAGGCCGACATGACAGCCTCCGCGATCATGGCGCGCGTGGTCACGGAGTGCCTTCCGCTCGAGATCCCCTTCGGTGTCGATTACCTCTGGGACGCGAACTGTGCGCTCGCCATTGCCATAGCGACCGAAGCGCGGTTCATGCGGGAGGTGGTCACCGGCCTCTGGGAATCCGACATGGGTCTGTGGGCGCCCGATGCGGCCGGGGTGCTCCGGAGGCGACGTGAGTACGGGGCGGATTCGCTCGCCGTTTTCATGAACATCACGCCCGAGTTCGCCTCCTCGGTCGGCGGACGATCCCCAGCGGACGTGGCGCGCACCGTCTCGGTGTCGAGCCTCCCCGACGCACTGCTCGTTTCTGGGCCGATGGCCGGCGCCGAGCCCGACATATCCACGCTCCAGAGCGTGAGGAAGGCGGTACCCGGCGACCTCCCTGTGCTCTTGAACACCGGCGCCAAGGCGCAGAACATCGCCGCGTTCTTGGAAAGCGCCGACGGTTGCATCGTGGGAAGCAGCCTCAAGGTCGACGGCTACACCTGGAACCCGGTCGATCCATCGCGCGCGCGCGAGTTCGTGCGCGCTGCCCGGGGTAAGTGAACGACACACCCGGAGGCGAACTGGTCCTCGGGATCGATCTCGGGACCACGGGCACGAAGCTCTCGCTTCTGCACCCGGGAACCGGTCTTCTCGCTTCGGCGTCGGCGCCCTCGAAGCTCTTCTCCGACGGCCCCGGGTGGTCGGAGGCCGACACCGGAACCTGGTGGGACAACGTATGCCGGGGTGTTCCGGAGGTGTGCGAAGCGGCACGGGTCGAGGCGTCGCAGATATGCGCCGTCTCGTGCTCGGGAATGGTCCCCGCGGTGATCCTGCTCGACGGAAGTGGAGGGCCGCTTCGCCGCGCCATCCTGCAGAACGACGCGCGGGCGGTGACCGAGATAGCCGAGCTCTCGGCGGAGATCGACGCGGCCTCCTACGACGTGCTTTCGAGGACGGGATCGGCCATCACGCAGCAGTCGGTCGCCCCGACGTGGAGATGGCTCGAACGCAACGAGCCACGGATCGCGGAGGCGACCACCTCGATAGTCGGCTCCTACGACTGGCTCGCGATCGCGCTCGGCGCCGAGCGCCACGTCGAGGAGAACTGGGCGCTCGAGAGCGGGCTCCACGAGCTCTCGGGGGAGCTCTCGGAAGTCGTCCTCGATGCGGCGGGGCTCGACGCCCGACTTCTCCCCGGGGTGAAGCGCCCCGGGGATCTCGTGGGAGTGGTCAGCTCCGAGGCCTCGGAGTCGACCTCGCTCGTGCCGGGAACCCGCATCTACACCGGGGGAGCGGACCACGTGCTCGCCGCGTACGCCGCAGGCCTTTCAGAGCGCGGCGACTGGTTGTTGAAGCTCGGGGGAGCAGGCGACGTGCTCGTGGTGACCGACGCGCCGGCCATCGACGCGCGGTGGTACCTCGACAGACACCCCGCTCCGGGACAATGGCTCCCGAACGGTTGCATGGCGACCTCCGGCAGCCTCCTTCGCTGGGCGCAGCAGATCTTCGGGGGGCCGGACCTCGCGCAGCTGGACCGCGAAGCGGCGGCCGCTGCGCCCGGAGAGCTCATATGCCTTCCCTATTTCCTCGGAGAGAAGTCCCCCCTCCACGATCCCGACCTGCGAGGTGCGTTCGTGGGCCTGCACCTCGCCCATCAGCGCGGTGACCTGTTCCGTTCGTGCATGGAGGCGGTGGCATTCGGGTTCCGAGACCACTTCGACGCCTTCACGGGGGCCGGGCTGGAGGTGGGTCAGGCGCGGGTGAGCAACGGTGGAAGCGGGTCCGAGACCTGGAAGCAGATCCTCGCCGACGTGATCGGTGTCGCTCTCCTCCCCGTCGTGGACCACGGCGGTGCTTCTCTCGGCGCCGCCTTCGTCGCGGCGGTTGGCTCCGGGGCCTTCGCCGACTGGTCGGTCGCAGAGAAATTCGTGCGACTCGGGGAGCCGATACTTCCGGATCCCGCCAAGGAGGCCGCATACGAAGACGCCTACGAGACGTTCATCGAGTTGCAGTCTCTACTAACCCCCGTGTCCCACCGCCTCGCGCGGCGCCAGTCGCGATGAGCGGGCTTCTCGCGGTGGTGACGGGAGCGGGATCCGGCATAGGAGCGGCGATCGCGAAGGAACTCGCGCGGCGTGGCCACGTCGTCGTGCCCACCGACCTCGACGCCGATGCCGCAGAACGGGTCGCACAGCGATGCTCTTCACCTGCGTCGTACCCGATGGACGTAACCGACGCCGCAGCTCTCACAGAGACGATGGCGTCGATCGTCTCCGAGCATGGGCCGCTAAAGGTGTTCGTGTCGAACGCAGGCGTCTCGAAGATGCGTCGGTTTCTCGACATCAGCCCCGAGGAGCTCGACACCACGCTCGGGGTCAACCTGCGCGGCCTCTTCCTCGCGAGCCAGGCGGCGGCACGAGCGATGGTCAGCCACGGCGGCGGGGGTTGCATCGTCAACGTGGCGTCGATGGCGGGCAAGCAAGGGAGGGTGCCGTTCCTGGCGGACTACGTGGCGTCGAAGTTCGGCGTCGTCGGGCTCACCCAGGCGATGGCCTACGAGCTCGCCCCTTCGGGTGTTCGCGTGAACAGCGTGTGCCCTGGATACGTGGCCACCCCCATGCAGGAGAGAGAGCTCTCTTGGGAGGCCGAGCTGCGGGGCATAGCGGTCGAGGCGGTGCGGGAGATGTACGTCGCCGACACGCCGATGGGCCGCCTCGAGGTACCCGAGGACGTGGCGCGGGTGGTCGCCTTCCTGGCGAGCGAGGATGCGGCGTTCGTCACCGGTGAGGCGATCGCCGTGAACGGCGGAGCCTTCATGGACTGACGACGGCAAGCGTCTTTCATTGCAAGATATCGTCACGCATTGATTGACCACCCGGGGGCCGGTTGGTAGCGTCGCAGACGGCCCGGTGCGCCGAGGAGCTCGCCGGGCCCCGGAGTGAGATGAGTGTTGTTTCTCCACAGAGCCCGCAGGTCGCGCTCCGCAGTCGCTTCCTGGACGAGGACGACGGAGCGGCGATCTTCCGGGTCAATCGCAGCGCGTACCGGGACCCCGACGTCTTCGCTCTCGAGCGTCGCCGGATCTGGGGCCGTTGCTGGCTGTACCTCGGACACGCCTCGGAGCTTGCGTCGCCGGGGGACTTCAAGCTGCGCAGGATCGGCGGCCGTGAGCTCATCTTCCTGAGGGACGTGGAGGGAGCGGTCCGGGCCTTCTACAACTCGTGTCCTCACCGTGGCACGGCGATCTGCAGGGAGCCCGAGGGCAACGCGAAGCGCCTGCGTTGCTTCTACCACGCATGGACCTTCGACACGCTCGGCCGGCTCGTGTCTCTACCTTCCCCCGAGGCCTACCCGCAGGACTCGTCGTTTCGGGACCGACTCGGGCTGCGCGCCGTCGCGCGCCTCGAAGTGCTCCGCGACTTCGTCTTCGTCTGCTTCGATCCGGGCGCCCCTGCGCTTGTCGACTACCTCGGCCCGGCCGCGGAGTTCATCGAGCTCGTGGCCGACCACTCAGCCGGCCCGATGCGCGTCCTGCCGGGGACGCAGCGGTACTACTCACGTGCCAACTGGAAGCTAGGCGTCGAGAACGCGATGGACGGATATCACTTCGGTCCGAGTCACGTCACCTTTCTCGAGTACCTGAAACGCACCGGCTTCGCGACGTCCGACGAAGGGGGTCGGGGACGCATCCTCGGAAACGGACACGTGGTCGGTATCCAGAACGGGCACAGCGGGCGAGTGGGCTTCGACTGGGAGCCCCGCTTCGGCGAGGCCGAGCGCGAACGCATCGACCGCAACCGCAATGAGATCTTCGCGAGGCTCGGGTCCGAGCGCGCATCGTTCATCGCGGACCACAGCCGGACGCTTTTCATGTTCCCCAATCTGCTGCTGTTCGACATCGAGGGGATATCGATCCGGCTCCTGGAGCCGGTTGCGCCCGGCCTCACCGAGATCTCCGCTTTCGCGCTGGGGCCGGCGGACGAGCCACCGGAGGCGGTCGAGCTGCGGCTCAAGATCCTCGTCAGCTTCATAGGTCCCGGGGGTCTCGCCACCCCCGACGACCTCGAGGCCCAAGAGGCGATACAACGAGCCATCGAGTCCACCGCGGACGACCCCCGCCCGGGAGTCGACTGGAACGACGTGTCGCGGGGAATGCAGAGCGAGGCGGCCGGAGGCCCGCTTCGGACCGTCGACGAAGGGCGGGTGCGCGCGTTCTGGAGGCAGTGGGCCAAGCTCTTGGAGGAGCCGGAAAAGACATGACCAGCACGGTTTCTGACGACGAGACGACCGGGCAGATCACCCGCGCCCAAGTCGAGGACTTCCTCTTCGGCGAAGCGGAGCTTCTCACTGCTTGGCGTTGGGACGACTGGTTGGAACTTTTCGAGCCGGGTGCGCGCTACGAGGTCCCTACATTCGACGCGAGGGGACTCTCGGGGCGCGAAGCCCAGTTCTTCATCGCGGACGACTGGGAACTGCTCCAAGCGCGGATCATCCGGATGAAGAGCAAGCATGCGCACGCCGAGAACCCTCCGTCCCACACGCAAAGGCTCATCGGCAACGTCAGACACAGTCAGCGTGACCCGGACTCGTTCGACGTCCGGGCGAACTTCATCGTCCACCGCATGCGCGACGGTCTGTTGGATCCGTACGTGGGCCACTACGAGCACCAGCTGGCTCTCGTGGACGGAAAGCTGCGCTTCCGTGTGCGCAGGGCCGTGTTGCTGACCGAGTCCGTTCGTCCCGGGACCCGGCTCAGCTTCATCCTCTGAGCGTGGACCGGAACACGCAAGAGATACTGACGAAGGCTGCTGTGGTTCAGATCGACCCAGAGAGACAGGAGACGGACGAGGGATCATGAGAAAGCGAGCACCCTACGGATTCGAGTACATGCGCCTCGAGGTTCCCGACGTCACCGAGGCCAAGGAGTTCTACGAGTACAACGTCGGGCTCACGGTGGTGGAGGAGGAACCCGGGCTGGTCACCATGCGGGCGGACATCGAGCACCACTGTGTGGAGCTGCGGGAGAACCCGTCGCTGAGCGAGATGAACGTGCTCGCTCTCGGTTTCAGCGCGGAGACCGCTGCAGATCTCGCCGACCTGAGGGAGCGGGTGAGCGAGGCGGGACATCCCGTGATGCCGATCGATGACCGCATGAAGCAGTACGTCACCGACGGCTTCGCGACTGTGGACCCGAACGGCTTCACCCTCGAGTTGGTGCACGAGTTCCAGGTGTTCGCCGAGCCACCGCTCGTCGAGATACGTCCCGTGGACATCGTCCATCCGTTTCTCGCCACCCCGCACTTCGACGCATCGTTGGCGTACTACACGGACGTGCTCGGCTTTCTACCTTCGGACTTCATCGCCTTTCGCAGCGCGTTCCTCCGAGGGGAAGACAGGTACCACCATTCGATTGCCATGAGAAGTGCCGAAAAGGTCGAGGTCGCGCACATAGCGTTCATGATGAAGAGCTTCGACCACGTGATGCGCGGTTTCGCCCGGGCGCGTTACAAGGGCGTCACGACCGAACCCGGCATCGTCAACCACTCGGCCTCCAAGTCGATCGCCTTCTACATGGAGGTCCCGCGCTTCGGGCCCCTCATCGAGTTGTGCGACGGGCACGTGGTGCTGAGCCCCGAGGAGCACGAGACACACGTCCCCCGGAGAATGTCAGCCGATCCACGCAACATCGACGTGTGGCGCGCCGCCGCCGACGACTGGGGACTGCGCTAGAGGTTGGACCTCGGCGAACCGGACCCGGACGAAGTTCTGGAGCTGCTCGCCGGCGCCGTGGGGATCGCGAGCCCCGCGGGTTCGGAGGCGGAGCTGGCCGAATGGATCGCCGGGTGGCTCCAGAGCCGGCATCCGGAGCTCGTCTGCAACCTCGATCGATTCTCGGGCGCGAGGGCGAACCTCGAATGCACCGCTCGTGGCGATCCGGCCGAAGGGCTTCTCCTCTACGGCCATCTCGACACCTCTTTGAGCGGGGATCCTGACCTCGACCGACCCGTCGGTGCCCCGGCATATGAGCGGCTGGCGCTCGAACGCCGTGGCGACGTGTTGTCCGGGCACGGGGTGGTCGTCGCCAAGGGGCCTATGGCCGCGGCTGTCGTCGGGTTCGCCCTCGCGGTGCGCACCCTCGCCGCTCGTGGTCACGCCACTCGCGCCAAGTTGCTGCTCGCTTCGGGTGGCACCCACAGGGCGCGCCCGCCCGGGCTCGAACTGAGCGAACGGGCTCCTTCCACGGGGGCGGGGGAGGGCGTCCGCCGCTACCTGTCGCTCCAACGCGCACTGCCCCAGGCGGCGGTGGTGGCGAAGGCCGGGCCCGTGGGCCTTCTCTACGAGGAACCGGGAGCGGCGTTCGCTGTCCTCGAGCTGCGAGGAGAACCGGGTCTGGTGATGGCCCGGGACGCGCACGTGGAAGAAGGCGGCATGCCTGCGGTCGCGGGATCCGCCGTACGCGCCGTGGAGAGATGGCGGAAGAGATTCGTGTCGCGCGCATCCGAGAGCAGTTGCCAGGCGGGACGCGAGGCGGGAGTGGGGGCTCTGTCTTGCGGCCTCCCCTACAAGCCCGACCTGGTCGCGGGAGTGCTCGACCTCCACGTGTACCTGGTGCTCGGGCCCGGCGACGACCCCGAGGAAGCGGTCTCTGAGCTCGCGCAAGAGGTGACGGACTCGGGCCGCGAGGACGGTTGGAAAGGCATCGAGGTGAAAGGAGTTCTTCTCGACTCGGTGCCGTCGGCGAGGACCGCACCGGATGCAGCCGTCGTCCGCTTCGCCGACGATGCGTACAGGGAGATCTGGGGAGGTGCCGCCCCGAGGCCGGCGGGCTGGACCGGATCGAGCGACGGGGTCCTCCTGCGCCGGGCCGGGATGGACACGGTGCGCGTCGGACCGGCGCCGCTGGACGCACGCCTGGGCAGGGAGGCGATCTCGCTCCAGGCGCTCGTCTCCTTCGCCCGGCTCTACGCCCGCATCGTCGAGCGCTTCTCGCTCGCCTAGCCGGGTTCCGGGTTCGGGGTTCGGGGTTCGGGGTTCGGGTTCGCGGCCCCGGCACGCTCCTTGACACCCGGCACGGCTGGTGACGAGACTTGCTATGCAAGAAGCAGTCCCGCAAAACGAGACGAGGGCAGGAGACCGCCAGTTGGCGCAGCGCAGCGCTATAGCGACGACCTGGGAGGACATCCCCTCCGAGGACGTCCGTAGGGGAGTGACGCGTCGGGCCTTCGGGACGAAGGAGGTCATCCTCGTCCTGAACGAGATCGAGCCCGAGATGGACCCGGCGCCTCACGTCCACGAGGGGTTCGACCAGATCGCGCTCATAGTGTCGGGCCGGGCCGTGTACCACATCGGCGACGAGGGCCACGAGGTCGGACCGGGTTCGGTCATGCTGATCCCCGCCGGCACGAGGCACTGGATAGAACCGAGAGGTGACGAGCCCGTCGAGAACCTCGACGTGTTCGCGCCCGCGTGGACGGACTTCCTCCACCTTCTCGAATGGATGGGGGAAGCGGGTCGCGCTTCGTGAGGTACCTGGCACTACGGCGTGGGATCGGGCGGCTCGAGGACGACGGCTCGGTAGCGGTTCTCGACACCGTCTTCTCACTCGCCCAGCACCTCGGGCGCGGTGCGCGGCTCGAGACGCTCGACGCGATCGCGGTGAGTGGCCGCTGTGAGCTCTCCGAGGCGGAGCTCGGGTCCCTCGTCGGACCCACGAGCGCAGTATGGGGGATCGGTCTCAACTACAAGTCGAAGCAGGTCGCAACGAGAAGAGAGCCGCCTGGATTCCCTACGCTCTTCTTGAAGGCGGGCTCCGCGATCGCCCGCCCGGGCGACCCGATCTGCCTTCCGGCGGCCGCGCCCGACTTCGTCGACTACGAGGGTGAGATCGCCGTCGTGGTGGGAAGGCCGCTCTTCGAAGCGACGCCGGCCGAGGCCGCAGCTTCCGTGAGCGCGATCGCGGCTGCGAACGACACGACTGCGAGAGACGTCATGCGCACCACCAAGAATCCGTCGTTGGCCAAGAGCTTCCCGGGTTTCGGTCAGATCGGTTCCGCTGTCGTGGACCCGGCGTCTGTCGGCGGTGTCGGCTCGGTCGAGTTGGCAACGCACGTGAACGGAGAACTTCGTCAGAGTGACCGGGGGGACGGGCTTCTCATGGACGTCGGTGAGCTCCTCGCGCTGATCTCCAGGCATGCCCTCTTGTCCCCCGGCGACATCGTCCTCACCGGAACCCCCGCGGGAACCGGAGAGGAGACCGACACCTATCTCTCGGAGGGCGATGTGGTCGAGGTCTTCGTGGCCGACCTACCGGCGTTGCGCAGCGAGGTGGTCGGAGCCGCCGTGGTGTTCGGCGCAACTTCTCAGATCGGAGGGTGATGTCGGCCGCTCATGACGTCGTGCTCGCGGGTGGGACCGTGGTCGATCCAGCGACCGGCACCCGCACCCGGGCGGACCTCGCGATCTCGGGCTCGCGGATCTCCGCCGTGGAGGCCGGCCTCGCGGACGGCGCCGATGGGGGGACCGTCGACTGCACCGGCGCGCTGGTGGTGCCGGGGCTAATCGACAGTCACACGCACATATTCGCCCGGGTCTCGAAGGTCGGTGCGCCGCCCGACGAGGCCCACCTGCGAAGGGGCGTGGTGGCCGCGGTGGACGCGGGCACGGCGGGCGCATCGACGTTCGAGGCGTTCAAGCGTTTCGTGGTCGAGACCTCGCGGACCCGGGTGCTCTCGTTCCTCAACGTCTCGGTGCTCGGGCTGATCGACTTCCGTTTCGGCGAACTGATCAACCCCCTCACGCTGGTCGTGGAGGATGCCGTCCAGGTCGCGAAGGCCAACCCCGACATCGTGAAGGGTTTCAAGATCCGCCTGTCCACCGACGTGGTCGGTGAAGACGCTTCGCGTTGTCTCGACCTCCTCGAGGCCTCGACCGAGGCGGGGGCCGAAGCCGGGCTTCCGGTGATGGTGCACATCGGTGAGACGCCTGCCCCGCTCGACGAGATCGTCGCCCGTCTGCGTCCGGGTGACGTCGTGGCCCACTGCTACACCGGCAAGGAGGAAGGAATCCTCGACCGGGACCGAACCGTCCGGGATTCCGTTCGTGCTGCGAGAGAACGCGGCGTCACGTTCGAGTGCGCGCACGGGAAGAGCAACTTCAGCTACATGGTGGCGCGTGCCGCCATCGGGCAGGGATTCCTCCCGGACCTGGTGTGCTCCGACACGAGCTATCGCAACTGGAACGGTCCGGTCTTCGACCTGCTCACCACCATGTCGAAGCTCGTAGCCCTCGGGATGAGCCTCGACGACGTGCTCGAACGCGCGACCGTCGCCCCGGCGAGGAGGCTGGGCCTTTGGGAGGAGGGCTACGGCAGGTTGGAGGTGGGCGGCCCGGCACATGTCTCGGTGTTCCGCCAGCTCGATTCGCCCGACGAGGTCCCCGACGCCGCAGGCAGTTCGATGGCTCTCAGACGATTCGAGCCTGTGTGCACCGTGGTCGGCGGCGATGTGGTCGAGCCGGTGCCGTGGCGGGGAGCTGTCGCCTCGGTCTCGTGACGACCCCTGAGGTGGGCGCGCGGGATCCCGGGCTCGCTGCGACAAAGGCACGCTGCAACGAGATCGCAGCTCTTCTCCTCGAGCTCGTCACACCTGAATTGATAGAGGAGCACCGCCGGGCCTCGGACGGCATGCACTCCCCGGCGCTGGCGCTTCTGCTCGCTCACCTGCGTCAGTCGCCGGTCGCGGGAAAGCTCGTCGTCCATGCGTCGTCTCCGGGCCGCGAGTGGCGGATACTGCGTTTGTCGGGTGAGCAGGCGGTGCCGCACGACACGAGCGACCCGCGGGTATTTCGATCCGAGGCAGAGGCCGTCCACGCCGTCTTCCTCGAGCGCGTCGACGCACTGAGGCTGCGCTTGGACGACGGACGGCCGCCGGGTGCCTGATCGTCCCTACCTCGTCGGGTACGCGGACAAGATCTCGGCACTGCCGGGCGAGCAGCTGTCGGTCATGGCGAGCTCGGACACGGATCGCAGCGTTTCGGCGGCCCTTGTGCGGCTCGGGCCGGGCGAGGTGACCGGCGAGGTTAGAGAGAGCGTCGTCGAGACCTTCGGGGGACTCGAGGTGCCTCACCAGGCGACGTCCAGGGGCTCCTTCATGAGCGTCGCAGGCGCACAGCGCTCATGGCCGCAGGGAGCCTTCGTCGCGGCGGTGATCGCGATGCCCACCCGCCTCCGATACCCGGCGTTCGCGATGTCCCAGAGGACGGCCGATGCCGGGTGGTCCATCGGGATCGACGAAACCGCCAGGCCCGTGGCACGCGTCGAGCACAACGGGAGGTCGTCGGAGGCGGTTTGTGACCGCCCGCTCTCGAGAGGCGGCTGGTACCTGCTGGCCGCCTGCTTCGCCCCGACGGAGCCGACCGATCTGTTCTGTGCTCCGGTCGGCCAACCTGCGACGTGGTGGACGGCGCCTGACCTCTCGGAGTCGTCGCGTGCCGGCGCACCTCCGGTCGGCCTGGGAGGTCTCCTGCATGCACCGATCCTCGTTGCGGGCGACGTCTCGGCGGACGGCGCCTTCGGGTCGTTCGACGGGAAGCTCGAGCTTCCGCAGATCCTGTCCGGGTCGCTCGACGACGAGGTTCTGCGAGAGCTCGTGGCCGGACGACTCGTGCGCGACCGGCTCGTCGTCGGATGGGACTTCTCTTCCCGGCTATCGGCTCACGGGATCTCGGGCACCGCGGTGCGCGCCACGGGTCCAGACGGATGTGACGGGACCCTTGTGAACGCCCCCACCGAGGCGGTCACGGGTCACTCGTGGGACGCGACAGAGGACGACTTCCGTCTCGCGAGCGCGCAGTACGGCGCCATCCACTTCCACGTGGACGACCTCGAGGACTGCGGCTGGGAACCGGTTCTCAGCCTCGAGCTGCCACAGGACCTACGAAGCGGCGCCTATGCGATCCGGCTCTCGGACGACGAAGGTCAGGTAGACCGCGTTCCGTTCTTCGTCAGGCCCGCGCAGCGCGACGCGCCCGTTCTCGTTCTCGTCCCGACCGCCAGCTATCTCGCATATGCGAACGACCATCCCGCGACCGACGGCAGCTTCTCCGAGGCGATCGCGGGCGCGACCCCGGTCCTCTACGACGACGACCTGTTGATGCACGAGCACAGGGAGTGGGGGCTGTCGTGCTACGACTCTCACCGAGACGGCACCGGTGTCGGGTTGAGCTCGCGGCTCAGGCCTCTCATGAACATGCGCCCGACGCACAGGTACCACGTCGGACCCTGGCAGCTGCCCGCTGATCTGCGCCTGCTCGGTTGGCTCGATGACAACGCGATCGCATACGAGGTGGCGACGGACGAGGACCTTCACCGAGACGGTCTGGAGCTGCTCTCGGACTACAGGGTCGTAGTCACCGGAAGTCATCCCGAGTATCACTCGACCGCGATGCTCGACGCCGTCGAGGCCTACCTCGAAGGCGGGGGGCGTCTCGCCTATCTAGGTGCGAACGGCTTCTATTGGCGCGTCGCATTCGATCCTCAGAGACCGTGGCTCCTCGAGGTTCGCCGTGGGCGCTCCGGCTCGAGGCCGTGGGACTCCGCGCCCGGCGAGGAGCGGCTCGCGTTCAGCGCGGAGCGTTGCGGTCAGTGGCGCGCGCTCGGTCGCTCCCCGCACAAGCTCACCGGCACCGGCTACTCGGCTCAGGGTTTCGATCGCTCGGGCTTCTACAGGCGACTGCCCGACAGTTACGACCCGCGCGCCGCGTTCATCTTCGAGGGCGTGAACGCGGACGTGTTCGGGACCGAGGGAACCGTCGGTGGCGGGGCTGTGGGCCAGGAGCTCGACCGGTTCGATCTAACCCTCGGATCGCCAGGGGACTGCCTCGTCCTCGCCACGAGTGAAGGCCTCAGCGCCAGCTACCAGCGATGCGTCGAGGACCTCCTCTTCGCTCTTCCTGGCTCGAACGCCCTGTGCGATCCGAACGTCCGCGCCGATGTCGTCTACCACCTGAAGCCCGGCGGGGGCGCAGTCTTCTGTGCGGGGTCCATCGCCTGGACGGGCGCGCTCGGGGTCGACGAGGACCTCTCGCGCGTCACGCGCAACGTCCTCGCGCGCTTCGTCGATCCTGCCCCGCTCGCCTGGTGAGGCCCTAGATCTATCTCGTCTTTCGAGATACCATCTCGCGTCGGAGTGCGAAGGGTATCGCCGGGGCCGCTCCCGAGCCCGAGACGCCCTCGCAGATCCGAACGAGGGGAGATCCATGACCCGGAAACGACCGGTCGTCGACTTCGACCACCACGCTCCCGACTTCGACGCGAGCAAGACATACGCCGAGCTGCGCGAGAGATGTCCCGTCGCCTGGTCCGAGGCTCACGGGGGCTTCTGGGTGGTCAGCCGGTACGAGGACATAGCGAACGTCGCGCGCAAGGACGACACGTTCTCCTCCGCTCGCGACGCAGACGGCCGCGGCGGGATCGTCATCCCGCAGTGGACCACGGAGACCTCGATACCGATCGAGCTCGACCCGCCGGACCAGACGCCGTACAGGACGATGCTCAACCACCTGTTCTCCGCGCCCGCGGTCGAGACCATGAAGCCGATGATCGCCGACTACACGACGACGACGATCGACGAGTTCATCGAGCGAGGTGAGTGCGACCTGGTGAACGACCTGACCGGCCCGGTGCCCGCCCTCGTCACCGCCACCCTGCTCGGCTTTCCCGCCAGCTACGCAAGCCGTATGGCTCGCGCCGTGCACGACGTGTTCGGCGCGGCACCGGGTAGCGAGCGAGAGGCGCGCGGCAGGGAGGGGATCTCCTGGACCGTCGAGAAGACGCGCGAGCAGATTGCGAAGAGGCGCGGTGACCCCGGTGACGACGTCATCAGCTACCTGTGTCATCAGGAGATCGACGGCAAGCCGCTGGAGGAAGAGGTCGTGGTCTCGATCGTGAAGCTGATCGTGGCTGGTGGCATGGACACGACTACCTCGCTCACCGGCCAGACACTCGTGTATCTCTTCGAGCACCCCGAGCTCCGCCGAAGGCTCACCGAGGACCCGGGGCTCATCGTCCCCGGAACCGACGAGTTCCTGAGGGTCTTCGCGCCCTCGCAGTCGATGGGACGCACGGTGTTACGCGAAACCGAGATCGCCGGTTGCGTGATGGAACCGGGGGAGAGGGTCCTCGTCCCGTGGGTGTCCGCCAACTTCGATGACTCGGTGTTCGACGAACCGCAGGAGATCCTCGTCGAACGGCCGAAGAAGAACCGTCACATGTCTTTCGGTCTCGGTTTTCATCGCTGCGTCGGCGCGCACCTCGCCAAGGCGATGTTCCAGGAGATGATGCGGCAAGTGCTCCTTCGTCTACCCGACTACAAGGTGCTGATGGACGAGCTCGTTCCGTACTCCTCTCACGGAAACCAAACCGGCTGGGACTCCGCCCCGGCGGTGTTCACGCCGGGTAGGCGTGTGGGAACGACCGCGGCCTGAGCGGATCGGTCTGCGCCGGTCATCAGGAGGGTCGGCGCGAGATGCTTTCGAGGCGCCTTTCGAGGTAGTCGAGGATCCGCAGGTGCTTTGAGGTGTCGAGCTCCATCAGCTCCACCAGTAGGCGCCAGATGGTGTCGTCGTCCTTCGGCCGAAGCTCCCGGTCGAGGGCCTTCAACGCGGCCGCGTCGTCACGCTCGAATTCGATCAACCGGCGCGTCTGCTCGAGGAGCTCCGCCACCTCCTCGGGGGAGGGTCCGGCGGTCCCGGGACCTCGTCCTCCGACGTCGCCGCCGGAGGAAGCCGCGCTCAGCTTCTCGAAGAGGGCGTGGTGCCGGCGTTCGTCGGCGAGGATCTGTTCGATCAAGAACCGTCGTCGAGGCATCGGAGGTGGAGCTCGCCAGGTTCTCGTAGCGCTCGAGGAGGTACCGCTCGTCGCGGACGTGGGACGAAAAGGCGTGGCGGATCCTCACCCACCACTCGTCGCCCAACTCGGCCAATTGGACCTCCCCGGGCTCCGAGCGCATCTTGTATTTCAAGATGGTATCCCGCATTATGCTTGACGGAGGAAGTTCCCGGCGGTAGCTTCGGCTGTATATAGAGAGCCTCGTCGGACGTGACGCCGTTTGAAGGGGGCGGCTCTCGTGCCGCGTTGGAGCGGCTTTCGAGAACCGATGCGCCCGCCCCGGCCCTCCCAGCCGATTCCGTCAGATCAGGAGGAGCATCATGCCCCGCACTCTCACCGAGCCCAGATGGACCCATGTGGCGATACCCGTCACGAACCTCGAGAAGTCGATCGAGTTCTACACGAACCTCACTCCGCTCGTGATAGTGGCGAACAACCAGGACGAGAACGGCCGTGGCGTGTGGCTCTCGAACGACAAGCAGGTGGAGACGCCCTTCGTCCTCGTGCTCGCGGAGTTCCTGCCCGAGGTCGGCGAACGCTACGGCGTGGAGCCCGGCAAGCCTCATCCGACCCTCGCTCCGTTCGCGCACATCGGGATCGAGCTGCCCAACAAGGAGGACGTCGACGCGGTGGCGGAGAGGGCCAAGGAGATGGGGGTGCTCGAGTGGGAGCCGCGCATGATGGCGGAGCACATCGGATACATCTGCGCGTGCAAGGACCCCGACGGCAACGTGATCGAGTTCTCTTGGAACCAGAAGGTCTTCACGAGGATCCAGGAGCTGTGGGGTTCTGATTCCTAGGAGACACATCCAGAGCCCCGCCCGACCATGAGCATCGCAAGCGAGTCAGACAGGTTTCTGAGCCGAAGGACGCGCTTCATCCGCGAGGACTGGAACGCCGGGATCTTCCGCGTGCACCGCGACGCCTTCAGGAGCGAGGAGGTCTTCGCTCTCGAGCGAGAGCACATATGGAACGTCGGCTGGTTGTACCTCGGGCACGCAACAGAGATTCCCAACCCCGGCGACTACAAGGTGCGAAGCGTCGGGGGAAGGTCACTCATCTTCCTCCGCGACATCAACGGCATGATCCGCGCCTTCTACAACTCCTGCCCTCATCGCGGGACCGCCGTGTGCCGGGAGCCGGAGGGTAACGCGAAGAGGCTTCGTTGCTTCTACCATGCGTGGACCTTCGACACAGAGGGACGCCTCGTGTCGCTTCCCTCCCCCGAGGCCTATCCGAACGACGACACCTTCCGCGACCGCCTGGGCCTTCGTCCCGCCGCGAAGCTCGACACCTACCGCGACTTCGTCTTCGTCTCCTTCAACGAGAACGCGCCGTCCCTGGCCGAGTACCTGGGCCCTGCGACCGACTACATAGATCTCGTCTCGGACGTGTCGCCCGCAGGAGCGAGGATCCTTCCCGGGACCCAGCGTTACAGGGCCCGGGCGAACTGGAAGCTCCTCGTCGAGAACGCGATGGACGGTTACCACTTCACGCCGAGCCACATCACCTTTGTCGAGTACCTGAAGCGCACCGGCTACACGACCTCCGACAAGGAGAGCTCAGTCCAGATCTGCGGTCACCATTTCGGCTCGGTCCAACCCGGGCACGGGGGTCGGATCGGGCTCAGTTGGGAGCCACGCTTCGGCGAGGATGAGAAAGAGCGCACGGAGCGAAATCGCGCTGAGATATTCGAGCGCCTCGGACCCGAACGCGGGCAATTCCTCGTGGACGGCTTCCACGTCCTCGCCATGTTCCCGAACCTCATCCTCTTCGACATCGAGAGCGTCTCGGTGCGGATGCTCGAGCCTGTGGCGCCCGACCTCACCGAGGTGAGCGCGTGGGCACTCGCTCCCGCCGACGAGGATCCCGACGCGAGCCGCGCTCAGGCTCAAGACATTGGTCAGCTTCATAGGTCCCGGAGGCCTCGCGACCCCCGACGACCTCGAGGCGCAGGAGGCGATCCAGCGTGCGATCGCGTCGACGGTCGGCGACGAGCGAGAGGGCGTCGACTGGAACGACGTCTCTCGGGGAATGGACGAGGAGGCGAGCGGTGGTCCGCTTCGCACGACCGACGAGGCGGGTCTGCGACACTTCTGGCGGAAGTGGGACGAAGCCGTCACCTCCCACGATGGAGAGTGGCTCTAGGAGAAGGTCAGCACCGGCTTCACGACGGATCCCGTGGCGCTCGCCTCGAGAGCCTCGTTTATGTCCTCGAAGTCGAAGTACTCGATCAGCTCGTCGGCTGCGAATCGCCCCGTGTTGTACAGCTCGATCAACCGGGGCAGGAAGAGCTCGGGAATGCTGTCGCCGCCGATTATCCCGGTGACGGTGCGCCCGTTCAACAAGGTGCGCCAATCGAGCACGATCTCGTCGCTCGCGCCGGCACCGATCACCCCGCAAACGCCGCGAGTGTTCAGCGAACCGACGGCCTGACGCAGGACCGCCGCGATGCCCGTGGTGTCGAGGGCGTAGTCGAGGCCTTCGGGGGCGAGCCCGGCGATGACCGACACCGGGTCGGTCGACGATGGGTCTATGGCGTCGCTCGCCCCGAAGCGCGCGGCTGTCTCGAGCCGTGAGCGCGAGACGTCCACGGCGATGATCGGGTGACATCCGACGACAGCGCTCGCCGCGAGGGCGGCGGTACCGACGGCACCGGCTCCGAAGATCGCGATGCTCGACCCGGCGCGTGGGCGAAGGGAGTTGAAGACCGCGCCCGCACCGGTTTGGAAGCCGCATCCGAAGGGCCCGAGTGGACGGAGGTCCGATTCGGGGTCGAGGCGGACGACGCTTCGCTCGTTGGCGAGGACGTGGGTCGCGAAAGCGGACTGGCCGAGGAAGTGTCCCGAGAGCTCTGTCGTCCCCGAGCGCAGGGCGCTCGAGCCGTCGGGCCGCCGGCCGGAGAAGTTGAGAAGGTTGAACATGTCGCAGTAGGAGGGCTGGCCTGCCCGGCAACGGCGGCAGATGCCGCACGTCTGGAACGTCATGACCACGCGGTCGCCCGGGCGGACCTTCGTGACGGCGGAGCCGACTTCCTCGACCACACCCGCGCCCTCGTGGCCGAGCACGGCCGGCGGGGTGACCTGGTGAATGGCGTGCTCGTCCGTCCGGCAGATCCCCGAGCTCACGAGCTTCACGAGCAGCTCGTCCTCACGCGGGCTCTCGATCTCTATGTCCTCGATCCGCAGCGGCTGGTCCGGGGCACGCAGAACCGCCGCGCGGGCGGAGACCGTCACGGGCCATCTTCCTCGCATTGCATGACGCCATCTTGACTTGTGGGACACCGGGCATCAAAATTCCGGCGTGACAGTTTCCGTCGACGCGCCCTACGAGCAGATCTTCGTCGGCGGCAAGTGGCGCCCGGCCCGCACCGGGGAGACCTTTCCCGACTTCGACCCGGGCACCCGTGAGCTGATCTCCGGGGTGGCGCGCGGGGGCGCCGAAGACATCGACGAAGCGGTCGGCGAGGCCAGGGCGGCGGTCAGGAATTGGTCGCAGCGCGCGCCGAGCGAGCGCGCCCGGGATCCTGCGTCGCTGGGCGGAGCTCATCGCGCAACGTTCCGAGGAGCTCGCGCAGATAGAGGCACGCGATGTCGGAAAGCCGATATCGGCCGCGCGGATGAACATCGCCGTCGCGACTGGCAACCTGGAGTACGCCGCTGGGCTTGCGGACAAAGTGATCGGCGCGACCCTCCCGTCGCGCTCTCCGGACCACACGGGGCTTACATGGCGTGAGCCATGGGGTGTGTGCGCGCTGGTGCTCGCCTGGAACGTCCCTGCGATCATGCTCTGCTCCGGAGTGGGGCCGGCCCTCGCCGTCGGCAACACCGTCGTGGTGAAACCGTCGGAGCTCGCTCCGCTGGTATCGGTCGCGCTCACATCGCTGGCGACCGAGGCGGGGATGCCCCCGGGCGTGCTGAACCTCGTCACGGGACTAGGCGGGGAAGCCGGCGTCTCTTTGACTTCGCACCCGGGAGTGAACCACGTCTCCTTCGTGGGCTCGACGGTCACCGGCCGGGCAGTTATGAAGGCGGCAGCGGACAATCTCGTTCCAGTGCGCCTCGAGCTCGGCGGGAAGTCGCCGAACGTGGTCTTCGCCGACGCGGACCTGGATGCAGCGCTGCCCGTGATCGTCGACTCGATCACCGAGAACGCCGGCCAGAACTGCTACGCCGGTTCGCGCCTGTTGGTGGAGGAGACCGTCTACGACGCGGTCGTCGAAGGTGTCGCGGACCGGATGAGCAAGCTGCGGCTCGGACTGTGGCACGAGGACCTCGACATGGGGCCGTTGATCAACGAGGCCCAGTACAAACGGGTCCTCGGCTACATCGAGGGCGGTGTCGAAGAAGGCGCCCGTGTGGTCACAGGCGGCGGCTCGCCCGAGGAGGACCATCTCAAGACCGGATGGTTCGTGAAGCCCACTCTGCTCGACAAGGTCGACCCGCAGATGCGTATCTCGCGAGAGGAGGTCTTCGGTCCCGTGCTCGCGGCTCAGCCCTTCAAGGACACGACCGAGGCTCTCTCGCTCGTCGACTCGGCTCCCTACGGCCTGCTGGTGAGCGTCTGGACGAACGACCTCTCGCGTGCTCTGCACGTAGCCCGTGAGGTCCGGTCGGGCCAGGTGTCGATCAACGAATTCGCCAACACCAACATCGTCGGGCTTCCTTTCAACGTGGCCAAGGAAAGCGGCTTCAACCACGGTGGGGGTTACAACGCGGTCAACGAGTTCACACAGGAGAAGGCGGTAACAATTCAGCTGTACCCTCGTTGATCCGATCCCGTCCGCCGAGGTGAGGAAGTGTTGACCACGGGCTTTGCAGAGCGCGTGCGCTCGGGCGAGGAGGTGAACGGGACCTTTCTCAAGTTGTCCGGCCTCGAACCCGTCGACCTGCTCGGGGTTGCCGGGTTCGACTTCGGCGTGGTCGACATGGAGCACAGTCAGCTCGACGTCGCCGAAGCCTCGAGGATCCTCCGCCACGGCCAGGCGCTCGGAGTCCCGCTCGTCGTTCGCATCCCGTCGGCCGACAGCGGGTTGACGAACAGGCTGCTCGAGGCGGGCGCTTCGGGCGTCCAGCTGTCCAGTTTGAGAACGTCGGCGGCAGCCTCAGCGCTCCATGCGGCGATGCGCTACCCGCCGCAGGGCACGCGCAGCGTGAGCACAGCGCAACCGGCGGCCGGCTACGGGTCCCTGCCTCTCGGCGAGTACCTGGAGGCGAGCGCGTCGCGGCCTCCACTCGTCATCGGGCAGATCGAGACGGCGAAGACCGAAGACCCCTTGGAGGCGATATTCGCTCACCTCGATCTCGTCTTCATCGGAACGACGGACCTGAGCGTGGACATCGGCTCCCCGGGTGACCTCGAGAAGCCGCCGGTGGCCGAGAGGATGAAAGAGGTGGCGGACACGGCGCGCCGGGTCGGGATCCCCCTCGGTGCATTCGCTGCGTCGGAGCATGCGGCAGAGGCGCTTCGCGACATCGGCGCCACTTACATCGTCACGGGCTCGGACCTGCAGCTGCTGCAACAGGGTCTCCTGGGCCTTGGCAACTCACTGAAGGAACGTCGCGGGGTACAGAGATGATCCGTCACGTAGTCGCCTTCCGCTTCCGTGACGAGCTCGGGGAGCCTGAGCGCCAGGGTCTCATCGACGAGCTGGCGACATTTCCCTCCATGTACCCGGCGATGCGCGGCTTCGCGATCGGACCGAACATCTCTCAGCGCGACCAGACGTTCACGCACGCGTTCAGCGTCGAGTTCACGACGCAAGAGGAGCTCGTCTCGTATCTCTCGAGTGAGCGCCACGAACGGTTCGTGACAGAGCGCTTCCGTCCGTCTGTGGCGGCGCGGGCGATCGTGAGCTTCGAGGCCCCTCCTTCCTCGGCGGGACCCCGCCTGTTGCCGTGGCAAAAGCCCGTGCGCGGCGCGATCTTCGACATGGACGGCCTCCTCTTCGACACCGGAGCGCTCTGGCGGCGGGTGGGCGACGAGCTTTTTGCGGCGCTCGGGGTCGACGTCTCCGGCGTCACAGGCAGGGGCCTGGTGATGGGGATGCGTGTCTCGGACGCTTCGGCCCTCTTGAAGTCCTATGCGGGTTTCGACGCCACTGACTTCTCCGATCTCGACGAGAAGGTGGAAGCCTCGATCGTCGACGCCGTGGGCGACGTGATCCTGAAACCGGGCGCGCTGGATGCCGTGGACTTCTTCGAGAAGCAGGGGCTCTCCGTCGGTCTCGCCTCCGGGTCGACCGTGCCGATCATCGAAGCGATGCTCGGGCGCTTCGATCTGACTTCGCGCTTTGCAGCGGTCTGCTCCGCCTCGGACGACCCGGTCGGAAAGCCGCACCCCGACGTCTTTCTGCGCACCGCGTCCCAGCTCGGCGTGCCCGCCGATGCCTGTGTCGTCCTCGAGGACGCCGTGAGCGGCTGCATAGCGGGCAAAGCCGCGGGCATGCGGGTGATCGCCGTCCCGGACGGCCCAGCAGTGGGAGATCCACGTTTTGCGATCGCGGACCTCGAGCTCTCATCCCTCGAGGAGATCGACACGCCAGCGGTCATGGCGCTTCTCGGATCGGGAGATGCGCCTTAGTGGTCGTCCAGCCTGGTGAGGGACCCGTCCCGGGCGATCATTACCTCCAGTCGACACCCGAGACCGTCAGCTGGGGATACCTGCCCAACAGAGAGGCCCCCCCGGTCATGTCGATAGAGAGCGGGTCGACCCTTACGGTCGACACGGTCTCCCACGAGGGGATCCTGGAGGACCAGGGCCGTGATCCCGTCTCGTACCTCGCTCGCCACGGCGTACCTGAGCAGGACGTGCTTCGCGACGCGCGCGAGCTGGCTTCGTCGAGGCTCGTCCACGACTTCGGCGTCGACGGGCCGCACGTAGTGACGGGCCCTGTGGGGGTGCGCGGTGCGCGAGCCGGCGACCTGTTGGAGATCGAGGTGCTCGAGCTGCGCGAGCGGACCCCATACGGCTTCATCTCCAACCGTCACGGAACCGGTGCGCTCGCGGGGGAGTACCCGAAGACTCCGGCGCCCGCGGCCGCTGCGGATGCGGAGCACTTCGAGCGTTTCGGGACCGTCACGGTGTTCACCACGGTTGAGGAGCGGGGGGGAAGGAGCCTCGGTGTCCTCGAACTGGGTGGAGGCAACAGCGCGCGCTTCGCGCTCGCGCCGTTCCTCGGCATCATGGCCGTGGCGCCGGACACAGACGAGCCCGTGCATTCGGTGCCTCCGGGGCGCTTCGGTGGGAACGTCGACCTGAACGAGGTGGTGGCCGGAGCCCGTTTCTACATCCCGGTGCAAGTCGACGAAGCCCTTTTCTCCGTCGGAGATCCGCACTTCGCGCAGGGCGACGGCGAGGTGTGCCTGACGGCGTTCGAGGCTCCTCTGCGGGCGACGGTGCGCCTGCGGGTGCTGGCCGGGGACGCAGACCGGCGCCTGGCGCGTGCTCTGGCGGCGCCCTTCGCGGAGACCGACACGCACTGGATACCGATGGGGATGCACGAGGACCTCGACGAAGCCCTCCGACGCGCCGTGCGAGCCGCGATCGAATTCCTGGTGTCGCGTTTTGGAGCAGAGCCTTCGCTGGCGTACGCCTACCTGAGCGCGGCCTGCGATTTCGAGGTCACTCAGGTCGTCGATCGCGTGAAGGGTGTCCACTGCATGATCCCGAAAGCAGACTTCGGGAGCTGATCGCCCTGTAGTCGGCTCAGAAGCCGGCGGCGGCACCGAAGCGCGAACGAGGGTCGCTCGCGCCGTCGAGGTGATCGTCGACCAGGGAGATCAGTTGCGCGTAGCCGAAGGCCCGGTCGAACGGCTCGGTGGTCAGAACCTCGTGGCCCAGATCGCTCAGTCGTGGAGCCCACGCCGGCGGGCTGTGGTCCTCGAGCATCACGCGGACGGACGACCCGGTGTGCCAGGTCTCGAAAGCGTTGTCGCCGCCTCGCAGGACCCACCTGGCAGCGCCGAGGGCGTCTGCGGGCTCCTCGCCACCGGGTAGCAGGCGGGTCAGCAGCTGCAGGAGGATCTGCGGCTGGCTGTCGCCGCCCATCGTGGCGAGAACGGCGAGAAGACGGCCGTCGCGATCGGTGACCGCGGTCGGGCAGAGTGTGTGAGGGGGCCTGCGCCCCGGCCCGTACTCGGCGGGATGACCCTCCTGCAACGAGAAACCGATGCCGCGGTTGTGAAGGAATATGCCGGTGCCGGGCTCGACGAGCATGGCGCCGAACCCCGCCGCGTTCGACTGGAGCATGCTCACCCCCATCCTTCGTTCGTCGACCGTGCAAAGTGCGGCGGTCCCGCCGGGATGCGCGGCGCGGGCGAGCGAGGCAGCGTGCTCGGGATCGATGGCGCGCCGACGCGGCTCGAGACGCCGCGGATCGAGGAGCGCAGCCCCGTCCGCCCCCTCGTGGAGAACTTCGTTGCGATCGAAGGAGGCTTGTCGCGCGGCCTCGATGAGGAGGTGAGCCCACAGCGCGTCGTCCGACCCGGCGGGCAACCGCAGACCGGAGGCGATCCACGCCGAGGCCAGTGTCACGTATCCCTGCGAGACGGGCGGGGCGCTCCAGATCTTGCGGCCCCAGGCTTCGCACGCGATCGGCTCCACCCACCCGGCACAGGGATTCGCGAGATCGGCAGGGGAGAACTCCCCACCTCCCATCGAGAGGAGGCCTCGGCCGAACTCGCCCTCGTAGAAACCCCCGCGTCCCTCTTCGACGATCGCCGCGAGCGCCCTCTCCAGTCCGGGACGCCGCACGATGTCGCCGCTACGAAGCGGCGGGCGCACCCGGAAGTCGTCCGCGCCCGGTAGATGCCCGAGGGCTGCCGCTGCAGTGGCGAGCGTCGGAGAGACCGCAAAGCCGTCTCGTGCGATGCGCCGCGCCGGTGCGAGGAGCTCGGCCAGCGGCAGGTTCGCGAACCGTTCGTGCAGCGCCAGCCAACCGTCCGCACACCCGGGAACCGTGACAGCGCGGACGTCGTCGCGAAAGGGCATCACGAGGTGGCCTTCGCGGCGCATGCGCTTCGCATCTGCGCCCGAGCCCGCGCGACCCGAGGCGTTGAGCACCGCGGGACCGCCTCCTCCCGGGGGAAAGACGATGGCATAGAGATCGCCACCCATGCCGCACATGTGCTGCGCGGTGACTGCCAGTACCGCGCCGGCTGCGATCGCAGCGTCTACCGCGTTCCCGCCGCTGCGCAGGATGTCGCATCCCGCTTCTGCAGCGAGGTGGTCGACCGTGCAGACCATTCCCCGGTCGGCCCGGGTTGCCTCCCGTGGCTGAAGCTGCATCAGCCCGGCGTCTCTGCGGACCGGCGCTTTCCGGGAGTCTCTTCGGCGTCGGTGCCCCGGAAGGTCGTTGCAGCGAAGATGATGACGCAGAGGAGCAAGCCGATCGGAGCGGCCGGTGCCGCACGCGGAACGTCGACTGTGAGGACCGCACCGAGCGCGGCTCCCCCGACCAGGGCGCAGAGGATGGCGACGCTCCGGGCCGAAATCTTCGATCCACCACGCGCGAGGCCGCCCACGACGTGCGTCAGGGTTCCTGTCAGGTACGTGGTGGAAAGCCCACGGATCCCGAAGCGCAGCACCGCGCTGCTCTGTGTACCGAGCGCGGTGGCGTTGACGGCGATCAAGGCGTAGGTGGCGTGCGGAGGGGGATGGCCTTTCGACACCTCCCACCAGATGCCGAAGACACAGAAGACAGCGAGCTCGACCAGCAAAGCGGCCGTGACACTCCTCGGCCAGATCTCGCCTTTCGGCGGGCTCTCTCCCGCCACTCGTGCACCGACCCAGCTCCCGAGGACGTACCCGGCGAAGGCTGCGCCGGTGTGGAGAGCGAGTGCTCCGTCCCCCTTTCCAGCAGAGAGACCCAGCAGGACCATGTTGCCGGTCATCACGCTCGTGAAGACACCTCCGAGGCCGAGGAAACCGATCGCGTCGGTCGCACCCGTGACAAGGGTGAGCATCACCACGAGTACGTCGCGGCGAAGCTCTGCCCGCGCGGCTAACCCGATATCGCGAGTGCGCTGATTCGTCTCGGGGTCAGACAAATTCCTGTGCGGCTTCCAGATCCGAGAGGACGTCCCTCAATGTGGCGTAGGGCCGGTGGGGGATGTCGTTCGACGTGCACCACCGCGCGAGCTCGTCCTTGGCGTACACGACGTCGGCTATCTCGGCAGCCCTCCTGTCGCTCGTGCCGTCCCCGACGAGCACCGTGGTGCGCCCACGCTCCAGTGCCGATTCGAGTGGCAATCGCTTGCAGGTTCCGCACGTCGAGCAGACGCCGCATGCGCTGTTGTCGGGGAAGACGATCTCGAAGGTGTCCCAGTCCACCTCGTTGGTGACTATCGGCAAGCCCAGCGCCTCGGCGACGCCGGAGGGGCGGACCCCGAATCCGTCCGACACGATCGTGACCTCCGCACCGGCGGCACGAAGGCGCCTCACCAGCGGACCTGTTGCCGGATCGATCGGCACGTCACCCGCGATCGACTCGATCAGGGCGCGGTCGCGGGGGAGCATCGCCCATTCGCGTCGCGTGCACTCCCGGCTCCCGATGTCCCCGGACTCGTAGAGCCGCTCGATGTCGTGCCAGCGTGGAGGAGCGAGGCGTTCCATCAGGTGGATCCCCGTGTCGGTCAGCGAGATCGTGCCGTCGAAGTCGATGAACACAGAGGCACCAGCCAGCCATTTCGTCCGGTCAGGGTGCGACACCAAACTCAGATCGTAACGGTCGGCGCAGGCCCAGCCGGTACCCTTTCGCCCCATGGCGAGCGCCGTGCACGGCGTGGACGTATCTCGAACCGCGGCTGAAATTTGCCCTCCCGGCGTGTCGCCCGTGCTCTGTGTCACGGGGGTCTCCAAATCGTTCGAGGTCCGCCGCGGGCGTGTCCTCGCACTCGAGGACGTCGAGCTGAGCGTGCCGGAGGGCATGTTCGTGGCGATCATCGGCCCGTCGGGCTGCGGAAAGTCGACGCTCCTGCGGATCATCGGCGGGCTCGTCGAATCCGACCGCGGCTCGGTCTCGATCTTCGGGCAATCGCCGGCCGCCGCGACCGCGTCCAAGAAGATAGGTCTCGTGCCGCAATCACCGGCTCTTCTTCCCTGGAGGAGCGTGCTGGACAACGTGAAGCTGTCGCTTCAGGTGAACACCGCCCGGCGACGCTCGCGTGACGCGAAGACGCCCCGTGAGCTCGCTCCGGTCGAGCTGCTCGAGAAGCTCGGGTTGGCCGGCGTACTCGACCGTAGGCCGGGACAACTCTCATTGGGGATGCAGCAGAGGGTCGCCATTGCCCGCGCTCTGGTGTTCGACCCCGCCGTCCTTCTCATGGACGAGCCGTTCTCCGCTCTGGACGAGCTGACGCGTGAGCTTCAGCGTCACGAGCTTCTGCGGATCTGGCAAGCGAATCGCAAGACCGTGTTGTTCGTCACGCACTCGGTAACGGAGGCCGTCGTTCTCGCGGACGCCGTCGTGGTCATGTCATCCCAGCCGGGCAGCGTTCGAGCAGTTGTCCCCGTGGGGCTCAGCCGACCGCGAGGCGAGATGGTCGAGACGACGCCGGAGTTCCACTCCATCGAGCTCGCCGTACGCCACGAGCTCCGCAGAGCGTGGACGGAGCCGGATGTGGTGAAAGGGCGGACATGACCAGGCGACTTCTGGGTCTCTGCATGCCGCCTCTCGTCGCCTTGGCGCTCATTTGCCTCGTTTGGCAACTGGTCGCGCTGCACAACCGCTCCCTGATCCCGACTCTGCCCCAGATCTTCTCGGAGCTGTCCGGTCACCCGGGTCTGTACGGGCGGGACCTGCTCGTCACCTTGAACGAGGTCGCAGTGGGAGCGGGCTGCGGGATGGCCGCTGCCTTCGTTCTGGCCGTTGCGATGAGCGAACTTCCCGTCCTCGAAAGGGCCTTGATGCCACTGGCCGTGGCTCTGAACGTCACGCCGCTCGTAGGGATCGCCCCGGGACTCGTGGTCGCGTTCGGTTTCGGTATGACGCCCAAGTACGTGCTGACCGGCGTGATCGTGTTCTTTCCTTTTCTCGTCAACGTCCTCATCGGCTTGAGGTCAGCCGATCCGGAGAGCCTGACGGTCCTGAGATCGCTGCACGCGTCCCGATGGGACATCCTGTTCCGCCTGCGGCTTCCCGGCAGCCTTCCGTTCCTGTTCGCGGCTCTACGCGTGTGCCTGCCGTTGTCGGTCATCGGGGCTATCGTCGCCGAGTTCAGCGCACCGGGCAGGGACAGCGGACTTGGCGCTTTGATACAGACCGGGGCTTCCCTGTCCGACTTGAAGACGGTCTATGCCTCGGTTCTGATCCTGGTCCTGCTCGGGATCGTGTTGACCTTGCTGGTGGTGTTGTTGCAGCGCAGGTTCCTCAGCTGGCACCACTCCGGTCTCGTTCGGGGATAGGGCGATGGGCCGGCTGACTCGCAGGTGGACAATCGTCGGAGCTCTCTTGGTGATCGGCGTCTCCAGCTCCGTCCTTGCAGCGTGCTCGAGCACGACACAACCCGAGGGTTCGTCCCACCGAGGCGCGAGCTCGCTCGACGCGCCGAGCTGTGCGTCGAACCGCTCCGCAGGGACCATCACCTATGTCTCTCCGTTCGGTTTCGACGCGTCGGCGGGCATCATCGACGTCTTTGCCGCGCAGAAGCTCGGTTACTTCCGGGCAATGTGCCTGGGCGTCGATCTGGTCACCAATTTCCTCCGACTCGGTCGAGTTGGTCTCTTCGGGCCGGGCGACGGTGACCAATATCGGGAGCGCCGCCGACGACCTTGCGGAAGTTGCCAACGGCGCTCAAGTCGAGGCTGTGGCGACCTTCGGCGACACGTCGGACTACGCCCTTTTGACACAGCCGCAGATAACCAATTTGAACCAACTCGTCGGCAAGACCCTCGCTTACCACTTCACGGTCCCCCTCATGATCCTCGAGATGCTGCGAGCCGCCGGAGTCGATCCGTCACGGGTCGACATGGTCGACAGCCAGGACTACGACCCCAACCAGCTCGTCCAGGGACAAGAGAGTGCACTACAGGCCTACCAGTCGAACGAGCCGTTGAGCCTCCGAGCCGAGGGCGCGCATTTCAACGAGTTCGTGCCGAGTCAGTTCGGGATCCGGGGGACTTTCAACGTCGAGATCTTCAATCGGTCGTTTCTCTCGCGGCATCGGCAAGCTGCCTCGGATTTTCTTCGCGCGGAGCTGCACGCGTTCGATTACTGCGTGGCGCAGGAGTCTTCATGCGTGCGGATCGAACAGGGCTACGCGCAAGCGGCGGGGTCGCTCTACTCGCTGGCCCACGAGTTGGCGGTCTGGCACCTCGAAGCCTCCCTCGCGCAGAGCCACAGCCTCCCGGGCGCCGGAGTGGGAGTCGAATCGCGTGCGGAATGGGAACCCGAAGCGCAGGCGCTCGAGCGCTACGGGATCCTGCGGTCGGTCCCCGATCTCGGGAAGTGGGAGGACACCTCGATCGCCGCCTCGCTCTACGCCGGGACCCACCTCGTCTGGCCGTGAAGCCCGCAGCCCGCCGGGTTCGGCCGGGTCAGAAACCGTTCGGATTGGGGCTCTGGTTCGGGTTTCCGTCGGTGCCGACTACGTACCAGCGCCCTCCGAGGTTGAAGATCGCCTGGCCCGTGGCCTGTCCGGGACTCGGGTCGTTCACCCACCTGTAGAGGGGCCAGCCGTTGTAGGTGACCTGACGGCTGCCGTCCGAGCGGGTGGTGACCCCGAGAAGCGAGCTGTTGACGCCCCTGCCTGCCTGGGGCGACGAGACACCACTCGGGAGGGTGACGGGTGGCCACGCCGCGGCGCACGGGCCGCTGCAGGTCGAGTGCGAGGAATGGTTGTCCGGGACGTACAGGTAGAGGGTGTAACCCCTGCCGTTGACCAGGACCTTGCCGAGGCCGCTCACGTTGGCGGCGGTGATCTCGTACGCCGGCCCGGTCGCCCTCGGAGCGTTCGCCGACGAATTGTTCGAACCCCCGCAGGCGCTCGAAGCGAGGCCCAGGGCCGCGGCGAGCATCGGCCAGGCGACCTTGGCTGGAAGGCGCAGCTTCACAGCGATGATGATGGCCCGAAATGCCAGCGCAGCTCCAGACGGGGCTGCCGGGCCCGATTGTGCATGCCGAAGCGGAGGTGACCCGAGTGCAGTACGTGAATTTCGGAAAGACCGGTCTCAGGGTGTCGCGCATCTGCCTCGGCATGATGAGCTTCGGCAACGAGAGCGAAAGGGCGTGGGTGCTCGACGAGAAGGCCGCCGAACCGATCGTCAGGGCAGCGGTCGACGGAGGAGTCACGTTCTTCGATACCGCCGACACATATTCGGCTGGTGCGAGCGAGGTGGCGACCGGACGGCTCGTGTTGAAAATGCTGAAGCGCGACGAGGCCGTCGTGGCCACGAAGGTCTTCATGCCGGTCGAGTCGGGCGAGAACGGTTCAGGGTTGTCGCGCAAACACATCCTGTCTGCGATCGACGCGTCGTTGCGAAGGCTCGGGATGGACTACGTCGACCTATATCAGATCCATCGCTGGGACCACCGGACGCCGATCGAGGAGACGATGTGCGCGCTCAACGACGTGGTGCGCGCCGGTAAGGCACGTTACATAGGTGCGAGCTCCATGTTCGCCTGGCAGTTCGCGAAGGCACAGCACGTGGCCGAGGTGAACGGATGGACCCGCTTCGTGTCGATGCAGCCGCACTACAACCTCGTATACCGCGAGGAAGAGCGCGAGATGATCCCCCTCTGCATCGAAGATGGCGTCGCCGTGATTCCCTGGAGCCCGCTGGCGCGCGGACTTTTGACCGGCAACCGCACACGCGAGGGGGAGAGGCTCACGACCCGGGCCGGGTCCGATCCCTTCGCGGACTATCTCTACAATCAGCCCGCCGACTTCGACGTCGCCGATCGTGTGCGCGAACTCGCAGCTGAACGCGCGGTGCCGCCTGCCCAGGTGGCGCTCGCATGGCTGTTGCACAGGCCGGGGGTCACGGCCCCGATCGTCGGGGCGACGAAGGTCTCTCATGTCGAGGACGCCCTCGCCGCCGAACAGCTCGCACTTGGTGAGGACGAGATGAAGCGCCTGGAGGAGCCCTACGTGGCGCATCCGGTTCTCGGGCACGCCTGACCCGGGCCACCTCTCGGGTGGCTCTCGCACAGGCACGGTCCTCGAGCTCTAGATCGAGCTCGCAGCCTCCGAGACAGCCTCGAGGAGACTCGCCGGTGGCACGGGCTTGCGCATGTGGCGCGACACCCTCTCGCCGAGGCGCGAGCGGACGTCGCCGTCCAGGTCGAACGCCGATACGAGGAGCACCGCAGGAGGTGGCGGTGCGGGGGAGATGGACTCGAGCACCGCGATGCCGTCGCGTTTCGGCATCCGCACGTCCAGGACCAGGACGTCCACCGAGTTGGACGAGAGGCTCTTCGAGCGCGGCGTCGCCGTCTTCCGCTTCGAGAACCTCGTATCCCGCTCCCCGCAGTATCGCCGCGGTCGAGCTGCGCACTCCCACGTTGTCGTCCGCCACGAGCACCCGGGCGCCGTCGCTCAAGCCACGTACCTCTCGTTCATCCCGGGCCGATGTGCCGCGGCAACCTCAAGGTCGCTATGGCGCCCCCGCCGGGGGAATTGTCGATCACGATGCTCCCTCCGTGAGAACGGGCGAGCCGCCGTACGATTGACAAACCGAGGCCCGTTCCCTCTGTCTTTGTGGTGAAGAAGGGATCGAAGAGCCTCTGGGCGATCTCCGGCTCGATGCCCGAGCCGGTGTCCCTCAACGTGATCTCCACTAGGTCGGCTCTCGCCGTCGCCCCGATCCGGAGAGTTCCTCCTTCGGACATGGCCTGGTAGGCGTTCACCACGAGGTTCGTGAGCATCTGCGACAACTGGGTCGCATCGGCGTCGAATCCGACCGCCTCGTCCTCGAGCTCGATCTCTACCCCGTCCGGAGGCGGCGTGGCACGAAGCACGTCCTGGACCACTGCGTCGAAATCGATGTGCACAGGCTCCGGCTTGTGCTCGCGCACGTAGGTCGTCAGGTCCTCGGACAAGGCAGCTGCTCGGTTTGTCTGCCGTTCGACCATCGACAACAGATCTTCCACTTCGGGGTCGATCTCGTCCCCGAGCTTGAGTCGAGCCAGGTAGAGGAAGTTCGTCGCGGCGCCGAGAGGGTTTCGAAGCTCGTGGCCGATCATCGATGCGAGCTCGCCCACGGCGGCGAGACGCTCCCGGTGCACGAGTTCGGCCTGCGTCTTCGCAAGCTCATCGAGTGAGCGCCTCAATGGAGTGATGTCGTGTCCCGAGACGACCAGACCCGAGACCGTAGGGTCATCGAGAAGGTTGACGATGTGGAGCTCGAAAGGAACCTTCTCCTTTCCACCTTCGCGGAGAAGATCCACCTCGATCGTTCTACGCCGCGGCGAGTCCGGCATCGAGAGCGCCGATTCCCTGGTCACCTCCACCACCCGGTCGCGGTCTTCGGGTGCCACGAGCTCCATGAGCGGCCGGCCTTCTACGAGCTCCTGGTCGCGTCCGAGCAGGCGCGTGATCGCAGCGGACACGGATTCCACCCTGCCCGACGCGTCGAGCAACATGATGATCGTCGCCGAGTTGTGGACGAGCGCGCGAAACCGGCTCACCTCGTCGCGGGCGACCTCCCAGCGCCGTCGTTCTGTGAGATCCCTGATGCTCAGCACAATGGCCTTGACGCGTGGGTTGGAGAGGAGATTCGCTCCGACGAGCTCCACTAGCTTCCAGCCGTCAACGGCACGGACCCGTATCTCGATCGGGGTTCCGACGCCTTTGCCCTGGATGCTCGCGAGGGAGCTCGACACCACATCGACATCCTCGGGATGGACGAAATCGATCGTGCTCTGACCGATCACGTCTTTCGCAGCCACACCGAGCAGGCGCTCGGCTGCTTCGTTTGCCCATTCGAGGCGACCTTCGTCGTCCACGACGACGATCGAGTCGCCCAGGAGGTTTGCGATCTCGGCGATCTGGCTTGCATCCATGACTCTCGCCTCACCCTAATGGTGACAGACGAGAGCACCTTGGACTCCCCGGCGTCTCGAGCTACGCGTGCGGCTCCGTTCGCAGAGCACGAATATCCCGCCCATGCCGGCCGGTACCGAAGGCTCGCTCACCGACGACAGAGAGACCGAGACATGCGGGACAAGCCGCTTCGGACCAGGACTCCGCTGCGCCCCTGCGACCGCGCCTCACCACCCAGAAGACGACCGCTGCTGCTGCGAGGGCGAGCGCGACGGCGAGGGTCGGCGCTTTCGCCGCGTCGTACGCCTTCTTCGCGAGTGGCCCGAAGTAGAGGCCGAGTACGAGGTGCAATTGGAGGAACAAGCTGCTACCCAAAACGAGAGCGGGTAGGGCTCGGCGGGCGCTCAGGCCTGCGGCTCCGGCTACCACCACCGTGAGGGTGCGTAAGCCGGGGGTGGCGCGGCCGGCGGCGAGGGCTGGCCGACCACCCCTCTCCACCAATGCGCCGGCGCGTTCGAGTCTCTGCTCGCGCAGGCCGATGCGCGATGCAAGCCTCGTCACGACCGCGCGGCCGGCGCCGCGACAAAAGAGGAACAGGATCGAGGTTCCGACGAGGGCGACGATCTCCAGCCCGATCACCGCCAGCCACAGCGGGAACGTGCCGGCGGAAACTCTCTCGCCCACCGCCAGAGCGACGAGATCGGATGGGATCGGGATCGGGACGCCTGCTTCCATCGGAACGAGGAGTCCCAGCGCCACAGGCGCCCCGAGACCCGTGAGCGCGGCGGTGGGGCCGCCGAAGGACAACGGCCCCACCATCACTTCTGCGGCGTCAGCACGCGATCATTCGATCCGCGGCGGCCTCGAGCTCATGCGAGCGCCCGGTTGGCACCTGTGGCGGCCGGCCACGACCTCTTCGGGCTGTATTGGTAGTTGGTCACGAGGCTCACGGCGAGGACCGCTGCGCCCATCGCGACGTAGAACGCGGTCAGTCCTCCGTCGCCCGAAGAGAAGTTCAAGGCCCACGGAGCCGCGAAGAGAAGGGCGGCCGCGAGATAGTCGCCCGCGGAGTGGACGGGGAAGGGCAGCACCCTCAGCACGCCGAGTGGATAGCGCGTGAGCATGCTCACCAAGAGCACGGTTGCGCCGATGACGACTCCACTTGCGACTGCACCGTCAGACCCTCCGACGGCTACGGCGACGAGGACGAGAGTTACGCCTACTGCGTAGTCCGCGATCGCGTGGAACCATGCGGGTAAGAACCTCACGAGTGACATCTGAATCGAGCCCTCCGATCTGTGACGGGACTTACTTCCCGTCCACGTCACATGTACGTCACGGTCGGGTCAGATGGATCACACCCGAATGTCGGGCGTTGTGAGCGACGGTGCGCCTGCGCCCGGCGGACTCAGTCGAGAGCGAGTTTCGTGGCCGCAGCGAAAAGACCACGCGCGGTCGAACTGTCGCCTCTCACCGTTGCAGGTATGTGTTCCAGATCCATTCGGTTTGCAGCGAGCCGGCAAAAATCGACGGCGCTCATCACGATCCGCACATCGATCCGATCGACTTTGCCATCACCGTCAGCCCGTTCGGAAGTGGGGGGTCCGATCCATGTCCGGCCACCGTCACCGGTCAGGACGACCTTCGCGGCACCGGCTCGAGCAGACGGAACAACCGCGGACAACGGAACGGGGAGCAGTTCGAAGGCCAGGTCGGTCATCAACCTCAGGCTCTGCGCGTCCGGAGCGCCGAGCGCCATTCCGATCGCCCTTCGTATGTCCTCCTCGTGCGTCCACAACTCGAAAGCCCGAACCACGAGCAGAGCGCCGAGCGGCAGCCGGATGCCGTGCAGCCCGAGAGGGTCCCCTGCGGCGCCAGCCACCGACCCGTCCTCGGGTGAGAGCGGTTCCGCGAGCTCGAGGCTCCGGCTCAACACTTTCCGCCAGTCCGACAACGTATTTGCAGGAGAGCGATCTCGTTGGGAAGCGGCGCTACGACTGGTCGAAGTGACGTGATCGGCCTTCTCGTCGTGCGAGGGGTCGTTTTGCAAAGCGCAGATGAATGCTTGCTCCACGCCGATCAGATGCCCGATGAGCCCCTGCACATCGAGGTCACGCAGGGTCGGCGTTCGCCATTGATCTGCATCGAGTGATCGAAGCAGGCGGTCCATGGACTCACCAGCCCGCCGGAAGGCCTCGAGCGGGCCGATCGCGGGTGGCTCCACCGAGTTCCTTCCCGGCAGACGGGCCTCGAGCGCGGCGGACAGGACTCTGTCGTTGAGACTCTGAGAGAGCCGCTGCGCGTCGGCCTCGGCGAGCGCGTAGCGCAGCTCCTCGAGTGGTCCGAGGTGATCAGATAGTTCGCTCATACCGTCTCCATCAGCGCCGGGTCGAGCCAAACACGGAGCTTCGTCTGCGCCAGCCGGAGCCGCGACTTGGCGGTGCCCTCAGGGATGCCGAGGAAGCTCGCGACCTCGAGCTGTGTCAGGCCCTCGAAATAGGCGAGCTCGACGACTCGTCTTTGGTCGGCCGGCAACTTCTCTATGGCATTTCGGACTGTGCCCGATAGCTCGGCGGCGTCTTCCTCGGGACTTGTCGACTGTGCGCGCCGCTCGTTGAGAGCGAAATGCTTCTTCTCACGGCTGGACCTGCGCTGGCTCTGACGCAGTGCATCGATCGCCCGCCTTCGGGCATGTATCCCGAGGTATCCGCGCAGCGACCCGCGACAGGAGTCGAAGCGCTCCGGGTGACGCCACAGAGTCACGAAGACCTCTTGGACGACCTCCTCGGCGAGAAACGAATCGCCCATCAGCTTTCTCGCGTGGCCGAACACCACAGGGCCGTAGCGCTGCAGCGCCTCGGAGAGCGCCTCTTCGTCGCCTGCGACCATCCTTGCGACGAGGGCCGAATCCGAGGACTCCACGGCGCGCACGATATCTTCCGGGACGCTCCGCTGGAGGCTGATTCCTGGTATGGAGGTGGTCGCAGCGCCGGGACGCTCGGGGCGTGCTCTCGTGGCCACGAGGCTCATGAGAGCAGTTCGGCACCGCCGGGAGCGGCTGATCACTCGATCGAGCACATTTCGGTGATCCGAGGCAGTCTCTGGTGCCGAACACCAGCGACACGTTGGGTTTGTCCGAATCACAGGGGGGACGATCAGTGAGTGCCGACGACAACGTCAAGAGCATCCAAGCCATTTACGAGGCGTTCGGGAGAGGAGACGTGGCGGCGATCCTCGATTCCGTGACAGATGACGTCGAGTGGGGAGCGGACACCGCCTCGACCGCCGCGCCCTGGTACGGGATCCGTCACGGCAAGTCCGAGGTCGAGTCGTTCTTCCAACAGTTCGGTTCGAACATGGAGGTTCAGGAGTTCACGCCGCTCGACTTCGCCTCGAGCGACGACTCCGTGATGGCCGTGGTGCGCTGCCGCGCCACCTCGCGAAGCACCGGTAAGCCGATCGACATGAACCTTCACCATTACTTCAGGTTCCGCGACGGGAAGATCTGGTTCTATCGGGGCACCGAGGACACCGCCCAGACCGAGGCCGCTCTTCGCGCCTAGCCGTGCTCGTGCAGGTGCTCGGCAGCGAGGTGGGAGTGCCCTAGTCCGATCGCCATGCCGACCCTGTCCTCCAATCCCGGGAAGGGCCGTCTGTAGGCACAGGCATCGCAGTTGGGGATTGCCCGCCCGGTGAGGGCCTCGTCCACCCGGTCCATGACGAGCTGCGCGATCTCGGGTCCGACGCCCAGGTAGCCGCCGTCGATCACCACTGCGCCGGTCGCCTCGCTGAAATGTGCGTAGTCGTCTTTCATCCGGTCGAGCAGTACGCCCGTCGCGATGAACCATGCGAACGCTGCGATGCGCCGGGCACCAAGTCGGTGTAGCCGCTCGAGCGACCCGGGCACCGTCGGCCGCGTGATACCGGAGAAGCCGCAGGCGAATTCCGGGGATCCCGCCATGTCGGCTAGGAGCCGCCCCACCCGGAATGCCTCGGCGTTCGCGTCGGGGTCGGAGCTGCCACGCGAGAGAAGAGCGAGCGGCAGACCGAGCGCTCCCGCTGACTCGAGCCGCCGCCTCGCCAGTGCGAGAAGGGCGTGGTCCGCCCCGAAAGGCCTGGCGTAGAGGACTTTCAATCCTTCGTGGCGCTCGCGCAGCGATCCGACGACCGCAGGAACGTCGGACTTCGAATGGCCCGCTGCATGCAGCATGACCGGTACGACGACCGTCGACCGCGCACCGCCGGCGATGAGCACCTCGGCCGCCTCCAGCGCCGGAGGGTCGCAGAGCTCGAGATACCCGGTTGACACCATCGTGTCGGGGCACCGCATGCGCAACAGGCGTGCGAGCTCGCCCATCTCCGCGATCGATGCCTCCGACCTCGAGCCGTGGGCCACGAGGAGGATGGAGTCGACGGAGGCGTACGCCCGCGCTCTCACGTCACGACCCTTTCCCCAGCCGCTCGCAAGAGGGCGTTGACAGCCGCAGCTGCGACCGCCGATCCACCCTTTTCACCGATGTTGCTGACAGCCGGGATCCCGCTGTCCCGAAGCAGCTGTTTGCTCTCGGCCGCCCCGACGAAACCCACGGGCATGCCGACCACCATCACCGGTTCCACCATTCCCGATGTCGCCAGGTCGACCAGCTCTGTCAGTGCGCTCGGGGCGCAGCCGATCACGAACAGGGCGTTGCTCGGGTTCTCACGGACTGCGATCCGCATCGCCGCGGCAGAGCGGGTCGGAGCGGCCTCGTTCTCCGTGCGATCGATGTAGCAGTTGGCGCGGCGATGGAGACCGCTTCGGACCATCTCGACGTCGGTAACCACGACCGCGCCCTGGCGCAACGCCTCGACCGCGAGCTCCAGGGAGCTCTCGTCGAGGACCATGGATGTAGCGAACTCCAGGTCGGCGCTCGCGTGGATGACGCGGGAGACGACGGCGCGCTCGATCGGTCGGAGGTGCGAGAGGTCGACGAGCGTGTCGAGGATACGAAAGCTCTCCGCCTCGATCGGGTGGACGTTGGAGCCGGACTCCGAGGGCTCGGTCAGCACCGAGTCAAACCTTTGCCCGGGTCGGATGTTTCGACGAAATTTACGGGGAGCACGGACGAGATGGCGTCGACCGGGCAGATCTCGATACAGGCGAGGCAGTCCGTGCACAGGGATCGTTCGACGATCGGCCGCCGGGGGGCCGGCAGGAGGGCGTGCTCGGGACATGTGGAGAGACACGCTCCGCAGGCCGTACAGCGCGAATCGATGCTCACGCTCATGGGTCGTAGCCCCTAGGCGTGAATATCCGTCCTCGCTCCGTCCGTGTCGTGCTCGACCCGACGATGACACAGCTCGTCATTCCCACGTCGGTCGTATCGACCTTCGAGAGGCTTGTACAGGCGATGCGCTGCGTGTCTCTGTACGCATCGGTGACCACCCCCACAGGCGTGTCGGGGGGCCGGTGTTCGCGGAGGATCTCGAACGCAGCTTGCAACTGCCACGTGCGGCCCTTCGAGCGCGGGTTGTAGAGCGCTACCACCAGGTCCGCTTCTGCGATGGCCCTCAATCTGGTCGCGATCACCTCCCAAGGTGTCAAGAGATCCGAAAGGCTCACGACGGCGTGGTCGTGCCCCAGAGGCGCACCGAGCAACGAAGCCGATGCGAGCGACGCTGTCACGCCCGGGATGACGTCGATCTCGATGTCAGGCGAGAGTTTCGAGGCGAGCTCGAAGACGATCGACGCCATCGCATAGACGCCGGGGTCACCCGAGCAGACCACGGCCACTCTTCTTCCAGCCGAGGCTGAGTGCACGGCGCTTCGTGCCCTGCTCACTTCGGCACCGATCGGGGACGTTTCGATCATCTGGCTCGGATCCAGGAGGTCCCTCGCTTGCTCGACGTAGGCGCTGTAGCCGATCACGATCTCGGCGCTGCGCACGGCGGCACCCGCTGCGGCTGTGCGATCCGCGCTGTCGCCGGGGCCGAGTCCCACGACGCTTAAGAGCCCAGCGCGGTCCGCAACGGCACGCGAGAGCCACCGTGGCACGAGGCGATTTGCGCTTTTGGCCCACCAGACGGGACCTGCTGCCCGCTCCGAGCAGGGCGGCCGCCTCCGCAACGCTCGGAGTTCCCACGGCCGCGCGAACGACGGCGCTCGGGTTCGGCACGGCAACCCGCGAAAGCACTTCCGCCGAGAAGGAGCGGACAGGCAGGCCGAGGCTAGTGATGGCCTCATGTTTCGCTCGGAGGTCGATGGTCGCCACACTCTCGAGGCTCGCGTCCGAGAGGCCGGCGTCGCCCAGTGCTTCGGCGAGAAGGACTCGCATCTCGCCCTGTGTGAGGTGCGAGGAACAGCCGATCCCGGCGACGAGTGACGGGGGATGTAGAGCCACGACGCCTTCGGATCCAACGAGGGCGGCATCTGTGATCACGACGCGCTCGGGCCCGCTGCCCCCGACGAGGTTTTCAGGGCTGTGCCAACCTTCGATCTGCGCGTCGACGATCGGCTGGCGGCCGGCGAGAATCGCCGCGTTCACAGATGCAATGTCGCCTGATGCACGAAAACCGCGCAACATGTCGAGTGCCACCGCCCCTGTTGCATCGGTCGCAGTGGTAATGACCGGCTCTGCGCCGATGAGCGTGGCCACCTCTCGCGCCAAGGAGTTGGCGCCACCCCCGTGACCACCGCACAGTGACACCGCCCAACTGGCACTTTCGTCGACACAGATAACCGCCGGGTCACGCCCCTTGTCGCGCAGCAGCGGACCCACGATCCTTACTGCGGCACCCACTGCGAGCATCAGGACGAAGGCGTCGACATCGCCCCATCGCTCCCGCACGGTCTCTCCAACGGCGCCGTGCGCGCGTTCGTACGGAAGCTTCATCGCGACCGCCCGCCCTGCGTCGGTTACAGACACCGACAGCACCCTCATGGCGGTCCTCCCCAGGCCACGAACACCGGATTCTGCGCTTCGAGACGGATGCCGCCGTCGGGGAGGGGCACGCCACGGGCGACGTTTATCTGGACGAGATCTCCGAGCAGCCGGGCTGCTCGTGCGGCGCGCTCGACCGAAGCGAACGTGGCCACTATCCGGCCCCCGGGCCGCAGGCGCTCGAGCACGGCTTCGAGCACCGCCATACCTCCGCCTCCGACGAAGGCGCGGTCAGGATCGGGAAGTCTCCTAAGCACGTCCGGCGCCTCGCCCTCGACCATTCGCACCGTTGCCGAGTGCTCCCGGCAATTCTTCTCGGCCATGCGCAGCGCCTCTGTGTCACGCTCGACGGCGAAGACCTCGAGCCTTGGTGCGAGAAGCGAAGCCTCGATCGCGATGCTCGCGCTCGCCGCGCCCACGTCCCACATGACCCCGATATGGGGTAAGGCGAGCTTGGCGAGCGCGACGGACCGTACCTCGGACTTCGTGATCATGCCGTCGCGGTGGTCGAAAGCACCTTCGGGAAGTCCCCAGGCCGACGACGCAGGGCCCACCGCTCGGTTCTTCGATACGAACACCACGACGGCCATGGCGTCCCATGTGCCGCCGGCCAGGCCCTCCAGGTCGGTGCGCACGATCGACTCGTTCTTCGTCCCGAGCCGGGAGCACACGGCGATCTCCAAATCGGTTCGCTCACCGGGGGCCCTCTCGGACAGGAGGGCTTTGCCGAGCGCCTCGGGCGGGTTGTCGGGGGAGACGAGCACGGCGGCCTTGTGAGCGCGAGCGACTGCTCTGGCCGCCTGCGCGACGGGACGCCCGTGTGCAGAGACAACTACGGCGTCGTCCCAGGGGAGCCCGAGGCGGGCGAACGCCACCGAGACGCAGGAAGGTGCGGGGTGGACCTCTATGCGATTCGGACCGAAGCGCTCCGCGAGCGGGCGCACGATGCCGAAGAAGCCGGGATCTCCCGACGCGAGCACACATACGTTTCCGATCTCGGCTCCGATGGTGTCAAGCGCACTTTCGATGTCGGCATTCAGGAGCACCGTCCGGGTCCCGAGTGACTCGGGGAGCGCGAGCTCACCGAGCAGCCGTCTGCTGCCGACGACGAGGTCACAGGCCTCGATGGCCTTTCTGGCTTCGGCCTCGAGCTGCCCGAAGGATCGTTCCCCGGTGATCCCGACGACCGATATGCGTTCAGGCACGTGCGACCACCTGCTCACCTTCGAAGTCGACCATCAACACCTCTACGTCCAAAGCGCCATCCACATGAGCGATGCACGACGCCCTCGCGGGGCACACAGCTGCTCGAGTGGCTCTGTGCACCCGTACTCAAGGCAGGTCTCGAAGAAGTGGCGGGCAGTGCTCGTGGCGGTTGCCGCTTCTATCACCGCAGGGTGGGCGCCAGTGCTGCGCGCGGCTTCGGACAAGAGCACGCCGTCGATCTCGGATCGGTGGTAGTGGGTCATCATCACACCCGCCGCCAGCTTGGAGATCTTGCCGGCCATGCCGACGAATACCACTTTGCGCATTCCGGCCCCCCGGGCTTTGCGTAGAGCGATCCCGGTGAAGTCGCCGACCTCCACGAAACAGACCTCCGGTAATTGCGGAAGGATCTGCATCGCCGCCCGCTCGGAACGATGGCCGGTCGCGAGCACCATCGTTCGATGTCCCTGCGCCCCGGCGACGTCGACCTGTTGTACGACAGAGGCCCGGTAGGCGGAAGTGGAGAACGGCCGCACGATTCCGGTAGTGCCCAGCAGGGAGATACCTCCGACGATCCCGAGTCGTGCGTTCGTCGTCTCTTCGGCCATCTCCTCTCCGCGGGGGACCGAGAAGGTCACGACCAGTGGCTCGTCGGTGACCTCGGAAATCGCTTGGAGAATCATCCTGCGCGGAACGGGATTGATCGCGGGGGTGCCGACAGCGAGACCGAGACCGGGGAGCGTCACGGTGCCTATGCCGGGACCGCCCACGAGCTCGGTGGCGGGAGCCTGCGCAAAGCGCACCTCTGCTGTTATGCGGGCGCCGTGTGTGCAGTCGGGGTCGTCACCGGCGTCCTTCACCACGACGAAGCGGTCGGGATGCTCGGTCTCGACTTCGAAGGAAGCTCTCGTCCCTGCGGGGAGGGCCACCTCGACGGTCTTCGGAGGCCGGCCGCTCTCGAGCGAAAGCGCAGCGGCCTTCGCTGCCGCCGACGCGCAAGTGCCGGTGGTCCATCCCGTACGAAGGCCCTTTCGTCGCGCCGCGACCGTCGGGCTGAGCGGCGGCTCGTGGGGCTGTGGACCCTTGGGTTCGGTTTGCGCCCTCACGCAGGCCTTCCGGTGGTCGCGCCGGGCAACGATCGCCGGCGGAATTTGTGCGCGAATGTCGGTGAGTAGAGGTGGCTTCTGGCGCCATCCGACGCGAGTGCCGGTCCGACCAGGACGAGCAAGGTGGTCGTCGCTCGCGTTGCCCTCATGGTCTCTGCCAGTTCTCCGACGGTCGTGAAGGCGACCTGCTCGTCCGGCCACGAAGCGCGTACCACGACCGCCGCCGGGGTCGTCTCGTCGTAAGCGGATCCCGGCCCGAGCAGCTCCCTCTGGACCTCACCCGGTCTCGACCCGGAGAGGAACAGCGCCAAGGTCGGCCCGATGCACGAGAAGGCAGAAACCTGCTCCCTGGGGGGCATGCTCGCCGATGTTCGTCCCGCAAGACGCGTGACCACCACGCTCTGAGCAAGTGTCGGGTTCGTGAGCTCGCGGCCGACGGCGGCCGCGGCCGCCGCGAGGGAGCTCACGCCGGGCACGATTTCGAAGTCGCGCTCGGTCGCGACGCACCAGTCGATCTGCTCCTGGATCGCGCCGTAGATCGAGGGATCTCCCGAGTGCAGCCTCACGATCGCGTCCTGCGGATGTGACTCGTACACGGCGAGGACGTCCTCGAGCGTCATCGTCTTCGAGTCGAGTACCTCCGCGCCGGCACACGCGTGTGTCAGCAGAGCCTCGGGCACTAGAGACGACGCCCACACGACGACGTCGGCAGCCGCAAGTCGGTCACGGCCCCTCACCGTGATCAGGTCGGGCGCTCCGGGGCCCGCGCCGACGAACGAGATCACGAGCCCTCACCCCGGCCCTCGGATCCCCGCTCGCTCGGCGGGTGAACACGCCGCGGTGGGACCAGCACGCTTGCAAGGTATGTGGCGGGGGACCCGGACACCTCTTCGAGCGACGTGATCTTCTCTCCGGGGAGCCCGAGCAGTTCGCCGAACACGGCGTCGTCGAGCCTGCCCCTCGCCTCGAGGCGCGCCGCTATCGCCGGCACGTGGCGCCCGCCCTTGTAGACGACGATCGCAGCTTCGGGATCGGCGAGGGCGATGTCGAGGACCTCGGGACCTTCGACAGCGCTCAGCAGGTGCAGTCTCTCGGAGGCGTCCACCACCAGGGTCCCTGATCGCGCCGCCAGCTCCTGGAAGGCCATGATTCCCGGCACCGTCTCCACGCAGGCGGCGGGTCTGGCAGCCGTGACGGCTGCCGCAAGGTGGCTGAAGGTGCTGTAGACGTTCGGGTCCCCGAGCGTCACGAACGCCACACGCTCACCGTCGTCCATGAGCGACACCACACGCGAGGCCGCTTCTTCGTGGGCGAGGCGCCGTTCGCCTTCGTCTCCGAGGACAGCGAAAACGATCCGCTCGACCCGTACGTCGGGGAGCGCCTGGCGCACTATCGATTCGGCCCGGCCCGCGGCGTCGAGCGCGATCGCGGGGGCGAGCACCCGGTCGGCGTCGCGAAGCACAGATACCGCTCTCATCGTCAGCAGGGACGGATCACCCGGCCCCACTCCGACGCCCACCAACGACGGGCGCACGTTCAGCTCCTCGTACGACACTGCGTGCACGGCATGCGACCGGTGCCTGGCTCCCGCATCGAGGCCCGCTCCGACCTTCCCGGCGAGGCCGGGCTCTCATGGGAGCTCGCTGACGCGGTCACAGTTGCGTGGCAGCCCCGGACTCGCACCGGGTACCCGTGGATCGCAGCCTGACGAACCCTACCCCCGCGGCCCGGACGTTCTTCCAGCCCGCCTGGCTCGCGCCGCAGCTGAGACGAAGCGGGCGGCGGGCGAGGGATCGCCCCCCAGGTGCAGGTGCAGATAGGACGCGAGGAGGTGTTCCGTGGCGAAACCCCCTTCGCGGGTGCCGAAGCGGCTTCGAAGCTCGAGCGCCTCTCCTTCCGGTTCGATCGACGAGTAGTGGAATTCGTGGCCGCGCAGCTCTCTTCCGACCGGCGCAACCGGGTTCGGGACCCGCGCCGTCGCGGAGCGGTACCCGAGCACGAGACGGTCGCTCATGACGCAATCGGTGGGGACGACTCCCGCCAGCGGGGCGCCGTCGAGGGTCCTGGACAACCACAAGAGCCCGCCGCACTCCGCCCACGTCGGCAACGCGCTCCGAAAGCGCGATCTCAGGTCCGTGAGGAGGACGGAGTTTTCGCTCAACGCCTTCGCGTACACCTCAGGGAATCCTCCGCCGACGAAGAGCGCCTCGGTTCCTTCGGGCAGGGCTGAGTCCACGAGGGGATCGAAGCCGAGCACGTCGGCGCCTGCCGCCTCGAGCGCTTCGAGGTTGTCCCTGTAGACGAAGCTGAACGCGGGCCCGCCCGCCACGGCCAGTCCGAGGGGTCGTTCGTCGGCGGGCACGACTCGTTCTGGGAGCAAGGGAGCGCCGACGGTGCGAGGCCCGGCCCGTTTCGCCACGGACACCAACGCACCGATGTCCACGCACGCCTCGAACGCGTCTGCGAGCCGTCCGAGTGAAGCCGCGATCCGTGGGCGTTCCTCCGCGACGGGGACGAGGCCGAGGTGGCGGTCGCGCCAGACGAATTCGTCGTCGCGCAGCAGCACTCCGAGGACCGGGATCCCGAGAGGTTCGAGCGCTTCTCTGAGCAAGTCGCCGTGCCCGGGGCTGCCCACACGGTTGAGTACCACCCCCGCCACGTTGGTGCGCGGGTCGAAAGTCGCATATCCCGACACGAGCGCGGCGACCGAGCCGCTCATGGCCGAGGCGTCGACGACGAGAACGACCGGTGCATCGATCAGACGCGCGATCGAAGCCGTGCTCGCCTCGGGTTCGCCGTCCGAGGAACCGTCGAAAAGACCCATGACGCCTTCGACGACCAGGAGGTCCGCTCCAGCCGCGGCGCGTGCTGCCAGGGGGGCTATCGAGCCCTCGCCGCAGATCCAACTGTCGAGATTGCGCCCCGGTCGTCCGGTCGCAAGCGAGTGGTATCCCGGATCGATGAAGTCGGGACCGACCTTCGCAGAGGCGACTCGCATCCCCCGGGCGCGAAGCGACGCCATGAGCCCCGTGGCGACCGTGGTCTTTCCGACGCCTGATGCCACCCCCGCGATCACCACACGCGGGCCGAGCGAGCCGCTCACAGGCCGGTCACTCCGATGTGGTGCACCTTCTCCGTCGCCACGGGTGCAATCTTGGCCAAGAGCCCGACGGCTCGTTGCAAGAGAGGTTCTCCCGGGGCGTCGGCACCGCACGTGACCTAGAGTTCGAAGCGCAGCGTAGGGAACCCGGTGAGAGTCCGGGGCTGTCCCGCAACTGTGACCGGGGAGTCGACCCCGAGACGGCCACGGCCCTTGCGGCGGGAAGGCCGGGGGAGACGTCGATCCGGGAGCCAGGAGACCTGCCTGCCCGAGGAAGAATCTCGGAAGAACGCGAGGACGATGGTGCTTCCCGAAATCCGTGTGCGCCGAGAGAGCGATCGGAACCTCCCCGTGCTGGTATGGCGCTGGCCGGCGAGGATGAGATCCATTGCCAGCAGCCCCTACGGCGGAGGGATCGGCGGTCGCCGCTGGGTGATGAACGCTCAGGTCCCACCTTCGTACGCGCGCCGTGACCCCGACCACCACCTGGCCAAGCTCGCCGTCTCCCTCGGGCTTCCGGGGCGAGGTGTCGGCATGTTGACCTCGGCCAACGTCCGCGCGCACCACGGCGGGACCGACGCCGGCGTCGAAGTCATGGCGACCGTGGGTCTCGGCCAGACGATCCTCGCCGCCGCACCGGACGATAGGTGCACCCCGGCACTCGTCGGCACCATAAATATCGTCGCAGTGCTCCCCGAGCGTCTCTCGGATGCAGCGCTCGTGAACGCCGTCTCCACCGTCACAGAGGCGAAGGTGCAAGCTCTGTCCGACGCGGGCTTCGACTGCACCGGCACGGCGACCGATGCGGTCTGCATCGTCTGCCCCGAGGACGGAGAGCCTTCGGCGTTCGGCGGCCCGAGATCGCGCTGGGGCTCGAGGATCGCCCGTGCCGTGCACGCCGCAGTGCTCTCGGGGGCTTGCTCCGGGGCCCGTGGCTGACCCGCCGAAGGTCGGTGCGTTGACGCGTCCCCGCTCTTCTCTGCGCGGCGGCCTCATGGTCTGCGGCACCACCAGCGACGCCGGGAAGAGCCATTTCGTGAGCGGATTGTGCAGGATGCTCGCGCGCCGCGGAGTGAAAGTCGCCCCTTTCAAAGCTCAGAACATGGCCCTCAACTCCTATGTGACGCCCGAAGGCCACGAGATCGGACGCGCCCAGGCGGTACAAGCGCTCGCCGCGATGACTGTCCCGGAGGCTGCGATGAATCCGATCCTCCTGAAGCCGACGGGCGAGCGCAGCTGCCAAGTGGTGGTGAACGGCGAGCCGCTCGGGCACATGAGCGCAGCGGCGTACCACGAGCTCAAGCCGATGCTCCTGGGCTCTGTCATGGATGCGCTAACGGAGCTTCGCAGCCGCTTCGACGTGGTCATCCTCGAGGGGGCTGGGAGCCCCACGGAGATAAACCTGCTCGACCACGACATCGTGAACCTTCGAGTGGCGGGCGAAGCTGGGCTCAGGGCCATCGTCGTGGGGGACATAGACCGCGGGGGAGTGTTCGCCTCTCTCTACGGCACGGTCGAGCTGCTCCCTCCCAGGTATCGCGAGCTCGTCGCCGGGTTCGTCGTGAACAAATTCCGTGGCGATCCCGCTCTTTTGGCCGACGGTCTCAGGGAGCTCGAACGCCGCTGCGGTGTACCGACGCTCGGTGTCCTGCCCTTCGTCCACGACGTCTCGCTCGACGCCGAGGACTCCCTCGCCCTTTCGGGACCCCGGCCGTTGCCGCTCGTGACACCGGCGGCAGGATCGGACATCCTCGACGTAGCCGTCGTGCAGTTGCCGAGGATCTCGAACTTCACCGATCTAGACGCGCTCTCCATCGAACCGTGCGTGAGCGTTCGCATGATTCGAGACGCAGGCGGGCTCGCAGACCCCGACCTGATCGTCATTCCGGGCACGAAGGCGACAGTCGCCGACCTCGAGTGGCTTCGCGCACGGGGTTTCGATCGCGAGATCGCCGTACGGCGAAAAGGTGGATCGTCGGTCATCGGTATCTGCGGTGGATACCAGATGCTCGGCAGGCGCATCTTCGACGCCATCGAGTCCGGCCGCGGAGACGTCGATGGCCTCGGGTGGCTGGACGTAGAAACCGTGTTCTGCGAGACGAAGATCACGCGTCAGCGAAGAGGTCACGGTCTCGGCGAGCGCGTTTCGGGCTACGAGATACACCACGGCCGCACCACCCGGGGGCTCTCCGCCCGTCCATGGCTGCATCTCGACGACTTGTACGGCGAGGAAGAAGAGGGCGCCGGCACACCGGGCGACGAATCGGTGAGAGGGACGAATCTTCACGGCCTCTTCGAAGAGGACGCGTTTCGCTCCACTTTCCTCTGCGAGATCGCCGCGCGTCGCCGAAAGCATTTCGTGGCATCGGGAGCATCGTTCGCCGCTGCGCGCGATGACCAGCTGGAGCGTCTGGCGGACCTCGTCGAGGCGCATACAGAGGTGGGTTCGCTCGAGGACCTCATCGCAGCGGGCGCGAAGTGACGATCCTCTTCCTCTCCAACGCCGACACCGACATCCTGGCGGTCCGCTCTGTCGTGGAGGGACTGCCCGAAGGCTTCTGGCCTGTGCGCGCGGCGAATCCGTCGGCGACGCCCGAAGCACCTTCAGTCGAGGGCGCGAGCGTCGTCATGGTCCGACTCCTCGGGGGGAGGGAGGCGTGGAAGGAGCAGTTCGACGCCCTTAGGCGCTCCTGCGTCTCGGGCGGAATACCACTTCTCGCCTTCGCCGGTGAAGCCGCTCCTGACGCCGAGCTGACTGCGCTCTCGACGGAACCTTCCGCCACTGTTGCGCAGGCCTTCGAGTATCTGGTGCACGGAGGTCTCTCGAACATCGAGAACCTCCTGAGATTCGTCGGCGACACCGTGCTCATGGGTGGTTTCGGCTTCGACGCGCCGCAGCCCGTGCCGGAATCGGGGATCTTCCGGCCGACGGAAAGCGACCCGACGCGCCCGACCGTCGGCATCGTCTTCTATCGCGCGCACATGATGTCGGGGAACACGCAATTCATCGAGGACCTGGCCACGGCGCTCGAAGAGCACGGCGCGAACGCGCTGTGCGTCTACTGCTATTCCCTGAGGCCGACGGAATCCGGAACTTCAGGGGCGCTCGACTTGCTCGCACAGCGCGATGTGGACGCACTCATCACGACCGTGCTCGCGATGGGATCGTCCGACGGGGACCAGTGGGACGCTTCGGCTCTCGCCGCCCTCGACGTGCCGGTCTTGCAGGCGGTGACCGCCATGTCCCACGAGCGATCGTGGGCGATGAGTCAGGTGGGCCTCGGGCCTCTCGACGTGGCGATGAGCATCGCGATACCGGAATTCGACGGCCGGATCGTCTCTGTGCCCTTCTCGTTCAAGGAGGTGGTCGACGACGGTGATGAGCTCGGCGCTCCCGTCACCGCGTACAGAACCCGACCTGACAGGGTCGGACGCGTGGCCGGCACCGCCACCCGGCTGGCGCGCTTGCGCCGAAAGCGCGCCTCTGATCGAAAGGTCGCGATCGTCCTGTCGGCTTACCCCACCAAACGCAGCCGAATCGGCAACGCCGTGGCGCTCGACACCCCCGAGAGTGTCATCGAGTTGTTGCACGCTCTTCGCGGTGCCGGCTATCGGGTCGATCGCGTGCCGGCCGACTCTCAGGCTCTCATGTCCGAGCTCACGACCGGGTTCTCCTACGATCGGCAGACGATCGCCGAGCCCGGCCGTGAGTGTCTCGTGGGAAGTTGGAGCGCTGCGAGCTACGAGCGGTCGTTCAAAGGTCTCCCTGACGATCTTCGCGTCGCCATCGAGGCTTCGTGGGGCAATACGCCGGGCAACGTCCTGGTCGACGACGAGCACTTCGTTTTCTGCGGTCTCGACCTCGGCGGGGTGATCGTCGCGGTGCAGCCGCCGCGTGGCTTCGGCGAAAACCCGGTTGCCGTCTACCACTCACCGGATCTCGCTTGCACCCACCACTTCCTTGCGTTCTACCGCTGGCTCGACGAGGCGTGGGGTGCGGACGCGATCGTCCATCTGGGCAAGCACGGGACGCTGGAGTGGCTACCGGGGAAAGGTGTCGGTCTCTCGGCTTCGTGCGGCCCCGACGCATGTCTCGGAGATGTTCCACTCGTGTACCCGTTCGTGGTCAACGACCCCGGCGAGGGCACCCAGGCAAAACGACGAGCGCACGCGGTGATCGTCGACCACCTCCTCCCCCCGATGACCCGGGCCGAGACCTACGACGAGCTCGCCCGTCTTGAGTCGCTCCTGGACGAGCACGCGCAGATCGCGGCGCTCGATCCCGAGAAGCTGCCTGCCATCCGAAAGAGGGTCTGGGAGATGCTCGTCGATGCGCAGATTCATCACGACCTCGGCATCACCGACGCGCCCGACGCCTCGGAGTTCGACGAATTGATCCTCGAAGTGGACGGGTATCTGTGCGAGCTCAAGGACGCGCAGATCCGAGGTGGGCTGCACGTCTTGGGGACGGCTCCATCGGGCGAGACCGAGCTCGACCTCGTCCTCGCGATGACCCGCGTCGCGCAAGGCGCCGTTCCGTCGCTGCGCAGAGGGCTTTCCGACAATGCGGGACGCGAAGAGGTGGACGCGCTCGAGAGCGCCAATCGGAGTGTTCTTTCGGAGCTGCAGTGCCGTGGTTGGTCCTACGAGGGCGACGACCCGACGCTGCGATGGGTCTGCGACCGCCTCGTCCCTTCCCTTCGGCGCACGCCCGACGAGATCGGAAACATTCTTCGCGCGCTCGACGGGCGGTATGTTCCAGCCGGTCCGAGCGGGGCGCCGACGAGGGGCATGGGGCACGTGCTCCCGACCGGGCGGAATTTCTATTCGGTGGACCCGAAGGCCGTCCCGTCCCCGTTGGCCTGGGAGGTGGGCTGCAAGCTCGCGGACGCTCTCGTCGCGCGTCATCTTGAAGAGGAGGGCACGGTTCCACGATGTGTCGGGCTCGTGGTCTGGGGAACCTCCGCGATGCGGACGATGGGTGACGACGTGGCCGAGGCACTCGCGCTCGTCGGTGTCCGTCCGCTCTGGCAGGCCTCGTCCGGGAGGGTGACGGGCCTCGAGCTCATGACCGAGGAAGAGCTCGGACGCCCGAGGGTGGACGTCACACTGCGCATATCCGGTTTCTTCCGCGACGCGTTCCCGCACCTCGTGGTGCTCTTGGACGAGGCGTTCTCCATGGCGGGCTTCGACGACGACCCACGGATATTCGGTGCGAAGCCCGGCGCCTACGGGTCGGGGATCCTGCCTTTACTCGAGTCGCGCGACTGGCGATCCGACGCGGATCTCGCGTCTGTCTACGAGGCTTGGAGCGGATGGTCCTACACCCGCAGCGGCATGGGTGTGCCGGACTCCGCCGCGATGCGTCGCCGGCTCTCGGCCGTAGAGGTCGCGGTGAAGAACCAGGACAACCGGGAGCACGACATATTCGACTCGGACGATTACCTCCAGGACCACGGGGGGATGGTGGCCACGATCCGGGCACTCACGGGCGCGCAGCCGAAGGCTTGGTTCGGGGACTCGGCAGATCCCTCGAAGCCGCGGGTTCGCAGCCTCGCCGAAGAAGCCGCGCGTGTGGTGAGGACTCGCGTCGTGAACCCCAAGTGGATCGACGCGATGCAGCGACATGGCTACAAGGGCGCTTTCGAGATGGCTGCAACTGTCGATTATCTGTTCGGCTACGACGCCACCGCTCGGGTGGTCGAGGACTGGATGTACGAGCGCGTGACCCAGGCGTACGTGAGTGATCCCCGCGTGAGAAAGTTCTTCGAGTCGTCGAACCCCTGGGCGTTGCGCTCCATCGCCGAGCGCCTTCTCGAGGCCCATGAGCGCGGCATGTGGAACGCCTCTGCGCAGTCTCTCGATGCTCTTCGCAAGGCCGTGCTCGAGGCCGAGTCGTGGGAGGAATCGCTGTGAGCAAGGCGCGGAACAAACGCTCGGCGGACCGCGGCGCCCCAGGCTCTCCGAGGCCGTTCCCGTTCAGTGCTGTCGCCGGCCACGAGGACGCCAAGCTGGCCTTGATGCTGAACGCCGTCGATCCTCGGATCGGCGGGGTGCTCCTACGGGGTCAGAAGGGGAGCGCGAAGTCGACCCTGGCGCGGGCTCTCGCGTCGCTTTTGCCCGGCCGCGCGCGGTTCGTGGAGCTCCCCATCGGCGCAACGGAGGACCGCGTGGTCGGCACCATCGACATCGGAGCCGCGCTCGGCAAGGGGAAACAGGTGCTGAGGCGCGGGCTCCTCGCCGACGCAGACGGCGGAGTCCTCTACGTGGACGAGGTGAACCTGTTGCCGGACCATCTGGTAGACGTGCTCCTCGACGTGAGCGCGAGCGGCGTGAACCGCGTCGAACGAGAGGGCATATCGGCAGAGCACCCTGCGCGTTTCGTGCTCGTGGGTTCGATGAACCCCGAAGAAGGCGAGCTTCGTCCTCAGTTGATGGACCGCTTCGGGCTCTCGGTGGAGATCCGCAGCAGCTCCGACGCCGGGGTTCGTGCCGAGGGCGTTCGCCGCCGCCTCGCTCACGACGCCGATCCGGTCGAGTTCTGGGATTCCTGGCAAGAAGAGGAGACCGAGCTCGGCAAGCGCCTCGGATCGGCGCGCCCCGCGGCCATCCCCGACGACGTGGTCTTGACCGTTGCGTCCATGTGTGCGGGCCTCGGAGCCGAGGGCCTTCGCGCCGACATCGTCATCTGCCGAGCCGCCGCCGCGCTCGCAGGTCTCGAGGAAAAGTCCGAGGCCGGTCTGGACGAGGTCCGTCGCGTGGCACCCTTCGCGTTGGCGCACCGCCGGAGGCGCGGACCGTTCGACGAGCCCGGGATCGATCCACGAGAGATCGAAGAAGCCCTGGGCCAGGCTCGCGAGCAAGACCTTCGTGCCACAGACGATGCATCCGAGGACGGACGCACCGGTGCCGAGCGCCCGCCGGCCGAGGCGCAGGAGCCCACCACCGTCGTCACTTTGAGGACCAAGGACGATCGAAGCACCTGGTCGGGAGGCGGGAGGCGCTCGCCCGTGACCGGCCCGCGGGGCCGGATGACCGGAGCCAGGGAGCCCGACGGTCCGATCGCGAAGGTGGCCGCCGGCGCGACGGTGAGGGCCGCCGCTGTTCGAAGGGCACAGGAGCAGTCCGGCCCGGTGGTCTCGGTCCGGGACCTCAGAGAATCCGTTCACGAGGACCTCGTCGGCAACCTCCTCGTGATCGCGGTGGACGCTTCGGGATCGATGGGTGTCGAGCGGCGGATGGAAGCGGTGAAGGGTGCCGTCGTGAGTCTTCTACTCGACGCGTATCAACGGCGCGACCGCGTCTGCCTCGTCACCTTCCGGGACGAGGATGCCCAGGTGGCGCTCCGTCCCACCGGCAGCGTCGAAGTGGCTCGTAGTCGCCTGGCAAAGCTCGCGACGGGGGGACGCACCCCTTTGGCAGCGGGAATCGATACCGCGCTCGACGTGGCGACGCGCGGGGCGGGTGACATGCGCCCGGTCATCGTGCTCGTCTCAGACGGCAGAGCCAACCACGCTCCTGCGGGGATCGAGCCTCTCGCTGCTGCGTACGACGCTGCATCGCGGGTGCGAAAGCGCCGGGTCCCGGCGCTCGTCGTGGACGTCGAGGAGGGGCCGACCCGCCTGGGGCTCGCGAGCGAGCTCGCGCATCGCATGGGAGCGCTGTGTCTCACGCTCCCTCAGCTATCGGCGGGGACGCTCGCAGGTGCTTTGCGGGAGGTGGTCGTCGGATGAACGAAAATGACGGAGAATCGGGCACGCGGGGCCTGGGCGTGGAGGTGCGTGACGCGTTCTGGCAGGTGGTCACCGGCCGGCGCGACGTCCGTCGCCGGTTCAAGGCCGACCCGGTTCCCGACGACGTCATCATGCGCGTCCTCGAAGCGGCGAACCGGGCTCCTTCGGTGGGGCTCTCGCAGCCCTGGGACTTCCTTTTGCTCACCGACATGGAGATCCGGAAGAGAGTCGCAGATCATGTCGAGTCGAAGCGGCGCGCCTTCGCAGAGGCGCTGTCGGGCGCCCGGGGTCGTCACTTCGACAGGCTCAAGGTGGAGGCGATTCTCGATGCTCCTCTGAACATCGTCGTCACATCCACCCTCGAGCGCGGCGGCTCGCGCGTTCTCGGACGTCAGACACAGCCGGAGACGGCCGCTTACTCCACATGCCTAGCAATCGAAAACCTGTGGCTCGCTGCACGTGTCGAGGGCCTCGGGGTCGGTTGGGTGAGCTTCCTCGACACGGGCGAGCTCCGCCGGATCCTTTCACTGCCACCGCACGTGGACCCGATCGCCTACCTGTGCGTCGGTTGGGTAGACGGCTTCGATCCCGAGCCGGAGCTCGCGCTCGAGGGCTGGGCGTCGCCCCGGCCTCTTTCGTGGTCGATTCATCGCGAAGCGTTCGGCAACCGCGCGGGAAATGGCCCCTTCGAAGAAGCGCGCTCTCGAGTCGCGCCCCTGAGCCACCACGACATGCGGGCGGCCGAGGAGCGACACGGCTTCCTGACCAAGCCAGCGGGCTCTCTCGGTGAGATCGAATCGATCGGAATCCGCCTAGCGGGGATAACGCGATCGGTCCCGCCCGTTGCTCCCGAGCCCGCCACGGTTGCAGTTTTCGCGGCCGACCACGGCGTCGTCGCCGAGGGTGTGACGCCGTGGCCGAGCGAGGTCACCGCGCAGATGGTCGCAAACTTCTGCGCCGGTGGTGCAGCGATAAATGCAATTGCCCGGAGCACGGGAGCAGACGTCGTCGTCGTGGACGTCGGTGTCGCCGAGCCCCTCGATGCGGCCACCGGATTGATACGGCGAAAGATCCGAAGCGGCACACGTGATTTGCGCGTCGAACCCGCCATGAGCCTCGAGGAGGCGAGGGCAGCCCTCGACGTTGGCTCCGAGGTGGCCCGTGAGCTCGTCGCATCCGGAAACCGGTGTCTCATCACCGGAGACATGGGTATCGGTAACACCACTGCATCGGCTGCGCTCATCGCTTATTTCACCGGCCAACCCGCGGCCGCCGTCACAGGCAGAGGAACGGGGATCGGGGACGAGATGCTCGCGAACAAAGTCGAGGTCGTCGAAGACGCCCTTTCACGTACCGAGGCGAGCGTGGAGCGCGACGACGCGCTCGCTGCTCTCGCATCGCTCGGGGGCCTCGAGATCGCCGGACTCGCCGGGTACATCGTGGGAGGAGCCGCCGCACGCGTCCCGGTAGTGGTGGACGGGGTGATCGCAGCAGCGGCTCTGTTGGTTGCAACGGCCCTCTGCCCCGACGCGCTGGGGTACTGCTTCGCTGGACATCGCTCGGTCGAGCCGGGAGCGACGGTGGCCCTCGAAAGGCTCGGGCTCAGGCCCATCCTCGATCTCGGGCTGCGACTGGGAGAAGGAACCGGTGCTTGCCTCGCTCTGCCCATTCTCCAGTCGGCTGCGCGAGTGCTCGGCGACATGGCCACCTTCGACCAGGCCGGGGTGGCAGAGAAGGGCTAGGCGTCGTATGCCAACCAAGAAGGCACCTGCCCGCAAGACTTCCAAGGCGCCTGCCAGCAAGACTTCCAAGGCGCCTGCCAGCAAGACTTCCAAGGCACCTGCCCGCAAAGGCTCTAAGGCGCTTGCGCCAGCAAAAGCAGGTTCCGGTCGCGCGCAGACCCTCGAGGAGTACCGCGGCAAACGGCGCTTCGACGCAACGCCCGAGCCTGAGGGCGAAGCAAAACGGGGTGCGAAGAGCAAGCGAGGGCCGACCATGTCGCGTGCGCGGTTCGTCGTGCAGCGCCATCGAGCCCGGAGGCTGCACTACGACTTCCGGCTCGAGGTGGACGGGGTCCTGGCCAGCTGGGCCGTCCCGAAGGGTCCGACCCTCGACCCGTCGACCCGCTCCGGCGCGTTCCACGTCGAGGATCATCCGATCGAGTACCAGGACTTCGAAGGTGTCATTCCGAAGGGCCAATACGGCGCAGGTGACGTGATCGTCTGGGATCGGGGGACCTGGGAACCCGCCGGAACCGACGATCCCGCTCGAGCCATAGCCGACGGCGAGCTCCATTTCGACCTGTACGGCGAGAAGCTCCGTGGCCGTTTCGTCCTCGTCCGAACCAAACGCACGAGCGCCGAGCGCGAGCAATGGTTGCTCCTACACAAGCACGACGACTTCGCCCAAGAGGGATGGAGCCCCGAGGACCATCCCCTCTCGGTGAAGAGCGGCCGAACCAACGACGACGTGGCGAAAGCGCCCGAGGCGATGTGGCGTAGCGATCTACCTGCAGAAGAGGCCGAGGTGAGAGTGAAGAGCGAGCTCGGTCCCGCCGTGGAGGGCAGAGGTAGGAGCGGCCGCCCGAAATCGAAGGGTTCGAAGCGAGCCGTCGGCAGACAAAAGAAGGGCACTTCGGGGACGACCCACCCGTCGGATCGCTCCTGGGAACCTGCGTCGGCCGCCGAGCTCGAGGCCCTCGACGACCTGGGTGACAACGGTGAGTGGGAAGTTCAGGGTCGCGCGCTGAAGCTGACCAACCTGAACAAGGTGCTGTTTCCCGGCCGCGACGACGAATCCCCGATCACCAAGCGCGACCTCGTCCGCCATTACACGACGATCGCTCCGGTGATCCTTCCCTATCTCGTCGATCGCCCCGTCAACATGCACAGGTTCCCGAACGGCGTCGCCAAGGCGGGCTTCTGGCACAAGGAGGTCCCCGCCTACGCTCCGGATTGGCTAGTTCGTTGGCGAAACGAAGACGCCCAGCCCGGGGAGAGTGAGTACTACGCGGTCATAGACAGTCCTGCTGCACTTGCTTGGATGGCCAACTACGCGGCCATCGAGCTCCACCCGTGGACCTCGCGGGTCCCGGACGTGCAGTACCCGACCTGGGCGTACATCGACATCGACCCCGGCACGAAGACGAAATTCGAAGAGGTAGTCCTCATGGCCCGGGTCTATCGCTCCGGTCTCGACCATCTGGGCGTCACCGCGCTGCCCAAGCTCACAGGCAGCCGCGGACTGCACATCTGGATCCCGATCAAGGCTCACTACACGTTCGACGAGACGCGTTCCTGGGTCGAAAAACTCTCGCGTGCCGTGGGGGCCGCGTTGCCCGAGCTCGTCAGCTGGACATGGCAGAAGAGCGCCCGCAAAGGCCTCGCACGGTTGGACTTCACACAAAACGCACGGAACAAGACACTCGTAGCCCCCTACAGCGTGCGCGCGTCGGCGGGGGCGCCGGTGTCGGTGCCCATCGGATGGGACGAGCTCGATGATCCGGCTCTGCGGAGCGACATGTACAGCATTCGCTCCGTCGGAAAACGCGTGGCGAAAAAGGGGGATCCGTTCCTCGAGCTATGTGGGCTCGAACAGGAACTACCCGACCTCTAGTCCCGCCCGTGGAGCTGCCCACTGGGAGGCGAATCGGGGAAGCTCAGTGGATCTGGAAATGCACGTCCACAGGCAGCGCGTGTGGGGTGGTGATGGCGAACGACCCGAGCACGACGCTGGACACCGTTATGAAAACTGCGACGAACCTCGACGGGAACCTGGCCACGACCCCGAGAAAGTCCGCTTGACGCTTCGGCGCTCGAACGACCCAGCCGAAGGCGATGCTCGTGACGGTGAGGACCGTGATCGAGATCAAAAGATCCACATTCAAAGGATGCTGTGGGGAGATGCGTCACGTTTAGGGTCCTAAGTCCCGAAGGGGTCCGCTGTTCGGCTCACAGACCGGATGGGACGACGTCGTGGTGCCGGAAGTCTCGGTGAGGAGCCGGAACAAGCTCCGTTCGCAGCGCCTACTCAGCGACCTCGGGCACGACCCCTCGCCGGACGTCGTCGAGCGTGACCTGTTCGAGCAGTCGGCTGACATTCGTCCCTACCGCTATCCAGAGCTGGCGGAGATGACGCGCTGCACCGCGGTAGACCGCATTTTCCGGTGCGCTGCCGCGGACTTCCACCAGTGGTTCGTCGAGCGCAGCGATGACCTGCAACAAGCTGAGCTCGCTCAAATTCCTCGCCAGCCGGTAGCCACCCTCCCAACCTCGCCGGCTTTCGACCAGACCCGAGCGCCGCATGTCGTTCATGATGGCCCCTAGGAACTTGGCGGGTAGCGCCTGGGCACGCGCCAGTTCGTCGACAGTCGCCTGACCCTCTGATTCGGCCAGGGCGAGAAGGGCCCGAACGGCGTAGTCGACCCGCGCCGGTATGTGGACCATCCCGGTCCCGCATCGGTGCGGCACCACGGCAGGCACGGAGCCTCAGGGTGCCCGGAGTTTGACGACAATCCCCACTTCAGATATAAATACCATTGATTTACTAGTATTTACAACCAAGCCGGTACGTCCGGTCTCGCTGCTCGAGCCCAGGAGGAAGAGTGCGTCGCCTCGCTTACATGGCCCCTTTGTTCGTCTTAGGCGCTGTCGTCGCCGCATGCAGCTCATCGAGCTCCTCGCCCAAGGCGAACAACACGAGTGCGACCGCTCCCGCCGCCACCACCGTCTCGGGACCGGGCGGAGCGCTCAGTCGCGCGAACGACACCACACTTGCGAGCGCCGTGACCTTGAACGGGGCAGGGGCGAACTCCATCGAGCCGTTCTTCGAGAGGGTCTTCTACGACTACACGCACAAGGTGTCGGGGGCCACCGTCAATTACGCGCCTGCCGGGAGCAGTGTGGGCATCAGCGACATCCAGCAGGGGACTGTCGATTTCGGAGACTCGGAGATCCCGATGTCCTCCACCGACCTCGCAAAGGCGACGGGCCCGGTCCTCCAGATCCCGGTGGACCTCGGTGGAGTTGCGATCAGCTACGACATTCCGGGCATCACCGGCACCCTCAAGCTCGACGGACCCACGTTGGCTGGAATCTTTGACGGCAGCATCACGAACTGGGACGCACCCCAGATCTCGGCCATCGCGGGTAACCCTCGTCTTCCGGACCTTCCCATCGTGGCGGTCCACAGAGCCGACTCGTCAGGCCCCGGCTGGGATCTCGACGCTTACCTGATAAAGACCGCTCCCGACTGGGTTGCCAAGATCGGAACGTCGACCCCTTCGAAGACCTGGCCGCTTGCCTCCGTAGGCGTCGGTCAACAGTTGAACTCGGGAGTCGCCAATTACGTTCACCAGACTGCCGGCGCGATCGGGTTCGTGGAATACGGGTACGCGCTGCAGGCCGGCTTCAAGAACGTCGCGGTCAAGAACGCCGCAGGCAAGTTCGTGGAACCATCCGAACAGTCGATAGGCCTCGCAGGCGCCAATGCTTCGGCCCTGAGCTCGTCCAACTTCTCGATCATCAACAGTGCTGGGTCCTCGACGTATCCGCTCGCGAACTTCAGCTGGACGCTGCTGTACCAGAAGCAGGCTGACGAGAACAAAGGCATCGCGCTGGGGAAGCTCTTCGACTATGTGGTCACGACCGGGCAACACGACGCCGCGATCCTCGGATATGCCCCATTGCCTTCGAGTGTGGCGACACTCGCAGTAAGGACGTTGGAACAGCTCGAGACCTCCGCCGGGTCACCGCTGTTCTCGCATTGAGCTCGTTACCGTGATCCGCAAGGGGGAGGCGCGCGGTGGGACTTCAGACCGGCGCGCTGAGCCGCTACCGCGCTCCGCGGAGCATCGGGGGGATCCGCGCCTCACTGAGGGAACGACAGGCGCGTCCGAGAGGACGCACCTACCAGCTGCTCAGGTGGGCTGGAGCGGTCCTGTTCGTAGCGGTCACGGTTGCGCTCGTGGTGGGCATCGTCTACGACGCGGCTCCGGCCTTCGCACGCGACGGGATCTCCTTCGTGTGGTCCGGAAGATGGGACCCTGCCGCGAACCAATACGGAGCCGGCATACTTCTCTTTGGGACCGTTCTCACCACGTTCGTCGCGATGCTCCTCGTGATTCCGGTCGGATTGGGTGTGGCCGCGTTCCTCTCCGAGCTGGCTCCCAAATGGCTCGCTGCACCGCTGTCCACGGCGATCGATCTCCTGGCTGCGGTTCCGAGCATCGTCGTTGGTCTTTGGGGGCTTCTCGTCCTCTCGCCGGTCTTCGCATCGGACGTCGATCCGTTCCTGAAGCGGATTCCCGGGGTGGAATGGTTCTTCCACGGGCCTTCCTACGGTCCGAGCGTGCTCCTGGCGTCGGTCGTCCTGGCGGTCATGACCCTTCCAACCGTCGTCGCTCTGTCCCGCACCGGTTTGTCCGGTGTTGCAGGGCCCGATCGCGAAGCTGCACTGGCCCTCGGTGCTACGAGATGGCAGGTGGTGAGGAACGCGGTGTTCCCGGGGGCGCGTTCGGGGATCAGAGCTGCGATCACCCTGGCGTTCGGGCGTGCGCTCGGTGAGAGCATCGCTGTGGCGATGGTGATCGGCAACCGCCCGGCGGTTCCGCACTCGCTCATCTCGCCTGGCGCCACCCTCGGTTCCGCGATCGTCAATCAGTTCGCCGAGGCATCCCCGGGGCTCGGCACGAGCTCGGTGGTGGCGCTTGCCGCCGTCCTGCTGGTTCTCACGGTTCTGATCAACGCCGGTGGCAGGGCTCTTCTCGGCGACAAGGCCGCGGGAAGGACTCAGCTCGCGGGGGCACAGGTGTGACCGAGGCGCAGCTCGTCTTGCAGAGACGCAGGGCCATCATCCGAGCGGCCTCGGATCGCTCGTTGCGAGCTCGGAGGCTTCGCGCGAAGGCAGCGCAGGCGCTGTGTGCCGGCGCACTGGTGATCGCACTCGCTCCGATCGTCGCGCTCTTCTATTACACGGCGGCACGGGGGATAGGGGGGCTTTCTGCAGGGTTCCTGTTCAACCCCCCTACGCCGCCTGGGGTACCCGGCGGCGGTATCTCGACCGCCATCGCGGGCAGCCTCGAGATCGTAGGTATCGCACTGGCAATGGCCGTACCTTCGGGAATCCTCGGAGCGCTCTTCCTCTACGAAAGGAGAGGACGGCTGGCGTCCGCCATACGCTTCGGTGCCGACGTGCTCACTGGCGTCCCTTCGATCGTCATCGGGATATTCGCGTACGCCATTTTGGTGCGTCCGCTCCATCACTTCTCGAACGTGGCCGCGAGCTTCGCGCTCGCTGTGCTGATGCTCCCGATCATGATCCGCGCAGACGAAGAAGCGATGCGCTCGGTGGCGATCGACCTCTGGGAAGCCGGGGTGGCGCTCGGAGCGCCTGCATCACGTGTGGCGCTTTCGGTGGTGCTCCGAGGAGCGTTGCCGGGTCTCGTAACGGGCAACCTTCTGGCCCTCGCCCGGGGAGTTGGCGAAACGGCTCCGCTTCTCTTCACGGTCGCCACACCGGCGGCGGCAATGACGCTGCTCATCTTCACACAAGGCACCCAGGCGTTCACCGCTGCTCAACAGACTGCTTGGAGCACTGCTTTCGTCCTGTTGGTGATGGTCCTTTTGTTGAGCGTGGGCGCCAGGGTCGTCGCCTGGAGCCTGAACCGGAGAACACGATGACCACGACCACAACGACGCCTGCTGCCATCTCCCTGAAAGACATAAGTGTCTCCTTCGGTGACCACGTCGCCGTGCGAAACGTGACACTCGACCTGCCGCCCAACAAGGTGACCGCACTCGTAGGTCCTTCGGGCTGCGGCAAGACGACCGTCCTTCGAGTCATGAACCGCCTGCACGACCACACGGGCGGGCGAGTGGCGGGTTCGGTCCTGCTCGGGGACGTCGACGTCTACAACCCTGCCACGAGGCCGGAGCTCGTCCGAAGCCGAGTCGGGATGGTGTTCCAACGACCCAATCCGTTTCCGACGATGAACGTCTTCGACAACGTGGTCTCTGGTTTGCGGATGAACGGCATACGGAAGAAGTCGCTACTCAAAGAGGCCGCCGAGCACGCCCTTCGCAGCGCCGCATTGTGGGACCTCGTGAAGGACCGGTTGAACCAACCCGCCGTGAAGCTCTCCGGTGGACAGCAGCAGCGGCTCTGCATCGCCAGGGCTCTGGCCGTCGAGCCCGACGTGCTGCTCATGGACGAGCCGTGCTCCGCCTTGGACCCCGTCGCAACCGCGAAGGTCGAGGACCTCATACTGCACCTCACATCCGACGTCACCATCGTCCTCGTCACCCACAACATGTTCCAAGCGACGCGGGTGTCCGACATGGCCGCCGTTTTCTTGCTCGGCGAGGATCGCGTCGGCGAACTGGTCGAAGCCGGACCGACGGCTCAGGTATTCCGTTCGCCGGCCGAGACCCGTACCAAGGAATACGTGGAGGGCCTCGTAGGCTGACGCATCGTTGCCGGCGAGTCGTGCCCCGCGCCGGAGCGACGACGCTTCTGGCTAAGGTGCCCCGGTTGCCTGACCCCGTCACACGTCCGCCCGTGATCGAGCCGATCGAGCACCACCGAAGTTCCCGCAGATACACGGTGGGGATCCGGGCATGGCTCGACCGAGAAAGCGATTCAGCTCTTCTCGTCCGTGTTCTCGTCCTTGCCGCTGCGGCCGGGGGAGCCACCGCAGGTGTTCATCCCACCGGCACCGTCGTAGTCGACCCTCTCTACGGAGCGGCGTTCGGTTCATCGCTCGCATGGTTGTGCAGCCGTGCCGGGCGCACGGCGTGGATCCTGTTCGCCACGGCGGCTGCTGCCTTCAGCCGTGGTTGGACGCTCGTCCCGGGCTTCGCCTCACTAGCCGTGGCGTTCGCATCGGCGTTCGACACGAGGGCGCGCAGGACGACCGGTGCGCTCATGGGCGCGATCGGGTCCCAGGCGATCCTGCGGTGGCACCCCATCGGGTTTCACGGGCTGACCGCTGTGATCGCGGCGCTCGTCACAGTCTTCGTTTTTCTCTCCGCGTATCGGCGATTCGACGACATCGCCCGCTCCCGCGCCCGGCGGGTCTTTGTGGCAGCAGGAATACTGGTGCTCGTCTTCAGCCTCCCCACGCTTATAGCGGGTGCCTTGGCGGCTTCGAAGGTGATCAACGGGGAGCACGAGGCGCGATCTGCTCTCGACTCCGTGAGCAACGGCTCCAACGCCGACGCCACGACGGACCTGCAAGAGGCGCGGACGAACTTCCAAGGGGCGGCCGGTCAGCTGGACTCGTGGTGGACGGCGCCCGCTTCACTCGTCCCGGTCGTCTCCCAGCAGCGAAGAGCGCTCGCAACCGGCACCTCGGCAGCGGGACGCCTCGCGAAGACGGGCGCGTCGGAAGTGCCGAGCCTCGACTACCGGCGCCTCTATTACCACGACGGTCAGGTGAACCTCGCCGCGTTTCCGGCGATGCTCGGCCCTTCAGAGATTCTGGATCACGCCATCGCGGCGGCAAGCCGGATCGTGTCCCGAAGCGGCTCGCCGTGGTTGCTGGAGCCGATCAACAGCCGGCTGCAGCTCATGCAGAGGGACCTCGGTCGTGCCAAGTCGAGCACTGACCTCGCAGTTCGGGCGATCCCGCTCCTCCCGGCGATGCTCGGTGGTGATGGGACACGTCACTACTTCGTCGCCTTCATGACCCCTTCGGAGGCGCGGGGCCTCGACGGCTTCGTCGGGGCGTACGGAGAGCTGACAGCCTCCGGTGGGAAGCTGACGCTCACGGCCTCAGGGCCGATACGCCAGCTGCTGAGCGCGGGGATACCTGCGCCCGAACGGCGGCTCGAGGGACCCGCCGACTTCCTGGCTCAGTACGGCTCCTTCCAACCTGCACGGTACCTGCAGGACGCAACCTTCTCACCCGACTTCCCAACCGTCGCCGATGTGATCTCACAGCTCTACCCACAAGCGGGTGGTGACGCGCTCGACGGCGTCATGGCTATCGATCCCTACGGCCTTGCCTCGCTGCTTCGGTTCACCGGCCCGATACACCTGGACGGACTCCCGGTCGCGCTCACTTCGCAAAACGCTGCCAAGGTTCTTCTCACCGACCAGTACACGGTCTACGACAACGGCCAGGAGAACGACCTGGCTCGTCACGACTTTCTCCAAGACGCGCTGCACAAGGCATTCGACATACTGCTGCACGGGTCGCTCCCCGGTCCGAAGTCACTCGCTTCGGCACTGCGGCCGTCCGTGTTGCAGGGCCGAGTGGATTTCTGGTCGAACCATCCCGCCGAGCAGCCGCTGCTCCGGTCCCTCCGCCTCGAAGGCGCCTTCCCTTCGGCTCAGAACGGCGACCTGCTCGCCCTGACGTTGCAGAACGCAGCTGCCAACAAGATCGACGCGCTCCTGCACGAGAGCACGGCGGACCGGATCGTCTTCGACCCGGCCACGGGTTCTCTCCATGAGGACGTATCGGTGTCCTTCCGCAACGACGCGCCTCGAAGCGGCCTTCCCCCCATCGTCATCGACGAGCCTGACGCGCCCGCCGGCACCCCGCCAGGCGCGAACTACGCGATGGTCACTCTCTACTCGCCTCTGCAGCTCGACCAGATGACCTTCGACGGTCGGCCTGTGACCCTGTACCGGGGACGCGAGCTCGGCGTCAACACGTACCGGACCTGGATAACGGTCCCCCCATTGTCCACCTCGGTGATGGAGGTCTCGTTGAGCGGGAGGGTCGGGTCGCGGGGGAGGCTCCCGCTCACGCTCTGGCTGCAGCCCCAGGCAAACCCGTCGCACCTTTCGGTCGACGTCTCGCCGTCATCGGGTTGGTCGCTCTCGGGGGGAATGTCTGCCTCGTGGGAAGCCGGCCCGGCAGCCACGCAACGCCACGTGTTCCAATTCACGAGGTCCTGAACACTGATCGTGACACCGCGCCGCCCACAAAGAGTGATATCCATGGCGCCCGTTGTAAAGGGCTCCCGAGCGCGGGAGAATGTGGAGGAGCAGCAGTCGGTTGCGACCCGCGGCTTCGCGATCGACCTGGGTCGGAGGGGTGAAACGGTGAGTTCGAGGATCACAAAGGCGCTCGGGGTCTTCGCGATTTCGTCGGTTCCCATCTTTGCGATGTCGGCCGCCGCCTTCGCGGATTACCCGCCGAGCCAGCCGCCGACGAACCCGGGCAATCCCCCGGGCAACCCTCCCCCCACTCAAACGACGCCTCCGCCGACGACGACCCAGACGACCTCGCCTCAGAACCCGCCGACCTCACCCTCCGGTGGTGGCGGCACCACCACGAACCCGTCGGGCAGCGTTCCCTCGTCTCCCGCCCACGCAGGTACCTCCACTCCCTCGCCGACCACCTCTCCGTCCGGTAGTGGGCTCGCGTTCACAGGTGCCGACATCACCGCCACCGTGGCGGTTGGGGCGGGAGCCCTTGGCCTCGGTGGGCTTCTCGTCGTGGGAAGTCGAAGGAAGAGGGCCGCCACCCGTTAGGGCCTTGAGCTCGTCGGCTCGGGCTCGCTAATGCCCGGTTTTCGCCGCGTGCGGAAGGGTCCCCCAGTCGAGCCTGTGACCGGGGTTCAGGCAATGTCCCCGGCGTGCGGTCTCGAATCCGTATCGCCAGTTCAGTCGCCGAAGCAGGCGCGCTGAGGCGGTCTCCAACTTGAAGGCGCGAAGTGCGCCCGCACTCTTCACCACGCCCGAGAGCAGGCTGCTCGCGGCTCGAGCCACCGCTGGTGGTCCCGCCCCCGCCCGGACGAGCAGAGCAGCCGGCGTAGGAAGGTTTTCCTCGAACGTGCGGGGCTTGCCTGGGAAGACTTCCGAATGTCTGTCGCGCAGGAGCGAGACGCCATAGCCCTGCGAACGAGCGTCGCGCACGAAGCCACGCACGTCCCGCGAGTGAAGGTGCTGGGCGCGCAGGTTACGGTCGAAGATTCCTTTCAGCCCCGCAGTCCGGCAGCGCAGACCGAAGTCCTGGTCCTCGTGGTAAGCAGCCTCGAAGCCGGGCGAGACCATTCCGACTCTTAGAACGTCGTCTCGTCTCATCGAGAAGTTTCCTCCCCAAAGCGATCCGAGGACGTCGCGTCCGCCCCTTTCGAGCAGCCGGCAGAGCCGTTCGTATTCCTGGGCGTAGAGCAATGTCGCAAATTGCCCGGGACGTCTCTCCTGCGGCACCGGAATGGGCATGTAACCCATGACGACCACATCGCAACGCTCTGCATGATGCCGGAGATGTCCCAGGGCCAAGCCGGGCGAGGCGATCACGTCGTCGTCCAGGAAGAGAACGACTTCGCCCTTCGCCTGAGCGGCCCCGTCGGCTCGAGCGGTGTTTGCGCCCCCCGTCTTCTCGCGAAAGAGAGGTACGAGCTTGTTGTGCCGGATGGCTTCTTCGCGCAGCCATCCGGTGGACTCATCGTCACTTCCATCTACTACGACGACCAACTCTGTGACGTAGGGGTCCGTGAACAAAGGCGACAGGACGGTGGGCAATCGATCGGGGCGCCCGACAGTCGGAATCACCACGGAGAGCGCAGGAAGGACCTCGAGCTCTCGGTGGATCACGACGCGATTCTCTTGTAGTCGAGCACGTGAAGTCGAGCTGACGCGCCCGAATTGTGCGTGGGCTTACGCAGGGTTGGTGTTCGTTGCAATAGCTGGGAGAGGGGTTTTGTCCCAATCCACGAAGGGGGACACCAGGGGTTTTCCCTGCAACACCGCCGGCACGGTCTTTCCGAGCAGGGCAAAGAACGTAGGGGGAAGGTCCAGGATGTGACCGGGGCGCCCGGCGCCGCCCGTGGGCCCGTTCCAAAGGGAGTTGTCCGCTCCTGCAGATCCTGCCGATGGGCTGACCACGGCGAAAGCGTTTGCGGTGTGGGCACCCGGCCGATTGAACGGGACGGGTCCGATCATTCCGAGCTCCGGATGGTCCAATGAATCGGTGGGACCGTCCCAAACCACGACCAGGTCGGCATAAAGCGCCGTGCTCTCATAACCACCGAGACTTCTACGGACGACGTCCTTCACCGCAGGGCGGCCCGTTCTCGGATTCACGCACGAGCGCGCCGCCTCTTCGACCCGATCGCATACTCCTTCGTAGTCGGAAGGTCTGACGATGCCGCTCGCCTCGCGGCCCTCGACGTTGATGCGGACCATGCCTTCCGAAAAGGTGGGCAAGACGAAGGCGGGCAAACGTGACCACCACCGCCGGTAGCGGATCGGGAATTGCCAATCGAGGCTGTCGCCCTTGTCGGCATCTTCCCGAGTGGGCACCGCGGCGACCTCATGCGGTATCGGATATCCCAATGCCCCGAGGGAAGCATTGGACAGGCGAGCAGAAATTCTGCGCTTCCATGGTCTCAGGCGAGCACGCATCTCCGACTCGACGCGATTACGGAAGTGCTTGACGATGCCCTCGTCCGGCGCCTTGAACAATGGCGCGACCGAGTCTCGCCAGTCGTGCGAGGGCCGGGGTACGACTGGTGGGCAACCGGCTCTTCTCCAAGCGTCCTGATGCCCTATATGCAGATTCGATTGGTTCGTCCACAGTCTTTGGAGGAGCTCAGGGAGCAGGACGAGCGAAGGTGTGTCCCCGGAACCACTGCACATACCGAAGAGCGAATAGACGACCACCGAAGTGTCAGGGGGACACTCTGAAACGATTCGTCCGATCGCTTCGTCGACGGCGGTATAAATGCGCTCGAGACCCGAGGCGGCCTGTTCCGTGTCGACCACGCTCGCCAGCGGATGACGTGGGTCGATCCCTTGCCACAGGAGCTCGCCTGCATCGTGGGTCTCCGCCATGACCATCAGGGCCAGGTCCCAGTCCGGAAACCGTCTCTGCAGGTAGGCCCACGCGTCTGCACGCCGATGCGCGCCGATCACACAGCCCTCGATCAGCGAGTCGATGCTCTCTCGGTCGTGCCACTTGGCGTAGAACGAATTCATGAAACCGGGATTGAACCCGACGGCCCTGTCGAGATCCTCCAACAGACCCGCTGGGCGCGACGCACGAGGATGGTGCGGCGAATGCGCGCCCCAAGCGAGAACCTCCACGGAGTCGGGACCGGACCCAATGGACGACCAGGGAACATCGAACACGATGGTCTTGAGCCCCCGTTCGAGCTCGTAGAAGGCGGGACTTCCGAGTTGACTCATCGCTATCGGCTTGGAAACCCGGTAGTCGGCCGGGTCGAATCGGCAGACGTCCCAGGAGTCCGAGGGGCGCGGCCGCCGTCCCCGGAGGAACTCGTTGATAGCGATCGATTGCTGCCAGGGTTGTTCGGTCGCCAACTTGTGCCATGTACCCGCGGAGAGCAAGTGGGCGAGGTTCGGCATTCGACCATCGCGCAACAGCGACTCGACATAGGTCGATTCGGCTGCATCGAGGCCTACCGCGAGGACGCGTGACACGCAATCAGTGAGCCATTTGCCTTTTGGGGCGACCAGGGGTGAATTCACCTAGCGCGAGCCGTTGGTGGCTGCAATCTTCTGGTCGGTGGGCTGATCTGCCCCTACCAGCTGAAGCCGCGGGGCCGGAAACGTCGGGGAAGCCGCTTCCGCAGCTTCCGGGCGCCGTCCAAGACCACCGTTCTCGCGACGATGCGAAGTTTCAGCGCACGCGGTGGAGGAGCGCGCTCTATGAGGACCTCACCCTCACGTACGAGTTGTATGAAATTGCTCGTCTCCGTCGGCTCGTATTGGGCGTCCCCGGTCCACGCGCCGTGGGAGCGGTAAAGATCACGCAATTGGCGGAATAGCAGCAGGTCGTTCCTCAGGGCCAGGCGGGGAAGATTGTCGGTCTTGCCCCGGTAGTAATCGTGCCGGAGCCGCATCCGGCCCGTCATGAGGAAGCTGGCGGAGAAGCCCTCCCAAGCCCAAACGGAGGACCCCTGTCTCTTGGCGAGCTCCACGACCGCTTGCGATACCTGAATGTGCTCTTCGTGTCCGTACTCGCCCCACGGATTGTGTGTGAAGACGACCGGGCTCGACACTACGTACGGCTCGAGCTCCTCGAGGATCGAGGCGTAATTGCCAACGTAGGTACCGGCCCGGTCGGTGGGGCAGCTTGGCATGAGCGTCACGCCTTCGGTGATCGGGCGGCGGCGTAGCCAGTCGGATTTTCTGTACACGCCCGCTGATCGGATCGGGAGGAACTCGAATCCCTCGACCGGATAGGCGTCCCTCACCGCCAACCTGCCGCGGGTGATGCTTTCGTCGTCCCCGTGCACAGGTAGGGCCGCGACGATCCTGGACGAGTCACGAAGAATTGGAGTGAACCAAAAGACTTCATCGTCCGGGTGGGCGACGACCACGAGCGCTCCAGAGGCGACCGAGTCCGATCCTGTCATGCAGGGGTGTTCGTACCGCTTTGCACTAGGCGGTCGAGAACGCGGTAGTAGGTGGTCTCCCAAATCGCCGCCACACGCTGGACCGAGAACTCCTCCGTGACGAGCCGCTTGCCTTCGATGCCAGTACGTGCGGCCAGGCCGGGGTCGGACAGATATCGCAGCAGGGCCCGCGCCAGGCTGACGGGGTCACCGGCAGGGACCACGGCGTCTGGGTCAAGCCGTTGTACGAGATCGGAGATTCCCGAACCCGTAGTCGACACCACGGGGCGTCCGGCCGCCAGTGCCTCGAGCGCGACATTGCTCCAACTGTCGTGACGGCCGGAGACTGCCACCACGCGTGCCTGCTCGTAGAAGGTTCTCAGCTCACTTCTCGACTTCTCGCCTACGAACACACACTCCACGCCGAGCGATGCAGCTCTTTCTGCGACGGCGTCGATGGAACGTCTCCCCTCGATCGACCCACATGAACGCCCGACGAACACCAACTTTGACCCGCCGACGACACCGGTGACTTTCGCGGCCGCGTTCACCAGTACGTCGGAACCCTTGTGAGCTTGAATGCGTCCGACTGCCAGGATCGTCGGCGGTGACTCATCGGCGGGGGCGAGCCCCGACCAGAAGGACACCTCGACCGGACTGGGTACGATCTCGACCCCTTTGCCGTCCAACCAGCCGCGTTCGGTGAGCCTCTCCACGAGGAGTCTGTTGGGTGCGATGACCGCGTCTGCTCGTCGGGCGGTCCTCCGTTCGAGCCGATCGCCGAGTCGTGCGCCGATGCGCAAGGCATTTCCGTCGAATTCCGACAGGAGACGAGCGGGACTCGACAAGCGCACGATCAGCGCCCTACGCCTACTACGAGGCACGAGAAGTGTCGGCGCCAGGAATTCGGCTCCCTGGATGACGTCGAACCCGTGCGCGATGCGCTGCAGTTCGTTGCGAAAGGAGATGGCGAGCGCCACACGATCCGGTAGACCCGGCAGAGAGCCCGGCCATCTCATCGGCGACACGGGCCGAACGTGAACGTCGGTCCCGTCGATTTCGAGGTCCTGCCTGTGCCTTCCCCGAGCGCAGACCATCACCTCGACGGTGTGTCCCCTTTCCCGAAGTCCGCCGGCGATCGTCGCCGTGTAGGTACCGAGGCCCCCCGAGTGGGTGAGGCCCGGGTATTCCGTGGTCAGAAAGAGCACCCGGAGCTTTTCTGATCTGTGCGCGGGTCTCTCACCGGCAGAGAGGAGTTGCCGCTCCTCTGCCCTCCTCGTAGTGCCGAACTCGCTGCTCACGTCTCTCGTCTGGGGTCGCCCGGGATTCGTCGTGCCGACCCAGTCATACCAGGTGGTCGCCCACGACCCTGAACATGTTGCGCTTCGCCTGGTCTGGCGCCAGATCTCAGCTTGATCGGCTGTGTGACATCTCGAGAGAGGCGGTCAATCGACATCGCTGTCGGCGGCCGTAAGGAACCAGCTGTCTGGATCTGAAATGGTTTGCGAGACCGGGTCGCCTTCGAGCGGGACGACCGCAATGAAGGGGTGCCCGTGCCTGCGGCGAATGAACCCGAGCGAGGTGAGGCGAAGGTGAGCCCTGTGGTTCAAGCTCCAACATAAGAGCGTGGCCACCCGCTCGCGTCGGGCCAACAATGCTACGGACGCGAACAGGGCTGAGACGCGTCTCGGTGCGCTCAGGTAGTCGACTATGGCCAACGCCTGCTGGTCGTGCCACCGTGTGGAGCGGAGAACCACGTAGCCGATGACGGAATCATTCTCCATCAGGTAGTAGCGCCGGTACTGGTCGGCGTAAGGGCATCGGTCGAAACGCCACGACACCGAGACGAAATCGCGTCGGGAAATGATCGGATAAATCGGGGAAACGCGCTCCCACACAGCATCGACTCGACCGTCGAAACGCTCGATGGGAAGAAGGTCGACCGTTCTGCTCCGAAAGCGACAAATCCGAGCGGTCAGCCACGCTGGCCCTCGAAGCAGCGAGCCGACCATGCGGGCGGTGCTTCCGGCCCACTCCAGACCATTTGCAAATTTCCGGACGTCACCCGCCCACAAGTACAACGGCATCGAAGTGAGTGGGGTGATGCCTTGTCGCGCTGCGAACTTATATGCGTCCTCAGAAAGACCTAACGCACAAACCACTCGAAAACCGACACGCAGACACAGCTCCGCGGCCGTGCCCGCTAGCTCGTATGCCATGCCACTGTCACGGGAGCCGAATTCAGAAATAAGTTCGACACCCCAATAGGCAAGGTAGTGCTCATCACCTACTTTGAGTTCGAATGGTATGACACCCTGCGCCGCGACGATCTCGCCCCCGTTGCGGTAGATCCATAGTGTTCTCGTAACCTCGGACGGCCGAAATGGATTGTCAGCGAATAACCAATCCGTTCGGTTCGAATGGAGTTGGCGCGCGTCCTTCCCGAATACTCTTGACTGGAACCGCTGCAGCTCGGGCAAGTCACTGTCGGTGCAAAGCCGAACACCGTCGCCTGGACCTTGGTCAGATGCCGGCTCTTTAGACTCTTGTGCCATCGCCCCCGGATCGGAGAAACACGGACTTCGGGTCTTCTTTGTTATTAGTGATAAGGGCCGTCGAGTCCGTGAAGTTCCACGCAAAGGTTACCCGGTGCAGACTCACGTAAGAACGACCCCGATGGGGAAGCTCGGATTCGGTGACTGCGCGAGGTGCTGCCTTCCGGACGCCTGAAAGTCAACAATCACACCCTCGTCCTGGGCGGTTTTACTCCATCGGTAGGCTCCTGCCATGGAGTCGGCCTGGTCCATCACACGTGGAAAGTGTCGAGAAGGGAGTGGCGCATGATCTCCCACCATCACAAGTGCGTGTTCGTTCACGTACCCAAATGCGGTGGACAAAGCGTGGAGAGGGTCTTCCTACAGGACCTCGGTTTGAACTGGCAGGAACGCGCTCCCTTACTGTTGCGGCCCTCTGTCCCAGGCGAAACAGGCCCTGACCGGCTCGCCCATTTGACGGCCAGAGATTACGTCGAGAAGAAGTACCTGCCAGCTGATTTGTACCACGCATACTTCAGCTTCGCGACCGTTCGCGATCCGTTCTCCAGGGCGGTGTCCTTGTATCACTACACGGGCCTGGACCGGAAGCTTCGCTTCGGCGACTTCGTTGACAAGTTCATCCCTGAAATCCTCGAAGGCAGCGATGAACACCGTTATTTGTACGGTTCGCACGCAGAATATCTGACCGACAACCAGGGGTGTCTCCTGGTGCAGGCAATAGTGAAGCTAGAGCGGATCAACGAGGAGCTACCGCCGGTGCTCGAGCGGGTGGGAATCGGAGCCCCGCAAATTCCTCACGTCAACAGATACGAACCGAGAAGGGCGAGCTTCACACTCCGCTCAGTTCGAAAGTGGACTTGGCAGAGGAGGAGGCCTGTGGAGTGGACTCGCGCTGCGGTCAAGCGAATCCTGGACATGTACGCTTCGGACTTCGAACTTCTCGGCTATCCCGACACTCCCCGTGATGGTGGCGCCGAGCGCTGAGGGTTCTGCTCGTCTCAGAAACGATGCCGGTCGTAAAATGGGCCGCCCGCAGTTGAGCGCGTGGCTGGCGCTCTGAAGTTCACAATTCCAATTGGAGATCGGATCCCCGTCCAATTGGGGATCGGATCCCCGGCGAGCATCTGAGGGACACACGGGGCACAAAGTTCTTTGTCGCGCCGAGCAATCTGTGCTCAGAACATCTAACGACGGTGAGTCGGCCTATAGGCGGGGTTCAGTAATTCACCCCCCTTGAGCTGCGAAGACGTGAACTTCGTCCGTCCCGTGTCCGTCTCAGCCGAACGCCCAATCAAATGGCGCTTCGCCACGTTGGGCTCGACCACTCTGAGCGCGTGCTCACGACGCCCGAGAAGAGATCGCGAGTCGCAAGGAAGGACGTCGAGTAGAGGGCACGCCAATCCGTCAGATCGCGAGGTTCATGGGCCTCGTGTTACAACGGTACAAGTAGCTTGCCCGCGTGGCCGACGATCGCGTCAGCAATCCCGATGGGCATCCCATCGAGTTGACCGATGTGCGGTGGCGTCATATCGCCGAGCGCCACCCCGAGTTGGAGAACTTCCGAGCCGATGTCCTAGAGGTCCTTCGACGACCCAGTCGCCAGATGGCCGGTCGTCGCAGAGGGGAGGACTGGTACTACGGCCCGGGTGGGCCGAGCCGTTGGCTCAAGGTCGTCATACACTGGAGAGGAACCGAGGGAACGGTCGTAACGGCCTTCCCGAGGCGGAGGTTGCCTTGACCACGAGCCCGAACATCACAATCGCAGGCGTCACCTTCGACAACGTGGACTACGACGCGGGAGCCGACGTGCTGTACCTGCACGTCGGCGATCCGTCGTCCGCGGTGGAGTTCGACGAGTCCCCAGAGGGCCATAACTTGCGCTACGACGCGTCAGGAAAGCTAGTGGGTATCACGATGGTGGGAGTCCGTGAGGACCTGGACGCGGGTCGTTCGATCGCTGTAACGATCCCCGAACGAATAGAAGTGGATTCGAACCAGCTCGAGCTCGTTGTTCACGCGGCTTGACCTCTTCGAGATCGCCCGAGCCTCCAGGGTGCTAGCCCTGCTTCCCTGGAGTCCTGCCGGTAGACATCGCACCGTCGTCCTGTCTTTCGGCGGCGGCACCGAGCATGACGTCATCAACCGCTTGACGAGTCCTGTCCTCTGCATCGGGCCAGAGGTGCGCATACGTGTTGAGTGTCTCGCTCGCGCTCGCGTGCCCGAGACGGGCCTGGACGGTCGTCACGGACTCCCCGTGCCGGATGAGAAGGCTGGCGTAGTAGTGCCGAAGCCCGTGGAAGGTGACTTTGGCAGTGACATCGGATCGCTTCACGCTCGCCGCCCAAATGCGCGAGAGCATCTGGCGGTGTACAGGCGTTCCCGAATCTGACGTGAACACGAGGCCCAACTGGTTCGAGACGGGAAATGCCGCCAGGTGGGCTGCAACATGGTCTGCCACATAGTTCGGAAGTGGGACGTCTCGGACACTGGCCTTTGTCTTGGGAGGGCCCAGGTGAGTCGGCCGACCGTTGAGAGTTAAGAGCTGGCGGTCGATGGTCACGACCCGGCGTAGGAAGTCAATGCGGTCGAGGGTGAGCCCACAAGCCTCCGCCTGACGAAGTCCACATCCAGCAGCTGTGACCGCCAATGCGCGATAACGCTCCGGCATTGTGTCGATGATCGAAAGGACGTCGTTTGTGGTCGGTGGTTCGACTCGTGCTGAAGCTCGTTCGGGCAACTTTGCACCCGAGCAGGGATTGAATGCGATACGGCGATCCAAAACGGCTGCTTTGAATATCGCGGAGAGGATCCTGAACCCAGTCTCGACAGTCGCGGGCGCCAACGTCGCGCTTTGGCGCTTGATCAGTGCTTGCACCTCGCTCGGCCGGATCGAGCCCAACGGCAAGAGCTCAAGCGTAGGCAGCACGTGGCGGCGAAGGTAGATGTCAATCCATTCGGCTGTGGATGGGCGATGCACCTGTATCTTCTGCCACGAACAGGCATAGTCGCCGAAAGCGATGTGTCCAGCATCAGGATCGATCCATAGCCCGCGCGCGATATCGGCTGAGTTGGTGCTGAGCCATCGTTCCGCATCGACTCGTCTCTCGAAGCGTTTGGAGCGTTCCTTCCCGTCTGGACCGGAATATCGCGCTTGCCAAACCACCGTGCGCTGACCGGTTCGTTTTGAGTTGTAGACCCGCTTTTGAATGTGAGCCATCTATTTCTCCTTCAATGCGCGCCCGAGCTCGGCGTAAAGCGACCTCATCGTCGCAGCCCTGATCGCTGCCACCGAGCGCGGACTGGAGTCCTTCCGAACCTTTTTGAGCACTCGTTTCACGTACTCGTCTTCGAGACCGTGCCCCCATGTGCGCTTCGCGATCTTGTCGATGGAGGCCTTGGACCTGTGGAATCGCTTGGCGACACGGTCCAAGGCTGCCCTTGCGAGGAACCGTTCTGTCTGACGGCGACTTAGTGGTCTCACCCTGACGTCCGGTAGCGAGCGAATTAGTTCCAGGTCCTTTCCACCGGCCAGGCGGGCCCTGACCTCTTTTAGGGCGCGGGGGAGGACGTCTCCAAGTGGCTTTCCGCGTGCGTCCAGGAGGTCGGGCTCGATGAACACGACGCCTTCACCGGAAAGGAGATCTGCCAGGCTCACCCCGAGCGAGCGTACGACGATGAAGGCCTCCTCGAGGTTGAGCGAGCGCCGGGCGGTCTCGACACTCGCCTGGGTGTCACGATTCCAGAAGAGGAGCCCCTGCTCCGCGAAACGCCTCGCCGCCTGTGCCTGGGTGAGGTTCAGCGACTCCCTGATGCGCTTGAGGTTCGCTCCGACCACCCGGTCGATCGTCGGGAGGGCCTCTGCCACGCCCAGCATCTTAGCGACGTGGGAATCTCACACAAAAGGTCTAGAATGGTCGTGCGTCGTACACACGAACGTAGCTTGAGGAGGAGTGGGGATGGAGCGGCTGTTCACAGCGGAGGAGCTCGCCGAGTACCTGAAGCGCCCGGTGGCCACCCTCTACGCCTGGCGGTACAGGGGAGAAGGACCGCCTGGGATCAGGGTCGGACGTGAGCTTCGCTATCGCGAGAGCGACGTCGTGGCCTGGCTCGACCGCCTCGCATCTGAGGCCTCGTAACCGCCCGGAGCCTTGTGACACAGGCACCAGGGCCGAAAGTCCGCGGGCCGGTGCTCGAGATCGGGGTGCGCTCGTTCGAGACCCGCCACGCCGTTTCTGCGATCGCCTGGGTCTGCTTCGAAGACATCGTCCTCGCGGCCCGGCGCGACGAGAGCGGGGAGCTTTCCTTGGCCACCGGGGTGCGTGAGCTCGCTATGCGCCTCGGAGTTACGAAGAACACCGCCGCCCGAGCAGTAGCTGCGCTTGTCGACGAGGGGCTTCTTAGAAGGTCGCAGGTTCGCGACGAGAAAGGAAGTCTGCGAAGCGGCTACGTGGTGACCCTCGTCGACGGCATACGCGTGTCGGATCCTCCTGCGGGTTCTGGATCCCGTACCGGAAATGAAGACAGTGAGGTATGTATTGGGAATCGGGACACGTCTCGCCGTAACGAAATTGGGGACAGTAGAAGCTGTCTCACCGACCGGGACGGAAGCATCTGTATCGATCTGTGCGACAAGCACCCCCGTATCGCAGATGAGCACACCCGCGATTCCGGAGCGGACCGGTCCGCGAGTTCCGACTTTGGGTCGTCCCCGAACCGCATGAATCGGCGCCGCCGCCGGCGCGCTGGCCTGGACGACAACCAGCTGACTCTGTTCGACGACCTTGAGTCCAGTGCGAACGTCGATGCGGTCGCAAGACACTAGGCAGAGCGCATCCTGGAGTGAAGCGACCTCCACGCATCACGCGACGCTCAGGACGGTCAATCCCTGAACCGAATTAGCTCTGTCAAAGGTCCTACTTCTCGTCACGGCGCCGGGGACCCTTCCCTCCTGAACCTTCCACGATTTACACACACCGACGCCGTTACACCGTCGCGTCACACTTCAAACTTCGTCGAACACGATTGCAACGTAGTTACGTTGCCTTCCGGAGCGCCGTTAGCAAGGAGTGCCCCTTGGGATTCATGGACATCATGGGATCAAAGTCTGTGCGCTATCACGCCGAGACAGTGATGGGTCGTTCAGATGACCACCCCGGCCGGGCGCTCGAGTACTACGGCTCGCAGGGCGAGACACCGCTTTACTGGGGAGGATCAGGAGCCGCTTCTCTCGGGCTCGATGGAGCAGTAAAGGAATTTCAATACGCCGCCATCTACGGGGAGGGCGGGGCTGTTGACCCGCTGACAGGCGAACGACTCGTCTCAACTCGTAGGCCGGGCATGGAGATCGTCATCGCCGCCCATAAGTCGGTCGCAGAGCTCGGGGTGATCGGACGGTCCGAGGACATGCACGCGATCATCGACGCCGAGAGAGACGCCACGATGGGATACCTGGACCGCCTGACGAGACAGCGCGGCGGCAGGAGAGGAAGAGCGGCTGTCCCAACTCCTACGACAGGACTCGTCTACTCCTACAGCCGCCACGCGACCTCAAGAGCGGGAGATCCTTCTCCGCACGACCACGTGCTCGTGGCGAACGTCATAGAGATGCTCGACGAAAGAGGCGGCTTCAAGGCTCCCGACACCACCCTTTGGCGCGACCACCTCCATGCGGCAACCATGTTCGGGCGCATGGCGGCGGCGAGAAAGGCGCTCGAGCTCGGATACGCCATAGAGCCAGACGCCGGGCCGTCCGGAAAACTCGGACACTTCCGCATCTGCGGCATCCCCGACGAGGTCCTGGAGCTCCATTCCAAGCGGGCGGCCGAGATAGATGCCGAGTGCCAAAGAGCCGGCTACGACTCCTATCGGGCGAGGAGGGTCGCTGCGCGCTCGACGAGGGCCTACAAACGTCACAGTGCAATAGCAGACCTCATGCGACGCTGGCGGGAAGAGATCGAGTCGGCGGGACACAGCGTGTCGCAGATCAGAAGGAACGTTCTCGTCGCCGGAGACGACCGAAGGCGGATCAAGCCACTCACCTACGACCAGGTCCGCCAGCTCACGATGAAGCTCCTTTCGGGAGAGGGCCCCTTGGGAAAGAGGAAGGTCTTCAGCTACGCGGACGTGGTCGTGGCACTCGCCCCGAACCTCTACGGCCAGGAGCCGAAGGTCCTCGCCCAACTCGCGAACGCCGTGGTCGCTGACCCTGAGACGGTGCCCCTGATCGGCGTCGCCGGGGCCAAGGAGCAGATGTACACGACAGCGCACGCCCTTGTGGTCGAGGAGGCGATCGCGGCGGGCATCGAGACCCAGATGAAGCGTACGAGCGCCCCTCGGGTGGAGAAGGCAATCGTCGAACTTGCTGTCTCAGAAACTGAGACAGCACTCGGCCATCCCCTTACTCCTTCGCAGCGCCAGGCGATCGTCGCCTGCTGCTCTTCGGGCAACGGTGCGGAGATCGTCGTGGGGGTGGCGGGCGCCGGAAAGACCACGGCATTAAAAGCCATGGCAGAAGCCTTCGAGAAGTCTGGATGTGCGGTGGTCGGGACGGCGACCTCGGGCCAGGCAGCGAGGGCCCTGTCGGAGGAGGCCTGCATCGGCTTCTCGCGCACACTCGCATCCATCACCTGGCGAATCGAGCACGGACAGCTCGAGCTATCGAATCGCCACGTGGTGGTCCTGGACGAGGCCTCGATGACAGACGACAGAGCCCTCTTGCGCCTCCTCGGCGCCACTCAAGAAGCTGGCGCGAAGGTGCTCGTCGTCGGAGACCACCTGCAGCTCGGCCCCGTGGGGCCGGGAGGTGCCTTCGAAGCCCTCTTCGAGCGTCACCGACGCTCGGTGCACGTGCTTCGCGAAAACGTGCGCCAACACGAGGAAGACGAGCGAGGCGCGCTCTCCGAGCTCAGGGCGGGAGATGTCTCCAAAGCTGTCGGCTGGTACGAGACGCGGGGCCGCGTCCGCATATCCGAGACGCGAGAAGAAGCGCTGTCACAGGCGGTAGACGCGTGGATAGCCGATTCCCTGGACGGAAAGGACACGGTGCTTCTGGCCTGGCGGCGAAAGAACGTGGCCGAGCTGAATGCCTGCGCCAGGGCTCTCATGGAAGCGGCTGGCCTTCTCGAGGGACCAGAGCTCTGCGCTCCGGGCGGTCGCCTCTACCGCTCGGGGGACAAGGTCGTGTTCCTCGCGCCGATGAACGACGCCGGGCTCGTGACGAGCGAGCGGGCGACGGTCGTGTCCGTGGACGAAAGAGGAAAGGCCCTCGTCCTTTCGACCGGAGACGGACGACGGGTCTGTCTCGGCGGAAAGGACATCGGGGCCGATCGTCTCGATCACGCCTACGCCATGACGGTCCACCGTATGCAGGGCGCGACGACAGAGGTGTCCCACCTGTACTCGGACGGAGGGGGCAGAGAGCTCGCCTACGTGGCGATGAGCCGGGCGCGCCAAGCATCCTTCGTCTACTGCGTCGCCGAGGACCAAGCCCAGGCGGCAGAGGACTTAAGGCGCGAGTGGTCGGCGTCGAGGCGCCCCCGTTGGGCGAGCTCTCTCGGCTTGCCCGGTGAATCTGGCCAGAGCGCGATGACCGAGCCTCCGAGCCTCGCTCCCGACAGGGCTGCGGCGGCGCGAATAGCCCACTTGGAAGCCCAACGGAACGCGCTCGTCGGCGCCATGCCTCCCGATAGAAGGACGCAGCTGGCCGAGCTCAAACTCCAGGTCGAGGCAGAAGAGAAAGACCTCGCAGACTTGGAGGGCGGAGGCGGGAGGTGGAGCGATACCCCCGTCGCCAAGGCTGTCCTCGCCAACGAGATGGCGGAGTTCGATCTCGAGATCGCGAAACGAAAGCTCGCTGAGGCACCTGACGACGAGCAGCAGCTCTTTTGGAGGGAGCAACTCGCAGAGAGAGAAGCCGTCTCGCGTTCGGCGACTGATCGGTATCAAAAGATTGTGAAACGCCATGCAAAGACCATCGAGTCTCGGCTCGTGTCGTTGCAGACGGACGTTCGATTCCTCGATGAGGAACTTAAGAAACGCGACCGATGGCTGGATGGCAATTCAGAGGCTGTCACGCGTCTTGCGCAAATCGATCGTGATATTGCCGAGCGAACATCCGCGCTCGAGCGCGCCCGACAAGCCACGGCCGGCGAAGTGAACAGCGCCAGGGACTTTGCCGAAGTCAGGCGCGCGCTGTCGCCATGGACACAAAAAGACACCGGAGGTCTTCGAAGGGATCGACGTCGCTCGCGTTCGATGGCACGTGAACGGGCAGTCGGTTTGGGCCGATGACAACTTTGTACATGTAGCAGAAAATTCTCTTGACAACCTTTTCGCACAGGCGGATAGTTGCGAATTGCCGTCGCGAATTGCGGGGAATCCGTGACGACAGGAGACGACACCTGTCGGTCTCGCGTGGACCGGTAAGGGTCCTGCTTCGTCAATTCGGGGGGCAACATGTACAAGCGGGTTTCCCGTCGCGCGCCAGCGCGCACATTCTTCATGACGGCGCTGTCGGTCATGATCGTTGCTTCGACGGCCACAATCGGGATAGCAGTGCTCCCGGCAAGCCCGGCATCGGCTGCGGGTTCGCCGGCACAGAGCCTGGGGAGCGTCGCGCGTCCACTGAATCCCGACGCCCATGGGCCCTCATGGCCGTACGGCGCGCCCGATTCCACGTACGGATCGGTAACAGTGGGCCAGACCCCGAGATCAAAGCGCAACCTCATAGCGATGGACTCGCCAGCGCGTGCCGCCATAACCGTGGCGCCTCCGAGAGGGCCAGCGTCCTCTCTTTCTGGGGCAACGCCTTCTTCGACAGCGTTAGCCGCGCCCCTTTCTTTGCCAGGACTTGGGTTCTCGCCGGATATCTCCCTTCCTCCCGCCGGGGGCACCTTTGCTGCGCCGAGCGTGGCCTTCGCCTCCGCCTCCACAACCACAGGTCCCGGACCACGCGGGTGGACGTCGATGGTCTACGACTCGACTCACAACGTCGACGTGCTCTTCGGAGGCACAAGCGGCATCAACAACTTCGACCCGAATGACACCTGGACCTGGAACGGTTTGAGCTGGACCAAGATGTCTCCGACAACGTCTCCGACGTGTTGTCGAGACAGCGGCGAGATGGCCTTTGACCCGGCCATCGGAAAGGCCGTCTACTTCGGCGGCGACGGGTCGGGCGCCAACAGCCTCGGCGACACGTGGACCTGGGACGGCAGCAACTGGGCGCAGGTCACGTCCTCCCCGTCGCCGCCCGCACGCGAGTCGGCGAGCATGGACTACGACCCGACACTCGGAAAGATCGTCCTCTTCGGCGGCGTCCAGCTTGTGAACGGAAACGTGAACCAGGTCTTCGACGACACCTGGACCTTCGACGGCACCAACTGGGTTCAGCTCGCCCCTTCGAACTCCCCAGGTGCTAGGGACGGCCAGGCGATGGCGTGGGACCCGGGGATCTCGCAGATGGTCCTCTTCGGCGGCCTGCCCGCGGGCTCGGGCAATGACGACAACGACACGTGGAGCTTCAACGGGACTAACTGGACACAGCTCTCGCCATCGAACCCACCTCCTGCTCGGCAAAACGTGGGTTTTGCCTGGGATCCAACACTGTCTGTCATGTTGCTATACGGGGGGTTCTCCAACGGCACCGGGGTCGACTACGGAGATGAGTGGGCATTCGACGGCACCAACTGGGAGCAGGGCGCGGCATACATGTCGGGTGGGCCCCGACAATGGCCAAACATGGTCCAGCAGCCAAGCGGTGCGAACGGCCAGATGTTCCTCTACGGGGGGGCCACAGCGAGCATGGACTACGGCGATGCGAATGTCATCGACTATGTGGGTGTGGGAGAGCGAAAGGGCTACAGCCTGGACACGAAGAGTATCGACGACCGATCGAGTGTCTCCGTCAACAGGTCGAGTCGGGACCTGATCGTGGACGCAACCGACCTCTCTTACAACTCCGCCAGCCACAACCTGGTGATCAGCCGCTCCTACAACCTCCGGGAGGGCGGGACCTTCACCCTCGGACCGGACTGGACCTTCAATATCGGTGCCGACGTGTTCACATCCGCGCTCCAGAATGGCGGCGAGGTCGTCTTCGGCCTCTCGCAAGGCGACCAGCAGTACTTCGCCAAGACCTCGAACACCTGTAACGGAACCGGTACGGTCGCTTATACGGCACCCCCGGGGGTCGACGCGGATCTGTGCAAGCAGACGACCGGGATCCTCACCCTCACCTTCCATAGCACGCAGGAGAAACTCACCTTCAACACTTCGGGCCAAGAGACATCGGACACGGACCGAAACGGGAACTCCACGACGATCAGCTACAACACAGACGGCACGACCCACACCATCACTGACACCGAGGGCAGGGTGACCACGTTTACGTACACCTCTGGCCAGCTCACCAAGATCACGGATGCCTTCAGCCGGACCTACCAGTACGGCTACACGAGCGGCATGCTCACGAGCTACACCGATGCAAATGGGAAGGTCACCTCGTACAAGTACGACTCGCAGGACGAGCTGATCCAGATCACCGACCCAGACGGGCACGTCGTCGCAATGACGTTCAACTCTGGCGACGACATAGGATCGGTCAACTCGGTCACTCTGGGCTCGGGAACTTCCTTGGCCGCCATCTGGACCTATCAGCAACAAGACAGGGACCAGACGGTCTCCGGCAGCTTCGAAGACACGGTGGTGACCGACCCCAACAACAACAGCACCACCTACGTCCTCAGCTACTTCGACGAGGCCTTGAAGGTGACAGACCCCCTAGGGCATGTGCAGTCGAGCACCTACACGGCCGACAACAACCCGGCGACCCTCACCGACGCGCTGTCGTCCGTCTACACCTTGTCGTACAACACGAGCAACGACCTGGACCAGATACAGGCGCCGGCTTCTGCCGGAGGACAGACCTCCGCGTCCGCATACGGTTCTTTCGCAACACCCGCGGGGCCGGCCGGCTACCAGTATCTGGCCTCTTCGATGTCGGACCCGCAGGGGAACTGCGATTCGTACCTCTACGACACGTCCGGCAACCTCACCGACACGTATGGCGGCTTGAGCGCGAACTCGAGCCACAACTGCGACGGGCAGACCGGGTCCAATCACACGGTCTCTGCTTACCAGGGAGATGGATCCACAACCTGCGGAGGCCTTGCGGGACAGATGTGCTCCTCGACAGATGCCAAGGGGAACAAGACCTCCTACAGCTACGGGGGCAGCCACAATTTGACGAGCATCACTCCACCCTCGCCGCTCGGAGCGACCACGATCACGTGGAACGGCGGTGAGATTCAATCTGTAACCGATGGCAAGAGTCAGAAGACCTCCTATACCCTCGACAAGCTGAACAGGATCACCCAGATCCTCTTCGGCGGAGCGACGACCTGCTCGCCGTCCACGGGCAACTGCATCCAGTACACCTACGACGCGGACGGGAACCTCACCCAGCGCGTGGACAACACCGGCACCACCACCTTCGCGTACGACGTGCTGAACCGCCTGACCGACAAGGGCACGCCCTCGGGTGCAGACGCCTGCAGCGGCTCGTCCCCTGCCGGAATCACCTACACTTACGACGCGGCTTCGAACATTCTCACGTCCTGTGATGCGAACGGGACCACCAACTACGGCTACGACGCGGCGAACAGGCTCACCTCTATGGCCGAGCCCGGTGGCAGCTGCACCGGTACAGTCAGCCTCTGCACGACCTTCTCCTACGACAACGACAACCGGCGCACCGGAACCACGTTGCCGGGAGGTGCAACGGAGACCGTGGGATATCTCCCCTCCGGGCTCATCACTTCGGTTGTGGGCGAGAACTCCTCGTCTACGGTAGAGAGCAGCTTCAGCTACACCTACAACAAGTCCACCTCCGACACGTCCTTGGCCCAGACGAGGGCGGAATCGGATCCCCTCGCGTCGAACACATACAGCTACTCCTACGACGCGTTCGATCGTCTGACGGCCGCCACTATCACGGCAGGGTCGGGTACGAGTTACTCATATGCCTATGACGCAGATGGAAACCGCTGTGCCAACGCCAGCAACTGCAACTCGCCGACATTTACCTACAACGCAGCGAACGAGCTCACTTCAGGACCGGCGGGTTCCTACGGGTACGACGCCGACGGCAACGAGACATCGAGTCCACAGCTGTCGAATCTCTCCTACAACACGAAGAACCAGACGAGCTCCATCACTCCATCGGGCGGCTCGGCGCAGTCCATGGCGTATGCCGATGTCGGCTCGTTGGAGCGCACGGCTGACGGTTCGACCACCCTCGTTTCGGGTGCGTTCGGGGTCGATCGGTCCACCACGAGCGGGACGTCCACGTATTACATTCGGGACAACTCCGGAAATCTCCTCGGCGAAGTGGTGGCGGGCTCTCACTACTACTTCCTCCACGACTCCCTCGGATCGGTAGTAGCGGTCATAAACGGCTCCGGCACCGTATCGGATCGCTTCGCCTATGACCCGTATGGAGGGGAGACGACAGCGACCGGATCTATTACCGATCCCTTCCAATACGTGGGCGGCTACTTCGACTCGACCACCGGGCTCACTAAATTCGGGACGCGGTACTACGATCCGGCTACTGGACGCTGGACACAACAGGATCCGTTCGCTGGGGCCATCGTTGGCCCTCAATCGTTAGACCGCTACACCTACACCGAAGACAATCCAGTCAACAAGACAGACCCCACCGGAGAGTGCAGCTTTTGGGGATGTATTGGGGGAGCGTTCGAGACGGGCTTTGGGCTCCTCCTTGGTACTGTTGCCACCGCCACTGTCCAGCCCGAGTTGTACCCATTCGCGGTGGGTTTCGTCTACAACGGATACTGCAACGCGGGAGGAGTGCTCATCTGTTCTTAATGCGATGGCTCGACCGTATTTGGACCATTCGGCTCGCTCGGGGAAGAGTGACCGCTGTTGACCTGATAGGTATAGCTCAAGGCCTCGGCGATCCAATATCATCGCGCGCTCTACCTTGCGTTTGCTTAAGGTATGACAATCTGAGGGTGCTCGCCTTTGGTTTCGCAAAGCGTCTCCTAATTTTGGACGATGAGGAGATCGTGCTACTACGAATAAGAGGCGGCCTCCTGAGAGAACCTAGAGCGGTCGAACAGATGTGGCGCATCCCCAAGACATCAGTGCGAGTAGTGCAGTGGGATGCCCAGGAAATTTCGGAGAGACCTCCAATGTTGTCGGCATTGGTTTTAGAATTTGATGGAGGACAACGGGAGCGATACCTCCTCGGAGGTTTTTATACTTCATTTGTGACGCCGCTTATGAACGCTCTGTGCACTTGAACTTTAATACTGCTGAGTTCTCGTCTCCACACAGAAGTTGGCTTCCCCGGCACGATCGCTTCCAAGCGAGAACACTGCCGGGCGGATTCATGGAACACGTGTCGCGCACCCGGGATCGGACGGCCCCTGCTGTGATCAGTCCGGGTACGGCAACCAGGGCAACCACTGACAAGGGCCGCCCACAATTAAAGCGCGCGCTGTTCACCGATCTGAACGCGGCCGACGAGTACCTGTACCTGGGATTGCGCGAGGCAAAGGAGATCCCGGAGCGCACGTTCCGCCTGGAACAACCCCAAACGAGGGTCGTGACGGGAGACGAGATCGGTACGACGGCGGTGCCCTCCTTCTTCGGGCCTCGAAGGCAACCGCTCAGGGGACACGCCGGTACCTGGATCGGTCGAAAGCGACAGCAAATCTTCTGCCAAGTTGCCGGCTTCTCCCCACGTGTCCCCTGGAATTTCTCACAGCTCGCGGCTTCGGAAGGCGACGCTACGGAGTTGTCAGAGCGTAGATGAAATCTCCGCCCTCGTCAGACGTGGAATGGGCGTGAACAAATCGGATCGGGACGGAAAAGGCCCTAGCGCTCCGACCAACAGGTGCCTAGCATCCGCAATAGGCGGAAGGCGGATGGCCGTGGCGGCATCGGTAGTTCGGCGCTCTCGGATTCCTATGCCAAGGGGCACAAACTCAGACGCGCCAACTTCGTCGCGACGGGCACCTCCCCGGTTCCAAAGATTCAATCGGCCGACTGGTGCGAAGGTTCGGTCTGCGCGCAGTCGCTACGACTTGAACGAACGTCCTTCGCGAAGGCGGTGCATCGTAAGGCCTTCCCTGTGAGGCACATCTCTCTCCGATTGAAGGCACTTTCGGCCGCAACGGCAGCGCTCGTTGTGTCAACATCCCTTTACGCAGCGACAGGCGGGTTCAACGCTTCAAAGAAACCGTCGGGGCCACCACCTCTTCACTCCGCACCTCTTGCCCCGAGACACGCCGCAGTCGCTCGGTCCAAGTTCGACAATCCACCTCCGCGCCCTGACCAACCCAGACGTCATCTGCCGTATGTCCCCCCTACGGCAGCGGTCCCAAAGAGAGCGAAGCTCGCATTCAGGACCGCGACCGCAAACATCTATCGCGACCCAGACGGCTATTACACCTCCCAGATCGCAGCGGCCCCCATCAACTACCAGGCCCCGAATGGCAAGTGGGAGCCGATCTCCACCAAGGTCAGAAGAGGACGAGACGGCAGCTACACGATGGTCGCGATGCCCCCGCCCGCTCCGACCCGGTCGACAACGGCGCAATACGGCCCCCCGGCTCCGGGATCCATTCACACCGACTCCGCCGTCTCCCCGGCGCCCTCGTCTGCGACCCCTACGGGCCAGACGATAGAGACCTCCTCGCAGAAGTCAGCTGACCCTCCTCCTTCGTCCTCACAAGGCGGAGGAAACCACGGGCCTCCGCCCCAGCCGACCGCGCCGTCGAGCACCGGAAACGGACATCTCGCACAGCTCTCGAACGGCACGTGGTCGGTTGGCTTCGACCTCGACGGTGCGAGTTCGGGGGTGCCCGGTCACCAGAAAGGTTCGAAGGTCACCTACCAGAACGTCGAGCCGAACATGGACGTGCAAGACATCTTGCGCACAGACGGCATCGAAGCCCAGTTCGTCCTGCACGACTCGAAGCACCAAAGCGCCAGCTACTCGTTGCCGCTTTCGCTCTCGGGAGTGAGCCCGCAGGTCGAGCCAGACGGTTCTGTCGGCTTCGTCGACCCGAACGGCTACGAGCTCGCCTACATGCCGGCCGGGGTGGCCTTCGACTCCTACGGCGCCCCCGGTCGCGGTCTAGGACCCTCGCAGACTCCGGTCACACTGTCGTTGAAGGGCGGGCAGGGAAACCCATCGATCGTCGTCTCTATCTCATCTTCGTGGCTGAACGACCCCGCACGCGAGGGCCCCGTCTACATAGACCCTTCGCTTCTCGTTTATGGCACAACTACTACCTACGACGCCTTCGCTGACTCTCAATATCCGACGACGAACTACAGCGGGGCGAATCAGTGGGACGGTTCGGAGTACGTCGACTGCGCCGGATATATCACCTACTCGAGCGCCCAGTGCTACTCCTACCAGCACTTCGATACCTCTTCGATCCCAACAAATGCCGTGGTCTCACAAGCGGTGTGGTCGAACTTCATCCACCTGTCTTCTTCTGCGGGGGCAACCTTCGACCTCTGGCAGGTGGGCCAGTCCTGGACCGCCTCTTCCATTACTTGGAACACGAAGCCAAACCACTACTCACAGAACGTCGCTGTTTCGGCGACCACGGGACAGATTTCGTCTGCCTCGATCACTTCCTGGGCCCAGAGCTGGGTGAGCAACCCGTCTTCGAACTACGGCATCTCCTTGGACACCGCCGGTGCGAACGCGCTCGTCTATCCGATGGCCGTCGAAGAGACGAACCTCCTAGGTGGAGTCGCGCCACAGCTATTGGTCACCTGGAACACGCCTCCGAGCCAACCGGTGTTACAGAGCCCGGCGAATGCCTCCACGCTAACGACGAGCACTCCGACGTTCACCTCGAGCACATCGAGCGACGGCGACGGCGACAGCGTGAGCTACTGGTTCCAGGTCTCGAACGGCACTAGCTGCAGCTTCTCGGGGGCCGTCGTCGACTCGGGATGGCTCTCGAATCCAACGTGGACCGCGCCAACGGGATCCCTGATGGACGGTGTCACCTACACGTGGTGCGTCTACGCAGGCGACGGAACCTTGTTGTCGGTTTCTCCGAGCTGGACGCTAAAGATAAACCTTCGCCTCGGCACTGACCCGACGAGCCCGACCGACCAGGTCGATCCGGTCACGGTGAACCTGGCCACCGGGAACCTGGCGTATCAGACCTCCACGCCGGCGATGAACAGTGTGGGTGGCAACATCGAGTCCACCTTCACGTACAACTCCCAGTCACCTCCCGCGTATGGGCTCACCGGCTCTTACTACAACGCCTGTTCGCCGATGCCTTCTCCGAACATGACACCCTTTTCTCCGAGCCAATCTGGGACGCTCGAGGTTGTCCGCCAGGACCCGGTCGTGAACTTCAATTGGGCGAACGGGTCCTCGCCGGCTCCGCCGATCAGCTCGACCGGATACTGCGTGCAATGGAAGGGTTACCTCACTCTTCCATACGCTCAGACCAACTGGTACATCGGAGCCGAGTCAGACGACGGAGTACAAATTTGGTACGGAAACACGGAGGTGCTGAACCGCTGGAGTGACGGTGTCACCCAGTACCCGAACCAGTTCAGCGGGTCGCCAGCGTTTTCGAACGTCGGACAGTCGCTCACCCAGCCCGTCACGATCGACTATTACAACGACACCGGTGGTGGTCTCATCGACCTGTGGGTGGCGGGCCCTCTCAACGAAGAAATTCCTTCTTCGTGGTTGTCGCCGGTACCACAGACCATGCCCCAGGGGTGGTCGTTCTCAGGTGACGACGGCCAGACGCTCTCCTACGTTCGAGCAGAGGTCAACTCGAGCGACCTCGTCCTCGTAGGCCCTGACGGCTCGACCGACGAGTACATCAACTCCGGGGGACTTGGATCCCTAGCCGACTGGAAGCCGACGGTCGACGGAGACGCCACCGTGTCGACCGACGGAAATGGCAACATCACCGTCCAGGGTGAAGACGGTGTCACTTATGTGTTCAACCAGCAGGGTGAGCTCACCTCTGCGACCTCTGGCCAGGACGACGTTAAGCCTGCCGCGCCCGTTTACAACTTGAGCGGGTCGAACAGTCGACTCGCCTCAATCGCGGATCCGGTCTCCGGGCGCCAGGTCACCTTTACGTACGCCACCGACCCCAGCCAACATCCGAACCCCGACTGCGCGGTGCCCACCGGGTTCAACTATCCGCCGACCGGATCTTTGTGCCTCATCCAGTTCTGGGACGGGACCTCGTCGAACCTCTACTACAACCCATCTGGGGAGTTGGTGCGCGTCGAGAACTGGGCCGGGAACGGAAACACCAACACTGAGCTCACCGACTTCGCATACGACTCCTCCGGGAGGCTTACCACCATCAGGAGCCCATTGGCAGCAGACGAGGTGAACGCCGGCATCCGTACGAACGACTCGACGGTGCTGACGACCGTCGCCTACGACTCTTCGAACCGCGTCCAAAGCGTCACACAACCCGCGCCCCAATCAGGACAGGCACAGCCCGAGCACTCCTACACATATACAACAAACGGCCAGGGAATGCCCGAGACCCAGGTGAATGCGTCCGGCTTCACAGGAGCGAACGGATACCTCCGCCAGGTGGTCTCAGATGCGGGCGGGAGGGTCGCGTCCGACACGGACGCCGCAGGGCTGACCACCAGCTACACATGGGACAGCTACGACGGACAGACCTCAGTGATCGACCCGACAAACCTCGAGACGACGACTATCTACGACCACGGACAAGACGGAGCAGCGAACCAGTGGGGGGCCACCCCTCCCCATCTCGCAACCGACACCTACGGCCCGGGGCCGTCGTCCTGCTTCACAGGCCTCGTACCGAACGGAAGCTGCACCGCAGCGCAGACGCCTCACTCGACGACGAGCTACGACGAGAACATCTCTGGGCTCGCTGCTGTCTATTACTGCAACGTTCCTCCCTCGACGCAGCCCTGCAACAACACAAACGCCGCCGGGACACCGATGGTCCATGCGACGGGGGCAGGAGACCCGACCGGAGCGGTCGACGCCAACTGGAACGGAAACGTCCCTGTCTCGGGACTTACTTCGGGGAGCAACTGGTCCGCTGAGTACACCGGCACGATCCAGCTCCCCCAGACGGGGACGTATTCTTTCCAGGGCCTCGCCGACGACGGGGTTCGCATCTACGTGGACGACACTTTGGTGTCCGACGGCTGGATCTACACCGGCACATACTCGCCGGTCACAGCCACCATCACGAACAACGTGGCGAACAGCTATCACCGAATACGCATCAGCTACTGGCAGGGAGGCGGAACCTCGCATCTCTACCTCGATTGGACCCCGCCCGGAGGATCGCTCACAGCCATCCCCGGGGCAGATCTCGCCTCTCGCTACGGGCTCTCGACGTCGAGCGTCGACCCCGACGGGCACAAGACGACGACGACCTACGCGCTCCCCCAGAACTCGCTATCCACCGCCGCGACACAAGATCCTTCGGGGCTAAACCTCACCACCAAGACGACGTACGAGGCACCGGGGTGCGGGTATCTGCGCGAGCTCGCACAAACTCTTCCTGCAGGACCGTCGGCCTACGCCTCTGTGGTCTCTGCGGACTCTCCCTATGGCTGGTGGCGACTCTGCGAACCTAACGCGCCAACCGGAACGACCATTGCAGGCGACTCGGCCGGCTACGCCGGAGCTGGGACCTACTCCTCCTCCGGATTCACGGTCATCCAAGGAGGTCTCCCGGGCAGCGGGACCGTCCCGGTGCCGACAGATGCCTCCAGCGCAATAAGTTTCGGGGGCTCTAGTGGCCAGGTCACCCTCCCAACCGGTCTCATTCAGCAGACTTCGACCGAGTCGGTCGAAGCGTGGTTCAAGACCGTCTCCCAGGGCGTCGTCGTTGGGGCTAGCACGGTCGCCTATCCGAACGGCTCGGGTGCCGCCTACGACCCCCTTCTATACGTCGGAACCGATGGAAAGCTTCGCGGCGAGCTGTGGCAGGGGTCGTCGGGGAGTGTGATCACGTCGACGGGAACTGTGACCGATGGCAACTGGCACCACGCAGTGCTGTCTGCTTCCGGGACTTCCCAGACTCTCTATCTCGACGGCAACGCCGTCGGAACCCTCTCGGGCACGATCAATACCGCCAACCTGAACATCCCGACGATCGGAAACGGATACGACTACGGGTGGCCTGGGGGAACTGCGGGCAACACCGTCGCTCCGCATCCGTTCAGCGGGCTGATCTCGGAGGTCGCCTTCTACAAGAGCGCGCTCAGCGCCACTCAGGTCTCTCGCCACTACCAGGCCGGGGCCTCGAGCTCCCAGTCGACTATGTACTCCTACTACGGAGGCAGCGATTCGCCTCAGGCGAGCGTCTGCGGAGTGGGGGGCGGGGTGATACAAGCAGGACTCAAGAAATCCGAGGTCGACCCGAAGCCGGCCACAGGCAGCCAGGTCGTCCACCTCTACGTCTACGACTCGCGAGGGCGCGAAGCCGGAGAGGAAGTCCAGGGAGACGCCAACTGGTCGTGCACCTCCTACGACAACCGCGGACGGGTGATCCAAACGACCAACGCGGCCGGGGTGGCGACCAACACGAGCTACGCGACTCCGGGGACGATCGCCACTAGCTACACCGACTCCTCAGGGACACTGCGCACCACGACCGAGAAGGTCGATCTGTTGGGAAGGATCGTTTCCTACACAGACGAGTCTGGGACCGTGACCACTACCGCTTTCGACCAGGTAGGGCGGATCAGCTCGGTCGCCACTTCTGTCCCGAGCATCAAGACTTTTTCCGAGTCCTACTCCTACAACAATTTCGACCAGGAGAGCTCCATGACCGAGACGGCATCATCGCCGTCGGTCACTATGAATTACACCTACGACTCCTTCGGCAGGCTCTCCACCGCCACGAGACCGAACGGAGTTGTGACCACTACCCAGTACGACCCGAACTACGGGCTCGTCTCTGCCATCTTGAATCGGTTGAACGGCGTCGACCTGTCAACGAGGTCGTCTCCGAGCTACACGTACACTCCCGGCCAGCGCATTGCAACGATGACCTCGACTGGTGACTCGCAGTCCTACGCGTACGACATGGCCGGGAGGTTGACCGCGGTAACCGACAACGCGCTCACGACAAATTACTCCTACGATTCAGACACCAATCGATGCTCGACGGGCACGAGTTGTAACGGCACGTACACCTACGACGGCGCAGACCGGCTGACGAAGTCGCCGTACGCAAGTTCCTATATGTACAACTCCCATGGTGAGCTGACATCGGCGACGCCAGTTGCCGGATCTGGCGTAACAGCCGAGAGTATTACATATGACGGAAACGACCACGCCACCTCCATCGACGACGGAAGCAATACAACGAAGGACACGCTCTCGGCATCCGGACGCGTGCTTCGCGAAGTGGTGACGAACGATTCGACCCACGCAACCGTGTCCGATATCACCTACGCATATCCAGATTCTGGCGATTCGCCAGTGGCATCGTGGCCGACGAGTACTCCGTCCTCTACCACGATGGTCAGTTACATCGAGGACAACGGCGACCTGACTGTGATCGACACTGGAGGTGTGCCGGCGTATACCGCGTTGAACGCACAAGGCGACATCTTGGGCACAACGTCCGTGGCAGCTGCGTTCGCTCCTTCCCCAACCACGGACGTATGGGGAGTGGGGGAGAGCACAGCATCATCTCTCGACTACCTAGGCGCAAAAGAACGTTTTGCGACCGGCGGACTTCTCGGTATGGTCAGAATGGGAGTCCGCCTCTATTCACCTAACATTGGGAGGTTCCTCGAGGTCGACCCTGTTCCTGGCGGATCAGCTAATGCGTACGATTATGCCAGCCAGGATCCGATCAACAACGTCGACCTTAGTGGTCAAATCGAACAACCCAAGCGGCTGTCTCAGCCAGAAGAAGAGATATTGAACGAGAGCTCGAACGGAAAGACGTTCAAAAGCGGCAAGAAGTTGACACCCGCGCAGCGAAGGATATGGAACTCTGCCAAGCAGAAGGAGAAATTCAACGAGAAAGTGGCAAAAGAGAGAAATATTCAGAAACGCCAAAGCAACTTCGGGCGGGCCGTCGTTCGGGGCGTTGGAACCGGTGTTCTAATTTGGTGGCTGGGTAAGGCTTTGGCTCCCGCCTGTGGACCATTTGTCGCTCTTTGTGCCTTTGGTTTCTAGATTGATGAGGAGTGGGGTGATTGATTGAAAATCCGTTCCTTGAGGCCATGGAGAGGCGTGGTCTCAAGGCAGGAGACGACGCCATATTCGAACTTGCAAAAGATTTCTCTCCAGAGGTTGTACTTGAGGCCGCAGCAAAACTTGGACTTAGCGGCGATGCGGCCTGGAGGAAAGTAAGCGCCGGGCTTCTTGGCGATCTTGGCTTGCCAGAGGACTATGCACTCGTTGACGAGTCCGTGTCTTTGCTTAAAGAACTCACTTCGAAGGAAAATGAGCCCGAAGTCTTGGCATGCCTCATCAATGCTCTAGGCAGTCGCCGGTCTCCGGAAGCTCTCGAAACCCTGGTCTCATTCGCCGATCACTTCGCGTCGCAGGTGCGGCGGGCTGTCGCGGCAAACGTCCCCTTCTTAGCAATGCCACATAACGCGTTGGAGATCGTGGGGGTCTTGCGAGATCTATCGCAAGACCACGAGGATGAAGTACGCGAATGGGCAACATTTGGGCTTGCAAGCCAACTCTATTACTCGGACGCGGAGTTACGAGCGCCTGTCGTGAGGCCAATAGTGCAAAGAACGCTTGTCGAGCGTTCAGGTGATCGCAATCCGCGTATTCGTGGGGAGGCGCTGCTTGGGATGGCATTACGACGGTTACATGGAACCGTTGAACGTGTAAATGAGGAACTCTCCGGTTACTCAGTTGCGACAAGCACCGTGGATGCTGCAAAAACGTTAGGAGATCCGTACTTGATTCCGGCTTTGCGGGGTCTGGAAGCATGGTGGGAGGAAGATCCAGAGCGCCTCGCCGAGGCTGTGCTCGCTTGCACACGAGGCTGAGGTGGCGGCGAGCAGGAGGACAAGTGCAGGACGAGCCCATAATGCGATTGACCATGGGCGGGCGCTTCTTCGAGTTGCCACGCAGCGACGTCGAAAGGGTGCGAGCTGGCGTGGCAGCTGAGCCGTCCGAATTCATTACTTTCGGTCCGAAGGGCTGGCCGTGGTGAGTCGCGACTACTACGGCGATGCGCAGGTGATTGAGGCAAAGCCAGCCGAGGTGGGTTTGGGGAACTGGGCGACCAAGCTCGAAGATCTCATCGGGGGAGGAGCAACCCGATGAAGCGGAAGCGGAGTTCGACTTTGGTCTCAACGCTCTTGAGGGACTTGAACGCGAGGGGGACGCTCGTAGCGCACAGATTACACGCGACCTTGAAGAGCAATTAGTCCCAGATTACGCGAGACGCGTCGCTCAATATGCCCGTCGCTACGCACGCGCTCCACGTGGATTCCGAGGAGGAGACCTTGTGAAAATCGTGGACCAGGCCACCTGCCTAAGACAGACGTTGCGGGCAACCACATCACGTATGAGAAATACGACGTTCATCCCTTACGAAGAGGGGTCAATCGAGGACCAGAACGAGTCGTCGTGTAGATGCCCGACCCGATCAACTTAAATTGCTTGAATCTTCGTTATGGCATAAAGGCGTCCGCGTTTTTTCATTATCTGGCGTACGAATGAGAGGGATTGATGATTTATTTACCGAATTCGCGCTTCAAATATCCTTTCCGTCGTACTTTGGACGCAATTGGGACGCTCTCGAGGAATGCTTACTCGACCTTGAATGGGAACCCGCAGACAAGTACGGATTACTTATACGGAACGCCAACTACGTACTGATCGATGATTCACTCGATCAATTGCTCGTACTTATCTCCCTTCTTGTGGCGGTTGCCGAGAAGTGGGCACATCTGCGTCCCGGCGCAACGAACCCTCCCGGACGTCCAAAGGCATTTCATTCGGTTGCGCAGTTCTCATCTCCTCATCAAGCGGCGAATTGGCCACACCTTGACCGGATTGCCATTTAGCCGAGCCTGACACAGAGTTCTAGAGATCCGCCCGTGTTCCGTCAAGGCGGCAAACGACCTTGTAGACGAGCTGGCCGCCTGGTCTGAGTATCATGAAAACGCCCTTCGCGGTCACACTTTGGTGATACCAAGTCAGACAGTGAGAGCGAGCTTGCACGAAGGCCACTTGGACCGCTGCGAGCGTTTAATCTCAAGCCGTGGACCTCGCCTCAAACTTCTCATACAACCCCAACCCGTCCCCGCCGCCAGTTCCACCAACGCCACCTCCGCCGCCCCCTCCCACGTGCGACCTTGGACTTCTTGCAGGGTTACAAGGCACATGGCGGGGCAGAGGATTCAACGCGATATGGCGGCCGAATCTGCTCAGCACCGGTCAAGACCGCTTTCTCGAACTCAACCTGACAGACGAAACACTTGAGTTCGAGGTGATCCCGGGCTGCATCCCAAACCGTGGGCTGCTTCAGCCCGACATCCAGATGGCCGGTGTGCGTTACCTGCAGCAGGTTGGCGATGCGAACTTTCCAGCCCCTGGTAACGGCTTGCACATCGAGCCTGGAATCTGGGTGAACATCCCTGCTACCACAAACCCCGCGGTGTCAGCCTCCATTGCGCGGCTTGCGTCGATCCCGCATGGGACCACGGTTCTCGCCCAAGGGGTCGCCAGCGAAGCTAGCGGACCTCCTGTTATTCCGGCTATTAACATCGATCCGTTCAGCATCGGGGGTACCGGTGGCACTGCCCCGTTTCCTGAGCAGAACCTCGCTACCAACACGCCGTTTCGGACAAGCGGGCAAGGCTTGATGGGCATGTCCCAGTCGATGGTGGATAATCCCAACAGCCTCCTGACCGAGGCACTACAGGGTTCCGACATAATCTCGACCATCACACTCCAGGTGTCGACGTCCGACCTTCCGGTCGAAGGTGGCGGCACCGACAACACCGCATTCCTCGTCGGTGGCTCTGGGGGGCCCAACGCGACGGCGGCCCTCGTTGCGTCGACATTGTGGTTGGAAAGCGTCCAAGGATCTCCGGAGTTTGATCAACTCCAGTACAGCCAGACAGTCCTTCTAAATTTCAATGGACTGAGCTGGCCGCACGTGACGGTAGCCACGCTCCGCAAGCAGCCCATACCGTCGACGTGAATGGAGAGGCAAGGCAATGCAATGCAGTGATCTCATTGCCAGTGCGCGATGTAGCGGATGTCGGCGCCCCCTTCGAGCATCAGTGTGGCCACACTGTGGCCCCAGGAGGTGGAGGCTGCCCCTCTTCTCGATACCAGCGGCCGCCAGATAAACCCTCACCTTCCTGCACAGCCAGTCCGGGCATAATGGGGTCCCGGCCCACTTCAAGAGGAAGTTGTCCGGGTTCCAACACGCAGTAGCCGCCAGCCCGTGAAATCGGGCCGCATTCTCGGGGACTATTCGCAACTTGCTCGCCCGGAACTGACGCTAGCGAGGCCGAAGAGGCCGTTCATCGCTAATTGAACTGGAATGGACGGCGGTCCCCAATCCCGTTCACAGCCTCTGCAGATCTTGACAGGCGGCTAGCACGACCTGGAGGGGAAGCCTCCGCCAGTTGAAACTCGGCCACTTCAGCCATGTTGGCGATTATGTCTGCCGCCGTCGAGGTAATGGCTGTCTTGCTCTGACCCATGAGATCATTAACGGTGCGGTCCGTTGAACCCTTGAATGGGTGAGAAAGAGTCTCACGAAAGACCAACGAAGAGTGATACTCAAGGGCAACCGTCCCATCTGATGTTGAATGACGTGATCCCGGCCCCGTCAGTTCCCGTGCACGCGTTCAAACCCTCGGCTTTTTTTGGCTGCCCTCGTAAAAGGCATTTCGCGCTCATCAGGCCCGAACGCTAACGGTGCGTATGCCCGGCATGTGCACCGCGGCGCAGACCCAGCCGTTTGTCCGGGGCTTCGACGTTCGTATCCACTCAGCGGTTCGCGCGCTGAGTGGCGCACCGCGGCGAATGGGATAACGCCGGCCTGGCGAGAACTTCGTCCGTCTTTGTCCGTCAGAGAATGAAAAATGAGGCGAAATCACGCCAGCTACTGACAAATATGTAACTCAGATCGCTCCTGGTCAGTGCGTGTTTTGGCTGGGTACGAGGCGGTGGTGACGGTGAGTCGGCCTATAGGCGGGGTTCTGTGACGCCGTAGGCGCCGGTGACCATCCATCTAAGCGGCCTACCTGGGGACTGCCCCGAGAGGCGGACGGGCCGCCCGTGTCCCACGCTTGGCCTTGCTCCCGGTGGGGTTTACATAGCCGGCCGAGTCACCCCGGTCGCTGGTGCGCTCTTACCGCACCGTTTCACCCTTGCCTGTGCGGGCCGAGGCCCGCCATCGGCGGTCTGCTCTCTGTTGCACTTTCCTGCGGGTCGCCCCGACTGGCTGTTAGCCAGCACCGTGCCCTGTGGAGCCCCGACCTTCCTCGACGCACGCCTGTGGGCGCACGCCGCGGCCACCCGGCCGACTCACCGTCGACCACCAGTCTGCCAGCCGACAGTGTGGGTTGACGCGACCTCCTCGTCACTAGGGTAGATCGGGCGTAGAAATGCCCGAGAAGTCAGGGCGAGCCCGAGGTCGCTGTTGTGTCCCAACAACCAATGGAGCCTGCTGAAGAGACGAGACTGCCCGGACTGACGCCCGGAGAGCGTTCCGACGCGCTTTCGGTTGCGTCCCTTTACAACCGCGTGCAAGCCGCGCTCGGCCGAGCCTTTGCTCGAGGCGGTCCCATGTGGGTGCGAGGGGAGATCCAGAGCATCAGCGACCGGACCGGACACTGCTATTTGGACCTCGTCGATCCGGAAGGACCGCGTGGCCGTGACGCCCCGGTCCTCAAGGTCAATCTCTGGGCCCGCACATGGACGCCCCTGAAGGCGTCGTTGGAGCGTGAGGGCATCGTGCTCGAACCCGGTCTCGTGGTAACTCTCCAAGGCCGCCTACAGATATACGCCCCAAGAGCCCAGCTGAACTTCGTGGCTGTCGACCTCGACGTGACAGCACTGTTGGGTCGCATCGCAGCACGCCGAGCCGCGCTACTCAGGCAGCTCGAGTCAGAGGGCCTTACGCGTAGGAACGCCGCGCTCGCCGTGCAGCCCTTGCCCCTTCGTCTCGGGCTCGTGGCGAGCCGGGATACGGAGGGTTATCGAGACTTCGTCGGACAGCTCCAAAGCTCGGGTTTCGGTTTCCGGATCGTTCACGTGCCCGTGCAGGTGCAGGGTACGCACGCCCCGCGCCAAATCGCGGCCGCTGTCACCAATTTGTCGTGTGCCGGCTGCGACCTTGTCGTGGTCGTTCGAGGCGGGGGTTCGAGGGCTGATCTCTCGGCTTTCGACACAGAGCCCGTCGCTCGTGCCGTAGCGACAGCACAGGTTCCGGTCTGGACCGGAATCGGACATACCGGAGACCAGTCGGTCGCCGACATAGTGGCAAATCGTGCCTTCGTGACGCCGACTGAATGCGGCCAAGAGGTGGTCGCACGGATCGCCCAATGGTGGGCGGCCATAACCGACTCTGTTCGATTCGTTCTTGCCAGAGCTGAAGAGACGGTGACCGATGCGGCGCGGCGCGATGCGGTGGCCCGGAGTCGTTTGTGCTCATCTGCTCGAAACCAGCTGAGTCGGCATTCGGAACGCCTCGAGGTCCGCGCTGCTCGACTTTGCGAGTCGGGCCCACGCGGTTCGACCGAGGCAACGACTCGCCTCGACCAACGTTCGGTGATGCTCCTGAGCACATGTCTGGGACAGCTCCAGCGCCAGGAGGAGCGCCTCGCACACTTGAGGCGCCTCCTCGGTGCATACGACGTCGACCGTCAACTCGAGCGCGGTTACACCATCACCTGCGACGGCCAGGGCCAGGTATTGCGCGACGTCGACGGGCTCACCCCGGGCAGCCTCCTCGTGACGAGATTCGCCAGGGGACGGGCGCGATCCGAAGTCGGCGAAATAGAAAGTGAAGTGGGCACGTGAGCGAAACAGACGCGGCGAGCAGCGGACGCACAGTTCCCGTCGATCAGCTCAGTTATACGGAGGCGTCGCGGGAGCTCGATGGCATCGTCGAATTCTTCGAGCAGCGCGATGTCGACGTCGATCAGATCGTGTCCAGGCTCGAACGTGCGACGGCGATCGTCGATGAGCTCGATAAGCGAATCCGCCGAACCCGGGCGCAAGTGGAGCAGCTCGTCCCGCGTCTCGAAGCGGTGAGCCGTGCCGACGACCCTGACATGTCGGACGGGTCCGACAGATCTTCCGCATCGGGCGAAGCCGACAGGGAGAGCACTCCGGACGACGATTCGCAGCTCTTTTGACGCCGGTGACTCGTTTCTCGCTGAGCGCTCTAGGAGTGGATCGTCCCGGGATCGTCGCGGCTGTCAGCGGGGCCCTCGCGGCCATCGGTTGCAACCTCGAGGATTCGAGCATGACCATCCTTCGCGGGCACTTCGCAATCCTGCTCGTGCTCTCCCGCTCCGAGAAGACGAGCGAAGCCGATCTCGAACGCGCACTGGCACCCGTCGAGAAGGAGTTTGGTCTGACAGTAGGGGTTCGGACGATCGACGAAACCGGCGAAACGACCGATCCCGTCACTGGCGCCAAGGGGGCACAGGTTGAAGCCCGAGAAGGCGAGCCTTGGACCGTAGTCGTCCAGGGAGCCGATCACCCCGGCATCGTTTCGTCGGTCACAGCCGCCCTCTCCGCAACTGGAGGCAACATCGTCGACCTGGCCACCCACCTCGTGGGTAAGCCGGACGATCCGGTCTACGTGATGACGTTCCGCGCCCTTCTACCGTCGGAGGAAGCGGATGTCTCCGCGCAGCGTGTGCGCCAAGCGGCTTCGGAAGTGGGGGTTCACTGCACCATTACCCGCGACGACGCCGACATTCTCTGAGACCTTCCTGTTGCGATGGCGGTGAGGCGAGTTCTCTCGATTCCCGAGCCCGTCCTCGTAGAGGTCGCGCAACCCGTGGGACGGGTCGACGACGGGGCTCGACTCCTCGCCGCCGACCTCCTCGAGACGATGCGGGCGTCTCCTTCCTGCGTGGGACTTGCTGCACCCCAGATAGGGGTGGCGCTGCGGGCCTTTGCGGTCGATGTAAGCGGCCACCCGAAGACGCGCGCTTGTCACGGGTCGTTCGTGCTCTTCGACCCGGAGTTGGTGGCCGAGGGAGGTGATCACACGGCGCGCGAAGGCTGCATGAGTGTGCCGGACCTCACCGGCGATGTGCGCCGGCCCGGGACGATCACGGTGTCGGGAATCGGGATAGAAGGGGAGCGGCTTACCTTCCAGACGGACGGATTCGAGGCGCGTGCCGTCCTACACGAAGTCGACCATCTCGACGGGATCCTCTTCCTCAATCGGGTCGCCGGCCCGCACCGTGTCTTCAGGCGCAAGGTCTATCGATGACCCACTGCTTCGTTGCCGTAAGTGGATTCCGGTTCTGAGAGACCCCCAGGTGGTCAACTAGCGGGGAGACGGAGCCCGCCGGTGGGCTCCGCCGACATCTCGGGAGGTCCATCGCATGGCGGAAGAGCACGACGGCATCTACAAATACGTCCCCCACCACTCGACACGGGAGAAGATCTCGGGTGGCGGAACCGGCCCCGTCAAAGTGCGCGACCAGCTACCGCGTGGATCGGCTATGGCCCGTTTCAACTCTCGAGCGGGACTACTCATCACGCTTGTGGTCGGGACGATGTGGTGCGGTTACGTCTTTGCCGCCATCGCGTTCGTGAGCTTGCCATCCGCTGTGAAGAGCCACAACCTCACGGTGATAATCGCGTGGGTCAGCTCGAACTTCCTGCAGTTGATCCTGCTGCCCGTCATCATCGTCGGACAGAACATTCAGGCCCAGGCCTCCGACAAACGCGCCGAGGCGACCTACAAAGACGCAGACGCGGTTCTTCATGAATCGGTGAAGATCCAAGAGCATCTTCTGGCGCAGGACAAGGTGCTCGAATCGTTGGTCGACAAACTGGAGGCGCGGCCCAGCTGATAGCTTGAGTTCCGTCCAATGCCCGACGACCCTCTCTACTTCCGCCAACTTTTGTGCGGACGCGACATCGCGTCCGGTGACATGGTTGCGCGTCAAATGGTGAACTTCTGTTATGTGATCGGCGACCGAACCAAGGGAGAGGCCGTCGTGATTGATCCTGCATACGACGTCTCCGGTCTACTGAACCTGCTCGCGGCTGACGACATGAGACTGGTCGGAGTGCTGGCCACGCACTACCACCCGGACCACGTAGGTGGAGATCTCATGGGTTACCGAATCGAAGGGGTCTCGGACCTCCTGGAGAAGGCTCAGGTCCCCGTGCACGTGCAACGAGACGAAGCCCGGTGGGTCACGCGCTCCACGGGGCTCTCGGAGGACGAGCTTCAGACGCACGACAGCGGTGACATCGTCAGGGTCGGTGACCTCGATATCGAGCTCGTTCACACGCCGGGCCACACTCCGGGCAGCCAGTGCTTCTACGCCGCCGGCCGTCTCATCTCTGGAGACACCCTCTTTCTCGACGGTTGCGGGCGTACCGACCTGCCGGGGGGAGACCCCGAACAGATGTACGAATCGCTCACGACGCGCCTTGCGCGGTTCGACGATCGCACTCTGCTCTATCCGGGACATCTTTATTCACCGGAGTCCTCCGCCACGCTCGGAAATACGAGGCAGAACAACTACGTCTTTCGCCTCCGTACGCCCGAGCAATGGATGACGATGTTCGGAGGATGAGCGTCTTCCAAATGCTCGAAATGAGGATCTCCGAGTAACCTCGGCGTGTGCTGGACGAGAGGTCGACAGTTGCAATAGTCGGAGCGTCACTGGCGGGCTTGCGTGCGGCAGAAGCGCTGCGCTCTGACGGATTCAACGGCAAGATCGTGCAGATCGGTGCCGAGAAGCACCTCCCCTACGACCGGCCGCCGCTGTCGAAGCAATTCCTCGCCGGGAAATGGGACGTCGAGCGCGTTCGACTGCGCGATCCCGAGAAGATAGAAGCGCTCGAGCTCGACCTGCGCCTCGGACGCAGCGTGTGCGCTCTCGACTTGGATGGGCACGTGCTAGAGCTCGATGACGGGTCGGAGGTCCGATACGACGGGGCGGTTCTCGCTACGGGGGCTAGTCCGCGTCTGCTGCCGGGCCAAGAGCTCATCGAGGGCGTCCAGGTACTACGGACCCTGGAGGACTCAGAGTCGCTGTCGAAGGCGACAGAGGAGCCCGGCACCCGCCTGGTAGTTGTCGGCGCAGGTTTCATCGGTTCCGAGGTGGCTGCGACCTGCCACGGGCGCGGTGCGGAGGTGACCCTCGTCGAGGCGTTGCCGGTGCCCCTCGAACGCGCGCTCGGGGAAGAGATCGGACGCGCATGCGCGTCCCTGCACGAGTCCAACGGTGTCGATCTTCGCACCGGGATCGGAGTGTCGGATCTGAGAGAAGGAGAGGTCGAGCTCGCGGACGGGAGCGTTCTTCCAGCAGACGTCGTGTTGGTTGGGATCGGGGTTTCTCCGACCACGCAATGGCTGGAATCCTCAGGGTTGAACATCGATGACGGTGTGGTGGCCGATGCGACGCTGCATGTCCACGACGATGTCGTGGTCGCGGGCGACATGGCCCGGTGGTACGACGAAGGACTCCAGCAGCACGTGCGGATCGAGCACTGGACGAACGCGTCCGAGCAGGGCGCCGTAGCCGGTCGCAACCTCCTTGCGGGTCCCGAAGCCGAACCGTATGTCCCTGTGCCCTACGTGTGGTCGGACCAGTACGACGCGAAGATCCAGATCCTCGGCCATCCCGGGCCCGATGACGAGGTCGTCGTGGTGGAGGGATCTCTTTCAGAGCACCGTTTCGTCGCGGTCTACGGACGAGGCGGCAGGCTCACCGGCGCTATCGGGTTCACCAGACCCCGGAAGTTGATGGCGTTCCGACAACTGCTCGAGAAGGGCTCGAGCCTCGACGAGGCGATAGAGCTCGGGCGGAGCTGAGTCAGAAGTCGAGGCCCGACAGCTCGGGCACGGTATGGAGCGCCCGTTCCCGTGCCTCGAGCCAGCGCTCCCTGCGCGATGTACGGACATTGTCGTTCGTGGTCGGCTCGACCACCCGTCCCGGCGTCCAGGCGCGCGCCACGTCTTCTTCGTCTGCCCAGACCCCGAGGGCCATTCCCGCGAGATAAGCGGCTCCGAGTGTGGTGGCCTCGCGGACGGGGGACACCTCTACAGGTCTGCCGATCGCCTCTGCCAGCGCGGCAACGAAGGCCGAGTTCGCCGTCATACCCCCGTCGACTCGCAAGCTCGAAATTCCGAGCCCCGTGTCCTTCTCGGCGGCCTCGAGAAGGTCCGCACCTCGATGTGCGATGCCTTCGAGAACGGCACGGACGAATTGCGCACGCCCTGTCGCCTGGGTGAGACCGATGAAGGTTCCCCGGGCACCGAAGTCCCATACAGGGGTGCCCATTCCCACGAGAGCCGGGACGAACCAAACATCGTCCGTCCTCTCGCATCGCGAGGCGATCTCCTCTGACTGCTCGGGGCTGTCGATGAGTCGAAGATCATCACGCAGCCACTCGACGCAGGTCCCCGCGCTCAACATGATCGCCTCGACCCCCCAGGTGATCGTTCCAGACCGTTGCCACGCGCAGATAGGAAAGGTCCCTGCGCCTCCCCGCCGGGCGAAAGCCGGTCGCTGCGACCCGACACAACAGTCGAGCATCCCTCCTGTGCCGAAGGTCGCCTTTGTGGCTCCCGGCGTCGTACAGCCCTGGCCCAGGAGCGAAGCCTGCTGATCTCCTGCGATACCGCAGATCGGGGGCGAGCCGTCGAGTGCAGACGCCTCGCCGACGATCCCGGACGAGTCGACGACGCGGGGGAGCACGGAGCGCGGAATCCGAAGGGCGTCGAGGACCGACTCGTCCCAGTCGGTGCCGTTGGCGAGCCTCAATCCCGTGACGCCCGCGTTCGTCGAGTCCGTCACGTGAAGCTTCCCGCCGGAGAGGGTCCAGACGACCCAGCTGTCCACGGTGCCGAAGCAGAGGTCACGGACGCGTTCGGGATCAGCGAGGTCGAGGAGCATGGCGAGCTTCGTCGCCGATTCATTCGGTGCGAGGTTTATCCCTGCCGACTTGAGCGCCAAGCACATACCGACCGTGCGCAGGTCCTGCCAGCCGATGCCCGGCCCGACCGGCTCTCCGCTCTTGCGGTCCCAGACGATGGTGGACGCACGCTGGTTCGCCACCCCCACACCGGCGACCTCGCCGGCTTCGGCTAGAGCGCGAGCCGATACCCGGAGGACCGCGTCTGCGATCGCGTTCGCATCGAGCTCCACGAAGGCTGGTGCGGGAGAGGACGGCAGGGCCTCGACGTAGTGGACCGTCTCGACGCTCGAGTCGGGATGGACTATCGCTGCGCGCACGCCGGAGGTACCGACGTCCACGACGAGGATGCGCCGCTCGCTCAAGGCCAGAAGACCTCACCGAAGGGCGAGCTGAGCCCCAGCTTCCCTGGATTGAGGATCCCCCGGGGATCGAGTGTTTGTTTCAGCGACTCGAGGACGTCGCCCGCTTCGCCGAGCGCACGTCGCATGAACCGCGCCCGGTTGAGCCCTATGCCGTGATGATGACTGATCGCCCCACCATGTCGCAGCACGACGTCCATCACGGTGTCCCATGCCTTGCGGTAATAGTCCTGTGACCAACGGTCACGCGCTTCGTCGTCGGCTGATTCGTCGACCGGTCGTCCTGCGAAGGTGAAGTAGAGACAGGCGCCATCCGTGTAGGCGTGGGACTGGTGTGCAGATGCCGCAAGCGTCCCCTCGATCGCTGCCAACCCGGAGACGGATTCGCGGTAGACGGCGTCGAGGATGGACCAGCTCCCGGATATCTCTATGGTGTCCACGACGATGCCTGCCGTGTACAGAGGCCCGAGCGCAGAGACGTCGTTTCTGTGGTCCAGCCACGTCTGTACCATGCTGGCTTCGAGCTCTTCTGCACCAGCGCGTTCGCACTCCGTTCTGACCACCTCCAGCGTGGGGGCGAGGATCGCCTCGTCAGCTTCGTCGAGGACGACGAGAGCGCAGCGCTCGGAGACCGCGAAGTTGCGCGCCGTTTCTACTTCGTCGTAGAGGCGTAGCACAGCCGGCGTCGCGTCGCGTTGGAGGACGGCCCTGCACGCTTCGAGTCCCGAAGCGAACGAGCCGAACCCGAACGCCATCCGTCCCTGGGCCCCCGGTAGGCGATGCAGCCGGAGCAGCGCGGAGGTGATCACGCCGAGGGTCCCCTCGGAACCGACGAAAACCTGGGTGAGGTCGGGTCCGATCGCGGAGCGCGGCCCTGCACCTCCGAGTCGGATGGTCCGGCCGTCCGCCAGCACTACCTCGAGCCCGACCACCATGTCTTCGATCTTGCCGAACCGCGTCGAGTACTGGCCGGCACCCCTGCAAGCGATCCATCCGCCCAAAGTCGAGATGTCCATCGACTGGGGCCAATGACCGAGTGTGACCTCCGAAGCCCGGAGTCCGGACTCGAGGTCGGGCCCGAAGGTGCCCGCGAGCACTCGTGCTTGCAGAGAAACCGTGTCGAGTTCGTCGATCCCCGAGAGGTCCCGCATGTCGAGAGCGACCCCGCCGAGCAGCGGTATCGAGGCCCCGCACACCCCCGAGCGTCCGGCAAACGGTGTCACCGGCACCCTCGCCTCGTTGCACACCGCCAGAACAGCCGCCACCTCCGCCGTCGTTCCTGGATGCACCACGGCTCCCGGACGCGAAGGCACTTCTCCTCGCGTCGCCCAGCCGATCGTGATCGGCCACCAGTCGCGTCCGGCGAGGACGAGCGCCTGCGGATCTGTTTCGACTCGGGTGCAGACAGAGCTCAGACGGCGCAATAGAGCTTCTCCCACGTCGACTCGGGGGCCGCGCAGCCGGTCTGTGACTTCTTGGTGGGGTCTTTCGATGTCGACGGGCGGATTCGCGCCCGTCATGGCGTGACGTTCTCGGCTGGAACCTGGTTCAATCCCGCCCGTGCGAGTGTTCGCCGTATGGAGTTGGACATCTCGGCCACATCGCCCGCCAGCTCTTCCGGAGAGCGGTCCCACTCGCCGGCGAGAAGACGTGCTGTGCTGTTCAACGCGTCCGCAGTGGCCGAGGCTCTGCGCAAGGTGGCCCGCGTCCGTCTGCTCATGACGTCGTCCAGGTTCAGCGCCATCTCCTCGCGCGTGGACCAAAGCGCCTCGAGGCGCAGGTAGGGGAGGCCCTCGACGAGAGGCTGGAAGAGCTCGGGTCGACCTGAGCCGATCTCCAGAACGCGAGGGGTCTCGGAGCCGTAGCGTCCGACGAGGGTGGCGAAGGTGACCTCGTCGAGTCCATGGTCCCGCGCCGCTTCTGGTCTAAAGAAGTCGGTCAGGGAATGCCCGCCCCTGATCCGGAGTCGGGCGGTCCTGCACCGAGATGCCCGCCGGGCGGCCGGACCGTCCAATAGCTGCACGACGCGGTCGACTGTGTCCTCTGCCATGAGACGGTACGTGGTCAGTTTTCCCCCGGTGACGGTGACGAGGTTTCCGTCGGAGACGCTCACGTGGTGACGCCGCGAGAGGTCAGCGGTCCTCTCGCTCAATGGGCGTGTTCCCGATGGTGCGAGAAGCGGGCGGAAGCCGGCCCAGACGCCTGTCACGTCCGAAGGCTCGACCGGCTCTTCGACGGAGCTGTTCACCGCTGATAGGAGGTAATCCACGTCTTCGGGAAGACAGGCGGGGTCGTCGAGAGATCCGTCCCATGCGGTGTCGGTTGTCCCGACGTAAACGTCGTCGCCGTTGGGCCACGGGACGACGAAGATCGAACGTCTGTCCTTCGGGACGGGGATCACGGCCGCTATGTCGGCAGGGAGCGTCGAGCGCGGCAAGGTGAGGTGAACGCCCTTGGCCGGTCGGAGGGAGTGCGGGTGGTTCCGTCCTCCGAGTGCCTTGATGTCGTCGACCCAGACACCCGTCGAATTCACCACGACGGACGCCCTCACCTCTATATCTTCGGCTATGTCTTTGGCGTTCGGCGGGTACGTCGGGCGGCAACGCGCGCCGACGATCTTTCCGGACCTGTCGCGTAGGAGCTCTTCGACGCCCGTGTAATTTGCGACCACCGCACCATGCTCGATTGCAGCCGTCCTTGCGATCGAGAGCGTCAATCTGGCGTCATCGGCCCAGGCGTCGTAATAGAAGAATCCGGCGACGAGACGGTCGGTCCGCAACGTAGGGAGATGTGCAAGGGCCTCGTGCTTGCCGACTCTGCGGTGGCGTTTCCCGATCCGCCAGCCACCTGTCACGTCGTAGAGCGAGAGGGCGACCGAGTACGCGCGAGCAACGTTCTTCTGGACGACGCCGTCGCGGCCGAAGAGGGGGATGAGAAAGGTGAGCGGCGATACGAGGTGTGGCGCGTTCTGAAGGAGCCGTTGCCTCTCCTTGAGCGACTCGTATACGAGCCGGATCTCTCGCTGCGCTAGGTACCGGATCCCTCCGTGTACCAACTTGGAGGACTTCGACGACGTTCCGGCCGCAAAGTCGCCGCGCTCGACGAGCGCGGTCCGAAGGCCACGCGAGGCCGCGTCGAGGGCCACCCCGGCGCCGGTTATCCCGCCCCCGATGACGAGCACATCGAAATGAGCGGATGCAAGCCGCTCGAGGGCCTCGGAGCGATCGAACGTGCCTGTGGCCGCAGTGGGCGACGCGGCCCGGGCTGTGCTCACCGGGCGAGACTATCCAGAAAGGGCGTTTGCCCTTATGCAAATAAACGTGCGGGATGCAGGAACGAAAGATTGTGACGTAGGTTGAGGTGCTCAGGCACGTTCCCCTAGTGGGCCTGGACCAAGCCCGGTGACCAGGGACTAGAGCACGGGAGGCCTAGTGGGCGAGCCTCGTCTTGGCCCGGGGCGGTACAACGGGCTTAACGGCAACGTCGATCTCGATCGGGACCGTGATCTGGTCACGCGGGCGCAATCCGGTGACGTGAGCGCATTCGACGAGCTGTTCGTCCTGTACCGCAAGAGGCTCCGGCAGGCCTGCCTGGGCAGGCTCGGCGATCCCGAGGAGGCCGAGGACGTCGCACAGGAAGCATTCGCGCGCGCCTGGAGGGCCCTGCCGGGATTCAACGGCGAGCGCAAGTTCTACTCGTGGTTGGCGGTGATCGCCGCCAACCTGTGCACCGACGTGTTGCGGCGGCGGTCTGTCTCGAGCCGCTTCTCCGTGGAGGTCGGCGACCTCGAGTTGGCCAGCCCAGACGACAGCGGCGAGGACCTCATAGTCGTCGCGGCCGAGCGCGAGCTCGCCAAGCGTGCGCTCAGGTGTCTTCCTCAGAGGCAGAAGAGGCTGATCCAGCTTCGCGAGCAGTCGGGTTGGTCATACGACGAGATCGCGCACCATGAAGGTCTGAGCAGTAATTCGATCGAGACGCTCATGTCCCGGGCGCGTCAGGCGTTGAAGCGCGAGTTCGCCAGGCTCTCAGAAGTCGACCGCTTCTCCGTCTCCGCGCTCGCCGCGCTTGTATCCCTGAGGCTCCGCCGGCTTTTCGGCGCGGCTCGCCATGGCGGACTCCCCGGCGTTCAGCATGTCGGTTATGTCGTGGCGGGCGCCGCCGTCGTACTCGCGGCGAGCCCCGTCGGGCCGTTTCATTCGCTCGAGCCGGGAAGCGGACCTGTGCCCGCGCAGCAAGCACCGGGCCTGATGGGACCGCAATCGGCGGCGGGCAGGTCGATCGGCTCTTACGACCTCTCCTCGCAGAGGGTGGGTACAAAGGGCGCCTCAGGCGACCGGTTGCTCACCGCCGAGATGGCCTCGCCGGAGGGATGGCTCGCCGCCCTCACGGGTGACCAGAGCCTCGGGCTGATGGGGCCGTTCATGAGCGTGATCGCAGACCTGGGAGCGCCCGTGAAGAGCGTTGAGTCCACTATCACCCGTTGGGCCGATGGTCTCGACGCGGCGAGAACTACGGCGAACCTGGCACTCGGGGATCTCCTCCGGATCGGAGCACCCTCTTCGAGTGCGCAGAATCCGTGTTGCCACGGCAGCTCGACCAGTGGAGGTCCTGCGTCTTCACCGGGTGCTGAAGGCGCGCAGTCAACGAACCCGTCGGGCACTACGTCTCAGGCGCAATCGTCGACGCAGGCTCCGACTTCGTCTTCAGGCCCAGGGCAACAGCCTTCACCCGCAGCAGCACAAGAGCAGTATCCGGGTAATTACGGTTACTACGGCTACTACGGCGACCAGCCGAACTCGTTCGGGCCCCCGGGCGCTTCGGGCACCCAGCCGCAAGCTGAAAGCTCACCGAGCGCGGCAGCGCCGCAGCAGGACAGCTGGACCGGGCCGGGCGCCGGGTCCGGTACCGGGGGCGACACCTCGCAACAATCAACGGGGAGCTAACACGAGTTGACCTAGATTTGACCTCGCGCTGTTGCGGCTCGAACTCGCAGAGTGTTAGAGTTTTGTTGGATTCTTTGCCGGACGAAGCTTTCGGATTATCACAACCAGTGACATCCCGGACCTTGATGTGGCGAGATGTGGATGCGTTCCAGAGGAGCTCGCGTGTCAAGAACGGTTTCCTCTCAGCCACCCCCGGGATCGAGGCTGCGAGGAGAGATCGCGCCTTCGTGGCATGCGGTTGGCGCCGAAAAGTGCGCTTATGCGGGACGAGTAACGGGCAAATACATCCACGAAGTGAGGCACTCATCAGCCGGAGGGGGGAACCAGCCTAGCTCGCTCGGGGGTACGGACAAGGCCGAGGTCACCCACAATTCACCGAGAGTTCGCCTACTTCTCCCCGCGTGTCCTCGGTGTGTCAAGAGGGTTAAGACTCCCACAACTGGTGGACGACATTGCTCACTTTTAGTCACGCTGGCGATCGTTCGTTCGTTCTGAATGTGAGGGCCTTCAACGAAGGGGCTTTGCCGGGCGGCCATTGGCTTCTGCGGGATCTCCAGGCCTGCAGCGCTGTGAACGATTGACCATGAAAGACGATCCAAGGTGAAACTGGCACTCCAACATAGGCAACGACTGCTCCGGGAAGGGCTCGAGTCCCTCTTGTCCCAAGAGGCCCGGGTGACCGTCGTCGGGTCGGCCGTGACCGGCGACGACCTCGTGGCGCTGTGTTCCTCCGAGCGTCCAGACCTTGCGATTCTCGAGCTCGACGTGACCCAGTGGGACCCCTGCAAGCTCGCCCTGCGCCTGCGGCGCGCCGTGAGCGGGCTGCGCTTCGTCGGGACGCACGAGCCGGGAGCCGACGAAGCCGTGTTGGAGCGGGCTCGAAGGGCCGGTCTGCGTCACATCGTGTCGAACGATGCAGGAGTCGCGGCCTTGATCGAAGCAGCGCATCGTTCTCTCGAGCAATCACCCGTACCGATCAGGCCGGTGAGTGGCGACTCCACGCGCTCGGACCAGTTGACCTCGAGAGAGGTGGACATCCTCGAACTGATCGCTGCGGGCTGCACCTCGAGGGAGATCTCCAGCAAGCTCTCGATCACTTACAAGACCGTGGAGAACCACAAGCAGCGGATCTTCTGCAAGCTCGGTGTCCAGAACCAGTCGCACGCCGTTGTTCTTGCCCTCCGCCGGGGCCTTCTCGGACCGGGGCCTGTGATCGAGGCGACGGCGAACCGGTGAAGACCGCGCTGCGGGGGCGAACCAGATGAACGCAGGACGACCTAAAACAGAAACGATCAAAGGCGACGCCATGACCGAGAATTCGATCGACAGCAATGGCCAGGTAGAGACGGCGAACGAAGCTGTGAGGAGCGGCAACAGGATCGGTTCACCGACGGTGCTCATCGCGGGACAGAACAAGCTCTCGCGCGACATCTTGGCCAAGATCTGCGAGATGCGGGGCCTCGCCGTCCTCGGTGAGACCACCACGGTCGAGGGCCTCGTGCAATCCTGCTTCTCACTTCGTCCCGACGTGGTGATCGCCGCTGACCGGCTCGGCGACGTGTCCATAGACGATGTGCTCCCCGAGGTGGTGGCCGCCGGAAGCAGGGTGATCGTCCTGAGCGCGGATCCGTCGCCTGAGCGGCTCACTGCTTTGCTCTCCCAGGGGGTTCACGGGTACCTGCTGTACGACACCTCGCCCGAGGAGGTGAGCACAGGAGTTCTCGCTGTGCACCGCGGTGCGATGGCAATCAACTACACGGTCGCCGACGTGCTCGTCCAGCAGTGGAGACGGCTGCGCAACCGTCTCGTATCGGGCAACGACCCGGGCTCGGGAGCCCTGACCCCTCGTGAGCGGGAGGTACTCGCGGTGATGGTGGAGGGACTGCCGACGAAGGCGATCGCCAGGCGTCTCGGCGTCGCGCTCAAGACGGTGGAGAACCACAAGATTCGGATCTTCGAGAAGCTTGGGGTGCGCAGCCAGGCCCAGGCGGTGAGCGTCGCCATAAACCACGGCCTCGTCGACGTGCCGGCGAAGGATCCGAACGCGGTGAGCGATCGGACGGAACTGAGCGACGACCTGCTGGCTCGCGACGCCGGCTGAAGGCGCTCAGCGCCCGAGCATCTCCGCCGTAAACACAGGGACCCTCACCGCTTCGCTCCTCGCGCAGATCCATCAGGGGATGAAAGCGCCGCAACCGCTTCGCGCCTCGCTTTCGGTCGGCGTCGTGCTCGTGGCTTGGGACCCTGTAGCCGCGCGCAGTTGTGCGCACGCGCTGTCCGAACGACTCGAGCAAATCGTGGCGGCGAAGAGCCGTGTGCTCGTCGACAATCGCGGCAGCGGAATGGAGTGGGGACCGCAGGAAGGTTTCGAGCTGATCGCCGGTGACAACTCGGCGCGTGAGTTCTCTGGCCTCGACCGCGGGATCGAACATCTTCGAGCCGCTGGCGCTCCCGACGTCTGGGTTCTCGCCAACGACCGCTATCAGGCTAACGACCCGTCTCTTCTCGACTACTTCGACGGGGGGACCCTCGAGGCCGTGGCCTCGACGGGGGCTGTTGCGGGTCGCATCAACCGCTTTCCCTCCGCATGCCGCTCGTTCGGTCACGAGATCCTCAGGTGGGCTTGTTCGAGCTTCCTTGTGGTTTCCGACGACGCACTGGCGCGGCTACGCCCCCTCGTCGAGGTGGGGGCCGCCGAGCTCGAGCAGGTGATGGGTCCTGTCAAAGGCGAGACCCCGCTTCTCGACACCGAAGGACCGCTCGATGAAAGGCATCGGGCTTACCTCACGGAGTGGCTCACCGGCTCGGGCGACGCGCTCTCGCAGAGGTGGTACAGGAGTCGGGCCGTCGACGCGGGGTCCTGGGACGACCTGCGGGGAAAGGTGCAGAGCATCCTGAACGAGCACTTGCTCTCGGCGCGTGCCCGCGAATCGGGAATCCCGGTTCTGCCGATCTCGCTCGCCTTCCGGCTCGGTCAGCTGAGCCCGAACTCGGTGGTGCGCCGCACGATGGAAAAGATGATCGGAGCCCGGCCTGAGACCGCCACGAGGATCCTGAAGGGAACCGTCGGCGGTTACCTCTTCGCCCTGGACGCCCGTCTGAGCGGTAGACGACCCGGCTGAGCTACCCGCGAGCCACCTCGATCGTCGTCGTCGTGGCCAGTCCGTGTATGTCCTCTGCGGTGAGGGTGATCTCGTTCTCACCGGCTCCGAGCGCCACCTGCGGGATGCTCCACGAGGTCTGCCAGGCGTATCCCTGAGAGTCGCTCCCGGAGGTGATCTGCCAGGTGTCGGTGGCGACCCCGGATGCGCCGGTGGAGCTCGTCCATCTCACGTCCCTTATGGCGTAGGCGTCGTGGGCGATGCCCGAGAGAGAGATCGCAGCTGCGCCTTGCTGCTGTCTCGTCACGGCCAAGGTGGGCGCCGCGGTCGCCAGGACCTGTGGCTGGGACACGGTGAGGATGTCGGGCACATAGGGCCCGTAGTCGAAGTTCTCGAGCGGCGCATAGGCGTAGACCATGAACTGACCGCCCGGTGACCAGTCGCTGAATGACTGAAGCTGCCCGCTCACGAACGAGGGGTTTCGCGCGGCCGTGTAGGCGCTGCCCGAGCCGTCACTGTCGATCCACGCAGAGGGGGTGTCGAAGACCCTCGACGCCGCATAGGAGAAGTTGGAGAAGTTCTGCGACGCCATCGCGTAGAAGCTGTTCTCCTCGTAGCTGAGAGCCGTCGACCAGGTCTTCGCAGGAGCAGGTGTCTTGTAGAAAGACTCGTCGTTGAACCAGACGCCCCCGTAACCGTCCACGCTCGTCATCCCGTTCCAGAAGTTCAGGTTCAGGTCGTTCTGATAGGCGTTTTGGACCCCGCCTGTTGCCATGGAGTGCGCCCACCAGGTGCCCGGGAAGTTGGCGTCGTAGACCGAGATCTGGGCGCCGGGGAACACCGAGAGGACCGCCCCCATGAGCTGCTCGCCACGCAGCTGCGCCTCGGACCTCGTTTGTGACTCGCTGTGGGTGTTGCCGGGGTAGTTCCAGTTCCAGGTCGCGCTCGTAGCGCCGCCCTTGTGCGGATAGAGCTCTTCGTCGAAGGCGATGCCGTCGAAGCCAAGTGCATGGGCAGCTGCCGCAGCCGCCTGCACCGCCGGAAGCACCGTCGCCGACCAGGTCCCGTCGTCGAACCAGTCGGCTATGGGTGTGGAGGTGTCGTTGTAGTTCTGGAGGTAGAAACCGAGGTAGAGCTTCATCCCAAGTGAGTGCGCGCGGCTGACGACGTTCGAGCTCTGAATGGACCTCTCGAGGCTGTAGTTGCTGCCCGTGCCCGGTTGCGCGCTCAGTTCCTGCGAACCGCCCAAGCCCCAGATCCAGTCGGTCTCGCCGACGAACCCGCCGACACCGTCTTTCTGCCACGAGTCGAGTTGCGGGTTCGTGAACGAGTCGAGGTCGCTCGCCTTGGTCCAGAACATGACCCGGTTGGCGGAGGTCGCAACAGCGGGGTTCGCCCGGGAGACCGGAGGTGCGGACCGGCGGGTCGGTGCACCACGGGGAGCCGGGGTCGTCGGCCGGGCGGGCGCCGTCGTGGTCGGGGCAGCCTCAGTTGTCGGCGGGCTCGAAGCTATCGCCTTGTGCCGAATTTGGGGCACAGGAGAGGGCGGCCTGCTCAAGACGACGGCGAAGGTGATCACCGCCGCACTGAGCCCGAGCACGACCAAGGTGGCCACCCACCGTCGAGGCCTTGCGGGTGGCGCTCCTGCGTGCTGAGGTCTTTTCGGCGTGCGGTCTGCGCGCTCGGACCTGCGAGGCGTCGATTCGGCCGGAACGGCCCGGAAATGCCAGGTCCCGACGCCCTCTGGTTGAGGACTCGATCGGAACCTGGCGTCCTGCGAAAGCGGACGGTCGCGAACAGCCTGTCCCCCCGGCACCTCTAATTAACGTGCTGGGGTGGGCCGACCTGTCGGTCGGGGTTGGTGTTGTTGGTCTTTAGGAGTCCATTGCCTTGATCGGCCTGTTCAGACGCATGGCGCCCGTCGAGCCGTCGAACGGCGCATCACCGAAGCTGAAGATGCCGCCGTCGGATGCGACCAGCCAGTAACCACCGCCGTCGGGTGTCGAAGCCATCCCGACGATCGGCCTGTTCAGACGCATGGCGCCCGTCGAGCCGTCGAACGGCGCATCACCGAAGCTGAAGATGCCGCCGTCGGATGCGACCAGCCAGTAACCACCGCCGTCGGGTGTCGAAGCCATCCCGACGATCGGCCTGTTCAGACGCATGGCGCCCGTCGAGCCGTCGAACGGCGCATCACCGAAGCTGAAGATGCCGCCGTCGGATGCGACCAGCCAGTAACCACCGCCGTCGGGTGTCGAAGCCATCCCGACGATCGGACTGTTCAGCCGCATGGCGCCGGTCGAGCCGTAGAACGGCGCATCACCGAAGCTGAAGATGCCGCCGTCGGATGCGACCAGCCAGTAACCACCACCGTCGGGTGTCGAAGCCATCCCGACGATCGGACTTGTTCAGCCGCATGGCGCCGGTCGAGCCGTCGAACGGCGCATCACCGAAGCTGAAGATGCCGCCGTCGGATGCGACCAGCCAGTAACCACCACCGTCGGGTGTCGAAGCCATCCCGACGATCGGACTGTTCAGACGCATGGCGCCCGTCGAGCCGTAGAACGGCGCATCACCGAAGCTGAAGATGCCGCCGTCGGATGCGACGAGGTGATAACCACCTGCCGAAGTCCTGAGCGCCGAGCTACTAGGGATCGTCGAGGTGTTGCCGGTGCCGACCGAGTCCACAGCGAGCGTCGACTCGAGCCCGTGCACGTCGTACACGGAGATCGAAATGGTGTTCGGTCCCGCCGCGACGGGCACCGAGGGGATGTTCCACGTCATCTGCCAGTGGTAGCCGGTATCGTCGGCGCCAGCTGTGATCTGCCACGTGCAGTCAGCCGCGCCGCTCGCCCCGGACGACGAGGTCCATGTGACGGCTTGGATCGCATAGTCGTCACTGGCGGTCCCGCTGAGCGAAGCGGTGTCCCCGTTCACCTGGTTGGAAGACACCTGCAATGCCGGAGGACCGCTTTGGACGACGGAGGGCTGGGAGGCTGCCTGCATGCCGGAGACGTACGAGGAGTAGTCGAATCCGTTCATTCCCGAGTGGGCGTAGACGACGAACTCGCCGCCCGGTGACCAGTCTGCAAAGTCCTGGAGCTGTTCCGCCACGAACGAAGCGGGACGAGGAGCCGTGTACGCGGTGTCCGTGCCGTCGCTGTCGATCCAGGCCGACGGTGTGTCGAAGACCCTCGTCGACGCATAGCCCCAATTGGAGAAGTTCTGCGACGCCATCGCGTAGAAGCTGTTCTCCTCGTACGTGAGCGCTGTCGACCACGTCTTCGCCGGGTTGTAGGTCTTGTAGAACGACTCGTCGTCGAACCAGACACCGCCATATCCCTCGACGCTGGTCATCCCGCTCCAGAAGTTGATGTTCAGGTCGTTGTGGTATTCGTTCTGGACCCCGCTGTTCACCTGCGCGACGTGTGCCCACCACGTACCGGGGAAGTTCGCGTCGTAGACACTGAGGTCCACCCCTGGAAAAGCACCGACGATCGCCTGCATCAACTGCTGTCCACGGAGTTGCGCCTCTTGTCTGGTTTGCGACTCGCTGTAGGTGTTGCCCGAAAAGTTCCAATTCCAAGTCGCGCTCGTGGATCCGTTGACGTGCGGGTACAGCTCCTCGTCGAAGGCGATGCCGTCGAATCCCATCTCGTGCGCGGATGCTGCTGCATTGGCGACCGACGGGAGGATGGTTTTGGACCAGGTGCCGTCGTCGAACCAGTTCGCGATTGGGGTCGAGGTGTCGTTGAAACCCTGGAGGTAGAACCCGAGATAGAGCTTCATCCCGAGCGCGTGGGCCCTCGCCACGAAGTTCGACGACTCGAGGTTTCTCTGGAGGGTGTAGTTGGAGCTCGACAGTGAAGCGGACGGATTGGCAGTGAGCTCCTGGGTCCCGCCCATGCCCCAGATGTAGCCGGTCTCCCCGACGAAGCCGCCGACACCGTCTTGTTTCCATTGGGCGAGCTGCGAGTCGGTCATCGATTCGAGGTCTGCGACTTTCGTCCAGAACATGATCCTGTTCGAAGAGGTTCCCGGCGGTGTCGAAGCGCCCGCCGGGGCGCCCAAGGTCGACGCGCCCAAGAGTGCGACGGATGCCGCGAAGAGGACGCCCAAAGCCTTCGCCTTGCGAGCCCGCAGCCTGGACTCGTCGCCGCCCATCTCCCGAAGAGGAAGATGACTCAGTTTCATACCGCAAAAGATCGGCAGTCGGCTCTTCGTGCTTGAGGAACCCCGGGCGCCTCAGGAGGTGTTCTGGAGATCGAAGTGAGCGGAGACTCTGTGAACCCAGACCCACACCTTGTACGAGCCCTTCGAGCGGTTGGCCGTGAACGGAGCGCTCACGATCCCACTGGAGGGGTCAGGGCCGACTGTGACCCGAGTGCCGCCCGTTTCGAAAACCCCTGAGGGACCCGACTCCGGTGCGATGAATGTCGGAGATGCCCAAGTACGGTTCCCGTATTCGTCGTAGGTCTCGACCCTGAGCGGGTTCGCGAATGTCTGCCCCACCGGCGATGATTCAAATGAGCCGCCGACGAGCTTTATGGATTTGACGGCTCCCGCGAGGTCGGAGACTACGAAGCGTGCGGTGTTCGAGAGTCCACTGATGCGCGCCTCGACTTCGTATCCTCCCGTCTTGTGTCCGGCAACGAGGCTGCTGGACGTGGCGATACCTCTCGAGTCTGTCGGCGCCGTGGTGAAGGCGCTGCCGGTGTCTGCGAACGTCCCCGCACCGGGGGCGTAGAAGGCGACCGTTACGCCCGAGACCGGCTGACCGTCGGAGTCTTCGGCCTTCGCCTGGAACGGAGACGTGAATCGGTCTCCCACGACAGCGTTTTGGTGAGAACCTGCGTATGCCTGCAGAGAGGTGGCGAGCGCGAGTGCGATGCCGACTGTCGCACCGCCGCCGGGGTCCGGCGAGGACCCTGAGCCTTGCGGAGTCGGAGGGGTGGGTGGCGGATCCGGATCGGTCACCGGAACCGTCGTTGTCGTTGTCGTTGTCGTTGTCGTTGTCGTCGTACTCGACGGTGTGGAGGGGTTTGTCGGGTCGGTTGTCGTCGTAGGCGGTGAATCGGCACCCGGAACCTCGATCGTCGTCGTCGTGGCCAGCCCGTGTATGTCCTCTGCGGTGAGGGTGATCTCGTTCTCACCGGCTCCGAGCGCCACCTGCGGGATGCTCCACGAGGTCTGCCAGGCGTATCCCTGAGAGTCGCTCCCGGAGGTGATCTGCCAGGTGTCGGTGGCGACCCCGGATGCGCCGGTGGAGCTCGTCCATCTCACGTCCCTTATGGCGTAGGCGTCGTGGGCGATGCCCGAGAGAGAGATCGCAGCTGCGCCTTGCTGCTGTCTCGTCACGGCCAAGGTGGGCGCCGCGGTCGCCAGGACCTGTGGCTGGGACACGGTGAGGATGTCGGGCACATAGGGCCCGTAGTCGAAGTTCTCGAGCGGCGCATAGGCGTAGACCATGAACTGACCGCCCGGTGACCAGTCGCTGAATGACTGAAGCTGCCCGCTCACGAACGAGGGGTTTCGCGCGGCCGTGTAGGCGCTGCCCGAGCCGTCACTGTCGATCCACGCAGAGGGGGTGTCGAAGACCCTCGACGCCGCATAGGAGAAGTTGGAGAAGTTCTGCGACGCCATCGCGTAGAAGCTGTTCTCCTCGTAGCTGAGAGCCGTCGACCAGGTCTTCGCAGGAGCAGGTGTCTTGTAGAAAGACTCGTCGTTGAACCAGACGCCCCCGTAACCGTCCACGCTCGTCATCCCGTTCCAGAAGTTCAGGTTCAGGTCGTTCTGATAGGCGTTTTGGACCCCGCCTGTTGCCATGGAGTGCGCCCACCAGGTGCCCGGGAAGTTGGCGTCGTAGACCGAGATCTGGGCGCCGGGGAACACCGAGAGGACCGCCCCCATGAGCTGCTCGCCACGCAGCTGCGCCTCGGACCTCGTTTGTGACTCGCTGTGGGTGTTGCCGGGGTAGTTCCAGTTCCAGGTCGCGCTCGTAGCGCCGCCCTTGTGCGGATAGAGCTCTTCGTCGAAGGCGATGCCGTCGAAGCCAAGTGCATGGGCAGCTGCCGCAGCCGCCTGCACCGCCGGAAGCACCGTCGCCGACCAGGTCCCGTCGTCGAACCAGTCGGCTATGGGTGTGGAGGTGTCGTTGTAGTTCTGGAGGTAGAAACCGAGGTAGAGCTTCATCCCAAGTGAGTGCGCGCGGCTGACGACGTTCGAGCTCTGAATGGACCTCTCGAGGCTGTAGTTGCTGCCCGTGCCCGGTTGCGCGCTCAGTTCCTGCGAACCGCCCAAGCCCCAGATCCAGTCGGTCTCGCCGACGAACCCGCCGACACCGTCTTTCTGCCACGAGTCGAGTTGCGGGTTCGTGAACGAGTCGAGGTCGCTCGCCTTGGTCCAGAACATGACCCGGTTGGCGGCGACACCGTCGAGACCCGGGTCGAAGCCGCTCGGGTGTGCCACGAGGGCTTGGGCGGCGATGCCAGTTGCCGCGACCGTGGGCGCGGCCGCGCAGCAAACAGCAACACCCCATCGCAGCCCTCGGACGCGACGGCACGAGCCCCCCGCGGTGGAGCGGGCTCCGAGCCATCGAGAGATCGCTCGAAACACCAGATTCCTCCTCCCCGCGGCTTGATCGGCACGGTTACCGCCGCCCTTGAGGTTCCTCAGCGGCAGCGGTAAGGCGCGTCGGCGCGTTTTCCCTGGCGGATTGGCAGGCGGAATTGGCTGGTTGCGCGCGGCGAAACGCCTGCTGAAGGGGTGCGACAAGGTGGAGATGGGGGGAATACCCCCCTTTGTGGAACAGGGCCGCGTGCTAATACCTTGACGATGACTCGGGAGGCGAGAAGAGGGCTCTCTTCGGATGGACCGGTGACTTCGAAGTTCGAACAGCTGGCCTACCGGGGCGGACGTTCCGCCTGGGAGCTTTCGCACGCGATCACTGGCAGTGTGCGAGAAGCCGAGGAAGTTCTCGGCGCTGTCCTGAACCACACGCTGCCTCGAATCGTCAACGCATCCGAAGAAGTCTTCCGTTCCGAACTTCTGATCTCCGCTGGTGAGTCGGCTGCACTCGCCGTCTACTCACCCTTCAGCAATGGCTCACAGCCCAGAGCGAACAACGGTCCACGGCGAACCAAGCGTGCCGAGGTCGATCCCGGAGTGCTTTGGCTCGAGTCGGCGTTTCGCAAGCAACTGCCGTGGTACCTCCAGACACTGCTGTGGGCCGTCGAGGTCGAGCGCCTGCCGGGGGCCCCGATGGAGAGGCGTCTGAGCCTTCCCCGGCATTCGGAACAGCGCGCGCAGCAGTCGCTCATCCGAGCCTTCATGGGCAGCGCCGCGGAGGTGGCTCCCGAGCGCGCCTGTCTGCAACGAGTGTGGGCGGCGTGTCGCAACGGCCACACCAAGAGGAGCACTGCTCGGCATGCTGCGACCTGTGAATGGTGTGCAGCTCAACTCGACATCCTTTTGAACCTCGGTGAGGCTCTGCCCAAGTTGGCCAAGCCCATGCCGGACTCGGTGTGGAAAGAGCGGTGGGAGCCGGTCGAGCAGAGCGTCGCGCAGTGGCAGGCCGAAAACCTGGTCACCCCTGGTAGCCACTCAGGGGGGACGGGTACCGGATCCTCACAACCCGGACGCCGAGGGATCATCGTCACCGCCGCCCTGATCGTCGGGGTGTCAATCGCCCTCGTCCTCGGAGTGCGCGGCGCCCATTTGACCACGGAGCTCGCCGGGGGCGCCCCACAGCTGCCCCTGTCGACCGCGTCCGTAGGAAACGCCAGTGCCGCGCACGCCTCCGCAGCTTCGGGCGCCGCCATCGAATCCGCCACATTGGCGGAGGAGCAAGCTGCTGCGTCTCCGAAGGCCTCCCTGGTCGGTGCGACATCCTTGGTTCCCGCCGGAGCCGTTCAGCCCAGTGGATCGTGGCCCGGCACCACCGGTGCGACAGGCCGCTCGTCGTCCTCGACGTCGGGTGCTGGCGCTTCGGGATCCGGCGGAGGCGTCGCAACCACTCCAAGCTCCCCGAGCGCTGGCGCCCCGGGTCCGAGTAGGGGTGGCAAGACAGGGGGCGAGACCGTCGCTGTCGGTCCCGCCACAGCGTCGGTCGCAACCGACCCGAGCTCGGCCTGCGGATCGGTCGATGTGGACGGCCAAGGGACCGGTAGCTGCCTCGGATTCGCTCAGGCGCCCTGGTTCCTTGTGGAGATGGGATCCGGAGCGGCACCCGCCACGTCGGACCCCGCAGGGCCGGCGCCGATCGTAGCCACCGCTCCTGCAGACAGCGGTGCGACGACGGCCGATTCGTTGGGTGCGACCGTCGGCGGAGTGAACGGCGCCTTGCAGGCAGTCACTCCCTAGGTGACCTGGGCTATCGACGCGGTAGGCGCCGGGAGCTGAGCACGAAGGACTCCACGGCGTCTCCCGTGGTAGCCCGACGTATGGTTCGCACTTGAGCACTCCCGCGCCCCAAGGCTCTTCGAGCGCTCGAGGGCCGGCCCCGCAGGCCCGTCGCTTTCTGGCCTTCTACCTGCCGCAGTTCCATCCGATCCCTGAGAACGACGAGTGGTGGGGCAACGGTTTCACCGATTGGACGAATGTGGCGCGTGCCCGTCCACTCTTCCGAGGTCACCGCCAACCACATCTACCGGCCGACCTTGGTTTCTACGACCTGAGACTCCCCGAAGCCCGGGCTGCGCAAGCCGCGCTGGCCGGGGAGTACGGCATAGACGGCTTCTGCTATTACCACTACTGGTTCGAGGGCCGAAGGCTGCTGGAACGGCCGTTTGACGAGGTCCTCCAACACGGGGAACCGAGTTTTCCGTTCTGTCTCTGCTGGGCCAACGAAAATTGGACCCGAACATGGAGCGGTGAGGTAACGGACGTGCTGATCCGTCAGACCTACTCTTCCGACGACGACCTTGCTCACATCCGCTGGCTGGCAAATGCTTTTGCGGACCCTCGGTACATCCGCGTCGGCGGCCGTCCCTTGTTCCTCGTCTACCGCGCGTCGTCGTTGCCGGACGCCGTGCGGACCACGGAGACCTGGAGGAGTGAATCGGTCCGTCTCGGAGTCGGCGACCCGTATCTCTGCCTCGTTCAGAGCTTCGACTCCGAGAAGGTCGACCCCCACAAGCTCGGATTCGACGCAGCTGTCCGGTTCGCTCCGGAGTGGCGCTCCCTAGGACCGCGACTTAGGCAAGGCAGAGTGCTACGTGCTGGTCGCAAGCTTTTGCGACCGAAGAGCGCGCTTCGCCGGCACAGGCTCTTCGACTACCGGACCGTCGTGGACCTGTCTCTCTCCGCGCCTACCCCGGATTACAAGGTCTATCCATCCGTTTCGCCGGGATTCGACAACTCACCCCGGCGGCCGGAAAAGAGAGCGACGATCCTTCTCGGATCGTCACCCGACTTGTACGAGAGATGGCTGGCGACTGTCGCGGCGCGCTTCGAGCCTTTCAGCCCCGACGAGGACTTCGTCTTCGTGAACGCATGGAACGAATGGGGGGAGGGCAACCATCTGGAGCCCTGCGTGCGGTGGGGAAGGGGGTTCCTGGAAGCCCAGGCCCGTGTCGGGTCTCTGTACCGAGAAAACCCAAGCCAGGCGTCCTCCTCCCTCGACTTCGCTGAGACTCCGTGATGCGACTGGCTTGCATCACACCGCACCTGCCACATCGGAGGATTTCGCACGCAGGTGGCCAGTTCTCGTGGGCCTGGCTCTGCAGTCTGAGCCGCCATCTCGACGTCGATCTGGTGGTTCCGGCGACGTCACAGAACCTCGCCGCTCCGAGGGAATTGCCGGCGAACGTCCACGTGGTGATGGTCCCTCTCGCGGACGACCCCGGCCGGACGGCGAGCAGGCTTCATTCGTACACAGCCGGCAGCATCACCCCGGGCCTGAGGGTGCTGAAGGGCTTCAGATCGTCCGAGAAATTTCGCGAGGCAGTGGCGGGAGCCGATGTGGTGGAGATCCACTGGCAACACCTGCTCCCTCTGGTCGATGACGTACGCGCCTTGGCCCCGGAGACCTCGGTCACAGCGGTCGTGCACGACGTTCTGTCGCAGAAGCTTCTTCGAGAGGCTCGTCATGCGCGGAGCTTGCGAAAGCGGTTCATCTCCTCCGTCCGAATCGGACGTGCGCGCTCGGTAGAGGCACGACTCCTCGGGCGCGTCGACCATGTATTCACCTTCAGCGCGAAGGACAAGGCGCTGCTCGAGAAGATCGGAGTGAAGCGGCCGATCGACCAGATAGATCCTCCGGTGAAGGTGCCCGACGAACCGGCGCGCCCCCCGACCGAACCGATCGTGAGCTTCACGGGAGCGATGTCGCGATCTGTCAATGCCGAGTCAGTTGCGTGGTTCCTCGAGAGGGTATGGCCCGGCGTGTTGTCCTCCTTGCCCGGGGCGTCCCTTGTCGTCGCGGGCGCGAACCCACCGCCGTGGCTGGTCGAGAGGAGCGGGCCCAATCTCTCCGTCACCGGGTACGTGGAAGATCTGGGCGACGTGTATCGGAATACTGCGGTGTTCGTCGCCCCGCTACGGACGGGCGCCGGAGTCAAGTTCAAGGTCCTGGACGCCATGTCGTTCGGGCTGCCGGTAGTGGCGACGTCGGTTGCGGCTGAGGGGATCGCGGAAGAGGCCGGCACCGATGTGTTCGCCGCCGTCACAGACGATCCGTCGGAAATGGCGGAGCGGATCGTCTTTTTCCTGACCGATCGCCCGGCCGCCGCGGAAGTCGGAGTCCGCGCCCGGTCATGGGTACAGGGGAGGTTCGACTTCGAAGCCTCGATGGAGCGCGTCATCCGGACGTACACCGAGCTGTCGCGGGTCGATGCCGCTTGAGCCTTGGTACCGGCCGCTCATCGGAATCAGTGCCGCCCGGACAAGAGGTCGCCGAAGGCGCCGGCGATCGTGCGCGTGAGAGCCTCCGTGGAGAATTCTCGCTCGAACAGCCGGTGACCCTCGGTCGATAGAGACTGTTGCAGCCCCTCGTCGGCGAGCACCACCGAGATCGCCTCTGCCAGGCCTTCCGGATCTCCGGGAGGGCACAGCCACGCATTCGTGCGATGCACCAGGGCCTCGCGGGCCGCGGGCGTGTCGCCTGTGATCAGGGGTCGGCCCACGGCGAGCGTATCGAAGACCTTGTTGGGAATCACCCGTTGGGCCTTTCCGGTCGTCCCGAAGATACCGAGGCAGATACGACTTCTCGCCATCATCTGCGCGAGCCGGTCGTAGGAGACCTCGGGAAGAAAGGTCACGGACCTTATGTTCTTGAGCCCTGCCTCTCTTCTGACGGATTCAAAATGGGGACCGGAACCGACCATGGTCATGCGGACAGGGGTGTTGCGGCTTTCGAGCAGTTTCGCCGCGGCGAGAATGTGCTCTGCACCGTGCATCGGTGTCACGTTCCCGTAGAAGAAGACGTCGGTCTCCGGTGCGCCGGCAACGTCGCGGGGGAACATCACCTCGTCGTCAGTACCCAGCCAAACTCTTTTGAATTTGCCGAGGTTCGTCCGGGTCAGCTCTGCGAAATAGGAGATGTGCGCGTCCGTGTCGAGCAGCACCAGGTCTGCGAACCGACACGACAGCATGTCTTCGATGGCGTATCGCCGGGCCTGGAGGCTCCTCGGCCCCACCCGTTGCCTGTCGTCGACGTTCGTTTCATGGAGCCCGATGAGCGGATCGAAGACGACCCGTGCTCCGGTTGTGAACCCCAGCCCCCTGGCAGTGACGACGTCGAGGTGTCCGGGGAAGCCGACAAGCAATATGTCCGCTTTTTTTCCGACGGAGCCACGCAAAAGGTGCGGCGTTCGCTTGGCGAAGGATCGTGAATCGATCAGGTCGACGACGCGTGCTCCGGCGCGACGGAGGACCCTGGCCATGATGCGGTTACGGGCGTAATCCGTGTCGCAGTATCCGAACCTCATGACCGTCATCTGGTTGAGGTCTGGTGCGTACGGGGGCGAGTCTCCTGAAAGACCACCCAACTCAGGCTTGCGAGCCATCAGGGACGGCAACCTAAACCTCGGGGAAGCGGTGCCGCCAAAAAAGCCGAACACCGTCACTGAGTGGGCGCATCAGCCCCCTAGGGAGGATGCCCCCCGGCTCCAAAGGGCGCCCGAACTTACGGTATTGGACGTGTTCGTCGGGTCGCGGCGAAAGTCGATTGCTGCGGCTTGGGATCACCCAAAGGCCTAGTGACACGAAGGGCAGCGGCACTCCCCGCCATTCTGATTCTGATCGTCGCTCTCAGCGCGTCATGCGGCGGGGGACGATCGGTTTCCAACATCAACCTCCCCAAGCCGCAGAAGGCCTCCAGTGGGACCGATCATTTCCTGGTTTGGGTGAACTGGCATGACTGCGTCGGTCTCTCGAATGCCGATCTCGAGAAGTGGAAGGCACGCGGATCCGGGGGATTCGTGTGCGAGACCGAATACCTCGACGGGATGGGGGGCGTAAACGCCTCGTTCACCGGCAACGCGCACGCTGACCTGAGCGCCACGCAGTACTCGATTCAGCAAGCCCTCACGACCTCGAAGGTTGCACAGCGCGCCAGGACTCTCGGCATGTCGATGTACCTCGCCTTCTATCTCGCGAACCTGTACAACTCGCGCACACCGCTCGACGGGTGGTTCGACAGCCGAGGGTGGTCGCGCGACGTGATTCCCAGGGTCCGTGAGCTGGCGTCTGCCGCTCATCTGATGGGTTTCACCGGGATCGCCCTCGACCAGGAGCTCTACACGGCGGAGGACGGATGGAAGTGGGACTACCAGGGCAGCGCGCACTCAGAGGGACAGGTGAGATCCGAGGCGAAACGCAGGGGTCAGCAGTTCATGCGCGCACTGCTCGCCGGCTACTCGGACGTCTCGCTCGTCGTGTACGACAGTCAATTCCCCGGGATGATCGACTCTTCGTCCTCCGACAACGTTCAGATCAACTTCTGGGACGGTATTACAAGTGTCGAGGGCTACCGGCAGATCCTCTTGCTGGACGCCACGTTCTACAAGGAGCCGACCCTGGACGGAGCCACCTGGGACTCGGCACTCCAGTACCAGTACAACACCGTGTTCAGCGTGCTCTCGCGCGGCCTGTCCAATTGGCCCTACGCGTCGTCACGAATATTCGAGTCGCCTTTCGGGTGGATAAACGGAGACGCCGCCCACGAAGGTTCTTACGCCGCGGTGAGGCCGCCGGGATACGTCGCCGAGCAGCTGCAAGCCTTCTCCCGATGGGCCATGGACGGGACCTTCGGGGTCTATTCGTACAAGACGCTCGACGCATTCGACTACGGGCCATACGTCCCGGCACTGCGTGAAGCCACGTCGACCACGACGGCCGACGAGGACCCGCCCGCCGTAGTCGTGCAACGCCCGACCGGGAATCCCGCGTACCAGGCAAAGGGTCGTTCGTCCATCACCATCAGTGGATACGCGACCGACCCCTTTGCGATCCGGGCCGTGTACTGGACGAGCGGCCAGAACCGTAGCGGTACTGCCCAGATGACGTGGATGAGAGAATCTGGGAGCCCGGGTGCGGGATGGCAATGGAAGATGCTCTGGTCCGCGAAGATCCCGCTCGAGAGCGGGGCCAACACCTTGACCTTCCTGGCGGTGAGCACGAAAGGACCGACGGGCCAGGCAAGCCTCGTGGTGGACAGATGAAAACGAAGCAAATGGGGAGCTGCTGATGAGCCCGGTCACCGACATCGCCCGGGTATTCACAGGTGACAAGACCATCGAGAGCCGCGCACTCAACCTGGCCGGCATCCAGCCGTTTCGCGCCGTAGCGGCCAGGCTTCTCTACAGGCTGAGGCCGGGGTCCGGTGACCCACTGATGGCGGAATTGGCGCGAACAGGGGTAGTCGTCTGCGAGAATTTCCTGTCCGCTTCGGAGTTCGCCGAGCTCGACCGTGAGACCGATGCGTTCATGGCTGAGAGCTCACCGACGTGGTTCGAGCGCGACGGCACGACCGAATCTCGCCGGTACCACCTTGTGAAAGTGGATGAAGGACGCTTCCCCCGCTTGGCGGAGTGGCGCCTAGGTGCTGCCGTCACTGCGTTGGCTTCCAAGGCCGAGCGTCGAACGGACAGGCAGATCGGTGACGGGGGCGCTCTGATCGAGCATCTGATTCTGGGCGACTATTCGGAGCCCGATGGGCAGACGACACTCCACGTCGACACCTTCTTCAGCACGCACAAGATGTGGTTGTACCTCGACGACGTGAGCGCCGAGAACGCCGCCTTCGTATACGTCCCCGGTTCGCACCTCATCGACAGCGTGAGGCTCCGCCACGATTATCTCGAATCCATCCGATCGAACCGCAAATCACGCCCGGTGAGTGACGAGGAGGTGAAGAGCCGCGGGCTCGAGCGCCGCGTGTTCACGTGCAGCCGGAACTCCCTGGTGCTGGTGAACACGTGCGGTTACCACTGCCGTTCCGTTGGACGCCCCGGCGCGTCGCGTCGCGGTCTTCACAAAGAGCTGCGATTCAATCCTTTCAGAGCCGCAAGGCGATAAGGCGCCGGATCAATCTCCGAGCGCCGCTCGTGCTGACACGGAGCGGTGAAAGGCCGCCAGGACCTGCCTGGGGATCCCCCGAGACGGTTCGATTGCTATGAGGGGTCCCATTCCCACCACCCTGTACGCGATGTCCCTTCGGGCCAGGAAGGACTCGAACTCGCCGGGCGTCAGGCAGTAATCAGGTTGCCCGCTCAGGCAACCCGGGTTGAGGAGCTGATAGGGCTGGTCGACCGCTGCTCCGGCGGTCCTGGGATCCCACGAGGGATTCGCGAACAGCCAGGCAGGTGCCCGCGCGGCGGCGAGCGCCGAGTAATAGCTCGTCGGGCCGTATCGCACGTCGCTCGCGGTGAGACGTCCATGTGATTCCCAATTGAACATCCGCGCGATGTAGTAGCCGGACCAGACCTTGTTGAGGTGCGCCGACTCCACGTCCCTTGTCAGCGCTGTCTCCTCTGGGTTCGGGTTCGGGTGCCATGTGAACCAGCCGCTTCGGGGCGAGCTGGCCGAGACCGGCGTGTAGGGCGCGGTAGGCGATACGGGAATGTAGGGATAGAGCTGCGCCACAGCCACGAGGGTAAGGGTGAGGCTCATGAGGACGGCGAGCGGGATAGCCAGCTCACGCGTGCGGAGCCGGTTGAACGCGGCGCTCAGTCCTGATGCGACGAGCAGCGTCAAGAGCGGTGCAAGGAAGAGCCCGTAGCGGCCGTCCTGCCAATCCCCGGCGAACGGCGAGAACGCATAGAGGAGGGGAAAAGCGAGGAAAGCCCCCGCCAGGATCAGCGCCTGCCTGCGGCGTATGAGCACGACGACCCAGACGAGGAGTGCGGAACCGACCGCCATGTACACGAGGGCACCGACGATGCCCCACCACCGCGGGCCGGGGCTTACGAGAAACCCGCCGGCCCCGGGGACCCAGGCTTGGTGGACGGGGTCGTAGTTCTGTCTCAGGCGCAGCCCCATCACGATCGGTGCCACCTTGGTGAAGAAGGTCGAAAGATGGCTGGTGTACGACTGATGAGGCTGGTCCGAAACGTTGCGCAGGGAACTGAAGCGGCTCGGGACATTGACCCACAGCCAGGGGAGAGCGCCCAGGACGGCGCTCGTCGCGCCGAGTGCCACCAGGGAGGGCCGAAAACGCAGTCGTCCCCGGAGAAATCTCCACACGAGAAAGACGATGGAAGGCGCCAGGTAGTAGGCGATCTCAGGGGAAGCCCACCAACCGATCCCCGCGAACAGCCCAAGGCCAAGCCAGTCGAGGCGCAAGACGAGCTGCGTTGTGCCGACCACGACCACGGGTCGGGAGCCCTGGCTCTTGCCAACATAGATGTGAGGGGTCTCCTCACGTTGAGCGATGCGGATGGCCAGGAGCATCACGGCCAGCCCGCAGACGAGCGTCACGAAACGAAAGCCGTACTCCTGGGTCGAGTCGAACACGTAGACCTCGGGACCGATCCAGAAGAGAAGCGCGGCACCTATACCGATGCCCGGGGAGAACAGCCTCCGGCCGATGCGCCAAACGAGGACGGCTGCGACAACGTCCAAGAGCACGGGAGTGAGGCCGAGCGTCAGCTGCGACTCACCGAAGAGAGCGAACATCACCGCGACGACGTAGGGCTCTGCACCGCCGTAGTTCTGCCCCCAATAGAACGCTGAGAAGTGCCCGTGGAGGATCTCTCGTGCCATCAAACCCGTAACAGCCGTCGAGGAGTCGAACGGCATGCGGCCGAGGATCCAGAGCCGCAGAAAGAGGCCGGAAAGGACCACCCCCGCGACTGCGGCGATGGCGAGGATCCTCTGACTCGTTTGCTCCGCCCCGAGGGACAGGGCCGGGGGCTGCTTCACGATCAGAGGACGAACGCCGGACAAGGTCCGTATTCAGGTGGTTCTCGGCCGAAGCGCGGCCTTGACCACTTCGCCCATCTGGAGGACTTCGACCCGCCTTCGTTCGCAGACCTCCTGCAGCCGGCTGCGAACTTGTTCCCGGTGTTGCACGTACGACGAGGCTTGTTGGCGGATCGAATCGAGTTGGGGGCGCAGGTGTGTACCGTCGTACGGCATCCCCACGACGTTGTCGAGCATCTCGCAGGCGCCGTGGACCTTGTGCGACGTCGAAGCCAGTGAGATGGACGGGCAGCCCATGATGGCAGCGAGGATGGGATTGTGATACCTGCCGGTAACGATGAACTCCGCCTGCTCGACTAGCGCCATGTACTCCCGGTAGCCCGCGATGGAATCGACGTACAACGAGTCGGTCTCGCCGGCCACCCGTTGGATGAACCGGTCCGCTGGGCCGGTCGACACGAAGACGACCTCCGGAACGACTTCTTTCAATGTAGAGATCAGGTCGTAGAGACCCGATTCCTTGGGATAGCCGGCGTCGATGGGCATCGGCCCCGGGTCGAAGCAGAAGAACGACCCAGCTCCGAGTTCGTCCCGTATGGCTCGGACCACCGACGAGCTTCGGGCATGATCCGGTCCGAACACGAACGCGGAATCCGGAAAGACCCGCGCGTCCACATCGGGAGCGAACTGTCGGAGGTTCCGAAGTGAGTAGGGCTCACGCAGAGCCACAGCGTCGAGAATGGTGAACGTCTTTCGTACCATCGCCGGCAACACGGGCAACACGTCGGTGAGGTGCACCATCCCGTTCAAGAACACTGTGGGAATTCCCAGCCGTTCCTTCGAGAGCCACGCCAGGAAGAGCTCTTTTATCGCGCTCTGGTTGGCCCGGTAGATGCTCCCCTCCCCGTTCAGCACCACGAGGTCCGACCCGGTTAACCGATCTAGGAAGTCGGTGACCCCAGGACCGCCTGACCCGTCGGACCACTTGTCGGCGATGGTCTCGAATTGGTCCGCCAACTGAGGGAATTTCGCGACGGGTTGTCGAAGCCCACGCCCCCCCTCTTCGAAGGTCGCCTGCCACTGGCTCTTGTCGAGAAGCCAGTGCGAGGGCACCGGCACCATGGTGACGTCAGGCACACAGCGCGAGATGACTGTGATCAAGCCCTCGATCAGGGCACTGGCGCCGTAATTGGGCTGGTCCCTGCAGTCGTTGATGAGGGTCAGGCGCGATGCCGTGTGGTCGTTGGATGGACCCGTGACGATCGGTTCGAGGTACCTCTCCGAAAGTGCGTAGTCCTCTGGGCGGCGGATTCTCTGGCGCGCGAGACCCGCCACCTTCGACAACGATCGACGCGGGGAGCGGATCCCCCTCCTGATCCTCGCTGTCGGCGAAGAGGTGGGAAGCGGTGGCACGGATCTTTCAGGGTCCGTCGTTCAGGCTACGACGATGACGAAGCAGCGATATGGGGACATCGCAGTCGATCGCCTCCAGGATGTCGGATACTTCGGGCTCGCCGAAAAGCGAGTCCGCCGGCCTGCGACACCAGGTCCAGAAGTCATCGGGATGGGGGGTGAAATCGGTAGTGATGCGGTTGCGTACGGCGGACAAGTAATAGCAGGCGAGCGCACGATCGCGTTGGTCGGGTAGAAGATCGAGCCGGCCGTCGAGACCCTTCTCCAGAAGCTCGAAGTACTCCGCGCGTGACCCGGCGCTCCAGACGAATCCCAGGTCGGAGTAATAGGCGTCTCCTGATATGAGCACCGGCTTTCCCAACGCAGCAGCTTCCATGGCGATGGTGGACACGTACGGGAGTACCAGCCTCGCCGATCGCAGAAGGTCATACGAGCTGATCGGGTCGTCTGCAGCTACAAAGTGACATCGCGGATCGTCGCCGAAATGCTCTCGCAAAGCGGATTCGACGTCGAGGCGGCTGCGCTGAAGCTTGCGACGTTCGGAGGGATGCTGGCGGACGATCACGGGACCGTGATCTCGGCGCAGTACCGTCTCCACCGTCGACGTGATCCACTCGATGGTGTCTTCGAAAAGGCGATGACGGCCGAGGGCTGCCGTGTCCCATTCGACGTTGAGCGGAATCAGGACGCTTCCGTCCGATCCCGAAGTCGGGCCTATCGCAGGCAGTGCCTGGAACCCGTATGAATCACGGTTCGCGGAACGGTTCTGGAGCTCGTCGAGGGCGATCCCGATTGCGTCGCGTCGGGTCGTCCCACTTTCGTCCCACAACGCACGGAAGGCTCGGGCGATGTCTCCGTTCTGGGCCGCGACACCGTCGACGCAGATCTGCGCTACCCGACGGTCGGTGTCGAACGTGGCGACCCGAATCCCTCGCGAGCTTGCTTCGTGGACGAAGAGACCGCTGGTTCCATACACGCCCCCAGGGAGCAGCACGCAATCGGGCTCGGTGTCCTCGAGAGCTCCCCTGATGTGCTCGATCGAGCCTGTCAGGGAAATCCTCACATCTGCGCGCAGGTTCGTCTGCGACTCGTTCGGTGGACCTCCACGCTGGATCCACGTCAGGTTCTGCTCGGTGAGGCTCTGGATCAGCGAATCAGCGTCGGCGGCCGAACGCTGGGACAAGTGCTCTGTCAGGCGGACGACCTGAAGAGGTTGGTACGGAGACGACAGCACCTTCCCTACCACCCGGTTCTGCCGCCCTATCTCCCTTTCGGGAAATCCCGTGTCGTCCCAAAGGATGACGACCTCACGACCGCGGCGAGCCAGGCCGAGCGCGAGCATGATCGCGTACCACGGAACGGGGGTGTTCACCCACGGGACCACGACGACGCCGATCTTCGAAGCAGTCCTGGAGGCGCTTGCGGGCGGATCCAGCCTCTTCAAATAGCGCTCGAAGACCTCTCCGGTCTTCGCGAACCACCTCTGGTAGTCGTCGAGGCTGTATCGGCGAGGTGGATAGCGCCTGAACATGCTCTCGAGCCGGTACCTGTCCCGTACGCGCCCGGAACGCGTCGTCGTAACGGCCATGTTCAGCCCTTTCCGGTCGTTGCGCAGGCAGTCTGCGCGCCGGTGGCAGCAGCACGTTCGATCGCGTCACACAGCCTCGTGACCGCGATGCCGTCCCGCAGGCTGCAAACGGGCTCCTCTCGGCCTTCGATGACATTCAAGAAGTGTCGGGCCTCCGAGACGAAAAGCTCGTTTCGGGCTTCGACGCCGGGAAAGCGCTCTGTGCGCCAGCTGTCGGCGCCTTGGTCCCAGACCAGGAATTGGGCGTTGATGTAGTCCCATCGGACGGTTCCCTCGGTGAAGACGATGTCCACCCGGTGTGTGGGCGGCTTTCCCCAGTAGTCGAGGTGCAACACGCCTTCGACACCGTGTCCGAAACCGATCACGATGTCGGCCGCTTCCGCGACGTCCAGTTGCAGGGGGCCTCGTTCGGTGAGGGATGCCAGCACCTTCGTCGGCTCGCCGAAGAGCATGCGCAGGTAATCGAGCGGATGACAGATCGTGTGGTGGACGCCCCCACCCAGGTCCGCCCTCGCGGCATATCCGACGCGCCAATCCTCCCAGGGATGCCAAGAAGGAAGGTGCTCGGACCAGACAGCCAGTACGTGGAGCGGCGCCCCGAGCGATCCTGATCCGAGAATCTCTTCGATCCTCCGCAGAGCCCGATGAAACCTGAACTGGAAGCCTACGAGCACCTTGGCGCTGTGTGCCGCGGCCGCAGCTTCCAAATCGGCTAACCCGTGGATGCTGTGGGAGACGGGTTTCTCGACCAGGACGTGGCAATCCGCCTCGATGCAGGCCAGAGTGCTCCGGACATGAAGGTTTGTGGGATTGGCCACGATCGCGAAGGTCGGCCTTTCCTTCTCCAACGCGGTCTCCAGGTCCGCGTACGTCCTCACCGGACAAGGCGCTTCCAAGGGCAGAGTGCCTCTGCCGGTGTGGACGACGGCCCAGTCGCGCACTCCGAGGTTTTGGAAGTTCGTCAGGTGCCTTCGGCCGATCGAGCCGAAACCGACGAGAAGGCCCTTGAGGTCGGCCGACGGGCCGTCCCGAGATGTCGTCACCATCGCAGTCTCTATACCGAAATTATGACTGCCGGCTCTGCTCCCCCCGAGACTGCGCGTCTCGGGACCTTGACGACCAGAGGCACAGGACGCTCACTGGCCGTTTCTAGCACCGACCGTTTGCGCTCTGATCGGGGCGAAGCCCCCCGGGGGAGATCCTGGAGCGTGGTGCGTCGTTCAGAGCCCGCAGGCTCCCGAGTATCGTCGGTGTGGTATTCGGCGCCTGATCAGGCGGTTGGCAGGCTCAAGGTGGGAGAAGCTTGAGCGAAGACGTGCTCGCACTCATACCGGCCCGCGGGGGCTCGAAGAGCATCCCGCGGAAGAACATCATGGAGGTAGCGGGCAAGCCTCTTCTGGCGTGGTCCATAGACCACGCACTTCGTTCGTCGCGCATCACCCGTACGATCGTGAGCACCGACGACGAGGAGATCGCTTCCGTCGCGCGCCGGTATGGCGCCGAGGTGCCGTTCCTGAGGCCGGGCGAATTCGCAGGGGACCTCTCTCCCGACGTCGACGTTTTTCGGCATGCACTCGAATTCCTCCTCGAGAACGAAGGATACGAGCCGGAAATGGTCGTGCATCTGCGTCCGACGGGGCCTGTGCGGCGCGTCGGGGACATCGATGCTGCGGTCGACCTGCTCGCCGGAGATCTCGAAGCCGACGCGGTTCGCTCGGTGTCGGTGGTGCACCAGTCCCCGTTCAAGATGTGGAGGATGCTCGACGACGGGACCATGGAGCCCTTGCTTCGTCTGCCCGGTATGGTCGACTGCCAATCTTCGCCGCGTCAGCTCCTGCCGCTCGTCTATTGGCAGAACGGCTACGTCGACGTTCTGCGTCCCCGAGCTGTCCTCGAAAGCGGATCCATGTGGGGGGAGCGCGTTCTGCCTTTTATCGTCGACACAGGTCTGTTCGACCTCGACTACCCGGAGGATGTCAAGCCCGTGGAGCAAGCTCTCGTCGCCCTCGACCGAACCCTCGAGTCCCGGGCTTCGCGGTCCGACAGGCATCCCGTATGAGGATCCGGCTCCTGGTTCTCGACCTCGACGGTGTGATCACCGACGGCACCATCATGCTCCTGCCGTCAGGTGACGAGGTCCGTTCAGTGCACTTCCACGATCTCGATGCCGTCGCACAGGTCAAGCGGGACGGCGTACGGATCGCGATCCTCAGTGGTGAGGACAGCGCCAGCTCGCATGGCATCGCCCGGCGCTTCGGTATTGCCGAAACAGTGTGGGGGCAGAAAGACAAGCTCGATGGTCTGCAATCCCTCACGGCGCGACTCGGGGTGGAGATGGCCGATACGTGCTACGTCGGCGACGCCGACCGCGACGCACCAGCCCTTGAAGCCGCGGGAATCGGAATTGCCCCAGGAGACGCCACACCGCGCGCGCGCAAGGCAGCCGATCATGTCCTCGATGCGACCGGGGGCCACGGGGCGGTGGCCGAAGCGATCGGGTTCCTCGGGCAAACCTGTGACCTCGCAGGCGAGAAGGCCGATTCATGACCCAACTCGGAACTCACGCCGCCGAGCTCCGATCGGCCCTGGAGCGTCTGGGTGAACTCGATTCGCAGCTCGAAGCGGGCGCGGCTGCGATCGCCCGGTCATTCGGCAGGGGCGGGAAGCTTTTGGCAGCGGGCAACGGAGGGTCGGCCGCAGAGGCGCAGCACCTGACGGGCGAGCTCGTCGGCCGGCTTCACCCCGCCCGCGAGCGGCGAGCTCTGCCGGCCATCGCTCTGCATGCCGACACCTCCACCCTGACCGCGGTCGGTAACGATTACGGATACGACCGCATCTTCGCCCGACAGGTGGAGGCGATCGGTCGCGGCGACGACGTGCTCGTCGTACTTTCGACTAGTGGCTCGTCGAAGAACCTCGTGAGTGCCGTCGAAGTGGCGTCCGAATTGGGGATGACGTCCATCGGTCTGCTCGGACCGGGCGTACGGCCCCTTCACGAACGATGCAACCACGTCCTGGCGGTGCAGTCCGAAAGTCTGCAGGCGATTCAGGAATGCCATCTGGTTCTGCTGCACGTCCTCGTGGAGAGGGTCGAGGATCTGCTCTCGGGTGCAGGGTCCACGGACGATGGCCGCTAGACGTATCGGAATCATGCAGGGTCGGCTTCTCACGTCTTTGAGCGGTGAGCTCGATAGTCCTGCCGGATCCCGATGGCGCGAGGAGTTCGAGATCGCAGGAAGGCTGCGGCTCAATCACGTCGAGTTGTTGGCGGAACGACACCGCGACGAAGACAACCCCATATGGTCATCCGAAGGCCGCGCCGCGCTCAGGACCGAAGCCGCACGTTCGGGCATCGAGCTTCTGAGTCTTTGTGTCAACGAACCGTTGGCGAGGCCCGTCGACGATCTCTCTTTGATGGACGAGCTGGCTCCACGCCTTGCAGATGCCGCCGGCGAGCTCGGCTTGGACATCGTCGTCGTCCCACTCCTCGAAGCGAGTGATCTCGGCGACGTTGACCGTCGGGCCGCTTGCAGGTCCGTGCGGCTCCTCGCGGAAGCGCTGCCGGACAGCACACGGGTCGCGCTCGAAGTAAGCGTGCCGGCGTCGGATTCCATGCGATTCGTGGCTTCGAGCTCTATGGATCGCGTCGGGCTCTGCTACGACGTCGGGAACGCGACCGCAAGTGGTTTGGACCCGGCGAAGGAGATCAGGTATCTGGACGGAGCTGTCTTCCATGTGCACGCCAAGGACAAGAATGCGGCAAAGGAGAATGTCCGCTTCGGAACAGGAGAAGTTGATTTCACATCTGTGTTCGACGCGCTCGAAGAGACGGGCTTCGACGGTCTCGTGACGATGGAAGCGACACGTGGGGACGACCCGGTCTCGACGGCTCGCGAGCACCTCGAGTTTCTCGTCTCGGTGGCGTCATCCCGGGAGATCCGCGGGCCGGACGATGGGCTCTGAGAGATCCCGTCTGGACGGCCGCACGGCACTCGTGACCGGCGGTTCAGGGTTCCTGGGACGGCAGTGGGTGGTCGCTTTGCTCGATGCGGGAGCAGAGGTGGTGAGCGTCGACGTCGCACCCCCTCCCGGAACAGCGAACGAGCCGGGACTAGTTCACGAGGAAGTGGACATCACCGACCCCGACGCCCTTTCAGGCCTTGCCGACCATCTCACCTCGTCCGGGAAGAGGATCGACGTTCTGGTCAACAACGCGGCGATCGATGCCCCGGTGGAGGCCTCGGGGCTCTCGAGTACCGGACGGCTCGAGTCGTTCTCGTTGCAGCGGTGGCAGAAGGAGCTGTCGGTCGGACTCACGGGCGCGTTTCTCTGTTGCCAGGCCTTCGGACCGGCGATGGCCGAACGAGGTCACGGTGCCATCGTGAACGTCGGATCGGACCTCGGCCTGATCGCCCCGGATCAGAGGCTCTATCAATTCGACGGTGTGAAAGATGACGATCAACCGGTGAAACCGGTCACCTACTCGGTGATCAAGAGCGGGCTGATCGGCCTGACGCGCTATTTGGCGACCTACTGGGCCGACCGGGGTGTCAGGGCCAACGTCCTTTGTCTCGGGGGCGTCGCCCGGGATCAGGACCCGAGCTTCGTCGAGAGGGTGTCGTCCCGGATCCCTTTGGGGCGGATGGCGCGGGAGGACGAGTACAGGGAGGCGATGGTCTTCTTGTGCTCAGACGCTTCGTCCTACATGACGGGCGCGTGCCTAGTGATCGACGGTGGGCGCACGACGTGGTAGAGCCGTTATCATGAAGTCTCAGGTAATTCGAATGCGTCCTGATCCGGTGCCTGGGGGGTTCTTCCGGATGCCGCGACGCAGAGCGGTCGGTAGCTTGCCGCCAGTCAGCAGGTTGTTCGGACGGCACCCCGGCGGCATCTGGCGCGAAGCCGAGCGAAGGAGGGCTCACACACTTCCCCGATGAGTTCGCCGACCTTGGAAATGTCGGTCGCGGCGGCGCGACCGTTACGAATCGACAGCAGGCGCCGCTGGTTCCCGGATCTGAGCGCCTTCTTCGCCTCCAAGCAGCTGATAATGCTGCTCTGCCGGCGAAACATCACTGTGTTGTACCGCCAGACGGTGCTCGGTGCCGTGTGGGTCGTGGTGGCCCCACTGCTCTCGGCGGGGCTCTTCACCTTCGTCTTCGGCCGGGTCGCGCACCTGAAGACCGGTGGAGTCCCTTACTTCGCTTTCTCCTACGCGGGTCTGCTCACGTGGAACCTCTTCTCGGGTTGTCTCGGGAGCGCGGCCTCGAGTCTCGTTTCCAATTCGTCCCTGTTCACCCGGATCCACTTCTCGCGTCTCGTGCTTCCGGTGTCACAGCTCGCGCAGACGGTCATCAACACATCGGTGAGCATCGTCATCATGTTCGTCCTTCTGTTCGTCTACCACATCGATTTGACCTTCAAGCTCCTGCTCGTCCCGGTATGGCTCTTGATGGCTCTCGTGTTGTCGATGGGGATCAGTTTGATCCTTTCCTCGATTGCCGTCCTCTACCGTGACGTCCAGTACGTGACTTCTGCACTCATACCTCTATTGATGTTCCTGACACCCGTCGCCTATGCGAGCAGCGCGATTCCCCACAGCCTGCGATACGTCTATCTGCTGAACCCCGTCGCCACGATCGTCGACGGGGGAAGGTGGTCCCTGGTCGGGCATACGCAACTTCCAATTTGGACGGTTGCATATACAGCGGGTTTCACCGTCGGCATGCTCCTTATCGGCCTGGTGGTCTTCGCCCGTCTGGAGTGGAGGTTCGCCGATGTGGTCTGAGCCTGCCGTCAGCGTCAACCATGTCTCCAAGGAGTACAAACTCGGCCTGAGCGGGAGGACGAAGTCCTTTGCGCAGATAATCCGTGAACGCCTGTTCCATCCGATTCGGGGCGGACAGAGACGGGAGCGGCTTATGGCTCTCGACGACGTCTCGTTCGAGCTCGCGCACGGTGACGTGCTCGGCATCATCGGGCCCAACGGGGCCGGTAAGAGCACACTGCTCAAAATCCTGAGTCGGATCACCCCACCGACAACCGGGTACATCGACATCGCGGGCACCGTCGGCTCCCTGCTCGAGATCGGAACGGGGTTCCACCCGGAACTGACGGGTCTGGAGAACGTTTACCTGAACGGAACGATCCTCGGGATGACCCGCCGCGACATCGATCGCCGTCTGGACGAGATCATCGATTTCTCCGGAGTCGGAGGCTTCCTCGCCACACCTGTCAAGCGTTACAGCAGTGGGATGCGCGTCCGGCTGGCGTTCTCGGTAGCGGCGCACTTCGAACCGGACATCATGATCGTCGACGAGGTCCTCTCTGTGGGCGACTTCTCCTTCCAGGCCAAGTGTCTCGACAGGATGCGGGCCATCGCAGCGAACGAAGGTCGCACGATCATGTACGTGAGCCACCAGATGGTCACCGTGGAGAATCTCTGCCCGAGGTCGATCCTCATGATCGACGGGCGTGTGATGTTCGACGGCCCCACTCGTCAAACCATGGCCAAGTACCTGCATCAGTTGCCGCGAGGCGAGGGACTCATGGCCGGGGTCTTCGACCTGTCGGCGGGGGATCGTTCGTCAGGCGAATACGACTCCATTCTCAAGCGGCTCGAGTTCAAGCCGAGCGGTGCGACCGCGTCGGACGTGGTCCGAATGGGGGAGCGGGTACGCATCGAGATCACATTGGAGGACTTCAACGCCTTCCAAGAGCCCTATGTCTTCGTGACCATCGGGTCGGCCGCCACGATGTGCCTCTTCCGCATGACGTCGCGCATGAAACCGCTCGTGGCGCCCGGCCCACGTCAATCTCGGGAGAAGATCGCCATCGAGATCCCGGCGATTCCGCTTACACCGGGTGAGTACTTCATGGACGTCCAGCTCAAGGACGGTACCAAGACGGTCGACTTCGTGGGCCACGCTGCGGAATTCAACGTCGTTGCTGCAGACGTCTTCGGGAACGGTCACCGCTTCGATTCCCAAGCTGGATACGACGAGGGCTACTTCGTCGTTCCTTGGGACTGGGAGATCCTTCCCGCGGGTTCGGATCTTCTCTCCGCGAATCTTCTTCGCTCCGATATGGGCCTCGGAGCGACGCGGCTCACTTCTTGAGGTCTCGGCTGCCGATAGGCAGCGGGAGCAGTGGTCCACGATTGCCTGGAGATGCTTAGTGGTGCGCAGCCCCATAGCCCTGAGCGTTTTCAACCGTCCGGAGTCGACTGAACGGGTAATGGAAACCATAAGGGCGGCCAGACCGAAGCAGCTGTTCGTCTTCGCCGATGGACCCCGGACGGACGAGGAGGCCGGACTCTGCACGCAGGCGCGCACCTTGGTGGAAAACGTCGACTGGGACTGTGAAGCCAAGTACGACTATTCGCAGTCGAACCTCGGAGCCCGGAGGAGATACGCATCCGGAGTCGACTGGGTCTTCTCTCACGTAGAGGATGCCATCGTTCTCGACGACGACTGCGTCGCCGATCCGACCTTCTTCACCTTCTGTGATCAGATGCTCGAGCAGTACCGCGATGATCCGCGAATAATGATGGTCTGCGGGACCAACTACCTCGGCCAATGGAAATCAGATCGGCAGAGCTACCACTTCTCGTACTTCGGCGCCGTGTGGGGATGGGCCACCTGGCGACGAGCGTGGAAGCTCTACGACGGCAGCATGGATGCGTGGGGAGACGAAGAGGTCCGGGAAGGGATAAGAGCTCTTCTCGAGGACGAAGAGCTCTATGCACTGCAGGCTCGCCGCTTCGATCGTTTGTACCACGAGACGCAGGATCGCCACTCCTGGGACCTCCCTTGGAGCTTGACCCGCCTGGCTCACGGGGGCCTCACCGTCATGCCGAGCGTGAACCTGGTTCAGAACCTGGGCAACACCGACGGCAGAGGTCTTCCTCCCGAGCATCCTTTGGCGAACCTGGCTGTCGGTTCGCTCGCGTTTCCGCTGAGACCCCCGAGAGCGCTCCGCGTCGACCGCGAGTACGACAGACTGCACATGCGACGGATCTTCGAATGGTGGGAGCAGGGCGCGCCAGGAGCGCATGTGGCGAGGCGGCCGTTCTACCGGCGGGTCTTCGGCCGCCCGCGCAAGGCTCTGCGCCGTTTGGTCCGCCGGACGGGCCGCTGACGCCGTTCACGCTGCGACGGAGGACACCAGTTTGACCTTGAACGTCGTCACGTTCTACGGCATCCACCCGGTGGACCTCGAGGCCAACGCCGCTGTGCCGCGGCTTCATGCCCTTCTCCTCAGGTTGCTGAAGGACGCTCATCCTGATTGGGAGTTCCTCGCGATCTCTCCCGAGGCCAAGGACATTCCCGGAGTGAAGACCGTGGGAGTAGAGCTTTCGTCCACGTCTCGTGCGCGTCTGCGCGCCTTCGACTCCCGTTTGGTGCGTCGCATCTACGGAGCGAATGCGTCGTCCAAGGCATCCTTCACGAAGTCTCTCTGGGCGGAGGAGGCAGCGGCCAAGCTGGCTCGATCTCGGCCGGACCATCCGTCGACCGTCGTCATCTGTACGCACGCAGAAGCGGTCCTGGCAGTCCGCAAGGTGATGGGGCGCGTGCAGATCCTCCACTGGATCCAGACGCCTGTCGCAGGTGGCTGCCTCGAAGCGAATGTCGCGACCGACGTCGCCGTGGTGCCGTCAATCGCGGTCTACCGAGACTCTTGGCGCCGCCTCGGGAACCAGTTCGCGCCGCCGATATGGGTCATCCCGAACTGGATCCAGAGTGGTTCGTTCGAGCCGACGACCCCCCTGGAGCGGGAATCGACTCGCTCGGAGCTCGGGCTCCACGAGGACGATTTCGTGATCGCGTTCATCGGACGGTCCTGGATCAAGGGTGGTCAGGTGCTCGAGCGGGCCCTGCTCGCGATCCCCCCGGTCGGGAAGAGAATCGTCGTGCTGAGCGCAGGCGACCCTCGACCTCAGCGACGCCCCCTTGGACCTGATCGTGAGGTAAGGAACCTCGGGCTGTTGCGACCCGCGGAGTTGAAACGGCTGTACCGGGCGGCCGATCTCGGGGCGATGCCGAGCGTCACCGAGGAGTCCTTCGGCTTGGCGGCGGTCGAAATGATGGCGTCGGGTCTCCCCGTGATTGCAAGTGCGGCAGGCGGTTTGAACGAGGTCATAGAAGACGGAGTGACGGGTAGGCTGGTCGACCCGCCAAACGACCTCGAGGCGTGGGTGGATGCCATCGTCTCGTTGCTGAGTGACCCCGATGCTCGGAGGAACCTCAGCTCCGCAGGCCGCTCTGCGGTAATGGACCGCTTCACTTCCGAGCGGGTCCAGGAACTCTGGGATCGCGTCTTCTCACAGCTCGAGGCAGCGGCAGGACCGGATGGTCAGTAGCCCAGATCGCCGATCAAACAATGAGAAATCCAAATCCACAGACCGCCGACGCCCCAGGTTCCCGGATTCTCGTCGTGGTCGCGCACCCAGACGACGAAGTCCTGTGGTTCTGCCCGCTGCTGCGTAGTGCGGCGACAATTTTGGTGGCCCTGCCGGTCCACTCGCACAAGGACGAAATCACGCGCGGTCGTGAGCTCGTCTCGGCCGAATACCCACTCAACAACCTCGAATACCTTCGACTGCGCTCCCCTCGTGCTTATTTCCGGTCTGATTGGCTCCGACGCCGACCTGTTGAGGAGGGTGTGACCCTTCTCCCGAGCTGTCCCGAAGAGATCGTCGGTGCATACCACGAGACCTACAGATTGCTGGTAGACGAGCTCGAGTCGTACATCCGAGCGCACGATGTCGTCTACTCGCACAACTTGTGGGGCGAGTACGGCCACGAAGAGCACATCCAGGTAGCACACGCCGTGGTATCCCTGGCAAGTCGGTTCGGTAAGTCGGTATGGGCGTGGGACGGCCTACCCTCCGAGCGGCTCGTAGGAGATGGGATGCGTCTACGCCACGACTTCTACCGAAACCGGACAAGCCGCCTCCCGCGTGCGCAGATGAAAATTGACATCGAGCTGTATCGAAAGATCAACAAGCTGTACAGGTCCCATGGCGTATGGACCTGGGACGACAGATGGGAGCCGAGCGGCACACTCGACTACATTCAGTTGGTGCGCGACGGTGAGGTTCTTCTCACCCCGCGGCCGCTTGCGAAGTTCCGGATAGACGCTCGCGTTTTCGCCGGCCGCGTTGGGCGCAGAGTCCGGCGAAGTATTGGGCGCTGGGTCAGCTCACTGCGTAGTAGGGCTCCAAGGGCGTCGTGAGCCGACACGGCGGAGCTTCTCCAGTACCGGGATCTCGCTTTCGTAGACGACCTTCACGCCGTCTCCGAGCGCGGACTCGACTGCGCGAATGTCTCGGACCAGCCGCTGGAATCCGAACGGCTCGATCGAAGCTGCTTGATCCGAACCCCACATGGCCCTGTCGAGCGTGATGTGACGCTCGATCATGCAAGCACCCAGGGCCGCGGCTGCCACGGTGGTTGAGAGCCCCACCTCGTGCCCTGAGTATCCGACTGGAACTCCGTAACGCTCGCGCAACGTGGTGATCGCTCGGAGGTTCAGCTCCGATGGCTGGGACGGATAGGTGCTGGTGGCGTGCAAGAGGATGAGGTCGTCTTTGCCCAGAACCTCCACGGCGTGGTCGATCTCTGTGATCTCGCTCATACCGGTGGAGAGGATGATCGGTCTGCCGTACTTCCTGTGATGGCGCAATAGATCATCGTCCGTCAGGCTCGCTGACGCGATCTTGTAACAGGGAGGATTGAATTGTTCGAGGAAGTCAACCGATCTTTCGTCCCAGCACGAAGCGAACCATTTGATCCCGAGCATCCGGCAACATTCGTCGATGGCGGCGAATTCTTCCTTGGCGAACTCCAAGCCCCGTTTCAGATCGCCGTTGGTTTTTCCGAAGGGGCTCTCCCGTGGACGCTCGAGCTCTTCGGTGCTGTAGACGACGTCGACTGTGCGCTTTTGGAATTTCACGGCGTCGCAACCGGCAGTGACCGCCGCCGAGATCAACTTGCGCGCAAGGCCGATATCGCCGTTGTGATTGATTCCGATCTCGGCAACGACAAAGCTCGGTTCGTCGTGACCGACTCGCCGGCCGGCGATCTCGACTGCTTCGATCATTTCGGCACCTCCCGGATCCGTCTTCGGACCGCCGCCCCCCGGCCGACAGCTCCGCTTCACGTGCCCTACGAGGCACACACCACGACGACTGACGAATGTAGTGCCGGCCGTAAGTCCGAAGATGGGGAAACCCCCCCATGGGCGGCCTTGGCTGAATGTTGCAGCTGCTGGGCGAACCAAAGTCAGGTCACACTCGAATGGAACCTCGGACGTCGCCAACCGAAGACTGCTCGCACAAAGAGATTTATCGAAATAGACGCCCCGACGGGTGGCGCAGGATTCTCGGAAGCGCAAGTGCGATGAGCAATGTGCAGACTGGCATCGCTCATCGAATAACGTGTGTTTGGGGGAGGTATATCCTTCGTGGTCACGACCGGGCGGACGGTTATCGAATCTCCAACTCGCCTTGCGAAGGCATCGATGGATCTTGAATCGCGATACATAGAATTGCTCAAGCTTTCGGTGAGCGATGGCCTGCGGCCCGCCGAGTCGGAGCTGTTCTCCTTGCCTGTCACTCGCCCTGAGAGAGGTTCGAAAGCCGGCTCTTGGCTCCGTTTCGGAACCCAGCGCCTCTTGGCGCGCAAGAACTACGAATTGGCGAAGAGGGTGCGAACCTCGCCCTCGATGATCACCGACGGTCGTTACGACCCGGCCGTGCCCTTTGCGGGCGAGACGATGATCGGTCTGAAGAGGCTCGACAACGTTCGTGCCTGCGTGGAAAAAGTGCTCGAAGACGGGGTCGCGGGCGACATCATCGAAACAGGGGTCTGGCGTGGCGGATGTGCGATCTTCATGCGGGGAATCCTCGCGGCACACGGAGTGAAAGACAGGAACGTGTGGCTGGCTGACTCGTTCGCTGGCCTTCCCGAACCTGACCTGAGGAAGTACCCGCTCGACAGCTTCAGCGATCTGCACAACCAGGTAGGGCTGGCAGTGAGCCAACGGCAGGTCGAAGACAACTTCCGACGCTACGGCCTCCTCGACGACCAGGTACGGTTCCTCAAGGGCTGGTTCAAGGACACCCTTCCGACTTTGACCGGCCACAGCTGGTCGGTCATCCGGCTCGACGGCGACCTGTACCAATCCACGATCGAGGCTCTCGAGAACCTCTATCCAGGGCTCTCCCCAGGTGGCTTCTGCATCATCGACGATTACGGTTCATACGAAGCCTGCAAGCAGGCCGTGGCGGATTACCGCGCCGCGCACGGGATCGACGAGGAGGTCCTCGACATCGACGGGTCCGGCGCGTTCTGGCGACGAGCCCGGTAGAGGCGACCGCTCTACACCGCTAAATCGCTCTACACCGCTAAGGCGTCAACTGCCGCCCGATAACGTCCGCGAGAACCGGTGCTGCGGTACCGACGTCGTGTCGACTCCTGACACGGTCCGACGCTATCTCCCCGGCCGTTTTTCTTTCGTCGTCGTCTTGGAGCAGCCGGACGACCGCCTCCGACATGTCGGCCACGTCAAGGTACGGCGAGACGTGTCCGGCGCATCCCGAATCCTCCTCGACGAACTCCGGTGCACCGCCTCCGCCCGAGAAGCAGACGACGGGCAGACCGAGGGCGGCGGCCTCGAGCATCACGAGGGGATAGGGGTCCTCGCGTGAGGTGAGGGCGAAGACGTCCATCGCGGCGAGGAGTTCTGCGGGTTCGGCGACATGACCGACAAATTGGATGCGATCCTCCACGCCGAGCCGCCTGGCGTCGACCAGCAGAGAGCCGTGTACGGATCCACGCGTGTCCCCCCCAGCCCAGAGAAAGTAGATGGGCAGATGTGGCAGGGACCTCGAGACCGATGCCGCAAGCTGCACGAAGACATCTGGGCCCTTTCGCCAGTCAGTCGTACCCATGCCGCCCACCAGCAAGGCGTCGCGAGGAATGCCCAATCTCTCGCGCGTGGCGCCCCGGTCCGCCCGTGCCGTGGCCTCGATGAGATCGCCGACGTTTATGAACGAATGACAGAGCGTTATTCGAGCGCGCTGGACGGACTGGTTCCGGACGAGGTTCTCCAACGTCACGTTCGAACACGCGACATAGTGCGTTGTCGCTTGCTTCGTGAAGCTGAGATCGCGTGGGGCTGTGAAATGATCGAGCCACCACTCCAATTCGTGCACGTGGGAGATGACCTTCTGTCGAGGGGTCAATAGACCGCGAAGAAGGGCGCCGTTCTGGAGCGTGTTCGAGTAGACGACGCGGACATCGGCGAATCGGCGGCCGAGCATGCGCAAGCGCTGCTTCTGCCACACGCTTGTGACGCCCGGCGGGACAGAGGCCAAGATCCGGCGCCGCCAGTGGATGCTCTGACTCTGTGAACCTCCTGGCAGTTGCTTGTTCCGCAACGGGGCTCGGCCGCTCGCTTCGGAACGGGGCGGGGCTTGCCTGCCCGGCAGCCGGGAGGACAAATTGCGCAAGGACTCGCGCAAACCGAGGCATGCGACCGTCGTCGGTGCCACCTCTGTGAACTCACGCTCCAGTTCACCTCCGCGTCCCAACAGAATCTCGAAGTCGTAGTCCGTGTTGGACCGGAGCCACTTGAGGAAGGTGAGTAGGACGATCGGTGCACCTGTGCGTGAGGCGTCGTGCGAGACGAAGAGGACCGAGGGACTGGATGAGGCCATCGAACGCCTTATTGCGAGACGACGCGCTGCGAGGAAGTGATCCCGGGCGAACCGTCCGAGCCGTGCTTGCGAGTTCCAGCTCCCGCCCACCACAGCGACTGGATGCCGAGAAGTCCGTCCTTCACCCGTGAGCGGGGGGTGATCCTGGGGCGCCACGTCGTGGGCAGGTCCCGCCGGAGGTACTCGGGACCGCACGCGGCGTCGAGCGCCTTTGGATCGGGACGTTCACCACGCCTGAGGGCCCCTGCGTAGACGCGTTCAGGCGCAGAGAGGTCCATCTTCACCTTGTGCAGGAGGCTCACGCCCCGTGACCGCAGCTCCGAGATGTGGCTCGGTGTGTGCAACCCGTGGAGGGCCGATGCTTCGACGTCCGGCCAGGACCTGCCGTTGAGGCCGAGGGCGTCTGCGAGGCTGGGCCACACCAGCTCCTCGATGACCTGGAGCCTCGATCGTTCGAACTCCCGGCAGAGTTGCGGGAGCTTCGGCCAAGCCATGAGCCTTCGTGCGTACTCGGTACTGAGGACCTGCCCGGGGTTGTAGCAGATGCGCAGGGACTCGGGACCGAGCAGCGGTCCCCATTGCCGCCACTGCTTGTACATGCGCTCGCTCCACAACCAGCCCGAGCCTCTCGGGGCGGCCCGGTTGAACGCGGCCATGTAGTCGGCGTCCCTCATGAGGTCGGCGAGCCTCTCGCCCAGACCTTCACCTATGACAAGCATGTCCGAATCGAGTGTCACCAGGTAGTCGAATTCCCAGTGGTCCTCGTGCATCTGCCGGACCACGGCGAGGACGAAATGGTGAAGCCCCCGGCCCCATCGGACAGGACGGGAGTACCGACAGGTCTCCAGGCCGAGCCGATCGCCGAGACCCTCGTCGTATCCGCCGTTGAAAAGAAGCACGCGACTTCCCGGGCTATAGAGGTTCAGGCTTTCGAGAAGCTCCGCCACGCAATCTGCTTGAGCATGCGCAAGGAGGCCGAAGGCTAAGGCTGGCATCTCACCGCCGATGAAATGTCCGGGCCATGCCCTGAACAGGCTAGTGGTCGGTGGAAAAACCTATTTCAACACCCGGAGTCTCGTGAGTTGGAACGGGACTATCCGCTGCAGGGACGGCTTGAGACAGCCCAACCTGACTGCGGCATCGATCTCGAGGGGCGCAACCGCTCCGCAGCTGACGGCCTCCTCGAAACAGGCGGTCCACACGGCTGTGAAGGGGTGTCTGTCGTTGATCCACGGTTTATCGGGACCGCTCCCGAAACGAAGGAGCTTCGTCTGGCCCGGCTCGTAGCGCTGGGTGTGGTTCCATTCGCCGGGAACGGTTTCTGCGACCTCCGTGGGGACCACGTTGCAGAGGGCTTCGAGAAGGTCGTCGTAATCACATTCGTCGTCCTCCAGCGAGCAGGCCAAGTCGTCGAACTGTCCGCGTAACCGGTCGCAGTCGATGAGAAGAGCTGTGGGCACGTCCGATCCACAGCCGGAGGCGGTCGCGATCACAGGGTCGGGGTCGTTGTCCGGAGTGCACAAGATGGAATGGTCGTCGAACGGCAGGGTTGCAAGCTCGGCTACGTCGCCGAGCACGAGGCTCTCGGCGTCGAAATAGAGAGCCCGCCCCTCGTACCCGGTGAGAGCCGGGATCATGAGACGATGGAAAGCGAACCTCTCGAAGAGCGACCGTTCACTTCGTTGCTGCGGAGGCTTCGGGAGATCCATCATCGGCGAGATCTCGACCGGGACCGTCGAGGCCTTGCGGATGGAGTACTCGAGAACGCGAAACGGCACCACCTGAAACTCGTTCATACCTACGAAGATGCGGAGCCTGTCCGCATCGACAAGTGGCCCGTCCGAGTATGACCGCGTGAGCTGGAGCAAGCGACCGCCTCACTTTCGTCAGCGCCACCCCGTTATTAGGGAATCCTTCGGGTACGCCAGAGCATTCGAAACTGCGACATGCTTCATAGCAAGGCAAGTTCCATTCTGGGCAGGAGGAAATTGTCCCTAGGCTCACGCCACAGACGGTGATCGTCACGTCGTACGCGAGGAGTGGTCGTTGCCCGCTGACACTCCGGATTGACACTAATCTTGGTCCCCCCAAGGGGAGGTACCCATTGTCAATGGTGAACAGCGGCAAGGACGATGTCCGGATGCCTCAAGGCGGTGACGTAGCGCGCCCGGCGGACTTGCGTGACTACGCCAGGATCCTCTGGCGGAGGAAGTGGTACGTAGTCCTCGCCGTGATCGTGGCGGTCGGTGCGAGTATCGCCGTCGCAAAGAAGTCAGCCAAGCTGTATTCGGCCAGCGCCGAAGTTCAGGTACCCGCGAACAATGGTGGGGCGGATTCGAACAGCATCTCCACGGAGATCGCGATCCTCCAGAGCGGCGCGGTCCAGCAGCTCGTCAGCAAGGTGCTTCCCGATCCGGGGAGCGTGACCGCCTCTCAGATCGGCCAGAGCGCGCTGGTCTCGGTCACGGCCGAGGCTAAGAGCCCCAAGTTTGGCGGCAAGGCAGGCGAATGCATGGGCCAACGCCTACGTTCAGTACCGCCAGACGCAGGAGCGCAACGCGATCCTCGTCTCCAACGGCATCCTCGAGCAACAGATAGCGACGCTTCAACAGCAGATCAACCAGCTAGATGCCCAGCTGCAGACCCTTCCCCCGACAGGATCTGTCCAGGGCGAGGTCCAGACGCGGCGCAACTCGCTCGTCAACCAGCAGAGCGCACTTCAGGCGCAGGTGAACCAAGCGGAGGCCCAGACCGCCGGCACTACGCTCAGCCCGACCGTCCTCACTGCGGCCGTGGCACCCAAGAAGCCGACCGGTACTTCGCTACCCCAGGCCGGTCTCGAAGGGCTAGGGGCCGGTCTGCTCGTCGGTGTGGCACTCGCGTTCCTCTTCGAGTACCTCGATGATTCGATCAATGTCCGTGAACAGCTCGAGGCGGAGCTCGGAGGAGTGGTCCCCGTTCTCGGCTCGATCCCCGAGTGGGGCCGCCGGCGCGACGTGCGGGCACCTGCTGTGCCGGCGCTCGCCGAACCGACCTCCGCTGCGGCCGAGTCCTACCGTGCCCTTCGGACTGCGCTTCATTTCACGGGGGCCGATGTTCCCGGGAGTCTCATCGAGGTTGTCGCCTCTGCGACCGGTGAAGGCAGCTCGACAATCGCTTCGAACCTCGCGGTCCTCATGGCGAGGGCCGGTCGTCGAGTCGTGCTCGTAGACGCCGACCTGCGCCGACCGCGTCTTCACCGTTTCTTCGGGATGGACAACCGAGCGGGTCTCACGTCGGTATTGATCGGCGACGTCCCATTGAGCGAAGCCGTTCAGACCGTCGCAGGTCTCGACCGCCTCTCCGTCCTGCCTGCCGGTCCGGTCCCGCCGAACCCTTCGGAGCTCCTGGCCTCGCCGGTGTTCGCGGAGAGCATGGCGTCCCTCAAGGAAAAGGGTGCGGCCGTGATCGTGGACACAGCGCCGCTGCTGGCCGTGAGCGACGGTCTCGTCCTGGCCGCCATCGCCAAAGCGGTAGTCCTGGTGACCTCGGCACGTGACGGAAAGCGCAAGCGCATCCGCAGGGCGGTGTCACTCCTCCAACAGAGCAACGCCCCGCTCGTCGGCGCCGTTCTCAACCGAACCGGCAAGCTCGAGGTCCTCTACGGGACCGGTGGTGAAAGCGACGTCGGTCCCGGCGATCACGTCGCCGGGCGTGTAGCCGGGGTCTGACAGCCCGGGCTGATCCGTCATGAGCGTCGCCGGGGCCCTTACCCCACCGTCGCTGGGCAGCGCGCGCCGGTCGCTCGTGCCGATGGCGGCACGGATCGGTGTGACGGTCCTAATGGGCGCCTCGGTAGCGGCGGTGGTGGGTGTCGTCCCGGCGAAGCTCGCTCCTCTCCTGCTGCTCGCAGCACCGGTCTGCGTGGTGCTCTACGCCCTCGTGGTTCGGTTCGGTCCGAAGTGGTGCCTCGCCGCCTTGCTGGTCGCCACGGAGTTCGGTTTCTACGGCTCTGGTTCGTCCGTTTCGACGGGTCGGGTACACCTGCGGGCCACCGACATTCCCTATGTGGCGCTGGCGATATGGGTCCTCGTCGTCAGACTTCGCCGCGGCAAGCTCCGCACCGACATCGGACAGCTCCCGCTCGCCATCCTGCTCGGCGTATTCGGTCTGTCCCTGCTGCCGCTGCTCGTCACAGATCACAGCTCCTTCTTCAGCCCGTTCGTGTCATGGGCGCGCTTCGTCGAGACGATGAGCCTCGTCTGGCTCCTGCCTTACGCCTTCTCGACCGTCTCGGACCGGCGATTCCTCATGAGGACGGTCCTCGTAGCTTGTTCGACATCGCTGGGTTGGGCGTTGCTGTCAGCGGCGCGGGCCGGGCATCTCGGGGCGCGACTACGCGGCCAGAACGGCCCGGACACCGAGGGTCTCATCGCGGCGGTCCTCGTGGTGACCGTCCTGTTCACCGACCAGCCGCAAAAGCGATGGCTCCGTTTCAGCCTCGCAGGTCTCGGATTCGTATGCGTGGGCATGTCGCGATCGGTGGGTTCGATCGCCGCGCTCGGACTGGTGCTCGGCTTCACGACCTGGCGGCGTCACCGCCCACGGCGTGATGCAGGCTTGCTGCGGCCGGCGCGGCTGATCCTGCTGGTGAGCGGTGTCGTTATCGCCGCCCTGGTCCTTCGGCCCGGTAATCTGCCGGGTTCGAAGGGCTTTGCGAGCTCGAGCTCGACCGCTACTCGGGTGATGTACGCGCTCGACGGCTTGGACCAGTTCTCTCGGCATCCCGTATTGGGAGTCGGCTTCAGTCGCAGCGCGTTGCCCACGAACATCGGCGACCCGAGCATCGTGGCCAATCTACGGAGGTGGTTCCCCCGCTCTCCGACCTCGTTCTTTCCTTACCAGAGCCATTGCATCTCCCAGACCGTGCTGTCGGGCACCCTGAAGTCCTATGGGGGTGCAAATTCCGGATGTGACCTCGGCAGCGTCCACAACGCCTACATTCAGGTGCCGGCAGAGAGCGGGATCGTCGGTCTGATGACCCTGTTGCTGGTCGCGTACGCGATGCGCAAGCGGATTCGCATTGCGCGGATCGCAGCGGCCGAAGATCTCGAGATTGCCGCAACTTTGCGATGGGCCGTACTGGTGCTCGCTCTCGTGCTCGTCTGGTGGAACGACAACCCGCTTTACGGAGCGCAGCCCGAAACCGTCTTCGCGGCCCTCGCCCTCGGCACCTTGGCGGTTCCCTGGACTCGCTTTGCGTCGATCCGACGGTCAGCGCCGGCGCTCTCGGGGTCTCATCACTGAGCCGTCATCCTCGTCCCTGAGAAACGACGGGAGCGCGTCCCGAGGAGCCGTCGGTACAAGTCGAGGGTCTTCGCGACAACCGCTTCGACCCTGAATTCCGCTTCGGCCTGCTTGCGCGCGTTCGTCCCCAGCCTCTGCCGGTACTCCTCGTCGTCGAGGAGCGTGCGAATCGCAGCGACCAAAGCGGCCGAATCGCGAGGTTTCACAAGGAGCCCGGTCCTTCCGGGCTGGACCACGTCGCGACACCCCGGTATGTCGGTCGTGACCACGGGGACCCCACACGCTGCGGCCTCGAGCAGGATCTTGGGGACGCCCTCGCGATAGTAAGTCGGGAGCACGACGACGGAGGCCTCTGGAAGAACGCCTTCCAGATTGTCGACGTGACCTCGCCACTCGACCAGTCCCTCGCTGTCCCACTGCTCGAGCTCTCGAACCCCTATGGCGGTCAGGCTCTCATCGGGTTTACCGAGGAGCACGAACTTCGTGTCGGGGACCTCTCGCCGCAACGTTCGAGCTGCTTCGACGAACTCCTGAACTCCTTTTTCCTTGATCATCCTTGATGCGAAGACGACCAATCGTTCGTTGGGCGGTTTCTCGGTTCGGGGCTTGAACACTTCACAATCGACCCCCGAGCCGCGTATCAGGATGGTTCGATCTTGCGGAAGAAAAGACCGCGAGACGAAGTCTCGTTGGTCGTCCTCGTTTTGGAAGATCGTGAAAGAAGCAGGATTGCCGAGCGCCATGCGGAATCCGGTCTCCGCCAGCAGTCGCGTGGCCCGGCCCCGCCCTGTGCCGAAGAGATGGCCGAATCCGGAAATCGCGTTGACCGTCGGGATGCGATACAAGCGGGAGATGAGAGATCCATAGATGATCGGCTTGACTGCTACATGGTGTACGAGATCGGGCTTCACCTCGCGATAGATCTTCGCGAGAGATACAAGAGCGCGAATCTCGTCGGTAGGTCGCCCTACAGACCTCGCCATCGGAACGGGGATGAAACCGAGACCGTTGTCGGTGATCTCCCTTCCCCGTCCGGTGTGAGCTGACGCCACCCAAACGTCCGCGCCGGCATCTTTAGCCCCGAGTGCGAGAGGAAGACGGTGGGACAAGAAGAACCAGTCGACGTTTACGACGAACAGAATTCGACGACCCGCAATAGGATCCGGCCCTGAGTGTTGATTCGAGTCCAAGGGCTGTTGAGCGTCGCTGACGAGGTCTTTGTTTACGTCCATGGAAAGCGCCCAGTATCGTGCCACATGGAATCAGCCGCGCTTTTGATGTAGTGCGTTTATCAAACGGTAACGATTCCTAAGCGCGCGGACTCTCCCCCTAGGGGAGGATGCTCCGAGGTGGCATCGGGCATCGCGATTATCGTGCTCGTGGCACCGATCTGTAGTTTTGTTCCCACGCGAGGGCGAGGTAGTCGGTGAAAATCGGCATCATAGGGATGGGTCATGTCGGCCGGGCGATGCGGGAGATCTTCGGGCCCTATGCGGAGCTCGTCGAGTACGACGTGAACATGGAAGGGGACTACCCCGAGCGCGAACTGGCGGAATGTGATTTCGCCGTGATCTGCGTCGGTACACCTATGGGTGACGATTACGCGTGCGACGTTCGGCACGTGGAGGAAGCAGTCGCTCAGCTCCCTGTTGCACGTGTGCTGATCAAATCCACGGTCGCTCCGGGAACGACAGATCGCTTGGCCAAGCAGACGGGCAAGCGAATCTGCTTTTCACCTGAGTACTTCGGAGAGAGCACGTACTTCTCGAGCTTCGTGGCAGCGGGGCCCGCGGGTGCTCCTTTCGTCGTCATCGGGGGTGCTCCGGAGGACAGGCAATGGATGGTGGATGCCCTCTGTCCGATCCTCGGGCCTGAGAAGACTTACTTCCAGTGCACCGCTCTCGAAGCCGAAGTGATCAAGTACATGGAGAACTCGTATCTGGCGACGAAGGTAACCTTCGTCAACGAGTTCTACGAGATCTGCCAGGCGTTCGGAGCGGACTGGCACACCGTGAGAGAGGGCTGGCTCCTCGATCCACGTGTAGAGAGGTCACACTCCCTGGTTTTCCGGGAGAATCGTGGCTTCGGTGGGCGTTGCCTTCCTAAGGACGTGAATGCGATCGTCGAGGCCGCAGCGAGCGCCGGGTACGAAGCTCCATTCCTGCGAGCGGTACTCGAGACCAATCGAAAGTTCGGGGGAGATTCCGGCTAGCCGGACAGCGGGTGGACGCGGGCTGAATGGCTTCGGCCGTGCTCGTCGTGATCCCGAGGTTGGTCCTTGTACATGAGACGACTTGTCTTCGTCACCCAGGTGCTCGATCCACAAGACGCGCGACTTGGTGTCGTACCCGCCTATCTGGAAGCGCTCGCAGAACAGGTGGACGACCTCGTCGTGATCGCGAACGAAGTGAAGGCCGTTCCCCCCTCTCTCGAGGGTAAGGCGTTCTCGCTCGGAAAAGAACGTCAGTACAGCCGATTACGCCGCACGTTCCGTTATGAAACGGCGGTGTCGCGCGCGCTCTTTCAACCGGGGCCCACGGTTCTTCTGGCTCACATGTGCCCGGTCTACCTGAACCTCGCAGCCCCCCTCGCCCACGCGAGCAAATCACGGACGATGCTCTGGTACGCCCATCCGGCGGATACGCCGCGACTGCGGTTGGCGGAACGGCTTGCAGACGCCATTGTGACCACTTCGCACGACTCGTACCCGCGTTCGAGCCGGAAGGTGCACGTCATAGGGCAAGGGATCGATACCGCTCCCTTCGCGTACTCCCCTCCGAGCACCGACGGATCGAAGCTGAGGATTCTGTCCGTCGGCCGTATCGCTCCGGAAAAAGGTCTAACCACACTCGTGAACGCCGCAGCGATCGCCCGCCGGAAAGGCATCGAGATCGATGTCCGTATCGTCGGGCCCGCCACACTTCCCGAGGAGCAGCGCCATCACCTCGAGCTCGAGGCGCTCATCGACCGACTCGACCTCCGTTCCGTGGTCTCCGTCGAGCCACCGGTCAAGTACCAGGACATGCCGGCGCTCCTCGCTGAGGCAACGGTGGTCGTGAGCACTTCGCGCGATGGCAGCGCGGACAAGACAGTTTTCGAGGCGGCGGCGAGCGGGCGTCCCGTTCTGGCTGCCAGCCGAGCCGTGCGGCCACTTCTCCAGGGCCTGCCGGTGAGCCTGGGCTTCCCGCCCGAAGACGCCGCTGGGCTTGCGGAGCGCCTCGCGGAGCTGGCGGCAACCCCGCAACCGACGCTCGAGGTGGTGGGCAAGGAATTGCGACGACGCGTACAGCGTGATCATTCGAATTTCCACTGGGCCTCAGAGGTGATCGCGGTGGCGGAGAAGCTTTGGAATCGCTCAGGGCCTCAAAACTGAACACGAAACTGAACACGAACCACGCCGCCCGAGGACCGGTCGCCGTCTTCTTCGGGAAGGGTCAGTTGTACGGATATTCAGGTTCGACGACGGCCCAGCGACAGGTGGAGCTGCACCGGCGCTACATGCGTACGGTCTGGGTCCAGACAGGAGAGATGGGAGTGCGCCGTTTCGCTGAGGGCGTACACATCGTCTTTCCACGACTTCGTCCGCCTCTTTTAGGCGGGCTGGTCTTCTACACGCTCGGCCCGGTTTTCGCCTTGGCGGCTGCGTTGCGACGTGCGCCCACGGCTGTCGTCTGCCAGAGCCCATACGAGGCGTTCGGTGTCGTGTCGCTCTCTCGGGTTCTTCCCCGGAAGATGAGGCCACCCATCCAGATCGAGATCCACAGCGACTGGCGAACCGCGCCCAGGCTCTACGGAAGCCGAGCCAGGCTCGTCCTCGCACCTCTGACGGACCGCATAGCAACTTGGACGCTCCGTCACGCCGACCGGGTTCGGGTGGTGAGTGGAGCATCGCTCGACTGGGTGCGTCGGGCCGGATATACGGGGCCGGTCGACCACTACGTCCATTTCAGCGATTACAGCCGGTTCCTCGAGCGCCCCTCGGTCCCATTACCGCCTGAGAGAAACGTCGTCTTCGTGGGCTCGTTTCAGCGCTACAAGGCAGTCGACGTGCTCATCGAGTGCTGGTCGGCGGTGTTGCGGCGATTTCCCGATGCCCGACTCCTGATGGTCGGCAGCGGTCCCTTGGAGAAGGACCTGCGCCGACGGATCGAAGAAAAGGACATCGCGCACAGCGTCGAGATCGTGGGCTATGTCGAGCAGGACCGGATTGCGCAGATGCTCGACCATGCGTGGTGTCTGGTTCTGCCCTCCCGATCCGAAGGTCAACCCCGGGTTGTGCTGGAGGCCATGGCGCGAGCGCGGCCGGTGGTGGTGAGCACCGTGGGAGGTCTGCCCGAGCTCGTGATCGAGGGTCGCACGGGCTGGCTCGTTCCCCCCGAGCAACCGGGCCCTCTCGCTCGTGCATTGGTGGAGGCCCTCTCCGACGTCGAGACGACGTCCAAGATGGGGATGGAAGCGAGGCGCCACGTCAATGCCAATAACCCGCTCGAGGAATACGAATCGGGAATCGCCCGCCTCGCAGACTGGATCATCCTCTCTCTATCTGTACAGACCGATATGACCGCGTTCAGCGGAGCAGTAGTCGGGCCGACCTTCGGCCGTGTGGTTGTCGCTTATCGCCTGGGCGACCAACGCACACACGCTTGGGCTTCAGGAGAGCCTTCCGCCGCGTCGCGCGCCGCCGGTCGATTCATCCGGTCCGATCGAGGATTCAGAGTCACGCGCTGAAAATGCGCCGAAGCCGTGATGGTAGGCCAGCTAACGTTCAGCACCTACGCGGCACAGCTACGACATGGTCCCGACACACCGTTCGCAAGTCACTCTGACAAAGAAAGGCCAAAGGATGATGGACGGCACGCCAGAGCGTCACTACACCGGAGAAGAGGGCCATCGCTACCAGGAGGAGAGAGTATCCCCGCCGAGGCTGTTCCATGGGTGCCAAGGTGCGCGCCCAGAAGATCGCCCCGTTCGTCAAACCGAATGACGTGGTCTTCGAGTACGGGGTTGGACAGGGCTGGAATCTGCTCGGGCTTCTCTGTGAGAGGCGCGTTGGGTACGACGTGCGGGCTTTCTCGCGCCCCTACTAGCAAGCCTGCATCCTCCTATCGAGTTTGTCACCGACATGTCCGAGGTGCCGATGGATCGGCCGACGTCGTCATAGCCACCACGCGTTAGAGCACGTCCCAACCACCTGCCGTCCTCGAAGAGATGAAGCGAGTAGTCAAGCCGCTCGGGCGGCTGCTCCTTTTCGTACCGCTGAACGCGAACGTCGTTACTTCCGCTTCGATCCCTACGACTCTCTCCACCACCTGTACTCGTGGACCCCACAGTCGCTTGGAAATCTCGTGCAAGACGCTGGCCTTCGCGTCAACCAAGCAGGAATAGGCGAGTATGCCTACGACAGGTTCGCGGCTACGCGAGCGGTCCAGCTCCACCTGGGCGAGCCCGGCTACCGAACCATCCGCCGTACGCTACAGGTTGCGCGCTCGATGCGAGAGGTGCGAATCGTGGCCCGACGTATGCCTTAATAGACAGGTGGCACACAAAATGCGTTCTTTCTTGTTATTCTTGAAGGAGCGCTCGTGTCAAGGCCTCCTCCGGGTTCGACCGTAAATCAAGTGCGAGCTCGGACTGAACGCTGGCGGCGCCGCGCTAACACCGAGACGGGGTCAAGGTCGGCCACAGCTGTCGGAGGGAAGCCTCGACGGGCGATCCGCTGACGCAGACCGAACAAACCCGAGGGTCATTTACGCGGGCCCGCATTTCCTCGTCGAGCGACCTGCGGACACGAGGTGAATCCCGGGGTCCGAAGGTCTGTTCGGATCGGCCGACTGCAAGCTGCCGATCCTTCACCGCCGCGAGCTCCGGCACTGCGTGTTGCGGACACCGCGAGATCAATCAGAGCGCGGCGAGCCGGGCTGGACCTGCGTCATCTGCTGGAAAAGCGTCATCCCCATCGAGCAATAGAGCTCAAAAATGTCATGGACCATCCATGACAACCCACAGTTCAGAACGAGACTGCCTCAAGAGATACACAAGGGGCAAGAGCCGAGTTCAACTCGGTCTCACGGTTAAAGAGTCGACTCTCTCCGTTACAGAGCACTGCGGGAACCATGTTAAACGGGGAGCTTTATGAACACCGCCCACTCAACCGCGACAAGCCGCGCAAGAACGCGCTCACGATGACGGCCCGGAAAACAGCCGAGAGCTGCTCTCCTGCGCCAATCAGTACAACGACTGCAAAGAGAATGGCGCTACGGACGAAGACATAAGACGGGTCGTTGCAAATGAAACGGGATTGGTTAGCCAAGCCGGCTCTACTCGGTGGTGCCGCTGCACTGTCCGGCACGTTTGTGGGCACGAAGCACAGGAGGTCTTGGGCGATGTTCGAGACAGCTTTAGCCCGAACAACGGCGCATCCAGAGGTAACGATCCCTGGGGCAACGTTACTTCGTCGTCAGCAGAGATGAAGCGGACCATCGCGGGCGAAGCGGTCGCGGGACCCCGACCGTAAGCTATAGCTCAATAACGGAGCCCAGCAGGGCCGTCTCTCACTCAAGCGCAGGTTGACGCTTACGCTTCTTGGGGTTTCGGAGCGCTTCAGATCGAGACACAGTGGCTATCCGGCTGCGGCGGGTCAACGACGCCGGATCAGTGGTATACGAACCTCAACCAATTCTGCGGGTACGCGCAAAAGGCGGGTTTAAAGACTTACCTCGGCTTCTACCTCTCGAACTACGAGACGGCCTTCTTTATGCAGGATATCTATGCCTCGTCGAGCGTCTCGACCACGTACCTGAACACAGTGCAGGATATGGCCGCGACCGCTCTGAAACTCGGCTGCACAGGCGTAACGATCGACCAAGAGAGATACACGGCGGGCGTCGAGTGCATCTGCGACAGCGACAGCGACAGCGACAACGACGGCGACAGCGAGAGCGACAACGACGGCGACAGCAAGAGCGACAACGAGAGCGACAACGACACCCCCTCGTGGGAATACGAATGCATGTCAGCGAGTTCGGGTAGCTACACACAATCTCAAATCAACACGCAGACTCAGAGCCGCGGCGAGCAGTTTATGACGGCACTCGTCGACGGATTCTCGAACCTGGAGGTCGTCCTCTACCACACGGACATTGAGAATGCCTTTAAGAGCTCATGGAACTCCTCATCGACTCAAGGCTATTTCCTGCTCGGCATGGCTTCGGTCGATGGCTACGCGTGTATGCGCCACATCGATGCCCACATGTACAAGCCGACCCAGATGGGGTCGACCACCTACCCCGAGGCACTCTCGCAAGACATCACCGCCTATGGTGCTCTTTTCACTGATCCCGCCGCGCCGAACTATGTTTCGCCGTTCATCTGGATCGACACCGACGGCCTGAGCGACCCCGTCGTCACGCCTTCCGATACACGACGATTATCTCCTCACTTCAGGATTCTTCCGAGTGGCCGGTTCCGGGCAATTTCTGGGGTATCTACCAGTATGAGACGATCGCCAAATGGTCGTCCTATGGGACCTACGAGCCCGTCTCGGGAGTGCAGCAGGCTGGCCCCGTCGGCTACGTGCAGGAGACGGGCAGCGTCAGCGGGACAAGTGCCGGTACCTCTTTCAATGTCCCCATCACCAACGCCCCGTCCGTCGGCAACACGTGCCTCGCGGCGGTGAAGATCCCGGCAGCAAGCGGACTCACGATTTCGAGCGTGAGCGACACGGTCGGTAACACCTGGACTGTCGACGTTCAGACCGAACAGGCGAGCGGGACCAACGTCGCGATCTGCCGAGGAGTAATCGAGACGGCCCTCACGACGAGCGACAGCGTGACCTTCCATCTGAGCGGGTCTCAGTCGAATTGCTACGCCGTCATCAACGAATACGCCGGGATTTTGGCTTCATCGCCCGTCGACGGCACGCCAGCTACGAGCTCCGGGAGCGGAACGTCGGGGACCAGCGGAAACGTCACGACGACCCAGCCCAGCGACCTGCTCTACTCGGCCGCCGCGAGCAGCAGCTCTCAGACCTGGACCTACCCGAGTGGATATACGAACCGCAACAGCCTCGCCGAGCTGGCCGTGGCCGAGGACTTCCCCGAGAGTTCGGGGAGTTTCGCTGCTCCTGGTCTTGGAGCGCAAGCCACTCTTACTCGATCGCCCTCGTCGCCTACAAGGTGGTGTCCCAGGTCGGCTACGTGCAGGAGACGGGCAGCGTCAGCGGGACAAGTGCCGGTACCTCTTTCAATGTCCCCATCACCAACGCCCCGTCCGTCGGCAACACGTGCCTCGCGGCGGTGAAGATCCCGGCAGCAAGCGGACTCACGATTTCGAGCGTGAGCGACACGGTCGGTAACACCTGGACTGTCGACGTTCAGACCGAACAGGCGAGCGGGACCAACGTCGCGATCTGCCGAGGAGTAATCGAGACGGCCCTCACGACGAGCGACAGCGTGACCTTCCATCTGAGCGGGTCTCAGTCGAATTGCTACGCCGTCATCAACGAATACGCCGGGATTTTGGCTTCATCGCCCGTCGACGGCACGCCAGCTACGAGCTCCGGAGCGGAACGTCGGGACCAGCGGAAACGTCACGACGACCCAGCCCAGCGACCTGCTCTACTCCGCCGCCGCGAGCAGCAGCTCTCAGACCTGGACCTACCCGAGTGGATATACGAACCGCAACAGCCTCGCCGAGCTGGCCGTGGCCGAGGACTTTCCCGGCAGTTCCGGGAGTTTCGCTGCTTCCTGGTCTTGGAGCGCAAGCCACTCCTACTCGATCGCCCTCGTCGCCTACAAGGTGTTCTAGACACCGCTCAAATGTTTCTGCCTATGCGGCCCCTCGCTTCGAGGCACAGCTGCGATGCCAAGCCTGGAGCGTGCTTCCGCTGCAAGGCCAAGTGTGCCGGTCCTCCCACGTAGGGAGTCTCGGCAAGAAGCATCAGTAGGTCGACGTGAAGAGGCAAGGCTCCCACCGCTAAGAGTGGTGTTTACGCAGTATGGAACGATTTAGCCCGGGTTTCGATGATCAATCAGCCAAGGAGTGCTACTAGTTGCTCGCCCGGCAACGGGGACTCGATCTCAACTTGCCCCGACTCCTTATCTTCGGGTGACTTAGCCTTTTGTAAATGGCTTCTATTGTCTTCTAGTCCCGACCTAACTTACGTTTGGGTGCAATAGGCAAGTCGCGATAACTGAGAAGATCGTTCTCCTCACAGCCCATCGCCGTCGTCAAACTGTTGAGGACGAGCTGGTCCGGACGGAGAAAGCGTTGGTAGTACCGATAATTCCGCCACCGCATCTCCTCGAGCAGGTTCGGGTCCGTCGCGAGTCGTAACGTCTCGGCGAGGCACTGCTCGGGTGACTCGAAAGACAGGTAGTTCCGGCCGGCTGTGAAGTCTCCAGGCACCAGGTGGCGCAGTGTTTCCGAGACGATTCCCTTGCTCGCCGCGATGTACTCCGCGATCTTCCAGCCGTTCGACTCCGCGATTCCCCGTGTGGTCACGCAGATATCGGCGTCGCGCACCGTTCGCAGGTAGTGGTTCTTCGCAATGGCCGAACGGGGGACGACACAGTCGGGGTAGAGGTGTTTGGCCTGTGTGGTGGGCTTGAAGCCACCGGTGAAGGCCTCGCCGAACTCCCTCCGTAGGAGGCGGATGCAAGAAGCCCGCATCTCGTTCAGCTCGTCACGTTCCTCGCTGGAGACGAAGTGTTCACTTCCATATGTCCTCGTCAGGAACATCACCTTGGGAACCGCCTGAACCCTGCGAGGAACGTCCTCGAACTGTCGGGCATACGGCCCTCCGAGGCCGAAGTAGTGGGCTGTCTCGTATCCCACCAGGTGTCCGACAGTCGTCCGCACGGTGCGCAGAGGGTTCTCGAGCAGGCGCCGCGCGAAGAAGGGGTGTCGTGCGATGACGAGGTAGTTGAAGCCGAGAGGGCGGATCTTCTCGGCATGGGGACCTTTGTCGTGGATCTCGGGGTCGTAGCTCCTCTTGAAGTAGAAGTCGACCTCTTCGAGGTAGCTCGCCGCGTTCTCGGGATGCTCGAAATCCGAGCCGTCATGGACGTCGTAGGCGAGCTTGATCCCTTCTCCTACCTCCGCCTGCACCATGAAGGTCGAGGGGAAACTGCGCCGCGTCTCCGGACGCAATTGCACCTCGAGGTCGAGAAGGCCGGCTCTTTGCAGGAGCACGAACCCCGCAACGATCTGGAACGTGTGCACGCGTTCCATGGGCAAGGTGAGTACACACCGGAGCCTCGCCGACGTGCTCATCAGATTTTTCGAGGTCTATGCGCTCTCTACGACCCCGGGGGACGGCGTGTCCAGGTGTTCGATGTGGGATGCGGGCTCTACTGAGGAGCGAGCCTCGGCCAGGTCACGTCGGGCCTGGGCGATCGTGTCCGAGAGGATCATCTCGAGAGAGCGATTTACGGACCAGCCGGTCAGCTCATGGATCTTCGCCGTGCTCGGGACCCGGCGGCGCATGTCCTCGAAACCCTCGTCGAAGGCCTCTTCGTAGGGAACGAGCTCGATGCGCGAGCTCGACCTGGTCTTTTTGACGATCAGCTTGGCCAGCTCGAGGATCGTGATCTCGTCACCCGAGCCCACGTTGAACACACCGCCGATTGCGCGTCGGTTGTCCAGGAGGCGCAAGAGGGCGTCCACGACGTCAGCGACGTGACAGAAGCAGCGGCTCTGAAGTCCGTCTCCGAAGACGGTGAGGGGCTGCCCGAGCAGCGCCTGGCGCACGAGAGTCGGGATGACCATCCCGTATGCCGGGCTCTGGCGCGGTCCCACCGTGTTGAACAGCCTGACAACGATCGAGGGTAGGCCGCGCTCGCGGTGATATGTGATTGCGAGGATCTCGTCTACTGCTTTCGCCTCGCTGTATGCCCAGCGTGCGACCGTCGTGGGACCCAGGATGCGGTCGGCGGACTCGCTCAGGACCGAGCTTCCGTTCTTTCCGTATACCTCCGACGTGCTCGCGACGAGAATGGGCCGTTGGTAACGGTGAGCAGCGCCGATCACGACCTCCGACCCACGGATGTTGGTCGTGAAGGACCTGAGGGGCTCTTCCACTATCAGCCGGACACCGACAGCGGCAGCGAGGTGCACCACGGAGTCGCACTGGTGCATCAGCTCGTCGACCACCAACTCGTCACGCACCGAACCGGTCACGACCTCCAGGTTTGGATGACCGGCGACGGCCGCCAGGTTGGAGAGGCTCCCCGTCGAGAGGTCGTCGAGCACGATCGCCTTGTCACCGCGGGAGAGCAGTGCCTCGGTCAGGTGAGAGCCGATGAACCCCGCACCGCCCGTCACGAGGTATGTGACCGGTTCCTGCGCGCTCCCGTGGGAGCTTTGGGTCTGCCCCCGGGCGATCTCCGACACTGTTGCCTCCACGCCGCGCAGCCTCCCCGATGGAGTACGCCTAGATCTGGTACCGGCGTTCGGCACCAGGCGCCCGAATGTACGGCGCGAAAGCCCAGGTGGCATCTGGGAGACCTTCCTAGGGACTGTGCTCGACGCACAGCGTCGCACTCTTTCCCTGATTTGTGACGCTGCGTGACCTTTGGGTTCCCGACCGTACGATTCGTCCGCTTCATGGGACGTTTCGCAGCGGGATGCGCCCATTCAGTGGCGGCCCTAGGGGATGGTTCTTCGTGGCCCGCCGGTTGAGGCCTGCACAGACTGATGCCCGGGTGATCCAGGGGCCATGACCGATCAAAGCTGGTGGGCGTACGCCCTCATGTTCGTCGTGCCGATCGCGCTCACGACCGTGTTCACTCCGATCGCGATGAACATCGCGCAGCGCCTCGGGATCCTGGACCACCCCGGCCCGGCCAAGGTGCACAAATCCCCCGTGCCCTATCTGGGCGGTGCTGCGATCGTGATCGCGTTCTCGTTGATCGTGCTCGTCGCCTCTTTGCTGAACCCGAGGATCGAAGGCGGCCTGCCCGACCTCACGATCTTCTTGGGAATGGCCGTGGGCCTCGCTCTCGTGGGCCTTGTGGACGACATCCGAAGTCTTTCTCCGTGGTTGCGACTCGCGCTCGAGGTGGGCGCGGGTTTCGGGGTCTGGGCGACGGGAACCGGGATCAGGTTGCCGCTGCCCGAACCTCTGGGAGCGATCGCCACCATGGCGTGGGTCGTGGTTGTCACGAACGCGTTCAACCTCCTGGACAACATGGACGGTCTATCTGCGGGCGTCGCCGCGATCTCGTCGATATTCCTCTTCATCGTGGCCATCACCGGTGGGCGCTTCCTCGTTGCCGGGTTGGCGCTCGCGATCGGAGGATGTGGGATCGGCTTCCTGCGCCACAACTTCCACCCCGCCCGGATCTACATGGGTGATGCAGGAAGCCTCTTCATCGGATTCGTCCTGGCCGTGATCACGCTGAAACTCCGGACGCGCACGGGCATCAACATCTTCGTGCCCACCCTCATTCTCGGTATCCCGCTGTTCGACACGACCCTCGTGATGATCACGCGGGTCCTTCACCGCCGCAGCCCGTTTCGCGGGGGTAAGGATCACGTCAGCCATCGCCTCGTGTTCGTCGGAGTCCCCGTCTGGGCGTCCGTCAGCCTCATCTACGCCGGGGCCATCGGCTTCGGGTGGCTGGCGATCGTGATGGAGCGGGTCGGCGCGGGGACGAGCCTCATCCTCATGGGGCTCGTGGTGGGGGTCGCACTCTTCCTTGGTGTCATCCTCGCCATGGTCCCTGTTTACGGAAGGGACCGGCGGGGGCGCCCCGGACGGCCGGCCACAAGGCTTGGCGCTGTGGGGGCGCCGGATCTGAGCGTCGCCGATTCCGAGTTGGTAACCGCCGGCGCCGGGTCCGAGGCGGAGGCGGCTTCCCCATGGGGTGAGCTCTCGAAGGTGCCGGTGCTGGTCCATGAGGCGCAGGCGTCGGACCCGAGGTCTCACCCGGATCGGCCGTCGGAACAGAGCCGTTGGCGGCCTGCGGACTCGTTGCGGCAATTGCTCGGTGAGGACTTCTTCGTCCCCGACCCGGGGCGCTGGCGCCTCTCGCGTTCAGGGCGGGACCGGGACCCTACGGGTCATCCGGGCTCCTGCGGCGCGGCATTCGATTCGTCGATCGAGCTGGGCGCCGAAGCAGAGAAGACCGGGCCCCCCGGCAAAGCCAACGGGCACGGCAATGGCAGCGGCAACGGCAACGGACACGCGCGCAACGGCGGAAACGGCCGTTTAGGTCGCGGCGAAGTGAGCGAGGATCAGGGTCTAAGGGGCCTCTCGTCCTCACCGATCGAGCGTTGACGGGCCTGAAGCACCGAGCTCAGCTCGCGGCAAAGAGCGAGTAGCTCGTAGTCCCGCCCATACCACGAGCGCAGGTTCGCCGCCGCCGTCGCTGACAGCGACGAGTCGTGGTGAGGATTGCGATGCGCACCGATCTCGTCGCTCGGGAGTCTCGTCGTCTTGGGATCGATCCCGAGGATCTGCAGTAGGCGGGCGAAGTCCGACTCGAGTTGCTCCTGGAATCCGATGAAGAGCAAGTCGTCGGCGCGCGACCTCAGGTAGTCGGGGTCGCCGAGCCAATCGCCGAGGCTGGTGTTCACGTGCTGTATCGACCTCATCGCCTCCGATGCCGCCTCCACGTCGGGGTGTCCGGGCGAGAGGGCTTCCCCGAGAGCGTTGGCGGAGGGGAATCGCTCGAAGGCCAGTGCTTCTCCCTCGCTCCAGGCGAAGTCGTACCTCGGCTGGCCGCGGCGTTGACGGCTGTAAAAGGCGCTCGTGAACCTCGTGAGTGGGTCCCGGAGGAAGAAGATCGCGAACTGACCACGAGGCACCTCGCGCAATGAGAAATCGTGAGCGTGATCCCGGACGAGATAGGCATTACACCTCACGCCCCACAGCGTGTCGCGCACCGAGGTGCCCCCCGTCTTTCCGATGTGCAGCAGGTGTGCCGTGGGCTTACGTAGCGCTATTGCCCATGCCCTTCGCGCGTTGCGCTCGAGGCGTTTGCGGTAGATGCTGCGACGGCTCACCCTGGGTGGGGCGTCCGGGCCCCGGCGAACCTGCCCTCGAGCGACGCCAGGTGGTGAAGGAGGAGGAAAGGCGCTGTCAGAGTCGCTACGGCCAACCGATCCTTGACGGTCATCTCGTGCTTCCAGGCGTCGTCCTCTTCCAACCGTTGCGGCAGCGGAGTGAAACGGATCGGGTTGCCGGAAACGGTGTGGTATTGGTCGCCGAGATTCGCCTCCCACGGTTCCCCCAGCCGGGGCATTCCCAACCGCAGCAGGTGGTCCCGGACCGCCTCTATCACGCGGGTTGGGTCGCGTGTCATGTTCTCGTAGGTGACAGTCAGGACGCGACCGCGCAGGTAGGGCTTGAGCGCGGAGGTAAGCAGATATTTGCGGTTCCAGTCGAAAGCGCTGTGCCGGATGTCCCACGTCTCCAAGCTGGCTGTCCGCCAATGGACGGCCGGGTTTGCCTTCGGATGTCGCCAGCTTTCAGCCACGCCCCGGCTGTCCCTGACGAGGTGAACGAATGCAATTTCTACATCCTCGAGCGTGCTCACAAGGTGTGCGTAGGACGGATCCTTCGACGAATCGATGATCAGACGTCCGGGGTTCAGCTCCGCCACCGTTCTGTAAAGCGCGCTGAGAAGGTCTCTTGTCTCGTCGTATGGGCGCACGAAGGCCCGGGACCGAAGGCGAGGATGGTGCATCGCCGGTATGGCGCGATCCCGGTCGACCAACTGCATGATCTGAATGGCCCGCTCTGCCAGTTCCTTCAGGTCCCTGCCTCGTGCGATGAGTGCTGCGGCCCGGGACCAGAAGACGCAATCGTGAAAAGGGACTCCGCAACTGCAGAGCTGGTTCGCCCGAAAGCCCCGCTTCCAAATATGACGCGCTTCTCCGATGGCGAAAGCGTCTCCTGTCGAAGCAAGGAGCTGCTCGAAAACCGTGCTTCCACTTCGGGGAGCCCCGACGATGAAAAGGATTTTTGGGAGAAGGTCGGGCTCGGGGACCGGGCGCTCGTGTAGTTGCGTCACGCTCAGGTCATAGATGTTCGATATTTTTCCCCGAGAGACGGTGCCGGGTGTCCAGCACGTTCCGGGCGTGGCGAGCGACCGAAGCGTTGTCGAAGGCATCGTGGTCGGTCAGCAGGACGACGAGATCGGCCTGCGAAAGCTCCTCCGGCGTCGCCTCCACCGACACCACTCCAGACGGCACTTCTTCGTCGAGAACGTGGGGGTCGACAGCACGCACTTCGGCGCCGAAGCCGAGAAGGCGGCGGGCTATGACGACAGCGGGAGACTCGCGGGCATCGCCTGTGTTGCGCTTGTAAGCAAGGCCCAGCAGAAGCAAGCGGCTTCCATTCAGTGCCTTACGCTCGCGGTTCAATGCTGCGATGATCCTTCTCACCACATAGTCGGGCATATGGTCGTTCACGTCGTTGGCCAGCTCGACGAACCTGAAAGAATGTCCGAGCGAACGCCGGACTCGCCACGACAAATAGCTCGGATCTATGGGAAGGCAGTGTCCTCCTACACCGGGCCCGGGGGAGAAGCGCATGAAGCCATATGGTTTCGTAGCCGCCGCGTCGATCGCCTCCCAGACGTCGACGCCGAGGTCGCCTGCGAACATCGCGAGCTCGTTCACGAGCGAGATGTTCACGTGTCGGAAGGTGTTTTCGAGCAGCTTCGTAAGCTCGGCGACACGTGTGTTCGAGACTGGCACCGTCGTGCCGATGAGCGAGTCGTAGAAAGAGCGGACCCTTTCGAGAGAGGCTTCGTTCATACCCGAGACGACCTTCGGCGTGTTCTCGAGTGTCCACTCTTTGTTACCCGGGTCGATTCGTTCGGGGCTGTACCCGACGTAGAAGTCCTTGCCTGCGCTGAGCCCGGAACCCTCCTCCAGGATGGGAGCCACCAGCTCTTCGGTCGTGCCCGGGTAAGTGGTCGATTCGAGGACCACGGTGGCCCCGGGTCTCAGGTAGCGGGCGAGTGTGCGCGCAGCGTCTTCTATGTACGAGAGGTCCGGGTTCCCCTCGCGCAGAGGCGTGGGGACACTCACAACTGCCACGTCGAACCCAGCGCAGGCTTTCGGCTCTGACGAAGGCTGGTAACGGCCAGATGCGAGGGCCTCGGATACGGTCTCCTCGCTTACGTCTTCTACGTAGGACTCACCTGCGTTGAGTCGTTTGATCCTCCGTTGATCACTGTCGTAGCCAATGACGAAGTGGCCGACCGAAACTGCGCGCATCGCCAGTGGAAGCCCCACATAACCCTGACCCACCACCGCGACGCGGAGTGGGGTCGAACTGTGACCCTCCTCTGTTGAAATTGGTGGGTTTGTCGCCGGCACCCCGAAATGGTGGCATGAACATCTCGTATGAGACGAGGACCCTGGGGAGAATTGCCCAGACCAGCGCTAACGAGGGAGCGTCAGGCCGGTCAGGACGGTCAGGCCGGGAGAGTCCCGAACCATTCGACCGTCTGCCGGAGCCCGTCGACCAAGGGAACCGGTATAAGTTTTCCGAACAACGATTCGAGCTGAGTCGAATCGGCTTGCGTGTCGCGTACGTCACCGGGACGCGGATCGGTATGTGTCACCGGCAGCCGCTTTCCAAAGAGGTCTTCGAGGACGGTCACGAGCTCGAGAAGAGAGATCCTGCTTCCGAAGGCGAGGTTCACCGGCCGGACACTCGTCACTCTTCTGAGCAACGCATCGATGATCACTCTCGAGAGAGTTCCCACGAAAGTGAAGTCCCGTGTTTGCTTGCCGTCACCGTGGATCGTGAGCGGGTCTCCGCGTGTCGCAGACGCGATGAACGCCGGGACCACCGCCGCATAGGCATGATCGGCCTTCTGATATGGGCCATAGACGTTGAAGAAACGAAATGCGAGCGCCGGCACCGAGAACGAGCGGGCATATGCGAGCGTGTAGGCCTCGGTCGCCAGCTTGCTTGCCGCATAGGGACTGACGGGCTGTGGTTCCTGGTCCTCGCGCTTGGGCAACTCCGGGTTGGCTCCGTACACGGACGAAGAGGAGGCAACCACGACGTGAGGGTTCCCCCCGTGCCGGATGGCTTCGAGAACCCTGACGGTACCGGTCGCGTTCGCGTCGTGGCTGGCGAACGGGTCGTTCAAGGAGCGAGGGACCGAAGGGCGCGCCGCAAGATGGACCACGGAGTCAGCGCCTTCGAATGTCGCAGCTAGAAGCTCGGGATCGAGAATCGAGCCGACGACGAGCTCCACTCCCGGCACGTCGTCCACGTTCGCTCTGTCACCGGTGGAAAGGTCGTCCAGCGCCACCACCCTGTCGAATTCGGGCGACTCGACCAAAGCGCGGCACAGGTTGGCCCCGATGAACCCGGCACCACCGGTCACGACGACTTTCACGGTTCGCAAACCTAATCGGCCGCGCTAGACCCCTGTGACTTGCTCAGATCGATGCCGGAAGCGGAACCTCGTAGAAATAGAGCTCGCGGTCGAATGCGACATCGATCTCTTTCATGGAAGTACCCGAGCGAACGCGTGGCGGAGAAGGAGAATGGGCGCCTTCTTCAATCTGCTCACCCTGTGCTCGGTCGGTGGTATCTCGGTCGGTCGTATCACCCGACCCCCGTATGAACGACCAAGTGCCGAAGAGACGAAGCGCTTCGACGTACGCCGGACGGTGCGCATCGTGTAGGAAAAGAATCCCCCCTGGAGCGACCAGACCTTCGTGGTGGACACGCTTGAGGCACGAGGTGCGAGCTCGGCCGTCGACCAGAATGACGTCGAACTGGCCTTCCAAAGCGACCGACACGTAGTCGGCGAATTCGTAGTAGCTCCCGTCCAAGATCGCCGGCCGGCGCCAGAGGCGGTTCCGGAGCCTCGGAACGAACACGTATGTGACCTGCAAGAGATCGGAGTCGAAGCGGATGCGAGTTGGAGCGTTCGGCGCGATAGGAAAGAAGTCGCAGTCCCCTTCTGGCGGCTCAGGAACCTGAGCAGGTGCCAACGGGTGGGACGACGCAATGGCCCTGTGCAAACGGCTCCAGCGGAAGGCGGTCGCACACGCCAGCCAAATCAGGTATCGCTCAGCGATTGCGCCACGGCGATCGGAAAGCTCTTCGGGGTCGAGAGGCGGGATCCAGAAATCGTCGTGTCGCGAGCACCAGAGCAACTTGAGGAAATCCGCTTCGTATCGCGCTGCGAAATCATCCTTGCGGAGCGCCTCCAGAAATGATGGACGTGGGTACTCGATTCGTTCGACACTTATCACCGCTTTGGCGTGAGCCTTCTCCAGCATCGCGAAGATCGCAGTGCACATCGCGTTGGCGAAAGCGAAGTCGTTCTCGATTGAGACGATGCTCAAGCCGGTCACCCCTTCTGCCAGTGCCGATCGCAGCAACGCCAGAGTGCTGTTGCCCGATCCCCATTCGAGATATCTGCAATACGGACGGCTGCGGACGGCTTCGTCTATAACTGCCCAACAGTTGGGGCTCATCAGAGGAACGCCGCCGAGGTCGATCCGCACCGAGGCTGACTCTACGTCTCGTCGTCTCTCATCGCATTGGGACGCATCGGAGCTCATCTTGGGGTTACCCATTGCGCGTGATTAAGCGCGCTCCGTCGCCGACCTCCACGACGGTGCCTGTCGAATTTCTACACGCATTGTCAAACAACAATGCTTGGTGATACGGTGGCGGGTCGTGAAGTCGCCGCAGGAGCTCACTGCTTTGTTCCGCAGTCACGGTCGCAAGGTGACGGCTCAGCGGCAGTGCATCTTCGGCGTACTCCAGGGCGACGTCACGCATCCGACGGCCGAGGCGGTGTACGAGGCCGCGAGGTCAAAGATGCAGACGATCTCGCTTAAGACCGTGTACCAGACCCTGAACGAGCTCGCATCTATGGGAGAGGTGGGAGCCTTGGACCTCGGTACGGGAACGACGAGGTTCGATCCCAACGTGGAGAGCGTCCACCACCACCTCGTTTGCCGGTCCTGCGGGAAGGTCCGCGACCTCCACGCCGACTTCTCCTCTGTGAGCGTCCCTCGAGGTCTGGACGAGGGCTTCGAGGTGGGGGAGGCCGAGGTTGTCTTTCGCGGCTTGTGCGGCGAGTGCCACCGGCGCCTCACGGCTAGAACGGGTAAGGGTGTGTCGTGGAGCAGCAGAACGAATACAAGCGGTAGAACGGGTAACGACTAGCGACGAAAAGGAAGGAAGTGGTTGTGGCTTCACTCAAGGGTACAAAGACAGAGGACAACCTCAAGACCGCTTTTGCCGGCGAAAGTCAAGCGAACAGGCGCTATCTGTATTTCGCACAGAAGGCCGACGTGGAGGGTTACCCGGACGTCTCGGCTCTTTTTCGCTCGGTCGCCGAGGGAGAGACGGGACACGCCTTCGGGCACTTCGACTTTCTGAGCGAAGTCGGCGATCCGGTAACTGGCGTCCCGGTCGGAAAGACAGCGGACAACCTGAAGTCAGCCATAGAGGGCGAGACATACGAGTACACGGAGATGTACCCGGGTTTCGCGCGCACAGCGAGGGACGAAGGCCTCGAGGAAGTCGCCGAATGGCTGGAGACGCTCGCCCGCGCCGAGAAGAGCCATGCCGGGCGGTTCACCGAGGGTCTCAACTCGCTCTCCTGACGGGCGACGCCAGGGTGTCCCGAGGGACGAGCCCGCCGTCGGACCGACAACTGACTCTCGCAGACATCGAGGACCTGCGCGCCTACGAGAGAGGCCGCGAGGACTTCCGCGCGAGGGTCATCGAGCTCAAGCGACGGCGAAGAGTGGCGGTGGGACCTCTAGTCACCTTCGTCTTCGAAAACCGCGAGACGATCCGATTCCAGGTCCAGGAGATGGCCCGCGTCGAGCGGATGATCAGCGACGACCAGATCCAGGGCGAGCTGGACATCTACAACCCGCTGATTCCGGGTCCGGGGGAGCTGTCGGCGACGATGTTCATCGAGCTCACGAGCGAAGCCGCACTTCGGGAGTGGCTCGGCAAACTGGTCGGGATCGAGCGAACCGTCGAGCTCAGACTGGGCCCCGAAGAAGCGTCAAGGGCAGATGGTCCACAGGACGAAGCGACCGTGGACGTGGTCCGTGCGACTCCGGATCCTGCTCACGAGGAGGCGCTCACCCGCGAGACCATCACGGCCTCGGTCCACTACATCAGGTTCTCTCTCACGACCGCCCAGGTCGAGCGGTTCTCGGACGGGCCTGCTGCCTTAGCTGTCGCCCATCGGGCGTATAGGGAGAATGCGACGCTCCCCGCCCAGACACGAAAAGAGCTGCTCGAAGACCTGAGAGGATGACCCGGCCCCCGGGAGGCCCGCCGGCCGATCGCAGCCGCCCAAAGAGGCGAAACAGGGGCACGACCTGGAAGTATGCGACTGCGGGGTGGTCGCCCCCGATCTTTACAAGCGTCGCACCCCTGCGCCATACTGCCTATTCCGCTGATTTCCCTGTCCGGGGAGCATTGTCCCTGGTCAGAGGCATTTGAATTGTCGGAAGTCATTCAAATGCCGAAAATGTCGATACAAGTTGCGAGACAACATCTCAGATAACCGGAACTGAAAGACACGCAGTGCTCAAGGAAGTGACTCCCATGACCGCCCCATCGACCGCCGCATGGCGGAAGCGAGCCGCCTGTCGGGGCATCGACCCGGAGGTCTTCTATCCGGCGACCGACGAGGAAGCCGAAGAAGCCAAGGCTATTTGCGCCACCTGCCCGGTACGCCAGGCTTGCCTCGAGCACGCCCTGGCGAATCGCGAGCGTGAGGGTGTCTGGGGGGGGTTCACCGAGCGTGAGCGTCGTCGCCTGGTTCGTCAGCGTCGCAAGTCCGCGTAGGGACTGCTCGCAGGGTGACAGGCCTCCGTCACCGACGACGATGACAGATCGGGTCGGCGGCCCCGGCTCTCCGTTGGATCCGCAGTCCGATTCGGCGACCTCGTACGACCTGGGTTACGACCCACGGACAACGCGCCTGCGGCGAAAGCTCCAACGCCTCTTTCGTGATTGGCAGAGGACCGGGCTCTTTTGTACCGCCAAGTTGTACTTGTGCAGGGCTTCGAGGTCGCTGCCCCCTTGGTTCCCGGGGGTGGGCCGCTTAGTGAAATTTCATCTGCGCGGAGCTCCGCACCCCTTTTGGATCCGGTTCGGTAGCACCGATGTCGAGGTGTTCAGGCAGATCTTCAGTGAGCGCGAGTACGCCGGCCTTGCGGAGACGCTTGAAGCGGACCCTCTGATCATCGACATCGGAGCCCACATCGGTTGCTCTTCGTTTTGGTTTCTGTGGAGACGACCCGACGCAAGGGTGATATGTCTGGAGCCTCTTCCAGCAAACGTGGAGCTGTGCAGACGGAACCTGGCTCCCTTTGCCCACTCGGTCAAGGTCGTAGAAGGAGCTGCGTGGTCTTCTGCGTCGCCCCTTCGTTTCGAGCGAAACGTTTGGAGACATGAATGGGCTTCTACCGTGCGCGGGTTGGGCCCTGGCGAGGCGGCTTCCGATTTGGCGGGCGTGCCCATCGACGAACTGCTCCCCGACGAAGGCGATGTCGATCTCATGAAGATCGACATCGAGGGGGCCGAGGTCGAGATCATGCCCGGTGCATCGAGCTGGCTGAAACGCACCCGCAACCTCGTGCTGGAGCTGCACGGGGGTGACTCCTTGGCGGCATTGCAGAGCGCCTTGACCGACTTCGGCTGGTCCAAAATGATCAAACAGGGGGAGCTCGTCGCGTTCCGGGGTCTCCACCCGGTCACCGACGACGGGACCTAAGCAGCAGTCCTAACCCAACGCTTCGTTCTCGACGGTGAAGTCCGAGCCGCTCATCCAAGCCTCGAACATCTCGGCATAGCGTCCTCCGAGCGCCAGAAGCTCAGCATGCGAGCCAGTCTCGACGACGCGGCCGCCGTCCACGACCACGATGCGGTCTGCTTTCATGGCGGTGGAGAGCCTGTGCGCGATCAAGACGGCTGTGCGGGCCTCGAGCAGCGCGTCGAGGGCGGTTTCTATGCGTGTCTCGGACTGAAGGTCGAGGTTCGATGTGGCTTCGTCCAGAACGAGCACCCGGGGCTGTGCGAGAAACGCGCGTCCTGAGGGCGATCAGTTGCCGCTCACCCGAAGAGAGGGATTGGCCGCGCTCATGGACGACGGTTTCGACCCCGTTAGGGAGACGCGCCACGAGCTCAGTGAGACCGACGACCCGGATCGCCTCGGAGACTTCGTCGTCGGCGGCACCAGGGCGCGCGAAAGCGAGGTTGTCCCTTATCGTGCCCGCGAAGAGAAACGGCTCTTGAGGAACCACACCTAGCTGACGGCGCAGCGAGGCGAGTGTCACGCGGTCGATGGCGTGGCCATCGATCAGCACGTGTCCGCCCGTGGGGTCGTAGAACCGGACGATGAGCTTCGCGAGAGTGGACTTGCCCGCGCCCGTCGGACCGACGAAGGCGACCGTCTCTCCTGGCGAGATTCGCAGGTCGATGTCCGTCACCACGGGCAGTGCGGGGTCGTATCCGAATGTGACGGCGTCGAAGACGATCTCGCCCGTGATCGGTGGCAGCTCTTCGGCGTCGGGTGCTTCTTCGACCGAGGGCTTCGTCTCGAGCAGAGTCCGGAGCTTCAATATCGACGCCTGTCCCTGCTGGAACCCGTTGTACTGCTGAACGAGCAACTGGATCGGAGCGAAGAAGCGGTTCAGGTACAGGAAGAAGGCCACGAGCGCGCCGATCGTCAGCGAGTGGTGCACCACCATGTCGCCGCCGATGGCGAGCAGAGCAGCTTGGCCGAGCCAGCCGAGCAGCTGGGTGCCCGGACCGTAGATGGCGTTGATCTTCGCCGTGTACACATTGGCTTGGCGGTAGTCACCCACGACGTTTCGATGGTGGACCACGTTGTAGCGCTGGCGGTTGTGGGAGGTGACCACCCGTATCCCGTGGAGGCTCTCGGATAGGTCCGCCATCACGTCGGCGATGCCGTCACGCACCCGGTCGTAACCCTGCTCCGAGGCGACGCGGAACCACAAGGACATGGCCACGAGGATCGGAACCACCAGAAGGACCGTGATGAACGCCAGCTTCACGTTCGTCGTGAAAAGGATCACCGTGATGATCACCATCGTGAGGCCTTGAACGGCGAACTGTGCGAGGCCGTCCTGAAGCAGCTGCTGGAGGTTCTCGATGTCGCTCGTCATCCGCGTCATGATCACTCCCGCCTTCTCTTCGGTGAAGAAGTCGAGCGACAGGCGCTGCAGGTGGGTGAACACCCTCACCCTCAGGTCGTTCATCACCCATGCCGCGAGGCGCCCGGTCACCCGCGCCTGTGAGCGCTGGGTCAGCGCGCTGAAGATGACGAAGACGAGGTATACGGCGGCGACAGCCAGGACCACATCGAGGTGGTGGTGTCCGGGGACCATCCCGTCGTTGATGGCGATCTCGGTGAGCTTGGGCCCGGCCTGCAACGCCACGCTCGTCGTCAAGACGAGGGCTACCGCACCCAGGAGCATGCCGGGGTACTCCGAGAGAAGCGCCCACAAGGTGAGACGCCGGGTCTCCTTCTCGGTCCCTTGTTCGGAGAAGACGACCTTCGGCTCGCCGTGGTCGGGTTCCTCTGCGAGCAGCGCGTCCACCCCCGATTGGAGCTCGGACGGGATCCCTCCGAACGGCAGGCCAGGTGCAGCCGGCGCGCCGGGGCGCATCCCTCCCCCGAAACCCGGACCGCCGAATCCGCCGCCGCTGAACATCAGGTTCCCGCCCCCAGGTCCGCTTCGTGTTCGACCTTCGCGAGGATCTCGGCGTATCTGGGGGTCGTTTCGAGCAACTCGCCGTGAGTGCCGTCGGCCACGATACGGCCACCCTCGAGCAGGACGACGCGGTCCGCAAGGCTGATCGTCGACAAGCGGTGCGCCACGATGAGCGTGGTGCGCCCCTGCATGAGAACTCGAAGGGCCTCGTGGATCTGCTGCTCGACCTGGACGTCGATCGCGCTCGTTGCGTCGTCGAGCACGAGGATTGGTGGATTCACGAGAAGCGTCCGAGCGATGCTGATCCTCTGACGCTGGCCTCCCGAGAGTGTGTACCCGCGTTCGCCCACCACCGTGTCGTAGCCGTGGGGTAGTTCACGGATGAACCCGTCGGCACCCGCTGCGCGTGCGGCCGCCTCGATGTCGGCTATGTCGGAATCGGGACGTCCGTAGGAGATGTTGTCGCGGATGGAGACGGAGAAGAGAAAAGCCTCGTCGAGCACGACGCCCACCTGACGACGCAGGCTCTCGATCGTGAGATCGCGCACGTCGTGACCGTCCACCAGATAACGGCCCTCGGTCACGTCGTAAAAGCGCGGTATAAGGCGAGCAACCGTGGATTTCCCGGAGCCCGTCTGCCCCACGAGGGCCACCGTCTCACCGGGGCGCAGATGCAGGTCGAAATCGGACAGGACGGGCGCCAGTTCCGGGCCGTAGGAAAAGCCGACGTTCTCGAAACGCACGTCGCCTCGGCTCTGCGGGAGCTCGACGGCGCCAGGACGGTCGGTAACCGTCGCTTTCTCGTCGAGGATCTCGTAGATCCGCCCGGCTGACGCCGCAGCGCGCTGGCCCATCATGATGATCATCCCGAGCATCATGAAAGGCGCCTGCAGCATGAGCAGGTAGGCGTTGAAGGCAAGAATGGCGCCGATCCCGAGACGTCCCTGGATCACCATGTATCCGCCGAACCCGAGCACGAGGGCAAGGCCGACCTGGGGCAGGTTCTGCACCGCTGGGGTCCAGCGCGCTCGAAGGTCTGCGTCTTTCACGTAGCCCCACTGCACCTTGTCGGCGGCCTTGGCCAACGTCCGCAGCTGCTCTCCTTCGGCGGCGAAGGATTTCACCACCCGGACGCCGTTCACGTTCTCGTCCACGATGGTCGCCACGTCGGCGAGCCGCGATTGGATGATCCAGCTGACCGGGAACATCGACTTGCGCATCCGGTGTCCCACGACGAAGACGAACGGCATCGTCACCATCGCCACGAAGGCCAGTGGGACGTCTATGGACAGCATGTAGCCGAACGCCACCACCGCGATCGTGCACTGGACGACGATCATGGGTGCGAACGTCATGTACATCTGTACGGAGCGGATGTCCGAATTGGCTCGTGAGATCAACTGACCTGTTTGCACCCTGTCGTAGAAAGCGAAAGACATCTTCGAGAGGTGCTCGTAGATGATGTTCCGTAGGTCGAACTCGATCTCGTAAGCGGTCTGGAAGAGAAACAGACGCGATACGTAACCCGTCACACCACCCGCGAGTCCGAGACCGAGGACCCACCACACATAGAGATGGAGCGGGACCGTGTGACGGACGATCGAGTTGTCGATCGCGTGGTTCAAGAGGTTGGGGATCTGAACCTGGAGGACCAGGCCCACGAACGATGTCACGAGCGCCGTGAGGAAGATCACTCGGTGCGCCCGCAATATGGGCATGGCGCGTCGCAGCCAGGATTTGGAGCGATCCGGATCAATTCGTGCAAGGGGAGGCGCGTAACGAGAGCTTGGTTCAGCCACCGAACCTCCCCAGCTCATACCGGCGACACTACCGGTGTGCAAACGGTCTCTCGACGAAGCTCCAGTAGCCTCCCACCATGAATTTCGAGCTCACTCCGGAGCTGGCCGAGCTTCAGGCAACGGTCCGGCGGCTGGCGCGCGAGAAGGTCCAGCCCCGCGCAAGGGAGATCGACAAAACAGCGGAGTATCCGAAGGACCTCTTCGAGCTTTTCAGGGACGCCGGGCTACTCGGATTGTGCATCCCCGAAGAGCTCGGCGGTTCGGGTGCGGGGATAACGGGCCTCGTGATCGCGATCGAAGAGGTGGCGAAGTACTCGAATACAGCGGCGCTCATGCTGCTTCTGACCCGCCTGCCCACGGGTCCCGTGATGATCGCAGGCTCCGACGAGCAAAAGCGCCGTTACGTATCGCCGATCGCGGAAGGCTCCCAACGTGCCGCCTTTGGCCTCTCCGAACCGCAAGCTGGAAGCGACGTGATGGGCATGCGTACGAGAGCCACGCCGGATCCCGAGAGCGCCGGCGGATGGGTGCTGAACGGCGCCAAATGCTGGATGTCCGGTGTGCGCGAAGCCGACTGGTACACGGTGTTCGCAAAGACGCAGGATCCTGCGAGCCGCGCTCACGACTCGATCACCGCTTTCATCGTCGAGCGCTCCTGGACGGGAGTCGAAGTCGGGCGCAGCGACCGCAAGATGGGAGTGCGGGGCGTGGACACCGGGGAGTTGATCCTCACCGACGTGAAGGTGCCTCCACAGAACGTCATAGGCGAGGTCGGAGGGTTCCGCCTTGCGATGCTCGGTCTGAACTCGATGAGGCCGGTGGTCGCGGCGCGAGGGATCGGGCTGGCCGAGGGTGCGCTCATGTACGCGGCGGAGTACGTGAAGCAGCGTTCCGCGTTCGGCAAGACGATCGCGGACTTCCAGGGGATCCAGTGGGAGATCGCCAAGTGCGCGACCGACATCGAGGCGGCGCGCCTTCTCACCTACCGCTCGGCGTGGCTCGCCGACCGGGGGTGCTTCACGAAGGAGTGGGTGCCGTTCCTCTCGATGGCCAAGTACCACGCGACGGAGCTCGCCGTGCGTGCGTCGGGCCTCGCCGTACAGCTGCTCGGCGCCGCGGGATACATGGAGGACCACCCGGCGGAGCAGTGGTATCGCGACGCCAAGCAGCTCACGATCGTCGAGGGCACGAGCGAGGTCCAGCTCGGCCTCATAGCCCGCGGCGTCCTCGATCAGGACCTGTGGTGGGACTGAACGAGAACGCAGAGGCCTTCGCCGCGCTCGGTGGGTGGCCTGCGGTCCTTTCGAAGCTGATGTCACGACGCGACCTCACAGCCGAGGAAGCGGCGTGCGCGCTCGGCGAGGTCCTGTCCGGAGCCGCCGGCGAGGCTCAGATCGCCGCGTTCGTGGTGGGGCTGCGAATGAAGGGGGAAACCATCGACGAGATGGCCGGGATGGTCCGGTCGATGCTCGCGCACGCAGAAGCGCTCGAGATACCCGGTGAGCTCGTCGACACCTGCGGCACCGGAGGCGACCGAAGTGGATCGGTGAACGTCTCGACGATGGCGGCGTTCGTGGTCGCGGGTGCCGGAGCCAAGGTGTGCAAGCACGGCGGTCGTGCGGCATCGTCCGCTGCGGGGTCCGCGGATGTCCTCGAGGCCCTCGGGGTGGTGATCGACCTCGGTCCCTCGGGGGTCGCGAGATGCGTCGAAGAGGCGGGGATGGGATTCTGCTTCGCTCCCCGGTTCCACCCGGCCATGCGCCACGCCGTGCCGGTCCGGCGCGAGCTCGGTGTCGCCACCGTCTTCAACTTCCTCGGTCCTCTCGCCAACCCGGCCAGGGCGCGCCGTCAGGTGGTGGGCGTGAGCGACCCGAACATGGCGGAGAAGATGATGGGGGTTCTCGTCTCCAACGGGGCGCGCAGGGCCATCGTGGTGCACGGCGCGGACGGGCTCGACGAGCTTTCCACGGCCGCGACGACGGCGGTCCTGGACATGGACAGACCTGAAGGGTCCGGGGAAGCGGTGCTCAACCGCTACACCGTCGATGCAACCGATCTCGGTTTGGCGCGCGCCGCCCTCGAAGATCTTCGTGGCGGCGACGCAGCGTCGAACGCGGCCGCGGTGAGAAGGGTCCTCGCCGGGGAACCTGGACCGCATCGCGACGTCGTCGTCTTGAACGCGGCGGCGGGACTCGTCGTGGCGGGTCTGGCCGACGACTTGGCGGAGGGGGTGGCCCGGGCCGGAGACTCCATCGACGACGGCCGGGCTCAATCCGTGCTCGAGCGCCTCGTCGAGGTGTCCCAGCGGGCGTCGGCCGAAGCGACCGCCGACCGATAGGGCCGGGTCGGCCGCCCTCGATGCGGCTTCAGGCCGGACCGACGTCCCAGAGAGCTTCGAGGTCGTGGCGGCTGAATGCCTGGAAAGCGACGAGGGTCGTGGTCGATTCGATGCCATCTTGTGAGGCGATCCTCTTCGTCACGACCTCCACCAACTCCTCGTGTCGCCTGACGCGGACGATGGCGATGAGATCGCAGACACCGCCCGCCACCGAGAAGACCTCGGTGATGCCGTCGGTCTCCGCCAGAGCCTCGGCGACGGTTGCGATCCGGGCGGGCTGCGCGTCTATCAGCACGAATGCGTGGAGCACCGAACCGAGCTTACGGGTCGTGCCGGTAGCGTTTCGGTTCCGATGGCGCCGGTTCGTTACCGATGCAACGCATGCGGGAACCTCACCCGCTTCGACGTAGTCACCGATCGCAGGACGAGGGCGTTCCACCACTTCAGCGTGGGCGGCTCCCTCTCCGTCGAAGACGAGGAGGTGCTCGAGGAGCGTGTCATCGAGGTGAGCTGCCGATGGTGCGGTCACGGCCGAGCGGTCGAGGTGATCCCCGAAGCGACACAGGCTCCTGACACCCTGTGAGGCAGGGCCCCGGCACCCGGGCCCGGGACCTGCTGGAGGAAGCGAAGTGGAGCAAGGCACATCGATCTCGATCAGTTGTGACGACTGCGCACTGCAGGCGACCGAGCACTGCGAAAACTGCCTGGTGAGCTTCGTGCTCGGCAGGGAGCCCGACGACGCCCTCGTGATCGACGTCGAAGAGGTGAGGGCTCTGCGGCTGCTGTCGGGTTCGGGCCTTCTTCCACACCTCAGACATTCGCGGGCCGACCCTCGCTGGGCGACGGGCTAAGGGACCGAGCCCGGGGGGCCCCGGCCCGGGTCTGTACGGGGGCCGCTTTTCGACCTCTGCTTCACCGGTTGCGTGAATGTTGAGATTTCAGTGACTTCGCGTTGACTTCAAGGTCGCAGGATGAGCCACGTCGGGTTTCGGAAAGGGGAGGGCACCGTGACCTACGTGACTGGATCTTCTGTGGCACAAGGACCTGGATGGTGGCTGGCTTCGGACCACAAGTGGTACCCGCCGGAGCTCCACCCCGACTTCGGGAAGGCCGCGCAGGCGTCCCCCGTCGCAACCAAGCAAGCCGAGGCCGAGAAGGTGAAGCCCTCGGACTCCGACATGAAGCCCAAGCCGATCGCCAAGACGACGCCGGACTCCCTCGCCTCGAGCGTCGTGCAAAGGACCGCCTCCAGCGCAACGGCGTCGCCCCTCTACGAGACCGAGTTGCCCCTCGGCAGCCACCTCGTGCTGCTCGGCGGCGGAACCTCGGACGCCGGCTTCTCACCGGTTTCCGCGGGGTCCTTTCGACTTCCGTCGTCCGAGCGGGTGAAGGAGCTCGTGGCCGAGTTCCTTGCACGAACCGGCAAGAAGCAGCGCATGATCGCCTTGGCGATCCTTGCGGGCGCCGTCGTGGCCGAGAACGTCGCTGCCGTCCTGCTTCACTCGGGCGTTCACTGATCCTTCTCGATCAGCGCTCCAAGCCGTAGCGGCTCGGAAGCCGCGATCTTCTCCACGGCGTCCACACGGGCGTCCGGTCGCCCGTGCGACCATGGTGTCCTTGGGTGACCCAGGATCGGTCCCGTGAGACATCTGCTCGTCACGAACGACTTCCCGCCGAAGGTCGGGGGGATCCAGTCCTACCTGTGGGAGCTGTGGCGAAGGCTCGATCCGTCGTCCTTCACAGTCCTCACCTCGTCCACGGACCCGGCCGCCCCGGAGTTCGATGCCGAACAGCGCAGGCGCGGGATCTCGATAGAGCGGTTCGGCTCGCACATGCTGCTTCCGACCCCTCGTCTTCTTCGCCGGGTCGAGTCACTGGTCGAAGAGACGGGCTCATCGCTCGTGGTCCTCGACCCCGCACTTCCAGCCGGCGCGATCGGCAGATCGCTGAACGTCCCCTACGCCGTGGTCCTCCACGGTGCCGAGGTCACAGTTCCCGGGCGCCTGCCGCTTTCGCGAGGACTTCTCCTGTCGGTGCTCGCGCGGTCCCGGTTGCTCGTCTGCGCGGGCAGCTATCCGGCCTCCGAGGCGCGGCGCCTCCTGGCCCCTAGAGACCACGACCGGCAGCGGGCACCGGAGCTCGTCGAGATACCACCCGGGGTGGACACCGAGCGGTTCAAGGTCCTCCATCCCTCCGAGCGAGCGAAGGCACGCGCTTCGTTCGGACTGCCGGAGAACGCGCGGGTCGTGTTGAGCGTCAGCCGGCTCGTCCGGCGAAAAGGCATGGACGTCCTCATCGAGGCGAGCGCCGCCATGCGAGCCTCGTTTCCGGATCTCGTCGTCGCGATCGGAGGGGACGGGCGCGACCGGGAGAGGCTAGAGCGCATCGCACGCCGCTGCGGCGCTCCGGTGTTCTTCTTGGGCAGGGTTGCCGAAGGCGACTTGGCGCAGCTCTATGGCGCGTCGGATGTCTTCGTGATGGCCTGCCGGGACCGTTGGGGCGGGCTCGAACAGGAGGGCTTCGGCATCGTCTTCCTCGAGGCGGCAGCATGCGGGGTGCCCCAGGTGGCAGGCAGAAGCGGGGGCGCGGCCGAAGCCGTCGCAGACGGCACCACCGGATTCGTCGTGTCGGAGCCCTCGGACCCGGGCAAGGTCGCCTCTGCGTTGCGCCGGCTCCTCGGTGACGATCAACTTCGGGCTCGGATGGGGGAGTCCGCCCGTCGCCGTGCGCAGTCCCACTTCGGCTACGACTTTCTCTCCCGTAGGCTGGCCGAGGTGTTTCAGAGCGTGGTCGAGGCCTGAGCGAAGGAGCCCCAATTGGCGGAACTGGCGACGCAGCGAATGGTCGTGGCGGCACCCCCCGAGCAGTGCTTCGCGGTCGTGAGCGACATAGAGCGCTACCCCGAGTGGGCGGCGGACATCAAAGAGGTCACGGTCGTTCGCCGCGACGACGAGGGTCGTCCCGCCGAGGCGACGTTTCGCGTCGGGGCCTTCGGGCGAAGCAGCAGCAACACCCTCCTCTACGACTATTCGAAGGCCCCCGAGGTATTCGCATGGAGACAGACGGCCGGTGACCTCACCTCTGCGTTCGACGGCAGCTACCGCTTCGAGCGCTCGCCCAACGGGGGCACGGAGGTGACCTACACGCTCGAGGTCGAACTGCGCGTGCCCCTGCCCGGATTCATCAAGCGCCGCGCACAGAGCCGGATCATGCACACCGCCCTGGAGGAATTGAAGAGCCGGGTGGAGTCGTCCATCAAGACGTGAGCCCGCTCACCTTCGGGCTCGACGTGGGCGGCACGAAGCTTCTCGGGCTCGCCCTGGACGAGGACGGGACGATCGTGGCCGAAGAGCGCGCTCCGACCCCGGCGTCCCGTGGCCCCGACGCCATCGAGCACGAGCGCCACAGCCTGCTGGAGGCGATGGCCTCGATCGTCGAGGAGCTCGCCGGGCGTTTGGGGTCGCGCGATGCGCCGACCTCCCCGCGGCTCGGTGTCGGTGTTCCCGGACTCGTCGACGACTCCGGGACGCTGCGCTTCGCCCCGAACCTGCCGGTGGGCACCGGTCTCGACGTCGCAGGCCTTCTGGCCAAGAGACTCCCCGGTTGGCTCATCGCCGTCGACAACGACTCCACCTGTGGGGCGCTCGGCGAGTGGCTGCACGGAGCGGCCAAGGAAGCGACCGACGCGGTGATGGTCGCTCTCGGCACGGGCATCGGCGGGGGGATCGTTTCGGGCGGCCGTCTCGTGCGCGGGACGAACGGCTTCGCCGGAGAGATCGGGCACATGGTGGTGGACCCGACCGGACCCGCCTGCCCCTGCGGGCGACGCGGGTGCTGGGAGCGCTACGCGTCAGGCAGCGGGCTCGGCCGGCTCGCCAGGGAGGCCGCGGACGCGGGACGCCTCGGGGAAGTGGTGCGCCTCGCGAACGGGGACCCCGAAGCCGTGCGCGGCGAGCACGTCACTCTCGCCGCGACCGCCGGCGACGAGGAGGCCCTCGCCGTGGTCCAGGAGCTTGGACGGTGGCTCGCCATCGGCCTGGCCAACCTCGCGAACATCTTGGACACAGCGACGTTCGTCATCGGCGGCGGTCTCGTCGGGACCGTCGCTCTCGTGCTCGACTCGGTCCGCGCGACCTTCGACGAGATGGTCGAGGGTGGCGACCAGAGACCCGAGGTCGAGATCGCGCTGGCGACCCTGGGCGAGCGGGCGGGGGCGATCGGCGCCGCCCTCATGGCGCGCGAGCGCGCCACCTGAGCACACGCGCCGGCCGTGCGCGTAGGGGTGACGCTCCCGACGTTTGGCGACGACCTCGCGGCCATCGAAGGTGCACGGCGAGCGGAGGAGCTCGGCCTCGACGGCGTGTTCGTCTTCGACCACATCTGGCCGATGGGGCGCCCCGACAGGCCGTCGATATCGGCTTTCCCGGTGCTCGGTGCGGTGGCCGCCGTGACAGAACGTGTGATGGTCGGCTCGCTCGTGGCGAGGGTCGGCCTCGTGCCGGACGACCTTCTCGTAGCCGAGCTTCTGTCGCTGAAGAGGATCGCCGCGAACCGTCTGGTCGCGGGCATCGGGACGGGCGACCACAAGAGCGCGCAGGAGAACCTCTCCTACGGCATCACACCGGGACACGCGGACGAGCGTCGCCTCGCGCTTCGCGAGGTCGCCCTTCGTCTCGTGCACGAAGAGGTGCCGGTGTGGGTGGGCGGCGGCTCGAGGGCGACGAACGAGCTCGCGGTCGAGCTCGGACCGCAGGTGGCGCTCAATCTTTGGGGCGCGCAACCCTCCGCGCTCGCGAGCCTCGCAGCGCGCACGGAGGTCACGTGGGGAGGTCCGCTCGACGGAGACGCCGCGGAAATGGTGCAGTGGCTCTCCGAGCTCGCAACCGCAGGGGTGAGCTGGGCGGTGTGCGCATGGCCGAAGTCCCTGGAATCGCTCGCGGACGTCGTCACGACGGCGCGCCGTGAGGGCACTTTGTAACTCAGGCGCTGCACAGACGAGGATTGCATCCGTCGAAGTCGCAGGCACACGGCGACTACGGGGCGCGACGAGGGCCGGGAGATAAAGTCTCGCGATGGAATTCCGTCGCATAACCGGGCTGCCGCCGTACGTCTTCGCGCAGATAGACGCGTTGAAGCTCGCAGCTCGCCGCTCGGGTCGCGACGTGATCGATCTCGGCTTCGGGAACCCAGATATCCCCTCGCCGCCGGTCGCTGTCGAGAAGCTCGCCGAGGCCGCGCACAATCCTCGCAACCACCGTTACTCGGCGAGCCGGGGTATCCCGAAGCTCCGCCAGGCCATCTCCTCGCTGTACCTGCGTCGTTTCGGCGTCGACCTCGACCCCGACTCAGAGGTCGTAGTCACGATCGGCGCCAAGGAGGGCCTGTCGCATCTGATGCTCGTGCTGCTAGGGCCCGGCGACAGCGCGCTGGTGCCGTCGCCCTCGTACCCGATTCACATCTACTCGCCCCTCTTCGCCGGCGCCGAGGTCCGCCAGGTGCGCCTCGAGCTGCCGGGCTTCGAGGACGAGACGACATCCGCACCCGAAGCGTTCTTCGGCAACCTCATAGAGTCGTGGGAGTCCGCCTGGCCGAAGCCGAGGGTGATCGTGCTCTCGTTCCCGCACAACCCGACCACGACGTGCGTGGATCTGGGGTGGATGAAACGCCTGGTCGACTTCGCACGCGAGCACGAGATCGTGCTCGTCCACGACTTCGCGTACGCGGACATCGCCTTCGACGGTTACAACCCGCCGTCGATCCTCCAGGTGCCCGGCGCCAAGGATGTGTCCGTGGAGCTGTACTCGATGACCAAGTCGTTCTCGATGGCGGGTTGGCGTGTGGCGTTCCTCGTGGGGAACGCCGAGGTCGTGGCCGCGCTCACCAAACTGAAGAGCTACCTCGACTACGGCACCTTCCAACCGATACAGATCGCAGCGATCGTCGCGATGAACGAGGCTCCCGACTACCCGAAGGTCGTGAACGAGACCTATCAGGCGCGGCGAGACACGCTCTGCGACGGGCTCAATCGCATCGGCTGGAACCTGAAAAAGCCCAAGGGGACGATGTTCGTCTGGGCTCCGGTTCCCGGGCCCTACCGCGAGATGGGATCGCTCGAGTTCTCCTCGTTCCTCGTGCGCGAGGCGGAGGTGGCGACCTCGCCCGGGGTCGGTTTCGGCCCGGGAGGAGACGACCACGTGCGTTTCGCGCTCATCGAGAACGAAAAGCGCATCGGTCAGGCGGTGCGCAATCTTCGGCGGACGCTCACCAAGCTGCGTTAACGCCCGGCGCCGAGGAACTGCTCGACCGCCTGCGCGATGCCGTCGGCGATGGTCTGCTGGCCGGTTGAGCTGTCGGCGATCGAGCCTTCGAAGGGATCGGTGATGTAGAGCGGCTCCACCACCGCTCCAGGCATCTCGCTCGGTGTCGTGAAGAAGCCGGCCATCGGGGGACCAAGGAGCATGAGGTGGGGGTAGGAAGCGGCGGCCGACGCGATCTGGGCCCCTGCGTCCGAGCTGTCCGGTCCCACGTACGACCCCAGTTGACCGTCCCCGACGACGCCGTCGTCGGGGATCTGCCAGCCCTTCGCGTTCATGTCGGCGAAAACATCGCTCTGGACGCGGTTCGCGAGCTCGAGGCTCTGCTGAGAGAACGGCCTGTCGGCGTCGTAGGCGGTGACGCTTCCTGCAGCCGACTCGCTTTTGGCCGCGTCGAAGTAGATGCCGACCAGGGCCTTGGCTCCGGCGTCGTCGGCGCAGATGTCTCGAGCGGCCACGTCGTCGTGCGAGCCTTTCACCGTGAGCTCACCACCCGAAACCTCCGCGGACGTCGGCTCGACGACGGTCGTCGACGTGGTGCGTGAGACAACCACCCTGAATCCCTGTGCGCGTAGGAGGTCCGCCGCGTCGAGCTCGACGCGAAGCGTCTCGTCGGCCTCGTAGATCGTCGTCCCGGATTGCGTCGTACCGACGCCTCCGGGGTCGACCCCGCCGTGTCCCGCGTCGAGGAACACGGTCTCTCGGCGGTCGCCACTCGTGGGCGCGAGGGCCACGCATGCTCCTCGAGGAAACTCCGACGGGTCCACCGAGGTGGCGTCCGGAGGGAGGGGTTCGCCGGCGGCGGCCTTCGGCGGATTGTGGTTCCTGCCGGATATGACGCCCCACGCGCCGAGTATCACCGCCGCGAGGAGCACGACGATCGCCCTCCGACGGCGGACCTGCACCGTCGGGCGGGGGCGCCGACGCGCAGGCCGGCGGTCAACCGGCGGCACGCCCGAGTCGGAGTGCTGCGGTCGCGGGGGAGAGGATCCCCTCGAAGCAGAAGGCGATCGTGGCCGCAGCCACGTCGTGTGCCTCTAGGCGCTGCTCGAGCATGAGCACGCGTGTGAGGTGATAGGTCACGCCCAGGATCGCGTGAGCGAGCACGAGCGGGTCCTCGCGCCTTATCAGGCCGGCGGCGATCCCCGCGTGGACATGGGGGAGCGCGTCGGCGACCGCCTGCTCCTCACCCTGGCGGATGACGGAGGCGAAGCGCTCCTCGGTGCGAGCGAATTCGATGAGCGTGAAGAGGTGCGGGTGTGTGTCGAGCCACTCGACCGAGGCGCCCACCCCCGCTTCTATCCGCCTCACCGGGTCCGGCTCGTCGGCCGTGGCCTGGCGCTGGGCGCGGCGAAGATCGAGTTGAGCGTCGATGAGGATCTGGCGGAGCAGTTCCTCCTTGGACTCGAAGTACCAGTAGAAGACGCCCTTGCCGACACCGAGACCTTCGACGATGTCGGAGATGGAGGTTCGGTGATAGCCGTTCCCAGCGAATCGCCGCGCCGCGAAGTCGACCAGCTGCTTCCTTCTTCGCTCTCCCCGAGCTGTGAACCTCCGGGCCATCGGCGATCCCAACCTACAGCCGACTCCGCGTTTCGGGACTTCGCGCCACGTGCTACCGTGTCTTCGAGTGGGATATTGGGTGCTGAAGGCGCTGCTCAGCCCCATCTTCTTCCTTCTCTGGCGGGTGAAGGTGGAGGGTCGGGAGAACGTCCCCAAGCGCGGCCCGGTGATCCTCGCGGCGAACCACGTCGCGTTCTTGGATTCGATGTTCCTGCCGTTGGTGCTGATGCGCCGCGTGACGTTCGTCGCCAAGGCCGAGTACTTCGATTCGTGGAAGCTCTCGTGGTTCTTCCGTGCGGCGGGCCAGATCCCGATGCGCCGTGAAGGCGGCAGCGCCTCCGAGCGCGCGCTCGCCTCGGCCCGGTCGGTTCTCGACAGTGGACGGATCCTCGGCATCTACCCTGAAGGGACGCGCTCGCCCGACAGCCGCCTCTACCGCGGGCACACGGGGGTGGCGCGCCTCGCGCTCGGTTGCCGGGTGCCGTTGGTCCCCGTGGGGATCTGCGGCACGTGCGAAGTCCAGCGTCCGGGGTCGAACCTCCCGCGACCCTTCAAGAAGGTCGTGATCCGCTTCGGCGCGCCGATCTCGCTGGAGCGTTTCGCGGGGGTCGCGGCCGGACAAGGGGGCGCATCGGACCCGATGGCCCTTCGGGGGTTGACCGACGAGTTGATGTTCGAGATAAGGAAGCTCTCGGGCCAGGACTACGTCGATCGCTACGCCAAGAAGCACGGAGTGGTCGGCGGTGCCGAAGGATCGAAACTGAGACTCGCCGATTTCACGCCGGAAGGGCGAGGGTCTGGGTCATCCCCACTCGGAGAGCCTGTCGCTGCAGGGTCCGGCGGCGGGCCGGGCTCTGCTTCTTAGTCAGGGCGCGCTCGCCACCGTTCTGCCATTCTCTACTGTTCGCGGGCGTCGGATTTTTCCCAGTGGAGTGCTCGCTCCACAGCGCGGCGCCACCCGTCATGAGCTGAATTGGCGGCGACCTCGGTTGCCTTCGGCTCGTACTCGGCTTCAGAGCTCCACAACCCGGCCAACTCGTCGATGGACCTCCAGAAGTCCTCGGCGAGACCTGCGAGCGTCGCGGCGCCCAGCGCGGTCGTCTCTGTCGTCGTCGGTCGCATGACCGGTACGCGAATCTGGTCCGCCTGCAGTTGCAGCAACAGATCCATGACCGACGCGCCGCCATCCACTCGCAGCGCCTCGACCTGTGCTCCGCTCGCTCTCATCGTGTCCACCACGTCGCGGACCTGATATGCCATCGCTTCCACCACCGCGCGCGCGAGCTGAGCGCGTCCCGATCCACGCGTGATGCCCGTTACGAGCCCACGGGCGTAGGGGTCCCACCAGGGACTACCGAGACCGTTGAAGGCGGGCACCACGTAGACTCCGTCGGTGCCCGGGACCTCCTCAGCGAGCGGGCCGATCTCCGCCGCCTCCGAGATGATCCCGAGTCCGTCGCGCAACCACTGGATGGCAGAGCCGGTGGCGAAAATCGCGCCTTCGAGGGCGTAGGAGACGCGACCCCGGGATCCGGCGCGACCGCTGCCGGAAGCTTGCGCCTGCGTACCCGCGTGCTCCCCGAGATCCCATGAGACGGTGGTGAGCAGGCCGTCGACAGGGGGCGGTACCTCGTCACCGACGTTGAGCAGCACGAAGGTCCCGGTTCCGTACGTCGCCTTCGCCATTCCCTTCCCGAAGCAGGCCTGGCCGAAGAGCGCCGATTGCTGGTCTCCCGCGATGCCGCTCACCGGCACGTTCACGAGCATGGGTGCGGCTTCCACGAGGTCGCCCTTCACGGTGCCGAAGCGGCAACACGTAGGTGCCAGCTCGGGAAGACTCGAACGCCGGACGCCGAAGAGGTCGCACAGCTCCTCGTCCCAGCTGAGGCGATTGATGTCGAGCAGCATCGTGCGCGAGGCATTGGAGGGTTCTGTCGCGAGCACTCCACTCTCCGCTCCGCCGGTCAGGTTCCACAGCACCCACGAGTCCACCGTCGCCAGAACGAGGTCAGGTGTCTGCTCGACGCCGCCTTCACGGAGCAACCACTCCATCTTCGTCGCCGAGAAGTAGGGGTCGAGCACGAGACCGGTACGCTCTCGAACGAGGTCTTCGTAACCTGCTTCCCGGAGCTCGACACAGCGCTGCGCCGTGCGGCGGTCCTGCCAGACGATCGCCCGATGCCGAGGTTCGCCGGTCCTGCGGTCCCAGGGGATCACCGTCTCGCGCTGGTTCGTCACCCCGATCGCGACGATCGAGCGCCCGAGATGGTCCTGGCGGTTCGCGACTGCGACGAGAGTCTCCGCCACCGCTCTCCAAATCTCGTTCGGGTCGTGCTCCACCCACGCCGGGCGCGGGAAGTGCTGAGTTATCTCGCGGTACTCGACGTCCACGACCTTGCCGCCCTCGTCGACCGCCAGGGAGCGGACCCCCGTCGTCCCGGCGTCTATCGCGATGACGCAAGCCATTGAAGGCGGACGATACCCGTGGGCCTCAAGTGCGGCCGTGAACGAATGCGAACTTTCGCGAACGGCCCCTTACCTGGGATTCGGTCGACCCAGATCCGTTGACAGGGGAGTAGTTACAATGCTGTAATAGCCACCGCATATCGTGGTCCAGGGGAGGGCGACCACAACATCTTGTGGTCCCGGGGGCTCGATCGGGTAAGTGGGGACATACCGATCCCTTACGCTGTCGAAGGTAGAGGAAAGGCTGGAAGGGCAATGGCGATCGCACCGCAACGAAGTGGAATCGGCATCAGGAGGCACTTCACCGCCGAGGGCATCCACCCCTACGACGAGGTGGTCTGGGAGCGGCGCGACGCCCGGATCTCGGACTACCGCACGGGCAAGGTGGCCTTCGAGCAGCTCGAGGTGGAGGTTCCCGCCAATTGGAGCCTGAACGCCACCAACATCCTCGCCCAGAAGTACTTCCGCGGCACCCTCGGGACCCCCGAGCGCGAGTGGTCGCTCAAGCAGGTTGCGGACCGGGTCGCCGACACGATCACCGAGTGGGGATTTCGCGACGGCTACTTCGAGGACTGGGCCGAAGCCGCTGCGTTCTCCGACGAGCTCAAGTACATCATCGTGACGCAGAGGGCCGCGTTCAACTCACCGGTGTGGTTCAACATCGGCGTGAAGGGTGTGCCGCAGCAAGCGAGCGCGTGCCAGCCTTACCACGCTCTCGTGAACACAGAAGAAGGCCTGGTTCCAATCGGCCGCTTGGTCGAGGAAAACGCAGTCGGTACCAAGGTGCTGGACGCGCAGGGCATCACCCGAGTCGTAGCTGTCAAGCACAACGGCCGCAAGCGCGTGCTCCGGATCCATACAAAGGCGGGTCATCGACTCGAGGTGACAGGGGATCACCTGGTATGGCGTGCAGACGGCGAATCGAGTGGAGTTTTTGTTCCCGCTGCTGATTTGCGTACTTCGGATCAACTGGTCTCTCGGCGGGATGACGTGCTCGAGAGCGTCCGCATTGCGCTCATCGAAGATATCGGTGAAATGGACGTCTACGACATCCAGACGGAGAGCGGCGAGTACCTAAGTAATGGCATTCGTGTGCACAACTGTTTCATCCTGTCCGTCGATGACTCAATGGACTCGATCCTGAACTGGTACCGCGAAGAGGGAATCATCTTCAAAGGTGGTTCAGGTGCAGGGGTCAACCTGTCGAGGATCCGGGCCTCGGTCGAAGGCCTAAATGGTGGTGGCACCGCTTCAGGCCCGGTCTCTTTCATGCGCGGAGCGGACGCCTCGGCCGGCACGATCAAGTCGGGAGGGAAGACGAGACGCGCCGCAAAAATGGTGATCCTCGACGCCGATCACCCCGACATCGAGGACTTCATCTGGTGCAAGGCGCTCGAGGAGCGTAAAGCCCGCGTATTGCGCGATGCCGGGTTCGACATGGACCTCGACGGGAGTGACTCCTTCTCGATCCAGTACCAGAACGCCAACAACTCCGTGCGTGTCACGGACGAGTTCATGCAAGCAGTCGTGGATGACGCGGACTGGGCGCTCACCAGGAGAACGGACACGAGTCCGGTCCGCACAGTGAAGGCGCGCGATCTTTTCCGTCAGATAGCGCACGCAGCTTGGGAATGCGCTGACCCCGGCATGCAATTCGACACGACCATCAACCGGTGGCACACGGCCCCGAATGCAGGGCGAATCAATGGAAGTAATCCATGCTTTCCCGGGAGCGCAAAGGTTCACACCGACAAAGGCTTGATCCGATTTTCGGAGCTACTGGATCGCGTCAACCACGGCGAATCTTTCGGTGTCTACACCCATGATGCAACTAACCCCGATGCTCCGTGCGAGAGTCTCGAAGTGAGCACACCAGAGGCATTCATGATCACTGGCCTCAACGAGGTTATTCGCCTTCGCTTCGACAACGGGATGGAGCTTCGGTGTACTCCAGGTCACCGAATCTTTACGACCAATCGGGGATACGTGGAGGCCCGCCACCTCGTGTTCGAGGACGAAGTCAAGCTTCTTGATCTCGAAGCCCCCTCTTTCAACGCAGACCCGTCTATCCCGGTTTCGAGCGACCCCGATTCGTACCGGACGAAGGGCGACCGCAGTGACTCTTTGAACCTTCCAGATTCGTGGACTGACGAGTTCGCCCACTTCCTCGGGTGGATCATCGGTGACGGAAGTACGTCGGGGTCAGTTGTCGCAACCATCTATGGAAGTGCCGAGGACCGGGAGGAGATATTGCCTCGCCATGCTGCGCTTGCAGAGTGGATCAATGACGGGAGACCTCTCAAGGTCTCGGAGCAGCCAAATGGAACGGCGCAATTGAGGATTAGCCGGCGCATGTTCAAGCGGTTTATCGAGGCCCTGGGGGTGCGATCTGTAAGAGGTCCGGAGAAGGAAGTCCCGTGGGCGATTGAGCAAGCCCCATCGGAAGCAGTTGGGGCGTTTTTGCGAGGCCTCTTCGATGCCGACGGTTGTGTGTACGTCAATCGCTCGAAGGGGTCATATGTAGGCCTCGGATCCTCGTCGCGGTCACTTCTTCTAGGAGTGCAGCAGCTTCTCTCGACGTTTGGGATCCACAGTCATGTTTATCAAGTCCGTGAACCCCAAACTGAGGGCTCCTTCTCTTACACGAGCCGCGAAGGCAAGACGGTCCTTTACGGTCACAAGGCGAGCTTTGACCTTCGGGTGACATCAGAGTCTGTACTCGCTTTCGCAAAGCACGTCGGTTTCTCCCTATCCCGCAAGGCAGCATTACTTCGCGAACTGCTTGTCGAAGGGGCTCGCGGGCCATACAAAGTCCGTCGAACTGCACACATTCTGGAACGCTCGTACGACGGAGTAGAACTCACGTACAACCTCACTGAACCAAGAAACCACTCATATGTGGTCGACGGTGTAGTGGTTCGAAATTGCTCGGAGTACATGCATCTCGACAACTCAGCCTGCAATCTCGCGAGCATCAACCTGCTCGAGTTCCTGAGCGAGGACGGAAGCTTCGATGTCGACAGTTTCAAAGCGACCGTCGAGGTGGTGTTCACGGCTCAGGAGATCTTGGTAGGGAACGCCGACTATCCGACAGACAAGATCGCGGAGAACTCGCGGCGCTTCCGGGAACTCGGGCTCGGATACGCGAACCTCGGCGCGCTTCTCATGGCTCAGGGGCTGCCTTACGACTCCGACGAGGGTCGCGCATGGGCCGCCTCGATCACCGCGCTCATGACCGGCCACGCCTACGCCACTTCGGCCCGTACCGCGGCGCGGATGGGTCCGTTCGCGGGGTATCACGCTGACAGCCACGCGATGTTGAACGTGCTTCAAATGCACAGGGCAGAGGTGGCGAAGATCGATGAGGAGCTCGTTCCCACCGACCTTCTCTCTGCTGCTCAGGAAGCGTGGGACGAAGCTGTCGAGCTCGGAGCCGAGCACGGTGTGCGCAATTCGCAAGGGACGGTGCTCGCTCCAACTGGAACTATTGCGTTGTTGATGGATTGCGATACGACGGGAATCGAGCCAGACCTCGGATTGGTGAAGACGAAGAAGCTCGTCGGGGGCGGGACGATGTCGATCGTGAACCAGACGGTGCCGCGTGCGCTCAGCAAGCTCGGGTACTCACCCGAGCAGGTGGAAGACATCGTGGCGTACATCGACGAGCACAAGTCCATCGTGGGGGCTCCGCATGTCTCTTCGGAACACCTGCCGGTGTTCGCCTGCTCCATGGGCGACAACACGATCCACTACACGGGCCACGTGCGGATGATGGGTGCTGTGCAGCCGTTCATAAGTGGCGCGATCTCGAAGACCGTCAACACCCCCGAGGAGGTGAGCGTCGAGGAGATCGAGCAACTCCACTTGGACGCGTGGCGCATGGGAATCAAGTCCATCGCGATCTACCGGGACAACTGCAAGGTCGCGCAGCCGCTTGCCACGACGAAGGTTGATGGGCAGACCAAAGTTGTGGGAGCAGGCGGAGACTTCGCTCCTCCGGGATCCGAGGCGGAGGCCCGTGGCCGCGAGCTTGCAGCGAAGATCGTGGAGCTCGAGGCCGCTCTAACCCGGGAGGAAGCGCGCAATCAAAGCCCGCTAGTCGTCGGGGCGGTCCGTGAGAGGTTGCCGCGCAGGCGCAAGTCGACCACCTTCGCATTCCGCCTTGCGGACTGCGAGGGCTACGTGACGGTGGGCGAGTACGACGACGGTCGGCCGGGCGAGGTGTTCATGAAGGTCTCGAAGCAGGGTTCGACCCTGGCCGGGATCATGGACGCCTTCTCGATCTCGGTGAGCCTCGGCCTTCAGCACGGGGTTCCGCTGGCCACTTACGTCCGCAAGTACACGAACATGCGCTTCGAGCCGGCCGGTATCACCGACGATCCGGACCTGAGGATCGCGACGAGTCTCGTCGACTACATCTTCCGGAGGTTGGCTGTCGACTACCTGTCTCGCCAGGAACGCGAGGAACTCGGTGTCCTCTCGACGTCCGAGCGTATGCAGCCGACGCTTCCGGGAGTGGAGGAAGCGGCGACACTCGAGGAGGACCTCGTGGAGGACGCAGGTCTGAGTCCCGTGCCGCCGTCCTCGGCCCAGGCTCGTTCTGCAGACCTCGCCGCCCACAGCGACGAGATGCCGTTCCAACGGCCGGAGCTGCGTGATGCGCCGCTCTGTTACCAGTGTGGGATGGTCATGCAGCGTGCTGGCTCCTGCTACGTCTGCACGAGCTGCGGCACGACGAGCGGATGCTCCTGATACAGGCTCGGCGATCCTCGGAACGCGCGCTGGTCTGTGTCCTTGCGCTCAGGGTGCCTCGGACGCCTCGGTGAGGTAAAAGGGCTCTAGCTCGGCGGTCATGGCGCGTACCCTGCGCTGGAACCAGGGACGACGGATGGGTTTGCCCGATCGCAGAAGCTCGGATACTGAGACCGCGGTCCAATCATCCACAGCACCTCGCCCGAGGATCAGGTCCAAGAGGCGTGCGCGCCGTTCGGGCGCCGAAGGGCTGCCGTCGTGGAGCAACATGATGCCCCCAGGCGTAAGCTCGGCGAGCGCGAGCGACGCCTGCCAGTCCAGGTCGATGGCGAAGAAGTCTCGAGGCGATGACGTCCAACCGACCACTTCCAGACCGGCCGCGCGCGCAGCCGCAAAAGTGAGCGGTCGTTGAGTTCCGTACGGTGGCCTGAAGAACGTGACCTTGCGTCCGATCAACTGCTCCAAGCGATTCTTCCCCACCCAAACAGCGGAAATGACGTCGCGGAGTGACCCGGCTGTCAAGTCCAGGTGCTCTTGCCCGTGGAGAGCGATCTCGTGGCCTTCATCCATCACTTCACGCAGAAGCGTCTGAAGCGGGATCGCCTTGGTGACGAGGACGAAGAAGGTTGCCCGGGCGCGTCGCTCGCTCAGTACCTCGAGAACTTTTGAGGTATTCACCTGGTGAGGGCCGTCGTCGAAGGTCAGGGCAAACACGCGCTCGGGAGTGTGGACCCCATGGAGCGTTCCCAGACGGGATTCGATCCCGGAGACAAAGCGTCTGATCATGTGCAGCACCAGTCCGGAAGTACTGGGACCCTTCTCCTCCTCAAGGCCATCGTTCTGCTGTAACTGAACACCTTGTTGTCGAAGATGGTACCGCTAGGCGACGAGGTCTTAATAGGTCAAAAGGACTCGGACATCGCTGAAAATTCCGGTTCTGCGGTCGTCTCGGGTGAACTGTCCGTTTGACCAGATCAGGTCGCGTCCAAGAGGAGGTCTGGTGCCGCGCACCGCGCGAAGGTCCCGTGCCATGCTCGGTCAGTGAATCTTTGGCTAGGGGGCCCGTCGAGCGCCTCGCGCGCTCGAATGGTCCGCGTAGCGGCCCTCGTGACCGGCCGTCTCGCCAGCTGGACCGGCGTCGGCTTCTGGGTGCTCGTGACAGCCGTCGCATTCCTCTTCGCCACCAAGCTCGGGTCGATCGAGACGAGCCAGCTGACGCAGTTTCTTCCCGCAGGCGCTCAGTCCACCCAGGCACTCGAGCTCGACAGGGCGTTTCCTTCAGGGCGCGCCCTCGGCGCAGAGGTGGTGTTCCACAGGTCATCGGGTCTGACCTCGCAAGACCTGTCGTTGGCGAGATCCGAAGCCGGCCGGCTCCAGGCGGAATTGGCGGACGCGATCGGCACGCCCTCCTCGTTGATCATGTCTCCCAACGGAGATGCCGCCGTCATGGGCGTGCCGGTCCCCGGAAACGTCCCAGCGGTCGTGAAGACGGTCGGCCGCATCCGAAAGGTCTTAGGAGACGGGACCGCGGGCCTCGAGATACGGGTGACGGGCGAAGCGGCGATACAAGCCGACCTCTTCGGCGCGTTCTCAGGAGCGGATGGTCTCCTGCTCGTTGCGACAGCGGCTCTCGTGGCCGTCCTTCTCGCCGCGACGTATCGCAGCCCGATCCTGTGGCTCGTGCCCTTGCTGTGTGTCGGTATCGCGGTAGCCATCGCCGAGGCGGTGATCTACGCGCTCGGCCGCGCGGGCCTGACGGTGAATGCACAGAGCGTCGCCCTCGTCACGGTGATCGTGTTCGGCGCGGGCACGGACTATGCGCTGCTACTGACGGCCCGATATCGCGAAGAGCTGCGTCGCCACCCCGATCACCGGTACGCGATGGCTGTCGCATGGAGACGGTCGGCCCCGGCCATCACGGCTTCGGCCCTCACCGTCGCGGCGGGCCTCGCTTGTCTGTTACCCGCTCAGCTCACCCTGACCGCAGGATTCGGCGTGGTGGGAATCGTAGGAGTTCTGTCGGCCGCTGTCGTGATTCTCGGCGCTTATCCCGCCCTGTTGCTCGTGATGGGCCGCGGGGTGTTCTGGCCCGCGGTCCCACGCCATGCCCCGGAGTTCGTGCATCACGGGATCTGGGCGAGCTTGGCGCGAATGGTCAGCCAGGGCCGCCGGCCGGTGTGGATAGCGGGCTTCGTGCTCCTCGGAGGTGCCGGTGTAGGACTGTTCACGGTCAACACCAACGTCTCCTCTCTGAGCGAGCTCCCTCGTTCGGCAGCTTCGGTTCAGGGTTACGACCTCTTGCAGAAGACGTTTCCGGCGGGGGAGGTGTCGCCGGTCGACGTCGTCGTCACTGGTACCCACTACCTGCCGAACGTGCTCAACGTGTTGAAGAAGTCGCCGGTCACCGCTCTCGTTGGACCGGTCGAGCGCTCGCACTCGATGGCGCATTTCGCCCTCGTCCTGAACGTGGCGCCCACGGGCAACGCGGGGTTCGCCGCCATACGCGAATTGCGCAAGAGCACGAGCGCCGTGGCTCCCGATCATGTGCTGATCGGGGGTCAGACAGCTGAGGACCTCGACACTGCTGCCGCGTCACACCGCGACATCTTGTTGATCGTGCCGCTCGTGCTCGCTGTGGTCCTCGTGGTGCTCCTGGTGGTCCTGCGCGCCCTGCTGGGGCCAACTCTCGTGATCGTAACGGTCGTCGTTTCCTTCGGCGCGGCTCTGGGGCTCACCTCCGCCACCCTCGTTCCGCTTCTGAACCTGCCGGGTGTGGACCCGACCGTCCCGCTTCTAACGTTCGTGTTCCTCGTCGCGCTCGGGACCGATTACAACATCTTTCTTCTGACTCGCGTTCGAGAAGAAGTGATCCGGAGGGGTTCCTCCGAAGGAGTGAGCGCGGGTGTAGCGAGCACCGGGGGAGTGCTCACGTCCGCGGGGGTGATCCTGGCAGGAACCTTCTCGGTCCTGGCGATCCTTCCGATCGTCGCTTCGAGAGAGCTGGGCATCGTCGTTGCCGTTGGGGTCTTGGCCGACACTTTCCTGGTACGGACGATCCTCGTCCCTACCCTTGCCGCTGATCTCGGGCGAAGGTTCTGGTGGCCGACCCGGCCCGGGCCGACCGAGGCCAAAGTCGATACCGCCGGCGCCCTGGATACCTAACTGGCGACCTTCTCCAATCCTTTACGGATGGCGTCGCGAGCCCGGTCGGCTACAGCGACGAATGGCCCAACGAGCAGGTTGGCTACAGGCGTGTTGGGAACCGAGGGGTGTGGGTGCGTGGGAGCGAGGGACTTGGCAGCCTCGTATGCACGGCCCATCTGCTGCAACCGCTTGTCATCGACTGCGTCGCGCACTCGGGGAAATTCCTTCGTCTCCTCCGCTTCGGCATGCTCCTCGACGGCGGTCGCGAGCTTGGCGAACTTCTCGGAGAACTCGGCGCTCGTAGGATCGAGTTTCTCGAGCGTCTTGAGGAGTTTCTCGGCCTCCCCTTCCTCCTTCGTTCTGGCGTTGGCGATGCGCTCGTCGACCTGCGCCTTGCTCACGGGACGCAGGATCTCCGCCTCCGCCACTTCGTGGCGCACGAGCTCTCCGACGAGTTGCTCGAACAGTTCCTTGCGCTTGCCGGCTGCGGCCTTCTCGATCCTCGCTAGGAGGCTCCGAACCTCTTTGTGATCCTGACAAAGGGCGTCGATGATGTTCTGGTCGGTCATGGCCCTCTGTTACCCCGAACAGGACCCGTCTAAGCGGGGCGAGATGTCTAACGGGCTAAGCAGCCCTGGCAGCGGTTTCCCACAAGCTCCGCCGCTGGCGGCCGCCCCGAGACTCCTCCAGGAGAGCGAGCACGGCGCGCTCCAGACCGGCTCTCTTCCTCGATTTGGGCGAGGGCAGGACGGCTACGTCGCCCCGGTGGAAGAAGTCGATCGCCCGGGGATCGATGTACGACTTTCGGCAGACCGCAGGGGTGTTACCGAGGTGCTCGGCGACGTGTTTCACGGCACCAGTGACGATCCGACGACGTTCGAGCTCACTTTTCGACCTTCCGGCGTCGGCCAGGTAGACAGCGGCAAGGACCGTGGCGTTCCAGGTGCGGAAGTCCTTGGCGCTGAATCGCTCGCCGATGCCTTCTTTTATATACGCGTTGATGTCATCCGACCTCACGTCGCGCCATCTCGACCGCTCTTTCCAGGCGAGCAACTCCGGGCCACCACCGCGTCGATTCTTGAGCGCCCGAAGCACGTCCACCGATTCCCGGTCTGTCACGTGCACGCATAGCTCCTGGTTCGACTTCGCGGTGAAGGTGAAGGTCGCACTTTCTCCGTTAACGCGGGCGTGCGTCTTCAGGAGGGTCGCCAGTCCGTAGGTCTCGTTGTCGTTGGCGTACTCCTCACCGCCGATCCGGAGCGACGCGATGTCGAGGAGCCGCACCGCTGCGGCTAGGACGCGCTCGCGGTGAACACCGGTACCTTCGAGGTCCGAGCCATAGGCCTTGCGGAATCCAGGTAGGAGGTGCCCGAACTCGAGAAGTCTCTGGAACTTCTCCTCGTCCCGCAGTTCCCTCCATTTGTCGTGGTAGCGGTACTGACGCCTTCCGGCCGCGTCGGTTCCCAGTGCCTGGATGTGACCGTTCGGCCAGGGACAGATCCACACATCGGTCCACGCGGGCGGGATCACAAGGGCTTTGATACGCGCCAAGACTTCCGGGTCGTCGACTGTCTGGCCTCCGTCCCACATATAGGAGAAGCCCCGGCCTCGTCGTCTGCGGCGGATCCCTGGACCGTCGCACGCCGAACGACGGAGCCTGGACATGGCACATATGTTCCCCCAAGCCGTTCACCCGGAAACAAAAGGTGACCCCGACCCGGTGATGCTCGAAAGTAGATTCCCGGGTCGTGCGCGACGAGGGCGGTGACGGAGACGGGGGCTACGAACCGCCCGACATGTCAGCCTTCGGCCCGGCGACTCTCGTCGGCTCGTCGAGAAGCGATCACGTCACGCCGGACGCCGAGGAGCAGGACTTCTCCGAGACAGAGTCCCGTATCAAGCGCCGGGCCGACGAGCGCGCTCATCGGTCGCGCCGCAGGAAGAAGGTGCTGTTGATCAGTGCGTCGAGTCTTCTCGGCTTTGTCGTCCTGATCGCAGGGGCGGCCGCCGGTTACCTCTGGTACGAGAACCAACGCATACACCGGGTCCAGGTGAAGCACCTCTCTGGTGTCGAGACCTCGGGGGCGCAAAAGGACGTTCAGAACATCCTCCTGATCGGGTCGACTACGCGCTGCGGGCTCAAGCAGCAGAACCCCGTCTTCGGACTTTGCAGCGAAGGCGTCAACGGCGTGAACAGCGACGTGGTGATGATCCTGCATCTCGATCCGGACCACAACCGCGCCGCCATTCTCTCCATTCCAAGGGACACGATCGTCCCGAACGCCCGTGAGGACGGGCTCAACAAGATCGATGCAGCGCTGGGCGATCCCGCCGGCCCGAGTCAGTTGATCGCGGCCATCACCGAGGACTTCGGGATACCCATTCAGCACTACGTCGAGCTCAACTTCGACAGTTTCCAGGGTGTGGTCCAAGCGCTCGGCGGCCTCAAGATGTACTTCCCCATGCCGCTGTACGACCTCGAGTCCGACCTCCACGTGCCGAATGCTGGTTGCATCGCGCTCAACGGCTTCCAAGCCCTAGCCGTCGTGCGGGCACGCCATCTCCAGTACCAGCCGGCTTCTGACGCCGGCGTCGCGCACTACGCCTGGCCGTACGATCCGCAGAGCGACCTCAGCCGAATCCGACGTGATCACGAGTTCCTACGCGTCATGGCCTCCGCGGTGGCACATCGGGGGCTCGGGAATTTCGTGACCGACATCCAGCTCATCAATTCACTTGCGGGCAACCTCGCAGTGGACAACGGTTTTTCCGCGAGCGCGATGGCGAGCCTCGTACTTCAGTTCCACGGGGTCGACCCGAATGCCGTCCCGCAGTACACCCTGCCGGTGGTGGAGGACTCCCAGGGCTATTACTACCGAGGCGGCGGTTACGGCGACGTCGTCTTCCCCGTCCAGCCCGAAGACGCACAGGTCGTTTCGGAGTTCCTCGGCAACAAGCCCAGCACCGATGCTTCGGGCAAAGCCCTTCCTGCGCCGGGGACGTTCACCGTCGCCATCGAGAACGGGAGCAGCGTCTATGACGCCGGTGAACGAACCGCGAAGAGCCTCGAGGCGCTCGGTTACGACGTCACGTCGGTCACCGATACAGAGCAACCTGCCAGCACGACCGAGACTTCGGTTCTCTACGCGACGGGAGCCGAGCGTGACGCAGCTCTTCAGGTGCTCTCGTCGTTGTCCGGCCTTGGGGTGATCGGCTACGACCCGGGAATCGTGAGCCACGGCGGCTCAGACGGATCGGGCTCATCGGGCTCGGGATCTTCGGGCTCGGGATCTTCGGGCCGCGCCACGAGCACCACGATCGATGTGGGGTCGCCGCTTTCGAGTGCAGACGCCGCTCAGGTGGTCGTCGTGCTCGGAAGCAACTTCGCGGTGAACCCGCCGGCAACACCGGCTTCGGGCTCCCCAGTTGCGACTTCTACGTCGACTACTTCGACCTCCGCCTCGACGACATCTCCCCAGGGCCAGACGGGCTCGGTGAACACCGCCGGTCCTCTGGCGGACAATCCCGACCTGGCCGCGCCTTCGAGCTCCACCGAGACCCTCGAGCCCTGGGACCCGCGCTCGTGCACCGCTTCAGGTGGTCCCGGCCCCTAACCAATGAACCCGTAGCCAAAAAATAGAGGTCACCCTGGCTTACGGCTGATGAAGCGGAAGTGGTAATCGCGCACGTCTGTCGTCGTAGGCCCGAATCCTGCTGCCGCGAGGCGTTCGGGTAGTGCGTCGGGGTCGAGCGGGTTGAACGTGTCGCCCTCGTGCCCGGCGCGGATCATCTCCAGGTCGAGAGACTCCTGGCCGACGAAGATTCCGCCCGACCGCAGCAGCCTGTGTAGCTCTGCGAACAGTCGATCCTGGTCCTCAGCAGAGGGCATGTGGTGGAGGACCGAAAAACAAGCCGCAGCGGAAAACCGGGAGTCGGGCAACCCGGAATCGGTCGCGTCGGCCGTGATCACTTCCACGTTCGTGCCCGACAAACGCCTGTCGAGCTCGTCGGCGAGGACGGGGTCCATCTCGACCGCGGTGAGACGGCGAACCCGCCGGCGAAGGAGATCGGTGGTGAGGCCCGGGCCGGGGCCGATCTCGAGGACGTCGTCGCCCAGGTCACCTGCCGCCTCGATCCACGGCAAGAGGTCGGTCTCGAGCATTTGAGCCCAGTCGGGGCTCGAGAGGAACTGGATATGGCTCTCGTTCACACGGCACTCCTACGCTTCAGCGGTCGGCGACACAAGCCCGCCGGAAGTCTTGCATTAGAGGACAAGGAGTTCGAAGCATGAGGGTTGCCGTGCTGGGTGCCGGGTCTTGGGGGACCACGGTGGCCTCACTTCTGGCTCCGCGTCATCCCACGATGCTCTGGGCGTGTGACCCTGCCGTCGCGCGGGCCGTCAACGACGAGCACACGAACCCCACTTACCTCTCCGGTTTTTCCCTTTCGCACGAGCTGTCTGCGACGTCGGGACTTTCGGATGCCGTCTCGGATGCGGACCTCCTCTTCATCGGGGTACCGACATCGGGCTTCAGGTCGGTGCTCGAGCAAACCCGGCCGCACGTGAGGCCGGGGACCCCTCTGGTCAGTCTCTCCAAGGGACTCGAGCGCGACTCGCATCTACGGATGACCGAGGTGATAAAGCAGGTGTTTCCCGGGCATCCGGCTCTCTGCCTCACCGGACCGAACATCGCGCGCGAGATCATGGAGGGAAAGGCCGCGGCCGCCGTCGTGGCGACAGAGGACCTGGCGGTGGCGAGCGCTGTCCAGAAGGTGGTCACCCGCGGTGTCTTTCGCGTCTACGTCAATCACGACGTCATCGGTTGCGAGATCGGAGGAGCCCTGAAGAACGTGGTCGCCATAGCCGCGGGTATCGGACAGGGTCTCGGGGTCGGTGACAACACTCGCGCGGCTGTCATGTCCCGAGGATTGGCTGAGCTCACCCGTCTCGGTGTGGCGATGGGTGCGGAGGCCACCACCTTCGCAGGGCTGGCAGGCATGGGGGACCTCATCGCCACGTGCATGAGCCCACACAGCAGAAACCGGACGGTGGGCGAACAGCTCGGTCGCGGCCGGAAGCTCGAGGAAATCACCGCAGGCATGCACATGGTCGCCGAGGGACTCAACACGGCTGTGCTGGTCTTGGATCTCGCCGAGCGGCACGGGGTCGAGATGCCCATCTGCAAGGTGATCGACCGGGTGGTGCGGGGCGAGCTCGCACCCGATGACGCATATTGGGGGCTGACCCCCGCCGGCCACGAGGCCGACCCCGGATGATCATGCTCCGTGGTGCATCGGCCGAGAAGAGCGGCCCCACCTGGGGAAACTTTGCACTGTGCGCAAGAGGCCGGGACATGCCCCGTTCCACAGACAACAGTTGAAGGTCGACTGTGGGACGACGCCGGGGGGAGGTCCCAGATGCCTTACGGAGCGAACGAAGTCGTGAGGGAGGATCTGATGAGTGGGACCACCGTTCTCGAGAGGCGTAACGCGATTCGACGGACGCCGGCGGGCCGCCCCGTTCAGCCGAGCAACAAGCGTCTCGACGGGCCCCTCCAAGACGAGCCGACACGGGCCGGGTCCGGGACCGACGCCGACCGTCGCGCCGGAGCCGAACGCCGGGATTATGTGCCAAACCACCACATCACTGTGGGGCGGGTTGCAGGATCCGGAGGCTGGATGGGCGGGGTGTGCAGCTGCGGAGAACACACCGTCTCGAAGGTCGGTGGTTTCATCGAGGCGTGGGCCCGTTGGCACCGCCACGAAGTGATGAACGAGAAGTCGGCCTTCGTCCACTCGTCCTGAGCACTTTCTGACGAGGAGCCCTGACCGGCAGTCCCGAGCGGCTCAAGGGATTCGAGTCACAGACCGCGCCCGGCCACAGACCTTGGAGGAACTACGGTCGCGATCCGGTGAACGAAGATCTCGAACCGCGCAGCTCGCTCGATGAGACACCTGAGGTATTGGGCTTCGACCTCGTCGCGGCGCAGGTGCGCTCGTACGCGAGCGACACCGACACATTTTTCGAGGTCCTGGCATCGAAGCTGCAAGACGCTCTCGGTGAGCGAGTGAAGCTGGAGCGTGTCGGCGGGCTCCTGAAGCGCAACCACGCGGTCTGCGGCATCGAGCTCGACCTCACAGCGTCGGGAGAGGGCCTTGTCCTTCGCGCAAAGCGCGGGCCCACCGGGGTGGCATGCAGCGTGGCGCGCACGGTTCGCGGAATCGTGCTCTCGACGAAGCAGTTGCCCGTTGCCCAATGGGTCGACGAGCTTGTCGGTGCGCTCGCGCAGGAGGCCGAACGTTCCGAGCACACCTGGACCGCTCTTCACGGGCTTCTCTCCTGACATAACCGACCAACCGGCCAGGCCGGAGACGAAAGCAGGCGGCATGCCACCTCGCGAGGACATCGAACCCCAAGATCTCCCGGCCGATGCTTTGCGGAGGTTGCGCGAGACCGAAGAGCCCGGGGGCCGCCGGCTCTTCACCTCCGATTTGAGTGTCAACGAGTTCCTGTTGGTCGAGGAGGCCGGCTTCACCCCCCTCGGACTCGTGATGGGCAGTTCGATCTATCAAATCGGCTTGCAGACGCGCAGATGGGCGCAGTCGACCGAGCTCGAGAAGCTCACTCAGGCGATGTACACCGCCAGAGAGCTCGCCATGACCCGGATGGAAGAAGAAGCCGACGTCCTCGCCGCCGACGGGATCGTGGGCGTCCGTCTCGACGTGAACTACTACGAGTGGGGCAGGTCGACCGCCGAGTTCATCGCCATCGGGACCGCGGTCAAGTCGAAGGACGGCACTTCGTGGCGAAATGCCGAGGGGAAGCCCTTCACCTCCGACCTTTCGGGCCAGGACTTCTGGACACTCCTGCAGGCCGGCTTCGCGCCGCTCGGTCTCGTCCTCGGAACCTGCGTCTACCACGTCGCCCACCGCACATTCCTCACGGCGATGGCGAATACCGGCCGCGCCACCGAGCTGCCGAATTTCACCCAGGCCCTGTACGACGCGCGCGAACGCGCCATGACGCGCATGGAGGAAGAGGCCTCGCGACTCGAGGCCGACGGGATCGTCGGTGTGCAGCTGGTCGAGAAGTCGCACATGTGGGGGAGCCACACGATCGAGTTCCTTGCGATAGGCACCGGAGTCCGTTCGTTGCGCGACGATCACGTCGTACCGCCGCCGGTGCCAGTGATCACCATGGACCGTTGAGCCGGACCCCAACCAGCGACCTCTCGGTCGCGGAGGCCGCCGCTGTGCGCCGTATAGGCCTCGTCCCGGTTGGCTTCGTCATGGGTTCAGCGGTCGTGCAGATGGCCACGGTGTTCGGGGGGAATCTCCTTGGCGGCGGCGGGATCACCGGCGGCTTCGGGGGCGCTCTGGCGACGGGCGGGGCGTGGGGAGGTCTACTCGATCCTCTTCGTTCGCGCGGCGAGTACGCGGAATCCTTCCCTTGTGCGCACGGGTATGCGTGGGGATCGAACGTGGAGCACTATGGCTTCAACGCGGAGAACTCCCTGCTCTCGGACTCGCTCCTCGAGGGGTACCGGCTCGTTCTGTCGCGTCTCGAGAAGGAGGCTTCCGATCTGGGGGCACACGGGGTTGTAGGCATCGACATCAGCTACGAGAACCTTGTCGGCGGTGTCGGCGTCGCAACTTTCCTGGCGACCGGAACGGCGGTCGTTCACCCGGGTTCAGCGCAGCTGCGGCTTTCCAGGCCTTTTCTTACGAATGCCTCTGGCCAGAACTTCGAGCGGCTGTTGGACCTCGGTTACGTGCCGGTCACACTGGCCTTGGGCGCGGGCGCGGTCTACGTCCAACCGAACTGTCTGGCGAGAGGCGACTTCACGGTGGCGGGCTCAAACGATCAGATCCCAAATGCGTTCGGCGTCTCGCGTGACCGCGCGCGCCACATGCTGGCGGCGTCGGCGCACGAGGAAGGGGAGGGTGTGGTGCACACCGAATGGGGAGATGTCCGCCTCGCAGCCTGGGGCGAGTCGTGGAACCAGCTCGCCATCGCCTTCGGGACCGTCGTACGCCGCTTCGAACCTGAGCCCCGGACGACGTTGCCGCGTCCGGTGGTGCCGCTTCGTCCATGACCGTGCGCTCGCCCGACGTCTCGTTGGCCCTCGAGAAGCTGGCCTCGCCCTTCAAGCCTGCGGCACAGGAGGCTTTTTCGTCCGATCTCACCGTGGGGGAGCTGATCCTTCTGGAGGAGGTCGGCTTCTTCCCCGTCGAGATCGTGTCGGGAACCGGCTCTGCGAGCTGGTACACGCAATTCAGCACCGCCGGTACCGAGCCCGCGATGTGGGCGGCGGCGATCGCATCGGCGATCCGCGACGCGCGTTCGAGGATCGCATCGGATCTGCATCGGCATGGGGCCGAGGGAGTGGTGGCTATGCGCATGGAGCTCGAACGCGAGCGGGCGAACCTTCTCACCTGCACGATGCTCGGCACCGCGGTGAGAGGGGCAAAGGCGCGAAAGGGTACCGATCGTTCGTTCACGACGACGCTCTCTGCGCGCGACTTCCATCTGCTCGTACGTGGCGGCTACCGTCCGGCGGGTATCGTGGCGGGCACTTCGGTGGTCGGTTTCAACGCGCGCTCGGTTTCGCAGGCGCTCGGGCTGGCGAGGGACAACTTCGAGCTCGAAGAGCAGACGAACGCCCTCTACTCGGCGCGAGAAAGCGCGATGGACATGCTCGAACGCGAGGCGTTGGATCTCGATGCGGACGGAGTGGTCGGCGTGCAGCTGTCGGAGAGGCCCGTGAACACGATGCTCGTTCACGCCGTGGAGCTGATCGCCGTGGGCACGGCCGTGCGGCGATCCGGCACATCGGAGATCTCTCTCGGGCCGGAGCTTCAGCTGACCCTCGACGACCCCGCGCCCGACACCTTCCAGCACGGGTGAGCTTCGCGGCTAGGCGCCGGGCAGCTCCGTCAAGGTGTCCGCCCAACTCTCGAGGGCGGGACGGAGACGGCGGAGACCGGCAAGTCCCTTGATCCCGCCGATCACGTAACCCGCGCGGCACGCCGTCGGCCACCACGCGGACCACCGCCAGAGGATGGCTGGGCGCCAGCTCGTGAGCCAGCCACGCCGACTCCATGTCCACCACCCGCACTCCGCCGTCTGCGAGCCGGGCACGCTCCGCGCCCCTTGTGACCTTGCGTGTGGAGACCAGGTCGACGAGAGGGGCGTCCACTCCGGAGCGCTCCAAAGCCTCGGCCACACGACGGGCTTGGGGAAGCGCCGTCACGTCTTGCGAGTCGGCAGCGCGAACCGTCTGCGCCACGACCACCTGACCCGGCGCGAGCTCGGGATCGAGGCCACCCGATACGCCGAGCACAGCTATCGGCGACCCCTTACGCAGGTCACGTGCGAGGCGGCGACCGCTGGTCTGCGCCTTCGCCGGTCCCATGCCGACCAGGTGGGTTCTTCCCCCAATGGCGAGCGCTTCGATGCGAAGCGCGGCGAGTACCACGAGATCGGCTTCGACGGGACTCATCGTAGGTGAGTAGGTGAGGCATGCTGCACAGATGCAGATCCTCATGTGGGTGTTGGTGGCGTGCGACCTCACCTGGCTGTACCTGGCGCTGTTCCACGGCCGTTTCTGGAGCACGTCCGTCAGGGTCCGATCCGAATACGAGTCCTACCCGGGAGCAGAGACCTGGCCGTCGGTGGCGGTGGTAGTGCCTGCGCGCGACGAGGCGGCTGTCATCGCCGGCACCGTGCGCAGCCTCCTCATGCAGAGCTATCCCGGAAGGGCGAGCCTCGTGCTCGTGGACGATCGCAGCAGCGACGGGACGGCCACGATTGCCGAGGCGGTCGCGCAAGATGTCGGCGGCCCGATCGACCTGCGCATCGTGCCGGGCAGCGACACGCCGCCGGGATGGATGGGCAAGCTGTGGGCCCTCTCCCAGGGAACGACGGCCGCCGAGGAGGTGGATTACTACCTCTTCACCGATGCCGACATCGTCCACCACCCCGACTCGCTTCGACGCCTCGTGTCGAAGGCTCTGCGCGACGACACCGATCAGGTGTCGCTCATGGCGAAGCTCCGCTCGGACAGCGCCTGGGAAAGACTTCTCGTACCGGCCTTCGTTTACTTCTTCGCGCAGCTTTACCCCTTTCGTCGGGTGAACTCCGATCGTTCGCGCACCGCTGCGGCCGCCGGCGGGTGCATCCTCGTGAGGCGGGAGTCGCTGTCCTCGGCCGGCGGCATCGAGACGATCCGCTCGGCGGTGATCGACGACGTCTCGCTGGGTAGCGCTCTCAAGCGCAAGGGTTTCCGAGTTTGGCTGGGGTTCGCCGACGATCGCGAAGGTCCTCTCAGCACGCGGGCCTACGGTGGTCTCAGCGAGTTGTGGAACATGGTTGCGCGTAGCGCCTTCACGCAGCTGCGCCACTCCTACGCCCTGCTCCTCGGCACCGTCGCCGGGCTCCTCTTCGTGTACGTGTTGCCCGTCGCCGGGGTCGTGGCAGGGGCTGTGGCCCGCAATCCGACCGTTGCCCTTCTCGGGGCCGCAGCATGGCTGATCATGGCACTCACCTATGCGCCCATGCTTCGTTACTACGGGCAGTCACCTCTTCGGGCGCTTCTTCTTCCTTTCACCGCATCGCTCTACCTGTTGATGACCGTCGACTCGGCTCGACGCCACCTGCTCGGGCGAAGCGTCTCGTGGAAGGGGCGCACGTACTCGAGCCCCGGGGCGTGTGCGGGCAAAGGGACATGATTGGATTGTGCATGGAAGGGAGCGCCGGATGTCGTCGGATCGAGCGGTAGATCGAGCGGTGGAGCAAGAGCAGGAGGTCTCGGAAGCCCAGATCGCGGTCCACTGGCGTGAAGAGGGCTACTACTTCCCATCGGCTCGTTTCATCGGACAGGCGAACTGCTCGGACCCCGGGGTCTTCGAACGTTTCAGGGAGGAGCGCTTCCCCGACTGCTTCCGCGAGTACGCCGACCTCCTCACCTGGGACGACTATTGGCACACCACCCTCGACACGAGCGAGCCGCCGTTCTGGAAGTGGTTCGTGGGTGGGCGCTTGAACGTGTCCTTCAACTGCGTGGACCGACATCTGAGCTCCGACCCCAACAAGGCGGCCCTCGTCTGGGTGCCCGAGCCCGAGGACGAAGTGCAGCGGGTCCTCACCTACCAAGAGTTATATCGCAGCGTCAACGAATTCGCGGCGTTGCTCCGTGACTTCTGCGGTCTCGAGACCGGAGACAGGGTGACCTTCCACATGCCGATGGTCCCCGAGCTACCCGTGGCGATGCTGGCGTGCGCGCGTCTGGGTGTCATCCATTCCGAGGTGTTCGGGGGTTTCAGTGGAGCGGCTTGCGGCGACCGGATCGCGGACTCCGGCAGCAGGGTTCTCGTCACCATCGACGGTTATCACCGAAACGGCGAGTTGGTCGACCACAAGGTGAAGGCTGACGAAGCCGTGGAGACCGCTCGCAAGCTCGGCCAGGAAGTCGACAAGGTTCTGATCTGGCGCCGTTACCCAGGTCGTTACGCGTCAAAGGTGCCGATGGTGGAAGGGCGTGACTTCTTCGTCGACGAGGTCATGCCCGACTACAGACGCAAGCTCGTCGATCCTGTGTCGATGAATGCCGAGTCACCGCTGTTCCTCATGTACACGAGCGGCACCACGGGCAGGCCCAAGGGTTGTCAGCACTCGACTGGCGGTTACCTCGCGTACGCCGCCGGCACGTCGAAGTACTACCAGGACATCCACCCAGAGGACACCTACTGGTGCGCTGCGGACATCGGCTGGATCACAGGCCACTCGTACATCGTCTACGGCCCGCTCGCTCTCGGTACGACGAGCGTCATGTACGAGGGAGTTCCGACCTATCCCGATTGCGGGCGCCTGTGGCGTATCGCGGAACGACTTGGTGTCGACATCTTCCACACGGCGCCCACCACGATCCGCATGTTGCGCAAGCTCGGCCCCGAGGAGCCGGCTAAGTACGACTACCACTTCAAGCACATGACGACTGTGGGGGAGCCCATCGAGCCGGAGGTCTGGCGTTGGTATCACGACGTCGTGGGAAAAGGCGCGGCGGTGATCGTGGACACGTGGTGGCAGACCGAGACCGGGGGGTTCATGGGCACGACCATGCCCGCACTTCACCCTATGAAGCCCGGGAGCTGCGGGCCGGCCGCGCTCGGCATCTATCCCGTGATCTACGACGAGGAGCGTAACGAGGTGCCCAAGGGAAGCGGACGGGCAGGCAACATCTGCATCCGCAACCCCTGGCCCGGTGTATTCCAGACCATATGGGGTCAGCCCGAACGTTTCGTGCAGACCTACTACGAGAAATACTGCGCGGACCCGAAGAGCACCGACTGGCACGACTGGCCCTACCTCGCCGGCGACGGTGCTGTACAGGCGGAGGACGGCTACTACAGGATCCTCGGGCGGATAGACGACGTGATCAACGTCGCGGGCCACCGTCTTGGGACCAAGGAGCTCGAGTCGGCCGCGCTCACCGTCGACGAGGTGTCCGAGGCGGCGGCTGTACCGGTGGTCGACGAGCTTCGCGGACGCGCCGTCGAAATGTACGTATCGCTCAAGCCGGGCCTGGAGGCGAACGAGGGTGTGAGCCGGAAGGTCGTCGAGGCGATCGAACGTGAGATCGGGAAGATCGCACGGCCCAAGAACGTGTGGATAGTGGCGGACATGCCGAAGACGCGTTCGGGAAAGATCATGCGCCGCGTGGTCGCGGCGATATCGAACTTCACCGATGTCGGGGACGTGACGACCCTCGCCAATCCCGACATCGTCGAGGAGATCCGCCGGCAGGTGCAGAGCGAGAAGGCTGCCACGGGGGACGAACCACGCGAGCTCACGGAGCAGGAGGAAGCGGAGATAAAGGCCTACGGCGAGACCGAGTGACCGCCCCGGCCGTCCGGCACAGCCGCCCCGGCCGGGTTAGACGAGCTGCGCCAATCGGTCCACGAGTTCCACCTGCGCAGGGTTCAACTTCACCCTCGCGTGTTCGAGCCCGAACCAACCGGCTCTGTCCACCTCCGGGAACGTGCTTCGTTCTCCGGACCTGGGCGGCCATTCGATCTCGAAGGTGTTGCTCTTTATCTGCGTGACTTCGAGATCCCCTTCGAGCGCCCACGCCCGCACCCTCTTACCGCCTTTCAGAGTCACCTCGCCGAGATCGCGCACCTCTCCGTCCGGTGTGGCGACGCCGAGCTCCTCTTCGAACTCCCGCCTGGCGCACACGAGAGGGTCTTCGCCCGCGTCGTACTCACCTTTCGGGATCGACCAGGAGCCATCGTCCTTGCGCGCCCAGAACGGACCGCCGGGATGCACCAACAGGACCTCCATTCCGCGAATTTGGTGGCGGAACAGGAGTATCCCTGCGCTCGATTTCGCCATCGGGCTTGCGTGATGCCGGGCTGCGACGCGATCAGGCGCCCGTCGCCCCTCGCCTCAGCGCGACGAGCCCCGGCTGAGGCTCCGGCGGACGCCGCACCCGAGAACGCTGCGACTCCTCGTCAACCAGAGGCCCCATGGAACGGTGACCCAAAGGGGCCAGAGCGTCTCGATGTGGTGTGAGGGAAGCGCCAACGTCTGCAGCGCCCAGATCGCCCAGCAGACGAAGTTCACGGTGACGAAGCGAGACCACCTTCTTCTCTGACGGCCAGCCCGACGCGCCTCCCATCGGTCCACCAACTGTGCGCCTGCTTCGTAGAAGTTCGCCGGGCCGAATCCGGGAGGACGCGGAAGGTCGACGAGGAGGGTTTCGAGGTCGCCGTAGGTCTTCGCGGAGTAAGCAGCATCGAGACGCTCGTTGAACTCGGAGAGATCGAGACGTCCGTCCGCGAGGCTTTCGCGCAGCGCACCGGCGACCTCCTCCCGTTCTGCGTCTGAGGCTCTCATCGAGGGGTCGCGTCCCACCTCCAACAGTTTGCCCCGCCGGGCAACGGCCGTCACGCGACGGTTCCCTCGGCGAGTGCCCCGTCGATGTACGTGACGCGATGCTTGCTCAGCGCCGGGATCCGGGGCCCCGGGAGCACGATGCCGGTGATGTTGAGCGGGTCGGCGGCGCTCAGACGCACCGTTTCGTCCTTTCGAGGCCGGCGTCTGACCTGGCGCAGCTCCTCCACCGCCTCGGGCAGGGCGTACTGCTCTCCGGCGAACCCCGAGACGAACCTTCCTCCACGGACGAGGCCACGGGCTTCGAGCCGGCGGAGGGCCCAGAGCACTTCGCGCCACGGAACGGCGAGGTTCTCGCGCGCTGTGACGTCCCAGAAGACCACACCCCATCTCGCTAGCAACTGGCCTGCGACCTGCTCGGCCAGCTCGTCGCGGTCGAAGGAAGTCGAGTCGTCTCCTGACAACCCCGGCAGTAGCGCCCAGCGTCCCTCACCGCCCTGGCGCAGCGTCGGCACACGACGGCTCCCGAGCCGGCGGCTCTGCTCGGGTCGGTGCCTTCGCTTCCAGGCCTCGCGCGCCGAGAAGAGGGAGCGAACCGCGGCGAACCCGTCGGCCGTGACGAGCCCGCGCGCAACCAGGTCCCACAGGCCCTCCTCCACCTCGACCGGCAGGCGCCCGGTCACGGAGCGAAGCTCTGAGTGAAACATCGCACCGCGGCCTCGCAGCGCCTCGAACACCTCTCGCGCGACACCGTGGACCGGTTCGGTGGGCAGGGCGTCCCCGCGAGCGGCCGTCAGGAGCCAGGACAGATCGTCTCGCAGGACGAAGGTGATCGGTGTCGAGCGCGACGGCGTGGAGGCCCCCCGGCGTGCGGGTGCGTCGACAGGGTCCGGCGCGCGAAGTGCGAGCCGCCCCCACACGAGCTCGCCGGACAGGCACAGGTCTTCGAGCCACCTGGTTTGGTAGTTCTCGACGCGGGCGGAGAAGACCGACTGCTCCCATGCGCCGGCCGCTAGCTCGAAACCCTGAAGCTGGTCGATCACGGCGAGAAGCCCGGCGCGTCCCTGGCGTTGAGTGGCCGGCGCGACATGTTGCCAGCGGAGGAGGAACCTCACGAAGTCCTGGGAGCTGACCGGTTCGATCTCAGCCCGCAGCCGTTTCGTCGTGTAGGCGTGGATACGCGCCAAGAGACGCCGCGAGCACCATTGCTCGTCCTCCTCCATCGAAGGATCGAAGCGCCCCTCCATGGCAAAGCCCTCGGACTGAAGCCGCGCAAGTCCGGAGCGAACGCGGCCGGCAGGCAGACACGTCGAGGCGGCGAGCGTCTCTACCGTCACGGGGCCGCAAAGCTCCAGGTGACCGCGCAGCGCTTGTGCGACCGCAGCCTCTTCGTCCACTGCCTCTTCGTCCACCGCCTCACCGTCCACGGCCGCACCGTCCACGGCCGCACCGTCAAGGAGATGGTCCGGCTCGAAGACAGCCCCCGAGAAGAGCGCCTCCACCCAGGCGCGTCTCTCGCTGGCACACCAGATCTCCACCTGCTCGCCGATGCGCACCCGCATCGCCCGTCGCGCGGCAACCAGCTCGTCGAACCACTCGGCGGCCGTCTCCGGAGCGGTGAGCGCCCTGCTGACAACCACCGACAACAGCAGATCGTGCAGCTCCTCCGCTCCCCTCAGATCGGGCGCCGCCTCTGCTCGCACCTTCTCCACCGCCGACGCGTCGAGCTTGCCGAGCTCCTTCGCCTCGACGGGCAGCCCCCGCCTCAATTGCACGGCGCGCGTCCGCCTCTCCTCCAAGGGTGCGTCGTCCAAGAAGGTGTAGGGCTTGCCATTCAGGATCTCATGGGAGAGGACCGACGGCTCGGTGGTCTCGACGAACCGGACTGCGATCTCCTTCGACTCGATGCGCCGTTTCATGTCGACGAGCCCCTCGGCGTCCATCGCCTCGTGCAGGCAGTCGTGGAGGGTCTGGCGCACGAGCACGTGGTCGGGAACCTGCACCGGTCCCGCGGCTGCGTTCTCCTGGCACGCTGTGAGCGCCGGGAACACCGCCGACATCAGGTCGTCGGACTCCATTCGCTGGATGGGAAGCGGGTTCTTCTTTCCTCCCCGGTAGCGGAGCACCGCGAGCGATCGGTTCAGGTTCCAGCGCCAGCGGGCTGCGAACATCGGCGAGGCGAGAGACGCCTGCTCGAGTGTGGCGACGGCGGTGTTCGAATGAAGCAAGGAGGGGGCCGAGTCCAGAGGGAAGCTGTGTTGCGGCCCGAGGGACAAGACGACGGAGTCGTCGGTGGCGGCAGCCTGCAGCTCGAAGTCGAACGTCGCGGAGAAGCGTTTCCTCAAGGCGAGCCCGAAGGCGCGGTTGATCCTCCCCCCGAAGGGCGAATGCACGACCAGCTGCATCCCTCCCGCCTCGTCGAAGAAGCGCTCGAAGACGATTTCTTGTTTCGTCGGTAGCGCCCCGAGCTGGGAGAGAGCCGCGTCGAGATAGTCGACGAGCTGGCGGCCCGCGTCTTCGTCGAGCCCGCAGAGTTCCTGCACGTGATCGAGCGCGAACCTTTTCGCATCCGCCGACCCGTCCCCGCCGGCCGACCCGTCCCCGCCGGCCGGTACGGCCAGGATCGCCGCCAGGCCGCGACGCAGGTCCGAGACCTCGTCGGACAACTCGTCGGTACGGCTCGGCGCCTCCCCGACCCAGAAGGGGATCGTCGGATGCGCTCCCTGCGCGTCGGTCACACGCACCTCGCCCTGGGTGACGCGCCTCACACGCCAGGAGTGCGTACCGAGAAGGAAGACGTCGCCCACCATCGACTCGATCGCGAAGTCCTCGTTCACCGTTCCGACCGTCGTGTCATCCGGCTCCGCCACGACCCGGTAGTCGCCGACCTCGGCGATGGCCCCGCCACTTGTCAAGGCGGCGAGCCGCGCCCCGCGTCTCGGGCGCAGCACCCCGTTCACCTTGTCCCGGTGGAGGTAGGACATGCGCGGGCCCCTGCCGGTGGCGATGCCCTCGGAGGCGAGCTCGACGACGTCGTCGAAGTCCTCACGAGACAGCCCGGCGAACGGAGCCGCGCCCCGTACCAATTGACACAGCGCGTCCTCTTCGCACTCCTCCGCACCCGCCACCTCGGCGACGACCTGCTGGGCGAGGATGTCGAGCGGCGCTACCGGCGCGCACGTCGAATCGAGACGCCCAGCGCGCACGGCCGCCATAAGCGCGGCGCACTCGACCAGCTCGTCGCGCGTCATCGGGAAGACGATGCCCTCGGGAATGCCGTGACGCGAGTGGTTGGACCTCCCGACTCGTTGGAGGAACGTGGCGATCGACCGCGGGGATCCCACCTGACAGACGAGCTCTACCGGTCCGATGTCGATGCCGAGCTCGAGCGAGGCGGTCGCCACGAGGGCCCGCAGGTCACCCGCACGGAGGCGCGTCTCGGTGCGCTTGCGGCGCTCCGCGGAGAGGCTCCCGTGATGGGCGGCGACCTGGTCGGGACCGAGGCGCTCGCCTAGCAGATGGGCGAGACGCTCGGACAGGCGCCTCGTGTTCACGAAGACGAGCGTCGTGCGGTGGTCCGCCACGTGCTTGGCGATGCGGTCGACGATCTCGCCGAGTTGCTCCGACGTCGCAACTGCACCGAGCTCGGTCTCGGGCAGCTCGATGCTCACCCTGAGCTCGCGCCGGTGGCCGCAGTCGACGATCTCGACCGGGTTCCAGGCGGCCTCGCCCGGGCACCCTGTCCGTGTCCCCCTCGCTGCAGATGTTTCCGCGGGAACGCGCGAAGCCCCGGCGAGGAGCCGGGCGGTCGTCTCGATCGGACGCTGGGTAGCCGAGAGCCCGATCCGCTGGGGCCGTGCACCGCGCTGTGCACCGCTCGGTACGCCACTCTGTATGTGATCGAGGCTCTGTATGTGGTCGCTGCTCTGTATGTGGTCGAGGCGCTCGAGGGTGAGCGCCAGGTGCGAACCGCGCTTGTCGCGCGCCAGCGTGTGGATCTCGTCGACGATCACGGTCCGTACGAACCGCAGCGTCTCCCGGCTGCGCTTCGCGGTGACGAGCAGGTAGAGGCTCTCCGGCGTGGTCACGAGGAAGGTCGGAGGGGTGCGCAACATGGCGCTTCGTGCGCTCTGCGTCGTGTCGCCCGTCCGCACCGCTACCGTGATAGGTGGGACAGGCATACCGAGTTCGCCTGCCACCTCGGCGATCTCGGCGAGCGGCTTCTCGAGGTTCTGGTGGACGTCGACCGCCAGCGCCTTCAGGGGCGAGACGTAGACGAGCCGGGTCCCGGCGAGGTCCTCGCCCGCCTCGAAGGCCCGGTACGCGGAGTCGATGGCGACGAGGAATCCGGCGAGAGTCTTTCCAGAGCCCGTGGGCGCGGCGACCAGGGTGTCGGCCCCGGCCCTTATCTTCGGCCAGCCCTCCCTCTGCGCCTCGGTCGGCCCGCCGGGGAAACGCCTCTCGAACCAGGTGGCGACCGCCGGGTGAAAGGCGTCCTGCACGGCATCTTGCACGGTTCCATTCAACCGTATGGCTGTGCCGGCTTCAGCGGGGAATCGGGGCGGTGCCGCGACGGTTCTACTTACGACGATTCGAGGCCGCCCGGCGGTGATGAGCCGGCGGGGGCCCCTCGAGACCAGAGGAGTTGAGGCCGGATGGCCAACGAGACAGAGAAGATCGACGGAGCGAACAGGGCGCGGGCCGACGTGAACAGCACGCTTCCCCTCCTGCCCCTGACCTCGGGAGTCGTGCTCCCGGGGATGGTGATCACGATGGCCCTCGAGACCGAGGAGGCCAAGGTGGCCGCTGAAGCGGCCGGTTCGGTCGGTGGGCAGCTCGTGCTGGTCCCGCACGTGGAGGGCACCTACTCGCCGGTGGGTGTCATCGCCGAGATCCTGGAGCTGGGCCAGCTGCCCGGCGGCGCCCACGCCATGGTCGTGAGCGGCCTCAGTCGCGCCACGATCGGCGCGGCGGTGCCCGGAACCGGGCAGGCGCTTTGGGTCCAGGTCGAGCCCGTCTCCGAGGGCCCGGAGACGCGCGCGGCGCAGGAGCTCGCAAGGGAGTACCGCGTGGTGCTCGAGAACATCCTCCTCACACGCGGCGCGAGGGGCATGGCGGAGCGCCTGCGCGAGGTGACAGAGCCCTCGCAGATCTCAGACCTCTCGGGTTACTCACCGGACCTGTCGCTCGCGCAGAAGGTTCAGATCCTCGAGACATTCGACCTGGAGGAGCGCCTTCGCATCGTTCTCGGCTGGGCGAGAGAGACCCTCGCCGACCTGTCGCTGCGCCAGCAGATCCGCACCGACGTCGAAGAGGGGATGGAGAAGACCCAGCGCGAGTTCCTGTTGCGCCGCCAGATGGAGGCGATCCGAAAGGAGCTCGCAGAGCTCGACGGGACCACCGATGAAGGCACCCCCGAGGACTACCGCGCAAAGATCGAGGACCGCGACCTCCCCGAAGGGGTGCGTACCTCGGTCGAGCGCGAGATAGCGAAGCTCGAGCGCACGAGCGAGCAGAGCCCGGAGCACGGCTGGATCCGCACCTGGCTCGACACCGTCCTCGAGCTCCCGTGGGGTGTGAGCTCCGAGGACAACCTCGACGTCGAGGCCGCCGCGCGTGTCCTCGACGAGGATCACGACGGTCTCACCGACGTGAAGCAGAGGATCTTGGAGCACCTCGCCGTGCGCAAGTTGCAGTCCGAGCGTGGGCTTACACCGGTGGGCCGCGGGACCGGGGCGATCCTCGCTCTCGTCGGCCCCCCAGGAGTCGGCAAGACCTCCCTCGGTGAGTCGGTGGCGCGAGCTCTGGGCCGCAACTTCGTGCGTGTGGCGCTCGGTGGTGTGCGTGACGAGGCCGAGATACGCGGGCACCGGCGCACCTACATCGGCGCGCAACCCGGTCGTCTCGCGCGCGCACTTCGCGAAGCGGGGACGATGAACCCCGTGATCGTGCTCGACGAGGTCGACAAGCTCGGTAGCGACTACCGGGGTGACCCGTCGTCCGCTCTGCTCGAGGTCCTCGACCCGGCGCAGAACCACACGTTCAGGGACCACTACCTCGAGGTGGAGCTCGACCTCTCGAAGGTCCTGTTCATCGCGACAGCGAACATCACCGAGACGGTCCCGGGCCCGTTGCTCGACCGCATGGAGGTCATCCGCATCGACGGGTACACCGAGGACGAGAAGCTCTCGATCGCCCGTCATCACCTCCTGCCGCGCCAGGTCGAGCGCGCCGCTCTGCGGCCCGACGAGGTCGAGGTGACCGACGACGCGATCGCGAAGGTCTCGTCGGACTACACCCGCGAGGCCGGCGTCCGTAACCTCGAGCGTGAGCTGGGCCGTCTAGCGCGCAAGATCGCGACGAAGCTCACGGCCGGAGAGCTGACAGCGCCTGTGACCGTGGCCGGCGACGACGTCCGAGGCTGGCTCGGCAGACCGCGCTTCTTCTTCGAGGCCGCCGAGCGCACCGCCGTCCCCGGAGTGGCGACGGGCCTGGCGGTGACGGGTGCGGGCGGCGATGTCCTCTACGTGGAGGCGACGTCCATGGACGGCAACGAGGGCTTGGCCCTCACCGGTCAGCTCGGGGACGTGATGAAGGAATCCGCCGAGATCGCGCTCTCGTTCGTGCGCTCGCACTCGGAGGAGCTCGGCGTGGACCGCGGCATCTTTCACCGGCAAGCGCTTCCACCTGCACGTGCCCGAGGGCGCGGTGCCGAAGGACGGGCCCTCGGCCGGGGTGACCATGACGACCGCGCTCGTCAGCTTGTTGACGGGACGAGCCGTGCGGCCGGTTGTGGGGATGACCGGTGAGGTGACGCTGCAGGGACGGGTCCTCCCGATCGGTGGGGTGAAGCAGAAAGTGCTCGCCGCGCACCGCGCCGGTCTCACAGAGGTCGTCCTACCGCGGCGAAACGGCCTCGACCTCGAGGACGTGCCCGAGAGCGTCCGTGAGCAGATGACGTTCCACCTCGCGGACACCGTGAGCGATGTGCTCGTCAGCGCGCTGGCCGATTCGGCCGGCGCGAACGGCGGGCACGCGGGCGCCGAGCAACCGGTCGCTGCCTGAGCTGAGGGCGAAGCTTCAGGCTGGGGGCCGCACGAAGGCGTAGACGGCCTGGCCCCACCACGTCGGCGCGTTCGCCACCGAGTAGGGCCCGAACTCGCGGACAGCCGCGACCCCGTTCAACGGCTCGTTTCCGCCGATCGTGACGAACGAGCCGTCGGGGTTCACCGAAACGACGATGTTCACGTGGACGATGTCACTTCCGTTCAGGCCTGGGCCCGGCCAGGCGGAGTAGCTGTTCGCCGGCTCGTAGAGAACCGCATCGCCGACCTGTGGCATCGCGCTCGGAGGCAGGAGGGCCCCACCGTTGGACAGGGCCCAGGTGCCGACCTCGTACGCCTCGGGCGTGGGACCGATCGGCAAGCCGACCTGGCGGTAGACCCACGACGTGAAGAACGCACACCAGCTCCCCGCACCTCCGTAGGCCGCGGGATTCGTTTGCCCGAGCTGTGACGTTGCGACGGCTGCGATCTCGGGGCCGAGGGCGTCGGCCGGGGGACCGGGGAGATAGCTCCCGCCCATCGAGCCGTAGAACGGCGCGTCCCCGAAGGAGAAGAGGCCTCCGTCGGATCCCGCCATCCAGTAACCGCCGCGAGGTGACGGGGCGATGTCGACCACCGGGGCGAGAAGCTTCTGTCCCCCCATGGAACCCGCAAAGGGCGCGTCGCCGAAGGTGAAGATCCCGCCATCGGATGCGACGAGCCAGTAGCCGTGCCCGTCGGGGGTGGAGGCCATGCCGACGATCGGCTTGTTGAGCCGCATCGCACCGGTGGAGCCGTAGAACGGCGCGTCGCCGAAGGTGAAGATCCCGCCGTCGGATGCGACGAGCAAGTAGCCGTGCCCGTCGGGGGTGGAGGCCATGCCGACGATCGGCTTGTTGAGCCGCATCGCACCGGTGGAGCCGTAGAACGGCGCGTCGCCGAAGGTGAAGATCCCGCCGTCGGATGCGACGAGCCAGTAGCCGTGCCCGTCGGGGGTGGAGGCGATGCCGACGATCGGCTTGTTGAGCCGCATCGCACCGGTCGAGCCGTAGAACGGCGCGTCACCGAAGGTGAAGATCCCGCCGTCGGATGCGACGAGCCAGTAACCGCCGCCGTCCGGCGTGGCGGCCATCGTCACTATGGGGTCGTTGAGCCGTGCCGCACCCGTGGACCCGTAGAACGGGGCGTTGAACGTGTAGATCCCGCCGTCGGAGCCTACGAGCCAGTACCCCCCGGTCGCCGGATCGCCGGCGACGGCGACGATCGGTGCGTTGATCGCGTTGGCGGCGGCTGCATTTTCCGTCGCGACAGTCGTGACAGAGGTCACGAGTATCGCCGTGAGGAAGGCGGTGGCTGCGCCGAGGAAGCTCGCCACCCGGCGGGGTGCCCGCCCGGAAACCCGGGGTCGCCTGGGGGAACGGCGCCCTCTTCGGGCTCCGGCTCCCGGTCCCCAAAGCCCCGGCTCCTGATAGGTGCCCGCTCCTCCCGGGCCCCTCTCGGGCATCCGGGCTGTCTACCAGTGACCCTTGCGCCATCGCAACACAGACACAATGAAATCCCCCTAAAGGCCCTACAAGCAGGGTCGTTCTCCCCCGGGGTTCCGGCTTGGGCAAGAGGCTTGGGCGCTGAATGCTCCACGAGGCGCGCCTTATGGAACTAGTCCCATAGGCGCTTGTGGAACGTTGGTCACAAAGGGCGTAGTCGGTCTAGGTCGGTAAAGGGCCGGGGCCTGGCCCCGGGGCGGCGGCAGCGGGGGGCGGGGCCTACCCTGTCGCGGCATGCCAGGACATGCCCGCGTACCGATGTCCACATGCCCACGGGTCCAAAAGGCGGCATTTCATCTTCGCCTCACGTACAGGACGCCGCCGGTTCACCACGGGGTAACAACGCGTTCAGATTTGAGGTCGTACTCCACACGGCTGTGGACATCGCATCGCAGCGGCGAGGGCGCGTGAGCTCGATCACATGACCGGCGACGCGGGCCACCGCCTGGCCCTCCTGCCGTACCCACGGCACTTGGAGCTGTCCCAGGCGACCGCGGTCGGTGTGGACGCTCGGGAGGCACCGAAGGCTGTCGAAGACCCGAGCCTTCCCGCCGAGGGCTATCGAGTCGACGTCGATGACGCCGGGATCACGGTGGCGGCGAGCACAAAGGCGGGCCGGTTCTATGCCGCCGCGACCCTTGCGCAGCTGTCGCGGATCTACGGGCCCCGGTCGCTCCCGCGGTGCCGGATCGAGGACTGGCCGGACCTCGAGGTACGCGGGGTGATGCTCGACGTCTCGCGTACGAAGGTGCCGCGCCTGGAAACGCTCTTCGACCTGGTGGAAAGGCTCGCCTCCTGGAAGGTCAACCACCTCGAGCTCTACATGGAGCACACCTACGCGTACCGCGACCACGAAGAGGTGTGGGCGGGCGCCGATCCTTACAACGTCGAGGACATGGAGAGCCTCGTTTCGTTCTGTAGGGAGCGCCACATCGAGCTCGCACCGAACCAGAACACGCTCGGGCACATGGAGCGGTGGTTGATGCACGACCGTTACGCGCACCTGGGCATCGGACGCGGTGTCGTTCCGAGCCCGTTCGGCATGCCCTTTCCCGTCTCGACGCTCGACCCCGCGGAGCCCGGGTCGCTGTCGCTCGTGCGTGGTCTCGTCGGAGAGCTCGCCGAAGCGATCCCCGGTCGACGCTTTCATCTCGGGATGGACGAACCCTGGCAGTTGCCTGCCGAGCGCGGCGGCGAATGGGGCGACTGGCTCGGAAGGCTCTGCGACCTCCCGGAGCTTTCGGACCGGGAGCTGCTCGTATGGGGCGACTTCTTGAGCGTCCACCGTGACCTCCTTGCGCGGCTACCTGATTCGGTGACGGTCTGTGAGTGGGGGTACGAGGCGAACCACCCCTTCGCCGAGCGCTCGCAATCTCTCAGCGACGCAGGAGTCGAACACTGGTTGTGCCCGGGGACTTCGAGCTGGCTCTCGATCGCAGGGCGTCTGTCGAACGCGATCGAGAACTGCCGCTCCGCCGCGCGCACGGCGATCACGGGGGGATCTCGCGGCCTCATGGTCGCCGACTGGGGAGACTTCGGCCACCATCAGTACCTTCCGGTATCCGAGGGCGGCCTCGCAGCTGCCGCGTCCTTCGCGTGGTGTGCCACCTCGAACGACCATCTCGACCCCTCCATCGTGTGCCGGGCCCTCGACGTTCACTCCTTCGAGGACGAGACGGGTGCGGTCGGAGAGGCGCTGCGCCTGCTCGGCGACGTCCACACTCTTCTCGTGCCCCAGTTCCCGAACATGTCGAGCCTCGTGGCCCATCTCTACCTTCCGCAGCTCCAGGTGGGGAGGGGCCTGACGAAAGGCATCGACCAACCTCAACTCGACGCGGTGGCGGCTCAGGTCGAGGCTGCGTCGGGCGCGCTTTCGCGCGCACGCCCCAGGAGCGCGAACGGGAAGGTCGCGGTCGAGGAGCTGCTGAACACCGCGCGCCTGGTACTTCTCGCGCGCGAGGACGCCTCGGCGCGCCTGGTGGGCGACGGAAGCATCGGTGCGGTGCCGCCGAGCGTCCGCTCGAAGCTCGCCACTGATCTGGGTGGGATAGTCGAGGAGCACCGCCGCTTGTGGCTGGCGCGGAACCGACCGGGCGGGCTCGAAGAGTCGTGCGAGTGGCTCGGGCATCTCCGCAACGCCTACGACACCGGCTATGCGGACCCCGATTGGGCGGGTCCGCTCGTGGAGCGCATCCGTTCGGGTGCGGGTGCCGGGGCGGATGCCGGAACAGGCGGTCCGACTTGAGCCGAACGGGCGTGCACCTCGCACCGTCCCCCGACGACGCATTGCTCGCCCTGGAAGCTCGGAGCCCCGCGTTGGCTCGATCCAGCCGATCCCCTGGCCGGAAGAGGAGGACGGGCCCGGCTCCGGCGTCGCCGGTGCTCACAGACGTCGCGGTGGGCGACTGGCCCCGATAGTCGAATCCCACGGCCGCCTACCGGGCCGCGGCGTACTCTTGGGAACGTGGCTGAAAAATCGAAACAAACCGGTGAGTCCAAGAAGCCCGGGCGCTCGTTGAAAGAGAAGCGCCAGGCGAAGCATGCCAAGCAGGCAGCGCAGAAGCAGGCCCGCAAGGGCTGGGACAAGTGAGGGTCAGAGGAGAAGAGGGAGAAGACATCGTCATCCGCGGGGGCACCCTCGTCGACGGCACGGGCGCGCCCGGCCGGAAGGCGGACGTGAAGGTCGCTGGTGGCCGGATCGAGGCGATCGGGGAGTCGCTCAAGGGCGACCGGGAGCTCGACGCTTCCGGGCAGGTGGTCGCTCCGGGATTCGTCGACATTCACACGCACTACGACGCGCAGGTCTTCTTCGACCCCTGGCTCACCCCTTCGGCTTTTCACGGTGTGACGTCGGTGGTCGCCGGCAACTGCGGCTTCTCCATCGCCCCGATCCGGGAGGAGCTCGTCCCGCTCATGGCGAGGACCCTGCAACACGTCGAGGACATGAGCTTCGACACCCTGTCGCAGGGGGTTCCCTGGGACGAGTTCGAGTCCTTCCCGCAGTATCTCGACGCCATCGAACGGCGGGGGAGCGCGCTCAACTACGGCTGCTACGTGGGCCACACGGCCGTGCGTCTCTACGTCATGGGGGAAGACGCATACGAGCGGCCCGCCACGGACGACGAGATCGAGAAGATGCAAGCGGTCGTCGCAGACTCGATGGCTGCCGGGGCGATGGGCTTTGCGACGAGTGCTTCGCCAACGCACAACGGGGACAAGGGGCGGCCCGTGCCGTCGCGGGTAGCGGACCTTGCGGAGCTGCGCGCGCTGCTCGAACCATTGCGCAAGATGCAAAAGGGCGTCGTCGCTCTGCTTCCCGGCGGGGTCCTGAGGAACAGCGAGGTCTTCGACGTGGCGAAGCAGGTGGCCCGCCCCGTGACCTGGACCGCCCTTCTCACCGTGAAGGGCTACCCCTACCATGAGAAGGTCATCGAGGAGAACGACGCTGCGCGCGAAGAGGGAATCGAGGTGTGGCCTCAGGTCTCCTGCCGCCCACTCGTGTTCCAGATGAACCTCGCGGAGCCCTTCACCCTGAACGCGCGTCCGAGCTTCGCCAAGCTCATGGGTCTCGACCGTGAGGCCCGCTGCGCGGCGTACCGCGATCCGAAGTGGCGCGAGGACAGCTGGGAGGAGCTCTCCGGAGGTCTCGGTTCGCTGCCGTTCAACTGGGCCTCGATCTCGATAGCCGAGTCCCCGAAGCATCCCGAGCTGACAGGGCGGTCCGTGGTCGAGCTCGCCTCGGAGCGCAACTGCACGGCGCTCGACGTGATGCTCGACACCTCGCTCGACGACGACCTGGCCACGCGCTTCTGGTCCGTACTGGCGAACGACGATCCCGAAGGCATCGCTTGGCTGCTTCCCCGGGACAACGTGCTTTTGGGTCTTGCCGATTCGGGTGCTCACGTATCGCAGCTGTGCGACGCATGCTTCGCGACCGACCTTCTCGGAGGTTGGGTGCGAGACCGCAACGTCATGACGATCGAGCGTGCTGTCCACAAACTCACGGGGGAGCCGGCGTCGGTCTACGGATTGTCCGACAGGGGGACCGTCGAGGCCGGCAAGGCCGCAGACATCTGCGTCTTCGATCCCGACACCGTTGCGCCGGGTCCGTTGCGCCGGGTGGTCGATTTCCCGGCCAACGGCGAACGTCTGACGGCGGACCAACCGGTCGGGATGAGCCACGTCCTCGTGAACGGTGTTGTCGTTCGTGAGGACGGTGCCGCAGTAGCGGAGGGACTCGACGCACGGCCGGGAGTGGTGCTGCGCAGTTGACGACACAAGTGCGGACGATCGATTCGTCCGAGCTCACGGACTGGATCGTCTGCAAGGACCTCGGCTTCCTCAAGTCCAGAGAGCACCCCGAAGAGGTGACCGACTACTACCGTACGGAGGTCGACCTCGAGCGGACCTGGGGCGCCTTCGACGGTGACCGAGTCGTCGGCACCTTGCGCACGTTCCCAACGTCGCTCTGTGTTCCGGGTGCTGCTCGGATCGGTGTCTCGGCCCTCACGAACGTCACCGTCTCACCCACGCACACGCGGCTCGGGCTCCTGACTCAGATGATCACCGGCGAGTTGACGGCAAGCCTTCAGCGCAGCGAGGCGTTGTCGATCCTGATCGCGTCGGAATTCCCGATCTACGGACGGTTCGGATACGGGCCCGCAGTCGATTCTGCCACCTACACGATCGAAGCCGACGCAGCTCGATTCCCCGGGCCCGGCGAAGGCACCATCGAGCTCGTCGACTTCGAAACGTTCCGGAAGGAAGCTCCCGGTGTCTACGAGGCCTACCACGCGCTTCAGCCGGGCTCGATCGGGCGGAACGACCACTGGTGGGACAGGCGCCTCGGCATGGTCCGGGTTCCCGGTGACGAGCCCGCAAAGGGGTACTGCGCTCTGTATCGCGACGGATCCGGGGTTGCTGACGGGTACCTGCGATACAGCGCGGAGCCGCACTGGGACGCGATGACACCCCGCGGCTCTCTGCAGGTGCACGACCTCGTAGCTCTCACGCCCGCCGCCTACAGAGCACTCTGGAAGTTCTGTTGCGAGGTCGACCTCGTGACGACCGTACGCGCGTCGGACCGTTGCGTCGAAGAACCTCTCATCTGGATGCTCGGCGACGCTCGCGTCCTGCGTCAGACGATGCGTTTCGATTTCATCTGGGTCAGGCTGCTCGACGTTGCCGCCGCGCTCGGCGCGCGCAGCTATCTCGTGGAGGGACGTCTCGTCATCGAGATCACGGACCCGTTGGATCTGTCCTCGGGCCGCTACCTGTTGGACGGCGGCCCCGACGGGGCGCTCTGCTCTCGGACAACCGAGCCCGCCGACCTGGCGCTGGCGGTGGACGCTCTCGGTTCGATCTACCTCGGCGGTCCGTCACTGCGTTCGATCGCCGCGGGCCGAAAGGTCGACGAGCTCACCGAAGGCGCCCTCGACACAGCCGACAAGATGTTCCGCTCCACCACCGTGCCGTGGTGCAGCACGTGGTTCTGACCGGGAGGAGCAGAGGCTTCAGACGGATCAACGAACGTGAGGGGACTCGTCCTCGCCGTCGCCCTCACCGGGTGGCCGTTCACCTATCAGGCGCACCTGCTGTTCGGGCTTCGGTGTATGCCTAAGACCCGCATCTGCTCCTTGGACCTCGTCGGAGTGACGGCGCGATGCCGACCACCCGGCGAACCCCGAGACAGTTTGCTCCGACCATCCACACGAACAGCTGGCGACCCACGTCCTGCGGTGCTTCTTCACTTCGGTCTTGTGGGACTGACGGTCGGGCCTCGCCATACGTCCCGATCATGCCGCAACGGCGAGCGACCTGCCTGGCACCAGGAGCTCAAGAACCCTCGTTGGCTGATTCGGCGTCGTCACGCCATACACCCATGAGCTTCCAACCTGCGCGCGCAGGTGCGTTCATGAGGCCGAGCTCCGTGCAGAGCTTCCTCGGCTTCGCGACGGCGTCGGCGAGAAGCTGGCGACTCTCGGGTGAACGAAGCGCCTTTCGTACCTGGGAGGTGGGGATGCCGTAGGTCTTCACCAGGTGGCGCGGCGGGAAGACCATGAGACGCGCCATGGTGCCGAACAGCAAGGGCGCGACCAGCGAGAGAGCCTGCTTGCGCAGGAATCCGAGGCGCGGGACCGAGCGCTTGAGGTACTGGCGGGCGAAGGAGATGTGGCGTGCTTCCTCGGTGACATGGATCCGCATGATCCGCTCGATCACGGGATGAGACTCGTCCGCGCGCAGTTGCTTGCGCTGGAGGTGGTCGACCGGGTCCTCGCCACCGAGGACGAAGAGAAAGAACAGTTGCGGAAAGGCCCGGCTGAGGAACACGACGTTGCGTGCCGCGGCCTTCATCCTCTTCGGCATGCCCTGCACGTCCAACCCGCTTCGATTTATGACCTCCTGGAACATCATCGTGTGCTGAGATTCCTCGATGATCTCGTGATGTACGTATCGGAACTCGGGCCTTTGGTTCGGGAGCCAGAAGGCATACACGAGCAGTCCGCGCTGCAGGACGTTCTCGAACTCCCATCCGATCCGCATCGCCGCTGCGATGCGGTGGAGCGCAACCCGCGACTGGATCTCCGGCGGCTGTGATCTGTACCACTCCGTCGTTGCAAGTGGGTCGAAGCTCCAGAGATGGAAGCGTGGGTCCTCCGGCGATATCTCCATGTCCGGGCCGTCCCACTCGACGTCTGTGTATGCGTCGAAGTGCTTGTCCACCGACTGGCGACTCAATCTCGTAACCGTGGCTTCGAACACGTTCTGAGCCGGGTTTTCGAGGGTCGTGCTCATGATGCGTCACTCCTTCTCTCCGAGGTTGCACCTGCTGCTTCGAGCAACAGGGAGGTGATCCGGTCGGGTACTTCGATCGGCAGCATGTGTCCCGCATTCGGGATCTCGACGTAACGGGAGCCCGGCACGAGGCTCGCGATCCTGCGCGAACGCGCCCGGGGAAGAAGGTGGTCCCGCTGTCCTGCGATCACGGTGACGGGGACTTCGAGCTTCGGGAGCCCCTTCGTCAGGTCCATCGTGCTCATGGCGGTGAGAAAACCGGCTCGCACCTCAGGAGCCGTCGCCACGAACATCTCGCAGATCGAGTCGAGGTGGGCACGGCTGGCGTGGCTCCCGATGGTGCGCCGGACGAGGAACGGCGACAGGCCCTTGGTGCGCATCAGGAGCTCGAGTTGTGGGCTCGAGATGATCCGAGGTGCGAGTCGCTCCGCGAGCTTCTCCACAGCGCGTCCGCGCGAGATCTGGTCGCATGCGGTTGCGACGAGCACGAGGGCGCGTATGCGCGAGCGAAGTCTCTCGGGATGAGCCGTCGCGAGGGCCTGGGCGGTCATCCCTCCCATCGAGTGACCGACGACCACGGCGTCTTTCAGGTCGAGCTCGTCGAGCACCCGCCACATGTCCTCCGCCAGCGCCTCGAGCGTGTGGCCCGCGGAGCCCATCGTGGAGCTGCCGTGCCCGCGGTGGTCGTACACGACGACACGTTGACCCTCTCTCACCAGGCGGTGAGCCACCGGCGCCCAGACACGGCTGTCGTTCGTCCAACCGTGAGCGAGGACGAATGTCGCAGAGCCCGGGCTCTCGGGGCCGGAGACGAAGACCTTCAGTTGCGCGCCGTCGCCGGTCTCGATTTGCAGTTCCTTGGCATCGGGCAGCGCCGCGAGCTCCTCGGCCTCGATCTCCGACAGCCCCCAGCGACGAAGCGCCAGAGCCGCTGCCGCCGCGCCGGCTCCTGCGGCGACGGCCAGGGCGACCGGGATGGGGGAGATCTTTCGCTTGCTCGTCGGGATGTTCATCGAGAGCGCCTCCGTGCGGGGTCGGGATCCAAAGAGGCGACCACGTCGCCCAACCTGCTCGGCACGAGACCTCGTAGGACCCAGCCGAGCCAGGCCTCCACGCCGACTGGGACCACCGGTCGGTCGTTCTCGATGGCGGAGACGATCGCCTTCGCGACAAGGCTCGGTGGATGCCCGCGGCGGGCGAACACCTCTCGCACGCGTTTGACGGAGTCGGGCTCGGCGCGCTCACCGCGAAAACGCGCCCGGTAGAGGATGCCCGTGTTGATGACACCCGGACACACGGCGCTCACCCCGACCCCGCTCGACCCCCAGTCCGCGCGCAAGCTGCGCGACAGCGCGAGCACTGCAGCTTTGGTCGTCCCGTACGCAGGTTCCGTGGCGGTGGGCAGGTATCCGAGGCCCGACGAGACGTTCACGACATGGCCGCTTCCCCGCTCGAGCATCGGAGGCCCGAAGAAGTGGCATCCGTGTACCACGCCGAGGAAATTGACCCCGAGGATCCAGTCCCAGTCCTCGAGTGTCGTGTCCGCGAAGCGCCCGGACATCCCGACGCCTGCGTTGTTCACGAGGACGTCCAGGGGGCCGTGCTCCGCATGGACCAGATCGGCCAGCTCGTTCACGGACCTACGGTCGGCCACATCCACCTCGAACGGAAGGCCGCCGCAGTCGGCTGCGGTGCGCTTGGCTGCCGCGGGGTCGATGTCCGCTACGAGAACCTTCGAGCCGCGGGCGCCGAGGACCAGAGCCGTCTCTCTGCCGATCCCGTTGCCCGCCCCGGTGACGAGGGAAAGAGATCCTCCGAGCACGACCCGTGCCTTCCTCTCACGCCTCCGCGCCCCGTCCCCGCCGCCGTTCGCCACGGGCAGATCGTGCCATTGAACAATGTAAATGTCAAGGCGAGTGGTACAGTTGTCAATGTTATGATTGTTGATGCGAACGAATCTTCCGGTCCGGACGGATCGCCCGTGCCGGAGTACAGGATCGACGAGCTGGCCCGCATGGCGGGGACGACCGTGCGGAACGTACGCGCCTACCAGGACCGCGGCCTCTTGCCCCCCTCGCGCAGGGAGGGCCGGGCCGTCTTCTACTCCGACGCCCACCTGGCGCGCCTGAGAGTCATCTCGCAGCTCCTCGAGCGCGGCTACAACCTGGCCAACATCGGTGAGCTGCTCGGAGCCTGGGAGACGGGGCAGAACGTCGGCGACCTGCTCGGCCTCGAGGCGGTACTCGCGGAGCCGTGGACCGACGAGACGCCGATGGTCGTGGATGCCGAGGAGCTGGCGTCTTTGTTCGGAATGGACGGCACCGACGAGGACCTCGTGTCCTTGGCCTTCGAGCTCGGGTTCATCGAAGCCGCTCAGCCACCGGTGCAAGGCGAGCCGGACGAGTCGGAGGCGTCGGAAGAGTCGAACGGTGCGGTTCCCGAGAAGTTCGTGGTCCCGCAGCCGCGCCTCGTTCACGTCGGCGCTGCGCTCGTCGCCGCAGGGATACCGCTCGTCGCCGTGCTCGAGCTCGGCGCTCGCCTGCGGGACGAAGTGGACCGGATAGCTCGCAGCTTCGTCGACCTCGCAGTGACACATGTATTCGATCCGGTGGGTGACCCCATCCCCCCCGAGGAGGTGCCCCGGCTCACCGAGATCGTCCGGCGGATCCGCCCGCTCGCAAAAGAAGCGGTCGACGCCGAGTTGGCCGAGGCGATGGAACGCCATGTCCGGGCTGAGCTGCGCGAACGACTCGAACGGATGTTGCGCGACTTCGAGCGGACTCGCACCGAGGCCTCATGAGCCCTTCTCGTCCCCTCGCGCTCTACGTCGAAGAGGGCAAGCGTCGGGTCTTCGCGTGCGCCGTCGACTGGCCCGGCTGGTGCCGGGCGGCTAAAGACGAGGAAAGCGCCGTAGAGGCACTGCTCGCTTATGCACCCAGGTATTCGCTCGTCTGTCGCACGGCCGGCGTCACCTTCGGCGTCACAGCGAAGCAGAAAGTCGAGGTGACGGAGCGCCTCGCGGGCGGAGCGACCACCGACTTCGGTGCGCCGGAAAAGCTCGCCTCCTCGGACGACAGCCCGCTCGGCGGAAAACAGCTCGAGAATCACCTCGCACTGCTCGCCGCAGCATGGAAGATGTTCGACAGCACTACAGCGCGCTCGCCCGCCTCCCTTCGCAAAGGGCCACGGGGCGGAGGGAGGGACCGTGACGCAATCGTCGCCCACGTCGTCGGAGCCGAGTCCGCGTACGCGCGCAAGTTGGGTGTTCGCATGAAGGCTCCGCAGCCCGACGACTCCAAGTCCAAGGCGGAGCTGCGCGACGCGATCACAGACGCCATCCGCTCTGCGGGCCGGGGCCCTCGGTCGCCTGACAGCAAATGGCCTCCGAGGTACGCAATGCGTCGTATCGCGTGGCACGTCCTGGACCACATGTGGGAGGTCGAAGACCGAAGCGTGTGACTCGGGGCGGCCCACGCTTCGTCGTCTACGTTGGTCCCCCGGTGATCGATGACGCAGCGCGGGGGATTGGCGGTGCCGGGAGCGACCGCGCTGCCATCGAGCACCTCATCTTCACCTATGCGGAGCTCCTCGATGCTGGGGATTTCGAGTCCGTAGCCGAACTGTTCGGGGATGCTGACTGGCTGGCGGAGAACGGCGCCAGTGCCGGCGCGCTTCACGGCCGCGACGGCGTTCTCGAGATGCTGCGGTCCACGGTGCGGCTCTACGACGACGGAACGCCCCGGACTAAGCACGTCACCACGAATGTCAGGATCGAGATCGACGAAGACGGGACGAGGGCGAGCTCGACCGCCTACTTCACCGTCCTTCAGGCCACCTCCGGCCTACCGCTGCAGGCGATAGTCGCGGGCAGGTACCTCGACACGTTCGCCAAGCGCGAAGGCGCATGGCGTTTCGTTCAAAGGAAATTCGCTACCGACCTCGTGGGTGACGTGAGCGGGCACATGCTGAGGCCTCTTCCGCGGTGAACGGGCTCGACCTGCACGAAGTGGACCTCACCGACCTCGATCTGTTCGCCGAGGGCTTTCCTCACGAGGTCTTCACGGAGTTGCGGCGACGCGCGCCGATCTGGTGGCACGAACCGACGGTGCACACACCCGGAGGCATGGGTTTCTGGGTGCTGTCCAGCCACGCGCTCGTCACGCAGGCAGCGGCGGACCCGGACTCGTTCTCGTCCGAGCGCGCACCGGGCGCCGTCGGCGGTGGGACCCTCATCCAGGACCTGCCGTACGGGGCGGTCGCGGGGGTCCTCCTCAACATGATGGACGACCCGAGGCATCACGAGATTCGCCGGGTGCTCACACCGGCGCTCTCCCCGCGGTCCCTCTCGGACATGGAGAAGGAGCTGCGTGCAAGAACCGTGGCGATACTGGATGCGGTATCCGAGACCAGAAGTTGTGACTTCCTCGTGGAAGTCGCAGTGGAGCTTCCGCTTCAAGCGACTGCCATCCTCCTCGGAGTCCCCGAAGAAGACCGCCACGATCTCATGGCCTGGTCGAACGCCACCCTCGACTACGAAGGCCGTGAGCTCGGAGATTCGAGCCCCGCGGCCGAACGCGCCGCTTCTGCCAGCGCGGCCTACGCGGCGCAGCTCATTGCCCGCAAACGCCGCGACGGCGGAGACGACATGCTCGCCCGTCTCTGTGAGGCACGGGTGGGGGGACCGAACGGCCCTGAACCGCTTTCCGAAGCGGAGATCTTCATGTTCTTCAGCTTGCTCATCGCAGCCGGTTCGGAGACGACCCGGAACGCGATCGCCCTCGGCCTGGCGGCGCTCATCGAGCGTCCCGACCAGTTGGAGACGCTGCGCGAAGACAGGTCACTGCTGCCGAGCGCCGTGGAGGAGATCCTCCGCTGGACGAGCGCGACCCTTTACAACAGGCGCACAGCGACGAGGGACATCGAGATCGGGGACCAGGTCGTTCGCGCAGGTGACAAGGTGACACTGTGGTGGGCGTCGGCGAACCGCGACGAGCAGGTGTTCGCGGACCCGTTCTCGTTCGACGTCTCACGTCTTCCCAACCCGCACGTGGCGTTCGGACACCGCCGGCACTTCTGTCTCGGGGCGAACCTCGCCCGCATGGAGATCCGCATCATGTTCGACGAGATCCTCGAGCGTTTCTGCGACTTTCACCTGGACGGACAGATCGAGCGCTTCAGGACCAACAAGCACGCAGGCGTGAAGCACATGCCCGTCTCGTTCCGGCGCCTCGGGGAACGCTGAGCTCGTCGTGCCCGTCGTCGACGAGTATCTCGAACGCCTAGTCGCCCACGACTGGGAAGGCGTCGGCTCGTGCCTCGCCGAGGGCGTCGTGCGGGTCGGGCCCTTCGGCGACACTTATTCGGGTAGGGGGGCCTACCTCGATTTCCTCTCGGGCCTCATGCCCGCTTTGGAGGACTACTCGATGCGCGTCGATCGCGTATCGGCCAGAGACGGGTGCGTTCTCGTCGAGTTGACCGAGACGATGAACATCGATGGCTCCCCGCTCTCGACGCCCGAGGCGCTCGTCTTCGACTTGGACGAAGAAGGTTTGATCGCCCACATCTCGATCTACATCCAGCGACTCGGATCGCCGGCCGGCTGACGGCGCGACCGCCTGGCTACTGGCGGGGGACCTGTCTGCTCTTACCGTCCTCCCAGCGCCGAAGGACCAAGTAACGGCCTTTCAGGGCGCCATGGTCCCAGTTCCCGAAACCCATGACGGTTCCATCCATCCCGCTTGCAGCCGGAATCTGCTTCACCTTCTCCAGAGCGTCGCGCATGCCCTCGCGTGTCAGATGATCCGTGCGCGCTGTCGCCTCTGCCAAGAGGCGGCCCATGTCGTAGGCAGCCACACCGATGGGCCCGGCAGCGCTACGCGCGGAACGCTCTGCGAGGCGCATGCGCACCGCGTTCTCGTCGGAGATCGTGTCCAGGTAGACCCAGCCCTCCCAGCCAGCGCGCCAGTCCTTTCACCGCGTAGCCGAACATGAGAGCGGAATTGGCGACCACCGGCACCTTCCAGTCCTCGCCTGCTATGCCCAGAGCGAGCGCCCTCGCCGCCACGCCGAGCCCGAGGTACACGAGGACGTCCGGGTCGGCCGACCTGAGCCTGCGCACAACGGCGGAGATGTCCTGCGCGAGAGGCGGGACCGACGCGCTGGCCACCAATTCGAGGCCGACCGCGGGGCTCGCCTCCGAGAACGACTGCGCGTACCGGCCGCCGACGGGGGAGCGGTCGTGTACGACCCCGACCGTCCGGTGACCTTCGCCCGAGAGGTGGCGGGCAAGGACGACCGGCTCTTCTTCGAGCGAGCCCACCTGATAGTGGAACATGAAGCGTCCCCGGGTCACCTCCCCGCCCGTGTAATTGATGCTCGGAAGCTGGGCCGCGTCGGCGAGCTTGCAGGCGATGAGACCGTTGTCGCTCACGGATGGGCCGACCACGGCGATGACTCCGCTTTCGTGCAACTCCGAGAAGGCGAGCTCGATGTCATGCGCCGTTCCGGCGGGCAGGCCCTTCGCGTGACGGGCCACCAGCTCGAAGTCCCTGTCCAGCCGGCCGGTCGATGCGACCTCGTCGATCCCGAGTCGCAGCGCTTCTTCGAACAGGGCTCCGCCGTCGGCCTGGGGGAAGTCGTACAGGACGCCGAGGCGGACCGGGGAGGCGCCGGGTGTCGCGGACGTCACGAGGCGCGTCGAGGTGTCGGTGTCAGCCTACGAGGTGACGTAGATCGTCGAGCGTCCGTTGAAGCTGGTCCACTTTGCTCGCAAGGCTCGCCAATTTCTCGGACGCCTCGACTTCCACCTTGGGGGCCTCTTCCTCCTCGCCATGCGCCGTCCAACTCGCCAATTGCTCGTAACAGCGGCGCAGCAGCCGGGCGCTGTCATACTCCTCCGCTATGTAGCGACCGAGGAGCTCTCCGGTCCGGATGTCGATCGAATGGTCCTTGAAGATGTCGTCGAACACGGTGAGCGCCTTGTCGAGCTCGTGGAGGCCGAGCTTCTCGAACTTCTCGACATCGGAGTAGTCCGTCGTGGCTGCGATCGAGAGCTGCTGAGCCGCAGCCGGGTCGTCCTTCTCCCGCACCTCGAAGCCGAGCTCGTTGACCCGCTTGGCGAAGCTCATTCCATGCTCGCCCTCGCGGGCGGCTACCCTCGACAGCACCGCCTTGACCTCCGGATCAGGGGTCGTCTCGATCCATGCGCTCAGGTACCTGTGCGCCCACGCCTCGTTCACCGCTATCGCGTTGAGGAGCTTTAGGTAACTTGGCTTGTCGGACATCGAGCCTCCTGGCTGCCCGACCCAATACCGTAGTCCTGCCGCCTGTGGACCTTTCCCGGGCACTCGGCACGGGGCACTGGGCACGGGACATCAGCAGGGGCACTCAGCACAGGGGCCTCGCCGCTCAGTGATGGAAGCCGACTCTCGGTTCTGACGAACCCGGCTTCGTCTTCCTGAGTCTCTTCACACAGTCCTCCACACTTCGGACGAACAGCTCCGCCAGAGCGTGGCTGAAACCGTTGCGCACGACGACGCGCAGAACTGCGACATGGTCGAGGGCCGGCGGCATCCGGTAGGCCGGCACCTGCCAGCCATAGGATCGCAGCGCCTCGGACAGGTCGAAGACGCTCCAGGGCTCGTCGTCCGACGCCTGCCAGGCGACCACCGGAATGCCCTCGCCTCGCGACAGGAGCTGGAACGGTCCCATGTCCTCGATCTTCTCGGCGATCCACCGGGCGACGTCGCGGCTCGCCTGCTGCACCTCGCGGTAGCCCTCCGAGCCGAGCCGCAGGAAGTTGTAGTACTGAGCGACGACCTGCGCGCCGGGCCTCGAGAAGTTGAGGGCGAAGGTCGGCATGTGACCGCCGAGGTAGCTGACGTCGAATACCAGCTCGCTTGGCAGCGATTCGCGTGTCCTCCAGACGACCCAGCCGACGCCGGGATAGACCAGTCCGTACTTGTGACCCGATGCGTTGATCGAGCACACCCGTTCGACACGGAAGTCCCATGCGAGCTTCGGGTCGAGGAAGGGAGCGACGAACGCGCCCGAGGCACCGTCCACATGAACGGGTACATCGGGGCCTCCGGAGGCCGCCAACCGGTCGAGCGCGGACGCGATGTCTGAGACGGGTTCGTACGACCCGTCGTATGTGGAGCCCAGTATGGTCACCACGCCGATGGTGTTCTCGTCGCAATGAGAGGCGGCCTTCTCCGCGGTCAGGTGTGTCGTGTCGGGCCCGACCGGGACCATCCGCGGCTCCACCTCCCAGTAGCGGCAGAACTTCTCCCAGCAGACCTGGACGTTCGAGCCCATGACGAGGTTCGGCGTACCGCCCCGCGACGTACCTGTGTCTGTGCCTCCCTTGCGCCAACGCCACTTCATCGCCATCCCGGCGAGCATGGCGGCCTCGCTCGACCCCGTCGTCGAGCAGCCCACGGCGTGACCCGACGACGGCGCGTGCCACAGGTTGGCGAGGATGTTCACGCAGCGGCTCTCGAGCTCTGCGGTCTGCGGGTACTCGTCCTTGTCGATCATGTTCTTCGCCGCGCACTCGTCCATCAGCTTCTCCGCCTCTGGTTCCATCCAAGTGGTGACAAAGGTCGCGAGGTTCAGACGTGCGCTGCCGTCGAGGAGCAACTCGTCCCTCACGATCTGAGCCGCGGTGTCGGGCGCCATAGGGTGATCGGGTAGACGGTTCTGCGGAACTTTTATCTTCTCGCCCTGTTGGGCGAACTGTGGACGTGTCTCGAGCTCTAAGTCCGGCTCAGCATGGGGATGAAGTGGCATTGCTACAGCATGTCAACGCATCCACCCCTCACGCACACTGCCGGTGTCCTGATCCGAAACCGAGCGCCTGTCGTCCCACATCTCCGCGCAGCTCACCGAGCAGAAGAACAGCTCGAGCCCGTCCCCGTCGTTGCGGCGATCCAGTGCCATCTCTCGGGTCATGGGGATCTGACATATCGGGTCGAGTACGGAGTCCCCGGTCTTGTCGTGCAGCCCGAGACGCACGATGTCGACGGGGTGCTCCAGTCCCGCCACCGCCAGCTGCGCGCTCTCTTTGACCGAGGCCCAGGGCGGAAGCTGCGGGATGAGGAGCTGGAGGGCCAGAACCTCGTGGGCGTTCGCCATGTCGCAGAGCCTGGAGGCGATGTTCACCGCATGTCCTATGTAGTCGTCGCCCTCGAGGAGTATCACCTTGCCCGTCGTTATCCCGCACTTGATCGAGATGTCCTCGGGCGCGGCATCGATCGCCGCTTGCATCTCCAAGGCGGCCGCCACGAGAGGGGTGGTCTCGACCCCCACGAGCATCGCGCCGTCGCCGAGCCACTTTGCGATCCGCACCCCCCGCCTCGAGCAGATGTCGCGTAGTGCGGCTCTGAAGACGCTCAACACGGCCACCGCCTGTTGGTCGCCTCTCGACTCGGTGAGTGCGGTGAACCCGGTCAGGTCCAAGAAGGCGAACGTCCTCTTCACCCGCACGCGAGGATGATGGCACACCCGCACGTGGCGTAGATCCGAGGAGGTGACAACGGTGGAGCATCTGCCCGAGGACTGGGACCGGGCGGCCGCGGTCGTCGCCCACCCCGACGATCTCGAGTACGGGGTCGCGAGCGCGGTGGCGCGCTGGACCGCTGCCGAGAAATCAGTTTCGTACGTGCTCGCCACTAGCGGCGAGGCCGGCATCGCCGGGATGTCGCCCGCTCAGGCCAAGCCACTGCGCGAAGAAGAGGAAAGACGCAGCGCCTCGGTGGTGGGCGTCGAGCATGTCGAGTTCCTCGGCCACCGCGACGGGCTCGTCGAATACGGCCTTGCGCTGCGACGTGACATCGCAGGGGCACTGCGCCGGCTCAGACCCGACGTGGTGATCGGCATGCACTTCGACCTGACGTGGGGCGGGAGCGGCAACGTCAACCATGCCGACCATCGCGCCGTCGGCCTCGCGCTGCTCGACGCCTGCCGGGACGCCGCGAACGAGTGGGTCTTCCCGGAGGTGGGTGAGCCGTGGAGAGGCATCCGCGGCGCTTACATCGCCGCTTCGCCGTCGCCCACGCACTACGTCGACGTCGCGTCGAGTCTCGACGCGGGAATCGCTTCGCTCCGGGAGCACCGCGCCTACATAGAGGGCCTCGGCACGGGTTTCGAACCCGACAGGTTCCTGCGCGACTCGGCTTCTCAGGCCGGCACGGCGGCGGGGTGCGAGCTTGCCGTGCTGTTTCGCGAGTTCGGGGTCTGAACGGCGCGTCAAGCGACCGAGTCGAGGGCGCGGCGCAGATCGTCGACCAGATCCCAAGGGCTCTCGAGCCCAACGCTCAAACGGACCAGATCGGCCCTCACCTCGTTGGCCGATCCCGCGACGCTCGAGTGGGTCATGAGGCCCGGGTGCTCGATGAGGCTCTCGACCGCGCCGAGGCTCTCGGCGAGCGTGAAGATCTCGGTCCCGGAGCAGACCTCCACCGCGGCGTCCTGTCCACCGGCGAGGGTGAAGCTGATCATGCCTCCGAACCTCCTCATCTGCCTGCAGGCGACCTCGTGCCCGGGATGCCCGGGCAACGACGGGTGGAGCACGCTCGTGACCGCCGGATGAGACCGCAGCAGCTCGACGAGCACGAGCGCTGTCGAGCAATGCCGCTCCATGCGGATCGCCAGGGTCTTGAGGCCGCGTTCAACGAGGAAGCAGTCGAACGGTCCGGGCACGGCACCCACCGCGTTCTGGACGAACGCGACCTGCTCGGCGAGCCCGGGATCGTTGGTAGCGGCGAACCCACCGACGACATCTGAGTGTCCGCCCAGGTACTTCGTGGTCGAGTGCACGACGATGTCTGCACCGAGCCGCAGCGGCAGCTGAAGCCATGGGGTCGCGAAGGTGTTGTCCACCACGACGACAGCCCCTCTGGCGTGCGCGACGTCTGCGACCGCCGCGATGTCGATGATCCGCAACAAAGGATTCGTCGGCGTCTCGACCCACACCATCTTGGTATTGGGCTTGAGGTACCGGGAGAGCCCTTCTGTTTGCGAGAGCGGGACCGTGTCCACTTCGACGCCCAGAGGCTCTAGCACGCGCGTGGCGAGCCGGACCGTGCCCCCATAGGCGTCGTCGGGTAGGACCACGTGATCGCCCGGGCGCAGGACGCGCATCACCGCGTCCTCGGCCGCCATGCCGCTGGCGAAGGCGAATCCGAACTGCGCCTCTTCGAGGACGGCCAGGTTCGACTCGAGGCTCGCTCTGGTCGGATTCGAGGTACGCGCGTACTCGAAGCCGAGGTGTTCGCCGACCGCCTCCTGCTTGAACGTCGACGAAAGGTGGACCGGAGTGTTCACGGCCCCGGTGGCCGGGTCCGGACCCGAACCTCCGTGTATCGCGCGTGTCTCGAAACCGAGATGCCTGATTTCGCTTCTGTCGACCATCGCCCCTCCCGCCTTCCTCAGCGCGAGGACCCGGCCAGCGATGCGAGCACGTCGACGCGGGTGAGTACCCCGACGGGGTGGCCGCGGTCGAGCACGAGCACCGCCGGGGCGCCTTCGAGGCGCGAGACGGCGACGTCGAGCGTCTCTCCCGCACCGACGGTCGGTAACGGATCTCCCATCACGTCTACCACCGGCCGGTCGAGCACGGAAGGATCGCCATATGCACGGTCCATCAACTCGCGCTCGCTGACGGACCCGACGACCTCGGCCAGCACCACCGGCGGCTCCTGTTTAATTACGGGCATCTGGCTGACGCCGTACTCGCGCATTATCCCGATGGCGTCGCGCACGAGCTCATCGGGATGGGTATGGACGAGAGACGGAAGAGCCCGATCGCGCGAGGCGAGGAGATCCCCCACCGTCGTACCCGCCGCGTGGAGGAACCCGTAGTCGGCCATCCACGAATCGTTGTAGAGCTTCGACAGGTAACCGCGCCCGGAGTCGGGGATGTGGACGACCATCACCGCTTCGCCCGGTAGCTCACGTCCCACACGCAGAGCAGCTGCGATGGCGGTGCCGCCGGACCCGCCCGTCAAGATGCCCTCCTCGCGGCTCACCCGGCGCGCCGTCGCGAAGCTCTCCGCGTCCGAGATCGCGACGACGCGGTCCACGACGGAAGGGTCGTAGGTGCCCGGCCAGAAGTCCTCGCCGATGCCCTCGACCAGGTAGGGCCGACCCGACCCACCCGAGTACACCGAGCCCTCGGGGTCGGCGCCGATGATCTGCACGTTCGGGTTGAGCTTCTTCAGTTGGCGACCGACACCGGTGATCGTCCCCCCGGTACCGATGCCCGCGACGAAATGGGTGATCCGACCTCGGGTCTGGTCCCATATCTCCGCGCCGGTCTGCTCCTGAGCAGCCGGGTTGGCGGGGTTGTGGTACTGGTCGGGCTTCCAGGCGCCCGGCGTGTCGCGTGCCAGGCGGTCGGACACCGAGTAATACGAGTCGGGGTGATCGGGAGCAACCGAAGTTGGACAAACCACGACCTCTGCTCCGTACGCCCGCAGCAGCGCGATCTTGTCGGAAGCCACCTTGTCGGGGCACACGAACAGGCACCGGTAGCCGCGGCGCGCGGCGACTATGGCGAGGCCGACGCCGGTGTTGCCGCTCGTCGGCTCCACGATGACGCCACCGGGCTGCAGCTTGCCCTCGAGCTCCGCCGCATCCACCATCGCCAGGGCTATGCGGTCCTTGGAGGAGCCACCGGGGTTGAACAACTCCAGCTTCGCCACAAGGGTGCACTCGAGGTCTCGCGCCGTGCGGTCGAGGCGGACCATCGGGGTTCGGCCGAAGAGGTCCAGGAGCGAGTGCGCCACCTCCATCGGCTCGCCCCTGTCGGTGAGCGGGCGGACGTCCACTCCGTGAAGCGCATCCGCCGTTGTCGATGCCATCTCCTCGTCGGTGAAGAGGACGGTGGGCATCCCCGCGTCCCGCAACGCCCCGGCGAGCGGGATCGCCTCGTCGGCCGGCCCGGTGACCGCGACGCGCCGGGGGATCCGGGCGCGCAACTCCCCGATCAGAGCGTTGACCGGATCTTCCTTTCGGTGGCGGTGCAGGTAGCGGGCGCGTTCTCGGAGTTGGGAAGGCGGCTCGAAGTCGCCCGCAACCACGAGGACGTCCACGAGGACTTTCTACTCGCTCGCCCCGACCCGCACGCCGGGCCCGGCCGGGGGCTCAGCTCGCGAGCGGTCCGGAAGCACCCTCTTGGCGCTCACGTCCGGAACTCTCTGATCGTGCCAGCGCGCACGATTCGCAGAGATAGAGCCCGTCCCGCAGACGGGTGAGGCCCCGCATGCGGCAGTCCGCACAGAGGTGGTCGAAGTAGACGAGCTTCTCCGGCAGCATGGGCTCCAGGCGGTGGCGGAGGATCTGTGTAAGACGCTCCTGAGCCTTTTCGGTCAGGTGCCAGGAGATCTCGCCGTCGGTCTCCTCATGGACCAACAGCCCGTAAGCGGCGAGGTCACGCAGGAGGGGATCGAAGCTCTCGATCGGATGGTTCACGCTTTCGTTCACCCTTCTTCGAGGAGTCAGCCGTGGTGGCCCAAGTGTGCACCGTGGAGTGGCGCCGTTGTTGTCGGCTCCGGCCGATCATTCCGACAGGAGGGTTTACCCGAGAAGACACGCTGCTTATCCGAGAAGACTGTTCCGATGATCCGAGAACTGTTCTGATGCCGGAACCTGAGCGCCCACGGACGGCGCCGGGGCCGGCCGCGCTGGCGGCTCACGACGAAGCCGTCCGTGCCGGTCTTCCGACCTACGTGGATCCCGAGACCGGCCTTTGCGTCTTCACGAGCGCGGCGTTGAAGGCACGCGGCTACTGCTGCGGGAGCGGGTGCCGCCACTGCCCGTACGACTCATGACGACCCCTACGACGAGGGGAAACAGCGTCTACCAAGAAAGCGATATTCGGATCAGCCTTGACGGTCTGCGGGGCGACCCGTAGGTTCTCCAGTCGCCGCCTGATCGTCTCGTTGCGGCGGCGATGCGCTCCAGCGAAGTCCGGTGAGAATCCGGCGCTGTCCCGCAACGGTGGTCCCTCTCGGGGGCGAGTCCGGTCGCCTGGGTCGTGTCAGACGAACACCGATCCTCGGATGAAGGGCGGTTCGTGCGGCCTCGGCCTCGGGGCGGAGCCGCAAGGGCTCTCTTCGTCCTCCGACTTCAGGAGGATGAACCCACCATGGAGGGAGACCTCGGCCGCATCCGGAAAATAGCGGCGCGCTTCGGTGCCGTTCGCCATGCGTTGCGGCCCGATGAGTGGGGAAGGGTGGCGGCGATGTTCGGCCTCATCCTCGCGGTCAACGCTGCGGGGTGGCTGATCTATCTGGCCGTGGTCATGCCCCATCACATCGACTACCGGGGGTACGGGGGGGGCAAAGGGCTCGGGGTGGGCCTCGGCGTGGCCGTCACGGCGTGGTTCTTAGGTTTCCGCCACGCCTTCGACGCCGATCACATCTCGTGCATAGACAACACCACCCGCAAGCTGATGTCCGACGGGAAAAGACCTCTCGCGTCGGGGTTCTTCTTCTCCCTGGGTCACTCCACCGTGATCGTCGCCGTCGGTTTGGGGATCACGGTCGCGGCCCGAGCGGTCTTCGGCGCGGTCGTGAACCCGTCTTCCACTTACGAGACCGCAGGGGGAGCCGCGGGCACGATCGTCTCCGCTTCGTTCCTGTACCTGATCGCGATCCTGAACCTGGTCGTCCTGTCGGGGATCTTCAAGGTGTTCGTGGAGATGCGCCGGGGCAGCTACGACGAGGCCGACCTGGAAGCTCAACTACAGGCTCGAGGATTGATGTACCGGTTCTTCGGTCGGTTCATGCGCTCGGTCAACCACACCTGGCAGCTCTACTTCGTCGGCTTGGTCTTCGGAATCGGCTTCGACACCACCACCGAGGTGGTGCTCTTGGCTGCCACCGCATACGCCGCCATCCAGGGTCTGCCCTACTACGCGGTGCTCGCGCTGCCGGCCCTCTTCTCCGGGGGGCTCATCCTCTTCGACACGATCGACGGCTGCTTCATGAACTTCGCCTACGGGTGGGCGTTCGCCAAACCGGTGCGAAAGGTGTACTACAACCTCGTCATCACGGCTCTGTCCATCGGGGCCGCGTTCATCGTCGGCACGATCGAGATACTCGGGGTGTTCTCCACGGAGGTGCACCTCCACGGGGCGTTCTGGGACACCGTGGCAACCTTCAACATCAACGTCGCCGGTTTCTGCATCGCCGCACTGTTCGTCTTCGTCTGGGCCGTCGCTCTCGCTTACTGGAAGTGGGGGAACGTCGAAGCCCGTTGGAGCTCCAAGGTGACCCCGGTTGATTCGCTGAAGCTGGCTCAGAACTTCGAATCCTGACTCGGGTGCTGTTCAGCCGCGCCTCAGGAGGCGGGGGTGAAAAGAGCGATCCCCGCCTGGTCCGAGACCTGTTCGAAGGTTGCCCGCACGCGCATGCCGATCCCCACCGAATCCGGATCGCATCCCACGAGGTTCGTCATGAGCCGGGGGCCCTCGTCGAGGTCGACGAGAGCCACGACATAGGGGATCAGATGCTTGAAGGACCGTGAGTAGTTCTGTCGGATGATCGTGAAGCTGTAGACGGTCCCGTTCCCCGAGGCCTCGACCCACGCGACGGGCCCCCTGCAGGAGATGCACCTGTCGCGCGGGTAGAGCTGATGGGCCCCGCAGGCCTCGCAGCGCTGGATGAGGAGACGACCTTCCAGAGCCGCGGCCCAGTAGGGCTCGGAGTCGGGGTCGGGAATCGGCGCCGGGCGCGGCTTCGGCGGACGCTCTTCACGCGTGGCCTCGTCGGTCACGGCGCCTCCTTCCCGAGGAGCAGGGTGGCGCCGGTGGAGAGCATCCCGCCCGTGCCGTGCGCGACCGCGACCTCGGCGTCTCGGACCTGGGTCTCGCCGCCCTCGCCCCTCAGCTGGCGGACCGCCTCCACTATGAGGAACATCCCGCGCATCCCCGGATGGCAGGCGGACAGGCCGCCGCCGTCGGTGTTGGTGGGCAGTCGGCCGCCGACCGCGAGCCCCCCGCCCTCGACGAAGGCACCGCCTTCACCCTTCGCGCAGAAGCCGAGGTCCTCGAGCGTGAGAAGGACGGTGATCGTGAACGAGTCGTAGAGCTCTGCGACGTCGACGTCGGAGGGACCGATCCCCGCACGCGCGAACGCCACCGGCCCGCACTGTGCGGCCGGGCTCACCGTCAGGTCCGGCATGGCGGAGATGTTGAGGTGGTGGGTCGTGGCGTGCGCGGCACCGAGGACGTAGACCGGGGTCTTGCGCAGGTCCGCGGCGCGCTCCGCCGTCGTGAGCACACAGGCGGCGCCTCCGTCGGAGATCACGCAACAGTCGAGGACGTGGAGCGGATCTGCCACGAGCCTCGACCCGAGGACGTCGGCGACCGAGATCGGATCACGCTGTTGCGCCTGCGGGTTCGTGACAGCGTGCCTGCGCGTGGTGACGGCGATCTCCGCGAGCTGCTCGGAGGTCGTGCCGAACTCGTGCATGTGACGCCTTGCGGCCAGCGCGTAGCTCCCGACCAGAGTGTTGCCCCAGAGCGCGTCGTAGATGGCGGGCCCCGGCGCGCCGGCGCCCCCGCCTCCGCCACCACCTCCCGTCCCGAGGCGCCGTCCCATCTGTGAGAGCTGGACGCTGCCGTACGTGACGAGGACGGTCTCGGCGGCTCCTTCTTCGATCGCGTACGCAGCGTGCTCCACGAGGACTTCGAACGAAGCTCCACCGAAGTTGGTCTCGTCCATGTACGTCGGGTGCAGCCCCAGGTACTCGGCCACCCCGGTCGCGTACATCGGGAAGAAGCCGGCGGTCGCGAGGCCGTCGACGTCGGAGTAGCCGAGCCCGGCGTCAGCGAGCGCCCTCTCGGCCGCCTGCGAGTGGACCGCGTGCTCCGAGAGGTTCGGCAGGTACGGGTAGTCCGAGGTGGCGACGCCGACGATCGTGGCGCGCCTCGAGGAAGGTGCGCGCCTCATCGGTCCGAGGCCCTGAAGCGGGGTAGCGCCAGGCCCGGTCCCATGTCCTCCCAGACCACATCGACCGGCATTCCGATCTCCACCTTCCCGGGGTCGCAGTCCACGAGGTTCGACACGAAGCGCACGCCCGGCGCGTCGTCGAGCTCCACGGCGATCACGACATAGGGGAGTCGATCGGCGAGAGGAGCGATGAAGGCCTGGCGTACCACGGTGTAGGAGTAGACCACGCCGCTGCCGGGAAGGTCCCGCCACTCGTGGTCCGCGGACCTGCATCTCGGGCAGCGAGGTCCCGGGGGATGGCGCAGAGTGCCGCACGAGGTGCAGCGCTGGGCCACCAACCGGTGCTCGGCCGCGGCCTCCCACCACCCGAGCGTCTCCGCGCTCGCTGCGGGCATCGGCATCTCGTCGGGGAACCAGCGCTCAGTCACCTGCACCGCTCACCGTTTCGCCATCACGAGAGCACTCGTCGGAACGCCGGCAGCGCTCGTGACGAGGCAGGTTTCGGCCCCGTGCACCTGACACGTCGACTGGCCGCGCAGCTGGCGTACCCCTTCGACCACGTGGTTCAGGCCGTGGATGTAGGCCTCGGAGAGGCTCCCCCCGTGTGTGTTCGTGGGAAGCGACCCCCCGGGCCATGCGAGCGCCCCGGACTCCACCATCGGCCCTGATTCACCTCTGTCGCAGAATCCGAAGTCTTCGAGCGAAAGAAGCACGAGGCCCGAGAAGTGGTCGTAGATCTGAGCGACGTCGACGTCGCCGGGACCGATCCCCGCTCGCCCCCAGAGTCTCTTCGCCACGCCCTTCGCTCCCGCGCTCGCGTAGATCTCGTCGGGCATCGATACGTTCGAGTACTGGCCGTGCCCGAAGCCGCGCGGGGTTCCCTGTGCCGCGCCCACGAGCGCCACGGGGGTATTCGCCGCATCCCTCGCCCTCTCGGCCGTCGTGACCACCACCGCGCACGCGCCGTCCGTCTCCAGGCAGCAGTCGAAGAGGCGGAAGGGCTCCGATACCCACCGCGACGCCAGGTAGTCGTCCATCGTCATCGGGCGCCCTCCCATGACCGCGCGGGGGTTTCGCGAGGCGTGGGCGCGCATCGTGACGGCGACGTGACCCATCTGTTCGGCCGTCGTGGCGAAGAGGTGCATGTGCCTCCGCAGAACCATTGCGTAGGCGATCGGTGGACTGAACATGCCGAAGGGCATGGTGAATGCGACGTGGGCTTCGAGGATGCTCTTGGCCCTCCGTAGGTGTGGCACACGCGTCGGCGAGGTGCCTTCACTCTTCTTCGAGGCAGTGGCGGAGGCGCTGCGCGCGACCTCGCCACCGGGACCGCGGCCGAATCGGCGGAACTGACCCTGGCAAAGCGACCGGTAAGCGACGACGACGTCGGCCGCGCCCGTCTCGACGGCCATGGCGGCGTTCATCACCGCCGCGCAAGCGCCTCCACCGCCGGGAAGCCAGGCCATCCCCGCGTAGCGCAGCTCTTCGAGACCGAGGTCCGCCGCTGTGAAGGTGGCCTCGTTGCGGTCCTCGGCGAACGACGACAACCCGTCCACGTCGTCGACCGACATGCCCGCATCCGCGACGGCAGCGAGGATCGCTTCCAGAGCCAGCTCGTACTCGCTCGCGTCGGTGATGCCGCCCCACTTCGTGTACCTGGTCTCACCGATGCCGACCACACAGGGCGCGCGCGCCGCTGCGCTCACGATCGCACTACTTGCCGAGCCATTCGCGGCGCACCTGCTCAGTGTGCTCGCCGAGAAGGGGCGGCCGTCTCGTGAGCTCGCAGGGGGACCCGTGTGCCAGGAATGGAGCGCCGGGATAGGTGACGCTGCGGCCGATCTCTTCGTGACGGAGGTCGACGAAGTGTCCGCGAGCGCGAAGGTGCGGGTCCGAAAGGGTCTCATCGGGCGCACGGATCGGCCCCCAGGGCAGCCCCGCGCTCTGACCCAGCCTGTAGATCTCCTCCGCGTCGTGCTTCTCCGCGAGCCTCTTCAGCGCTCTCCACACCTCGCGGAAGTTCTGTGCGCGGTGCGCCGGATCGGCGAAAGCCGGGTCGGAGAGCGGGCCTGCCACATCTTCCTTCTCCAGCATCTCGAGCATGCGCGCAAAGACGTGCGGTCCCAAGAAGTCCGGGGTGAGAGCCGCCACCTGGCGTCCGTCCGCGCCCTGCAGCGTCGGGTGAGGTCCGCGGCGGTGCACCTGGCCCGAGCACAGGTACGCCATTAGGTGCCATTCGGTCATCGACGCCGAGCACTCGTGAGCAGACACGTCGACAAGCTGGCCCTCGCCCGAGGACTCGCGCCATAACAGCGCCGCCACCACTGCGATCGCCCCATAGGTCGAAGCGGTCCGCCAGGCCTGCTCCCCGTGGCAGGCGAGCGGGGGAGTGTCGTAGTTGCCGTCGGGTCCGGGCGCGTAGCCGCACGCTGCCATCGACCCGCCGAGCGCCATCAGCACGAGGTCGTCGGCCTCGTACTGCGCCCATGGTCCGTCCTGACCGAAAGGTGTGATCGCGCACACGACGAGTCTCGGTGCGCGTGCTGCTAGCGAGACGAAATCAAGACCGCGCGCCTCTGACTCCGGCGCGCGAAGTGTGTGCACCATCACGTCGGCCGATTCGCACAGCGCGAGGACATCGTCGTCGCGCTCCACCACCGCCGAGCGCTTCCCGACGTTGTCCGCCCAGAACGCGAGGCTCCGGTCGGGGTCCGCCATGTCCCCGACGAACGGCCCGACCTCGCGAGACGGCGCCCCCGCGGGCGGCTCGAGCTTCACGACGTCAGCCCCGAGCAGCGCGAGCAGCCTGCCGCAGTACTCGGCGGAGGGGTCGGTGAGCTCGATCACCCGGACACCCGCGAGCGGGGCGCTCACGCGAGCGCGCCCTCGTCGCGCAGGGAGGAGATCTCACCGGGCCCGAGCCCGAGAACGTCGCCGAGCACGGAGTCGGTGTCCTCGCCGATGCACGGCGGCCCGCGCCGGATCGCACCTCCGGTGTCGGGTGCGGTCGCGGACATGTGGAGCGGAAGTCCCTCGAGAGGAAGCGGCTGCACCTCGGAATTGCCGAGCCGGGTGAAGTGCCCCCGTGCCTCGAGCTGCGGGTCGCGCTCGAGACGGTCGGCCGCGTCCTGCACCGCGCCGGCGGGCACACCGCGGGCCTGAAGCAGGTGCATCACCTCGTAACGGTCGCGTCCAGCGCTCCAGGATTCGACGAGCCGGTCGAGCTCTTCTGCGTGCTCGACGCGCGACGCGATCGTGGCGAAGCGCGCTTCGGCCGCCCACGGCGGGTCACCCATGACCTCCACGAGCGCCTTCCACTGCTCCTGCGTGCGGCACGAGATCACGACCCACCGGTCCTCTCCGCTCGCGCGGTAGGCACCGCCTGGGGCGGAGGGCGGATGAAGACGCCGGTTGCCCGTCGGGAAGTCCGCCCGGCGCGAGCTGCGCCCGTTGATCTGCGCGTCGAGCACAAGCGCGCCGCAGAGCGCGGTCGCCGGCTCGAGCTGCGACACGTCGATGTGCTGGCCCTCGCCGGTGCGGCCTCGGTGCGCGAGGCCCGCGAGGATGGCAAGAGCCCCGAGGTAACCGCCGACGTGGTCGAGGTAGGAGAAGGTCCAGCCCGCCGGCGGACGCCCCGGCAAGCCCACCATGTAGGTGAGCCCCGTGAGCGCCTGCGCCGTAGGGCCCATCGTCACATGCGAGGTGTCGGGTCCCGAGTGGCCGAACCCGCACATCGACACGTAGATGACATCGGCACGCAGCTCGCGCATCACGTCGTAGCCGAGACCCCATCGGTCGAGAGTCCCGGCAGCGAAGCTCTCGGTAACCACGTCCGAGACCTTCACGAGGTCCTTCAAGAGCGCCAGCCCCTTCGGATTGCGGGCGTCGACCGTGATGCTCTTCTTTCCACCCGTGTTGTACTTGTAGAAGATTCCCCCGCGGTTGGCGCTCGTGGCTCCTGTCGTGTTGGCGAGGGTGGCGGCGCCGAAGCCCTCACCGGTGTCCCCCGGCTCGGGGACGTAGGGAGGCATGACGCGGATGGGATCGGGCCGAACCGTGCTCTCGACCCGTATCACCTCGGCGCCGAGGCAGCCGCATATGAGGGTGGCCTGCGCCCCGAAGCCGAGCCGGGTGAAGTCGAGGATCCGCACACCTTCGAGCGCCATCGCCCCGCTCCGACCGGCCGTGCTCACGGCGTGAAGATACTGGAAGATACTGTGAACCCGACACGCGTGTCAGCTAACGCCGAACGGCGGGTACCCCGAGGGGAGACGGCATGGAGCTCGACGATCTGGTCCTCGTGAGCGTCGACGACCACGTGGTCGAGCCACCCGGCATGTTCAAGGGGAGGATGCCCGGGCGCTACGAGGACCAGGCACCCGTCGTGACCCGGCGCGACGACGGCACGGAGATCTGGCGCTTCGACGGCAAGGAGGCGACCAACATCGGCCTGAACGCCGTCGCCGGGCGCCCGGTGGAGGAGTACGGCATCGAGCCGACGTCGTTCGCCGAGATCCGCTCCGGTTGTTACGACATACACGACCGCATCCGCGACATGGACGCGAACGGCGTCATCGGATCGTTGTGCTTCCCGTCGTTCCCGCAGCTCTGCGGCCAGCTCTTCGCCAAGGCGAAGGACCCCGACCTCGGGCTGGCGGTCTTGCGCGCCTACAACGACTGGCACATCGACGAGTGGTGCGGCACCTACCCCGGCCGCATGATCCCGTGCGCGCTGGTACCGATCTGGGACCCGCAGGCGATGGCGGACGAGGTGAGGCGCGCCGCGGCCAAGGGCGCGCACGCCGTCTCGTTCTCGGAGAACCCCTCCAAGCTGAAGCTCCCGAGCTTTCACTCCGAGCACTGGGACCCGTTCTGGGCCGCATGCTCCGACGAGGGCACGATCGTCTGCCTCCACATCGGGTCGTCGTCATCGTTGGTGGTCACCGCCCCCGACGCGCCGATCGACGTGTTGCTAGGGCTGCAGCCCGTGAACATCGTGCAGGCCGCTGCGGACCTCTTGTGGTCACCGGTGCTGCGGAAGTTCGCCGACCTGCGCGTCGCATTGTCCGAAGGCGGAATCGGCTGGATCCCTTATTTCATGGACCGGATGGACTGGATCTACACGCGCCATCACGGCTGGACCGGCCAGGACTTCGGGGACAGTCTCCCGAGCGACGTGTTCAAGGAGCGCGTCGTGACCTGCTTCATCGACGACCCCGCCGGAGTGGAGATGCGTCACCTGGTCGGGATCGACATGATCTGCTGGGAATCCGACTACCCGCACTCCGACTCGACGTGGCCCATGTCGCCTGAGACTCTCTGGAAGTCGATCAGCTCCGTGCCCGACACCGAGGTCGAGAAGATCACGCATCTGAACGCCATGCGCCATTACCGCTTCGACCCGTTCGCGCACCGCCCCCGGTCCGAGTGCACGGTGGGGGCGCTTCGTGCGGGCGCGGCCGACGTGGACGTGAGCCCGAAGCCCGCGGCGCGGCCGCTGGCGAGCGCCGGGTCGGGGTCGGGGTCGGGTTCGAAGCTCAGGAGGGCATCGGACCTCATCGGGCGCCCAGGCACGGACCGCTAGACGGCGCCGGAGGAGAGCGGCCCGGGCGGGGGTAGTTGCTCGTTTATTGACACCAGGTAGGCGCTGGATTGGTCGGCCTGGCCGATCATGGACGAGATGGTCGAGCCCGCGACGATATTCATCGTCGAAGACCACGAGATGCTGGCCGAGACGCTCGCCCTCGCCCTTTCGGCGAAGGGCTTCGAATGCGCGACGGCGGACCTGAGCGGCGGGGAGAGCCTGAGAGAGCAGGTGGAGCGGGCGCGCCCTGCGGTCGCGCTCTTGGACCTCGACCTCGGCGACACGGACGGGATCGACGTCCTTCCCGTCCTCACCGCAGCACGAGCACGGGTGGTCGTCCTCACGGGATGCCGGGACGAGCCGAGGATCGCCGCAGCCCTCGCACTCGGTGCGTGCGGCGCGATCAACAAGGCGCAGCCTTTCGAGCAGCTTCTCAACGCAGTGGTGACGGCGGTCGAGGGCAGGCCGATCATGCGCGTCGACGAGCTGGAGAAGCTCACGGCGATGGGGCGGGCCCGCCTCCGGTCCGAGAAGGAGCTGAGGATCCGCATGGCGCGGCTCACAGCGCGCGAGCGCGAGGTGCTCCACTTCATGTCCGAGGGGAAGAGCGTCAGGCAGATCGCAGACGAGTTGGTGGTGTCGCTGGCGACCGTGCGGAGTCACATCCGGGCGATCCTCACCAAGCTCGGGGTCAATTCGCAGCTTTCGGCGGTGGCACATGCCCGCGGGCTCGTGGCACCGAACTGAGCCCACGACCCGACGAGGCGGCGGACCCATGCGAATTCTGCTTCGTGAGCTACTGACGGAAGCCGCCGAACCGCGAAGGCGAAACCCGCGCAGTCCGCGCAGTCCGCGGAGTCCGAGAAGCCGCAAGAGGCCATACAGCGGTCCTGATCGCCGCCGGGTCATCGAGGCCACCGAGACACGCGGTGTGCGCCTGGCAGCCATGTACAGCCTCTGCTTCGTGGTCGTCCTGCCCGTCGTGGCGTCAGGCGTGGCCTCATGGGCCGGTGTCGCTCCGCAAGGCGCGAGCGGCCGCATCTGGTCGGCGATCGTGGTCGACACGGCCTTCTCGCTGCTCCTCATCGACGCGCTCCTGCTGTTGATCAGATGGCGCCTCACGGGGGACGCGATGGCCGTTTCGGTAGCGTCCGTCGCCGGCCTCATGGGAGCGCTCCTCGTCCCGGCCGCGAGCGGGCTCGCGAGGCAGGACTCTCACGTTGCGAGCTATTCCGCTGCCCTCTTCGTCGCGACCGCCGCGGTGCTCGTCTGTGTCTCGATCTGGGCGTTGCGGAGCCCGGACGTGCGCGCAGGCATGCATCCGGTGTTGTCGACGGGCCTGAGCGTTGCTTGCGCGCTCGGTCTTGCCCCTCCTCTGGCGTTCTCGTCGATGCGGGTCGCCGTGACCTTCAAGCTCGGCGGCGTGGGGATCGCCTACCTCGTCGAGGCGATCGTGGCAGCCCTTGTCGCGCTCGTTCTCTGCAGGAAAGGTCTCACGCGCAGGCGGGTCCTGCATGTCGGACTCGGGGCAGCGGCGATGTCGGTCGCAGGTGCGTGCGACGCCCTTGCCGGCGGCGTCGGTCACGGGAGCGGGGTCTGGTCGCAGCTCCCCGCTCTCTTCCTGCTCTCGGGTGCGCTCGCGTTGGCGGTCTTCGTGAGTCGTGAGTTGCGTTCGGCCATCAATTCAGTGGTGCTCTACGACGTACGCGGGCGGCGACGCTGGGAAGCGGCGGAGACCGAGCTCACGAATGTGAGGACCACCCACGAGGGTAAGGACCACGACATCACGAGCATGTTGAGCGCTGTGGACGGGACCTTGTTCGTTCTCTCCACCCAGCGTGACCACCTACCGGGCCAACAAGTGGACCGACTGATGCTGGCCGTGCGCGACCAGGTGGAGACGGTGCGGCGACTCTTGGCGAAGCAGGCGTGGGAGGGCGAGTCCTACGACGTGAGCGCGCTGATAGGCACGGTGCTGTCCCTGCGCAGCTGTGAGTCCTATCGGGTGAGCTCAGATCTCGAACCGGGGCTCGTCGCGCTCGGACGGCGTGATCGGCTCGCGTTGGTCCTGAACAATCTGCTTGCGAACGCCGCGGCTCATGCACCGGACGCGAGCGTGGTGGTGAGGGTCAGACGAATCGGTCCCGATCGAGCCCACGAGATCGTCGGACCCTTCGGAGCGCTGGAGATCAGGGTCTGCGACGACGGTCCGGGCATGTCGGACGCAGACATGCAAAGGGCGCTCGAGCGCGGGTGGCGCGGCGGCACCGAGGCGAACATTCGGGGAAGCGGGCTCGGGCTCTACCAGTGCCGTGAGCTCTTGAAGGCAGAGGGCGGATCGATCGCCCTCGCACATGCGGATCCTTCGGCCGAGCCAGGCCGGCGAGGTCTCGAGGTCCGCATCCGGGTGCCGGCCGGCGCGCTGAGCCGACACGACGTCACGCCACGTCCGACCTGATCCACTCGCAAGGCAATCCCTAGCGACGAACGCACGCGAAAAAAGGGGGTGCGGGGCGGTTACCCGCGCCCACACCCCCTCGAGGGACGCGCCCGGTCCCCGCGGCTAGGAAGGGACCGAGAACGTCTGGGCGTACCAAGGATGATCGGCGTGCCCCCGGTCACACATCGCCAAAGGTGATGATTTCGGCTCACTGGCATTTCGCGACCTCTATCTCTGAAATCTCGGCGCGTGCTCGTCGCGTGCTCGTCGCTCGCGCGAAGTCATGAAATGCTCCACGAAAGGCGTACGTTTCCTCAATTTTGCAGATGCCTGCAGGGGCGCGAAGGCGTACTAATAGGCGAGGGGCCGCCGACGTCGGAGAACGGGTCAGCGGTTTCCGGGGGGTTGCCGCGATTCTCGTTTCCGTCCAGGACAGCGGGGCACCGGCTGTCGCCTCGTAAGGAAAAGAAAAGGAATCGCCCACCGAGCTTGCGTAGAGGCATGGCCGGTGGGCCGACTCGAGAAGGGAACACCCGAATTATGAGAAGGCTACCTCGAAGACTGCTCATGTGGGGGGGAGCAGCTGCTCTCGGTGCCGCCGGCTTCGGTTACATGGCATCCGGTGCCAGCCCCAATCCCACCTACGCGAGCACGAACGACGTGACGGTCAACGGCTATGCCATATACGACGTCACGTCTACGCCAGCACAGACCGGAACGGTCGGATACATCCACTTCAACGACATCCCGATGGACAACAGCCACCAGACCAACTCGTGGCCGGCCTACGGAGCGGTGGAAGTAGCGGGCAACTGGTACAGCTGTACCCCCGCCTGGGGCGGCACCGACACCCGTACGAACAGCTACACCGACAGCTACAACTCCGGGACGGGCGTTACCGACAACGGCAGTCCGCAAGCGACCTGGACCTGCGACGTTCGTGACGTGAACGGAAATGGGATCCCGGCCAGCACGATCAAGAACGTCAACAAGCTGACGTTCCTGGTTCAGTCCTAACGGCCTGAGCTCAGAGTCCCAAAGGCTGAAATGTCGTCGCCGGTATGCGTTTTGCCGAGAACTTCGGCTGCGCATGCCGGCGGCGGGGCCTCTGGTGCACCACGGCCATCGACGTTGAGCGCGATAAAGGGCTCGCGTGTGTTCATGGTGCTCGGCACCCTCTTGGTGCTGGCAGTGGCTTGGATGTTCTTAGCTCCCCCACAGTTGGGGGGAGAGACCTCGTACGTGGTCACCGAAGGAGTGAGCATGCTCCCGCGATTTCACGCAGGTGATCTCGTGGTCCTACGCAAGGAAGCCAACTACCACGTCGGCGAGGTAGCCGCTTATCACAATCAGCAACTCGGCGAGGTCGTGATGCATCGCATCATCGCCATCAATGAAAGCCGGTATGTGTTCAAAGGGGACAACAACCAATTCCCCGATTCGTACGAGCCCGTCGCGTCTCAGATAGTCGGTGCAGAGCGGATCCACGTACCGGGTGCCGGGCGAATAATCACGACATTGCGCATCCCCGTCGTGGCGGCCGTAGCACTTGTGCTGATGTGGCTGCTTTCGTTCAACCGATCGAAGTCAAGGCGTCAAAGAAGGAGACATCGCTATGCAAGGTGAAGGTCAAATGTCAGCCCGCAGTCCCATGACAGCCGCGAGGTTCGCCATCGTGGTCCTCGGCGCGGCGATGGTCCTAGTAGGCGCGGTTGTCGGTGTGTTCTCCTGGACCCATCCGACCCGAGCTGGCAAATCGCTGTCGTACATGCAGTCCGGGCGTTTCTCGTACAGCACGGCGACCGATGCCAGCTCGATCTACGGAAGCACGGGGCTCTCGACAGGACAGCCGATCTACCTGAGCCAGCTGAGCTCGATCGACGTCGGCTTCTCTTATCGCTTCGCCTCCTCCACCACGGCGAGACTTGCCGAAACCGAGCAGCTCGTCGCCAAGATGAACAACGGGCAAGGAATCACCCGGGTGATCCCCCTGCAAAGCACTGGAGCCTTCAAAGGGACGAGCTTCCAGTCTCACGCGACGCTTCAGCTTGCACTTCTGCAATCGGTCGTCACTTCCTTCGACTCGGTAGCAGGTGGCGCAGGTGAAGGCAGCTACTCACTGGCGATCTACCCAACCGTTTCCGTACAAGGCCGGCTCGGGGCTGCAGCGCTCAGAACAGCCTTCGATGCCCCAATCACCTTCGGCTTCGACTCGGGCGTCCTCACCCCCTCGGCATCGACATCGAGCACTCCCCCCGCATCGGGACCTTCGCCGTCCCAAAGCTCGCCGTCGGGCGCCGACGCCCAGTTCAGTCCCAGTACGACTGGAACTGTCGCCATACGGGGCGGGGCTCCTGCGAAGCTGCTCTTCGGTTTGCCGGTCGCCGACGCTCGCATCGCCGCACTCGTACTGCTCTTTGTCGGCCTTTGTCTCGGCACGTCTGCCATGTGGCCGCTATTTCAGGCCGCCACCTCGGACGACGAGCGCGTTCGCATCGCCACGAGATACTCCTCCGCACTGGTCGAGAGCGAATCGTTGCCGCAGAGCCCCGATGTGGTCGTGGTAGGTCTCAGTTCGTTCGACGGTCTGTTGCAGGTGGCACGTCGCCTCGAACTTCCGATCCTGCACAAGGCAGCGGAACTCGATACCTACGCTGTCGTGGACACCGGGACGCTCTACCGATATGAGGGGTGTCCTCATGAGGACGAGACCGAGACGCCGCCTGTGCTGGATCCCCATGAAGGGTTCGGCGACGGGCACGCCCGGGAAGAGGAGTTCTCGAGCACGTTTCAGGCCCTCTCCCTCAACGGCAAGACACCCGTCGGCCGGCTCGGATCCGCGTGAGAACCGGATAGGTCCACCGCAGGAAGTTTTCACACGCGGCGGATTCCGGAGATGAAAGGAAGAGACGAAGCGACGAACGTTGTCGTCCGAAGATTGCAAAGGGCGCGCAAGGACCCGCGCGGCGTCCTCCGGCCTGGTGTGCTCACCGGTTTGATCGTGCTCGGAGCTCTTGCAGGCACCGGTCTCGGCGGCTCGGGGTCATGGCCCGTCGGCGAGGTGCCCGGTTTCAGCGATGCATACGCGTTGGGTTCCTGCGACGTCGCCGGTGCGCCGGCACTGGTGCGCCTAATGGTGGGGTGGGGAGGAGCGCTTTCCGCGCCCGCCGTATCCGGAGCTTCGGTTGACGGTCTTCCTGCAACCTGTGACGGAGCGACCGTGGAGCTTCAGTTCTGGGGCAACCCCGCGGGAGATCCGAAGGTCCCTCCGAGCGGTGACTCACTGTTGAGCACGGCACGATCGACCCTCGACCCGTGCACGCAGGTGCAGCTCGCCAATCCTGTTGCGATTGTGAACGGGGCGCTGACACTTAGCCTCTGCCCGTCCGGCGGTCCGGCTGCCTACGCAGACGTTCACGACCTCACGCTCCTGACTCTGTTCGTCGACGGAGCACAGGTGCCGGTGACGCTGACGGGTGGCGGTGGAGGCGCTGTAGGCCCTCCGAGCCCAGGCACTGGTGGCGGAAGTGGCACTTCTACCGGCACCATCGGCGCCAGCGGGCCGTCAGCCGCCGGGGTGACTCAGCCGGGGATCCTCCCCGCGCCTTCAGTCGATGTCCACTCGGGCTCTGCAGACGGCGGACTGCTGGCCCTCACCGGCGCGGAAATCTTGTGGATCATGCTGACAGGGCTTCTGGCAATAGCAGCCGGTGCTCTCGTTGTTTTCTGCTCGCGTCTTCGGCGTGGGTCGGCCCGAACCTAGCTGCGCGAAGACAGGGCGGGATGCGCATCACTGGCACTCCGCGACCTCGATCGCAGCGATCTCCGAGATCCTCGGCACGTGCCTGCCGCCTTCGAACGTGGTGGCGAGGAACACGTCGACTATCACGAGGGCGAGCTCAGGTGCGACCAAGCGCGCTCCCAGCGAGAGGACGTTGGCGTCGTTGTGCTGGCGGGCGAGTCGGGCGGTGGTCTCGTCGTGGCAGAGCGCGGCTCTTATGCCGTGAACCTTGTTGGCGGAGATCGCCTCACCTTGGCCGCTGCCGCCGAAGACCATCGCCAGGTCCGCTTCACCGCCGACGACCTCGCGTGCAGCTGCCGCACAGAACGGCGGGTAGTCGACTGTCTCCTCCGAATAGGTACCGACGTCGTTCACCTCGTGACCCTTCGAGCGCAGATGCTGGGCCACCACCTGCTTCAGTGGAAAGCCGGCGTGATCGGAACCGAGCGCAATTCGCATGTCGAACCCCTGTTGTGTGTGGATCTCGCCCCGATGCTTGCACCAGATTTGTGGCCGTGCGTCAGGCGGTGCGGCGGATACCGTTTTGCATGGCTGGAAAATTCGCACCGCTCTCCGAATCGGAGGTGGCCGGCGATCCCTTCGTGCAGTTCGAAGCCTGGTACCGCGATGCGGAGGTAGCGGTGCGGATGCCCGAGGCCGTGGCGCTGGCCACGACCTCCACCGACCTGCGACCCTCCGTGCGGATGGTGCTTGCGCGTTCGTGGGACCAGAGCGGTTTCGTCTTCTACACCGACTACCGCAGCCGGAAGAGCTCGGAGATCGAGGCGAACCCGAACGGGGCGATGCTTTTCTATTGGGACGTCCTCGGGCGTCAGGTCAGGATCGAAGGAACCATCGCTCGGATATCGGAAACGGAGTCGGACCTCTATTTCTCGAAACGTCCGAGGGGCAGCCGGGTCGCTGCCCATACCTCGGTTCAGAGCCGACCGATCGATTCCAGGGACGCGTTGGAAGCCCGGTTCCGCGAATTGTGGGAGGGATTCGAAGGCGAGAAGGTGCCCCGCCCGCGGTGGTGGGGAGGGTTCCGCCTGACGCCGGACCGGATGGAGTTCTGGCAACAGGGGGACGACCGCTTGCACGACCGCATCCTCTTCACGCGTGAAGAATCGGGATGGAGCATCGGCAGACTCCAGCCCTAGGTCATGGTGCGCTGACGGGCCGGCGAGCGGTTGCCGTACCGGTCGAGGTGCACGACCTTCTCCACGGGCTTTCTCGCTTTTCGGCCGTAGCGGCCACGCGGCCAGCCGAGGGTGACAACGCAACAAGGCTCGACACTCACCGGCAGGCCGAGCGCGCGGCGGGCAACGGTGACCGACCAGAGCGGGAGCGTGATGAGGGAGCCGCCGAGGCCGACGGCTCGCGCGGCGAGGAGGAGGTTCTGGACGCTCGGGTAGATCGATCCGTAGAAGCTCGAGTTCACGAGCGGCGGGTTCGGCGCGAAGGGGACCTTGCTCATGCCTGTCCTCAGGCAACAGATCACGAGCACCGGGACTTCCTCGAAGTGGTCGACCTGCCACTGGACGGACTTCAAGATTCGTTCCATCTGCCCGCCGTCGTCCGTGCGTTTCGCGAGGCGCTTGCCGAACGACCCGTAGAGCTGCCACGCGCGCCGGTACTGCGCGGCGAGCTTGGCGCGGGCGGCTTCGTCGCGAACGACCACGAACTCCCAGTTCTGGCCGTTCGAGCCGGTAGGTGCCTCCAGGGCGAGCTCGATCAGGCGTCGTACGACCGAGTCGTCCACCGGGTCGGGAAGGATCCGGCGGATCGATCGCTGCGTCTCGATCGCCTCTACCAGAGACATGGCCGCGAGCCGCCTGTCGATCTCGGCCGGGTCCGACGTCGGACCCAGCGCCTCGCCATCCACTAGGACGCGACCTGTACCTGGATCCCCTTCGACTCCGAGGCGCCGCTGTCCTGGGAGACGGGGGCGAGACCGTCGGAGCTGTCGGTGGCGAGGCCCAGCCAGACGGCGGGTGTGCCGACCAGCTCCTGGTCGAACGCCTGGGGATCGACCAGGAAGGATCCCGCCTTTGGTGAGCCGACCTCGGATGCCGGGACGTCGATCGTGATCGTGCCCGTTCCGGTGTTGACGGTGCCGGTGGCTTTCGTTGAGGTGGCGTCGGTGTACCCGTAGGTCCCGGATCCGTAGGTTCCTGTGTTGCCGGAAGTGAAGGTCCAAGATCCCGTCGGTGACTCGTTCGCCCGTGCGTAGTACACCGTCAGCTTTCCGCCGGAGTTGGACAGCCACGCAACGAAGAAACTGACTCCGTTCGTCGCGTCGGGCGGGGGAGGCGCTCCGACGCCCGGGCCGGTGAGCGTCGCGACGATCCCCTTCGAGGCCGACGCGTTGAGCGTCGCCCGGGTCAGGTCGAGTGAGGGCTCGTTCCCGATGCTCACGTCGACCGGATCGGTGGCGTTTCCGGTCGGGCTCGTCATGGTCGCCTTCGTCACCGTTGCAGAGGGCTTCTCGCTACCTCCGTACGGCAGCGTCGCGTTCGTGGAGCCGTCGACGTCGTGAGCGAAGTCGGCGACGTTCAAAGAGCCCCAACCGGTCGTGTAGTCCCAACCGGGCCCCGGCTGGTACGCCCCGTTACCCGCTCCGTACTCGGACTGGGTCACATCGAAGAAGTCCTTGGCGTACGGGGTGGAAGCGCAGGTGGCCGTCGCGGAGGAACTGCATTTGTCGGCGCTCTTCGCCTGGCGGTAGATGGTCTCGTTGGCGAAGCCGAGCCCTCCGCTCTTCTGGATCCTGGTGGAGGCCGCTGCCTGAATGCGTGCCCACTGACCCATCATGAGGGGACTCGAGAGACTCGTGCCACCTTCACTCGACGGCTCGCCGTCGATGTAGATGAAGTACCCGTCCCCCGTCGTGTTGCCCGACATGTCAGCGACGTCGGGAACCCCGCGGCAGGTCGGTGCGGAGGTGGGGCTGTAAGGATCGCCCGTCGGGGTGCTCAGACACGGGTGATCGACGTTCGCCACCCCCACCTGGTACGACGGCTCGGGGACGTAGTAGCTGCTTCCGCCGCCGCCGAAGGTCCAAGAGGTCTCGGCGACCTTCTGCGAGGCCTGCGGGTACGACGAACCGTTGGCCGACAGCACCGTGCCGCCCACGCACACCGCGTACGGGCTCGTGCAGGGGTAGCTGACCTCGGGCACCGGCTGGATGGCGAGGCCGTTGCCCGCTCCGGCGACCGGCACTACGAGCTCGGGGCATCCCGATCCCGTGTCGCCCGCGGAGGTGAAGAGGGTCCGCCCCTCGAGGGTGGCCTGGCGGAGGATGGGGTCGCCGACGGCTTCGAGCTCGTCGCCGAACTCGGTCCCGTAGGGCGTCTGCGCGAGCGGTCCGGTGACCGGGTTCGTCGGGTTCTCCTCGCATTCGCCGAAGCTCGCGTTCATCTGGCGCGGACCGCTCGCGTCGTTCGCCCAGTAGTTGAAGTCGGCGAAGATGTCCGCGTCGAAAAGCGACTTGGCGAAGTAGAAGTCGAGCCCCGAGACATCGGGCGACATGCCGGTGGAGGACTGGGAGTCCAGGTACCACTCGATCGCACCGCTGTTGTCGCCGTAGGCGGAGTCGGGTCCGCCCTCGGTCTGGACGGTGCGCACCGCCACCTTGGGAAAGCCCATGGCCTGTTCGAACAGTCGCAGCTGCGCAACCACACTCGCCGTCTCGCCTTCACCGAAGATCCCCATCGTCTGGCCCTGGCCGAGGTCGACGTGCGAGCTCTCCAGGGTGCTCGGCGTGCTCGTCCCGTTGGCGTTCGTGAGCGCCGAGGCGCCCGGATCGTCGTAGATGCCCCAAAGGTCCTGAGGAGTGAGGACTCCCTCGGTACCCGCCTGCGGTCCGACCGCCTTTTCGGCGCCCGAGGAAGAACCCGAGCCGCCGAGCAGTGACGAAAGGCTGAACTGCCGGACGTTGTCGAGGCCGACGACGGCGTCGATGGGAAGATCGACCGGGACCGAGGGCGGCAGGTTGTTCGCGAGGAACCTCTGTCCCTTGAACGTGTAGCTGCCTATCGAGACGTTGAAGAGCTTGTCGAGCTGGGCGACCGTCCCGCTCGCGGTGAAGTAGTCGCCTGCCGCAGAAGTCGTCTCTATCGAAAGGCCTCCGGAGGTGAGCCAGCTCTTCACCGCTTGTGACTGTACCGAAGGCACTCCGAATTCCTGATCGAACTGCGCAGGTGTGAGGAACTGTTGGTACATCGGGCTCGACGGGTCGTAAAGCTCGTCGTAGAGCTGGGTCTCACCGGCGGTGTCGGGCCGCGAGAGTGACACTCCGATGTTCAGGACCTCGCCCGCCGGTGCCGGGCCTGCGAGGGTGGCGAGCGGGAGACCTGCGAGGACGGCAGGAACCATGTGGGTCGCCGCTGGGGCGTCTGCAGCCTGAGAGGGTGTGGCCACTGCGACGAGCGCGAGGGAGGGCCCGACGAGGAGGCCCCCTGCCGCCATCAAGACGGCGCGCCGCAGGCGCCCCGCCGCGAGGGAGTTTCCGATGCTTCGCAGTAAGGCTCGGTTCACGGGGTGCCGCACCTGGCACGTTTTCATTCGTCCACCCCTATGAGGTTCGTGAGGGAGGAGCGCCCGTGGGCTCCGTTTCGACGAAAACGCACCGCCTGATGCGAACTTGCGTTTGCCTGCCGGCCCAACGTGGCTGCTCAGGGGCTGGTCGCCGCCCGGTCCTGCGGGGTCCGGCGGTCGTATCCTGGGGAGGGAAAAGAGGAGGTGGCCCATGACCGGCTCGGAATCCGGATCCGCAGGTGTCGGCCCCGAAGCACCGAGGTGGAGAGGCGTGAACCATCTCGCCCTCGTGACCAACGACATGGATGCGACCGTGCGCTTCTATGTGGGGGCGCTCGGCGCACGCCTGGTGGCGACGATCGGGACCCCGCAGTTCCGTCACTACTTCTTCGAGTTCGGCCCGCAGAACACGATCGCCTTCTTCGAGTACTCGGAGACGCGTGTCCCTGCGTTCGCCAAACCCGCGGGGATCCCGGACCAACGCGTGATCCAATTCGACCACCTGTCGTTCAACCTGCCGGATGAGGATGCCCTCATGGACCTCCGGGACAGGCTGAAGCGGGCGGACTGTGAGGTGACCGACGTCGTCGACCACGGTTTCCTGCGGTCCATCTACTTCACCGACCCGAACGGGATAGCGCTCGAGGCGTCCTGGTGGGTGCTCGACCCGACGGGGCGCCCGGTGGACTTCTCCGATGACCGCCTCTTCGCCGATCCCGATCCGGTGCCTGCGCTCACGGAGCTGAAGCAGTCAGGAGCTCTGAGCTCTGTCCCTCGTACTTCTCTCGCGTGAGGAAGTGGGCGGGAGAGGCGCCGCCGGAAAAAGGAGCTCGCGTCGCATCACGCCGATAAGGTGATTTCGATGGGCGAGCAGGGTGAGCAGGACGAGTCTCCGAGCGACGACCACGCATCTCCCGAGCCGAACAACGCCAGAGAAGACGACTTCGAAGAGCTCGACGAGCAGATCGACGAAGCGAGCGACGAGTCGTTCCCTGCGAGCGACTCCCCGCAGTGGTGGTCCGGGCTCACCCGTCCGTTCGTGCGCTCCTGATGCCGCTTTGCGAGAAGCGCTTTCTCAACTTCGTCAGCCCGTTGAAGGCCGAGGCGACAGCACGGTCGGCGCCCGAACCCCTACGGGGAAGCATCCCGATCTGGCGAGCGAACGAAGCACCGTCGTAGTAGATGGTGTTGCGCTTCACGCGGCCAGCGGAGATCTCCATGACGTCGACGCCTCGAATCTCGACGCGTCTGCCGGTCGGTTCTATTCCCTGAAACGGTGCACCTTCGAAGGTGCCGGTCGTGTGCCATTGCACGACCGCTGTTTCGTCGTCGGCGACGATCCGCTCCACCGTCATGTCGAAGTCCGGAAACGCCGCGAAGGTCTCGATGAAGAAACGTCGGATCGCCTGCGAACCGATGACCTCTCCGACCGCCACGAAGTCGTCCACCGTCGTGGCCGTCATGAGCTCGGCGAGAGCGTCGGCGTCGCGTTGGACACCGCGTGGAAGGCCGCGCGTGCAACCTGGGCGGGCGAGTCAGCAGTCGACATCAATGCGATCACAGGTCAGGCAGCGGCGAATACCCGAGCGTACGCCAGGATGCCTGCCACGTAGTTGCGGGTGGTGGGGAGCAAGCCCACCTGTGCCACCGACGTGAGCCCCTGGTAGTACGCAGCCAGGGCGAGGGCCTGGCTGCCTTTCGTGTTTCTCAGAAGGTTGTGGAGGTAGGCGGCGGCGACGGAGATGTTGCCCCGCGCCGAGTTTATGTTGAGGCCTCGTCCCGGATAGAGGACCGTGTCCACGAAGTTCGCCGTCGACGGCTCTATCTGGCACACCCCGATCGCGCCGGTCGAGGAGACGACGCTCTGCTGCCATCCTGACTCCCACCAACACAACGCCTCGAGCAGGCTCGCGGGTAATCCGTAAGCCCGCGCCGACGATACGAAATCGCCACGCAGGGCGAGACGGCTCGGGTGCGTGACGAGCTGCGCCGGCAGGCTTTCCTGGCCTGACCCGGGGCTCGGATACGAGGCGAGCGCCATGCTTTGCGAGGGGATCTGCAGGTGTGCTCCGGCGAAGACGAGGTTCGGGTTGGTGATGCCGTTGGCGGCTGCGAGCTCGGAGACGCTGACGCCGTAGCGCGCAGCTATCGAGGTCAAGCTCTGGCCCGGGCCGACGATGACGGTCGCGCCGGTTGCGCCGGTCGCGCCTCCTGAGGGCGAGGACGTCGGCCCGGGCACCACGAGCACCTGACCCGCATAGACAAGGTTCAGGTTCGTGATGTCGTTCGCCGCGGCCAGTGCGGTCACGGTTGTTCCGTGGGACTGCGCGATCTGGGAGAGGGTCTCGCCGGGGCCGACCGTGACCGAGGTCGAGGACCTTCCGGACGACGGCAGTCTCAGGACAGCGCCCGAGTAGACGAGGTTGGCGTTCGTGATGTCGTTTGCGGCAGCGAGAGCTGCGACGGTCGTGTGGTACCGGGCCGCGATCGAGCTCAGCGTCTCACCTTGGCCGACGGTCACGCTCCCTGCGTAAGCCGGGGCTTCGCCGAGGCCGGCGGCAGCGGGGACCAGTATGGCGAGCAAGCCGGAAGCGAGCGCCGCCAAGATCGGCGAAAGCGATCTCTTGCGCCCCACAAACCACCTTTGCAACATGAGCCACAAATGTTGCTTCACGGCCCGGAATATCGGCAAGCCGCCTGGCGGTCTTCAGTGCGCCGACCGGGAACCCGCCTCGAGGGTCGGCTCCCCGTGACACTTCATGTCATCCTGTCTGTTTTTTCGGCGGTTACAGGTCCGAGATCCAGCGACAGACGGTCTCGGCGACGATCGCGTCATTGCCCCGCAGCCCATGGTCGCCGCCGTCGATCCATTTGTGTGTGACGGGGCCGGCTATGGCGGTGGCAGCGGCCTCGAGCTCCTCGGGCGAGGCGAAGGCGTCACGGGTGCCGGACACGAAAAGACAAGGCGCCGGTATCTGCGGGAAGTGGCCGTCCCGCATTCGATCGACTCGACCCGGTGGGTGAAGTGGATAACTCACCAGGACAAGCGCTGCGGCTTCGAGACCCTCCGCCACCGCCATCGAGCACATCCGCCCTCCCATCGATCTCCCGCCGAGGGCGACTTTGCGAGTCGGGACGCCGAGCTCCGCCCCCAATGAACTGGCCGCGTCCACAACGGTGCCGATGAGGACCGGCGGGCGGTCGGGAGCGCGCCGCCCGGCCATGCGGTACGGGAAGTCGATCCGCTCGACCCGGATGCCCTTCGCCGACACCGATTCGTCGATGGCCACGAGGGCGCTCTGGTCGCGTCCCGCGCTCGCTCCCGGTGTGAGCACGAGCCCGCGGACGCGCGCTCGTTTTCGCTCAGGCAACGAGGTAGCGCTTGACGGTCTCCTGTAGCTCCGCCGAGTTGAAAGGTCTGCCGATGAACGAATCCGCGCCGTGCTCGAGCGCCTCGACCCTGCGCGAGTCGTGCGCGCTGAATGCGATGACCGGTACACCTTGAAGTGAAGGATCAGAACGCAGGTGCGGGAGGATATCGACGCCGTCCTCCTTCCCGAGTGCGAGATCGAGCAGCACGAGCCCCACCTCCTCGGCCCTGGCGGCCTGGAGCGCCTCGTCGAGGCCGTTCGCCATCACCACCTCGACGCCGAGAGGGTCGAGGCACATGGACACGAGGCCGCCGATCCCCGGTTCGTCGTCGACCATCAGGACGCGCTTGGCTCGCGCCATGTTCAGATCGCCGCCCCGAAGATCCTTTCGACGCGCTGCATCAGCGCGACGGGTGAGAAGGGCTTTGTGAAGTAGCCGTCGGCTCCCGCCTCCTCGGCCTCCTCGAGGTCGGCGGTCTGTGCCTTGGCGGTGAGCATGATGACGGTCGTGGACGCAGTCTGAGGGTCGGCTTTGAGCGTGCGGCAGATGTCGATCCCCGAGGAGTCCGGCAACATCACGTCGAGAAGGACGAGACCCGGATGGTGCCTGCGCACGAGGTCCAAGGCCTCGGTGCCCGTCGTGGCTTCGAGTATTTGATAGTTCTCGCTCTCGAGGGTCATCCGTACCAACGAGCGCACACCGTCTTCGTCGTCGACGATCAGCAAGGTCCGCATCGCGCCTCGTTCCTCTCCTCCTTCTCGATCACGGCCGGGCACCTCCACTCGTTCGGGTCGCTTCGCCCGCTTGCGTTATCTCGGGGGTCCCTTCCGTCACGCCCTCCCGGCCCTTCCCCCCGTCTTCATCCTCGCCGATCCCGTTGGGCGGTGCGACACCTCGTCCGCCGAACTCGGTGTACCCAGAAGGCGCTGAAGCGGTGGTCGACGCAGGAGCGGGCTCTGTTTCGGGCGCCGAGCCGGTGCCCGTTGCAGGGCTGCGCATCGGCACCGGCGGCGCGGTCGGCTCGCGAGGCAGGGTGAAGGTGAAAGTGCTTCCGTATCCCCGCTCGCTTCTCACCCACAGCTGTCCACCTTGCAGCTCCACGAGGCTCTTCGTTATGTAGAGGCCGAGGCCCGTCCCCCCGACGTTTCGTACCTCGGGACGTTCCGACCGCGAGAACTTCTCGAAGACGCCCCCTGCCTCTTCGGCGGTCATCCCTATGCCCTGATCGGCGACCTCCACTTCCAGATGGTTGCCGTTCTCGCGCACCGAGATCCTTATCTCCGATCCGGGAGGGGAGTACTTGACCGCGTTGGAGACGAGGTTCGTGAGCACCTGGAGCGTCTTGTCGCGATCGGCCTCGACGGTGGCGAGGTCGCCGGGCACCTCGGTGGCGAAGCTGTGGTTGCTCTCGACGTCGAAGCTCGTCACGACCTCGTTCACCAGATCCGAGATGTCGAGGGGCCTCGCGTCGACGCTCAGGCGTCCCGACTCGATCCGGGAAACGGACAAGAGGTCGTCTATGAGACGGCCCAACCTCTGGGAGGACGCGTGGATCTGCGTCAAGGCCGCCTGTGACTTGGTCGAGTCGACATCGGGTCTCGTGAGAAGCAGCTCGGAGAAGCCCTGTATCAGCGTGAGTGGGGTCCGGAGCTCGTGCGAGACGGTGGAGACGAGTGACGACTTGAGCCGGTCGACCTCGCGCTCGTGCGACACATCTCGTACGACGACGACCGCGCCGGAAGGAACCAAGCGGTTGATGAACAGAGGCGACGCGGTCACCGCCACGGGAACGCGCCGGCCGTCTGTCGTCTGGAGGCTGAGTGAGAAGCCCTCCGACACGACGACCCGCCGGGTCTGGATGGCCCGTGCGACTACGGATTCGTCCCACGAGACGGTGTTTCCTCGCGTGTCGTAGATCATGAACGCCTGGGACCAGGGCTTGTCCTGCAGGTTCGAGGCGCTCTGGCCACAGAGGTCCTCGAGAGCGGGGTTGACCTTCAGGACGCGGCCGTCGGCGTCCACGGTCGCAACACCTTCACCGACGCTCGCGAAGATGGCGGTCACCTCGTCGCGCTCGACGCCCGAGCTGACGGAGCAGGAGCCACAGCACGAGCGCCGTTCCGACGGAGAACAGCACGACAGCTGCCCCGATGGCGACCAGCCGTTCGGTCATCGCGGTGACCGGACCACTGAGCGCGGCCTGCGAATTCTCGACGATGACGCCCCAACCGAGGCTGTTCACGGGAGCAAAGGCAACGAGCCGACTTCCCGAGAACCCGGGGACCGCCTCAGTGCCGGTTCCACTCTGGCCCACGAGCGAGCTGGCGACCGCGCTGTTCGTCCTGTACGAGACGGACGTGGTGGCGGCCGGGCCCGTGAGCACATGGCCTGCGCGGTCGACCAGGACGATGGTCGCTCCACTGCTCAGATGTGTCCCGCCGAGCGAGGACGACAACTGCGAGACCGGCACGGTGGCCTCGATGAGTCCGACGAGCGCACCCGACGCGTTGTGGACCGGGACGCTGAACATGACAGCGAGGCCACCCGAGGGCTTTGCGAAAGCCTCAGACACATATCCACGCCCGTTTCTCGCCACGGCTTGGAAGGACTGTTGGCGGACGTTGTTCACCGCTGCGGTAGACCCCTGCGCAGGCGCCTGCGCCAGAAGGGTGCCCGTCCCGTTCACGATGGCCAAGCCCGAGAACTGCGGATACAGCTGCAAGAGTTCTGCCAGGACGGGCTGGAGGCTCTGGGACGTGCTCTGGACGACGAACGACGCCGTCCCGGGCTGGCTGGCAAGGTTCTCCAGGAGTTGGAGCCGGCTCGACACAGCGTTGGATACGGTCTTGCCCGCCAGCTGCGCCGCCGTGAGCTCACCCTTCACGATCTGAGCGCGCTGCGAGGAGCGAGCCGCGAGCACCTGCCAGGCGCCCAGTGCCGCCACGAGCAGCACCAACGCAGAGAGCGCGCCGATGACGATTCGCAGGGAGCGGCGCCTTCGCGCGAGGCCGACCTGCGCGTCGTCCCAAGTCATGGACGCCACCGAATGCGGCGCCTGGCGAAATGGATGCTTCGAACGCTCGGCGATCTCGCCGGGGGTCACCAGCCCGAGGCCCCCAGGGTTCCTCTGCGGATCTCTTCCAGTACCTCTGAGGGGATTGCCATGAACGCGTCGACCGCGTCGGGCCAGAACTGCGTACCCGCTCCGCGCACGAGCTCGGCCCTCGCGGCGTCGAGGGGCATCGCCTCGCGGTAGGGGCGTGAAGTGGTCATTGCGTCGAACGCGTCCGCGATCGGGAAGATGCGGGCACCGAGCGGTATCTCCTCGCCGGCGAGTCCCTGCGGGAAACCCTTTCCGTCCCAGCGCTCGTGGTGGCAGTAGACGATCTCGCTCGCGCCTTTGAGGAAGGGGATGCGCTCGAGAATCGTCCGGCCCGAGGCGGGATGCGCCCTTATCTGCTCCCACTCATCGTCGGTGAGCGCACCGTCCTTGATGAGCACGGCGTCGGGCACCGCCAGCTTCCCGACGTCGTGCAAGAGGAATCCGTACTCGAACTGAGGATCGTCGCGGTGGGCGGGTGCGACGATCGCCGTCACCGTCATGCCGTAACGGCTCACTCGGAAAAGGTGGCCGCCGGTGTACTCGTCTTTCGCCTCCACCGCGATGGCGAGACCCCGTACCGTCGCCTCGTAGGTCTCCTCGAGCTCGACGAGGGCGGAACCCAGCTCTTCGGACCGTGCGCGCTCGGAGAGAAACACCGAGCGAAGGTCGACGGCATAGGCCTCGAGTTGTCGCTTCACCGCGTCCGCCTCCACCATCCGGCGTTCGAGCGTGAAGTGGATGCGTGCGCGGTCAGCGGCGAGCGCAACCGCGCGCACTAGGCCACCACTCTCCAGGCGCTGAACCACAGGCGAGGCGTGGTCGGCATCGGTCATGAGTACGAGCACCGCAGATATGTCGCCCTGAATGGTGCACGGGACTGCCACAACCTTCTGCGTGTCCGGCGCAGAACCGCCCTCTGCTCTATTAGCGATCAGCGGGCGATTCGCTTCGACACCTCGCAGGGCCACGCGCTCGAGCTCCGGGAGATCGGTGGCTTCGGCGATCCCGGCGGATGCTACGACGCTCACCTGCCCCGGGCCATCGACGGAGTAGACCGCCCCGGCACGGCTGTCCACTTCTGCGAGTGCCTCTTCGAGGAGCTCCTGGCACGGGGTGACCACAGAGTCGACGCGCCGTGCGAGCGCCGCTTTGGCTGCGAGATCTCCGAGGTCCGCCCCTGTGATGTTCGCCCATTCGGCGCTCACGTCACCCCACTGCGCACCCGCGGCTGCCCAGTCGATTCTTTCGGCGTCGTCTTTGAGGCCCGGGTCTGCCGCGCCGGATGGTCCCGACTCCTGTCCATCGGCGCGCTCGGGCTCCGGCGCTTCGTTGTGCTGCGGCAAGGTTGGATCCGGTTCGGGCCCGGTGTGCGGGGAGACGTGGGGCGGGCCGGCGTCGCGGTCCAGACGCGAACGTACGAGGCGGCGGGACTTGGCGGGAAGGCCCCCGCTTCGGGACACCCGATCGTCGTCTTCAGGCTTCCTCTTCATAAGCCTCTGCTTCCGCCCTAAAAGAACAGTGTAGGAACAACCCCGCCTCACCGTAGGGAGGGAAGAGACGCAATTCCACTCCCTGCGAGGATTTGATGCGACGAATTTACACGCTGTGTGGTTTTTTGGGTGCTATTTGTGGTCCCTCGTTAACAGGTGCAACGGCCGACCGGAGGCACCCTTGCGGCCCCATCCATGAACGCGGGCGCCAGGGTCAGCGGACCTACCGCCTTGGTCAGGCCGGCGGCGCGCTGGGAGGATCCGGAGGATGGCGGACCCCGGACCTTCTCACCGAGCAATGGATGATCGGGTGGTCGAGTTGGGGAACGGGGGTTCGCTCAGCCTCGGACCGATCCGCTCCGAGGAGCACGACCGGCTCTTCGAGCTCTTCGCCGATGTCGTTGCCCGTGGCGACGGGTTCCCCCATGAGCCACCCCTGTCCCAGCAGAGTTTCTCGAGCACCTGGGTCGAGCCGGTTGCGCTCACCGTCGCAGCGCGACTGGAAGGGATGCTCGTCGGCGCTTACTACTTGAAGCCGAACTTCGTCGGCAGGGCCGCCCACATCGCGAACGCCGGTTACGTGGTTGCTCGAGAGCACCGCGCTCGAGGCATCGGGCGCAATCTGCTCGAGGACTCCGTCATAAGGGCCCCGTTGGTCGGCTTCGACGCGATCCAGTTCAACCTCGTCTTCGAGTCCAACCCCGCGCGTTCGTTGTACGAAGAGCTCGGCTGGATCGAGATCGGACGCGTCCCCGAGGCGGTCTCCGGTGAGGACTGCCTCATCTATTGGCGCAAAGTCAAGGCGCCAGAAGACCGCCTGTAACCTGAGAAAACAATGCCCGGAACTGAGCGGAACGTAGGCGCGGCCCTCGTGCAGGACCCGGACGCGGGCCTCTCGCACCGCCAGGTGCTCGTAGTTTTCAGCGGTCTCATGCTCGGAATGTTGCTCGCCGCGCTCGACCAGACGATCGTCGCGACCGCACTTCCGACGATCGTGGGAGACCTGCACGGCCTCGACAAGCTCTCGTGGGTGGTCGCGGCATACCTGCTCACGACGACGCTGTCGACGCCGCTCTACGGCAAGATCTCCGACCTCTACGGGCGCAAGCGGATCTTCCAAATCGCAATAGTCATCTTCCTCGCCGGATCGGCGCTGTCGGGCCTCGCTAGGAGCATGGACCAACTGATCGCCTTCCGCGCGCTTCAGGGTCTCGGCGGTGGAGGACTGATGGCGTTGGCGATGGCGATAATCGGCGACATCGTCACGCCCCGGGAGCGGGGCCGGTACCAGGGCTACTTCGGTGGGGTGTTCGCCTTCGCCAGCATCGGGGGACCGCTGGCGGGCGGCTTTTTCACCGACCATCTCTCGTGGCGATGGATCTTCTACATCAACATCCCCGTCGGCATCCTCGCGCTCGTGATCACGAGCGTCGTGCTTCGTCTTCCGTTGCCGAGACGCTCACGCTCGATCGACTACACCGGAGCAGCGGTCTTGTCGGCAGCCGTCACCATGCTGCTGCTCGTGTGTCTCTGGGGCGGCCAGACCTATTCGTGGGGGTCGGGCACGATCCTCGGCCTGGCGCTCGGCGGCGTCGCGGTGAGCGCCTTCTTCGTGTGGTGGGAACGCAGGGCCACCGAGCCGATATTCGCTCCCCACGTGTTCTCGAACCCGATCGTCGCGATCTCGGTCTGTCTGACTGTTCTCGTGGCGGCCGCCATGTTCGGTGCAGCGATCTTTCTTCCTCTCTATCTCCAACTCGTAGACGGTGTATCGCCGACAGCGTCTGGTCTGCTCCTGCTCCCCCTCATGGCAGGGTTGCTCTTCGCATCGATCGTCTCGGGCCAGCTTGTAACGAAGCTCGGCCGTTACAAGGCCTTCCCTATCTGCGGGACGGTCCTGATGGCCATTGGAGCCTGGCTCTTTTCTCGGCTCGGGCTGCACACATCACATCTCGTGACCTCTCTCTACATGGTGGTGTTCGGCTTGGGAATGGGTCAGGTCCTCCAGATCCTCGTGCTCGCAGTTCAGAATGCGGTCCACCGCGACGACCTGGGCACCGCTACTTCCGCTGTCAGTTTCTTTCGAAGCGTTGGTGCTGCCTTCGGTACGGCGTTGTTCGGTACGGTCCTGACCTCTCGTCTCGGCTACTGGCTTCCGAGGCTCGTTCACACGAACGTGAAGCTCAACCTCTCCTCGTCGTTCAACACGAGCCCGCAGACGTTGCGGACGTTGCCACCGTCCGTCCGGGGGGCGATCAACGACGCGTTCGTCCGCTCGCTTCATGCCGTGTTCCTGCTCGTGATCCCTGTCTCGGTGTGCGCGTTGATCCTCGCAATGTTCCTGAAGGAGATTCCCTTGCGCGAGCGCCTGGCCTCCGAGGTTGCGTCTCCGAAAGAGCGAGCAACTCCCGCCAGCGTCGACGGTGTCGATCAAGTCGACGGGAAACGCAACACACCCCGAGGCGACCTGGCGCCCGGTGGGCCGGCGGTTCCGCTCGTCGACGTTCCGGGCGCCGCCCTCGGCCACGACCTCGAGTGAAGCTCGAAGGCGCATCTGCGCTCGTGACGGGATCCTCGAGCGGCATCGGCGCTGCAGTCGTGGACATCCTCGGGGCCGCCGGTGCGAGAGTGGCCGGAGTCGACCTCGCCGAGGCCCATGAAAGCGTCGACGTCTCCATCACTTGCGACATCTCGGTGGAGGAGCAGGTGACTGACGCGGTGCGCGCTGTCCACCACGCGTTCGGATCGATAGACATCGCTGTTCTGAACGCCGGTGTCGGGGGATTCGGCGCGTTGGTCGACATGCCGTCGGCGGAGTGGGATCGCGTGATGGCGGTCAACCTGCGTGGGACATTTCTCTGCCTGCGGGAGGTGGCCGGGGCCATGGTTGCGTCGGGGACCGGCGGCAGGATCTGTGCCGTCACTTCGATATCGGGATTCCTCGCCGACCGGATGATGAGTCATTACTCCGTGTCCAAGGCGGGGGTCGCCGAGCTCGTGCGTGTCGCGGCTCGTGAGCTGGGCCCGTTCGGGATCCTCGTGAACGCCGTGGCCCCCGGCACGACCGACACGCCGCTCTTCGCGTCGACCAGGCGTCTTCCCGGTTACGAGGCGAGGGTGGCCGAGCGTGCGGCGCTCGGACGCGTGGGGACCGCCGACGGGGTGGCGCGCGCGATCGTCTCGTTGTTGGAGCTCGACTGGGTGACCGGCCAGGTGCTCGCGGCCGACGGTGGGGTCTCTCTGTGGAGCCCGATCGACCCGGCCGAGAGCCTGGGTGGTGAGACAAGGTGAGCGTGGGCGAAGGCGAGGTGCTGTGGGAGCCGTCCGTCGCGCGTATCTCCTCGTCGAACCTCAGTGCTTTCTCGTCCTGGCTCGAAAGAGAACGCGAGCTCACCTTCAGCGGTTACGCGGACCTGTGGAATTGGTCGGTGGGGCGGCTCGATGAGTTCTGGGCGGCTCTTTGGGACTACTTCGAGTTGGGAAAGGCCGAACACGAGCTTGCCGGCGCAAAGGTCGTCGAATCGGGGCACGGGGCCGAGGGCGCGACGTGGTTCCCGGGGCGCCGGCTCAACTACGTCGATCGCGTGCTCCGCCAGGCTCCCGACCGGGTTGCGCTCATTTGCTGTGACGAAGAAGGCCGCAGGGAGGAGATCACTTTCGGAGAGTTGTCCGGGCTCGTCGCTGCGGCAGCCGCCGGACTTCGCAACCTCGGCGTGGGCCGTGGCGACCGCGTCGCAGCTGTGCTCCCGAACGGGGCGCACGCGATCGTGGCGTTCCTCGCGACCGCGAGTCTCGGAGCCGTGTGGTCGAGCTGTGCGCCGGAATTCGGAGCGCCGAGCATGGTCGATCGTTTCGTGCAGATCGACCCGAAGGTTCTTGTCGCCGCGAGCGGCTACAGCTTCCGCGGCCGGCGCCACGACATAACGGAGAAGGTCGCAGACCTCGAGTCCGCCCTACCCTCCCTCCTCTGCACGGTCATCGTCCCTCGCGGCGCCGACGTTTGGGGCCACAAAGAGATTGCGAAGGACGGACGCGGCCGGCGCATCGGATGGGACGAGCTTCTCGTCACCTCCGAGCCACTGGTTCCGGTGGAGGTCGACTTCTCCCACCCTTTGTGGATCCTCTACTCGTCGGGGACGACAGGTTTGCCGAAGCCGATCGTGCACGGCCACGGTGGGATCGTCTTAGAGCACCTGAAGGCTCTCTTCCTCCACAGCGACCTGAAGGCGGACGACCGCTTCTTCTGGTTCACGACGACGGGCTGGATGATGTGGAACTTCCTCATCGGCGGCCTCCTTCTCGGTACCACGGTCGTCTGTTACGACGGGGACCCGATGTGGCCCGACGAGAATGCGCTTTGGCGTCTGGCGAGGGAAGTCGCGATCACGTACTTCGGGACCAGCGCGCCGTACATCGAGGCCTGTCGCAGGGCGGGGTGCTCACCGCGTTCACTCGGAGAGCTGAAGGTGCACAGCGTCGGCTCCACTGGAGCGCCACTTTCGCCTGAGGGCTTCGTCTGGGCGGCACGCGAGATAGCAGACGACGTGCTTGTCGGTTCCGTATCGGGCGGCACAGACGTGTGCACCGCGTTCCTGGCCTCGTGTCCGTGGCTGGAGGTCCGATCCGGCGAGTTGCAGTGCCGAGCGCTCGGGGCGAAGGTCGAGGCCTACGACGAGGAGGGGAGGCCGGTGCTCGAAGAGGTCGGCGAGCTCGTGGTCACCGAGGCGATGCCCTCCATGCCGGTTGCGCTGTGGGGCGATGACGGTACGCGATTGCACGATGCCTATTTCGCGTACTTCCCCGGAGTATGGCGCCACGGTGACTGGGTGAAGATCACCTCGAGGGGCAGCGCCGTCGTCTATGGACGCTCCGACGCCACGCTCAACCGAGCGGGGGTCCGGATGGGTACGGCCGAGTTCTACCGGATCGTGGAGTCCTTGCCGGAGGTGGCGGACGCGTTGGTCGTGGATACGACCGAGCTCGGTCGTGCGGGCGAGCTGGTCTTGTTCGTGGTACCCGCAGCGGCCGCTGCCTCTGGGGGGCTCAGTGATGACCAAGAGCGCGAGATCCGCGCAGCGCTCCGTGACCGGCTGTCTCCGAGGCACGTCCCCGACCGGATCATTTCGTTGCGGGCGTTGCCCCGGACGATCAACGGCAAGAAGCTCGAGGTCCCCGTGAGGAAGATCCTCCTCGGTGCGGCGCCGGAACAGGCCGCGTCGGCGGGTGCGCTCTCTGACCCGTCTGCTCTGGACGAGCTCGTGAGGAGCATCGCCGAAGCAGGCCTGAGATGAGCACGTTCGCAACACCCGCTAAGACCCTTCCCGGCAGCGTGGTGATCAGGGAGGTGGGGCCGCGCGATGGCTTGCAATCCGAACGAGCCGTAAGCCCGCAGGCACGTGCACGGCTGGTTCAGGCGTTGCTCGACGCGGGTGTGAGGCGCATCGAGGCGGTGAGCTTCGTCTCTCCGAGAGCCGTGCCTGCGATGGCCGATCCGCAAGCTGTGCTCGGCTCCATCTCACGCCCGCCGGACGTGGTCGTGGCGGCCCTCGTGCCGAACCTCGTGGGCGCGCAGCGTGCCCTCGAAGCGGGCGTCGACGAGCTCACGGCGACCGTCGCGGCGTCACCCGAGTACAACCAGCGGAACGTGAAGATGACCATCGAGGATTCGGTGAAGCAGATCCAGCAGATATGTGAGATCGCCTCGCGCGAGGGGACCCGCGTCGACGCTGTGATCTCGTGCGCGTTCGGCTCGCCCTACGAAGGCGACGTATCGCCCGAGGAGGTGGCAGCCCTGGGGCGATGCCTTCGCGATGTCGGTGTCTCCGCCCTCACGCTCGCCGACACGACGGGAATGGCGACCCCGCGCGTGTTGTCGGCCGTCCTCGACGCCGTACGGGGCTTGCCGGATATCGATCTCGGGCTGCACATGCACGAGACGAGAGGGACAGGACTGCTCAACTGCTACGCGGCGATGGAGAGAGGCGTCTCACGCTTCGACACGTCGGTCGGTGGTCTCGGAGGGTCGCCGTTCGCCGAAGGAGCGGCAGGCAACGTCTCCACGGAGGACCTCGTGGCGCTGCTCGACGATCTCGGTGTGCGAAGTGGGATCGACATCGCTCGTCTGCTCGAAGCGAGTGCGGTCGCGGAGGAGGTGGTGGGCCACAGGCTCCAGAGCCGCGTCGCCTATAGCGGTCCCCGACTCCCGCGACAGTGAGCTGGTACACCCCGACAAGGCGAAAGGTCGTCATCGCTCTGGTCGTAGTGGTGGTCGTGTTCGGCGGGGCAGGCATATTCGCAGCCGTCGGGACCTCGGGGGGAAGTGGCGGCGCGATTCTGGTGGACCGTTCCAACGCTCCGGCTCCTCACTTCGTGCTTCCGAGCCTCGTCGATCCCTCGCAGAAGGTCTCATCGTCGGAGTTCACAGGACGCGGACTGGTGCTGAACTTCTGGGCGTCGTGGTGCTCTCCGTGCACCACGGAGATGCCGCTGCTCGAAAGCGCCTACCGATCAGAGCGCGGCACGGTCCGGTTCCTCGGCGTCGACAGCGGTGATTCGAGCAGCGCGGCGATATCGTTCCTGGCCAAGGTCCACGTCACCTACCCGACGGTTTTCGATCCGCAGGAGAACACGGCGACTGCTTACCGGCTCTACGGGCTTCCGACGACGGTCTTCATCTCCGCAAAGGGCAAGGTCCTCGGCCGACACATCGGGCAGCTCGATTCGAAGACCCTTCACGAAGCACTCGCAGAAGCCTTCGGGCCGAGACCGACGGGCTCAGGGTGACGCCAGGGCGCCGGGACGGCTCGCGTCCCGCCCCGAGGGAGCTCTCGGGGGCCCACAGGTAGAGTCGATGTCGCGTGCCGGAAACCCTCGTCGAGCGATCCCGCCCCGCCGAGCCAGGACGCGAGCCTCCGGGTGAGCTCCTTCGCAGAAAGGTTCGACGGCTCAGACCGCGGGTCTGGCAGCTCCTCGTACTATGTCTCGGCGTGGTGGGCGCGCTCGTGCTCGTCACGATGTCCCTCGTCGGATCGTCGCCGGTCGCCACCCTGCGGGTCTCAGGGATCCCCCGAGGCGTCTCGACGGAAACGGCGAACCTGTTGCAGCTCGCGCCGGTTCCGAGCCAGGCAGCCCCCAATTTCACGCTTGTCGACCAGAACGGCCGGACGATGTCCCTGTCGGGCTTTCTGGGTCACACGGTCGTCCTCGAGTTCATGGATCCGCATTGCACGGACATCTGTCCGATCGTGTCGAAGGAGTTCGTCGACGCCTACAGGGACCTCGGCGCGCAGAGTGACGGAACCGACTTCGTCGCTGTCAACGTGAACCGTTACCACACCGCCACGGTCGACATGGCTTCGTATTCGAACGAACAGGGCCTTCAGAGCATCTCCACATGGCACTTCTTCACGGGTCCGGTTCCGTCACTCCAAAGCGTGTGGAAGAACTACGGCATATACGTCGACGCGCCGAGCCCCGAGGCGGATGTGATCCACACTTCCATCGTCTTCTTCATCGACAGAAGCGGCCACGAGCGCTTCACCGCCGTGCCGGTGGACGACCACACCAAGGACGGGACCGCCTACCTCCCGCTCTCTCAGCAGGCGGCATGGGGTCAAGGGATCTCCAGCGTCGTGAAGGCGCTGAATTAGAGGCCCGGGGACCGCGGGCGCGAAAGGACGGTTGTCGCCGTGGACTCCGGTGGGCGCGGAACAGCCCTTCTCATCGTCGACGTGCAGAACGACTTCTGCGAGGGCGGTTCGCTGGCCGTGCCAGGTGGCGCGCAGGTGGCGAAGGACATAGCGGCCTACCTCGAGTCTCGGGCTGAGCAGTACGAAGCCATCGCGGCGACCCGCGACTGGCACATCGAACCTGGCCGGCACTTCGCCTCAGCGATGGGGAAGGACGCGGTCCCGGATTTCGTCGACTCGTGGCCCGACCACTGCATAGCCGGCACCGTCGGCGCCGAGTATCACCCCGCGTTGCGAAGTGCGGTCGGCAGGTTCGCGGACGCAGAATTCAGAAAGGGCCGCTACGAGGCCGCGTATTCGGGATTTCAGGGAATGTCGAACGACGACGACGAGACCGGTCTCCTGGAATGGTTGCTCGAGAACGAGATCGCATCTGTGGACGTTGCGGGCATCGCAACCGATTACTGCGTGCGTGCAACCGCCATCGACGCGACGGAGGCTGGTCTTTCAACCCTCCTCTTTACCGATCTCGTGGCCGGGGTGCGCGAGGACACGACACGAACCGCCCTCGAACAGATGAACGCCGCGGGAGTGCAGTTGAGCTCCTCGAAGGAGCGATGGGCTCGAGAGGGCTGAACTGACAGGCGGCCCGATCGAGGGCGTCTTTCAGGTCAAGCGTGGCACCGCAGCGGCAATCCGCCGTTGTAGGCGACCATGTCCGTGAGGGCGCTCACGACGTCGATCGGCTCTCCCGGTCTGGCACCCGCGCATTCCGCGAAGGCGCGATGGAGGTTGCCGGCAAGTCGCTCCGGCTCCAACAAGTGGCCGTAGCCCGTCGCGGCGAGATCGGTCTCCAGAGCAGCTTCCAACGGACTCAGGCCCGCTCTGCGCGCTTTGTCGGCGGTGTCCTGGAGGAAACGCAGGTACTCGCCGACCACGTCGATGTCCTTCGGGGCGCAGACGTCGCCGTGCCCTGGCACGATGACCTCGGCGTCGAACTCCATGATCCTGTCGAGGGCGGTCAAGGAGCCTGACACCGATCCCATCAGGACGAACGGTGTGCCTCCGTTGAACACGAGGTCGCCGGTGAACAGCACGCGCCGCTCGGGTACCCACGCCACGACGTCGTTCGTGGTGTGGGCCGCCGTCCCGATGTGGCGAAGCTCCACGCGCAGGTCCCCTATGTAGATGTCGAGGTGGTGCTCGAATGTGACGAACGGAGGAGCAAGCACGAGATCACCCCACTCGACCGGCTCGAAGATCCCCTCGGGACGCACGATCCCCGAATTGAGCATCTCCTGGCGGCAAAGCGGATGACCCACGATCGTCGCGAACGGAAGAAGACAATTGCCATTCGTGTGGTCGCCGTGGTTGTGCGTGTTAAGCAGTGTCTTCGGCACGAGGCCCGCCGCGTGTTCGATGGCACCTATGAATGCGCGAGTTCGCTTCTCCGTGGAGCACGTATCGACGGCGAGGACGTTGTCCGCTCCCGCAACGAACCCGGTGTTGTTCACCCACCACCCGCCAGGGGGTTGGATGTAGGCGAAGACGCCTGCTGCCACCTCCTCCAAGCGTGGCGGATGAGCGGATTCGTCGAAGTGCCTGCTGTCGACACCCGACATGTTCGTGGTCTACCACCGGGATATCGGCCCTGCCGATCCGCGGCGGACCGGAGGACACTCGACCGGCGCTATCATGTTTTTCGTCTCATCCAGAGCGACCCGAGGGACCTGGCCCTACGACGGTCCGGCAGCCGGCTCACGGCACGGTGCCACAGCCAGGATTCGATGAGGAGGTGCAAGTGAGCACGTCGATCAGGCGCGCGGCTCTCGAGAGCTGGCTCGCGCAGACCACCGAGCTCGTGGAGGAGCAACGGTCCTTCCCGAGACGCTGGGACGAGGGTTCCGTCACCGATACGCTCGTGGTGATGCTCGGGAGGACCGAAACCTCCGAACACACCTATGTGATCCCGCAGAGCGAGGCGAGAGAGGAAGTCGTTTAGCCGCCGCGCTGCCCCGTTTCAGTGCTTGGCGAAAAACTCGAAGATCGCGGAGTTGACCTCGCCTGCCTTCTCGAAGGCCCCAGCGTGCCCGGCACCTTCGACCTCGACGTAACCCGCGCCCGGTATGGCCATAGCCACCTCATGCCCGAGGTAGGCGGGAGTGACCGTGTCGAGCTCGAACCCGATCACGAGAGACGGGACGCGGATGCGTCCGAGCGCGTCGAGTCTGTCGTCATACGCGAGATCGGCTTGGTGTTGGCCGAGCTTTCCCGGCCCGGACCACATGGGCATCGCCATGCTGCCTTCGATGTAAGCGGTGACGGCCTCCTCGTCGTTGAGGAACTGCGGCGACAGCAACGAGAACGAGCTCGAGACCACGTCGTAGAAATGCGGAAGCTCGACGCCGCTCTCGTCGAGCTCGACCCAGGACTTCATCAACGCGCGCCTGAATGCGTCCTTTCGGCCGAAGGTTCCCATCATCACCGCCGCCCCTACGAGATCGGGACGCTCGAGCGCGAGCTCCTGGGTGACGAAGGCGCCGAGCGAGTAACCGACGACCCGGCAGCCTGAGATTCCGAGTTCCTCGATGAGGCCGGCCAGATCACCCGCCATCTGTTGCACCGTGTACGGACCCTGCGGGCAATCGGACGGCGGCATACCTCGGTTGTCGAAGGTGACGACGCTGTATCCCGCGTCGGTGAAGGACGGTGCATGAACCAGGCTCCACGAAGAAGCGTTCTGGCCGGTGCCGCAGACGAAGACGACCGGTTCACCCGAACCATGGATCTCGTACACGAGTCGCAATCCGTTTACGTCCGCTTCGGGCACCGGTGACCTCCGATCAAACCCTATGCTCCGCCTCCGGTGCCCGCCCTCGTGATCGCCAGCTGGAACGTCCACAGCGGCGTGGACGGCTGGGGGAGGCCCTTCGACGTCGTCGCCGGATGCCGGAAACTGGACGCCGACATTCTCGTCCTCCAGGAGACATGGAGATCTGAGAAGGGCAAGTGGCTCACCGCCGAAGTCGGCGATGCTCTCGAGTACCGCGTGGAGGAACAACGGATCGCACGAGCGGCGATGTTCAGTGCCCCGCCGAACGTGGGTTCGCGATGGGGACCCCCTCTCTTCGACGGTTCGCCCCACGGGACACGCGTCGATCGCGTTACGGGGGCCAGACCTCGTTCCGCCCCTCGGCGGTTCGGACCGGCCTCGCCCGCCGGTCACGGACCGGATGACGAGGGATTCCCTAGAACACTCGGCCCAGTTGGCCGGCGCAGGGACCAGCGTTATGTCGTCAAGGAGCGCGGCGAGATCGGCGTCGCGATTCTCTGGCGCAACGATGTTGCCGTCGTGAAAGCGGAGACCTGGGAGCTCGGTCAGTCGGCGAGAGATCCGACGCACCGGGCAGCGATCGCGATCGAGATAGACACGAGCCGCTCGGGAGTCGACGCGACGAGGGGAGCCGAGGCTCGGACGATCCTCGTCGTCGGCCTTCACCTCTCCCATCTGCGTCACGGCTCACTGGGACAACTCGTCAGGCTTCGGCGCAAGGTCGCGCGACGTGCGGAGCATGCCGGCATGCCGGCGGTTCTCGCCGGCGACATGAACCTGCCGGGTCCAGCAGTGTCCGCAGCGTTCCCACACATGAGACGCGTCGTGCGCGGGCGGACCTGGCCCGCCTGGTCACCGTTCGCCCAGCCCGATCACATACTGATCGGCAATGGGGTCGAGGCGACTGGCGAGGTCGTACCGATCGCCGGTTCGGATCACCTTCCCGTTCGCGCAACGGTGTCGATCGGATGAGCTCGCTCCACACGGGCAGGTGAATCGGCTTCAGGGTGGCGGTCCCGCTTCGGCTATGGACTCGGCCTCATGTTACGGATATCTTTCATTTCTGCGAACGTGAGGGAACGCAGACCAAGGGGCTGCTGACCAGGGAGGGTCACAAATATGCAGAAATTTCGGAACCTGGGCAGAGCGCGGCCGTTGGGACTCGCAGTCGCTTTGCTCTCACTGGCTGGGCTTGCAGCGGCATGTAGCAGCAGCAAATCGACCTCGAGCGGCCCGTCGGCATCCTCGGCCACCGTCCCCTCGAACCTCAACACCACGGCGTTCAACGTGAATTTCTCGGAGATGTCGAAGCTCAAGAGCCTCACTTCCGCCGGAAGCGGCCTCGTTGGCGTGATACTGCCCGACGAGACGTCCTCGACCCGTTACGTCAACTTCGACGCTCCCTATCTGACCAAGGCATTCCAGCTCGCCGGCTATAGCTCCTCGGACTACAAGATCGACAACGCGCTCGGTGTCGACGCGACCGAGCTCGCCGATGCCCAGTCCGACATAACAGAAGGGGCGAAGGTACTTGTGTTCGACCCCATCGACTCGACGGTGGGATCCGAGATCCAGTCGTACGCGCAGTCGCACGGGGTCACCGTCGTCAGCTACGACAGGGCGACCTTCACCGGGACCAAGACGTATTACGTCAGCTTCAACAACTTCAAGGTCGGTCAGCTCATCGGCCAGGGATTCGAGGACTGCGTCTCCTCGTGGGGCGTCTCTTCCCCGCAGGTTTTCGAGCTCGACGGTGGTGAGGACACCGACCCGAACGCCGTTTCGTTCGCCCAGGGGTACAACTCGGTGATCTGGGGCCAGCAGAAGACCCCGTTGACCGCGGGCCTGACGAACAGCAGCAAGGGCTACACGCTCGTCGGTGACCAGATCACGCCGGGGTGGGTCAACGCAACAGGTGCGACGATCTTCCAGCAGCAGTACACCGCCCACAAGAACATAAACGCCACGGTCGAGGCGAACGACGGGCTTGCCAACGCGGTGATCGGCGACCTGAAGAACGCCGGTGTGGGGCCGAAGAAGGTTCCGACCACGGGCCAGGACGCGACCCTTCAGGGCATGGAGTGGATACTCCAGGGCTATCAGTGCGGTTCGGTCTACAAGCCGGTCTACGAAGAGGCCCAGGACGCGGTGGCCCTGGCGACGATCCTGCGTGCGGGTAAGACCCCGCCGAGCGCGCTGGTGAACTCGACGACTTCACCGCCGAGCGGGACTGCCGGATCGACCCAGCCGGCATCGCTGCTCACTCCTGAGTGGGTGACGACGTCCAACATGAATTCGACGGTGGTCAAGGACCAGTTCATCTCGGCGTCCGCCTTGTGCACGGCGGTGGGCGCGAGCGTCTGCAGCACAGCCGGGATCACCCCGTGATCCGTCTCTCAACCTGACACACCAGGCCGCCGCCGCTCGTGCGGCGGCGGCCCCGTGTTGGGCCTCGTCGTGCCCTAGTGTTCAGTCCGGGGGTTTGGTGATGGCAGAGTCGACCGGGGTCGAGCCTCTTCTGAAGGTGCGGGGGCTCTACAAGAGCTTCGGCGCCGTGCAGGCGCTCACCGACGTGAATCTCGACCTGCCGGCAGGGGCCGTGACCGCTCTGGTCGGTGACAACGGTGCCGGCAAGTCCTCGCTCGTGAAGTGCGTCTCGGGTACGTACGAACCCGACCGTGGCGACATCTACTTCGAAGGTAGGCCCGTTCGCATCCGTAACGCTCACGACTCAGCGGCCCTTGGCATCGAGACCGTGTACCAGGACCTCGCTCTGGCGGACAACCTGGACATCGTCCAGAACATGTTCCTCGGGCGTGAGCGCCTGCGGCACCGGTTGCTCGACGAAAACGACATGGAGCGGGCCGCCGCCGAGACACTCGCCGGGCTTCGAGTCACGACGGTGCGATCGATCCGCCAGCCGGTGGGGTCGCTGTCCGGCGGCCAGCGCCAGTCGGTGGCGGTAGCGAAGGCCGTCATGTGGAACTCCAAGCTCGTCATCATGGACGAGCCGACCGCGGCGCTGGGTGTGACCCAGACGATACAGGTGCTCGAACTGATCGGGCGCCTGAGGGACCGAGGACTCGCGGTGCTTGTGATCTCCCACAATCTGAATGACGTGTTCGCGGTGGCAGACCGGATAGCGATCTTGCACCTGGGGCGGATGGTCGCGGAGGACGAGGCTTCGGCATTGGACCGCCAGACCGTCGTCGAGTACATGACCACCGGGGGCCTCGGACTTACGGGTGCGGGGTTACGCGGGAGTCACGTGAGTGGAAATGGACCAGTCAAAGATGCCGCCCTCTGATTCCGAGGCCGCCGGCCGCGGCTCCAGTCTCACCGCAGCCTCATCCGCACCGGACGAGACGACTACCCCAGAGGCTCTGATCGACCCGACGGCGGCGCCCGCAGCGGCGGTCCCCCTGGTCCCGCCTGAGATCGTCGCGCAGACTCTCGGAGACTACGTGCGGGCCCAGCGACTCCGCATCAAGGGCGGGGACAGCGGAATGCTTCCCGTGATCCTCGCGCTCATCGCGATCGTCGTCGTCTTCCAGGCCATAAGCCCCCACCACGTCTTCCTCACAGCGGGCAACATCGTCAACCTCTTCCAACAGAGCGCTGTGTTCATGGTCCTGGCCATGGCCGAGATCTTCGCCCTGCTGCTCGGCGAGATCGACCTGTCGATCGGTTACTGGGGTGCGGTCGGCGGGGTGATCGCGGTGCAGCTCGTCCAACCGAGGACGACGAACTGGCCGTGGATCCCGGCGATCATCGTCGCTCTCCTGGCCATGGGGCTGGTCGGCGCGCTCCAGGGCACGATCGTCACGCGTCTTCGGGTGCCGTCGTTCATCGTGACCCTGGCGGGGTACCTCATCGGCAACGGGGTCATGCTCATTGTGCTGGCGTTCGGCCCGTTCTCCGGGTATCCGAGTCTCAACGGCCTATCTGTGAACTTGCGGGCGATCCACGACCTCATGTGGGGCACGGTCAGCCCACTGGTCGGCTGGATCGTGATGATCGCCGTCGTCGGAGTGATGGGCTTGGGACTCCTGTTCCGCGACACGAGAAGGCGGCGCAGTGGTCTCGTGGCGCCACCTCTGAGTCTCACGCTGATCAAGATCGGCTTGATGGCCGCTATCGGCATCGTGGTCGTGGCAATCTGCAACCTCAATCGTGCCGCCGTGGGGACGCTCGAAGGAGTTCCCTACGTGATCTTCATCGTGTTCGGGCTGCTCGCTTGCTGGACGTTCCTGTTGAGTCGCACGCGCTACGGCCGCTACGTGTACGCGATAGGAGGCAACCCGGAGGCGGCACGCCGCGCGGGGATCAACGTCGCAATGATCCGCACAGTGGCCTTCGCGCTCTGCCTCGTCACTGCGGCCATCGCCGGCATCCTCTACGCCTCGTACCTCGGCGGCATGTCGAACAATTTCCCCGGCGGCCAGTACGTGCTGTACGCCGTCGCGGCGGCGGTGATCGGCGGAACGTCGCTTTTCGGAGGCAGGGGCAGGATGTCCCATGCCGTTCTAGGCGGCCTCGTGATAGGAGGCATCTACAACGGGATGTACCTGCTCGGGCTCGCGGTGCAGTGGGAATTCATAGTCACGGGCTTCGTCCTGATAGCCGCCGTCACGATCGACGCATTATCGCGGCGCGGAGCGGGGGCGCCGGGATTCCTAAAGGGGCGCTGACGGTCCTCTCCAGGCCCGCCGTGACCCGCTTATGGCATTCCGCCACCGGTGGTTGCGCCGCCAAAAGCCATAGGCAGGCGCGGGTCGGTCGCCTCGCTTTTCCACGACTCTCTTATCCAGTGGTGCTCGGGGTCGTCGCAGAAGGCCATCGTCCGCTCCTCGCCCGGGCCCGCGAGGACGTTCAGGTAGTAGAGGTGGTAGCCGGGTGCGGTCATGGAAGGCCCGTGGTACCCCCGGGGGATGAGGATCACGTCGCCCTGGCGCACCTCCTCGCAAAGGTCGATCTCTTTGTCGGCGGTGTAGAGGCGGTGAACGGCGAAGCCTTCGCCCATTCGGTAGACGGCCTCGCCTGAGCTGGCCGCCTTCGCCACCTCGAAGTAGTAGATCTCTTCGAGGATCGCCTCTCCGGCCCGGCGTTGGTCGTGCTTGTGCGGTGGCCAGCTCGACCAGTTGCCGGCCGGGGTGATGCACTCCACCGCGACGAGCTTGTCGGTCTCGAACGAGCCGGGGTCGCAGAAGTTGTTCAGCTGGCGCGTCGCCTGGCCGGCTCCCCGCAGCTCCACCGGTACCGCGGCGGCGGATCCGTAACGCGGGTCGAGCCTCCGGCTCGCGTGCGCGCTCGGCAGGGCGAAGCGGCCGCCCGAGGTGCTGTGGATCCGAAGCTCGGACTCGACCGGTACGTAGGCGAAGTCGCTCACAGCCGCGAAGACGTCTCGGCGCCCACGTAGCTCGAATCGTTCGCCTTCGCACTCCACCGTGCAGGACCCCGCCAAGGGCAGCACGATGAGCTCGGAGGGCCCCGTCTGCGACTCCCAACCCTGGTCGGGTCCGAGCTCGATCACCACGAGACCGCTGTACGCCCAGCCCGCCGACCGGGGGGTGACGACCACGACCTCGCGGGCGCGTCCCGCCGAGCTGCCGGAGGGAAGGTGCAACCGATGGCTCATCGTCTTCTTTCTAGGCGACAATGAAACGTGCCGCAGCAGCCTCGCTCGGCTTCGCCGTTCGATCTTTCAGGACGTGTCGCCGTGGTGACCGGTGGCACGGGGGTGCTCGGCGGCGCCATCGCCCGCGGCCTCGCACGAAGCGGTGCGAAGCTCGCGATACTCGGTCGTCGCAGCGAGAGGACCTCCGAGGTCGCGAACGAGATTCGCGCCGAGGGCGAAGATGCGATCGCGCTCACGGCCGACGTGCTCGACGGCGGGCAGCTTCGCGAGGCGTGCAGGGCCCTTCTACGCGAGTGGGGTCGTATCGACGTCCTCGTGAACGCGGCGGGCGGGAACTCGATGGCCGCAACGGTGATCCCCGACGGAAGCGTCTTCGACCTGGACCCCGACGCCGTGCGCACCGTGATCGACCTCAACCTCATGGGGACGTTCCTCCCGACCCAGATCTTCGGCGAAGCGATGGCGGAGCACGGAAAGGGCAGCATCGTCAACATCTCTTCGATGGCGGCGCAGAAGCCGTTGTCGCGCTTGGTCGGTTACTCGGCTGCCAAGGCAGCGGTGGACAATCTCACCGGCTGGCTCGCCGACCACCTCGCGCTGTCGATTCGGGGAAGGAGTGAGGGTGAACGCGATCGCTCCGGGTTTCTTTCTTGCGGAGCAGAACCGGGCCCTTCTCGTCGAGCCGGACGGCTCTCTCACCGCTCGCGGCGAGGCGGTTCTGTCGCGCACCCCGATGGGGCGTTTCGGGCGGCCCGAGGACCTCGTGGGCGTGGCGGTCTGGCTCGCATCGGACGCGAGCGCATTCGTGACCGGGGCGGTGGTCCCAGTGGACGGAGGTTTCTCCGCCGCCCGCGGCGTATGACCGTCCTCAGAGCGCTCGCTGCTTCACCGGGTTCCGCCCTCGACGACTCCTCGATACGAGACGTCTTGTGCCGCGCTCTGGAGGACGAGGTCGCAGGCGAACGGGTGCTCCTCGTGGTACCCGATCACACCCGAGAGGCACGGCTGGCGCGGATCGTCCCGCCGTTGCTCGAGGTTCTCGGCCGCGCGAAGAGCGTTCAGGCACTGGTGGCGTTGGGAACCCATCCGCCGCTTTCCGCACACCATCTGGAGGAGCTGGTCGGCGTCCCGACCGACACGCTCGCGATCGCGAACCACGAATGGGACGATCCGCGAGCGCTCGCGGGAATCGGGACGATTCAGGAGGAGCAGCTGCGAGCGATCGCCGGGGAATGCTGGCACCAGTCGCTCGGTGGGGACGTGGAGGTGCGGGTGAACCGCGCCGCGACCGGGGTGGACCGCATCGTCATCCTGGGCCCGACCCTGCCTCACGAGGTCGCCGGCTTCTCGGGAGGAGCCAAGTACCTGTTCCCAGGCATCAGCGGTCCCGAGATGATCAACGTGATGCACTGGCTCGGAGCACTCGCCGGGGTCATGTCCACGATCGGGGTGCAGCGCACTCCGGTGCGCGCGCTCATCGACGCCGCCGCGCAGAAGCTCACGCGGACCACGCCCGTCGCGCTCGTCGCGCTCGTCACCGGAACAGAGGGGATCTCCGGCTTGTTCGTCGGCGACCTGTTCGAAGCGTGGTCCGAGTCGGTGGGCCTGGCGGCCGAGCTGCACGTCACATGGCTCGATCACCCGTACGAGCGCGTGATCTCATCTGCGCTCCCCATCTACGACGAGCTGTGGACCGCCGGGAAGGCCATGTACAAGCTCGAGCCCGTCGTGGCCGACGGCGGGGAGCTGGTCGTTCATTCGCCGGGGCTCTCCGTGGTGAGCAGGACCCATGGGCGCTACATCTTCGAGGTCGGTTACCACGTGTTGCCCTACTTCCTCTCGCAGTGGAGCAGCTTCGAGTCCTACCCGCTGGCGGTCCTGGCGCACAGCACCCACGTGAAGGGCATGGGGACCTTTTCAGGCGGGGTCGAGAGCCCGCGCATCGGGGTGAGCCTCTCGACCGCGATACCCGCCACCGACTGCGAACGCCTCAACCTCGGCTACGTCGACCCGGCTCTCATCGATCTCTCCGGCGCAGACGAAAAGACGCTCGTGGTCCGTCGGGCGGGGGAGACGCTCTACCGCCTGCGTCGCCCTCTGTCTCCGGTCGTCGTGCTGATGGGCGTGTCGGGTTCCGGCAAGACCACGATCGGCAGGGCCCTCGCCACGCGTCTCGGCTGGGACTTCGCCGACGGAGACAGTTACCACTCCGCGGCGAACATCGAGAAGATGCGAAGCGGCCGGCCGCTCGACGACGCCGACCGGGCGCCGTGGCTCGCGCGGCTCCACGAGGTGATCGACGCTTACCGCTCGAAGTCCGAGCCCCTCGTGCTTGCATGCTCGGCTCTGAAGGACTCCTACCGCCGTGTTCTCGTAGGGGAGCAACCGGGCGTCCTGTTCGTGTACCTGCACGCTTCGCAGGCGGTCATCGCGTCACGCCTCGCGCAACGGCGCGGCCACTACATGCCGGCGCAGCTGCTCGCCAGCCAGCTCGAGACTCTCGAACCGCCCGCAGACGCGGCGGAGGTGGACGTGGAGGGTCCCGTCGAAGAGGTGGTGCGAAGGACGGTCGAGGCCGTCCGGGCCCGGATTCCCGGCTAAACGCAACGTCATCCCAACTCGTCCGGACTTCGCGGCGTGACGAAGGCCCGCCGCCCTTCACGACTGACGGTTTCCCGGTGAATTTCCTGGTCACTTGCTGCGACTTCTTGCGCGCGCGAGGGGCAGCGCGCGTACTGTCGTCTTATGCAGGCCGACGGGCGTACAGCGCCTTCGGACCCCGAAGGGCGCGCCCGCCCGATCATCGAGCACGTCGCCCCCCAGGTCGACGGTGGGGCGTACCCGGTCAAACGGGAGGCGGGAGACCTCGTGGTCGTGGAGGCGGACGTGTTCGCCGACGGGCACGACGCGCTCGCCTGCGAGACGCTCTGGCGCCACGAGACCGAATCGCGCTGGAAGTCGGTTCACATGGAGCCTCTCGTCAACGACCGGTGGACCGCCTCGTTCGTGGTCGAGCGACAGGGACGTTACGACTTCTGCGTGAGCGCCACCGTCGACACCTACGGCACGTGGTTGAGAGACGCTCTTATAAAGCAGCATGCCGGGCAGGACCTGACCGTCGAGCTGCTCGTCGGGGCCGAGATCCTGGCGGCGACGGCACTGCGGGCTCGCGGCGAGGACCGGAACCGGCTTGGGGATCTCGCCAGGTCGCTCCAGGATGCCTCGGGTTCTGGCTCGGGCTCACCGTCGGAGCTCGGTCGCGCGCTCGAGGCCGTGAGCGCCCCGGGCGCGGTGGCTCTCGCACGCCGGTACCCCGATCCGGCCCCGTTGGCCACCTCGTCCGAGTTGCCGATCATGGTCTCGAGGCGCGAGGCCCGCTTCAGCTCTTGGTACGAGCTCTTCCCACGCTCGGCTTCGCCCGATCCCGGCCGGCACGGCACCTTGAGCGACGTCAGGCACCGCCTCGACTACGTCTCGCGCCTCGGCTTCGACGTCCTCTATCTGCCGCCGATCCATCCGATAGGGCGCACGAACCGCAAGGGTCGCGACGGGTCGCGTGAGGCGGGTCCCGACGACCCCGGCAGCCCATGGGCGATCGGGAGCCCCGAGGGTGGGCACACTGCGGTCCACCCCGAGCTCGGCACCATCGAGGACGTCATAGACCTAGTCGCCGATGCGCGTTCGCGGGGGATCGAGGTCGCGCTCGACATCGCATTCCAGTGCTCGCCCGACCACCCATGGGTGAAGGAGCATCCCGAATGGTTCCGTTGGCTCCCGGACGGCACGGTCCGCTACGCCGAGAACCCCCCGAAGCGTTACGAGGACATCTATCCGATCCATTTCTCCACTTCGGACTGGGAGGCGCTTTGGAGAGAGCTCCTGGAGGTCGTGCTTTTCTGGGTGGACAAGGGCATAACCATCTTCCGTGTCGACAATCCCCACACGAAGCCCCTGCGGTTCTGGGACTGGCTCATCGCGCAGGTGAAGAGCTCGCATCCCGACGTGCTCTTCCTGTCCGAGGCGTTCACGAGGCCGAAGGTCATGCACCGCCTCGCGAAGGGTGGATTCGACCAGTCGTACACCTACTTCGCGTGGCGCAACACGAAACCCGAGATCGAGGAGTACCTGACCGAGCTTCACACCACCGAGGTGGCCGACTTCTTCCGGCCCAACTTCTGGCCGAACACGCCGGATATCCTGACCGAGACCCTCCAGCACGACGGGCGTCCCGCGTTCATGTCCCGGCTCGTCCTGGCCGCCACCTCCGTCGCGAGCTACGGCATCTACGGCCCGGTGTTCGAGCTCTGCGAGAACGAGCCGCGGACCACGGGATCGGAGGAGTACCTGCACTCCGAGAAGTACGAGATCCGTCACTTCGACCTCGACGCGCCCGGGACGCTCGCCGGCTTCGTGGCGAGGGTGAACCAGATACGTCGTGAGAACCAGGTGCTGCAGTACGACCGCAACTTCGAGCTCTGCGCCGTGGACAACGACGCGCTCGTGGCCTACGCGCGCACTTTCCCCCTCATCGACGGACGCGCGAGAAAGCGGGCGCAGCCGACCCACAGCGCTGGCGGCGCCATCGACACCCGGCCGATCGTGGTGGTCGTGAACCTCGACCCCGAGTACCGGCAGTCGGGGTGGCTGGAGATCGACCTCGAGGCGCTCGGCATGGACCCGGTCGCCCCCTTCGACGTCCACGACCTCTTGACCGGGGCGCGTTACACCTGGCAGGGCTCAGGCAACTTCGTCGTGCTCGATCCGTCCGTGGTGCCCGCCCACATCCTGCGCCTGGGAGAGCCGTGACGGAGACGATCGACGCGTCAGCGCAACGGTCGATGCTCATCGGCGACGACTCGGAGCACTGGTACAAGGACGCGGTCATCTACGAGTTGCACGTCCGCGCCTTCCAGGACAGCGACAACGACGGCATCGGGGACTTCCGCGGCCTCATCACCCGCCTGGACTACCTGCAGGACCTCGGGGTCAACGCCCTGTGGCTTCTGCCCTTCTATCCCTCACCGCTCAGGGACGACGGGTACGACATCTCCGACTATCGGCGGGTACACCCCTCCTACGGGACGCTCCGGGACTTCCGCGCCTTCCTGCGAGAGGCGCACCGCCGGGGGCTGAGGGTGATCACCGAGCTCGTGCTCGCGCACACCTCCGACGAGCATCCGTGGTTCGGGCGTGCGAGGCGCGCGGGGCCGGGCACGATCCAACGTGACTATTACATCTGGAGCGACACCCCGGACCGCTTCGCGATGCCCGGATCATCTTCAAGGACTTCGAGACCTCCAACTGGACCTGGGACCCCGTGGCGGGCGCGTACTTCTGGCACCGCTTCTATTCCCACCAGCCGAGCCTCAACTACGACAGCCCGACCGTGCGCGAGGAGATCCTCGGCGTCGTCGACTACTGGTTGGAGATGGGGGTCGACGGGCTGAGGCTCGACGCCGTGCCCTATCTCTACGCTCGGGAAGGGACGACGTCGGAGAACCTCCCAGAGACCTTCGCCTTCCTGAAGGACCTTCGCGCCCACATCGACGAACGCTTCAGAGGGAAGATGCTTCTCGCGGAGGCCAATCAGTGGCCCGAGGACGCGGTCGCATACATGGGCGACGGCGACGAGTGTCACATGGCGTTCCACTTTCCGCTCATGCCGCGCATGTTCATGGCGGCTCGCCAGGAGGATCGCTACCCGGTAGTGGACATCCTCGCCGAGACCCCGGCCGTCCCTCCCGACTGCCAGTGGGCGCTGTTCCTGCGCAACCACGACGAGCTGACGCTCGAGATGGTGACCGACGAGGAGCGCGACTACATGTACCGCGTGTACGCCCAGGATCCGCAGGCCCGCGTGAACGTCGGGATCAGAAGGCGCCTCGCGCCACTGCTTGGCAACGACCGCGGGCTCATCGAGCTGATGAACGGCCTGCTGTGCTCGCTGCCGGGCACACCGATCATCTACTACGGCGACGAGATCGGAATGGGCGACAACATCTATCTCGGGGACAGGAACGGCGTGCGCACCCCGATGCAGTGGGCGAACGACCGCAACGCCGGGTTCAGCCGCGCCAACCCGCAACGTCTCTACCTGCCGGTGGTGATCGACCCCGGGTATCACGCGCAGGCCGTGAACGTGGAGGCGCAACAGGAGAACCCGAGCTCGCTCCTGTGGTGGATGAGGCGCCTATTGACGGTGCGCTCGCGCTACCGGGCGTTCTCGCGCGGCTCGCTCGAGCTGCTGTTCCCCGAGAACCGGAAGGTCCTTGCGTTCGTGCGCAGTTTCGAGGATGAGCGCATCCTCGTCGTCGCCAACCTGTCGCGTTACGCACAGGCGGTGGAGCTCGACCTCTCGGAGTTCTCTGGCGCGGTCCCCGTCGAGCTCTTCGGGACGACGGAGTTCCCCGCGGTCGGCGAGCTGCCCTACCTGCTGACGCTCGGGCCGCACGGCTTCTACTGGTTCTCTCTCGAGACACAGGACACTTCACGCCGGGCCCAGCGCGGCCGCATCGAGGTGACCGGTTCGTGGGACAAGGTCTTCTCCGGGCGCGCGCTGATGGCCCTCGAGGACATGCTCCCGGCATGGGTCTCGGGACAAAGGTGGTTCTCGCAGAAGGCGGGCCGCATCCGCAGCGCGGAGATGTTCGAGGCCGTGCCGGTCCAACCCGTTCCCGGGAACCACGAGTCCCATGCCCGCACGATCGGGGCGCGGAGTGCCGGCGGCGGCTCCGCGCCCATGCGCTCCTCGGACGCGGTCGCCGAGCTCTGCCTGCTCGGTGTCGAGATGGCGGACGGGACATCGGGCACCTATGTGCTGCCCATGGGCTTCGCCACCGGCCAGCGAGCGGAGGACCTGTCCCACTGGCATCCGGACGCCGTCATAGCGGACGTCGTGGTTCACCCTTCCGAGACGCGCTCGGAGCGCCGGTCGAGTCTTGCTCCGGGGACCGGGGAGGCGTGCAAAGGGGTTCTGTACGACGCGATCTGGTCGCCCGATTTCGCGAGGGTGATCGTCGAGTCGATCGGGCGGCGCCGACAGCTGCGGGGGCACGCTGGACGACTCGTCGGTCTGCCCGCTCCGGCCCTTCGCCGGATCGCCAAAGGGCTCGAGGAGCTGGAGCCCGCTCCGATGTCGGCGGAGCAGTCGAACTCCTCGATCTCGTTCCCTGGCCGGTTGATCGCGAAGGTCCTGCGCCGCGTGGAGCCCGGCATCAACCCGGCGGTCGAGATGGGCCGGTTCCTCGGCGAGCGTGCGCACTTCGAGCACACTTCGCTCGTGGGGGGATCCCTGGACTACCGGCCCGAGGGCATCGGGCGCGAGCCGATCTGCCTCGCAACGCTCGAGGAGTTCGTGGCGAACGAGGGTGACGGTTGGAGCCAGGTGGTGGACGGCCTCGCCCACTCGCTCGAGGAGGTGCTCGCGGCCGGTGGGCGGGCAGAGGTGAGGGCCCTCCCTCCGGCGAGCGTGCTCGAGTGTGCCGAGTATGCGGCTCGCACACACGAAGGGTCCCGCCCGGTGCCCGAGGCGGTCGAGCTGCTGGTCGGCCCCCAGCTCGAGTGGGCCACGCTGCTCGGCAGGCGCACCGCCGAGCTCCATCTAGCTCTCGCCTCGGAGAAGGACGACCCGGCGTTCTCGCCCGAACCCCTCACGGCGGTCGACCGCCAGGCCATGTCGCACGGAGCGCGCTCGAACGCCAAGCGGGCGTTCAGGTTGATGGGACCTCTCGCGGCGCGTTCGGAGACGGTCGAAGAGGTGCTGCGACGAGGCGACGAGGTGAACACGCGGTTGCAATCGCTCGTCTCACAGCGGATACAGGTTTCGAAGATCCGTTGCCACGGTGACTTCCATCTGGGCCAGGTGTTGTGGACCGGGAAGGACTTCGTGATCGTCGACTTCGAAGGCGAGCCGGCGCGCTCGCTAGGCCAGCGGCGCCTCAAGCGCTCCGCTTTCGTCGACGTCGCCGGGATGATCCGCTCTTTTCACTACGCCTCGCGTGCCGCTTCGCTCCAGGTGAACCGCAGCCACGCCGCTTCGATCGAGCCCGAGGAGCTCGAGCCCTGGCTCGTTCTGTGGTATCGCACGGTGGCCGGCACATACCTGAACGTGTACCTCGAGTCAGCAGCGGGTGCGGCCTTCTTGCCCGACCGCCGCGAGGATCTGGGCGCACTGCTCGACTTTCTCCTCCTCGAGAAGGCGATCTACGAGCTCGGGTACGAGGCGAACAGCCGCCCCGACTGGATCGACATTCCCGCCCACGGCGTGCTCGATCTCCTGGAAGGTGCGGCTTGACGGTCACCCACGGCGACGGCTCCGAACGCCGCCTCTTGCGCAAGCTCGCGGCGCGAACGGGGTACAGACCGGGTTCCGCGCCACCGACGGCAAGAGACACGCCGCATCGGACGAGGCGCTCATCGGGGTGCTTCGGGCCCTCGGTTTGGACATCGACCGTCCCGCCGAAGCTGCCGCCCTGCTCGGCGCGACCGTCGAAGCGAGCTCATGCAGGCTCGCCGATCCTGTCGTCGCCGTTCGCGAGGGGGAGCCGCTGCGCGTCACCCTGCGGATGCCGAAGTCGGTCGACCCGGACGACGTGTGGATCGGCCTGCCTGCGACCACTCCGGACACTGGGGACAATGGGGATTTCACCTTCGGACGCGCCGGCGGCCTCGGCACGAAGGCCGACAAGTCACATCACCGCGCCGCAGGCACTACCGGGTTCTTGGAGTGGACCTTCGATCTGGGCGCCCACCGGCTGCGACCCGGTTACCACCGGCTCGTCGTCGAGGCTCCTTCGGGGGTCGCCCATACGACGGTGATCTGCGCTCCGCGTCAGTGCCCGTTGCCCGCTCGCAGCTGGGGTGTGTCGATTCCGCTTTACGCCCTGCGAAGCGCCGCGGACTGGGGGGTGGGCTCTTTCGCGGACATGGCACGACTGGCGCGCTTCGCACGAGACCTCGGCGCCGGCTTCTTGAGCACCCTTCCGGTGTGCGCCGTCTTCGACGACGTCCCCTTCGCCGACCCGAGTCCCTACATGCCGGCCAGCCGGCTCGCGTGGAACGACGTGTACGTCGACATCGAGCAGGTGCCGGAGCTCGCGAGCTCGTCCGAGGCGTGTGCCGAGATCGAGTCCGATGAGTTACGAGACCGGGTCCGGCAGCTGAGGCAGAGACGCTACGCCGATCCGAGAGCGGTCGTGAATGCGAAGAGGAACCTCCTCGTGACCCTCGCAAGGTCGCTCATGACAGGCGGCTCGCGCAGGCGCGAGGAATTCGAGAGGTACGCCACCGACAACCCTCGAACGGTGAGCTATGCCTCGTTTCGCTCCGTGTGTGCCAAGACACAGAAGCCCTTCCGGGACTGGGGGGAACGCGACGCTCCGCTTCCGGGGAAAGCGGGCGACTTCGGCGCCGTCCAACACGACGCGGTTGCGCTCGGGCTCCTCTACGGACAGTGGGTGTCGCAACAACAGCTCGCGCTCGTGCGTGAGGCCGGCGTCGGGCTGCACCTGGACATCCCGGTCGGTGTCCACCCGTCGGGGTTCGACCTTTGGTCCGACGAGGAGTCCTTCGCGCTCCGCGCTTCGGGAGGCGCCCCGCCCGACGACTTCTTCGCCGGAGGCCAACTTTGGGGCTTTGCCCCATTGCATCCAACGCGCATTCGGGACACCGGCTATCGCTACTTCTCCTCCGCGCTGCGTCATTCGATGCGGGTGGCCTCGTCGGTGCGCATCGACCACGTCATGGGCTTACATCGCATGTACTGGGTCCCTGACGGCTGTGACCCGTCCGACGGCGCGTACGTCCGTTACAGGGCGGACGAGTTGCACGCCGTGGTCGTCCTCGAAGCCCATCTGGCAGGCGCCGCCGTGGTCGGGGAGGACCTCGGGACCGTCCCCGGCTCGGTGAGAAGGGCGATGGAAAAGGACCGGATGTTGCGCAGCTTCGTCTTCGAGTTCTCCTCCAAACACGAAGATCCCCTCCCGCAGTCGCCCGAGTGGTCCATCGCGTCCCTGGCGACACACGACCTTGCCCCCTTCGCCTCCTATTGGCGCGCCTTGGACATAGCGGAAAGACGTGCACGCGACGAGATCGACCAATCCACCGCCGACACCGAGACCGCAGAGCGCTCGCGGTGGCGGGCCGCGGTCGCGAGGGCCCTCGGGGCAGGGGATGGGGACGACCTGCTCGACGACGAGTCGGTTCGGGAGATCCTGACCGGCTGCCTCGAGCGTCTCGCGTCGGATCCGGCCAGGCTCGTCCTGGTGGACCTCGAAGATCTCTGGATCGAGACCGAGCGCCAGAACAGACCGGGCACCCCTTCGCATGAGAGGAATTTTCTGCGGCGGGCCGGTCGGAGCATCGAGGAGATAGAAGGTGATCGCATGGTTGTGGAGATCCTGGAGAACGTGGCTCGTGCTCGCAATGGACTTTCTCCGGGACATCTCACAACGCCGAGGGCGTCGCGTGCCGACGCGCGTCCAGTTCCAATGGGAGGTTGATATGAGCCCGCGTGCCGCACGATCCACCAACAGCCCACCGGACCCCGCTCCGGTGAAGGAAGTGGAGGACAAGGACGTCACGCTCCTCACCGATGACGACATCTACCTCTTCAACGAGGGCACTCATCGCAACCTCTCTTCAAAGCTCGGTGCCCACGTTTTGAAGGACAAGGGTCGCGAGGGCACCTATTTCTCGGTGTGGGCACCCAATGCACAAGGCGTCGCTGTCGTCGGTGACTTCAACGGTTGGGACGGGGAGGCGCATCCGCTTCACGAGCGTGGAGTCTCAGGTATCTGGGAAGGCGTGGTTGCGACGGCGGGCCCGGGTCACATCTACAAATACGAGATCACCACCGACTCGGGCGCGCGCCTGCAGAAAGCTGACCCTGTTGCGTTCTACAGCGAGGTGCCCCCGAAGACCGGGTCCGTCGTGTGGTCCCTCGAGTACGACTGGGGCGATGCCGACTGGATGGCGTCGCGACGTGGCCGGATAGCCCTCGACGCACCCGTGTCGGTGTACGAGGTTCACCTCGGATCGTGGATCCGCGATCCGGCCGAACCCGAGCGGCTGCTCAGCTACGGCGAGATCACACCCCGTCTGGTGGAGCACATCCTCAGATCGGGGTTCACCCATGTCGAGCTGCTTCCCATCATGGAGCACCCTTTCTATGGCTCGTGGGGATATCAGGTGACGGGTTACTTCGCGCCGACGAGTCGCTATGGCACACCTCAGGACCTCATGTCGATGATCGACGCTCTTCATCAGGCAGGCATCGGGGTCATCTTGGACTGGGTGCCCTCACATTTCCCGACCGACGCCTTCGCTCTCGGTGAGTTCGACGGCACCCACCTCTACGAGCACGCGGATCCGCGCCTCGGGTTGCACCCGGACTGGAACAGCTACGTCTTCAACCACGGTCGCCACGAGGTCCGCAGCTTCCTGGAGTCGTGCGCCGAGCACTGGGTCACCCGGTATCACGCGGACGGCCTGCGCTTCGACGCCGTCGCATCGATGCTCTACCGCGACTACTCGCGCAGAGCCGGAGAGTGGATCCCGAACCAGTACGGCGGCCGGGAGAACATCGAAGCGATCGACTTCCTGCGAGAGCTGAACACGGGCGTCTACGCCGACCATCCCGACATCCACACGATCGCCGAGGAGTCCACCGCCTGGCCGGGGGTTTCGCGTCCGGTGGACGTCGGGGGACTGGGCTTCGGTTACAAGTGGGACATGGGCTGGATGCACGACACTCTCGAGTACTTCCTCTACGAACCCGTGCACCGTCGCTGGCACCACGACCGCCTCACGTTCAGGGCCGTCTACGCCTTCACCGAGAACTTCATGATGCCGCTCTCCCACGACGAGGTGACCCATGGGAAGGGCTCTCTGCTCGGGAAGATGCCGGGAGACGATTGGCAGAAATTCGCGAACCTCCGGTTGCTGCTCGGGTACCAGTACACGCTCCCGGGGAAGAAGCTCCTCTTCATGGGTTCGGAGTTCGCGCAGGGCCGCGAGTGGAACCATGACAGCTCGCTCGATTGGCACCTTCTCGACGAGCCCATGCACGCCGGCGTCTACCGTTTCGTGAGCGACCTGAACGCGTTGTACCGTGCCGAGCCCGCCCTCTACGAGCTCGACTGCGAACCGGGCGGTTTCGAGTGGGTGATCGGCGACGACGCGCTGAATTCGATCCTTGTGTACCTGAGGCGGCCGCGAGCCGCGACGGACGCGGGTGGGTCGGCTGATGCAGCGCAGGCTTCAGGTTCTTCCCTGCTCGTGGTGTGCAACTTCACCCCGGTGGCGCGTACGGACTTCGCGGTGCCGGTGCCCGAAGGCGGACGCTGGACCGAGTTGATCAACAGCGACGCCGAGCCCTACGGCGGAAGCGGGATCGGGAACCTCGGCGAGGTGCAAGCTCAGCCCGTCACCTGGGAGGGTGGCCCCAGCCTGGCGTACCTCACCGCCCCGCCCCTTGGGATCGTCGTGCTCAAGCACGAACCGCAGACGGGGCCGGACTGAGTGGCGGTACGCGTCTGGCCGGGGAGTCACCTACCCCTCGGAGCCACCTGGGACGGCGAAGGTGTCAACTTCGCGATTTATTCGGAGCACGCGACCTCGGTCGAACTGTGCATGTTCGACACTCCCTTCGACGAGAAGCCCTCGAACTCCGTCCTCATGCCCGCGGCGACCGACAGGATCTGGCATGCGTATCTACCCGACGCCCGCCCGGGAACCCTGTACGCGTACAGGATCGACGGGCCCTATGCGCCTGACGAGGGCCAAAGGTTCAACGCGCACAAGCTCCTCCTCGACCCATACGCCAAGGCGGTGACCGGGAACTTCCGATGGTCAGACGAGCTGTACGGGTACACGATCGGCGATCCTGACGAAGACCTTTCGTTCGACGAACGCGACTCGGCACCGTCCATGCCGCGTTGCGTGGTGGTGGACCAGGCATTCACCTGGGGTGACGACAGGCGACCCAACACGCCCTGGAACACCACGATCGTCTACGAGTGCCACGTCCGGGGAATGACGATCTGGCACCCGGCGGTCCCCGACCATCTGAAGGGGACGTATCTCGGCCTCGCCTCGGATCCGGTCATCGACCATCTGCTGTCCCTTGGTGTCACCGCCGTCGAGCTCATGCCGGTCCACCAGTTCATCCCCGAGCGCGAGCTCGTCGAACGGGGTCTCACCAATTACTGGGGCTACAACTCGATCGCGTTCTTCGCCCCCCACGCCGCATACGCGAGCGGTCACTCCGGCGAGCAGGTGACCGAGTTCAAGTCGATGGTGAAGACCCTTCACCGTGCTGGAATCGAGGTGATCCTAGACGTCGTCTACAACCACACGGCCGAGGGGAACGAGCACGGCGCGACGCTTTCGCTGCGCGGAATCGACAACTCCGTCTACTACCGCTTGAACTCGGAAGATCCGCGCCACCACATCGACTTCACGGGAACCGGTAACAGCTTGAACATCGTGCATCCTCGGACCATGGCTCTCGTCATGGACAGCCTGCGCTACTGGGTGACCGACATGCACGTCGACGGCTTTCGCTTCGACCTCGCTCCCGTGCTCATCAGGGGGATCGAAGAGCGCCGGAGCAGTTTCTTCGAGATCGTGCAACAGGACCCCGTGCTATCGCAGGTGAAGCTCATCGCAGAGCCCTGGGACGCGGGCCCCGGCGGCTATCAGCTCGGCAACTTCCCGCCGGGCTGGGCGGAGTGGAACGGAGCCTTTCGCGACTGCGTACGCCAGTTCTGGCGCGGCGACAGCGGGCGCGTGCCGGAACTTGCCAGCCGGCTCACCGGCTCGAGCGACATCTATGCGCCGAGCGGGCGCAGGACCTACGCGAGCGTCAACTTCGTCGCCTGCCATGACGGATTCAGCCTCGACGACGTCGTCAGCTACGACCACAAGCACAACGAGGCGAACGGTCACGACAACACCGACGGTACGGAGGAGAATTACAGCAGGAACTGGGGAGTCGAGGGCCCGACGGAGTCCGTGCGGATCCTGCGCCTGCGCGACCGCATGAAGCGCAACCTGCTCGCCACGACCTTCTTCTCGCAGGGGGTGAGGATGTTCCTGTCGGGGGACGAGTTGAGCCACAGCCGGCAGGGGAACAACAACCCCTACTGCCAGGACAACGGCATCAGTTGGCTCGACTGGGATCTCGACGAGTCGTCGTCCGAATTCCTCGAGTTCACCCGCGACCTGTCAGCGATCGTCCGTGCGAACCCCGTCCTGCGTCGGCGCGACTTCTTCACGGGAGACCCTGTCACCCCGGGCGGGATGCGCGACGTCACCTGGATCAAGGCGGACGGCGAGGAGATGACCGACAAGGAGTGGGCGGATCCCGAGATCCGCTCGATCGGGATGCTGCTCTCCGGGAGGGCGGTGGACGACGTGGACATTCGCGGACGCGCCATCTACGGCGACACCCTGTTGTTGCTGCTCAACAGCGGGACGCGATCGCGCCTCTACACCCTGCCCCGCCTCGAGTGGCCGGGAATGTGGGAACAGCTGTTGAACACCGGACAGCTCGGGAGGCGTGTCGTGCGAGGCCAGACCGTGAACCTGACGTCACATTCGCTCATCCTGCTTCGCTACAACCAGCACATCGAGGCCTAGGCGACTGCTGCCCAGGGTTGTATCACGCCGCTGAGCCGTAGAACGCGGCGTCGCCGAACGCGAAGACCCCGCCGTCGCGAGCGACGAGCCAGTAGCCGCCTCCGTCCGGGGTGGGGGCGATGCCGTCAGGCGGAGCGACGGGGGAGATGTGCTCACCCGGAAGAGAACCGTAGAAGACTGCGTCCGCGAAGGTGATCACACCCCCATCCGCCCCGACCTCCCAGATCCCCCGGCGGTCGGGTGTGGCGGCGGCCTGCATGATCGTCGCAGCGAGATTCGGAGTGCCGCCGTAGTCCAGGCCGAAGTGACTGTCCACGTCGCCGTCGGAGCTCACGACCGCATAAGTGGGTCCCTGCGCGACGATCGCGACCTTCGGGTCAGGCGTGGGGCCCGCACCCTGGAACGGAGCGTCTCCGAAGGCGAAGACACCTCCATCAGCGCCCACGAGCCAGTAACCGCCACCATCGGATGTGGAGGCGATACCAGCGATCGGGGCGATCGGGGATATCCGGTTCGCCGGAAGAGATCCGTAGAAGCCGGCGTCGCCGAAGGAGAAGACACCTCCGTCAGCGCCCACGAGCCAGTAACCGCCACCGTCAGGTGTCGAGGCGATACCTGTGATCGGCGCGGCGGGAGTGATGCCGAGGCCGCCAGGTCCTGGAGGCAAGGAGCCGTAAAAGGGAGCGTCCCCGAAGCTGTAGACGCCGCCGCTCGCCTGGGCGAGCCAGTAGCCCCGACCATCGGAGCGCGCGGCGATGCCGACGAAATTGTGGGGCGTGACAGCTGAGCCCCCGGTCACGCTGAAAGGCTTCGTGGTGTACCCGTACTCGCAGTTCTGTACCGAGAACTGATAGGGACCGGGGTTGACGGATTCCTCGCCGGCGCTGTTGTAGGGAGGCAGGTACGAAGGGATCACGAATTGAGCGGCCCAGCTTCCGCTCGGATCGACGGCCATGTAGAGAATGTCGAGCGGGGTGGTCTGACCTCTTCTTTGAAAGACGATGCTCGGCTGGCTCGGCTGACCTGAGGGACAACCGGTTCCTGCATTACCGGTGAGGCGCACGAGCGTCCCGACGGGTCCGGCACTGACCGACATGACGAAGCTGCCCACGGGCTCGGCGGCCTCACTCGCGGTTCCGGTGCAACTCAGCACTCCACCAGTGACGAATGCCGCCAATGCCACCGTCAAGGAAGTGAGACGTTTGTTCATGGCATCCCCGAATAGGAGTACGTGGCCCCGTCAGGTCAGGAATGTCGGGTTCGGCGAGTTCCCCCCCGTTCCGTTCTGGCCGCTGGCGCCACCTATCGAAGCGTAGGACACCGCGCCTTGGGGTGCTGTCTCGGTCACCGCCTCGCCGAACCGGCTGAAGGTCATGACGAAGCTCGTCTTCTGGCCGCTGGCCGTCGAGCGTTCGGTGAAACGGATCGGTCGATGTGTCGCGGCAGAAACCTCGAGCATCCCCGTCCCGGTCTGCTTGGGAACGGTCTGTCCGGGAATCGACACTTGTGTGAGCGTCCCGCTGACCGTTTCCGCCTTGCGCCCTGCAACTGTCGTCGAGCCGAGCTTCTGCGGCTTGATCGCTACATTCTCGCTGAGCGCGTCACGGGTGTTCACGGCTGCGTAAACCGAGGCGTAGGGCTGGTCGCCCTGCGCAAGTGAGATCCACTGTTCGGCGTGCGCCGCCGCAGCCGCGCTGCTCACACCTAGGTTCTCCACCATTGCAAGGGCATCGCCCCGGAAGTAGCAGGCGGTCCCCACGACGATCACGGTGAAGCGCGCCGTGCCGTTCGAGTCGATGGTGCTCCAGTCCTGACGTCCCGAGCCGTTTCCCGCGTCCCCAGTGGCAGTCGTGTTCTGTGTGCTGCCGGTCAAGGTCGCCACGTAGTGGAAGCTTCCTGCTTTGATCGTGGCTGCGAAAGCCTGCCGGAGGACCTTCCGGGCTGCTGGCGAGACGGGAGTGTTAGCGGGTATCGACGTCGTAGGCGTCGTGGTCGAGTTCGAGGAGGTGGACCCGCCGAACAGGGCCACCCCGCCCCCCGCCAACAGGCCCACGACGAGGACGAGCGCCACGACGAACACGAACCGGCGGCCCGGACGCCGCGACGGGGTCGACTTGCCGTCGGGGCTCGGGGGTTCGAATCCTTGTTCGCTTACCTGATAGGGCCCATGGGGCGGGACGTAGCCGGGCTGTGGAGGCGGAAACCCCGGGCGAGGTGGTGAGAAACCGGGTGACGGAGGTGGATACCCACCCGCGGGTGGCGATCCGGAGCTTTCAGGTGGTCGCTCCTCTGCGTCCTCCTCGGGCACCGGATCAGACTACGCCGTCACCCGCCAGATCCCGGGCGGCACGAAGGTGCTTTGTCAGCTCAGCCAAGCCGATGCGTGCGTTGGCACCGCTCGTGGACGGCATCACGTAAACGGGGCGACCTGCCACCTTGCGCTCTTGTACGCCGACTCTCGCTGAACTGCCGAGCGCGGCCCTCCATCCCGACAGCCCCACCATGCAGATCGCCTTGGGCGCCAACCAGCGTGCAAGGCGCTCTACACGCTTCATGCCGACGCGGTACTCGTCGGGTGCGATCTCTGCGGCTCCCGGTGTCGCTCTCTTCACCAGATCGGTCATGCCGACGCCGTGTGCCCGGAGCGCGTGCCACGGGTCACGGTCGCGGGTCACGATCCCGGCCTCTATTGCGGCCGGCCAGAAACGGTTGCCAGGACGTGCGTACCCGACTCCGAAGTCCGCTGCATAGAGACTCGGGTTGAGCCCTACGACCAACAGGCGCATGTCAGGACCGACGGTGTCGGCGAGCGTTCGCGCACGTCGGCCTCTCAGGCGCACCACGTCTCCCTTGGCTGGCACTGCCACGTCGTCGACCTCGAAGCCGGCGCCCACCACCACGTCTTCAAGCTCGCGGGGATTCCACGCGCAGAAGAACCGGCCGCCAACGTCGTCGCCTTCCAGCGCGGCACCCTCGTAGTCGCCCGCTAGAACCTGAATGTCCACCGGGGCCTCGACCGCAACTGAGCGGTGGAGGTCTGCCAGGGCCAACGGCAGACTCTCGCGCTCGACGTGCACATAGCTCATGTTCGCCCAGGCGCCGCGCAGCGACTTGTCCGCAAAAGGCAAGCGCTCTATGTCGCCCTGTACGAGGATGCTTTGGGGATCGACGCTGCGGCACGTTTCGAGCATCGACCGGGCTGCGTCGATCCCGACCAAGGGCCTTCCGAGATCAGCGCTGTAGCGACCGGCTCCACAACCGATGTCGGCGCGAAGCTCGCCAGGTTCGACAAAGCCGGCGAACTCCCGGGCATCGGCTCGCCGTATCGGCTTTCGACGCGACGCCCACAGTGTGCCTCGCTCTTCGTATATCTCTACAGTCGTCCTGTGCACCGATAGGAACTCCCTGCTCGGAGCCGATCACCGCGCTTCGAAGCGGGGCTCTCGTCCTTCGAGCATCGCGCGCACACCCTCTACGGCATCGGCGGTGCCCGCCAAGGCGCTCTGTTCCTCGAGCTCGTGGGTCATCGCGGCGCGGGCGGCGTCGACGAGACCGGCTCGCAACGTCGCTCGTGTTGCCGCGATCGCGAGCGGCGCCCCCGATGCGACCCGTCGTGCCAGATCGGTCGCCGCGGCGAGCTCGGTGCCCGCTGGTGCGACCTCGTCGGCCAGTCCGATCCGTAGGGCCTCTTCGGAGCCCACCCTGCGTCCGGTGAGGAAGAGGTTCGTTGCGCGGCCCGGGCCTACGAGGCGCGGCAACGACATCGTGAGAGCGAAGCCGGGGTGGATCCCGAGCCGGACGAAGTTCGCTTGGAACCACGCGTTCTCGGACAGCACTCGCAGGTCGCAGGCGAGTGCGAGTCCGAACCCGGCGCCGATGGCTGCGCCCTGGACCGCCGCAACGAGTGGGATACGCGATGCGAAGACTCTTGCTGCATGGGAGTAGAAGGCGCCGGTCGTCGCTCGAAACCCTGCGGAATCGGTCGGGTCGGGGGAGTCTCCTGCGCGAAAGTCGGCGCCGGCACAGAACGACCTGCCTTCCGAGCAGACGACCCCGGCGCGGGCCTCTTTCGGCAGATCCTCTATCGCGTCAGCCAGCCTTGCGAGGGAGGGCTCGGTGAGAAGGTTGTGAGGGGGCCTTCTCAAGGTGAGCATCGCGACGCCGACGTCGACGGAAACTTCCACCTCGAGTTCCGGCATCGACGAGCACCCTACTCTGGAGCAGATGTCTGGCCTCCGTGGTGCGGGCTCCTCGTCGCAAAGGGGTCAGCGCCAGTGACCACCGGGACGACGGCGCGCAGAGATGAGTCCCCGGCTCGTCCGCCCGGTGCACGCAAATGGGCAGTGCTCGCGGTGCTGTGCGTGAGCCTGCTCGTGGTGAGCCTCGACAATACGATCCTGAACGTCGCATTGCCTGACATCGTGCGCGACCTCCACGCCTCCTCGAGTCAGCTCCAGTGGATCGTCGATGCCTACGCCATCGTGTTCGCGGGATTGCTTCTCGCTCTCGGAAGTCTCGGCGACAGGATCGGCCGCAAGCGTCTGTTCGTCGCAGGGCTCGTGCTCTTTGCGGCCGGGTCCGCCGCGTCGGCGTTCAGCCGTTCCCCGGACACCCTTGTAGCGGCCCGCGCGTTCATGGGCGTAGGTGGGGCAGCGATCATGCCGTCGACGCTGTCGATCCTGACGAACGTCTTCGCCGGTGAGCAGGAGCGAGCCAGGGCGATCGGGATCTGGTCCGGTACGACGGGCATCGGGGTATCCGTCGGGCCGATCGTCGGGGGCTGGCTCCTGGCACACTTCTGGTGGGGATCGGTCTTCCTCGTGAACGTCCCGATCGCCGCGGTCGGCCTTCTTGCGTCGATATGGCTCGTTCCCGAGTCGAGAAACCCCGAGAGCCACCGCCCCGACCCTGTAGGCGCGGTGATGTCGATTTTCGCGATGGCGATCCTTCTATGGGGGATCATCGAGGCGCCGAACCACAGCTGGACCTCTCCGCTGGTCATCGGCTCCATCGCAGGGGGTGTCGCGGTGCTCGCTGCTTTCGTAGCGTGGGAAAGGCGTTCGGACCATCCGATGCTCGACCTGTCGTTCTTCTCGTCGAAGCGGTTCAGCGCGGCGATCGGGTCGATGTCCCTCGTGGTCTTCTCGTTGTTCGGTGGGCTCTTCCTTTTGACGCAGTACCTTCAGTTCTCCCTTGGTTACAGCGCGTTCCAAGCCGGCCTCCGGGTGGCGCCGGTGGCGATCACCATCCTGATCGTTGCACCGGCCTCGAGCGTTCTCGTCCGCTGGCTCGGCACGAAGATCGTCGTCGTGGCGGGGATGACCGCGATCGCGGCGGGCTTTGCAGCGTTGTCACGTGTCAGCGTGACAGGTGACTACTCCTCGGCGCTCGCCGGTCTGTTTCTGTTGGGCGTAGGCACAGGTCTCGCGCTCGCACCGTCGACCGAGTCGGTGATGGGGTCGCTTCCACTCGAACGCAGCGGCGTGGGATCTGCCACGAACGGTGCAGCTCTCCAACTCGGGGGCGCGCTCGGCGTCGGGGTGCTCGGTAGTCTCCTGGCGTCGCGCTACCAGGGAATGTTGCGACCGGTGCTCGTGCACCAGGCGATCCCGCACTGGGTGGTCGACCTCATACAACGATCACTCGGGGGGGCACTCGCCATCGCCGCCAGGGTCGGCGGCGACCGTGGAAACGCTTTGGCAGAGATCGCCCGCCAGGCGTTCGTGAGCGGCATGGATCTGGCGATGCTCGTCGGGGCGTGCGTGGTGGCGATCGGTGCGTTGGTGGCCCTGTTTGTGTTGCCGAGCCGGCCCGATGCCCCCGGTGAATCGCCCCGGTCGACGTTCAGCGCAGGCGGGTCGGAGGGGGATGCCGAACCGTGAGCCCCGGCGAAGTCCTCAAAGTGACGAAGAACCTCGAGATACCGCTGGAGGAGCTCGAATGGCGCTTCACGACGAGTGGGGGGCCGGGTGGGCAGCACGCCAATCGCTCGAGCACGAAGGTCGAGGTGCGTTTCGACGTCGAGGGGTCACCGTCCCTCGGCCCGAGACAGCGGGCGCGCCTCATGGAACGTCTCGGGCCGACCGTGCGCGTCGCTTCGGCCGAACACCGCTCGCAGGCTCGCAACCGCGAGGCCGCGCTTCGCCGGCTGTCGGAGCGGCTGGCCGCCGCATTGCGGATAACGCCTAGCCGCGTCCGCACAGCTCCAACCTTGGCCGCGCGTAGGAGGCGGCTCGACGAGAAACGTCGCCGGTCTGCGATCAAGAGGGAAAGAGCGTCCTCGCGGCGCACCGACGAATAGTTCGGGACCTTCGACTCTTTCGCGCCGGTCCTCCGGCGGTCATGCTGGGGTCTGGGATCTGGAGCGGCGAGATCCGCCGGATCCTGGAGGTGCGTCCGGAGTGCCGCCCACCTGGGACGTACTTCAGGCTGTCTCCGGCGGGGTGTGTCGGTTTCCGGGGGGCGCTTCGGGACCGTATCTGCGGAACCCGCCGGGGACAGCCACCCACTGCCCGCCGCGGCGAGACCCTGCTCTGCGCAGAAGCGGTCCTCAACAACAGTCCCGGCAGAGGTTGGTGCCTCGGCTTGCCAATTGGGCAGTGTTCTTGACCAAGAAGCAGCCCACACAGACGAACTCGTCGTCCCTGCAGCGAGACACCTCCATTCGCTGTCCTCGAGCCCTCTGCACGACGACGGCGCCGGCCGGATGCCTCGAGCGGCTGACCTCGAGGGCTGCGACGGCTTCTTGATCCTGGTCTTCGTCGTCGTCTTCTGTCGGCTCACTGTCGCCGGCCGTGCGATCTGCGAGTATGCGGTCGAGACTCTCCTCGAGGTCCTCCAGGTCATCGATCTCGAGATCCTCGGACTCCTCCTCCTCCTCCTCCTCCTCCTCCTCCTCCTCCTCGTCGGCGCCGTCGGAGAGCCGCAGTGGCGCACGTCTTCGGTCAAGCGCGCCCGCGCTCGAGCCGTTCCCGTGTGCGCCACCGGCTAGCGCCTGCTGCAGCTCGGGCGAGAGGCGAACCGTGATCGCCACTTCGTTCTCTTCGTCGTCGTCGGAGTCGGACTGATGAACCAGATCCTCGAGGGTCAGCTCGAGGGTTACCTCGTCGACCTCCTCTTCGGCGATGTCGTCGTTGTCGAGCTCCTCTTCTAGGAGGGTGTCGTCGTCCAACTCACTGAGTGCGAGCTCCTCCGGGGGCTCGAGGTCAGGCTCTCCCTCGGTGAAATGTTCCTCTTGGAACTCGGCGCTCTCGAGTTGTCTCACGGCCAGGCCCCCATCGCCAGCGGCACCGTCCGACGGGCCATGCACCTGCTCCCCGGCACGGGGCCGCTTTCCCTGCTCCAAGCATCCGACGGCCCGGGCGCGATGGCAAGGGATAATTGCGTTCGCCCGGGGAAATTCCGGTGCAGAATCCGGTCGTGCACATCCCCGCAAAGGTCGACTACGGCATGAGGGCCCTGCTCACCCTTGTGGAGCGGGGGGACCCCGCGACGGCGGAGGACCTGGCCGATGCACAGGGGCTCCCTCCGAAGTTCCTCGGGTCGATCCTGAACGACCTGCGCAGAGCGGGGGTGGTCACGAGCAAGCGCGGCTCGGAAGGTGGATACAGGCTCTCCCGTCCGGCCAACAAAGTCTCGCTCGCCGAGGTGATGCGCGCCCTCGACGGGCCACTCGCCGAGGTGAGGGGCCTTCGGCCGGAGGACGCCAGCTACGACGGGGCAGCCGAGCACCTCCAGGACGTCTGGGTCGCAGTCCGGGCAAGCCTCCGGCGCGTCCTCGACGGCGTGACTCTGGAAGACGTGGTCAATGGGCGGCTGCCAAGGGCGGTGGCGCGACTCACCGAGGACCCCGACGCCTGGGTAGCCCGGCGCTGATCAGCCTTCGCCCGCGGCGAGCTCCTCGGGGGGCTCCGGCTCCTCGTCTCCTCGCGCATTGCCCCAGACCTCACCGAGGAAGCGCGCGATCTCGGCCGTGAGACGCTCGGGCGTCACGCGCATCTCGAAGATCGATCGTGCCTGGACGAGACGCCCGTGCGGCAGCTGCCGGACGAGGTGCTCGGCATCTGTGAACGGATGGATGAAGTCGCGCTGGTGGCCTATCACGAGGGCCGGCGCCTCGATCGCGTGGCGCTCTTCGTAGGTCGGGGTGATCGGGCCGACGATCATGCCGTGCAACACCGCCGCGGCTTCGTCGGGGTCGACCGCCATCGTGCCGAGGAAGCTGTCGAGCGCGCCGATGCCGGTCCTGGGAATCCGGCTCACCAAGGACCCGAGTGCGCGCACGACCGGCGCGGCGTAGTGGACCCCGACGAGGAGCGGAACGAATAGCACGGCTGCCGCCGGGACAGCCCATTCGAGCACGGGCATCTCGACGACCAGACCACGCACCCTATTCGGCGCCTGAACGGCAACCTGCAGCGCGACGTTCGCGCCGAGCGATACGCCTCCGATCACGGCTTGATCGAGGCCCAGCTCGTCGAGCAGGGCAACGACATAATGCGCGTAGGAGTCCATTCGGTGGGCAGACGCATGACGCGGCTTGTCGGCCTTGCCGTGACCCGGAAGGTCCAGAAGCACGACCCGGTACCCGAGCTCCGTGAGGTCGTCTGCAAGGCGGCGGTTCATCTGCGCGTCGAGTAAGAGGCCGTGGAGGAACACCAACACCTCGGGACCCTTTCCGTGCACCTCGTAGGAGAGGCGGATGCCCTCGACCTCGAACGAACCGAGCTCAAAGGGCTTTCGATCGAAGAGTCCCGAGATGTGGCGCAGCGCTCTCATGCGAAAAGCGTTCTTGGCGGCCTCGACCGGTGCTGCAAGCCGGGCGGACTTATCCCGCGTGAGCACCTCATCGCTCTTGGCGAGTTGATCCATCGGTCCGAACTTACCTTCACGCGCCCGTCACGTTCCGCTTTGGGGGCGATCGTCAGGTCAGCCCGAGCTTTCTCGAGCAGACCGGCCATTGGCCCCAGCCGTTCCTCGCCTGTAGCTCGTGCGCAGCCTGATCCTGCTCGGCGGGAGGTGCCGAGGACGGCAGACCCGAGTAGCCGAGCGACTCCCATGTAGAGAGTGCGAACTGGTATGCGCCGTAGTAGCCGTTACCGGTGTTCGTGGCGTAATTGCCTCCCGATTCGCACTGCCGCAGCTCCGCCCAGACACCTGGCGAGGTCCCCGAGGCAGGCGCCGTCGGGGCAGCGGTGGTCTTCACTGCCGGGCGTGCGGGTGGTGGTGGCGGCGGCGGTGGTGGTGGCGGCGGTGGTGGTGGCGGCGGCGGTGGGGGATCCACCTGTTGCGCCGAAAACGACGCCAGCTTGAGCCTGGCGTTCAGAAGGACTATTCCGCTCGCCGGGCCGGGCCCTTTCGGGTCACCGGTCAGATGGCGAGCTGATGCTGGTTGCGAGGTCGGCGTCTGGGTGAGAACTCCAGCGCCGAAGAGTGCGGCGAGGAAAATGCCATAGAGATGGTGTCTCCGCATCTTGCGCCTCCTTGAAGTCACGGGATCCCCGGAGGGCTCCAGTTCGGCCTGGGAATGCGGGCGCCCGTCGTCTGAGCATTCGTCTCGCGGAGCCGGCGCCGGGAAGGGCGGGCGACCCTGGACTGACGGTCCGTACGAGGTGCGGACGGAGCAACCCTGGGCTGGTGGTTCAGTTACCTCCTCTCACGGGGCATCTCTGTCCGGCTCCCGAACCTGCTGGGATGCCTTCTCCTTGCGGGTTCTGCGGCGCGCGCCGATCCAAAACCGAAGAGGTCTGGGGGCGACGGGGGCCTCGAAATCCGGGGACCGATACCCCTGCAGACGCCATTTGGCGCGTGAGGCGAAACCCCCGGGAGGCCGTGCGCGGGGCAAGGAACCTGACCCGTGTGTTGTCTAGAAGCGTCAGAGGATAACAGCTGCAAGCAGCTTGTGCTTACATGCACAAGCTTGTCCAGCCTAAGGACTTGTGCTTTGTGGCTCTGACTAGGACTTACCCCCGCCAGCTACGTCTGCTAGCCGGTTGCTAGGTCCTCCTCCGGGTCCTGCTCGGTGATGTCGGGTCCCGCGTCCACGCCGGTGAGCTCGCCGATGGCGTCGAGCGCCGCCCGGACCGTCTTCTCGGCCTCCTCGCCGGCCTCGCGCACTCCCATGAGGGCTGTCAGGGAGGCGAAGCCGTGGGCCACGAGCCCGGCGTCGGTATCCGGGTTCACGTCCCTGTTGGTGCCCGGGGGAGTCAGATCGAGGCGAAGGGTCCCCGACTGGAACGGTGGCAGGGTCATATGAGGCAGTTCGTGACCGCCGGTGTCGTGAACCGCAGAACGAATGGTGCCGCCGCGTGCGAGGCGCCCGTGCCGCATCCCCTTCAGGGCGTCGATCCCGACATTGGGGACGTTGAGGTTGAGGGTTGTGCTCGGGGGTGCGGCCGAGAGCACCGCCAATAGGGAGGCCGCGAGAGTCGCGGGACAGCGCCACGGAACTGGGTCGTCCCCGTAGCGGATCGAGACGGCGAGGCTGCGCAAACCGAAGTGGGCTCCCGTGAGCGCGGCGCCGACCGTGCCCGAATGCATGGCCGATCGGCCGACGTTCACTCCGTGGTTGATGCCCGAGAGCACGATCTCAGGTGGGGCTCCGAAGCCACCCACACACGCGAGGATGACCGCGAGAGCGGGGGGACCGTCGATCCCGTACGCAGGGACGTTCTCCACACCGATTTCGAAGGCCTCGTAGTCGACACCGTCTCGTGAATGGACCGGTCCGACCGCGGCGCCAGCGCCGCTGTAGTCGACCATCGGCGCAACGACGATCGCCTCGTGTCCCGCCTCCGCTGCGACAGCGGCGAGTGCGGCGATTCCCGGCGCGCGGACACCGTCATCGTTCGTGACCAGGATTCGCAAACGACCACCGCCCTCGTATGCCGGCTCAAGCGCCGGAGCGAACTCCTCCAACTACCATACCGGGGCCGATGACGCTGCCTACGTCCGCCACTCTCACGAGACTCCCGCCTTCAGGCGCGCAACACGAGATCGGCCACGGGCGCCAGCGCGCCGTGGTGACCGAAGTGGGAGCAACACTTCGCTCTTACGGGATCGACGGAACGTCCGTGATCGACGGGTTCGGTGAACGAGACATCTGCCCATCGGGGAGGGGACAGGTCCTAGCGCCGTGGCCGAATCGTCTCGCCGACGGCAAGTACAGCATCGACGGTCGCAACGCACAGGCGCCGATCGACGAGCCGGAGCGGAACTGCGCGATACACGGTCTCGTCCGGTGGCTCCCCTGGAAGCTTCTATCGCGTGCGCAGAACGTAGTCGCGCTCGGCTGCACGCTGAACCCCCAACCCGGCTATCCATGGAGGTTGTCGTTGTCGGTCGAGTACCGGTTGGGCCGTGAGGGCCTTACGGTCTCGTCGGAGGTGACGAACCTCGACCCGCAAGCAGCACCTTTCGGACTCGGGTTTCATCCTTATGTCGGCGTCGATGCATCCGCAGTGGACTTCCTTCGACTCCGATTGCCGGCGACACGGCGGCTCGTGACCGACGAGCGGGGACTTCCGACCGGTGAGACGCTCCTTACCGGAAGCGAATTCGATTTCACGCAGCCGCGTTTGATCGGATCGACGAAGCTCGACACTGCCTACACCGGTCTCGTGCGTGATGCCGACGGTCTTGCCCGCGTGGAGCTTTCTGGGCCCGAAGGGACCAAGAGCATTTCGGTCTGGGTGGACGGACGATTCGGTTACGTCATGGCTTACACGGCAGACCGGGTCGATCCGACCTCGAGGCGACGCAAGGCCATCGCCATCGAGCCAATGACGTGCCCACCGGACGCCTTGCGAAGCGGAACCGACCTGATACGGCTCGAGCCCGGCATCCCGTGGCGCGCCAGCTGGGGGATCTCTGCCTGACGACAGAATCTGAGCCAGTCGCTCAGTTCTTGCCGCTGGCGTGGGCAAGGAGGATCCGCTCCATCCCGACCGAAGGGATCGGTCTTCCGAAAAGAAACCCCTGACCGTACCTGCATCCGAGGCCGATGAGTCGGTCACGCTGGGTCTCGGACTCGATCCCTTCAGCGACGACCGCCAACCCGAAGGCGTTTGCCACCTCCACAACAGCGGCGATTATGGCGTCGTTTCGCGTACCGAGGCTGTCGGTGAAGGTCTTGTCGATCTTCACGATGTCTATGGGAAGGCGCGACAACGAGTTGAGAGACGAGAACCCCGTACCGAAGTCATCGATGGCGATACGGACACCCAGTTGCTTGAGCGCCCGCAGACGGCGAACAGCCCCCTGAAGATCGCGCATGAAAAAGCTCTCCGTGATCTCTACGACCAGCCAGCTCGGCGGTAGGCCTGTCGACTCGAGCACCGAGGACACCTCGGCGATGAGGCGGTCGTGCTCGAGCTGGCGGTTGGAAACGTTGACGCTCACGCCGAAGTTCCCAGCGAAGGTCGATCCGGGCAATTGCTTCGACCAGCCTGATGCGTGTTGGCAGGCGCGGGTGAGCACCCACCTTCCGATCTGGAGGATCAGACCCGACTCCTCGGCAATCGGTACGAAAGCCAGTGGTGGTACCGCGCCCCGTTCGGGATGCTCCCAGCGCAAGAGCGCCTCCACCCCGGTGACCGACTTGTCGGAGAGGTCCACCACTGACTGGTAGACGAGCGACAGCTGTTCACCTAGGAGCGCCTGGTGGAGTGCAGACTCGATCTCGAGTCTCTCGACTGCGCGAGCGGTGAGCGTGTCGTCGAATATTTCGACCCGCGCCCGACCACGTTGCTTCGCGTGGTACATAGCGGCGTCCGCATTGCGCAAAAGATCGTGAGGGTTGTCACCCCGCACGCCGAACGCGATCCCGATGCTCGCCGATAGGTAGCACTCCACACCTTCGAGGAGGAAAGGCCTGTCGAACGAAGCGAGCAGTCGCCACGCATACGCAATGGCACCCTGACGATCGTTCAAGCTCTCCACGAGCACCGCGAACTCGTCCCCACCGAAACGCGCTACGAAGTCACCGGCCCGTGCAGTCGACGCGATCCGCCGTGCCACCTCCATCACGAGCTGGTCCCCCGTGTTGTGACCGCGGCTGTCGTTCACGTACTTGAAGTGGTCGACATCCAGGAACAGCACCGCAACCTGGAAGGTCCCCGGCGAGGTCCGGTCGAGGGTTTCCGCCAGCCGGCCGACGAACTGCGATCGGTTCGGCAGGCCCGTCAGGTGATCGTGTGTCGCCTGGTGCGCCAGGCGCCGCTCGAACTCCTTTCGTTCTGTGATGTCCCGAACGGTGGCAGTGATGAGCAGCCCGTCGGGCGCCTCTATGGGCCCCAGGACTATCTCCATCGGAAACGACGAACCGTCTTTGCGCACTCCGCGCAACTCCTCTGCGTCGCCGAACACGAGGGTCCTCGGATTTCTCGAGAACGTGTCCTCGAAGAGCTGAGAGAAACGCCCTCCTCTCTCGGGAACGAGCGAAGTGATGTTGAGCGCTGCCAGCTCGGTGGGCTGGTAGCCGAACAGGCGGCCGAACTGGTCGTTGGCCTCGAGTATCTCGCCTCGCATGTTCATGACGACCATGGCGTCGGGGGCGGAGGTGATGAGAGAACGGAAGTGCGCTGCGTCGCGGCTCTGGTGCTCCAGGGTGCGGGCCGTCTCGAGCCCGTGACCGGCATGCGCCGCCAGCAGCTCGATGGCCGCTATCTCCTCGGTCTCGACCGTGCGTCTGTCGCGGGTTCCGCCGACGAGAACACCGGCGAGCTCTCCCTCCACCCAGAGCGGAGTCGCGATCACCGTCTGGAAGCCGCTCGCGACGAGGAGAGGGATCCCGTCGGGCCGTTCGTTGTAGTCGCCCACCACGACGGTCCTCCGCTCTTCACGCACCAGCGAGGCCATTCCCCTGTCTGACGATTGAACCTTTCGCACGTACTCGTCCGGAAGCCCACGCGCCTGCACGACGCGGTAGGACTCGCCGTTGTCAGTGAAGATGCAGATGTTGGCTGCTTCGAAGCCGATCTCGCGCACGGCTTCGACCGCCCAGGCGAGCACCTCGTTCTCGTCGAGCGATCCCGCCTGGCGACCGAGGCCGGCGACCCTGCTCCACATGCTGGCGCGCTCCTCGGAAAAGCGTTTGGTCTGTTCACGCTCGTAGAGCTCTCTCGTGAGTACGACAGCCATCAGGTCCGCCACGCAGGCGGTCACAGCGATCGTGCCGAGCCTGAAGAGAAGCGTGGCGGCACCGATAGACCATCCGGTGCCGAGCAAGGTGAGCACGTAGGCCGCCAAGAGCACCGAGGCGAGCGAAAGGCGAGCGGGACGCGGGTACGGCACCCCGACCATGAACACACACATCGCCAGGTAGAGGAGGTACAGCTCCGAACGGCTACCACCGCTGAGCGCGATTCCGATCGAGACCATCGCCACGTCCAGGAGGGCCCACGCGAAGAAGGCGGGAACGAAGAGCTGCTTCTCGATCAGCTCGTGCCACGGAAGACGTGCGCAAACGACGACTCCGACTCCGCTGACCGCGACCACGGCCAGCACAGCGGCTGTGTCGAGCGGGTAGTGGCCCGGAAGCAGGGCATAGAGAACGACGATCCCGATCACAGCGAGGCTTGCAGCCATACTCAGACCCACGGCGCGCAGCTGGAGGTCGCCAAGCACCTCGGAGCGCTTCTCGTCGCGGTCGAGGTCTCCCGCCGACGGTGAGCGGACGTTCGTGGCGAGGGACCTCAGTGACCGGGAAGACGAGCGCGCCAAGGAGTCGATACGCAATAGCAATCGATCAGGCACCCCCCGGGGCCGGCCAACTCGTACGCCCATGGCCCCGAAATGCTATCCGTGGCCAACTTTCAGAAGGGGGAATGTGTGGCGTTGTGCATCAGTTGTTGTTGAAGTGCAGGCCCGATCGGCCGGGTCAGGGGATCTCGAGAGTCTTGTCGGGAGTCGGAATCTGTTGGCGTCTCGCGCGACATGGTTTGCACCCTTCGCGGTTGTACTGTCCCGCCCGTGACCAGATGGTTGCGCCTCGGAGTATGCGCGGCGGCCGTCTTCGCGGCGCTGGTCATCTTCGCCCACACCTCGTTCGGTGCACCGACGGGCACCACAGGCGCGGGCTCGCATCTTGCGGATGCGCCTTCACCCGTCGGTCCGCCCGCGGGGACGGGACCGTGTCTGTACAACTCGGCTCAGTGCTCGCCGGGGGTGCCGCTTCTGGCGTCTGTCTCACAGTTCGGGTTGGCGCTTCTCGTCGTGATGGGCATCTCGGCGTCAGTTTGCGGTGCCGGACTTCGTCTTCGGCGGAAGGCCCGCGGCTCGGGCTCCCTCCCGGACGGTCGTCGCGTAGACATCCTCCGTCCTCCTCGGAAACTGCTGACGGCAATCTGATCGCGCCAGGCGGCACTGCCGCTTGCCGCAACCCGGCGCCCGTCATGGCGCTTGGGCCCATCTCCGTCCGCAAAGGATCGCGACGCGTGGCTTTGCCGTTCGCGTCCGGCATATCTCCAGGAGGTCCAAATGACCGTTCGATCGAGGCGCGCTTCTCGCGCACTATGGACATGGTTGCCCGTAGGAGCAGTCACTGTCCTCGTGATTCTGTTCGTGACCATCTATTCACTTTCGTCCTCCAACCCCGTCTCCTCGGCCTCCGCCTCGCGGATACACGGCCAGGCGTGTCCCGTGGGGACCGGTGAGACTGCGCTCCCACCGGGTGTCTTCGAAGCGGCGACTTCCGTGAGTACGCAGACCCTCGCCCGTGTGGGGATCCCACGAGGGATCGGAACGCTGTCGAAAGTCGAAGGCACACGGGCGCCGCTCACCGGGCAGGAGGGAAAGCTGGAACTGCTCTATGTCGGGTCGGAGTTCTGCCCGTTCTGTGCGGCAGAGCGCTGGGCGCTCGTCGTGGCCCTCTCACACTTCGGCAGCTTCAGCGGGCTCTCCGCGACTCAATCGTCCACGACCGACACATACCCGGCGACTCAAACCTTCTCTTTTTACGGCTCGCACTACACGAGCCGGTACCTCGACTTCGTGCCGGTGGAGTTGCAGACCAATGTGGCCGTCGGGGGCGCCTATCCGCCCCTGCAGCAGCTCACACCGGGCCAGGAGTCGGTTCTCGAGGCGCAACGACCGGGCCCCTTACACCGACCAGCCGGGATCGATTCCTTTCCTCGATGTCGGAAACCGGTTCGTGCTTGTGGGAGCGAGCTTCTCCCCGGCTGTGCTCGGGGGTCTGTCCATGTCTGAGATTGCGACTGAACTCTCGGATCCCGGCTCGGCAACTGCTCAGGCCGTCGACGGCGCGGCGAATCTGCTTATATCCGCCATTTCCGATGTCACCGGCGCCACTCCAACGAACTGAGAGTGGGGCAGAACCGCCTCAGTGAACGAGAGGTCATTCGCTACGAAGCAAAGCCGCGATTGGTGTCCTGGCGGCGATACGGCCAGGGACGAAGGCGACGAGATTCGCGAGCACCAGCGCGCCCAGGGCCACGAAGAGGATCTGCAGAGCGGGGATGGTGGGCCGCGAAACGGCGTAGATCTCGTGGGCGAAGACGCCCCACAGCGTCCGGCCCACGACGATGCCGACTGGGACCCCGATGATGATTCCCACCGCGGCGGCCACAGAGGACTGCCACGAGACCACGGCGGAGACCTGGCGCTGCACGAAGCCGAAGGTCTTCAGGAGCGCGAGGTCCCTCCGACGCCGTCGCACCGACGCTACGAGTGTGAAACCGAGCGCGACAACTGCACCGAGTGCAAGTGCGGACGCAAGGATGCCTGGGGTGGCACCCATTGTCTTGTAGTTGACGATCTCGGCCGGCTGCTGCACGGACAGCACCTCGAAGGTCCCGCCTCCCGAATTCGGGTCTTGGTCGACCACTTCTGATGCTGCGTTCGCGATGTGTTCGAGCGAAGCCAATCCGGCCTTCTGCGAAACTTTGCTTCCGAGCCTCACGACGACTATGGCTGGTCCATTCAGGTTCGGGTCGGGGTTCTGAATCGCCGCTCGGAATGACGCCGGCTCGGCCCTCAACGAAACGAGCGCCCCGATACCCATGGATGGATGAATCGTGCCCGGATTCCCGATAGCCGGCAGAGTGGTGGTGCCGACCACCTTCAATGGCGTCGGAGGCAGGTACACCGGCGCGTCGCGCGGCGTCCCGTAGGAGACGATGACCGTGTCGCCCACCCGTTTGTGCAGCTGGGCGAGCGTTGTAGCTCCGAGAACGGTCTGGCCCTTCGACTGGAGACCGTGGCCCGAGAGGATCGGGGGCTCGAGCGGGGAACGGGTGTCGTACGAGACGAGCAACGGCTCGGTCTGTCCGTCGATCTGGACGTTGCCGAAGTCGAAGCTCGTCCAGCTCGCAACGTCCCTGTCCCTGTCCAGGAGGTGCTGGGCTGCAGGCGGGACGTTTCCGCCCCCCTCCTCTTCGATCGCGTAGTTCCAGTTCCATCCGTAGAGAGCGGGATGGGAGACGAGCGTGCTGAGCCCGCTCCCGAACGTGAGCGTCGTCACGACTACGGCAACCGCGAGCGAGGCACCGAGCAATGCGGAACCCACCGGCACGGCGTCGCGTCCGCGGCCTCTTTCCACCGCGAAGCGGATCCCGGCGACCGAAGCGGGCGGCAGTCCCGCACGCAAAGCGGCGCTCACGATACGCGACGACCCCGCCTTGTCGCGTGCGGCCGCGTGTGCAGATAGACGGTGAAGAACGACGACCGTGAGGAAAGCCGCTGTAGCGCTCAGCGCGACAAGGAAGACAGTGAAACCGGCTGCCAGGACGGTCCAGTCAAAATTGAGACCCGGCGATGGGTCCACTTGGCGCACCACGCCGATGGGCGTGAATGGTGAGACCGCCACGCACACCGCGGCCGCCAGGAGCGCTCCGACCACGACTGCTCCCAGCATCCCGAACACAGCGTCGATCGCAACCATCCACGGACTCGCGCCCAGCGCGCGGAGCACGTATACGTCCTGGCTGTTCATGCGAAGGGCTCGGCTGACCGCCTGTGCACCGATGAGGAGAGCGGCTATCACCGCGATGATGCCGAACGCACCGAGGGCTATCGATTCCGGCTTGGCTGCGCGCTCGACCTGCCCCTCGATTACCGAAGTGAGGCGGAAATTGTAGGTGGTATCTGCGGGCAGGAGGTCGATGAGCTCCTTCTCGACCCGAGGGACGTTGGATGTGCTGTCCAACGTGAGGTAGTAGCTCCCAAACCCCGCTGCACCGGAGATGAGCTTCTTCGTGAGAGCCGGCGTGAACAGCTCGCCCGTGGGATACGCATCGACTTCGTCGTGTACCACAGCGGTGTCCGTGGCGATGATCCCCACCAGCTTCTCGTCGACCCGCAGGTAAGGAGGCACAGTTGGCGCACCTGAGCCCGACGAAGCCTGCTGAAATGTGAAGAAGCCTGTGGGGATGATCTGGCCGAGATGCCAATGAAGGAGCCGGACGGTCTCGCTCGATGCGGCGAACTCGTCCACGCGCGACGGATCGGGCAGACGGCCATGGTCGGCGATCGCTCGATCGGAGTAGAAATCCTCGTCGTTAAGGGACCCGAGGGAGACGACCTGGTTGTTCTGGAGCGGGGGAGGAAGAAACGCCTTTCCGTCGCGCCGGAGGGGCGCTCCGAACATCTGCACGATTACTCCTACGCGTCTCACGTGGGGAAGGCGCGCGACCTCTGCCGTGAAGCCGGGCGAGTAGAGGTCCGACTGGATTGACAGTCCGTTTTCGAAGAACGGGTTGAAGAGCAGGTCCGATGCGTGTGCGCCGGTGAGGTACGTCGGGAAAGCCGACTGGGTGCGGCGGGCGCCCGCCACCGCCCCCATCCCGAATCCGCCGACTAGACCGACGAGGAGCGCGACAGTCACGTAGGACACCCATCGGTGCCTCAAGGTGTTCCTGAACCGGTACCAGGAGAACCGGATCGCCGAGCTGTGGTTCACGAGAATTGCAGACGCACGGCGCGTGTGGTTGCTCTGTGCACCGGCCCCCTGGAGGCGAGGTCCACGCCTGAAGTCTTAGCCAGCGTCCGCCAGAGCTCAAGGTGGTCAGCCCGTGTACTCCCACCGTGCTCGTACCATGCCCACCCGCTGAGATGAATTCGAGCAGCCTCGCTCGTCAGACTCTGAACAGGACGAACAGAAAGGCCATTCGTGTCATCACCTGAAACCGCCTCCACCACCGGAGCAGTCCGGGCGATGTTCGACGCATACCTGGCTCAGGACAGGGCCGCCGCAGAAGAGCTCGTATCGGAAAAGTTCGTGTTCACGAGCCCACAGGATGACCACATCGACAGAGCGGCGTTCTTCGAGACGTGTTTCCCGACGGCCGACCGACTGAGATCTCAGGAGATACTCGAAGTTGTGGACAATGGGGCCGACGGGGTCTTCATCCTCTACGAGTACGAGTTGAAGACCGGCGAGCGCCATCGCAACGTCGAGTTCATCAACGTCCGCGAAGGCCGCCTTGTAGAGACCCAGGTGTTCTTCGGAGGCGCTGTTCCGAGGCCTTGAACGAGTTGTGACACACGCCGGATCACGGGAACGTTGAGCCCTTGCGAACATCGGCTGGAACCGAACGAGGCCGACCGGCGTCTCTGGGATCTGTTCGCCGCGGTAGTCGGACCCGAAAGGCTCACACCGGCTCCGCCAGCAGAGGGACACGAGGCATAGTCGCACGCCAGGCGGCGAATTCCGCCGGCGGCATCGGCTTCGCGAGGTAGTAGCCCTGGGCCTGGGGGCACCCGAGAGCGACGAGCTGTTCCCAGACCTCCGCTGTCTCCACACCTTCGGCGAGGACCTGCATCTCGAGCCTCCTGCCGAGGTCGATCACTGTTTCAACGATCCTCTGGTTCATCTCGTCGGTCCTCATGTCTGTCAAGAAGGCTCGGTCGATCTTCACCTTTGAAACCGGCAGGTGAGACAGATAGGCCAACGACGAGTAACCGGTGCCGAAATCGTCCAAGGAGAGCCCAACTCCTCTGGCGGCCAGCGTCTCGAGCAGAACCTTCGCCTGTAGCGGGTCTTCGAGAAGAGCGTCTTCGGTGATCTCGAGCTCGAGATTCTCTGCCGGAACGCCGCTCTCCTCGAGCGCTGTGAACACGAGGTCAGGCAGATCGGGGTCCCGGAGCGAACGCGCCGAAAGGTTGACTGCGACGACCAGGTCCATTCCCTCTTCGCGCCACTGGCTGCACTGAGCCAACGCGACGTGCAGGACTCTATCGGTGAGCTGCGCGATGAGGCCGGCCTGCTCGACGACCGGCAGGAAGTCGATCGGAGACAGCAGACCTCTCACGGGATGTTGCCAGCGCACCAATGCCTCGACTCCCCAGATGTCTCTGTCGACCATGCGGGCGAGAGGTTGGTAATGGCAGATGATCTCGTCGTTGGTCAGAGCGCGTCGCAACTCGGTTACGAGCCCGAGGCGCGCGGACACACTGAAGTCCTTCTCGGGACTGTAGAGCGCAAGCGTCTGATGGTCGGCCTTCGCCACATACATGGCGACGTCGGCCTTGCCGAGGAGAGTGTCCGCATTGGATCCGTGCTCGGGGTAGAGGCTCATCCCCATGCTCGCAAGGGGTGTAACGGCCACCCCGTTGATGTCGACCGGCACTTCGAGCACCCTCGCCATGCGCAGAGCAGCAGAAAGCCCCTGCGCCGAGGTCTCGATACCGGTGAGAACCACGCCGAACTCGTCTCCGCCGAGCCGCGCAATGGTGTCGGACCCCCGGACCTCGGCCGAGAGGACCGATGACACGTGCCGCAACAACTCGTCGCCGTGCTGATGCCCGAGGCAGTCGTTTACTTCCTTGAACCGGTCGAGGTCCAAGATGACGAGTCCGACCTTGTCGCCATGGCGGGCGGCAGCGGCTATCGCCTGCGAGAGGCGATCGGCGAAGAGGTCCCGGTTGGCAAGACCGGTGAGCGAGTCGTGGAGCGCCATGTGAGCGTTCTCTGCTGCCTGCTTGCGAAGTCTCCTCGACGCGGAGAGTACGACGGGGAAGAGGAACAACCACAACAGGCCGAGCCCGGCGCCCAGCACTATGTTCATACGTTGCACGCCGGCCGCGATTCCGCTGTCGAGCCTCGACGCCGAGCTGTAGGCGCGCACAACGACGAGGACCGTGCCTCTCTGGTGAACCGGGATTGCAAGCTCGACTGCGGGTCCTGAAAGGTGCGCGGACCGGGGAACCGAATCCACGAATTGCGCTTGGGTGCGGTCGGTCGAGAAGGCCGTTCGCACCGACGGAGGCAGCCCCACTTTGTGACCTACCTCAGCGGGACCAGAAGAGAACGCGACGGTTCCGTCGGACGAGAAGGCCGTCAGGCCCGAGAGGCTCGCTGTGTTGCCTCCGGCTTCGATCATGGATTCGAGAACGCCCGCGCCGGAGGTCGTAACCCTCGCTTGCAGTCCGGGGTCAGCCAGGACGAGCGACGCCGCCGCATTGACGGTGACCTCGGCGGCCTGGCCGTAGGTCGACAGGTATCGGTCCTGGATGAGCTGGCGCACCGTCGTGCTGAGGACGAACCCGAGGGCGATCACCGGAACGATGCTCAAGATGGCGAAGCGCCTCACGGGCCCCGGGGCATGGCCGGACCTACGGGGTGTTAGGCCAGCCATTCAAAGGTTGTCGGACGCCGCCGCCTCGGCCTTGAGATGATCAAAGACCATGAGGTGCAGGGGAGCGTGAAGGGATCGGGCCCCCGGCTGGCACAAGCCGCATCCGACCGGGGTGTTTCACCTCCGTGACGGGCAATGAGGTGTGCGCCCGGGTGGGCCACAGGCTCCTGACCAGGATCCCGCTCGCGCACGTCATCGGCGCAGTCCTCGCTGCCGCCTCGGGTGCTTTGACCTCGGCAAACATCCGCCACGTGCGTGGGTTCGGCGTCACTGACCTCGTAACCCTGTGCGTCTACCTGGCTGTCGCGATCCCGGCCCTCTCCATTTGCTCGGCGAAGCTCTTCGACCGAGCTTCGAGGTGGTTGCTCGCCGGCCGAGACGCCACGGATGCCGATCGACGCCTGACCCTTGCCTTGCCGATCAGGATTGCCGCGCTCTCCATGACCGGATGGGTCGGGGCAGCCGCTGTCTGGTCCGTGCTGCTCACCGGTATCGGCGGCCACAGCGGTGGCGACATCGCGCGGGTAGCCCTCTCGATCGCCCTAGGTGGGCTGACCGCCAGTGGCGTCACCTACCTGATCGCTGAGTGGAGCATTAGGCCCATCGTGGCCCTCGCCCTTGCGAGCAATGTTCCCGATAGGCCCGTCGCCCCCGGCGTGCGGACGAAGCTGCTGTTGTCCTGGGCGGTGGGAGCCGACGTCTTCCTCATAATGATCGGGCTCAGCTTCGTGGGGCGCCCGGCGAGCGAACCTCCTAGCGCGGCCGCCATTTGGTTCATCATCGGCGCGGGGCTGGCTGCTGGTTCGGTGGTCCTCTATGTGGCCAGCCGCTCCCTCGTGAGCCCTCTCATCGAGCTGAGGCGATCGGTCGGAAGGGTGCAAAAGGGAGACCTCGAGGTCAACGTCTCGGTGGACGACGGGAGCGAGCTCGGCCTGCTTCAGGCGGGCTTCAACCAGATGGTCGTGGGTCTGCGGGAGCGGCGGACTCTTCAGGATCTCTTCGGGCGGCAGGTGGGCGAAGACGTCGCTCGCCAAGCGCTGACCCAGGGGGTCGCATTGGGCGGCGACCGACGTGAGGTCGGGGTGGTCTTCGTCGACCTGATCGATTCCACGCGCTTGACGTGGAGCGAGTCACCCGAGGCCGTGGTCGAGCTACTCAACCGCTTCTTCGAGACGATCGTCGATGTCGTGACGAGCGAAAAGGGTTGGGTCAACAAGTTCGAGGGCGACGGCGCATTGTGCGTATTCGGCGCTCCGGTGATGATCCCCGACTACGCAGAGCGGGCCCTCCGGGCCGCCCGAACCATCAGACGCGAGCTCCTAGCCCTAGCCGCGATAAGCCCGGTCCTCGACGCGGCAGTCGGGGTCTCGGCGGGCAGTGTCGTGGCAGGAAACATCGGAGCAGAGCAGAGATACGAGTACACGGTGATCGGGAACCCGGTGAACGAAGCGGCTCGTCTCACCGACGAAGCCAAGCACCGGCTTGGGAGGGTGTTGTCCAGCGAAGAAGCCGTTGCCCGCGCGAACGCGGAGGCGAGCTACTGGACAGTGGCTGACGAGATCACACTTCGGGGCCGTAGTGAAGCGATCCTCGTCTACGAGCCTTCCAAAGACGTTGGAGCGGACCGCCAGAGGGTCTGAGCCCCTTCACCTTCATCGATCCAACCAGGTTCGCCTGTGGTCTTCCTCTAGGGCCTGTATAGGCGAGCGGTCATGTGCGGGGTGAGCGTGATAGCGCGCCGGGTGTCCCATCGCTGGAGCGGCGCCATCCGTCTTGGGCGCAACCGCGGTCCCGCGGTGAAGGAAGTGCGGGTGATCGAGCATCTCCTTTCGCGTGAGGACCGGCGCCACAGGGACGTCGTTCTTCTCGAGAACCTCTTGCACCTCGGCCAGGCTCGCCCGAGCTACCGCGGCAGCAACTTCCGCGTCGAGGTCTGCCTTCATACGGACGCGGTCTGTCAGCCCGATGCCTTCGAGGTGCGACAATCCGAGAGCGCGGCACAGGCCGGCCCAGAAGTTGTCCTCCGCTAAGACCCCGATGGTGATGAACCGGTCGTCGGCGGTCCTGTAGATCCCGTACCCGGGAAGGCCGTTCATGGGTTGCGGCGATCCTTTCGGGGTCAGTTCGCCCACTTCGCCCGTCCATGTTGCGAGCACATCCGCGATGCCGATGTCGATCCGTTCGCCTTCGCCGGTCGTCCGCGAGCGGTAGCACGCGGCGACGGTCGCCATCGCGGCGGCCATCCCGGCTCCCAGGTCCCCTATGGGGACCGTCGCCGCAAGCGGTGAACGGCCCAAGGGCGAGAGGACCCCCGCGTAGGCCTGGTAGTTGACGTCGTGCCCGGGAATCTGCGAGAGAGGCCCAGTCGCGCCGTAACCAGAGATCGAGCAGTAGACGATGGCCGGATTGGCCGTGCGCACGGCGTCGTAACCGACGCCCAGCCGATCGGCGACGCCGGGACGAAATCCCTCCATGAAGGCGTCCGCCTCAGCTGCGAGTGAGAGAACTTCCCGCCGCCCTTCCTCCTTCTTCAAGTCGACGACCATGGTCCTCTTGCCTGCGTTCAGGACGTCGAACAGTTGAGGAAAGACGCGCATCGGGTCGCCACCGGGAGGCTCGACCTTCAAGATGTCGGCTCCCATCTCCGCGAGGAGCTGCGTCGCGTATGGCACCGGCCGCCAGATCCCGAGGTCGAGCACACGGACGCCTTCGAGGAGCGATCCTCCCATGGTCGTGGAACGTAGTGGTTCGGTGACGTGCTGTTGGACACCACTCCGGTCCATTGAGTGCCCGAAGGCCGGCGAACCGGTTACCTGCCGGTGCGCTCGCGGTGCTTGCAGCCTGGCCAACAACAGGGCCTGCGCTGACCTTCCTCAAGCTCTTCCTGCGTCCGGCGAATGCGGCGCTCTCGGGTCATGTCCTGCTTGGCCTCTTCGACCCAGCAGATGAACTCATTCCGGGCCAGAGGTGTGATGTCGTTCCAAGCATCGAGAGCCGTAGGGTTGGCCATCAAAGCTCTGCGCAGGTCCGCGGGAAGCTTGTGGACGACGCCGCCGGGCACTCGCTGGCTGCTCACAGGGGCGAGCGTAGTGGCGAGGGTGAAAGTGGATCACCATTTGAGCGATCAAGCGGTCTCCTGTTCCGTGTGGACGCGTTCAGCGCGGCGGGAAAGGGGATCGAACGCGTAGTACGCAGCGAGGGCAGCTTGAAAACCGAGGAACGCGTAAGGGTTCGCGAAGGCAATGCCCACGGCGGCGGTGTAGACGACAGTGCCGGCAGTGAAGAGCAAGGTCGCTGTCTTGCGCTCGATTTCAGGGAATGATGGATTGAGCAATCTCCTGTGGGTCGACGTGTAGAGCCACAATGCTGCCCACGCATATGCGTTAGCCATCATCGTGAATCCGTACACGATCGCGGCCGTGCGGGTCCCCTGGCCTTTCGCCAGCGCCTCGCCGAGGACACCCGTGGGGTAGGGCAGGAAGGCGATCGTCATGAGCAGTACGAGATTCAGATAGACGAGCCCCCGATCTACCCGGCCGAAGTGAGCGAAGATCGAATGGTGGTTCAGCCACATGATGCCGATGACCGCAAAGCTGACGACGTAAGCGAAGAGCGACGGCCAGCGCTGGAGGAGATCGTGGCCAAGTTCCTGGTAGCGAGAGGGCTGAGCGATCGTTAGGACGAGCAGCGTGATTGCAATGGCGAACACACCGTCGCTGAACGCCTCGATACGGCTCTTATTCATGCCCCAGCACCTAATTCAGACGCCCCACGGAAAGTCTCTTGCGTCCCGCTTACGAGTAAGCTCTTATAAAGACGGTCTCTCGAATGGGGTCAAGCTCACACTTCGTGCGCCCCGGGGGATTCGAACCCCCAACCTGCGGATTAAGAGTCCGTTGCTCTGCCATTGAGCTAGAGGCGCATTTGGGAGTGTACGCGACCGCAGAACCAATCTCGATGCGCGATTTGGGGTGACCGAGGGGACTTGAACCCCCGACCTCCAGGGCCACAACCTGGCGCTCTAACCAACTGAGCTACGGCCACCGTGATCTTCCAAGCATGACACATGCGATCCTGTGGCACGGCCAGTTGTCAGGTACCGGAACGGCCCTCGCAATGGCTGGTTGGACAATCTTGCGCTCGGGAACTCGGGCTCGCCGGGAGCATCTAACGTTGTGGCGGCCATCGTCGTCCTTCGATCAAGAGGGCCGATGCCCCCGTAGCTCAACTGGATAGAGCAGGTGGCTTCTACCCACCAGGTTGCGCGTTCGAGTCGTGCCGGGGGCACAAAAGTCCAGCTCAGCGGCCTTTTGAGGAGCGCCGTGGGCCGCTATGTCCGCGAGATGTCCGCGGGATTTTCAAAATGTCCGCGGATTGGGCGAGTCCACTGAGCGCTGTTGCGATAGCTCGGTCACGGTCTTCGGTCGCGTGTTGATAGCGGATTGCAGCTGCTGGGCTCGCATGGCCGGCGCGTCGCATCAGTTCTTTCGTCGTTGCTCCAGTCGCGGCTGCCATCGTTAATGCAAAGTGTCGAAGGTCGTGGAAACGCACGTGTGACAAGCCACAGCTCGCGCGCACCGTTCGAAACGGGTCTTCTAGCGTGCGAGAGCGCATCGGAACGCCGCCGCGCCCCGTGAACAAAAGGCTTTCGGGGGCTGGGTCAACGTACTTCGCCAGGTGCGCCTTCAGGGCTTCGGTTGCCGCATCCGGCAGGTGCACAGTGCGGGCACCGGCGTCAGTCTTCGGAGGGCCGAAGAGGACGGTTCCGTCGTTCAGCTCTGTCTGCGCTTCCCGGACATGAAGACGTGAATGCAGGAGGTCGACGTCCTTGCGGCGCAGTGCAAGGACCTCACCTCTTCGCAGCCCACCCCACGCTGCCAGGGTCACGGCGGTACGTAGGTTGTCGGGCATCCCTTCGACGAGTTGTCCGACCTCGGCCACCGTCAGCATGGGACGCTCAATGGCACGATCTGCAGCCCCTTTACGGACGCGACAAGGCGATCGCAACAACAGCTCGTCCCGGACTGCTGTTGCGAAGATTGCCCTGAGAAGCCTGTAGGCACTTGCAGCTGCCGCGGGCTTGTGTGCGACCAGTGCAGAATGCCAACGGCCCACGGCTGATGGCGTGACCTTGGCGATAGGCGTTGCGCCGAAAGTAGGAACCAAGTGTCGGTTTAGCAGTGATTTGTAGAGAGTGACAGTTCGTGGCCTCAGATCTGGCCTGGCGACGAGCCACCTCTCCGAGTACTTACTGAAAGGGATTTCTCCAGCGTGTGGATCGATCCAGAGGCCACGTGCGATGTCCGCACTGTTCGTGTCGAGCCACTTCTTCGCTGCGATCTTGGTCGGGAACGTCTTCGTGCGTTCGCGACCATCTGGTCCTCGGTACGTCGCCTGCCAGTTACGTGAGCGCTTCTTTATGTAACCCACATCGACCTCCGTGTTCCGGTTGCGAAACGCTGCCAGGACCACTCACGGCATGGGCCGAGTCCACCAACGATCGAAATAACAGCATGACTATTCTTGGCCATCATCCCTCCCCCAATGCTCGGCGAAGGTCGGCGTAGAGGGACCTTACGGTCGCAGCCCTTAGGGCTGCCGCCGAACGTGGTTTGGCGTCCTTTCGAACTCTTCTTAGAATTCGCCCCACGTATTCCTCTTCAAATCCTCGTCCCCAGATGCGTCTGGCGACCTTCTCGACCGATTGTTTCGATACACCGAAGCGTTCGGTAGCTCGCTCAAGTGCTGCATTCGCGAAAATGCCTTCGGCTTGGTGCCGGCTAACGGCGTGCGGCCTTGTACGGCGAAGCGAAAGAGCTGACCCCGAGTAGTCCCCTGCGAGGCGTGCTCTCACTTCTCTAAGGGAGCGGGGGAGGGTGTCGCCCAGCGGTCTGCCCGCTCCATCCAGAAGATCGGGCTGGATGTAGACGGCGCCCTCGCCGACCAGGAGCTCGGCAAGGGTCACCCCGAGGGATCGTGAAACCACGAAGGCCTCCTCGACGTTCAAAGATCTCCGACCCGTCTCGACGCCCGCCTCGGTATCTCGGTTCCAGTAGAGAAGGCCCTGTTCTCGGATAAGGCCCGCAGCCTTGGCCTGGGTGAATCCCAGTGACTCCCGGATCCGTTTCAGGTTTGCCCCGACCACCTGGTCGATCGTTGCCAGGTCCTCAGACACATTGCGATCCTACTTTGGTGAGATAAAGCCACAAATGGTCTAGAGTGTTTGTGGAGTATACACACGAATACGGCGTCCATTAGCACTAGGAGGGGACATGGAGCGCCTTCTTACGACCGAGGAGCTTTCCGAGTACTTAAAGCGTCCGGTGGCCACCCTCTACGCCTGGCGGTACCGGGGAGAGGGGCCACCCGCCATCAGGGTTGGCCGAGAGCTCAGGTACCGAGAGAAAGACGTCGTCGACTGGCTCGATCGCCTCTCAGAAGCATCTTGAGGGGTACAGCGGCAGGACGTTCGCCTTCAGATCGCGTTGATGATCGCTCCTGAGCGTGTGGCGATGACCGCACGAGGACTTCTGGCGAGCGATCGGGCCGGACCGTCTCAATTATCGGGACAGGTTCTCGAAATACTCGGCTCTTCCTTCGAGCTTCGCCACAGCGTCCCCCCGGTTGCCTGGGTCTGTTTTGAAGACATGGCGCTTTGCGCTCGTTGCGACGAAAACGGCCACCTGTCCGTCGCCATCGGAGTGCGGGAGCTCGCTGAAGGGCTCAGGGTCACCAAGAACACAGCAGCCCGCGCAGTGGGCGCGCTCGTTAAGGCGGGCCTGATCCGAAGGGCCCGAGTGCGTGCCGGCGACGGACGCCTTCGAAGCGGATACGTGCTCCTCATTGGTAGGGGAGTGGACATTCGAGAAGACACGCCGAACCGCGGAGAAGAACTGCAGGCTTCATCAACCGCAGAGTCGGTCTGTATTGGTGACGGGGACAGCCAAGTTTCTCGCCGAGATCAGGCCGAAGCGGCCTCGACCATCCATCGAAAGGAGTCTCGTCGTCCCGATAACGAGGACACTTCTGCGTGTATCGAAATGAGCGACAAAAAGCTCGTCGCTTCCCAAGGTCAGTCAAGTGACCTGTCGGAAAGGGTTCGTCCGGGAAAGCGGGACAGTCGGAGCGATGAACGCGCTATATATTCCCACTCGAGACCGCGGCGATCGCGACCAAGAAGTGCTGCCAACCAACCCTCCCTCTTCGACGCAGCGTTGGGACACGAACAGGGGCCCGCCTCCCAAATGCTCCCGATGGGCCACGAGTCGCAAGCATGACTGTCGAGAGATCAAGAGCGAAACACTCGCCTTTGCGATCTCTTTTTTCATCAACCCTCACGACGCGAACGTCTCGTTTAGCGCGGCACACCCTCACGGCAAACTTCAAACTTCGTCGAACACGATTGCAAGGTAGTCACCTTGCCTCCAAAGACTCGCCCGCAAGCGAGGAGTGACCCTTGGGATTCATGGACCTCATGGGATCGAAGTCGGTCCGCTACCACGCAGAGACCGTCATGGGCCGATCCGACGACCATCGTGGCCGCGCGCTCGAGTATTACGGCTCACGAGGCGAGACACCACTTCGCTGGGGAGGATCAGGAGCACGCTCGCTCGGCCTCGAGGGAACGGTCATGGCTCATCAGTACGCCTCGATCTACGGAGAGGGTGGCGCGAAGGAACCCCTAACCGGAGAGCGGCTCGTGAGCACGAAGCGCCCGGGCATGGAAATCGTGATCGCGGCGCACAAGTCGGTCGCAGAGCTAGGCGTCATCGGCCGAGCCGACGACATGCACGCGATCCTCGACGCCGAGAGGGACGCCACCATCGGCTATCTGGATGACCTCACGAGACGGCGCGGCGGAAGAAGAGGTGTCGCCGCTGTCCCGGTTTCTACGACAGGGCTCATCTACGCGCACTCGCGCCATGCGACCTCTCGGGCAGGAGATCCCTCTCCCCACGACCACGTGCTGCTAGCGAACCTGGTCGAGATGCTGGACGAGAAAGGCGGCTTCAAGGCTCCTGACACCTCGCTCTGGCGTGACCACCTTCACGCTGCGACCATGTACGGGCGCATGGCTGCGGCGAGAAAGGCCACAGAGCTCGGTTATGCGATCGAGGCGGATCCGGGTCCGTCTGGAAAACTGGGACACTTCCGCATCGCCGGAGTACCGAAGGAGGTCTGTGACCTTCACTCCAAGCGCGCCTCAGAGATCGACGTCGAGTGCCTCAGGACCGGACATTCCTCCTACCGGGCGAGAGCACTCGCGGCGCGCTCGACGCGCGCCTACAAGCGCCACACCCCCATCGCGGACCTCATGGGCAGGTGGAACGAGGAGATCGAAGCGGCCGGCTACTCGGACGCAGAGATCCGCGCGCTGGTCTACGAGGCGGCCTGCAGAAGAAGGCGGGTCCGACCCCTCGATCACGAGCACCTACGACGCGACGTCGACTGGGTCCTCGGAGCTGACGGACCACTCGCCCGCAAGAAGGTCTTCTCCCGTGCCGACGTCATAGTCGCCCTGGCCCCGAAGCTCTACGGTCAGGAACCGAAGGTACTCACCCAGCTCGTCACAGCAGCGCTCAGCGATCCCGAGACCATTCCCCTCCTCGGGGTGCAGGGAGCCAAGGAGCAGGTGTACACAACCGCGCGAACCCTCGTGACGGAGGAGGCCATCGCAGAGGCGATCGGGGCCCAGATGGCGCGGACGAACGCACCGTGCGTCGAGCGCACTCTCGTGGCTGAGGCTGTCTCGAGAATCGAGACAGAGCTAGGAAAGGCGCTCACCTCCTCCCAGCGCGAGGCGATCGCCGCCTGCACGGGTTCTGGACGAGGAGCAGAGATCATGATCGGCGTGGCCGGCGCCGGAAAGACGACGGCCTTGAATGCGATCGCTGAGGCCTTCGAGCGATCGGGGTGCAGCGTCATTGGCACGGCGACCTCAGGCCAGGCCGCGAAGGCCCTGTCCGAGGAGGCGGAGATCGGCTTCGCGCGCACCCTCGCCTCGATCATCTGGCGGATTGACCACGGCCAGCTCGCCCTGTCAGAGCGCCACGTTGTCATCCTCGACGAGGCCTCCATGACAGACGACAGAGCCCTGCTCCGACTGCTCGGCGCCGCAGAGGACGCGGGATCGAAGGTGCTACTCGTCGGTGACCACCTCCAGCTCGGCCCGGTCGGTCCCGGAGGGGCCTTCGAGGCGCTCTTCGACAGACACCGGCCGGAGGTGCACGTGCTGTCCGAGAACGTGAGACAGCGCGACGCCGAAGAGCGAATCGCACTCGCCCAGCTCCGCGCTGGAGAGGTCTCCGAGGCTGTCGGTTTCTATGTCGGCCGCGGGCACGTCCGAACCGCCGGGACACGCCACGAGGCGCTCGACCGCGCAGTCGAAGCTTTCTCGGCCGACTACCTTGCAGGACGCGAGGTCGTGCTTCTCGCCTGGAGGCGCGCCAACGTCGCCGAGCTGAACGCCCGGGCGAGGAAGATGCTCGAAGAGGCGGGAGGGCTCTGCGGTCCCGAGCTAGAAGTCCCCGGGGGACGCCGCTACTGCCAGGGCGACAAGGTCGTGTTCCTGGCGCCGGAGAACGACCTCGGGATCACCACGAGCGAGCGCGCGACGGTCGTGTCCGTCCACGAGAGACACAATGCCCTCACCCTGCAAAAAGAAGACGGGCGTCTCGTATGTGTAGGCGGCGAGCTCATCTCGGCCGAGCGCCTCGACCACTCCTACGCGATGACGGTCCACCGCATGCAGGGTGCTACGACCGAGGTCTCCCACCTCTACTGTGATGGAGGCGGGCGAGAGCTCGCCTACGTGGCGATGAGCAGGGCCAAAGAAGCCTCCTTCGTCTACTGCGTGGCAGACGACACCTCCCAGGCACAAGAGGACCTCAGACGTGAGTGGTCGGCCTCCAAGCGTCCCCACTGGGCGAGCGCGCTCGGGTGGGCGGAGGGTGCTGCACATCGCCCAGTGGCCGACGCTCCGAAACTTCTACCAGAACAGGCAGCCGCCGTTCGCCTCGCGCAGCTCAAAGCCCAGCGCGAGCGGGTCACAGGGGCGATGCCGGCCGATCCGGGAAAGGAGCTGGCGGAGGTGAACGCGTACCTCGTGGCCGAGAGGCACGCACTCTCAGACCTAGAAGAGGGCAGGGGACGCTGGAAAGGAACCGAGGTCGAAAGAGCCGCAGACGCCCGCTACCGCGCACAGCGCGAGCTTGAGAGGGCAAAGGCGAATCGGGCGTGGGCGAAAAGTGACTCCGAGCATCGCTACTGGAGCGAGCAGGTCGAAGAAAGACATACAGAGTTCGATTCGGCCACCCGTCGCTACGAGGCGCTGGCGGACCCAACTTGCAAGGAGCTTGCATCGCGAACCGACTCGTTCACAAAACGGCTGCAGCTACTCGAGCAGCAGAAAGACGCGAGGGACCGGTGGATCGAGGAGCATCCAGAGGCGCCAGCACGGCTAGCTCGCATCGACGCCGAGATCGTCGAACGTTCGACAGCGATCGAAAGAGGGCGTCCAAGCTCCGTCAGAGACCAACGGACATCGAGAGCCTTCACTGCGGGGCGGCGCGCTCGGACAGGAACACGGAATGCCGACTCATTTGGACACGAGAGCGCTCGTCCGTCCCAGGATCGCCGCGCCGCTGGTCGCGGCCGTTGACGCGCGACAGAACCAGCTGCAGGAAAGTGGAGTCTTTGGCGGCAATTCGATCCTCCCCGTGTTCGTGCAGGACAGATGGAACTCTCGTGCAGAGACGCAACCCTCAGACCACTGATGGCTCGCCGGGCTGCCAAAAGCGCTTCCGAGGGACCCTGCGCCTAGGTGATCCATCACTCGGAGATCAAGGCTAGAACCGAAGCTTGCGAACTCAAGCCATCGCCCCACGATACGTTGCTGCAAACTTTTTTCCCCCTTGACAAGCGTCTCGCGATTTCGCAGACTCACTCGCTGACAGCAACCAATTCGCTCGCTCGATGGCTCCCTTGTCTTCATGTGGGGCCACCATCGGGCAGTGGAGGGGGAGAACAATGCTTGGGTTCGCGAACTCTATTCGCGCGCGTCTATCGGGCAAGGGCGTTCGCAAGCTTCAGACGGCGACTGAACCCAGACTCGATGAGCTGAATGCGCATTCGCTGTCCCGACCTCTAGGGCTTAGAAACGCCGTTGGTTTCGACTGTTCGGTCCACGAACATCGCAGTTCTCAATGGAATCGCATTCGTGCGAGAAGCGCTGCGTCCAGAACGAGTCGAACGCTTTGCGTATTGGCCGTTCTGACGTCCGGTCTTGCCTTGCCTGCGGTGATCGGACTTCCGGCTTCTCCGGCAGCTGCACAGGGACTGACCTGGTCGGCACCTACGACCATCGACACGCCTAGCACCACTCCGAAGGACCTCACATCCGTGTCGTGCCCTTCGGCGTCATTGTGTGCCGCGGTGGATCAAAATGGAAATGTCCTTACGTTCAACGGAACTTCTTGGTCGGCTCCGTCTGACGCAGACGGATCCCGTGATCTCACGTCGGTCTCGTGCACCACAGCGTCGTTCTGCATGGCCGTCGATACGGCTTCCAATGCCCTTACCTACAACGGCACATCGTGGTCGTCCACTTCTGGTACAGGAAGCAGTCTTTATTCGGTGTCATGCGCCAGCTCCTCGTTCTGCATCGCTGTCGATTCGACCGGCAAGGCCCTTACGTACGACGGAAGTTCCTGGTCGAGCGGAGTAAGCATCGACTCCGGCCATGCTGCCGACGCGGTGTCTTGTCCCTCTACCTCGTTCTGTGTCGCAACCGACACCGCGGGGCACGCGATCACCTACAGCTCTGGTTCCTGGGCTGCCCCGACCGACGTGGACGGCTCGAACCAGATCGATTCGATCTCTTGTCCGACTAACTCCTTCTGTGTGGCCGTCGACGCAGCCGGCAATGCGATCAACTACAGCTCGGGTTCATGGTCTTCGCCAGCCGACATCGACGGATCGCAAACTCTGACCTCGGTTTCTTGTACCAGTAGTTCTTCCTGCAGAGCCGTAGACGGCCTGGGCAGGGTGGTCTCCTACAACGGCAGCTCCTGGTCTGCGCCCGCGAGCATCGACGCCAGCTCCATCACAGAGGCAGTCTCACTCAGCTCGGTGTCGTGCGCCACGACGACGTTCTGCGCCGCCGTGGACACCGTTGGAAAGGCGTTCACCTACAACGGCACCTCCTGGTCGGCAGGGACCAGCATCGACGGCAGCGGTTTCACTTCCGTTTCATGCCCGACTAGTTCATTTTGCGCTGCCGTCGACAGTGCCGGCAGGGCCCTCACCTACAACGGCTCTTCTTGGTCCAATCCCTCGGACATAGACGGAGCCATATACCTCGCTTGGGTGTCTTGTGCGACGAGCTCTTTCTGCATCGCTGTAGACGACGGAGGCAAGGCGTTCACCTACAACGGCACCTCCTGGTCGGCAGGGACCAGCATCGACACGAGCGGTCTGGCGTCGGTCTCTTGCCCGTCGAGTTCGTTCTGCGCCGCCGTCGATGAGTCTGGAAACGCCCTCGTCTACAACGGGTCTTCTTGGTCGTCGCGCACGAACGTGGACGGCTCGAACTATCTATCTTCGGTCTCTTGCCCGTCGGGTTCCTTCTGCGCCGCCGTCGATGAGTCTGGAAACGCCCTCGTCTACAGCGGCAGCTCCTGGTCATCTGTCTCCGACGTGGACAGCTCTAATTATCTCACCTCCGTCTCTTGCCCGACGAGTTCGTTCTGCGTGGCCGTCGACAAGGGTGGAAATGCCATCACCTACAACGGCACCTCGTGGTCGTCAGCGTCGACCGCCGACTCGGGTACGTACTTGGCCTCTGTTTCGTGTGCCAGCAGTACCTTCTGTGTGACGACTGGCACCGGCTATCCCGTAGACGCCAACGCGGCCACCTACAACGGCTCGGCATGGTCTTCGAACTTCACTCTCGATGGGTCGAATAATCCCGCCTCGATCTCATGTCCGAGCTCCTCGTTCTGCGCACTCGTGGACCAAGAGAACGGCGTCGTATACGGCACGCCTCCGAACGCGGTGCTCAGCGCCGTCGGGATCGCCAGCGGGGACTCTGCGGTCCACAACCCGACCTGTAACCGCGGGCAACCGGTCAACTGCGCAAGCGGCGATTTCTGGCACTCTTTCACCGATGTGAAGGTGCCAGGACGCGGGCCCTTCTTGGACCTCACGAGGACGTACAACTCGCTTTCGGCGTCCACGACGGGAATATTCGGATTCGGCTGGTCGTCGTCGTACGAGGCGCACCTGACCGTCAACGGAGACGGCTCTGTGACGATCACCGAAGGCGACGGATCGTCTGTGACCGCGGAGCCGAGTGGGGGTAGTTACTCGGTCCCGTCGTGGGCCGACTCATCTCTGGCGCAGAACCACGACGGAACTTGGACCTTCATACGCCAGGCGACCTCCACCTACACATTCAACTCGAACGGAAAGCTCACCGCGATCAAGGACCTGAACGGCTACAGCACCACCCTTACCTACCAATCGGGCCAGCTCACGACCGTGACCGATCCTGGCGGGAGAACCATCAGCTTCTCCTACGGATCGAACGGCCTCGTCTCCAAGGTGACGGATCCCGCAGAAGATTCGATCACGTACGCGTACGACTCGAGCAACAACCTCACGAGCGTCACCGACTCCATAAACCGAAAGACGTCGTTCACTTACGACTCCAACCACTTGCTGCTCACGATGACGAGCCCCAACAACGGAGTGCTCACGAACGTCTACGACTCGTCGGCGAGGGTCACGAAGCAGACAGATGCTGCTGGCCTGGTCACGACCTTCGCCTACACGGGGAACAACTTTTCAAGTTCCGGAGGGACGACCACCATCACCGACCCTCACGGGAACGTTGAAACAGAGCAGTACCAAAATGGCGAGCTCACGAGCCTCACGAAGGGGGCTGGCACGTCCTCCGCCGCGACATGGACATACGGCTACGACGCCAACACCTTCGGGCAGACCTCGGTCACCGACCCGAACTCCCACCAGACGACCTCGACCTACGACTCGAACGGCAATCTGCTCACGCGCACCGACGCCAATAACAAGAAGACGACCTACACCTATAACTCGTTCAACGAGCCTCTATCTGTCACAGATCCCGTCGGGATAGTCACCGACTACACATACGACTCGAACGGCAACCTCACCTCGAAGGTCGTCCACGGAACCGGAGGGCAGACGCTCACCACTTCGTACACGGTGTGCGAGACGGGTTGCCCCTCGGGATACACGACCGGCGACGTCGAGTCCGTGACCGACCCCAATGGCAACACCACGACCTATACCTACGATGCCTACGGGGACCGGACCTCCACGACCTCGCCGTCCATCGGCCAGACGAGTTCCACGAATTCGAGGGACAGGTTCAGTTTTGACTCTCCTTCGATTGCAGCCGTGGGCTCTCTCGCCTCGCAGAACGGCGCCAACGTAAACGCGATTTCGGTCTCCCCTCAGCACCTTGGAGACGCGATGGTTGTGTCCGTCGGCATCACCACCTCTTCAGTGTCGGTCTCCACCATATGGGGTGGAGGAAGCTCAAGCTGGACCAAGCTCGAGTCGATCAGCGACCCGACCAATGGAAGAGACGACGAGCTCTGGCTCGGAACGGTGACGTCAACTGGTTCGACTACCCTCTACGCCTCTTACTCGGCCGACTTGAACAACGCTTATGTCGACTTAAGCGCCCAGGAGTTCAGTTCAGGTTTTGGCCAGAACACCACGTGGGCGTTGGACAATGCCTCGACGGCGAGCGCGACGAGTTCGTCCGGCACCGTCGACTTCCCGAGCCTCACCCCGGCACAATCCCATGAGCTGTACGTCGGCTACTCACATGTCACGAACTCAGCCTCTGCGGGTACGACACCGGGCTTTTCCTACGGGATCACCGTAGGTGGAAATGCCCTGGCATACGACGGGAACGTCTCTGTTGCAGCTTCTCCCACGGCTTCGCAGTCGCCAAACGGCACCTACGACTCTGTTGGCGCCTTGCTGACGGCCTCTCCTGTTCCAATCCAGCCTGTCGGTTCGCTCGCCTCGCTCTATGGGGCGAACGTGAACGCCATCTCGATGTCGCCTCAGCACGTGGGAGACGCTCTCGTGCTGTCGATCACCATCGACACCGCTTCGGTGAGCGTGAACTCGATCTCGGGTGGAGGAAGCAGCTGGACCAAACTCGAGTCAGCGACAGACTCGAACGACGACCGAGAGGTCGAGCTGTGGCTCGGCACCGTCAACTCCACCGGGTCTTCGACCATATATATGAACTACTCGGGCGACACCAACGGTGCATACGTTGACCTAAGCGTCCAGGAGTTCAGCGCTGGCCTCGGCCAGAACACGCATTGGTCGGCCGACAAGGCGTCGAGTGCGAGTACGACTAGTTCCACGAGCACCATAAGCCTGCCGAGTCTCACGCCTTCGGGATCGAACGAGCTGTACGTCGGTTATGCGTGGTTACCGCAATACGTCACGACCGGCTCGACCGCCGGCGTTTCGTACCCCATCACCGCGGCAGGGAACCTCTTCGCCTACGACGGCGACGTCTCTTCTGCGATCGCTCCGACTGCGATCCAGTCGCCTGACGGTGACTACCAGGCGGTTGGAGCTCTGATCACTGCAAGTCCGAGCGCCATTTCCTCTGTCGGTTCGCTGTCCTCCAACGGGGGAACGAATCTGGCGAGCCTCTCTGTATCCCCGCAGGCAAATGGTGACGCGCTCCTGCTTGCGGTGGCGATCGACAATCCGAGTGTCTCTGTATCTTCGGTTTCAGGGGGCGGAAGCAGCTGGACCAAACTCGAGACCATCACGGACTCCACCAACAATCGAGACGACGAGCTCTGGCTCGGAACGGTGACATCGACCGGTTCCTCGAGCATTTCGGTCACCTTTTCCGCGACGCCTAACAGCTGGGTCGAGCTCAGCTCCGAGGAATTCACCGCTGGGCTCGGATCCAACACCGTTTGGTCGAAGGACAGCGCCGCCAACAGCAGCTCCACGACCAATACCACAGCGCTCTCCTACCCGAGCCTCGCGGCGTCCGGCTCCCTCGAGCTCTACCTCGGCTTCACGGAGCTGGAGAACGTCGCCTCGTCTGGCACGAGCGCAGGCTTCACTTACCAAACGACCTCGAGCAACAACCAAATCGCCTATGACACCGATGTCTCAGGCTCAGTCGCACCCACCGCCTCCCAGTCGCCTGCGGGAAACTTCGACTCGGTTGGAGCTCTTCTGACTGCGAATCTCGCTGACTCGGCGCCCATTGTAGAGGGAGTCTTCCCGACGGGCGGATCCTCTGTCGGGGGCACCTCTGTGAGCATCGTGGGCCAGAACCTCTCTTCGGTAAACGGGGTCTTCTTCGGCGCTGCTTCGGCGCAGAGCTACAGGGTAAATGGCGCCACTTCGCTCACAACCACGTCACCAGCCGGATCTTCTGGGACTGTGGACGTCACGGTCACGACTCCCTCGGGAGGAAGCGGAGGCCTCACCCAGGACGTCTACGACGCCATGGGCCGAAAGGTCTGTGAGGCGTCTGCCAACGCCACCTCGTCTGGCACAGACTGCCCTCCTGCCGGCCAGCCGAGGGTCGCGGGCACGTCGACCTGGGTCTACGACAACGACGGCGAGGTCACTTCGCAGACAGACGCCAACGGGCACACCACTAGCTACGGATACGACTCGGACGGCAACAAGACGTCGTCCACCGATGCGCTAAACAACGAGACGGTCACGAGCTACGACAAAGACGATCGGGTGAGCTCTGTGACTCAGGGATACGGCAGCTCGTCTACCTCTACAACGAGCTACACCTACGACATTGTGCCGTCGAACTGTCCGAGCCCGCCGAGTGGTACGACGTACTGCGCGCAGGTGAAGAATGGTTTGTCGAACACGACCACGAGCTACTACGACGCGCTCGACCACGTGATCGAGCAGGCACCGCCCAACACGACGGCTCAGACTCCGACGACCTACACCTACGACGGTGTGGGAAACGTGCTCACGAAGATTGATGGCTCTGGAACGACGACTTACACCTACGATGGGGACAACCGGCCTAGCACCGTGACTTACTCCAACACCCAACCCGGTTTCGTCCAGCCGCACGGGGTCACTTATTCCTATGACGCCGATGGAAACCGCAATCAGATGGTCGACGGCACCGGCACCACCACCTACTCCTACGACGGCTTCGAAAGGGTCATTTCCGTTACCAACGGCGCGAACGCCACCCTCACTTATGGATACGACTCAGATGGAAACTTGACCTGTCTTTCGTATCCAAACAGCGGCACGAAGAACTGCCAGAACTCGAACTCTGGGACTGGGATCGTGACCTACAAGTACGACGCAGCTGATCTCATGACCCAGATGACGGACTGGTTCGGAAACTCGACGAGTTTCTCCTACGACTCGGACTTCAACCTCACCAATACGGCCTTACCATCTGCAAGCGCGAGTGCAGTCACGAATTCCTACGACCAGACGGACGCTCTCATCGACACGTCAGTGACAGCGGGTGGGACAAAGAGCGATCTCACGTCGCTGACCCGCAACGCCGATGAGCAAATCGCTACGTCGGACACCTCCGGCTCCAACACCTCATACGCCTATGACCCACTGAGCAGGGTCACCACGGGTTCTACCGCTTCCTACAGCTATGACGGCGCCAGCGAGATCGCGTCGGTGACTTCCTCCGGGTCAACGACGGATTACTCGTACAACACCGACGGCCAGCTATGTTGGAGCGGCTCGAGCACAGGTTCTTGCAGCTCCCCGCCGTCGGGGGCGACGACTTACGTCGAGAATACGGTTGGGGAACGGACGAGTGCCACGCCTTCTGGAGGTCACTCCACCTCGTTCGGTTGGAACCAGGCAGGCCAACTCACGTGCGAGACAGCAGCAAACGGCTCTAGCTATAGCTGCGCGAACCAAAACAGTTCGTACTCGAGCACATACTCCTACAACGGTGACGGAATCCGCATGTCGGACACACCCGCAGGTGGAACAAGCCAGCAATTCACCTGGGACACGAGGACATCCTTGCCGAGACTCCTCGAGGACGGTACTAACTACTACCTGTACGGATCGAACAGCAGCCCTGCACCAATCGAGCAGATTTCCATAGCAGGGTCCAGCCCGACCTATTTAGTGTCTGACACCACGGGTGTTCGTGAACAACTAAGCGCATCTGGATCGACCGTCGGTGCGATGAGCTTTGATACCTATGGCAATCCATGCACATCGTGCACGATCGGCACCCCGTTCGGTTTTGAAGGCGGCTACACGGATAACACCGGATTCGTGTATTTGATCAATCGGTACTACGACCCTGCGAGCGGCCAGTTCCTCTCAGTTGACCCTGACGTCACAACTACGGGACAAGCTTATGCCTATGCCGGAGACGATCCCGCCAATGGGAGCGACCCTACCGGAACGTCGCCGTTTACCAAGGTCAATTGGGGTGGCGCGCAATATGGATACACCCAATGTTCGACAGGGGCGCCCTGTATTTATGTCTTAACAAGTGTCTACGACTACTTCCAATATTTATCCCCAAACTTGTACACATCGATTGGGGCTGCGGCGATCGTCTTTTCGAATGTGACGGCTCTCTACTCTCACAGCAGCAATTCCGCTATCGCATCCGCCTGCCAGACCGTTAACTCTTGCATCACGAACGTTTTGGTTCCGGGTCTCATTGATTGGCAAAGTGTCGGACCGGATCCCTTATATCTGTCCGCAGACAACACAGTTGTTTGGGTCGCGTACTGAAATTTCGGGACAGGCGGGTGCGAATGGACTGATCGACTTCACTGAACAATTAGAGACCTTGGCAGAGCTAGCGCAAACTGAGGACGCCTCGTACATGTGCGGGAATGTGGGCCGAGGAATGTTTCTTTGACTTCACAATCAAAGCGGTTGGCACTCGCGGCAGCCTTTATTGTTGCCTTTCTCTTCTCCAGCTGTGCTGGAAGCTCGACCCCGCCACCAAAGGTGGCGATCCCGGCGAGCGCCGTGACCAGCTCAGAAATCGTTCAAGCGCTCAACCAGCAACTATCGACCAACCCGTGGGTTCACGGTTGGTCGTTGTCGCCAGTGATGTCGACACCAGTTAGCGAGTCACAATTGAATAACGTCACGTTGAATAGAGAATCAGGTCTGGACACGCTCAATTCTCTCGGGTTCACCGATGCCGCTACGACAAACCTCCGCATATCACGAGCTGGGTCGCCATCGGTCCCTAACATTGGCCAGCTCAACCTCATGCTGGTTAGGTTCTCATCGAGCGACGGCGCAAAAGGGTTCTTTCAATTCTGGCAACCTAGTCCTGCACAGAGGATTCCGGGCATTACGTCGAGTGCGATCTTTTCTGGCACGGGCAATTGCGCTCAATGCGAAGGAAACACCGAAATTTTCGCGAGTGGGCAATACATATTTGATTCGGGCGATTCCTGCCCCAAAACCTCCCAGTGCTTGTCATTGCTCACATCGATAAGCGAATCAGTCGGTTCCGCCCTCAAGGACCACTAAGGTTCACGTGCTGTTGTCCGTCGCCGTCACCAGTAGACCCCCCTTGTGCGGGAGCCGCCGCTTGCTAGGTCGGGAGGTGGGAGCTCGGCGCCGGTAATTCAGTGCGGGAGCTGTCGGCGATCGCTGAGTCAACAATGGTCCTCCAAAAGTCCTCAAAAAGTCCTCAGAATGGCGCGAAGCGGCAAGAAGCGTTGAGTGAGGTCAACGGATAAATAACCTGGTCAGAGGGCAGATTGGTGAGCCTCTGCAGGTAGCTCGGAACGCCTAAGCACTCGCGGTCCAAGTGGAGCATCGCGTTGAACGTTCATCGCGTTGAACGCTCGCGTTGCAGAGAATGGTGCAGGTCACTATGACGGGATCAGAATGCCGAAAGGATGAACCCGTTGTCGCCAACCTCGGTGCCGAAGACGAGGGTCTGGCGACGACCGTCGAGTCCCGGTTCTATTCAGGCAACGATCGCCGCAGTTTGGGGCCGCAGTGTCGTGCTCTACCCGCATTCACCGAGTCCGCCTTTCCAGGGTTGTTACTCCTATAGGAGTCGATACATTGCCGATCCGAGGTGTGCAGACGTTTCCAGGTTGAGCTGACACTGGTTCTCCAACCCGGCAACTAAGGCCGCGGGCGAGCGTCGGTGCTCACGATGCTTCGAACTTTCGATGAGCCATGTCCGCGAAATGTCCGCGGAGCGATCAAAAAGGATGCGAAATACACCGGTGTAATAACGACCGTCTTTCCTGGTCAACGTTTTTTGTGTGCCTATGACACAACCATATTATCTACCCACCAGGTTGCGCGTTCGAGTCGTGCCGGGGGCACCATCCGACCAACGACTACTCGAGGCGCCACGGAACCTTGTAAGGAGAACCTTCTAAGTACCTCCATACTTCGCGAAATACTGCATCAGTAGAGAACCTGCCCCTTGTGGGGGATTCGCATGCGGCGCGCCCGTGCACGTGTATTGCTGGTGAGGGTCGAACGAAGTCGGATCGCTGTAGTTGGGTGGATCGACCACCAGGACACCAGGTGGCCTCAGAGCCCAAGCGATGAGCCCAATGTTCTTCGAACGCAGATAATCAAGAAACTGCGGGACTAGCACGGGCGCATTGAAGTTGCATTCGTCGCTCTGGCTCGCCCACTCGCCCCACTCGTCAGCCACTATCGGATATTCACCTGCTTGATCACCCCAGTTGGTTTGCCAGTCAACCGGCTGAGTGGTTCTCGTGAAATAGGGGTGGACGGCGTAAGCGATGTTGCCGCCGCTCAACGGGATCAAGCCTTCCAGAGTTTCCGCGAGATCTATACCTTCAGCAAGAACGATGTTTGTGGCGCCCGTAGCTCGGACCGTGTTGACCAAGCTCTGCATTCCCACGTAGCCGGATCCTCCGTCGTGCCAGATACTCCAATAATCCTGGCTTCGAGGGCTCTGCAGCCTCGGTTCGTTGAACAGGTCGAACCACACCCTGTCGTCAGAGCGGTAGTGGGTGGCAATGACCTGCCAGAACCGCTGTACAAGGTCATTCGGCATCAGGATCGAGCGAATTCCGCTATCACGCTCGGTCTGGGCCGAAATGATCACCGTCATGTTGTCGGCCTCTGCTTGGGCGACCTCACCGTCGAGCGAGGCCAGCATTGAAGAGTCATAAGGCGACGTTTCGAGCATGGCAGCGGGGTCGACCTGCAATCTCACGGTATTGGAATGCCAGATCCGTGCGGCCGCGTTTATTTCGCCGTTGTCCGTCAACGACATTTGGGCCCAATTGGCGTAGGCAAGGCCATAAACGGTGATGCCGTACGGGATGAAGTCGTGTCCGGAAGTGTCGACGATCTGATTCCCCGATACGGAGTAAGTGACCTCTTGAGATCGTGGAAGTGACACTCGCGGCGACGGCGGGCCTTTGTGACCGGAGCTGACGTTTGTGCAACCCGCTGCTGCGAGCAAGATGCAGCCACAAGCCAGGACCCCCCGAGACCGGCGCATGCGAATCACTCTTGTGACGAAGCTGTGATTGCTGCATGCCACGCACTTACTCCGTTGGGGTCGAAGGTGATAGCTATTACTGCTCCTTCGATCGAGTCAATGCGCCATCCATCGGAAAAAGCGGTCTCGATCTCCTCTCGTGTCACACGCCGGGGACCCCAGTCCCCTGACTGGCGGTTGCTGAAGCAGAGCATGTGGTAGTGCCCACCCGTGGGAATGGCTGCCGCAAGACTCTGTACGAAGCGGATCCGGTCATGATCATCGAAGATGTGGAACAAACCGCAATCGAGGACGGTGTCGAATCGCTCTCCGAGTGCAGGTAGGTCAAGGGCATCCCAAACCAGGAAACGCACGTCGAGAGAGCGTTCCAAAGCTTTCTCTTTTGCCTTGTCTATAGCTCTGGAGGAACTGTCGATGCCCGTGGCGTCGTGTCCAAGAGCGGCGGCCATCAGGGCGTGCTCACCCGTCCCGCACCCGACGTCCAACACCCTGCCGTTCAGGTCCCCTGAGTGGGAGAGTCGCTCGAAGGCTCTCTGTGGTCGGCCGATATCCCACGGAGGCGTGAAGGCGTACATCGAATCGAAGTCGTGGACTCCGGAATCCTGTATGGAGGAGGCTTCCGGTCGTCCGGCGTCATCCACCACTCAGATTTGCTATCACGCTTGAGTCGAACGATCCGGCCACACATGTCTCCTCTTACCTGAGTCTCTTTCTCTTGTGTGCTTCCTACCTGTCGGTCGGCTTGATTCGGGACTACACGGCAGGCTTCTCGGGCGACCAGGGCTTGGCGGTGGCAGGCTGGGCCGGAAGCGCAGCGGTAACTGCGCTCTCCGGCGGCGACAGATGCGGCAGCTGATGGACGGTCGGTTCAGGCGCCCGGACCCCGGGTAAAGGTACGGGGTCCCATTTACGAACCCGCCAGGTGGGAGGTCACAGATGACTGTCATGAGTAGTGAGATGACCGCGAACCGCAACGGGAACGGGCCCGGAGAGGGCAAAGCTCCGAAAGAAGAGATCCAAGAAGGTCATCCGGCCGAGCGGCGGATGGTCCGCTTCGACTGGTCCGACACGCCACTTCACTGGGTCCCGGACGATCCGTTCAGCACGCATCTGATCAACGTCCTTCACCTTCTTCTTCCGGCTGGTGAACGCTGGTTCATAGGGGTTGTGAACGAAGCGACCCCGTTCGTGTCCGATCCCGAGCTCCTCGAGGCCATAAAGCCCTTCGTGCAACAGGAGTCATGGCACGCGTGGGCCCACAGCGTGGTGCTCGAGCAACTCGCTGCTCACGGAATCGATAGCGAACCCTTCACCTCGAGCCTCGAGAAGTGGTTCTCGAAGATCGGAAGCCCGAAGCCCGACTGGCCTGAGGGTCTGCAGCGGTGGTGGTTGCACAGACGTCTGGCCGACGTGGCCGCGATCGAGCACTTCACCGCCGTGCTCGGTCAATGGGTGATACAGAACCGTGGACTCGACTATGCGGGCGCTGATCCGGTGATGCTCGATCTGCTCAGGTGGCACGGTTCCGAGGAGATCGAGCATCGTTCGCTCGTCTACGACGTCTACCAGCAAGTGTCGGGTAGCTACTTGTTGCGCGCTCTCGGGATGTTGTTCACCGCCCCGGCTCTTCTCGCATGGTGGTGGCACGGGCTGACGTATCTCATGAAGAACGACCCGACCGTCCGCCGCGGACCGAGATGGCGTGACTGGTTCCGGGCGGCTAGGCAATACCGCGTGCCGGGACCTTGGATGCTCATGGTCACCACGCCCATTCGGTACATGCGGCCCAGCCATCACCCGGTACGCGAGGCGTCCACCGAACTGGCGATGCAGTACCTCGCCCAGTCCCCGGCGGCCGCTCGTGCACGCCAGGCCGCTGCAGAAGGTGGCGCTCAAGTGCCTGCGTGAAAGCCTCGGGAAAGCTGATCGGCGACGCCTTCGGTCAGGCGCTCGTCGATTGGGAGGCGGGGGGCTCCGATCCCGAGATCTTCGAGCGCGAAGACGGGCGCACCGACTTCGGTGCCGGTCACGAGCTTTACGTTGCTGGCCTGGCCAAATGGCCGCCCGCCGAGCGCAGGGCCATCAGGTTCGCACGTGGCCGTGTCCTCGACGTTGGATGTGGCGCAGGGCGCGTCAGCCTCCACCTGCAAAACCGCGGGCTGGAGGTCGTGGCGATGGACTCCTCGCCCCTGGCCGTGCGGACGGCGCGAGCACGCGGAGTGAAAGAGGTCTGGCACCTGCGTCTCGACCAGCTCGGCACGCGGCTCCGATCATTCGACACGATTCTCCTGCTCGGCAACAACTTCGGCATCTTCGGCAACCCGGCGCGCCTGCGGCGGATGCTCGCCGAATGGGCCAGACGCACCCCGCCTCACGCCAGGATCCTCGCCGAGAGCACCAACCCCTATGGCGGCGGCGCGCCTCTCGTCGACCGTGCTTATTACCGGCTCAATCGCGATCGCGGGCGGCTGCCGGGACAGGTTCGCCTCCGGATCCACTACCAGAACCTTTCGACGCCGTGGTTCAACTGGCTCTTCGTCTCGCGACGCGAGATGGAGTTTCTACTTCGCGGCACAGGTTGGGGTCAGACCGTCGTCGTCGGGGCAGGTGTCGGAGAGCCCTATGTGGCGGTCTTGGAGAAGACGCTTCTCGCCAAAAACCGGTCGTCCCATACTCGCCCGCGGACCAATTCGTCCTGAGGGCTCCGAATGCTCGCCAGCTATGCTGCGCGCCGTGACGAGGGTGGTGGCGATCGCCAACCAGAAGGGCGGTGTCGCCAAGACGACCACGGTTCATGCTCTCGGCTTCGCCCTTACGGAGTTGGGACGTGCCGTATTGCTTGTGGACCTGGACCCACAAGCGTGCCTCACCTATTCGACCGGCATCGATCCCGAAGCTCTCGACCACTCGCTCCACGACGTTTTCGTTCGCAAGATGAAGATCGCGGACGTCCGTGTGAGGGTGAGCGGAGCAGAGTCGCTCGACATCGTGCCCGCCACGATCGACCTCGCCGGATCCGAGGTGCACCTGCTCACGAGGACGGGCAGAGAGCACGTCCTCGCGCGTGCCCTGTCGCATGTGCGCGACGAATACGACGTGATACTTCTCGACTGCCCACCGTCCCTCGGTGTCCTCACCATCAACGGGCTCACGGCAGCGGAGGAGGTGCTGATCCCTTTGCAGTGCGAGGCGCTCAGTCACCGTGGCGTAGGCCAGCTCCTCGAGACCATCGACGACGTACGGATGTTCGCGAACGCCGATCTTCAGGTACTCGGAGTGATCGCCACGATGTACGACGAGCGCACACGGCACGCCCGTGCCGTCCTGGAGGACGTCACCCGGCGTTACGGCCTGCCCGTCCTGGACCCGCCGGTGAGGAAGTCGATCCGTTTCGCCGAGGCTCCGGCTCGCGGCAGGAGCATCCTCCAGCACGCCCCGTCCTCACCGGGTGCAGAGGCTTATCGTGCGCTCGCACGCGTCATAGACGCCGACCGGGCCCTGCTCAACTCTTAGCGAGGAGGGACCATGGCTGGTTCGCCGGACCCCCTGGGAAAGAGAGCTCTGTTCTGGGCACCCGCTGAGCGCGTCGAGGAGAACCCCCAACACCCGCGCGAGCCGGACGTGAGAGGTCGCCACGCCCTCTTCTCAGCGCCCGAGGTCCCGGCAGCAGCAGCAGGCGCAGAGACGGCGACGCGCAAGCGCTCCGGTACAGCCGCGCGAACGAAGTCGTCGAAATCCGCCGGGCCGGCCACCCGCGCCGGCTCGTCGCGCACCCGGCCGTCGCCGACTCCGCGTGCCCGCTCGACGTCGGCCACCCGCACGGGGTCGACGCGCAGGCCCCGTGGAGATGCTCCTGCGCGCCCTCTGGACACCGTCGTCACCCGGTCCCGCCAGGCTGCGAGCGGGCTCATCGGGCCCATAAGCCTCGAGTGCTCCGGGTGCAACGCCAAGACAGACGTAGACCTCTTCGAGTACGTGCTCCTTCATTTCCCCTTCTGGTTGTGGAGACCGGGCAGGGGATATGCGAGGCTCATGACGTGCCCCGCGTGCCGGAAGAGGACGTGGATAAGCGCTTCGCTCGGCTCCCGGTCGCTCTGATCACGGAGCCTTCCCCTACGGGTCTCGGCTCGCTGACGCTGTGCCACATCTAGGCGGTATTTAGGCGTTGCCGGCCAGCGCCACCTCGTGGGTCCAGCACCACCTGCTCCAGCTGCACGGCCCCCTCGTCTACATCGTGGTGGGCGTTCTCGTCTTCATCGAGGTGGGGATCGTCATCGGTTTCTTCATCCCCGGCGAGATCGCCACCGTCATGGGCGGCGTGATCGCGAGTCAGCACCACGTGAACGTGGTGCTGATGGTGGTGGTGGTCGCGGTCGCGGCAACCGTGGGCAATCTCTCCGGCTACGAGCTCGGCAAGGTGATCGGGCCGTGGCTCATGTCGCATCGGCCCCTCAGGGGCAGCCGCGACGTGGCGAAAGCGGAGAAGCTCGTAGCCCGGCGTGGAGGACCCGCGATTCTCCTCGGACGGTGGATCGCGGTCGTGAGAGCCGTGCTTCCCGGGCTCGCCGGCATGAGCGGAATGGATCTGCGCATCTTCATGATCTTCAGCGCCATCGGCGGCGCTGCCTGGGCGACGATGTGGGTCCTCGTCGGCTACGCGGCCGGAAGCGCTTACCAAACAGTGCTGAACGCCGGCCAGAAGTGGTCGTTGATCGCGCTCGGGGTGATCGTGCTCGCCCTCGTGGCGCGCTTCGTCATCCGAAAACGCATGGACCGTCGGGAATCGGGGAACGCTACGCCTTGAGCGTCAGCGGGTCAGCGGGTCAGAGGCCAGCCGGGTCAGCCGGTCAGCCGGTGCTCCTGGTCCCGCCGCTCGAGGCTGCGTGGGCCGTGACTGTGATCGTCTGAAGAGCGGACACGGCCGAACCGTTTGCCGTCCCCCCGACGACCCAGACCGTCGACCCGCTCTCCACCACACCTGCCTGCGAGACCGCCTGGGGTAGTTGCCCGAGGAGCGTCGTCTTGCCGGTGGCGGGATCCCACCACCAGATGCTCGCCTCGGTGTTCACCACGGGCCCTGCCGCGCTCGTCGTGGAGCTGGTGGTCGGTGCGGGCGCGGGCGGAGACGAGCTCGTGGAGATGGCGCCGGTCGTGCCACCGATCACGAGGATCCCGTTGCCGACGCTCACGGCGGACGCTCCCGCCAGAGCGACGGGCAAGTGGCCGACGACGACGCTTCGGTGGTGGGAGGGTTCGACCTTCTGGATCGTGTTGACCGGGCTCCACGACCCCGGCGCAGTCGAGGACTCGCCGCCGAGCACGTACACGTTCGAGCCCGCGCCCGCCACGGCCGCGAACGTGACGGGCTGCTGCAAGGAGGCCACAGTGTTGAAGGTCCGCCCGTCGGTAGTCGACACGACCTGGGCGTCTGCGGCGCTTCCGTTGTCGCCCCCTGCGATGTAGATGATCTGGCCGATCGTTGCGCTCCCCGCGTTCGCACGCGCCTGGGGGAGGGCCCCGATCGGGCTCGCCGACTGCACAGCGCCGTGAGCGGCCGAGGTGGAGCCCGAAGAGGTGGAGGAGGACGTGGCGATCGGCAAGCTCTGGACGTCGGGGATAGGACCGGGGGCGTCGCCACCGAAGGTCACGTCCGCACCGCCGACGACAGCGCCGGCGGCTCCATCCGTCCCGGTCGTGAAGTTGGCGACGTGCTGGAGCTTTCCGTTCGAGGTGTCGAGGGTGAATATGCCCTGGGCCAGCACGCCGCCGGAGGTCGCCCCACCCGCGATGACGATCTGCGTCCCCGTGCCAGGCAGTACGAGGGTGCGGGTGATCGGCGCCGGCAGCTGCGGCGAGAAGAGCGAGGCGGTGACCGACGGGGTGGTCCCCGCACGGCCGGAGCTCCCCGAGGACGAGCCCGCCGACGCCGAGGACCGACCGGAAGACTGTGACGAGTTGGTCGAGTTCGTGCCGGACCCCTTAGCGCGTCCGAAGTACCCGGTGAAGTAGAGGGTCAGCACGGCTGCGGCTGCGACGACGGCCAGCGACGCGACCAGCCGGCCCGCTGTCCTCGAGCGGCGCGTCGCGTGCTGCGCGTCGAACCCGGGGAGCCGGTGCGCGATCGATTCATTGCCGGAGTTGGTACGTCGCGTAGTCAAGAGTCCTTCGGAGCCGAGGCGAGGAAGAAGCGCGCCGGCAGTGACCCTTCCCGTCGGACGCGCTGATGGTTCTCCAAAAGGACTATGTGGGCGAGGGTCTCACCGACGGCCGCCCTCTGCATGAAGTCCGCGATCTCGTGCCACGGCCGCGACCAACTGAGCCTTACCGAGATGTCCCAAGCCGTGGACCCCGGATGCTCGGCGAGCAGTCGCTCCATCTCCTGGAGGCGATGCGCATGGTGCAGGATGATCTCGTCGAGCCGGCTGCGCAGGTCGCTGAATCGGTACTCGTGCGCCGGCAGCACCTCCCCGACGGCCAGGTTCTGCACCTTGAGCAAGGACTCGAGGTACTCGCCGAGTGGGTTCGGGAACTGCTGGGTGTGGACGCCGATGTTCGGCGTGATCCGCGGAAGCACGTGATCGCCCGAGAGCAGCAGTTGGTTCTGTTCGCTGTAGAAGCAGACATGCCCGGGCGAGTGCCCCGGCGTCCAGACGGCCTTCAGGTCCCAGCCGGGAACGTCCACCTCCTTGCCGTCCTCGAACAGCACGTCCGGAACCGCCATCGTGACCTGTCCGCGGATCTGCATCGAGGCGAAGTTGAGGTCTGGAAGCTTCGTGTCGGGTACGCCCGCCTCCTGGAGGAAGACGCGCATGCGTGCGAGGAGGTCGTCCATCTTCATGTAACGGGCCTCGAGCATCTCGGCGTCAGCGGGGTGAAGCCCTATCCAGGCGCCGGTCTCCTCCCGCACGCGCCCCGCCAGCCCGTAGTGGTCGGGGTGTATGTGGGTGACGAGCACCGAGCGCACGTCCGAGATCGAGCCGCCCGCTTCCTCGAGGCCCTTGGTGAGCGCAATCCAGGCGTCCTCCGTGTTCCAGCCCGCGTCGACTATCGCCACCCCGGCGTCGGCGAGCTCGAGGGCATACACGAGGACGTAGCGGAGGGGGTTGTTCGGGATGGGCACCGGTATGGACCACAGGCCGGGCTGCAACTTCTCGACGGGGGGCAGAACATTGCGATCCCAAGCTTCTTTTTGGAGGACGCCGGTCACCTGGACCATGGGTTGCACCGTACGCGCGGCGGCATCGGTACGCCAGGACCGGGCTGGGACCTGCTCGGCCGCCAGGGCCGGACCGAGGCCTCGCTCAGCCAGGCTCCTTACCCGACAGCGGGGCCGAATTACGGGCGGCCTCGTTCCTCAGCTTCTCGTCGGACCACAGACGCACGCCGATGGACTGGCTCGCCGTGCCGAGGAGAGTCCCGTCCTCCGCCCAGAGATGGGCGAGCCCGTGGCCGAACCCGTTCGCCAACGCGTGCATCTGTATGTCGCACAGCACCCACTCGCTCGGCACGAGCTGCGCGATGCGAAGAGTGTTGTCGAGGCTCCGTCCCATCGTCCGTACCCCGAGGGGCTGCGACAGGCTGCCCGATACGTAGTCCCCTATGACGGCGAGCGTGGCGGCCGACGGCTCGAGATGGCCGGGAACCCTGCTCCAGAACGCGGAGCGAGCGCCGCCCGGCGTGCCGTCGAGCTGGCTGAAGAGGCGCCCGATGGCGATGCGATGCTCGACGCGCATGAGGACGGTGTCGGAGAAGATCTCCGGCACCTCCTGTAGCGGGCACTCCTCGGGTGGCGGCACCACTGGAGGCTCGACCCAGGTCCCCGAGAGTTCGAGGGGCGCGAGCCGAGCGCTCCGTTCACGGTGAGGATCTCCTGATCGCCGAGACGGCCCACCGCGCGCGCCTGCGTCGTCGTTTGTCCCGTGGCCGCCACGATCACCTCGAGCTCGAGCACGCTGCCGGTCGGTGCGTAGGTGAGGTACTGCGCGGTCGCCCATATCGTGCTCCGCCCGGTCACCTGCTCCATCGCGACGATCCCCGCGGCGAGGCCAGCGCCTCCGTAGAGGAAGCGGCCCGGCGTGCAGAGGGAGGGCGTGACCGGAAGATGCCACCGCAGCGGGTCGGAGGTTGGCGCCAGTCCGAGGAACTCGAGTGGGTCCATGGACTGCGAACTTAATGGGGCGTCAGTTGACCGAGCGCTCCAGGCCCTCCCAGTACGGCGCTCGCAGCTTGAACTTCTGGAGCTTGCCGGTGGCGGTCCGGGGAAGCGCGTCGCGGAACTCGACCGCCGTCGGCGCCTTGAAGTGCGCCATGCGGCCCCGGCAGTGCTCGATCAGTTCCTTCTCGGTCACCGGATGCTCCTCGCGTACGACGACCAGCGCGACGATCGTCTCCCCCCACTTGTCGTGCGGGACACCGATCACCGCCGCCTCGGCGACAGCCGGATGTTGGTACAGGCAGTCCTCCACCTCGATCGAGGAGACGTTCTCTCCGCCGGTGATGATGACGTCCTTCTTACGGTCCGAGATGACCGTGAAGGCGTCTTCGGTCCTGCCCCCGTCGCCCGTGTGGAACCAACCACCCTCGAGCGCCCTCGCGGATTCCTCGGGTTGCTCCCAGTAACCGGCGAAGACGTGGTTCGAGCGCGCCATCACCTCACCTTCCTCGTCGACGCGCACACGCACCCCGACGGCGGGCACGCCTGCCCTGGCGAGGAGACCCGCGCGTCTGGCGGGGTCGAGGCTGTCCCACTCCGCCGGGGCGCGGTTCACGGTCAGGAGCGGCGCGGTCTCGGTGAGCCCGTAGATCTGGACGAACTCCCATCCGAGCTCCGTTTCCACCCGTTCGATCGACTTCGACGGGGGAGGCGCGCCGGCGACGACCATGCGCACCGTGCCACGGCCGGGGACCTCTTCCCCGCGACCGCGCCGCGCTTGCGCTGCGTCGAGGATCGCCGCGAGGACCGCGGGTGCACCGCACAGGAGCGTCACCCCCTGCGCTTCGATGCGCGACAAGATCTCCTCGCCGTCCACTTTGCGCAGCACGACGTGCCGGCCGCCCATCGCGGTCACGGCATAGGGCATTCCCCATCCGTTGCAGTGGAACATCGGAAGGGTGTGCAGCAGGACGTCGCGATCGCCGACCGTCGTATGCCAACCGAAGCTCACCGCGTTCAACCAGCAGTTGCGGTGGGTCAGCTGTACTCCCTTCGGTCGGGCCGTCGTTCCGGAGGTGTAGTTGATCGAGCACGTCGCTTCTTCGTCGCCCTCCCAGCGCGCGGGCGAGCGTCCCGGTGCAGCGGTGGAGAAGAGCTCGGCGTCCTCTTTGCCGTCGAGACGGATCCTCACCTTGGCATCGACCGACGAGAGCTGCTCGTCGAGCTCGGGATCTACGAGAAGAGCCTTCGCGCCGGAATGCTCGACGATGTAGGAGACCTCTTCGGCGTTCAGCCTGAAGTTGACCGGCACCAGGACCCTGCCGAAGCCGCTCACGCCGAAGAACGAGACCAGGAACTTGGCGGAGTTGGGGCTCACGATCGCGACGCGGTCGCCTGTGTCCAAACCCATCCGCTCCAGCGCGACGGCCATGCTCCGCGCCAGGTCGTGCATCTGGGCGTAGGTGATCTCGCCGAGGGATCCCGTCGTTCCCGGCTCGTCGACGATCGCGGTGCGTTCCGGATGTACGGAGGCGGCCCGCTCGAGAAAGTCGCCGACGGTGAGAGGGACCTGCACGAGGAAATCTTCGCACGCCTCTGCGGGGAACGGTGGGGGCGGCCGGGGTACAGTGCGCACGCCCGGGCCGGCCTCGAAAAAAGCCCGGCAAATGCCCGGAAAGCCCCGAAAACCCGGACAAACGGGAGGTCTGATGGCAAGCGTCGTCATCGCCGGCGGGGGCGTCGTGTCGCTGTGCACGGCCATGTTGCTCGCAGACGACGGACATGCCGTCACAGTCCTGGAACGTGACCCGGCACCGCCGGTTCCTCCCGCAGAGGCCTGGGAGTCTTGGGAGCGCAGGGGTGTCAACCAGTTCCGGCTACCGCATTTCTTCGTGCCGCGCTTTCGGATGGAGGTCGAACGTGAGCTTCCCCGGCTTGCGAAAGCCCTCGAGGAAGCCGGCGCTCTTCGTTTCAACCCGATGGAGCTCGCCCCCGCTTCGTTGACCGGTGGCTGGCGTGACGGCGACGAGCAGTTCGAGGCGATCACCGGGCGCCGCCCCGTCTTCGAGTCGGTCGTCGCGGGTTGCGCAGGCGAGACGGCCGGCGTCGAGATAAGACGCGGAGTCGCTGTCAGCGGCCTCGTCTTCGCCGAGCACGAATCGGGCGCCGTCTCGCGCGGCCCCGGGTCCTCGAGCGCGAACGGGGTTCCTCACGTGACAGGCGTGCGCACGGAGTCGGAGGGGTCGATCGCCGCAGATCTGGTCGTCGACGCAACCGGCCGTCGTTCTCAGCTCCCGGTGTGGCTCGAGGCCGGCGGAGCGAAGCGACCGGTCGACGAGCTGGAGGACAGCGGCTTCGTGTACTACGGCCGCCATTTCGGTTCGGCCGACGGCGCGGTACCGCCGATATTCGGTCCGCTTGCTCAGAGCTACGGCAGCATCGACGCCCTCACCTTGCCGGCGGACAACGGCACCTGGTCGGTGGTGATAGTCGCCGGATCGAAGGACAGGGAACTGCGTGCGCTGCGCCAAACCGATCGTTGGGAGGCGGTCGTCCGTTCGCTCCCGCTCGTCGCACACTGGCTAGAGGGGGATCCCTTCGAAGAGGGCATCGTGACGATGAGCAAGATCGAGGACCGCCGCCGACGGATGGTGGTCGACGGCCGCCCGGTGGCCACAGGTGTCGTGGCGCTCGCTGACGCATGGGCCTGTTCCAACCCTTCGCTCGGCCGCGGCGTGTCGATAGGGCTTCTCCACGGACTTTCGCTACGGGAGCTCTTGCGCGCCGGCGACCTGTCGGACCCGCGCTCACTCGCTTCGGAGTGGGACGAGAGGACGAGTACCGGCGCTGACCTCTGGTACGAGGCCACGCTGAGATACGACCGCCACAGGCTGGCGGAGATCGACGCCGAGATCGAAGGGCGCGAGTGGCCCGAGGAGGAGACGACAGCGCTGTTCCACTCGCTCGAGCACGCGGCGGGGCGCGATCCCGACTGCATGAGGGCGATGCTGCAGGTGGTCGGCGTGTTGCGCACCCCACAGGAGATATTCGCCGATCCGCAGATGATGAAGAAGGTCACGGTGCTGGGGGCGGGGTGGGCCGACGCCGAACGGATGGGGCCGAGCCGTAGCGAGCTCCTGTCGCTGGTCTCGAGCTGAACAGACAGAAGGGAAAAGGAGGAAGAGAGTTGCGCGTCGAGGTTGGAGACGTCGGGATCGAGTACGAGGTGACGGGCAGCGGGCGCCCCGTCGTGCTCCTGCACGGCTTTCCCGACACCGGGCGGCTGTGGCGTCATCAGATGCCCGTCCTCGCAGAAGCAGGCTTCCAGGTGATCGTGCCCGACCTGCGTGGCTACGGACGCTCGGACAAGCCCGAGGGGAAGGATGCCTACGCGATCCCCTTGCTCGCAGGCGACGTGGCCGCCGTGCTCGACGCGGTCGGTGTGGAGCGGGCGCACGTGGTGGGCCACGACTGGGGGGCCGCGCTCACCTGGGCGATCGCGTCGCTGCTCCCCGACCGTGTGGACCACGCGGTCGCGATGTCGGTCGGGCACCCGGTCGCCTTCATGGGCGCCGGTTACGAGCAACGCGAGAAGTCGTGGTACATGCTGCTGTTCCAGTTCGAGGGCGTCGCGGAGCACTGGCTCTCGGACAACGACTGGGCGAACTTCCGCGCCTGGTCGGGACATCCCGACGCGGACAGCGTCGTCGCGGAGATCGACGCCAACGGGTCGCTAACCCCGGGGCTCAACTACTACAGGGCGAACGTCCCGCCGGAGGCTTTCATCAGCCCTCCTCTGGAGCTGCCTCCGGTCCAGGCGCCGACGATGGGGATGTGGAGCGACGGTGACATAGCGCTGACCGAGACCCAGATGACCGGCTCGGAGAGTTTCGTCTCAGGAGGGTGGCGCTACGAGCGTGTGGGCGGTGTGGGCCACTGGATGCAACTCGAGGCACCGGGCGCCGTGAACGAGCTCCTGCTCGATTTCCTGCCCACCTGAGCATCCGGCCCGGGGCGCACCCGGCAGAGGCGGACGCGCCCTTTCAGTCTGCGAAGTCGGGAGCGCGCCTGTCCTTTCGTGCATGCACCGCTTCCTCGAAGTTCTGCGTGGTCAACCTCACGAACAACTGCGCCACTCCTTCGTGGTCCATGTGCTCGTGCATGCTCGATGCATCGAGGCTCGACCAGAGCAGGCGCTTCGTGAGCTCGATCCCGACGCGGCTGAAGCCGATGATCCGGGTGGCGAGCTCGTAGCAACAGTCGAGAAGCTCCGAAGAGGGAACCTTGCGTGACACGAGCCCGATTCGCTCGGCCTCAGCGGCGTCCACGTCGCGACCGCTCAGCATGATCTCGAAGGCACGCGAGGAGCCGACCGCCCTTGGCAGGAGGTAACTGAGCCCCAGCTCGCTCGAGGTGAGGCCGTTGTTCACCCCGGCTGCCCGGAAGTAAGCGGTCTCGGAAGCGACCCGTATGTCAGCGGCGGTCGAGAGGCAGAATCCACCGCCGATCGCCGCGCCGTTCACCGCCGCTATCACCGGTTGGTGCATCTTTCGCAGGGCGAGGATCACATCGTCGAGGAGCTCCATCGACCGCAGGGCGATCGTGGGGAGGGTAAGCCCGCCGACGTTCGGCACCATCCCCGGGTCCTCCAGGTCCGCGCCCGAACAGAAGCCGTGCCCGGCACCCGTGATCACCACGACACGGGTCTCGTTGTCGAGGCTCACCTCCTCGAGCGACTTGCGGAGCGGGACCATCACGTCGAACGCCATGGCGTTCATGCGCTCGGGCCGGTTGAGCGTTACGAGCGCCACACCCGGACGCGGGCGCTCGACGAGTACGTACGACGACACGATGGCGCCCGGGCTGCGTCGGCTCAGGCCTCGAGCGCGCGCTCGCGGGCCCAGCGGTAGTCGGCCTTCCCGGCGGGGGAGCGCACGATCTTCGCCTCGAAGGCGACGGCCTTCGGCAGCTTGTAGCGGGCGACGTGCTTGGAGGCTTCTTCGAGCAGCTCCTCGACCGTGACGTGCTCGCCCTCCGCCACCTGCACGATCGCCACGACCTCCTGGCCCCAGCGCTCGCTCGGCCGTCCCGCCACGACGACGTCCGCGACCGTGCGGTGGTGGACGATCGCCTGTTCGACCTCCTCGGCGAAGATCTTCTCGCCGCCGGAATTGATCGTCACCGAGTCCCGCCCGAGCAACTCGATGTCCCCGCTCTCCAGATACCTCGCACGGTCACCCGGCACGGAGAAGCGCGTCTCGCCGATCACCGGGAAGGTACGCGCGGTCTTCTCGGGATCGCCGAGGTAGCCGAGCGGGACCGCTCCCCGTTGCGCCAACCACCCGATCGCCTCGTCGCCCGGCTCGAGCTCGGCTTCGAGGTCTTCGCTCAGAACCGTCGTACCGGGTCCCGGTGTGAAGCGACCGGTGGACACGGAGCCCGCCACCGACATGGTGCCCATCTGTACCCCGGTCTCGGACGCGCCCGCGACGTCGGTTATGACGAGGTTCGGGATGTGGGCGAGGAGGCGTTGCTTCACGGGCTCGGAGAGGATCGCCCCACCGCTCCCGAATGCGATCACCGAGCTCGTGTCGTACTCGTTGCGGTCGAGCTCGTCGACGAGGGGCCGCGCCATAGCGTCGCCCACCGCCGACATGCCGATCACGCGCTCGCGTTCGACGGTGCGCCATACCTCGGCAGCGTCGAGCGTGCGCGGATCGGTGGCGAACACGACGGTCGCTCCGATGGACATGTAGTAGAAGGTCGCCCACTGCGCCGCGGCGTGTATGAGCGGTGGGATGTTCAGGACCCTCACGTCGTCGGTCGGTAAGAGGCGGGCCTCCAGCTGCTCGTAGGACTCGAGCACTTCCCAGGTCCCGTACATGCGGCCGCCCATCGCCGCTATGAAGATGTCGTGCTGGCGCCAGAGCACGCCCTTCGGCAGGCCGGTCGTCCCGCCGGTGAAGACGATGTAGAGGTCGTCCGGGCTCGCCTCGACTGGCGGCGAACCGGCCGGTGCCGAGGCGAGCGCCTCCTCGTACTCGATGGCGTCCGGCAGCAGCGCGTTGCCCGAGCTGTCGCTCACCTGCAGCAACAGCTCTACGTCGTGCAGCTTCGGCAGCACGCGTTCGAGCACGGGGGCGAACGTGGCGTGGTAGACGAGCCCGCGGCACGCGAGTCGGTGAGCAGTTGCAGGAGCTCTTCCTCGACGTAGCGGTAGTTGACGTTGAAAGGAGCGACGCCGCGCCTTGTACGAGCCGAGCATGCCCTCGACGTACTCGTTGCCGTTGTAGAGGTAGAGGCCGAGATGGTCCTGTCCGGACTCGTGTCGTTCGAGCGCGGCGCGCTCCTTGTGGGCTCCGAAGCCACGCGAACAAAGGAACGATGCGAGCCGGCGCGAGCGCTCGGCCATCTCGGAGTACGTGAAGCGCTTTTCGCCCTGGATGAGAGCCACCCGGGAACCGATCGTCTGCGCCAGCACCTCGTTCACCTTGCCCAGGTTGAATTGCTCGCCGCTCAACTCCCCACCCCGCATCCGAACAGGTCCCCGCTCTCCGGGCGACGCAAGATGCTATCTGTGACCTCGACGTCACAAAATGTGTCCGTCAAGGGCTTTCATCTCCTTCGAAGCTGGCGGTCGCGCGTCCCTCCCATACCCGGCATGATTGGCGTATGGACCGCGACGAGCCCGTGCCCGAAGCAGACGCCATCGAGCAGTCAGAGGACACCGACGCCTCGGTGGCTTCCTCGGAGCTTCCCCCTGACATGGGCGAGAAACCCGAGGCGGACGCGTTGGACCAGTCGAGGGCGGTGTCCGACGCGAGGGTGCGCGTCGTCCCGCCGGAACGCGACGACGTACCAGAGGCGGACTGGCTGGAGCAGTCGGTCGCCGAGCCGTTCGACGAGGACGAGCCCCGGTAGTCGACGAGCCGTAGTACGAGTTACTGCCGGTAGTTCTCCACGATCGACTCGGGTCGGACCGCGGCCGAATCGGGGTCCTGTCCGGCGTTTCTGCGCGCCCGGCGTTGGCGCAGGAGGTCCCAGCACTGGTCGAGGGCGACTTCGACCCTCTTCAGCTGGGCCTCCTCTTCCGCCGAGAGCTCGGTACCGACGTGCGCCTCCTCGAGGCGTTTCTCCTCTTCGGCGAGCTCGCTGATCTGGGTGACGATCTCGTGGTCGTCCATGGGCCTGTCATACCCTCATTTCACGAGGCGCGACAACCTGCGGTCGGCCAGGGGCTTGCCACCTGTCTGGCAGGTGGGACAGTACTGCAGGGACTTCTTGGCGAACGACACCTCCCTGATCGTGTCACCGCACGTGGGGCAGCGCTCCCCGGTGCGCCCGTGCACGTTCATGGCCCTCTTCTTGTCGCCTTTCAGCTCACCCGCCTGGAGACCGCTCGCGCTCGACCGCCTCGCGCAGGACCGAGGTGAGAGCGGCGTGCAGGCGCGACACCTCCTCGTGGTTGAGCTTGTCCGCCGGTTTGAACGGGGACAGCTTCGCCTCGAAGAGAGCCTCGTCCGAGTAGGCGTTCCCGACACCGGCGATCACCGACTGGCGGGTGAGGGCGTTCTTTATGGTTCCACTCTCGTCCTGTAGACGCTTGGCGAGCGCGTCCGCGTCGAAGGAAGGATCGAGCGGGTCCGGTCCGAGCGCGGCGACGGGCTCGATCTCGGCGGGGTCGTGCACCACCCAGAGGGCGAGGCGCTTCTCCGTTCCTGCTTCGGTCACGTCGATGCCCGATCCGTCCGAGTAGCCCATTCTGAGGGCGAGCGGACCCCTTCCCGGTCTCGCCCGGGGCCTTGCCGCGATCTCGGACCACCTGACCCATCCTCCGCGCGCCAGGTGGATGACGAGCCAGAGATCCTCGAAGTCGAAGCACAGGTACTTGCCCGTCCTTGTGCACCCGCTCGCTGTCCTGCCGACAAGCGCTTCCAACGGAGGGTCGAAGGTCTTGAGAGCTGAGAACGACGCGAGCTCGCAACGCGCCACGAGCAGCCCCCGCGTCTTGTCGTCCAGGAGCTCGACGAGCGCCTGCACTTCGGGAAGCTCAGGCATGCTCCACTGTCCCACAGGTGGGCGTGTCAGATTTGTGCGGTGGCGCCAAGTCGCCGTCCTCGCAAGCAGGAAATTTTCCGTGTCGCTCTCGGCTCGGCCATCGCGGCGTCGCTGCTGGCGGGATGTGGCGCGGGTTCGCGCTCGGGCGCGGCCCCTTCGAGGAACGGAAGGTCCGCTCCGGTCACGACTTCGGTTCCGACCACCACCGAGCCACCGCTCCCGGTCACGGCGATCCAGTGGGCCTCGTGCTCCTCGGGCCTTCAGTGCGGGTCGGTCACGGCCCCTCTCGATTACTCGAATCCGCAAGGGCCCACCATCCAGATAGCGGTCGCCCGCCATCCGGCGGAGGAGCCGTCACATCGAATCGGGTCGATAGTGATGAATCCCGGAGGTCCCGGAGGCTCCGGGATCGACGATCTTCCCAATGAGCTGAGCGTTCTCACCCCACAGCTGCTCGACGACTTCGACATCGTCTCGTTCGATCCGAGAGGCGTGGAGCGCAGTGATCCGGTGAAGTGCGGTGAGGGGGGCGCGCCCTCGAATACGACGAGCGCCCTTCCCGACCCAGCGCCCTCGACCGCCGCGGCGCAGCAGGCGCTCATCTCGAACGACAAGGCGTACGCAGCTCTGTGCGAGCACAACAGCGGAAGCATCCTCCCCTTTGTCGGGACGGTGGATACGGCGAAGGACCTGGACCGCGTCCGCCAGGCGATCGGTGACCCGCAGCTCACTTTCATCGGCCACTCGTACGGCACCCTTCTCGGCGCGACCTACGCGCAGATGTTCCCTACGCACGTGCGCGCGATGGTGCTCGACGGCGCGATCGACCCGGCGATGAGCACGGACGAGATGACGCTCGAGCAGGCGATGGGTTTCGAGGGCGTGCTCGACGATTTCCTGGCTTGGTGCGGGGGAAACTCGTCCTGCCCCTGGCATCCCGCCGGGAACGCGACCTCGGCGCTCCTCGGTCTCATCGCAGCCGCGCGTCAGAAGGTGATCCCGGGCGGCGGAGGCCGGGGCGCCGGAGCTGGGGAGATTTACGACGCGCTCTTGAGCGGCCTGTACGCGCGCGGCGATTGGCCCACCCTCGGCCGTGCTCTCGGAGAAGCAGCATCCGGGAACGGCGTGGGGATCCTCTCCATGTCGGACTCCTATCGCCGCAACGGCTCGTCGAACGGGGCGGACGCCGCGCAGGCCATCGACTGCCTCGACCACCCGGTCTCCAAGGACGTATCGAGCTATGCGTCCCTCGCGTCGGCAGACGCCGAGAAGGCGCCGGTGTTCGGGCCGCTGCTCGCCTGGGGCCTCGTCGGTTGCGCCGTGTGGCCGGCGGCACCGACGAGGACGCCGGCTCCGACAGTGGCTGCCGGTTCGCCTCCGATCCTCGTCACGGGCGCGACGAAGGATCCCGCGACGCCATACCAGTGGGCGGTCGACCTCGCGCACGAGCTCCAACACGGGTTCCTCCTCACCTGGCAGGGTGAGAACCACGTCGCGTACTTCTACAGTTCCTGCGTTCGCCAGATAGACCAGGCGTACCTCGTCTCCGGCTCTCTGCCGCCGGCGGGGACGGATTGCTCCGATTGAGGTTCCTGGCATGCTGACGTCGTGAAGGTGCACCTGATCGACGGGACCTATGAGCTCTTCCGCCAGTACTACGGGCAGCTCCGACACAGGCGACCCGAGTCCTCCGAGTTCGGCGCGACGCACGGGGTGATACGTGACGTGGTCTCTCTCCTCGCCGCGGGCGCCACCCACGTCGGCGTGGCGACGGACCACGTGATCGAGTCGTTTCGAAACGACCTGTGGCGCGGTTACAAGACTTCCGCCGGCGTACCAGCGGACCTGCTTGCACAGTTCGGGGTTCTGGAGGACGCGCTCGAGGCTCTCGGCGTGAAGGTCTGGGCGATGGTCGAGCTCGAGGCGGACGACGCTCTCGCGTCGGCGGCGGCGGTCGCCGCAGAGTCCCGGGAAGTCGAGCAGGTTCTCATCTGCACCCCTGACAAGGACCTCGCACAATGCATCGTGGGAGACCGCGTGGTACAGCTGGACCGAAGGGCACTCGAGCTTCGAGACGAGGAGGGGGTCTGGACGAAGTTCGGCGTCGCTCCCGAGTCGATCCCCGACTGGCTCGCGCTGGTCGGGGACTCGGCCGACGGCTTTCCGGGTCTGAGCGGATGGGGCAAGCGCTCGGCATCTGTGGTCCTGGCGCACTACGTCCATATCGATGCTGTGCCCGCCGAGTCTTCTGAATGGGAGGTCGAGGTCGTGCGAGCCGTGCGCGGGGCCTCGAATCTCGCATCTTGTCTGGCGCGGGAAAAGAGGCTCGCACTGCTCTTCAGGGACCTTGCGACTCTGCGCGTCGAGCCGTCACTCCTCGAGTCGGTCGGTGCTCTCGAGTGGCATGGCCCGAGCTCCGAATTCGAGGCGATCTGCACGAAGCTCGGTGATCCCGCACTGGCAGAGCGCGTCCGCGCCATCAACGAGCAGTTCTGATCTCCCCGTGATCCGGGCGGCCCGCATCCTGCATCGGTGCAGGTTGGGTACCTCGTGTGGGCTCGGTGTGTTGCGCGACTCGTCGAAGTGGTCCAAAGAGTGTCGCCACCCAGAGGGCGAAAGCCGCGAAGGCGAATATCGCTCCCACGAGACAGACGCCGCTCCAGCCGAACGAACCGTAGACGGTCGCCGAGCTCGCTGACCCCGCCGCACCACCGATGAAGTAGCTGACCATGTATGCAGCGGTGAGGCGGCTTCGAGCTTCGGGACGCAACCGGTAGATCTCGCCCTGATTGGTGATATGCAGCCCCTGGGCTCCGATGTCGAGGATCACGACCCCGACGACGAGGAGGCCCACCGACCTTCGGCCCTCCCACATCGCGAGCCAGGACACCACGAGCAGCGCCGTGGCGATCCCGCTGCTCAGAACCGCCCGTCTCTGGTCCGACATGCGTCCAGCGACGGTCGCAGTGGCAGCGCCTGCTGCGCCGGCGAGTCCGAAAAGGCCGATCACGGCGGTCGAGTAGTGATAGTGGTGCGATAGCAGGAACGCCATCGAGGTCCACAGCACGCTGAAGGTCGCGAACGACAGGAGGCCGAACAGCGCCCGCAACCGAAGGAGAGGCTCGTCGCGCACGAGCTCGAGGACCGAACCGAGCAAACGCACGTAGCCGAGACTCGTTTCCTCCTTCCACCGTGGTAGCCGCCTGGCTAGGACGACGGCTTGCACGAACATCGCAGCTGCGCCTGCGTAGTAGACGACCCGCCACGTGCCCGTCTCCGCGAGCAGCCCCGAGACCGTGCGCGCAAGAAGTATCCCGATGAGGAGACCGCTCATGACCAAGCCCACGACCCGGCCGCGTTCGTGCTCCAAGGCGAGAGAAGCCGAGAAGGGAACGAGGACCTGCGCGAGGACGCTCAAGGAGCCGACAGCGAACGCGGCAAGGAGCAACGAGACGCCGTCTGGCGAGGCGGCGAGCCACACGAGGGCAATCCCGGTGCCGAGCGTGAGCACGACGACGAAGCGGCGTCGTTCCAGGAGATCCCCGAGTGGGAGCAGGAAGAAGAGCCCGAGCGCGTAACCGGCTTGCGCCACTGTGACGATCAGACCGGTGACGCTCGAATCGAGATGAAGATCCTTTCCGATCGCCGGCAGGAGGGGCTGGGCGTAGTAGTTGTTGGCGACTGCCAGGCCCGTGGCTGTCGCCATGATGAGAACGAGGCCACGGTTCAAGCGGCCCTCATCGGCGCGTCGCGCTCGATTTCCCGGCTCTGCGGGCGCGGGGACCCGGTCGTGCTCCACGTTGATCGCCTGAACCTATCTGGTTCACCCGCAGGTCCATCGGGTACACATAGTGGGCAGTTCGCAGGACAACTCTGACGCTTGGCTTCCTAGGAGAGGAAATGACTGAACGAAAAAACGATCCCGGTGAGGCAAGGATCGACGGCTCGACGAAGGCCGAAGAAGAGCGCGAAGGTCAGTCCCCCCACGACGCGGATCGGGCCCCCACGGCCGAGGAAGAGGCAGCCGCCGAGCGCAATCGGCTCGACCCGTCAGTATCGGAGCACGAAAAGGACATGGGCAAGCGTGGCGCCGAGGTGAAAGGCGAAGGCGAGATCAAGTGATCTGAGCCCGGCGCTTCCTCAGTGCTTCCTCAGACAGTTGCCGTCGACCGCGTCGACGCTCCGGCGAGCCAGTCTCGCAGTTGGGCAGCGGGCATCGGCCGGGCGAGGAGGAAGCCCTGAGCCAGGTCGCATCCGGACGCCGTCAGCGCGCTGAGCACTTCGGGCGTCTCGACACCTTCTGCGACGACGCGCAGCGAGAGGTTGTGACCCAGGTCCACGATCGAGTTCACGATCGCGGCGTGTGCAGCGTTCGTGAGCATGTCGGATACGAACGATTTGTCGATTTTCAGCTCGCGCACCGGAAGCGCGGAGAGATAGCTGAGCGAAGTGTGACCGATCCCGAAATCGTCCAGGCTCACCCGTACCTGTGCGGCGTCCAACTCCCGCAGCACTTTTGCGGCTCGTGGCGGGTCGGTGAGCAGTGCGGTCTCGGTGATCTCGACGATCAGCCTTTGCGGTGACACGTTGGCATCCTCGAGTATCTGCATGACCTGGGATGCGAATTCGCTTCGCACGAGATTCCTGGCGGACACGTTCACGGCCACGGAGACCTCTCGGGCGTCCGGTCCGAAGCCGCGCAGGTCTTCGAGGGCGTGTCGCAGGACCCAAGCGGTGAGCTCGTCGATCAGGTCCGTCTGTTCGGCGAGCGGGATGAACCGGTCGGGCGCGAGCAGACCCCGTGTCGGGTGGTGCCACCGTACGAGCGCCTCCACCGCATCGATCTTGCCGTCGGGAAGCGTGGCCTTGGGCTGGTAGTGGAGCACGAGCTCGTCGTCCTGGAGGGCGCGGCGCAGCTGTGTGATCAGCTCGAGGTTCGACGCGTCGTAGTGGTCATGGGACTTGTCGTATCGGGTGACACCGAGATGCTCGCTCTTGGCCACGTACATGGCGATCTCGGCATGCTGAAGTAACTCGTCGGCGGCCGATCCGTCGTCCGGTGCGACCGCGAACCCGATGCTCGACTCAACGGTCAGTGTAAGGCCGTTCACCTCAGCCTCGCGCTCGATCAACCGGCGTATCTCGAAGAGGGCGGTTCGCGGGTCGTCCACATCGCCGAGGACGACAGCGAATTCGTCCCCTCCGAGACGTGCCACGGCATCGCCTGCGCTCGCGCTCGAGGCCAGGCGCCGCGCCAGCTCCTTGAGCAGTTGGTCGCCGTTCTTATGACCGAGAGTGTCGTTGATCTCCTTGAAGCGGTCGAGGTCGGCGATGGCGACGACCGTCGGGCGACCGGTGCGTTCTGCTTGCTCGAGTGCCTCTGTCACCCTGCGGTGGAAGAGCGTCCGGTTCGGCAACTCGGTGAGGGGGTCGTGCTCGGCGAGGAATTGGTTCACCTTCACCTGACGGCGCAGACGCCTGGTCACCGACACGGATATGACGAAGATTGCGACATAGAGCGCGCCGAGTCCGATGACGAGGTCTCTGTACAGGTTATGAAGGCCGGCGCTCACGTCCGCGTTGATGGGCGCATATGGGAGATAGATCTCGAGCACACCGACGCGGTGGCTCGGATTGCCGGCGTTCAGCGGCAGATACACCTCGACCGACTCGGGCCCGACGGGACCGGTGTCGTCGCTGTCGGAGTTCAGTTGCGTGAGGCGACCGACGATCGTCCCTTCGGCGGCGTCGAGTGCCTCGTCCTCTGGAGCTTCTTTGAACCCGGATCCGTCGTCGGAGAACGCAACTTGTCCGGACAGGTCGCGTACGCGCAAACGGAGCACGTCGCGGCTGCGCACCGCGTGTGAGACGAGCCTCCGCAAGCCCGCCACCTCGGCTGGGCTCAACCCGGCGGACACCGGCCTGCCGTCCAATAGAGGCTCGACAGCCGTCTGGGCGATGAGCACCGCCTCCGATTTCCCCTCGGCCACGCCGCGCTCGACGGGCCTCACTGCGGTAGCTGGCGGCAAGGATCAGTCCGAGGACGAGGACGGGGACGACCGTTATCGCGGCGTAGGTGGCAAAGAGCCGTGCAAGCGGGCGCGGTCCGCTCTCGGGCGCGGCTTTTGCGCGCATAGGGGTTGTTTCGGCCGTGAGGCTCTACGCCTTGACTCCGAAGGGCCCGGGAGCTGCATTTCGACCCGGGTGGGTGCTCAGCCCCAGCAGCCCTCGCTCGCCGACCAGGCGCCGTAGCCCTGGGAGCGCCACAGGGAGTAGGCGTCGTCCACCTGCTGCATCGGGTCGTCGGTGGTGATGCCGAGCTGCTGGAAGAGGCCGTGGGCACCGGACGAGGGGTTGGTTGCGTTCGGGTCGTCGTGGCTCTCGCAGCTGGCGACGTGCAGCATGAGCGAGCCGTTCCACGGGAGCGACATGGTCAACGACTGCCACGAGCCGGCTGGTTCGGTTGGTGCGACCGGCGCCGGCCGGACCGTCGTGGTGGTCGTCGGAGGGATCGCCGGGGGAGAAGCGGCAGCAGCGACGACCGGCGGAGGCGTCGTCGTGGTGGTCGTGGGCGCCACGGCCGCTTGCTCGTGAGCGAGCAGTCCCTGCGAGCTGTCCTCGTAGAAGACGACGTCGAGGGCGATCTTGTCCAACATGCGATCCACCCTCGGGTCGGAGGCCTTGTGCTTGACAGGAGGGTTCGATGCCGAGCTCGACACTCCGAGGAAAGTGAAGACCCCCATCCCGGCCCCCAGGACGGACGCGAGCACGAGCCTGTTTCGCTTGTCTGCTCTTACGAGGCCTTCGATCGCGCCCTGCTGTTGAGCGGGCAGGTGTTTTCCACGCTGCTTCGATTGCGGCTTCGATTGCGCGTGTGCGCCGTGACGCGAAGCTGTGTCGAAGACCTGCGTCGAGCCTTCGAGAAGCTGGAGGAGACGACTGTCGAAGGTCGTGGTCGTGGCGAGGTGCTGTCCGCGTCGCTTCGCCTGAGCGTGTGCGGGCTGCCGGGTGCTTCGCTGCAGGTGCGCAGGCTGGGTTGTCGTGCGCACGGCATGCGCTGGTTGTCTGGAAGAGATCTTCACCCTGGCGGGTTGTCCGTTGGCCGCCGTCGCCAAATGCTTCGCCCGGCTCTTAGCCTGAGCGTGAGCTGGCATTCGTGATGCCTTGAATTTCGCGTGTGCCACCAAAGTGGCGGCTTTCCCTGGTCACCGGCACACCTCAAAGGGTGATAACGACCGGCCGCTGCGTGAATCCCGGCAAGACAAAGACAACAACGGTTGTGCGCGTCAACCGTGGAAGACATTTGCAAAAACTGCTCGTTACCTCCCGAAACGCGTCTTACACGCGCTGTGGTTTTGCGCGACGCCTTTGGTTACTCAGGAGGAAGTCTTAGAAATTGAGTGGTCAAACGATCAACGGCACTGAGCATCGGAGGCTCGTCTCACAACCTCTCAAACTGCTCGTCGGTATCTCATGACCGCCAGAGGAGCTGCCACAGCGAAGATTCCGACGCACCAAGCAACCGCCTGAACGACGTAGCTCGTGGTGGGACCCCCCAGGAACAGCGCCCTTACCGCGGAAGCGGTGATCGACACCGGTTGATGTGCTGCGAATGCCTGAAGCCAGCCGGGCATCGACGAGACCGGCACGAAAGCGGAGGAGGCGAAGACCAAAGGAGCAAGAACCGGAAAGGCCGCTGCCTGAGCGGATTCGGGGTCGCCCACGAGCAGACCGACCGTTGCGAACACCCAGGAGAATGCGTACCCGAACAGGACCACGAGCAAAATGCCGGCGATGTAGCCCAGCACGTTCGTGTGCAACCGGAACCCCACCGCGAAGCCCACGGCGGTCATGATGAGGGCGACGACCACATTGCGCGTGAGGTCAGCGAATGTCCGGCCGGCGAGGACCGCCGAGCGCGCCATTGGCAGAGAGCGAAAACGCTCGAGAAGCCCGCTCTGCATATCGGTCGCGAGCCCCACAGCGGCGGCCATGGATCCGAAGATGACGGTCTGGACGAAGATGCCGGGCATCAAGAAGTCGACGTATGGAGTGCCGCCGGGAACCTTGATCGCACCCCCGAACACGTAGCGGAACATGAGGACGAATATGACCGGCTGGATCGTCGAGAAGACGAGCAGCTGGGGTACTCGTCGGTATGCGATCAGGTTGCGCTGGGCGACGGCTATCGCATCTCCGAGGGGATTGGCTCTGGCCGGCAGCCGATGCTGCTGCTGCTGGGACTGCTCCAGGTGTACGGCGGTCGTCGTCATGCTCGCCACCTCCCGCTCGGGGCTCCGTCGCTGTCGTCGCCCTGTGTCGAACTCCCGTCCTCCGCGTGATGACCTGTGAGCGCCAAGAAGACGTCGTCGAGACTCGGTTCGCGAACTGCGAGGGACCTCGGGGTGGCTCCTTCTGCATCAACGGTCCGCAGCACGCCGAGCAGAACGGCGGCGCCCTCGCTCGCGCTAAATCGGACCAGATCATGCTCTCTCTCGGCCGAGAGGCCGTTTCGTTCGACGAGTCCTACGGCCTTCTTGGCGGCATGTTCGTCTTCGAACGTCATCTCGACCACCGTGTTCCCGAGTCTCGCCTTCAGTGCAGCCGGAGAGTCGTTCACCACGACCTTGCCTCCGTCCACCACCGCGACTCGCTCCGCGAGGCGGTCGGCTTCCTCGAGGTACTGGGTCGTGAGAAGAACCGTCGTACCGGTACTGACTAGGTCACGGATCATGGACCAGAGCTCTGAACGGCCCTCGATGTCTAGTCCCGTCGTGGGCTCGTCCAGGAACAGGACCGGAGGCCGATGCACGAGAGCGGCGGCCACGTCCAGGCGACGTCGCATACCGCCCGAGAAGGTGCGCACCGGTCGGTTCGCGGCATGGGCGAGACCGAACACCTCGAGGAGCTCCTTGGCCCTCTTCTGGCGGTCGGCCCGTCCCAGCTGGGTCAGCTGGCCGACGAGACGCAGGTTCTCGAAAGCCGTGAGATTCGGGTCGACCGCCGCGTTCTGGCCTGCAAGTCCGATGCTCCCTCGTACCGATTGTGCATCTCTGACGACGTCGTACCCAAGGACCTCTGCGCTTCCGCCGTCGGGCTCGATGATCGTGGCGAGGATCCGGACGGTCGTGGTCTTGCCGGCACCGTTTGGTCCGAGAAGACCGAAGACCGAGCCCGATTCGACCTCGAAGCTGACTCCGTCGAGGGCCTGCAGCTCTCCGAACCGTTTTTCGAGGCTGCGAACACTGATCGCGAATCCCATCCCTCGCAGAGTATGCGACGGGCCCGACCAGGCCGTCGATCGCCGAAGACTGCGACGCGATCAGAGTTGACTATCCGACAAGCGTGCAGCCAGGCCCCGAAGGTCCAAGAATTCGTCGACCCAGGTCTCGAGCATCGCGAACCCATAGGAGTCCAACGTCGGACCGAGGGCCTCGTCCTGTTCACCGCCCAGCTCGAGCAACAACCAGCCGCCGGCGTGAAGCAGTCGTGAGGCGCATGTGACCACCCGGCGGACAAGCGCCAATCCGTCGGGTCCCCCGTCGAGGGCGTGGCGCGGTTCGTAACGTTGGACGTCCCTCGGAAGCAGGTGGATCTCGCTGCTCGGGACGTAGGGGGCAACCGCAGTGATGACGTCGAACGCTCTTGGAGCCAGCGCGCTTCCGCAGTCTCCCCTGATCGCCTTCACACCGTTGCGGCGCGCGCACCTGACGGCGGCTGGATCGTCATCCACGGCGACCACATCGGCGTTCGGAACCTGTCGTGTCATGTGAGCCGCTATCGCACCCGCCCCCGTGCACAGGTCGGCAGCACGACCCTGGGTCGACGCGAGGAGCGCCGCGGCGCGTATGGCCAGCTCTTCGCTCTGGAGTCTCGGGACGTAGAGGCCGGCATCGACAGCTAATTCGTGGCCACAGAACTCGATTCGCCCTGTGACCCAGGCGAGAGGCTCTCCGGCTTCGCGCCGGCACACCCAATCCTCGAGATTTCGCGGGTCGGCGGAGAAGCGCAGCAACTCCGCCGCTTCGTCCTCGGCGGCGACACATCCCGCTTCTGACAATCTCTCAGAGACAGAAGCCTGGAGACGGTCCGCTGAATTCACCCGGGCAAGCCTGCTCGGCTGTCAGGAAGCCTTTTTTGCCTTGCCGCCACGAAACAGGTCCCGCCAACTCTTGGCGGAGACTTCGACGTCGAAACGACGCGCTGCTGACAGGATTCGCCTCCAGGCTCTCTGCCTGTCCGCGTCGCTCACCCCCTCCACCTGGTCGAAGCGCGACAGGGCGTTGCGGACGTGGCGAGCATCGGTGAGCGGTTCCTTTCGCTGCTTGGGGAAGGCGAACTTCTGCTCGGAAAGCTGGTTCTCCTCCGCGGTAGTGAGGCCCCGTGTACGACGGGGCAGCTTTGCTCCACGCGCACGTGCGCTTTGGACAGTGCGCGCTATTTCCAAGTTGCGTCGAGCCGCTCGTTTCTGTTTCGTCGTTGCCATATAGGGACAGATACCCGAGTCGGGGACACCTATTCCTTCCGAATCCGCTCGATCGCCTCGGGAAACGAAGTGTCGGCATCCGGATGTGGGAAGTCCTCGCGCTTGTTCAAGTGCGGAAACGGCTCTTGGGGCTCGTCGAGGTGCAGTGCCTCGCACAGAGGTCTCCAGCCATCACGAGCCTGCCATTCGACCAACCGCGACGCTGGCACTGACTCGCGCACGTTGCGATTGTGATGCTCGTACGCCGCGATTGCTGCTTCTTTGTTCTTCCAGTCGGAGGTGAAGCGGGCCATGGCCACGACGCGCCACATCTCGAACCATTCGCCCATCTCGGGCGGCAGCTGTGAGGCGTCGAGCGAAAAGATCGTCTGGCTGGCGCTCTGCCACCAGGTCTCGCTGTCGGCACGGGTCGAGAGCACGACAACTGCATCCGGATTTGCCTCGAGTATCTCCTCCCAGAAGAGACACGCCGGAAAGTCCGAGGTCGCTCCGTATCCGTCGAGCAATTGTGCCCAGTCGACCGCTTTGCCCTCGGCAGCCTCTCGCCAGACACCGACTTGCTCGGGGTGCTCGAAGATCTCGAGCATGTGGTAGCAGGGCTTACCGATGAGTCGCTCCAGCGACGCCTTGAGCGACAGCGTCCCGGTGCGGCCCACTCCGGCTCCGACGATTTTCACTGACATAGGCCGTTATACCCCCCGAGAAAGCTGATTTTCAGCGGACCAGCGACAGGAGCGTATCAACCACCGAAAGCGATCTGAGGAGGTCGTTCAAGTGTGTGCAAGTCGCGGTTCCTCGCAGCTCCGCCGCGACGAACGTGTCGAGATCGCGGACTGCAACTCCGTTAACCGAACCGGCGCTCGATGCCGCCCAGGGGCACTCCTGCCAGGGAAGAACCCTGGGCCGCGCCGTGCAGTTCGAGAGGACCTCTGTCTGCGGATCGACCGTCGCTTCGAGGGAGTACTCGTGTAGCACCGTATCCCGCGCGTCGGCGTCCACATGGGTGTCGCGAAACATCGCGAACACCTTCACCGGATGGGTACCCGACACCGATACCAGTCTCCTTCGACGCATGTTCCCGACCGCGAGCGCGCCTGCTTCGTGCCAGAGCTTGTGGTCGTCCGTGGCCTCGAACACATCTGCATTCGGACCTACCGGCAGGGGAAGCCGACCCTTCTCGGCGAGGGTGGAGAGCATCGTGCCGTCTGAGCGCCAGCCCGAGCAGATGTCCGCCTTCAGCACGCCGGACTTCAGGTCTTTCGGACGGATCTCGATTTTCCCGCCGTACAGAGCCGCGTACCCGGATATGAGGACCGCCATCGGGAGCTCGTCGAGGAGGACACGCAGTGGTGCGTCGGTCTTGTCGTTCTCGCCGAGGGCCGAGCGCACGAGTGCGCGAAATCCACGTCCAGCCGACTTGCCGATCAGGTGGCGGAGCCGGTCGTCTGACGGCGAGGCAGCGAGCTCGAGCAGATTGCGGTCGGGCCCGATCCTGGCGGAGATCGACGATGCATCGAGGACCTCCGGCGTCTGGTCGGCGATCCTCGCCAGCCGGCAGACACCTCGAAGGTCCAAGGAGCCGTCTTCGTGAGGCTCGATGTCGACGTGGCTCGTCATCAAGACCCCTCCCCGCACGTGGGGGTCTGCGACGGGCTCGACGTTTGCGAGCGCACTCGGCATCCGGATCTGCATTCCGACATGATGATGCCTCATGACGACCATTTATTACGAGGACGACGCGGACCTGAAGGACCTCGAGGGGGACACGATCGCCGTGGTCGGCTATGGCAACCAGGGCCGCTCCTGGGCATTGAACCTCCGCGACAGTGGATTTGACCCCCTCATCTGCGTGCGTCGTGACGAGACACGCGAGCAGGCGGGAGAGGATGGCTTCGACCCCCGGGATGTCTCCGAAGCAGCCGAGGCCGACCTTTTGTGCATCCTGGTTCCGGATGACGTCATCCCGACCCTCGGAATCCAGGCGCGTCCCACGTCGTGTGTCGTGGTGGCGAGCGGATACGCCCTGGCATTCGGAAGGCTCGAGCCCCCCGGTGACTCGGGCCTCGTGGCCCCGCGGATGCTCGGTCCGGAAGTGCGGCGCTGTTACGAGGAGGGAGTCGGCTTCATGACGGCCGTCGGGGTGCACAAGGACGTCACCGGAGCGGCCAGACGGCGGGTCCTGGCCCTGGCGTGCGCTATTGGCGGGCTGAGACAAGGCGGGATCGAGCTCACAGCCATGCAGGAGGCCTCATTGGACCTGGGTGTCGAACAGGTCCTGTCACCGGCGCTCACTGCCGTCAACAGCGCGTTCGTTCAGGTGATGTGCGAGCGAGGGATACCGCTCGAGGCTGTCCTCACCGAACTTTTCCTCTCCGGGGAGGTCGAGCGCACATACCGGCTGCTCCGGGAGGTCGGCTATGCGGTGCAATCCGAGTTTCACTCACCCACGAGCCAGTACGGGCAATTGAGCCGTCGAGGCCGGTACGACCATCTCGACTTCCTGACGACGATGCGGGAGCTCGCCGATTACATCGAGAGCGGGCGTTTTGCAGACGAGTGGGACGCCGAGCGCGACTCGGGTTATCCGAACCTGACCGAGCTGAAGGAATTGCATGCCGGCGAAGCGGTGCGCGACTTCGAGGCCGATTTGAGAAGGCGCCTGGGCCCGGGGATCTTGGCGCAGAGGCGGTGATTGGATGACCGAAGCGGACAACTTGTTCTCCAGGACCCTGGAGCGTTGCTCGAGATACCGAGAAGGCATCGGCGAACGTCCTGTCTACCCAAGGGAGATCCAGCCGGAGGACTTGCGTGACGCGATCGGCGCGCTGAACGACCATCCTCTACCCGCCGGTGCCGTCGTCGACGAGCTAGCAGATGCCGTCGAGCCCGCGCTCGTGGCGACGACCGGACCCCGTTACTTCGGGTTCGTCGTGGGCGGCGCACTGGATGCTGCGACTGCGGCCGACTTCCTGACGAGCACCTGGGACCAGCCGGCTTTCAACGCCGTCACCTCGCCGGCGGCGGCCGTCGTCGAAGAGGTCGCCGGGACATGGCTCAAGGATCTGCTCTGTCTGCCGGCGACGGCCTCTTTCGGTTTCGTCACCGGTGCGCAAGCGGCGAACACGGTCTGCATTGCTGCAGCGCGACATCACCTCTACTCGCAGGCAGGTTGGGACGTCGAGAGAAAGGGTCTCGTCGGCGCGCCTCTCATTCGTGTGGTGGCGAACGCCGAACGTCACGCCACGATCGACCGGTCCCTTCGTCTTCTTGGCCTCGGAGAGGAAGTTCTCGAGCCCGTCGGGACCGACGACCAGGGGGCGATCGACCTCGCCGGTCTGCAAAAGGTCCTCGCCTCGAAAGGCGGGGCGCCGACGATCGTGTGCCTGCAGGCGGGAAACGTGAACAGCGGTGCATTCGACGACCTCGATGGCGCCGCCGACATCCTCCACGGTGCTCGGGCCTGGGTACACGTCGACGGCGCGTTCGGGCTCTGGGCGGCGGCCAGTTCTTCAAAGCGCCATCTCGTCGCAGGCATCGATCGCGCCGATTCATGGGCGACCGACGGGCACAAGTGGCTGAACGTCCCCTACGACAGCGGCTACGCGTTTTGCGCACATCGCGAAGCGCACGCCGCATCGATGTCGTTTACAGCCGCGTACCTGACAGGACAAGGACAGAACGCTGTCAGGGCTCCGAGTGATTACGTTCCCGAATCTTCGCGTCGCGCCCGCGGGTTCGCCACGTGGGCCGCCTTGCGCCAACTCGGTCGCGGAGGTGTCGAGGAACTCGTGGACCGTTGCTGCTCGTTGGCTCGGCGCTTCGCCGACCTGTTGTCGGACACGTCGGGCGTGGCGATATCCAACGATGTTGTGCTCAACCAGGTCCTCGTACGGTTCGCCGACGACGACGCGGAGACCGATCGCGTCGTGGAGGAGGTACAAGCGTCAGGCGAATGCTGGATGGGTGCGACCACCTGGCACGGTAAGAGACAGATGCGGATCTCCGTGTCGAACTGGTGCACGACCGAAGCCGACGTCGACCGGTCCGTCAAGGCGATCCTCCAAGCAGCCCGGAAGAACGAAGGGACCTGGAGATGAAGATCCTGCTTGCCGGAGGCTCGGGCGCCATCGGCCTCCCGCTCATCACCCAGCTTCGCCAGTCCGGCCACGATGTCACGGCCATCCATCGAAGCCCAGACGGCGCCGCGCCGCTTGCAGCTGCCGGTGCGTCACCGCTACGGGTCGACGTGCTCGATCGTGCCGCGTTGCTCACGGCGGTCACCGGCAAGCACTTCGACGCGTTCATATCCCAGCTCACGGCGCTCAAGAAGACGCCGTACACCCATGGACGGCTTGCGATGACCGACCGTCTCAGGACCGAGGGCACCTCGAACCTGTTGGCCGCGTCCGATTTGTGCGGCGCGACGCGCTTTCTGACCCAATCGATGATGTACGGATACGGCTTCGGCGATTTCGGCGACCGCGTGCTCAGCGAGCACGATGGGCTTGCACAGACGGGAAAGGGGAAGTTCGAGGTTCATCTGGCTGCGATGCGTTCGAACGAAGAACAGGTCCTCGGTTCATCGACAGTTGAAGGAATCGCTCTTCGCTACGGCTTCTTCTACGGCCCGGGGTCGGCGGGGGATGCCTTCGTAGAGCCCCTCAGGCGAAGACGCCTCCCGATCGTAAGGGGAGCGGGCGTCAAGTCGTTCGTCTATATCGAGGACGCCGCTTCCATCACCGTCGCCGCCCTCGAGCGCGGCAGGCCGTCGTCTGCCTACAACGCCGTCGACGACGAGCCGGCCGAGTTCGGAGAATTCCTCCGTGCGGCCTCCAGAGCGATCGGCGCGCCTGAACCTTTCGTGGTGCCTTCCTGGCTACTCGTGTTCGCCCCCTACGCACGCGGGGCGATGATGGGCAATCTGCGACTCTCCAATGCGTTGGCGAAACAGGAGCTGGGGTGGAGTCCGGTTGCGCCGACCTATCGCGAGGGTCTCGATTTGCTCGCCAAGCACTACGCCTAAGCGGTCTTACGCGTCCTCTTTCGCGCAGATCCACCTGCCGGTTTGCGAGGCATCGACCCTGCGTAGGTCGCACCCAGATTCACCCACTTGCGGAGCTGCGCGTTCGTCCGTACGTGTTCTGGCGCGACCCTGAGCCAGCCTTGCATGGGTCGTCCCCGCATTACGGCGACCGTGGCATGCGTGGTGTCGACGAGCTTGTCCGATTCGGCGGGATCGACTCTGACGAGCACGCCTCCCTGGCCGCTTGCGGCAATCGCCATATTCCCGCCTATCAGGAAAGCGAGACCTCCGAACATCTTCTTCTCCTGGGCGCGGGCTTCGGGCCCGATCAGCTCGCGGATCCGTTCTGCGAGGTTCTCGTCGTAGGACACAGGCGAATCGTAGGCAATACGACGCCGATGCTCATCCGGCCGGAAGGCTCCGATCTCTCAAAGGGACGGCTCTTCGAGCCGATAAGAGCTAGGTGGCAGGTCCTGCGCGCCTATCGGAGGTTGAGCGGCTACGTCTCGTCATCGAGACACAGCGACTGATCAATGCCGCGATGTTGGACACGGGCCAGGTGATGGAGGTCGTCACCGAACAGGCGCAGATGATCACCGAAGCCGACGGGGCAGTGGTCGAGCTGGTCGAGGGAAGGGAGATGGTCTATCGCGCAGTCAGCGGCGCAGCTGCAGGCTTCCTCGGCACCCGGCTGGAGAGGGATGGAAGCCTCTCAGGTATGTGCGTCCAACGGGCGACGCCACTGCTCTGTGACGATTCAGAGACCGACCCCCGTGTGGACAAGGATGCATGTCGCCGGATCGGAGTACGATCGATGGTCGTCGTTCCCCTCTTCCATCGTGCAGAAGCCGTCGGCGTGCTCAAGGTGATGTCCGCTTTGCCCAAGCAGTTCGAAGGCGTGGATGTCGAGGTTCTCCAAACCATGAGCGGGTTCATAGGCGATGCTCTCGCCAACGCCTCGAGTTACGGATCACTGGGTCATCGCGCCATGCACGACAGCCTCACTGGGTTGCCCAACCGGGCGCTGTTGATGGACCGTCTCGGACAGGCTCTTCGACGCGCGCAACGCCGCGGCGACCGGATCGCCCTCTTCTTCATCGATCTCGACAGGTTCAAGAAAGTGAACGACACCTTGGGACATGGCGCCGGCGACGAGGTCCTCCGGGCGACTGCCAGGGAGCTGAGCGAGGTGCTGCGCTCGGGGGACACGCTCGCCAGGTTCGGTGGTGACGAGTTCGTACTGATCTGCGAGAACGTGGAAGAAGGCGTCGAGGAGGCCATCCGTCGGCGCATCTCCGCTGCCGTCGCCGTTGTGAACGCGGAGTTCGATGATCCGGGACTGGATGTGAGCGTAGGCGTCGCTTGCAGTAGTGAAACAGGTTGGATGGCTGACGACCTGCTCGCGATGGCGGACGCATCGATGTACAGGGTGAAGCGCGAACGCCACGGAGAAGAGTTACCAGAGAGTTTCTGACCCCACGGCTCACCGGAAGGTCGGCGCAGCGCTCTGACGCACTTCCCGACACGAGATGTGTGAGCGCTGTCAGACTGAGAGTGATGGTCTTCGCGCGCGTCGATTGGGTGACCGTTTCCTCGTTGGCGACAGCGGGCGGCACCTTGGTCCTGGCGGTGGCGACCTTCGCATCGGTCCGGTCGTCCAATCGCTCGGCTCGAATCGCCGAGGTGGCGCTCCAGGAACAACGCCGGCCTCTACTCGCTCCCTCCCGACTGGACGACCCGAAGCAGAAGATCATGTTCCTCGAGGGCAACTGGGTCAGTGCGGCCGGCGGCCGGGCGGCGGTCGAGAACGTCGATGGAAGCGTCTACCTGGCCATAAGCCTCAGGAACGTGGGGAGTGGTATCGCCGTCTGCCAGGGTTGGTCGGTCCTCGGGACCGGCTTGCGGACGTCGCGTGATCACCCTTCGCATGCGCCTTTGGAGGACTTCCGTTTGCAGTCCCGCGACCTCTATGTCCCTGCCGGTGACATAGGCATGTGGCAGGGCGCATTGCGCAACCCCGACGACCCGATTCGCGCGGAGGTGGTGAAGGGGATCGAGGAGGGGAACTCGATCGCATTGGAGCTGCTCTACAGCGACCAAGTCGGTCGGCAGCGGACCATTTCCCGGTTCGGACTGGTCCCCCTGGACGGAACCTGGCTCGCGACCCTTACCAGGCACTGGTATCTCGACTGGGAGGGCCCGCGGCCGGAGAGTCTCACGATGACTGCGGCCGAGGTGGTCTTCCGCGATCACGAGGCTGCCCTTCAGCGGCGGTCGACCGAAGGTGACGGCTTACCCGAGCTCGAAGTAGAGAGCGAGGACGTGACGACCGACCGCCCTTGAGGCGCGTCACGCTTTCACACCGAGGGTGTCTCCCACCTGAACCCGTCGGGGTCGGTGAAAGGCCCGGCTTCGCTCGCGATCACGATCCGGTGCGAGCCCTCGCCCTCAGGCGGCACTCCGGCGTCCTTCGCAAGTGCGTGGCGCGCGTACAACGCAAGCTTGATGTCGGACGACTCGGTGGCGAACTCGACGTACTTGCGCCCAAAGCTCTTGGCGACGGTGAGGCCGCGCTCGAGGTAGAACTTCTTGGTGGCGGCGACGTCCGCTACCCCCAACAGGAGCACGATCTGGTCGATCTGCCGGGTGGCAGGACCGGTGTTCTTCTTCGATGACGTCGCAACTTTCCAGATGGCGCCGTCGGGCGCTCGCACTACACCGCCATAGCCCCAGAGGCTCTTCCTCGCAGGCTTCAGCAGGGTCGCGCCGGCATCGAGCGCCGAGCGAAGAAACGCTTCGGCAGTCGCCGGCTGGGACACGACGAGCGACAGCGTGAACCAGCGAAAGCCGGTCGTCGGCTCCTCTCCCGCACGCAGGCCCAGCTCGGATCCCAACCCGAAGGCGGCGGCATAGAACGACTCGGCAGACTCAATATCTGGCACCTCGAGAACGAGGGATCTGATGGAAGTCATGACGGGTTTGGTTGATGTCACGGCGATTCCTTTCCAAGGGTGGTTCTGATGGCGTCGAAGGCGACGATCACGCGTCCTGGACCAGACCGAGAACGTTGCCGTCGGGGTCGGTGAACGAGGCCACCAGGCGGCCCCCGCCGACATCGCGCGGGGCTTCCTTCACACTGGCACCCGCGGCAGTCACCTCGGCCAACTTCGCCTCGATGTCGGCCACATGCCAGTAGGCCACGGGTGAGGTCATGTTCTGCGGACCGCCGCGGGGCACTAGGCCGATGTGCTGGCCTGCCACATCGAAGCCGACGTAGTAAGGCGCGTCCGCCTGTGGCTGTATCCCGAGCAGGGCGACGTACACCGCCTTTGCCTTGTCCAGATCTGAGACTGGATGCAGCAGTGTTTTGACTCCCTCTGTCGAAGACGACGACATGCTGACTCCTTATAGGTCGTGGGTCATACGGACCCTCGTGTATACGTCACGGCTACGACGACTGGGAAGCGGAGAATGTGACGGCGATCGATCACAATGTTCGAACTATCTGGCGGATGCCGAGGTCGTCAGCCACCAAAGACGATGTCGAGCTCGGCGATCCGCTCGGGATCTGCTGTCACGGCAATCTGAGCGATCTTGTCGTCTTCGACTGCGAACTCGATGACGGCGCGGATTCGGCCGCCTGGTGCCCAAGCCCAAGCGGCTCGACCATTGACCGTCACGAGACGAGCGACTTTGGCACCACCGCTGAGTGCCGAGGCGACTTCTCTGGCCCCCCGGGTCTCTGGCAACGAGCCCATGGCGAGCGAAGCCTGATCCGGTGCGAGGACCGCGTCCGGGTGGAGGAGCCGTACCAAGGTCTCGAAGTCACCTCTGCGAGCTGCCCGCAGAAACGCTTCGACAAGATCGCGATGCTGGGCTGAATCGACTGTCCCGATCCGATGCGTACCCTGCACGCGCCGGCGTCCCCGGCTGGCCAGTTGTCTCGCAGCCTGTGCCGAACGGCCGACGACCTCACCGATCGTGTCGAACGGCACGGCGAATACGTCGTGAAGCACGAAAGCGACGCGCTCCTCCGGGGCCATCGCGTCGAGCACCACCAAAAGTGCAGCACCCACTGACTCAGCCAGCACCGCCGCTTCGGCAGGGTCGTGTTCGGGGGCTGAATGGCCAAGGGCCGTTACCTCTTGTCCGACAGGCTCTTCGTTTCGGGACCGACGAGATTTGAGGCGGTCGAGACAGATCCTGGAGGTCACCGTGGTCAGCCAGCCGGTGAGGTTCTCGACCGCAGCGGTGTCGGCTCCGGCGACCCTTAGCCATGCCTCCTGGACGGCGTCTTCGGCCTCGGCCCGTGATCCAAGCATCCGATGGGCGATGCCCTCGAGCCGCGACCGGTTCGTCTCGAACTGCTCCGTGACCCATTGCACGTCGTCCATGTGATCCCTCGCTTCTACGACATCTACATGACGAATTCGGACGACGAAACGTGACGCACTTGAAGTCCGGGAGCACTGCCCGCGCTGTGGCTCGTCCTTGAGCAGACGGGCTCTCCGAGTTCCGTCCTGAGATCGTTCCTCACATGTCTTTCCGCGCGGTTCGAATGCGAGGATCAGTCGATTCGCTGGGCCAAGGACACGATTATCCCTTCGGGTCCGCGGACAGACGCCATGCGCCAGATGCCCTCGTATTGACCGACGCCGCCGACCAGGCGGTAGCCGTCCGCGGCGAGCCGATCGAGGGTGCCCTGAAGATCGTCCACTTCGAACGCCACGCTGCGCAACCCCAGTTCGTTGGCCATGGCGTCGGGCGATCCTGGTTCGTGGTTCGGGCGGATGAACCTCGCCAGTTCCAGCCCGGTTCCGCCGTCCGGCGGGCGCAGGAAGACGATCTCAGTTCGCGAGTTAGGTATGCCAATGACAGTGTCCAGGAATTCGTCCTCGAGAATCGTCCGGCCCTCAGTCTCGAAGCCCAGCCCGACGAAGAAGCCGGTCACCGTGTCGAGGTCCGCGACAGTGATGCCGACATGATCGAAGCGCCGAATAGGCGACATGGGTGCATCCTCCTGTGTGCTGGTTACCAACAATGGCCGCCAGGCCAGAGTCACTTCGACGTCGGTATTCATCGCAAGCCCGAGGACCCGGTCGTCAGCACGGAGCAGCCTTGTCGGTCAGTGAGGGCCAAGTTCACGCAGCTTTACTTCGATGAGCTCTTTGACCAACTCCCTAGGTAGCGGCTCCTCGAGGGGGAAGTGCAAGGCACTTTTCGTCTGGGAGTACCCGGTCGTCTTGTCTCTCAGGGCGGGGAGCACCGAACCGCTGTGGGGCAGATAGCTGAGGTGGGACTTGAACGCCGCCAGCCCGGCCACCACCTTCCCTTCAACCTTGAACGCGGGCACGCCGTAGGACAGAGCTTGTTCGGCGTTGGGGATGACCTCGAGGATCCGTCGACGCATCTCCTCCAGAGTGATGCGTTTGGGTTCGTCGAGGTCGGCGAAGTAGCGGTGGACTTCCTCGGTGCTCATCGTGAGTCTGCTGCGGGCGCTACTGCACGACCATGAGCGTGTTGCCCTCGGGGTCGCGCAACCAGAACATCGGGGGCACCGGATCGCCCATCCGGCTGACTTCGCTGTCCACGTCGACGCCCGCTTGGCGGAGTTGCGCGTGGTAGGCCTCGATGTCGTCGGTCTGCAGGCTTATGCCGGTCTCCCGCTTGCCGACGGCAGCCTCATGCGGCGGAGGCGCGAGGGCTATCGTGGTCGCCTCGTCACCGAGGCCGACCTCGATCCAGCGGTAACCGTTGCCGAAGGGTACGTCGACACGCTTTTCGAAGCCAAGCTTGCCGACGTAGAAGTCGACGGCGGCGTCTTGGTCGGCGACCGGGATGATCACCGTGGCGATCTTGTTGGCTCGGGTCGTGCTCGCTGACATGGGTCCTCCTGATGGGTCGGTTCCTTCGGATATATAGACGGATCCGTCGTCGGGAAATCATCGCCGCGTTCGGATCAGCGATGCCATCGACTTGCACGATCGATCTACGACGTACGTGGTGAACGGCGCACCTTCACACCGCTCACGTTGTGACTCCTGAGCGCTCTTGGAGGTTTTCCTCCGCACATGAACCGCGTCGTGGTCATTCCCGGTCCACTGGTAACGGTCTTAAAGAGGGGAATCGGGAGTAACGAACTGGCAGCGGATTGTGGACGATCGAGACAGGCGGTTATCGAGCGTGGCCAGCGGCGCATCCACAGTTTCGGCGAGAGCGACGTACCAACCGTCGTAAGCCGTGAGACCGCCTCGCAGCTCCCACACGCGCTCAGCGAACGGCTCGTATGCAAACAGCGCGATCCGAAGCTTGAGCAGGTCTGCATACGCAAGCGACGCCGACTCGGTGGAGATGTCCCCGGAGATGGCGAGCCGGCGCAGTACGTTCGCTACCTCAACCGGCATCAGGTGAGGTGCGAGCAAGTCCTCGGAACCCAGAACCCCGTCAGCCCACGTCCCGTCTGGTCCGGTATCAACGAGGGCGGCGGCGACAACCGAGGCGTCAACAACGAGACTCACCGGCGATCCGTAGACAAGTGGCTAAGGATCTTTGCGGCGCCCAACTCGCTCCCGACCCGCTGCTTGCGCTCTCGGATCTGGGCGAGCAAAACCTCTGGGTCCGGGCGTCGGGCTAACTCGATCAACTGATGGCGCAGGTACTCCTGCAGCGACCGGCCCGTTGCCGCCGCCCGAGAGGCGAGCACGTCGCGGGTCTCGTCCGGTACATCTCGCACGGTAATGGCAGCCATGACTGCATTCTACTGTAGCTAGCATTGAAATGCAGCTACTGGTCGACCGGCCGCCGGCAAGAGCACGAGCCGAGGATTGCCCCGAGATCTCTGCACCGCCCAGGAGTTCAGCCCGATCAGGTGTCTGATCGGACACTGGGTGACACCCCGGGGCGGCGTTCTGGGGCGGCGGTGACTCCGATCATCTCGTGCGAGAGCCGTCGCAGTCCGTGCAGGCACCACACCTGTGTTTTTGTCCATCTCATGGGTTCAGTAGTTCCGTGTGCTTCCGAAAACAACATCCATGGTCTCGGCGCGTCCCATGTGGGTGCACCTGCTCGCCATAGTCGGCGTAGTAGGGATCGTCCTGTTCGTCGTAGGGCTTGTCCCCGCCACAAATCGCAGCGCCCGTGCAGCGGCTGCGACGACACGTCCTCCTTTGTCGACACCGACGCTGCACACCTCCCCTGCCCAAGCAAACGCCCCCGTCCTCCCGACCACGACCACCACGCCGGCTCCTCCGCCTGCGCCTGTTGCAGCTCCCAGAGTCGTATCCGCACCGAGCATTCCGCCGCGTGGGGCGGCCACAGCATCTGGTTGTGCGGCAGCTCTCGCGTACCTGGCCGCCTATGCCGCAAAGGGGTTCAGCTTCGAGTGCCCGGGGTACGCCCTGGGCCACCAGGCGATGACGTGTGACAACGTCGCAGGAGTGTGTCCCGGCCGGAAGCTAATCGCCATCGCAGACGCATGTCCTGCTGCCTACATGAACGAGGCTTCTAACAGCTGGGTCGTGAGTGGCCAATCCGATGCGCGTATCGACCCGTACGGATATTGCCACTAAGGGTGGACTGGCGAATCGCACCCAAGGGGCGGCAAGCGAGCATTTCAGTCTCGCCGCCACTTACAAGAGCGGGTTTCGTGAACACAGCACGGAGCATTACGCGAAGATCCCCAACGTCCGCGCGTTCGTTCGTGGAGGTAACGGGAATGTTTTCCAACCCAATGCCCACCCTTAGCCGGCTCCTCGAGGCTTCGTAGATCTTGTTAATCTCCTCGAAGCTTGCGACGGAGGGCATCCAGACTGTCCACCCCATACCTCGCACGAAGGTCGCCCAGCCTGGTCTCGTCGGGGAAGTCCTGGAACTCCGGATATAGAGCCTTGAGGTTTTTGACTTTCGTATCCCCGCGCTTGCGCTCGATACGTCCGTCCTCGTTTCTGTGTCGATCATCAAGCCCTGCCATGGATTCTCCTATTCATTGGCTCAATCCGAACACGTTCGATGATTGAATCATGGGCCTATAACTAACGCGAGGCGTCGACCTTGATCCAACGGAGAAATCGATAGACCCCGTAGCCTGTAATCGCCGCCACCGCCGCGGGAGCTGCAATGACAACCATGGCGCCGGCCGCCATTCCCCCACCGACTCCGGCACCGATGGCAGCCAAGCCAGAGGCGATGCCAGGGCCGCTCAGACCGGCCACCGTTCCCATTGCACTGACCGCTCCGATACCTCCTATTGAAGTCAGTCCGGCTCCGGCAACTGATGCCACTCGACCAGCCGAACGCGCCTCGCGTTCATCGTCTGGCAATTCGTCGTCGTCCCGAAGGCCGCGGTTAACCAGGACGACGCTGACAGTTGCAGGCACCGCTCCGAGGCCCATCAGTCCAGCGACAGCCCCCCCTCCGACGACGGCGCCTGCCGTGGCCAAACCAGACATAATGCCTGGGCCGCTTAGGCCCACAACTGCCCCAGCCGACGCAATTGCATCGATACCTACCGCTGCCGCCGTTGCGGTGGTGCCGGCAACGCCGCTTGCGGAAGTGGCAGCGACAACTTGTTCGCTTTTGTGGTCCCCGGTGACGCACCACCGAGCGAAGTGCTCACAGTTGTTGAACACCAAGTGGTAGTTGGACTCTCCGATGCGAGACATCGCTCGAGCGACAGTCACCTCAGGGTCACGTTCTCGCGCATAGAGCCTAACAGTCACCTGGTTACTCCGGGCGAATTCATCAAAGGTCGAAATGCGCACAATCGCCGTTTGCTTAGAAGCGCCACACTCTGCCGCGAAATGGATGACCCGGCCGTCTCCGAGGTCGATGCCGTCGTGGTGGTGTGGCAGCCGACTGGCCCTTAGATGGTCTCCGCGTGCCATGGGGATCCGGCTACGGCCGCTTTCGCTTCAAGACCCAGTGCGATCCTCGGCAGCCAGAGGGCAGCGGGGGAAAGCGATGACCCTTCACGTCCGTGCTGTACTCGTGGTTGCACGCAGCGTCACACTGGTAGAACGCCGAGTCGGGCACGATCTCGCCCGGCTTGAACTTGTCGCCGACACTTGCCATTTTGTGCCTCCTTCGTGAGCGAGTCTGCAGACTCGCGCCCGTATAGTACTCCTGTCAAGCGCATACTGGACGTTTGTCCTACAAACGTCGAATATCATTGACATTCGGCGCCGTTAGTGATGAAACTGGAACGGTGACGGACGAAGAACTCAATGTGGAGTTCGGACGACGACTCCGGGAACTCCGTCTGGAGGTGGACTTGAGTCAAGAGGTCCTGGCCAACGTTTCCGGTTTAAGCAGAACATCAATCGTCAACATTGAATGCGGACGTCAGGGCGTGTCTCTCGGTACTTTGTACCGCTTGGCCAAGGCTTTAGGTTTCGAACCCCAATCTCTGCTCCCGAGAACGGCTCCCCTGCCATCTACTCCCCAAATAAGGATTGGGCCTAAGACGCCGGATTCTGAACGGGCAGTCCTGGCAGTGATGCGCAGGGCGGATCAAGAGGCCTTCGACTGATGGCACGAGCCATCGGTACGCATCGGGCCGAGCAAGTCGCATCGACGCTATTGGACGGTAGCGGGATCAGGCGTCCTCCTGTCGATCCTGTCGCTCTTGCGAAAAAGGAGGGCTTGGTTGTCGTGTACGAGCAACTGCCTAGCGATACGTCTTCGGTCCTAATACGTGAACCTTCAGGTAGACGATTGATCGGCATCAATTCTCGTCACTCTCCAACCCGACAGAGATTCAGTACAGCTCACGAACTCGGTCACGCGCTTCTTCATTTCGATTCGGGTCGGCCGTCGACAACAGAAGCTGCAGTCAGTCGACCACTAGAGATTCTTTTCCGGGATGGGCTGGCGGGCCAGGGCACAGACCGACTCGAGATCGATGCCAATGTGTTCGCTGCCTCGCTCCTAATGCCAGCTGACCTGATAAGGGATGCGTTTCGGAACGGTCTTGACCGGAATCGAAGGAGAAGTGTTAGCAGGGTCATTGAGGATCTAGCCGCAGAGTTCGAAGTGAGCGACCAAGCACTCCGTTATCGACTTATTAATCTCAATCTAATTGACCCAGCGTGAGAACCTAGCTAGTACGTGGCGATACGAACCACTCAAAGTTTCCTTCAAATAACTAATATTTGAAGATGAGGAGTACGCACAGCCGGAAGCAGAGTTAGGGATTTGGTTGCACGTGAGCTTCTGTCAGTTGGATTCGGGGCAAACACGGTATGCCACCCAGGAGTGGCAAACGGAACCGACGTAGGTTTCAGCCGTAGTTTTGACTTTTCACTTGCTGGCCCAGCATGTTCAGTACGCACCCCGTAACGCCAGTGCCCGAAACACCGAGCTCTACCCCCAGCGCTCATGACACCATCGCAGTCCTCGCCAGCGCGGAGGCTCGCAAAGCATCCCTCAGAACTGGTCCCCAGGCCCAATTCGATCACGCCATGCCTAGTACTGAGGCTCGTCACCTCTCCTCCGGCTTCGTCTATAACAACTAGACGATGGTTCGCAGCTCGGATATGAACTGAACGTCGGAATGGTGTTGGAATTCTTTGTCCGTCACCGCTGGGCCCTGCTTGAGGAAGCGGGTGCGCGACTGGCGAGGAGGGATTGCGCCGTTCGATCTCGTGTCGAATCTTGCGCTCCATGCCCCAGCTATGCAAGGCCGCTCAGCACGCGTTCAATGAGCTCAAGCAAGCCGCCCTCGGTAGCATCAATGACAGGTCGAAGCGGACGGCTCGTACCTAGATTGGTGGGCCGGCCGGTCCAGAGCGCATCAAGCTCGCCAGGGGCCAGAAGCTGCGAAGCCAGGTCACGAAGTGGCAAGTCAGGGGACCCGTCGTCTAGCTCGGTCCACGACTGGAAGATGCCGGCATCGCGTTGCCGAATCGCCTTCATTTGAATTCTCCCGACAAACGCGGCGCACAATCTGTATTGCTGATAGAGCTGGTCCGGGATATGCGGTCTGACTAGATTCACGCGGAGATGCAATTCATCCATCTGTGCTGCGTGTTCGCCTTGCGTGGTGTGACCTATCGCGGGACGGAGGTTTGAGTTGGCGAAGACGTCTTGATATTCCGTGTCCACGAGAACGTCGTACAGCATCTCGACTCCGCTCAGGAGTCGTCGTTGTTCAACCACGCACCGCCATAGTTCATTGACTGAACGAACGCGCTCTTCCTGGACGACGCTACTCGTCAACAGCCGCCTCACGTCACCCGCGTTAGCTCTAATACTGGCCGCACCACGCCGAATCAGAATGTCTCCAGCACGGAAGAGAGGAGGCCTGTCACTAGTAATCTGTCCATCGAGTGCTGCTAGTACGGGCTGTGTGGAGCGGCGGCCGAAATAGATAATGCCGTAACGTCGCTCGTCACTCTCACCATCTTCAACCAGCACATGTTCCGCGGCCAGGATGGTGAAGTCGCCGTCGATGAACTTCTCAATTGCATTACGGATCGCTGTCGTATCGATGCGCTCGCTGGCGGGCAGGCCGACGCGCGTGTAGTCACTTGCAACGCCAACAATAATCGTTCCACCAGTGGGCAAGTTGCAGAAAGCGAGAGCGTCTTTAGCCAGGTTAACGCGCACAGACGTTTCGCCAAGGTTACCCAAGGTCTCCTTAAAGTCCCACTCATCACCTTCACCTCGAACATGTACCAAGTCCTCAAAAGCTTGCCGAGAGATGCGGCCGTCGTAGCTCGTGCCAGCTACGTCCGGTGCATTGACCTGGGCGATCAAAACGGTACTCCTATGTGGTTGTCCTCGAGAACCGAGGAGAAGGACGTCAATGGTACTGGTGTACGGATTCGCTGCAGAGAAATGCGCCTATTGGAGACCTGTCAATGTCTGAATCACTGCCCCGATGCATCGGTCAACCCCTGAAGTAAGTTTGGTGAGATCTAATAGATCGTCCAAAGATCGACTTACCGTGAAGATCAGGTAAAGGTCCCAAGGGCGTTAATGGGATTGAGACGACCCTGAGACACCTTCCTGAGCGTGACCCGCGAACAGGAATGCTCCTCAATCGAGATTGGATGCTCTCGGGATACCAATACGTCGCCTCTCCGAGAGAATCTGGCGTTCGCCTGAACTTGGAGTGCCCCGTTACGTCGATCATCTTCTCGCCACCCGCTCGTCTTTTAGGCACTAGCCACAGCTAAGACGAAGGTGACAATGACAGTCGCCAGGAGGTCGATCGCCTGATCGTTAAGTCCGATGCCGAGCTCGGAACTGCACTCTGGAGCGCTGACTTAGCATCCAGGCAACAACCCTGCCGAATAGCTGCTTGGCTAACCAAAGGAGAGTGAGCGCAGGCGCCACCGTCCATGGGACGCTGCTCCACGGTCCGGAGCCACGCCTTGACCTTGGCTCCGACCAGGGCTCTGGTGTTGCGTCACTTCAACTCCCTTGAAGAAACAGGTGGCCATCGTGCCAGGAGGGTGTAATAGGCAGGACGCTCTTCTACTCTCCGGTGAAGTTCAGCCAACTTTGGTTGTCGATATGCAGACAAGTTCAATAACAGGGAGTCTCGGTAGGCAGATCGAACTACTTGATCTTCACGCCATAAAAATGACTGACCTTTCTCCTTCAAGGCATTCGGATTCAAGACAAGCCGAGTGTCTCATGAAGCTCGGGCGATCGGCAGGCTGGATACCTGCCTGCGACGGGGAGTCGCACCGACTCCTGGAGCGAACGGAGTCGCCGCTGCCGGCATATGCCGTATCGTTGTGATACCTCGCCAGAGTGAGATAGGCGGCCAGCCTCGCATGTGTGATTGGAAAATAAGGAGGACGCTCCTGCTCCGGGTCTGTTGCAACTGGCAACGGCAAGATCTCGTTCTCTACCCACATCACTGCGAAGATATCGAAGGTCAACTCTCTGAATCGCGCAAAGCTCATGACGGGTTACTCCGGGTACCTGTAGTGCAATTTCGTGCAATCGGCTCTAGCTGTGTTAACAGTTTCCAACGCCCCTTTCGACATCAGCGGCTTCTGCAGCAGCAGTCAATAGCGATGCGCTGATAATTTGCCAAGGTCGCACAAGTACGCTGAGTGCCTCCCACTAGAGGAGGGTTCGTCATGGTCAGGCGATCCGGCTTTATCGCAACGATGTCGCAGATTCAACGGGATGCGGACAAGCGTCGGATGGCTCAGCTACGAGCTCAGCAGGTGGCGGCCAAAGAAGCAGAGCGAGCTCGGCGGGAGTATGAGCGAACTCAGGCTGCCTCCCAGAAGGAGCGCCAGCGCCTCTACGTAGAGGCTCGCGTGGCTGAAGTCGAAGCTGACAACGAACATCTCAACCAGACAGTGGCGCACCTTGAGCGTCTGCTTGCCCATTCAATTGCGGTTAAGCATGCCCTGGACTTCGCATCGCTTCGCGGTGTGCATCAGTCGACGCCATTTCAACCTGGCCAACTGGCAACGCCGGAGCCTCCGCCGCATCCAACTCAGTTCCAACCACCTGAGCCAACCGGCGTCTCCAAGCACCTACCGCACGTGAAGAAGCAGTATGTCGAGGCATACGAGCAAGGCCGTGTCGCCTACGAGGCAGCCGTGGCTTCTCACAGCGAACGTGAACGACGCCGTCTCTGGAGCCTTGATCAGGCAGCAAAGGCTCACGAGGCGGCACAGGCGGAACTGCGCAGGAGGGTCGAAGCTCACAACGCGGAGATCGACGCGCTGGAGCAGGCGTACCACGCTGGCCAACCGGATGCTGTCATCAGCTGCTTTGCGCTCGTTCTTGACGCCAGCTTCTATCCCGAAGACTTTCCCCGGCAGAATCGCCTCGCCTACGTACCCGAATCCAAGCAACTCGTTATTGAGCTCGAACTTCCGCCCCTATCAGTGATACCAGAAGTCGCGGCGTACAAGTACGTGAAGGCCGGCGACAAGCGAACCGAGACTGCACGTCCGGCAACTCAGCGTCGCCAGCTGTACTCCGCGGTCGTGGCCCAAGTGACGTTACGGACGCTGTTCGAGGTGTTCGCAGCCGATGACGCTGGACATATCGACACCGTAGTGTTGAACGGTCACGTCAACACGATCGACCCTGGGACCGGTCAGGCCATACACCCGTGCCTGGTCTCGTTGAGGACCACGAGCGATGCGTTCAAACAGCTCGATCTGTCGAAGGTGGAGCCCATTGCTTGTCTCAAGGCGCTCGGAGCCGGAGTTTCGAAGAGTCCCGCGGAACTATCGCCCGTACGGCCTGTGCTTGAGTTCTCGATGGTCGATCCTCGCTTCGTCGAGGAACAGGATGTTCTCTCAGGACTCGACGAGCGACCGAACCTCATGGAGCTCACGCCGAGCGAGTTCGAGTCGCTCATCACCAATCTCTTCCAGAAGATGGGCCTTGAAACCAAACTGACCCAGGCATCGCGCGACGGCGGCGTCGATTGCGTGGCCTATGACCCTCGTCCGGTACTCGGGGGGAAGGTGGTCATCCAGGCAAAGCGCTACAAGAACACTGTTGGAGTCTCCGCCGTGCGCGACCTGTTCGGAACGATGCACAACGAAGGGGCCACCAAGGGCATCCTTGTGACCACGAGCGGATATGGAAAGGCGGCCTTCGAGTTCGCCTCCAACAAGCCCTTGGAGCTCTTAGACGGCTCCAACCTCCTCTACCTCTTGACCGAACACGCGGACATCCAAGCCAAGATAGAACCGCCCGATGACTGGGTTGATCCGCAGGTCGACCAATAGCCTTGTCGCGAATATTCGTCCGGGCTGTGGGTGGCGTCAAAGCTAACTAATGCAATCCCACGGAAGCCTCCTGCCGATCGTCTCAGTTAACTTTTGGCTAGTAAGGATCCGGTTGCTTATTCGGCCGTGATCTCACTGGCCAGCTGAGCGCTGACCAATGACAGGGCTATACCGTCGAGCCGGAACTCCATAGACTGGTGTTCGTGGTACGCGGCCCAGAGTTGGAAGATTCGATTCAGGCGCTGATCAAGTGGGTGTCGGAACGCCAGTTCGGCTCTGTCAGAATTGAAAATGCACTTGCCAGCGTCGACCGGGACGCAGAAGACGAGGTCGCCCTATTTCTCACGCTCACACTGAGCGATCCCGTGGGAAAGGAAACGTGGCCAATCCAAGACGTGCTGGCGCTCCGCCGAGGCGTCCTTGAGAAGGCGACTGAACTAGCGCTCACTACGCCGGTCTACGTTCGGCTCACGCCTGCGACCGATGCCCCTCAGGAGGATGACGCGGCCTCGCGGACAGGCACATAGGGCGTATCCAGGAGTGCGTCGACCGATCAAGCCCGAGTGGCTCCTTCGCCAAGCTGATGAGCTGGCCGGACGCACTGCCGGAGTCGGGCAGCCTCGAAATGCCGATTTGAGGCGAGGGACTTCAGCCGCCTACTACGCGTTGTACCACGAGATGGTGAACCGAGCGTGCGCGCATCTGCTGCCCCGATCTGGAAATACGCAACGCTGGCGGCTGGCTCGACTTTTTACTCATCGGAGTCTGCTGCAGGTTTGCGAGTGGGTTCTAGGCCCAAAAGCCCCGCCATTAAAGGTGCGCATCACGATGTTGGCGTTGCGGTCCAGCTCACGACTCCAGGATGTCGCTCTAGCGTTCCAGACCCTGCAACAGGCACGTCACGAGGCCGACTACGACCATATGGCGGACTTCACGCGGCCAGTAACACTCAGCTTGATCGATCAATCGCGCGACGCAATCCGAAAGCTGGAGCTTCTCTCCTCAAGGAGCCCTCGCATATACGACCAATTTATGGCCCATCTTGCGATGTGTCCTGCAGCGACGAGGTAGTTAGCGTGGCGGCCTGATCGCTGAACGCCAGTCGAATCCAGCCGGAGTTTGTTCTATTAGCTCGGCACGAGCCTCCAAGTCGCTGCGGTCACGAGAGTTGAGCTCTCTTCCCGAGGCTTCCGAGCCGCAGCACCAAGGACCCACCCACATAGGCCAATCAAATCCGGGAAAGATCCAGCCGTTCTCGACGGTCGGTTTCGTCGCCCCTGGGCGGCTGTCGAATCGGGGCCCAGACGCGACACCACCGGCCCGAAGGCCGGCGGATCGCACTCAGGGGTGGCATGCGAGCTGTTCAGCCTCGCCGCCACCTGCAAGAGCGGGTTTCGTGAACACGGCACGCCGCATTACGCGAACATCCCTCTCTTGGAGGTGGCGGGAATCGAACCCGCGTCCTCTGGCTTCTCAACGGGCCTTCTCCGAGCGCAGCCGGCAGCTCGATCTCGGGCCCTGAACCGCCACCGGCAATTGCTCAGGGCCCCAGTCACCCTTTTCTGTCCCCGGCGGTCAGGCGACCAAGCCGCTGGGTTAGCCCTACTAGATGACGCCCGTACCCGGCCCGCAGAGCTGAGACCGGACGGACGGGCTACTTGTTAAGCAGCCAGCGCGAGCTGAGGCTCGGCGTTTGTTTTTTGTCCCGGCTCTTTAACGTGGCTCCGGGAACCACGGCTCGCTTCTCCCGAATCGACTACCAGAGTCGAAACCGATCACCCCCTCGGCCCTCATCCTACCAATCGCTCTCCTTACGACTTCCCCGACTCACCGCCCCTCCACGGGCGTGGGCCGCCTCTCTCGCGGCCTCGCGCTCTGCGTCCCTGGTGGCGATGGCGTGACGCTTGTCATAGAGGCGGCGCCCGCGTGCCAGGGCCAGCTCCACCTTCGCCCTTCCGTCCTTGAAGTAAATGGAAAGGGGCACGAGGGTGAGCGATTGCTGCTGCGTTCGGCCGAAGATCTCGTCGATCTGGTTGCGGTGGAGGAGCAGCTTGCGCCGTCTTTCTGGATCGTGCGCTCCGAACCCCGTGGCGTTCTCGTAAGGCGGAACATGCACACCCAACAACCATGCCTCCCCGCCTTCGACTCTCGCGTACGAGTCCGCCAACGTGACACGGCCGGCCCTGAGCGACTTGACCTCGCTTCCTTTCAGTTCGATGCCGCACTCGTAGGTCTCGAGGATGTCGTAATCGTGGCGTGCGCGCCTGTTGCGGGCGACGGTACGGACACCTGGATCCGCTTCCCGACCTCCCGCCCGACCGGCTCTTCGCGTTGGTCCCTTCGCAGCCATGGCATCGGAGGGTACAAGCGGACCTGCGCGGACCATGAGGCCAGGTCGGACGACCACCGTCCGCGTTGTCCGGCTGTTGTCCCGGTACTCTTGTTAGCCGATGCTGAGGCTGCCGGCCCGTATCTACACCGAGATCGTCGGCCACTGCTTGAGCGGCCTTCCCGACGAGGCCTGCGGTCTCATCGCCGGCACTCGCGAAGGTGACGTCTCGTCGTGCTATCCGACCCGCAACGCGGCAGCATCCGCCAAGCTCTACACGGTCGATCCGAGCGATCACCTACGAGCGGAGCGCCACGCCGAGGGTGATGGATTCGAAATCATCGGAGTGTTCCATTCCCACACCCATACCGACGCCTATCCGTCGCCGACAGACGTCGAACAGGCGAGCACGCCTTTGAGCAACGCCGACTGGCACTACGTATTGGTGTCGCTCCGGGACGTGTACCCGACCCTTCGCTCTTACCGGATCGTCGATCGCAAGGTCGAAGAAGAGTCAGTAGTCGTGGAGCCGCACCCCGCCCGGTAGAATATTGACCAAATTCGTCAACATTCGCCCCCGGGAGCTTGCGGCCTTCTTTGCTGCTTCCCGTGGCCGGGGGAGTCGAAGAGGAGGACGTCGTGCCCGTGGAAGTGCGCCTGCCTACGGTTCTGCGGTCTCACGCCGGTGGTCAGACGAACGTCTCGGCGAACGGTGAGACGATCGGGGAGGTGCTCGTCGACCTCGTGCGGAGCTACCCGGGCATGGCGGGGCAGGTGCTCACCGATGGCGGCAGCCTCCACCGGTTCGTCAACGTCTACCTGAACGACGACGACGTCCGCTACCTGGACCAGCTCGACACGAAGGTTGCCGATGGCGACTCGGTATCGATCCTGCCTGCCGTCGCCGGGGGGTAGGTCCGCCTTCGAGCGGACGCTGACCCAGACAAGGAACGACGGAGGCTGAGGTGCCCCCTCTGAACACCGTGCTCGACATGATCGGCAATACGCCGCTCGTCGAGGTGAGCAAGCTCAGTCCCAATCCGGACGTCCGCATCCTCGTCAAGCTCGAAGGGCAAAACCCGGGCGGTTCGGTGAAAGACCGCATCGCGCTGTCCATGATCGAAGAAGCGGAGAAGGACGGAACGCTCGGTCCGGGGGCGATCTTGCTCGAGCCGACTTCGGGCAACACCGGTATCGGTCTCGCCCTCGTCTCACGCGTGAAGGGCTACGCCTTGAAGGTCGTTCTGCCGGCCAACGTTTCGATCGAGAGACGCCAGCTTCTCGAGGTATGGGGAGTGGACATCATCGAATCACCAGGAGCCGAGGGCTCCAATGGAGCCGTTCGGATGGCCGAACGTGTCGCCAGGGAGCACCCGGATTGGGTGTTCCTGCATCAGTACTCGAACCAGGCGAACCCGAAGGCCCATTACGAGGGCACGGGCCCGGAGATCTGGCGTGACTGTCCGGAGGTGACCCACTTCATTGCCGGGCTCGGTACCTCCGGGACCCTTCTCGGCGTCGGTCGGTTCCTCAAGGAGCGAAACGAGGACGTGGAGGTCTGGGCGGTGGAGCCGCCGGCCGGAGAGATGGTCGACGGCTTGCGCAGCCTCGAGGACGGTTACATTCCACCGATCTTCACGAGCCTCGGGGGCGAGGCTCTGCTCGACCGGAAGACGATCGTCGACCCGCGGACATCGATCGAGTGGACGCGCAGGCTGGCCGACGTCGGGATCTTCGCCGGTATCTCCTCCGGTGCGGCAATGGCCGGGGCCGCGAAGTGCGCCACGAGAATTTCCGCAGGGGTGATAGTCGTCGTTTCGGCCGACGGGGGATGGAAGTATCTCTCGACGGGTGCCTGGACGGATGACATCGACGTCGTCGCGGAGCGTGCGCGTCGGACCATCTACTTCTGAGTCGTCGGTGGCAAAGTTTCGTCCTGACGAGATCTCGGAGTTCCGCCTGCGGGGATTCGACGCCGACGCCTCAAAGGGCATCGCGCTGCTTCGTTACTCACTGGACGATCGTCACAAGTTCGAAGAGCGTGTCGACTTCGGACGCGGTGCCAGTGGCGCCGAAGGCCGCCTCAACGGCTTCAGGCGGGTAGTCCGGCTCCTGCACCTTGCTGCTGGCGTGAGCTATTACAAGGCCGCCGCGCCGCCGGTGATCGTGGTCGAATACGAGCTCTCCGACTGCGAATTGGAGTTCTGTCGAGCGTTGTACGACCTCGGGATGAGGGAGTTCGCTTACCGCAACGGCCTGGCGATCCCCCTCGACTTTCGGATCGTCGTTGAACCGAAGGAGCCGGGAGCTCACGCCAGGACGATCACTCCCCCGGGCCGAGTCGACCCACCCGAACCGGGTGTGGCTGTACCGATCGGGGGAGGCAAGGACTCCGTGGTGGTCCTCGAAGCGCTACGCGAGCTGGATCCGGTGGTGGTCTCGGTAAACCCGAGCGAGGCAGTGAGGCGCATCGCGTCCCTGGCAGGTTCCGACCTCCGGACCGTGAAGCGCACTCTCGACCCACGGTTGTTCGACCTCAACGAAAAGGGGGCGTTGAACGGGCACGTCCCGGTGACCGCGATCGTTTCGCTCATCACGATCGCGGGGGGCTACCTCTTCGGGTACGACACCACTGCGATGGCGCTCGAGGGATCGGCAGACTCGCCGAGCAGGGTGCTGGTGAACGAAGAAGTGAACCACCAATGGAGCAAGTCGGCCCAGTTCGAAGAACTGCTTCAGAACCTCCTACGAAACTCCGTTCACGGCTCCATCCGATACGTCTCTCCTCTCAGGCCTTTCAGCGAGCTGGAGGTGACTCGCGCGTTCAGCACCTTGCCCCGTTACATCGACGCCTTCAGGAGTTGCAACGGGACCGCGCGCCTGCGCGGTGCCGATGACAGATGGTGCTGCAACTGCCCGAAGTGCCGGTTCGTCTTCCTCGCGCTGGCAACGGCTCTCGACAGGAAGTCGGTCGTCCGTGTGTTCGGTTCGGATCTGCTCGACGATGCAGAGCAAATCCCCGGGTTTGCCGACATGCTCGATCCCGAGCGCAAGCCTTTCGAATGCGTCGGCACGATCGAGGAAGTCAATGAGGCCTTTCATCGATTGCTGGACGATCCGCAATGGCGGGGAGCCGCGGTGCTCGAGAGTTTGCGGCAGGAGGTTTCAGGAGCCGCCCCCTCGAATGCTCATGGCGGGGATGCGAGCGCCCGAGAGGTCTTCGACACGGTTCGCAGCATCGTTTCCGGAGCGCGACGGAAGTGACGAAAGGGGCTTCGGGCCTCGAACGACTCCGCACCGGCCGGGTAGCGATTTGGGGCGCCGGTACGGAGGGAACAGAGGTCGCACGAGCGGCCATCGACAGAGGTGCCGAGGTGGTGTTCCTCTCCGATCGACCCCGTTCTCCGGGCGCGGGCGAACCGGAGCAGGTCCTCGTCGGCGACACGTTGTTTCCCGTCAGCGCGCCGGCTCTCGTCACAGAGGCCCGCTTCGACTGCCTAGTGCGATCGCCGGGTGTCTCGGTTTACCGCGACGAGATCGTCGAAGCCCGTCGGCAAGGGTGCGACGTGACCACAGCAACAGCGATGTGGTTCGAGGATTTCTCGGGAAGTCGGATCGTGGGCGTCACAGGCACCAAGGGCAAGACGACGACGGCTTGGCTCACCTCGCTCCTGTTGGAGGGTTCCGGCTACAAGGTGGGCTTGGGCGGCAACATGGGAACACCCCTCACCAAGCTGTACGACAAGGGCGATTGTGATTTCTACGTCGTCGAGATTTCGAGCTTTCAAGCCGCTGATCTCTCTGTCTCTCCGACGGTAGGGCTATTGACGCTTCTTTCCCCGGACCACCTCGACTGGCATCTCACCTACGACAACTACGTCCGCGACAAGCTCAACCTCTTCATGCACCGGTCCGACATCGAGGTGGCGGTCAATGCGACCGATCCTGAGGTGCTGGCGCGCTCTCGAGGACTTTCCCGACGACATCCATATGGAGGTGACGGACGCGTCGTCCTGGAGGAAGACGATGTGTCGGTGGACGGGGCCCGCATCGACGTCGCTTCGATGCCGCTTCGCGGGCGGCACAATCTGCTGAACCTCTGCGGCGCGATCACCGCGTGCATCCTCGCAGGTGCCCCGGTGCCGGACCGCCGTGCGCTGGAACATGCGTTTAGGGACATGCCTACGCTGCCGAGTCGCCTCGAGACCGTGGCCAGTTGCTCGGGGATCGAGTTCGTGAACGACGCACTCGCCAGTAATCCCGCCGGCGCCTTGGCAGCCCTTCGAACGTTCGAGGGACGCCACATCTGTCTCATCGCCGGCGGCCAGGATCGCGGGGTGACGCTCGAGCCCCTCTTGAAGGAAATGGAGCGACTGCGACCGCAACCAGTGCTCGTGAGCCTCCCCGGGGTCGGGTCGCTGCTCGCCGAGGGGCTCCAGCATTGCTCGCCACGCGTGTTGGTTCGAGATGCCCAGACTGTGCACGAAGCCGTGAAGCTGGCGACCTCCTTGGTTGGCGAGTGGGACGATGCGGTCGTCCTTTTCTCCCCGGCGGCACCGACCCCGCTCTCCGAGGGCAGCTACGTGCAGCGGGGGGCCCTCTTCAACAAGGCGGTCTCGGATTTCTGCCGGTCGCGCGCGTGATCACGCTCACGGTTCTCGGCTGCGACGGCAGCTACAGCGGTCCATGTGGAGCTGCGAGCGGGTACCTGGTGCGCTCCTGGTCGAGGGGGACCTCCCTTTGGCTCGACGCCGGGCCTGGGACCTTCGCGAATCTCCAACGTTTTTGTGACCCGCTTTCGCTGTCCGCGATCGTGCTCACACACGAGCACGGCGACCATTTCAGCGACATCGACGGGCTCATCACCGCCGCCCGTTGGGTCCTGTCGTTCGAGCGCGACCCGATACCGGTCTATGCGTCGCCCGGCATTCTCGGAAAGGTCGATCAGGAGATCGACGGCATCCTCGACTGGCACGAGGTCGGCGACGGTGACGAGGTCTCGGTCGGCGACCTGAACCTCCGGTTCTCCCGAACCGATCATCCACCGGTCACGCACGCTGTGCGTGTCGAAGGACCTGCAGGGGCGCTGGGATACTCTGCGGACTCGGGTCCGGGATGGGCGCTCGAGGCGCTCGGGAAGGATCTCGATCTTGCGCTGTGTGAGGCCACGTACACGAGCGATTACGAGGGAACGGCAGGTCACATGACTGGCAGACAAGCCGGAAGCACCGCGAAAGCTGCTTCGGTGAGACGGCTCGTGGTCACCCATCGTTGGCCCACGATCCCGGCACAGGACATCGAAAGAGAAGCGACGGAGGCATTCGGAAGATCCGTCGAGCAGGCCGCAGTCGGCCGGGGCTACTCGCTGTGAGCCAGGCTGCTCGATCCGACCCCCGCGTGAGCGGGACCGATGCCAGAACGCTTCGGGCGGACGGCAGGTCCATCGACGAGCTGCGCCCGGTGACCTTTGCACGCGACTTCACCGAACTGGCCGCAGGTTCGGTGCTGGTGTCGATGGGACGGACGATGGTGCTCTGCACGGCTTCGGTCGAGGACCGCGTGCCGCCATGGATGCGCGGGGGCGGCAAGGGCTGGGTGACAGCCGAATACTCGTTGCTTCCCGGATCCTCCTCGGAGCGCGTCACGTGCGAAGCGGCACGGGGAAAGCAGTCGGGCCGAACCCAGGAGATCCAGAGGCTGATAGGCAGGTCTCTTCGCGCCGTGACCGATCTCGTGGCGATGGGCGAGCTCCAGGTGACTGTCGACTGCGACGTTCTCCAAGCCGACGGCGGTACGCGCACCGCTTCGATATGCGGGGCCTATGTTGCACTGCACGACTGCTTCACGCGCCAGATCCAGAAGGGCCTGCTGGCGACGCATCCACTGACGGACGCATGCGCTGCGGTTTCGGTCGGCATCGTGGACGCGGTCAGCCTGCTCGATCTCGATTACTCGGAGGACTCCCGTGCCGAGGTCGACATGAATTTCGTCATGACCGGGAACGGTCGCTTCGTCGAAGTGCAGGGCACCGCCGAGGGAATGCCCTTCACACGGAGCGAGCTCGACAGTCTGGTCGCCCTCGCCGAAGTCGGCATCGCCTCGCTACTCGAAGCTCAGCAGAAGGTTCTGGTGGTGTCACCGCCGCCGAGATGACACCGGTTCACGGCGACGGCGCGCGAGTGCTTCGGGCCGTGTTGGCGACCGCCAATCGAGACAAAGCAGCTGAGATCGATGCGATCGTGAGGGCTGTCTCGGGCGGACGGATCGAGCTCGTCCCGCGTCCTCCCGAGGTTCCCGAGGTCGAAGAGACCGGCTCCACGCTTGAGGAGAACGCGCGTCTCAAGGCGCGCGCGCTTTGCGAAGCCACCGGCATGCCGTCGTTGGCGGACGACACGGGTCTCCAAGTCGAAGCGCTCGGTGGCGCGCCCGGCGTGCGCTCCGCCCGTTTCTCGGGAGAGCACGCGACCTATGAAAGGAACGTCTCGAAGCTGTTGGTGGAGTTGGACGCCGTTGGAGCAAGGACTGAAGCCGAACGACGGGCCACGTTCCGGACGGTTGCGCTGGCGGCGTTTGCGGACGGGAACGAAGTGGTCGCCGAGGGGGTGGTAGAGGGCCACATATCGCTCGAACCCCGTGGCCGGAACGGCTTCGGCTACGACCCTGTCTTCGTCCCGGCGGGGCAGGAGCGCACGTTCGCGGAGATGTCGGCGGATGAGAAGCACGGCCTCTCTCACCGGGGGCGGGCCTTCAGGGCCCTGGCCGTGGGACTGATGGCCGGCTCGGGGCCCTGACCCGGGAGACTCGTTCACGGGTCAAGGACAGAGGCCGTTTCCCCTAGCTTTTCCTTAACACCCGGCTCAAGGTCCGATTACGCCGAAGAGGTTCAATGAGGCCATGAGAAACCGCACTTACAGCGCATTGAGGTTCGTGAAGAGCCATCTGGCAAACAGGGTCGCGGCAGTCGTGGCTGCCATGGTGATCGCAGTGGGCGCAGTCGGTGGGATCGCATACGCGGTCAGCTCGGGTTCGTCACCCGCCACCCCAAGCTCCACCTCTGGCACCGGCGCGCCGCCTTCGAGCTCGGGTCAAAGCGGCGCCAGCGCCCAGGGGTCTTCGACCCAGAAAAAGCACGCAGGCGGCGCACTGGCGCGGCTGCTCGCGCGCGCTGTTCATGCTGAGGTCGTAGTTCCCATGAAGGGCGGCGGGTACCGCACGGTGGATCTCGACAGAGGGACGATCGAGGCGGTGTCATCGACCTCTATAACCATCGACCCGACCGGGGGCGGGGCCGCCGTCACCGCCGCGATCACGTCCACCACGCACCAACCGAAGAAGGTGGCGCTGTCGAAGGGCGAGACCGTTGTCCTCGTCTACTCGGGAGGAAACGCACTGATCGTTCGGCCGGTGAAGACCTCGTCGACCAGCTCCAGCTGATCCCTGAGTCGCCGCCCGTTGGCGGCGGGGGATACGGTGTCGGGCGATTTGACCGGCACCATGATCCATAGGGGAGTTGCCAGATGTCGGACGACGCGCTGAAGAGCATCATCGGCAGGCCGATGAACAAGTCGAAGGTGGTGATCGAGCGCGGCCCGGTCGCGAACTTCGCCACCGCCGTCTGCGATCCCGATCCCGTCTACCGCGATCCGAAAGCGGCTGAGGACGCCGGTTTCGACAAGATACCTGTGCCCCCCACTTTTCCGTTCGTCATGGCGACGTGGGGAGAGTTCCCGGAGATGCAACCTTCGGATCGGCCCACCGGCAACCCGCTCGCGGAGGTCATCGGGCCCCTCATGTCGAAGGGGGGCATCATCCTCCACGGCGAGCAGGAGTTCGAGTACTACCGACCGGTCGTCGTCGGCGACGTCCTCGTCGGTGAGGGCAAGGTGCTCGACGCCTACACGAAGGACTCCAAGGGCAAGACCATGACCTTCATCGTCACCGAGACCGTTTGGAAGGACGAGAAGACCTCGGAGCCGGTCGTCACTACGCGCTTCAACCTCATTCACCGTTCCTGACGACGTCGCATTTCGCTCGGCCAACGGGTACTCCGAGGCCGAATTCTGCCGATCGGCGGCGATCCCGTAACGTGTCTCGTCTCGTGGAGAACGGGCGCGCACGTTGGCAGGAGGTTTAGCTGTGTCGATCGGGATAGCCCCTGAGCACCAGGAGTTGCATCGAACGATGCAGCGCTGGACCGAAGCGCGGTGCTCACCCGAGGTGGCACGCGCCAGTCTCGACACCACCGAGGAGGTGCTCCCTCCGTTCTGGGACGAGCTCGCGTCACAAGGATGGCTCGGCATCCATGTCCCCGAGGATTGCGGTGGTCAGGGCTTCGGCTACATCGAAGTTGCCGTGATCCTCGAGGAGTTGGCACGAGCGATGGCGCCCGGACCGGTGCTCCCCACAATGCTCACAGCCGCCGTGCTCTCGGCATTGCCGGATCCGGGACAGCGGAAGGAACTTTTGTCCCCGATAGTCGACGGCACGATGCCGGCTGCGGTGGCTCTTACCGGAGCAGGCTCTCTCGCGGGTGTGCGTATGCCGGACGGCACGGTCGAGGTGAGTGGCGAGCTGCGACCGGTCCTAGGCGCTTCGGCGGCGAAGGCGGTCCTCGCACCGCTCGAGCTCACCGACGAGAAGGCTCCGCTCGACAGCTCCTCGGAGGAGCTTTGGTGCCTCCTCATCGTAGGTGAAGGCGTATCCGTAGAGCCGCTGCCGAGTCTCGACCTCACACGACGGGTCGCAGCGGTGAATGTGGAGAGAGCCGTCCTCCCACTCGGGCACCAGCTCGAAGGGATCACGAGTACGCAGGTGCGAAACATCGCCCTTTGCATGGCGTTGGCAGAGTGCGCCGGTGGCGCACGTTGGTGCCTCGACGTCGCGTGGGCGCACGCGATCGACAGAAGACAATTCGGAAGGCCGATCGGTCAGTTCCAGGCTGTGAAGCACCGCTTGGCGGACATGCTGGTCTCCGTGGAGCAGGTCGCCGCAATGGCATGGGACGCGGCGCAGGCGTTCGATTCGAACGACGGTGACCAGAGCACGCTCTCCTCGGTCCTCGGAGCTGCGATATCCCTCGATGCTTATGTCGAATGCGCGAAGAGTTGCATCCAGGTGCTCGGGGGGATGGGCTTCACCTGGGAGCACGACGCACACCTCCACTTGCGGCGTGCGGTCTCCCTGCGCCAGCTCCTCGGCGACGGGGCGGCCTTCCGGGTCGAAGCCTCGCGTGCGGCGATCGGGGGTAGCAGGCGCGAGATGAACGTCGAGTTGCCACCCGAGGCGGAACAGGTTCGCGCCGAGGTATCGCCACTCGTCGAACGCATCGCCGCGGCCCACGGACGCGAGCGCAGACAGGTGTTCGCAGAGACAGGGCTCATCGCTCCCCATTGGCCACCGCCGTGGGGACGCGGAGCGGGCCCTGTTGAACAACTGGTGATCGACCAGGAGCTGGCCGCTGCCGGGCTCTTCCGCCCCAACCTCGCGGTTGGCGCATGGGCGCTCCCCACGATCATCGCCCACGGAACATCCGAGCAACAGAAGCGGTGGGTGGGTCCGACCCTCGCGGGCGAGCTCGTGTGGTGCCAACTCTTCTCCGAGCCGGGTGCTGGAAGCGACCTCGCGGCACTTTCTACCCGAGCCACCCGAGCCGATGGTGGGTGGCTGATAGAGGGACAGAAGGTGTGGACCTCCATGGCCACCAAGGCCGACTGGGGGATCTGCCTCGCCCGGACTGACCCCGACGTGCCCAAGCACGAGGGGATCACTTACTTCATAGTCGACATGCACAGCGAAGGGATCGACGTCCGTCCTCTTCGTGAGATCACGGGCGAAGCGTTGTTCAATGAGGTATTCCTGAACGGCGTCTTCGTGCCCGACGAATGTGTGGTCGGCCAAGTCGGGGGTGGTTGGCGCCTCGCCCGAACGACCCTCGCCAACGAACGAGTGTCTATGTCGTCGGGCGCCACTTTCGGCTTCGGGATCGAGTGGATCCTCGGCTCGTTGGCCGGCACGCCGGCATCAGACGACAGCGCCGTTCTCGAGCATCTCGGTGGTCTCGTCGCCGAGGCTCAGTCCGTGTCCCTCCTCGGTGCGCGTTCCACGCTGCGCTCCGTGTCCGGCGTCGATCCAGGCTCGGAGGCCAGCGTGAGAAAACTTCTCGGCGCGGAGCACGAACAACGCGTGCAGGAGTACGGGCTGATGCTGCTCGGGCCCGAGGGAGCGACGACAGACGGCGAGGCAGGCCGTTGGAGCCAGGGGTTCCTGTCGACGAGGTGCCTGACGATCGCCGGTGGGACGAGCGAGGTACAGAGAAATGTGATCGGCGAGCGGCTCCTCGGGCTTCCACGCGACCCTGAGCCCGTTTCGTGAACGCTCTATGCTCCTCAGCCGGACGAGTGCGGGAGGAAGGTTGACATGGCCGATAAGGCACTCCATTTCGAGGACGTGAAGCAAGGCGACGAAGCGCCGGCCAAGACGCACACCCTTTCCCGAACGGACCTGGTGCGCTACGCGGGGGCGTCGGGCGACTACAACCCGATGCATCACGACGAGGTCCTGGCGACCGCAGCCGGTCAACCCAGCGTGTTCGGGCACGGGATGTTCTCGATGGGGCTGCTCGGTACCGCCCTCACCGACTTCGTCGGTGCCGGGCACTTGACGCATTACAGAGTTCGGTTCAGCCGTCAGACATGGCCGGGTGAGGAACTGACGACGAAGATCACTGTGAAGGCGAAGCGCGAGGAGGACGGCAAGCACCTCGTCGATCTCGAGTGCAGCCTGGTAAACGGTGAGGGCGAGGTGAAGGTGGTCGGGGAGGCGACCGCTTCACTCCCCGCGAGATCGTGACAGCCGCGCTCCAGATAGCCACAGTCTGCTTCGATTGCCTTGCCTCGGGGGGCGCCGCCGCCGTATCGGTCGAAAGTCCGCGCTCGTCCTAGCGGTTCTCGTCGCCGTCGACGGATCGGCGACGCTTGCGGTCCAACGAGCCGCTCGGGCCCAGGGCCTCTCTTCATCGAGTTTCGTGCAGCAGTGGTCGACCGGAGAGCTCGATGACCAGGGTGGGCCGATCGCCGAGTCCTCTCCGATGGTCGCCACGGTCGACAACGACGGCCCATCTATGGTCGTTGGAGACAGAAGGGGCTTCCTCTACGCCTACCACTTGCTCGACGGCTCTCAGGTAGGGGGTTGGCCCGCTTACGAGGGGGGCGAGCCGATCGATTCGACCCCCTCTGTGGCGAGCCTCCCCGGCCGGTCGCTCGACGCGCTCTACATAGGAATCGGCAACGCGCAGTCGCCCGGGGCCGGTGGCTACGCAGCTTTCGGACCCGGGGCGACGGCGATGTGGCTCACGCCGGTAGGAGAACCGCCAGCCGACCAGGCGGCCGACTACGGGGTCGAAGCATCGCTCACGGTCGGCTCTCTTCAAGGGGGCAACGACGTGTTCGCAGGTTCCCTCGACCAGGAGGCCTACGCCCTGAACGCGCTGGACGGCTCCGTCCTCACCGGCTTTCCGTTCTTCAGCGCCGACAGCAATTTCTCGACCGCTGCGGTCGGCGACCTCTACGGGACGGGCCATGAGGAGCTCGTCATGGGAGGAGCGTCGAGCCCCGGTTTCGCATTCGGCGAGAACTATGCACCAGGTGGTCACCTTCGGATCCTGAACAGCAGGGGCGGCCTCGTGTGTCACTACGACACGAATCAGGAGGTCGATTCCTCGCCTGCGGTAGGCGGCATTCTCGGTGGGGGGGCGACGGGAATAGTCGTCGGCACCGGCTCCTACTACTCCGGAGTGAGCGACAGCGACACCGTGATGGCTTTCAACACGCGTTGCGATCGTCTGTGGTCGGACCACCTCGACGGGTTCACCGGTTCGAGCCCGGCTCTCGGGGACGTCGAGGGCAACGGCAAGACCTACGTGATAGAGGGAACCGACAACGGGAGCTCCGGATCGGTGTGGGTGATCGACGGCGCGTCCGGCGCGCCTGTGTGGCACACGGGGGTGGTGGGCCGGGTCATCGGGTCGGTCGTCACCGCCGACCTGGCGAACGCCGGCTACCAGGACCTGCTCGTCCCCACGACTGCCGGTGTCGAAGTGCTCGACGGAAGGAGCGGTTCCGAGATCACGGTGTTACGTCCCGACATGGGCTTCCAGAATTCGCCACTCGTCACCGACGACCCGAACGGGACGATCGGTATCACGGTCGCCGGGTACAACGGGGACAACCGCGGGATCATCGTCCACTACGAGATACCGGGGTCCCAAGGTGCGGAGGCGGTGGGCGGACGGTCGTGGCCGATGTTCCACCACGATCCGCAACTGACAGGCGTGAGCTCCGGCCTGCCGGCTCGTGGGAGTGTCTCGGGCTGCAACATCCCGCCCGCCGCGATCGCAGGGTACGACCTCGCCGCCTCCGATGGCGGCCTCTTCGATTTCGGACTTCCCTTTTGTGGTTCTGCAGGGTCGATCGCCCTCTCGGCGCCGATCGTAGGGACCGCGATGTCCCCGAGGACCGGCGGTTACTGGCTCGTGGCCTCCGACGGTGGTGTCTTCACCTTCGGCGACGTCGGGTACTTCGGATCGATGGGGGGGCGCCCTTTGAACGCACCGATCGTCGGGATCGCCGCGACGCCGGACGGAAACGGTTACTGGCTCGTGGCCTCCGACGGCGGCATCTTCACGTTCGGTGACGCGGGCTACTTCGGGTCCATGGGGGGCCAGCGTCTGAAAGCGGCCGTCGTGGGGATCACCGCGACCGGAGATGGACAGGGGTATCGACTGGTGGCGTCCGACGGTGGGGTGTTCACGTTCGGTGACGCGCAGTTCTTCGGATCGATGGGCGGCACTCGCCTGAACGCCCCCGTGACCGGGATCGCGGACGACGTAGCGACGGGCGGCTACTGGCTCGTCGCCTCGGACGGCGGAATCTTCTCTTTCGGGGTTCCTTTCTTCGGCTCCACAGGATCGATTCGCCTGGCCCAGCCCATCGTCGGTATGTCGTCCACCGCGGACGGCGAGGGCTACTGGATGGTCGCAGCGGACGGAGGGGTATTCAGTTTCGGCGACGCGACCTTCTACGGCTCGGTGGCCGGCACTCGTCTGAACGGACGCATGGTCGCGATGGACGGATTCTCCGGCTGAACGTGTACGCGTGCAGCGCGTCAGCCGTCCGCCGGTTGCGTACCGCTGCAGGAAGCTCAGAAGGAGAAGGGCGGGATCCCCGGGGAGTGGTTGGCGAAGAGCGTCGACTTGCTGTCGGCGAGTTCTTTCGGAGTCCAAGCCCCGTCGCGCGTGAGCTCGCCGGCTGCAGACCAGCCCTTCACCACCCAGATCGAACCACCGAACACGATGAAGTTCTGACCCGATACGTCCGCCGCTTGTTCGCTCGCGAGAAACGCGACCAGTGGCGCCACGTTCGCCGGAGAGAAAGCATCGAATTTCCCCTCCTCCGCTTTCGCCATCTCCCCGAACAAGTCTTCGGTCATGCGGGTGCGCGCTCGGGGAGAGATGGCGTTCACCGTTACGCCATAACGCTGGAGCTCGCGGGCGAGGATGATCGTCATGGCAGCGATGCCCGCTTTTGCCGCTCCGTAGTTGGCCTGGCCTGCATTTCCGAACAACCCGGCCTCCGAGGCGGTGTTGATGATCCGTCCCGAAACCTCTTCACCGGACTTCGAACGCTCCCGCCAGTGGATCGCGGCAAAGTGCGACATGGCGAAGTGTCCCTTCAGGTGGACCCGGATGACGTCGTCCCAGTCCGACTCCTCCATGTTGAACGACATCTTGTCGCGCAGGATGCCGGCGTTGTTAACGAGGATGTCGAGCTTTCCGAAGCTCTTGACAGCCTGACCGACCAGTTTCTCGGCACCGGCCCAAGAGCTCACGTCGTCGGTGTTTATCTCCGCCTGGCCCCCGGCGCTCTTTATGTCGTCGACGGTCTGCTCCGCAGGCGATCTGTCCGCCCCTTCTCCGGAGCGGGCGGCACCGACGTCGTTGACGATCACGCTGGCACCCTCTGCCGCGAGCAGAAGAGCTTCTTCGCGCCCGATTCCCCGCCCAGCCCCGGTGATGATTGCCGCCTTGCCGTCGAGCATCCCCATTGTCGTCCTCCTTCAACTTCTTCAAACCTGTGATGGTTGCCCGACTCTCAGCCGATCGTCGTCGGTGGCTCGACGCCGGGGTCGGGGACCCGGGCAGCATTGCCGACGTGCCACGACGTGGTCAAAGCGACTCGAGTTACAAAGGGGTCTTCGAGGCGGCCCTTTAGGTGAGACTTCTCAGGGCTATGTAGTCGGGAAGTCGTTTCGAGCGCCGTTCTCCTGGAGAGAAGCCCGAAAAGAAGGAGGGCTCGAGACATGAGCGACGCCATGCCCACGGGGACGTGGATGCCGACCACCAATGGCGAGAAGCCCCCGACGACCGCGGCCACGGACGCCTTCGAAAAAGCTCGTTCGGCCTTCGAGTCGAGACGCACGAGGTCGGTGGCTTGGCGCATCGATCAGCTGCGATCCATCGAGCGGTTGGTGAGCGAGGGGGAAGACGAGCTCGTACGGGCGATGGCCAAGGACTTCGGCAAGCCACGCGTGGAAGCGTGGGCCACGGATCTGGCGCCTGTCGCTGGTTGGGCAGCCCATGCGCGGCGCAGAGTCCGAAAGTGGATGCGCCCGGCGCACACCTGGCCGGGTCGTACGAACCTTCCCGGGCGGGCGTGGACGGTTCCAGAACCTCGGGGCACCGTGCTCGTGATCTCGCCTTGGAACTATCCGGTCCAGCTCGCCCTCGCACCTGTCGTATCTGCCGTCTCGGCCGGCAACACAGTCGTCCTGAAGCCCTCCGAGCTCGCGCCCGCTACTTCTGACGCTCTCACACGGCTGGTGCCGCGCTATCTCGATCGGGAGGGGGTCGTCGTCGTCGAAGGTGGGGCGGAGGTCGCGACGGAATTGATGAACAAGCCCTTCGACCACATCTTCTTCACGGGGAGTACAAGTGTCGGAAGAAGCATCGCTGCGGCGGCCGCGAATCGTCTCTGCTCGGTAACGCTGGAGCTCGGAGGAAAGAGCCCTGCGATCGTGGCCAAAGACGCGGACATCGAGATTGCGGCACGGCGGATCGCCTGGGGCAAGCTCGTGAATGCGGGTCAGACGTGCATCGCGCCCGACTACGTCCTCGTCGAACGCTCGGTCGCTGATCGGTTCACCGAAGCGCTGCTGCGCTCCATCGATCAGCTCGAGGGACCCGATCCGTCGCTCACTCGTACCAGGATCGTGAACGAACGACATCTGGCTCGGCTCGAATCGCTGCTCCGAGGCAACGGCGGAGAGGTCCTTAGAGGGGGGGAGGTGGACCGGGCGAACCGATGGATGGCGCCGGCGGTGATCGTCGATCCGGATCCGTCTTCGCCCTTGATGCAGGACGAGATCTTCGGTCCGATCCTACCTGTGCTGAAGGTGAACTCTGTCGCCCAGGCGGTGAGCTTCGTCGGAGCGCGCCCGAAGCCTCTGTCTCTTTATCTGTTCACGCGTTCGCGGCAGGTGGAGAAGGCGGTGGTGGAACACACGACCTCGGGCGGAGTGTGCGTGAACCACGTGCTCATGCACATCCTCGTCCCCGAGCTTCCCTTTGGCGGGGTCGGAGAGAGCGGAGTCGGCGCATACCACGGTCGGGCAGGGTTCGAAGAGCTGAGCCACAGAAAGCCGGTCTTGCGCCGAAGTTTCAAACCTGACCTCCCGTTCGTCTATCCGCCCCTCAACAAGCTGAAGGAGAGGATCCTCCGAAGGGTCCTGTAGGAGCCGGGGGTGGAGTTCTCCGGTTCGGAGTCGTGGTTCCTCTCAGGGAAGTGAACGCCACATCGACTGATGGATCGCAAAGCCATCGTCGAAGACATCTCCAATCGGCTCGAATCCAGCGCGGCGGTAGAGACCGAGCGCGTCTACGCGCGCGTGACACCAGATCACGTGACCGCCGCTCGACCGCGCGTGGTCGATCAAAGCCTCCAGGACGATGCTCCCGTAACCGTGGCCCCTGAAGTCCGGGTGTGTCGCCATGCCCCTGATGCGCCAAGCCTCGGGGCGCTCCGGGTCCCAGGGCGGAGCATCGGCCAGGACCGTGCCCACCGCCACGATTCCGTCTGCGCAGTTTTTGGAAGGTGCCTTCCCGGCAGCGAGAAGCCGGAGGCAGAAGTGGGCGGTGCGCGTGTCGTCGTCCCCGGGATAGGTCGTCGAGCTCGCGGGGTACCCGCGTCGAAGCACCTCTTGGCGTAGCGGCCTCGTCAACGAAGCGTCGACTCTCTCGATGCTCGCTTTCACCGAGGTCCCGCTCGTCGTGCCGACGGAGAGATTCGAACTCTCACTGACGACGACCTAAACGTCGTGCCTCTGCCAATTGGGCTACGTCGGCGTCCGAAGAGTCCGTCCAGCGCCTTGATGCACCGGCGATATCGACATCGATGCGAGATCCTAATAGCGGGATCCAGGACCTGCGAACGCGTGTTCGTCCACTTCAGGCTCGGGTGTGGGGCGAAACAGATTCTGTGTCCCGGTATCGCGGATCGGACCAGGTAGCCTCTCGTCCATGTCCCAGCAGTATCCCCTCCCCTCGTCGGCACGCGACTTCGTGCTCAGACAAAACATGAGGTCACCACTCCCGGCGGACGTCGCCGCGGGCGACGTCTACCAGCGGCTCCTGAAAGAACGGATCATTTTCCTCGGGACCGCAGTGGACGAGACACTCGCGAACCTCGTGTGCTCCCAGCTGCTCCTGCTCGCGGCTGAAGATTCCGAGCGGGACGTCGCCCTCTACATCAATTCGCCCGGTGGTTCGGTGACCGACGGTCTCGCCATCTACGACACCATGCAGTACATCAGCTGTGACGTGAGCACGATCTGCGTCGGGCTGGCAGCCTCGATGGGACAGTTCCTGCTGTGTTCAGGCGCCCCGGGCAAGCGTTTTGCCCTTCCGCACTCGCGCATCCTGATGCACCAGCCATCCGGACAGATGCAAGGGCAAGCCGCAGACATAGCAATCCAGGCCGAGCAGATCGTCTACCTGAAGCGGATGATGGCCGAACGAATTGCCTTCCACACAGGGCAAAACATAGAGCGTATCGAGGCCGATTCCGACCGCGACCGTTGGTTCACGGCTGAGGAGGCGAGGGACTACGGGTTCATCGACCGCGTGATAGAGCACGCCGTCGCCGAAGTGAAGCAATAACCCACCCCCGGGCACATCTGACCGTGGTTATCAGCCGAAAACCATGACAGGGGCAGTGACCGAGCTCGCAGAGCCGGCTCCCGGCCCCGAAGCACTGAGATCCCGCTTGCCTGCGTCGCGGGGCCCGAAGCCGACTCGGGTCGTCGCAGCCCGCGTCGGCATATGGCAACGCATCAGCGAGCTCTGGCGGTCAAGAGAGCTCTTCGCGTTCCTGGTGCGCAAGGAGATCAAGGTCAAGTACATGAACTCGTTCCTCGGGTTCTTGTGGTCGATGTTGAACCCGGCGTTCAGCCTCGCTGTCTTCTACGTGCTCTTCACCTTCTTCCTCCGAAACGGCATCCCGAACTTCGTGATCTACCTCTTCTCGGCGATGCTCGTCTGGAACCTCTTTCAGACGGCGGTCATGAGCGGTACGAGCACGATCGTCGCGAATTCGGGGATCGTGAAGAAGGTTTCCTTTCCGCGCGAGATCCTTCCGCTCGCCTCCGTCGGGTCAGCCTTCATGTTCTTCGTATTCCAGTCCGTGGTCCTCCTCGCGTTCATGATCGCGTTCTGGCATCGGCCGGATTGGTCCGCGATGTGGCTGATCGTGCCGGCCCTCGCCGCAATCGTCGCGTTCGCGGCCGCCATGTGCGTGTTCCTCTCCGCGGTGAACGTCTACCTCCGTGACACCCAGCACCTCGTGGAGGTTCTCCTTCTGGCCTGGTTTTGGGCGGTCCCGGGGATCTATCCCTTTTCCGGGAACGTGCACAACGGCCTGGTCAATCACAGCATCCTGCACATACCAGGCTCGCATCTCATCTGGGTCTACTTCGCCAATCCTGTGACTCCTGCAGTCATGACGTTCCAGCGGATCTTCTACAACGTCGTACACCCGACCAACACCGTGACACATGCGCCCTTCCCGAACGGGGTGATGGCGACCTACCCGATCCAGTGGTATTTGTTCTCCGATCTGGTCGTGCTCGCCATATCGGTGGTCCTTTTGCTCGGCGCCCTTGTGATGTTCGGACGCCTAGAGGGCAACTTCGCCGAGGAGCTCTGAGCTCGTGACCGCGGATGTGGCGGTGGACGTCGTAGACGTCTCTAAGCAATTTCGCCTTTACAACGCCAAGTACCAGTCGCTGAAGGAACGTCTTCTGCACGCGGGACGCAATCCGCACGAGGACTTCTGGGCACTGCACGACGTGAAATTCGAGGTCTACGAGGGTGAGACCGTCGGGATCCTCGGAAGAAACGGTTCGGGCAAGTCGACCCTGCTGAAGTGCATCTCCGGGATCCTCCAACCGACGCAGGGCAAGGTGGTGGTGCGAGGGAAGGTGGCGGCGCTTCTCGAGCTGGGGGCCGGCTTCAACCCCGAACTTTCGGGTCGGGAGAACATCTTCCTGAACGCTTCGCTGCTCGGATTGTCCACGAAAGAGGTGGAGCGCCGATTCGACTCGATCGTCGCCTTCGCCGAGCTGGAGCACTTCATCGACAACCAGGTGAAGTTCTACTCCTCGGGTATGTACGTCCGCCTCGGCTTCGCGGTCGCTGTGAATGTCGAGCCGGACATTTTGGTGATCGACGAGGTACTCGCGGTCGGGGACGAGAACTTCCAACGCAAGTGCATGGACCGCGTGAAGACTTTCCAGGAAGAGGGCCGCACGATCATCTTCGTCTCGCATTCGCCGGACCAGGTGCGGGCCATCTGCGACCGGGCGCTCGTGCTCGAGGAGGGCCGCATGCTCGGGATGGGCACGCCCGGCGAAGCAGTGCGCCTGTTTCGCGAACGCATGCTCGACCCCGTTGCGGCCGTGCCGGTGCCGGAAACCCCCGAGGCTGTCCCCGGCGCAGTGGCGGATCCACTCGCAGGTGTGGACAGCGCACCTGTACCCGAGCCAACGGGCGAGCATTTCCTGCGCCCGGTACGTCTGTCCGACGTGCAAGTGGTGCATGCCGACCATTCGGGTCGTCCATATCTGGTCTCCGGCGAGTCGATGAAGGTTCGAGTGGGTTTCGAGGCCAGCGCACCCGCCGCGGCCGTCTTTTCTGTTGAGATACGCGACCAGAGCGGAACCATCCTCGTCCGGACGGACACGGAGCTGCTCGAGAAGTCCTATGAGGTGCCGGTGGGGTCCGGGGTCGTCGAGTTCGGATTCGAGACGTTTCCCTTCCTCGACGGCACATACGACATAGCGGCCGGCATCCGGGCACAGCACGGCGGCGTCAACTACGACTGGCGCGAACAGGCGTGCAGGTTCGAGGTGATGAACCCGGGTCGCAACACCGGAATGGTCCTTCTGCCCGTCCGAGTCGACATGCAGCTCTCGGGGCACCAGTCGAACGGCGAGGTCGCCGGGCATGCCGCGCCGACGGGGCAGCCCGGCCTGTGAGCGCCCCGGCGCAGGACGAGGCGGCCGATCTGGAGGACTCGAGCGAGCTCGACCGCGCATATCTGGCTCGAGTCATGGCAGAGATCGAGGAGGAGGTCGCCCGTCGGCGTTCCGCAGGCGATCTGCCTGCGGTCGCGGAGCATGAGCTCGACGAGCTCTTCCTCCGGTACTCGACGGTCGCCGGCCGCGGCGGCAACCTTCGGGCGGTTCTCCGCGCGGTGGACGCATCGGCGTTCATCGATCCTGTGGTTCCAATTGCGTCGGCGAAAGCCGGTGGCGCCGCAATCAAGAAGAGTCTGCGCTCTCTGAACTTCTGGTACACGAGCTGGATCACCCAGCAGGTGAGCCAGTTCGGGTCTGCCGTGGCGAGGGCTTTGCACCTCGCCGACGAAAGGCTCTCGGCGGCAGAGCAGCGTCTGGACGCACAGAGGGTGTTGCCCGCGCTAGTGGTGGAGCACCCCGAGGTGCATGGGCCCAGCGCGTGGTGGGTGTCAGACGTCTTGGACCACCTCTCGGACGTCAAGGGCCGAGTTGTGCACGCGGCATGCGGAGACGGCTGGCTGGTGCAAGCGCTCTTGGAGCATGGGGTAGATGCATACGGTGTCGACCCGAGACCCGGAAAGGTCGATCGTGCGGAGTTGGAGGGTGTCGATCTCCGCGAAGAGCCGTTCCTCGAGCACCTGCGCGCTGTCTCACAAAACGGGCTCGGCGCGATCGTCCTGAGCGGTGTCGTAGACGGCATGACGAACGGCGAGCGCGAGCAGTTGCTGGAGCTCGTGACCGACCGGCTCGCGTCCGGTGGCCGCTTCGTCGTGCACTCGCTCTCGCCAGCCGGATGGGCGAGCGACGAGGCGCCGGCCGAGGTGGACTTCGCGTCGGGCCATCCGTACAGAGCCGCGGTGTGGGAACGCTTCCTTCCTTTTGCCGGCTTCGAGACGAGTGTCCGCAGCGGCCCGGCCGGCATCGACTACTTGGTAACTGGCGTACTTCGGTTGGTGCCCGAACCCAGACCGTGAAGGTCGCTTTCGTTACCCCCCGCTACGGCCCGCAGGTGATGGGCGGTGCCGAAACAGCCGCGCGGCTTCTTGCGGAGCACATCGTGTCCGACCTCGGCTGGGAGGCAGAGGTCTATACCACTTGTGCTATCGACCACATCACGTGGGAGGACGTCCTAGATCAGGGCGACAGCGTCCTGAACGGCGTTCAGGTACACCGCTTCCGGTCGGCAGCCGGACGTGTCGACGACTTTTACGATCTCGACGGGCGCTTGCGCATCGCACCCGCCGAAGCTTCGCCGGACGACGCGGAAAAATGGGTCGAGCAGAACGGACCGCTCACCGTCGAGCTCGTAGACGCCCTATCCAGCGGCGACGCCGACGTTGTGGCCTTCTATCCATATCTCTATTACCCGACCGTGGCAGGCATCCGTCGGGCCTCGATGCCGAGAGTGCTTCATCCCGCTGCGCACGACGAGCCGGCTCTTTACCTTCCCGTGTTCGCCGGCACCTACGCGAGTGCCGATGGCGTCTGTTACCACACCGCAGCCGAACGAAGGCTCGTCCAGCGGGTCCACCGTGTCGCCGAGCGTCCTCAGATCGTCCTGGGGCTGGCCGTGGATCGACCTCCTGACTTTGGCCGGCCAGGCGGTGAGATTCTCGGTATCGCTGACCGGCCCTACCTGGTGAGCGTCGGTCGCGTGGACGATCAGAAGGGCTCGTCCATGCTCGCGGCCTTCTTCAGGACATACAAGAAACGCCACCCGGGGCCACTCGCCCTTGCTCTTGTCGGTCCGGTGTCGGCGAAAATCCCCGCACATCGCGATGTCTTTCTCACGGGCGTCGTGAGCGAGAGTGACAAGTGGTCGATCGTCCGCGACGCCATCGTGTCCGTCTCGCCTTCGGCTCTCGAATCCTTTTCGCTCGTGGTGATGGAAGCCTGGGAACAGTCCGTGCCTGTCGTGGTGAACGCAACGTGCGATCCCACCCGCGAGCACTGCGAGCGATCGGGGGGTGGGCTCTGGTTCGGGTCATACGCCGAATTCGAGGCGGTGCTCGATCGTCTCCTCTCGGACGACCGGTTGCGGAAGGTGCTCGGCGAACGAGGCCATGCGTATGTCGAGAAGCACTACAGCTGGCCTGTGCTCATCCGGCGCTACGAGGGGTTCTTGGAGGACGTGGTCGCCAGGGGAAGGAGCTGACGGCCGGGATGCCGTCGCTTCGACCGATAGCGGGTGCGACCCTTCGTCGCCTGGGGCTGCGACGTTCGCACAACGGCTATGCCGGGTGCCCCGGTTTTCGGCGCCTGCCACCGGAGAAGGTGCTCCAGCTTTGTTACGAGCTGCTGTTGCACAGAGAGCCGGACCCCTCCGGTTCCGATAGTTACCTCGGCGCGCTCCGCAGCGGATCGATGTCGCCGATGGAACTCGCGGAGCGAATCCTCAACTCGGCTGAGTGGACCACGGGAAAGGTTCGTTTTTCGCAGCTCAGTCCGTCTGTTCACGCCAGTCGTTGCCTCTTCGTCCGGTCGCTGCCTCCGGCAACGAGGATCCTCGACCTCGGTGGAACGGCCCTCGACAGGGATGAGGGTGCCCTAGTGACGATGGGTTATCCCTACTCTTTCGAAGAGGTCGTCATCGTCGATTTACCTTCCGAGGCGCGCCACGAGCTCTACCGTGAGGACGACCTGCGCAACGAAGTGATGACCTCGCTAGGCCCGGTGCGTTACCGATATCACTCGATGAGTGACCTGTCGCAGTACGGTGATTCGTACTTCGATCTCGTCTACAGCGGCGAGAGCATCGAGCACGTGAGCATCCGAGAGGCCGACGAGGTCCTGCGAGAGGTTGGCCGGGTCCTGCGTCCCGGGGGATATCTGGCGCTCGACACGCCGAATGCACGTGTCACCCGCCTCGAACAAGACGAATTCATAGACCCCGACCATGAGTACGAATACACGCACGAAGAGATGCTCGAGAAGCTCCGGAGCGGGGGCTTCGAGGTGTTGGAGGCAAAGGGTCTCAATTACGCCGGGGAATCGGTGAAGAGCGGGGTCTTCTCGTATGAGGAAGTTGCCACCAACCGTGGCTTCTTCGCGGACATTGAAAGCTGCTATCTGCTCGCTTACGTCTGTCGTAGACGCAGTACTTAGCCCCTACGCGGGTGCCACGTTGCCGCCAAGATCGTCTGCCATCGTGAAATGGCGTCAGACCTGATCCGCCCGAGCGAACGCATCGCCGGGAGGCGGTTCCGGGCGGCATCGGCCCCTACAACGAAACGGCGAGTGACAAGGGGAGTGTTGGTGCTTTCCTTGGTGTTCGCTGTCGGTCTCGGGGTTTTGCTGCGAGCCTGGCTCTTGACACACCACCCGCTTACCAGCGACGAGGCGATCGCGGGGCTCATGGCCACTCAGATCAGGCAGGGTCACTTTTACTCGCTGTACTGGGGTCAGGCGTACGGAGGGGTCGAACCTTATGTCGTTGCCTTCTTCTCGCTCCTCTTCGGTGCCACGGTTGCCGTCTACGCCACGGTGAGCTTTTTGGGAACGCTTGCTGCCATCTTCGTGTGGCGAATCGTTCGACGGCTCGTCCCTCCGGAATTCGCATGGCTGGGCGTTGTGGCGGCTTGCATCTATTGGGTGTGGCCCGAAGCTGGACTTTGGAATTCAACTTACGAATGGGGGTTCAGGGGTGTCACGATGGCGGCTGGTCTGGCCAGCTTGCTCTTCGCATTGCGCCTTATAGACGATTCGTCGTTGGTCAACTGCGTGCTGCTGGGATTGTCGGTAGGGATCCTTTGGTGGTCCTCGCCCGAGAGCGTCTATTTCGCCGTGCCCCTTATCGGTTTGCTGAGCATCGTGGTGAGGCTGCGCTCAGCCGATGGCTGGCCCGTCAAACGGGTCGTCAAGCTCGTCGTACCCTTGATTGCGGGTTCGGTGGTCGGCGCCTTTCCTTGGCTGTGGACGAACTTCCATGACGGGTTTGCCTCACTGAAGCTGAGTTCCTCGCCGACCTATGTCCATTCTTCGTACCTTGGACGCTTGTCCGTCTTCTTCTGGAAGACCCTCCCGATCATGCTGGGTGTCAAGCTTCCGCTGTCCGGTTCATGGGTCGGCGGACCCCTGGGAGAGGTTCTCTTTGTCACCGCAGGGATGATCTTGTTGACTCTGTGCGTAAGGGCGGTGATGAGAATCGCCGACACCGGCCTTCTGTCTAAGACGAGCTGGTGCGCGTTGGGAGTCGTGCTCTTTCCGTTCTGGTATGCCGTCTTTCCTGCCACCAGCTTCTGGGAACAGGGCCAGTACGGCCTCTACCTGCTACCGTTGTTGCTGTTCGTGGTGTGCGGAAGCACAACGGTGCGAGCCGGCGTCGACAGATCTCGCAGATTCTTCAACTCAACCGGAAGCTTCGGAAACGCGCTCGACGTCCGCCGTGGTCTTGGCGGTGTGCGCCAGCACATTCGTATCCTTCAGAGACAACTGGTTAGAACCTTCCCACTCTTCGCTTTGGACGCTAACCGGTGATCCCAACAAGACAGCGGAAACGTCTGTCGGTGTTCTCGAGCACGATGGCGTGAAAGCGGGCTATGCCGTCTATTGGGTTGCTTACGATCTGGACCTGTTGAGCGATAACCGACTTCAAGTCAGTGACGTCACAGCCGATCGCTGGGTCGCCTTGTACTATCGGGTCCGCGCGGCGCGAAACCAGGCGTGGATCTTCTACGCCCCGAATCGGACTGCTGAAGCTACGGGAGCGTTTCAAGAGCCGTTTCCCGGACCGGACGGCTTGTCTGAAGACGTATTCCTTGGAAGGTTGAGATCGATAGGCGACGGATACCAGGTGGTTCATGCGGGTGTGCTCGACGCGGTCGTGCCGAGCCGCTCGATAGCGCAGGGAAAGGTAGGAATCCCGCAACCAGATTGGCGTTGAGGTAAGGCGACCCGTCAGACGTATGCGTGAACCACTGCCCGATACGTGCTCACTTCGAGCCCCGGGGACGGCGGCGCGGCGGGCTTGAAAGGAAGTCGTCTGCGAGGCGGCTGTGAGGCCGGCGCTGGGCGCGGCGGGGGACCTACGACGATTGAAGTTCTGCCAAAGCCGGCCACCAGGCACATTTGGCTCAATGCTTCGATAGTCGGCATGTACCAATTGCCGAAATCGGTTTGGAAGGACTGGCCGGCGAGAAATTGGAGGTAGCTCGCATTGTCCAGGCCGTGTATGTGAAAGGCGACTGTTTCAACGACCGCCGCATGCCTGGTGACTGCGCGTACGCGCTCCAGGACGCTCAACGGGTCCTTCAAGTGGTAGAGCACACCCAGGAAGAGGGTCACATCGAATTGCCCGAGCTTGGCGAGATCCATGGTCGCGAAGTCCCCGACGACCGACTCGACATTGCTTCGAAGGGTCTCGTGGGCGAAGTCGAATGCACTCTTTCCGGGTAGGTCCGAACGCCAGAACTCTGTCAGGTCTTTCGACTGGTCCGGAAATTCGCCTGCGGCAGCACATTCGTCCCAATAGCGCTGGCGGGCCTGGATATCGACGCCCCACACGTAATGGTCCAAAGCCAACACACGTGATGCTCCGAGACGTTCAGCCAAAAAAGAGTAATAGCCATCCCACGCCCCGATGTCGAGGACGCTGCGCCCTGACAGGTCCGGCAGCTGTGCAGGCTCGAGCTGGTTTGCAGTCGAAATGCCAGGTGTGACCACACCATGACCGAGGTCGATCGAGTGGTACCAGAGAAGACTTTCGGCCTGAGCGCGAATGCTCTCTGGATCTGACGCACTGGCTCGAGCGTCGGTCGAGTCGTCAGGATGCGGCTGGAACGGGGATGTCATTCGACAGAGATGGTATACACGAACGCTCTAGTCAGTTGAGATCTGTTTGTACACTCCGGATGTGCGCGTTGACCAAGTCATCCCGTCGCTGGCGAGCCGAGACGCCATTGGGGTCCACTCTCTCGCGTTGACCGAGGCCCTCCGGGCGGTGGGTATCGAGTCGGAGATCTTCTACGGAAGCTGCACACCCGATCTCTTGGGTCGCGCTAAGCACGTTACCGAGTTGGGCAGGACGAGCCGCAACCGCTGGCTCCTTTACCAGGCATCGATCGGCAGTCCCGTTTACGACATCTTCGCGTCGCGGACCGAGCCGAAGCTCGTGAACTATCACAACATCACCCCTGCGGCGTTGCTGGAAGCCTGGGCGCCGGAGGTCGCCTACGAGGTGAACCTCGGTCGCTCGCAGCTCGAACGCCTCGCGCCCGAGAGCCGCCTCGCAGTAGCGGATTCGGCATTCAACGAGACCGAGCTCCGCTCCGTTGGCTACACCGAAACGGCAGTCGTACCCCTGCTGATCGACATGACGACGACTGGTTCTGAGCCCGACTCCTTGATGACGTCCAGGTTCGCGGAGAACAAGTCCAAAGGCGGTGCGGACCTCCTTTTCGTGGGCAAGGTGTCACCGCACAAGGCTCCTCACGATCTCGTGAAGATGCTCTCGGTCCTGCGCAGGCTGTACGACCCACTGGCCCGTCTCCACCTGGTCGGGTCCCCGATAGGTGATCGATATGCAGAGGCCTTGCGCGGTTTCGTATCAGGACTCGGATTGGAAGATGCGGTGACTGTCACCGGTTCGGTCGATGCGGCCACTCTCGAGGCCTATTACAGGGCCGCTGATGTATTCGTATGCGCGTCGGAGCACGAAGGATTCTGTGTTCCACTGATCGAGGCGATGGGGAGGGGCGTCCCGGTGGTCGCTTACGGTGTCACTGCGGTACCTGAGACGGTCGACGACGCCGGCATCGTTCTCGATCGAAAGGACCCGCTGCTGTTTGCGGCTGCGGTTGCACGTGTTCTGGAAGACGAGGAACTGCGCTCCAGGTTGGCGTTGCTCGCGAAGCGCCGCGTGGATCACTTTGCATTGCAGCGTTCCCGTGGGCGATTCGTGGAACTCGTAAGACACGCAGTGGGAGCCTGATCAGCTCACCTGGGCGAACCGTCGGGTCGAAGAACCCGCCGTGCGAGTTGGCGGAGGCGGCGACCCGAGGCGCTGAGCACAGGCTGTAGTTCTCCGTGCAGCAGCAGTTTTGCTGCTCGGTGAATGTCGCTTTCAGACGGTCCCGCTGGGTCTGAGGAAGGCGCGGTCCACGTAGGCAGATCGGCCGCTCGACGCGGGTCCCTGCAGAAGGCGACGAGCGGTGCCAACGCGTTCGACCACCTGAACCTGGCTCCGAATGCGAGTGCACGTTCCCGTCGGGGTTCGCGGCCTGCGTCGTCGTCGAGCAAATCCGTGAGGGCGTTCGCCACCGCGCCCGGTTCGCAGGCCGGCACCGTCATGCCGAGATCCTCGCGTTCCACGATCTCGGCGAATCCGTCTCCCGTCGTCGCGACCACGGGAAGGCCGGCCCACAAGTAATCGAGCAGCCGCGTGCGGAACGAGTATGCGGTCTCCGCGTGTTGGAAGTGCAGGCTGACTCCCACGTCGGCTTCGAGAAGGTGGTTCTGGCGATCCTCGTAACGGACCCACCCTTCGTTGAAGAAGACAACCTTGTCCGTGAGCCCCGCTTTTTCAGCCAGATCACGCGCCTCTACGAGCCTTTTCGACTCCTCGACAACCGGGTTCGGGTGGCGCGTCCCGAGGAAATACACGCGAAGCGACGGGCGCCGCGTGTGAAGCATCTCCGCTGCGCGTATCAAAGTCACGGGGTCGAGCCAGTCGTAGACGCCTCCTCCCCAAAGGACCACCTCGTCTGCGACGCTTATGCCCGGCACGACCCCCTTGATCGCATTTGAGGTATGGACGGGAGGCTCGTCGGGAAGCCCGAAGGGCACGGTGTCGATCAGAGCCCGCAGGGTCGAGTCGGCGCGGTACGTCGCGGGGTTCAGGCGCCCTGCTGAGGCGAGGAACCCCAACCATAGGTCGCGCTGGCGTTCGCTGGCGCATATGAAGAAGTCACCGCGTCGAATCTGATCCGAAAGGACGCGTACCGAGGTCGCGAGATTGCCCGAACGGGCGGGCTCTTCCTGCTCTTTGGTGAGCTCCAAGGTCTCGAGGTGAAGCGGATCGTAGAGGTCGACCACCATGACCTTGTCGGAGCCACGCAAAGCGGGGAATCGCTCGAGCACGTATCCCTGCACGATGGCCACGTCGCACCAGCCCTCGAGCTCCGCAATCCGAGACGAGTCGGCTTTCTCGGTTGCGAAGCGTTCAGAGCTTCGCTCACAGGTGGTGGTGGAGACGAGCTTCACCGCGTTTTCATCGGACAGCGCCTGAGCGATCTGCCACGCCCGGATCGAGGGCCCGGCCATTTCCTCCCGAAGGGCGTCCTCGGTCACGATCAACACACGCCGAGTACTGTCGGCTCGGTGCGGGATCTGGCTCGTGACGGCAGGATACCGCGGGTCCTCGTCCTCGCATTCGACCCGATCGACGATCAGATGGCGGGTCCTGCTATCCGCGCTTGGAATCTTGCAGAAGCCATAGCTGAGGACTGCGACGTCACGCTCCTGAGCACCGCGCCAGCCACCCGGCGCCACCCGGACATGGAGGTCGTTTCTGTCGACGGAGCGGAACTTGAAACCTTCGTCGAGAAGTCAGATGCAGTAGTGGCGCTCACGAGCGTCGTACGTCGTCACCCGGTGATCCGCGAGTCGGGCAAGCCGGTCGCCATCGACATGTACATACCTACACAACTCGAGAACCTCGAACCCGGTGCACGCGAGAGCAGACAGCACGAGACAGATGTAGCACATCAGGTAGCGGTGGTGAACGAGGACCTTACGAGGGGCGACTTCTTCATCTGTGCACACGAGCGCCAGCGCGACTTCTGGGTCGGAGCTTTGAGCTTCACCGGTCGCGTAAACCCTTCCACTTACGAAAACGACGAGACACTTCGAAATCTCATCGACGTGGTGCCTTTTGGATTGCCCACCGACCTACCGAAGTGGCGGGGGCATGTCCTCAGGCAAAGCTTCGGTGCGATCGCGGACGATGATCCGGTGCTGTTATGGGGCGGGGGAATATACGAGTGGTTCGATCCGCTGTCGCTCTTGCGCGCCGTCGAGACGTTGCGCCAGGAGATTCCTCGGATTCGCCTTGTCTTCTTCGGCGTTCGCAATCCAAATCGGAACATTCCCGAGATGAGCATCGCAACGGAGCTTCGGACTCTCAGTGACGACCTCGGACTGACCGGATCGAACGTGTTCTTCTTCGACGGCTGGGTGCCCTACGACCTATGGCCGTCCTTCCTGCTCGACGCAGACGTGTGTGTGAGCACCCACTTGGACAACATCGAGGCCAGATTCTCCTCGAGGACCCGGGTCCTCGATTACCTCTGGGCGCGACGGCCGATGCTGTTGACCGAGGGCGATCCGTTGAGCGAGGTGGTCGCGACCCATGGGCTCGGCGTCGTCGTCCCCGCCGGGGACATCGGGGCGATCGCCGCGGGTCTCAGGAAGCTCCTTCTCGAAGGGGTGCCCAACGCGGATTTCGACTCCGCAGTCAGCTCTCTCAGCTGGCCAACGGTGGCAGCTCCGCTGCTCCGGTGGTGCCGGTCCCCGAGAACAGCTGCCGACCGGGCTCCCTCGCCAGACACTCATTTGCCCGTCGTCACGGGCCATGATGGATAGGTGAACCCGAAATCCTGGTTCAGGGCGACGGCCCGTCCGATCATCCGCTTCGTCGACCGCCGGATCGCGTTCCGCCAGGCGCCTCTCGTCGAGCAGCTCGGCGCGCTGCGGAGCACGACAACCGAGTTGCGGCGTGACATCGACCGTTCGATCTCGGCGGTCCTGAGCGCCCTGTCCTCCCAGAACGCCGAGGCACGGGTAGGAGCAAGGACGCTCGGTGAAGAACGCCGGAAGGTATTGGCCGAGCTCTCAGAGAGACTCGAAGTCATCGAACGCCAAATCGACCTTCTGGGCGAGGTTGTCTCGGCTCGGGACGACGAGGTGCCCGATCACCCCGCGCCGCGACTCGTCGGCGACGGAACGAACGATTAGACACCCTCAATGGCGTCGGTGACCCTTGAGGGGCGGTCGAGCGCGCCCGGTAACGCATCCGAGGTCGGCGGCCGCGAGCTGAAGGTTCTCCTGTGCTCGGGCATCTTCGTCCAACATGACGCTGTGTCCGACAGCCTCGGGCGCAAGCTCGAGATTCTTCGGAGCCTGAGACGGCGTGGAGCGCCGATCGAAGTCAGGTTGTTCGCACAAGCGAGCGAGTACATCGCACCCGAGATCACCTCGTCCCAGATCGTGTCTGACCTGTTGCGTCACGACTATTTCTGGGAAGCCGACGTCTATATCTTCGAATTCGCCATGCCGTACGAGCTGTTCGATTCGTTGTTCGTGGTCCCGGAGGGTAGGGCATCGGCGGTGGTCGAACACAACACGACGCCACCGGAGCTCGTGGATGACGCGGCAACCAAGGTCGCCTGCGAGGCGGCGATGCTCCAACGCCACAACATGGCCCTCGCGACCCGGGTGGTCTGTGACAGCGAGTTCAACCTCGAGACGGCTCTGAGCCTCGGGATCCCGGCGGATCGGCTGTCCGTGCTGCACCTCCCTCCGTCACATCATCCGCGTGGTGACCGAAGACGCGGATGGGACGAAGCAGGCTCGACCAGCCGGGCGCCCGGACGGGCCCGGCTCTTGTACCTCGGCCGCCTTATACGAGCCAAGGGCGTTCTCGACTTGTTGAGAGCCGCTTGCGAACTGTGGGAAGCGGGAGAAGACAACTTCGATCTCACCCTGGCCGGGAATCTCGTCTTCTCGGACCAGAGCGTGATCGCGCGGGTGCGAACCGCCGCCGGGCGATTTGGCGAACGCCTTCGCATCATTACGAGCCCATCAGACGCGGAGGTGGAAGCGCTCTACGAGGAAAGCGATGCCCTCGTCGTGCCGTCGTATCACGAGGGATACTGCGTGCCCGTCGTGGAAGCCCTATCGGCGCGCTGTTACGTGATCGCGTCAGATGCGGGCAACCTCCCCAAGATCTGCGCCGGCCTCGGTACCGTCGTTCCAACCGGAGATGTAAAGGCCTTGGCCGGCGCGATCGCTGACTTCGCTCAGAGGATCGGTGAATCATCACGCGCCGGCCTCCCGCCCGCCTTCCTCACGGACAGGGGAGAGCGCAGCTTCGACCAATGGTCGACAGAGGTCGAGCGGCACCTGAGGGACTACTCGGAGACGGCTTACGAGCGGGGGTTCATCGAGCTTCTCTTGGATCTGGCCGGTAGTACCGACCTCGGATCCACCCCCCGACTGCGCGAGGTGGCGGCCGATCGTTTGTCGGAGCTGTCGGCGGTGTCCGAGGCATCGACGACGGCGGTGGGACCGGGATGAGGAGCTTTTCGGTTGTCATCAACACCTACAACCGCGCAGAGAGCCTGGCAAGGACCTTGTCGGCACTCGAGCAAGTTGACCATCGCGCATTCGAGGTCGTCGTGGTGAACGGCCCCTCGACCGACGGTACGGAACACGTTCTGTCCGACTACGCGCGGCGCGTGAAGATCGGTCGCTGTGACGAGCGCAACCTCTCGCGGTCGCGGAACGTCGGGATCAAGCTCTCGGCGGGCGAGGTGGTGGCCTTCATCGACGACGACGCTTGTCCCGATCCGGGATGGCTCGACGTGCTTGCGAGTGCATACGACGATCCCGAGGTCGCCGCGGCCGGAGGTCCCGTCTACGACTTCACGGGCTTTCGAGTTCAGGCCTGGAACTGCTCGGTGGACAGGTTCGGCAACGTGTCGGTGGCGCTCGAGCGGGGTGAGGATCTCACCGATTATGTCTGCGCTCCGGGCATCGACGTCATCCCGTACAACATCGGGACGAATTCGTCTTTTCGCCGGCAGGCCATCACCGACATCGGCGGCTTCGACGAGACGTTTGCCTTCTACCTCGACGAGTGCGATGTCGCTCGTCGGTTGGTGGATGCGGGATGGGTCATACGACGGTTGGACGACGGGTTCGTGCACCACAAGTTTCTCCCCAGCGCGACCCGAGAACGCCACGACGTCGTAAAGGATCATTACGAGCTGCTCAAGAGCAAGTTCTATTTCGCCCTCAAGCACGGGTTCACCCACGGCTCGTTCGCGGCTGTGAGCGCAGACCTCGCCGACTTCGTGCGTTCGAAGCGGACCGAGGTCGAGCGCGCGCTCCAGATGGAGCTGATCGAGGAAGGGGACCGACGCAAGTTCGAGCGCGACGTGCACCTCGCATCCAACGCCGGATTCGAGGCCTTCGTCACGACGGGCCCACGCACCCGTCCCGTCTCATGGTTCTCCGATCCACCGAGCTTCATGCCCTTTCCCACGCTCCGGCCGGCGGCGGGAAAGCTCCACCTCTGCTTCTTGTCCCAGGAGTACCCGCCTTCGCACGTGAACGGCATCGGCCGGGTGGTGCATCTTCTCGCCACCGGCCTTGCAGAGGAGGGCCATTTCGTCCATGTGCTGACCCGCGGCGCCGAGTACCCGACGGTGGATCTCGAGGACCGCGTATGGGTGCACCGCCTTCCGCTGCGCAGACACGAATTACCGGCGGGCATCGACGTTCCGCCCCACATCTGGGATCACGCCGCGACCATGCGCGACGAGCTCGAAAGGATCGACCGCCACCGCCCTGTCGACCTTGTTCAGGTGCCGAACTGGGACTCAGAAGGAGTGGCGTTGCTCACAGACGACAGGTTCGAGGTCGTCGTGGGCCTGTACACGCCGCTCAAGACGGTGACCTGTGTGGACCCGGGGTTCGCCCAGGCCCTCGACGGTCCCGATCCGGTGCTCAGGCAGTTGATAGATCTCGAGCGCTTCACCTACTCCCGGGCAGACGGCTTTCTCGCCTGCGGTGACGACGTGGTGGAGGAGGTCGAGCGCCAGTACGGGCTCGGGCTCGACAGGGCGAGGGTAGGTCTCGTCCCGCACGGCATCACGGATAGCGCCGAGCGGCACGAGACCGCCGCAGACCGTGCGCCCGACGGGCTCGTGCGCGTGCTTTTCGTCGGACGTCTCGAGGCACGCAAAGGCATCGACACGCTCCTCGCCTCCGTGCCGGGGCTCGTCGAGAGATATCCGGATCTGTTTTTCACCATCGTCGGGGATGACGCGCTGGCTGCGCCATCGGGGAAGACGTACCGCCAGATCTTCGAGGACAGCGCAGGGGAATCCGTTAGCCATGTCCGCTTCGCGGGCATTGTCGACGACGACGAGCTCAGGCAACTGTACGCGGGCTGTGACCTGCTCGTCGCCCCTTCGCGCTACGAATCGTTCGGGCTGATACTCCTCGAAGCGATGCTCTTCGCAAAGCCCGTAGTCGCCGGTGACGTCGGCGGGATGCGCGACATCGTCATCCCCCATGTGACCGGCCTCCTCGTGCCCCCCGGCGACGAAGATGCCCTGAGCGAAGCCTTGGCGGCACTTGCCGAGTCACAGGGGCTGCGTCACAAGCTCGGCGAAGCCGGGCGCAGACGCTACGAGGAGCTATTCACCCAGAAGGCGATGGTCCACGGCGCCGAGGCCTACTACCGGCGCCTTTTGGGACTCGGACTCGGACGCGGGCGCCGCCGGACGCCGGCGCCATCGCGTGTAGAGGAATCCGTGGGCAGCGGCACGAGCAGGTGAGGTCGTCGGCCGTAATCGTCTCCTACAAGCCGGGCGACTGGCTGGAGGACTCGATCTCCTCGGCTCTCTCACAGGCATCGGAGGTCGTGGTCGTCGACAACGGCTCGGCGGAGGGCCGAGCCTCGCGGATCGCCTCGCGCCTCGGTGCGGAGCCGGTGCGTTCGGAGACGAACATCGGGTTCGCGGGAGGAGTCGCACTCGGACTGCGGCATATCAAAGGTGATCTGGTCGGGATCTTGAACGACGATGCCGTCGCGGGCGCGCAATGGATCAGCTCGGCACAGAGAATGCTCGCGAATCCGGATGTCGCTGCGGTCACCCCGAAGGTGATTCTCGATCGCACTTTCGGTGAGATAGTCCTCGGCGACGAGCCGTGGTTCGCGCCCGGCGACCCGCGTCCTCTCGGGCGGCAGCTGAAATCGGTGACGGTGGACGGCCGCGACGTTCTGGACGAGCTGTTGGGCCCCGGTGTCTACGGCGTCGAGAAAGCAAACGGTGAGCGGTGGCGCTGGACGTCGGGGGAGCGGCCCTTCTACGTGCCTCTCCCCGGGTTCGCGCAGGGGCTACGAGAAAAGCCGCAGGCTCCCCGAACCGAGACACCACGCGTCGAGTTGAACGGCGAGATCGTGAAGTTCACAACCGTGTGCAACCTCGTCAACCACGCCGGTTCCTTTCTCGACCCCTACGGGCTGGCAGGTGAGTTCGGGTTCGCAGCCCCCGACGACGGGCGCTTCGACGAAGCTGCGGAGCGCTTCGGCTTCGAGCGCGACAGCCCCGGTTTTCCGCAGCGAGACCTTGCGCCACCTCGGTTCCTTCGCCGAGGAGTTCTTCGCGTACAACGAGGACACCGACTGGTGTCTGAGAGCGCGTCTTTCGGGCATGCGTGTCCTCTACGAGCCCGGCGCAACCGTGGCGCACCGTCTTTCGGCGACGAGCGGCGGCGTGAACGATGCGTTCGTTCGCTTCCTCGCCGAACGAAACGCGATCCTCTGCCTGTTGCGAAACGCGCCTTCGTCCGTCGCACGCAAGGCGTTGGTCCGGGAGGTGCCGGGCGATGCCGGCCGGAAGGTGAACAGAGCGGTCTTCGCCAAGCTCCCGTGGGCGGTCTCCTCGAGGATCCGAATGCGGCGACACTGGGTTTCGACACCGACAGAGGTTTGGGATCGTTGGGCAGGAACCGACTCGACCTGGGACGTCGCGCCCTGTCGGACCGGCGGGCCAGGCATCAGCCACCGTCCGGAGGGCGGCCGTTAGGGTATGGCCGCGTGGGCCCCCGGCACCAAAAATCCCTCGTAAGGCGCGCGTTCGTTCTTTCAGCGCTGACCGCGACAACAGCCTCGTGGGCGTTGGTTGCGGGGTTCGGTGCCGTTCACGCCGCTGCCGTGTCCGCGGCCCTGGACATCTCCACGAGCTGGACGCAGACCCTCGGCGACGCCGGTTCACCGATCGCTCTGTCCTCGCCGAACGTCGCGAGCCTTCCCGGTGGTCAGGCTGTGGTGGTCGGAGATCGCTCGGGACACGTCTACGCCTTCTACCTGAACGGCGGGGGAACGGTACCGGGGTGGCCGTACTCCACGGGTGGTGTACCGGTGGACTCCACGCCTTCGGTCGCGCCGATCAACGCCGGGGGCCTCGACACGGTGTTCGTGGGAGTCGGAAACGCATCGACTCCCAACGAAGGCGGCTACCAGGCGATCAGTCCGCAGGGTGGCAATCAGTGGTTCTCGAACGAGACCAATCCGAGCACCGACCCCGTCGCCCACAACGGCGTGCAGGCTTCGATGGCCGTCGGGAGCCTTCAAGGAGGCACGGACGTCGTCGCGGGATCCCTAGGTGAGGAGGAGTACGCGTTCAACGCCGCCAACGGCGGAGTGCTCGGCGGATTCCCCTGGTACGAGGCCGACAGCATGTTCTCGACGGCAGCGCTCGCCGACCTCTACCACAGCGGTCAGAGCGACATCGTCGAGGGCGGCGACTCTTCGGCGGGTGTGTCCTACGGCACCCACTACTCGAACGGTGGCCACCTCCGTGTACTGAGCCCATCGGGTAACGCGGGCCAACCCGTGCCGAACGGCGGGCTCGTCTGCGACCACGACACGGATCAGACGGTGCAGTCGTCTCCCGCCGTCGGAGAGTTCTTCGGGGCGAGCCAGAACGTGGGAATCGTCTTCGGCACGGGCGCGACCTACTCGGGGGCGTCCACCACGAACCACCTCATCGCAGTCGACTCCCACTGCAACCCGGTTTGGTCGGCCGGACTCGACGGGAGCACGACGAGCAGTCCCGCCCTGGCGGACGTCCTCGGCAACGGGCAGCTGCAGGTCGTGGAAGGAACCAACAACGGCGCGGGTGGAGGATCGGTCTGGGCGTTGAACGGTTCGAACGGCGCAGCGATATGGCATGCGTCGGCATCGGGCGAGGTGATCGGCTCCGTCGTCGCGGCGGACCTGACCGGCCAGGGCTACCAGGACGTGATCGCGCCTACGACCAGCGGTGTCGAGATCTTCGACGGGAAGTCGGGACAACTGGTGGACACCATCGGCCAGGGCGACGGTTTTCAGAGCTCGCCACTCGTCACCGACGACCCGAACGGCTCGATCGGCATCACTGTCGCCGGCTACAACTCCTCGAACAAAGGAGTCGTGACCCACTACGAGATCACCGGTTCGAACGGCTCCAATGTGAACTCGGCCGGTTCGTGGCCGATGTTCCACCACGATCCGCAGCTCACCGGTGACGCCGGGACCGCGATCAACTTGGAGGTTCCCTGCAGCGCTCCCTCTTCGCCGCAGGGATACGACATGGCCGCCTCGGACGGCGGCATCTTCAACTTCGGGAACCAGCCGTTCTGCGGTTCGACCGGCGCAATAACGTTGAACAAGCCGGTGGTGGGCATGGCGATGACACCAGATGACGGCGGCTACTGGATGGTCGCCTCCGACGGCGGGATCTTCAACTTCGGCGACGCCCCGTACGACGGATCGATGGGCGGAAAACCGCTCAACCGACCGGTCGTGGCGATGGCGTCCACGCCGAGCGGTAAGGGCTACTGGATGGTCGCCTCGGACGGTGGCGTCTTCACCTTCGGAGATGCGACGTTCTACGGCTCGGTCCCCGGTGTGCTGCGTCCCGGTCAGCAGCTGAACAAGCCGATCGTCGGCATGGCCGCGACACCAGATGGCAGGGGCTACTGGATGGTCGCCTCCGACGGCGGGATCTTCGCCTTCGGCGACGCCGTGTACGACGGATCGATGGGCGGCAAGCCCCTCAACCAGCCGGTGGTGGCAATGGCATCGACTCCCGCCGGCAACGGCTACTGGATGGTCGCCTCGGACGGTGGGATCTTCACCTTCGGCAACGCCGCCTACTTAGGGTCGATGGGTGGAAAGCCGCTCAACAGGCCGATCGTCGGTATGGCGTCCACGGCGTCCGGCAGGGGCTACTGGATGGTCGCATCCGACGGTGGCATCTTCACGTTCGGCGACGCCGGCTACTACGGCTCGATGGGCGGCAAGCCGCTCAACCGCCCGGTCGTCGCGATGGCGGCGCCGGGCTGACGTCCGCTTCGAAGATGGGTCCGAAACGGACCGGGTCCCTTCTCCTTCTCGGACTCGTCGCCGGGGGGCTCCTCGCAGCCTCGCCCTCCTCGGCGCCCGAAGCAGGTGCTTACCCGTCGTCGGTCGTCGCTCTGGAGGTTCACGGCTACGGCCACGGGCGGGGGATGGGTCAGTACGGCTCCCTCGGATACGCGTTGAGCGGGTGGACCTGGCAGCAGATCGTGTCGCACTACTACGGATCGCTCTCCGCCGGCGGCACGACGACGATCGGCACCCTGCCCGCCTCCAACCCCGAGGCCTCGGACGTGAAGGTCGACCTCACGTGGAACGACGGAAACTTCCCGATCGTCACTTCGCAGAGCCCGTTCACCGTGGGGACGACGCAGGTGGGTGCGGGGCAGGCCGCCGAGATCGTGCCTGAGAGCGCGTCGAGCGCCAACGTGTACGTGAGCGGTGGTTGCGGTGGGCCATGGCCGGCGAGCCCGAGCTCCGTCACGAGCGACCCTGTCGCGGCCCCCGGTGTCGGCGAGCCTTTCCCCGACGACGGCACACTTTCGAAGAAGGCCCTGCTCCTCTGCCGGGCCACCGGTAACGAGCAGTTGCGCGGGGACGTCGAAGCGACACAGAACTCGCTCGGCCAGGATCGCACGGTGAACGTGCTGCCGCTCGACTGGTACGTGGCGGACTCCGCGCCGGCTGAGTCCCCCGCCAGTTGGGGCACCATCGGGTCGACCTCGGGCGCGCCGCAGAACGAACCGTGGGGGTTCCAGCAGACCGAGGCGCAGGTGGTGGCGACACGCTCTTATGCGGCGAGCGGTCCAGGCGCCTACGGCGGCTACGCCGACACCTGCGACTCCACCGCGTGTCAGAGCTATCCGGGGACCGCCGACGAGAACGCCACGACCGACGATGCGGTGCTCGACACCGAGGTGCCCGCCGGCAATGGCAGCGGAGGCGGACAGGTCGTGTTGATGCCGAACGGTTCCGTGGCGAGGACCGAGTACTCGGCGTCTTCCGGCGGGTACAGCGCGCCGGGGACCTTCAATGCCGTAGCGGACTCCGGGGACTCGGTATGCGCGGACGGAGTCTGCAACCCTTACCACCAGTACCAGGTGTCGATTCCGGTCTCGGCCGTCACCTCGCAGTTCCCTCAGCTCGCGACGTTGCAGTCGGTGGACGTGACACAGCGAAACGCCGACGGCGACTTCGGCGGCAGAGTCCTCGAGATGTCGCTCGTGGGGAGCTCCGCCACGGTCAACCTGACCGGTGACCAATTCGCCTCCGACTTCGCCAATTACGGGCTCGACGGTTACGCGATCAGTGACTGGTTCGAGGTCGAGAGCCAGCCGAGCGGTGGTGTCGGCGGATACTGGCTGGCGGCGGCTGACGGCGGGATATTCAGCTTCGGGAACGCGGCCTTCTACGGTTCGGTGCCCGGAGCGCTGGCGCCGGGGACGAAGCTCGCACAACCCGTGGTCGGTATGGCTGCGACCTCGGATCGCAAGGGTTACTGGATGGACGCAGCAGACGGCGGCATCTTCAGCTTCGGCGACGCCGCGTTCCACGGCTCGGTGCCGGGTGTCCTTCCGCCTGGTACGCATCTCGTCCAGCCCGTGGTCGGAATGGCCGCGACCGCCGACGCCGGTGGCTACTGGATGGATGCGGCAGACGGCGGCATCTTCAGCTTCGGCGACGCGGCGTTCCACGGATCGGTGCCGGGCGTTCTCGCGCCTGGTACGCGTCTCGTGCAACCCGTAGTCGGAATGGCCGCCACCCCCGACGGCGGTGGTTACTGGATGGTGGGCGCGGACGGCGGGATCTTCAGCTTCGGAGACGCAGCGTTCCACGGCTCGGTGCCGGGTGTCCTTCCGCCCGGTACCCACCTCGCACAACCGATCGTGGGGATGGCAGCGACCCCCGACGGCGGCGGTTACTGGCTCGTGGGCGCGGACGGCGGGATCTTCACCTTCGGAGACGCCGCTTACTACGGTTCGCTGCCTCAGATCGGAGCCCCCGGCAGCGCCGCCGCGGTCGTGCCGACCGAGACAGGCAACGGCTACCTGATCGTGACCCGAAACGGCCGCGCGCTTCCCTTCGGTGATGCCCCGCAGTTCGGTGACGTCGCCGGGACCGTCCCGCACTACGCCGGCAGCGTCGTCGGTGCCGCGACGGTGCCGGGTTGAGCGGCGCCGACGCCACTGCGCTGTACGGGGGCCGCTACGAAGACAGGGTCGCAGTCGTCTCGGGTGCATCTTCGGGCCTCGGCCGTCAGCTGTCGATGGATCTCGCACGGGCCGGCGCGACGGTTGTCGCGGTTGCCCGCCGGACCGACCTGCTGGAGAAGCTCGAGATGGACCTGCGCGCGCACTCGAAGCGCTCGCGGGCGTACCCGTGCGACGTCTCGGACACACAAGCCTGGAGCGCACTGCTCCGCGACGTCGAGACCGAATACGGGCGTATCGATCTGCTGATCAACAACGCCGCCTACGACCCGGGCGTGAGGCTCGCCGACATCTCGGTCGCCGACTTCGAGCAGACCTTTGCCGTGAACTTCTTCGCCGCCGTGGCCGGCACGCTCGCGGTGTTGCCGGGGATGATCGAGCGCGGCGCCGGTACAGTGGCGAACGTCTCCTCCGACGGTGGCCGGCTGCCCGCCCCCGGCCCTGGGGCGTACCCGGCTTCGAAGGCAGCGCTCTCCGCTTTCACCGAGAGCGTGAGCTTTCGAGTGGCTCGGCGCGGGGTGCGAATGCACGTCGTGTATCCGGCATGGATGCCGACGCCGATGGGGCTCGCGGCGATCGAGCGTGGGCTGCGCCGCCCGCCATGGTTCACAAGGCGAACAGAAGAGCAGGTGTCGCGTGTCGTCCTGCGGCGCCTCGGTTCGAGCTCGCTATCGATCAGCGCGTCGCCCCTGATCGACGTCGCCGAGGTCTTCAGGGCGCTCGCACCGCGTCTTTACCGCCGGCTCCGCCGCTACTGGTAAGCCTTGTAGAGCATGCGTCAGGGCGCGGGGGCGTCCTTCAGGCGTGTGAAGCTCCTCAGGGTCCCGAGCCGGCCGAGCCTGCCCGCGTCGATCCCGACATCCGCGCGGGCGAGCACCTGAGCGTCGCCGCGGCTGTTGCCGTACGCCCACAAGAACGGTCGCGGTGAAGAAGTGTCCGGTCGCGCGCCGGAGGCACCTTCACCGGCGTGTCCCGCGCGCAGCGAGGATTCCATCCAGTTCATGAGCCCGTCGAGCTTCCTCTGCCCGCGGCAGTTGCCTCCGTCGAAGGAGCCGGTGAGACGGCCGTCGTCACCAACCGCGAGGCTCGTCGCAACCACCCCTCCGATGCCGAGGTGCTCCGCAACCGCGCTCACGTACATGCCCGGTGAGGCGGAGACGATTACGAGCAGGTGCCCCTCGGCCCTGTGACGCTCGAGGCGCTCGCGCACGTCGGCCCGGGCGTGGCGTACGTAGTGCCTCACTCCGAACGCACTTGCGGTGGCCGCGGCATCGGCCGCGTCCAAGCCGGCCAAGGTTCTGCGGAACAGTTCCTCCTTCGCGTCGTCGGCGTGGTGCGCGTCGAGGAGGGCCGCCTGAAGGAGCTGTGGCGAGACGCGCGCCGCGGCGTCGGCAACCCGGGCCCGGCCGACCAACTCCACGAGGAACGGCCACACGCTTCCGCCGTTCGTCAACGTGCCATCGAAGTCGAAGGCCGCGACCTGAGGCCGGGGCTCGTCGGTCACCGCTTGTCGCCGAACTCCCCGTGGCGGCCCGCCCCCGAGGCGAAGTGCTTCGCCCCCTCGGCGCTCTCGCCGCTGTCCACCGTCGCCCGGCCGAGGCGCGCCTCGGTCACGAGGGCGTCGTGCTCGTCCGAGCCCCACTGCGCGAGGAGCGAGGCGCGGTCGTTTCGCATGCAGGTCTGCGGGAAGCCGGCCAACTCGTGGGCGAGCTCCAGAGCTGCTTCGAGGGCGCGCCCGGGCGCAGCGAGCCGGTGGACGAGGCCCATGGCGAGGGCCTCGGGCCCCGACACCCCACGTCCTGTGAGGACGAGGTCTAGCGCCCGGCTCTGGCCGATCAGCCGGGGGAGCCGCACCGTCCCGCCGTCGACGAGCGGCACACCGAATCTCCGGCAGTACACGCCGAGCACGGCGTTCGTGGCGGCGACCCGGAGGTCGCACCAAAGGGCGAGCTCGAGCCCTCCCGCCACCGCGTGGCCCTCGATCGCCGCCACCACGGGCTTGGACATCTCGAGGCGCGTGGGCCCCATCGGCCCTGGCCCCTCGTCGCGAACGGGGCGACGGTCCCCCTCGGCGAGGGCCTTCAGGTCCGCACCGGCGCAGAAGGTGCCGCCGGCACCGGTGAGAACGCCGACCGAGAGCGCTTCGTCGGCGTCGATCCGCTCGAAGGCCTCGAGCAGCATGGCGGCGGTGGCGGAGTCGACGGCGTTGCGCCGCTCGGGCCGGCGGATGGTCACGACCCCGACTTCGCCGTCCCGGTTCACCTCTACGGCCGGCTCGGGCACGTGCGGCATCTTCCCAGACAACAAAAGCTGACCTATCGGGTCGACAATTGGACGTCCGGTCGGTACACTCCCACGCGACGCCACAATCCGAACGCCGCGAGCCCACTCAGGAGGAGAAATGCCAGTACGCCTGGGCGACACCGCCCCCGACTTCACCGCCGACACCACAGAGGGCACGATCAACTTCCACGAGTGGCTCGGCGACTCGTGGGGGATCCTGTTCTCGCACCCGAAGGACTTCACCCCGGTCTGCACGACCGAGCTCGCCGCATTCGCGAAGGCCAAGGGGGAGTTCGACAAACGCGACACCAAGTTGATCGGGCTGTCGGTGGACCCGGTCGAGTCCCACAAGGAGTGGGACAAGGACATCGAGGAGACCCAGGGCCAGGCGGTGAACTTCCCCGTGGTCGGGGACCCCGACCGCAAGGTGGCCGACCTCTACGACATGATCCACCCGAACGCCAACGACACCTTGACCGTCCGCTCCGTGTTCATCATCGGGCCGGACAAGAAGGTGAAGCTCATCATCACCTACCCGGCCTCGACCGGCCGCAACGTGGACGAGGTCCTCAGGGTGCTCGACTCGCTTCAGCTCACGTTGGACTACCAGGTCGCGACGCCGGTCAACTGGCGCGACGGCGAGGACGTGATCGTCGTTCCCGCCCTTTCGGACGAGGATGCAGAGCGCAAGTTCCCGAAGGGTTTCAAGAAGCTGAAGCCCTACCTGCGGGTCACGCCCCAGCCGAACAGGTAGCAGGCGCTCAGACGAGACGCCGCTCGGTCGCCCAGCGCGTGAGCTGGTGCCGGCTCGACAGCTGCAGCTTGCGGAGCACCGCGGACACGTGTGACTCGACGGTCTTGACCGAGATCGACAACTCGCGCCCGATCTCCTTGTAGGTGTAACCGCGCGCGATCAGTCGCAAGACCTCGCGCTCGCGTCCCGAGAGCTGGTCGAGCTCGGGGTCGAACGACGCGGGTACGACCTCCGGGGGGAGCGACGCGAACGCGTCGAGAACGAAACCGGCGAGCCTGGGCGAGAAGACCGCGTCGTCGGCGGCGACGCGGCGGACGGCGTCAACTAGCTCCGGCCCCGAGATGGTCTTGGTGACGTACCCGCGCGCGCCGGCTCGAATGACGGCGATCACGTCTTCTGGAGCGTCGGAGACCGAGAGCGCGAGGAACCGCACCCCCGGATGACGCGACTTGACCGCCTCGACGACGAGCTGACCTCCGCCGCCAGGGAGATGGACGTCGAGGAGGACGACGTCCGGGACTCTCTCCGAGATGAGCTCGATGGCGGGCTCCACGTCATCGGCCTCGCCGACCACCTGCACGGAGTCCCCGAGCTCGGCGCGTACCCCCGCGCGGAAGAGCCCGTGGTCGTCCACGAGGAAGACCCTCGGGCGCTTCGACATCGTCTCGGTCATATCGGGCCCTGCCTCGTCGAGGCCGCCTCGCGCTCGGGTGCTCCTCGGCGCCTCGGCATGGTCAGGACAACCTCGGTGCCCACGCCGGGGGTGCTCCTCAGGTCCGCCTTCCCGCCGTGGCGCGCCATGCGGCCGTAGATCGACTCGGCGACCCCCCGGCGGTCCGCGCCGACGTCCTCCTTCAAGAAGCCGATCCCGCGGTCGCGCACGAACATCGAGACCTCGTCGGGCTCCGCCTCGACGAAGAGGGAGACCACCGCAGCGCCGGACCACTTGGCGGCGTTCACCGTCGCTTCGCGTCCAGCCTCGACGAGGGCCCGGATCCCGTCGTCCATCTCGCAGTCACCGACCACCACCGCCTCGACGGGTACCTCGTGCAGGTCCTCGACGTCGCGCTGGACGCGGGCGATCGCCGTCGCGAGCGTCGTGTCGTCGCCGCTCGCGTCCGGGGTCCCCGGGACCCGGCCTTCGAAGAGCCATGAGCGAAGCTCCCTCTCCTGCGCACGGGCGAGCTTCACGACTTGTTGCGGCTGTTCCGCCCGGCGCTGGATCAGCGCGAGCGTCTGCAGCACCGAGTCGTGGACGCGCGCCGCCATCTCGGATCTCTCCTCGGCACGCGCCCTCGCCTGCCTCTCGTCCACGAGAGCGCGGCCCACGTGCAACCACCACGGACCGAACACCACGACGGCACCCGCTACGACAAGGAACACCCCGGCGAGCGGGCGGAAGACCGCCCGGTTCGGACCGAGCGTGAGAGCGGCGACACCGCCACCCACCATCATGGCGCCGAGGAGCACCCGCAGGACGAGCCATCGCCACGATCCCCTGCCGGTGAGGCCGAGCCGCACGAGGGGCCGCATCGCACGTTCCATGACGGAGCGTTCGTCGTCGTCGACGTTGCGCCAGACGAGGACGAAGCCGCCCGCCGCTATGCACAGGGGAGTCGCCATCGTGCCCACCCAGGGGACGTGGAGGGCAGCACCGAGCGCGAGCGCGACGACGAGGACGGGTATGAACGAAAGTGCAGCGGCGATGCCGCGCCAGTCGCCGAGAACCTTCGTGGCGATCCTCGTCGTCTCGCCCTCTGTGGGCAGGAGCACCCAGGCGATCACGTACACCGCCACACCGAAGCCGCTCGCGAGAGACCCGAGCACGAACGCCAGGCGCACCACGTTCGGGTCTATGCCGCACTTCCTCGAGATCCCGGCCGCAACCCCACCGAGCATGCGGCCGTCGCGGCTGCGGCGGAGCGGCCCGCCGCTGCGGGCGACGCGCCACAGGTGATGGTGGAAGTGCCGGTGACTCTCTATGCATCGATGATCCCACCGGCCAGGCGCCCTGACCATCAGGGGCAACCCTCATCCGGGGGCCCGTGCTCAGGGGGGAACCAGGGTGCTTCCCGATTCTCAGGTTGGCCGGGTGGGCGGATCATGGTCACATGACCGAGAACACGACAGAGAACAGCACAGAGGACAGGGCAGAGGACAGGGCAGAGGACAGGACCGAAATACCGACGGTCCGGCCCTACAACGCAGGCGGGAGGCTCTCCCTCCCGCTTCGCAGGCCGCTGCACGGACGAATCGTCGCAGGTGTGGCGGCCGGCGTCGCGGAGTACTTCGACGTGGACGTCGCGGTGGTGCGGATCGCAGCGGTGGTCCTCACGCTGCTCGGCGGCATGGGCATCCCCGCGTACCTCGCGGCGTGGCTCCTCATACCGGAGGAGGACGCGCGGGTCTCGATCGCCGAGGAGTGGCTCGATCGGCACCACGACTACCGCAGGAGCGCTGCCTGATGGCCGGCTACATACCTCCGTGGTCGCCCTGGTTCGCCCGGAGCCGGGCCGACGTCCCGAACGCCGACATGCGGGTCTCCGACGCCGAGCGCTCCGAGGTCGCCGAGTCGCTATCCAAGAACTACTCCGACGGACGACTCGACGAGACCGAGTTCAACGACAGGCTCCAGCGTGCGATGTCCGCCAAGACCCGGGGTGACCTCGCGGGCCTGCTCGTCGACCTGCCGCCGGACGTGTTGCCGCCTCCGCCCGAGCTCGTGAAGCGCAGACGGAAGGGACACTTCGTGCTGCTTCTCGTCGCGGTCTTCCTCTTCACCGCCGCCGTGAGCTCGATGATGTGGCCTTGGCACTTCCCGTGGCTGTTGTTCGGCGTTGGCTTCTTCATCTTCTGGCGCAGGTCCCACCGGCGCTGGGGCTGGTACGGGCATCACTACGTCGGGGGGCCGCCGCCGCCCCCTGCAGCGGGACCGGGCACCTCCGTCGGGACGGGATCCTTGCCAGAGCCCTACTACGGCCGTCGCCGTGGTGGGAGGTGGCTCTAGCTTCCCGTCCCCTCCCCGGAGGATCCGATCAGCTTGTCGCGAAGGTCGCGCTTCAACACCTTGCCTTGCGGGTTTCGCGGGAGGGGCTCGGACAGGAACCAGATGTGCGTCGGGACCATGAAGCCGGCGAGACGCTCACGGGCATGTCGCGCGAGCTCCTCGGCGCTCAGCTTCGTCCCGCTGCGCAGGACGATCGCGGCACCCACCTCTTCGCCGAGCACGGGATGCGGGACGCCGATCACGGCCGCGTCGGCGACCGCCGGATGCTCGAATAGTGCGGCTTCGACCTCCACCGAGTAGACGTTCTCACCGCCGCGGATCACCATGTCCTTGGCGCGGTCGACGACGTAGACGAAACCCTCGTCGTCGAGACGCCCTATGTCACCGGTGTGCAACCAGCCTTTCGTGAACGTCGCAGTCGTCTCTTGCGGACGGCCCCAGTAGCCACGGACGACGTTCGGCCCTTTGACCCAGATCTCACCGAGGACTTCCGGGCCGGCGGGGAGATCGGAGCCCGGCTCGTCGCCCCCGTGATCCTCGGGGACGATGGCGACCTCGCACACCGGTACCGGGGGGCCCACGCTCTCGGGCTTCCGCACGTAGTCGTCGCCGCTGTTCATGGTCGTGACCGACGAGGTCTCGGTGAGGCCGTAACCGTTCGACGGGGCGCTCACCGGGAAATGCTGTTTGATGCGGCGAACGAGGTCGGGAGGGGCGGGCGCACCTCCGTAGGCGACGGCGCGCACCGATGAGGTGTCGCGCTTTTCGAAGTCGGGGGAATCGATCACCTGCATCACCATCGCGGGGACGCCTCCGAACGTCGTGATCTTCTCGCGTTCGATCAGCTCGAGCGCGCGTTCGGGGTCCCAGTGGTGCATCATGACGAGCTTGTTGCCCGCTGCGGTGTTCGCGACGAGGATCGAATGACATCCCGTCGCATGGAAGAGGGGGACCGAGAGCAGGTACGAGCCTTGGGTACTCGGGGGATTCTGAGCCGCAGTCTCCCCGCCGCTTTGGTCGTCTCCGGCAAGGCTCGACCCACGAAGCGTCGCTCTCGCGTTCACGAAGTAGAGGCTCATGAGGTTCGTGCACATGTTGCGGTGCGTCCCGACGGCTCCCTTCGGAACTCCCGTAGTACCCGACGTGTAGAAGATCGTGAGGTCGTCGTCCGGGTCGATCACGACGTCGGGTAGGGCGATGTCGGGCGCGGGGTCGCCGACCAGCTCGGCGAAGGAGACGACGGGCACCGGGGAGTCGGGGACCGGGGGGATGGCGTGGCGGTCCTCGCTCGTAACGACCACGCCTCGGAGGTGTCGGAGGTCCGCGAGGTGCGGCCGAATGCTCTCGAAGCGCGCCGTGTCGACCACGGCGACCGTGCTCTCGGAGTCGTCGAGGCCGAAGCGAAGCTCCGCGCTCGTCCACCAAGCGTTCAACGGCACCAGTATCGCCCCGGTAGCCGCCCCGGCCCAGAACGACACCGCCCACTCGGGTAGGTTGCGCATCGCGATCGCGACGCGCTCGCCTTTCGTGATCCCGAAGCGGTCCCTGAGCGTGTGCGCAAACGAGGCCGCGGAACGGAAGTGCCCTTCGAAGGTCGTCCGCTCGTCCTCGTAGACGATGAAGTCCTTCTCCCCGTGCCCTCTCGAGAGCTCGAGGACCACGCGCAGGTCAGAGGGGCAGTTCTTCCAAACCCTCGTCTGCACCCCGCGAATGACCGTCTCGCCGAGCTCGAACATCTGGCCGGGCGCGACGAGCTGCCGGGTCGCGTCCTCGAGCGTCATCGGTGTCGTATCCGACAAGGCTAGGAGTGTGCCTCAGCACCGGTGCCCGCCCCGGAGCGAGCCGCAACGGGGCGCCTGCGCAACCAAGGCTTCTCGAGGGCCGGTGGGGTCCAACCGGCGTCACTCTTGTCGACGTTCCTTCCTGGGGCGACTACCTCGTCGATCTGGTCGAGAACCTCGTCCGAGAGGGTGACGTCGGTGGCCCCGAGGACGCCGAGAAGGTGCTCCATCGTCCGCGGCCCGACGATCGCGGAGGTGACGGCGGGGTGGGCGAGCACGAACGCAACGGCGAGGTGGGTGAGGGGAGCGCCGACCTTGCCCGCCAGTTGCGAAAGGTCCTCTACGGCCGCCAGCTTCGCCTGGACCGAGCGACGGGCAGTGTCGAACCTTGCCGGGATACGGCTCGCCCGGCCGCCCTCGGGCATGGGGGAGCCCTGGCGGTAGCGACCGGTGAGCCACCCACCGTTGAGCGGGCTCCAGACGATCACCCCCATCCCGTAGCGCGCGCAGGTCGGTAGCACGGCGGCTTCGACACCGCGGGCGAAGATCGAATACGGCGGCTGCTCGCATTGGAAGCGCTCCCGGCCGCGTCGCTCCGCCGTCCACTGCGCCTCCACGATCTGCTCGGCCGGAAAGGTCGAGGAACCGATGACGCGGACCTTTCCCTGGTGGACCAGATCCGAAAGCGCCCCGAGCGTGTCATCGATGTCGCAAGACGGGTCCGGGCGGTGGACCTGGTAGAGGTCGATCCAGTCGGTCCTGAGCCGCCGCAGGCTGTTCTCGACCTCGCGGACGATCCAACGCCTCGAGTTGCCCGCCATGTTCGGGTCGGCGCCCATCGGCGCGTGGAACTTCGTGGCGAGCACGACGCCGTCGCGCCTGCCTCCCGACAGCGCCTTGCCGACGATTTCTTCGGACTCCCCCGAGGAGTAGACGTCGGCCGTGTCGACGAAGTTGATGCCGGAGTCGAGGGCAGCGTGGATGATGCGTATCGATTCCTCGTGGTCGGGGTTCCCCCAACTTCCGAGCATCATCGCCCCGAGACAGATCGGTGAGACCTTGATCCCGGTCTTGCCGAGCGTTCGCATCTCCATCGGCTTTTCCTCTTTCTTTCTGCTCGCTTCAGGACGGATTGGGCTCTGGGGTGGTCGCCGACCGCTCGGGGGTGGTCGCCGACTCGGTGGCGGGCGTCGGTCTCTCGGCAGAGGTCTTCTGAGCGAAGATCGCCTGGCGGTAATAAGCGAGCTCCTGTACGGATTCGCGGATGTCGTCGAGGGCGCGATGGGTCGTCTTCTTGGAGGGGGCCCCTGACAAAGCCTCGGGATACCAGCGCCGACAGAGTTCCTTCACCGTCGAGACGTCGACCGACCGGTAGTGCAGCCAGTCTTCTATCTCCGGCATGTAGGCCGCGAGAAAACGGCGGTCGGTGCCGATCGAGTTCCCGCAGAGGGGAACCTTTCTGGCCTCGGACACGTGAGCCTTTATGAAGTCCAGGCTGCCACGCGCAGCGTCCTCGAGCGAGACCTCCGATGCCTGGATCGCTGCAAGGAGGCCTGAGCGCGTGTGCATCTCCCGCACGACCGGCTCCATCGCTGCGAGCTGCGTCTCGTCGGCGTGGATCACGAGGTCCGGACCTTCCGCGACGATGTTCAGCGAATCGTCGGTCACGAGCGTCGCGATCTCGACGATCGTGTGACGCTCCGGGTCGAGACCTGTCATCTCTAGGTCCATCCAGACGAGCATTCAAGCGATGCTATAGGCCCATTCCTTCGGGGCCGAAGGGAAAGCACCTGCGAGGAGACCTCGGCAGTATCGTCGGGCGGTGCTCGAGGTGCCCCTCGTGAAGATCGACCCGGAGCTCCCCGTTCCCTCGTACGCGCATGAAGGCGATGCGGGCGCCGACCTCTACGCCCGTGAAGCGGCAACGCTGGCACCTGGAGGCGGGCGCGCCCTGGTGCCCACGGGTGTGGCGATCGCGATTCCTCGGGGTTATGCAGGATTCGTGCAACCGCGAAGCGGGCTCGCTCTGCGTCACGGCGTCACGTGCCTGAACACACCGGGCTTGATCGACTCGGGCTATCGCGACGAGCTGCGAGTCTTGCTGGTGAACACGGACCCGCAGAGCTCCTACGAGGTGAGGCGTGGCGACAGAATCGCCCAGTTGGTCATTCAATCGGTGGAGGAAGTGAAATTCGTGCAGGGTGACGAACTTCCCGGCAGCTCGAGGGGCTTAGGCGGCTTCGGGCATACGGGCCGGTAGGAAGGAACCGCCAGGTGCGACGGATGAACGGAATGGATGCTTCCTTCCTCGCGATGGAGACACCGGCGATGCACATGCATGTCTGTGCCGTCATGGTTTTCGAACCTCGGGACGAGCCCGCGGAGGTTCCCTTTTTCGATCAGGTGCGGCTGCTCGTCTCTGACAGGATGCACCTCGTTCCGTCGCTCAAAGAGCGAGCGCTCAGGGTCCCGTTCGGAATCAACCACCCCGTGTGGGTGGAGGACCCCGACTTCGATCTCGATTCCCACCTGCATCGGTGGAGCCTTCCCGCGCCGGGCGGGCCCGCCGAGCTCGCCTCCCTCGTGTCGGAACTGGTCGCCCGTCCGCTCGATTCGACGAGACCCCTCTGGGAGATGCACGTGGTGGAAGGCCTGGAGTCGGGTCATGTGGCGGTCGTCCCGAAGCTCCATCACGCGCTGATCGACGGTGTCTCCGGGGCGGAGGTGATGGCGGCGTTCCTGGATGTGGACCCGCAGCGAGCCTCGTTCGAACCAACCTCGTTCCAGCCGCGACCACGCCGCGCTCAGCTCCCGAGCGATGCCGAGCTCATGGTGGGGGGACTCTCGTCGTGGCTGCGGCACCCGGAGCGTTCCGTCGATTCATTGAAGAAGACCGTCGGCGCGATGCGTCAGCTCGCAGAGCGCAACCGGCGCCTGCGCGAAGAGGATGAGATGGAGCCGCCACCCGCGCCGTTCCGAGCACCGAGAACCTCGCTGAACGGAACGATCTCCTCCCAACGGCGGATCGCGTTCGTGCAGGCACCACTGGACGATCTTCGGAGCGTGAAGAGCAACTTCGGCGGGACCGTGAACGATGTCCTTCTCGCTGCTGTGTCGGGTGCGCTCCGAAGACTCCTGATCGAGCGGGGTGAGAGGCTCGGCGACCCTTTGATCGCGATGGTCCCAGTCTCGGGTCGCAAGGGCGACGCCGGTCGCGATGCCCGAAGCGGCGAAGACGGGGGAGAGCCCGTCGAGCCGGTCGAACGTGTCGATGCAATCGGCAACAAGGTGTCGGCAATGCTCGTGTCACTCGCCACGTCGGTCGCCGATCCGGTGGAGCGTTTACGGCTGATCGCCGAGAGCACGCGCCTCGCTAAGGGACAGGCGCAGGTGCTATCCGACGACGTGATCGGTGGCTGGGCCCAGCTCGCATTCCCTGCTCTGTCCTCACGCCTCGCACGTCTCGCTGGCAACTTGCGTGTCTTCGACCACTTCCGGCCTCTGTTCAACGTCATCGTGTCGAACATCCCCGGACCCGAGGATCCCCTGTGGTTCGCCGGATCGCGGATGGTCGCCGTATATCCGGTCGGGCCGATCGTCGAAGGAGTCGGTCTGAACGTGACCGCCATGAGCTACGCAGGGACCGTCTATGGGGGACTGCTCGGTTGTCGCGGCCTCGTTCCGGAGGTCGGGCATGTCGCTCAATTGTTCACAGACAGCCTTTGCGAGCTGCTGAAAGCTTCCCAGCGGACTGGTCAGCACTGGGCCTGAGACGCCAAGAAGGCCGAGGTAGGATCTGCTACACGCGGACGTGGCTCAGTTGGTAGAGCATCACCTTGCCAAGGTGAGGGTCGCGGGTTCGAATCCCGTCGTCCGCTCTCAGTGCCGAAGAAGCTAACGATCAGGTCCGATGCCGCAACGCGGACCTTGATGAAAATGTCACCTGCGCTCCTTCAGGCCATCTCATGACCAGTACCCGGGTAATGGTGTTAGGGCTCGACTCATGCGAGCCGAGCCTTGCGTTGAGACTGGCGGCCTCGGGCAGAATGCCCAATCTCGCTTCGATGTTGGAACAAGGAGCAAGGTCGGAGATAGAGGCTCTTCCGGGTCTGTACGTCGGAGGTGTGTGGCCATCGATCTTCACCGGAAAGTCCCCGGCCGGCCACGGTCGTTACTCGGACCGCCAGCTCGTGGTAGGGACCTACACCACTCGGTATTTCGACCCGGCACAGCTCGCGGCTGAGCCGTTCTGGCAGACACTCAGCCGTGCGGGTTTGCGAACTGCAGTAATCGACGTGCCCCATTCCAGCGTCAGCCGTGGGATCAACGGTGTTCATGTGGTGGGATGGGGAGGCTGCTCGGCGGACCAGCAGTTCGGGACCTGGCCGCCTTCGTTCGCCTCGGAGCTCGAGGCCCGTTTCGGGACGCATCCCGTGGGGTGGAACTGCGGAGGTCCACGAGACACCCCGTCGGACTGGGTTCGGTTCTCCGACAACCTGAGGAAAGCCGTGCGCCTCCGCCGAGAGATCGCTGCCTGGATCCTCGAACGCGACGACTGGGACCTCTTCTTCTACGTCTTCAGCGAAGCGCATTGCGTTGGACACAATTGCTGGCACATACACGATCCGAGTCATGAGGCACACGACGCGTCATTCAGTGCGAACGTGGGAGCCGACCCGGTCGAGATCGTCTATGCCGAGATAGACACTGCTCTGGGGGAGCTCCTGGAACAGCTCGATCGCGAAACCGTTTGCATCGTGCTACTCAGTCACGGCATGGGGCCCAATCACAGCGGCAACCATCTCTTGGACGAGGTTCTACGGCGTCTCGACGTCGACGAGCAGTCCATCGCACGCCATTGGAGGAGGTGGTCTCCAGCCGCTTCAGCTCGCCGGCTTCCAGCGCCCGCGCGTCGTGCCGCCAGCAGGGTTCGTGACCGACTTCCCTCGTTGTCTCACGCAAACGAAGAGGCAAAACTGGCTACGCGCCGGTCATTCGCCGTCCACAACAATACGAGCGGTGCGATTCGTGTCAACCTGGTCGGTCGCGAACCGAACGGCCTCGTACACGGTGGCGAGGAGTACGACGAATATTGCGAGTCTTTGTCCGCTGGCCTCCGGGAATTGGTAAACGCGAATACTGGAGAGCCTGCAGTTCGCCGAGTTCTGCGGGCCGGCGACGTCTACGAAGGGGAACATCTGCAGCAGTTGCCCGACCTGATCGTCGAGTGGAACGACGAATTCCCCATCGCTGCTCTCACTTCGGCACGCACGGGTAGGGTCGGATGGGAGAGCCGAGACCTACGAAGCGGGGATCACCGGCCAAGCGGGCTTTTGGTCGCCACGGGTCCTGATGTCCGCCGCGGCGGCTTTCCCGACACCGTTGCCGTGGCAGACATCGCCCCGACAGTCGCGGGCCTGCTGGGAGTCGAGCTCGAGAACGTCGACGGCACCCGGATCCCAGCCCTGAGTGGATCGAGCCGAGCGACTTGAGCGTTGTAATGAGAGAAGGATTGCATCACGCCGATGATGGATGACGATACGACCGGGATGGTGGGACGTGTGTCGGTTCCGATACCGCCAGACGGGGCGGGAGAAGTCATCTTGAGCATTCGAGGCGGATCGGAAGCTTTCACGGCATACACCCAAGGTGGCGAATCTCTGAGTAAGAACGCAAGAATCGTTGTCGTCGAGCAAACAGGACCTCGTACAGTTCTCGTTACCGCTGCTGGATATTGATCTTTCGCGACGAAAGGTTCAGCCATGTTTTTCTACCGAATCCCAGAACCAAACCAAGCACTAGTCATATCGGGAGCCAAGGGTCGTGTGGATGGCGCCCAGTTCCGAATCGTGACGGGTCATGGCACCTTCGTCGCACCATGGCGTTCGAGAGCGCGCATCCTTTCTCTCGACCTCTATGAGGCCGAGCTCCAAGAGAACTGTGTGACCAGTCAGGGAATACCCCTGACCGTCCAGGCGGTTGCGGTCTTCAAGGTTGCTGATGATTTCCAGTCCATAGCCAATGCTGCTCGGCGATTCCTCGATCAGCAGGACCAACTGCAGTCCCTTGTAGGTCAGATCCTCGCCGGCCACCTGCGGTCGATCGTCGGCGGCCTCACGGTCGAAAAGATCATCACCGATCGAAATAGTCTGGCTCAGGAAGTCAAGGCAGCCTCATCGGACGAGATGGAGAAACTCGGCCTCGTTGTCGACGCATTTCAAATCCAAGAAGTGGGTGACCCATCTGGGTACATAAACAACATCGCCGCACCCCACATGGCTGCGGTGCAAAAGAATGCTCGGATTGCACAGGCGCAGGCCGACCAAGAAGCAACTCAGCGAGAACAGGAGGCGGCAGCTTTAAAGGCACAATACGTACGCGATACGACCATCAAGCAAGCGGGCTTTGAGGCCGAGACCGAACAAGCCAAAGCGAACGCGGCTCAAGCTGGTCCATTGGCACAGGCTTCAGCATCGCAAGAGGTCACAGAGCAGCAGACGGCGCTTGCCGAACGTCAAGCTCAGCTCACCGACAAGCGCCTGGAATCCGAGGTGCGGCGGCCGGCTGATGCCGAGGCCTATAAGACGAGGACGCTTGCAGACGCTGATCGGGACAAGGTGAAGGCGGAGACGGAGGCTGAGGCTTTCCGTCAGCGAACCCTTGCGGAGGCTAATAGAGATACCGTGAAGTTCAGCACGGAAGCCGAAGCAAACAGGCAACGCACGATGGCAGAAGCAGGAGCCGACGCCCAAAAGACGAGGGCAGCCGCGGATGCCGAGGCCAAGAAGCGTGAGGCGGATGGAGATGCCTATGCGCAGCGCACCGTCGCAGCAGCGGAGGCCGAGGCGATCAATGTCCGTGCTGACGCGCTAAGCGACGGAAATCAAGCGCTGATCGCGGCCAACAAGCTGATCGATGCGCTCCCGACGCTTGTCGGTGAAGCCGCAAAAGGTGTAGCGGGTTCGAGTATGACGATCCTTAACGGGACCGAAGGGGTCAATCAGGTCGTGGCAGGCTTGGTGAGCCAGGGAGTATCGATATACGAGAGCCTTCGGAAGTCAGTACCCGCAGTGTCGGCTACCAGAGGAGATGAAACTGGTGCCGCGGCGCACAGCAAAGGCCCTCATCGTGAATCGCGGCCGGCGGTAGATCAAGGAAACGATGAGGCGCGCTCCTAGCAACTTGATGTCCTGGCTTTCAGCGATCCACTAGGGCACGGCGGGTCTGGCTCGTCCGGGCGCCACGGTCCTCGAGAGGATCCCGAGCGTCGCTCGCAGGGCCCCTTCCGGAACTACCGGGAAGATTGCAGCGTCCTTCCAGTTCTGCTCGACTGCAGACCAGTCGTAGTACGAGGTTACGAGTGTCCCTCCCTCGAAGGCCTCGAGCTTGTAACCGTAGACATGTCCAAGGTTGAGCTGACCTTCAACGGTCCATGCGATCTCACGATCGGGCTCCAGCTTCACGATTTTCACGGTCACGTCGTACAAGCCGAGCGGGTAGTCGCCAAGAGCTTCGCGGTCCATGTGGACGACGAAGCTGTCTCCCACGGAGGCGACCGGGTCTCCGCTCGCTTCCATCAACATCCCCGAGCTGTCGATCGCGACATGCCCGCGCGGATCGCTCAACACGCGGAAGATCGCCGCCGGTTCGGCCGCGATCGCTCTCTGTACCTCCAGGCGTTCGGTCATCTCGGCGATTCTCGCGCGCCTCGGTCTGTCTGGTAGCCGAACCGGCATGGCGAAGCTCTCCCGAACCAGTACGTGCCTGCGCGATGTCGACGTAAGGGCTCTGTCGGGCCACCGGCTCTGCTTCAAGGGCTGATCAGGAGGTATCTCGCGGCGAACCTCTTGACAGCGCCTCGAGGGATACCGAGACTGCTGGACCAGCAGCATTGAGGAAGGGGGAACTCATGCACTACGTCATTCTGGCCGAGCACGCGGGTGAGATCTGTCCCACCAGCAACGCCAAGACGAAAGCGCTGTTGCTGGAAATCGGTCCACAGATCCCGAAGCTCGCCGAGCAGAACCAGGTGAAGATTCTTGCGGGTCCATTTGTGAGCAGGGAGCACGTCGCGGTCGTAATCGTTGAGGCTGACCGTGCCGAGAGCCTCGACAACTTCCTTATGGAGTCTCGGCTCCCCCAATGGAACCGCGTACGTGTCCTTCCGTCTCTTCCGATGGATCAGGCGATGCAGGAAGTCGGAGCGTCAACCTCGCTCTTCTGATTGTTCAAGCGGTGCCGTAGCAACATCGAGCTTGGGCCTGCTGAAAAAGGTCAGCTCCCGAGGTAGTCGGACTCGAGCACCAGGTCCCGAATCATTGACTGGTACTCGACGTGAGTCCGGTGCTCGATCGTGCGCCATTTACGACCCTCTTCTTCCCGCATGTACTTCCGGTACTGGGGTGCCCCTGGTACACGCACGTTGTCGGCCACCGCCAGAGCCCCGTGTTTGAGCCAGCCACGGTCGACGATCAGCTGAATGTCGGGCAGGTACGCGGCTTTGTCGTGGTCCAGGAATACGAAGTCGAGGCAGTTCGGACCAAAACCGTGCTCCTGTTCGAGAATGTCGGGGGTTCGACCGTCGCCAATGGCACCCACGATCACCGTCGCACGGTCGTCCACCCCGACATGCTTCATGATCGTCGTGGCGATCTGCGCGTTGTCAGGCGAGAACTCGACACAGTAGAGGTGTGCGTCGGCCGGCATGGCTCGAATTGAACGCAAGGCGCTGTATCCGCAATAGGTACCCAGCTCCATGAGTCGCGATGGCTGAGCCCTTTTGATGGCTGCGTCGAGAATCGTTCCCTTCTCGTCCCCGACGTTCATCATGACGCTGCGCTCGTAGCAGAAGCGGTCCACGGCGGCGATCGCTGCTTCCAGATCTCCAGGCGCAGTGCTCTCGATCACGAACCGGGCGAGGGCGTCTTCGCGTCCATCGCCCACCTGCCAGTTCCGGGTCAGGTGGCGCATACCGAGTGCCATCCGCCAAGCCGACCAACGCAGGAACGGAAACCGTTTACCGCCGATCTCAGACAGCTTCCTCACAGTCCAAAACCCTAACCAGGAACAGCGAACAGAGCCGTTCCGAGTTCGCAGGCCCGGCACTGGAAGTTGAGGTTTTGGTGGCTTAGGAGCCCGTCGGCGGGCGCCAATAAGGCTCCGGTGAGCGAGCCGGGATCGGCGACCCCTTGCTGTTCGCCTTGAGCTTCGCGTTGCTCGTTGCATCTCTCGGCCCGTTCTTGGCCCTTTCAGGTCGCCAGCCGAAGTGGCTCCTCCGAACGGTCCCTCACGCCTACATAGTGTCGGCGACGCTCCTGACCCTGTCGCAGGCTGACTCCCATTCGGGACTCTCGATCGTGCTGCTCGTTCCGGTGATCTCGGTTGCGATCAGGGCTACGAAGCTCGATTCGGCGGCGACGGTGGCTTCGATGCTCGCCTCTCTATTGGTCATCTCTGTGTTGCACCACACGGGCGTCGTCGTGCTGGTGCGAGTGCTCATCCTGTGGGCTGCGCTAGGGGTCGTGCTCTCCGTCGCGATCCACGGACTCCGAGACCGCGTCGCAGCTCATGAGGCCAAGCTCGTCATCCAAGCGAGAACCGATCCCCTCACGGGATTGTCGAATCGCCGGGAGTTCGACGAAGCAGTCAGGCTCAGACGAGGCCGTAGGCCGTTCGTGATGCTCTCGATCGACGTCGAGGTAACTTGAAGGCAGTCAACGACACGCGAGGCCACGACGCAGGTGATCGTCTCCTCAAAGGCGTTGCCAGAGCATGTGCCGGTACCGCGCGCTCGGGTGACGTCGTTGCCCGAATGGGAGGAGACGAGTTCGCCGTGTTCGTCGCCGACGCAGACGAAGATCGGCAATCTCTGTCAGTGATCGAATGCGCGAAGCAATCGGACAGATAGAGGCGGACGGTAGGGGCGCGAGCGCGAGCATAGGGTTCGCCGTCGGGGCGCCTGACGAATCCGCCGAAGCGGTGCTGAAAACGTGCTGACCTGATGATGTACGAGGCGAAGGCCCGTGTCCACGGGATCGCTAGCGCCCCCGCCACTCTTCACGTGTGATCTTGAACACCCGGACGGGACGGCCGTCGTCGGGCCTGGCGGTGTCCCGCTCGAAAGTCATCCCGAGCTTCTCCATGACGCGACGCGAGGCGACGTTCCTCGGATCGTGGACGCTGCAGAGGGCGTCGATCGCGAGCGATTCGAAGCCGTAGCGCATGCACTCGGCGGCGCCTTCGGTCGCCAGACCCCTTCCCCAGAACTCTCTGGACAGCCGCCACCCGATCTCGACCGTTGGCATGATCTCGGGCAGGAAATGCGGATAAGCGAGTCCGATGAATCCCACCATCGTGCCCGCGCGCTTCACCTCGACAGCCCAAAGACCAAAGCCATGTTCGTCGAAGTGGAGACGGACACGTTTGACGAATGAGTCAGACTCCGGTTTCGTGAGGACACGACCTCCCAGGTATCGCATCACCATCGGATCGGCGTTGATCGCGGCGAAGGGTTCCAGGTCCTCTTCACACCAATGACGGAGGATCAACCGCGGGGTCTGAAGCTCCCCCTCCTCGCTTGCCACGTCGTCACTCTGTCAGTGATGCAGGGAGTCCTGCTTCGGTAGAGTCTCTGTCTGGGTGTATGCGGGGGTTCGGCGAGGTGACGTCGCCCGAGAGCCCGAGGGGGGGCGAATGGACCGGACGTTGGAGCTGCGCGGCGGTCGGCAGCTGCAGTTGGAAGTAGCGGGAGATCCCGACGGGCCGGTCGTCGTGGTCCACCACGGAACCCCGGGTTCGAGGTTGCTGTTCCCGCGCCACGTCGCCGATGCAGAGGAGAAAGGGATCCGCCTTGTCGGCTATGACCGGCCTGGTTACGGAGGTTCGACCCGCCAGCGCGGCCGCGTAGTTGCGGACGTTGCACAAGACGTTCGGGCGATCGCCGAGGCACTTGGCGTCGACCGCATCCTGACTTGGGGCATCTCGGGCGGTGGACCGCATGCACTTGCTTGCGCTGCAGCTGCCCCTGACCTGGTCGTTGCGGCCGCATCGCTCGCATCGATCGCGCCGTACGGGGCCCCGGGACTCGACTATTTCGCCGGCATGGGCGAGCTGAATGTCGAAGACGTGAAGCTGTCCCTCGAGGATCCGGCGGCATTTGAGCGCAAGGCCGCCGGGGATCGCGAAGAGCTGCTCGAGGCCAAGCCGGAGGACCTCCTTCAACAGTGGGCGACGATTCTGTCCGACGTCGACGCCCGCGCGGCCACCGGGGACTTGGCCCGGTTCCTCATCGACAGCATGGATCTCGGGCTCCGCCCGAGCCCCGACGGTTACATCGATGATTCGTTCGCTTTCGTCCGGCCCTGGTGTTTCGACTTCGGTTCGATCACTTCACCGGTCCTCCTGTGGCACGGCCGACACGACCGCTTCGTGCCCTTTGGGCACGGCGAGTGGTTGTCCGGACAGATTCCAAACGCGGAAGCGAACTTGAGCGAGGATGACGGCCACCTCACCCTCATGGAAAGGATCCCGGACGTTCACAGGTGGTTGCTAGAACGCTTTGCCGGGCGCGAGTGACAAAGCGCTTGGATGCTCGCCGCGGAACCCCTCACAGTTCCGGTGCGGCGACCTGCGTGTCCGGTAGGGGCCGGGGAGCGCCGACGTCGTAGACGGGTCGTCCGTCTTGTGAGCGCACTCCGTCGGTGAGGCGGTGCGGCGAGGTTCGACCATCATGAGAAAGGTGCACGACGTCGACGTCGCGCCCGAGCACCGCTGCATCGGATACCAGTCGACGGTGGCATCTCCAGTAGACCGACTCCGAGCACATGATCGCCGTGCGTCTCCGGGCAGCCTCCTCCAGCACCTCGTCGAGGGCATTCCAGAAAGGCGGACTTCGCATGTAGTCTGCGTAGCCGCGAAACGATTCGTTGCGCAGCGCTGTGTTCGGCGAACCAGGAAGAGGTTTGCGCCAGCCACCGAGCCTCGGTTCCCAGCGGTAAGCGATCCCCGCCTCCGGAATCCAGCTTTCCATCGCCTCGCGGGCGAAGTGCGGGTGCCTGCGGGAACCCGGAGCGGTTCGCACATCGACCAGCAATTCGAGATCAGCGCGCCGGACAAGATCGGCGAACTCCTCCTGAGGCAACGTGCCGTGCCCGAGGGTCAGCAATTCGACACCGACCACCTCCTCAACCCCGCCCGGCAACCAATGCCGCGGCCAGCTCCCGGTAGGCGCTCGTCGGGAAATCCGATCCTGCGGACACCACCTGGACGCAGACATGATCAGCTCCGGCCTCGTGGTGGTTGCGGATTCGCGAACACACGGTCTCTACGTCTCCCCACGCGACGACCGCGTCGATAAGGCGGTCGCTTCCACCTCCTGCGAAGTCCGTCTCGGAGTAACCGAGATCACGGAGATTCTCCACATAGTTCCGCAGCGTGAGGTAGCCCGATGCGAATGAGCGCGCGAGCCCGCGGGCCTTCGACGCGTCGCGCTCGAGAACGACCGTGACCTCCGGGGCCAGCAGCGGACCTGCGCCCATGCGGACGCGGGCGAAGGCCGTGTGCTCTAGCGGCACGAAATAGGGATGGGCTCCCGCGGCTCGTGTCGCAGCGAGCTCGAGCATCCGTGGACGCAGAGCTGCGAGAACGCGCCTGTCTTTTGGGACCGACGGGCTCATCGCGTCGAGCGCATCCAGGTACCGGACCATGTTGGCGTAGGGCTGGGAGTAAGTCTCGATGAGAGGAGCGTGGCTGACGCCAAGCCCCAGTAGGAAACGCCCGGGGAAGTTCCTCTCCAGGTCCAGCGTCGCGCTCGTGACCTCCTCGGGTGAGGCTCTCCAGATATTGACGATCCCGCTCGCGACCGCGATGCGGTCGGTCTCTGCGAGTAGACGCCCGAAACGTCCCGATAAGCCGGGGTTGAAGCCCCCAGAGGACCAGATGGCCCCGTAGCCGAGCGATTCGATATCCCGGGCGTGAGGTGGCGTCCCTGCGTCGACTTTCCAGGAGCCGCTCCACCAGACTCCGACCTTGCCGAGCTTCATCTCAGGCTTTTGCGGACACAAGATGAAAGGCCCGGGTGACCTGGGCCCTACCGTCTCGCAGGCGCGATCGAAATGACTCGTCGATGGCACGCAGAACTTCCTGTCGGGTCGCCTCGTCCGTCCCTACGAGGGCTTCTCGTACCGCGCCCACGCTGGTGCTCGTCTCCACGAACTGGGGAACGAGGCTCTCGTCGACCGTGACGAAGTCGTTTCGAGGAACAACCTCCACATCGGAGAATCCTGAATCTCCGAGGATCGTCGTGATGCGTGCCGGGTCGGCGAGCGAGAACGGTCCCGGCGCCTCCGGATCGGGCATCGGCACAGGCCCGAGAACCGACATCGCAGCCATCCCGGGAACGAGCATCCACTCGTTCTCGAAGACGTTCTGCCAACACACGAAGGCGAGCTCTCCACCGCGGCGAAGGGCTCTTCGAACGTTGGTGAACGCAACGACAGGATCAGCGAAGAACATGATCCCGAAGCGTGAGTATGCGGCGTCGAACTTTTCCTCGCCGAGATCATGGACTTGCAAGTCGGCCTGAATGAAATCGACGTTGCCGACCTCTTGACGCTCCGACCGTCTGCCGGCTGCAGCGACCATCTCGCCCGAGATATCTACTCCCAGCGCATCACCCTCCGGCGAGACTCGAGCGGCGAGCTCCATCGTTGTCCGTCCGCCTCCGCATCCGAGGTCGAGAACGCGCTGTGGGCTTCGTAACGAAAGGCGATCCATGGCGAGTCGTCCCGGAACGCCCGAGATCCGTTCGAGGTGGTCTTCCATCTCCAGCCAGGACGGGGCCCGGCTCGACCAGAACTCAGCTTGTTCAGCGTTGGCGAACTCCATCCGCACCTCCCGGGTCAGCCAAAGGCGTTATTCCTCCACGAGTAACCGCCGGACCTCTGCTTCTGCGTCTCCGACCACGAGGGCGAGGACCTCGTCTCCAACATTGAGAACTGTGTCTCCTCGGGGCACGACGAGCCGACCGTTTCGCACGACGGCCACGACCGTGGCGTCGCGCGGCAGTTCCAGGTCAGACAAGGCTCGACCGTCAGCGGGGGAGCCTTCGGCGAGTGTCACTTCGAAGAGATTCGCTTTTCCTCCTCCGAATTGAAGAAGGCGAACGAGCGAGCCGACGGAGACCGCCTCCTCCACGAGGGCGGTGATCAACTGCGGAGTGGAAACCGGGATGTCAACCCCCCAGGACTCGTTGAAAAGCCACTGGTTGTCGGGATTGTTCACCCGCGCCAGGACCCGAGGAACTGCGAATTCCTGTTTCGACAAGAGTGAGATCACGAGATTGTCCTCGTCGTCTCCCGTGGCGGCTACAGCCACGTCGACATCAGCCATCCCAGCACTAACCAACGAGCTCACTTCGCACGCGTCTGCTGCGACGATTCGCACCTCCAACTGCGGTCGCAGCCTCTCGACGAGGTCTGGGTCTTTCTCCAATAGGAGAACCTCGTGGCCGTTTTTGTGGAGGTCCATTGCGATCGAGGTGCCGACGTTCCCCGCGCCCGCTATCGCGACTTTCAAGGAGCCTCCCCGTCGCGCTCCGAACCAGGCATTAGGCGCTCGAGATCAGCCAAGGCCTCTTTCAGGACGGCGATGTGAAGGACGTCGCCCTCTTGACCAACGAGTTCTTTCACATCGAGACGCGGCACCCCGGAACGTGTCACGGCCACCAGGCGGGCTTTTCCGGCCATGCCCAGGTCTCCGAGCTTGCGGGCTGCCCAGCTCTCGGGGATCTGCCTCTCGACCAGGAGCATCAACCCGCTCGGGTCGGACCACTCGCCGACGATCGCATCGGGAATGAGCCTGCGGATCACCTGGTCGATCGTCCACGTCACGGTCGCGACGGTGGGGATCCCGAGGCGCTGATAGATCTCCGCCCTCTTCGGGTCGTAAATCCGCGCTACGACGTTCGGTATCGAATAGGCCTCACGCGCGATGCGGGCCGTGAGAATGTTCGAGTTGTCGCCGCTTGTGACCGCTGCGAGTGCATCAGCCCTTCCTGCGCCCGCGTGGTCGAGCACGTGCCGATCGAAGCCGGAACCTATGACCGCCTCGCCTTTCCATGAGGGAGGGAGGCGGCGAAACGCTTTGGGTGATTTGTCGATGATCGAGACGCTGTGACCGCCATCGGCCAATTCGACGGCGAGACCGGAGCCCACCCGGCCACAACCCACTATCACGACGTGCATGGGGTCATATGCAACACGGCCTTACCCGCTGTGACAATTCTTCCCCGGATCTTCCCCCGGGGATCTCCGAGCTTTCCGGGGCCGCCGCACTCTGAGAGCCCCTTTGGCCCTCCGCACCCCTTCGGTGTCACTAGAGCTGCCCGAAAACGTGCTTAGGTGAATCGATGGAAAGGGCAGGGCTGAACGCCGAGACCGCCGGCGACGACGGAGAGGGGAGAGCCTCCGAAACGGTACGCCTGAAGCCCGACCACAGGTTTGTGCCTGAAGCCCTGCCTGGTCCCGACTCCCTCAAGCTGCCCGAGACTCTGCGGTACCGCCTCAAGAACGCCGTTTTGGGTCCGCCGCTCGCCAGTGAGCGTCAAGCAACCGAGCGCCTCGGCAAGCTGGCGGGGCTGGGTGTGCTCGCCCCCGACATGATCTCGTCTTCCGCATACGGCACGGAGCAGATGCTCACGCAGCTCCTGCCGTGGTTCGGTATCGCCGCGTTCTCACTCCTGCTTCCCGTCACGTTCGTCATCCTGGGGGTGCTGGTATTCGTGACGCTGTCGTACCTGGAAGTCATAAAGGTGTACACCAAGGCGGGCGGGTCGTACGTGGTTGCACGCGACAATTTCGGCCCGCGGATCGCGCAAATCGCTGCGGTGGCCCTTCTGATCGATTACACCGTCACCGTCGCGGTGCAATGTACGGCGGGCACCGACGCGCTTACGTCTTTGATTCCGAGGCTCACGCCCTACACCGTCCCGATCACTGTCGCAGTGATCGTCATCCTCTGTTACGGCAACCTCCGGGGGCTTCGGGAGGGCGCTCGGGTCTTTGCACTTCCCACCTATTTGTTCGTCTTCGGACTCGGATCGGTGGTGATCGTCGGCCTCTTGAGAGAGGTTCTCGGGGACGTCCCGGCGCAGATTACCCGTCAGGCAGGAATGCTCCCCTTCGGGCATCACAGCGGATTGATCGAGTTCGCCGCGATTACAGCGATTCTGCGCGGCGTCGCCAACGGTGGTTCGTCGCTCACCGGCCTCGAAGCCATATCGAATTCGATCGGAGCGTTCCGCCGTCCTGAGGCTCGTAACGGGCGGGTCACCCTCGTGATCATGAGCTCGGTTCTGGGCTTCCTCGTGCTCGGCGTGACCTTCCTGGCTCACTGGTCACACGCCGCTCCGTACACCGCCGGCTCGCCCACTGTCGTGGCGCAGGTGACAGGATGGGTGTTCGGTCGCCACGGCATCGGGGAAGCGCTCAGGGACGTGGTCCTGATCGCGACGATTCTCATCCTCTTCACCGGCGGCAACACGAGCTTCAACGGCTTTCCCTATCTTGCAAGTTTCGTCGCCGAAGACTCGTTCCTTCCGCGCCAGTTGACCAGACGGGGTCACAGGCTCGCTTTCTCCAACGGCATCGTCGTCCTGGCGATCGTCGGCATCGCGTTGGTCGTGGGCACCAATGCGAACCTCACCGCACTCGTAGCGCTGTACGCGATCGGCGTGTTCACTGGCTTCACAATGGCGGGGGCGGGGATGGTGAAGCACCACAGGACTCTTCGCGAGCCGGGGTGGCGGATTCGGCTGGTGATAAACGGCTCCGCTGCAGTGCTCTCTGCGGTTGTGGTTCTGATCTTCGCAATTTTCAAGTTCGTAGAAGGTGCCTGGTTGGTCGTGGTTGCAGGACCGGTGCTCTTTCTGTTGCTACTGCGCTTGAACCGCCAGTATGCGAAGGAGTCCACGGAGCTCGAGGTGGAAGCTGCACAGGCGTGCGAGGTACCGGTGCTTCGCCGTCACGTCGTGATCGTCTTGGTCGACAGACTCGATCTCGCCACGGCGAGGGCACTGCAGTACGCCCGGACGCTGACGCCCGACGAGCTGCGCGCCGTGCACTTCGCCGTGGATCCTCGAGAATCCGAAAAGCTCGAATCGGAGTGGAGCAGACTCGGATTGTCTGCTCTACCGCTGGAGATCGTGGATTGTCCCGACCGGAGACTGGCGCGCGCAGCCCTGGAGCTCGCAGCAGAGATCCTCGCTCAGGGCGACACCGAGCTTTCGATCCTTCTGCCGAGAAGAGGCTTCGCGACGGGATGGCGACGGGTCCTCCATGACAAGACCGCCGACAGGATCGCTGCCGCGGTATCCCAGCTCCCACACGCGAACGCCACGATCGTCCCCTTCCAGCTCTCGGGCGGCGGGTCGAGACTGCGCCCCCGTGCGATCGAGCGGGTGGCTCCGCGCCGGCCGCGTTCGGATCATCGGAACGAGGCGGACCTAACTCCTCAGGTCGCCGGTACGACACCGATCGCCGAAGTGAAATGGCGCGACCGCGTCCGGGTTGCGGGCAGGGTGCGTTCGATACGAGTCCCCACGGGGGCTGCCACAGCGAATCTCGAGTGCACCCTCATCGACTCGACGGGAGCGATTCTTCTGGTGTTCCAGGGTCGTCGCCGCATCCCGGGTGTGCAGCAGGGCGTAAAGCTCGTCGCCCAGGGAACCGTGGGTGCATGGCAGGGCTCGTTGGCGATACTGAACCCGGAGTACGAGCTGATAGCCGGACCCGAGACGGCCGAAGCCGATCCGACCCGTTAGCGCGAAGGGGGATTCATCGAACGTCGCTCAGCCCTATTGGGCCCGAAGCAGCGATTGGGGCTTAGACCGAGTGGCGGCAGCTGCTGGAAGCAGCGCGATCAGATTGCCCGCAACGACAGAGCCGGCCACAAGGACCGTGATCAGTGAAACGGGCACGATGGAGACGGGCACCGCACCGAGGTTCGAGGAGAACGCCCGCCACACCGCTTCACCGACGATGACGCCGAGCGGGATGCCGACGATGACGCCGATGCCCGTAAAGGTGGTCGCCTGCCACGCCACGGTGGCACCTGCCTGGCGATTAACGAATCCGAGGACCTTCAGAAGCCCGATCTCTCGTCTCCTGCGCGCCACGCTCACGATCAGAAGATGAACGAGTGTTGCAATACCGAAGACGGCGAGGATGCCTCCGAAGATCAACGGGAAGTTCACGGCCTCGCCGAAGTTCACGAGCGAGGTCGGAGTGACTGGTAAGGCGGCGATCGCCTGGTACGACGCGAGGTAGTGGTTCACTTCCCCTGCCTGCTCGGGGCCCTTCGTGATCGACGCGAGAACGCCCCCGTCGTGACCACTTGTAACCGCAGCTCGGCATGGGGACTGCGGGGGTTCGGAGGAGCACAACGCGTCCTCGTAGCCTTTAAGGGTGAACATCGCTCCCGTGCCAAGACCGACGACTCCGCCCAGGACCGGCAACGAGACGGTGGAGACGACACGGAACGCCACGGTCCGTCTCTGTCCTGAAGGAAGGACGAACGTGACGTGGACGTCTGAGCCCAAAGAAGCGTGCGCTTCGCGCATGGTGGCTGCTCCAAGCCCGATCTCTCCATCGCCGTTCGGTAGATGACCGTTGACGGTCGAGAAGGGCAACCGGCCTTTCAAAGCAGTGGCCGCGATCGCACCGACGGCGGCGTTGTTCACCGCAACTTCGACCGCGATGCCCTCTGTGATACCGGTGACGTTGCGATCGTGTCGGAGTTCCGCCAGGAGCGCAGCGTTCGGTCCGCCATTTCCCCCCGCCGTGTCGCTGAAATTGAGCTGGAAATCTGTTCCGTAGAGCTTCGGCGTTGCCGTCAGGTGGGACAAGCTCGCCCCGAAGACCACGGTCCCGCAAAGGGCGGTGATCGCGAGGATGGTGCCGGCGATGGCGCTGCCGACGGGAACGCTGGATCCTCCACTTCGGCTTTCGAGGGCGTGACGCACTCCCACTACAGCGCTCGGCGGTGCACCGAGGGCTGCCAGCCGCGCTACGACGACCGAAGGGCGCGACGTGCGGGCGCGGTTCCCGGTTCGCGAGGTTCGCGAAGCCCGAAGTGCCGGCCAGATTCCGAGACACAGCACGACCCCCACGATCCCGAGTGCGCCGATCGTCAGGACGGGGACGTCGAAGTTGATCCCGGTCGACACCTCAGCGGTGCGCGCCTCGCCGAGAGGGGCGATTGGGGAGAGCAGCGTGGCAACGAGGACGGCCCCGAGGCCCCCGACGAGCGAGATGGCGAGCGTGCGCGCCATCGCCAAGCCGAAGAGCAAGCGTCGACTTCCACCGAGGGCGGTGATGGTCGGATAACTCTCGCTCTCCGCATTGCTCTGTCGGAAGAGCGCCTGACCGAGGACCGCGATCCCCACAAAGGCGGAGAGTCCGGCTAGAACCCACCAGCCGACGGCTTGAGGGTGGATTGCTCTTTCCACAGCTTCGACTAGAGCATCCTCGCTCTGTGACCCGCCGAAGCCAGCGGGACTTGCAGCGCTCGCTTGGGCGACGAAACGAGGGACACCGGCCGCCCCGTCGCGCAGGTTGACGAAGTACACATAGCCAACGGCAATTTTCGGCTCCAGCTTCTTCTGGAAGGCGGGTGTCGTGTACAGGTCGTAGCTCGGAGTATTTCCGGAAGGGAACTCGTACTCGCTCGCCGCGATGCCCACGACCTTCAATGTGACGGTAGGCCCTCCGGGGGTGGGCGGAGCCCCGGTCGCGTTGTTCACGGCTTCGACCTGGGATGCAGCGTAGAGGGGAACATGGATGACGCTTCCTATGTGGACTCCCGAGTCCTCCTGCAGCGTGAACGACGCCAGGACCTGATCCGACGCCCGGGGGTCGGGAATATTCCCCGAGATGAGCTTGTATGTCGGACGGCTTCCGGGCGCGAGGCCGATGAGGCCGAAGTCCGTCGAGTTGATCGGGTGGGTGCAATTACAAGTGGGTTGACCGGTGAAGGGACCCAGCGAGTCCCGGACTTCAGTAACGCCCGGCAACCTGTTCAATCCGGCTATCGGTTGCACCGCGTACACGACGACGTCGAAGCCGCGGGACGCGACGAAGCGGGGGAACGCGGACTCGGTGCGACGCCCCGCGGCCATGGCGGCCAGGACAAGGCCGCCCACGAGCGCGACCAGGACGGAAAGAGCGATCCAGGAGCGCCACCGATGGCGAAGATCAGCGCGTAATACGAACCCCAGAGCCCCCAACTAGACCTCCAGAGCCCAGTCTCGCCCAGCCTCTTCGCGATGCCAAGGAAGGCGCCCAGTGACGTCAGAGGGGTGCTTCCACCATCGTCCGAACCTCCCGGGGCGGAGTTGGCACCATCACCCCTGCCCAGGGTCTTTCGGCCTCCTCGACGTTCGATACCTTGGGTCGGTGAGCGACTACGAGATTCCGGAACCCGAACCGAAGGAGATCGACGAGAAGCTGTCGATCGAGCTGCGTCACCTCGCCGACAACGCGGTTCTCAAAGGCAAGCCCTCGGGCAACGAGAAGTGCGAGAACTGCCGCTATTACCTGGAGTCCTACAAGGACATTTCGTACTGCTGGCACCAGAAGCTCCGGATCCTCGTGGGCGCAGAGTGGTGGTGCCAGTGGTGGGACGCCGATCCCGACCAGAGCGCGTGAGGATCTCCCACCTGAGCACCCAGACGGACTTCGTCCCTTCGAGTTGAACGAGGGCTCGCATCGGACTATCGCTCAGGTTTCCCCGGGATGTGCAGTCAGTATGTAGCCGATGCCGGGAGAGTTCACGATTAGAGCGCCCGACTCGTCACGCAGTTTCTGACGCAGTCGGTGTATGTAGGCGTGGAGGTAAGAGGTCTCCGATCCGTAGGAACGCCCCCAGACGGATTCGAGGATCATCTTGTGGGTGCAGGTCTTGCCCGCATGGTGTGCGAGGTAGGCGAGCAGGTCGAACTCCTTCGAAGTGAGCTCGAGGAGCTGACCGTCTTTTCTCGCCTCGTGGTGGACGAGGTCGAGATTCAAGGTACCTACCGAAATGTGTGTCGGTTCCTCGACCCCGAGGTCACGATGGCGGTGGCGAACGGCGGTGCGTATCCGAGCCTCGAGCTCGCCCATCCCGAAAGGCTTGGTCACATAGTCGTCGGCCTCCATGTCGAGGGCGGCGACCTTTCTTTCTTCGTCGTCGGCGGCCGAGAGCACTACCACCGGAACCTCGCTCCATTGGCGGATCCTCTTGCAGACGGACAAGCCGTCGATGTCCGGAAGACCCAGGTCGAGCACTACCACGTCGGGGTCGCTCAATGCGGCCTGGGAGATACCTTGCTCGCCGGTCACGGCCGTCACGACCACGTGGCCTTTAGCCTGAAGTCCCACGCGAAGTGCCCGAAGGAGAGAGGGATCGTCATCGATCACGAGGATTTTCGACACGTTCCCTACCGTTCGGCGTTTCAGCTGGCACTCTCAGGGGAGGGCGCTGTCGGCACAGTGAAGACGAAGCTTGCCCCCCCAAGAGTCGCGTCTTCGACCCAGATGCGCCCACCGTGAGCCTCGACGAAGGTCTTCGCGAGGGCGAGACCGAGTCCAGCCCGTCCACCCGTGTCGAAACGTACGAAGCTCTCGAAGACCGAGTCGCGCTCGGAGGCGGGAACTCCTGGCCCCGAATCCGTGACGATCACCGAGACGGTCGAAGGATCGAGCACCCTGGCGGACACGGTGATGGTCGTGCCGGGCGGTGCATGGCGGTCCGCGTTGTCCAAGAGGTTGGCGAGGACTTGCTCGACCAGAAGGTGGTCGACCTCGACTGGAGGTAGCTCCGGAGGGAGGTCGATCTCGACGTGCGGCCCGTGAAGCGAGGGCCCGAGCCCTGACAGCGCGTCTCCTACGAGGTCCAAGACGAAGTGCGGAGCACGATTGAGCTCTAGCACCCCCGCCTCTAGACGGGTCATGTCGAGGAGGCTAGCGACCAACCTGTCCAACCGGTCCGCCTGAAGGTCGATGAGGTCGTAGAGCTCTTTGGTATCGGTGTCGGAGAGCGCTCCCGGGGAATCGAGGAGTGTGGACGACGCGACCTTGATCGTCGCCAGGGGTGTGCGAAGGTCGTGAGATACCGCGCTCACGAGTGCCCTCCTCAGGCGGTCGATCTCCTCGAGGATCTCCGCGTGCCTCGCCTTCTCGTGCAACTGTGCGCGCTCGAGCGCGAGTGCCAAGTGGTTCGCGAGCGTTGGGAGCAGCTCGCGGAGCGTCGGATCACTTACCCTTCCGCGCATCACCAACAGGCCAACGGGGCGACCCGATGTGTACAACGCGAGCGTATGGGCCGAGTCCTCGGGCACCCCGGTGCTCAACGGAACCGGCACCCTGGAAGGGGCTCTCAGTCCAGCCAGCTCCTCGCTGTCCATCGAGGACCCGGCTGATGCGACCACCTCGAGCCGGTCGTCCACCGACATGAGAAGCGCCATGTCGCTTACGCCGAAGGTCTGTTGTATCCCCTCGACGATGGAATTGCCGAGGGCTTCGAGGGGCTTCTCCCCGAGTAGTAGCTCCGACATCTCGAAAAGATGTCGCGCGCTCTTTTCTCGGATGGACGATGCAGCACGCGCCTCGTCGACGTGGGCAACGACCCTCGCCACGAGCACCATCACCACGAGGTACACCGCGAGAGCCACCCAGTTCTGAGCCGACCCGACCGTCAGCGTGTAATAGGGCGGGATGAAGACGAGGTCGTACACGAGGAAACCGGCCGCGACGCTGACCAGACCCGCCACGAATCCGCCCACCACGACCCCGCCCACGACCGGCACCACTAGAACCAGGGCGCTGGTGGCGATGCTCAAGTGCGAGCGCAGTGGAAGCATGGCCGCGCCGAGAGCCATGGACGCGAGGACACCTACGACCGACCCGAGCACCCTTCTGTCCATCGACGGATTTTCCCACTCGCGAGGGCGGTACTTTCGCCGGTGGGTCCAGGCGTTAAGAAGAAGTTTTTAAGGCCGCCTGGGCTTTCGTCAGCCTTTTTTCAGCCCGTGTGGCCCCAGGATGTGGTCATGGCCGACTTTCTCGTTTTTGTTGGGATCGTCGCATTTGTGGCGTTGTTCCTGGTGCTGATCTGGGCCCTGGAGCGGGTATGACGGTTGTCCAGGGCATCTTGCTCGCTGTCTCGATCGTCGTCTTCATCTACGTGGGCTTGGCCATGTTCAAGCCCGAGTGGTTCTAGATGGGCTTCTTTTGGACGATCGTTGTCCTCGTCATCGTCCTAGGGCTCACCTGGCGGTTCTTGGGCTCCTATATGGCCGGCGTGTTCGAGGGCCGGGTCACGTACCTCGCTTGGGCCGAGCGACCCTTCTACCGCTTGATCGGTACGAGCCCCGAGCAGGAGCAGTCCTGGAAGCGCTACGCAGGCTCGACCGTGATCTTCTCAGGCGCGTTCGTTGGCGTCGGCTATTTGATGCTGAGGATTCAGGGTTCGCTTCCTCTCAACCCACAGCACTTCGGCGCAGTGACTCCTGCACTGGGATTCAACACGATCGTGTCTTTCATGACGAACACGAACTGGCAGAACTACGGCGGAGAGACCGCCATGTCGTACTTCTCCCAGATCGGCGTTCTCACCGTGCAGCAGTTCGTGAGCGCCGCCGTCGGAATCGCCGTGGCCATCGCTATGACGAGGGGCTTCTCTCGGCGGAACTCCCCGACCATCGGGAACTTCTGGGTGGACATCACACGCTGCATGCTCTATATCCTCCTCCCGATCTCGTTCCTCGCCGGCATCCTGATCGTCGGCCAGGGGGCCGTTCAGACCCTCGCGGGACCGGTCTCGATCCATGACTCGCTGAACGGCGTAACTCAGACCGTCGCCCGTGGTCCCGCCGGCTTCATGGGCTCGATCATGCAGCTCGGGACGAATGGCGGCGGATTCTTCAATGTGGACCTGGCCCACCCCCTCGAGAACCCGACGGCGTTGACCAACTTCGTCTACATCTGGCTCACCCTTTCGATTCCCTTCGCGCTCACGTACACCTTCGGCAAGATGGTGAAGAGCATCCGCCACGGTGTCGCGCTGCTCGCGGCGATGGTGCTCATCTTCGGTGTCTGGGTCACTTTCACGAGCTATTCCGAGCACCAGAACAATCCGGCCGTGGTCGCTGCCGGAGTCCACTCGACAACGGGGAACACCGAAGGCAAAGAAGCACGCTTCGGTGACACGACCAGTTCGCTATTCAACGTGTCGATGACGCAGACCTCGGACGGTGCGGTCGACAGCGCGACCGACTCGTACAACCCGATGGGCGGTTTCGGCCCCATGACGGGCATGATGCTGGGAGAAGTGACGCCGGGGGGAACCGGGAGCGGGCTCTACACGATCCTCATCTACGCGATCATTGCTGTGTTCATCGGCGGCCTCATGATCGGACGAACACCGGAGTACCTGGGCAAGAAGATCCAGGCCAAAGAGGTGAAGCTCGCGGGCCTCGGAGCACTCGTGATGCCGATCATCGTGCTCGTGCTCACTGCCATAGCAGTATCGATCCATGCCGGACGGGCCGGCCCGCTCAACGGTGGTCCCCATGGCTTCAGCGAGATCCTCTATGGCCTCACGTCACAGGGCAACAACAACGGATCTGCGATGGCGGGCCTGACGGGCAACACCGCCTTCTACAACATCGTCGGTGCGATCGACATGCTGATAGGTCGATTCGGCATCCTGATTCCCGCACTCGCCCTGGGCGGAGCGCTTGCCGCCAAGAACGTCGTGCCGGCCTCGTTGGGAACATTCAGGACCGACAACTCGATGTTTGTCGGCCTGACGATCGGCGTGATCGTCATCATCGGCGGCCTGACGTTCTTCCCCGCCGTTTCGCTCGGACCGATCGTCGAGCAACTCAGCCACGGAAAGTTCTTCTGATGACGACTCTGACGACCGCCTCGCCACCGGAGGCGAAGATCCAGCCGCACGGGGTGGCCCAGGCCCGAAATCTCTTCGATCGACAGATCATCGGACAGGCCCTGATCGACGCCCTCAAGAAGCTCGACCCCCGGGTCCAGGTAAAGAACCCGGTCATGTTGGTGGTGCTGGTGGGAACCGTCGTCACTTTCGTCGAGTCGATCGCTCACCCGGGTGTCTTCGACTGGTCCATCACGATCTGGCTGTTCCTCACCGTCATATTCGCCAACTTCGCAGAGGCCATGGCAGAAGGGCGCGGCAAGGCGCAGGCCGACACCTTGCGGAAGATGCGCTCGGAGACAGAAGCTCGGCGGCTGCGCCCCGACGGCTCCGAGGAGCGCATCCCCGCCTCGGCCCTGGCGAAGGGTGACCTGGTCGTGTGCGAGGCCGGCGAACTCATACCGTCGGACGGTGAGATCGTCGAAGGAATCGCCTCGGTCGACGAGTCAGCGATCACAGGGGAGTCCGCACCCGTGATCCGCGAGTCCGGAGGCGATCGATCCGCCGTGACCGGCGGCACCAAGGTTCTTTCCGACCGCATCATCGTCCGCATCACCGCCGAACGCGGTCAGACCTTCCTTGACCGCATGATCAACCTGGTCGAAGGCGCCAACCGTCAGAAGACACCGAACGAGATCGCACTTACCATCCTGCTGGCGGTGCTCACGATCGTCTTCATCCCTGTCGTCGTGACCCTCCAGACCTTCGCTCACTACTCGGGGGCGACGGTGTCGGTCGTCATCCTCGTCTCGTTGCTCGTCTGTCTGATCCCCACCACCATCGGCGCGTTGCTCTCTGCGATCGGAATAGCCGGCATGGACCGCCTCGTGCAGCGAAACGTGCTGGCAATGAGCGGAAGGGCGGTCGAGGCCGCAGGGGACGTTCAGACGCTTCTCCTCGACAAGACCGGCACGATCACCCTCGGCAACAGGATGGCCTCTGGTTTCATCCCTGTAGGAGGCCACAGCGAGCAGGACGTCGCCGAGGCCGCGCAACTCGCTTCGCTGGCGGACGAAACCCCCGAGGGCCGTTCGATAGTCATCCTCGCAAAAGAAATGTTCGGCATCCGCGAGCGCGAACTTGGGGGAGGGTCACTCGTTCATCCCCTTTTCGGCCAACACCCGTATGTCGGGGCTCGACGTGGACGGACGCCACATACGAAAAGGCGCCGCCGACTCGGTCAAGCGCTGGGTCACAGAGCAAGGCGGAATCGCCCTGGAAGATCTGGACCCCGTCGTAGAGCGCATCTCCCGCGCTGGTTCGACGCCCCTCGTGGTCGCAGATGGGCAGTCGGTACTCGGTGTAATCGAGTTGAAGGATGTCGTGAAGCCGGGCATCAAAGAGAAGTTCGACCAGATGCGCCAAATGGGGATCCGGACGGTCATGATCACAGGAGACAACCCCCTCACTGCCGCCGCGATCGCTCAGGAGGCAGGCGTGGACGACTATCTCGCCGAAGCCACGCCTGAGACCAAGATGGACCTGATCCGGACCGAGCAAGAGGGCGGAAAGCTCGTCGCGATGACCGGCGACGGCACCAATGACGCACCCGCTCTCGCCCAAGCGGATGTCGGCGTGGCCATGAACACGGGAACGACTGCGGCGAAGGAAGCCGGGAACATGGTCGACCTCGACTCGAATCCGACGAAGCTAATCGACGTCGTAGAGATCGGAAAGCAGTTGCTCATCACCCGAGGATCTCTCACGACCTTCTCGATCGCCAACGACGTCGCCAAGTACTTCGCGATCATCCCCGCTCTGTTCGTGACGACCTATCCGCAGCTCAACACGCTGAACATCATGAAGCTCCACAGCCCGACGAGCGCCGTCCTGTCCGCCGTGATCTTCAATGCCCTCGTGATCGTGGCGCTCATCCCTCTGGCGTTGCGCGGTGTGCGGTTTCGCCCGGCGTCGTCGGCGGCGATCTTGCGACGCAACGTCTTGATCTACGGGGTGGGAGGAATCATCGTCCCGTTCATCTTCATCAAGCTCATCGACCTAATACTCGTATCCCTGCACTGGTACTGATTGAGAGCCCCATCATGATCACCAATATCCGTCGCTCCATCGTCTCGATCGTGGTCTTCACAGCGTTCTTCGGGTTCGTCTACGCCCTTGCCGGCACGGGTGTCGCCCAGCTGCTCTTCAAGCACCAGGCGGACGGCTCGATCACCGCAAACGGGTCCACATTGATAGGCCAGAACTGGTCCAGCCCTGCCTGGTTCCACGGGCGCCCCGACGACGCGGGGCCCTATGCAGCAGATCCAAAGGCCAGTCCGCCTGTGTCGGGTGGCGACAACCCCCTCGTCGCCAACGGGATCAGCGGGGAGTCGGCAGCGACCAACCTGGGCCCACGCTCGAAGACCCTGCTTCAGAACACGCAAGCGCTCATCGCTTACTGGCACAAGATGGGTGTCAATCCCACGGCTGACCTTGTCACGACATCGGGCAGCGGTCTGGATCCCGACATCACTCCCCAGGACGCTCTAGTGCAGATCCCGATGGTCTCTCACGCAACAGGGCTCTCCCCAGCTGCCCTGAGCCAGCTCGTCGTCCGGGAGACGCAGGGAGAGGAGCTCGGTTTCCTCGGGAGCAAGTACATAGACGTCCTCCAGCTCAACCAGGCACTGGGGCGCCTGAAATAACTTTCGGAGAAAAGATCTCCTGCGGATCTCGTCCGCGTAACCTCGGTTTGACGTGCACATTGGATCACGGGGAGGCACCAAGTGAGCGAGACGACTCAGATGGCTCCTGGCTCCTCGTTGGGAATCGACGAACGAGTGCGCCGAGCGATTGCGGACGAATCGGAAGCAACCGACGTCGTCGAGGCCGCCGGGCACTTCCGTATCTACCTCGGGGCTGCAGCAGGTGTCGGCAAGACGTACGCCATGTTGAACGAGGGTCACAGACGCAAGGACCGCGGCACCGACGTCGTGGTCGGCTTCGTCGAGTGCCACGGACGTAAGCTCACTCAGGAATGCATTGGGGAGCTCGAGGTGGTTCCGCGAAAGGTCGTCGACTACCGGGGGACGCGCTTCGAGGAGATGGACCTGGACGCCGTCATTTTGCGCCATCCCAAGGTCGCCCTCGTCGACGAGCTCGCACACACGAACGTGCCAGGCTCGGGCCGTCACGAGAAGCGGTGGGAAGACGTGCTAGGGCTACTCGACGCCGGTATAGACGTTGTGACCACTGTGAACATCCAGCACTTGGAGTCGATCGCGGACGCCGTGGAGCAGATGACCGGCAGCCAGGTACGCGAGCGGGTCCCGGACTGGGTGGTGCGAAAGGCCGATCAGATCGAGCTCGTTGACTCCTCTCCCGAGCAGCTGCGCCGAAGGATGCTCCACGGGAACATCTATCCGAAGGAGAAGGTTCCCCAGGCTCTCACCCACTTCTTCCGCACCGACAATCTGATAGCTCTGAGAGAGCTCGCTCTGCGGTTCCTGGCGGACGAGACCGAGGAGGAGTTGCTCGAGCACCTGCGCCGCCATCAGGCGGGCGTGGTGTGGGAGACCACCGAGCGCATCATGGTCGGCGTGACGGGTGCGCCCGGCACCGACGCAATAGTGAGGCGGGCTGCGAGGATGGCCGCGCGCACCAAGGCCGACCTCCACGTGGTCCACATCAAGGCCGGCGACAACAGCCGCCAGCGCGGACGAGGAAAGGCTGAAGGCGCTGCGCCAGCTGGCCCGCGACGTCGGCGCGGACTGGAACGAGGTGTCAGGTGACGACGCCGGCAGGGCATTGATGGACTTCGCCCGCTCGAACCAGATCACACAGATAGTCCTCGGATCCAGCCAGCGCAGTCGTTGGCAGGAACTCATGGGGGGCGGGTCGATAGTGCGCAGGGTCCAGCGGCTCGCCGGAATCGAGGGCATCGACGTGCACATCATCGCGAGGCGTGAGGTGCCCCCCGAGGTAGAGGAGACGATCACTCAGTCAGAGCTCGCCTGAGCGCTCGAGGACGTAGACGAAGCTCGGGCCGCTGTCCGAGGGGTGCTCGGATGCGATCTGCTCGAACTCCTTGACACGGGTGAAGCCGGCTTTCTCGAGGGCCCTCCACGAGGCAACGTTCTCCTGCTGCGTCACGGCGCACACACAGGCAACGTCGCTCCACGCAGCGAGGCTCTGGCACGCGAATGCGTGGATCATCCTCGAGCCGAGGCCCCGCCCGGTCATGTCTTCGGCGCCGATCAAGTAATCGATTCCGCAGGCGCCCTCCACTCCTACGGCGCGATCCCAGTCGGGCTCGTCGGCGTGGCGATAGCGCTGGATGAGACCTACGGGGGCCCCGGCCATCTCGAGGACGAAGACCTCGGTGCTTTCTTCTCCGTCTGCTGTGGGGCCGTATTCGTTCTCGACGAACTCGAGCGTCGCGGGCTCCCGCCACCACCTCGCCACGTGCGGCGCGCGCAGCCACGATACGAGCATCGGGAAGTCGTTTCTTTGAAGGGGGCGGAACCCGATCTCGCCCCCGAGCTTCGTCTCGGACAATCGAACTCCTGGTGTTCGCACAGGGTACCTTTTCAGCACCATGCTCTTTCTTCACGAGGTGCACGAGGTCCGTGGGGCGCTCGAGGAGGAGTTCGAGGCTGCGTACCGTGAGGCCTGGATGCCGATTCTCGCGGCAGGCGCGGACGCGCGGCTGCTCTGGTACTTCAATCACGCTCACGGAAGTGGGCCCGCCTACAACATCGTGACCGTCACGGCGGTGAAGAACGGGGCGGCGTGGGAAGCCCTGGCGGAGCGTGTGCAACATGGCGATCTCCGCCCCTGGGCTCGCCGCCTCGACGAGCTTCGTCACGGGGTGGAGTCGAAGATCCTCCTACCGGTCTCATGGTCGCCGATGAGCGAACTCGACCTCGGTTCTGTTCCCGTCGACGGCTCGGAGCACGAGCTATCGATCTACATGGAGGACACGGGTTGGCCTCATGCCGCTGTCGACGACTACATCGCGTTCTGGCAGAGCGACTACTTCCTCCCTATGCGTGAGCGCGGGAAAACGCTTCTCGACATCCAGGCGGTGTTCCAGGTCGCTTTCGGTACCGGGGCTCACAAGGAGGCCGTCCTCATGCAGAAGGTGACCACCCACGAAGGCCTCCTGCAACTTCTCGTGACCGAGACTCCCGCGGAGTTCCGCGCCCCGGGGCAGTTCATGCACGACGCCCTCGCCTACCGCGATCGCTGGGGAAGCAAGCTCCTTCGTACATCTGCATGGTCGCCTCTCTACTGAGCAGGCCGGTCCGCATACAGGGCCGCACATGGCTCCTAATCGAGGAACCCGAGGGTCGGAAAAGTCGAGCCGAGGACATCCTTCGGGTCCACACCCACGATCTTTTCGAGCACCGTCGCGTAGACGCTTCGGAAATCGGTCGTGTAGACGAGGTTCCCGTTGTCGTCGAGCTTCGTGAGGCTGGGCGGTGATCCGTAGAGACCTCCCTTCACGCTCGACCCTGCGACGAAGACGACATTCGCCGTGCCGTGATCGGTCCCGCCGCTGGCGTTAGCGGCTACGCGCCTGCCGAACTCGGTGTGGATGACCACCACGACCGGGCGACCGTGGGGGGCGGAGGCCATTGCCTTCAGGAACGAGCTCACAGCTTCGTCGAGCTCCGACAGCAGGTCCTGCTGCGTCGAGAGCTCGTTCGTGTGGGTGTCGAAACCGCCGAAGCTCACGCCGTAGGCCTTCGTCGGTACTCCCGCGTCGATCATCTCCGCGACCAGGTCGAGCTGTTGCGCGAGGACAGATGCAGTCGACGATCCCCCGCCTCCCTGGGTGATCGCCAGAGCTCCTTCGCCGGCTCCCTCGAGGCTCGTCGGGTTACCCCCCGAGACCGGAGAAGAGCTGCTCGCGCTGTCCAGCACCGGCGCGAGCGTGCTCTGGACCCTCAAGAGGTCGGCTGCCGACGTCGCAGCCTCGGAAAGGAGCTCCGTCTCTCCGTTAGCGGCGAGAGACATCTGCGCGTATGCGGCGCGAAACGACGGCGAACCCGGGAGAACGAGAGGCGGGGGAGGGATGGCTGCGGCTTGGACCTTCTCGCCCATGAGCGCCAGCGGGACGGTCGGGCCGATGCACGCGCCGGTGAGCGGGTCGGATCCGGCCGCGGAGTCGAGCCATCTTCCCAACCATCCGCTGGTCGAGCCGCCGTCGGGGTCGGCGCTCTGCCAGATGTCCATCGACTCGAAATGGCTGAGATTCGGATCCGGGTAACCGACGCCGTGGACGACAGCCAGTGTCTCCTTCTGCCAAAGATCGTGAAAGCCCTGCATGGATGCGTGCAGCGCAAAGCCCTCTGCGAGGGGGAGAAGGCTCTCGGGACTCAGTGCGAGGATCCCCCGCTGGGACTGATAGTCGGAGCTCTCGTAGGGCACCACGGTGTTCAGCCCGTCGTTTCCGCCATACAGCGTGAGCAGCACGAGGATCGGGCCATCCGTCGCGGCCGAGCTCGAACCCGGATACAGGCCCTGTGCGGCGAGATGGTTCTCGACGCTCGATCGGTGAAGCAATCCGGCACCGACTCCTCCTACCGCGCCGAGCGCCCCCGCGGCGCCGGTGAAGGCGAGAAAGCGCCGTCTCGAAAGCAGCTTCGTCCGCTCCTGGCTCGCAGCCGGAGTAGGCACGGGTATGGCGGAGAGTGTGTGCACGGGTCAGTTGCTCACGTACTCGGGGGATATGAGAGCGAGCGTCACGACGTCGCTCGGGTTCTGCGATACACGTGCGAGGGCGGAGGCGGTGGGCGGTTCCCACGAGTCGACCGACAACAGCTCGGCTGCTGCGCCCGGGCGGTCGGGAGCGCTCGCGTCCTCGACGAGGGACATGTCCGCCGCTCCCGAATTGGTCAGCTCCGTTGCCCATCGCCAGCGTGCCAGCGCGGACGCAGTCGACAGCCAGCCTTCGTTCTGCGGCCAACCCCCGACACTCGGAGGATCGAACGGGATCTGACCGAGCGCGCCGAGCACTTCGTGGACCGCCACTTTTCCCGAGGCCACATCGGCCGGCGAGAAACCGAGGGCGCGCAATGTCCCGGCCACCCACTCGACAGGTTGCTTCACCAAGCCGGTGCGGGCTTTGGCGGAGAGGAAGAGCGGATGGGTGAAGATCGAGGTGAGGAGGCCCGACATGTTCAGGTCCTTCTGATAGGACCCGGCCAACTGCGCGGCGACGGGGTCGCTCGGCTCGATCGGGTATGCGAGGAAGCTCCACATCCGGCTCGTCACCCACTTGGCGGAGGGCTCCGAATGGGTGGCGATGTCTATTACCTGCTGCCCCGTGTTTATCCCACTCTGGCCGAGGAAGGTCTGCGGAGCGCTTTCGTGGTCCGAGGCACGTACAGCGAAGCCCCCGGTAGCGGGGTCGAAGTACCAACCGGTGAAGCATGCCGCGGCTGCATCGACGTCCTTCTGCGTGTACGTGCCCACCCCCATGGTGAAGCGTTCCATGAGCTCACGCGCGAAGTTCTCGTTGGGGTGGGCCTTGTGGTCGCTCCCCGCGTCGAGCCAGATGAGCATCGCTGGGTCGGTCGAGACGGCTTGAGTGAGGGTGTCGAACGAGCCGGCTCCGACATTTCGCATCAGTTCGTTCTGCCGGAGCATGAGGCTCGGGAACCGCACCTTCGACACTGCGGTGGGGAACTGGTTGTGAAGAAGAAGCACGAGCTTCTCGGTGAGCGGGTTGGATGCTGCGACCATCCGCGCCAACCACCACTGCACCAGCGCAGGCAATTCCTCGTGGAGGCTGCGCGCGAGCGCCCGGCGAGCTGAAGAGCCCGGGCGCAGGTCCGCGAAGCTCGTCGGCACAGCCGTGAGCTCGGGAGGGCTTATGGAAGAGGCGGCGGGATCCGGATCCGGGAGCCCACCGACCCAGGCGCTGATCGTCTGTTCGTAACCCTGTCCGGTGACCTTCTGAAGCTCGTCACTGGTGGCTCCGAACCCGGCTCGCCTGTAGAGATGTGCCAGGGAAGCTGTCGCCTCGTCCACGTCACCATCGCGCCACGTCGAGGTCAGCTCATGGTGAGAGGACCTTTAGGGTTTCGTGAGCTGCTCGATCCTCTCGAGGGTCTTCTCCATGTTCCGCCGGGTCTGCTTCGGTAAAGGCCCCCGCTTCAACAGCGCCCGCTGGCGGTCCTGGGAGAGGTCCCAGCTCTCTCGTACCCTCGTCCCGCCGCCCGTGGGCTCGAGCTCGTAGCGCCAGATCCTTCCGCCCACCAGCCGACCCATGAGTCCCGGCGGACGCGTCTGCCACGCGATCCGACGGCCATCTTCGTACTCGATGACCTCGTTCATCATCGAGTACGGCAGGCCCATTTTCATCGACATACCGAACCTCGACCCCAGAGTGAGCTTTTGCGAAGCACCGGCCTTCGCCTTTCTCACCGATCCCGACCCGTCGATCTCCGGGTGCTTCGAAGCATCTGCGAGAAGGGCGAAGACGCTCTGCGGCGGGGCTGCGATCACTCTTTCGACGGTCATTACTTCACCTTGCATCGGATCCTCCTCGGGAGCCTGTGGTGGAGCTCGCCACCCGCGTGGGCGCAGCGGACCCTGTCTTCTCGTGTCCGCGGGACTGCTCGGAGCTTTGTGGGCGTGTGGCGGGCTTTGTCTCTGCGCCGTTTGGGCTCGATCTCTCCACGACCTCTGCCAGCTCGTCGCCGCTGATCGTCTCGCGTTCGAGCAACAGCTCGACCACCGCGTCGAGGGCGGGCCGGTTAGAGGAGAGGATCGCCCGCGCGCGCTCTTCGGCCTCCGAGAGAAGGCGCGTGACCTCCTCGTCGATCGCCTGTTGGGTACCTTCTGCATAGGGACGCGACTGCAGCTGGGCCGAGCTCCCGAGGTACGAAGGCCCGTCGGACCCGAAACCGACGGGCCCGAGACGCGGCGAGAGCCCCCAGTCTCGCACCATGTGGATCGCGAGCTCGGTCGCTCCCGAGAGATCGTTCGAAGCCCCGGTCGAGGCCTCTCCGATCACGAGAAGCTCCGAAGCTCGTCCCCCCAGCCGCACGGCCAAGGAGTCACGCAGGTAGCTCTCCGAGTAGAGGTGACGCTCGTCGACCGGCAACTGCTCTGTAACCCCGAGCGCTCGTCCAGCGGGAAGGATCGTGACCTTGGCGACGGGGTCCGCGTGCTCCGAGAGGAACGCCACGAGGGCGTGACCCGTCTCGTGCACCGCCACGGCATGCTTTTCCTCGGGGAGCAATGCGTTGGACTCATCGCGTCGCCCGAGAATGACCCGGTCGCGTGCATCGTCGAAGTCCTCCTCGGTGATGACGTCACGCCCATGGCGTACCGCCACGATCGCCGCTTCGTTCACGAGGTTGGCCAGGTCGGCTCCGGAAAAGCCGGGTGTGGCCCGGGAGACCGCACCGAGGTCGACTTTCGGGTCGAGCATCTTGTCGCGCGCGTGGACCAGGAGGATCGCTGCCCTCTCCGCCTGGTTCGGCAGAGGGATCTCGACCTGCCGGTCGAACCGGCCCGGCCTGAGCAGTGCGGGGTCGAGGATCTCGGGGCGGTTCGTCGCCGCCATCACGACGACCCCGGTCGACGGGTCGAAGCCGTCCATCTCCGCGAGCATCTGGTTCAGGGTCTGCTCCCGCTCGTCGTTGGAGATGATCGACCCGCCGCGGCGTTGCCCGATCGCATCGATCTCGTCGATGAAGATGATCGACGGGGCGAGCTTGCGGGCGTTGGCGAAGAGGTCGCGGACGCGTGATGCCCCGACGCCAACGAACATCTCGACGAAGCTCGAGCCCGTAAGTGCCAGGAAGGGGACCTCGGCCTCGCCTGCCACCGCTCGTGCCATGAGCGTCTTGCCGCTGCCCGGGGGGCCGACCATCAGGAGCCCACGGGGGCCGACCGCTCCCGCGCGCTTGTACTTCTCCGGGTCCTTCAGGAAGTCGACGACCTCCTCGACCTCGCGCTTAGCACCCTCGTACCCGGCGACGTCGCTGAAGCGGGTGGACGGGCGGTCCTCCTGGTAGACCTTCGCCTTCGAGCCGCCGAAACCCATGATCCCCCCGGCGAGCGCCCGCCGCGAGCTGCGCCCGAGCCAGATGAAGAGTGCGACGACTAGTACGAGGGGCAAGAACGAAAGGAGCACGTCGAGCGCGCTGGTGGAGGAGGCGACGCCGGTGATCGTCACGTGGTGCGACTGGAGGAGACCGGTGAGCGGGCCGTTGTTGAGCGCCGTCGGGATCTGGGTCTTGTACTGATCGCCGTTCGACAGCTTGCCCGTCACCGCCCCGTTCGGGTCGATCGAGGCGCTTTTCACCTTGTTCTGTTCGACCTGGGTGAGGAACTGTGAGTAGTTGTAGCTGGTGGTCGGCTTGGAGGTCGTGCTCGGGGTGAACAGGAGCAGCAAGGTGACGATCACACCGGCGAGGAGCAACCAACCGCGCCAACGAGGCGGAGGAGGCGGCGCGGAGGGTCGGGAGGGTTCTCTCGGCGGACCCGGCTTCGCCGGGCTGGTGAAGTGGCGCATGCTGCGCGGAGCCTAGGCGGCTTGGTCCGCCGGTGGCAGGGCGGTGGTGCGCGGGAGCTCAGGAGCATGGAAAGGTGGACAGGTGAATTTGCCCGTGATGCCGCCTGTCTCGCCGATGCTCGCGAAGCTGTCGCGCGAGCTGCCGGTCGGTGACGATCTCGTCTACGAGCCCAAGTGGGACGGCTTTCGCTGCATCGCGTTCCGCGACGCGGACGAGGTCGAGCTGGGCAGCCGCAACGAGCGGCCGCTCACCCGTTACTTCCCCGAGCTCCTCGATCCCATCCGGGATGGCTTCCCCGAGCGCGCCGTCGTCGACGGGGAGATCGTCATCGCGGGGCCCGGGGGCCTCGACTTCGACGCGCTGCTTCAACGGATACATCCCGCCGATTCGAGAGTGAGGATGTTGGCGCAGTCCACCCCTGCTTCCTTCGTTGCGTTCGATCTCCTGGCTCTCGACGACAGCGACCTGCGCAAGTCGCCGTTCTCCGAACGACGCAAGTTGTTGGAGGAAGCGTTGTCGGGCGCCCGTCCGCCCGTGCACGTCACACCGGCCACCTCGGACCCCGCGGTCGCGCGCGACTGGTTCGCGCGTTTCGAAGGGGCGGGCCTCGACGGCGTGATCGCCAAGGGGGTGGGGCTCAACTACCGCGAAGACGAGCGTGTGATGGTGAAGGTGAAACACGAGAGGACGGCTGACTGCGTCGTCGCGGGCTTCAGGTGGCACAAATCCGGTGGTGTCGTCGGATCCCTTCTCCTCGGCCTCTACGACGACGCGGGCATCTTGCACCACGTCGGCGTCACCGCCTCGTTCACGGTGGCCCGGCGGCGGGAGCTCGTGGACGAGATCGCCCCCTACCGGGTCGACTCGCTCGAGGGACACCCGTGGCAGGGATGGAGCGCCCCCGATCCGACGGCCGGGCGAAAGCCGGGCGCTCCGTCACGCTGGAACGCGTCGAAGGATCTGAGCTTCGAGCCGCTCTCACCGAAGCTCGTCTGCGAGGTCGCCTACGACCACCTGCAGCGCGACCGGTTCCGCCACGGCACGACCTTTCGCCGCTGGCGGCCGGACAAGTCGCCTGAGAGCTGCACCTACGACCAGCTCGAGGTCGTGGTGCCCGAGGAGATCGAGGCGGTCTTCGGAGCCTGAGGCGCCGCCTTTCAGGCCGGGCCCTTGCGCGCCCGGCTCGGGGCGACCCGGCGCGGTTCACCGCGCTGCTTGGCGAAGTGAGGCGGCCAGGGTGCGTCGCCGAGCCCGCCCGCCTCGTCACGCGCAGCGAGCTCGAGAAGCGACGAGAGGTCGAGACGCAAATCGTCCGTCGCCTTTGCCGGGTCCCCTCTCTCTGCGAAACGCCCGGGGACGGTCGCGATCGTGAGATCCGAGGGATCGACGTCAGGGACCTCTTCCCATTCGAGCGGGCACGAGACGCGCCCTTCGGGATTCGCGCGCACCGAGTAGGCGGAGGCGACCGTGCGGTCGCGCGCGTTCTGGTTGTAGTCGATGAACACGCGTGGCCCGCGCTGTTCCTTCCACCAAGCAGATGTGGCGACGTCGGGCATGCGCCGCTCGATCTCGCGTGCGAGCGCCAGCGCGGCCCTTCGCACCTCGGTGAAGGTCCAGCGGGGCTCGATGGGGACGTTTATGTGCATCCCCCTCGATCCCGAGGTCTTCGGGAAGCCCACGAGGTTGTGCTCTTCCAGGACGAGTCGTACCTCGAGCGCCGTGACGCGAACGGCGTCGAAGGGGACGTCGGGCTGAGGGTCGAGGTCGACGCGCAGCTCGTCGGGATGGTCGACGTCGGCGCGCCTCACGGGCCAGGGGTTGAGGTCGAGGCAGCCGAGGTTCGCCGCCCACAGCACGTGGGCCACGTCCACGGGGCAGAGCTCCGCGGCGCTTCGGCCACTCGGGAAGTGGACGGTGACGGTCTCGATCCATTCCGGGCGGCTCTCGGGAACGCGCTTCTGGTAGAAGAATTCGCCTTCGGCCCCGTTCGGGTACCGCTTGAGGACGGTCGGGCGTTCGCGCACCCCCCTGAGGGCACCCTCACCGACCGATCGGTAGTAGAGGACGAGGTCTAGCTTCGTCTCGCCGCGCGCGGAGAAGAACACCTTCTCCGGATTTGTGACACTCACGGTTCGTCCGTCGACATCCACGTCGACCGCCGTCGCTTTGGCTGCCATCGCCCAAGATGCTTCCACGCTCGGGCACCATCTCTGTGTATCTGCCCGCCCGGTAGGGTCGAGAGCGATGGACCCAGCCGATGCACTGACGCGTATCGCCTACCTGCTCGAGCGCGACCGCGCCGAGACTTACAAGGTTCAGGCTTTTCGCCGGGCCGCCCGAACGGTGTCCGAGACCGACCCCGAGGAGCTGAGGCGACTGGCCGCGGCCGGGGCGCTGACAAAGCTTGCCGGAGTCGGGGACACCACCGCGCGGGCGATCGCCGAAGCCCTCGGCGGGGACGCGCCGAGCTACCTGAGCGTCCTCGAGGAGCGTGACGCCCCTGTGGCGAGCGCCGCGGTCACGGCTCTGCGCGAGAAGCTCCGTGGGGACTGTCACGCCCACTCGGACTGGTCCGACGGCGGAAGCCCGATATCCGAGATGGCGACCGCGGCGCGCGATCTCGGTCACAGTTACCTGGCGATGACAGACCACAGCCCGAGGCTCACGGTCGCGCACGGGCTCAATCGCGATCGGTTGCTCGAACAGCTGGACGTCATCGAGCAGCTGAACGAGAAGCTGGCCCCGTTCCGGGTCCTCACGGGCATCGAGGTCGACATCCTCGAGGACGGCACGCTCGACCAGGAAACGGAGCTGCTCGCGCGCCTCGACCTGGTCGTGGCCAGTGTGCACTCCAAGCTCGCGATGGAAGAGGCGGAGATGACGAAGCGGATGATCGCCGCGATCGAGAGCCCGCATACGGACATCCTCGGGCACTGCACCGGGCGAAAGCTCGTCGGACGGGGACGGGCCCAGTCGAAGTTCGACACGGAGGCCGTCTTCGAAGCATGTGCGCGCACCGCAACGGCGGTGGAGATCAACTCGCGTCCGGAGCGCCGCGATCCGCCCGAGGAGTTGCTGCGCACGGCGGTCGAGGCCGGTTGCTTCTTCGCCATCGACACCGACGCGCATGCTCCTGGACAGCTCGAGTGGCAGGTCCTCGGTTGTGAGCAGGCGCTCGAAGCCGAGGTCCCGCAAGATCGGATCGTCGACACCTGGAGCATGCAGGAGCTGCTCGACTGGGCCGCAGCGCACGCCGCATAGGAACCTGGCGCTACGCGCGGGCATACGGCTTTCAGTTCTCGATGTGGACCTCGCTCGTGGACGGAGCGTGCGAAGCCTCGAGACCCGCCTTTTCGATCGCCCGCGCGAAGAGCGCTGCGTCCCTGAGCGCACAGGCGCGCTCGTCGTTGTTGAAGTAGACGTAGATCGTCGCGCTCGGCGGCCACATATCCGCCAGCCTCTGCGCCCAGGTGGCGAGAGCACGCCGGCCGTAACAGGGATGAGGGGTAGCCCTTCCCGCGTGCATCCGGAGGTAGCCCCATTCGGCGGTCCGCCAGTGCGGGCTCTTTCGTTGCGGGGTGTCGCTCAGGCACAACGCCGCCCCGCGGCGCTCGAGCACCGATCGCGTGTCCGCGTCGAACCACGACTCGTGACGGGGCTCGAAGCTCACCCTCACCTTCTTCGGAAATCGCGAGAGCACCTCGTCCAGGGCGCCTGCATCCGCCCGGAGGTTCGGTGGGAGCTGAAGGAGCACGGGTCCGAGCTTCGAACCGAGATGCCGGGCGCGCTCCAAAAGGCGGTCGACCGGCTCGGCCGGTTCACGCAGGCGCTTTATGTGAGTCAGGTAACGACTCGCCTTCACCGCGAACACGAATCCAGCAGGCGTGCGCTTCTTCCAATCCTCGAAAGTCTTCGCCTCGGGCAGGCGGTAGAAGGCGTTGTTGATCTCGACGGTGGCGAAACGGGCCGCGTAGTGGTCGAGCCACCGTGCCTGTGCCACGCCCTCGGGGTAGAAGGTCTGTCTCCAGTGCCTGTACTGCCAACCGGACGTCCCGATCAGCACTGGCATCTCCCCAACCTATTGGAGGAGCGCCACAGCCTCCTCGACGACGAGCTGCGCTGGACGTCGCGCTCGTGCCGCCGCCCTGCGGATGAGCCCGTGCATGTAGGCGCCGAGACCCACGAGAGCGGTCCGGGAGTCGCCGGCCATCAAGGGGATCGGTTCGCTCGAGGCGTCGAGTCCCGAGACCTCGACGAGCGCGCGTCTCAACCCGAACAGGATGGCACACCCCTCGGAGATGTCGATGTCGTTCATGCGGAGCCAGGCGCTCAAGGCGAAGACCAAGGAGAGATTCCCGCCCAAGAGGTCCTCAGGCACGAACTCCGTGAGACCCAGGCCCGCGCTGCGGGCGAACCCGAGGAGGGAATCTGAGCCGGCCGATGTGTCTTCGAGCGATGAGAAGTCCGTCTGGCGCACGTCCAACCTCCTTGGAGGCCAGTGTCGCAAGGGGGTGTAACGCAGTGGTGGACCCTCGGGAACGTGCGCTGTGAGCAGGACCGATTTGGGCCCCCGTCACCGCAAAGCGTTGCCCGGGCCCCTGACCTGGGTAGATACTGGTAAGTCAAGACACCTGGGAGGTGCCAATGGCCCGCGCCATCTGGACAGGTTCGCTCAGTTTCGGACTCGTGAGCGTCCCTGTCGGCCTGTTCTCGGCCACCGAGGACAAGACCATCCACTTCAACCAATTCCAGCGGGGTACCGGCGACAGGGTACGGGTCAAGCGCGTCAACGAGCGGACCGGGGACGAGGTCGACTACAAGGACATAGTGAAGGGCTACGACCTCGGTGGCGGGGAGTACGTGATCGTGGAGCCCGAGGAGCTCGACGCCGTCGCCCCTGACAAGTCCAGCACGATCGACGTGACCGACTTCGTGGACCTCGAGGAAATCGATCCCATCTACTTCCAACGGAGCTACTACCTCGCCCCTCAGAACGAGCAGGCCAGGCGCGCCTATGCCCTTCTCCTCGAGGTCATGGAAGAGGAGAAGAAGGTGGGGATCGCCACCTTCGTCATGCGCAACAAGGAGTACCTGGTGGCGGTGCGGCCCGGCGAGGGAGTTCTCGATCTCGAGACGATGTTCTTCTCCGACGAGATCCGCGACCCGCGTGAGGAGATCGACGGGATGCCCATCGACGCCAAGTTCACCAAGCGCGAGGTCGACACGGCGAAGCTCCTCGTCGAGTCGATGAGCTCGGAGTGGAACCCGAAGAACTACGGCGACACGTACCGCGAGCGCGTCGAAGAGCTCATCGATCGCAAGCGCAAGGGAGAGGCGGTGGTGACGGAGCCTGCGCCGAAGAAGAAGGCGCCCGTCGTCGATCTCGCGGAGGCTCTGCAGCGCAGCGTCGAGGCCGCCAGGAAGAGAAGCCGCCCGAGCGCGGCTGCTGGCGCATCGGGGGCCACGGGCGCACGCAAGGCCCGCGCTTCGAGCGGCGGTTCCGGCTCGTCAAGATCGCGAACCGAGGACTACTCGCAGATGAGCAAGTCGGATCTCTACGATCTCGCTTCGGAGCTCGATGTCCAGGGCCGGTCGAAGATGAGCCGTCAGCAGCTGGAGCGGGCGATCCGCTCCGCCAACGACACCCGGCGCAAGCGGGCCTCCTGAGGCGCCGGCGGACCCGACGGTTCGGCTACGGCTCGGGCCGGCCCGAGGAGGCTCCTCTCAGGACGCCAGGTGCACGGCGTCGCCGACGAGCAGCGCCAGCACCATGCACATCACCACCAGATAGATGGCGCTCACCGCCCAGCGCCAGCGGTGATCGGCCAGCCAGAAGCGTCTCACCGCCATCACGTCGAAGACGAGGGCGACCACCGCGATCGGGATCCCGACGATGGGTTCGACGCTCGCTGCGGCCCCGAGCGCCGGCGTGAGGATCGGCAGCACCACGTAGCCGAGAAGACAACGCAGGCCCGAGAGGGCGATCGAAACGTTGAAGAGGCGGTGGGCCGCGGCGTCGGCTCCGGCGCTCCGACGGCGGGGGGCGGGCTTCTGCGGCACGAGCAGCAGGCGGCGGACGACGGGCTCCGCACGTGCGAGACGCGGCTCGCGCTCTCTTATTGCAGTTGCGCTCTGCGCCACCGTCTCAACGCTAGGGCCTCGGGGGCCGCCCCTTCGAGTCGGCGCCGAGCTGGTGGGAGCGCCGAGGCACGGATAAGAAGAGGCCCATGACCCACGCACGACCTTTTAGATTCGCCGTCCAGCTCTCGAAGGCGGCCGAGCCGAGCGCCAGGGCATGGGCCGAACAGGCGCGGCGGGCGGAGGACCTCGGTTACAGCGCGCTGTTGATGCCCGACCACTTCGGCGACCAGTTGTCTCCGGTCCCAGCCTTAGCAGCAGCAGCGGCGGCGACCGAACGCCTGAGGATCGGTGCGCTCGTCTTCGACAACGACTACCGGCACCCCCTGATCCTGGCGAAGGAGGCGGCGACACTCGACGTCCTCTCCGACGGACGCCTCGAGCTCGGCCTCGGTGCGGGATGGATGAAGAGCGACTACGAGCAGTCGGGGATCGGATACGACCCTCCGGCTGTCCGGGTCGACCGTTTCGAAGAGGCGGTGGGCGTGATCAAGGGCCTACTCGAGACGCAGGGCCCTTTCTCCTTTGCGGGAAAGCACTACAGCGTCACTGAGCACACCGCCACGCCACGGCCGGTGCAGCAACCGAGGCCTCCGATCCTCATCGGTGGGGGAGGAAAACGTGTGCTCTCCATCGCCGCGAACCACGCCGAGATCGTCGGAATAAACGTGAACCTCCGAAGCGGAGAGGTTGGGGCAGACGCCGCATCGGATGCGACACCCGAAGCAACGCGGCGCAAGGTCGCATGGGTGAGAGAGGCGGCGGGCGCACGGTTCGAGACGATCGAGCTCAACACGCTCATAGGCTTCGTCCACGTCACCGACAGACCTTCGGACGTCCTAGGTCCCATGGCGGAGACATTCGGTATCGACGCGGCCGACGCGGGTCACGTCCCGTTGGCGCTCGTCGGCACCCTCGAGGCCATGGCCGAAGAGCTCGAGTGGCGCAGAGAGCAGTACTGCCTGTCGTACTTCGCGATCGAGGCCGAGGCCTGGGAGGTCTTTGCACCCGTCGTCGCACGCCTCGCAGGCACATAGCGCGCCGCCGGTCAGAGGGCGGGACCTGTTCCCAGACGGACGCCCGCGCCGTGGCGGTTGCCGGCCGGGTCCATCCACACGACCTGCACCACGTCGCCTGGATGGTGGGCATCCATCGCGAAGAGCAGGGACGAAGCGGACGTCACGTTCTCTCCCGCGATCGAGACGATCACGTCCCCCGGTGCGAGCCCGGCGGCCTGTGCAGGGGAGCTCGCCTGCACGCCGTCGACGAGCGCGCCGGGAACAGAGCGGGCGGTCTCGATGCTCACGCCCAGGAACGCGGCGGGACCTATGTGAATCGTCGAGGAGCCCTGGCCTTTCTCGATCTGCCGGGCGATGGAGGCCGCCACGTCGATCGGTATCGCGTAGGAGGCGCTCGGGCTCGATTGGAACTGGTAATCAGCCGACGCCGCTGTGTCCATCGCGACGACCCGGGCTGAGTCGTCGACGAGAGGGCCGCCGGAATCGCCAGGTTGGAGTGGCGCGTCGGTCTGGATGAGCCCGGTCAGCTCTTCCTGGCTCTTGTCGACCTCGTCGCTCGCGATGATCCCCTGTCCGAGCGCTCGAACATGTCCCGTGGTGGCGCTCGGCGTCCCCCCTCCACCTCCGGCGTTGCCTATGGCCATGACCGCCTCGCCGATCCCGACCCTGGAGGAGTCGCCGAGCCGTACGGAGGCGAGCCCTGATGCGTCCGAGAGCTGAAGCACCGCTATGTCCGCGGCTTTGTCGGTCCCGACGACGGTCGCGTCGTAGGTCCTGCCGTTGCCGATGTCGGTGACCTTGATCGACGTGGATTCTTCGACGACGTGGTTGTTCGTGAGGACTTCGCCGTTGGACGTGAGCACCATGCCGGTTCCCGCAGCTGCGCCGCCGAGCACACCGAGCAGGGAGTCGACGTCCACGACCGCGGGGTCGACCTTCGGAGCAACGTCGGCCGCGACCGCAGAACCCCCGCCCGGCGAGGTGGCGGGGGCCGGCGCCTTCGCCCTCGAAGGACCGCTGTCCGAGATCGAGACCCTGCCGGCGACCGCGCCCGCGACGGCGACGACCGCGGCGAGCGCTCCCACGGCTGCGACGCGCAGCACCTTGCTCCGCGGTCCCCTCGGCTCCGGCATCGGCGGAGGCGCGGCGGGCAGGGAATAGGGGACATCGGAGATGTCGTCCGGTCCCTCGAAGGTCATTCGGCCCCTTCCGGTGCGCAGTGCATCAGTTGGAGGAAACGGTTATCGCCGGTCGTCCACCCGATCATGCACGCGATTCGCCGCAGGCGGACAAAGCGGGTGCCCGAACCGCGTTCGCACCGCCACTAATAGGGTTGAGGCCCATGACGTTCTCCACCTACGACGACTTCGAGCACATCTCTTTCGAGCGCGGAGGCGACGGAGTAGTTGTCATTACCCTCAACCGGCCCGACGTACTCAACGCCGCGAACGTGCGCATGCACCGGGAGATGTCCGAGGTCTGGTCCGTGGTCGACGCCGACGACGAGGCCCGCGCCTCGGTGGTCACCGGCTCAGGTCGGGCCTTCTCGGCGGGTGGAGATCTCGCGATGATCGCCGAGATGACAGAGGAGTACGACGCCGTCCTCACGCAGTGGAAGGACGCCGGCGCCATCGTGCACAAGATGCTCGATGCGCAGAAGCCGGTGGTATCGGCGATCAACGGCGTGGCGGTCGGCGCCGGCCTCGCGGTCGCCCTTCTCGCGGACGTGAGCGTCATAGGCCGTTCGGTGCGTCTCTCTGACGGGCATGCGCGAATCGGCGTCGCGGCGGGGGACCATGCGGCGGTCGTCTGGCCCCTCCTCTGCGGCATGGCCAAGGCGAAGTACTACCTCATGACCGCGGACTTCATCGACGGGGAAGAGGCCGAGCGGATCGGACTCGTGACGCGCTGTGTCGACGACGACCGGGTCTTGGACGAGGCGCTCTCCATCGCCAAGCGCCTCGCGGCAGGAAGCGCCACGGCCGTTCGGTGGACCAAGAGGGTGATGAACGACTGGTTGCGCCAGGCCCTGCCGACGTTCGGGGAATCGCTCGCCCTCGAGATGATGGGATTCCTCGGACCCGACGCCCGGGAGGGCCTGGCCGCGATGCGCGAGAAGAGGGATCCGCACTTTCGCTGAGCCGCCGCGGCCTTTGCCCCGGCCGGTGCCGACGGCGGTCCAGAGGTCAGGAAATGGTTACGAGCGTTCCTACCGGAGTGTACGGATAGACGACTTCAGCGTTCGACGGCGGCATCTCCACGCAGCCGAGGCTCTGCGGGACCCCGTAGGTGGCGCGGTAGAAGCCGTGCAGGGCGTCACCTCCATGGAAGTAGCTGACCCACGGCACGCCGGGATCTTCGTAATGGCTTCCGTCGGGGTTCGTGCCCGACATCGTCGTGGACACGTAGCGGGCGTAGACGGGCCAAGTGCCCCTCTCGGTCGGAGCCGCCTCGATGCCCGTGTTCGCCGGGGTGGTGTAGGCCACGGCGCCGTCGCGCCGAAACCGCGACGCGCTCGGGGATGGACGTCGAGACCTCGACGAAGTCGTAATGTCCGTAGGTGTCTCCCTCGTGTTCCGAGGCGGCGGCGAGCAGGGCGTTCCAAACCTGCGGGCCCGGCGCCCCGTCGGTCTCGAGCTGGTGTTGGCTCTCGAACGCCATGACCGCACCCGTCGTGACGACGTTCGGCTGACCCTCCGCCCACAGCGACGTGAGGGCAGCGGGCAACGTCGGCCAGCGCCAGGCGAACGTGCCGGCGACCGGCAGCGCGTTCTCGGTCGGGGCGAGGTGAGGGGCGCTCGGGGTGAACGACAGCGGGAGGTATCCGAGCTGACCGAGGAGCTCCTGGAGGCGCAAGGTCGACATGGGCGCGACGGTGAAGCGAATGGTCGCGCTCTGCTCCAGACGACGGCCGTCGGTGGTGGCGATGCCGTCGGGGCCACCTGGAACGGTGACCTGCTCCGAGTCGCCGGGGGGAAGGGACTGCGAAGCCTCGAAGACCAGGTCCTCGGAAGAGGAGCGCACCCACGTGCCCGAAAGAGGTGGGTTGAACATCGGAAGAGGCGACCGGGCTGCCAGAGGCGCGTCGAACTGCAGCGACACGGGAGTGTCGGGGTCGACCCCAACCGAGCCCGAGGTGGGATTGCTCGAGAGCAGAGCCAGGCTCTGTGACTGATCGGACTGCGTGGCGGACGACGCTCCGGCGTTGTCGGGGCTCACCTTCGACACGACGAGGATCAGCGCGCCTGCCACCAACGCGCATGCCGCAACGGAGGTGAAAAGAGCGACGGGCCCGCCCCGGGCGGTCTTGCCTTTGCGCTTTGCGTGGGCGCGCCGATAGGACGAAGGGCGCGATCTGTGTGCCGCCATGAGCGGGCGATGCTAACAGCGGGGTCTATGCGAAAAGGTGCACCCGGCCGGCCGTGACCACGACAGTCGGCCAGTCCGTCGGCCAGTCCGTCGGTCAGTCGACGGGCGTGCAGGCCGCGTCGTGCACCCGCTGGTCGACACGTCTGATCCTCTCAGGATCGCTGATCTTTCTGCCTTCGTGGTCGCGGACGTAAAAGGCGTCCACGACCTCCTGGCCGAGAGTGGAGACCCTCGCCGAAACGACGTCGAGACCCTCGTCGAACAGAGAGGCGGTCACGCGGTGGAGAAGTCCGAGCGCGTCGCGCGCCCTCACTTCGACGACGCTGCAGTTCGTGGACGCCGAGTTGTCGAGTGAGACCTGGGTCGCGATCGGCCGGGCCGACGCAGGCTTACGACCGTGCGCGTAGGCGCGCTCCTGCTCGGCGAGGCGGTCCGCCAACGGCAGCGAGCCACGCAACACCGCTTCGAGCTCGTCGGAAACCCTCTCCCAGTCGGGCCAGCGTCCGCGCGCGGGCTCGACCGTGAAGACCTCGACCGCGAAGCCGTTCTCGCTCGCCATGTCCGCCGAGCGCACATCGAGGCCGCGGAGGGCGAAGACCCCTGCGACGGCAGCCAGAAGTCCCGGACGATCGCGCGCGACCACGGTGACCCACGGTGCCTCCGCCGCGACAACGGATCTCCCGAGTGTCTCGACCTGCCGCATGAGTGCGCGGTGGCGGTCGGTCACGATCGACTTGGGGACCGTGGGTGGCTCTCCCGCCATCGCGGCGGCGGCGCGCGCTGCGAGATGCGCCACGAGTCCCGCCTTCCAGGGTCCCCAGGCTGCCGGACCGGTGGCGGTGCCGTCGGCCTCGGTCAGCGCGACCAGGAGCTCCAGACGCGTGCGGTCCTTCGTCGCGTCGACCACCGCGGCGACCGTCGCCGGATCGTCGAGGTCCCTCCTCGTCGCGAGATCCGCGAGGAGGAGGTGGTTCCGGACCAGGCCGAGAAGCACGTCGAGGTCGTCCGGGTCGAGGCCGATCCGCTTTCCGATCTTCGTCACGACCTCCACGCCCGCCTCGGAGTGATCGCCCGGGTAGCCCTTGCCTATGTCGTGGAACAAGGCGCCGAGGAGCAAAAGGTCGGGCCTCGAGACGCGAAGCGCGAGCGGTGCGGCAGAGGCAGCCGCCTCGAGGAGGTGCCTGTCGACCGTGAAGCGGTGATAGGCGTTTCGCTGCGGCCTGTTCCTCACCGGTTCCCATTCCGGCAAGAGGCGCGTGAGGATGCCCTTCTGGTCGAGGGCTTCGATCGCCGAGATGAAAGAAGGCCCTGCGGCGAGCGTCCGGATCAGGGCCTGGCGCATCTCCTCGGGCCATGTGGCCGGAGGGACCGGCGCCTTCTCCGCGAGTGCCTCGAGGCTCGAGCGTGCGATGGGGAGCGAGCGCTCGGCCGCGACGGCTGCGAGGCGTAGCGCGAGGCTCGGGTCGTCTTCGATGCGCGTCGTCCGGTCGATCGCTATCTCTTCACCGCCGGCATCGTCCCGGACGACGACGACACCGGGCTCCACGACACGCGCAGCGGAGGATGTCGCGCCCTTCAGTCGTCGGTTGTCCCTTGCGTGCCTCCAATGACGGCGTTGAGCGTTGGAGTCCCAGAGCGAGCGTCTGCGCCACACGTCGTCGGTCGCCCAGGCGATGGTCCTTCCCGCCTCGGCGATCGCGGCCATGAGAGCGTCCGCGTCCGGGTAACCGAGGGATGCTGCGACATGATCCTGTTCCTGGAGCAGGAGACGGTCCGTCGCCCGGCGTGTCGCGCGGTGCAGCTCGACTCGCGCCGCTGTGAGGGTCTCGCCGGCGGAGCCGAGCCCCGAGAGGTCGACGTGCTCTTCGAGGGACGGTACGGCCGCGATAACTGCCGATATCGCGTGCAGGTCGCGCAGTCCTCCATGCGACTCCTTCAGGTCCGGCTCGAGAAGGAAGGCGACGTCCCCGTGGGAATCGCGGCGCAGTGCGACGTGCTGCGCCAGCACCGGCAGCCAATTCCCCGAACGTCTCCGCCACAGGTCTCGGGATCCGTCTATGAGCGGGGCCACGACCGAGTCGTCACCCGACACGAGCCGGGCGTCGAGCAGGCCCAGCTGCACCCTCAGGTCGTTGCGCGCGACTTCGAGCGCCTCGGAGGGACGGCGCACCGAATGGTCGAGCCGTACGCCCTCGTCCCAGACCGGGTACCACACCGCATCGGCCAGAGATTCGACGTCTCTTTTCGAGTCGTGGACCATCACTACGTCGAGGTCGCTGTAAGGGCACAGCTCGCCTCGGCCGTACCCGCCCACGGCGAGGAGACCGAGCCCGCTCAGGTCGCCTCCCGCCGCGGCGCGAAGCAGCTCACTCAGCCAATGGTCCGCCGCTTCTGCCAGCCTGCGACAGAACTCGATCCCGTGCAGGTCCTCGAGCGCCAAAAGCTCATCACGCGACGTGCGAAGCGACACGAGCGACGGTACCACCGGGCGCTCGTGGATCAACGGGGCACCGCTGCCGCCGACCGGCCCGCGCCGATAACGCGGGGCCGAGGGCGTAGCGTATGGAGGACGACAACGGCGCTCGTGCCTCACAATGCCCGGTATCGAAGCGGGTGGGGGTGGTGGGCCCGAACGGACTTGGAGGACCAGATGAGCACGATCGAGCGCAGGCGATCTGGGGGACTGAGGAAGCTCGACACGCTGCTCGTGACCGCGGGGGTCATCGGAGGCGTCCTGGTCGTGCTCTGGGCCGTGAGCGCTGTGGCACACCTGGTGCTCTTCGCGTTCAAGATCGCGATCCTCGTCATCGTGGTCGCGGTCGTGGTACGGCTCGTGCATCTCTTCACTCGAGGCAAGAACCACACCTGAGCCTTCAGGTCCCGGTGAGCTCCTCGTAGAGCTCGATGTGCTCTTCGACCATGCGCTCGGTAGAGAAGTAGCCCTCGACGGACGCCCTGCAGTCACGGCGGTCGATGTCGTCGATCCGCCGGACGGCTTCGACCATCTCGGTCTCGTCCTGGCAAAGGAAGCCCGTCTTTCCGTCTTCCACCACCTCGGGGACCGCGCCCTCGGGAAAAGCCAGTACCGGGGTGCCGCACGCGAATGATTCGAGCATCACCATCCCGAACGGCTCGTTCCAGCGGATGGGGAAGAGGAAGCCGCGTGCGTTCGCGATGAGCTCGAGCTTGCGCTCGTGGGGGACCTCGCCCAGATAGACGGCGTCGGGTCCGAGGAGAGGCGCGACACGCTCGTCGAAGTAGGCCCTCTCCCAGGGCTCGCGCATCTTCGCGGCCATGAGTACACGGGTCCCCGCTTTGCGGGCGACCTCGATCGCACGATCGGCTCCCTTGTCCGGTGACATCCGCCCGAGGAAGAGAAAGTACTCACCTTCTTCATCGCCTCCGCCGTCCCCGAACTCGAAACCCGATGCATCGATTCCGTGATGGATCACCCGCTTCACAGCGAGGTCGGGGGCTGCTCTTCGCTGGGCGTGAGAGATGCAGACGATCGGCACCCGCTCTGAGACGACGCGGTAGATGTCGGTGAGCTCATCGTTGAAGGGGCCGTGGATCGTCGTGACGACCGGCAGCCCGGGAAAGCGCTGAGAGTAGAAGGGACCGAAGACCGTATGGTCGTGCACGATGTCGTGGTCGGCGACCGCCTCGTAGGCATGGATGACGTGGCGGAGCTCGGGTACAGCCGCACCGATGCGCATCCCCTCGGCTCGAGGGAGGCCCCATTTGCGGGGGACCGGACAGGTCGAATCGCCTGTGGTGAAGAGGGTCACCTCGTGACCCGCCGCCACGAGCCCGCGAGCGGTCTGGTCGAGCACCAGCTCGATCCCCCCGTAGAGAGGAGGGGGAACGGGCGTCCACGGCGGTGCGACGAGGGCGATTCTCATGGAAGGGAATTCAATCATCTGTAATCTCGGACCCGTCCGGCGGCGTGGCCGAGTGGTTTAGGCAGGGGCCTGCAAAGCCCCGTACGGCGGTTCGATTCCGCCCGCCGCCTCGAAAGGAGACGAGAACGAAAGCCGTTAAAGTCTCTGCTCAGAGGACAGAAGCGAAGTTGCAGGGGTTCGCCACGGTTCGCCACTGTTTGTCGGGATTCTCACCTGATCCGCTCCCACCACGCTGCCAGCGTGCTCCCCTAGAACGGTAGAGCGGTATCGGCGGGGCGCGCGTAGACGGTCCCCGGTCAGTCCCCGTCGTCGCGTTCCTCGGCCATCCCGAGGAGCCCGAGCTCGGCGTCCGACGATTCGACCTCCCCCCGTCGTGCCAGCCACTCCCGCCCCCACGACCGGAATGGGGCCTCGGCAAAGCGGTAGGACAGGGCGACCACGACAGCGATGACCACGACGTCCAGCGGGAGCGTTGCGTGGAGGCTCCGATGGGTGACCAGGGGCACCAGCTGCAGGATGGTCAGCCCATAAAGGTAGATCCCGTAGGAGCGCACGCCGATCCAACGGGGCACCGGGCTAGCCAGCACCCGGGACACGAATGACCCCGCATCAAGCGTGCAGTGGAGCAGCAGCGCGGTGGCAGCCACATAGACGAGGAGGTCGAGCGCGTCGCCTGGTTCGGCGACCAGCAGAGCAGGGACGAAAACGGCAAGGCAGACGAGCGCCAGTCGCTGATCCCTCAGAATGGGCGTGAGCCGGCTGGTGCCTCGCTCCTGGATTGACCAACAGGCGGCCCAGCAGCCCAGGGCGAGTGGAACCAGATGCCCGGTCGGAAGCGAGTAGCTCCCGACCGTCAGCCAAATCACGACGGAGATGCCCACGAATCCGATCATGGCGCGGCGCAGGCCGAGCGAAGTGAGTCGGCCCACGGCCAGCGCGAAGAGGAAGGGCCAGATGATGTAGAACTGCTCCTCGATTGAGAGCGACCACGTCTGGTCGTAGGCAGTGCCGATTTTGTTGAACGCCTCCAGGAAGTCGTTGAAGTACAGGAGCGCACCAGTCGTGCTGATCGGGATGTTCGACGTCTGGTGGAGGAGGATGGAAGTGGGAATCGGGAACACTGCCAGCCACAGAACCAGCGCCGGCGCGAGACGGAAGAAACGGCGCCAGTAAAACGCGGCATAGTCCACCCGTCCCCGTCTCTGTCGCTCCCGGAGGAGAATGCTGGTGATGAGGTAGGACGACAGGACGAAGAACACGTCGACCCCCAAGAAGCCACCCGGAAAGTGCTTCTTGTCGGCGTGCAGCAGGAACACCGCTCCGATGGCAAGGGCCCTGATTCCGTCGAGAGAGTCGAGATGCCCGGTCTGCTTTAGTCCCTTCGGCCGCCCCATGGACAAGCCCCTTCTTCTTTTTCTTGCCGTCGAAAGGCCCATTTGTCTATTCCGCACGAAATGGACATGGCAACTGATCGATGGCGGCGACCAACAGAGAGCAAGCAGCCGTAAGCTTGTGCCGCTTACAGCCTCGCATCGTCACCAGTATCGGCTCGGTCTTTTCCGAGGTTGAGGCGTTCGGTACGGTGCCGGACCCAGCCGGGGTTGCGGCTGCCGTCCGAAGACCGCCCGCCGCCTCGAAAGGAGACGAGAACGAAAACCGTTAAAGTCTTTGCTCAGAGGACAGAAGCGAAAGCGCCTCTTCGGATTCTGGCGGGGCGAAGCTCGTGGGACCACCATCGAGCCCGAGCACCCGCCGGTTTGGTTTGCCGGCATAGAGCAGGGCCCGTATCCGGTAGTTCTTGAAGTTGCGAAAACCGAAACCGATTCTCTTGATTCGCTGTTGCAGAGCTTTTCAAAACCCCCGACGGCGCAGCGACATGTCGATCTAAGGAGCAGCGATGAGATTCGGCAGGGGCGGACGTCAAAACTCCGTAGGTTTGCGGGAGGAGACCTGTGATGGCTGATGAAAGCGTCAGTGCTACCAAGATCATCAACGCGCCGGCGGACGTGATCTTTGCGACCCTTGCTGATCCAGCCAAGCACGCCGTGATCGACGGGACCGGCTGGGTCCGCGAATCTCTCGACAACAAGTCGTTGACCGCCGCTGGGCAGGTATTCAGGATTGCCATGTACCACCCGAACCATCCTGACGGTAACTATGAGATGGCCAACCGGGTTCACGTGTACGAGCCGCCGACCACGATCTCCTGGGAGCCTGGATCGGACGCTGGCGATGGCAACCTGAGCTTCGGCGGCTGGATCTGGCGTTACGACCTGATGCCGGCCGGACCCTCGGAGACGAGGGTGACCCTCTCGTACGACTGGTCGGCGGTCCCAGATTCCTTGCGGCAGCACATCGGGTTCCCGCCGTTCCCTTCCGATCATCTGAGCAACTCGCTGACCCACCTTGCCGAGCTGGTGGCATAGAAGCCGCCGAGTAACCCATTAGCCGCCTGGCGGCAGGGTCATATACGTTTCGACCTCCTGGTTCGCCGCAGTGGGCAGCGGTGGCGGCGGGTAAGCGATGTTCTCGTTGTTCGTCGCAACAACGAGATTCGCCTTCCCATTCAGTTCATCGATCGTCCACACGGCCTTCGTGTAGAAGGCAGGCGAACCTGGCGGCCCTGAACCTGCAACGCGCAGATGATCCATGTAGCACACGGCGATCGAGTCCGAGCCGGCCGTGGCACCGAGCGCGCCTAGTGCCAACGCGGCGGTCGTGATGCCGGGCTCGTTGTGGTACCGCCAGACGACCACACCATCGGCGTTGGAAGGATACGCGGCTGTCACCCTTCCGCCCTCTAACCTTGCGAAGCTCGCGCAGGCATGATTCGCCTGCGTCTGAATCTGCAATCCCGGTCTTGGTTTTGGCGAGGGCGAACCGGCGAGATCCAGCGCGATCCCTGCACATGCGCCAGCGACAATCAAACCCAATACCGTCGCTGGCAACACTCGTTTTGCGATTACCGGCCGCGTGCTCGACATTGTAGATACTTCAAAGGCCGCCTCAGGGCTTGCAATGCGCTGACCCTCGGTGAGGAGTCGCTAATGATCTCTGTACCGCAGACTGTGACGAGGCGTGCACATCATGCGAAAGGCGGCTAGGAAGACTTGGGCGGAAATTCGTACCGAAGGTGATCTGCATGAAAGACCTGCTTCACGAGCCGATCCGGATAGGCGGGGCGACCGTCCGCAACCGCCTGTATCGAGCGCCGGTCCTGGAGGGAGCAGGCGACGGGCCCGAGGCCGTCGAGGTCTATGCACGTCATTTCGTCGAGAACGCCCGCCATGGCGTGGGGCTCATCGTGCAAGGTTCGTCCTGCATCTTCCCAGAAGGCCGAACGTCACCGGGAATGACGTGTGTCGACACGAGGGAGAAGGTCCTTCGTCTCGCACCGATGGTCGATCAGGTCCACAGAGCGGGGGCGAGCATCTTCCTTCAGCTGGGTCACGGCGGGATCTACGCCATGGAAGCGTGGCACGAGCCGTATGCAAGCGCTCGTCGAGCCCCAATCCTCGCAGCATCGCCACTTCCTCTTTTTCTTCGCCCCGTGTTCCGTGGTGTGCCGATCCACGTGATGACGACCGACGAGGTACGCGCAATGTGCCGCCTGTACGGAACCGTTGCCGCGTGGGCGAGAGAGGCAGGCTACGACGGGATTCAGCTCGGTTCGGCTAACGCGAAGCTCCTCGATCAGTTCATCTCCCCCTTCTACAACCATCGCACAGACGAGTTCGGCGGATCCCTCGAAGCCCGGGCGCGTGTGTTGCAGCTCATCCGCCAAGCGGTGGCCGAGATGGCGGGAGATGAATTTCCCTGCACTGTGAAGATTCCGGCCGAGCGGGTGCTTCCTGGCATGCGCGGTACCAGCTTCGATGATGCTCAGACCCTGTGCCGCCTGGTGCAGGAGTGGGGATACGACGCGGTCACCCCCGTATCCGTGTCGGTATTCCCCGACACGACCCTCTCGCGTGGCGGGATCCCCGACAGCTTCTGGACCAACAAGGGAATGTCGGAGAGGCTCAGGCGCGCAGCCCCTTCGCGACTCCGCCGTGGTGCGATCAAAGCCGGAGCATGGTGGGGTGGCCGGCGTGCGCCCTTTGAGCCGGTGTGGAACAGGGCACTTTTCACGAGAGCATCCGAACACCTGCGGATCCCGGTCTTTGCGGTCGGCGGGATTCGTACCGCCGAGGAGGTGAACTCGATCCTCGATGGCGGCCACGCCGCGATGGTCGGAATAGGCCGGCCTTTCTACGCCGAACCCGAGCTCGCAAGCCACATCCTGCAAGGAGATCCCGGGCCGCGCCTGTGCCGCAGCTCGAACCGCTGCGTTCCGGCGCAGATGCTCGGCATGAAGGGCATCTGCTACAACCCCGAGGTACGACGCAGCGTCCAACTCCGGGACGATTCTGGCCGGCGGCGGTAACTCGGAACATCCCTCACCGGTCTTCGGCCAAGAATCGCTGGTGATAGAAGTCGAACAGCTTCCTAAGCTCAGCCTCGTCCAGCCCGAAGCTTGCTGCGTCGGGTGGCGGGCCGCTCGGCCGCTGTGCGGCATTCTCCTCCCACCATTGCGCCATGTGCGAGAGCGCCTCGGCGTCGAGCTCGTCGCCCATTGCTTCGTACAGCTCGGCGACGGCGTCGAGCGGTGCTTCCTGTAGGCGCGCGAAGGAAACGTCGAAGAAGCGCCCTCCCGGTCGTGCATCGCGGAATGCCAGTGTGCGGCGCAAGGCCTCGTGCCACAGCGCCGCCTCCCGTTGGCCGAGCGCGGCCTTATCCAACCAGGTCGTGAGCGGGCTCGTGAGCGTATCTTTGAGCGCGCACAGGGAGGGGAGCACGGCGGCGACATCCCGGTGCGTCATCACGAAGCGAGCGTCGGGGTAAACCGTGTAGAGGGCTTCGATGCTGACCATGTGCGCGGGCGACTTGAGCCACCACCGCCTTGGTGGGCAACGCCATTGCAGAAGCTTGAGGACCCGCTCGTGGTAGCGGTAGGCGGGAACCATGTCGCATGAAAGCAGCCACTCGCCGTACGACGGAATGGTTCCGTAACCTTCGAAGAGCATCGACCGAAAATCGAGCGCCATGATGAGCAGGCACTCCTGCGGTCCTGTGGCCGAACGCGGAAGCATGCCGGCAAAGTCCGGGAACATGTCGTTCACGATGTCGAGCCCCGCCTGAGTTTTGTGGATCCGCGGATCGCTGTTTTCGGTTTCGGTTGTGGGCGGCGGACATGGTTGGTTCGCCTCCCAAGTCCGGAGTGATCTTCTTTTCCGATCAGCGGCAAGCAGGAAGCTGAGGGCCGTGGAACCGGTCCTGGGAAGTCCGAGCCCGAAGAGCGCCGTCTCGACCCGTTCTTCATCGATTACCGGGTGTTCCCGGTACCAAGCCTCCACTTCGAGACGGTTGACGAGGAAGCCCAGCAGCTGGTCTGTCACCACTTGCTCGCCGAGCTCGTTCAGCGACGCCTCGTCGTTGAACGATCGGACGAGGATCTCGAGACCTTCCCGCCAGGTGTCGACACCGAAGTCCTCGGTGCCGGCGCTTTCTACGGCGTGCTCAACGAGCGCGTCGACGTGAAGCATGTGGGCCTACTACTCCTCGAGCTGATCGACCGGGATCGAGCGTTCCATCATCCCGAAGGTCTCTTCGCCCTCCATGCGGTAGCGCACGCAAGCCTGATGAAGTGCGGGGGGAAATTCGGGCGACAATCCGCCCGGCATGCACGCCGCAAGGATCGTCTCTCCCTCGACTCGTACATCGCCCTGCGCGGTGGAAAGTGTGAGCGACACGTCTTCGGCTTCGCCTGTGAGGCGTCTGAGCCACGGCGCATGCCTCATCGTCGCCGGCACGAGGGTGCCGTTGTCGAGGATGAAGCCCTCGTTGTAGGCGCCGGCACCGCGGCGCTCGGGGAACGCCAGGACGCCGAAGCCCGTCCCACTCGGGAAGAGGGCGCTCGCCCAGCAGTGACCCCAGAAGCCCAGTACGTCGCGCGGGCCCTGGCGGTGGATTCGCAATGCAGTTCCGCGAAATCGCCGGTCGTCACCGTCGATGCTCACCGTGCCTTCACAGGTACACAGCTGTTCATAACGCGGCGATATGAAAGCACCGGCAAAACCTTCGTCGAACAGTGCCTTCGCCTCCGGGTTGAGAGTGCCCGACACCCAGGGGGGTGCCGCTGCCTCGAGCGCAACGTCGATCTGGACGCGCACCTGCGCTCCGCTGAAGTCGGAGTTCGCAAGGCGCGACACCGTAGTTTCGAGCCCGTTGCCCTCGAAGTGCACGCTGCTGTGGGCGAACGGCTCGACGCATCGGAACTCGAGTTCCCCGGCGCCGAAGGTGCGGCAGATGCCGTCATCGTCGACAGGCGAGCGCCCGGCAGCTCGGCCCCATCCGACGACGGTGCGGCTGTCCGCGAACCCTACGTTCACTTGAAAGCCGCGCTCGCCCCAGGATTTCGATATCGCTTCGATCCCGATGCGCGGCATGCCGAGCGCGCCCAGACCGTCACAAACCCATACCGAGGCGCTCTCGCGCGCCTCTGGATCCTCGGGGGCGGACGCGAGGAAGTACTCGCGATCATGCGAAAGGTTCCCGTCGAGCTTGGGCATCCCTACGTTCCTCCTCGCGAAACCTATAACCGCCGAGACCGGGGTGTCGGGCTCAGCCCCCTTTCGCGACGTAGGTGAGGATGTAGTACCCGTAGCCCGCGAGGGCAAGGCCAAAGACCACTACACAGGACATGAAGATGTCCAGCGGTCCGAAGCGGGATCCGGCAGTTGCGCCTTCAGGCGCCTGATGTGCTGCGAGATCGTTGAAGCGGGCCCGGAAGGTGGGTGGGAGCCAGCGGGGCTCTTTGGTCGATCTCCGTGCGAACCAGAGCTGAACACCGTTGAACACCTGTTTCATAGGGCGGCGACCGAAGAAGAACGCAGCCGCGTAACCCATGATCTTCTTGTCCCAGTTCGACGTCCAGATGGTCTGCGTCCTCGACCACAAGCTGCCTGTGGCAACGTGCACAGCGTGTATGTGCAAGGCATCGAGTATCCCGAGTGCGACGAAGAAACCGGGAAGGGCATAGATCAGTGCAAGGGGCGGGCCGGCCAGGACTTGCCCTACGTTCACCGGCTTGTCGTCTTTGACGTTCGGGATATGAAGTGCGATCTCGATGTCGTCGAACCTGTTGCGGGGCCGACGCCGCCGGTAGTGGTTGTAGATGACCTGCTGCGCAAGAAAGCCACCAAGAAGGCCTTCGACAACGTCGCGCATGTCGTGGCGGAGATTGGCGTTGCTCACCGTGTGGTGCCACCAGGCAGTGGCTGATCCATTCAGCTCGAATGCCATGTAATAGAGCGCCGTGATTATGAGCATCCCGACATGTGCGAGAACGACCGCGAAGACCAGCAGCTCGACGTGAATGACCAGCCACTTGATCGGATGGCGCTGGAATCTCACGAGCGGCGGCGGAGGTGTCGCGGTCGTGGTGTCTCGGACTGTTGTCATCAGATCAGTCCTTTCCGATGCGCATTTCGATCCTGACACTTCCTAATCGGCCGTACGGTCGATACCATGCGTGCTCCGGTGGAAGATCGGGGACTCAGAATGAAGCTCAGATCAGCGTTCTCAGTGTTGTGTGGTGTCGCGGTGGCGGCATTCGTCCTGGCGAGTTGCAGTAGTAACAGCTCGACCAACGGCGCCTCGACGACGACCGTTGGCGGTTCGTCGCAGAACTCGGCTGCCGACAGGGCGCTTGCGGCGGCCGCGAATCTGAGACTCTCCGACTTTCCCACGGGTTGGACATCGGCACCTCAATCCAGCAGTTCAGCCGATACCACCTTGCTGGCGCAGTTGCAGGGTTGCTTGCACGCTAATTTGATCTTGTTCCAGCAGAACTCTCCAAGGCTGGCTCAGTCACCTGAATTCAGCGATCCCAACGGTGACTCCGTCGACTCCAACGTTGCGTACCTTTCCTCTGCCTCCGACGCCCAAGGTGAAATGCACGTCATCCAGCAATCCAACTTCTCGAGCTGTTTGAGCTCGGCGGCGAACAGTCTGCTTCAGAGCCTGATCCATAATCCTTCGTCGGGGAGCACTCTTCCTCAGGGGGCGTCGATCGGTCACGTAGCGGTGTCGGCGATCTCCTTCCCCTCTTACGGCGACCGGAGTGCGGCATTTCGGACAGCGGTCCCCATCACCTACAACGGCCAGAGCCTGACGGAGTACCTCGACATCGTGGCGTTCATCAAGGGCCGCGCCATCGTCGGGATGAACTTCACCGGCGGAGGCAACCCGATCGGCTCGTCGACAGAGCAGCGCCTCACGAGCGTCGTCCTTGGCCGTCTGTCCGGCAGCTAAAGGAGAGCGGAGAAAGCCATGGCGACCCGTCAACCAGCGTAGTGCTCTAGGTACACTTTTGCTGAGTGGTCGCTGGTGGGCGGGGTCCGGATCTGAGCGTTGTGGTATCAACGTACGACGGTGCTCGACTACTGACGCGGCAACTATCCGCTCTAGCGGGCCAGGAATGGGATCGGCCCTGGGAAGTCATCGTCTCGGACAATGGCTCGACCGACGGGACGCCGCAGCTTGCTCTCAGTTTCGCCGACCGGCTCCCCTCTTTGCGTGTCGTCGATGCCTCCGCGCGGCAAGGCGTAGGACATGCTCGCAATGTCGGCGCCACCGAGGCCAGGGGCGACCTTCTTCTATTTGTTGACCAAGACGACGAGGTTGCACCCGGCTACGTCGCGGCGATGGCTGCCGGTTTGAACGACGGCGATCTCGTCGCAGCCCGAATCGACCACGCCGCCCTGAATGCTGGTTGGAAACGCTTGATCCTCCAGGACCAGGGCGACGGTCTCATCATCGGTCAATGGCGCTTCTTGCCCTGGGCAGGAGGTTGCTCGCTAGGCATGCACCGCCATCTGCTGGATCGATTGGGCGGCTTCGAGGAGAGCTTGCGCTATGCGCAGGATGTCGACTTGTGCTGGCGAGCGCAGCTCGTCGGAGCCTCGATCGGGTTCGTCCCCGAAGCCGTGCTCCGCTACCAGCACCGCGACACGCTATGGGCCTGCATCAGTCAGGCCCGTGAATGGGGCACCGAGGATCCCGAGCTATATAGCCGTTATCGCGCCCACGGAATGCGTGAGATTCCGGCAGGGCCTCGGGGACTGGCCGGGCTGGCCGTCGGCGGAATTCGAGCGCGGTCTCGAATCGACGTTGCCATTTGGCTCATTCGCATCGGACGATATTTCGGTCGGTTCCAGGGACGACAACGAGTAGCGAAAGCGCTTCACGCTTGCGGAGGCCTCGACCTCAAGGAGCTGCCACGGTCGGTGCCAGGTTCGGAAAAGGTCGCGAACAGTTGATGCGAGGGGAGTTCCTGGTCTTTGGCAGCCCGCAGATCCTCCAAGCCGAGATCGATGAAGTGGTGGCGGTCCTCCAGTCGGGCTGGGTCGGGACGGGCCCGCGAGTAACAGCATTCGAGCGGCAGTTCGGAGAGTATGTCGGCGGGTCGTACGCAGTTGGCATGAGCTCGTGCACCGCTGCCCTTCATACCGTCTTTGTCGCCTTAGGCCTGCGCCACGGCGATGAGGTCATCGTGCCCTCGATGACCTTCGCTGCAACTGCTAATGCCGTGATCCACGCCGGCGGACGGCCCGTCCTGGCAGATGTTGATCCGCTGACCTCATGCCTGGATCCTTCAGACTTTTCGTCGCGGATCACGTCCAGGACGCGCGCTGTAGTGCCGGTGCACTTTGCTGGACGACTCTGCGAGATGGACGTGATTCTTGGGATCGCAGCTCGGCACGGTCTGCACGTCATTGAGGACTGCGCCCATGCCATTGAATCGCTTTACCACGGCCGCCACGCCGGCACGATGGGTGACGCCGGAGCCTTCAGTTTTTATGCGACAAAGAACGTCGTCACGATAGAAGGCGGGATGTTCACCACCCCTCATCGGCACCTCGCCCGCAAGGTCAGGTCTCTGAGCCACCATGGACTTTCAGCGGACGCTTGGATGCGCTTCGGGGATTCCGAGGGGCGCGATTACGACGTCGAGGCTGCGGGGTTCAAGTACAACATGACAGACGTTGAAGCCGCTCTCGGAATCCATCAGCTCCGCCGTGTCGAGAAGAACCTTCGCCGCCGGGAAGAGATTTGGGATCGCTATGACGCGGCGTTCTCGGCCTTGCCGGCCACGGTACCTGCGCCTCCCCAGCCCGGAACGCGGCACGCCCGCCATCTCTACTCGCTGCTGGTCGACGTCGATCAGCTCGGCGTTACCCGTGACGATGTGCGAGCGGCACTCCATACCCAGAACATCGGGACGGGCGTGCATTATCGAGCCCTCCATCTGATGTCATTCTACCGGCGGACCTACGGCTATCGCCGTGGGGACCTGCCCGGCGCCGAATGGTTGTCCGACCGGACCGTTTCGTTACCCCTCTCGCCAGCGCTGACGGACCAGGACGTCGACTACGTCATTGAGGCGGTCACCTCAGTCCTGAAAACGCGTCGATGACGGCCAAGAGTGACATCCATGTCCGGCATTACGACTCCTGTTTGCCGGCGGCGCTACGTGCTGCGGAACGGGTCCTGCCGATTGTGCTCGCGATGGAAGATGCTGGTTCTGTCGTCGACGTCGGATGTGGCCCGGGGGCGTGGACCCGCGCTGCCCGAGCGATCGGTGTTCCGACTGTCGTCGGCATTGATGGCGAGTGGGCGCGACCCTGGTCCGACGATCGCAACGGGTGCTTTCTGTCACACGATCTCACAGAGCCGTTGCACCTCCGCGGGGGCTTCGATCTGGCCATCTCGCTCGAGGTCGCTCAATACCTACCGGCGAGCCGTGCCCCGGATTTCGTGGCGGAGCTGTGCAGTATGGCACCGCGAATTCTGTTCAGTTCTCGAATCCCGCACCAGCCCGACTACACCGCTTCGAACGGTCATTGGCCCAGCTGGTGGGCAACGCTTTTCGCCCAGCACGGGCGGGTCCCTGTCGACGTAGTCCGGCCTGTCATATGGAACGACTCTGGCATCCCGTGGTACTACCGCCAGAACATCCTGCTGTTCTCGCCCTCAGACGGCGCGACCGCCTCGTCGGCCATTGACCTGGTGCATCCCGATCTCTGGATCGAATGCAGAATCGCTCACTCCCCAAGATTCACGCGCCTTGGACGAGCTCAGATTGCAACCGACCTCCGTGTTGCGGTGGCGGCAGCGCGACGTCTAGTGCAGCGCCGCTTGGGACCCAAGTCGTGACGGATTCCGCGTCTGCATTTCAGTAACAAGGATGCTTCGCCGGCGCATATGGTGAGGTAATGGCCATCATCGGTACGCACGGGCTTTTGTACTCCTCGAAGCCCGAAGAGCTGAGGGCGACCCTGCGTGACGCCTTCGCCTTCGAGCACGTGGATGCGCACGACGGCTGGCTCATCTTCCGCCTGCCTCCGGCGGAGCTCGGTGTCCATCCGGGCGAGGCTCCCTCGCACGAGCTCACCTTCATGTGCGACGACCTCGAAGCGACGATGGCGGAGCTCGCAGACAAGGGGATCGTCTTCGACGGGGACCCTCAGGACCAGGGCTTCGGGATCGTCGTCACCATGGTGCTGCCCGGGGAACTGAAGGTGCTCCTCTACCAGCCGAGGCACAAAACGGCTGTTTGAGGCGTCTGGCGGCGGCCGGCCCCGGCACCTACGGTCGGTCGCATGTCACCAGCGCAAACGAAGGTACTCATCCTCGCCGCCGACCTCTTCGAGGACATGGAGCTGCTCTATCCGCTCTACAGACTGCGCGAGGAGGACGTCGGTGTGACCGTCGCAGGGCTCGACCGGGCGGCGGTCACGGGAAAGAAAGGTCATGGACCGGTCCAAGTGGACACGACCGTCGACGAGGTGTCCGAGCGCGACTTTGACGCTCTCGTTATCCCCGGTGGGTTCGCTCCCGACAAGCTGCGACGCTCGGAGGCGGTGCTGGAGCTCGTGCGCGCGTTCGACGAGGCGTCGAAGCCGATCGCGTTCATCTGTCACGCGGGGTGGGTTCCCATCTCAGCCCAGATACTGAAAGGCAGGCGCGCGACGAGTGTGGATGCGATCAAGGACGACATGATGAACGCGGGAGCGGACTGGGTCGACCGCGAGACTGTGGTCGACGACAACCTCATATCCGCCCGGACGCCCGCGGATCTGGGACCGTGGATGAAGGCTCTGCTGAGCGCCCTCGAGGCCCGAAGATCAGGTGGTCGCGCCCGAAAGTCTTGACAGGCTTGTACGTACCTCGTCGTTTCGTTCGAGGTACCTGAGAGTCGAGGTTCGCGCTTCGGCGGCCACGGCCCCCTGCCTCGAAGCATCCATCAGGTTGCGGCCCATCGCCGAACGGTCCTTCGCGGTCGGCGAGAAGATCACCACCTGAGTACCGCGTCGTCGCAAGCGCTGAGCTTCGAGAACGAGTTGAGTCCGAGCGAACTCCCGCGCGATGGCCCCGAAGCTCGCTTGTCCGATCCCGGCCCGCCAAAGTCGTCCGGCCCGCGACATGGGCGCACTTACGATCACGAGGTCGAAGTCGTCCGGATCCACCGTCGTCAAGTTGGTGAGCGAGTTGGCTCCGCCGTCGACGAACCTGGCGCCGTCGATCGACACGGGGGTGAAGTAACCGGGAATCGCACAGGATGCCGCCACCGCATCGGCGATGTCGGCCTGCGGAGCGCCCTCGCGTCCGAAGACGGTGAGGCGCCCGTCGCTGAGCCTGACAGCGCAGATCCACAAAGGATCCGCCGGCCACTTGGATCCGCACAGGGCCCGGATGGCTCCCGAGATCTGAGTGGTGGGGATGGCCCCGGCGGGAAGCAGTCCGGCCATCACGGCTCCCGGGCGGACCCGCCATGGCTGCATCCCCATCGCCCACAGCAACCCCGGGGAGGCGGGCAGGCCGAGGGGAAGACCTTCGGGAAGACCGAAACGCCGGGCGGACGAAGGTGCGCCGTTTCGGGTCTCGGGCTCGAGCTCGGGGTCACGGGCCGCATCGGCTGCTTCCATGAGGGCAGCGCCTTGCGCGCTCAACTCCCTTCCGCAAGCTCGCGCGTGCTGATCCTGGGCGCTCAGCCCCGCTCGGAGGGCGGTGCCGTTTATGGAGCCGGCGGAGGTCCCGACGATCAGGTCCGCCCGGCGTGGATCCCAACCGAGGCCCTCGGAGAGTCCCGCCAGGACCCCTGCGTGAAATGCGACTCCGGCAGATCCACCGGCGCTCAGAACAAGAGCGACCTGAGGCACAGCGGCGTCTACGAGGCGTGTCGGGACAACGTGGACGATCGATAAAAGCTGTGAGACGGCATCAATCGACGAGAGCGAGCATTTCCGCCATGCCCTCGCCGATCCCAGAAGCGAGGACGTCTATGTCCTCCGTCGAGTCCCTGTCGCCTGTGATCCCGAACGACACCTGACCGTCGTAGGAGAAGATCGCGATTCCGATCCTCACCCTGCCCGCTAGCGGCACGTACGGATATGCGCGCAGCATGCGGCGTCCCGAGACGTACAACGGGAACTGCGGACCGGGAACGTTGGTCGTCACGGTGTTCACGTTCCGCTGTGGGACCCGGCTGGCCAGACGCATCCCGAGGGCGAGAAGGATCGGGGGAGCGAATCCCGACAGCGATGTCAACGCCTCGGCGGCGACAGCCTCGTTGGACTCCTTCAGATCCTGCATCTGAAGTGTTATCGAATGGAGCCTCTCGACGGGGTCCTTTATCGAGACTGGCAGCTCGGCGAACATCGCTGACACCTTGTTGGTCAGCGTCCCGTCTCCGATGGCGAGTCCGCGTTCGTCGCGTGCCCGAACCGAGACGGGGACGAGGGTCCGTACCGTTCGGTCCACGGACTCGCCGCGCGTCTCGAGGAGGGTCCGGAAGCCGCTCGTTATCGCCGCGAGCACGACGTCGTTGAATGTTCCGCCGAGACCCTTGCGCACGCGCTTTATGTCGTCCACGGTCGTCGCGACCCAGTCGTACCTCCTGTGTGGCCCGATCGGGCCGTTCAGGCTCGAAGCAGGCGTGGGCTTCACCACGCCCGCGATGGAGGCGAGCCCACTTGCGATCTCTGTGAACTGGCGCAGTGCCAGGCGAGGTACGCGTGTTCCGGCTCTCAGAGCGCGGAATTGCTCGTAAGGGCTTCGCATGAGCCCCAAGACCGCGTCGGTCACGAGGCTCGTACCTGACGGGAGCGGCCCGGCAAGCCAATCGTCGGGTTGGCCCTGCGTCGGCTCCGGCGAGAGGTCCATGATGAGGGCGAGAAGGTCCGTTCCCGAGACCCCGTCGACGAGCGCGTGGTGGGTCTTCGCGAGCATGGCCCAGCGCCCTTCCTCGAGGCCCTCGACGACCCAGATCTCCCAGAGGGGCTTCGTGCGGTCCAGTTGCTGTGCCATGACACGCCCGGTGAGAGCGCGCAGTTCCGCGTTGCCACCCGGTGAGGGAAGAGCCGTGAGCCGGAGGTGGTAGTCGAGGTTGAAGTGAGGGTCGTCCACCCACACGGGTCGTGCGAGGTTGAAGGGAACGAACTTCACCACCTGTCGATAGCGCCTCACGAGGGGCAGCTTCCCTTGCACCATCGCTTGCACCTCTGCGAAAGGCGGCATCGGCCCCTCGAACTCGGCGATCGAGCCGATGTGCATGTGGCTCACGCCGTCTTCTATGTGCAAGAAGGATGCGTCGAGCGGGCTGAGCCTTTCACCGTTTTGCATGAGGCCTTCTTACCCGGTCATGAACCAAGGTGCACCGATCCGTCGTCCGAGATGGTCCAGCCCGGGTTCTGCGCCACCTCCCAGGGGTGCCCGTCCGGGTCGAGGAATATGCCGGAGTAGCCGCCCCAGAACGTGGGCGCGGGCTCTCGCCCGATCGTGGCGCCGGCGATGCGGGCCTCCTCGATGACCGAGTCGACCTCGGCGGTCGAGCGTGCGTTGTAGGCGAGGGTGGTTCCGCCCCAGCCGTCCGAGTCGGATACGGCCGAGTCCTCTGCAAGGCGCCGCCTGTCCCAGAGCGCAAACACGAGGCACCCCGCCTGGAAGAAGACGACGTCGTCGTCGGGTCCTGCCGAGGACCTCCAACCGAGGGCTTCGTAGAAGCGACGTGCTCTGGGGAGATCTCTCACCCCGAGCGTGACCAGGCTCAGCCGCTGCTCCATGGCAGCGGCCATCTTGCCCCGAGCTCTGTGACTTTGTCCTCATCGGGCTACAGGTCCAGGGATTTCGGGCCGAAATCACGAAAGCCGGAGTGGTCTCCGGCGACGGGAAGGTGATGAAGTGGATCGGATCCGACGGGTCGCACCGGCCGCAGTGAGCCTGCTCCTCGTCCTCGTCGTGGCGGGCGTCGGTTTCGCTGCCACGAGCGCAGCCTCCAACCGTGCCCAGGCGGTCCACATTCAGGACCGTGCACAAGAGCAGGCGACACTCGCCGGACTCGGCACCCAGTACGTGCTCTTCGGCTTCAAGGAAGAGGTCAACTTCGCCACCAGCCACCAGTGGTCGCTTCGTCCCGGCAACTCCTCGGACGTCGCGCAGCTCCAGGAGTACTCGGGACAGTCGGCCCTGCTCGGTTACGGCTCGGCCCTGCTCGACCTCACCACCCACCGTTACATCTCCTACTACGCGCCGGCCACCGGGTTGCCTTCGCCGTCAGATCCCGGGATGTCGACGATGATGGACTCGCTGCAGGGCAACGGTCCCGGGCTCTCTTCAGTCATGCACGTCGGCTCTGTGTCGCTCGTCGCGTACGGCGTGACTCTCACGACCGACAACACGACCGTCGGGTTCATCGGCTTCTCGAACCTCGCCCAGAGCCCGCTCGAATCGTACGTGGAGCACCTTACGCTCGGTAAGACCGGCGTCAACTACGTCCTCGACAGTCATGGTGTCGCGATCGCGTCGGGGCTGCCGTCGCAGGTTGGGAAGCCCCTCGACGCTGGCGCCCGTGTTGCGGCTCTCTCGAGGGGCAAGAGCGGCTACGTCCAGTTCTCTTCTCCGTCGGGGCTCCAGATCGCGACCTACGACCAGATCGGTCTCGGGGGTTGGGGGAGTGTGACGATCCAGTCGGCTTCGGAGTTCTTCGGTCCGATCCGCTCCGGGATCTTGAAGGTCGAAGGTGCGCTAGCTCTCATCCTCGTAGTCGCTGGAATCCTGATCGCCGTCTTCATCCACCGCAGGCAGGTGGGACTTCGACGTGAGATGCGCGTCGTGAAGGAGCTCGCCGAGGCACGAGAGCGCTTCCGGCACGCGTTCGAAGAGACCCCGGTCGGGATGGCGCTCGTAGGCGTGCAGCCCGGCTCGAAGGGGAAGTTCCTGCAAGTGAACCGGGCCTTGTGCAGGCTCACCGGACTGTCGGTCACCGAGCTCCTCGAGCTGCGGGTCGACGATCTGGTCCACCCGGACAACATGGAGAAGGTCCGCAATTGGTCGGAGCGCCTCTTCTCGGGGGACACGAGCTTCGAATTCGAGATCCGTCTCGCCACCAACACCGGCGGCTGGCGTTGGGTGCTCCTTCACGGGTCGCTCATCAGAGACGCCTCGGGCCACCCTCTCTACGGGGTAGCCCACATAGAGGACATTTCGGGCCGCAAGGCCGCAGAGGACCGGTTGGCCCACATGGCGCTGCACGACGCGCTAACCGGCCTCGCCAACCGTGTTCTGGTGGCCGACCGCCTCACGCGGGCACTCGAGGTGGCGAGTCGCTACGGGACCCAGGTGGGCGTGCTCTACCTGGACCTCGACAACTTCAAAGAGATCAACGACCGTTACGGACACGAGACCGGGGACCGCGTCCTTCAGGCGGTCGCCGTTCGCCTGCAGATGGCCGTCAGACCCGAGGACACACCGGGCCGTCTCGGCGGCGACGAATTCGTCGTCGTCTGCGAAGGTCTGCGCGGTGTCGAGGCCGCAATGAGCGTGGCCGAGCGCGTCGAGGCCGCGATCATGGCTCCGATCGAGGTCGACGGCGAGAGCTTCCACGTGCAGGTGAGCACCGGAATCTCGATCGGCGGGGGCGCTGACGCCTATGCGGACCAGTTGCTGCGTGATGCGGACGCCGCCATGTACATGGCTAAGAAGAACGGCCGCGGTCACGTGAGGATGGCGGCCAACCCCGTCGACTGAGTCACGCGATACTCGCCGCATGGCGACCGCGGGCGACTCGGCGACCCCGCTGGCGAAGAAGCTCGGAATCAAAGAGGGCCAGCGCATCTGTCTCTTAGGGCCCCCCGACGGCTGGCTCGTCGCTGAGCTGCCGACATCCATCGATCTGCGAACGCGCATCGTCACGCGCGCGGATCTCGTGGTCCTCTTTTGTGCGGACTCGAAGGCGTTGGCCCGGCGCGTAGGCAAGGCTGCCGACGCGATCTATCCGAACGGCGCGCTATGGGTCTCGTGGCCGCGAAAGGCAGCAGGACATTCGAGTGATCTCGACGAGAACGGCATCCGCGCCCGGTGCCTGCCGATGGGCCTCGTCGACATCAAGGTCGCCGCGCTCTCGCAGGACTGGTCGGGGCTGAAGGTCGTCTGGCGCAAAGACCGCCGGGGTGAGCATCAGGGCGCGACGGCCCCCAAGTAGATGCTGGAGGGTTCCTGGGACCCCACATAGAAGGTGTCCAGCCCGAGCGAGCCGGCGGCGGTCGAGGCGGTCGTGCCCTCGTGCGGCACGTCGCTCGTCGTGAGCGTCACCCGCAACGCATGGCCGGGCTCGAATGTCGCGCTCGTGGGGAAGATCTCGATCCGCAGCTCGTAGATCTTCCCTGGTGTGAGCGGTTGCTGGGATGCCTTCGTGTAGGGATGCCACGGCTGGATCGACTGCCCACCGAGGTACACAGAGCAGTTGACGACGACCGAAGTCGAACAAGGCGTCGAGACGACCGAGCGCAGCGAGGCCACGAGGGTGCCCGCCGTGACATCGCTCGGGGTGCCGTCGGGCGCCACGTCGGCGATCGTCGCCTCCAGCGTCGAGTCCGAGCCCGTCGAGCTCATGTACACGTCGGCCTCGAGCGGGCCACTCAGGATGTACGGGTTCTTGAACGGGGTGCTCGTGAAGGTGAGACCTTGAGCCTCCGTGAGCTGGCTGTCGTTCTCGCAAGTCGTCGCCGCTGAGGGAAGCGGGGCCTCGGTCGGGATTCCCGCGGTCCATTGCCAAGTCGAGCGCGAGCAGACCCCGTTGGCGCCCGTGCCGACGAGGTGAGCCTCCGCGTCTGCGCCGGGTGCAGCGGCGAGGCCGCCTCCGTTCGTCAGATACCAACGCTGTCCGGTCGTTCCCGTCGCGGGGTAGCGCGTATTCGGGACCCATTGGTCGGCGCCCAAGCGGTAGGTCTCCACGGTCGGGAAGTTGACGACCCCGTTGGAGGTCCCTTTCAACCAGTGGTCGAACCATGCGAGCTCGAGGTTGTCCTCGCTCGGGATCACGTTGCCCCGCGTATCCTTCACCGCGCCGGAGCCGTCGTCCGACGGTGAGCCCGGTGCCCTCGGTCACGTGGTACCAGGGACCGATGAGGAGCTTCTTCTGCGACGGAGCGAGCGGAATCCCGTTGTAGAGAAGCGGTTCACCACGCTGGAAGAGGTCCCAGGTGCCACCGACGATGAAGGTCGGGACGGTCACCGAACCGATGCGCCTTATCGGCGAACGCTCCTGGAAGAAAGACCCGTCGTAGGCCTGGTCCGGGAAGGTCTGGAGGTCCGGAGGCAGATCCGATTCGTCTGACCCGAGCGCCGCGTCGCCGATCGCCGGCGCGCTGAACCCCGCGAGGTCGTAGAGGTGCTGTGACTCGGTGTTCAGCGCGATCGCCGGTTGGCTCGATGCGTCGTCGGTCGGCTGAACGCCGAGGGCGTCCACGAGGCCGAGCCACAACGGTATGAAGCCGGTGTCCACGTTTCCACCTGCGAAGGTGACGTCGCGATAGGCGTCGGACATCGGAACGACGGGAAAGATCGCTTTCACCGGATCCTTCGCTCCGCTGTAACCGTCGGCCGCGAGCTGTTCGACCGTCAACAATTGGTTGATGCCGGAGTAGCTCACACCTGCGAGGCCGACCTTGCCGTTGCTGAACGGCAGGTGCGCCACCCACTGGGCGAGTTGCGCGCCGTCCTGTTGCTCTCTCGTCCCGAAGGAGTCCCAGTAGCCCTCACTGCTGCCGGTCCCACGGACATCGGCGACGACCTCGGCGTATCCATGCTCGTAGAGGTAGGGGATGACCTCGGGGGACTCCGAACCGGACTTGCGGTAGGGCGTCTGGATCAAGACGACGGGACACGGGTGTGCCGTGTCACAACCCGTCGGGATGTACTCGTCTGTGTCGAGCTGCACCCCGTCGGACATCGTGACACGCACGTCGTGATTGGTGCTGTAGCTCGTCGCGGCATCGTTCGAGTTGGTTACGTAAGGCGCCTCGGTCTGCTGGGCCGCGACCTCGTTCACCGAACCGGGCCCGAGTACCGACTGCGTGCTCAGCAGCCCAGCACTGCCGAGCAGTCCCAGGACGGACATACCCGCCGCGCCCGCCGCGCAACTGCGCCACCATCTCATCTCGGTTCCACCCTTTCAGGGTCCGGGCCCCCCGGCGCCGACCGAGTCGGCGCGAACCGCTTTTCTCGGATCACTTTCAGTGGCGAGATGGCCGTGCCATGAGCAGCCCGCCGTCGCCATGGGAGTAACCCCGCGGTCCGGTGCGCCTTGCGAATACCCTGGCCTGTGACCTTCTCGATCGTCGCCCGTTCGGCGGACACGAAGAGCTTCGGCGTCGCTGTGGCGTCGAAATTCCTGGCGGTGGGAGCCGCAGTACCTGCAGCCCGAGCCGAGGTGGGTGCGATCGCGACTCAGGCCTTCGCGAACCTCTCCTACCGGCCCAACGGTCTTGCGCTGCTCGGCGAGGGGTTCGACGCGTCGGCGGTGGTCGAACGGCTCGTAAACGGGGACGAGCGACGAGAGGAACGCCAATGCGGGGTCGTCGACGCCGCCGGCCGGTCCGCGACCTTCACCGGCCGCGAGTGCAAGGCCTGGGCAGGCGGCCGAAGCGGGCAGGGGTACGCCATCCAGGGAAACATCCTCGCCGGCCCAGAGGTCGTCGACGAGATGGAAGACGCCTGGTGCAGAAGTGACTCCGACGAACCGCTCGCACGTCGCCTTCTGGTCGCGCTTCGCGCCGGTGATGTCGCGGGCGGGGACAGACGCGGACGCCAGAGTGCGGCTCTGCTGGTCGTGACGCCCGGCGGCGGATACGGGGGTGGGAGCGACGTGTTCGCGGACCTGCGCGTCGACGATCACGAATCTCCGGTCCAGGAGCTCGCGAGACTCCTCGAGCTACACGACCTGTACTTCGGCCGTCCGGAGACGGCCCTCCTGTTGGCGCTCGATGGGCCGTTGCTCGAGGAGATCGGGCAGTTGCTCGAGCGTCTGGGATATCGGCCGGGTGGCGACGACCTCGATTCCGTGCGCGCCGCCTTGTGGGACTGGGCGGGAACCGAGAACCTCGAGGAGAGGATCGTCGAAGGACAGATGATCGACCCGGTCGTCCTCACCTGTCTACGCAAGGCGGCCTCTTCTCGCTGAGCCCTGGGGTGACGCCATTTTCGGGGCCAGCGGTACGACAATCTCGTCGTGCCCGGTCTGATGCTCGTGGGGATCGTCGCCGGGTTCATCGCCGGGATCTCCCCGTGCATCCTCCCGGTCCTCCCGGTCGTGCTCGTGGCCGGGGCGACGAGCGAGGAACGGCCGGCGCGCAGACGACGTGCGGTGGCTGTCGTGGTCGGGCTGATCGTGAGCTTCAGTGCCATAACCCTCGGCGGCTCGGCTCTCTTGAGCGCCGTGGGCCTTCCGCAAGACCTTCTGCGCGACGCCGGGATCGTGGTACTCGGCGTGTTCGGGCTCGGGTTGCTCGTCCCCGCGATCGGGCACCTGCTCGAGCGCCCGCTCTCCCGCCTGCGCGCGCCGCGACCGAGCAGCAGGTCGACAGGGTTCGTCCTCGGCCTGGGCCTCGGGGCGGTGTTCGTTCCGTGCGCGGGCCCCGTCCTGGCTGCGATCACCGTCATCGGCGCGACCCATCGCGTCGGCTTCACGGGTGTGCTCCTCACACTTGCGTTCTCTATCGGCGCAGCGATGCCCTTGCTCTTCGTCGCCCTTGCCGGAGACGAGCTCGTGAGCAGGGTGAGCGCTCTTCGTGAGCGCGCGCCGAAGCTGCGCATCGTCGGCGGAGCGGTGCTGATCCTCATGGCGCTCGTCATAGGTCTCAACCTCACAGACGGGATCCAACGCGCTGTCCCGGGATACACGAGCGCCCTTCAACACGACGTGGAGGGCACTGCGTTTGCCACCAAGCAACTTGCCGCACTCACCGGCCACGGCGGTGGCTCGCTCGCTTCGTGCCGCGACGACGACGCCGCTCTCCAGACATGCGGCAATGCCCCCGCGTTCAAGGGCATCACGGCGTGGCTCAATACACCGGGTGGCAAGCCGCTCCGCCTGTCGCAACTTCGCGGCAAGGTGGTGCTCGTCGACTTCTGGACGTATTCGTGCATCAACTGTCAACGCACCCTGCCCCACGTCGAAGCCTGGTACCGCCTCTACAAAGGCGACGGGTTCGTCGCCGTCGGTGTTCACACTCCCGAGTTCGCGTTCGAGCACGTGGTGTCGAACGTGACGGCCGCCGCGCGCGATCTCGGGGTCCACTATCCCGTCGCGGTCGACGACGGATACGCCACCTGGAACGCATATGGGAACGAGTATTGGCCGGCGGAGTACCTCATCGACGCGAAGAGGCGCGGTGCGCCACGTGGACTTCGGAGAGGGTGACTACGGCCGCACTGAGTCGCTCATTCGCCGACTCCTTGTCGACGCGCGGCCGGCGCTGCGAAGCAGCCTTCCCGCTCAAAGTGGCATCCCCGACTCGACGCCGATGGACGCGCGTAACCCCGAGACCTACCTCGGTTACGACCGCATCCAGTACCTCTGGGAGACCACTCCCGTGCCCGACACGGCGGCGCCCTACGAGATTCCGGGGGCGGTTCCGCTCGGCGAGTACGCGCTCTCCGGTACTTGGACCATCGGCTCGGAAGACGCGACCGCGGGACCCGATGCGCGCCTCGAGCTCGGCTTCGAGGCGAAGGACATTTACCTCGTTCTCGGCGGGACAGGCACCGTCGAGGTCTCGGTGAACGGCGCCGCACCGACCACGATCTCGGTCGGCGCTCTCCCGGGGCTCTATACGCTCTTGAGCTCGGGCTCGGTGCGCGAAGGCGTCCTCACTCTGACCTTCTCGCGTGGAGTGCAGGCGTATGACTTCACGTTCGGCTGAAGGGCCCTGGCCTTCAGGCTCAGCGCCCTGAGGGACGGAGGACGACGACGGGAATCTGGCGTTGTGTGAGGGTGCGGTAGCGGTTGAAGCGCCCGCGGTTGCTCGAGTTCGCGATTTCGAAGAGGCGCTCGTAGCGGTCGTCGTGCGGCATCACGATCTCCGGCGTCACCGTGATGCGGCGACGCCCCGCATTGATCTCCGTGTCCGGTCTGGCCGCGAGGTTGACGAGCCATCCCGGTGGTTTGTCCTTTCCGAAGTTGGAGGGGACCACGAGGTAGTTCTCGCCGTCCTTTGCATAGACGACCACGACCGAGCGTGAAGAGCCGGTGCGCCGGCCGACCGTGTGCAACACCAGAGAAGGCACCATCGTCCACCGGTGCCCGACCCATCCGCGCGAGCCGATGTAGACGCGGTTGTGGACCTTGGTGAAGGCGCGGTTGAACGCGTCGATGCCTCTTCTAAGGCGCGACTCGCCGGGAGGCGATTCGGAATTCTCGATGTGGTGACGTTACTGGGGAGGACCCGATGCGAGCTTCACGGTCGTGCTGTGGGACTGGCCCGAGTTGTCGACGTACTGCACCTGGACCGAGGCACCCGGTCTCTCGCCGAGCATCACACTCGTGAGCGAGCTCGGAGTCGTGACGTTGTGCCCGTCCAATGAGGTGATCACATCACCGCCCTGAAGGCCTGCCTGGTCGGCCGGTCCACCCGAAACGACGTCGGCGATCAATGCCCCCTGCGCTGAGCCCGATCCGCTGCCCCCTCCGAAGACGTTCGAGCCCGAGGGCCTCACCTCGACCCCCAGGAAGGCGGTGGGACCGATGTGCACCGCCGCCGAGCCCTGTCCGGCTTCGATCTTGCGCGCGATGGAGAGGGCTGAATTGATCGGAATCGCGAAGCCCTCGTTCGCCGGCGACTGAACCTGGAAGCCGGCCGACCCGGCCGTGTCCATACCGACCACCTGGCCGGAGGTGTTCACGAGCGGGCCGCCGGAGTCGCCCTCGATGATGTCGGCGTTCGTCTCGAGCATCCCCGTCAGCTGCTCGGACGAGCTGTCGACTTCGTCCGATGCCGATATGGACTGATTGGTGCCGGTTATCGAACCCGCCGCGTAGCTCGGCGTCCCCCCGGCTCCGTTGGCGTTGCCGATGGCGACGACGCCCTGGCCGGTGTTGACCTTCGACGAGTCTGCCGTGGTCACGGTCTGGAGCCCCGACGCACTAGAGAGCTGGAGCACCGCGACGTCTTGAGATCGGTCATAGCCGACCACCGTCGCGGAGTAAGCCTTGTGATTGCCCACGTCGGTCACCGAGATCTTCGTGGCCCCCTCGATGACGTGGTTGTTGGTGAGGACCTCCCCGCTCGGGGTGAGCACCATGCCGGTCCCCGCTCCACCCAGCCCCTGGTAGCTGAGGTCCGTGTTGACGTCGACGAGCCCCGGGTCGACTCCGCTCGCTATCGACGCCGCGTTGGAGGGACCGCCGGAGGCGGAGGATCCCTGGCCGGAGCTGTTGCCGGGGTTGGTGATGTTGCCGCCCCCGCCCCCGAACCCGAAGGGCGAGCTCACGCCGGGGGAGTTGCCCGAGGCGGTCGCGTTCTTCCAAAGGGCGTGGCCGATCACCACCCCGAGGACCGCAGCTACAGCGACGGCCACCGCCACCGCGGCGGGGAACACGCCGCTGCCGAAGGGCCGGGCGACATGAGGCTGTGGAGCCTGCTGGGCCCACGGCCATTGTCCCGGAGGCGGCCACGGCGGCTGGCCCCAAGAACCGCCGCCCGGTCCGTAAGGAGGCGCGCCGTAACCCGACTGGCTTGCGTGACCCGGGGTTCCGCCGTAGCCGGGAGCGTTCAGATGGCCCGGTTGCGGCTGCTGTGCCTGGCCCGGAGGCGCGTTCCACTGTGGCGGCTGCTGGCCGCTTCCCCAGGTCCAGGGTCCCGGGGGTGGGGAGGCGGCTGGCGGTGGGAAGCTCGCCGGACCGGACCGGACCCGGCGCAGGCGCGCCGATCCCCGGTGTGCCGGTGAGGGTCGGCTCACCGGTGAGGGTCGGCTCACCGGGATCGCCACCTGGGGTGGGCTCGCCCGCTTCCCCCAAACCCCAAAAGTGCTCGCCGGCGTCGCCCGCGGCGCCACTCTCAGCCTGCGACTCGTCCCCTGACGGCTGGGTGCGATCGGTCATTTCTTCCTCGCGTCAGTCGAATGCTGTAGGTCCGGGCGGTTTCGGGCGCCCGCGTGCTGGTCCTGCAGTATGAGGATGCGGCGGGGGCCTTGGGCCGAACTTGGAGCTTCCTTTAGGTTTGCCGTGAAGGCCCTCCGAACCACGAGACTATGGGCCTGCCGACGCGATCTGCACCGTTCGGGTCATCGGGCGTCCCGGCCGGCTCCCGGCCGGCTCAGGTCTCTGAGGGCGAGAGGCAGTCGGCCCTCCTCCGGCAGGGTTACCGATCCCGTCCTCACGCCATCGAGTCGACGATCTCGTCCACGATCTCGATGGTCGTCTCCGGGTGCAGGAACGCCAGCCGAGCGACGGTGTGTCCTTCCCAGGTGGTCGGCGTGACGAAGGCGATCTGTTGCTCGAGCAATCTCGACGACCACCGGTAGTAGTCCGAAGGCTCCCAACCGATGCGCCGAAACAGGACGATCGACAAGCCCGGATCACGTGCGAGCTCGACATGTTCCGCAGCTTGGATCCGCTTCGCCGCGCGCCGTGCGATGTCGAGCACCGCTTCGATGGCGTCGCGGTAGGCGTCGGTGCCGTGAACGGCGAGAGAGAACCACAGGGCCAGTCCCCGGGCTCGGCGCGTGAGCTGGAAGGCGTAGTCGCTCGGGTTCCAGTCCGATCCGACGTGCGTAGGGTCGAGGTAGCTGGCGTGCTGTCGGTGTACGCCTCGGGCGAGGGCGGGGTCTCTGTACACGAGACCGGCGCAGTCGAAGGGAGCGAAGAGCCACTTGTGCGGGTCGATCACGAAAGAATCGGCTCGCTCGATCCCTGCGAACGCCGGGCGCGCGCTCGGGGCGAAGAGGGCAGCTGCGCCGTATGCCCCGTCGACGTGGAACCAAAGGCCCCTTTCGTTCGCGACCTCCGCGACGCCGGCGAGGTCATCGACGATGCCGGCGTTGGTGGTGCCGGCGGTCGCAACGACACCTATGACGTCCTCGGGCGCCGCGTCGCGTTCGAGAGCCGCCGCGAGGTCCTGCCCTGTGAGCCGGTGGTCCCCGCTCGGCACCACCAGAGCGTCCATGTCGAGGATCGAAAGGGCGTTGATGATCGAGGCGTGCGCCTCGTCGCTGACGGCTATGCGCTCGCTGCCACGGCGCGCGCCGTAGCGGCGGCGCGCAACATCGCGGGCGACGGTGAGGGCAGACAGATTGGCGGCGGAACCACCGGATACGAACACACCACCGGCGCTCTCGGGCATCCCGGCGAGGTCCGCCAGCAAGGCGATCGCCTGGTTCTCGGCAGCGATCGCGCCCGCCGCTTCGAGCCACGAGGTGCCCTGCAGCGAGGAGCAGGAAACGACCATGTCGAAGAGCATCGAAGCACGGGTGGGGGCGGCGGGGATGAAGGCGAGAAATCTCGGGCTGTCGCAGGAGATGACCGCCGTCGCCAGGTGCTCGGCGAAGAGATTGAGCACTTGATTCGGGTCGTTGCCGCGAGCTCCCAACAGTCCATCGAGTGCCGACTCGATCGTTTGCTTGTCGCCGGCGACGTCGAGGGGTACGGGGTCCAGTGCAAGGCGGTCACGGCAATAGTCGAAGACGAGCTGCGTCATGCTCTCGTCGAACTGGAACATTGGGTTCTTCATGAACGAAAGCGCCCTTTCTCACCTGTCTCCGCTCAGACGAGCGAACTCAGGGGCACATATTCGAGTGCGTGCGCCTCGGCAACCGGCTCGTAGGTGACGGCCCCCTCCACGACGTTCACCCCCATGGCCAGGCTCGGATCGCTTCGCGCAGCCCCACGCCACCCTTTCGCGGCGATCTCGAGGGTGTAGGGCAGCGTCGCGTTCACGAGCGCGTGGGTCGAGCTGTGGGGGACAGCTCCCGGCATGTTGGCCACGCAGTAGAAGAGAGCGCCGTTGACCTCGAATGTCGGGTGCGAGTGCGTGGTGGGATGACTCGGTTCGAAACAACCTCCCTGGTCGATCGAGATGTCGACCAGCACCGAGCCGTCCTTCATTGCTGCGACGAGCTCTTCTGACACGAGCTTCGGAGCACGTGCGCCCACGACGAGCACGGCACCGATCACGATGTCAGCGTCGATGCAGGTCTCTTCGATCGCGTGAGCGCTCGACGCAACCGTCTCGAGCGCCCCGCGGAAGTGGTGGTCGACCCGTCGGAGCCGTTCGAGATTGCGGTCGAGGACGTAGACGTGGCAGTGAAGCCCGACAGCCAGGGTCGCGGCCGCCATGCCGGCGATGCCCGCGCCGAGGATCACCACCTTCGCCGAGCGGACTCCCGGCACGCCGCAGACGAGCACGCCACTTCCACCTTCCGGGCGCATCAGATGGTGAGCGCCGACGATGGGGGACATGCGACCTGCAACCTCACTCATCGGCGTGAGGAGGGGAAGCGACAGGTCCGTCAATTGGACGGTCTCGTACGCGATGGCCGTGTTGTTGCCCGCCAACAGCGCCTCGGTGCACTCGCGGGACGCCGCGAGGTGAAGGTAAGTGAAAAGAACCTGGTCGCTTCGTGTGCCGAGTCTCGGATACTCCTCGGAAACCGGCTCCTTCACCTTCAGGATCAGATCAGCGCTACCCCATATCTCGTCAGGGTCGGCGACGATCTGCGCTCCTGTTCTGAGGAATTGCTCGTCGGACAGTGAAGACCCCCCGCCCGCGTCCTTCTCCACGTAGACCGAGTGGCCCGCCGAGGTGAGCTCACGCACACCCGCGGGGGTGATCGCGACCCGGTACTCGTCTTCCATCCGCTCCTTCGGTACCCCGACGATCATCGGTCGGCCTGCGGTGCGGCGACCCTATTCAAGGGTCGCCCATTCGATCTTGCTCATGGGTACTCCGTCCACGCGTGGTACTCGAAACCGTAGATCGACCGGTCCTCGCCGTGGTTGGACCGGACCCATCGGCCTGGCTACCGCTTTTCCTTCGCGTGTTGAACGAGTCGATCCGTATGATCCCCGGGATGACCGACATCGCACCGGTGAGCGGGGGCGTCGGGGACAACCCCTGGAGCGAACGTGCGCAGCGGAACCTCTGGATGCATTTCACGAGGCTCGGTAGCTTCGGAGCTCACCACGAGGTCCCCGTCATCGTGAGAGGCGAAGGCGCCTACGTGTGGGATCAGCACGGAAAGCGCTACCTCGACGGCCTGTCGGGGCTCTTCACCACTCAGATCGGGCACGGTCGCACGGAGCTCGCCGAGGCGGCATCCAAGCAGGCGAGTGAGCTCGCCTACTTTCCCCTGTGGACCTATGCGCACCCGCGTGCCATCGAGCTGGCGGAAAGGATCGTCGGTCTCACGCCAGGGAACCTGAACAGGGTCTTCTTCACGAGCGGGGGCTCCGAGGCGGTGGAGTCGGCGTGGAAGCTCGCGCGTCAGTACTTCAAGGTGATCGGCGAGCCGGAGCGTTGGAAGGTCATAAGTCGCGACATCGCCTATCACGGCACGACCATGGGCGCGCTCTCGATCACCGGTATACCCGCCCTAAAGACGCCTTTCGAGCCGCTCGTCCCGGGCTCCGTGAAGGTCCCCAACACGAATTTCTTCCGCGCACCCGAGCACGGCGACGACTACGAAGCTTTCGGGCGCTGGGCCGCGGACGAGATCGCGAGGGCGATCGAAAGAGAGGGTCCTGCGACGGTGGCCGCGGTCTACCTCGAGCCTGTGCAGAACGCGGGTGGCTGTTTTCCTCCTCCGCCGGGATATTTCGCGCGCGTACGCGATATCTGCGACCGTTACGGCGCACTGCTCGTTTCCGACGAGGTTATCTGCGCATTCGGGCGCCTCGGCGAGTGGTTCGGCGCTCTGCGCTACGGATACCAGCCTGACATCATCACGATCGCGAAGGGCATCACCAGCGGCTACGCCCCTCTGGGTGCGATGATCGCGAGTGACCGGCTCGTCGAGCCCTTCCTGCACAAAGACCGCAGCTTCGCGCACGGCTTCACGTTCGCCGGCCATCCTGTGAGCTGCGCAGTGGCGCTGGCGAACCTCGACGTCTTCGAACGCGACGACCTCCTCGAGCACGTGCGCGGTACAGAAGGGAACTTCCGTGCCGGGCTCCGCAGCCTCGAAGACCTCCCGATAGTCGGTGAGGTGCGCGGAGATGGCTTCTTCTACGGAGTCGAGTTGGTGAAGGACAAGGCGACAAGGCTGTCTTTTTCCGACGAGGAGAGCGAGCACCTCCTGCGCGGCTTCCTGTCGGGGGCCCTCTTCGAAGCCGGTCTCATCTGCAGGGCGGACGACAGGGGGGATCCGGTGGTGCAGCTGTCTCCTCCGCTCATCTGTGACCAAGGCGAGTTCGACTTTATGGTCGAGGTACTGAGAGATGTGCTGTCCGAGGCGTGGAGGCGTGTCTAGTGAGTGAACGCGCGGATGTGGTCGTGGTCGGCATGGGCCCGGGAGGGGAGGAGTTGGCGGGACGGCTGGCAGAGGAGGGACTCGACGTCGTGGGGATCGACGGAAGGCTCCTCGGCGGCGAGTGCCCTTACTGGGGATGTGTCCCGTCGAAGATGATGCTTCGAGCGGCCGGGCTGTTGGCCGAGGCGAGAAGGGTGAAGGGCATGGCCGGTGAGGCGACCGTCACCCCGGACTGGTCGGCGGTATCGCGTCGCATTCGCGAGGAGGCCACGGACAACTGGAACGACCATGCTGCGGTCGAGCGTTTCGAGTCGAAAGGAGGAAGGTTCATCCGTGGATGGGGTCACCTGGACGGCCCCGGCACGGTCGTGGTCGGCGAGGCCCGGATCGAAGCGACGAGAGCGATCGTGCTCAACCCAGGGACCGAACCCTGGGCACCTCCCGTCCCGGGGCTCGAAGAGGCCGGCTATTGGACCAACCGCGACGCAGTGGAGACGGAGGAAGTTCCTCGCTCGCTCCTCGTTCTCGGCGGAGGTGCGGTGGGAGTCGAGCTCGCGCAGGTCTTCGCCCGATTCGGGAGCGACGTGCAGGTAGTCGAGATGGCGGAGCACCTGCTTCCGGCCGAAGAGCCGGAGGCCGCGGCCGTCCTCACCGATGCCCTCGAGGCCGAAGGCGTGACGGTCAAGACAGGCGTGGAAGTAAAAGGCGCACGGCGAGACTCGGGGGGCTTCTCACTTCAGCTGGGTGACAGATGGACAGAGCCGTTCGAGAGGTTGCTCGTGGCGACGGGCAGGCGCACGAACCTCGCCCGCCTCGGAATTGCCGCAATCGGCCTTGACGAGGCGGCGCGTTTCATCGAGGTCGACGACCACATGCGCGCTGCCAAGGATGTGTGGGCGATAGGAGACGTCACCGGTGTGGGCGCCTTCACCCACGTCTCTGTGTATCAGGCGCGCATCGCGTGTTCGGACATTCTGGGTGAGGACACGCCGGGCGCCCGTTACCACGCCTTGCCGCGGGTCACCTTCACCGACCCCGAGGTCGGGTCTGTCGGACTCAGCGAGGCGGGTGCCGCGCAGCGTGGGTTCTCCGTAAGAGTCGGCACAGCACAGATCCCCAGCTCTGCACGCGGATGGATACACAAGGCCGGAAACGCAGGTCTGATCAAGCTCGTCGAGGATGCCGCCAGCGGCGAGCTCATCGGTGCGGTTTCGGCTGGACCGTGTGGCGGCGAAGTGCTCGGTCTGCTGCAGCTCGCCGTTCAATGTCACGTCCGCACCGAGGATCTGCGACAGCTGATATTCGCCTATCCGACCTTCACCCGCGCCATCGAGGACGCCCTCAACGATCTTTCCGCCTGAGAGCGCTCAGCTCGAGAGGTGACGGCCGAAGAACGAGAACACCTCTTTCCACCCCTCTGCGGCGGCTTCAGGACGGTACATGGCGCGGTTCGTGGCGAAGAAAGCGTGGCCGGCACCTTGGTACGTGTGAAAGTCGAAGGTCTTTCCGTGCTTGGCGAGGACCCTTTCGATCTCGGCTGTCTCCTCGGGAGAAGGATGCTGGTCTTCGGCGCCGAAGAGGCCGAGCAGGGGACACGAGAGGTTCTCCAGCATGTCGACGATCGGGCGGATCTCGAGTCCCAGCTCGTCCGGCGGTGGGTTGATGACGAACGCCCCGTAACAATCGACGGCTGCGTCGAGCCCGATGCTGCAGGCCGCCAACAGTGACTGTCTGCCTCCGGAGCAGTAACCGATGGTCCCGATTCTGCTGTTCGAATTTTCGAGCGACTTGAGGTACGAAACGGCACCGGACACGTCTCCGACGAGCCGCTCGTCTGGCACGCCCCCCGCTTCGCGAGCTTTGGCCGCGGCTTGTTCCATCGGGAGCGAGCGACCTTCGCGCGTGTAGAGGTTCGGGCAGATCGCGAGGTACCCGTGAGCGGCGAGCTTTCGGGTGATCTCCCTCGTTTCTTCGTCATAGCCGGGCATGTGGTGTATCACGACGACACCTCCGTAACGCCCGGCGTCGAGCGGTTGGGACAGGTACGCCTCGATGTCGTCGCCCTGATGACCCTTGATCGTGACGCTCTGGGCCTGAAGGTCCTCCAACATCGGTCCTCCCGTGTCGTCGCTTGCGAAGTCAGAACGAGTCTCGAGCCACCTTCTCACCGGCGAGCACCGCCGCACCAACCGCACCGGAAAGGTCACCGAGCTCGGACACGACGACGACCGGAGGATGCTCGGGTGCGAGGAGGTTCTTCTTCATCTCCTGCTTCACTCGTCGTGCGAACGGTTCTGCTAGACGGTCGGCCAGTCCTCCACCGAGGATGACCGCTTCGATGTCGAGAAGGTTTTGCGCGTTTGCGATCGCGATCCCGAGAGCCTCTACAGCTTCCTGGATCAGCTCGACCGTCAGCTTGTCCTCCTGCTCGAGCGCTTCGGCGATGACCGAGCTCGTAACACGGTCGCGGCCCTTCTTTTCCATGATCTCGAAGAGCTTCGTCTTTCGGCCCTTTTCGGCCAGATGGCGCGCTCGCATTTCGATCCGGACGCGGCCTGCGTAGGCCTCGAGACATCCGAGTCGCCCGCAGCCGCACTGGCGGCCGCCGGGGCGGACATTGGTGTGGCCGATCTCTCCTGCGTTGCCATCTCCTCTCCAGATGGTCCCGCCGAGGACGATGCCGCCGCCCACCCCCGAGCCCACGAACACACCGAGGAAGTTGCTGTGATGCCTGCCGGCGCCGAAGCGCAGCTCGCCGATGACAGCGGCTCGGACGTCGTTGTCCACCGCGATGCAGGGCGCTGCGTCCGACCCGAGCACTCTGGAGACGCCGGGACCGAGGGCCACCTCTTCCATGAACCCCACGACGTTCGGAGCTTTCGAGACGTGGCCGGTGTGTGGGTCGACGGCACCGGGTGTGCCGATGCCGACTGCCCGAAGGTCCTCCCTTGTGTGCCCCGAGTCCTCGACCGCCAGCACGACGCTCTGCGCGACCTCGGCGATCACATCTTCGGGGGAGGTGGTCGGCGTGGACGAACGTGCCGAGCCGACCACCTCGTCGCCGGACATCACGACCGACTGGATCTTCGTCCCTCCGAGGTCGACACCGGCGACTAGGTCGGCCATCTGGGGTCCTCCAAAGCTGCGGCGGCTCCCCCGCAGCAGGGGATAGGCCCGCGGCCAAGGTACCCTGGTGCCCCCGAGGCGAGGTGGATCCCATCGAACGTCGGCCCGCCGCTCCCCTTCAGGTCCTGCAGGCGTATGCCGATGCTGCGATGCAGCCAGAAAGGGGGCTTTGGTGACCTCTGCCCGAACAGATTCCTCGCAGGAGCCGACGTTCCTCTACCAGGGCCGTCGATTTCTGTGGGGCTATAGCGCCGACCGTCAGGCCTGCGGCATGTGGGAGGTAGGGGATCCCGCGGGGCCACCGCACAGGAGCTGGCCGATCGCCGAGCACGATGCGGCGTGGCAGGCCTACCGCTCCACCGAGCCCTTCGCCGAGACCTATTCGGATCGTGAGCCGGGTTCCTTCGCGTCGCCATCGCCTTCGGCTCAGAGCACGGAGATTGCGGGCAACGGCGCCTCCGCTCGGTCACCGGCGGCTGCGGTCGAAACCGCAACGGCGCCAAAGGAGGTCTCCGCTCAGGAATCACCCGCCACCGTCGAGGCGTCCCGAGGACGTAGCGAGCCCGCATCGCCGGTACCCTCACCCCCCGCAACCGAAGGCCGTTTCCTCGACGACCTCTCCCCGTCTTACGATTTCTCCTCTACCCCTTCGAACAAGTCGTCACGCTTCGGCTCGGTTCCCCGGTGGAGGTTGATCGCGCTCGGCGCAGCACTCGTCGCGGTAGTGGTCGCGGGGGCCGTCGTGGCGGTCAGCAAGCTGCATTCGAGCTCGGCCCCGGCCGACCCTCAGCAGGCCATCCTCACAGCGGCGAAGGCGACCGAAGGCCTGCAGACCGCCCACATGTCGATGACCGAACGAGTCGGAGGCGTCGCGGGCACGGGCACCGTGACCGTCCCCGCCAACGGAGTGGTCAATTTCTCGACAGGCGACGCCGACCTCCACATGACGATCGAGGGACAGCCCACTTCCGTCGTCACGACCGGCGGCGTCGTCTATGTGAGCCTTCCGACCATCCCGCAGATCCTTCCGGGTAAGACCTGGTTGTCGGTCGATCTCGGGAGCATCGGTTCTGCGGCCGGCGGCGCGTTGACCGGTGGGGACCCTGCCCAGATGCTCCAGCTTCTCGCCGCCGAAGGCAATCTCGTGACCCCCCTGGGCAGCTCGACGGTGGGCGGCACGTCGGTGGAGGGTTACTCGGTTCTCATAAACAAGGCGGCGGTCGAGACCCAACTCGCAAAGCTGGGCCTACCTGCGGCCGCGGTCCAGGCAGGGGAGCAGTTCCTGAAGCAAGCCGGACCCATCAGCTACAAGGTGTACGTCGACTCCTCGAATCAGATGCGAGAAATGGACTTCCTCATGTCGGTCCCGTCGGGTTCGCACAGCGTGACCGTTGCGGCCAGCGTGGACTTCAGTGACTTCGGCACCCCGGTCGACGTGAAGGCGCCGGCGGCGTCTGCGGTCGCGAACCTCCAGCAGTTCCTGCAGGCAGCTTCTGGAGCCTCAGGCTCGCAGTAAGCACGGGTTGTTCAGACGGCCCCGGGCCGCAGCTCCTTGGGTAGGTGGCTGCCGGCAAGCCGTGCTCCTGCGCGGATGAGCAGATGTCCGCTCCAGCGGGCCACCCCCGAGCGCCTCGTGGCAGGCCTGCGGGCGTGACGCCTCAGGCCCCGGGGGGAGGCGCTGGGAGTTCCGATCCTGGCGCGGATCTCGGTTTCCCTCTGCTCGACGAGCTGGTCCACCGAAGATGGGTTCATAGACATATATGTATTATAGAATATTGGTAGACAAAGTCAAGCCATCCTGATATAGTCATACAGCGATGCCACTGTTCTTGGACGAACCAGGAGAACGCCAGCCGGAGGTGGTGGTCGGCGGCTCGATCGCCGTCGAGCTGGACTGGGCGCTGGCCGCGGCGTGGCGTCAGGACTTCCGTCGTGACCATGCCGTGCTCGCCCGGGTCTTCGAAGGCAGCCCCGCTCTCGCCGAGCGCGTCCGCTCGTTCTGGGAGCCTTCGGAATGGACGAGCTGCGGCGGATCGATCGAGCTCATGATCCTCGCCCACCACGGGGGTCTGCTCTTCTCGACGGATGCGGAGGAATTGCTCGGCCGACTCGAGGGGTTGTGCGCGAATGCACCGGCAGAGCTTCCGCTCGAGTCCGAGACGGAGGAGGACCGCACCGCGCTCCTTGGAAGGCTGGGCCGTCTGCGCTCGTCGGCGGACCTGCGAAAGCGCTACGTGGAGCTCGTCGGAGACGTTTGGCGTGCTCTGGCCGAGGATTGGGAACGCGACGGGAGCAGAGCTGTGAACACGGCGGTCCACGAGTGCCGCGAGGCGATCCGCCGTGGCGCGAATTGGATGGAGGTGACGCGCAAGCACAAGTCCTGCCACGAAGAGACAGTCGCGAAGCTCGTGGAGAACTTGGGGCCGAACGGCGTGGTGGCCGTGGTGCCTGCGTTCTTCGCTCACCTCGGATCCTTGGTGGACCTTCCGGGAATGGTCCTGTTCGGGGTGCGCGCCGACGGCTCAGGTGCACAGGCTCGGGCGCGAACGGAGCTGTTGGCCAAGCGCCTCAAGACGATCTCCGATCCCACACGGCTGGCGATGCTCGAGACCCTGCGAAGCTCTCCTCGGACAGTGAGCGAATTGGCCGAGGCGTTCTCGCTTGCTCAGCCGACCGTCAGTAATCACGTGAAAGTGCTCCGCGAAGCGGGGATCTTGTCCAACGGCTCAGGACCGACCAGGCGCAAGCTCGAGGTTCGTCCCGAAATACTGGTAGATCTGCTCGAGCACCTGGAGGGAATTCTCGCCGTTTCGCGCGATACGGGGGCGCCTCATCCCTGAGCAAGTGTTGAAGGTGCACCAAGGTTCGGTGCACTGAGCCGCTGGTGACGCCCACCGAGGCATGGCTCCCCGGGGTTAGCGTCAGTTTCGATGTCAGAGCTCGATGCCGACGTCGGCCCGCTCATAGGGCGCAAGAACATCGTCGCGGAGATCTGGATAGTCCTTTCACTTTCCCTCGGGGCGTCCGCTCTCTTCTCGGTCTTGGACCTCGTCCGCTCACTGAGCTCGGGGACCTCGCTCCACTCGCAGAGCGCCGTGATCAGTGCGCCGGTCTTCGCGAGCAGATCTCTGTTGGAGCTCGCATTCCAACTCGCCGAGATAGCCGTCGGGCTCGCGCCCGTAGCGCTGGCTCTCTATCTCGTGAGCCGCTCGGGTGAGACCCTCGGCGCGTTGGGCATCGACGGACGGGAGCCGGGCAAGGAGCTCGGTTGGGGAGCGGTCTTGGCGTTCGTCGTCGGGGGAGCGGGACTCGGCTTCTACCTCGCTGCGTACAAGGCCGGGATCAATGTGCGCGTCGTGCCGACAACCCTTCCGGCGGTTTGGTGGAGAATTCCCGTGCTCGTGCTATCGGCTTTCCAGGACGGCGTTCTCGAAGAGGTGATCGTCTGTGGGTACCTCCTTCACCGGCTCCGTCAGCTCGAGTGGACGGACGGCCGTGCATTGGTCACGAGCTCGGTGTTGCGCGGCGCCTATCACCTTTATCAAGGGTTCGGCGGATTCTTGGCAAACGCCGTGCTCGGGCTGCTCTTCGGTCGCATATTTCAGCGGCGCGCCAGACTCTGGCGCCTTGTGATTGCACACGGCCTCATCGATACCGGGGCTTTCGTCGGCTACGTGTTACTGAAGGGCCACGTCTCCTGGCTTCCTTGACACGACGGTCACGTTGATCGCGAGCTCCTGAGACTGCTTCGACGTCGCTCGCGAAAGACGGGTACTTGTGGGACGCGCCGCGATGATCACGAGCGCGGTGCCGGCGACCACCATGGACCACCACCCCCACCGGCCATGCCACGGAATCTGCGAGAGGAAGGTGAGTGCAGCACTCATCACCGCTGCGACACCCAGGCGGTACCAACTCCTCGAAGCGCTCGCCAGGGCAACGGCGAGTGGGGGCCAGATGTAGTAGGCGACCATCACGGATTCGAACGCGCAACGGAGGAACAGGGCCACAGCCACCCACCAGATGAGCTCGTCGAGGTCCGGTCCGCCGCTGTGATCGGGCCTCGCGTTCCACCGTCGTTCGGCCACGACGGCGCACGCGCAGGCGAGAACCAACGCAACTGCTCTCGCCGGACCGGCTGCCACGGCGCCGTGACTCAGGTGCGGGGCGAACACGATCCACGGCGTCGGATGATCGACCGTCGGCCAATTGGGCTGGTTGCCTATCGCCTGAAGCGTGGCGTGGAAGTTCGCCGCCAGGGCGAGCCCGACGAGTGCTCCCGGGAACGCGGCGGCTCTCAGGAGGTACCCGCCGACCTTTCGCGGCTCGATCGTGACGAGTAGGACGGGGAGCGCCAGGAGCACAAGCGGTTGGACGGATATCGCGACAGCGCACAGCCACGCCGATCTTCGGAACCGCCTCTCTCGCAGAGCGAGCGTCGCGTAGAGCAACAACCCGACCGCAACGGCGTCTTCGGGGTGTCCCCACCTTGCAGCGACGCTCCAAAGCGCGACCGCCTCGGAGCCGGCGAGGACGAACCGCTTCGGCTTCGAAACCCCGGCTTTTTCGGCAATGGCGTCGACGGCAAACAGCACGATCGCAGAAAGGGCGATCTCGTAGGGGCCCGCCAGGGCCCACGACGCGGGATGCGGATTGCCCGGGCCGGGAATGCCCAGTCCGAGGCCCGCCGCGTCGATCAGCGCCACTATCGGCACGAGCAACAGGGCCGCGCCGGGGAATGACACCAGACCGGTGGGGTAGGTGTAAAGGCCGGAGATGTCGAGATGAATCACCCGGCGTGCTGCGAAGAGTGTTCCCCAGAGGTCGTTCGGCAACTGCCATTGCGAGCTGCCGGCGATGTGCGGCCCCCACCACGTCGAGGTGGCCATAGCTATTGCGACGAGGAAAGTCGTCGCCGCGATCGGAAAGAGACGTCTCTTCGCCAGGACTACCAGGCGCGGCACGTGGGGACGTTAGATCAGCTTTGTGTCCCCTCCGCTTGACGGTGGTGGTGGGCGGATCGACAATTAGGGCAGCCGGATCTCCCGGTCCGGCCCGGTCTGGAAGGAGCTTGCGATGACCTCGACGAGCTCGCACGAAGAGGGCACTCCACCCGGCTGGTAGAGCTCCTCTCCGTAACAGGAGAAAGGGAGCTCTCCGAACAACCACCAGGGTCCTGTTCCGGTGGAAGAGGCCGCTAGAGGCGCCAGGTTGATCTGGCTCCTGACTAGGTGGTCTGCACCTGAGACCGTGTTGTGATCGATGGTGGTTGGGACCAGCTGAATTGGAACCGACGTTGAAGCCGGCCTGCGGGCCGGCTTCAATCCTTTCGGTGGATCGGAAGGCTTCGGAACGTCACGCGGCGCTGTCGGAAAACCCTCTCGAAAGGGAGCGCTGCAATCAGGAGCACGAGCAATGCGCTCAGGGCGCAAAGGGCGAGAACCCATCCGGCGGTCCATCCGGGAGGGTCGTAGGTCCAACTGAGAACGCCAATGCCGGCAGGCACGTCGACGGCCTGCACGAGTCCTCGCTTGTGCACAGCGAGATGCACCGCCGCACCGGAGCGGGGATGCCACGTGGCGTTCCAACCCGGTATTGCCGCCACCGACCTGATCACCTCGACTCCGTGCTGCGAGTAGATGGACGCGGCTGCGGGCGAAACAGGTGATCCCTCCTCGAGGCGCACCGAGGCGGCTCCTGAGACATCCCGATGTCCCGGCAGGGGCCGCAGCGAAAGAGCCGGCACGGCGAAGCTGTCGTCGAAGACCCCGAAGGATCCGTCTACGTCCCTGAACTGCCACCGGGGCGGTACCAAGTCCGCTTGGAGCTGACCGTCCGCCGTGTACATGGTCCCGTCGACGCTCCCGACCGAGGGGGAGCCGAGGCGTGCAGTTCTTGCTCCGGCGATGCCGACGAGGCCCACGGCCGCGATCGGGCTCCTCAGCTGCACTTCGAGCAGAGCTTCGCCGGCCAACGACGCGCTCGGCACCTCCACCACGTTCCCCGCCGCGCTCACGAGTCCCAAGCGCAAGCCGCTCGAAAGATCGGCCTGCGCTCTTGCGTCGGGCACCAGGATCGTCTTCACCGAAAGGTCCACGCCGAAGTACCAGGTGCCGCGCGACAGCGGGGCAATGTCACGGTTGCCTGCTTCTGGCACGGGCAAGGCGGTGTCGCCTGGGGCCACGAGCAAGTAGTCGCGGGGCGTGAAGAGGACCGTGGTGCTGAGCTGGTCGAACGTACCGTTGGAGAGTGCGCCGGGCGCGAGGATGTTCTGACCCAATCCGGTCGACTGGTGAGTCCCCGTGGCCGAGGCGTAGGCCCCGTCCACGATCGAGCTGTATCCCTGGACGGAGGGAACCGCGTCCACGACGTTCAGGTCGGGCGCCCCGATCAGGTTCAACCCGTTGGCGTCGAGCAAGTCAGGGTCGTAGACGGCGAAGCGTCCAGAGCCGACGTACGCAGACGCAGGGACGGACGTGACCTGGGTCGGGACCGAAGCACCCGGAGACGGCTCGCGCGAGCTCGACGTGCTCGGCGCGGTCGTCGAGGTGGCCTGCATCGTGGGGCTCGGGTGGCCCAGATTCGGGTCGATGGATACGACCGCCATCGCCGCGTAGATGATCACGTCGACGATCACGAACGCGACCAATGCTCGAGCCCGCCACGCCCTACTCAAGCGTTTCCCCCAGAGGGCGAGTGCCACTGAAGCGACGCCAAGCCCCCCGAAGGGCAAGAACCACAATCGAAGGCCACCGTCTTCCGAGGCGGCGCGCAGGGTGGCTCCGAGCCAGTGGAGGAGGCCCGCACCCCAAGCGAAGCCCACAACCACCGTTGCAACGGCGAGAAGGCCCGGGATGATCGAGAAGAGATCGCTCGCGCTGGTCCGTCGTTCTGCTGCGTTCGCTTCGGCTGCCGGCCCCTCGCTTCTCGTGTGCCGCTCTTCCAACCACAGCTCAGCCCAGTAAGCGAGAAGGAACGCAAAACCCATGTCCGCGACGAGGATGTTGCGGCTCTGCAGGCGTTGACTTCCGAAGAGGGGCACGTGGATGAGCAGATGCCAAAGAGGTGTGCTGTCGCCCAGGGCGAGGAGGATGCCAAGGACTGCGACGATGAGCCAGACGAACCACTCCGCCAAAGGTCGCCTCCAGCGCAGGCGACCCAGAAGCGCGAACGCGGCGACGAGGGGGAGCAGGCCGACGTATCCGCCCACCTCCGTGAGGTTGTACGAAGCGAGGAACGGGGGTTGGCCGAAAGTTCCCGACCCTCCGAGCAGATCGGGAACGAAAAGGAGCGACAGCCACTTGAGGGGCAATGAGCCCGAAGTGAAGAGGTAGACGCTGTTCCCGGACCGCTGTGAGGCGTTCACTGCGGTGATCCCCGGCAGCCACTGAACAGCTCCGAGGCAACCGGCCAATACAAGTCCGAGAAGACCGGACACGATGAAGCGCAGTGAGTTCCGTCCTGTGCGTGCAGCTCGCCAGATCGCGTAGATCCCGACCACGATCACTGCGGTGGTGATCGCACGAGGCTCACCGGACAAGATGACCATCGCCCCCGATGCGGCGAGCGCGGTGGTCCACACAAGAAGTGGTCTCGCCCGAGCGCTCCGGGAATGCTGCGAAAGACGCAGGAGCGAGAGGAGGACGACCGGCACCCAGCTCATCCCGGCGACCAGGCCGAAATGCACGACCTGGGCGGTCATCGCTCCCGCGAACGCAAAGGAGAACGCTCCCACGAAGCTCGGTACAGCACGTAGGCGAGACGCGCGCAGGAAGGCGTAGGACCCGAGGCCTGCGACCCACCAGGTGGCACAGAGGTTCAAGGTCCACGCCCCCGTGGCCGGCATGATCACGAACAAGAGAGTGAGTGGGTAGGCGGCTCCCGCGTTCCAGCCACCGAGGAGAGGCGCGCCGCTCCAGATATATGGATTGAACAGTGGAAGGTGCCCGTGGCGGAGCTGGCTGCCGACGAAGGCCCGAAGGGGGTAGTTCTGCGTGAAGTCGTCGCCCAGGAGCACCGTATGACCGAAGAATGCGGGCACAGCGAAAGCGAGCACGGGAAGCAACGCAAGGGCGAGGATCGACCACATGTCGCCGCGCCCGAGCCGCCGCAGGACGCGAGCAGGTCTGCGGGCCGGTTCCTCGACCGGGCTCGTGACCGACACGAAGGTCAGAAGCTAGCTGGCAGCAGAGGGCTCAGGTTTGCGAAGAAGAAGAACAGCAGCACGAGGAAGGGAATCAGACCCACGGCGTAGCTGACCCATCTCCGACGGGTGCGCCTGGCGACGAGCCAGACCCCGATCGCGAGGGCGAGGCAACCCACGCCCCACGCCGCTGCACCTCCCCAGCCGCCTTCGCTCCCGCCGAGGCCCGAGGCGCGTACCGCAGAGCGCTTCGTGGTCGCAGGAGCCGCGGGGGCTGCGGGCGTGATCAGTGTCGCGTGCACCACGAGGCGCTGGGATGCGCTGAAGCGCGGATTGCATGTGGTGAGGGTCAGCTCCGGGGTCGTCGTTGCGGCGACCACCGAGAGATCGGACGGGCTCACTATGAGCTGCTGGGTCACCTGATACAGGAAACGGCCCTGCGGGGTCGTGACGAAGATCTGGTCGCCGGGCGAGAGCTCGTTCAGGTCGTAGAACGGGGCGCCGTAGGTCGTGCGGTGCCCGGCGACTGCAGCGTTGCCAGGTTGTCCGGGTAAGGGGGTTCCGGGATAGTGGCCCGGGCCCAATCGCAGGTCGTCGGTGGAGGTCCCTTCGACGATCACCTTGTTCACGCCGATCTTCGGGATCTGGAGGATCCCGACCGGTCCGCCTTCGGAAGGCACAGCGGCCGCCTGAGCGGATTGGACACCCGACGTCGGCTGGGTCGTCGTGGTGGTGGACGAAGATGTCTTGTTCGACGACGATGCCGCTCGGCAAACCGGAGCGGAGTGAAGTTCCCTGCACAGCTGCTGGCGGAGCGCGCTCTGATGCTGCGATTCGTAGAGGCCCGTTCCCCAAAGCAGGTACGCGACGAACAGGAGGACGAGGATGCCGAATGCGACGAGGACTCGGCCTATCGCGCCTATGACCACGAGAGCGACGCCCTTGCGTTTTCCGGCGGGGGACAGGCGACGGTAACGGAAACCGCCTGCCGTCACTCGGGGAGGGGGCGGCACCGGCGCCGTGTCACCCGGGCGAACCTCGCCCGGTTGGCCCGAAGGCGGAGAAATGGTTCGTTGTCTCAGGACTCTGTGACCTTGGCGTAGTCCCAGACCATGAAATTGTCCCGTTTGCCGCCCAACACAGCCTTGCCGGGGTGCTGTTTGTCGATGTGGCCGATCAGACCCCGGTAGACCGAATATCCGACGAGTTCTTGGAGCCGTCGCGGGAAGTGCTTCACGATTTCGATCGGAATTCCGAGTTGCTGGTTTTCCTGCTGGCGGAGAAATCCCGCGCAGTAGTTCATGGCGATACCGATGCGTCGCTGTTTGGTCGTGTTCGCTCCTCCGCCGTGCCACAGGCTTCCGACCCAGACGAGGACACTGCCTTTTCGCATCTCCGCGGGGATCGAGTCGTATTGGCGAAGCGGGTCGGGAGCGTGGTCAGCGAGATGGGTGCCGGGACAAAGCCGCGTTGCGCCGTTCTCCTCGGTGAAATCCGTGATCGCCCACATGGTGTTGCAGATGATCGGGGGATGCGGCTTCGGAAGCCCGACTATCTGGTCGTCTGCATGGATCGGCTGCACCGTCTCGTCCGGGCCGATCGCTATGGACGAAAGAGAGGAGATGAGAAGGCCTGGGTCCAGCACGCTCTCGACGATGGGGAGGACATTCGGATGGATGGGGATGCCCTCATAGATCTCACCGTGGACCAAGAGGTTGTAGATGCGGGTCGTTCTTGTTCCTTCGAACAAGTTGTCGGCTGGGACGATGTCCAGCTCACGTTCGAGTCGAAGAAGGTCCTCTCCTATGGCGTCGCACAGATCGAGCGAAATGGCGTCCTCCACGATGGCCCATCCGTCCTCCTTGACGCGATTGGCCAGAGAGGCAACCGTCTCGTCGTCGATCGACCGTGGGGTTGTCTCCGATCGGTTCGGTGCAGAAGCAGGGGTCGAGGTCAATGTCGGAGCATCGGCTAACTGCCGGAGTCTTCACCCGAGTCGCGCGAGGCCCGTCGACGTCCGCCGAACAGCGAACGGAGCTTCCCGGAAGATGCAGAGGCAGCAGGGGAATTGTCTTGCAGGGTCTCCGAAGCGTTCTCCGTCACGGGCTCCTCGGAAGAACGCGGCTCATCGATCGCAGGCTCACGGCGCTCGGTGGACGGGACGGGGCTGGGCACTGGCGGGGGCAGGGTGGGCACCGGCGGGGGCGGAAGAAGTGAAGATCTCACCTGCACGTCCACGAGCGGAAAACTCGTGATGGGTTCATCCTGAGGCACCGGATCGTGCGTCTCGGGTTCGGGTGTGTTCCGATCCAACAGTCCCGAGACCTCGTTCCAGACTCCGTCGAACGCGTCCACGAAGCTCTCGACGGCGTCCATCGCCTCGCTCGGGGACATTTCGGTATTGCCGGCGCTCGCGTCGTCGACCTCGTCTTCCTCTACCGGGTCCGCGGCAACCTCCTCGCCCTGCTGCGCTGCAACGTTCTCGGCCGCGTCGGACGCGTCGGCCGCGTCATCCGGCGCCGGTCCTTGCATCGTCTGGCCGGTCGATTCCTCCAGAATCTTTGGGGCCGGTGCGTGGGACTCTTCTGGGGTTATGTGCTGAGCGGTTATCAGGGGAGTGTTTTCGGGAACGCCATCCCCGGTAACCGGAGCCGGCGAAGGAGCGGCTTCCGCGCGCACGAACGTGCCGTTGGATGATGACAGCTCGGGCCTCGGCGACAGACCGTTGGAGAATTGCTCTGTTCGAGCGGTTTGGCCGTTACCGAATGCCGACTCGTGTCTTTCCAGAACCTCGACCTTCACACTCCGGGCATGCTGGAGCGGTACTGCGCTTGCAGGTTCGGGCTCGCCTACCGCGTGTGTCTGTTCTCGTCGACGAGCGTTCTCGCGCTGTCTCGACCGAGCCAGCCGACTCGCCTCCCGGCAAGCATCACAACGGCACCCTCGGTTGTAAGCGCTCTTCGTGCCGTGTGTCGTCATGGTGTCATGGCAGATACGTCCGACGAGGTCGTTCTCACAACGGAGGTAAATCGTAATGTGCTCCGAGGCCACAGTGGTGCGATTCAGTCATTGAGGGTTCTCACGCGAGTGCCCACGTACGACGGCGGCCATCGCAGACGCAGCCAAAGCTTTCGGACGTGGGTGCTAGCCTCGCTTTCACGGGCCGTTGGCGCAGTTGGTAGCGCACTTGCATGACGCGCAAGGGGTCAGAGGTTCGAGTCCTCTACGGCCCACAAATTTCTGTTGTACGAGCCGTTTACTCATCAAGATCCTTCAGACCACCACAACGTCCACGAGCCGCCGAACACCTCGCAAGTCGTCTCCGTTGCGCGTGTAGATCGGGATGTTGGCTGCACAGGCGGTGGCTGCAATCATGAGATCAAGCGCCCGAGGGCCGCGCGCCTTGCGTCCGAGCGCCACTTGGGCAGCGTAGATCCTCCCATAGGCTCTGGCAGCGTCTGCGTCGAACGGAACGGCATCGAACGCTGCTTCAGCGCGTTGCAGGCGGTCTTGACGGCGCGCACGCTCGTCGGCATCGTCGGTCGCGTGTGGCCCGGAAGCGAGTTCCGCCATCGTGACGGCGCTGACGGCGATCTCGACCGGCAGCATTGCGGGGTCGAGTAGCTCGAGATCGATGACGACAGAGGTGTCGATAATCCCTCTCGCTGGACGTTGAGAATCAGTCACGAGGGCTCAGATCCTGGGAAGCAACGGTGTCGAGATCGTTCCGGAGTCGTCTCAGATTCACACGGGGAGCGCCCCGGAACATGGCGATGGCGGAGTCGGTGCTCACAAAGCGATGCCGACGAAGTGGGGTCAGTTCCCCGACAGGTGCTCCGTTGCGAGTCACGACAAAGGTTTCGCCACGATCTAGTTCTCGCATGATTTCGCCGCTTTCGTTGCGAAGCTGACGTTGGGAGATGATTTTGGCCATGCCACCAGTGTAGCACACCGTGCTACGACTTGATGGAACGGTCCGCCGGGTACGGGCCGGGTTCGTAATGTTGGAGCCAGCAACCACTTGGGGGGTAGATCACTCTCACGGCGTACCTTGACGTCAGCAACCAAGCGCGTAGCTCACCGCCGAGCAGACCTTTCGCATGACGTCGCCGCCGACTCGCCCGACCGGGCCGGTGAGCGATGCCTGGGTGACTGTATGAAGGCTGTCGCAGTTGATGACCGACGGCTGGTCCAAGCCGATCTTGACGTGGTCGATGTCAATCTCCGCGGCGAGACCCCGGATCGAAGTGGTGACTTCGGCCACCGTAACGAGGTCGCGAGCGTCGAGCACCTCGGATCGCGTCAGCAGCAGAACGGGTCGCCTCTTTCGACCCACCTCGGCTAACCACAGCTCACCGCGCCTCAAGGAGCCCCCCACTCTTCAGCTTCGATCCAGAAGGTGTCCGAGCGTTCGGGGTGTCGCAGGTACGCCTCACGGTCTGACCGTGCAAGCGCAGCGCGCACGGCATCAGCGACTCCCTGGCGTGCCGCCGCCGAGACGTTGACGCCGAGCTGGCGGGCACGATCGGCCAGCTCCTCGTCCAGCGTGAAAGTCGTTCTCAATGAGGCCATAACTAAATGCTATCGGGAGGTGATAGCGCCTGATGCCAGCATGTCTGGCCATGTGGGATCGGCCGAGGTCGACTTGGATCCGGCGGCCCCGGGTGTGAAGGAACTCGGTCAGGCGGCAGATTGAAGCTCTGTGACCACATCATTTCCAACGGCGATGGGGCCGCCGAAGAGCGTTCCAGACGTGATCCCGCTTGCCACCGATCGCAGGTACGTCGTGAGCGCGGAAGGGAGTGGTCCCGAAGCCGGCACGAGCAGCATCGGCGCATTGGAATCGCCGAGGATCGGGCCGCCTGCGAGCGCATCGGCGAAGCTCGAGCTCGCCGCCGCTCCGAAGCTCGTGGGGCTCGGGAAGAACGTCTCGGCGACAGCGGCTGCCGTGCCGTAGAGATCCTGGCCGTAGACGGCGATCGCCGACGGGTCCGCACCGGCAGCGGCCAACGGGCCTCCGATGGCGAAGCGGGTGTCCGTTGCGTGTTCCTCGATGTAGGCGAGGGTCTCCGGGGACTGCGTTGCACCGTTTGTCAGCAGGATCGCGCCATGGTTCGCGATCACCGCCGGAACCGCCGACAACGCGTCGTAATAGTTGAGCCCGGTCGTCTCGAATATGTCCTCAGGATTGCCGAGTTGCCCGGCGACTTCGACCGCCGTCGCGAACTCATCAGAGCCGGCTATGCGTTGGACCTTGTATCCGAGGGTCCCGAGAGACTTGTCGATCGACGTGCTCAGCGCGAGAGGTCCGCCAAGTATGTAAACGGTCTTGCCGGTCGGCAGGACGCGCTGGATCTCAGCGAGCACTCGGGAATCGAGGTTCTGGGACAGCGACGCTCCGGGTGTTATGAGAAGTGGTCCGTTGAGTGCCGCCGCAAGTGGACCGCCGGCCAGGGCGTCTGCGAAGTAGTCCGATCGTGCCAGGACCACCGATGCTGCCGAGCCGGTAGAGGAAAAGTGCGACTCGGAAACAGCTATCGCAGTGCCGATCGCGTCCTGTCCGAAAACTCGCTGTATAGCCACCGGGTTAGTGCTCGGTGGCACCGGGTTCGGCTGGGTCCCGGAAGGCGATCCATACGTGACCGTGAAGGAGTTGGTGGAGGTATCGACGTTGCTCGGATAGGCGATGATCTGTCCTGCGGTGTCGGCCATGGATGTGTAGTTCTCGACGGCCGCGCTCGGGTCGGGCACTCCGAGCCCGAGGTCGTCGAACGCTACGGCTCCAAAGTCTGCCAACGTGAGGATGTGTCCCCCGGTTGTCGCAGGAGCTTCCTCTATCCACTCCGCCGACTCCGCCGGTCCGTCGTACGAGACGGTCTTGACGTACGAATCAGATGTCGTGAGGTCCTCGATGCCGATCGTCCACGAGCCCGGGGAGCTCTGAGAAATTCCGGCTTCCATGCTGTCCCCAGGCTGAACGTCACCGATGTAAATGGGCGCCGCCGGATAGAGCTCGTACCAGGCGAAGTATGTGTTGGCTCCGCCCTCTGTTTGCTGGGTCGTGCCTATTTGGACGATCGTGGGATCAGAAGCGGAATAACCGTCGATCCCGATCCAGGTGGCCGAGACCTGAGTCGACGGCGAAGGTTGGATGGTCGGCACGGTCCAGTCCGCACTTATGCCGGTGAAAGTCGTGCCTGTTTCGATGAGCCCTGCCCAGTTGTAGGCGACCTCGTCAACGTTCTGGGTACCCGCGACATTGGCCCGACGGCCGGTCACCCGATCGATGGGCAGCGTGTGAGGCTGGGACAGGCTTAGCGAATGCGGATCTGTCCATGAGCGGCCTTCTCCTGTACCGGGGACCGTTGCGCTCGTGTGTGAGGGCATGCGGACGTGGCTGAAGGGTGCCGACCAGGCGGCGGACGACCAACCGGTGGTGAGCGTCAGAGCGACACAAGCCGCGGTGCACGACAAGGCCAAGACTTTGGACCGCGCGCGTTTCACTGTCGGCAGGATGATTGATTTGTACCCTCTTGACCAGGGCATTTGGTCCTGAAACGTCCTTGCGGTCCGCCCGTTCGCCGCAATTCTGGGGCGCAAGCTGTGAATGTCGGCCTATTTACCTTCAGGCTTGAGGCGCCGGTGCCCCCCGCAGCTTCTCGTCGACGGCTCGGACCTTGGCATGAAGGGCATCGGTGGTCCCGGGGCGGTAGTCGACCTTCATGACGAGCTCGACGCGCCCTGCGTGTTCGGCGAGCTTCATGACACAGGCCTTGACGAGGTCCATGACCTCGTTCCATTCGCCTTCGACGTTCGTGAACATCGCGTTCGTCTCGTTCGGAAGTCCGCTCTGGCGTACGAGACGGACGGCGTCAGCCACGCTTTCGCTGACCGACTCGCTGAGACCCAACGGCGACACTGAAAACGCTGCGATCATCCCGGGATGATCCCATCGGGAAGGCCTGTGATCCAGCCCACCTCCGGCGTTCTAGCCGACGCGTTCGGGCGAAGGCGTGCTCGGTCGATGCCGCCCACGCAGTTGGTGGAGCAAGGTCTGCTCGTCCGAGCCGAGCCTCTCAGCCGCTCGTCCCTGTGAGGGACGTTGTGGGTTCAACCGCTCCGTCAGTAGTTCGAGATTGTGCTGGGCGGCGTCCAGCTGGCTCTTCAGCGTGTCCCGTTCTATGGCCACCGCCTCGAGATCCGCCTTAGCCCGTGCCATGTCACGTTGCAGGGCTGAATTGCGTGTCTCGAGTTGCTCGAGCCGCCGGCGCGCCCACGAAGTGGAATCCGAGGCGTCGGTCGGCGCAGCCAGGATGCGAGTGACCCTGGCCAGAAGCGCGGCGGCGAGCTCGTCGTAATCCATGGGGTCATCCGGTCCTTGCGTGCCGCCGGACTTGGTCTCGATCGGCCCGTGGTGCTGTTGACCGTTTCCGCTCAGGGACACTTGGTATGTGCGTTTGCCGCGAACTTCGCGTACGAGGGAACCCGACTTGGCCATTGCTGACACGAGTTGTGTGAACGCGGTGTCACTGCCTTCGTAACCAACGGCGGTTTTCAGCCGCGCTGTGGCCCTACCACTGGAATCTCTGACTGCACCGTGTTCTGTCAAATAGTCGAGAATGCGCCTTCTAACGGTTTGGTCCCTTGTCAACTAAGTGTCCTCCACAGGTTGCGCGGGAAAAGCGGAATCGGGCCCTAAAGGCCGCCGCAAGGGGTGGATGATTCCAGGATATCACCTCGATCAGTTAGGTCCCCAAGACGTTTTTAATCGAGAATTGAACGTCGCAACCTGTACTCGTGGTGCGGCCGGGAGAGCCGAGACGCAAACGACTCGGTAAAACTTTTGTGAGCGATACGTCGGGCTGTTGCGGTCGCGTTACAAGGACCGTTTAGCTTTCAGCCGGTTTCCCCTGCGCATGCTTCACGGAGGGCGACCAAGCTACGACCCAAGAGGCGTGACACGTGCATCTGGCTGATGCCGACCCGGTTAGCGATTTCTGACTGCGTGAGCCCCTCCACGAATCGCAACCGCAGGATCATTCGGTCTCTTTCGGGAAGTTCTGAGACGTAAGGACTGAGAACTGCGCGCCATTCGGCATCTCCGAAGTCTCCGGTCTCCACACCCAGACGCGCGCCTATGCCCTCGTCGTCAGGACCCCCGCTGTCGAGGGAGGCGGAGCGGTACGCCTGTCCCGCTTCCATCGCCTCGATGACTTCATCCTCGGAAGCCCCTGTCTCCTTCATGAGCTCCTTGATGGTCGGCGACCGCCCGAGCTCCTGAGACAGTGAGCTGACGGCCTGACCTAGGTGCAGATAAAGCTCTTGAATCCGGCGTGGAGCACGGATGGCCCATCCTTTGTCGCGAAAGTGTCGTTTCAGCTCACCCAGAATCGTCTTCGTGGCATACGTCGTGAACTCGACGCCACGCTCCGGGTCGAAGCGGTCTACCGCCTTGATCAGCCCGAGTGAGCTGACCTGGACGAGATCGTCGTACGGCTCGCCTCTGTGCGTGAAGCGACGGGCCAGGTGTTCTGCGAGACCGAGGTGGGCCTCGATCAGCTCGGCCCGGGTGGTCTCGTGGCGAGTTCGGGCAAACTCCGCGAACTTCTTACGGAGATTCTCTCGTCGGTTCGCCTCGTCCCTGTCGATGGGGCTCGGCCTTCCGACGGTCTTGTCCTGCTTCTCCTTTAAGTCGCTCGACACTAGTCGTCGCCCTCGCGACGCCGTACGCGCAACCACGAGGAGGGTTGGCCGTCTCGAACGTCGAATCCATGCGCGTCCACCAGCGCGTCGAGGATGCGCTCGGAGAGCTCGTTGGGGCTCGGTGAAGCATGCAACCTGGTCGTCGCCGGCCGGGTTTGATCACCGACATCGAGCGAGGCGAGGACCTCGATCGATGTGTCATTCCACTTGAACGACAAGCGGACACGGGCGTCTGGTTCTTGCGAACCGGACAACAAGGTGAGACACAGTTCGTCGAGTGCCAGCCGGAGGTCATCGATCTGGTCGTAGCCGAACTCAGCGCGCGAAGCCACGGCAGCCGCGGTCATACGGGCAAGGAACAGGAGCTCTGGCTTGGCCGGAAGCTCCAGCTCGACGTGGTCGGCGAAGATGTCTTCGTCGTTTCCTGGCGACAATCGCGCGGAGCCGGTTGCGCTCACCCGCTCACCGCTTCGGTCGAGGTTGGGAAGATGGCGAACACCTCCGTCAGGCCCGTGATCTCCAGCACCTTTTCTATGTGGGGGTCCACCACCACCAGGCGGAGGTCCCCACCGTTTTCCCTGAAGCGTTTCACGCCGCTGACGAGGGCCCCCAGAGCGGTCGAATCGACGAACGTCACCGCGCTCAGGTCCACAACCGCAGAAGCATGTGCCTGTTCGGCAAGCGACATGACCTTGTCCTTCAGCCGAGGGGTCGTCGAGACGTCGAGCTCGCCGTGTACCACCACTACGGGAACACCGTTTTCGACAGTCTCGGCAATCTCGAAATTCGCCTCGGTGTTCATCGGGGCTTTCTCCTCTCGCACCCGACCATCATGCCCTGAACGCGATGTCCACGAGAAGTTGGCGGATCGACAACTTATGCTCAACCGCTGAAATCTCCGCCCCACTTCTGCGCAGCGACACGGCATCAGCGGGTTTCCCGAATCCCTCCATGGGGAATCGAGAACTTGCGGCATTAGACCCATTTGGAGGTGTCGTTATGAGTATGGCCGGTGTCGAACACAACAGAGCCGACGAGCCAGTAACGGAAGAGGCGCCGGGGCGCCGGGAGGGCGCGGTGGTCGGTCTGGAAGAGGACCGTCGTCCGAGGCGGGCTGTCGTACCTGCGACGGGATTGGGCGTGACCGGATTCACGATCATGCTCCTCGGAGCGTGGGCCGGCATCGTTCCCTTTGTCGGACCTACCTTCGGTTTCAGCGCTGATGGAGCTTCGTCTTGGTACTGGAACCTGCCACACGCTCTCTTGTGGCTGGCGCCGGGGGCGGTTGCGGTTTGGTGCGGCCTCATGATGCTCGGGCTCGTACCGCGGGCCATCGCGGGCTTCGCCCGGCTCGGTTCCGCGGCTCTCGGGACGGTCGCCGCTATATGTGGAGCCTGGCTGGTCATAGGGCCGCTGGCCTGGCCCGTACTGGAACGCTCGGCGGGCGTCTTTGTTCCGGCGAGCCCCATCCGGGAGCTGGCATACCAGATCGGGTATTCGCTCGGGCCCGGAGTCCTCTTGGTGGTCTTAGGTGCCTTCGCGCTGGGCTGGGGCGTCCGTTCGCATCGATTCGTCGGACCCGCGCCGTTGCGCTGAGCCACATCGGGCGGGCCGCTCTGGTCGGCCGCGCGGCGCCATGCAGCGTCGGACCTCGACCTTCGTCAGGGAGTGGCGAAAGCGGCACCAGTGTCTGCGATCCATCCGGCCACCCTTCCGCAGCGCGCCGGCCGAGCGGCGCTCAAGAAGGCGTTTGCCTGACTTAACGCCGACGGCGAGGTTGCGGCCGCCGTGTGACTTCCAATGAGGGCGCACCCGGCGAGCGAATGCGGAAACGGTGCCCCCGCACGATCGTCGAACAGCGCGAGGTCGAATGCGCTGGGAAGGGCCAAGGACCGCAGAGGTTTTGCGGGCAGTCGGCCGAACAGGGCCGATGCCGCACCTTGCGACCCGAGGAGTTCGCGCGCGAGCGGACGATCAGGATCGAAGCGGGAAAAGCCGGTCGACTGACCGATCGTCGCGAACAAGCGCATACCGGCCGCACCGACGACCGCGCTTCCGTATTGCCCGATGGACGGGTAACCGGCCGGGTCCGTCAAAGGAGCGAGCATCACGAGCGCCTCAACGGGACTCTTCGGATCCTCCGCCAATCCGGCCCACGCGATCCAGGCTCCCGAGGAGTGTGTCACGACGGTCACCGGAGGCGGCAGGGCATTCACCTCCTCCTCGAAAGCCCGCGCGGAAAGACGGAGGGGTCGCTCAGTGTCTGGCCGCGAATAGCGAGATCCCGAGGAGATCGGACAGGTCGCCTCACCTTGCGCTGTGCCTCTCCCCGGCCCTCTATAGGAGAAGTAGTAAGCCTGGTCGCAGCTGAACCCGAGTTGCGATGGATGCAAGCGGAACATCGAGCCGTGTCCGCTCGAGGTGTCGATCCCCGCAACCACGAAGAGCTCGCCTCCTCTTCGGGGCGTGGCGGCACTGGTCGAATTCGGCCCCGGTGGGACGACGACGAGCGCCACGACCACAGCGCCTAGGACCACGGCCGTCGCTCGTGAGGCCGCGGGGCCGCCCGGAACGCTGCGAAGTCGTCGCGCCGTCACGAGGGTGAGGGTGAGCGACGGCAGAATGGCTAGGAGGGCGAATGGAGAACCGTCACCGTGGAGAATGCCGCCCAGCGCGCCGAGTGTTGCGACGTACAGGGCGACCGTAGGAGCACGCGGCCCTCGTGTGAAGCCGAGCTTCAGCGATTCTCGGAGGGTCGTTGTTCTCTCCCATGGCACGTGCGCGAGCAGCAAGGCGAACGCGACGAGGAGCAATATTCCTGACCAATAGAGGGCGGCATAGAGCATCGCCCGGCCCGCGTATGCAGCCTCTGCTGATAGGTATGCGGGAACCAAGCACAGAAGCTCGAAGCGGAGCGCGATCCACCAGCGTCGTATCGACCCGAGCATCAACGCGAGGACGACGGCGCGTCCTGTGATGCTGAGCACCAAGCCGATCGCGAACCACACCGGGGTCGTTGCTCGCGACAGGAGCAGGGTCATGTCGTATGCAAGGTCGAGGGGCGGCAGCGCGACACCATGGATGATTCCCGGGGCCGATGGGATCACGCCGCATAGCGCGAGGACCTCGAGCGCCACGCCGGCGGCGACGAGAGGCCACGCTCGTACCCGCTCGCATGCCGGCGGCATCTCGCCCACGGTACGACCACCCGGGCGCGTACCATCGGCGGTTCGTTCTGGCGGTCGGCGTCGGGCGAAGCCTTCGGAGCTGGGGCTCTATGGACATCGGTGGCGTGGAGAGCGAGATCCTCAGGGCGAACCGCCGGCTGCGATTCGCAGTCGTCGCTCTGTGCGCCGCCGTTGCCGGACTCGGGACGGTAGTGGCGCTGGACAACTTGGGCGGAGGTGGTTCGGGGACTTCCGGTTCAGCGATCACGCGGACGGGGGGAAGTTCCCATGCGAGAGGCTCCGCGGGCACCTCGCACAAAGCCAACGGGGGCAGGTCCCCTGCAAGCGTCCCGCCGCCTCCCACGCTCGTGGCCGTGACTACAGGGGGCGAGCTTGAACAGCTCGACCCGAGCACAGGTGCGCCACTCAGGATGCTCGCGTCGGGCGCGACAGGTGACGAGGTCGCGGTCTCGCCGGACGGACGGACCGTCTATTACGAGACGGCAGCCGGGTGCATGCACGAGATCGAAGAGGTCCCCATCACTGGCGGTTCACCTGTAGCCGTTGCGTCGGGGAGCGATCCTGCGATGAGTCCCGACGGCACCAGAATTGCTTACGCACGTCAGCCGTTCACCAACTCGGGGACGTGTCAGGGTCAGCTGTATTCGCCTTCCTTCTACGAGCTCGTCATCAGGCAGGTCTCGACGGGCTCCGAGACGACTTATCCGGTCTCGCCGCAACTAGCGAACGGCCCGGCCAGACCGATCGACCACTTGTCCTGGTCGAGCGATGGACAAGAGCTTGCAGTCACGATCGCTGTGGGTCAGGGAAGCTCGGGATGGCAGATCTCGGTGGTCCATCCCGCCACCGACGAGTACTACTTCGGTGGCTCGGGAGTGCCCGTCACGGGTAACGACCCATCGGCTTCGTACTACCGGGAGGGCGTATTCATGCGAAACGGCGACCTCTTCGTCGACAGGGTCTGTTGCCAACCCGGCACTGCCGGGACCGCCTCGAATTTGCTCGTGGAGGTCGACCCGTCGAGCGGCGTAATAGTCCGACAGCTGGCCCTCGGGATATTGACGAACGACCATACGAGCCTCGAGGCGGACAGCAGTGGTCATTGGCTTCTCTACATTTCGGGGGCCCAGCTTTTCGTTTCCGAAAATGGCGAGCGGCCCGCACTCCTCGTGACAGGGCTCTCGGCGGCCGCCTGGTAGGAGCGAGCGTTGAACGATTCCATGGATGAAGAAACGATGCTCGAGCGAACTCGCGAACTGCGCGCGAGCTCGGGTCGGCGACCGTCGGAGAGTCCGGTGCGCGTCCTATGGCCGTGCGGATTCGCCCTGTCTGGGCCGGGGCGAGTCTCTGCGCGAGGGCGTTCACCGTGGCATGTACAGCCGGCGACAACCTGGCCGTACACGTCGCGGTCTCACGAGCGCCTGCCGGAAGCGTCCTCGTGGTCTCGGTCGAGGAGGATCCTGCCTTCGGGTACTGGGGTGAAGTGCTTACGACGGCGGCACAGGCTCGAGGTCTGTCGGGCTTGGTGATCGACGGAGGAGTGCGCGACAGCACTGCGCTCGAAGCGCACCGCTTCCCGGTCTTCGCTTCGATGGTGGCCCTGCGAGGAGCGTCCAAGGACAAAGGTGGGGAGATCGCTACGCCGGTGGTCGTCGGGGACGTGTCGGTTCGGTGCGGCGACTGGGTCGTCGCCGACGCGGACGGCGTCGTGGTCATCGACGCAGGGGAGCTCGTCGAGGTGTTGGAGAAGGCCAGAGAGCGCGCCGATCGTGAGCGACGCATGTTCGAGGAGCTCCGCGGCGGTAGGACGACCCTCGACTTGCTCGGCCTCGACGGGTCCAAGGTTCGCATCGGAGGCTCGCCCCTGTCCGACTGAGCTCGGCGCGAAGCGAGCTCAGCTGACGAGTGTCGGGGGAGTCCGTCCCGCCAGTACCTCGCAGACACTCGCGCACGCGACTTCTGCCATCTTCGTGCGCGTCTTTCTGCTCGCGCTGCCGATGTGGGGCAAAAGGACCGTGCGTGGCGCTGCCAACAGCCGCGGGTTGATCTTCGGCTCGTCCTCGTAGACGTCGAGCCCGGCGGCGAAGATCCGTCCCTCTTCCAGGGCTACGGCGAGCGCCGCCTCGTCCACGACCTGACCGCGGGCGGTGTTCACGAGGACAGCGTGGGGGCGCATTCGTGCGATCTGATCGGCGCCGATGAGATGGTGGGTCTGCGCGTTCAGGGGGATGTGAAGGCTTACGAAGTCGGCGAGTGACAGAAGCGCCTCGAGATCGGCCACGTAGCCTTCCTTTCCCGTGTCGTTACGGCTGTGATGGATGACGGTCATGGAGAAGCCTCTGGCCCTGGCGGCCACGGCGCGGGCGATCCTTCCGTAGCCGACGAGTCCGAGAACGGCACCGTGGATGTCGTTTCCGAGGTAGTCGTTCAATGCCCACCCTCGCCAACTGCCCGAGCGGAGATCCCGCTCTGCCTCCGATGCCAGGCGGGCGGCGCCCAGGATGAGCATGAAGGTGAGATCTGCCACGGACTCGTCGAGCACTCCCGGGGTGTTGCACACCGCCACGCGGAATCTGCGCGCGGCGTCGACGTCGACGTTGTCGTAACCGACGGCAACGTTCGCTACCACTCGTAGCCTCCCGGTCCCTCCGCCAGCCAGCACCTCTTCGTCGATCCGGTCGGTGAGAAGGCAGACGATCGCGTCGACTGATCGTGCAGCTGCTACGAGCTCTGCATGGGAGTAGGCGGTGTCGTCCACGCGCTCGACGACCTCATGATGTGCCGCCAGGAGAGGTTCGGTGCTGCCCTCGGGGAGACGTCGCGTGACGAGGACACGCCCCACTATCAGTGGTGGGTGTAGTCGACCGGTCCCGCCCCCTTCACTCCGATCGCGAAGCAGAAGCAGTGGATCGGGGCGTGATCGCTGACCGGCCTCAGGCTGTGGACCTTGTCGGGCGGGATGTAGACGAGATCCCCCTGCGATATCGGCCTATCCTCACCGTCGATCGTCATGACCCCCCTTCCGGAGGTCACGTAATAGAACTCGTGCGTCGGGTGGGAGTGGGGATCGACCCGACCGCCGCCTTCGACCTCGAACTCGTTCACGAGCTCCAGGAAACCTCCGTCGGTGGCTTCCTTCATCTCACGCGAGGCGATCAGCCACCAGACCGGCACCGTGCCGTTGTGCTCGACGGTCGGCTTGACACCGTCGATGCTCCGAACGTCCATCCCCCCTCCTTCGCAATCGTGGCCACCGCTTCCGAGCAGACCCGTACGTAGAGTGGGCCGCCGCGACACGGCGTGAGCGCGGGACTTCGTCGAATCAGGGTAGACGGCGGTGGACGGCGGTGGACGGCGGTGGACGGCGCAGACCGCGGAGACGGGTATACGGGTGGAGTGTGGCGAGCGGACGAGAGAGAGGTGCTCGTGAGGGGTGACCCGGCGAGGGCGGATCAGCGGAGTCCTCTCCCGGCGCATCCGATCTCGCCTCGTGCGTTCGCCCCGTTCGGTTGGCTGCCTGTCGCGGACTCCGACCCAACCGATGGAGCGGGTCGCCTCGAGTTCGCCTGGGCGGACCCGCACGTGAACGTCATCGTCCACGGTCCCGAGGAAGTGAAGCGCGCCCGCGCCCCTGGTGATGCATTTGTGTGCGACCGAATGTTCCGCCACGACTCGCATACCCAGGCGCTCCTGGTCCTCGACCACGAGTGCGTTCTCGCGGTCGCCCCGCCCGCAGCCACCCTCGTGGACGAGTCCGAGATCGCACAGATCAGTGCATTCCGCCTCCGCCCGCACGATGCCTTTGTTCTCTGGCGTGGCACCTGGCACTGGGGGCCGTTTCCGGTAGGCGGGGAGCCGGTCCACCTCTACAACGTCCAGGGCCTCGGTTACGAGGAGGACAACCGAAGCGTCGACCTGAGCGCGTTCGCGGTGTGGATCAGCCCCTGAGAAGCGGTCCGGACCGGATCGGTCCTGTGGTCATCGCCGGTTCTGCTGTTGCTGGTGAGGGTGCTGGTAATGAGGTTTGACAGCGCTCCGGGCGGCACGTGCGAGGACCGTCTTCGTCGTCAGGCGCTTCTCGTTCTCCTGCGGCTCCGGCGCCTCGAGCGGTGGCGCTCCGGCGCGAGCGACCGCCAGGTCGGTGGTGTCCTCCTCGGGCGAGGGACCTACCGCGGCCGCGAGCATCGCCGAGTTCGGCACGTTCACCGGTCCTTCGTCTGTCTCGATGGTCACGTATGTGAGCGTCATGCTTCTCACGGTCCCGTCGAACGGCCCGTTCAGCGAGCCCGAGCGAACTCTCACCCGTTCGTCGATCGTGAAGGGACGAACACTCAACAACACGAGACCGGCAAAGACGTTGCCGAGCGCCTGCTGCGCCGCGATCCCGACGATCACACCTGTGAGAGCGCCCCCGAGAAGCAGGTGTTGTACCGGAACCGCTAGCACCCCGAGGGTGACGATGATCACGATCATGTATCCGACGAAGCTCGTGACGATCCGAAGTGCCGTACCGCCGGACTTGCCGGCCCGGAGGCTCACCACTGCGGCGAGTGTCCCTGCGACACTTTGGATCGCGACGATGGAGAACCCGAGAAAAGCAAAGGCACCGATCAGCGCAACGAGCTTTTCCTTGAGCGTGGGGCCGTGAATGTTCCCGAGAGCCGAGCCGATGCTGAGCGACACGATCGCGCCGATCCCGGCGAGAATCGCCGTTCTGAACCTGAGGATCGGGCGCGGCGTCGCATCGGCGCCGGCGTGACGACGGGTCCGTACGTGTTTCGTCTCTATGCGAAAGCGGGCCACGGGCACTACCCGATACCCGCAACCCACCACTCATAACAAATCGCCCGATCATCCGAGGTGACAGCGCCGCGCACATATTTGAAGGAGGCGCCGATTATTTGGAGCGACGCCGCGCTGGTCTTCTTGGCGCCTGTACTGGTCTTTACCCCGCTGTGTCGTCTTCTTCGCTCGTCTCGCCGGTCGTCGAAGACGGGGGTGCTCCGGGTTCCCGCCCGGTGCGCGCTGCACGCCGCTTACTGCGAAATCCAACCGAGACCCTCTGCTCCGGACGCCTCTTGGCTTCGTGGAGATACGTGTCGAGCATCTGTTTGTCGGCTTCGGTGAACGGCGGTTGCACGATGCTTCTCGGCCAGAGCCGTCTGTTTTGCACGACGTTTACCTCCGCTGCGTACAGGGCGATCTGTACACCGAGGTAGATCCACCACAGCAGCCCGAGGACGTAACCGAAGAACCCGTAGACCTGACTGGCGTGTCGCAGCTCGTGGCCTATCAGGATGCTCCCGAGCGACTGCAGGGCGGTCCAGCCCGCCCCGCCGATGAGCGCTCCGGGGACGAGGGCCCTCGTGGGCACCGGGGCCGGTGTGAGGATCCTGTACGCAGCCACGAAGAGCACGACGTTCACGATCACCGACAAGACGAGGCCGCCCAGCCGGGTGAGAGCGGGCGGTGCCCCGCCGAAGGTCACAAGCCCTGTGAGCGTCGTGCTCGCGCCGAGGAAAACGGCGAGGACCACGAGGAGAAGCAGGCTCCGCAGGAGTCTCGGAACGAAGCCGGGGCGATCGACCTGCGGGATGTTCCATATCTGCGACATCGCATAGATGCCGGCCTGGCTCGCGCCGAGCGATCCCCATACGAGTCCGACGAGGCCGATGGTCAGACCGAAGGGACTGCCGCTCCTGAGCCCGTGGATGTTCTTCTCGAGCTCGCTGCCGATGATGGGGAACTGCGCGAGTGTCGAGCTCAACAAGTCGTGCAAGATCCTGCGGCTGCCGCCCGCCATCAGACCGAGGATCGTCACGGCGAGGAGAAGCAGGGGAAATATCGCGAGGAAGCCGTAGTAGGTGATCAGGGCGGCGAGGGAACCCGCCTGGTCGTCCCCGTACTTCTTTATGACTCCGAAACCGAACGCGAATACGGAATGGCCCTGCTGGAATCGGTCCACGGCTCGAACGAGCTCACTCGGGTTGAACTTCGCCATGGTCCCTATTATCGGAAACGTCCCGGCTCAGCAGGCTGCGAAGAGCCCGCCGGCGGCTGGCGGGGGTGCCACCGACCCCACCCTCCGCAGCCTGCTGGACCGGCACGAAAATCACCGGAATCTCCGTGGACGACCGTCGCGTCACCGGGCGTGGAGCCACGAACGTGAGCCCGTGCCCCGCCGACGATGCCGGTACTTACCCGACTGCGGCTTCAGGCAATCAACTCCCGGGCGACCCCGCCTGGGTCCGTGTTCGGGCCACAATCGAAACTGTGAGGCTCTCGCGCCGGCAGCTCCTCGGCGCTGTCCCGGCGGCGGCGGCCGCGTCGGCCGCAGCCGGATTCGGGCTCTCGTCCTGTGGAGGTCCGGGACCCGAGTCCGAGCCTGAGGGCTTGTTGGCGAGCGGCGGCCCACTCTGGGACATCCCGGGTCCTGTTTGGCGCAGGGCGATCGGCAGCCACCCACCGGGAGCGACCGGGACGACGCCGTCCTTCGGCTCGCTCCTGGCGCCGATCAGCAGGACCAAGCGCGGGATCCCCGTCGGAGGGATAGGGACCGGGTCGTTCATGTTCAACCTGTGCGGGTCCTTCGGGCCGTGGCACATGGACATAGGCGGCGACGACTCTCTCGGGTCGCGTTGGGGGTCGTTGCGCAACTCGGGATTCGAGCAACGCTTTCTCCCCGGCGCGGCCTTCCACGTGTGGATCTCGACACGCGGCTCGAAATCGGTGCAGACCCTCGCGACCGAGGACACGTTGCCGGCGTGGAACCCGCTCGGCGCGGACGCCGGGCAGTACTCGGCGCTCTTCCCGAAGGCCTGGTTCGAGTACGAGGGCCCGGTTCTCCCCGTGGCGCTGAAGCAGCTGAGTCCGTACATCGCGCGAGACGAGCGACACTCCTCGCTCCCCATCGGCATCTTCGAGTTGGCGGTCGACAACCCCACTGCGCACCATGCAGATGTCACCTGCATGTTCAGCTTTCCGAATGCGCCTTACCGCTTGCCGACCGAGGAGTTCGACTACCCGCGCCTGGGTCTTCGCACCACGGCGGTGCAGGGGAACGGAACTGTGGGTGTGAGGCTGCAGGCACAGCACCATTCGAACGTCGTGCAGACCGATCGGAGCGAGTGGGTGATCGGCGCAAAGGGACCGAGCGGTTCGACCCTCACCTGGACACAGGACTGGGCGTCGGACCGTGACGGAGCAGACTTGCTCGAAGCCCTGTCGCGAGACGGACGCCTTCCAAACGCACCGGTGGACGAGCGCAGGGACGGTCTCGCAGGCGCCGTAGCCGTATCGTTCTCACTGTCGCCGCACGAGCGCAAGGCGGCAACGTTCGTGCTGGCATGGGACTTTCCGATCGTCCAGTTCCCGAACCCCGTGAGCGGCACGCGCTGGTGGAAGCGCTACAAGCAGTGGTACCCGGGCCATTACCAGGGATGGGCCATCGCCTCGGACGTCCTTTCGAGCTCTTCGGCGATAGAGCGCGGGATCGACGCCTGGTGGAAGCGAGTGACCGATTACCCGTCGTATCCCCCGTGGCTCGTCTGCGCTGCCCTGAACGAGCTCTACTACGACCTCTTCGGGGGCGTCTTCTGGGAGAACGGATGCATCGACAAGACGAAGCGCTTCGGGGACCGGCCCGGTCAGCACCTGTACTTCACGCTCGAGACCGACGCCTATCGCGACTGCGAGAGCCTCGACGTCCGTCATTACGAGACGAGGCATCTCCTTCAGCTCTTTCCGACGATCGAGCGCGACGTCCTGCTCGGCTGGGCGGACATGGTGCGCGCCAACGAGGTGAACCGCACCCCGCACGACGCGGGTTCGCCCGTCGACAACCCGTGGTTCGTCGTCGACCAGTACTCCGCCACGCTGCCGGGCGAGGAGCCGCTCGATATCGACTGGCTCGACATACCCGCGAAGCTCGTTCAACAGGCCCACGCATACTGGACCTACACCGGAGACGACACGTTCGGCGCGGAGGTCTACCCTGCGCTGCAGCAGGCGATGATCCACCTGATGTCACGCGACGAGGACAGCGACGGCATTCCGGACGCTCAGGGCTTCTGCACCACGTACGACAACATCGTGATGTCGGGCGCGACCACCTACGTCGCGGCGCTCACCATCGGTGCGTGCGAGGCGATGGCGGATTTCGCGAATGCCTTCGATACTGCGGATGCAAGCAGGTACTGGGGCGCCGCGGCGTCCACCGCGCGCGGTTCGGCCGAGACGCTGCTCTGGTCGAAGCAGTCGGGCTACTACCTCCTGGACACAAAGGGCCCTTTCAGCCGCCTCCTCATGGCGGACGCGCTCTGCGGCGAGCATTACGCGGCAACCCACGGCCTCACGGACGTGCTCGACGTTCACCGCATGGTGCAGCACCTGCTCCTCGTCCACCAGCACAACGTGGAGGCCGTGGGAGGGGGGCGCTTCGGGGCTGTAAACGCCGTCGACCCGCGGGCGTCCGGACGCACGGTGCCGAGCGCGCAAGCCAGATCGGTGTGGCCGGGAGGCAGTTACTTCACGGCTGCACTCATGTACCTACTCGGACAAAGGACCAACCGCGACGACCTGACGGATGCCGCGATGGACACGGGCTACGGCGTCTACCGCACGACCTACGCGGACGACACGACGGCCTTCTGGTTCGACACTCCCGCGGAGTGGATGCCGGGCACAGGCGCGGGCACCGGCACGCCTCTGAGATACCGGGCCGCGCAGTACCAGCGATGCCGCGCCGCGTGGGAGCTGTTGACGGCGATCCACGATCCCTTCCTACCTGGATGGTCGCCGCCACCTGTCTGAGAGGTCTGAGAGGAAGGCAAGATCTATGACGTGGACGACTTCGGCAGCTCCGGGGACGAGATTGCGCTCACCGGCAAGCTCCTGGTGGCGTCGCCGAAGCTCGCAGACCCGAACTTCGAGCGCGCGGTGATCCTCTTGCTCGACCACGGTGAGGAAGGCGCCCTCGGGATCGTGATCAACCGCCCGACAGGCGTCGCCGTCGAAGAGATCCTCGAGCCCTGGCACGACCAGGCGAACATGGCGCCGCCCGGGGTCGTGTTCGCCGGAGGGCCGGTCTCGCGCGACGCCGTGATCGGATTGGCCAGGCTGTTCGCCGAGCTCGACCTGTCCGAGGCGCCGAGGTGGCGCCGGGTTCTGGGCCGGACCGGGACGGTGGACCTGTCGGTCGCGCCCGAGGACCAGCCTTTCGCTCTCGCCGGAGCGCGTCTTTTCTCCGGTTATGCCGGCTGGACGACCGGCCAGCTCGAGGAGGAGATCGCCGAAGGCGCTTGGTTCGTCCTCGACGCGATCGGCGACGACCTGATGAGCACCGAGCCGGACCGTTTGTGGCACGACGTCTTGAGGCGACAGGGTGGGGAGTTCGCGATCCTCGCCGCATATCCGCCCCATCCATCGGTGAACTGAGCCCTGCCATGTCCGACGAATCAAGCTCCTCCTCCGCCGCTTCACAGCCCGACGCCGTCTCCCGACCCGGCTCGCAGCCCCGCTCGCAACCACAGGTGCGCCGGGCGGTGCGATCGGACGTGAACCGGATGGTGGAGGTCTTGGCGCGCGCTTTCGACGACGATCCTGTGCCCAATTTCCTGTTCACGACCGAACGCCGGCGCCGCCGCGGTCTTCGCCGCTTCTTCGGCATCCAGCTCCGACACATGTACCTGAGCGACGGTGAGGTGTGGACCACCGACGACATCGCGGGAGGTGCGCTGTGGGCGCCCCCGGGGAAGCCCCGGCCGGGGCTCCGTGAGTTGTTCTGGCTTTTTCCCATGCTGGCGGACCTCATGGGGCTCGGGCGGCACGCCGGCCCGGCGATGCAGTTGCTCGGTGCGGTGGACCGCGCAAGGCCGCGCGAGCAGCACTGGTACCTCGCGACCATCGGGACCGATCCCGACCGCCAGGGCAGGGGAGTGGGCTCGGCGCTTCTCCGCCAAGTGCTCGGACGCGTCGACGAGGAAGGTCTTCCGGCTTATCTCGAGTCCTCGAAGGAGCAGAACCTGCCGTTCTACGCGCGTCACGGGTTCGAGGTGACCGGTGAGATCCATACGCCCGGTGGAGGCCCCACGCTCTGGCTCATGTGGCGCGAGCCGCGCGAGCCCGCTCAGCCGCGTGCGCCGGTCAGCCCATCGGCATCCGGACGGTCCTGAGCGATCCCTCGGCGCGCGACACCGCGAGCGGAACGACGGAGCGAAGCCCCTCGGGCAGCTCGTCAGAGGTGGTGAAGACGCCCCGGAGTGTGTCGGCAACCATCCGGACCGGCGCGGACGGCATCGCCCGTGTCCTCACAGCGAGGCCGACTCGCCTGCGGCGCAGCTCGTCGACCGCCACGAGGTGAAAGCGCGGCCGGAGGTGAGGGGGAACCGCGGTGGCGGGAAGTATCGCGGGGCCGTAACCCTCGAACGTCAAGGAGGCGAGCAACCGCACGCCGTCCAGCTCGGCCCGCGGCCGCAGCTTCACGCCGGCGGCGCGCACGGCCGTGTCGATCTCCGCGCGCAGCTGCGTCCCCGTCGCGGGCATCAGGAGGTCGAAGCGCGCGAGCTCGGCGAGACCGATGCGAGTGGCTCCGTCGAGTGGGTCGGCGTCGACCGGGACGACGAGAACGAGCTCCTCTTCGAAAAGCGGCTCGAAGGTGAGGTCCCGCCCCGGTACCGGGAACGTGAGGACGGCGAGGTCGAGCCTCCCCGCCACGAGCTGGGGTTCGAGCCCGGAGGTGGTCCCCTCGGCGACCACCAGGCGCAGACGGGGGTGGTGGTCGGCCAGCTGTGCCCAGAGCAACGGCACGAGCCAGCGGGCCGTGGTCCCGATCATGCCGACCCGCACCGTCCCCCCGACGTCCTCCTTCAGCGCTCCGAGATCGGCCTCCAGGGCCTCGATCTCGCCCAGGACCCGGTACGCACGTCCGAGAACCACCTCGCCCTCGGAGGTGATCCGGCCTGCCGAACGGTCGATGAGCTGGACCCCGAGCTCCTTCTCCAGGCGGGCGATATGGGCCGAGACGTTTGACTGGACCGTTCCGAGGACGTCCGCGGCGGCCGAGAACGAGCCCTGCTCCGATATCGCCACCAGGGCCTGGAGATGCCTCACTTCCATCGGAAATAGTGATACCACAAATCTGTAATAGCTGTTTGACTGATCGCCGGGGGATCCGTCAAGATGTCTCTGACGACAGGGACCGGACACCCCCCCTCCTGTTTCTGTCGGGTCGGTGCGAAGGGACCGGTCGCCCCCCCGCCGGTCCCTTCGTTCGCGTCTGGGCACATGTGGCGACCTCGCACATCGCAGCCCCGCCGCACATCGCAGCGCCGCCCGGACAGCCCCGCCGAAACGCGGCGATAGCGTCTTCGCGCAGTGTCGGGCAACAAGAAACGCGCACGCCGCTCACAGGCGGTCTTCGTCGACCTGGACCGGACGCTGCTTCGCGGTGCGAGCGGCCTCGTGCTGAGCGCCGCCATGCACGCGGAAGGTCTCTTCGAGGGGCGACGATCTCTTCCCGGCGAGGCCCTGTTCTACGCCTTCTACGACAGGACGGGTGAGAACCTTCCGTTCATGGCGCTCGTGCGCGTGGCGCCGCGGTTCGTGCGCGGCTGGCAAGCCGAGACCGTGCGCAGGGCGGGAAAGCTCGCGGCGACCGAGCTCGCCGGGCTCATGCAGCCCTACGCACCCGGTGTCCTCAAGGAGCACCGCGCCGAGGGACGCACGTTGGTGCTCACGACGACCACACCCGTCGACCTCATCTCCGCCTTCGCGGAGATGGTCGGCTTCGACGAGGTGATCGCCACCCGTTACGAGGTCCGCGACGGGCTTTACACGGGCTCGATCGACGGCGACTTCGTGTGGGCCTCGGGGAAGCTGCGCGCGATAAGGCGCTGGGCCGAAAAGCGCGGGGTGGCGCTGTCGAAGAGCTACGCCTACAGCGACAGCATCTACGACACGCCACTGTTGCGCGCGGTCGGGCACCCGCACGCTGTGAACCCCGACCGCCGTCTCCGGGTGTTGGCGACCCTTCGCAGATGGCCGATCGAGGAGTGGGACCGTCCGCCGGGCGTGCCCAAGCTCGCGGGCATGGAGCTCTACCACCTGCTCCGGCATCTGGCACGTCCACAGCTGGTTCCGTACGCAAGATTCGACATCGACGGTTTGGCGGACGTCCCGCAGAAGGGCCCTGCCATCATCGCCTCCAACCACCGCAGTTACTTCGACGTCCTCGCTCTGGCGATGGTCGTCGCCAAGTTGGGAAGGCCTGCACGGTTCCTCGCAAAACGCGAGCTGTTCGACGCGCCTGTCATCGGTCAGTTGGCCAGGGCGCTCGGGGGGATAAGCGTCGACCGCGCCAGCGGCTCGGACGAACCGCTTCGTGCGGCACGGCGCGCGCTGGAGGCGGGCGAGCTCGTCGTCGTGCTTCCGCAGGGCACTATCCCGCGCGGACGCGACTTCTTCGATCCGGTCCTGAAGGGCAAGACGGGGGCAGCCCGCCTGGCGGCGATGACGGGCGCGCCCGTGGTGCCGATAGGCCTGTGGGGGACCGAGAAGGTGTGGCCGCGCTCGTCGCGCCTGCCGAACGTTACGGCGATCGCCGCCCCGCCCAAGATACGCGTGAGGGTCGGGTCACCCGTCCGTCTCGGCCTCACCGACGCGGTCGCCGACACCGCGGCGATCATGGAGGCGGTGAGGGACCTCTTGCCCGACGAGGCGCGCATGGTGCACGAGCCGACGCAGGAGGAGCTCGCGAAGACCCTTCCACCCGGCAGCCACAACGGCACCGCGCAGAAGTGAGCGCCGCCCGCTCCGGGCGCGCTGATCCCGCCCCGACCCTGAGCGCGCGCGAGCGTCTCGCCACGAGAGCCGCGGTCGCGACGGGCGCCCTCTCGAAGTGGTTGGGCTTCGGCGGAGGATCGGTGATCGGCGGCCGCGTAGCGCTGATCGTGGACCGGGATCTTCTCGCAGCCCTCTCGCGTGGAAGGACCGTCGCGCTCGTGAGCGGCACGAACGGGAAGACCACGACCACCCGGCTCCTCGCTGCAGCGATGGGCGGCCCGAAGGCCGTGGCGACCTCTTCCGCCGGGGCGAACCTGCCGTCGGGGCTCGTTGCCGCCCTCTCGGCCTCGCCGGAACCGGGATCGACCGCGGTGATGGAGGTCGACGAGGGTTACCTGCCGGCTGTCGTGGAGCAGAGCGCGCCGGCGGTTGTCACGTTGCTCAACCTTTCGCGCGACCAGCTCGACCGCGTGAGCGAGGTGCGCATGGTGGCGTCGCGTTGGCGCAGCGCGCTCGGGGGTCGTGAAGGTCTGACGGTCGTCGCCAACGCGGACGACCCTCTGGTGGCGTGGGCGGCACAGCCGGCGCCCCCGGCACCCCCTGCGCATCGCGTGATCTGGGTCGGCGCGGGCCAGCTCTGGCACTCGGACGCCGTGGGATGCCCGGCCTGCATCGAAGGACGCGTCGTCTTCGCCGAGTCGGACGGCCATGAGCGCAGCAGGCACTGGGAGTGTTCGTGCGGCTTTGCGAGGCCACGCCTCGACGCGTGGCTCGAGGACGACGAGCTCGTGCTCGCAGACGCGACGCGCGTGCGGCTCGATCTCGCCATCCCCGGCGCTTTCAACCGGGCGAATGCCGCCATGGCCGCTCTCGCCTCGACCCTCCTAGGCGTCGGTGTATCGCAGGCGGTCGAGGCAATGCGCTCGGTGCGCGAGGTCGAAGGACGCTTCTCCACCGCCCGTCACGACGGCACCGACGTGCGGCTGCTACTGGCGAAGAACCCGGCTGGTTGGACCGAGCTGCTCGGCCTCATCCGCGAGAGCGCCGGTCCGGTCGTGATCGGCATCAACGCGCGCATCGCCGACGGGCATGACCCTTCCTGGCTCTGGGACGTCCCCTTCGAGGCGCTCGCCGGGCGCTTCGTCGTGGCGACGGGGGAGCGTTGCTGTGACCTGGCGGTGCGCCTGCGCCACGCCGGGGTGCACCACGAGGTCGTCGCGAGCCAGCTCGCCGCGCTCACCCGTGCCGCCTCGCTCAGCGCGCACGTCGAGTACGTCGGCAACTACACCGCGTTCCAACAGCTCCGCCGCGCGCTCGGGTCGGGCGGCGGGGACTCGAGCGGTCGCGACGAGCCGGCTTTTGGAGGTCGGCCTCGCGCTGTTGGGGAGAGTCGGCCGGAAGTGCCTCCAACGAGCGCGCCCTCGATTCCCGGCGCCAGTCGCCGCGCGAGCGACGGGGTGAGCGCACTGCGCGTCGTGGTCGTGCACCCGGACCTGCTCGGGACCTACGGTGACGGGGGCAACGGGCTCGTGCTCACCAACCGCGCACGCTGGCGCGACATCGACGCGGAGCTGAGTTTTGCGCTCTCCGACGACCCACTTCCCGCCGCCGCGGACATCTACTGCCTGGGCGGCGGGGAGGACGGCCCGCAGGTGCGCTCCGCCGAGCTGCTCGCCAACGGAGCCCTCGCGCGCGCCTTGGATGCCGGTGCTGCGGTGCTGGCCGTCTGCGCGGGTTATCAGGTCGTAGGAAACTCCTTCCCCGACGCGCAGGGGAATCCCCGAAGCGGGGTGGGGCTGCTCGACATCTCGACCGCCAAGGGCCCTGCTCGCCGGGCGGTGGGAGAGCTGCTCGCGGTCCCGTTGCTCACGTCCGCCGGGCAGGAGTCGTCAAACGGCAGTCGTCTGCCGGTGCTCACCGGTTTCGAGAACCACTCCGGGGTCACGTCCCTCGGTCCCGGGGTGGCTCCCCTCGCGAGGGTGGTTCGGGGGACCGGAAACGGCGGTGGCGACGGGAGCGAGGGAGCTGTGGCGGGCCGGGTCGTGGGCACTTACATGCACGGTCCCGTGCTCGCGCGCAACGCGGCCCTCGCAGACATGCTCCTCCAGATGGTGACGGGCTCGGATCTTTCCCCGCTCGCAGACGAGGAGGAAACCGCCCTTCGCGAAGAGCGCCTCCGTGCCGTTCAAGACCGATCCCGTGCCGGGGGCGCGTTTCGCCGCCTCGGCTCCTTCCTAGATACGCGCAAGGGCCGACAACGCTTCGTCGAGCCGCGCGAGACCGTCTGCTGACGGCACCGCTATACGTACGACCCCCGCGAGCCCGAAGCTCGCGCAGTCGCGGACGACTACTCCCTGCGGTGCGAGACGTTCGCGCAAGCCCGGTGCGTCCACGAGGACCCAGTTGGCATCTGAGGGCCGCGCCACGAAGCCGTGCGCGCGCAGCAATTCCACCAAATCGTTTCGGAGCTCTTTCACCGAGCGCGCCCACGACGCCAGGTCGGCCTGCTCCAGCAGGTCCGCCAGCGCCGAGGCCGCCAGGGAGTTCACCGACCACTCCGGCTGCCTGCCGCTGAGATCGGCGATCAGAGCCGGATCCGCGACGACGTACCCGATGCGCAGCCCGGGGCAAGCGAAGAGCTTGGTGAGCGACCCCACGACCACGACTCCTTCGTCGCCGCGTGTCCAGCGGCCGGCGGCGAGTGGATAGAACGCCTCGTCCCATACGTCCGCGCGCTCCGATGGGTGTGCGAGCAGACCCGAAGGGTTGTGCGGGTTCGACCGCCAGAGCGGCACGTCGGAATCGTCGCTTCGCGGGTGTGCGGAGAACTCGGGCTCGACGACGTGTCCGCCGATCTGCTTGGCGACGAGGGAGATCGCCTCGGATCCGCCGTTCGTGAGCAGCAGGCGCTCGACCTCGACGCCGATGTGCTCGGCGAGCGCGAGCCGCGCGCCCCGGGCATCGGGGTAGCGGCCGAGCGAATGAAGGTGCCTGGCGACGACCGGTATCGGGTCCGGTGCCACCGGGTTCAACGACAACGAGAGGTCGAGCACCTTGCCGGGGTCGAGGCCGAGGGCGGCTGCCACAGCTGCACCGTCACCTCCGTGCTGTCCGGGCGGCGGAATGGCGCCGGTGAACCGCTCGTCTCTCACGGCGCAAGGGATCGTTTCTGTGCCGGATGGCGGGCCGAACGGTTCCGCATAGACACGACCATGCCGGCCGCGCCCAGGATCGCGATCAGGGCGACCGCTACGTCGTCCGCGAGACGAGCGGCGCGCTCGATGTCGGCCGGCTCGGCGGCTCTTCCGTCGCCGAGAGCTGGCCGGAGCTCGATGCGATCGCCGTAGCGGTTCTCACCTCCGAGGCGTAGTCCGAGGGCCGCGGCGAACGCGCCTTCGGAGACGCCGGCGTTGGGCGAGGGATGGGCGGATGCCTGGGTTCGGACCACTTCGATGATCTCGCGCCGTCTCGTGGGCCGCAGCACGCACAGGAGCGCCGCGGTCAGCCGTGCCGGCACCCAGCCTGCCGCGTCGTCCAGACGGGCGCTCGCCCATCCGAAGCGCATGTACCTCTCCGACCGGTGTGCGACCATCGCGTCGAGAGTGTTCACGGCACGGTAAGCGAGAGCCCCGGGCGCTCCGCCGACGAGCGCCCAGAAGGCCGGCGCGACGAGAGCGTCGACGGTGTTCTCGGCCAACGACTCGACCACGGCGCGGGCGATCTCCTTCTCGTCGAGCGAAGAGGGATCTCTTCCGACGAGTGCCGGGAGCATCGCCCGCGCCTCTTCGAGGTCGCCGGTCTCGAGAGCATTCCCGATCCGGCGGCCAATGGAAGAAAGTGACCTGGCGCCCGTGGAGACATAGGTCGCAATCGCCGTCGACCGTGTCGCAGCTCCGGCGGCGGCGCCGAGCAAGGTACCTGCGGCGCAGTAGAGAGCACCGCTCACCCGGTGGTCCGAGTACAGGAGGGCTTCGAGGCGCTCCATTGCCGAGCCGAAGCGCGGCAGTGGATGGAGGTGCGCGGGAGGTTCTCCGAGCAAGCGGTCGGCCGCGATGCCCGCAGCGACTTCGAGCGCGCGGTTCACCATCTCGACGCGAGGACGAGAAGCCCGAGGGTCTCACCGACGACGCCGGCGGCCCCGAGCACGTCACCGGTGAACCCGCCGAGTCGGCGCTTGGCGAGCCCGATCACGACGCACACTCCGAGAACCTCGCCGCCCAGGGACGCGAGACCGTGCAACCCACGTCCGAGGAGCGCTAGCACCACAGCGGGGATCACCCCCCAAGCGGCGGCGACTGCACGTTCGGGGCTGGGCCGGTTTTCGCCGTCGGCGCCACCGATGAACGCGCTCGCGAGCCCGCCCGGACGCGCGTAGGGCATCGCACGCGCGACGACGGCCATCGCGGTGCGCGAACCGCACCAGAGGGCCGCGATCGCCAGTGGCGAGGCCCGCATCGCGGCGAACCCGCCGTATCGCATCAGCAGCACGACGAGCACGACGACCAGGCCGAACGCACCGACCGCCGGGTCCGCCATCACGTCGAGGCGTCTGTGCCTGTCGAGTGGGGGCAGAAGACCGTCCGCACTGTCGGCAAGCCCGTCGAGGTGGAGGAAGCCCGTGATGCAAGCGTCGGCGGCGACCGCCACCGCGGCTGCCGCAACGGCGGGCCAGGCCCGGCCAGCGAGCCACCAGACACCCCCGACGCAGAGCCCCACCAGTGCACCGACCACCGGGAACCACATGAGGGCACCGCCGCTGGGTGTGGCGCTCTTCCCGAGCGGCGTGAGGAACGCGAGGGCCCGTCTCATCCGCGGGTAACGCAGTTGGTCACGCCGGGTCGAGCCGGATGGCGCGCCCGGCGACGACCAGGAGGACTTCGTCCGAAACAGCGGCCACCGCCTGGTTCAGCGCCCCGAGCGTGTCACGGAAACGCCTACCCGCGGCGGACGAGGGATGCACCCCGAGGCCGACCTCCTCCGAGACCACCACCGTGTCCCCGTCGCGCCCGGCGAGCGAGCGACACAGTGCCTCGGCGTCGACCTTCATCTCCGAATGTCCGGAGACCCACCCGCCGAGAGCGTCGAGGAGCACCGAACCGCTCTGCTCGAGCAGGACGCCGGGGAGGTCGTCCCCTGCCTCGACGGTTCGCCACGCGGCGGGACGGCGGGCCCGGTGTGCGGCGACACGTTCGGCGAGCTCCTCGTCGTCCCCCGGCTTCATGGTCGCCACATATGTCACTGGTTGCGGCATCTTCATCGCCAGGTGCTCGGCGAATGTCGACTTTCCGGAGCGTGCGCCGCCGAGAACGAGTGTCAGCAAGTCAATACTCGATCCCCTTCACCGCCCGGACACCGCGGTCGTAGACGTGCTTCAGCTTCCGCATCTCGGTCGCAGTGTCCGCGAGCTCGAGCAGCTCGGGCGGAGCGTTGCGACCGGTGACGACGACGTTCGTGCGTGGTGAGCGGGCCTTGATCCCCTCGACGACCTCACCGACGGGGACCCATCCGTACTTAACGGCGTAGGTGATCTCGTCGAGGATCAGCATCTCGTATTCACCCGACGCGAGCTTCTCCCGGGCCACCTCCCAGGCGTGTCGTCCTTTGGCGGCGGTCTCGTCGAGGTCCTCGGAGTCCCAGGTGAAGCCGTCGCCGAGGGTGTGCCACTCGATCCCGAGATGGTCGGCCAGCTTGCGCTCGCCGACCTTCCACTTCCCACCCTTCACGAACTGGACCACCCCGACGCGCCATCCGCGTGCCCAGGCGCGCCCCATGACCCCGAACGCGGCGGAAGACTTGCCCTTGCCCTCACCTGTGTTCAGGAGGACCAGCGAGTCGACCCTCACCGAAGCGGGGCGCCTGGTGTGCGTGCGCCCGTCGGCCGCGGTGGCCTCAGTGCTCTGAGCGTCGCTTTCGTCGGTCACTGAGCGTCCTCGCTTGCTCGAGCACCAGGTCTGTCGTCCTGTGCATCGTGTGGCGGGGGCGGTCTTTCACCGCCCAGCGCCCTTCGTCCCTCTCGGGTTCAGCCTTGTCCAGCGCCCAAGCACGGCGCCAGGGCGCTGCGTCCGGGCCGTGCGGCGAGGGGGTCGTACCCGAAGCGGCGCGCCGGCGCGCCTGCCAGTAGTCGGTTCCGGCCTCGTCGGCGAGTACGGCCAGGGCTTCCTCGATGCGCGTGGCCAAGCGCCTGGCGTCTTCTCCATCTCCGGGCATCAGTGGCCTGCCGAAGGTCATGGTCGTCTTGTGACGGCGCAACCTCTTCGAGTCGGGGGGAAGGATCCGGTAGGTGCCGTCGATATGGACGGGAACGACGGGCCGTCGTGTGCGCGCTGCGGGGTAGGCGGCAGCTGCATGGAAATCGCCGAACCAGCCGTCGCGCGACCGGCCACCTTCGGGGTAGATGACGAGGTTCCAGCCCTCTTCGAGGAGCGAGGACGCGAGCTCCAGGGAGCGCCGGCTCACGCGGTGGCGTTCTACGGGGATGGCCGCGAGCGAGAGCGCCCAGAGATGGGCCTTCCACCGCCGGTCGAAGAAGTGGTCCGCGGCGGCCGCCACGACGGTGTTGTGGCGGAAGCGCTTCGGGAGCACAGACAAGAGGATCGGCGTGTCGACGTGGCTCGAGTGGTTGGCGACGAATATCGCCGGGGGAGGGATGAGCTCGAGGAGCTCCGCGCCGCGGACCTCGGGCGAGGCGATGAAGTTGGAAACAGGCCGCGTGAGGTTGTCGAGCAGTAGCGCGTGTGCGAGACGCGGTGGACGGGTCCGCGCCCAGTCCGTGTCGTAGTCGACTCCCAGTTTGCGCTCGGGAGCAGGTACGGGCGACGGACTGCGGCCAGTCGGCCGCCGACCACGGAAAGCCGCGATCGGGCGCATGCGCGAGCCGGCGTAGCGAGGACGCAAGGGCCATCAGAGAGCCACCGATGTAAGTGCCATCAGGTCACGTCCGCCATGAGGATCGGCGGCGAGTGGAGATGAGTTATGGACGGATCGCGCCCGACGACGTCGGAAGCCATCTCGAGCGCGTCGGGCATCGATGACGCCGGCTTGAAGCCGAGCCGGCGGACGGCACGGCGGTCGCCTCCGACGATGATCACCGAGCCGAGATGCTCGAGCGCGTGCGCGCACCAGTACCACATGTAGAAGGGATGAACCCCGTGGTAGGCGTGGCCGGTGCGGTAAAGGTGGACGTACCAGGGATCGGTGGCGAAGGCCTCCTCGTACTTGCCGATGCCGGCGGGATCGGTCGTCTCGGTGAGCACCTGCTCGAAGAAATCGATGTAGCTCGGGTGGTGCCCGGGGTGAAAGGCGTACGGCGTCGGGTGCGTCATGATCACGACGCCGCCTTCGCGGACGAGAGGCTTGCCCCGGTAGAGGTTGAAGAAGTAGCCGAGACCGAGGCAGGCGACGAGGATCGGGTTCATGATCGAGTTCACGTTGTACGGGCAGATGTAGGGAAGGCCCATGGTGAGGATGTCCGACTGGCCGCCGACCTGCACCAGTTGCTGCGCGTAGACGTTCTCGGTCGTGAGCGTGTGCACGGCCTCGACCTCGCCAGCCTGCACGGAGGTCATCCGGTGTGGTGACTTCACCGAGTGGAAGATCGTCCGCGCCACACGCTCGGGAGCGTGATCGAGTGCCTTCGCCGTGGAGATGTACGAAGCGCGGTCGAGGGTGCTCCACTCCCACTCGCGGCGCTGTAGGAAACGCAACTGCTCGGGGAACGTGTCGGTGTTGAGCGTCGTCTCGATCTGGAAGACCTTTACCCCCGCCTCGCGGATGAGCTGTCCCATTCGCCAGTTCGACGAGTGCAGCTCCGATCGGTGCTGGTCCATGAACGAGCGGCTTCGTGCCATCGTGCGAGCGTTGTGGTGGTGGCGCAGGCTGCGATAGCTGGCGAGACCGGTCGCGACCGACTTGTGGCCGCCGTCCATCGCCACGAGGTTGATGTTCACGTAGACGAGGAGGTCGGACTCCGCCGCGCGCCGGTTGATCTCGACGTCCTCACCCTGGTCGGTGACGCCGAGGTGCACGAGGTTCTGTGGGTCTTCGGCGTCGTGCTGGGTGAGAAGGCCGTGAGGGGCGAAGGCGTCGTAGACGCGGTCACCGAGCGCGTGACGCAGCTCGGCCTCGGTCATGCGCCGGTGCAAGGAGAGCGCCGCGATCAGAACGACATCGTCCACGCCTGCGGCCGCCGCCATGTCGAGGACCTGCTCTATGACGAGCTGCCGGTTGTCGGGGCGGCGCATCGGGGGGAGCGGCAGGGACACGTCGTCGAAGGCGATCGTGAGGCGCATGCCCGGGCGCAGCAAGGCGCCGAGCGGTTCGCTGTCACCCTCGGGATGATCGAGGGCACGCCGGATGGCGGCGACCGGATCGTCGAGCGGATCGTGCGGCTCGGGCGCGTAGACGACACGACTGCCGGTGGGGAGACGCTCGAGGCGAAAACCTTCTCCGTTCCAGAACATGATCGGCGGGGTGGAGCCGTCGACCTCGAGGACGAATCCCGGGCGAGGGCTCATCCGGCAGCCCTCGATGCCCTCGATGCCCCGAGGTCGAAGACGACCTTCACAGCGCCGCGCCTTCCTGCAGAACCGGCATGGGCGAGAGCCTCCTCGTAGCGTTCGATCGGGTAGCGAGCTGAGACGAGACGGCCGAGGCGTGCCGAGCCCACGACCTCCATGGCCACGTCGAAGGTCGGGCGTTCTGAGCCGTCGATCCTCTCGATCCCGTACGCGTAGGACCCGGTGAGGAGCACCTCGCGGTGCCAGAGCGACGCGAGGTCCACGCGTATCGAGCCCGGCATGCCGACGAGCACCACCCTGCCGCGGGGGCGGACCATCGCCATCGACTGTGCAACAGACTGCGCGCTGCCGACGCAGTCGAGGACGACGTCGGCGCCGCCGGTGAGCCTGGACGGTGCCTCACCGAGGGCGAGCGATCTCGTCCTGCGCCGTACCGCACGAGCGAGCTGGTCGGGAGATACGGCGAGGTCCGCTCCGAGCTCCTGCGCGAGCCTTCGCTGATGCGCGTGCTTCGCCCCGACGATGAGCGCGCCGGGAGCGGTGAGACGACGGAGCGAGGCCACGGTCCCAAGACCGAGGGTTCCCGCCCCGAGCACCGCCACCGTCTCGCCGGGTTCGACGCTCGCGCACATCGCGGCGTGCACGGCGCATGCGGTCGGTTCGACCATGACCGCGTCCTCGTCGCTCATGTTCTCCGGGACCGCGTGCAGCTGGAGGTCATGCGCAACGAGCCCGGCCGCAGACCATCCACCTCCCGTATCGGCGCAGTAACCGACCTGCAGCCCGGGGGAGAGGTGGCCGAACGCGACGCGCTCGCAACCCCCGACCCGGCCCGATGCACACGCCGGGCACGGCGGGTCGATGCCACGCGCCACGCAGCCGATCACCGACTCGACCACTACACGGGTCCCCATCGCGAAGCGCCCCGCCGACTCCTCCACAGTCCCGACGATCTCGTGACCGGGGACGAAGGGGAAGCTCACGAGATCCTCGAAGTAGCGCGAGCTTCGGCCGTCGACGGTGGCGAGGTCCGAGCCGCAGATGCCGGCCAGAAGGGGACGGACGCGCTGCCATCCGGGCCCGGGAAGCGCCGGGGAGTCGACGTCGAGGAGGCGCAGCGGACCGATCGCGGCACCCCGTCCGGATCCGGCGACGGTCGAGGCCAGCCGCGACGCGGCGTAACGGCCGACGTTGCGCTCGAAGACGAGTGCCTTCATCGGGTTCTCGCACGTACGGGGCGGTCCCGCCTCGTCGCCGCGTTCGCGCCGGGGAGCGGGGCGCTCAGCTGCTCGATCCCTTGCACGAAGCGGTCCCACCAGCGCGAGACACCGTGGTCCAGGGGCCCGAGCGGCAACAGCGGCCTGGCGGAGCCGCCGGCCTTGTCCCACTGCTCGGTGTGCCAGCCGCGCCGACGCGCGATCGTGGCGAGGCGCGCCTCGGGGTTCACCGCCACGGGGAATCCCACGCACTCGAGGAGCGGGAGGTCCGACGCCGAGTCGGCGTACGCGACGGATTCACCAAGGTCGAGGCCCTCGCTGGCGGCGTAGTCGGAAAGCACGAGCGCGCGTGCCTCACCGGTGGGTGGCAGGCGTGAGAGTCTTCCCGTGAGGCGCCCGTCTTCGTCGACGTCGAGTGAGGCGCACACGATTTCGTCGAAGAGCGGGCGGAGGGGCTCGACCACGAAGTCGAGCGCTCCGGTGATGAGGACCGTTCGATGGCCGAGCTCGCGGTGCGCGCGCACGCGGGCGAAGCCCGCCGGAAACGACTTGTTGATCAACAGGTCGTGCAGCAGCTCCACCCCGTCCGTCTCCAGGAGCGCGAGCGGCGCGCCCTCGTAACGGCGGTAGAAGCTCCGCAGGAAGTCGCCGCGGTCGCGGCGGTCGAGAGCGAGAAGTCGCGGCGCTTCGCGCAGTATGCCGCGCGCTGAGCGCGACGCGTTCGGCGGCCGGGAGATGGCGCCCTGCGAGCCACGCGTAGGACTCGACCACGTTGGAAGCGACCAGCGTGTTCTCGAGGTCGAACGCCGCCAGATGACGGTCGGGGGAGAGGATCGCCTTCGCTGCCCGTGCCTTGCGTGAGGGTGACGTCGAACGCCCCGGCTTCGAGCGCACACGCGCGTGCTCGACGACCGAGGGGAGGTGCACCTCGTGGACGTAGCGTTCCCAGTCGATGACGGCGGGGTCCAGGCAGAAGGTCCGCGCGTCGCCGGGAGCGAGCCGGGCGGCGAGCGCGAGAAGGTGGTCGACCCGAAAGCGCGCCTCGGTCTCGGTGTAGGAGCCGTAGAGCTGTACGTAGCCGAGAGCCCGTTCGGCCTGCGACCTGCGGTCCTCCACGCGGGCGGCGAGCTCCGCGCGCCCTCCTCTCACGGGTAGGGAGCCGAGGACCCGCTCGACCAGCGACAGGGCCCAGGTCGCGCGCTCGAGCTGGCGCTCCACCTTGCCGTGGCCCGGGAACGACCACTCCGGGACGAGAATCGGTGACCCCTTGCTGTCGTAGAGAGGATGCTCGTTGAACCACGCCTGCACCAGCTCTACGAGGTCGCCGTAGCGAAGCGGGTTCCGAACGCTGGAGGCGACGTGGTACACCGCCGGTCCTGACGGATCCGGTCCTTCCGCGGCCACGGCGATGAGCGCGGCGGTCACGAGGTCCACGGGGATGACGTCGGTCACTCCTTCGGGAATGCCGGGGAACTCCTTCAACAACCCGCGTGCGTAGGAGATGATGATCGGCTCCGCCATGCGAAATCCGCGGATCCAACCCGGTCGCGGTTCGCTGAGGGCCGACTCGATGATCGAGGGGCGAACTACCGTCGTGGCCACGCCGGGATGGCTCATGACGAGGCGACGCTCGCCCAGCGCTTTCGTGAACGCGTAGGCGTCGGGCCAACCGAGTGCCTTCGCCCGCGACCTGCCGGCGTCGACGAGCTGCTCGCGGACCCACTCCTCCCTGAGTTTCTCGGCGCGTTCTGCGAGAAGGTGCGTGCCGGCCGCGCCCAGCTCGGTGCGCGCCTTCTTGGTGAAGCGCTCGAGCAGCTCGTTGCGGCGGGACTCCGCCTCGAGGTCTGCGCGCAGCCTCCGCGCGAAGGAGATCTCTGCATCGATATCGACTTCGGTCGTGACCGTCGTGTGCGTCCGGGCCCTCGCTCCCGACAGCTGCGGATCGGTCGAGAGGGTCTCGGTGGCTTCGCCCTGATGCGTCCCCGCGACGTACGCGGTGGACACGCTTATCAGGTGGGTCGGTGAGCTTCCTGGATGATCTTCTCGGCGCGCCGCGGCCTGCTCGGTTATCGCGGCGGCGACTCGAGAGGGTCCGAGCAGGTTGACCTCGACCGCCGTGTCGAGGGGCGCGTCGAACGCGACCGCCGCTGCGCAGTGGACCACGACGTCGCACGAGGCGAGGACCGCCCGTCCCTCCTCGTCGAGCCCGAGACCGTCGGTGCCGACGTCACCGGACACCGGCGTCACGCGGCGCGCCGTCATCTCGGAGAAGCCCTCGCCGAGCTCCTCGCGCAGGCGGTCGAAACAGTCGTTGCGCAGGATCTCCCGCTCGGTGCGAGATGCAGCGGTAGTGCGCCTGCCAGGACGCACGAGCACGGCCACCGAGCAGCCGGGCACGCTCCGGAGGAGCCGCTCGACGAGGGCCGTGCCGAGGAATCCGGTCGCCCCTGTGACGAGGATGCGGCGACCCGCCAGCGCCGAGGCGAGCGGGGGGAGGTGGGGGCCGTCGGGCCTTTCAGCCTGGTCGAGGTCCTGCCCGTGAATGCGGCCCTCCGCCATCGCCATTTTGTCTACCATATGGTAGGTGGCGACGTCGAGCACGAAACGGGCGGCGAACAGGCGGCGGGGTGAAACGCCCGACCGGATCCTCGACGCCGCGCTCGAGATGTTCGGGTCGAGAGGCTACGAGGCCACCTCGCTCGACAACCTCGCCGAGGTCCTCGGCATGCGCAAGCAGTCGATCCTCTACTGGTTCGCTTCGAAGGACGCTCTGCTCGAAGTGCTGATCGACCGCTCCGCAGCTGAGCTGTCCGAAGCGATCGAAGGATCGCTCGAGCGTGCGGGCACCGGTTGGTCCCGGGTGGAGGCTGTCGTTCGTTCGGTGTTCCGCCTCGCCGCTCGGCGTCCGGAGTTGCTCGGGCTGGTGCGTGAGGTCGGGCGGCTGGGGCCGCCGGCCGCGACGAGGTTGACGCTGGCGCTCGGGCCTCTCGTCGCCCGGGCATCGGCATTCTTGGAGTCCGAGATGGACACGGGTCACATGCGGCGCCACGAACCGCGCCTTCTGCTCCTAGCGATCTACTCGACGGTGGTCGGCATGGTCACGGAGGTCGAGGTAATGCGAGCGCTCGGAGAGGAGCCGACCGCACGCTCACTCGTGCGCAGGCGTCAGGAGATCCTGCGGCTGCTTCGGTCCGCTCTTCTCGTCGATGCACGGATCGGAGACGTCCCCGCCGCCTGAGGCATCGACAACGGGTACGGACGGCGCTTCATTCAGAGGGCGCGGGCGGCCTCGGGCGCGTCGGTTTCTTCGGCGTGTAGCGCTTGGAAGGCGGAGGACCCGCCGGCACGACCTTCCTGCCGCGCCGGATGTCGCGCGGCTTCGCGTCGAGCGCGCGACTCGCTCTCGGGCGTCGGTGGCGCCACCTCGTGCAGCGGCGCTCGGTCGCGAGCGAGTGCCGCTATGTACAGCGGTACGGCTCTCGGAGGCACGGTTCTGTCTCGCCCGGCTCTGCGTGGTCCGGCCCCGTTGTGGGCCTGCGCCGCGCGCTGTGAGTTCCTTCTGGTAGCGGAAGACCCGCCAGATCATCCACCCGCCGAGAGCCCAGAACGGCAGAGCAAAGAGTGGGTTGCCCATCGCGGTTCCCAGGAAGAGAAGTGCGAATGCGACGAGCGACCTGCGTCGGCTGTAAGAGGTAAGAGCGACGAGTCCTCCGAGCACGAGGCGAGCAGCTCCGTAGCTCCAGATCACGCTGTCGGCTTCGTGACCCTTGTGGCGGGGCAGCGGGTTGTAGTGGATCGCCGCGATCGTTACGACAATGCCCATAACGATCCCGAGGAACCCCGCCATCATGGTGTACCGGCGCTCGCGGTCGTCGATGCGCTTGATCGCGTGACTGAGCTCCTCGTTGCTCATTCCGGCGGTGGCGTCCGTTCTGCCGCGTGCACCGGCGCCGCCGCCTCGTGCACCGCCGCCTGTAGTGGCAGCGCTCTCGCTCGTACGCCGTGGCCCAGAAGAGGCGCGCTGTGCCGAGGGTTCTGTGACCTCGTCGGGTTCGATCGGTTCCTCGGCGACGGCAGAGGATTCGTCGGCTTCGACATCGGTGTCGTGCTCAGGTGCACGCCTCTGGGCGCTGGGCGGCCGGGTGGTGGTACGCCCGGACGTACGCCCGGCGCTGGCTCGCGCTGTCGGCGCCTCCGCCGCCGGTCCCTGGCGGTCCAGGTTGGGAAGAGCCGTGAGGATGCGTTGACCGATCGTGAGCTTGGGCGGCTTGCGGCCCGACGCGTCCGGCTCGTCCCCTTGTTCCCCGACTCCGTCGGCGTCGCCGAGGTGCTCGCTCATCGTGCTCCAGAGTACTAAGGGCCGAGCTTCGTCCTGCCTCGGCGGTTTGCGAAGACAGGCAATACCCGTCGATACGTGCTACGCCTGAATCGTGGACTTTCGACGAAGCTCTCTTTCCGAACTCGCAGAGGGCGTGCGTTCGGGACGCGTCGCAGCACGCGATCTGGTCGGCCACGCACTTGACCGAATAGAGACCCTCAACCCTCAGCTGAACGCTTTCGTAAGCGTCGACCCCGAGCGCGCGCTGCGAGAAGCGGCGCGTATCGACGATCTCGTTGCCGGCGGTCTCGATCCCGGGCCGCTCGCCGGCATTCCGATAGGTGTCAAGGATCTCGAGGACGCCGCGGGGTTCACGACTTCGCAGGGCTCCGTGTTGTTCGCGGATGCGCCGCCGGCGGCGGTCGACTCGCCCTTGGTCGCCCGGCTCAAGGCCGCGGGATGCGTCGTGGTGGGCAAGACGAACACGCCGGAATTCGGGTGGAAGGCCGACACCACGAACCGCGTCTTCGGCCGTACGAGAAACCCGTGGAACCTCGACCATTCGGCGGGTGGATCATCGGGGGGCACCGCCGCCGCTCTGGCGTCGGGGATGGTGCCTCTCGCCACCGGCTCCGACGGCGGTGGATCGATACGGATCCCCGCCTCGTGTTGTGGCTTTTCCGGCTTCAAACCGTCCCTCGGTCGCGTGCCCTCGGGTGGTGCGGAGCCACCTCACTGGCCGTTGCTCTCGACGAAGGCTCCAATGGCACTTCGGATCCAGGACACCGTGAAGGCTCTGGACGTGACGGTGTGGCCTGATCCGACCGACCTGTCGTCACTGCCCCGACCGGAGGCATCGTGGCCGGCGGCCCTCGAGAACGCGCAGCTCCCGCGCAAGGTCGCATGGTCGCCCACGCTCGGATACGCACCGGTCGACAAGGAAGTGCGGGCGTTGTGCGAACGCGCGGTCGGTGCCCTCGAGTCGCTCGGCACGGAGGTAATCGAGGTCGACACCGTCTTCGACGAGGACCCTGTGAGCGAATGGCTCACACTCACCTTGGCCTATCACTTGCGCGACCTGGGTCCTTACCGTGGCACCGAGGCGTGGGGCAAGGTCGACGCGCTGCTTGCCGCCCAGGTCGACGAGGCGACCAAGAGCCTCTCGGCGGTCGACGTGGTGCGAGCGCTCGATTCATGTCACCTGCTCAACCTCCGCCTTGTGCGGCTGTTCCACGACGTCCGGCTTCTCGTCACGCCGACCTGTGCGGCGCCCCCGCCGAGCGCAGAGCTCGAGGGCGCCGGAGTCATAAACGGCGAGAAGGACTTCAATTGGGTTCGCTTCACCTACCCGTTCAACATGACGCGGTCGCCCGCCGCGTCGGTGTGTGCCGGTCTCACCGGTGACGGCTTGCCCGTGGGCCTCCAGATCATCGGCCCGCAGCACGCGGATCTCGTCGTCGTGCGCTCCGCTGCAGCACTTGAAGCGGCCATCGGGTTCTCGGAGCTCGCGCCCGTCGGCTCCTGAGTAGTCGCTGGGTCCTTGCCTCAGGGTTCCAAGTACGATCGGGACAGCGGGCGCATAGCTCAGTTGGTTAGAGCGCAGCCTTCACACGGCTGAGGTCACAAGTTCGAGTCTTGTTGCGCCCACAAGGAGATTCCTGCTCAGACGCAAAATGCCTGCTTGTAGGCCTCGTCATGAGTTCCCGGTTGTTCCCAGCTCGACCAGGGTGTTTCCGTTTTGCTTGGGTCACGCCGTGGGTCACGGACCTGTACCGTCCACGTCATGAGGAAGCGAAAGTTCGGAACTATCGACGAACTCCCTTCCGGCAACTTCCGCGCCCGATGACGTCAGGGCGAAGGCGTGTAACGGCACCGATGACCTCTGCTACCGAAGCAGACGCTGAACGGTTCTTGGTCACCGTTGAGGCTGACTGCCGCTGGTTTACCGGTCAGGAGTCTCGTTCGCTCCAGTCTCTACCGCGCTATGGGGCGAGGCTGAAAGGCGGGTAGCGGTCCGTAATCAGAGTGAAGGCGTATCCGAGGACTCGGTTGTTCCATCGGAGCACACCCGCTACATAGTCGAACATTCCCCTGGGATAGCGACCTGTGAAGAGCACAGCGAACCACGCCACGATGACTACGACCAAGGCGGCGATGTTCAAGAAGAAGAGCACGATGTAGTGGGGGATGGCGAGCAACCACTTCACCAGGGGAAGCCAGCGGTTCAGATCTTGGGCGGCGTCTGGATAGTCGTAGTCCAGCTGTACCCACTGATGATCGGTCGTGGAAGGGTACCGGTCGTTCATCAGGGCGAGGTAGGTCACGACGCGGTTGCTGAACCTCTGAAGTTCTAGGTTCCAGTCAAACCACCACCGGGGGTACTTCTGTCGGAACAGGATCATGAGCAAGGGACCGAAGAACAGCAGACCCCCCGCCCCGGCTGCGACCGCCGTTGACCCCTTTCCGTAGGACCACTGCCATGTGCCGCCGTCGACAGCGCCCAGCGTAATGAAGATGGGGATCGCTACGAAGATACGAAAGCCCGTGGTGACCCGATTTAGAAGCCGGTCTGGGTAGTCCACGGAGAATCGAATGGGATAGGGCATCTTTCTCCTCCTGGCCTCCTGGGTTGCTGGATCCCCCCTTGCTACTCCTGTCTACCTATTACCCCGCCGCGGGGCGTCGTAACGAGTTGTACGCAACTATGTACGCCGGACACGTCCTTTGACCCTCCATGCGCGGTCGAATCCACCTTTAGAGCGCGACAAGGACCCGAGGTGCTTCGAGAATCCCCCGTGAGGGCTCGTAGTTAGCCAGAACTATCATCGTGTACCGGAGGGGGGATGGTTGCGAGGAGGTCCCACATGGACCCTGATGACACATCCCTAGAAGCGGCGGTCGAGCGCCACCTGGTGGAAAGCGGCTTTCCAGCTGACGGCGGAATCAACGAAAAGTGGGTCGCAGTCGGAGTCGGACCCATCCCGCTTTGCTTCCCAAACACCAAAGCTCGACGCAAGGCCACACCGATACATGACCTCAACCATGTCGTAAGCGGCTACGACCACGATGCAGTGGGCGAGGCGGAGATTGGAGCCTGGGAGCTGGGCGGTGGCTGCAAGAACTACTGGGCTGCCTGGGTTCTCAACTGGGCGGCACTAGTACCTGGTATCGCGACACGACCGGGCCGAGTGCTGAAGGCATTCGCACGGGGCCGTAGAACCGGAAACCTGTATGCCGCTGACCTCGAATCGGTGCGAGTGCAGCCGGTCGACCAAGTACGGAAGACCCTTTGCCTCAACGAGGATTACCCGGTGCGGACAAGTGATGTTTTGCTCTTCGCAGGTTTCGCGGCTCTGGCACCACTTGTGGCGTCAGTGCCTGCCCTAGCTTCCGTCGTGACGAGTCCGTTGTGGCTCGCAGCCGGTGCCCACAAGAGACGTCATTCTGTAGAAACAGCAGAAGACAGGTCCTGAGCGACAGGCCCGTACCTACCGGGTATCTCTAATCGCGCAGAGTGCCTCGGTTTCGGTCGCCGGACTCCTCACTCGTGCTCACAGCGTCGAGCACGTCAGCTGCTAGCTCTAGCCGGTCGCGGAGCCGGGCGTCGGCGGGTGAATCCTCCGGTAGACCGACTGTGAGTTCGGCGACCCTCCGCAGGCTCTCCGCGGCCGTGTGAGTATCAGAGGTCTTGGATCGTTTGGGCACCCATTCATATTGCGTCAATCGTTTCCACTATCGGTGGAATGGCGCGTCGAACCGAGAGCGCTAACCCCCGGAGGGGTCAACCCGTTCTGCACCAGTCGCCCGGAAGAGATTTTGGCGGCGCTTCGTACGCACCCCCCGATGTCGAGTTCACTACGACGTAAAGAGCCACAGCCCTGCCAACCGAGAAGCGAGTGCCCGCGGCAGGCGATTCAAAAGCGACCGTGTCAGGTTCTGCTGTTGGCGTTGCAGGTCCACCTGCTCCCTCGCCAGTGGGCTGGGTTCTGGCAAGCAAACCGGCCTTAGCCAGGAGTGCGTACGCGCGCTCGACTTCAACTCCAACAACGTCTGGAACCGTGGTAAGTGCCCCTAATGGCGGACAGCTGTTAGTTGCGGCAGTTCTCCCAGGTGACCGGCTCGGCGACCCGGGACCGCAGGCAGCCAGAGCAAGGGTTAGAGCCACCCAAGCGATACGCCTCATGTGCCCTTTGACGAGCCTGGGTCGAGTTCGGTTCCCGTTGGGCATCCATCCCCGCGGTTGTCAGCGTGTCAGACCGCTCCCTACCGGTGTTGCAGAAACGACCTTACCGGTGGCCGGGCTCCTACGCCTTCAGGAATCAGAAGGAGGGTAGGGGTGCCGGAGCTTGACCACCGTGCTGCTCTAACGGGTCGAGTTGCGTCCGCTGTCAGCTCTAGGGTTGCGCGCAAGTACGCCCGAGGTAATGGAGGTGGATGATGGCGGTTAAGCCAGGACCCGGCTGGACCAAGAGCAGCGATGGACACTTCTATGCCCATCCGTTCACATTTGCGGACTTCCCTGGAGCACACGCAGTTGCCGTCGTGTTCCTGTCCCTGTCAATCATTCTCCTCGGAGCAGGAGCACTTGCCGCATTTGAAGCCGCCGAACTCTTCACAGTAACGGGGTTAACAACGGCAACGTCGTTGCAATCGTGGTTGGCATCTGCGCAGGAGCCATCGTCGCGGCGGCGACTATGGCGTTCTTCGGTTACGTACTTCAGTTGCTAGTAGCGATTCACTTTGGCGTCCGTTTCGAGGAAGCGTCCCGAGCACGGGACTGAAAAGCGGTCGTCGAATGCTGGGATGACTGGGTGGGCTTCTCAGCTGGGCTCTCTTAAGACACGTGCCCTCTTAGGTCACCGTCGGGCTGCCAATCGGGTCCAAAGCGAAGCAGCCATGGGTCACACGGAAGAAGCGCCTTTATTCTCGATGCTTCATGCTCATAGGGAGCCTCGCCTGGTTGGCTGTTCACACACATCGTTACCCGTACCTTGCCCGCAGCTGCCGCTAACAACTCACGAAGTCGACCCGCTGGGCGTCGGGATCCTGACCTCGATTGAGTCGCATATGTAGCTACAATGTGATTCCAGTGTAGCTACAAGGAGGGATTCGTGAAGGTCGGCATCAGGGATCTCAAAAACAACCTGAGTCGTTACCTAGCCCAGCTCGTAGACGGAGACGAGATCGTCGTGACCGACCGCGGCCACGCCATCGCCAAGATCATCCCGACGGGAACGGAAAGGACTATTGACCGCCTGATCGATCAGGGGATCGTTACCCGCGCCAGTTCCGTCAAGCGGGCTGCCCCTCGGAAGCGCGTTCGAGCCAAGAAGCCGGTGAGTTCGCTGGTGGGGGAGCAGCGTCGTTGATCGCTTACTTCGATACCTCGGCACTGGTGCCATTGCTGGTCCAGGACGACGGTTCGGCTCGCGCGAGCCTGATGTGGGACGAGGCCGACCGCACAGCCGGAGTGCGCCTCATATACGCAGAATCACATGCAACACTGGCTGCAGCACGTAGATCCGGCCGCATCGAGGCACGCGGCCTTAGACAAGCCGTAGGCGAGCTCGGGCGTCTGTACGACCAGATGGACGTCGTCGAGGCTTCAGATGCGCTCGTGCGCCGGGCTGGCGCTCTCGCCGAGGAATACGCGCTGCGAGGCAACGATGCCGTCCACCTTGCGGGCGCAGAGACGATTGCGGGCGAGGACTCCGTATTAGTCGCTGGAGACGGCCCTCTGTGTCGCGCAGCTGAGTCACTTGGGCTCGCTGTAGCACGCATCTGACGATTGATTGAGCGACCGGCGTGCGCGATCCGTGCGCGATGCATTGGTGACGAGCGGTCGTGCGGTTACGTCGGGTCACGAAAGTCCTGCTCAAGGTGCACCTCAGTTCCACACGCTGGACAGAAAAAGACCAGGTGGCTTTCACACGGCTGAGGTCACAAGTTCGAGTCTTGTTGCGCCCACTCCGTCGTTGCCCACAGCGGCAGCTCATAGATCTCGCACGTATGTGGCACGACCCTTCAACTCCTGATAAGTCGCAGACATACAAGATTCCTACTCTCTGCGCTGAGAGCACCGACGCCGACCACTCGACTTCGAAGGTCACATGGCACGCTCGACGTGGCGGGCGGTGAGGAAAGTCAATCGAGTCATCGAGTCTGGTCGTTCACCGCGACCGGTCGGGCGTCAACCCTTTAGATACTCGTGGACTGGGAACTCTTCGATCTCTGGAGGCGCAGCGCCTGCTTCGGCCATGGCCGGAGCCACGCGGGCCGCGACGAAATTGTCGAACTGCTCTCTGGTTTCCCAGAAATCGATGACTCTCCACCCACCTTCGACAGGGCCCGATGCGTGAAAGATGAGTCCATCGGCCATCTCGCCGCCGATTGAGCGATCCATGTTTTCGAATTGCTCTCGCGTAACACCCGGAAGCTGCACCCGAATCCCGATTGTCATGTCTGAAACCCCCTACTCAATCTGGAGATTCGCCACCACGGTTCGGATCGGATCACACGTTCCGGAATGTCCTGCCCTTTTCTGACGAGGGTCGAGATGAGCAGCCGAGCACGACGAGGCCGATCGTCAATCGGAAAGGAAGAGAGCCGGGGACGACTCTCAGTTCGCCCCCGGCTCGAGATGATTGTCCGACGTGGTGGGACCTCAGCTTTGAGACGCCTGCTGCTCCACAACCATCAGGGTGTGGCCGCTCGGGTCTCGGAACCAGAACATCGGCGGCACGGGGTCACCCATCCGAGCGACCTGTTCGTCGACGTCCACCCCGAGGGACTTGAACTCGGCGTGCGTCGCGTCGATGTCGTCGGTGGTCAGGGCGATCCCCGTCACCACAGGGGTGATGGCTCCGTCGTCTCCCGGCGGGGGAGGAGCGAGCGCAATTCCCGTCGTTCCCTCGGGCGGGTATACCTCGACCCAGCGGTAGCTGCCGCCGAACGGGATGTCGGTGCGCTTCTCGAAGCCCAGTTTCTCGTAGAACTCGATCGCGCCGTCCTGTTCCCCGGTGGGGACACATACCAGGCTGAGCTGGCGAATCCGAGTGGCAGTGGTGGTCATCTGATTCCTCCTTGGCGTTTAGGACTTGGCATTGCTCAGACGTCCGACCTGGAGGAAAGTCATCGGCCATCCGCGAAGATCCATCCGCCTTTGAGAGCTGCCGCCGTCAGTCGCCCGAATACTCAGCTGCCGAACCTGTAGACCGGCCCTTCGGGTCGAAGGTGCCGGTCGACGAGCTTGTGCCACCTGCGCTGGCGGTAGCGGTAGATGGACTCGGCCAGCCGGGCGATCATGTCGGTGAGGGGGCCGGCATCGATCTCTACCGTGTCGCTGTACCGACACTGACGGGCCGAGATCGGCTCGACTCTGAGTACGTGGTCCCATCGTTTGACGACCCCACCGTGTTCGTGAGTGCTGATCGCCATCGCCGTGTCGTCGACTCTCAGTACCTCGATCGTATGGCGGTACAGAGGAATCACCTGGAACGCCGTAAGCCAACCCCGGCCCTTCTCGCCTTCCTGAATGGGATCCGTCCGGCCATTGAGCGCCGGAAAGCCCGCGATGCCCTTTAAGACGTAGAGCATCGTCGCCGGCTGCTTCATCGCGGACCATACGCGCTCTGCAGCCGTATCGAGAACGGTTTCGACATGGACGGTCCGGGCCACCGCTACCTCCTCACGCCGAATCGGTGCGGGAATCCGTGCAACCGATCGGGGCGCCGCTAAGGAGGAGAAGGCTATCGATGAGAAACGGACACTGGGATCGTCGTAATGGATGTCCGAAAGGAGGCATCCGTGCAATACCACCCGTACCTCACTCACCAGATGGTCGCAGAACACCTAGATGACCTCAGGCGCGAAGCCGACGACGCGCACCAGGTCAAACGAGTACGTGAACTCCGACGTGCCCACCGGGGCCCGCGCGTGGGCCGGGCGCATTTCGGGTTGTCCCTGCTCGTTCAACCGCCGTGCGGAAACGCGTGCGGCGACCGGCTAGCGCGCAGCACTCGCGAAGATTCTGCTCAAAGCACCTTTATCGCGAGATCCAGAGCGAAGACACAGCTCAGCTCGCAGACTTCGGGCGGTGGACGGCCGGCAAATCGGGCGAGCTCGCTCGTCTCCCGCTCTGGCGTGGAGACTGCCACCCAGACAGTTCCCGGTTCCACGTCCTCCTCAGGTTCAGGGCCGCCTACTCCGGTCACAGCGATCCCGACGTCAGCATGTAGAAGCTCTCGGACTCCTCGAGCCATTTCGGTCGCGCATATTTTCGAAACGACTGGCCCTTCCGGCACCTTGAGGAGGTCGAACTTTATCTCCGGCTGGTAGGCGACGATGCCCCCTCTGAACCACTTGCCGGCGTCCGGTCCCCTGGCAGCACCCGCGCTCAATAGACCACCCGTCAGGGATTCCGCGACCGCCAGTTGCCATCCTCTGACCTGAAGACGTTCGGCGAGCTTGCGAGCGCGCCTATCCAATGATGCTTCTGATGCGATGCCTTGCTGCGGTTCCTGCGGTTCATCTTGGGTCGAGTCGCTCTGATCTTCTGAGCGTTCCACCCGTGATTGCGACATCCCTGTGGAGCGAGCAGCGATCAGGTCATGTCGCTCCGGGCTTTCTTGGCCCGAGCGGCTCCGATTGCCGTCTTTACGTCTTTCTGTTCTTCAGGTGGTGGCAACACAGCGGGCAACCCGAGCCCATCGATCCAGAGCTCTCGGGCCCAACCTGTGTTGTGATACAGATGCTCGTCTTCCTGTTCTTCGACCTCCTTATGAGCCGCCCGCAGCACCTTGGCGGGGTCTCCTGAAAGTCGATTTACTGCTTCGCCGATCAGTTCCCAGTTGAGGTGGTCCTTCGTCTCCGCCAGCGTTATGCACTCGGCGGCGACAACCTGAGCTTCGTCGGGAGCAGCCGCGGAGCGCGCCATCTCGATCGCCTGGACCAGCGCTGACCCTATTGTGCGGACGACTTGCCTTCCCGGAGTCTCAGTTGCGGGATCGAGACCGTAGGCTTGGAGAGCTTCTTCCACCAGCTCGACATGTCGGCGCGTCTGCTCGTGGTACTCCGTCCATTCCTTTTTAACATCGTCGTTCTGCGCACATTTGAGCGCTGCCTCGTATACCTGCACCCCACCCAGTTCGGTTTCGAGCGCCTGGAACAAAAGCTCGTGCAACTGGTCTTCTTTGATGGGCATAGTGGGCGGCCTCCGAGTCCTGAGTCAGTGCAGTGAGCTGACCATTCCCCAAGGATGCGGACTTCTAACAGCACCCATCCGGTCTGTGGCCCCAATCTGCCTGTCGGTCACGGAAGCGGGCATCGGTGAGTTCGGTCGAGGCTTACAAAGAGGATCAATGCGGCTCGTCGGGCGGATTCGAGGGCCGGTACGTGACGACCTCGACGCTTTCCAGGGTCACGAGTCCGCCGCCGATCATCTCTTCGAGCTCGGGAAGGATCCGCCTGATGTTCTCCTCGTGATCAACCACCTCGATGAGCAGTGGCAGGTCTTCTGACAAGCGAAGGATGCGACTCGTGTGGAGGTGGCTCTTCGCACCGAAACCTTCGATAGCCCGGATCACCGTGGCGCCCGCGATCCCTTGCGCACGGAGGTGCTCGACGACTGCCTGGTACAGCGGCTTGCCATGCCACTTGTCAGATTCTCCGATGAAGATTCGCAGCAGCTTGCCCTGGCCTCCGAGTCTCACAAGGCCCTCCCCGCTGCAACTCCGATCCAGGCCGCGGCGATGCCTGTCGCAACCGACAGGGCGACGTTGATGATGGCGAGGCCGACCGCACCATCTTGCAGTTGCCTAAGCGACTCGTAGGCAAACGTGGAAAACGTCGTATAAGCCCCGACGAAGCCGACGGTGACCGCCATCCTTATGGTTGGGTGTGGCAGGACCCGCTCAGTCAATGCCGTCGTCAACAGTCCGATCAGAAAACAGCCCGACATGTTGACCACGAAAGTTCCCCACGGGAAGCTGCCTCCAACGAACCGGCTCACGAGTCCGTCGAGCCAATACCTCGAAATGGCACCGAAGAATCCGGCCACGCCGACCCACATTGCTCGCATCTGTTGCTCCTCCTGCGCAGGGTGTTGCAGGTAGGAGCCATCAGCAGGGCGGTCCCGCGGTTATGGCGAGCTCCATCGCCAAATTCATGTTAGGGGATCCGCGCAGGGTTTTGACGCTTCATCGCGGGCATGATCGAACAGTGAATTCGCCGCTACAGCGAATCGGCAGACCGGGTCGGAGATCCGCCCGTGCCGAGGTGGTCGGCGTCGCGATCGCCGCCACAATCGCAGTCGCAGTCGTCGGAGGTTGTTCGAGGTCCGGCAGCACGAGCTCGTCCTCAACAGCGGCATCGCATGCGACGGCGAAACCCTCGGGATGTGGCGAGGGCGGTGGCAAAGGCACAACCGCAGGCTCCTCCTCGGGATCGACGACTTTGCATCTGACGATTGGCGCTCGCGCGCGGGTCGTGATCGTGCATGTCCCGAACGGCTACACCGGCAGGACTCGCATTCCGCTCGTCCTCAATCTCCACGGGAGCGGGAGCACTGCGAAGGAGCAGGAGCAATTCACCGGCATGGACAGTGCAGCTGACCATTACGGTTTCATGGTCGCCTATCCGCAAGGCCTCATCCCGAGCGGGACCGGCTTCGATTGGAACGTCCCGAACGAGCCGCTCCTCGGAGGCTCGTTCCCGCCTGAAAACGCCGCCAATGACGTGGAGTTCCTGACATCACTCGTTCCAGATCTAGCGAACCGGTATTGCATAGATGCTGCTCGCGTCTTCGCTACGGGTGTTTCGGGCGGAGGGCGCATGGCGAGTCAGCTTGCCTGCGACTCAGCGGGCACATTCGCTGCGATAGCTCCTGTGGCCGGCTTGCGGTTTCCCGATCCTTGCCCCGACGCTCGCGCTGTACCTGTCGCCGCCTTCCACGGCACGGCAGATCCGATCGACCCCTACCAAGGCAACGGCCAGGCCTATTGGACCTACTCGGTGCCGGCCGCCGCGCAACGCTGGGCAGACCACGACGGCTGCACTTCGACGCCGCGGGTTTCAGCAGGACCGGGATACACGCTCACGACTTACTCGGGTTGTAGCGGTAGTTCGAGCGTCGCTCTCTACAGTCTTTCTGGAGAAGGTCACGAATGGCCCGGGGGGCCCACCCTCCCCCTGGCGATCACGAAAGTCCTCGGTCCGCAATCCAATGCTGTCGATGCCAACTCGGCGATGTGGTCCTTCTTCGATTCGCACCCGCTTTCGTGAACGGAGCTCAGCGGTTGGCCGCAGCAAATGGAATTAGTGCCTTCGCGGTTCTGGCTAAGGTCCACGTCTTGATCCGACCGATCGGTGTTCCCCCGAGCTCGCCGCCCCGTCTCGAGGGCACGATCCAACTGGCCGACGGTCGTCAGTTGGGATATGCCGAGTTCGGCGATCCGCAAGGCCCTTTGGTGTTGTGGTTCCACGGCTCTCCCGGAGCGCGCCGACAGGTCCCGCCGGTAGGACGCGATGCAGCGGAGCGATTAGGCCTTCGAATTGTATGTGTTGAGAGACCAGGTGTAGGGGACTCGACCGACCACGCTTACAACTCGGTCCGAGAATGGTCGGCAGATGCCGCGTTCGTAGCGGATCGGCTCGGCCACGAGCGCTTCATGGTGGTGGGCCTGTCGGGTGGCGGGCCTTATGCACTCGCATGTGCACACGAGCTGCCGAAGCGCGTGGTGGCCGTTGGACTGCTCGGCTCGCTGGTTCCCACCGCTGGGGAGGATGCAGCAGCGGAAGGTCTCGTGACGCTGAGCCGACGGTTCAACGGGGCTCTCCGCCTCCTGCGTCGCCCACTCGGCATTTTCATGTGGGGGTTCATGCGCGCATCGAACCCCCTCTCACACCTGATAGTTCAGGGGTTCGGGCGAATGATGCCCGAGGGGGACCGCCGGGTACTTTCGGACCCCGAGCTCGAAGCCATGTTCGTGGACGACCTCACCGTCGGCAGCAAGAGACAGTTTCAGGCTTTCATCAACGATGCGGTGCTTATAGGTCAGCCGTGGGGATTCCGCCTGGCGGATGTGAACGTCCCGGTGCGATGGTGGCACGGCGACGCCGATCCTTTCGTGCCGCTCGATCAGGCCCAGCGTGCCGCTGCGATCCTGCCCGACGCGCAACTCTTCGTCCGTCCCAAGGAGAGCCACCTCGGTGACTTCGCTGCTTCTGACGAAGTTCTCGCTGCGCTTGCGAGGATCTGGGAAGGCTGAGAACCCGCGTCCTTAGCCGAGAACCGTCTCAAGGTCGCGAACGTGTTCCTGGGTCTGCTCGAGAAGGGGACGCAGCGCTTCTGCGACGTCGGCCAATCCGAGTTCCTGAGCCTGAGCGAATCGCTCGCGGTAACGATTCAAATTGGTCGCGCTCGAGCGCCAGGTCGGCCTTGAGGGCCTCGGACGCCTCGGTCGCGCCGGATACCGGAGCGATCGTTGTCGTGGGGACTCCGCCGAGGAAATCGATCTGCTCCGCGAGTATCTGAGCGTGATTCAGCTCCTGGGAAAGGTGACGACGCAGCTCATCGATCGTACTGAGATGCTCAGCCCCCTTTATCACCGCTACGTGCTGGACGTATTGGATGATCGAGCTGAATTCGGTTTCGAGGTCGGCGTTCAACGCCTTTACGAACTCGGTTCGTTCCACTTACCTTCCTCCTCGGAGTCGGGCGACTCCTACCCCCACTGGTGAGAAACGAACCTTTACAGCAGCTCGAAAAGCGGGTAGGTATCCACGGCAGGCGCGAGACAAGCTACGGGTCAGGCAATCTTGCAAAGAGATAAATGTCCCGCAATCCCGATCACATAGAGAGACGGCCAGAACCCGGCCCCGAGGAGTCCAAGCGCCGCTCGTCGCGCAGGCGCATTCCGTTGCGCGTCCTGATGGTCCTGGCAGTGATCATTGCTCTGGCTGTGCTGGCGTTCAGACTCCCGTCGGCCGAGCGCGACTTCGTCGATGCGTACTCGCACCTGCGATGGGAGCAGCTTCCGTGGCTCTTCGCAGCGATTGCCGCAGAGACGGCTTCGTTCGTCTGTTATGCGCTCGTACAAAGGCGATTGCTGATCGCCGGTGGTGCCCTTCTGACGCGACGTTCGATGTTGAGCCTTGCCGTCGCTGCGACCGGACTCACGAACTTGGTGCCCGGCGGGACCGCTCCGGCCAGCGGATGGCTCGTCCGCCAATATCGCCGACGGGGGATCCCGATGCCGGTGGCGTTGTGGGCGGTGCTAGCCGGCGGATATGCGGCGACGGTTTCGGTCCTCACCATTCTCTTGGTAGGTGCCGGGATTGCCCGGCTCATCGACATCGCCGAGTTCGTGGGATGCGCGGTGGTGCTCGTGGGGGTCGCTGCCGCCGTTGTGGTCGCGGCGCATCGAATGCCGGCTCTGGTTGGCTGGCTCGAGAGGCGCCACGCTCCGGGCCTTCGTCTCGTTCAGCGCGTCGCTCGAAACACAGCAGGGTTAACCAGATTCCGCACGAGGCTTGCCGGCGGCCTTCAAGTGCTCGGTCTGAGCCTCGCGAACTGGGTCATGGACGTTTTCGTGTTGATCTCCGCCTTTGGGCTCCTGGGTCTGCCGATCCCATGGCGCTCCGTTGTCTTCGCTTACGCGACGGCCCAGGTCGCTGGGAGCCTCGCTCCGTTGCCCGGAGGCGTCGGGTTCGTTGAAGGCGGCATGATCGGAGCGTTCGCCCTGACGCATTCGGGAGTGGGAAACGCCATAGCCGCCACCGTGATCTACAGAGCGATCACTTGCTGGGGAATGGCAGGTGTCGGAAGTCTCACACTTCTCGTCGTGAGCAGGCGCCGAGCCACTCCCGCGGTCCTCGAAGGTGAATGGGCGATTGAAAAGGGACTGCCGGAAACGGGCCGAGGTCAAGCTGTAGGAGTCCCGCATGAATCCCCTCCCGTCGCACGGTCATCAGGGCCTGAGTAGTTTGGTCCTCCCGAAGGGGGGGTGATCGATGTCCAAGGCGCCGAACATCGTCGTGATCATGTCCGATCAACATCGCGCCGACATGATGGGATGTGCGGGAGACGCCGGCGTCCTCACTCCGTCCATCGACCTATTGGCAGCCGAAGGAATCAGATATTCGAGAGTCAGCTGTCAGGGCCCTCTTTGCATGCCGGCCCGAGCCTCGTTCATGACGGAGCGTTACGTGCGGGACCACGGGGTGTACACGAACTGGGCCGAGATACCAGGCGACTCACCGACTTACGTCTGGGCACTTCGCGAAGCCGGATACCACACCGCGTTGCTCGGGAAGGCGCATCTGTATCGCGAAGAGGGTCTGGAAGCTCAGCACATCGACGACCTTGCGGAGAAGTTGATGAGGCTCGGCTTCGCTGAGGTTCACGAGACCGGAGACAAGTTCATCCCGGAGATCCCAAACCGCTACACGGACTTCCTCGAGGAGCGCGGCCTGCTCGAGACGTATAAACGGCACATCGCCGATCGCGCCTACCAGGGCGATAACGAGTCCGGGCAGAACGCCACAAAACGAGTCCCGATGTGGGATTCGACACCCATGCCAATCCCGCTCGACGCCTATGTCGACTTCTGGCACGGCATCGAGGCCGTGGCGTGGCTCGAGCAGTACGACAGACCGGAGCCGTTTTTCCTCTTCGTCGGGTTTCCGGGTCCTCACGATCCATGGGACGCCCCGCAGGCCGCCGTCGATCGGTACCGGGACGTAGAGATTTCGATGCCGGCGTCTACTCTCCGGCCGACGGTCGAAGGCACGGGACGTTACGGCGCGCTCCTCAGTTCCTTCCTGTGGCTTTCGGATTCCGAGACGATGACCGAGGACGCGATAAGAGGAATGCGACGAGCGTACTCAGCCGATGTCAGCGTGATCGACGACGCGGTCGGCGCCATCCTTGCGGCGCTTTCCGCAAAGGGCGTGCTCGACGACACGTGGGTGATCTACACGAGCGACCATGGCGAGATGGGCGGGAATCATGGCCTCATGTCGAAATGTGTGTTGTACCGCCAGGCGGTCCGGGTTCCACTCGTGATGCGGCCGCCCGGAGGATGTCCGGCAAAGGTCGTCGACTCGCTGGTGGAGCACTTCGATGTTTCGGCGACGGTGCGCGAGATCGCCGGCTCCCCAGCGATCATCGGGAGCGAAGGCCGGTCGCTGCTTGACTATTCGGGCGGTGAGCTTTCCACCACGCGCTCGGTGTCGGTCAGCGAGAACTGGGGCTTTGCCTCCTTCGAGACCGACGACCACAAGATCGTCGTCGACGAGGACGCGCTCTCGGCCTGCCAGTTGTTCGACCTTCGGGAGGACCCAAACGAGGACCACGACCTCCTAAAGGACCCGGGCGCCAAGGACGTCGTCGAAGAACTGATGGAAACGTATGCACGGCCGTTCTTCGAGGCACCACCGGCCAGGCCGCACCCGAGCCTTTTCACGAGCTGATCCATCGGGTCGTCGCGCCGGTCGTCAGCTGCGACGGTCAGACTTCTCTGCGGCCGAGGATGCGCCGACCGATCCCACGCGTGGCTGTATGGGGAGTACTGCGAGCGTCGAGGTCGTCACTCGCAGATGCCGATTCCTCAGCTGCCGGCGGCGAGCTGGATGAAGCGGCCGAACCAGTTGATACAACGCGTCCAAGCGTCGTTTGCCGAAGGCTGGTGATAGGAGTCGCGGGCGTCGCAATTGAAGCCATGGCCGGCTTCTGCGTATCGCACTATCTCGGTCTCGACCGAGGCCTTCGATGCACTCTGGCGAAGAGCCTCGACGTCGTCGACCGGGATACCACTGTCCTTGTCCCCAAATAGGCCGAGCCATGGCGTCTTCAGTTGAGGGGCGAGCTCGAGGAGAGGCTTCATACCGAATCGCCCCTCACGGATGCCGCCGCCGTAAAACGTGACGGCCGCCCCCAAGGCATGGCGAAAGCCGGCGAGGAAGGACACCGTGCCGCCCATGCAGAATCCGACTGTTCCGATCGACGTGCCCGTGTACCCGACGTCCGCCAGGTACCCGAGGGTGGCCGCCAGATCATCGAGGAGTGCTTTCTCGTCGAGCGCCTGTATGTGCGGCATGACCTTCTCGATGTTCGAATAGTCGAGGACCGGGTCACCGGTGCGGTGAAACAGGTGGGGGGCGACTGCGCGGTACCCCGCTGCGCCGAGCCGCCGGCAGATGTCTTCGATGTGGGCGTTCACCCCGAAGGCTTCCTGAAGTACGACGACGGCGCCTTTCGGCTCTAGCTCCGGCTCGACTTCGAACAGGGCCATCTCCCCGCCTGGAACCTCCAGCATCATCGTGCTCGCCATGGGTCACCTCCGAAATCGAGACCTGGGAATGGAAGTTACTTGCCAGAAGTAACCTTTTCTTCCGTCGGGGAGCGCGCGCAAATGCCGATCGAGAAGACAGTCGACGCAAAGACCTCGGCGATCGCCAATGCGATGCTGTCGTTGACGCTTGTCATGAACGAGGCAACCCTCACCGTTACACCGTCCTCGTAGCTTTGCGCCATGACCCGGTGTCGGACCTTCCGGTTCCGCATCTACCCCACAGTCAAACAAGCCGTGAGCCTCACCCTGCTCCTTCGCCTTCAGTGCGAGCTCTACAACGCGGGCTTGGAGGAACGGCGCGGAGCTTGGAGATGGGAGAGGAGGTCGGTTGGCTACATCTCCCAGACGAAGACCCTCACCGAGCTTCGCGAGGCTAGGCCCGACATCCTGGCCTTCGGTGTGACGGTGTGTAGGGGGACGCTCAAGAGGCTCGACCGAGCCTTCGGGGGCTTCTACGCCCGCTGCAAGAGGGGCCAGACCCCTGGATATCCCCGCTTCAAGTCGGTGTCGCGTTGGGACTCGGTCCAGTGGGAGGACACGTCTGGCTGGAGGATCGACACGGACTCCCGTCGCCTCCATCTCTTCGGTGTGGGAGCGGTGAAGTTGAACATCCACCGCCCGATCAGGGGGACCCCGAAGGCCGTCACCCTCCGACGCGAAGGCCGGCACTGGTCGGTTTCGATCCGCTGCGTCGAGGTCCCTGCAGAGCCGCTTCCGCACACCGGCAAGGAGATCGGCATCGACGTCGGGGTGGGGGTCCTCGTAGCCACCTCCGAGGGGAGGCTCACCGAGAACGACGCCCCTGGCAGACGAGCACAGCAGAAGCTGGCCGCGGCCCAAAGAGCACTGGCCACGAAGAAGAAAGGTTCGCACAACCGCCGTAAGGCGGTAGAAGCCGTGGCACGCACCCATCGCAAGGTGAGGCATCGAAGAGCCGACGTGCTGCACAAACTCTCCCGCCAGCTCGTAAACGACCACGACCTCATCGTCTGTGAGGCCATCCGAACGAGAAACATGGTGAGGAGGCCCAAACCGAGACCCGACGGTTCGGGTGGTTACGAGAAGAACGGAGCTACCGCCAAGTCGAGCCTCAACAGATCCATCTATGACGCCGGGTGGGGGCAACTGCTGTCGATGCTGGCCTACAAAGCGGAAGAAGCTGGTAGGACCCTCATTCAGGTAGACCCCCGCAACACCTCGAGACGATGTTCGCACTGCGGGCACGTCGACAAGGAGAATCGGCGTGGAGCAGCGTTCGAGTGTCTCGGTTGTGGGCACAGGGCCCACGCAGACACAAACGCCGCCACCAACATCCTTCGGGCCGGTAGGGCCCAGCAGCTTCAGGCTGCGTAGAGTCGAATCTGACCCACTACCCTGCATCTCTTCGCCTGCACTATGGCGAGCGACCTCGAGGAGCGTAACGGGAGCTGATCCCGCCGTTCAGCGATCTCGGTATTCGTCGTCGGTGACGAGATCTCCCCAATCCGCCTCCGGCTTCTTGCTCTCGCCGACGCCTTCTGTCATCGATATGTGTGCCATGAAGTTGTCCGGCGCAGCTCCGTGCCAATGCCATTCGTCGGGTGGTGTGTAGATCACGTCGCCGGGGCGGATCTCGCTTGTCTCGCCGCCCCGAGCCTGGATCCGTCCTCGTCCGTCCGTCACGAAGAGGGTCTGCCCGACCGCATGCGAGTGCCAAGCGGTACGAGCGGAGGGCGCGAAGCGAACCAGGTTCACCCTGATCCGAGAAGGCTCCTGTCCGCTCGCGATCCCGTCGATCCATACATCGCCCGTGAACATCTCGGCGGGCCCTTTCATTGACGGCTGCTTCGGTTGGATCTGCAATTTGCCTCCTAGCGTCTGGTACCGATCGGCACCACAAAGTAAGCCAGGTCCGTTATGGGTGCTCGCGAGCGTGGGGTTCTACGCCTGCCGAGGAGTCGGACCCGATCTTGTTAGTTTTTGCATGCCGGTGCGAAAGTCGTCCGGGTTTGGTCTCGTGAGACCGGACAGGCCGAGGCGGAGGTGAGGATGGCAGACCTCTGGGATGCAGTACGGGAAGAGCGGCTGGAGCTGGTTGATCGCTTGAGCGACCTCAATGACGAACAATGGAACTTGCAATCGCTCTGCAGCGAGTGGCGTATCAGAGACGTCTTCGGGCACGTTACAGCGGGCGCGCAGGGGAGATACGGCGTCGGGGCGATGGTGAGCGGCCTCGCACGCAACGGTTTCAGTTTCAATCGTTGGATGGGGGAGGACGGAAAGGAACGAGGTCGCGAAGAACCCGCTCGTCTTCTAGAGGCGATGCGGGAGGCCGCAGGGAATCGAAAGACGCCTCCGGGAGCGCCGAAAATTGTCTGTTCTCACGGACATCGTGATCCATTCACAGGACATGTACCGGCCGCTGGGCATCCGGCGACGAAGTGCCGCCGGAGCATCTTCTGCCGGTTGCCGACTTCGTTAAGTCCACCTTCGTCTTCAGTGCAAAGAAGAAGACCTCCGGTTTGCGACTTCGCGCGACCGACATGGAATGGAGCACCGGAGATGGCCCGGAGGTAGTCGGTCCCGCCGAAGCGATCGTCATGGCCATGGCCGGGCGACTCGCGGCCCTAGAGGATCTGACGGGAGACGGCAAGCAGATACTCGAATCCCGTTATCGCTGATCCGGCCAAAGCGCGCTCATATCGCCCAGCGCTCTCTCGGAAACCCAGCTGAGCCAGAATTTCGCCGGGATGCCACATTTCGTTGCCCGGCGGTGCATAAGTGGTGATGGCGTTGCACGCACGAGGTGAGCGAGAGCCCGCCGCCGAAGGAGGACGAGCGTCTTCCTCGGCGTTCGAGGCCTTTTTCAAGAAGAACTATCCGTCGGTCGTCCGCCTCGCATACAGCGTCGTAAGGGACACCCAGAGAGCTCAGGACGTCGCACAGGAGGTCTTCCTGGCGGCTCACCGCAAATTCAGCGACAACGTGGATGCGCTCGAAGGTGGCTCGGGGTGGGTCAGGGTCGCTGCGGTGCACACGGCTCTCAACATGATCCGTGGCGAAAGGCGACGAGAGCGCCGTCAACTTCGCGTGGTCAGTCCCGCGTCCACTCCGAGTGCCGAGGAACATGTGATCGACCGTGAGGTGAGTGCGCATTTGCGCAGTGCCCTGGCGAGGCTGCCCCGGAGGTCGGCCGGGGTGCTCGTCATGCGCCACGGAGGCATGACGTACATGGAGATCGCCGAAGCGCTCGGCGTGAAGATCGGGCAAGTCGGGACCCTGCTCAGAAGAGCAGAGTCCGCCCTTTGCAAGGAGATGGATCGTGCGACACACGACTGAAGGAGCTTTGCGGCGGCTCGAGGACGAGCCGTTTGCCGTCCCCGATCGAGCCATCGATCATCTGGAGACCTGTCCGCGTTGTCAGGCCCGGATGTCCAGGATCGGGAAAGACACCGAGCGTTGTGCCCGCATGCTCGCGGTGTCGGCCTCGACGGCTGTCTCGGCGCCTGCGACATCGGCACGGTCGACAGCGGAAACACCCGCCGTGGCCGCGTGTTCCACGACAGCCCTGGTTGCCCCGGATGTAGATGCCGCCTGGCTTCGTTTCCGGCGGCAAAGCACGTGGCACCCCGAAGCCGGCGAAGGTCGTTCCCGCGCGAGGCATGTCCCCGTGAGCGTCACCAAGCGCGGCCCACGGCTTTTTGGCGTCTCGGTCCGTGGCGGCATCATCGTCGGGGCAGTCGGTGTGGTGCTCGCAGGCACCGCCGCGGCCGCGACGATCACGACGGTGTTCGCGCCCACCCACGTCGCGCCCCTGCCGCTCAATCGAAGCGATCTTCACGCTCTGGCCGACTTCATGGGTCTCGGAGACAGTGACGCCCTCGGGGGCTTTTCGACCTCCAGCGGGAGTCTCTCGACCCGGTTCGGGAGGATCGACTGGTCTTCGTCTGGTTCTGCGCAGTCCGTGGGAACTCCCGCAGAGGCGTCCCGAGAAGCGGGATTCCCCGTGAATCTGCCGGGGAGCATCCCGAATGGCGTTGGCAAGGCGCAGCAGTTCGTCGTGCAACCGAGCGTGAAGGTGACCGCGACCTTCGACCAGTCCGACCAGACGGTGGGGGGAAGCTCGATCGTTCTGACCGCCGGGCCCGCTGTCCTCGTCGAGTACGGATCGGCTGCGGGTAGCTCACTGTTCGGTAGCTCTTCGCGAAGCGCGAGCGGTGTGGCAGGTGCCAACGACTCGAGTGCCTCCGCGAACGGCAGCGGCGCCCGTAACGGCGGCGCCGGAGGGTTGCCGACACTCGGGATCCTCACAATGCCGCGACCGACCGCCGTTTCCTCCGGGGCGACGGCCAGCCAGATCGAGACGTACCTCCTGGCACAGCCCGGCATCCCTGCGCCGCTGGCCGAAGAGATACGGCTTCTCGGCGACGCCGGCACCACGCTGCCGGTCCCGGTTCCCTCGGATGCATCGGCGCACTCAGTGGAGATCGGGGGTTCGCCCGGCGTGCTCGTAGGAGACCCCTCCAACGTGGTTTCGGGAGTCATCTGGGAAGACGGCTCCGGGATGCTCCACATCGTTGCAGGACTTCTCGACCAGCAAGACGTGCTGAATGTCGCCAACCAGCTCGGCTGAGCACGCCGCATACCGCGGGGACGACTCGTCCCCGGGGAATCCGGCGGTACGCGCATATGCGGCACCGGCGGATTCCCAACCGCAATCGGGGAGCACCGTTCAGCGGCCCGGGGCGTCCCCTGCGGTACACATCGACGGCCTCGGCAAACGGTACGGCAACGTGGTCGCCGTGAAGTCCCTTTCCATGACGGTCGAACGCGGTGAGGTCTTCGGCTTCCTCGGCCCGAACGGTGCGGGGAAGACCACCGTCGTGAAGATGCTCCTGGGCTTGGTGCGCCCGACGGGCGGTGAGGGCATGGTCCTCGGGGCGCCGCTCGGAGATCGCGAGACCAGGCGCAAGATCGGCTATCTGCCTGAGCTCTTCCGCTACCAGCCTCTTCTCACGGCAAGGGAGATTCTTCGTCTCCACTGTCGACTCATAGCGGTCGCCAAAGGCAAATGGAACGAGGACATAGGCCGCGTTCTCGAGACCGTCGGGCTGACCGCACGTGGCGACGACCGAGTGGGGACTTTCTCGAAGGGAATGCAGCAACGGCTCGGCCTCGGTGTGGCGCTGCTCGGTGACCCGGCGCTCGTGGTGCTGGACGAGCCGACCAGTGCCCTCGATCCCGTCGGCCGTCACGACGTCAGGGAGATCGTGAGAGGGCTTCGAGACAGGGGCTCGACAGTCTTCTTGAACACGCACCTCCTCGAGGAGGCCGAGCACGTCTGTGACCGCGTGGCAGTGATCGACAAAGGTGCCGCGGTCGCGACAGGGAGCCTCGAGGAGTTGCTCGGCGGTGGGACCCGGATTCGCCTGAAGGTGAAAGGTCTGACGAATCGCTGGTGGGACGGGCTCGGCAGATTCGGGAGATGGCAACAGGAGTCGGATTGGGTGATGGTCGAAGGAATCGACCCCTCGTCGGTACCGGACCTCGTCGAGCAGGTGATCGCACTCGGCGGCCGGGTGGAGGCGGTCGTGCCCGAGCACCAGACCCTGGAGGCGCGCTTCCTCGAGCTCCTGGGGAAGCGATGAGAGCCACCCTCGATATCGCAGCGCTCACGATCAGAGAGGCGATCCGCCGCCGACTCCTTGCCGCTTTCGTGGCGATCACGGTCGCGACCGTGGGCCTGAGCGCCTGGGGCTTCTACCGCTTGGCTCACACGCAGAGCATCACGTCCGGCGAGCAGCAGGTGGCGGTTCCGCAGGCCCTCATCCTGTTCATGTTCATGTTCAGCTTCGTTGTCGCGCTCAGCGCTTCTGCGATCGCTTCGCCCTCTATCTCCTCCGAGGTGGAGTCAGGGGTTCTCATGACGATCGTCACAAGACCCGTGAGGCGGACAGACGTGCTTCTCGGCAAATGGCTCGGACTCGCAGCCCTCCTTGCGTTCTACGCCGGCGTCGTGTGTGCCCTGGAGTTCTGGGTGGTCGACATGGTGAGCGGCTTCCTCCCGCCGGACCCCGTTCTGGCGACTGTCTACCTTTTCGGCGAGGGGCTCCTCCTGCTCACATTGGCAATGCTCCTGAGCACGCGCCTTTCCGTTATCGCGGCGGGAGTCATGGGCGTTGCGGTATTCGGGGCCGGCTGGTTGGCCGGGGTGGTGGGCACTCTGGGAACGGTGTTCAACATCGGCGCTCTGAGCACGATCGGCAAGATCGGAAAGTTCGTGATTCCGACCGATGGGCTGTGGCACGGAGTCATTTACTCGTTGGAACCGTCCTGGCTCATCGGACACCGGCTCGCGGAGACCAATCCCGGTGATCCGTTCTTCGTCCAGTCCGGACCCTCTTGGGAGTACCTCGTGTGGGTGGCGTGCTGGTTCCTCGTCATGCTCGGCATCGGGATCTTCAGCTTCGAGCGACGCGAGCTCTGATAATCGGTCCGGGTTTTTCCCTGGTGCAGCCACCCGTCACTAGTTCTCATTCGTCTTCAAGTAGTGATGGTGCTCGCACATGAACTGACCGTCCCTGTGGGCATGCGCCACTGGGCATACCAAGTCCGGTATGTCCCGCCAAACCGGTGACGGGGGCCTTTCTCCAGCGTTGCGAAGGGCGGCACCGAGAGCCGGCGAACCGTTCCACCCTGCGGTCACGCCCCAGCGGAGACATATAGGGAGAATATGCACGGGGTTGAACGGCCATCGCACGGCTTTGGCGAGCCTCCCACCGCCGACTCCAAGATGAGGCCGTGACTGAGATATATCGACTACTGGAAGCGAACAGCACCTACAGGGCCGAACGGATCGAGGACGCCAAGCCCAAGATGCGGCTGGCGGTCGTGACCTGCATGGATGCCCGCATCGATGTCCTTCGAGCGTTCGGCCTGGAGCGTGGAGCCGTCAATGTGATCAGGAACGCCGGCGGCAGGGTCACAGACGACGTTATTCGCAGCTTGGCACTGGCCTCCCACGCGCTCGGCGTTGACGCCGTCGCCCTGATGCAGCACACCAAGTGCGGCCTGGAAGGCACAACCAACGCTGACCTCCAGTCCCGGACCGGGGCGCAGATCGACTTCCTTCCGATCCTCGATCATGAGGAGTCCCTGGAGCTTGACGTCCGCCGAGTCGCCGACACAGCGTTCTTATCGACGGTCGCGGTCGTCGTCGGCCTTCTCTACGACACCGACAGCGGGCGTGTCAGCGAGGTGACCCGATGGGAGCGTGCTTAGCCCGCCCCGGGTCCAACCTGAGCTCCGCGGCGGTGGCAGCGACGGTCATGCACAGCTGTTCTCGCTCGCGTTGGTGCACGCCCCTTGTCCGAGATCGGGTGCGGTGAACGTCGTCACGAACCCGTGCGGCCCCGACGTCCTCTCGGTCAGCTTGATGAATCGACCGCCCACAGGATCGATAAGGGTGAGCGTCGCGGCGTATGGCGTCGATGAACCCTCGGCGCAATTCGGGACACAGTTCAGGTAATGCCACGTGCCGGTACCGATCGCCTCCGTCTGACCCCAGCTGGACCACGAGATCCCGGTGACGATGTCACCGGCATCGCCGGAGAAGTAGACGGTGGCCGGTTCTCGTCCGGTCCATTGACCGATCGTCACCACCGGCACGTCCGTCGCGGGGAGCACAACTGTCGTAGGCGGCGCGGCCGTCGTAGGTGATGGCGGGGAAGAAGTGTTCCCGGACGTGCCCGCGGTCGACGTGGTGGCGGACCCCCGTGAGCCGAGAGAAGACGTCGATGCGTTCGTCCGGGAAGCGCCGCTACAGCCCGCAAGAACGAGCGCCGCTACGACGAGCGCGCTTCCGGCAACGGCTACAAGCGCGTAACGGCGGAAGACCATAGGGGTCATTGTCGCAAAGCGTGGATACGGTTGTCGCGCACCGGCAAGGGCCGAACGTCACAAGGGCGACACCACAGGGGGGGCACCACAAGGGCGGCACCACATGGGTCGGCGCCTACGCCGATTCCAGCTCCTCCTCGCCGGACCCTTCGTCGTCGCCTCTGCGTGCTCCGAAGGAGACCCTGATGGGAGAGAGGACTGCCTCGGACGCCTCCACCGATGCGAACGCCTCGGCCGATGCGGACGTCCCCGCCAAGGCAGGCACCGGCCCCGAGCCCGCGCCCAAGACCGAGTCGTCGGTCGAGTCGCCTTGCGTGGTCGGATCCGACCCCTCACGGGACCGCAGCGGCGGAAGCACGAACAGGCCGACGACTGTTGCTACCAAAAGCAACACGAAGCTCACGGAGATCGCCAGGGAGTAACCGTCGGTGAGGGCGGCGGCCTTCGCTCCCGCGGCTCCGCTCAGAACGCTCGTGGTCCGGCTAGCGGCGATCGTCGCCAGGACCGCCAGGCCTATCGACGCGCCCACCGTGCGGGAGGTGTTCAACAGGCCCGAGGCGAGCCCTGCGTCCTCGCGCGGCACTCCCGCGGTCCCGGCGACGGTCACGGGGGTGACCGTGAGCCCCATACCGAGACCGATGAGGACGAAGGGTCCCATCAGGTCGGCGACGAAGGTGCTGCCGGGCGTGATGTGCGACAACCAGGCCACTCCGCCGGCGGCGATCACGCTCCCGGTCACGATCAGGGGTCTCGGCCCGAAGCGGGTCACGAGGCGGGCGGTGAGCTGTGCACCGGCGGCGATCAACAGGGTTTGCGGCAGGAACGCGAGCCCCGCCTCGATCGGGCTGTAGTGGAGCACGTCCTGCATGTAGAGCGTCTCGAAGTACCAGGAACCGAACATCGCGGCGAAGAAGAGGAACATGAGGGCGTTACCGCCGGCCACCGAGCGCGAACGGAAGATGCGAAGCGGCACCAGTGGGACTCTGGCGTACTTCGCCTGGATGACGAGGAAACTCCCGAGCAGCACGACGGCGGCGATCAAAGGAAGGAGGACCTGCAGGGATCCCCACGAGTGCGAGGGAGAAGTGACGATCGCATAGACGAGAGCGACCAGTCCTCCCGTCACCGTGAACGCACCGGCGAGGTCCATGTGACGGTGCTCTAGGTCGGCGCGCGACTCCGGAAGGAACCGGTGAGCGGCGACGAGAGCAATGATGCCGATGGGCACGTTGACGAAGAGGATCCATCGCCAGCTCAAGAGGTCGGTGAGGACGCCGCCGAGCAAGGCACCTGCTGATGCGCCGGCGGAAGCGACGGCAGCCCATACGCCGAGCGCACGCGCACGGGAAGGCCCCTCGGAGAAGTTCGTCGTGATGATCGTGAGTGTTGCCGGAGCGAGGATGGCGGCACCGAGCCCCTGCAACGCGCGTGCGGCCACGAGCCAGGTTTCGTTCTGCGCCATCCCGCCGAGCAGGCTCGCCAGGGTGAACACCCCGAGGCCGACCATGAAGATCCGCTTGCGACCGAAGATGTCAGCCGCCCTGCCACCGAGCATCAGGAATCCGGCGAAGGTGAGCGTGTAGGCGTTCACGACCCACTGCAGTCCCGACGTGCTGAACCCGAGGTCGCGCTGGATGGACGGAAGTGCGACGTTCACGATCGACACGTCGAGCACGACCATGAACTGTCCGATGCAGACGAGGGCGAGCACCAGCCACGAGGGCACGTACCGGCCAGGAGAGACTTCGATCGCACTCGAGTCGGAAGGCTGAACCTGAGCGGGCTGAGATGGGAACATCGGTGGAGGTCCTTCCCGTGGAAGTTTCGGTTCTGCCTCTGCGACGAACGGCGCCGGCTCGGATCGACACCTCGACGAACCGCACTGTCCGATTTGGGTGGGCAACGCCCGCCCGTCGCGGCCTATTCCCGGAAACCATCGTTTGCCGGCGCCGAAACCATCGAGGAATCCGGCGATAACCTGGATCTTCGAATAAGCGGAGGAGGATCAGTGGCGGCATCCCTTCGGATCCTTGGGATTCGGATTCCGCGTGGAGGCAGGAGCAGACACAAGACCCTGTTCCTCGTCGCCGTGAGCAGCTCTGCGCTGGCAGCTGCGTCCTGTTCGTCGAGTGGGGGAGCAGTGCCAGGCGCAGGCATCCGCCCGGTGGACTTCGTGGCCACCTCCGCGCAGAACACGATCGCGCAGCGCACAGCGGACGTGACCCTGGGCGGCTCCATCTCCGCGGCCGGCACGACTGTCCCCATCGCCGGCGGCGGAAAGATCGATTTCACCACGCACCAGTCGACGCTGTCGTTCCATGCCGAGGCGCAGGGTCAGCAGATCTCCGCGCAGGTCCTCTCCGCCGGCGGGACGATCTACCTGGGCTTCAATTTCGGATCGGTGAGCGTGAGCTCTTTGGTGCCGGGAAAGCAGTGGGTGTCGCTGTCCTTGGGCACAGGTGGGCAGAGCGACCAGCTCGGATCCACGAGCGATCCCACCGAGCAGCTCCAGATGCTCGAGAACCGTGGCAACACGGTGCGTCCGCTCGGGCAGAAGACGATCGACGGGACCACAGTCTCTGGTTACGCGGTCACACCGACGAGAGAGGCGATCGACCAGGCTCTGCAGAAGTTCGCTTCTGCGTCTCACCTTTCCCAGGCGCAGCTTGCGCAACTGGAGCAAGGAGCGGCCCGGACGGCACCGCCGACGATCGACGTTTGGTTCGACAATCAGGGTCTTCTAAGGCGGATGAACATCGATCTCGCCGCCGGCGGTGTCGCGCACGGAACGGTAACGGCCACCTTCGACCACTACGGGGTGCCCGTGAGCGTCTCCGCGCCCCCGGCTTCCGAGACGATCAGCTACAGCGACTTCTTGAAGGCGGCCCAGTCGACGTTTTCCAACTCGTCGGCGTAGTACCAGCTCGGCTTCTCAGGTCCGCGCCAACTCCGGGGCAGGAGAACCGAGGCTCGGGGTCGCGCCCAGGGTGTTGCGCCTGGCCTTCACGGTGATCACCCATCCCAACGCGATGAGCCAGATGGGAAAGCCGAAGAGGAAAGAGAAGAAAGCGAGTGGGCCTGCGCAGCTGACCACGCCCACGAGCAGCGAGTACCAGCCGAGGAGCTTCGGAAGAGGCCTCGTCCTGTTCGTGAGAATCGCCAGACCCGTAGCGAGCGTCACCGTGGCGATCCCGAAGATGATGGGGAGCTCGTTGTTGTCGCCGAAGAAGTTCATGACCTTCGCGATCGAGTACTCGTGGTTGTGCGCTGCGAGGAGGAGCACGACCTGAGTCGCCCCGGTTTCCACGAATCCCGCCAGTAACACGATGCTCGCGAAGAACATCGTGTTGGGCCAGAGACGTTGACCACCGGCGTCCCGCAGTACGTTGCGCAACTGGGTCAGATACAACAGCAACAGGGCTCCACCAAGAGCCCCGACGTAGATCGAGGCCCAGCCCATCGTCATGTGCGAATTCCAGTATGCGGCCACCTTCGCGCCCGAGGCGTTCTGGCCCGGTGAGTTACCTCCCAACGGCCCGAACGAGATGAATATGACGACAACTACGAGGATCCCGAGCGGACCCATCCATCGGCTGAAGCGTTCATCGCTCATACCGATCCCCCCTTCGAACGTTCCGTCTTGGAACGGATGCCGCATGGTGGCTGCGGGGGACGCACAAGTCAAGGATTTGCCCCATTTTGCGCCCTCCGAGGCCTGCACCTGTGTGACGAGCACGTTGCGGGGGTACTCCCTTTTCGTGAATCCGAACGTGGATCAGCTCATTCCCGAGTGGACGGCGTTCCGGGAGACGGTGACGTCTCGTCGTCCCGACCACGGCACCGCGTGCGCCGCGTGGACAGTGCGCGACTTGGTGGCCCACCAGGCGGCAAACGCCGAGGAGCTCGGGCGAATACTCGGAGCGCACCTCGCCGGAGAAGAGGTGCCTCGCACGCGTAGCTTCGAAGAGCGTGAACCCGCGTACCGGGAGATGCCCGACGGCGAGCTCTTCGGAGCGCTGGATAGGCAGATCGGCCAACTCGCCGGCGTGCTCGAGGAAGCGAACGAGGTCGATCAGGAAGAGATCGTCCCCTGGACGGGGAGGGCCATGAAGGTTCCGTGGTTCGGGGAGCACATGCGCGAGGAGCTGATCCTCCACCGCTGGGACATCGTCGGCGACGACCTGACGAGCATGCGACTGCTCAACCAGTCCTGGCTCACCACCCATTCGGTGTACGCGGTGGGAGAGCCGCTCCTGAAGAAAGGCGCCTCGGAGATCACAGACGGGCGGACCGTGAAGACGAGGTTGCGATCCCCCGGCAGGGACGACGTCGTGGTGGAAGCGGCGCCCCCCATGCAGTCGGGCCCGTCGGAGAGTCACGCAATCGCGATCAGTCTGGGCCCGCGGGAAGGCGAAGCCGTACTGGAGTGTGACGCAGCCGCGCGCGTGCTCCTCTTGTGGGGCCGGCAACCTTCCGATCCCGGTCGCATCACGAGCCATGCGGGGCCGGTCGAGCTCGGTCGCGTGCGGGCTCTCCTGGCCGGTTATTGAACGGCGGACTGAACGACGCACTGAACGACTCATCGACCAGGTTCAGCCTCGGAGGCGATAGCCTCGCCGACGCGTCTCGCAAACACGTCCCGGTCCCCGAGATTCCTCCCGATCCCCACAAAGTCCCGGATGCGTCGGTCTAGTGGACGTCTACGTCGCGCTCATCTGCTTTCCCGTGATCTTCCTGGGCGAGCTGCCGGACAAGACGATGTTCGCCAGCCTCACATTGGCGACGCGGGGCCGTCCTCGTCAGGTCTTCCTCGGTGCGGCAGCGGCGTTCGCGATCCACGTGGCTATTGCGACGACGGTGGGTGTCGCGATATTCGAGGTGCTGCCGAAGAGGGGTCTCGACTCTTTCGTGGCAGCGCTCTTCCTCGCCGGAGCCGTCTACTCGTGGTTCTTCGGCGCACGCGACGAAGGCGAGACCGTCCGGAAGGAAGCGTCGAAGCACGGCACCCTCGCGACCGCCTTCCTCGTCGTGTTCCTCGCGGAGTGGGGAGACCTGACCCAGATCCTCATGGCAAACCTGGCTGCCCGCTATCACTCGCCGTTGTCAGTGGCGGTCGGCTCCGTGCTGGCACTGTGGGCGGTGGCGGGACTCGCTGTCATCGGCGGCCAAGCCCTGCTGCGAGTCTTGAAGGTCTCGACCATGCGAAAGGTGATGGCCGTCGTCCTCCTGGTGCTCGCCGGCTTCAGCGCGTGGAGCGCAGCGCGCTAAGGGCTGAGTCGCAAGACGATGTCTGCAATGGCGAGATGCCATCGGGGCTCAAAACGCAGATGTTGCAGTGATTAAACAGACGCGACGATGCGAGGGCATATGACGGTGCGAAGCCGCGATGCTTCTGAGGGTGATCAGCGCGGCGGCATCGGTGACACATGTGACGCGCAGCCGCGGGTATGAGTCGAAAAAGCGTGCAAACGATACGGGACAAGAGCGCGCCGACTGATTAGATTTTTACCAAGCAGGTTGTGGCCTGACGGTACCCCCGGACCAAGGGTGCTTCAGGGGGATCGCGTCGCACCGGATCCTGCGCCGTGATCGCAACCGAACTACTGAAGTTGCCCATGGAGGTGCCCCATGGCCGAGTGGATCACGGGCGATCGATTCGAAAAGATCGGGCAGATAGCAAATGCCGCGCTGACGCGCTGGCTCCGCGTCGTGCGCCTGCTGTCCCACCCGTCGGTATCGGGCGACTGTCACGACGACTTACGAGCGCTCGTGTCGTGGTACGAGCGCGTGTGCGTCGACGACTTGTTCGCAAGCCCTCCGCCGGCGAGCGGTATCCGCGCCCTCGATGAGGTGAAGCACGGGCCCGGCGCGACGAGAACGGGTGAGGACGTGTTGCTGATGGCCCGTGATGCGGTCGCCGTGGCAGAGGAGCTCGTCGACTATCGGCGTCTTCTCGAGTACCGCCGCCAGCTCGGCGGCGTGAACCAGACCGAGCCTCAGGTCGAAGAGCTGGCTCTAATGAACCTCGAGCGGGCTACCCAATCGGCCTGCGACCGGCTCGACTCCCGGACCGCCGTCATCACCCCCATTCGCTGAGGCTTCTGGGCGGTCGTCACCCTCGACCTTGATCTCCGCGATCTCAGATGCGGACCGCTGCGATCACTCCGCCGGATATGGCGACTAGCGCAGTCAGGAACCTCCACGTCATAAGTCGTAGCTCTTGTTCCAGGTGGGCACCCATCCGGAGCTCTGTGACCTCGACATGTCGTCCGAGATCCGCAATCTCGCGGCGCACGCCCGCAAGGTCCTCATGGACCTCCGTGCGCAGGCCGTCGAGGTCGCGCTTGGTCGCCACACGCAGGCCGTCGAGGTCGCGCTTGGTCGCCACACGCAGGCCGTCGAGGTCGCGCTTGGTCGCCACACGCAGACCGTCCAGGTCGCGCTTGGTCGCCACACGCAGACCGTCCAGGTCGCGCTTGGTCGCAACGTCTGCCCAACCCACCGGAGGGAGGTGTTCCATCAAGGTCGTCGCCTCGTCGCCACCGAGTACCTCTTCAAGCTTTGCGTACAGACGGTGCCGTGTCTCTTCGCTGATCGTCAACTGATTCTCTCACGTGTTCGGTGAATCGTTGTGGGAGCCCATGGGCCGGGCTCAAGCCACGCAGCGAAGGCTACCGACGGCCTGTGACGCCGCGGTGGCCATGACAGCGAGACGTCGACACCGCCTGTCGATGCGAGACCTGGAAGTTGCGGGAAGGCGCCGGGGTTCAGGGCCTCCGGCCCGTCCACGCCACGAGCCGGTCGATGAGCGGCGCATGCTCCGGCACCGGGACCGCGTCCTCGAAGGGTACGGAGACCGGGGTCCCCGGTGGCATCGACTTGATCGCCTCCTCGATCACCTGCCGGCGTCCTTCGGCCGGCAACTGGGCGTGCATCGCGTCCAGCGACTCCTCGAGCACACGCTCGTCCCAGGTCGGCTGCTGGTGCGTGGCGACGGCGAGGTCCCAGGTGTGCACGCTGATCTCGCTCAGGTAGATGCGGAGCGCCGCGGCGCCCGGCAGCTGCGTCCAGGGGAGCACCACGGTGCGCTCGAGGCTCTCCTCATCGGCCCACGCGGCCACGCACGCTGTCGCCGCGGAGGCAAAGTCCTCGGCCCAACCGTCGGTGCGGTGAACCTCCTCGATGGCCATGAAGCTCTCGCCGCGCCCGAGCGCTCCGACACGCTCCACCACCAACACGAGATGGTCGAGCAACCGGCCCACCTCGAACTCCGCACAAGGCGTCTGGTCGTGTGCCTGGTCCGTCCGCACGCCCGATACGACTCCCTGCGCCGTCTCGAGGGCGGATGCGAGAAGCGGGCGCGGGTCTGTCTGCTCTGTTTCTTCGGTGATCGCTGTATTGGTCATCGGAGAAGAATGGACCAGTAAACCGGTCAACCGCTGTCCGGTTCATGTGGGATCCTGAGATCCGTGAGGGCGGACCGCCTCGTCGCCATTCTGCTCATGCTCCAGCGCCGCGGTCAGGTGACCGCCGCCGAAGTGGCCGAGGAGCTCGAGATATCGGAACGGACCGCCCGACGTGACCTCGACTCGCTCGGCATGGCGGGACTGCCGGTGTATCCGCTGCGCGGCCGGGGAGGGGGTTGGAGGCTCCTCGGAGGCGGCCGTACCGACCTGAGCGGTCTCAGCGAGGCCGAGGTGCGGGCCCTGTTCCTCGTCGCCGGTCCTGCGGCGGTCTCCCCGGAGGTGAAGGCGGCGCTTCGAAAGCTCGTCCGCGCGCTGCCCGAGCCGTTTCGCGAGCGGGCGGAGGTGGCCTCGCAGGCGATGGTCGTGGACACCCCGGGCTGGGATCTTCCCTCCCGCAGCCGGCCCACGCCGCCGTTCCTCGACGATCTCCAGCGTGCGGTCACGCGCTGCGAGCAGGTCACCCTCGGTTACGTCGCACGCGACCGCAAAGCGACCGAAAGGGTCGTCGACCCACTCGGGCTCGTGGCGAAGGGGAGTGTCTGGTACCTCGTGGCGAACACGGCCGAGGGCCAACGCAGCTTTCGCGTCGACCGCGTGAGCAAGGTCGAACCGACGGGGGAGAGAGCGGTACGTCCCGAGGACTTCGACCTCTCCGATGCCTGGAAGATGATCTCGGAGGAGGTCGACCGCCTGCGCGCCCCGCTGGAGGCGATGGCCGCCGCCGAGGAATGGGTCGTCGGGGTGTGCCGTTATGTGCTCGGGAGCCGCATGAGCATCGGCTCGACCCGGCCCGACGGCAGGATCGAGATAGCGCTTCGCGGACACGACGTGGCTTCCCTCGCCGGCGAGCTGGCCGGATTCGGTTCGGCCCTCGAGGTCCTCGAACCTTCCGAGCTGCGCGACCAACTCGCCCGTACCGGACGTGAGCTCACCGCGACGTACGGCGAGGCATTACCAACCTAGAGTCGGTTAAGAAAATGGAAAGCCTCGTCGGATGCACGGCGGGTCGGCGAAGGGCTTTCATAAGCCGCCGGACTAGCCCGTGGCTCAGATCCGAACAGCGGCTATCGCGACCCCAGCCACGGCAATGAGAGCAGTTATGAATCTCCAGCTCATCAGGCGCAGCTCCCGTTCCAATCGGCCGCTCATGCGATCCTCCAGGGCAACGAATTCGAGTTTCGTCGAATCGCCCAGGTGCTCAAGGTCATGCCGCAGAGCGTCGAACTCGCGCTTCGTCGCCCCTTGCAGCGCATCCAGATCACGCTTCGTGGCTACGTCGGCCCAGCCGACGGGCGGGAGGTGCTCCATCAAAGTTGCCGCCTCATCGCTGCCCAATACCTCTTCAAGCTTTTCGTAAAGCGGGTGTCGAGTCTCCTCGGTGATCGACATTAATTCTTCCATACACAAAACAGATTGGGTTTCTGGGAGCACATTCCCGCCTGCTCCGAGGCTGCTGGGGCGACCCTATCGTCGGGTTGTGACGGTGAGCTTCACTGCGCTCGTTGTCATCGACTTCCAGGGTTCGCATGAGCGGACCGGACGTGAGGCCGACCCGCGGCAGGCGCTTCGCAGCCGGCCGCTCTCGTCTCACGCCGTCCTGCCTGCGCTGACGATTGCCGTGTTGTCGAGTTCTGACGGCGTGATCGTACTGTCGTCGTACCTATGGTAGTATCAAAGTATGAAACTCAGTGTGAGCCTTCCGGACGACGATGTGGAGTTCCTCGATTCCTACGCTGACGTGCAGGGAATCGACTCTCGATCCGCCGTCGTCCACAAGGCGATCCGAATGTTGCGCAGCGCACAGCTCGGTGCCAGTTATGAGGAGGCATTCGCCGAATGGGAAGAGGGTGGCGACGCGGAGGCCTGGGACTCGACGGTTTCCGACGGATGAGTCCTGATGCAAAGGGCTGAGATCCGACTCGTAGACCTTGAACCTGCAAAGGGGTCAGAAGCCGCTAAACGTCGCCCCGCAGTAATTGTCAGCAATGACGGTGCGAACTCATCGGCGGCGCGACTCGGCCGCGGGGTGGTCACCGTCGTACCCCTGACCTCCAACGTCACTCACGTCTATCCCTTCCAGGTCTTGTTGCGAGCTTCCGAGACCGGTCTTGAACATGACTCGAAGGCTCAGGCGGAACAGATCAGAAGCATTTCGGTCGAGCGGATCGGGCGACGAGTCGGCGTGGTGCCACCTTCACTGATGAACGAGATGAACGAAGCGCTCCGTTTGCACCTGGCCCTTTGAGGCCGCGGATAGGGGTACAGAGTCAGGTTCGGATGTCGATCACGGGCCACTCCGGGTCTCCTTCGAGAATCTCGGGATCTCCTGTCAGGAGGTCGGCATCGTTCGCAATCGCCGTCACGATCGCGAACGCGTCCGCGTAGGCAACCGCATGCCAAGCTTTTAGATGAGCGGCCTGCATGACGCGAGCCTCCGATGGCACTTCCAACCTGAGTCGCCTACGGAGCTCCCGGACGATCTGGCGCGCCTCTTTTATTCCTGCCCGGCGCTCCACCACATAGGAGACCTCACCGAGGTTGATCCAACTCATTACGGCCCGATCTGCCACGGCCGCGTCGACCCGACTGGCAGCCGGCTCTGCGCCCTCGAGCCATCGAAGTACCGCCCACGAATCGAGGCAGATCGTCAACGAGTCCTTTCCGACCTGTGCTCGGCCTCGAGTGTCTCGACGAGCTCAAAGCCAGCAAGGCGGCCCCGCAACTGGGCGGATTCGCGCACCGGTTCTACCTTCACGGCCTCTCCGTCTACCGAGAAATCGACCTCGTCGCCCGGCGCGATCCCGATCTGCTCACGCATTTCCTTGGGGATCACCACTTGCCCCTTCGGGCCCACTCGGTGAGTCATACCAACGAGTATAACTATGGCCTACCGGCGATCAGAGGCACTCGGGCGCCGCAACTCGAGCGATGGTGCTTTGATGCATTTCGGCGACGGGCTCGGCTGTGACGACCGTTGTTCTACTGGTGGGCCACCACCACCTCATGAGCGGAAAGAGGTACGCGAGGGTGCGTGGGCGATCGCGAGGACCGTCTTGGTGGCTCCGCTTCGGCGCGGTGTTGGCGCTCTCGACCGGACTCGGCGTCGTGCTGGAGCCCGTGGCGATCGGCCAGACGGGCACGGTGGCCACATCCACCGTCCTCGTGACGCAGACCAACTGGTACTGGCGGGAGCAGGCGACCAACATCGGCGGTACCGGGATCTCTCCACCGAGTCCTTTGAGCGATCCCACCGTTCCTTCCGGGGACCTCGCCGTGTCGGGTCCGGAAGTGAACGGCCAGGCTGACAAGGAGTCGTACCTGGAGTTCGACGTGAGCGCGATCCCGCCCGGCTCGACGATCGTCAGTTTCGTGGTCAAGCTGCCGGTGGACCCGAATGCGGGCACCCAGACCACTCCCCAACAGGTCGGCGCCCCGCCGATCATCGCCTGCCTCCCGCGCAATTCGTGGAGTGCAGGTGCCGGTGCAGAGTCGTTCTCCGGAAAGCCCGCCGACCAGTGTCCGAGCAACGCTCCGAAGTTCGCCACCACCGACGGGGGGAAGACCTACAGCGCGGACATCACCCCGATCGCCCAGAGCTGGGTGCAACAAGGCGCGATCAACACGGGCGTGGCGGTGACCGACGACCCCTCCAACTCGACCAGCGCGTATCAGGTCGTCTTCGGTCCCACGAGCGCCATCACACAGCTGACGGCGTCCGTCACCTACCAACCCGCTTCCTCGGCTGCCAATTCATCTGGTCCGTCGCCGTCCAGCGGAACCGGCCCCTCAGCGACACTCGGAACCGGGTCGGTCAGCGTGCCATCTCTCGGTACGAGCTCCCCGTCGACCGGCGGGTTCACGCCCGTGTCGACGCCTTCTGCAACCTCGTCGAAGCCTTCTTCGAATTCGTCGAGCGCTCCGACGGGACGCTCCGCCACGCGTGCGACTTTGAGCTCCGCGAGCTCGGCACCTCCCGGAGTGTTCTGGCTCGCGGGAGTCCTCCTCCTGATGTTGTTGCTTTCGATCTCGTTGGTGCTCGGAGACGAGCCGGTCGCGCCGCCAACGCGAAGACGCAAGCTGGTAGGTGCGTTGACGGCCTGGCAACGCTCGACGGCATCGACGTCCACGGAACCACGATGACGACGAGGTGGTTGACATGAAGCATCTCCGGACCGCGAAACCGATTGCCCTGCTCACCTGCGTCGGGATTCTGAGCGGAGCGTGCGGGCTCAGCTCGGGCGACGCCAACGACCTCAAACAGGCGCTCGCGAACGGAGGCGGATCGGCGCTCGGGCTGTCCGGCAACGGCGGCGTCGGCGGCACCTCGGGATCCGGTGCGTCCTCGGCGACGGGCTCGGGAGCGTCGGGTGCGGGCTCGAGCGCGCTGGGGTCGAACTCTGGTGGTGGTGCGGCAAGCGGTGGAGCAGCCAGTGGCAGTGGGCGCAGCGGGGCCTCGGGCTCCTCCGGCTCTTCGGGCGGGGGCGGAGGCGCATACGAACAGGTAGGGATCACCTCCACGACCATCAACATCGGGATCCACGCCCCAGAGACGGGCGCAGCCCCCGTACCGCTTCAGGCCTTCGCTACCGGCGCCAAGCTGTTCTGGGAGAACCACACCGTCTTCGGCCACAAGGTCGTCATGAGCTTCCAGGACGACCAGTACAACCCTTCGGTGGCGCGCCAGGTGTGCGAGTCGATGTCGCGCCAGGACTTCCTGGTGATAGGCGGTGCAGGTACCGACCAGATCCAGGCCTGCGCCACGGATCCGGTTCTGTCCGCGAGCCATACTCCCTACGTGTCCGACGGCGTCACGACCAACGGGCTCACCAGCCTCCCGTACTACTTCGCGATCACCCAGAGTTACGCCGCGCAGTCGCCGGAGGTGTTCCAGATGACCTCACAGCTCTACAGCGCGGACGTGCACAAGACGTGGGCGGTCGTCACCGAGAACACGCCCAACTTCTCTGACGCTCAAGCATCGATGGATCAGACGCTTTCCCAGAACGGTATCCACTACTGCAACGTCCCGACCCCGAAGTACTTCAGCGAGCAGGACGCCTCCAACGCCGTGTCGGCGGCGAAGTCCTGTGGAGCTGCCGTCGTCTATCTCGACATCGACCCGAACTTCTGGATCGACATGGTCCGGGAGGCACAGGCCCAGCTCTTCGTGCCCGACTGGGTCGGGCCCGGGCTCACGAACGGCGAGGACCTCGTCGCTGCGCCGGTGTGCGGAGAGCAGGCACAGGCCAAGGCGGCGTTTCTCTCACCCTTCCCGGGCCTCGACCGCCAGCCCCCCGACTTCACGAGTGAGAGCAATCCGGCGCCCGACACACCTGCGGCTGAACGCGACCTCGAGATGGACATCTACGGAGCCTCCCAGGTGGTCTATTACGCCATGTTGTCGGTGGGGAGCATCCAGAACCTGACACGGGACAACTTCATAAGCGCCATGCAGAAGTTCTCAGCTGCTTACGGTCAGCAGCTCACGGTCTATCCGACCGTGCACTTCGGCGGTCACTTCGGGGGCACCGGCGCATGGGAGGAACAGCTGAACTGCACCAAGCAGGAGTACACGACCGCAGGGCTCCTCTAGTGCTTCCGTCGGATCTTTGCACCAGGTGAGATGATGGACCTCTCGTCGGGTACGACGTTGGTCGCGTCGATCGGCGGAACGGTCGGCGTGCCGCTCGTGAGCGGCATCGTCACCGGTTGCGTCTACGGGCTCGTGGCGCTCGGGATCGTCCTGGTCTACAGGTCCAACCGGATCTTCAACTTCGCCCAGGCCGAGTTCGGGTCGGTGGCCGCCTTCGTCGCGCTCGCCTTCTTGGACGGGCTCGGACCGTTTCCGAAGGTGCCCTACGCGCTGGCGGACATGCTCGGGATCATGGCCGGGGTGGGGGTCGGGCTCCTGACGGAGCGGCTGGTGGTCCGGCCGCTGTTTCGGGCGTCGAGGGCGACCTTGCTCGTCGCGACCGCGGGCACCGCACTCTTCCTCGTGAGTGCACAGGCCGTGATCCTCGGTGTCCAGGTGATCCACGTGTTCCGGCCGCCTCTGTCACAGACCAACTATGGGTTGTTCGGCCCCGTCGGCGGCGCGCACTCCTACACCTACGGCTGGACCCAGATAGAGCTCGTCATAGGGGTCGTCGTGCTCGCCCTCGCGGGCGTGTGGTTCCTGCGCACCCGGTATGGACACGCAGTGGTGGCCGTGAGCCAGGACCCGACGGCTGCGAGCATCGTCGGAATCAGCGTCGGGCGGATCTCCTCTCTCACATGGGGCATCGCAGGACTGCTCGGAGGTGTCGCCGGAGTGCTGTACGCCCCGGTGAAGGGCGCTCTCACCCCCGGCTTCATGACGGGCATCGGAGAGGTCGGTCCACTCGTGTTCGGTCTCGTCGCCGCGGTCATAGGCGGAATGACGAGTCTTCCCGGAGCCTTCCTCGGCGGGCTCGCCGTCGGGATCATCGGGTCGTTCGCGGGAACCTACATGCCGACGTCGGTCCCCGGCGGTGAGCAGGTCGTGCTCGCGTTCGTTCTCATCGTGGTGTTGCTCGTGAGGCCCACGGGCATCCTCGGGAGAGAGACTTGACCGACGCCATCGTCCTCGAGGCGCCGGCGGCCGATCTCCAACTCGGAGGTCTGCTGGCGCGTCTGGGCGCCTGGGTCGTGCTCGTCGGTGGGATCCTCGCCGTCGCGGGCACGGGCCCCAACGTGACCGGGTACGCGATCACAGCTGCGATCTACGTATTGGTCGGCCTCTCCCTCAAAATCATCCTCGGCTACGTCGGCCAGCTCTCCCTCGGTCATCAGGCACTGGTTGGAACCGGTGCGCTTTTCGCCGCCTATGTCTCGAAGAGCCAGGGATGGCCCTTCCCTGTCGACATCGCCATCGGTGGAGTGGCGGGCGCGGTGCTCGCGATTCTGATCGGTTTCACGGCGCTTCGAATCCGGGGCCTGTATCTCGCACTGGTCACTCTCGTGATCGGCATCACGCTCCAGGGCTCTTTGTTCGAGGTCCCCGCGCTCACAGGTGGAGGAGCGGGGGAGTCGGCGAATCGCCCCGGCTTCCTGTTGTCGAACGGCCGTTACTACCTCGTGTGCGTGGGCGTGTGCGCGATCTTCTTCTACGTCGACACACGGCTCGAGCGTTCGAAGGCAGGACGCGCTCTCGTCTCCATCAAGGAGGACGAGAGGGTTGCATCGTCGTTCGGTGTCGACGTCATGAGATACAAGCTGCTCGCTTTCGTCCTCTCCGGCCTCATGGCGGGGGTGGCGGGAGGGCTCTTCGCCTTCGCCAGCCAGCAGTTCAACGGCAACGACTTCAGCTTCCAGCTGGCCCTCACCTTCGTAATCATGACCGTGGTGGGCGGGACGGGCTCGCGTGTGGGAGTTGCCGTCGGGTCGGTCATCTTCGCCCTGCTCCACACGGTCGTCGCGGATTCGGGGCCCTTCGTCGATTTCGCCAAGCTCTTTCCTTTGTCGGTGACCCCGAACGTGCTGCAGTTCGGTCCCGACCTGCTCGGGGCCCTTCTGCTGCTCGTCACACTTGCGTTCAACCCGTCCGGCCTCGCCCAGCAGCTCGCGCCGGTCACGCGCTGGATGACCGGCAAGCCCTTCCAGCTGCATGACAGCTCCGCCAAGAAGAGCAACAAGGAAGCCGGGCGTGTGGATCCTTGACGTCGAGGACGTGTCGATCCGCTTCGGCGGCCTGCAGGCTCTCGCAGGTGTCTCGCTTCGGGTGGGGGAATGGGAGATCGTCGGGGTCATAGGTCCGAACGGCGCCGGCAAGACCACTGCCTTCAACTGCCTGAGCGGCTTCTATCACCCCGACAGCGGACGGATCCTCTACCGCGGCGAGGACATCACCGATCTCCCTCCGCACCAGCGCGTGTCGCGCGGCATCGGTCGCACCTTCCAGAACGTGGGCATGGTCAAGGACCGCACCGCTCTGGACAACCTCCTCACCGCTCAGCACGTGCACGCCGGCTACCCCGCGCTCGCCGGGATCGTCGGCAGCGCGGAGAGCCGCCGCGCCGAGCACGAGCTCGTGGAGCAGGCCGAGCTGGTTCTGGAGCTCCTCGAGCTCGGCCGACATCAGGGACACCGTCGTCGCCAGCCTGCCCTACGGCAAGCTCAAGCTCCTTGAGCTCGGGTGCGCTCTTTGCACCGAGCCCGATCTCCTGCTTCTCGACGAGCCTTCGAGCGGCATGGGCCCGGACGAGGCGGAGGAGCTCGGGGGCAGGCTGTTGGCCCTGCGTCGGCATCTCGGTCTCACGCTGCTCGTGATCGAGCACCACGTCCCGCTGGTCACCTCGATCTGCGACTACGTCTACGTCCTCAACTTCGGGAAGATCCTCGCCGAGGGAGAACCGGCCGCGATCCAGAGCCACCCCGAGGTCATCACCGCCTATCTCGGTGAAGAGGCGGCCGAAGCCGAGGGGGCGAGCACGTGAGCCTGCTCGAGGTACGGGACCTCGAGGTCGGCTACGGCCTTCTTCCGGTCATTCACGGCCTGAGTTTCTCCGTCGAGGAGGGCTCCACGACGGTTCTCCTCGGCCTGAACGGCGCAGGCAAGACGACGACCATCAACACGATCGCCGGGCTTCTCGCTCCGTGGAAGGGCGAGGTCTTCTTCAATGGGGAGCCCATCGGTGGTCTTCCCGCCGACCGTGTCGTCGAGAGGGGTATCGCGCTCTCCCCGGAGGGACGGCGTGTCTTTCCCGGGCTTGAGCGTGCGGACGAACCTCGAGCTGGGTGCATGGACCAGTCGTTCGGGGATGCGCGACGACGATCGAACGTGTCTACGGCTACTTCCCGGTCCTGGAGCAGCGTGCCCACCAGCTGGCAGGGACGCTTTCGGGAGGCGAGCAGCAGATGCTCGCGATAGGGCGCGCGCTCATGGCGAGACCCAAACTTCTGCTCGTCGACGAGGCGTCGCTCGGGCTCGCACCGATCATCACCCACATGCTGTTCTCGGTCCTGGGTCAGATCACCGAGGACGGAACGACCGCGATCGTCGTCGAGCAGAACGTCGGCGTGCTCTCCATCGCGGACCGCGCGCTCGTGATGGAGAAGGGCCGGATAATTCAGGACGCGCCCGCGGCGGAGCTGGCGCGAAGCGGGGCTATGCGCAGGGTCTACCTCGGGGACGCAAAGGAACGCACCGGCTGAGGACGCACCGCTCAGACGCTCAGAACGTGACCTTCGAAGGGACCGGCGGCCGGCAAACGCGACAAGGCGTGAGACCTTCCTCGGCGGCCTCTCGGGTCGTGAGCAGCCGAGTGTCTTCGCGCCCCGCCACGAGAGGGCACTCACGAAGGTGGTAGGAGGCGGAGCCACCGACGACGAGTTCGCCGAGGTCGGGTGGAGCCGTCCCCGCTCCCCGGTTCTGCTGGAGGGTCTCGGTCAGAACGTCGATGCTCGCTTTCAGGCGTGCCTGGCTGTCGCGATAGGCGCTCGCGATGATCAGAGCCGCACCGAGCACGACGACCGCGAGTCCGAGGAATCCGCCCGAGAGGAGCCACGGAAGCTGTGCCTGTACGAGAGGGACATGGTTGATCTCGCCCCCGCTCCCCGCAGCACCGTTCCAACCAATGCCGATGATGATGAGGCCCAGAGCCACCACCGCGAGCCCCATTCGCCCGCCGAAGCGTGCAGGAGCCAGGCGATCCAGAAGCCGGGAGAACGCGGCCCCCCACGTTCGGGTTCGCCTGCGCTTCGTCTGCCGCCGTGGCCCGGGAATGCCCGGGCGAGACTTGGGGACCCCGATCCGATCGTCATTACCTTGGAAACGAAGATCTGCGTGGTCACTTGCTGAAGTTCGAGACTGCTCTGGCTGCCGGGTCTCATTCAAGGCTGACGGGCGGCGCCGGGAGGCAAAAGCACCTGCGACCCAGGTATCTGTCAAGTGCGGAGGGCCTCTTCGACCGCTTGGAGGAACAGCTGAGGGGCCTCCAGCATCGGGTAGTGGCCCACCCCCTCGAGGACCTCGAGCGATGAGTCGGGCCTGGCGGAATGGAGGCGTTCTGCCATGGCGCTCACGGCGATGGGGTCTTCGGAGCCCCAGACGATCGAAAGATGGGACCCATGAGCCTCGATCGCGCCCGTGTAACGAGCCTCGTTTCTACGTCGATCCTCGATGTACCTGATAAGGCGGGGGAGAAGGAGATCACCACCGTTGCGGGCGATGAGGTGCCACTCCGCCAGCAGCTCCTCTCGCGGCACCGACGATCCGGAACTGAAGGTGGCCTCGAGCGCGGCCACCATGGTCTCGCCACTCGGGTCGAGGGAGGTGGCGAGACGCTCGTCGGGCAGCGACAACAGGAATTGCTGGCCGTCGGTCAAGTGGGCCATCTCGATGTAGATGCTCCCGTTGGTCACCACCCGTCGCGTGATCTCGGCGTTCCACCCTCCATCGATCTGGCGTGGGAGCAATTCACCAGCGACCGTGTCGCCCGTGTCATGACTGAGGGTGGCAAGCCGCGTTGGTCCGAGCTTTGTCGTCGCAAGTGCTTGGACGAGGTCGGCCTGGTCCTCGATCCGATATGCACGGTCCGGCTTGTCGGACAAGCCGTATCCGAGCATGTCCAGGGAGCATCACTCTGCGGTTGCTTGCGAGTTGATCGGCCACCTTGATGGAAATCGAAGGACGACGTCGGAAAACCGTGCAGGATCAGCAACGGCTCTGCCTCCACGTCAGCTGCCGGGGGAACTTCGACACGCTTCCCTGTGCGGAGCAGCATCCGACTTTGACCCTCGACTACCGCGTCGAGAGGCTGATATCAATGTCGAGCCGGGCGCCCCGTGAGCAGTGCCCTGCTCGTGGTCGGCACGAACTCCGACTTCCATAAGAACGCGAGCACCGTCCGGGCTGTGCCGCTGGTATCGCTGGCTGAACCCGCGATATCTTCCTCATGTCCTGCAAGGGGAGGTCGCCTGATGGCCGCTGGAGACATTAGCGAAGCGGCCCGGCCAGAGCCGCATCGACGCGTGGTGACTAGCCTTGTATTCGATGCCCTAACCGCTGTCATTCCTGGCGGTGGACGGCCAGATGCTTTGAACGAGCAACAGGAACTCTTCGCCGACCTGGGGATTGACTCGTTGCGTTTCGTCGCGCTGCTCGTCGAGCTCGAAAGGGAGCTCGGCGTCAACCTGGACGATGAGGAACTGATGACGATTGAGCTCGTGAGCGTGGCGGACCTGATTGATCTGGTCGAGCGAATCTCGCTTCGTGCTGCACAGTAAGTAGGAGTATCAACCGAGGTCACCGTATGGCTGTCACCAGTGACTGACCCACCCCTTCCCACTCAATGGTTCAACATCCTGCACGACAGGCCGCAGTACGTGACCTCGGCTGTATCGAGGTCAGGATTGCTGGCAGAGGGGAAATGGGCGGGACGCGGCCTACAGCTCCAACAACCGTTCTCACTCGCACGGCAGTCTCTCAACACGACCGATCGGTACATACCGATCCCCGACGACGTCCTCGACCTGTATGCGCAGTACCGTCCGACACCTTTGCGCAGGGCGGTGCGCCTCGAGGAGCGCCTCGGCGCCAATGCTCGCATCTACTACAAGTACGAGGGTGCCAACCTGACGGGGAGCCACAAGCTCAACACCGCCCTGGCGCAGGCCTACTACTACGCCCGCGCAGGCGTGAGGCGCATCGTTACGGGCACGGCCGCGGGCCAGTGGGGGGCCGCTCTCGCCTACGCGTGCCAGGTCATGAACCTTGGCTGCACGGTGTTCATGGTCAGAGCCACCTTGCGTCAGAAGCCCATCCGCGGCGACATGATGCGGCTCTTTGGTGCGGTCGTCCACGAGAGCCCCAGCGACCTGACCGACGTCGGGCGGAGGGTGCTCGAGGCCGATCCGGCGGCGACCGGTACCCAGGCGGTGGCCAACGCGGAAGCTCTTGCGCTCGCAGCCGAGGACAGCGGATCACGGTTTGCTGTCGGCAGTGGCGAAAACTCGGTTTTGCTCCACCAGACCGTCATCGGCCAGGAGGCCATCTCGCAGATGGCCCTGCTGGGCGAGTTCCCCGACTGCGTCATTGCCTGCATGGGCGCCGGATCGAACTTCGGCGGCATCGCGCTGCCCTTGCTAGGTGCGGCGGAGGACTCCGGGACGTCGATTCGGCTGGTCGCCGTCGAGTCCGCCGCGTGCCCGAAGCTGACACGGGGTCGCTATCTCTACGACGTAAGCGATGCTCTCGGCACAACCCCGATCACGAAGGTCTACTCACTAGGCAGCACCTACGTGCCGCCACTGGTGTACGCAGGCGGGCTGCGGCACCACAGCGCCGGACCGCTGGCGAGCGCGATGCGGGCGGACGGCTCCCTGGAGGCGATGGCGATCGACCAGGTCACTTCTTTCCGGGCCGGCATGCTGTTCTGCGAGACTGAGGGCATTCTGCCCGCTCCTGAGTCCGCCCACGCGGTGGCCGGGATGTTGGAGGTCGTGTCGCGGCACCCGCGCCACGTGCCCCCGCTTGTCGTCCTCGTGAACATCAGCGGGAACGGCTTGCTGGACTTGGGTGCCTACTGCAGCTTCGCCGCCGGCGAGATCGAACCGGTGGGGGCGGACGATGCCAGCCTGACGCAGAGTTTGAGCGCCCTTGAAGAGTTCAACCGATCCATCGCGGAAGCTGCGGAAATAACGTGACTGCTGAGTGGGGGCTGTCGGTGTTGCCGCAGCCTGGCTCGGAGCACGTGGCAGCGAGGGAGCTAGCGCGAGGGCAGGCGCCCAACGCCTCCGTCGATGACGATGGCGCCAATTTCAGGGAAGCCTGGAAGCGGTTCGCCGATTCCGGGTTGTACAAGCTCACGATTCCTGACGCGGACGTGGGCCTCGACGTCGACGCTGTACTCGATACCCTTGAAGGGCTCGGTGAAGGAACCCGCAACTCTGGCTTCCTTCTCAGCATCGGCGCACACAGCTTCGCGGCGGGGGCATGCATTTCGCGGTTCGGCAGCGACAGCCAACGTCGGATACTGGACCTCATGCGGGAGGGGAGCGTGATCGCGGCTTTCGCTGCATCGGAACCGGAAGCAGGCTCCGATGCCATGTCGCTCAGGACACGTTGCGTAGCGGTCGGGGATGAATACGTGCTCGAGGGTACGAAGCACTTCATATCCAATGCGGGGTTCGCCGATTGCTTCGTGATCTTCGCCACCAAGGACCTGAGGCTGAACTGGCGCGGCGTCACTGCGTTCCTCGTGCCAAGCGACACGCCAGGTCTATCCCTCGGTCCGGAACAGCGACCGCTTGGCCTCGCGGGGTGCTCGCTACGCACGGTGAATCTCGACTCTGCGACGGTTCCCCGTTCCTCCATTCTTGGCTGTCTCGGACAGGGATCGTCGGTTTTTCGGCACGCGATGCTCTGGGAGAGGAGCCTGCTGGCGGCTCTGACCGTCGGGACAATACGTCGCCAGCTGACCGATGTGATCGAGGCCGCTCTAGCCCACGACCAACCGACCGAGACGAAGCCCAGTCACCTGGGCGTGGCCGGTCCGGTCATCGACATTCTGGGTCGCTATCTGGCCGGGCGGCTGCTCGTGCGCGAGACCGTGACGAAACTGGCCGCTGGCACGCTCACGCCAGGACAAGCCAGCCTCACGAAGTTGTGGATGAGCGAAGCAGAGCTTGCGACCAGCCGTGACCTCGCAAGGATCGACATGACAACGGGACTCCTCGCCGGTTCGTCGCGCATGGATGATGTCTTTAACGCCATTGGCGGAACGATCTACTCGGGAACGTCCGACATCCAGAGGAGGATCGTCGCTGCCGAACTGGGCATCTTGGAGTGAAGTCAGCATTGTCACATCTGCTCGTCCAGGCCGCCGACGCACACCCTGATAAGCCGGCCGTCTGGTCATCCTCAGGCGAGCTGACGTACGCCGACCTGTACGACCGTTCCATGCGCCTTGCAAGCGCTTTGGTGGAGTACGGAATCGAGCCGGGCGACAGGGTGGTGATCATTCTGGCCAAGAACTTGGCGCTTCCAATCGCCATCTTCGGCACGCTGCTGGCTGGCGGCGCCTACGTGCCGATCGACTACCTGACACCACCAGCCCGAGCGCACGCCATCGCCGCCGACGCTGAGCCAGTCGCCGTGATCTCCGGCCTGCGGACGATGCGGGCGATGGTTTTCGGCGATGCGCACTCAGCTAACGACTATACGAGTGACAACTCTCCTGCGCTGCACTGGCTCGGTCGGGGTTGGTTCGATCCGGGGAGGTCTCCGGAACGCCGACCGGTGAGTGAGAGGTTGGTCCAGCTCCGACAGGGCCACTTGCGCTCGCCAGTCACGGTGTCGCCCTCCGCGCTCTCGTACATCCTCTACACTTCCGGCTCAACGGGTCGACCGAAGGGCGTGGCGCACACAAACGCCAGTGCCTTGGCATTCGTTCGGTGGGCGGTCGATGCAGTGGGAATCGCGGATAACGATGTCCTCTCCCAGCATGCATCTCCATCGTTCGATCTGAGCGTGTTCGACTTCTTCGGGGCGGCGATGGCCTCTGCTCGGCTCGCGCTCGTGCCCGATTCGACGTTCGGTCGGGTTGCCAGCCTCTGCCGCTTCATTGTCGCCACTGGTGTGACCGTTTGGTACTCCGTGCCGTCGGCTTTGCTGCGCGCCAGCTCCGTGGAGTCGCTCGCCATCCTTCAAAGCAGCGCCCTGCGCCAGATCATCTTCGCCGGTGAGGAGATACCAGCAGGACCGCTGCGCGTCCTCTGGCATAACCTGCCGCCGTCCTGTCGAATCGCGAATTGGTACGGCCCTACGGAAACCAACGTTTGCACCTTTCACGATGTGACGGCACTCGACGTGGCTGGTGAAGATCCAATCCCCATCGGAAGGCCTTGCCCTTATGCGATTGCATCTTTGGCGGAGGAGGGCGGCGACGTCATGTCGAACAGTGCCGCGGGCTTGCTGCTCGTAGCCTCGGACACGCTCATGTCGCAATACTGGAAGCTTCCGGATGCAACATCTCGAGTGTTCTCGACTGGGCCCGATGGGCGCGTGTACTACACGACGGGCGATCTGGTATCAGTCGACGCCCGGGGAATGATCTTCCAGGGTCGCGTCGACCGCCTACTCAAGGTTCGCGGACATCGTGTGCAGCCCGAAGAGGTGGAGCACGTGCTCGAGCAGCGACCCGAGATCAACGAAGCCGTCGTCGTAAAGCACCGGTGGGGTGACCTTGACGTGCTGGCTGCTGTGGTCTGCCTCGCTGTCGAAGCAGCACTGGAGCCCGATGAGGTCGTCAGCCATTGCTGCAGATTGCTGCCGACGTACATGGTTCCCGATTTCATCGTGCCCGTTGCTGCGATACCGCGTGGCCCTCGGGGGAAGCCCGACTATCGCGCCGTGCTCGAGCTGGTGGAGTCTCATCGCGACGACCTCGGGCCAGGCCGGGCAAGCCGGGGACGGAGGAGCTTGATCTAAGCCCCGCATCAATGCAATCAACGCGGGCACCCAACGCCACGACGCCGCCGAGGATGAGCGACATGCAGACACAAAATATGGACGACTGGCGCTGGTGGCGACAGGTTCTCGTGCGAGGCGCGGGGCTCCCGGCAAGCGGTGTCCTGCGCCTAGCCAACGAGGAGCTCGCGCGTAAAGCCGACTCCCTGCTGGATGCCGACCGGGGATCCGAGATGTGGGAAGCGTTCCGCGAGCAGTTCTGTGAAGCGACAGTCGACCTGGCTGTCGAGCTGCAGTCGATTGCCTCGCAGGACGACTTCCTCCGAGCGGTGACGTGGCAGAACCACGAGCTGATGGGCCGCGCGATCCGCCCCTTCCTGCGGTGGGACCCGGCGAAGCACAAGAGGCATTTCAGGCACCGGCAGCGCGAAGAATTGATCGCCAGTTACTGGCAGAGGTACTGCGTCAAGAACGACACGATCGGCTTCTTCGGGCCGTCCGCGTGGGGCAAGGTCGGCGACTGCGTGCGGACGCGGTTCGCACCGGGGGAGCGGATGCTCCGCAGCAGTGAGGTCTTCTTCGAGACGTGGGCAATCGACCGGCTCGCCGAGGCGATCGAGGAGATTCCCGGCATGCACGAGTGGCTTATGCCACGCCGTCTGTCATACATCAAGCTCGAGGACAATGCAGTGGTAGAACCCGTCGGGCGCCGGGTGATGCTCTCCCCAGAGTCTGCGGACGTGCTGCGATTGTGTGACGGAACAACGCGAACTCACGACATCGCAGTCCGCGCGAACCTGGACCTGCCGGTGGGCCTGGAGATCCTGCAGGTCCTGCGAGGGCGGCACTGGATCTCCTGGAGGCTGGAACTGCCCGTCAGCCCGTGGCCGGAGAGGGACCTACGCCGCTTCCTCGATGGCGTGGGCGACGAGAAAGCGCGTCACCAAGCAGTGGAGTGGCTGGACTGGCTGGAGGCAGCTCGTGACGAGTTACGGGACAGCACCAGCGCGGGCACACTCGCAGATGCCCTTAGGTCATTGGACGAGCTGTTCCGGCGCATCACGGGCACTGCGCCGACCCGTAACGAAGGGCGAACTTATGGTGGCCGAACCCTCGTATACCACGACAGCTCGCGCGATATCGACATCGTGGTCGGTGATGACCTGGTTGCCGCCACCCGCCCGCTGAGGTTGCTCAGCCAGGCAGCACGCTGGTGCTGCTCGCGGCTCGGCGAAGAGGCACGCGACAGCCTGCGCGACGTGCTCAGGAGGGCGGTAGCTAGGCACGGCCGACCGGTCGACCTGCCCATGATCTGGTCCGGTTCGCTGCGTGCTTTATACCGGTCGGTCGAAGCGTCGATGAGGCAGATCGACAAGGAGCTTACGAAGAAGTGGGCCGCGATCATCCCCGTTCCTGACGACGCGCCCGAGGTGTGCTATCGCTGCGACGACCTGCTGCCGCTGGTAGACGCAGCTTTTGCGGCGCCAGGGCCGGGTTGGGCCGAGGCTCGATATTTCTGCCCCGACGTGATGGTGTCGACCACCGACCTCGATGCCCTGCACAACGGCGACTTCACGCTCGTGCTGGGGGAGGTGCATATGGCGATCAATACGATGCGCAGCAACTGTTTCGTGACCCAACACCCCGACAAGGCAGACCTTGTTTCCTCAGTGGACGAGGACTTTCCCGGGCCCCGCTTGTTTATGGTTCTGCCGAAGGAGAGCCCGGCCGGGCTGACGGTGCGCACTCACTCAGCGCTGATCCGCGAGCGCGACCTCCTGGTCGAGTTCAGCCATCACACCGTGGCCGCCGACCGCCCCGGGCTCGTCCTCAGCCGCGATGTCGAGGTAGTAGAGATCGAGGGTACGGTCATGGCGAGGCTTCCCGGGGGCGAGGTGTTCGAGCTCCTCGATCTATTCGTGGAAATGCTCACGAGTATGGTCGTCAACCGCTTCCAGCTCCTTGCCGACCGGCCGCACACGCCGCGAGTCAAGATTGACCACCTTGTCGTCTCAAGGGAGAGTTGGCGGTTCAACTCGGCTGACTTGGGCTTCGCGGCCGAGAAGGACGAGGTGGCGCGGTTCGTGCAGACGCGCCAATGGGTTGCGGAACAGGGGATACCGCGGTATGTATTTGTGAAGTCCGACGTGGAGCAAAAGCCAATCTACGTCGACTTTGCCAGCCCGGTCTACGTCAATGTCCTAGTCAAGCTGATACGCCGGACGAACGCAGACGACAGGGTGCCGAACAAGGTAATTACCGTCGTCGAGATGCTGCCCACGCACGACGACCTGTGGCTAACTGATCACGAAGGAAACAGGTACACGTCGGAGCTGCGGTTCACCTGGGTGGATGACCTACGGTCCCCGTTTACCACTTCTGTTGACGTGAACCCATCCAACCGCAGGGCGGCTCCAGAATTGCATCGGCTAGAAGGTGGAATAGGTCAGCCCTGAGCTGGAACGCTCTCTGTTGGCTGGATCAGCCCGAGGTCGGCGAGAGTGTTGCTCTGCCAGAGGTCCCAATGGGCCGGACTTCTTCGGATGGCGGCACTCACCTCGGCGACGCAACGTTCGAAAGCCTTCGCAGTCTCTCCATCCACAGGCACTGGAGCGGAGATTTCCAACACCTGGTGGCGATAGTCGGCCATACGGTAAATGAAGGCCATGAGCACCGGCGCGCCGGTCAGCTGGGCGAGGGTCACGGCTCCCGGCAGCAGCCGAACCGGGCGTTCGAGGAAGGGAACCTCGACCGCGCGGTGCCTGTCGGTGGGCAGCGGCGGCGCGTCGATTGAGATCGTCACAATTTCATTGGCGCGCAACACTTGGGCTGCCAGCGCCGCGACCTGGAGCCGGCCTGGCCATGGCTCGATGTTCGGCCGCTGCCGGTTTCGCTGCACCGGCCCAGAGGAGACCAGCCGAAAGAGCAGTCGCTCGCCGGACGAGAGCCCGGCCCTGTAGATGTGGGCCCGTCGCCCAATAGTGGTGATCGGGAAGCCGCTGGCTTGCAGTACAGAGAAGCCGCTGTCGTAGGAACCGAAGTGGGCGGTGCAGAGGATAGCTCCCTTGCCCGCCGCCAGTGCTGCCTCCAGGTGCGCCCGACCACGGATCTCGACCAGCCGCAGCAGCGGGCGTGCCTTCCGCCGCAGTCGTTGCACGTCGACCTTCTCACAGAAGTAGAGCCGGAACCAGTCCCTGGCCACATGCTGCCCCGTCGCCGGGCTGATGTCGTTCCCGAGCACCAGCTGCATGTTGGCCACCAACTGTGTGCGCTCCGTGGCCTGGCACAGGAAGAGCAAATCGCCGAGCCAGCATGCGATGCGATAGCCCACGGCGGCCGGCAGGCGGGCCAGGGCTGGGGCGGCCAGTAACGAGAGCCCAATCCGGACCTTGTCCGCCGCTGTGGTGTTAGTGGGCCCCATCAGTGCCTGCCTTCAACGTCGGTCAGCCGTCGCCCAGTCTTGGAACATGGAATTCAGCCTTTCGTCGGGATCGAGCCCCACGTACGTTCCTTCAGCTTTGAGGTTCCCAAGCGCCCCCATCGCGAGTTCAACCGAACGTCCGCAGCACAGCCCGACCCAAGCTCCTGGTTCGACGCCTTGCGAGCTCGGCACGCGGCTAAGGGCTGCCGAGCGCCGGTCTAGGCCCTCGTAGGAGAGGAGCTGATTGGCCTCGCTGATGGCAACGTTGCTCGGGCGCTGAGCAGCGACGACTCCCACCAGTCTCTCGACACGCTCTAATCCTGCTTGCAGCACTTCCTTGAGAACGTACAGGGGCGGTGCCAGTGCACACGCGAGGCGATATGCCTTCAAACCGTCTTTGCCTGGAGCAAGATCTGTTCCCGGCCAGGCGAGCTATCCGTCCAACCTCTGTTCGCTGCACCCCTTGCGCAACAGGGGAGCACCGCCCGCCGAAGCCCAAAATGAGCTGGAAAGAGGCGTTTCGGCCTCCAACGCCAGTTTGGACGAAGCACGGTCCGAAACGCCCACCATTCTGACATCGGCAAGAGGCGATGGCGGGGGCTTGCACCATTGTCAGACGTGAAGGCCCGCCTCGACGGCCCGCAGGAACAGCTCAGGGAGCCTCGAGCATCGGGTAGTGGCCGACTCCGCCGAGAAGGATGAGTGAGGAGTCCGGTCTTGCTCCATGGAGCCGGTCCGCCATGGCGGCGACCGCGATGGGGTCTTCGGTGCCCCACACGATTGCGAGAGGGGACCGGTGTGCCTCTATGGCGCCCGTGTAGCGAGCTTCCTTCTTGCGTCGGTCTTCGATGTACCTGACGAGGCGCGGGAGAAGGAGGTCACCACCTCGGAGAGATATGAATCGCGATGCGACGAGGAGATCCTCTCGCCGCACGGACGAGTGGGAACTGAAGGTGCCTTCGAGGGCGCCAACCATCGTCTCACCGCTCGGGTCGAGAGACGTCGCCAGACGCTCGTCGGGCAGCGACAGCAGGAACCTCTGGCCGTCGGTCAGGTGGGCCATGTCGATGTAGATGCTTCCGTTCGTCACGACGCGTCGCGTGATCTCGACGTCCCAGCGTCCCTCGATCTGGCGTGCGAGCAACTCGCCGACGACCGTGTCACCCATGTCATGACTGAGGATCGCAAGTCGAGGTGTTCCGAGCGCCCTCGTCACGAATGCTTGCACGATGTCGGCTTGGTCCTCGATCCGATATGCACGGTCGGGCTTGTCGGACAGGCCGTATCCGAGCATGTCCAGCAGGAGCACTCTGCGGTTGGTTGCGAGTTGATCGGCCACCAGATGGAAGTCGAAGGACGACGTCGGAAAGCCGTGCAAGATCAGCAACGGCTCTGACGTCTCGTCGCCTGCAGAGGGAATGTCGATGACGAAGACGTGTGCCCCACCCAGGTCGACACGTTCTCCACGAGCTTCCCAGCCAGTTGCTAGCTCTTCAGATATGTGATCTGCACGGTCATCCATCAAGCCAGTGTCGCAGGAGAACCACCTGGGGGTCCTCTTCTGCGAGAATCGTCCGAGCATGCGGGTCTTGGTGCTCTCGAACATGTATCCGCCTCACGCGTATGGGGGCTACGAGCGGTCGTGCATGGACGTGGTGGATCATTGGCGGAAATCGGGTGACGACGTGCTCGTCCTGACCAGTCAGATCCGCGTCGAGGGTGAGCCAGAGCCGTCCTTGGATGAGCGCGAGACGGTGTGGCGGGATCTACGCATCTACTGGGAGGACCACAGGTTCCTCAATCCCCCCGCCCGGTCGCGGCTCTTGTGGGAACGCCACAACGAACGTTGCCTCGAGCGGGCCCTCGACGAATTCGAGCCGGATGTCGTCTCCGTATGGGCCATGGGATTCATGTCGATGGGCCTACTCAGCATCCTCCGTCAGCGCCACCTGCCGACCGTCCTGGTCATCTGCGACGAGTGGCCGGTCTACGGTCCCTTGGTCGATGCCTGGGCACGAGCCTTGACGAAGCGTCCCCGCCTCGCACGCATCGTGAGAGCGGTCACTCGACTCTCAACCGGTGTAGCTCCCGTCGATACGATCGGACCCGCCTGCTTCGTGAGCGAGTACCTCTTGCGAGAGATGCAGCGCAGGTCGGGTTGGAAGTTCGAGGACTCCACGGTCGTCTACTCGGGCATCGCGTCTGAGGAGTTCTCCTTCGAACTGCGCTCCGAACCGTGGCGATGGAGGGTGTTGTACGTAGGACGCGTGCATCCTCAAAAGGGAATCGAAACGATAGTGCGGGCTCTTCCGCGCTTTCCTTTCGAGGCGACCCTCACCATCGTCGGCCGAGGCGACCCCGGGTACATCTCGGAGTTGGAGCAGATGGCGAAGAACCTCGAAGTTGCTGACCGTGTCAGCTTTACGACTTCCGACAGGTCCGATTTGAAGCGACATTATGAGGCCGCTGATGTAGTGGTCTTTGCCTCGCAAGAGGAGTTTTTCGGCCTGGTGCCTCTGGAAGCAATGGCCTGTGGCACGCCGGTGGTATCGACCTCGGTTGGTGGGACAGCGGAGTTCCTCGTCGATGGGGGAAACTGTCTGACGTTCTCGGCAGGAGATGTCGAAGCTCTTGTAGCCGTGCTGAAAAGGATGGCCGACGATAGCGACTTGCGAGAAAAGATCGTCCTAGGAGGACGCGCCACCGCAGCAGAGCTCACGGTCGATTTGCTAGCCAACACACTCACGGAATGGCATCGTTATGCCGCTCACATGTCCGAATCGGGGCGCCCGGAACCGCATGTCATCGGTGCAAAGGCTTCGAGAAGCAGAGGAGCTGATTGATCGTATGGCCGCGATGGCACTTCAAGGCGCGATTCGCCGGTTGCCGAAGAGAGCACGTAAGGCAATTCCACCGGCCGCCCGCAACGCCGTTCGAAGAGCACTCGGCAAGTACCGGCCATGGGAGTTCGACTATGTGCTCACCCCTCCCGAGCCCGGACCCGATGAGGTCTGCGGACCACCCGACTTCGTCGGCATCGGGGTTCAGCGAGGCGGGTCGACATGGTGGTACGACCTGATCTGCCAGCACCCCGACGTCAGGCGATTCAATGACCTGGGAGACCTGTGGAAGGAGCGGCACTTTTTCACCCGCTTCGGGCACACGCCATTCGGCGAAAGTGACCTCGAGCTGTATCACCGTTCGTTTCCACGAAGAGCAGGAATGCTGGCAGGTGAGTGGACACCGGATTACATGCTCTTCCCCTGGGTACCACCGCTCTTGGCGACGGCTGCCCCCAACACGAAATTGTTGACGATCCTCAGGGATCCAGTGGAGCGTTTCTGGTCGGGGATATGGCACGAGCGCTCTTACGGAGTGATGGACAGCGCCACCGTGACATGTTCGGTCGAGAGAGGTCGTTATCGGTCCCTGCTGGACAGCTGGCTGGGGACGTTCCCAGAGGAGCGGCTGCTGGTCCTGCAATACGAACAGTGTGTCGCGCGCCCTGAACAACAGCTGGCACGGACGTACGAGTTTCTGGGGCTGAACCCCCGGTTCGTGCCGCAAGGTGTCGAAAGGCGGGTCCACGAATCGCGGAGGACAGAAGTCAGGGCATCAACGAGGACGTGCGGCAACGTCTGGTAGAGCTCTACGCCGAGGACGTCGAACAGCTAATGAGAAAGTTCACTGACCTGGACCTTGGTTTGTGGCCTAACTTCAGAGATCGATAGGTCGCGTGTCGGCAGACTCAGAGGTCGAAACAATCACACATTCCGTAGCCACGAGCGACAGGGTCAGCCGTCTCAGGATTCTGGCGATCAGTGATGTGTTTCCCTGGCCGACTCGTGACGGCTACCGCCTGCGTTTCGCCTCCGTGCTCTCCGGCTTGGCGAGCCTCGGTGAGATCGACCTGTTCGTGTGCGCCTACCCGGGGGAGGAGAGCGTCCAGCAGTTGCCAGGCTTCGTGGGCCGCTGCCGAGTCATCCGGGTGCCCTTTCAGGATCGCAGCCTTCGATACCTCGCACACGTGGTGAGCAGCCCCTTGCCGCATCGAATCGTGCAGCGCAGGTGGAACGAGGCAGAAGGGGAGCTGCAGGCGTTCGCAAGACCTCCCTACGACGTTGTCTGGTTCAGCCACGCCGGCTCATATGCCGCCTTCGGTCACCTTGGCCTCGGACCGGCAGTAGTAGACCTCGACAATCTGGAAGATCACGTGATCGCGAGGTCGAAGCGACCCACTGGTAGGCCCTATCGCACTCTCGACACGGGCGCAGGCGCCATCCGCCGGTTGCTTCGCGAGATCCGTGACAGCCGTGAACAGTGGTGCTGGGCACGTCTTCAGAGAAAGATCGTCGAAAGGGCCTCCGTTGTCTCAGTGTGCAGTCGGATCGACCGTGACCGGCTTGCAGGCGACAACGTCGCTGTAGTCCCAAACGGATATCTAGACCCGGGCCCCGACGACGGATGCCTGCCGAGAGAGCCTGTTCTCCTGATGATCGCCCGATTCACCTACGAGCCGAACCTCGTCGGTGCTCGATGGTTCGTAAACGAAGTGCTCCCCCGACTGCGAGATTGGGTGCCCGGAGTTCAACTTCGCCTGGTAGGCAGGCATGACAAGCGAATGGGCACGCTCGAAAACATTCCCAACGTGCAGATCGTGGGCGAGGTGGCGCACGTCGGTTCGGAAGTTCGGTCCGCACGAGCAGTGGTGGTGCCACTCATGACTGGCGGTGGAACTCGTCTTAAGATCCTCGAAGCGTTGGCCTACGGGCGTCCCGTCATAACGACGAGTGTCGGTGTCGAAGGGCTCGACCTCGAACCCGGCAACGAAGCCCTCGTTGCAGACGACGTCGGTGGCTTCGCTGAGAGCTGCCGAGACGTACTGGTCGATGAGGGACTTGCTCGGCGGATCGGCGAAGCGGGCCGCTCGTTCTTCCTGAAGGGTTACCAGTTGCACCATGTCCACGAAAGCGTCACAAACCTTGTTACGGCCATGAGCACTTCGAAAACGTGATCATCTCTAACAATCACAAATTCATCTTCACTCATGTTCCAATGTTGTCGACCTCTCCCGCCAGGAGAGGCGACCCAAAACGATGGGCATCCACGAAGTGTTCTTGGAAACCAAGTAGTTCTCTGAGTTCATCCGGCACCCTGTAGTCAGACAAGCTCCATTCAATAATTAGGTGGAGCGGCACAGGGATATGCGCCCGAGGCATACGCCGCGAGACGGCAGAGAACCGGCCTCCCCGAGGGGTAGGGCTCCGCAACCCCTCCCGATGTCCAGGAAGAGAGATTGAATTGCGCTCCAGCGTTTGCCGACCAGGCAAAAGCGCTCCATGACCAGTTGTGCGCACGAGCAAGGGCGATGACGTTGTTGATGTACGTCCCGTCATCTTGGCTAGGCCACCCGAACTCGGTAACAGCTACAGGAATCGAGGCTGATGGCTTCACCCACGCACCGAGAGCCTGAGAGGGGTCATTCGGGCTCGAGTTTTTGCACGATGGAGGCGCCACGCCCGGGCAGGTGTAGTAGTGGGCGGCATAAACGATGTTTGTCCCGTTCACAAGACTGGGCGGTGGGTTATTCCCCCACACAGTCCCGGTCACGAAAACCAGGTTCTTGGAACCCGTCGAACGAACCGCGTTATAGAGCTGCTGCATTCCAGCAGCTTGATACGTCTGGTTAGGTGGGTATCTGTCGGTAGTCGTACCGCCATTGAGCCACACCGAATTCGAGATGTCGTGTGGCTCGTTGTAAACGTCGAAAGCAACGAGAGGATTGGACATGTACCGCGAGGCGACCTGTTGCCAGAAAGTAGGCGCCTGGGCGGCGTCCGCCATGTTGTGTGGGGAGCCGTGCTCACATCCCCCAACCGTGTTTGTATGCAGGTCAAGGAGAGCGACCATCCCAAGCGAAGTGATCCAAGTCACGACGTTGTCGACCATTTGCTCGTAGGTGACGATGTAGTCGCAGTTGGATGATAGCCAGTACTCTTCACCGAGCGGAACCCGTACGAAGTTGGCCCCCCAGGCCTTTGCCTCTGTCACCGCCTGCTGGTTTACGTTGCCAAAGCTACCTGTGTTCTCCAATCCATCGAGAACCACACCGCGCAAGATGATCGGCTTGCCGCTTGCATCGAGAATCTCGTTGCCCGACGTGTGCAAGGGGCCATTCACCGAGGGAACTTGGTCGACGGTCTGCTTGATCCAGGCGTTGTCGAAGTAGACCTCCTGTCCCGGCTGAGGGTTGACAAGGACCAAGCCAAGCACGACGTACGCGGTATCTGGAGGTGCAAGGGCTGATGCCGAAGTCGCCTCAACCCAGCTGCTTGTCGAGGTTGGGGTGAAAGGCCCGGACACGGTCGTGATTTGTTGTTTTGAGGAGTTGTAAAAGGACAGGTCCGCCTCCACCCACGACGTTGGACCAGCCGCTTTGGAGTCCGCCGAGCCCGTATAGATGAGCCCGGGGCTCGCCGCTACGAACCCGCCAGTCGAGGAGGATCCTGACACTGCTTCCGCGTTGTTCGAGTTGATGGCGGCCAGGCCCAGCGATCCCGGATTGCCGTCGCCCTGGGTGTTCACCCGCGAGAGGTTGGAATTGATCGGGCTCCAGCTCCCGGTCGAGGTGAGGAAGTCGGATTGATTACTAGAGAGGAGATTTCCCTGGCTCGTACTGCTCGCAGCAACGACACCACCCGAAAGGAACTCTGGCGTGAGCGTCGTTGCCACTGCGACGAGAAGGGAGCAGGCAAGGCCGAAAAGAGTGCACCTTCGGAAATAAGAACCGAAGCCTCGCGGGAGGCGGCAGCGTGGCGTGCTGGAATGTCGACCCTCGCCCGGAATCACGCTTTGGGTAACGGGGGCGAACCGTGTTTCGTGCGTTACATTTGTTTTTCGACGTTCGGAGTTGAAACGAGATCCGGCCCTCCGTGGATCGTTCCATGCAGCGATAGAACTTCAGGCCTTCGAGGGCTTTCACGGAATCGGAAGCGCTTAACTTTTTGGAATCAAAGGCTGGGAGCCTCTATCGGATCAGGGTGGGGGCCAGGTAGGGGCGATCCTCGTCTGACCGCTCCCTGCCCGCGGCAGCTGATTTGGCTGGTGGAGCGAGTAGTCGACGTCTCCCACCCGCATGAACCGTCCTTCATGACCCTCCCCTCGATGTGACCTGGGACCTCGGGCTGCGGAAAGCCGCTCTCGAGCCGAAGGGGCATTTCACCATGGCCCCCCACCCTTCGGTGATGCCGCTCGAACGCGCGGTCTCGCGCGCGGTGTGGTGGTTATGCCTGGTCAAGCTTCGCGCTGACCACTTATGGTCCTGCGAGCCGCTCCCCGCTCAATCGCGAGGCGACCGTTTCGACTCGCAAGCCGAAGACGAATCGGATATAGCGGCCACCGTTCTTTGAGATGAGGATGGGCTTTTCTTCATGACGTATCCCAGGTGCCAAATCATCGAGCGTGTAGGGAGAACATGCGTCTGTTGGTACTCAGCCCCAGCCCTCCCGGCCCCGACCGAACCAGTCGGCAATCCCCTCCCCGTCGCGACGATCGCCTCCAGTCGGCTATAGAAGGCTTTCGATTCAACTTCGTCCGTCAGGTTCGGCTTGCTACCGATCATCATGATGTCACCCCACTCAAGGGAGGGCATCACGAAGCGCCATGACCCCGATTCCGAGAACACCTCCAGCAATTCCAGTCCTACATACGCGCAAAGGGCAGCCCACGAATCGGGATAGAAGCGCCAACAATCGAGGGGACAACAATGGATGGGACCCTTCGAAGGAGCAACGATTGCAACAAGTCCTCCGGGACGAAGGACGCGGGCAATTTCTGCGCCAGTAATCCAAAAGAACGGGTTGTGCTCAAAGGTCTGCCCAGAGATCACGACATCGAAGCTATTCGTCGGAATTTCCGTCCAATGGAACGGGTCAGCCGGAACGATATCGACATTGGGACCTGACTCGAGATCAAGACCGGTGTACTCAGATGTCGACGCGTCGAAGAGGTCGCGATACGACCGCCCCCCCTCCTCGGAGCGCGATCCCAACGTCCAGGATTCTGAGCACTCCAGAGTGACCAATGAGGTATTGGTCTCGGAACGCTCGCATCTTCTCGAAGGAGGATTCATGCACGAGAGCAGGGTACCTCCTAGGGCCGTTGCTCCGTTTGATCAGCACACGTGCTCTCTGTACGCCCGTCTTGTAGCTTGTAAGGATTCACCGCGGGTTACCGTGAGGGCTTTCAGTGCGATTCGTCGCGCATGTTCGGGGCACAAGATGGAAGTCGAAGAAGCAGGTTGGAAGCCGTGGAGCAGCAGCAGCGGGTCAGCCACTTCGTCCTCGGTCGGAGAAGTGTCGATCGTGAAGAAGTGCGATCTGTTCAAAGTCGACATGGTTTCCGCTACCTTCCGAACCATGCGTCCGCCGGTAAGACGCGTCTTCGGCATCACGCTCCGCGCCGACGTTGCAGCATGATCTAACCGTTCGAGTGAGATATTTGTTTAGCAAGGGAGGCGTCCGTGAAAGGCGATCTCAGCACCGGTTCGCCCCAATACCGCTGTGAGGGCGCTCGAATATCGGCGGTGGCACCTGCCCGGGAGAACCTGGACGATAACTGCATTAGGTTCGAGGCGGGAGCAAGTACCCCCTGCTACCCAATCTCGATGCCGACGTGGCAGATTTATCAAATGGGACCAGTCCGCCTTGACCCCAACATGCCCGAGCGGAGTGTGTGCCATGGAGGGTCCGTAGTCACGAAAAAGCGCGCACGTATGGGCCACGGATCCTAGCTGAACGCGTCAAGAGAGAAGTGCATTGTAAGTTCTCTTCATACAACGGAAGGTTGGCTTTGCCTATCGCCTGCGCCAGAGTTGAGGAAATCACTTTTGGCAGCTTCTAAGCCGCCGCCATCGGACAATCGCACGCCGAATTTTCTCAAAGGGACAACCGGCAATCCATGGCGCATTCGTCGTCTTCCTCGTGGTCCGCGAGGTTCGCCAATCATGGGATCCAGCTTCCGTGGACGTCGTATTGGCCTTGCCCTATTGGCGCTCTGCTTGGCCGTCGGCGTCGGAGCGACGGCCTTAACGCTGGGCGAGACGTGGTCGTGGGGCGTCCATCAAAGCGTGACTACGACGGCTAGAAATCTATTGACGAGAGATCAATCGACCTTCACCAAGTCGACCGGCGGCTGGATCGGTGTCGAAGCCAAATTGAGTTGGATACCAGATGCAGGTAACGGGGTGAAGGGTGCATTGGGCGTCAGCGCCACCGGTTCGAGTACTGCTTGGGCAGTATCGGGTTCTAAGGCTGACGGCGGGCTCACGGCGGCGAAGCCAGGGCATGTGTATGCCGCCTCTGCGGGCGTGAAAGCCTTATCCAACAAGTTGAAGATACAACCAGTGATTGCGTTCTACGACTCCCAAGGGATCGGCATCACCGCGGTCTTCGGCTCGATCACATCGGCCAATACTGGATCCTGGATCGATGCTGCACCCCAAGCCGCCGTTGCACCAAGCAATTCCGCCTTTGTGGCGCTTGCGATGACCGTAATTGATCCGCGGCCTGGTGCAGAGCTTTACCTCGACGACGCATGGATAAAAGAGACGTCTTATAGGGCCCCCGCCGTTGCAGGTCCTCTTCACACCTCTGGAAACAGAGTGCTTGACGCCAAGGGAAATCCAACCGTTCTCCGAGGTGTCGTGTTAGAAGGCCTCGAGACAGAGCTCCCGACATACAGCGATGTAACGCAGCAAGCAGTGGAGCAGGCCAAGGCTTGGGGAGCAAACTTTGTTCGTCTTCCTCTAGGTGAACAATATTGGCTGACATCGAATTGCGATTACCTGCCAGGGTACGAGTCTGCAGTGGATCAGGCTGTCCAGTGGATCACGTCTCTCGGCATGGTCGCACTTTTGGACCTCCATACCAACACTGTGGATGGCTGCGAGCCCGGAAATACGCACAACATGGCCGATGAAGCCCAGGCACCGGAGTTCTGGAGTCAGGTTGCATCGCACTTTGAGTCGAACCGATTGGTGGCATTCGATCTGTACAACGAGCCTCACGACATCTCGCAATCAACATGGCTCAACGGCGGCACCACCACGGATGTTTACGTGCCACGTCAGGCCTACAAGACCGCAGGGATGCAGCAGCTTTACGACGCTGTGCGGGCGACGGGAGCTACCAATCTCGTATTCATAAGCGGCGATGACTGGGCAAATAGCCCGCCGACACAGTTAGTGAACGGTGCGAACATCGTTTATGCCGCCCACTACTACACGTGCGTGGGCAATGACCCCTCGTCTTGCACCAATCCCAATCCCTATAATCCAATCCCAGGTCTGTCTCCGTGGGTTGAGCTTTCGAAAACGCGTGCCTGTCGCGGTCACCGAGTTTGGATGGCCCGGATCCGGTGATGGAACCTACAACGCGAACGTCATTTCGTTCGCTCAGACCCACAGGTGGGGATGGGCGAGTTTTGCGTGGCAGGACCAGAATGGGGGGGCCTTCAACCTTGCGCACTGGCTAAGTGACGGTACGGCAGAACCGAACCCCTCGGGTAGTCCCGTCCTATGTGCCCTGGCTGCTGCCGCCACTGTAAGGAAACCCTGTAGTCCACCGTCGTTTGGGGCAAACGGCACCACGAGCACAAACCGACCTTCCTAACTGGCGAGGTCGACGGCGCCTGCATCGGCGGCGAGTCTTATCAGTCTCTAGCCGCGATGGTTTGCCGGGTTTCCTCTTTGTCCGAAGGATCCGAACGACCGCGGTATAGCCTCCATCCGCGCCTGACCGCAGCTGGCAACAACCTGGCGTACATGGCGGGCCACCGACGCAGGGGCGTGAACGGCGTTGGTGCTCCTAGGAACAGGCGAACGCGCGGACCAGCGCTATCGGCTAGCGCGTAGCGAAGACGTCGGCGAACCCCGGGGTCTGCAGAAATTAGTGGCCATTGGTCGTCGATCAGCGATTTCAGGGCTCTTCTACGGATTGACGAACCGGGTAAACGGCTGAGGTGGTCTGGGCACTCGGCTCCCAGGCGACGTGCTTGGGCCAGTCCTGCCGCCAACACGGATTGACACTTCCACTCTCGAGCGAGGTAGTCGACGAGGTCCCAGTCCAGTCCGTGCGGACGAGTTGATTCGACGACCACCACAAGGTCGGTGGTCCACACGAGACGGCCGAAACAATGAAACGGTTTGCCAGCATGTGTAGCAAGAGAGATGAGCTCGACCTCGGTGGGAAGACCGAAAGTCGGGAGGCCAAAGAGCTCTACTGACCGCCGTCGTTGCCATAAACCGTCCAGGGTCATACGCGTACTTCGTTCCCACCACAGATCGGTGCCGCAATGAAGTTCCAAGGCCAATCCGGGGATCGCTGGGTGGATAAGAACAGTGTCGTAGTGGACCCGGTCAACCTCCCGTGTCACCGACCAACCCCCGTGCTGTAAAGCGAGGACCGCATCTGCGTGCTGATTCTCAGGCAGTAAGAGATCGACATCGACCATTGGGCGCATCCACGGCTCCGGGTAGCGGGCGGAAATCGAGGGTCCCTTCCAAACGACCGGCTCGAACCCCGCAGCTCCCAGGAGGCCTACTGAGAGCTCCAATGCCTGTGGAACCACCACCCGAGACAACATTCGCCAGAGATTGGCCTCCGATTCGAGCGTCTCGGCTCCTGCACCCAAAGACGGAGTGCATCCCGCCGCGCTGATAGCGCGCCAAAGCATGGGCCCAAGCCCGTGGTCGGTGGCCAGGCGCTGGACGATTCTCATGTCAGCTCCAGCGGATACAAACTCGCTGACCTGCTCGACCCTTGGCATCGGCCGGGCGATCTCCCAAACGAGGTCGAGGGTGGCAGCTGCCGAGTCCCCTTCTTTCAGGTCCACATCCGAAAACGGGCAGGTGGGCGGCTTCTTGTGTGGAGCGTTCGGGGATGCGTGCGCGCCTTTACAGGTGATCCCCATAAATGTCGAAGATCAAGAACCCATACTCATTTGCCGATGCATGGAGCGTGGGTGGAGGCGATCGTGACCCGCGGCCTGCGAACAGGGCTGCCCGGGTGTCCCTTTGGGCACCCCGCTGGAGCGTTGCTGTCCTTACATTCAGCGTTGTACTTGGTGTGACAACGGCAGCCACGAACCGTGGCTTGACCGGAGCGGCGAAGGTGGATGTAACAAACAGTGTGCCGGCCAATCTCCTATTAGGGGACCAAGCGACCTTCGAGAATTCCATCGGAGGCTGGGTGGGGACGGACTCTGATCTCGTCTGGGCGCCGCGAGCGGGTGGCGGTGCCGGCGGTCTAGGGGTAATCGCTACGGGGACGACGTCCGCCTACGCGAATTCCGGATCTCCAACGACCGGCGGTCTCACTCCTGCGACCCCTGGCATGCTGTACACAGCGGGTTTCTCGATGGAAGCGGCCACTCTCGACGAAGAGGTACAACCGCTCCTAGCCTTCTACGACTCTTCGGGGAACGATATAACCGGGATCTGGGGTTCTGAGACCCAGGCTGTGACCGGCAGCTGGACGCAGGTTGCGCCCGATGCGGAGATCGCCCCCTCCGGGACCGTATCGGTCTCTCTGTACTTACGGGTTGTCTCGCCCATTCCTGGGGCCGAGGTGTACTTCGACAACGCCTGGATACGGGCAACTGGAAATCAGTCAACCTCTCTCGTCGGCCCCCTTCATACATCGGGGAATCAGCTCATCGACGGAAGCGGTAAACGTGTAACACTGCGGGGAGTCGTTTTAACCGGTCTTGAGGAAAACCCGGAGACCACGGCAGTCACCCAACAGGCGGTTGAAGAGGCCAAAGCGTGGGGTGCCAACTTTATTCGGCTGCCCCTAGGGGAGCAGTTCTGGCTATCTTCGAACTGCGATTACGATGCGACGTACGCAACGAAGATCGACCAGGTAGTCAACTGGATCACCTCACTAGGCATGGTCGCTCTGCTCGATCTGCACACCAACACTGTCGGCGGGTGCGAGACGGGTACCGAGCACAACATGGCGGACGAAGCTCAAGCTCCAACCTTTTGGAGTGAAGTTGCGTCACGATATGCCCCTAACCCACTTGTGGCTTTCGACCTCTACAACGAACCGCATGACATATCTGACTCCGTTTGGCTCAACGGTGGAACGACGACCGATGTCTACGCGCCGTACCAGACATATCAGACTGCCGGGATGCAACAGCTCTACAACGTCGTGCGGTCCACTGGCGCTCAGAACTTGGTCTTCATAGGCGGAACTGACTGGGCGAACGATGTCCCTGCGACATTGGTGACTGGCTCGAACATCGTCTATGCGGTCCACGCCTACATCAGCTCCAGCACCGATCCATCGCCCATTCTCGACAACTGGGTGGGAATCTCGGCGTCGCTGCCCGTAATGGTCACAGAGTTTGGATGGCAAAGCTGGTACGACGGCACCTACACCTCGAAGCTGATCGCTTTCGCCGAAGCACATGGCTGGGGTTGGTCGGCCTTCGCGTGGGAAGACCAGAACCTAAGCCAGTGGGAACTGGCTTATTGGCTCCACGACGGCACGGCCGAGGCCCATGCGTCGGGAATGCCGGTGCTGTGTGCGTTGGCTGCTGCAGCGTCCGGTCTCTCGCCATGTAGCGCACCAGCGACAACCGCCTCGACCCCGACAACCACCACCACAACGACCACGACGACGACCACTCAGCCGAGCATGACAACCACCACGACTTCGCAGCCGCCTTCCAATTCGAGCACGACGGAAACCACGACGCCACCAGGAAAATTGGCGCCCACCTCGTTCCCCCTCGGCACGACGACAATTGGGCAGAGTCCGGCCGCTCCGAGCGCCGCCGCCCCAGCCGCGACGCCAGACGGCAACGGCTACTGGATGGTCGCCTCTGACGGTGGTGTGTTCAGCTTCGGCGACGCGGGCTTCTACGGGTCGACAGGCGCGATGCACCTGAACAAGCCGATCGTGGGAATGGCCGCGACGCCAGACGGCAACGGCTACTGGATGGTCGCCTCTGACGGTGGTGTGTTCAGCTTCGGCGACGCGGGCTTCTACGGGTCGACAGGCGCTATGCACCTGAACAAGCCGATCGTGGGAATTGCCGCGACGCCAGACGGCAACGGCTACTGGATGGTCGCCTCTGACGGTGGTGTGTTCAGCTTCGGCGACGCGGGCTTCTACGGATCGACCGGAACGATGCACCTGACCAAGCCGATCGTGGGAATTGCCGCCACGCCAGACGGCAACGGCTACTGGATGGTCGCCTCTGACGGTGGTGTGTTCAGCTTCGGCGACGCGGGCTTCTACGGATCGACCGGAACGATGCACTTGACCAAGCCAATCGTGGGAATTGCCGCCACCCCAGACGGCAACGGCTACTGGATGGTCGCCTCTGACGGTGGTGTGTTCAGCTTCGGCGACGCGGGCTTCTACGGGTCGACAGGCGCTATGCACCTGAACAAGCCGATCGTGGGAATTGCCGCGACGCCGGACGGCAACGGCTACTGGATGGTCGCCTCTGACGGTGGTGTGTTCAGCTTCGGCGACGCCGGCTTCTACGGGTCGACAGGCACGATGCAATTGAGCCAGCCGGTGGTGGGGAACGCGATTTAAGGTATTGACATCGAATACTTAGGTGGACGTTCGAATTGAACGCTATTACTCAAAGCCACCGGTAGATCGCTGTGACGCGCTGCGATCCGCGCAGAATGCCTTCTGGGCGAGTGGCATTTGGGCCGTCCAAGGCGCAGATTCGACTCCCGATCACGCTGACGTTGTTCGCGGTGGATGGAAGCTACATGCACGGGGTTCCACGAAGAAGGCCGACGACCTAGTCGCTGCACTCGAGCTCGACATCGAGACGCTCTGACGCTTCGGCAAACGGCGCTGCCCGGACTCTCATCCAGACGTGGTCCGCATCGATATCGCGGATGAACGCTGTACTTTCAACTCGGAGCCCAAGCCGACCCTCGACGTGATCATTGAGGAACTCGAGTCCGACCCCACCTGTGTCTTTTGGGGCGGAGCGCGCCTAGGGCCTCGCAGTCGAAGGTCGCATCTACACGACTCGGGGGACGTCACCCTGCGGGGAGTGGGTCGGCCGTTATTCGCGTGCCTGCACTCCGCCAAAGGTGCGCCTTGCCAGGCTCGCCCTTATTTGCACATAGAGGCACTTAAGAACGCATTTTTGTAGCAGGTCAACCACGAAGAGTGCGAGTGTGTCGGGCAGTCACAAAAGAATCAAAACTCGCGCGCAACCTATCGGCCTCGCCTCTTCTCCTTGCCAGCGGGCGAAAGCACCGAGCGTCGAGACAGACCCATTGAGGAAGGGGCTCCCAATCGAGTTAGTGGTGAACCACGCCAAGATGGTCAGGCGCGTAGCTATACCAGCAGCTGCGGCAGCCTTAGTGCTTGTGCCCCTGCTTACGATTGAGCTGGGGTCAAACGGCAATGGCAGATCCAGCGAAAAGCACAGTCAGCTCACATACCGCCCCAATTCCGGGGAATTTGTCGCGCGCAACTATACGACTACAACCACTAGAGCGACCACGGACCCGCCGGCAAGGCCGACGAGTACCACTGCCAATACCACTGCTACGAAGGCCCCTGCCACGAAGGCCCCTGCCACAACAAGCAAGCCATTGCCGCCACCGACAGCCAACATAACAACCACGCCAATGCCGCCTGGTCCATGGACCATGGTCTTCGACGACGAATTCAGCGGCAACAACCTTGACACATCAAAATGGAACTATTGCTACGAAAGCAGTGGGGTCTCCTGCACAGCGGAGAAGGATGCATCGCCGCAGAACTGCATTGTCCAAAATGCCGAACTAGATCTGGAACTCAGCGTGCCGAGCTCGCCTTCTGACCCGAACCACCCGTACAACTCATGCTTCATACAGACCCATGGAAAGTTCGATTTCACATACGGTTTCGTCGAAGCGACGATCTGGTTTTCCAAGGGAAATGATTCATGGCCTGCGTTCTGGATGCTCCCGTCGGGGGGTCCCAACAATGGGCCGCCGGAGTTCGACATAGCAGAGCAATGGGGCGGCGGAGGATTAAATCCGGAGCAGAATTATTGGTGGGATCCGCAAAACGAATATTCCAATGCAAACGGCTACGGCATTATCCCACCAATCAGCAACCCGAGCGGCTCATGGCACACATATGCAGTTGACTGGGAGCCTGGTGTAGCGACCTTCTTTGAAGACGGGGTGAAGACCGGAAGCTACTCAACGAACATCTATAGCGGCCCCATGTATCTGATACTCGATCTTGCAATCGCTTCGTGGCATCCGAACCCGCAGGTCCCAGACAACGTCTATGTAAAGTCGGTGCGCGTCTACCAACATAACGCAAACTATTTAAGCCTCGCGGGTTGATAACGGAGTCTGTTGAGAGGGTGCGCGGATAGGCACGTCAGCAGAAGCTTCACCAGGTCCCGCAAGGCGGTGAGCAGTCTCCGGTCGCCTCGGAACCCGGCTCTGCAGTGGAACCGGTCTCCAGACACCTCTCAACACCGGTTCGGAGCAGTTAAGCGCCCATTGAACGCCAGCAATATGTTCAGGTCTTTGCGTCGAGTCAACATAACGTAGGGCTTCCTCCCGTAATCGTCCGCATAGTTCGTGATATTCGTATGCAGGCAGGGCCAGGATCCAGCGAACGGCCTCGACGGCTGAACCTTCATCTTCCACCAGCAGGCGAGGTTCGACATTCTTCACGAGCACGGCTGATCCCGCCCTCGCCACGATTGGTGGAACGCCAGCCATCATTGCTTCAACAATTGCAACAGGAAAGGCATCAATCCTCGAAAGATGAAGAAGGATGGATGCGCCTCGTAACGCTTCCTGCGACGGGCGAACGCCGCCGAATACCACAGCATCCTGGAACGGTGCTTTCTGCTGCTTCTTCCAACCTCCGTATACAGTCACTGGACCCCGACCTTCGTGCTTTCCGAGGTTGGAGACCGCCGCGACCCGGTCGATTCCCTTTGAATGTGTCCGGTATCGCGGTCCGCCGTGCATGAGAGAGATGACCGGGCCCTTTTGATCGGAAACGATCTCACCGAAAGGATCGCCGGACGTAATGCTCGGTGTCCAACGGACAACATCAGTGTTTGGACTCACTAGGGTTCGTACGGCGCGTTCAGCTTCTTCGTTCAGCACAATCAGTCCGTCCCAAGCGCGCAGTTCCAGACGTCGCAGCCACCGCCCAAGGAGCCTGTGGGAGCCAATGCGAATACAGCTATTGCTCGAGTCGAGTCTCACCAGACGGCGATGCTGCCGGTCCAACAGCCGGAGGAAGACGACCTCACTACAGGGCCATTCCGCCAGAAGAGCGTCCCAATCCTTGTTGAGTGAGAGAACCCGTGCTTGATGAAAAGCCGCCACCATCCCGCGCGTGTTCCTCGGTGCTACCGGGGCGGTCGCGATAACCCCAAGACGGCTAGCGAGCTCCGCGTGCGATGGATGCGGTTCAGGATAACCGTGGAGAAAAAAGACTCTCGGCAGGGATATCGGCGGCGAGTGGCGGGTCCCTCCTCGCCTGGACAATGCAGCCTCCTATTTTGAAAAACGACCGCTGGACATTCAGAGCAGAGATTGCGTCAAACCTCACCTCGGACCCAGCGCCGTCGTCCCTTCCAACTGGGGTCGTGAGTTGGGGGTAATTCAAACACCGGGCCCGTGACCACGCTTCTGAACCCAGCCGCACGAAGGAGCCGCTCAAGGGCGGCACGATTGGGCAGCCACCACTCGAATTCATCGATGCCATCGAACTGAGCGAGCGGCCGGCGCCTGTATGGAAAGTACTCCTTTACGGGATTGGTGATTAGCGCGGTCCCACGACAAACCGAACGGATTTTCTCGACTGCTGTCGCAGGATCTTTCAGATGAACCAGCATGTCTCCGCAGAAGACGAAGTCGAACTCGCCGAGATCTGTCGGACTCAATCGATACACCGACCCCAATTTACGATGTACGGACGATCCAAGACGCGACCTTACGAGCTCGAAACGAGCGCCCTTCGTCTCGTCGAGCTTCTTATCCGTACGCTTGCGAAGACTCGCCGGCCAGTCCAGTTCCTCGGCGTCGTCGATGTCGACTGCGACAACCTCGTTCGCGCCACGTTGTTCCATTGCGAAGGCCCAGAACCCATCCATGGTTCCCACATCGAGGCAGCGCTTGCCGGATAGGTCTGCCGGAAGTCCATGACGGGCCTCGGAACCTCGATGGTCGAACATTCCATTCGTTGCGATGCCGTCACCCAGATCGATGGTGTGATACCAGGAATACCTCGCGACCGCTTCTCGCAAGTCTTCCACTCTTAGCGTTCCTCCTATTTGCCGTTCTCAGAGCACGATCGTGCGCGAGCGAATACTGCCACCGACGAGCGACGCGAAACCGAAGAAGTCTCCGATTGCCAACTGCAAAAGGCGGACCATTGGATTCCTTCCTCCACGATGAGAGGCTTCCGGGAGTGCCATCCACATCCAAGGAATCAAGGCTGCGAGCCACCGCCTACGGCCGTTCAAGACCCACAGCACGGTTCCCGCAAGTGCGAGGTCAAACGCCGCAGTCCGGCGAGCAAGGAACCAGTCGGCCCACATCGCCCTCCGCGCCAGTGGATTTAGCCTCGTCAGCGCAGGAAATACTGCCATTCCACGATGATTGAGCACCCACTCAACGTATGACGCAGGCATGTGACGGTGATAAGTCACAGCGTCGCATTCGAATACGAGTCCGACGCCTCGTCCGACGACTTCCCAACCCAGCAGGGCATCTTCACCCACAAGCTTTCCGGCCTTGTCCGTTGGAGCTTCGTTGCGGCGCGCAAAACCCCCTGCTTGCTCGATGTCGGTTCGGCGATAAGCGATGTTGCAGGTCTCAAATAGCCATGTGGGTCCGAGGATCCACAGTGTCCGCGCCCAAGGACCGGAGCCATCTGTGTCATCGGCCCAGGGGAGGGTCCGTCCCTGCACGACCATGGCGGGGATCCCTGTTTCGGAATCGTCGAAGAAGCGCGAAACCAGCTTTTCGAGCCACGCAGGTTCGGGGACACAGTCGTCATCAGTGAAGGCGACAATTTGTGCTCGTCCGCTTTCGATTCCGACATTTCTCGCTGTTCCTTGCCCCAAGCTACGAGAGAGACGAATTGCCGAAAGGCGGAGGCCAGAGCTCTTCACTCTGCCTACGAGGGTCTCCCAAGTCTGGTCCTGGGACCCGTCGTCCACGACAAGGACTTCGAAACGCGCATTGCTAAAGGTCTGATTTTCCAAGGCTGACAACAGCCCATCGAGGAACTCGGCACGATCACGCGTCGCCACTACCACCGAGACGGTCGGCGACGGCAAACCGGTGAAAGAGTGAGTCGATTCCTGGGAGAGGACAACATTGTCCTGAACATCGTCCACGTCGGAAGAGTCGGTTCCAGGACCGTTCTTTAAGGAGATCGCTAGGCGGTTAAACAAAGATAATCCCCTAGGGCCCATCACCGAGCAGCGACATGAAGAGTCCACTGCGTCTCTGCGGAACACAATTCGTCACTATCGAGCCTCGGGTCCCCCTGGTTACGATCCTCTGGGGTTTGGGCATTCCGACTCGGAAGAGTCCTGTACCAGGGAATTCAAGCGTGGAATTGCCTCCTGGCGTTGGGTCGCCCGCTGGGACTTCCGGTGGCGCAAGGAGGGCACCGGGAGAGAGTTATACCACCGTGGCGGGCGAGTCTTGGCGGAGGGGAAGCACTAGCAGTGTTCAGCTGGGAAGAGGCAGGAAAGAGGCCTGGCTGCACAATCCGAACACTCAAAGGTGATCGGAAGGGTTATGTACCGACGTCGGCCAGACACAGCTAGTGAAGGCGGGGGTGACGTGGGTCTGATGTCCATGGAAAGTCCGGCACCCGGGGAGCCGGTCGCACGTCCGGCTCGCGTCGTACCTAGAAACCTCTCTCGGTCGGATTCACTGAACTCAGGGCCGGCCCTAAGTGCCGTGGGTACCGAGGCACTGCCTCAAGTTACCGTGGAAGCGCTCGATCCCGCGAGCCGCTACTTGGTCGAACGCTCCGGTCTCGGCCCCACGGACCTGATAGTCGACTACGTCGGCCTGACCGCTGCTGCGCTCTCGGTCGCTCTCGTTTGTTCTGTGTATCACGCGATAGGTCACCTGTCACCGTCGCCGGCCCTGGCTTTTGTGGCTACGTTCGGGCGGTTGGCCGTGGTCATCCCATTGCTGGCAGCCATCCTCACCTCGACACGGCGTCCTTCGTTGGGGCGCCCTGTTTTCTCTGACCAGGTTCATGTCCTCGCGCTACCACTTGCGGCAGGGGGGCTCGTGGTCCTCGCCGTGTGGCAGGCAGCGTTTGCCGTCTTGAGTATCTATCCACCTGCTCTGGATTCGGTGCTCGGGATGTGCCTTCTGAGCTTGACCGGTGTTGCTGGAGCACGGGTCACTTATCACAAATTGCGGGGAACTCAAGAAGGTCGCGTCCACAGGGTGCTGATTGTGGGCAGCGGGGTTGTTGCAGACCGCGTCGCGGATCAGATGGCTCAGTCGCCGAATGTGAGGGTCGTGGGTTATGTCGACGACGACCCCGTGGATCCGTCGCTTTGTCTTGGACCGCTGCGCGTCCTCTCGGATATTTGCGCGGTGGAGAGCGTGAGTCATGTCGTAGTGGCGTTCACCCGTAGCCAGCCGGACGAGATCATCCAGGCCCTGAGGCCTCTCGAAGGACGGCTGCCCATTACCGTCATTCCTCGGCTCTTCGAGGTGCTGCCGGCAAGCGCAAAGATGCATGAGCTCGGTTCGGGTATTGCGGGCCTAAACATCGCTCCTGCAACCTTTGGTTGGTGGCCGCGGACCGTGAAGCGGACGACGGACGTCCTCGTCGCGGGACTTGCGATGTTGGTTCTTGCACCGTTCTTCATTGTCATTGCTCTTGCTATTCGCCTCACCTCCCCGGGGCCGGTGCTCTTCCGGCAGATTCGAGTGGGTCACAACGGTCGGCAATTCGCGATGTTGAAGTTCCGGACCATGCATGTCCAGCAGGCCGATATCAGCCCACTGACACCCGAAGGCGAGTCGGTGACAGGACCCTTCCCGAAGCTGAAGAACGACCCTCGACTGACCCCTGTCGGCAGGTTTCTTCGGCGCAAGAGTATTGATGAACTCCCGCAGTTGTTGAATGTTCTGCTCGGTGACATGGCCTTGGTAGGTCCGAGGCCCTTCATGCTCAAAGACGCCGCCACGATCGACGGATGGGCGCTCCGCCGTTATTCAGTCAGGCCCGGGATCACCGGTATGTGGCAGGTGTCGGGACGTAACGAACTGCCGTTTGCCGAGATGTGCCGCTTGGACCACCTCTACGTCAACTGTTGGTCGCTCGGCCTCGACCTTCGGATCTTGTTCCGCACTCTCTGGGTCGTGATTAGCAGCTATGGGGCGTACTGATCTTTGATCGGGCGCTGGCATCGTCTGCCTTCAGATGATGTGGGGTAACGCAGTACTGGGAAGGCGAAGGCCATCTCCTACGATAAATGCGTAAGGTGATCCTGATCTTTGTCAGTATCTTCACGAGGTCCCACCCAGGCCAGAAGTCGGGCCAGAGCTTGCGGCTGCGCCAGGAAAGGCCACCCCAATGTCTGAACTTGGCGGTGAACGCCGGTTGCATTACTTCGTAGTGCAGGCCCTTTCGCTGAAGGTCGATGAAAAATTTGGCTACCGCATCGTGCGAGATGAGTCCTTCGGGAACGTCAGCCTCCTCGATCGATGGAGCGAAGCTCGTTCCGAGGCTCTTGACCTGAAGCACATCGAGCAGCAGGAGGTGAGCACTTGGTCGAGCTGCAAGGCGAACTGGTTTGGCAGATCCGGGTAATGGGTGGTTTGGGATCTCGGGGCCTAGTTCGGCGCAAACTAGCGCCGCCTCGGTCGACCGAGCGGTGGCCACGAGGTCGCGTAACCAGCCTTCCTGGAGGAACGCGACGTCAGAGTCGACGAATACGGCATATCGGCGGTCGCACGAGGCAAGCCACTCATCGAGCCATTCAGTGTGCTGCCGCCAGCCAGTTGCCTCCTGAAGCTGCAACCAGCCACGCCCTGCAAGGTCACGTAGCACCTGGAGCGACCCGTCCTGGGAGGCGCCATCCCCTACGACGAGTTCAAACGGGTATCCGGCGTGACGATGAATGGTGCGAATGCACAGCTCGGTCGCTGGATTCGTGTTAGCGCTCGCCACATATATACAGACGTCCGGGCTGCCTGCGTCCACGTGGTTACATTAGACGTGTAAACCTGTGCCGATTCGATGGCGACGCGGCAGAATATTCGAGGAAGCCACATTGCGTACTCTGATTTTGTGTGGAGGCAAGGGAACCCGTGCGTATCCGCGGACGCTCGAAGTGCCAAAACCCCTTCTCGAGGTCGCCGGCCGACCGGTGTTGGGTCAGGTGATGGAGATTTACGCACGCCAAGGGTTCACTGATTTCGTGCTCGCCGCAGGCTTCAAAGCGGAGCTCATCGAAGGCTTCGCAGCGACCTTGCCCAGGGAGTGGCGGGTGGATGTCCGAGACACGGGGGAGGACACGAATACAGGAGGTCGAGTCACACAGTGCGCGCCGCACATGGGAGACACGTTCTTCGTGACTTACGCCGATGGTCTGGGAGACATCGATCTGGGCAAGCTTCTGGATTTCCACCGTTCACACCCAGGATCAGCAACGCTCACTACGGTCCCGCTCCCGTCGCAATACGGGACGATCGAGAGCGGATCTGATGGGCAAGTCAAACGATTCAGAGAGAAGCCAGTGCTGCAGGACCACTGGATCAACGTGGGGTTCTTCGTGTTCGACGAAAGGGCCGCAGAGTGGTTTGAGGACGAAGACCTTGAACGTGGGATCCTTCCCGCTCTCGGGTCGGCCGAGGAGCTTTTCGCATTCAGACACAAAGGTTTCTGGCGCTCGATGGATACATACAAGGATGCCCTGGAGTTGAGTGCCCTCTGTGCCGACGGACCTCCACCGTGGTTGGGAGCGGCCACGTGGAATGGGAGACTTTCATGAGCGAGCCACCCTCCGCCGCGTCGTCCTCGTTACCTGTTGGAGCACGCGCTCTCGTTACGGGAGGAACAGGGTTTATCGGCTCTCATCTCGTACGTCGTCTGGTGGCAGACGGTACCGAGGTCCATGCCCTTACCAGCGCCACCTCGAGTGTGTATCCGGTACGGCTGGGGGACTTACGTGACCGGATAAAGCTCCACGAGGCTAACTTGACTGATCGAGGTGCGGTCGAGGCACTTGTCGAGACTGTGGCGCCGTCGCACATCTTTCATCTCGGTGCCTACACACATGTAGGAAAGTCGTGGCACCGCGTTGATGAGTGCGTCCAGGCGAATCTCCAGGGCACTGTCAATCTTCTTCAAGCTCTCGAGGGTAGCGGTTATCACCGCTTTGTGAACATGGGAACCAGCGAGATATACGGGGACATCGCCGCGCCTTTCCGAGAGGAGAGCCCAGTACACCCTGTGTCGCCGTATGCGGCGAGCAAATACGCCGCCGAGTGCTTCTGCCGTGTCTTCTGGGAGGGTCGGGGGTCTCCGATCGTTCGGCTCCGGCCCTTCAACGCATACGGCCCTGCGCAGAGCGCCGACCGTGTGATCCCGGAGATCATCATGCGGGCCCTTCGCGGCGAGAGGATCCGGATGACTCAGGGACGTCAGACACGGGAGTTCAATTACGTCGAAGACATCGTGGACGGCCTGGTGCGGGCTGGAGCGGTTCCAGGAATCGAGGGCGAGCTCATCAACTTAGGCTGTGGGGAGGACGTCTCCATCCGTGAAGTGGCGACCGTTCTCCTCAATCTGCTCGGCAACCCGGTGGAGGCTGAGTTCGGTGCACTTCCCGAGCGGCCAACGGAGATCTGGACGATGCGCTCCGACAACAGTCGCGCGCGCCAGCTGCTCGGATGGGAGCCGAAGCACTCACTGTCCGACGGATTGCAAAAGACGATTGCCTGGTACCGAGCCGAGTTTTCGAATCCCGTATCTGCCTTTCTCGTACGGTGACAGAAGAGGTCTCTGAAGCCTCCAGCAATGGTTCTCATTGGGTAGTACACACGCTTCAGACGTGGCTTCCTCTTTCGGAGCAGTTCGTCTACGCGCTCGTGTCGCGCAGTCGTCACCCATCTGTGGTTGTGGCCAGGTTGCCGTTAGAGCACGCGGACACCTTTCCGCACCGACCAATCCACAGCCTGGGATCGATCCCGAGATCTCTGTCTGGGGCAACTGAGCGGCGACTAGTGACAGCGGGGCTTTTCTTGTTCACGCGTAAGTACCGCCCGGCTCTGGTACACCATCACCACGGTTACCGATGCCAAGACCCAATCGGCTATGCCCGACGCCGGCATATCCCCCTCGTACTTTCTCTCCATGGGGAAGACGTGACGGCGTACGTCCGGCGATGGCCCTGGGCGTTGCGCGACGCTCTCGATGCTGCCAGTGCGGTCATCGTGCCGTCGGAGTACCTCGCAGAAAGGGCGCTATCGGCAGGGGCACGGCGGGGGACGATCCGAGTCATCCCGAGCGGAGTCGACACTTCCTTCTTCACCCCGAGCCCGATTCCTGAAGGGTCGCCTGAGATCGTCTTCATCGGCCGGTTCGTGGAGAAGAAGGGCGTCGACACGCTGTTGGCGGCTTGGCCAAGAGTGCGAGAAGCAGTCCCGGAAGCCACGCTGCGCCTAGTGGGGTTCGGTCCCCTTGAAGCGCTGGCTCGTGCCGGGGGACCTGGAGTAGTTGTAGAGGTCACTGACCCGAGGCGGAGGGCTGATCAAGTGCGGGATGCCATCCGTCGGGCCCGTGTGGTTGTGAGTCCCAGCCGCACTGCCGCGGATGGAGACGTCGAATCTCTTCTGATCGTGAATCTGGAGGCACAGGCATCTGCGCGCCCGGTCGTGACGACTCGACATGGCGGTATACCGGAATTCGTCGCCGAAGGAAAAACAGCTCTTTTGGTCCCTGAAGCTGACTCTTCTGCCCTTGCCGAAGCGATCGTGGCTGTGCTCAACGACGAGGAGTTGGCGCGTCGACTAAGTGCTGCAGGCTCGGCCTGGGCCGCTCGCTTCGACGTCCGCAAGTGCACGGCCGCCGTCGACGACCTCTACGACGAGCTCTTGATCGGATCGTCTGCGTGAGAGAGACGGACTCGCCATCCAACTCCGCCGAGCGCGGACTCGGCTTGGTGAATCCAGATAGGGCGCGGCCAAACTATCGGAGGGTCGGCACCCGTGTCGCTAGTCAAGCCTCTATCGGACTTTGGTGGCCCTTTCAGCGCTTTGTCTGGCGGATCAGGCGGCTTTCACTAGCAGCACGAGCACAAGCACTGGCGCTGGCGTCTGGCTCGCGGATCGAGCTTCGGTTGTCTCCCGACATCAAGCTCGGACGTCGAATCTCACTTGATATCCAACCACACACGCAAAACTACCTCGACATTGGAGGACAGACCTCGGTCGGTGACGACGCCGTGCTGCAGTTTTTGGGCGGGAGAATGTCGTTCGGAGCTAGGACGATTCTGCGAAAGGGCTTTCGTGCGGACACGTCCGGCACGCTGCGCGTCGGTGACGATGTCTTCATCGGATATGGCACCTTCTTGCACTGCAGCACTTCCACGACCGTGGAAGACAAGGCGGTTCTGGCCGAGTACGTGATCGTGACCGATTCCTCCCATGTGCGGACCAGTCAGGATGTGCCCAGTTTCCATCATGTCCGGTCATCTCCAACGGTGGTGGGCGCGAACAGCTGGCTCGGAGCACACGCCGTGGTGACGGCCGGGGTACAGGTCGGGGACGGCGCGTTCGTCGGAGCAAACGCCGTCGTCACGAATGATGTCGCTCCCGGTTGGCTTGTGGCCGGAAACCCTGCACGTCCAATCCGCCAACTGGATGTGGAAGAGGTCGAGCGTGAGACATGAGGCCCCTTTAGTCAGTGTTGTCATACCAGTGCGGAACGAGGAGTCGAATCTGCCTTCATGTTTGGATGCGCTGGTTTCCCAAGAGACCGCTCCGCCCTTTGAAGTAATCGTCGTGGACAATGGCTCTGCTGACGCCACACGCTCTATTTCCACGAGACACCCCGTGCATGCACGTCTGTTGGAAGAGCCCGCGTGGGGCCCCTATGCGGCCCGCAATACGGGCATCAGGGCTGCGCGGGGTGATGTGATCGCGCTTACCGATGCGGACTGCCTCGTCACCCCCAAGTGGCTCGCCTCGGGAGTGGCTGCCCTGTCGGGGGGGGCGGACCTGGTTGGCGGAGCCATCCGCCAGCGAGCAACGAGCGAACGGCCCAGCATGTGGGAGCTCTACGATCGCGGCACCTACTTGCGTCAGAGCGAATACGTCGAGGAGCAGCACTTCGCCGCTACCGCGAATCTCTTCGTGCGGCGCGATGTCTTTAAGTCGATAGGGGAGTTCCGGCCGGAATTGACAGCCAGCGGTGACCTGGAGTTCGGTCGGCGCGCAACGGCCGGGGGGTACACGTTGGTCTTCAGTGCCGATGCCGAGGTCTTGCATTCCCCTCGCACTACACTTCGCAGCACCTGGGTGCTTCATCGCAAGCTTGGGCGAGGCTTTGCGGAACTTGCCCGAGCCGGGCTCCGTGGGCCCGCTCGGAGCGACCTCGCTCTGCGCCTCTCACTCTCGATGGTCGCCGATCAAATTGCCGAGGATGGCCCTCGCATTCGACGTCGACGTCTTGCGCCCTACCATCTCGTGGCCATGACCGCCCGGTGGACCGGTCGGCTGACCGGTCGTGGCTAGAAGCGCGTACCAATACGATTGGAAGACGGGCGAAGTGGCAGTCGAAGTCGGGCAATATCGTAGGGTTGTCTAGGGGTTTTGGCCGCTAAAATGCGACTCAAACTTCCTAGTCAAATGCAAGACGCTGTTGATGAGGCTCGAAGTCAGGTAGACACGCGCTGTCCTTGAGACGACCATGATCCCAAGAGTTTTCCACCACATTTGGCTCGGAAGCGTCCGCCTCCCTGATAAGGCCGATGAGTTCAGAGAGGCTTGGCGGCACAATCATCCCGACTGGGAGTTTCGGCTCTGGACCGACTCCAATTTGCAATGGCTCAGAAACTATCGGCTCTTTAGTCGGGCTACGTCTTATTCCCAGAAGTCTGATATCGCTCGGTACGAGATCGTCGAACGGTTCGGAGGGATTTACCTGGACACCGATGTCGAATGCCTCAGGAACCTTGGTGATCTCCTCCAGGGCCACTCCTTCTTTGGTGGACTGGAGCCGAGCGGCCTCGTTGCCTCGTGCATCTTTGGTGCTGAGCGATCGCACCCCTTCCTGCGTGAGGTCATCGCATCTTTCCCGATGTCCTGCCTCACCAACTCGGATGTTATGAATCAGACGGGTCCAGGGTTGTTGACCAAGGTCTTCAACAAAGGCGGGTGGGAGAATAGGGCAGACGTTCGCATATACCCGGCTTCGTTCTTCAATGTTTACGGGCCTGAGGTTTCGGATGCGGGAATGCAGCCGACAGGAGGATCGTACGCCGTTCATCACTCCGTTTATTCCTGGGAGGGAGATACACCTGTAAATGCCATGATTTGGGATTGTGTTCCGAGAAACCGTTTGGAATTGCGAGTCGTCATGCGGCAACTGCTCGAAAGGATGAGAAGCTCTCTCGATTACAGAATCATTGGTCCCCTTCGAAGCAGAATGTCCACATCGCGAGGGCGATTAAAATAGGAGCCAGTTCTAGGTATTGAGGCCGATCGCTAGCAGCTAAGTACCGCCTCAAGTCCACGCTGCGACAGGACTGCTAGAGGGTTGCCAGCGAGCTTTACTGGCCAGCCCTACCAGTAGTTGCGCGGGGTGTTCGAAGAGCGAGGAGGGCGCGATTTTCGGCGCGTTGCACCAAGTTGGCCTTCTGGGGGCGATAGAGCACGAGGTGCGAGCTCCCGTGGAGAACTCGATAAAACTCAAGCTTCTTCTGAGCAATGTTGTGCAGAAGGTCGCTTATCGGCAATTCATGATGGACATCCTCTTCGTGGGGATCGAACTCAAGGAAGTTCACCTCTACGAGCGCCGCACGCCTCTCCAGTTGATCGAGGAATGCGTACGGATCGGGGACGTGCTCTATCACGTCGAAGGCGTAGGCGGCGTCGAAGCCCACGGGTACCGAGGCATCGATGTCGTGGATTGGGGCGTCGATCGAGCGCTGCTCCAGTCGCCAACGCAGGTACTCTGTGCTGGGATTGTGGAAGTCGGCAAACTCGACGTGATATCCAGCTTCGATGAGCATAAGTCCATCGGAGCCGATGCCGCAGCCGTAGTCGAGGACTCTTGAATTGGGTGCCAACCGCGCAGTCAACACGTCGAGGTACGGAAGCTTGGTTCCTGTCATGGCGAACGCAGTCAGGTTGTACAGATACGCTCGCGATGTTCGGTATAGCTGGTTCTCGTCCCCGATAAGAGCGACTTCTTTGGCGAGCGTCTCCTGATAGTTCTCCAGACGCTTACGGTCGAAATCGCCGCCAAGGTACGCGCTTAGTTCTGCCTCTTCGCGATTGGCGTCAAACACGAGGTGAATGGGCCTGGGCACCGGTGCCGGAGCATAGCGCGACACATTCGATTCGGAGTCAAGTCTGTCAACTCCTGCGATATAATGAGGCATGCCATCGGGCGCGGATCTTGCGACAACGCCTGACTTGAGCATAGTGCTTCCGACTTTGGGAAACTATCCGATACTTCGTCGCGTCCTCGACGGCTACGAGCGTCAAGACGCTCCACCAGGAAGCTTTGAAATGATCGTGGTTGCAGATCGTGCGGAGCCTGACCTTGACGCTGTCGACGCGGCTGTAGGGGAGCGAACCTTTCCAGTCCGCCGGCTGGTAGGTCGAATTCCTGGCTCCTCGTCCAACCGCAACGAAGGTTGGAGGTTGGCTCGGGCACCTGTCGTGCTTTTCACCGACAATGACACGATTCCGGTCAAGGGACTCGTTTCGAGGCATCTGGCCTGGCACCGGGCGAATCCCGATCCGGAAGTCGTAGTGATCGGACATGTGCGCTGGGCACGAGGCTTGAAGATCACCGCCTTCATGAAATGGCTTGACCATGGCTGGCAGTTCGACTTCCATTCCCTCAAAGGAGATGAGGGTTCGTGGGCGCATATTTACACCGCCAATTGCTCGATGAAGGTTGCGTTCCTCCAGCGGGTTGGTGGCTACGACGAAGAACGTCTTCCATTCCTTCATGAGGACATCGAGTGGGGTTACCGCGCCCGAGAGCATGGTGTGCGAGTGTTATACAACCGACGGGCGATCGTGGATCACTGGAAGCCCGCCACGTTGACGAAGTGGTGTGAACGCATGCCGCAGTTGGCATCGACCGAGTGGACTCTGTGTCAGATGCATCCAGAGATTAAACCGTGGTTCTATCCAAGGTTGAAGGAGGCGGCTTCCTTGCCTCTTTCCCGGGGGCGGGGGGCACGTTTGGCAAGTTTCGTTCCCTCGTGGGTGCCGTTCCTCGGACCGTGGGTGTGGAATGCGGCGTCACTGCACTGGCGCCAGCAGATGGCACCGAGCTTTCTCGCCGCCTGGCAGGAAGCTTCATTCCAGACTGAAGGTGACCTGCCGACGAGCCAGTTCACGTAACGACATCAGTGTGTGGCGGAGGGAACTCTGCTTGGAGGATCGTCCGCAGTCACTTACGGCTTAATCGGTTTGATTCGGCTCAGGTGGAGGAAGGTGAGTTCGTGATCCGGCGATTCAAAGAAGGGATCCAGGACCCGAGTTAGTGGCATAGTGATCTGGCCTGCGATCCAGTGGAGGCGCGAATACGGTTCGCCCTCTTCGTGATGGGTGCGATCAAATAGCTTCACGAACAGGTTGTCGGCGCGTTTGCTCACCCGCGTCTGCAAGCGGTGGATCTCGACGACCTCGAAGCCGTGAGGCTGGTAGAACTCGGCTAGTGAGTGTGCCGTGCGAGGAAAGATCTGCCCGTGCTCGCCGAGGCGCGATTCGTTGAAAGGCTGCGTAGCGATCGTGTCCTCAATTAAGATATATCGAGGATCGCGTGACGTGCGCCATCTCTTCGGCGAGCGAGGCCACTCGGTTTGCCGGATTGTGCATGAGAACAGTGACAGTGATGGAAATAGCGAATTCCAAGTCTCCGAAGGGAAGGGCAGGGCCATCGATGAGTTTGACTTCCACACCGAGATCCTCGACCGTCTCCTGTGCCAGCTCGATCATTCCAGGAGCGACGTCACATCCCACAAGGCGTGACGGCTTGCGCTGGGCGAGTTCGCGCAGATTTCCCCCTGGTCCGCACCCGACCTCGAGGAGACTTTGGCCTTCTACCGGAATCGATGCAAGGAATCGTTCAAGGAAAAGCTGTCGTTTGTAGCGGTAATACGGCGCGTCATTGCCTGCAACCTCCTGTCCTCTTGGTCGTTGACTTGCTCGATTGGCCACGTCCGACCAATAGGTAGCTGGATCGTAATCATTCATAGGCGCGCACTCCGAAGGTCAGCTGTCTCATCGCGATATCTCACTCGAGCGTGAAGCGCCGATGGCTTAGGGCATACGAAGCAAGCTCATGTAGGACTCCAGCACTGCGAGCTAAGTCGGTCAGTGCGTGGAATGCAACCTCGGGATGCCGGAGTCCTTCGTCGCGTCGTCGTGGCAGTTCTACGTGCAGCCAATCGACTGCCAGACGTAGGCCCCAGAAACGAGTCAAGTTGTCGAGGACATGCATCAGGCGCCAGTCAGATCTTCCTTGCGTGTAGGCGCGGCGGATCAAATATTGCGGGGACAGGCGAGCGCGAGGCAATTCGTGGGTTACCACTGCGTGGGGCACATAGAGGACGTTCGAGCCCGCGGCAATGAACCGTTGGGTTATAAGGTTGTCATCGCAAACGAGTTGGGTATTACCCCGTGGTCCGAGACGCACGTCGAAGCCGCCGGTCTTTCGTAAAGGCTCTGCCAAGAATGCGGCATTAGCTGTAAGCACGTAACCGTCAGGAACAATCGACAGCATCGTTGAACCGAGATCAAACCGCGACAGGTACCCACCGATGCCTTCTTCATCGAACCACTCCGGCCGGTCAACTGCAGGATCTAGCACCACTCGTCCGCCTGTGCCCTCGCACCGACCCCGAAGTATCGGGTCGACGAGTTTGAGCAACCAGTCAGATGCCGGAATCACATCATCATCTATGAATGCGATGATTTCGCAACGTGCCTCGGTCATTCCCAGGTTGCGAGCGTGTGCTGCACCCGAGCGTGGCTCGACGAACGCACGAACTGGGACGGGGAAGCTACTTCGTAGCGCGTCGATGATCGATAGAGCGCTTCCTTGAGGGTCGTTGTCAACTACAATCAGCTCCCAATCTGCGCCGGGATCATCCTGAACCGACAGTGCCAATAACGCCCGCGACAGCGAATCGGGACGAAGATATGTTGGTAAGACGACGCTGATCGAAGGTGGAACGGCAAAATGGCTCAATGGACAGCCTCGAGCTCGCGGCCTTTGCCGCCGACGAGCGTTGCGTAATACCGCTCATGGAGAGGGCCCACCGAACGGTCCCAATCCCAGAGGTGGGCTCGCTCCACACAGGATGCAGGTGTTGCGCGGTCTTGGGCCAGCTGTAGTACGGCCTCAACGGCCTCAGCCAAAGAATCGGGGGTCGCAGCGGACGCGGTACGGCCTACACAACCGTCGTCTCCCACAATCTCCGGCATACCACCGCTGGGACTGCAAACGACTGGTGTACCGCTAGCGAGCGATTCGACCAGCGCCAGTCCAAATGCTTCGTGCTCGGCGGGCAGGATCGTGAGAGTCGCCTCACGATAGCGACGTGGTACCTCGCTAGGCTCACCAGGGCCGAGAGCGTCTATCGAAGAGCGCACCTGTGTCGGGTAGCGGTGAGTTGTTTCGAGCGCCCATCTCGGGTCGCCCTCGCCTGACAAGTAGAGACGGGCATCGGGATGTCGCTCGAGGAGAAGAGCCAATGTGGATATTGCCAAATCGACCCTCTTTCGACGATCGGCGACGGTGCCCGAAAAGAGCAGCTTTGGAGCTCCTATACGAGGTTCGAGGTTCGGAAAGAAGCGCTCCAGGCGCACCCCTGGCGGGAGAATGATCGCGCCTCGACCGAACGTCGAGCGGAGCGCTTGGGCCGAAGCGTGACTCAAGACCGCAACCGAACTCGCCACGCGCACAGCAGTTCCGAATAGCCAGCGGGCCAGTCGGCTAGGAGGAAGCTGATCGGCGCAGGGATGTCCCAGAACCGTATAGAGGGTTGGGCAGCCAGCAGCCCTTCCCGCGATCGCGCCGCTAGGTGTGAAGGAGTGAACCAGCTGAGGGCGGATTCTTCGAAGCGCCTTCGCAGCTTGTACACCGAAGGTCTCGATCTCGCTCAGTCCAACCCGGGAAAATGGTCCAGGTCCGAGATGTTTCATGCGGTGGACGGTTAACGCTTCGCTTTCTCGGTCCGTCGCTGACTCACCGTTGGTTCCCGTCACGACGTGCACGTCATGACCCTCTCCTGCAAGGTAATGAGACAAATCGTCCAGATAGCGCTCCGCCCCACGCCGTACCTCAGGCCACGGATAGGGATGGACGAGGGCCACCCTCACAGTACGACCGTGCGGTGTCGCATCGAACCGCGCAGCATTACTGCAACTTCTAACAAGTCAATCGCAAGAGCGCCTGGTAACGCAGCGACGCGGCGCCGAGGACCGGGCGCTACAGGATCGATTGATACTCGGTAGTGACACCAGGGGAGTGCCAGCGCTAATGCGGGTCGCCACCGCGTTCCTGCCAATAGGCCAACGGCCGCCAAGATGGCGGTCGGGTGAGAGGGCTTCCAAAAGACCCATCGATGCAGGAGGTTGGCCCGGGCTGCGGGATGTCGGCGAAGAACTAGCGGGATATCAGTCCACCTCGTCGCTTCGCGGAAGGCTGCGGACCAGCTCCCTGGTCTAACGTCGTGTTCCACGAGTGCCTCCGGCACGAAGAGAGCTTCGGCTCCGTCCTCAACGAGTCGCAGCGCGAGGTCCGTGTCTTCGCCACCGGGTTGCCGGAAGCCCTCGTCGAAGCCGTCGGCCTCCATCAGGTCAGCGCGGCGGTAGAAGATATTGCAGGTCTCGAAGAATCGGACCTGCTCCACAGACAGCACTCGTGCGAACGCTCTCTTAATCTCGCCCATCTGATCGGCTGGCGGAATGGTGCGTCCGATCACAATTTGCGGCCGCCCGTCGAAGGCGGCGAGACCGCACTCGAGCCAGTCCGGTGAGGGTATGCAGTCGTCGTCCGTGAACGCTACGACCGGCGCTCGAGCAGCGCGCCACGCTAGGTTTCGTCCTCCCGCTGGGCCCCTCTGCTCAGTCGCCCTGAGATGGCGCAAGTTGATGGTTGTTGCATTCGCCAGTGTTTCCAGCACATCAGAGGTATCATCGGGTGACGCGTTGTCCACCACAATGACCTCGAAGGCCTCTGCCGCGAGGGTCTGCTTTTCAAGCGCGGCGATCAATCGTGGCAGTAGATGCGGTCGCCTGTACGTCGATACCGCCACGGACACCCGAAGGTTACTCTCACGCTCGTTGTCTTGGCGTGCATCGAGTGCTTCCGTCGAAGCCGCATCATCGTCGTCTGCCGTCGACTCAGGATTCGGTATGAGGCGGGGTAACTCGGCCCATCCGAGATTCGCGACAACTCGGCCGCGCCAATAGGTTGTTTTTGAAAGATCCCCAGCAAGTCGTGAGGCCGTCATGCGGGAGGCCGCTCCGAGAGCCGTCAAGACGCGGTAGGCACTCACCCAGGCAGGGCGATGCGCGTAGCGCAGGAACCTATCGAGGTTCGCAGACTCCAATGCTGCTCGGCGACCTTGGAATCGACGCGAACCTGAAACATCGCCAACATGGCGCACGACTGCATCAGGGTTGATACGGATCTCCCAGGCTCCTCGGGTCGCCCGCCAGCACCATTCGAGATCTTCGATGTACATGAAAAAATGCTCGTCGAATCCTCCGAGCTCTTCCAGAGCCGCCCGGCGCATCAGCAGTGCGGCACCTACTGCCCAGTCCACCGTTCGAGGTCGGTCGTGATTCCAAGCGTCTTCGAGGCATAGCCGATCCAGAAGTTTGTTTGGCAGCCAACTACGACCACCAAACAGGTCTAACAGCGCCACAGCGATAGAGGGAAACGGATGTGTCGAATGCTCGATGGTGCCGTCCGGGCGAAGGATTAAGGGCGCCACTGCTGCACAGCGTGGGTTTTCCTCTGCCGTTCTCACGAGCTTGCCCAAGGCACCAGGCTCAGGCCAGGCATCGGAATTGAGAGCAAAGAACCATGGACCGTCAGATCGCTCAATGAGGCGGTTCACTGCCCGAGCAAATCCCAAGTTGTGTTCGCAAATCTCGATCTCCGCCTCTGGTACGAGCTCTTTTAGAATTTCGGGAGTACCGTCGGACGATCCGTTGTCATGCACCAAAACTCGGAGATCGCATCCCTGGTCTTCATCAAGCAAACGGCGAAGCGCGGTCGCGGTTAGTTCACCGGTGTTCCAAGTTACGACCCCCACGTCCACCCGGTGCATTACCCCTCGCGGAGATTGGCAACTTGTTGACAAGCAGAGGAGTCGAAAACCTGTTGACGGAGGAACGTTGCCTCGAGGTCTGCATGGCCCCTGACCACCTGTCTACCAGTAACAAAAAAGGAGCAGGTTGGGCCAATGCACAGAGCGGTGCGCATGTCCGGGCGCTCCAGTTGGACGAATACTCGATAAGTACCGGTCGGCAACTGTGCACGAAAACGAATATCGCATGTCATCTCGTGTCCTGATGAAACGGCGCCTAGGTGGCCGGTATCGATGTAAACGACACCTCCGTCTGCGGCCGTCAGCCGGAGCCTTACCACGACGTCATCAATGGCCGTAAGAGCCCGAGCTCTCACCCGCACGACTATTGGTTCGCCGGCATCAATATGGTGCGTAGGAACACCTTTGCTTCCTAAGACGTCCACCCCTTCGATCGCTACGATTTTGGGCTCGAAACGCAGACCAGTCTCGTAGTCAACTTGGGTTTCCTCGGCAGCGCTTAGTAGTTCGTGGTAAACCCCGATCGCCTCTTCGGTCTCGCCGAGGAACCTGGGTATGCCGTCGTTGAGCACAAGGATCCGCCCGCACATCCTGCGGATCGCTTCCATATTGTGGCTGACGGTAACCAACGTGAGGCCACGTTCGCGCAAAGCGTTGATCCGTTCGAAGCACTTGACCTGAAAAGCAAGATCTCCTACGGCAAGCACCTCGTCCACTAACAAAACCTCGGGATCGGAGTGCACGGCGACCGAAAAACCAAGTCGGACGAGCATCCCGGACGAGTAGAACTTCACCGGTGTGTCGATGAATTCGGGGATGCCGGCAAACTCAACGATCTCATCCAGACGACGATCGATCTGCGGTCGAGTCAGCCCGAGAATCGCCCCGTTTACGTAGACGTTTTCCCGACCGGTCAGTTCCGGGTGAAATCCGACACCGACAGAAATTAGCGGAGCTATGCGTCCCCAGACTCGGATCGTTCCTTCGGTCGGTGCTGTGACACCGCCCATCATCGACATGACTGTCGTCTTGCCCGAACCGTTGCGGCCAATAATCCCGACCGCCTCGCCCTCACTCACCTCGAGATCGACGCCTCGTATTGCCCAGAGCTTTTCCCGACGCGTCTTGGGACGAAATCGCAGAGCCGTGCTGACCAGCATCGGCGTGTCCATGTACTTCGTAAAACGCTTACCAACTCCGTGCAGCTCAATGCTGGTACTCACGCTCAGTCCATGCCCCTTTCGCCGATTCTTGTCTCGGTGCTCAATCGTATGATTCTCAGAGCAAGTCGCCGAAAACTCGGTTGAATCGACAGTGGAGGACGCCGCCAAGAATGAGTAGGCAAGCCGTCCATGCGCTCGTGATCGCGAGAGGCATGGCTAGAGGGCCAGCTTGGCCCACCGTAGCGGCGTGGAATAGGTCGACAACCCCAGTCATGGGGTTGATATTGACTACTTTCAGCAGCAGCCTCGGCAAGTTAGTGGGACGGTAGACGATGGGTGTGACGTACATCCACACCATCATGGCCGCCGAGACGAAGTAGCGCAGGTCTCGGAAGTAAACATGAAGGGCCGAGATGACTAGTACGAATCCGCCCGTAATCGCGATCAAGAAAAGCGTTGCGGGAAGTACGAGCAATGCCGCCGCGCCGAGGTGTACGTGAAAGAGAGGGCACAGCACCAACACAAGGGCGATCGTGATCACGTATCCATAGAGAGCGGTGATCAGCTGCGCGAGCGGAAGAACCGTTCGGGGGAAATAGACCTTGGATGCTATGGCCGAGCCGTCTACGACAGCCGTTGAGCCCGCCGGGAGAGCTAGAACGAAATATGACCAGGGTGCCATGCCCGATAGGACGTACATCGTGTAGTTGAAGTGGGGGGGATTTTGGATATGCGCAACATGGGTGAATACGAATGCCAAGACCAGGGCTTGGAGGATGGGCAGGGCCAATGCCCAGAGAATCCCGAATGAAGCGCGGCGGTAGCGGACGTGAAAGTCCTTGCGAGCAAGGATCAACAGGAGCTTGCGGGCTCCCCAAGTCTGGCGCGCCAACTCAAGCGGCGGGGTCGCCTCGCCACTCAGGTCCAAGGTCGGCTTGATCTGGGTTCGACCCGGCCGCGTAATTATCGTGACGGTCACGTCTTAGATGTCCCCCTGAGGTGTGGTGTTGCGCACCCTATCTGGGTAACGCAGAGAGTGGGATTGGCTTGCGCTTTAGGCGCGAATCGCCCTCGGGACTAGTCGGTCAACAGGCACTTTTTGGGGCTCAGGTGAGTCCCGGAGTGGGCCCGCACGGCGGCTGTTCACTCTGGGGGATCGGCCTTCTGGAGCCCAATCCTATGAGGGCCTCTCTGAGGCTGGAAAAGCCGGTTCTGGCGGCGAGGCGCCGGCGGGGCGGCCATCTGGGGCACCAAACAACACGGTATTGCAAAGGACATACTTCGCCACCCATAGAAGGCCAAACCCTGCCGTATTGGCCGCCAGGAGGATTAGCAGTCTTGGCCCTCCGGTTATGCCGTGGTGCCGTGTAATTTCACCGGCTTCGTGGCCGATTAAGAAGGCAAAAGCGAGACCCACAAGAGTGATCGCCCAGAATGGCAGGATTTCCCGCACCACACTGTTTTGATCGCTTTTGCCCCAGACCCAATAGCGGTTCAAGACGTACGAGGGAATAGCGCCGAAGCAGCTCCCAAGAACAGCAGCCCATGCCGCTGTGAAACCCGCGAGATTGAAAGCGCCTACAGCCGTGGTGCCGAGGGGAAGAGCTATCACCGAGACGACGGCATAGCGGACCTTCTTGCGCCCGCCGGGGGAGTCGTACCACTTGGTCAGCGCCCGGGGGCCAAGCCCGACAGCCCAAGCAACGGTTTTGTCGGCAGGACGACCAACAATTGCATAGCCGAATCGATCGGCTCTGGTTCGGAGCGGTCTGGTTGGCGTGAGGGATCTCACTTCTGGCAAACGATGCTGGAGCCCGAACCTCACGTCTGCCGCGCGAGCCAGGAAAGCGCCGGAAGCGTCAACGCTTACGCCCTACGTAACTCCACTTGCCCATCCGCACCGAGTCCCGTTCCGTTTCGAAGTATTCGGTAACGACTTCCCTTATCAAGCTGGGTTGTCCAAGCCAATTCAAGTAGGTCAGTCGTTCGTGTTCAATCATATTGGCAAGCGCATCGAGCTTCTTCCAGGCGCGTCGCATGCTCTTATGCTCGGTGGCAGCGTGCACTACGTGCAGAAATGGAGTCAGCCAGGGTTCGACCGACACGAAACGACCGCCGTCCCGGAGAACCCGACGAACCTCGGAAAGCGTTCGCCGAAGGTCGCCCGGAAGCTCCACGAGATGATGCAATCCTCCTTGAACGATTACCACGTCCTTGGTGCCGTCAGCTATTGGTAATGCACGACAATCGGCCACGTGGCACACAGCCGGCCCGCGATACCGCTTCAGGAGTTTGCTGTCGATGTCGATTCCTTCGATGTCATTCAAGCCGAGACTTTGAAGGGCCAGCAGACCACCACCCCGCCCACAACAGATCTCCAGCACAGCAGAGTCGCTAGGCCAATCCTTGGCGCCGAGCTTTTCAAGGCGCCTGCGGAATTTCCGTTGCTCTTGATCGGGCGTTTCAAAGCGAAGATACGCGATCTCCCAGGGATTGAGTGCAGCGTCAGTCATAGTGCATTCGAGAGATCTTTCGAGGGTTCCAAGCACGTCACAAAGTGCAGCGAGCGACCAAAAAGCCAGTCGGCGACCCATGGGTAGAGGTGAAGTTCGGTTATCCAGAGTCGAGGCCGCAATTTCAATCTCTTGAATGCATCCATCCACCGCTCTATTGACCAGTACTGGTACGGAAGGGCAACGCCGTGGCTGCGATTCCCGATCCAGTCCATCAATCGTAACCTTGTGGACGCGAGCAGGGCGTCGCTGAGGTGGTCCTTTATGACCACGACCGAGCGCGAAACGCGGGCTGCTTCTGCGAGAAGTTGTACCGGGTCTTCACTGTGGTGAAGGACATCGATTAAGAGCGTGGCGTCGAAGCTTCTATTTGGATACGGCACGTTCTTTCCATCGAACAATTCGACGGGAATATGTGTGCGATCACGTACCAACACGTCTATTCCCTGGACCTTTACGGATGGCACCCGCTCACCTAGCAAGGAGGAGAGCAGTCCATCGCCGCAGCCAATGTCCAGCACACTGCCCGAACTGGGGACGCAACCGGTTAAGTGCTGGACGAGGGCGTTAACGCGCCTTTGGTGCACAAGATGGCCATGAGTGCGTTGAACAAGCCTCATGATGGCTGGTGGTTCTTAAGCCGTTGAGCCGAAGGTTATCGTCGCCGCAGCCCAAGGATACTGACGAAAAAACTAGACCAGATGGTCTGGATGCCAAGCACTACGAGGGTCGCTCCTGGAATGACCCACTTCATGGTGTGACTGTAGTTGAGAGGCCCGAACCTGCTGCTTGCCCACTGGCTGAACGTCAATGCCAAAAATATGGCTCCCGCTATAGCGCTAAGGCCACCGAGAAGCAGGCCGCGCTCGAGCTTGGCATGTCGAAAGAAGCGATCGAGGCGTGGGTCCGACGGCAAGAGCCCCTCACTGATGGCGAATACCTTGGTGAACAAAGCGAAGACGATGCTCTGAAACCCGAGAATGACTGACAGGCTTGCGAACAGCAGGGTATGAACGTCGAAGGTAACCCCTGCCACCTTGAGACTGGGCAGCGAGACAACGTAGCCAAGAACGCCGAGGGCTATCAGTAGTGCTCCCGGTATCAGGAAGAGCCACGCTGGGCAATACATCAGAAAGAACCTCAGGGTTCGCCATCCGTCCTTGAACGTCCTTAGATGCGGGGCGTGAGAAGTGCGTCCGTCTGGATGCAGGGTGATGGGAACTTCAGTTACTTGTTCGTTGTACAAACTTGACTTTATGACCATCTCTGGAGCGAATTCCATCCCGGTCGAACGAAGATCGAGGCGATGGAACAATGCTTTGGTAAATCCTCGCATTCCGCAATACACGTCGTGCACTGGTGTATGAAACCATCGACGGCCGAGAAGGCTAAGGATGGGATTACCGAGCCACCGATGGAGTGCGGGCATCGCACCGGGGGATACGCGTCCGCCACCGGACGGTAGTCGGCAACCCATGACGAGGTCGAAACCCTCTCGCAGTTTCGCGACGAAGGGCGCCAGCTCGGAAAAGTCATAGCTGTCGTCCGCATCTCCCATGATCACAAAGCGTCCGTGGGCAGCATTGATCCCGCCCATCAAGGCGCTCCCGTATCCGGACTCCGGTACGTGGACGACTCGAGCACCCATTTTTTCAGCGATCCCGATCGAACCGTCCGTGCTCCCATTATCGGCCACGATGACTTCGCCTTCGATGCCTGCGGCAGCGAGCGCGTCCTGGGCCTTGGCAACACAGACTGCAAGGGTGTCCGCCTCGTTAAGGCACGGCATCACGACGGACAGCTCGACCCCGGTAGGGCGTTCATCAACAGCCGGATAGACCCTCGTGGTGGGAGTTGGACTAGTCGCTAACTGTGCCAAGCCGGGATCCTCCTCGGGTGGCTACCGTGTCCCTTCGCGTAATCAGATAACCGACGACCCGACCCCATCTGGCGGTGTCCTAGATTTGCTCCCTGACCGCCCCCCAGCTGGTCCGACATCTCAGCAGGGAGACATCTATGCCGGCAGTGACCCATGGCGGGCTCATCGGGTGCGCAGGCGGGGCCCTGATTTGGGAGGACATTCGCCGGGACATGGCTCCCCGGTCTTCCAAGAGGATCTCTGGGTTGCCGACGTCCCTAAGAGGCTGGGTCTGGTCGAGCGGGCCAGTAAGTCGTCTGTGTCAGGACCGCCTCGCACCTGGCGTGTCCGAGGGCCTAGCGATGCCCGACAGCACCCGAGGCCCAGCAACTGTGCAACGGGGGGGCCTTGTCGGTCAAAGACCCAGGAGAGCAGTGGCGGAGATATCACCTTCCCGACCTGCCACGGCCTCGCGCCAATATGGCGGACATGTGTGATTTTGACGGGCCGGTTGAACCGAAGGTCAAGCTGGGCCTCGGGGGCCAGATGTTAAGACACCGGGAGTTGCCGTGGCCCAGTTGAATGCGACTCAGTACCTGGTCGGGGTCCTTGAGTTGGCGGTTATCGCCGGTCTTACGTATGACTCCGCCCGTCGAACTCGGCGTGCACTGTTGGCGAATTGGTCAGGCGCGCCGCGGGTTATGGCCGAGGCCGTTCTGTCCCTCGGTTTGCTCCTTGTGGTCCTTCATGTCCTTGGCTCATTTGGAGCTTTTCGGCTATATCCAGTGATGGGAGCGTTGGCTGCTCTCGATGTAATCGTTGTAATACTCACTAAATACGTCTTTGGCACGCGAGCGTTGGCGTCTGCCTTGCCTCCTCGACAACCCTCGCCGAGGTTTATGGCTCCGATGGCCGCCGCCGCAGTCGTTTGGGCGTTCGGAACCTGGGTCGGGCCTTTTGACAGTGTCTTTCGCCACGGCATCGCTGACATCGACTCGGTGCAATATCATCTGCCGTTCGCAGCCCGATTTTTCCAGACTGGATGGATCACCCAGATACACCAAGTCCGTCCCGATCCTGAGCCAGGATTTTTTCCCGCCGACGGCGAACTCTTACACGGCGTAGGTATGTTGATCTTCCGTCGCGACGTGCTATCACCGTTCATCAATTTTGGCTGGCTTGCCCTCCTCTTACTAGCTGGATGGTGCACAGGGCGACCTCGAGGAGCCGCTGCGACAGGCCTTGCCGGCGCTGCACTGATGGGCTCGTTTCCCGTTATGGCGTATTGGCATGCAGGAACGGGGCTGACGGACATTGCGTTGCTTGCGCTGCTCATGTCGATGGTCGCCCTTCTGCTGAACTGTGGCGGACAGGTAGGCGGGGTAGCGGTGGCCGCTGTCGCCGCGGGTGTCGGGCTCGGCATAAAGCTCACGATCGCGCCAGCAGTCTTGGCTGTCACGATCTGGCTGTTGGCCCGTCGCGCCACTCGGACGCGGCCCGTACTCGTGACCTGGATCGTTGTCCTGGTTGTCACCGGCTCGTACTGGTTTGCAAGGAACTGGTACCGCTCGGGCAGTCCCATGCCTTCCGTACGGATCAATCTGGGCTTTTTCGCGTTTCCCGCGTTTCCCAACGATCCGGAGCTCAAGCAAGACGGTTTCACGATCTTGCATTACGCGACAAACGTCCACTTCTGGGCTCACGATGTTCCGAGCGGGCTCGAGAGGGGCTTTGGATTCGGATGGCCATTGGTAGTCGCCCTCGCCGTAGTCGGCGTGCTGTTCGGCCTGGTTCGCGATCGCGGGCTGGAACTCGTAGTGCCAATTGCTGCTCTTCTAGGTCTGCTCGGCTACGTAACGCTCCCGTACAGTGCTGGCGGACCTCCTAACAATCCGACTTTGTTTGCTTACGATCTTCGGTACCTCGCACCCGCCCTCGTTTTGGGGATTGCCACATTTGCCACGAGCGCGATGTCAGAGAAAGTTCGAACGTTGGCGACTGGGGCAATATGTCTGGCTATCGTCGCGGCGGTCTTGAGCGGCGGCGCCTGGGTAACAGTCTCGCTGCCTTACCGGCTATTGATTCTCGTAGTGGGGCTTGCGATTGCTGGAGTGTGCCAGTTGATACCGCGCTATCCAGCCTTTCGCACCCGCGCCCATGTCACACGGCTACAAGCCCACGGAGCTCAGCTCCAGCACCTCTCGTTGGGCTTGCACGTGGTGGTCGCTCTACTACTGGGCTTTGCCTTTCAAAGAAGCTACCTCACATCGCGATATCGCCCATTGCCCCCACCTCTGACAGCAGCTACCGGGTGGTTTGATTCGGTCCGAGATGCACGCATAGGTATCACAGGATTCACCAGTCAGTACTTGTTATACGGACCGACGCTCAGCAATCGCGTCGATTTCGTTGGCGTAACAGAGCCTCATGGGGGTTGGGCGGTCCCCAGTACCTGCACCCAGTGGCGCACCGCCGTCGCGGCAGGTGGCTTCCGTTACATCGTTATCGCAAACCTCGTCGGCAACGTGGCCACTTTTACGTGGTACCACTGGACGATGACCGATCCATCGGCTCGCTTGGTGCTCGGCACACGATCTGTCGCGGTGTTTCAGCTGTCGGATCCATCGAGGTTCATGGCTTCAACGGCGGGATGCTGAAGTTCGCTCAGAGAGGCCTGCTGGTACGGTCGTGATGCCGACCTGACAGGCGCAGGATCAAGCCATAAGCGAGTTTCTTGCCAAAGATGTGGGCAAAGTCAGGATTGACGAACCGAAGGGTTGGCCTTCCGCTCTGCGACCTCGGGTCATCTGGGTTCCGTCGCTGACCGCAAGCTCAGATACCCTCGTCAAATGGCACTGGACTATCAGCTGCGGGCTGCGCTCCGACGTATCGAGCATGAAATTCAGACATTTCGGGAGGATCCCATTCGGAGGGTGGCGCTCTTCAACGTTCCTTTTCGACCGCTCAGAGTCAGGCAGTTCCGCCAGTTCGGCTCCCGCTCCTTTGTCGACCGACCGACCTGGCTCTACGGGACGAGGCATATCGAGATTGGGGAGAGAGTGATGCTTCTCCGAGGGGCGTGGCTGGCCGTCGAACGGACGGCGTGGGAGCGCCCTGACTCGGCACTGATAATTGGAGATGGCGTGGCCGCTAGGCCTGGATGCACAATCTCAGCAGGACAGTCGATCGTGATCGAAGATGCAGTGGTGATGGGTATGAACGTGACGGTCATCGACTCGAAGCACACATGGAGCGCTGGCAACGTGAGTCCGCTTCACAACCCCCTCGAGTGCGTGCCGGTCCGCATTGGACGGGGAACCTGGCTCGCCGACCGGGTGACGGTGGCGGCAGGTACCGAAATCGGCGAACAATGCGCAATCGGAGCCAACACGACGGTGGGAGGGAAGGTTCCCGATTGCTCCATCGTCATCGGCAATCCCGGGCGAGTTGTAGGCAGTACCCGCGTCTAAGCCTCCTCACTCGTACGTCTTACCGTGCGTCGACAGCCACTTGTCCCTGCAGAGAAGACGAGCCATCTTGCCCGAAGTGCTCTTTACGAGCCACCCCGGTTCGACAACGTGAACCTCGAAGTTCGCAGCACCGAGGACGGCAATCAACCGTGATCGGACCGATGGCAGGTGGATTTCCACCGCATCTCCCGCTGGTTCGACAAGCACTGTCATACGTTCGGTTTGATTGCGATCATCGAAGGTCGAGAAGGCGGCTACTCGGCCCGGTTGGACACCCCTCTCTGTCGACACCAACTCCTCGACGTCGCCTGGGTGGACGTTCACACCGGCGATGATGATCAGGTCCTTCTTTCGACCGGTGACGTAGAGCATGTCGCCGATGCGATAGCCGAGATCGCCCGTGTGGTACCAGCCGTTGGGGAAGGCCTCCGTCGTTGCGCGCTCATTGGCGAAGTAGCCACTGGCGAGAAACGGGGCACGGATCATGAGTTCACTGAGTTCCCGGTCCCCCGCGGGTCGTCCATGGAGGTGCTCGAGTGCGACCTCGACGGCTGGAAGCGCCTTGCCTACTGTCGGAATGGGGCGAGGGATGCTAGGAGCTTCGCTTGGGCCCACATCGTCGAGACCATCGAAATCGGTAGCGAGCTGGTGGGTGACTGCAAACGTCGTTTCTGCCATCGCGTAGCAGCCAGCGAAGACCCGATGTCTGAGGCCTGCCGCAGCGAATGCCGAAGCGAACACTGTTTGTGCCTTGGCTGTCGTCGGCTCTGAGCAGTTCGCAAGCATCCGTATGGAACTTAGGTCAAATGCCTCAGCGGTGCGAACACGCTCGGCCATGAATTGGTAAGCGAAATTGGGATGCCACGCGAGTGTTCCGTGATATCGCATTACGAGGTCCAGCCAATTGCGCGGCTTGGTCACCCATTGGATGGGGTGCACCATTACTGCGTGTGCGCCGGTCGCGAGTGGCAGGTTCAGCGCCGTCATAAAGCCCATGTCGTGATAGAGCGGCAGCCAGCTGACTACGACGTCGTCAGCACAGATGTCGATCGCCTGGCCATAGATCGATACTTGTGACGCCACGGCCTCGGCGCTGACTGTGACGCCTTTCTTGATTCCTGTTGTGCCCGACGAAAATTGTATGAAGGCCGTATCCGGTGAAGGCCTCGTGCCGGTTGTCGTAACCCTGTGCGCTTTGCCCGTAAGGGTGTGAGGGGCCAGGACCGTGAGCTCCGAATCCACGAGGCCGGGTAAGTCAGTGATCACTGCGTCGAAAGGGATCTTCCGGAGGAGGGAGGCAATCGTCTCGAGGTAATAGGCAGCGTTGAGCTTGCGATTGGGATTCGTCAAGATCGCAGGGATCCTGCCGGAGGCAAGCACGGCCAGGTAGTGGAGCACCTGGTCCTCTTGCTCTTCCAGCAGGATTCCTATTGGTCCCGGCCCCAGCGCCACGGGCAGTCGCGCTGCGAGCATCTCCGCCGTTTCGAACAGTTCTCCGCGGGACCAAGTTCGCTGATCGCCGCTGGCATGGGCAAACGTCATCGCGGGCGTTGACGCCAGCGACCCGGCCCCAGCACGGAGAAGTTCGTACAGTCGCCACGGTCCCCACTTCCGCCCTGCGACCGGTTTCAGGTTATCGTCGGCAGTCATCTCGCCAAACTGGTTGGGATCCACCAGATCAGGGGGCAGCTCCGGCATAGAAGCTCAAGATCTCTGCGACAGTCTGTGGAACCAGACCAGCAGAATACGGATCGCTGCCTAGGTCGTCCTCCAGCACCGAAGATAGTTCGGCCACTTCAAGCGAATCCATCGAGAGATCGTCGTAGAGGTTGGACGTGCGACCAACAGCGATCTCATCACCGGACCTCCTTTCGACAATCGAACGGATGGCGCTCATTATGGTGGCCTCGACCTGGGAATCCGTCACGACGAAGATCGTATCGGACGATGCCTGACGCATATGCTCGTGAGCTACATAACGAACGGCGTCACTCCTTGCGAACGTCGCCTCGGTCCGCTGTGCCACAACGTGGACCTATCCGGCGTCATTCTCGCGTCGGGTGCCGGCGATATCGCATCATCGGTACCAAGGCCACGCACCCTGCCTCTGTCGAAGCGCGGCCACGTGGAAGAGATAGGAGCGAGTGAGGTTGTAGGAATCGACTTTTTACAACCCCGGAGCGTTCGACTCCGACCTCCGTCATCCGTCGCTGGCCTCGGAGGCCATCCGCAAACAGATCTCCAATCGCCGACAGGCATTCCGCATCGCACACGACGTCCGGCGATCCAAGGTCGGACGAGTGGGCCCTAAAAAGTTGGCTCGCGGCGCAGGTGATGATCGGGTTGTCGCCCCGATCGGCGACTCTGACCTCGAGCACCGTTCTGGACACAGCGCAGGCGTCACGTCTCCTTTGACGGCGCACGCGCCGGGTGCGCGTCTGCCACGCGTCAGCCTTTGATTCCTTGCCAATCGTCCGACACCCCTGTCGATTTTCTCCTGCGAGCCTTCGCCTCGACTGTAAGCCGACGCGCTCCCCAGACAACGAGCGAGCCTTGCTTCCGAGGGCCCAGCCCACTAGTCCGCAAAGTCCGTCTGGCGCGCCACTTTTACTAGGGCTCTCTTGTGCAGAGCTTCGAGCTCTGCGACCAGCTGGTCGGTGTCGTAGCGAGCAGCTGTGGCAAGACCCCCGTCGACCAACTTGCGGCGCAGACCTGGATCAGCGGCCAGTCGCTCCAGAGCCCGAGCCAGCGATTCCGAGTTGCCGCCTTCGAAGGTCAGGCAGTTCTCACCGTCGGACAGTAATTCTGTGGCCCCTCCCGTCGGGCTCGCCACGACCGGAGTTCCGCAGGCCATGGCCTCGAGCGGGACCAACCCGAACCCCTCCTCCCATAGGGGGGCGAACACGACCGCATCAGCCGCAACATAGCGAGTACGGAGCTCGGTCCGCGGTGTCGAGCCGAAGTGAACCCGTTCGGCCACGTTCAGTCGCCGAGCCAGGTCCTGCAGTTCTTCGAGATAGCGAAGGTCGCCGCTGCCCAAGACATTCAAAGTGGCCTCGGCCGGCAGCCGGGCAAGTGCTTCCACTGCTACATGGATGCCTTTGCGAGGGTCAAACCGTCCGACGTGGAGCAGCCGCCAAGACCAAGGCCGCCGCCCGGCGTCCGGGTCGGGGTGCAATTCGGCGCGATCGACATAACCCGGCACCAGCTCCGCCCCGGGAAAGGTCCATGGAGACCGCTCTCGTGCGCCACGGCGCACCGTCTCGGTGATGAAGCAGGCGGGACCCAAGGCGTCGAGGTCGGGCAGGACCCATGGCAATCCGGTCAGCGGCCGAGCCATCCGGGCGAGGCGCGGATGTCTTAATACGAAGTCGCTCCAGGCATCGATGTGCGGTGCGTACTCCGTCCACTGGTCGCGGATCACGAAGACCACGGGCACCGCCATTTGACCCAGGCGGGTGAGCAGCCCCAGTGACATGGCCCCCATGGCCCAGGCCGAAGCAACCTCGGGCCGGAAACTGCGCACCGCGTCTTCCAGCTCACCCTGGTTTGAACGCTCCCAGCGGATGCGACGCCATATCGGAGGCCGCACGACGACGTGATCCTTCCAATACAGCTTGAGCACGCGGCGGACCTCGACGCCTGTCTCGTCCTCCTCTCCCGTGCTATCCGAAAAACGGCGGAGGTCGGGCGATAGATAGGTATCGCTGGTGAGAACTAGGACCCTGTGACCGGCCTTGGCCCATCGCCGGACAGCATCGGCGCACTCGCGCTCGTAGCCACCAAAGGCGTGCGGAGGATACATGTTGCTCAGGACCAGGATTCGCACCGCTACGAATCTTGGCTCATCGAGCCGCCGTGTGGTCCCTGGCCGGCCTCGGGACGATTCATCGCAGCTCCGCAGCCCGTTCCCGCGGTGAGGTCCGCCACTCTGGGCCGTTACCGGCAGTGTCGAACTCACCTTTTGAGACGGCGACTATCTCCGACTACGCCGAAGCCACCAGGGAGGACTAGCCGTTGCCACTCTCGAATCGTCCGCTAGTGGACGTGGGCGTCGTCACCTGGAACAGCGCTTCCTTGACTTCGGAGGCCGTGGGCAGGCTGCTTGGGACCGACCAGGGGGCTGACCTACGCCTGCTGATCTGGGACAACGCCTCGACGGACGGGACCGCAGAGGCCATACGGTCCGTGGCTCCCAACGCCGTGATCTTCAAGAGTGACGAAAACATCGGATTCGCCCGAGCTGTCAACCGTCTGACCTGCCACTCCGACGCCCCGTGGTTCCTGGCCCTCAACTCCGACGCATGGCCGGAGCCAGGAGCGGTGGGCACCATGGTGGAGACTGCCAATAGTCACCCTCGGGCGGCAGCCGTAGCCCCAAAACTACTTCGGCCGGACGGCTCTCTAGAGCACTCCACTCACCCATTCCCGAGCCTGAAGTTGGCGGCGCTGGATGCCATGGGGCTTCGCTCTGTGCTTCCCCGGAGCTATGCCGAGGCGCTATGCCTCGAGGGAGCATGGGCACATGACCAACTGCGCCGGGTCGACTGGGCCGTGGGCGCTGCCCTCTTGATTCGTCGTGATGCGCTGGAGCAAATCGGTCCGTTCGACGAGCGGTTCTTCCTCTACAACGAGGACCTCGAGTGGTGCCACAAGGCGAGGGCCTGTGGCTTCGAGGTGTGGTTCGACCCAGCTGCTGTCGTTCGCCACGTAGGGAACGTTTCGGGAGCCAGGCGCTTCGGTAAGCGCCGAGCCGCGTTGGATTTCGCGAACCTCCATGTGTTCCTCGCCGATACGCTCGGGTGCCGCAAGGCGACGATCTATCGTGCTTTCCAGATAATGGCGCTGTCGCGCTGCTGCCTCTGGGCCGTTCTGTCTGGAACTCCCGACGACCGGGCCCACTGGCGTCTGCAGTTGCAGGCAGCTCTCGGCTTGGTTCCCCAACCGGTCCTGACAGATCCCGAGCTTCCCCTTCGAAACGCCCCGAACGCCACGGCGCTGTCGCGAGCAAGCGCGGCGTAAACGTCGCCCGTCTCGCGGTAGCGGCCATCCGTAACCACTCTGAATCCCTTGAGGTCTCTTCGGCGCGCTCGACCCCAGAACCTTCCTTTCGTCGAAGGTCGCGAAATCGTCATCCAGGTCCTCACGGAAACACAGTTATTTGAGCGTCCTGACTTGGACGAGGCGCTACTGACTGTCATTGGGTAGTCCCACCGGAGCGGTGTTCGTCGCTCCTGCCACCTCAGGACCCCCCCGATGGCGGATTGTGGGCTGACCATAGTTGCTGAACGACATTTCGATAGTGGCTGACAGGGACCCCGAGCTCGCCGTGGATCATTCCGGCCCGAGCATCGACCTCGTCCACTCTTCGAGGGAAATACTCAGGAAAAACTGCGTACTGCTCAGGAAAGTGAAAGTTGACGCACAAGTCTGACCACACCGGGGCCACGCGAGCGAGATTGTCGATGTATCGGGCAAAAAGACCATAGGTGGTGTACTCGACAACACCGGCGTTGAACATCGCGTCGTACCATTTCTTACCGGTGATGCGTTCAATATATTTCTGCATATCGGCGATTACACCACCATGTAAGGGGACGACCTGCGATTGGTACGCTGATATTTTCACGATCGGCGCGGCATCAGGCAATTTCAAAAACCGGGCTGAGTCGGACATCAAACCGAGGAGCAGGAAGGCCAGGCCTTCTGGTTCATGAAGATGCAGCCGCCCATCGAGATCGAAGAAGTCGCTCTCGCTAACATTTCGCACGAAAAAGACGTCACTGTCCACACAAACGACTGCCTCAGCTCCTACTGCCTTGGCGGCGGCCAACTTGACAACTTGCTGTGTCCACCGCCCACCAACGCGACGGCGGAGGCGCGACTGAAGCGAGCGCATTGCATGGGACCAACCCCTTCCGGATGATTCGGCGCGCCTGCTCCGTTCGAGGTGTCCCGGCAGGACTTCGGAAGTTGCAATCACTGTGAGCCCGTCACTGAAAGGCATCCCTTTGAACACGGCAAGATCCTCCGTGTGAACCACCGCGATATGTGGAATTGTGATGCCACAGCGAGTGATCGATTCACGCAGGAAGGTAAACTTCTCGATATCGCCCACCCAGGTCGGTGTGACCATTGCAAGTCGCATCGTCAAGCCCTCGTTTTTCCGTTCACTGCTTCTAGTGGTACACATTTTTTGAGCGGTCGAACATTCTTGCATCCCGACACACCCCTCAGTGGACCGTCGACCGTGGCCCGTCGTCGACGACTACCACTCGCTCCCAACCGATCCGGTACGAAGTCTGACTGCTCGTTCGGGAGGACCGTCCAGAAGCCGTCCCTCGATATTTGGTCGGCTCAAATCTGCATCAGGTGCTTAATCTCGGATGAAGCAACAAGCATGGTTCTCAAACGAAGGATACCCACGCCAATTCGTTGGCCCTGGCTACGCCACATTCCTTGTTTCTAGTAGTACACGAAGCTGAAGCCTAGAGCTTCACATTGGCGTGCGAGATCGCTATCGATGATTCCCATTACCAAATCGTGATCGGTCTCTGCATGGCTTTCCATATTTGGGATGGATGTGGCCTAGTCGAGACCAGGCATCGTCGTGGACACTGAGGCGGGGGAGGATCTCGTCGTACTGCGCTTTGCCGAGGTCCAGAAGTCGAACGGTCTTATCACCTGCAACCCATTGTGGACCAACGATCAGAAATGCGTTTGTTGCAGGCGCCCACATTTCTAGAACGGCGTCCCAATTCGGGTCGACCTGGTGGTTAAGCACGTCGAAAAGGAATACGGCATCGACTCTTCCGACCGCTTCGACGGCTTCAGCGGACGAGAAACTCGCCTCAAGAAGCGCCAGCCCTGGCTCCGTACCAGCTGCACGCTTAACCGCTTCAGTTGTAACCGAATCCACGAATGTAGCATGTTGGATTCCAGGCTTTGAGAGCGCATAGAACGTGTGTCCGCTGTCAACGCCCAGACACCCCCTAAGGTCCGCAAAGAAGGTTGGCTGGGCCGTTCGAAGCCGCGTCTATTTGACCGAGCTTAGTGGGTGTGACGTATTTAGGCCGCTTGTGGGGGTGGCTCCGCTTTCGTTTCGAAGTGTACGCGAGAGCCTCATAATCTGCAATTTAGTCTTAAGTTAAGGGTTGCCTAGACAAAGCCAAACATCTACACGGCCGTGGGTCGAAAGGGACACAGAGAAGGCTGATCAATAAAGTGGGATCGTTGCGGCAGTCCGCTCAAGGAACGGAGTTAGGCTTATCTCGAAATGAGCGACCTAGGAGTTGCAACAGACACAACAGCTCCTGTGACCGTCGTGATCGCAACGAGAGACCGTCCTTCGCTCCTGAAGGAATGTTTGGCCGCCGTGTCGTCCGTCCTGCGAAACGGCGATGGGATCATCGTTGTCGACTCCTGCTCAAGGTCCGAAGAAGTTCGTGCGGTCGCGGAAGGAGCGGGAGCTGTTGTGATTCGCTGCGATCAGCCAGGAGCGAGCCGCGCGAGAAATGCTGGTTGGAAGGCTGCGGACACCGAGATCGTGGCGTTTACCGATGATGACTGTCTACCGGAGTCGGGCTGGCTCGCATCGCTCTCAGCAGGCTTTTCAGGACTTCCCGAGGCTGCATTTGTGACGGGCCGTTTGGTGGCTGACAGCGTAGAACGTGGCCGAGCTGAGTTCGATTTGTCACTCTTTGACTACGAGCGGCCTTCGCGTTTCGAGCTCAACGACGATTTAGAAAAGATGGGGCACGGGGCGAACATGGCCTGGAGACGGGAGGCGTTGGAAGCTGTAGGAGGGTTCGACGAGGAGATGGGTCCCGGTACACCATTTCGAGCAGCTGAGGACCAGGACGCATTCTGGCGTGTGCTACGTCACGGGACGATGGGTTCGTACGAGCCGAAGGCGATAGTGGTGCATCGTCAATGGCGCAATCGCCGGCAACAACTTCAAACGATGTATGACTATGGAATCGGATCGGGCGTTCTCGAAGTCAAGCGATGGCGTTTAGACGGCGGTGAAGCAGCCTCGCCTCAGGAACTGCAGACGCGCTCAGCGTTATTGCCTGTTATTCGCCGAGCCGGCAGTTCCCCCCTGAGGAGGCTATTGAATAATGTCCGCACACATTACGAAATGGGAATCGTCAGTGAAATGTCGTTTCTCGCAGGATTGATTCGCGGCGCGACCATGGCTCGGCGAACCGGGTTGTCTGACGGCCGTTGGGCAATTTGATCTGGTTCCGCCCTACGTCTTCGGATCGGAGGTACTAGAAACATAGCCAAGAGTCCTGCAATTCCACCGGACAACGGTGCAGTAACAGCCCACGCCGGCCTTCCAGTTTGAACAGTGCCATCCGGCGTGACAACGACAAGCATGCGGTTCCGAAGGGGGTAGAAAGCGCGAGAGACTTCCCGACTCACAGCTGCTGCATTCGGAGCCGTGACAGTTACGAGTGCAAGTCCTGAATAGTCAGTAGGGAAGACAGATGAGCCCTGTAGACATGTAACCTTCGTGTGAGGGCCAACGACATCAGAGTTGGTCACTACTGGACAAAGAGTATTGACAAGGGCGTATCCGTTACCTAAACCCCCCGAAGCCGCCACATTGGGGGACTCCGTGAAAGCTGACAAGCTCTGAGAGACGCTTATCGGACTCACTGCCAGAACAAGAACGCCGATGCCAGCTCCAACAAGAGGTAGCAACGATCGTTTCGACCAACTCCGCCTTGCGTAATGAAACCGTGGCACCGTCCCGGCCACCGTCGTGCCGACCGCAGCGAGAAAAACTAGGGCCCACGACGATTGCGGTGTGTTTACGACGTCATAGTTGGCGATCGCTGCGGCCACGACCAGGATTCCGACAAGACAGGCGGCTCCCACCATCCGGACTTCGGTGCCACGCGGGGCACTGATCGTGCGTCCGACGCTCGCGAGCGCTACGACGATCACCGTGAGCCACGCGAGGACTCCGAGCATTCCGAGAGTGGCATAGATCATCGCATAACCGTTGTCGAGGCCTCCAAAGACGGCAGACAGGCTGTTCAGGCCAAGACCTGTGAATGGGCGATGGACCACGAGCGCGAATAGAGGGCCCAAGCGTTGAAGACGGACGGATGCGGGATCGTCGGCAGCTGCAAAGGCCTTCGTGATGAAGGACGGGTCGGCTATTGCGAATAGCACGGCGAGTGCTCCTGCTCCGATTCCCCACCTGGCGAGCTGTCGGCCGCCTGCGAAGAGAACGAAGAGCAACATCGCCACCACCGCAGCGACTTCGGGACCGCGCGATCCTGAGAAAACGATCGCGACCGCTGTGAGCAGAGGTAGCAGCAGACCTAAGCGGGCAGCCCCCCCCCGACGGGACCATTGCATCGCCGCCAAGACGGAGAGGGGGAGCAGCATGGCCAAGACCCATCCATACTCGAGCGCGAACTGGCTAGCCACCTGCGAACGGAAGGCTCCTCCCCTTGTTGCGAGTGGAAAGTCGCCAGCCCCTAAATCTCTTGCGGGCAGCCCGTTGAAGAAGAAGTGCGACCAACCTTGATGAAACCAGAAGCGTTCCCAGAATCCGATGATCACGGCGACTGCCAGAAAAATGGCGATGATGCGGATCGCTCGTCTCGGTGTGATCGTTCGGATGACCGCGATCAAGAGCACGAAGAGAATCGGCAGGTCCAAGATGGAGGCCCATCCATAAAGTGCGCCAGCCAAGCCCGTGTCCCGGGGTGTGAGCGCCACGCCATCCGCGAAGCCGACGACCAAAAGGACGGCGAGCGCTCCGTGCAGGATTGTGAAGCGATACGCTGACGCATCGGGTTCTCTTGGCCCGCGGCGGATCAATAGGCGCAGGGAAAACGCGTAGAGCACCGTTCGGCAGACCAAAAAGAAGTGGGGCGCGTGCGGTACGACCAGCGTTCCCGGGACTAGTAGCCAGAAAGCTACCAACGTGGCGAAGGCGAACTCGAGGGGAGTGAAAGCTACAAGTAGTACACCTCCGAAAACCAGCAGGAGGTCACCAGCAACGCCCACGCTACGTCAGCGAAGGTATCGAACCAGCTGAGTGCCGACGAGCCCGAGGACAAAGAAGAGCACGGCTAAACCAATGGCCAGAGTAAGAGCCTTGCCCGTCGAAGGCCGTTGAGCGATGGCAGCTGAAGCCGGATCGACCGTATTAAGGGTGAACTGGTCTGGCGGCGGTATCTGGTACTGAACATCCTCCGCTCGAACGTACGAAGTCACCTGGTTCGCAACGGCCTGGGAAAGGGTTTGCGCCTCTTGAGGCGTGTTTGACGAGGCGTTCACGTACATCAAAAGTGACAAAGTCGGGACCTGTGCAGACACTGAAGCGATGACAGACTCAACGGGAAGGTGGAGGCTGCTGGCAACAGGCCCGGCAATGGCATCAGTGTTCACTAGAGCCGCGTACTTGTAACGTAATTCATCGAGAGTTACGTATTCGTTTTGCGATCCCGAAGAGGCCAACTGGGCGGGGTCGTCGATTACCATGACGGTCTTGCTGGTGTAGAAGACCGGTCCACGAAGAGATGCAAGGGCGCCGAGCGCACCGGCTAAAACTGCGAGTAGAAGCCCGATGAGGATGGGTCGGATCGGGTTGTGGCCGAGGGTTCCCCAAAAGGTGGCAGGCCGTCGCCCCGTGACCCGCTGGCCCGGCGCCACTTGCTCAGCGCCACTCTTAACCGGCGCCAAACTGGTTGATTCAACCCCTGGTTGTTGCATGAAAGTGCGGTTAGGGTCCTTGCTAGGCGGGCTAGCATAGCTCCGCAGAGCCACATCTCCGCGACTCAGCTCATTCGCCCCCACCCCCGAGGGAACGACTCCAGTGACAGGCTCTTGCGCTGGTCCCCGATGGGTCGAGAGATTGGGCTTCGGCCTGAAGCATTTTACGACCTCACGGTGCCACCCCCGGCTCCCCGTCAAAGGGAAGCACTAAAGCGCCTAATGAGTACCATCGATATGTGTCACCTTCGACGAGAGATCGATGAAGATCTGCGTCGCCGCCTCGGAGCTTCCCCACCCCCAGGGCACGGCGGCGGGACGCGACCTTTGGGCGTGGTGTGAAGCGCTCATCGGCCTGGGCCACACAGTCGACGCGTGGGTGTGGAATCGAACTGACTCTTCACCGAAAGGACCCCTGCCCGAATGGGCAGTCTACGAGCCAGTGGATGTTGGCCCCCTCTGGCGCGCCCATCTGAGAGCCGTTTTGCTTCCGCGAAACGAAGCAAGGCTTGGGACATGGCGTCCTGATCCAGACGCCGTGGCTGTGGCAGACCACATATGGTCCATTGGCGCGGTGCTAGGACATCCGCGTTCGGTCACGACCTTGCACTTCCGCGTGTTGTCAGACGCCTTGGCCGTTCGCCGGCTTCGGGCGCACCAAATTCAAACCGCACGCGCAGAGCGGCGAGCCGCTCGTCGTTCGGAACTGATGCTTGCCTATTCCGCTCGGGTCGGGCGCCATCTCGCGCAGTCGCCGCGCGTTGTCCCGATCGCGTATCCCGTTCCCGAGGAGCCGGTCCCACTGGTAGAAGAGCCGGTTGCCGCTGTACTGTCAGACTGGTCGTGGCCTCCGAATCGCATTGCATTGACGCAATTGCTCCACGTCTGGCCCGAGGTACGCGAGCAGGTTCCCGGCGCGCGCCTGCTTCTGGCCGGCCGGCACTTTCCGAGGGACGCGGTTGGGACGATGCGCGGAGTAGAGCTGATCGGAATGGTAGGCGACAGCGGGGACGTGCTGAGTCGCGCTGCAATCGTCCCTTTCCCATGTCCCAACTCGAGCGGTCCAAAGATCAAGGTGATCGAGGCGTTGTCTCACGGCATTCCTGTTGTCACGACTCAGTCTGGAATGGAGGGGATCGACGTGAGTGACGAAACTGTCGCCTCAATGGTCACAACGGGTAGGCACTTTGCCTCGCGCCTAGTCGAGTTGCTTCAGAATCCGGAAGAACGCGCGCGGTTGGGTAAGGTAGCCCGAGAGGCAGTTTCGCTACACCACTCGCCGATGGCGGCAGCCAAGGCGAGACTGGCCGCCTTCGCCGACGTCTTCGGCGTATGAGCCTCCGTTGTCATGGCGGGCCTAGACCGGCTCCCGAGGAAGCGGAGGAGGATTCTGAGCCCTCGAAAAGAGCGAGGTACCTCTGGGCGACTTTGCGAATATCGAAGCATTCCTCGCACCTTTGACGGGCGGCTTGTGCGTGCGAAGCGCGTCGTATTGGGTCGCGTATATATGAGAGAACTGCTTCGGTGAGCGCGTCGACGTCACCAGGTGGAACCAATGTGCCCGTGGTGCCATCCAAGACGACTTCAGGAATTCCTCCGTTACGTGTAGCGACCACAGGTAGTCCAGTGGCCATGGCCTCTAGCGTGACCATTGAGAAGGACTCTGGAAATGTGTCCGAGGGCGTCACCGCGATGTCACAGGAGCGCCAGAAGGCAGGTATGTCGTTAACCGGTCCAAGGAGCTCCAAAGAAGATGTAACACCCAGAGTCTTCGACAATCCACGGAGATAGTTCAGCTCACGACCGTCACCCGCCAACCTGAGCACAATGCCGGGAACCTGCTGAGAGAGCGCTGACAAGGATCGTAAGAGCACGTCGAAACCCTTCCCCGCGACGAGTCGTCCGGCGCTGCCGAGCACAATCGGCTCTGTTTCGTCAGTGCGCGCTCGGCTGGAGGTCCTCCCTGGACGGTTCGGGAAACGGCCCTGGGCGGCGACCCGGTAATCCGCGAGGTCGACGCCGTTGTGGATGCATTCGGTGCGACGGGCGTGCGATGACCGCTGCAAACGCGCCATTACGTACCGCGAGACTGCTACATCGATATCGTCGGCGCGAGCGTTGGCCAACCGCGCGAGACGCATGAACGTTCGGCGGGGGAGAGGGAGGTCCTTGAGCTCGAGCAGCGGTCCGTGTTCTACACCGACAATGCGCCCTCGATAGCCACCGGCGCGCAGTGCAACTCCGAGGTATCCGCATTCAACAAGGATGGCTCCGTCACTGATCTTGCTCACCATTTGGGCGAGACGGCGAGGGTGGTAGAGCACGTCGCGATGGCGCAGCATTCCGACCTCACGGTAGGGAACCTCCTTGGCGCGCAATCGTTCGGCGAGGGCGTCTGCCGTAAGCGCAAACACGACATTTGCGTCGACGCCGTTCTTGCGCAGTGCGCTGGCAAGCTCGGCAGTGACGATCTCGGCGCCTCCGAGTTCGCCCCTGAATACAACGAGCGCGATCCTCACAGGGTGCACCAGTCACCAATATCGCTCAGATAGTGGAAGCTTAGAGGTAGATGATTCTTCGAGCTAGCAAGCATCTACTTCAGTTGAGGTTCTCCCACCGGTGAGAATTCTTCACGTAAACGACCTGCCCATCACCGTTCGTTCGGGGGCTGAGATCCACATCTCTCGGTTGGCGGAGGCCCAGCGTAGCGCTGGTGATGAAGTACTTCACTTCAGCCCGAGACATCCGCACCAGGGTGTCGGCCGCGTCCGCGATATCTGGGACATAAGAGGTGCGCGTCTCCTTCGGAACGAGATAAACGTTGTGGCGCCCGACGTCGTCCACTTTCACAATGTGATTCGAGAACTCTCTCCGAGTGTGCTCGCTGCAACTGGCGACTTACCCGCCCTGACGACAGTACACGACCTGCGGGCTTTCGGTGGCCTTGAGCATCATCTCCCCGATCCTCGCGCGGCAGTTGATCGCGCAGTGTCAGGTCCACTCGTACGTCGCGAGCTGAAGCGGCACATGGCAGCCGTCATAGCCGTTTCGGAGGCGGTGAAGCGCCATCTGAGGAGATATGGCTTCATTGATGTTCGTGTGGTCCGCGTGCCAGTGCCCGCGCCGCTGGTGCCTCCAACGGCAGTCGAGGAGTGCCACGACATTTTGTTCGTAGGTCGTCTAGGAACTGACAAGGGGGCAGATGTGCTGCTGGCGGCGTTCGACATGGTCGCCGACCGGCATCCACAAGCGCGGCTCGTAATCGCTGGCGCTGGACCGGAGCGAAGGAAGCTCGAGTCGCAGGTCCGCATGGGGCGGCGAGTGGTGTTCGCGGGCCAACTCGACGACTCCGGCGTTTCTGCCGCCATGGGCGAAGCGCGTGTTGTCGTGACCCCGTCCGTTCCGACCCTGCGGAAGGAGGGATCTTCGCTCACTACCGCTGAGGCGGCTCGACATGGCCGACCGGTCGTGACCAGCGATGATCCGGCCGTTGCCGAAGTCGCATCGATGGTCGGCGGGATGGTCGTCCCCGCAGGTGACCCCGAGGCGTTGGCCCGAGCGCTTGACAATTGGCTGAGCGATGGAGCTGCGGCGGCTGAGGCTGGAGACCGCGCCCGGATCGCGGCGGTAGCGAACTACGGTGTCGAAACAGCCCGCGCCCACGTGAACGAGATCTACCAGGAGATCATCGACCACCCCAACAGGCGCGTTCGAACTATTTGATCTGAGCAAGCGGATCCGAGGGTGGGCTCAGATCGGCCGCGAACTGCACCGACGTCGCTATCTGGGCATCGCAAGGTGGTCGGGTTGCTGTCGTTATTCCGTTAGTTGTCCATCCGAAGGTTTCGTGCAGCCCATTAGCTGACGGGGAGCGCTGGAGATTTACGTGCAGTCGGTGCTACGGGAGTTGACCGATGGAACTCTGACCATTGCGGACCTGCCGCACGTTCAGGTAATGGGCGTCAGCTTCACGAACCTATCCGAAGCCGAAGCGGTTGATCACATAGTCTCGTCGCTGGAGTCAGGGCGTGGCGGATATGTAGTTACGCCGAACGTCGACATTCTGCGCAAGGTGGCGAGAGACACAGCTTTGGCTCAGGCTGTAGAGAAGGCCGAACTTGTGATAGCGGACGGTTTGCCGACAGTTTGGGCGAGCCGATGGCAGGGCACCCCACTTTTAGGCCGGGTCGCTTTCTCCGAGATGATCTACCCACTCGCTCGAGCTGCTTCGGCGAGGGGATTGCCTTTTGTCCTTTTAGGTGGCGAAGAGGGGGTCGCCGAGGATGCGGCAGAAGAACTGCTCCGTTATGCGCCGGGACTGAAAATTGCTGCGACGTACGCGCCCCCTTTCGGTTTCGAGCACGATCGCCACGAGCTTTCCGTATTGACCGAGATCCTGGAACAGTTTCAGCCCGCGATCGTCGTTTGCGCGTTCGGTTGTCCCAAACAGGAACTGCTCATGGCGGAGGTGTCACCGCGCTTTCCGTCCACTTGGTTCATAGGGGCTGGCGGCACTCTTACCATTCTGTCGGGGCAAACTCCCAGCGCACCGAGGTGGATGCGCAGGGCTGGGCTGGAGTGGGCGCATCGCCTCCGACTTGAGCCCCGGAGACTGTTTCGGCGCTACGTGATCGACGACATTCCATTTGCGATCCGGATGTTCGCTATATCGGCGGTGAAGCGCGTAATGGCGAGCTGGCTAACTGTTAATTCACAATCCGCCGGGGTGGCGATCTCTTCCGGCGATGGGTCGACGGACCGCACCGTTGCCGCTTAAATGCGTCCTGTCTGACATCGTGAACGCGACCTGTCTCATCGAATGGGAAACACCCGACGGGATAACCAGAACTCCCTACATGTCCGGCTAGTCACCTGGGACGACGATCCACCTGTCGGCGGCCAAGGTGTTTATGTCCGGGACCTGCGTGAGGAGCTTGGCCGACGCGGCGTGCGTGTGACGACGGTCGCCGGTAGGGGTCGGTTTGCCTTGCCATACACGAGGTTCACGGGCCGGCCGCACTTCGACATGTCGATCGCGCTCAACCGATCGCCCCGTCTTCTCCGAACCGGCGACCCCGATGTACTTCACCTGTCGGGAGGCCCAGGCGGTCTTCAGCTACTGCGAAACGTGGGAATCCCAGTGGTTTTCACAGCTCACCACACCTTCCGCCAGTCCCATTCGCTCGTGCGGCTACGTCGAGCGTATGGCCTGATCGAGGCGAAAAGCTATGCCCGCGCGGCTGCTGTTATCGCGGTTTCACCCTCGACAGCCGATTCACTGATCGCCATCGGTGTCGCACCAGAGAAGGTGGTGGTGATCTCTCCCGGGATTCGAGTCGCCAGCGTCAGTTCAAAGGATGCTGAACGGCAACCTGGAAGGATGCTGTTCGTCGGCCGCCTCGAACGTGAGAAAGGGCCGCTCGATGCGATTGCCGCGATGGATGTTGTAGCTCAGAAAGTTCCGGGCGCACGCGGCTACATCGTCGGCGGAGGTTCAATGACTCGGAGGGTAGCCAGCAACGCATTGGGCACGGCAGGAAGGGTGGTCTTTCTGGGAAAGTTGTCCGATGAGGAGGTCGCCCGTGAGTACCGCCGCGCCCAGGTCGTGCTCATGCCCTCGTCCTTCGAAGGCCTTGGTATGGTCGCGCTTGAGGCCATGGCGGCAGGGGCCGCAGTGGTGGGTTACGACGTCGCAGGCTTGCATGACACGCTTCGCCCGCATGGATGCCTAGTTCCTGACGGTGATATCGCCGCATTGGCCTCCAGCACCGCGAAGCTGATAACGCAACCTTCTTTTCGTCACGATCTAGTCGAGGGAGCGCTAGAAAACGTCAAGCAGGAGCGGTCCTGGGAGCACTGTGCAGCCGGGGTACTGCACGTTTACCAGAAGGTTCTGCAGACTTGAAGGTCCACACGACGTCTGCAGAGGATACGCGTTCGCGCGGAGGCCGTGGATGATGACGGGTACTCTTCACGGATCGACGGGTGGCTCATCTCGAGGTGCCCCACATCTGCTCGGCGGACATGATTGTAAGGTTTACGGTGGGACCCGATGGCCTCCACGCGTGGGATGGCCAAAGGGTTAGACCGACTCGGACAGATTAGAAAGAACGAACAATGAGCCCAGGGCGCGCCGATGCCCCGAACATTCTTCTGATAGTCATGGACACGGCTCGGGCGGATGTCTTCGAACCTTATGGCGCTTCGCCAGGTGCCACACCGACGATAGCCCAAATGGCCTCGAAAGGCTTCGCTTATCCAAACGTCTTTTCAACAGCCAATTGGACGTTGCCTTCGCATGTTTCGCTGTTTAGTGGGCTCCTGCCGGGCGCAACTGGACTTACCCAGGCACCAGAGGGTGCTCCCAGTTGTCGCCCGCGCCTCGAGTCTCTCCGACCTCGGCTATTGCCAGAAGTTCTGCGCAAAGCAGGTTACTTCACAGCTGGTATCAGCACGAACATGTGGATCACCGATACTTCGGGATTCGGGACAGGATTTGAGACGTTCGAAGCCTATTATCCGCATCACCGCTCGCGAATGGACGGCACCCGTTTTCGCGACCGCTTGCGCTGGGACTTAGACGCCGTACGATCGGTTGAAGATGATGGCGCCACCGAGGTGGCTCGAAGGTTGGACCGATGGTTCGGCGAGGTGCAGCGCCGTCCGTTCTTCTGGTTTGTCAACCTGACAGAGTGTCATTCCCCTTACCTCCCGCCCCGCCCTTACAACGACTTGAAAATGCTGGAGCGCTTGAGAGCAGGCGAAGAGGCACGACGCCATCTGACACTGTTGGAGATCTGGAAAGTGTGTCTCGGCGCTGCCGCCGTGCCTGTTGACGCGCTTATCCGGATGCGACATTTGTACTCTCGTTCGATCCGTTATATGGACGATTGGCTCGCTCGCGTCTTGCAACTCCTCGAGGAAAGACATGTGTTAGAAGACACCGTCGTCATCGTTACTTCCGATCACGGTGAGAACTTTGGGGAGTCGAATCTGATTGGGCACTCGTTCTCGCTCGACGATCGACTGATTCGAGTTCCGTTTATCTCATCACATCCCGGGCTTCTAAATGCTGTTGGGGCACAAAGCCTGGCTGCGGTTCCTTCTGCCCTTGCTGAACTCGCAGGGATACAGGACCATCCATACGACGGAGACGCCCCCATCGGTGGTGTGGCGGTCGCAGAACTTGAGAGACTTGTAGATCCTTTAGGCGCTCGTGCTGATGAAGTTCGCGAGTTGTTCCAGCTCGATGACATCGGTTTCCGCCGGCTCACAACATCCGCGTGGTGCGCGACCGACGGGCGTTACAAACTACTCCGAGACGACGACGGTGAGGTCCTCTATGACCTCGGTTCTGATCCCCTTGAATTGGCTCCGATCGCGGTCGATGGCGCTCTTTCTGCCGATCTGTCAGAGGTCGTCGCCTCCCTCCGGAGAGCCGGAGAACGGACGCTCGAACGCTCACTAACCAGCTTTGCAGACATCGCAACACACGCACCCAGTTCGCTATCAGACTCTCACGTGAGCCCAGAGGAGCTCGCTGCCATCGAGGCGCAGATGCATCGGTTGGGCTATCTGTAGGGTCGGGGACACGTCGGCTGTAGGGTCGGGGACATGTCGGAATTTGTAGGACGTAACTTGGTCATCGTCGTCTTGGACAGCCTTCGATACGATTCGTGGCTCGAGGCGTCTCCCACCAATCTCGCTCGCCTTGGACCGGTGCAACGCCGGTGGAGCTATGCCTCGTGGACTGCACCGTCACACTACAACTTACTTATGGGGCTCCTCCCACACTCGAGTCCTCCGCATGTGTATGCGTCGGAACTTTATAAAGAAGACCTGGCTCGCTACAGCGCTCGGCTTGGGATCGAGGGCGTTGAATTCAAGAGCCTGCTTCCTTCTCTGTTTCTGCCGACCTTCCTGAGAAAAGGGCTTGATTACCGTACTGAAGCCAGAGTATCCATGCCGGTGCTAAATCCCTACACGGCGCTCAATCGCGATTTCGACCACTACGAATTGATGCCGAAGCATAACGACATGATGGCCATGGTCGAGGCTCTGCGCTTCAGCGAAGATAAACCCACTTTCCACCTATTGAACGTGGGGGAGACTCATTATCCTTACGCACTTCCAAATGAGGATACGAGCGATTGGCCACACTTGCCTGGATTTCACGGAGTGGTGAAATCCCTTGACGATAATGATCCACTGACTCACGACGCTCCGCACTTCGACATTGCTCAGTTAGCTGAACTGCGACATCGCCAAGTGGTTGCAGTTGAATATTTGGATACCGTATTTACTCGCTTGTTCGAGGTCGTGCCTCGTGACACCTGGATTGTTGTCACGTCTGACCATGGCGAGCTCTTTGGGGAAGATGGATATTTCGGCCACGGACCGATCGCCCACGAGAAGGTGCTGGAGGTACCTTTCGTCGAGGGTTTGGTGCCCTGATCACCTTTATTCCTCGGGCAAGATCAGCCGTGTCGGGAACCTTTCGGCGTATCGAGCTGGGTTCTTACACGGAGCAGTGTCCAGGCGACTGTGCCACACTTCTCGTTGACGACTCTTATCGGCCCGACGGCGCACGAAGGGGCGTCTTGGTGTGCCATTCCGCAGGTCAACGCGGAGGGGAACAGGGACTGCCGGGCTGGTGGCCTGTTCCACGTGCCCTGGCCGAGACTGGCAAATTCGTATGCCTTGCGTGTGACTTCGGTGATCCCGACGTGGCAGCCGGGCCGACCTCCGGAACTCATTCGTGGGGCAATGACAATGCTTTGTTGCGAATGTCGGACGCGCACGGCGTCCTCCTCGGGCCCCGAGTGAGAGCAAAAGCGGGGCCTATCCTGTTGGTTGGCACGTCGATGGGCGCTTTGGTCGCGTTGAATTGGGCTCTACGCCACCGTGAGCATGTGAGTGCGGTCATCCTGGCATGTCCAGTTCTCGACCTTGATGCCATGTATGTCGCTGGCGCGGCAGGTGCAAGCATCGGAGCAGCGTACGGCGTGTCTCTTCCTGATCCTCTTCCGGAAGTTGCCAGTCACTCTCCTTTGGCATATGCCGGGGATCTCGCAGGACTGCCGATCCGCATTTACGCGAGCAACAATGATCCGGTAGCGGCGACTACCTCGGATTGTCAAGAGTTCGCCGACCGTGCGGGTAGTGAGCATGTCAGCATCGTTGATCTTGGTGCCGTCGGCCATTGGCCAGTGGGCACACCGATCGAAGATGCTCTGCGCTTTGCCTACTGCTTCTTATAATGCACGCCTTGTGTAGAAGACCGGGGTACGTAGGAACTAGGTTTTCACTGATCATGAGGGCTTCGATGAGGGCAACCTGATCTGACCGTGAGGACCAACTCGAAACAGCGAGAAGAGCGGCGCAGACTGGAGGACGCTCTCGCTGGGGTAGAGAGCTTTCTCTCGATGGATGAATCGTGGTTGCTATACCAGGCCGCTCGCAATTGCAGCAATGGCAGAGTCGCCGAGATCGGGACTCATAAGGGTCGTTCGACGATTGCGTTAGCGCTCGGCATAGAGGCCCGAGGCGATGGATCTGTCGTGGCAATCGATCCCTTTGATGCAACGATCGAGGGCGAGACAGGAGACGGCCGTCTGCAGCAGTTTCGTGAGAATCTCACCCGAGCGGGAGTGTCGCATCGGGTCGTGCTCAAGCGGGGGTTTTCACACGATGTGGCGGAGACAGTTCCATTGTCATCGTTGGACGTCCTTTTCATCGACGGGTCACATGAGTACGAAGATGTACTTCAAGATATTGACGACTGGACGCCGAAGATGGTCGACGGCGGTCTAATCCTTTTCAATGACCCCGTGATCCCGGAAGTTGCTTCGGCTTTGCGTGATCGTGCCGCGGTGAAGGGATCACCTCTTCGCAGCGCTGCCCTCGAGCGGAATACCTTGTTAACCATCTGTTGTGCCGGTGCCAGTTGGACGCTTCGAGATGAGATCAGGAGGTTACGGCTACGCAGCGCGCTGCCGCTGTTGTGGCGGTGGGTTCGACTGATTGAGCGTTTAGGGGCGGGCAGCAGGCTCGACCGCATAGCGGCCCAGGGGATCTTTATGTTTGGTCGGGGAGCGGGCTTGGCACTCCTACCCCGCGCGCGAATCAAAGAAGGACGATCCCATCCGGAGGCCGGCTAAGAGGCCTCAAACGTGAAGATTGCTGGGCATAGCGGCGATAAGAATGAGGTCCTGTAGGTGTTCGTGAGTACCAGGATTGGCATCGGCCAAACGACGCTCCTCAGGCCTGTTGCACACCGACCCTGGGACGGACGACGTTTGGCAAACTACCGAGAAGACCGAGACCAGATTTCTTCTGCCTGATTAGCACCCGCGTTATACCCTTGGGCAGGCCTGTCGCTCCGACGACGCGTCTGTATGCATCGATACAGGTGATGTTGTCAACGCCGGCGATTGTGTGAAAGCCCTGGGAGAAGGGCCAATGCTCGTGAGCTCTTGCCGTGAGGACACGGTGTTCCTTGAACGTTGCCGGCGAGATTTCCAAAACTTCGTTTACGTGAATGCCTTGACCGTAAGAAGTAGCCCGATTCCAGGATGGCGTTGCCCCATCTTGAGAGAATCGGTAGAGCCGTCCATCAAGCGAGACCAGAGGACCGGCAGGACGCAGGTCTCCATCTGATCGAATCGGGCTTGCCGCGCACTCCGTCCAAGGTTCTAAGGGGCTCGCGCTCCAGAAGATGCGCAACCATTCGTCTGCACCATCCAACGACAGGCCGAAGAGCCACCAACGCGAGTCGTAGAACGCCAAAGTGGGATCGATCAGGTTCGGTACTCCGGTCAGTGCCCCAGTCAGTTCCCATTGTGTGGGCTCCATCAGACGATAAATCGGCAACCCATCAGATGAATCGGTCTGCGGTATGCAGTAGTTGGTGCCCTCAAACGAGAAGATGAATGGATAGGAGAAATGTGCTCGCTTCGCCTCTAAGACCACTCCCTGCGGTCGCACCGCCTCAGGCGTGATCTCGGCTACAGCGATCCGACCCTTGCCGGTCCAGGGTAGGTAATCCTCGTAGGCGATAAAGGTACGGTTGTCCTGGACAAAGGGAATGGGATCTGCGTAGAAGCGTCCGAACTCCTTCGGCGAAAACCAGCTGACTGGAAAGCCCGGAGTCTGACCTGCATCCAGGAACTCGCGAGTCCAGGTTTGGACGTCGCATCGCACAAGGCCAAGGGCCCATTCGCCGGTACCAAAAAGCGTCGGGGGCAGCTTCATCAGAGTGGCTCCTCAATTCGGAGCTGAGGTCACGCCCCCGCAATACATAACGTACAGCCTGCCGACAACTTGACGACAATGGCCCTCAAGGAATCGAACGAGAGACCTTGTCCACAAAAACGTTTTCGCGATGTCAACGACCCGAGCTCAGACTCGTTCTACTTGAGATAGTTCGACCAGCCTGTCGAGTGCCTGCACGTACTCCTCGACGAGCTCAAACATGACGTCGCGCGCCTTCCGCACACGTGCGGCCCTGCCGACTATTTGCCCGCACGGGTTGAAGGTCACGTCCTTGGCCTGCTCCGGGAAGCGGCGCCCTGCCCCGACAGCGTCGATCGCCACGAGCATCTGAAGCGGCATGGGAAGAGGATCTGGTGTGTCGGGCTGGTCCCAGGCCTCGGTCCAGTCGTTCTTCAGCATCCGGCAAGGTTTGCCGGTGAACGACTTGGAGCGGACTGTGTCAGCGCTCGTCGCATCGAGATAACTCTTCATCTGCCCGGGGGACACGTCAGCTTCCTCGACCGTCAGCCACAGAGTCCCTGTCCACACGCCCTGTGCCCCTACAGCCAGCGCGGCGGCGATCTGTCGGCCGGTGCCGATCCCACCCGCGGCAAGGACGGGAAGGGGAGCCACGGCGTCGATGACCTCGGGCCACAGAACGAGAGACCCGATCTCACCGGTGTGGCCACCACCTTCAGTCCCCTGGCAAACGATGAAGTCGAGGCCCGCCTCCTTGTGTTTTAGAGCGTGTTTCACGGAGCCGGCGAGAGCGCCGATCATCCTGCCCGACGCCTTTACCTGATCGACGACGTCCGTGGGCGGAGTACCGAGCGCGTTGGCGATTACGCGAACTTTCTCGTGTCGGAGAGCCTCCGCCAGCAACGGTTTCCCGGTTGCTTCTGTCCAGCCCATCATCCCGCTGCGACGCTGCTCGAGGGGAGTCTCAGGTACGCCGTGCTCCTCGAGCAGGCGTCTGGCGAACCGCCGATGATCGTCCGGAACCATCGCCTGAAGTTGCGCTTCGAGTTTGGTCGGGTCCGTTTCGCCCATACCCTCGTATTTGCCGGGGATCACGATGTCGACCCCGTAGGGATGGTCACCAACATGATCGTCGAGCCATGACAACTCGACCGCCAGCTCCTCCGGGGAGAATCCGATAGCGCCGAGCACCCCCAGCCCTCCGGCGTTGGCCACCGCTGCCACAACGTCCCGGCAATGGGTGAAGGCAAAGATGGGGAACTCGATTCCCAGTCGCTTACAGATGTCAGTGCGCACTCGAGTCTCCTGTCGATTAGAACCTGTTTCAGAATAGGTGCCGGTGGGGAGCCTGGGCCAGAAAGTTGGCTAAGGCGTACCATCGTCTTCGCTCACGCAGTATTGGCGGTTAACCGCAGCCGCTCGACCAGGGAGGGTGTTATGGACGTTCGCGACAAGCTCTACATCGGAGGGGCTTGGGTGCCCCCGACGGGTTCCGGCACCCTCGAGGTCGTCAACTCTGCTACCGAAGACGTAATAGGGACGATCCCGGAAGGGACTCCGGAGGACGTTGACCGTGCTGCTCGTGCTGCATCGGAAGCTTTTCCCGAGTGGTCACAGACATCGGTCGACGAGAGGTCGAAGCTTCTCGCGCGGATCCAGGAGGGGCTTTCGGCCCGGACTGAGGAGATCGGAACGCTCATCTCCAAGGAAGTAGGCATGCCCCTCGCCCTGGCGAACCTCGTACAGGTAGGGCTTCCAATAATGAGTTTTGCCAACGCCTGTCAGATTCTCAATGACTTCAAGTTCGAAGAAGAAATCGGAAGCTCGCTGATCGTACGTGAACCCGTCGGAGTCGTAGGCGCGATAACTCCGTGGAACTATCCCCTCCACCAGATCGCTGCGAAGCTCGCACCGGCACTCGCCGCGGGATGCACCATGGTCCTAAAGCCGAGTGAGGTGGCGCCGTTGAACGCATTCATCCTCGCCGAGGTCCTCGACGAGGTGGGGCTCCCCGCCGGCGTGTTCAACCTCGTCACTGGCACAGGACCCGTGGTTGGGGAGGCGATCGCCTCCCACCCCCTTGTCGACATGGTTTCTTTTACTGGCTCGACCCGCGCCGGGAAGCGAGTCATGCAGTTGGCGGCGGACAACGTGAAACGTGTAGCACTGGAGCTCGGTGGCAAGTCACCGAACATCATCTTGGCGGATGCAGACTTCTCACAGGCGGTGCCAGCGGGAGTCAGCGCGTGCTATCTGAACTCGGGTCAGACGTGCTCGGCATTGACTCGGATGCTGGTCCCTCGCTCCCGACTCTCCGAAGCAGAGGAGCTCGCCGTCGAAGCGGCCCTAACGTTCAAGCCGGGGGATCCCTTCGACTCTGAAACGCGTCTTGGACCCCTCGTGTCAGCTACACAGCAAGAAAGGGTGCGTGGTTACATCAAGAAGGGAATCGACGAGGGCGCCAAGCTGCTGCTGGGCGGTCCCCAAGCGCCTGAAGGCCTTGAAAGGGGCTATTACGTCCAGCCCACCATTTTTTCCGAGGTGACAAAAGACATGACCATTGCCCGAGAAGAAATCTTCGGACCAGTACTGGCGATCATGCCTTATGACACGGAGGAGGAGGCGATCGACATAGCCAACGACACGGTCTACGGATTGGCCGGGGGAGTTTGGGCGGGTGACAAGGGACACGCCGAAGCTGTGGCACGTCAGCTTCGGACGGGACAAGTCGAAGTGAATGGCGGGGGCTTCAATCCGATGGCTCCCTTCGGCGGTTACAAGCAATCTGGCGTCGGACGTGAACTCGGACGTTTTGGGTTGGAGGAGTTCCTGGAGGTGAAGGCGCTTCAGCGTTGAGGTGCTAGTGCCGGTTCGAGGTATGAACTCGACCCATCGCCGAGTCGTGCTGTGAAAGAAAGCCGGGAAGTCTGCGTCCAGATCAACCTGCGTGACGAGTCGTGCGTCGCCGCGCCCTCGGAAAGTTGTCTCCATCTTGTTTGACCCACTTTGACCGAAACGTTTGACCGCTTCTACGCTTCGGAGCACTTCGAGGGCGGCTCGTATGGAGGTATCCGGTGCGGCGAGGGGTGGGCGGACGGCGGCTGTATTCGCTCAGGCTGCGCGGTGAAACTTTGGGGGATCCTGGTTGGCGCGGTAATGCTTTTTGCGGTGCTCGTGGCACCCCGCGTCATCCAACCTTCCTCACAGTTCGCCTCAGCGACCGGACTTGTCGGCCCAATCATCACGTCTGGATCGAACCTTGTGGATTCGTCATCAGGGCAAGTCGTCGACTTCAAAGGCTTCAACTCTCCTGCGAACGGATTCGACGCCCCTTCGGTTTCGACGATCAAGAGTTGGGGGGCGAATTTCACCCGCGTCTGGGTGTCAGATGACCTCTACGAGCAAACGTGTAAGAACGAGCTCTACCAGCCGAACTACGTGTCGGACATTGATTCCGAAGTCGAAGCTCTGACCTCTGACGGGATATTCGTTCTACTTGTCGACGGGTCGACCAATCCCAACTGTCTTTTCACCCAACCGCAAAACTCTGATGTGGCGCCACTTCCAGACCCGAACTCGTTGGCGATGTTCGCATCTTTGGCGCAGAAGTTTGGTTCAAACCCACTTGTAGGATTTGAGCCTTACAACGAGCCGGAAGTGTGTCCTGACAGCGCAGAAGAGCGAGCTCCACTCGTACCCGCCGGTCAATTGGACCAAGATCTCGAACTGGTCTATCCACAAAACACGCTGACCGATCCGGGTTCGCGAACCTCGGTGCCTACCTTCGGAACTTGCGACGGATGGGAAGACGGATATCCCAACTCGTCTCAAAGCAACTGGTCCCAGGAGCAGGCTGACGCCCTCTCGGCATACGCGCTCTTCACCGGGGGCACTGTCGAAACCGCCGCTGGGCTCACCAGGATCAGTTACACAGGTGAAGGCTTTGAATCGATCGTGGACACACTCCGGTCCAATGGTGCCGCGAACAACCCTGTTTTCGTCGATGCGAACTTGTGGTCGAGCGATCCTTCGACGTTCGACCACTTGACGTCAGGATCGACATGCGAAGCGGACACGAGTGGCGTGCCGTTGTCTCCGTGCTGGAACAACCTCAAGAACTTCGTCGGCGCGGAGCACTACTACGGTTGTCAGGCGGGCGGGACGAGCGTCGCGGTTAACAAGGACATCTGTGAGTCCCCCTATCCTGAAAGCTGTCAACGAATTTCCTCCGACCTCTCAAATCTCCTCACGGATCCCGTAACTGGAGAGCAGTGGACGGTCCCCGTCGTGCTCGACGAGTTCGGCTGGCCCCAGCCTTCGTCTTTCCCGGACACGACGCTCTATTACACGCAAAGCGGCGAGCCAATCCTCATGTATCAGCACGGCCTCTTCATGCAGAACATGGTGAGTTATCTGGACGCGCATCATGTCGGGTGGGCAGCATTCGACTGGGACAACGCAGACCAAGACCAAGGCACGCAGGCGCCCTATGTCTTGGAGGGAAACCTTCCACCTCCGACTTCAGCCAATGTTCCGTGGTCTCCGAATGTCGACGGAGCGCCCCTAAAGGCGTCGATGCAGGGCCAGACTCAGAGTTGCCAAGACCCGCCGGCGGGTCTTGGCTGAGGACGAGCTTCGTCCACGACGACCTAGCCTGCCGGTGTCGCCTTAGTCGATCCAGGAAGAGCGGCTGGCCCTCTCCTCCGTTTCGATTGCCCACTGTGGAGCGGCTAGGCATCACCCTCGGCGCTTGAAGGCACTCTTCCGCGTTGGCGGAACTCGTCGTATCCGCCCTGTGCGATCCTCGTGGCGAAACCGATCGCGACGTGCCACCCGCTCGACACGCCCGACACTCGGAACGAAGCGTCTGTATCGGCGATATATCGTGATATAGTCGGTGAGACAGACGGCTGTCCGGGAGGTTGGATGCACGAAGGCATAAGAAGACACAAGGCCCACCATGGCCGGGCCGGAGTTGCCTTGCCGGGCGGCTCCAGAGGTCGCAGCCGGCGATGGGGTCCGTGGTGGGAGGACTGGGGTCCCGAATGGACCGGCCCGCCGTTCAGGGGACCAGGTCAGCGCATGCGCAGGGGCGACATCCGTACCGCTCTGCTCAGCGCCTTGGAAGAGGGCCCTGCACACGGCTACGAGCTGATCAACCGTCTCGAGCAGAAGAGCAGCGGTGTATGGCGCCCGAGCCCCGGGTCCGTCTACCCGACGCTGCAGCTTCTGGAGGACGAGGGTCTCGTGCTTTCCGAGGAGCAAGAGGGAAAGCGTGTCTACCAACTGACGGACGCCGGTCGCGAGGTGGCAAACGAGCAGTCCGAACGCTCCGGGGGCGCTCCCTGGGAGCAGTGGACAGGCGAGAACCTGCACGAGACGCTGAAAAGCTTCCGCAAGGTCGGGGAGCGGATGGGGCCGCTTTTCAAGCCCCTTGCGGTTGCGATGCGGCAGGTTGCGATGGAGGGTGATCCGTCGAAGCTCGACAAGGCCGCCGACGTCTTGAGGAAGGCGACGAAGGACCTCTACCAGATCCTCGCCCAGGACTGAGCTTCACGCCCTCAGGCGCCCATGGCGTGCACGCCACCGTCCACGTGGACCATCTCGCCAGTGGTCATCGGGAACCAATCGGACAAGAGCGCCACGCAGGCCTTCGCGACCGGATCGCTGTCGGCGACGTCCCAGCCGAGTGGTGCACGCTCCCCCCACATGTCCTCGAAGTCTTTGAAGCTCGGAATCGACTTCGCCGCCATGGTGCGCACCGGGCCTGCCGCCACGAGGTTCACCCGGATGCGGTCGTGCCCTAGATCCCGTGCGAGGTAGCGGGCCAGGGACTCGAGAGCTGCCTTTGCCACCCCCATCCAGTCGTAAGCCGGCCACGCGACCCGAGCATCGAAGTCAAGAGCGACAATCGAGGCCCCGGCGGAAGCCGCTAGCAGGTTCCGCATCGAGCCGGCGAGTGCCTTGAGGGAGTATGCAGAGATCTCGAGGGCCACGGCGACCTCGGGCCAATTCGCCAGCAGTATGTCGCCGCCCAGGCATTCCTGCGGTGCAAAGCCGATCGCGTGGAGCACGCCATCGAGCAGCCCCCACTTGTCCGACAAGTAGTCGGCCGCTGCTGCGAGGTGCTCGCGGTTCTGGACGTCGATCTCGATGACGTCAGCCGGATTAGGCAGCTTTCGTGCAGTCCGCTCGGTGAGCGACAGTCCACGTCCCGCACCCGACAGGACGAGCTCGGCGCCCTGTTCCTGGGCCATTCGAGCAACGCCGAACGCCAGTGAGGCATCGGTAAGTACCCCCGTGACGAGGATCTTCTTACCATCGAGCAGACCGGACATTGTCTTCGACGCTAGTGGGTTGACGTACATCTGCTGTGCAAGGGTGGTGTCGTGCACGTGGGGATTCTTGGAGGAACCGGGCCGCTAGGGCGGGGATTGGCCGTTCGACTGGCGGCAGGCGGTGTCAAGGTGACCATCGGCTCTCGTGAGAGATCGCGAGCTGAGGCCGTGACCGAAGAGCTTCTATCGAGGTGGCGCGACCGCTCACTTTCGATCGAGGGCGTGTCGAACGCCGCAGCGGCCGATGCTGAGATCGTCGTGGCGTCGACCCCCTGGGACGCCGTGGCGTCAACCGTGACCGCGGTGGCCGAGGCGCTGAGCAACAAGGTCGTGGTCTCGGTCGGCAATGCATTGGTAAAACAGGGACGGGAGCTGAACGCGGTCTACCTTCGCGGGGATCGGTCGCAGCGGAGATGCAGTCCGCGCTTCCGCAGTCGTTGATCGCCGCGGCTTGTCATCACCTGCCGGCCGGACCCTTGGCGGACCTGGACAAGACCCTCGAATGCGACGTCCTCGTCTGCTCGGACCACCCCGCTGCGACCGAGGCGACGATCGCGATGCTGAATACGGTCGACGGGCTGCGGCCCCTCGACGCGGGAAGCCTCGCAGCATCGGGGCCCATCGAGGCCTTCACGGCTGTGCTTGCCACGTTGAACATCCGCTACAAGGCTCGAAGTACCCTGCGTCTTGGAGGGTTGGAGCAAGTCGGCCGATGATGCGCCTATACGACACCCTGAGCCGCGAGACGGTTGCTTTCTCTCCAGGTCCTGTCGTTAAGATGTACTCCTGCGGCATCACTCCCTACGATGCCGCGCATGTCGGCCACGCCCAGGTGTACCTGACGTTCGATCTCTTGCGACGCCGCCTTCGCCAGCTCGGCCACGAGACCAGACTGGTACGCAATATCACTGACGTCGACGACGACATTTTGCGCAAGGCGCGCGAGCTCGGAGTGCATTACCTGGACCTGGCCGCGGAAGAGATCGCCCGATTCGATTCCAACATGAATGCCCTAGGTTTGCTTCCGGTTGACGTGGAGCCGCGCGCCACGTCGGCGATTTCCGACATCCTGTCCCTTGTCGGGGCTGTGCTCGAATCCGGACATGCGTATATCGCGGGCGGAGCCGTCTACTTCGACGTGTCGACCTTCGAACGCTTCGGTCAGGTGAGCCACCTGCCGCGTGCCGAGATGTTACGGCTGGCGGCTGAGAACGGGGGTAATCCGGACGACCCGAACAAGCGCGATCCTCTTGACTTCGTGCTGTGGCAGCCTTCTGCGCCTGATGAGCCGGCCTGGGAGTCTCGCTGGGGACCTGGGCGCCCGGGATGGCACATCGAATGCTCTGCGCTCGCTCTGCGAGAGCTCGGGACGACGGTGGACGTGCACGGTGGTGGACGGGACCTGATATTTCCTCACCACGAATGTGAAGCGGCTCAGTCGGAGTCGGTGACGGGAACCAAGTTCAGCAAGCACTGGCTTCACGTGGGGATGGTGGGACTTGGAGGTCGCAAGATGTCCAAATCCCTTGGGAATCTCGTCTTCGTCGGAGACCTGCTCAAGGACTGGGAGCCGATGGCGCTTCGACTCGCGCTGCTAGTGCACCACTACCGCTCGGACTGGGAGTGGGACGAGCGCGACCTGGAGGTCGCCTCCGGGCGCCTCGAACGCTGGCGCGCTCAGGCTGGGACTCGATCGACACCTGATGCCCTCGTGGAGGTAGTAGGTCGCCATCTCGATTCCGATCTCGACGTGCCAGGAGCGGTAGTCGCGATCGACGAAGCAGCCGAACGAGGCCAGGACGTGGATGCGGCGGCCGCCTTGTTGGGTGTGGGGCTGTGAAATGACGGCGCAGGTCACAGTTCGTTTACCCGACGGATCGTCGAAGACTCTGCCTGCGAGCGCCACCGCTGGGGACCTCGCGCAGTTGATTGGACGAGGTTTGGCGAGAGCCGCCGTCGCCGCGGTCGTAGATGACACCGAAGTCGATCTCGTCACCGAGCTTCGTGACGGAGCGGAGGTCGCGATTGTCACCTCGGACTCGGCCGCGGGACGGGCGGTGCTCCGCCATTCGACTGCTCACGTCCTCGCGCAAGCGGTGCTCGACCTCTGGCCCGGTGCCAAGTACGCGATCGGCCCTGCGATCGAAGACGGCTTCTACTACGACTTCGCGCTGCCGGGGGGCGCGACTTTCAGCGACGAAGACCTCGGGCGAATAGACGCCCGGATGCGCGAGGTCATCGATGAGGATCAACCGTTCGTCCGCGAGGAGTTGAGCATCGCTGCAGGCCTCGACCTCTTCGTCGACCAGCCGTTCAAGCGCGAGATCATCGAAGGAGTGAGCTCCGAGTCTGACTTGGCGGCCGCGGCTGCCGGCGACATCGAGGCGGGCTCCATGCAGGTATCCGTCTACCGCAACGTGGGTCGCGATGGTGGCTCTGGAGTCGGTTTTGCGCCCGACTTCGTGGACTTATGTCGGGGACCGCACGTGCCAACTACAGGACGCCTCGGGCACTTCCGGCTGCTTCGCGTCGCTGGGGCCTACTGGCGCGGAGACGAGAAGCGCCCGCAACTCCAGCGTATCTACGGGACCGCATGGGAATCCGCCCAAGCGCTCGCGGACCATCTCCATCGCCTCGAAGAGGCGGAAAGACGCGATCACCGCAGGCTCGGTACCGAGTTGGACCTTTTCTCCCTGCCTTCCGAGGTCGGGCCTGGTCTCGCTCTCTTCCACCCGAAGGGCGGGATGATCCGCCATCTGATGGAGGACTATTCGCGCAGGCGTCACCTCGAGGCGGGCTACCAGTTCGTGTACACACCTCACATCACGAAGTCGGAGCTGTTCGAGATCTCTGGCCACCTCCAGTCGTTCGGTGAGTCGATCTACCCACCGATGGAACTGGAGCAGGGGCAGGAGTACTACCTGAAACCGATGAACTGTCCGTTCCACATCCTGATCTACCGCAGCCGCCAGCGCTCTTATCGCGAATTGCCGATGCGGCTCTTCGAGTTCGGCTCGGTCTACCGATACGAGAAGTCCGGTGTGGTCCATGGCCTCACCCGCGTGCGCGGTTTAACCATGGACGACTCACACATCTTCTGCACTGCGGAGCAGATGTCTACCGAACTGGCGTCGCTCCTCGAGTTCGTGCTCGATCTCCTGCGGGACTTTGGTCTAGAGGATTTCTACCTGGAGCTGTCGACGAAACCCGAAGAAAAGGCTGTCGGGACTGACGAGGAATGGGCACATGCCACCGAGGCGCTGCGCCGTGCCGGAGAGGCCATGAATCTCGAGCTCGTGATGGACGAGGGGGGAGGAGCCTTCTACGGCCCGAAGATCTCGGTGCAGGCGCGCGACGCCATTGGCCGCCACTGGCAGGTTTCCACCGTGCAACTCGATTTTCAGTTGCCGAGTCGTTTCGGTCTCGAATACGTCGGTGCCGACAATTCGCGCCACCGGCCGGTGATGATCCACCGCGCGTTGTTTGGATCGGTGGAGCGCTTCTTCGCCGTCTTGCTCGAGCACTACGCGGGCGCCCTTCCCACGTGGCTCATGCCTGTTCAGGTTGCGGTGCTATCCGTGCGCGACGGCCACGATGCCTATGCCCATCACGTTGCCACCGGGTGCAGGAACGCCGGAATTCGGGTAGAGGTGGACCTCGCAGACGAGCCCCTGGGAGCGCGAATACGGAGGTGGAAGTTAGAGAAAGTGCCCTACGTGTTGGTTGTCGGCGACGAGGACACGCCCGCCGGCACCGTTGGCGTGAATGCGCGATCATCCGAACGTCCCGACCGGGGTGTCCCTCTCGACGCGTTCATTGCGGCCGTGACAGCCGAGGTGGAAGCAAAGGGATCACCGGAGGCCGGAGGCGATGTCGCAGCTGCAGTGTGAGCAAGCGATTACAGATACCGTCCAAGTGAAGTCAAGGCGTCGACTTCGATGAGTGGCCTGGAACATCTGTGGGCTGCTTGGAGAAGCGAGTACGTCACTTCTGTTTCGGCACCGGAGGCCCCCCACGAAGACTGCGTCTTCTGCCGGCTCATCGCAGAAGGAGACCCCGGCGAGCCCAACGGGATCGTCTGGCGCGACGAGCTCAACTTTGCGGTGCTCAACGCCTATCCCTACGCGAGCGGGCACCTGCTCGTGATGCCGGTACGGCACGTGTCGGACCTGGCAGACCTGACGAAGGAAGAGTCACTCGGCCTCTGGGGCGCCACCCTCGCCGCCGTCAGAGCAGTGCGAGCCGCTTACGATCCCGACGGCGTCAACATGGGGGCCAACCTGGGTCGGGCGGCCGGAGCGGGTATTCCTCGACATGTTCACATGCACGTAGTTCCGCGGTGGGTAGGGGATACGAACTTCATGACTTCGGTTGCAGGGGTACGCGTCCTCCCGCAGTCGCTTGCTGAAAGCTGGCGAAGACTCCACGACGCCTGGCCCTCGAATTAGGCGACACACAGTGTGGCTATAACCGCGCTAAGTGAGCTACCTCTGGTGGATCGCAATATGTCCGCCGGCACCTCGTTTCCTAGGTCACAGACGGTGAAATAGGGGGCACATGCAGTTGCACACTGCGCACGCGGGCGCCGTGTCGCCGCTTAGGTCGAAGGATCCCAGCGAAAGGATCCAGGAAACCACTGCGTGACCGTTCTACTTAATGAGCGGAATTCGGGTGAGAGGGCCCACACGACATGACTAGTGCAGAGGAATCGGTCGTTTCCAGCGCCGGTGGAGCGGCTACTCGGCAGGATTTACCGGCAGGGACAAGCCGTATTTCGCGGCGGCAAATGATGACTCGCGTATCGAAGGGAGCGGTCGTAGCTGGGGTCGCCGCTTGGGTGGTCCCCGAGATCCTCATAGCGACGCCCTCCGCCGCTGCCACTTGCTCGCAAGATCCGAGCGCCTGCCCGCCTGACTCTCCGCAGCAACCGGTGCCCCAGAGCCCCAGTCCCAGCGACGGTTCGAACCCGACGAACCCGACGAACCCGACGAACCCCTCGAACCCGACCACGCCAGGAGGTACTACAGGCGGGGGACCTCCAACATCCCCGAGTGGAGGTACGACCGTCAGTACCCCGGTTCCCGCCACCGCCGCACTGGAATCTGGTACTGGCACAGGTTCAACTTCGGGAGGCGGATTGCCTTTCACCGGCTTTGACGCACTGCATGACGCCGAGATCGGTACGGCGATGATCGCCGGCGGATGGGCGCTCAAGCGGTGGGCCAGCAGGCGCGCGGTGCGGCCGGCGCATGCCACACCAAGTGGCGACCCGGTGGAAGACCGCCCGCCGCAGTAGCGAGGTCAGCGGGGCCATGTCCAAGGTTATGCAGGCGACCGACAGCATCACACTCGCGCACTCGTCGAGACCGATTGGCGCGATTCGCGCTGAGTCGTGGCCCGACCCGGAACCGGGAAAGGTCGCGACCGCTTCCAATGGCAGTACAAAGGCCGATGGATCAACGTTGTCCGATGCGCTCGGAGCAGAATTGCGCTGGACGGCCAGTCTCCACGGAAAGCGGTGCGCCTATCGAAGCCCTACTTTGCAGGCTTTGTCCTTCCGCTTCGGGGTTAGGTGCACCGACGCCCGCCTCGGTTCGCACATCGATTCGATCCTTACTCCTCTGCGCTCACCCGTGCCCGCCGCTCATTGGTATTCGCTCGTTATGGGATCCCACGGCGGGATAGATGTCTTCCACGATGGTGCACTCGTGAAGCGGCTGCCTGACCCGACCTCCTGTGTAGCTTGGCTCATCTGGGACATAAACCGGGCCGCCGTCGAATCCACCGCTGAACATCTCCTCCTTCACGCTGGAGGAGTGGAGGCTCGGGGCGGCGGCATCGTTTTTCCGGGACCATCGGGATCCGGCAAGAGCACGCTCGTGGTTTCGCTCGTTCGCGCCGGGCTCAACTATCTCTCGGACGAGATAGTGGCGCTCCGGTTGCCCGATCTCGAGTTGATTGCATACCCAAGATCGATGGTCATCAAGCCCGGGAGCTTCGCACCGCTCGCGGAGGTCTCGTCCGTCAAGCCTCCGGTTCTTCCTCCGCTCTCGGACTCGGCTCCAACCGATGCGCACCAGGCCAAACATGCGCACCAGGCCAAACAGTGGTACCTGAGACCATCCGAAGTGCGGCCGAATTCGGTGAGCCTTGGCGGTGCTCTACGGTTCGTCGTAATTCCACGATATGTGCCGGCCGCGCCAACCGCGCTACGTCGCCTGTCCCACAGTGAAGGCTTTCTTTCCCTGGCCACTAGCAGTGTGAACATCCGGGAGCACGGTGCATCTGGGGTGCGGGCGCTTGCCGATATCGTGGATCGCTGCGACATGTATGAGCTCGTCATGTCCGACTTGGAGAAGGCGCGGAACCTAATTCTCGATCTCCTGGACGGTTGAACGATGTCTCTTGCCCTTGCGCCAAGGTTGCATCGCCGAGATACAGGTCTGGCTGGACGTACCGCGACTAATGGAGGTTGTCAGATCTCTCAGCTCGACTCCGACTTCAGCGAAGAGGCCTTCGAGATGTTCGGCCGCGACAAGCTGGACGGTTCAGCGCTACCTCTTGCGGTTTCACGAGTTAAGGCTGTTCCCGTTGACGACAACGTCGCTATCTACGACGAGGTGGGCCACGTCCTTCTCATGCTCAATGCCAGTGCGTCCGCGGTATTGGAAATGTGCGCCGGCACGATTACAGCCGATGAGATCGTTGATCGCCTTTCAATGTCGTATGCGGTGGCAAAGTCGGAATTGAGAAGTGATGTGTGGCTGACACTCCTCAAGCTGGCCACTCTCGGGCTGATAAGAGACACACGTTAGAGCATGTCCGAAGCGAACCGTTCCCCTAACTCTCCGGATCTCTCAACGGCCACGGCGTTGCTGGCGGAGGTGACCGCGCGTACGGAACGCGTTGACGAATTCGGCAGCCCTCTTGTTGGCTGGACCTTCGTCGAGCGGGAGCGTCGTGCTGATCGCTCTGATCCAGTGCCCGAGGAACGAAACGGTTCATATGGTCGTGCTGACTTCATGCCTGAGGAAGGGCTCGTTTCGGACGGCCACGCTGAGCCAACCGAAAACGGAACAAACGGTACCGAGGCAGAAGCGGGCGATGGCGAGTGGGCGATGCGACCCTGGCGAGAGCGAATTCAGGCTGCCGACGTGGCGATCGCTGGGCTAGTTCTCATCTTGGCCCTCGTGACTGGTTTGGTCTTCCTGTTGGGTCAGCCATCTGCGGTTCCGGGGTCGAAGCACCTGGCTTTCCCCAAACTCCCTAACCCTTCGACTAACTCTCACCGAGAAGGTTCGACGTCGCGATCCGCTGCGCCGTCGACCGCGTCGCAAGGGAGCAGTACCTCGAAGGCCACTTCCACGCCTTCCCAGACAACCAGCCCGTCGACCCCTGCGGCAGCCGTTACGCCTACTACGGCACCGAAAACCAAGGAAAGTACCCCTACGACGGTCGCTGCCGCACCACCGCAGTGCACCCCCCAGGACTTCACGGTCTCTACCGCCACTGATAGCTCCAGCTACTGGGTCGGTGCTCCCGTGACAGTGACGACAAAGCTCATTGACACCACGACGTGCGTTTTTGACCCAACTGCCGCAGGCCAATACGGATGTCCGACGACGGTGATCATCCAGGACCAGATGGGTAACCAAGTCTTCCCCCAACCTGGACAATCCGAGCAATGTGCCGCTGTTTCCGGGGGCACGTTGAAACCGGGCCAGTCGCGTTCGGTCAAGTTGATGTGGAACCAGGATCCACCAGGCGAGTACACCGCTGTCGGGACGTGGGCCTTTGGCCCGCCCTCGAGCCCCTACCAGTACAGTGCCAGCTCCCAACCTTTCGTCGTGACCCTTACGGGCTCCGCTCCTTCTGGCCCCTGAGGAACAAAGTAAGAAAACCGGCAGGTGCCAAGAAGGGGCCCATCGGGCCCCTTCTTGGCATTTAACCGAAACTCCGACGCTTCATCGGCGCCGATCAGAACGCCCCTCAGATCAGAAGGAGGCGCTCCCGGTGGCTGTCGGGCCGACCACCAACTTGTTCGTTGCCTGGCTGACTGTGTTGCCAATGGACACCGACACCGTGCCGGTCGCTGAGGCAGCTCCGTCACCGACCCAGACAGCATCGGTACCCGTTGCACTGGCAGGGAACGAGATCGTGTTGGCGCCGACCATAACGGTTTCGCTGCCTCCAGAAAGGCTGAAGTACGAGCAGTAGTAGTCGCAGGGAACGGCAAATACGCCGATGCTGTCCGCGATTCCAGAGCCCGTCTCGGTGACATTGTTCTTCTGGATGTTGGAGTTACTGTGCACGACCTGGATCGCAATCTGATTGTCGGTCAGGGTGTTCTGGTACGCGGCGGGAGTTCCGCTTGAGCCATACAGTAAAATGCCCGATGCATAATCGGCTTGCGGTTCGGTCGTATTCACGGTCCCGCTGTAATCGTTGTCCGAGATCGTGTTGAACCAAACATTGCCAGATGCACTGTTACCGAGCTGAACCCCGTTCTCACCACTGAGGTCGCTCGTTCCGATCCCTGTGACGGTGTTTGCCTCGACAGAACAGGTCGTCCCAGTGTCGTTGCATACAATGCCAGTCTTGTCGTAACCGGTGACCGTGTTGCCAACGGTGGAGACGCTTGACGTCTTGCCGGACGCTGTCTCTACGTAGATGCCTTGCCCGTCCTGACAGCCACTGTCGGGGAGCGGCAGAGCGGTGTTCTCCACAGTCGCGCTCGAGACCGTTCCCGATGCAGACTGGAACAGGATTCCGGCGAAGTCGGTCCCGCATCCTGTGAAGCTAGGACTCAGGCCAGCACCGTTCACGAGCAGGTTGCTGATCGTGACGCCGGTAACACCAGTACCCACGTAGACGATTGGGACGATCTGGTCACTGTGGTCGAAGTCCGTCACCGTCGAAAGGGTCGCCGAGGTCGGATCGATCACAGCGGTCGGACCGACACCGGTCAATGTGATCTTCGACGTGAGCATCTTGACTTGTTCGTTGTAGGTACCGGCACAGACGTACACGGTGTCTCCGGATGTCGACGCGTTCAACGCCGTCTGGATGCTCGTATAGGCCGCTGTGCTGCAGCCTGTGTCGGGATTGGTGATCACGGCCGAGGGTGAGACATACCGCGTCGTCCCGGAGGCTGCAAGCGCTGTTCCTCCACCGGCCGCAAAGGCACCGGCTCCCAACAGGGAGATGCCGGCGACCAATACGGTGGCGCGTTTTTTCCAAAGTGCAAGTGTCATGATGAACGGTTCTCCTGACCCCCCCACGTGGTCCGACGAAAATCACCGAGCGGGGACCGAGCCCGTGCGTGCACGATGCTAGGAGCGCCATCTGCGTCGATACCGCCAACAAAGGGTCAAATGTGCCAACTCAAATGGACCTATAAGTCCCCATTTTCTGGCGCCTACGCTTGATGATCACTCCTCGTGCTACAAGGACGACGGTGCACAGCGATGCTTTGGGTTGTTGAGGCCCCGGTACGTTGAACAACTTTCCGGAGGACTATCACGCGGCGCGGTGTCCGGTTCTCGCGATGAGGGAAATAGAGGCCCTTCACCGACTCGTTCTGCACCGATGAGGACTACGAGGATCTGAGGCTCAGCCGACGTTCGCCTTCATCAACCGGTCGGCGAGGTTCTGCGGCACGACGTCGTAGTAGTCGTGCTCCACACGTAAACATCGCTTCCGCCGGTGAGCGAGCGGTGGGCCTGCGACGCTCGCCCTCAGGATCGGCGCGGCGATCCTGCAGACATCGTCACCGTCACCCAGACATGGCCCTCTCTTGAGAAGAGATACGGAGTGCTCTCGACAGAGAACCTTCGCTACTCCGGACTGGCCGGACGACATCGAATAGGGAAGGACTGTGGACTGGACAATGGTCGTTCAGAAGCTGGGCACGGGCGGGTCGAGGCGAGAAGCTCCGGATGATCCTCTAGATGGTTTGTTCAAACCGTGGCAGACTTTGGGGAGTCTGGCGATCGGAGCAAACGGGGGATCATTGTCAGTCGCTTCGGACAGAATGGACTTGGATTCTCGCGCGGCCAGAAAAGGCTCTTTGCGAGTCCTCGTGCCCCGCCGTGACGGTAGGGGGTGGGATTTCGATCAGGACCGTTTGTCGGGACTGGCCGACGACCATGCGATTCGGTACCGCGAAGCTGATCCGTTTCCGCATCTGGTACTGGACGGATTATTCCCTGACGCGCTTCTGGACGATGTCTGTGCCCAATTCCCGGCTTCGGACGATCCGGGGTGGATCCGACACCGCGAGTGGAGACAACACAAATTGCAATGGGCGGACCCGCTGCGTCTCCCTCATGCTCCTCGGGATTTAGTGAGTCTCCTGAACTCCGTAAATTTCATCGATTTCCTGAATCGCCTTACTGGGGCAGTAGGTCTCATTGCTGATCCGTATTGCTTCCATGGTGGTCTTCACGCGATCGAGCCGGGTGGCTACCTGAAGATCCACTCCGATCAGACGTTCCAGCCTAAGCTCTGGTTGCAGCGCCATCTAAACGTGATCGTGTTTTTGAACCGCGACTGGGACGAGGCCTGGGGCGGTGGTCTCGAATTTTGGGACCCACGTGTGATGCGATGCAGCAAGGTCATCAGCCCGGACTTCAATCGAACGGTCATCTTCGCTGCGGGACTGAACTCCTACCACGGGCATCCCGATCCGATCGTCGCGCCAGCCGGCACGACCCGGCGGTCCGTGGCCCTCTACTACTACACGAGTCCCGAGAACCCCTCGTCGACGGGTACGAAATTCGAGGAGAGCCACGTTCGTACGAGACCTTTCGAGAAAGTCGATTTCCACCGCTTGGCGGTCGACGTTGCTCCGCCCATTGTGTTGAGAGGGCTGCGACGTCTCAGAAACCGTTTCTCCGCCTGAACGCCGGATTCGCGGACCATCGCTTAGGGAAGCACTTACGCCGTTAGATCTGGCTAGCAGCTGTCTCGGGTGCGGTCGGCATCTCGAGCTGACTCCCCCCCGGGGGATTCCCCTGAGAACTCCGCTCCCTCAACACCGTTATGGAACCAATAGGGAGTACTCACTCCCTTCAGGCCGTCGGAAGGGGTTCCATGAGGCGACCCAATCTCTTCATTTCTCGTCAACCGCACGCGGCCATGGGTCAGGGCAGATCGGCAGCGTCGCCTGGTCGTCGACGTGGTGTTGCGTGCTTTGCAGTGTTCGGGCTCGCCACTGGCTTGCTCGCGGTTTCGGCACCGCCGGTGGCAGCGGCACCTACGACCTCAACTGCCCAAAGGCCGCCTGTGCTGGTCGACGGGCACGGACTGCACGTCATCTCGGAAATGCAAATCGATAACCGTCTACTAGACGTGCGCGTCTCGACATCGGCGCTCGCCGGGCTCGCCGACGTTCGCATCCTGCTGCCCGCCAACTACGCACAGGAGCCTGAGCGTCGCTACCCCGTCCTCTATTTGATGCACGGCGCCTTCGGCGGCGCTCCAGACTGGGTCAGCCCTGGTGGGGCTGAGACCACGACCGCGGGTCTACCGTTGATCGTGGTCATGCCGGATATAGGCCTCAACAAGGACGGCGGCGGATCGTGTACCGATTGGCAGACGAACCCCTCATCGGGCCCCCAGGATTGGGAGACGTTCCATATAGACCAGCTGATCCCTTGGGTCGACCAAAACCTGCGCACACTCGGCACTCGCGAAGGGCGAGCGATCGGCGGCCTTTCCGAGGGCGGGTATTGCGCCATGGTGTACGCGGCACGCCACCCCGACCTTTTCATTACAGCGTTGTCCTTCTCGGGCATGGAAGACATCGCTTACGACAAGCAAGGGCAGATTCTCGGGGGAGCGCTCACGGACGAGGCCGCAGGAACCACCGGCGGTACCTCGGACGACGTGTACGGGAACCCCGTCACGGACGATGTCAACTGGGAAAACCACGACCCAGCGACCCTCGCCCCAAACCTGAGTGGAATGAACCTGCTCATGTACAACGGCAACGGACTACCGGGACCATATGACCCCGCGGTGACCGCCCCGGGCGCACCGGCGTTTTTCGCACTCGCAGGATCGTTAGAGGCCAGCGTCGCCTACGACAATCAGCTCTTCCACAATCGTCTGGATTCCCTCGGAATCGCCAGTTACTGGGACGACTACGGGCCAGGCACCCACAGCTGGCCATATTGGATTCGCGACCTGCAATGGAGCATCGGGACGATCATGTCCGACTTCGCCAAGCCGCCACTTACCCCGACGCGAATCACGTACACGATCGCCGACCCCAGTTACACGGTCTACGGCTGGCAAGTCGCTATGCAACGCACCGACGAGGAGTTCAGCACGCTGGAGAACGCCGGTGCGTCCGGCTTCACGCTGGAGGGCAGCGGCTCGGGGAATATCGTCACACCACAGGACTTCACGCCGAACGCCACCTACGAGGTCGTTCTTCGCGGAGACAATTTCGACCACGCACTTGCGTTGAAGGCAGACGGCGAGGGCCGTCTCCATGTAGAGGTCCCACTGGGTCCGCCCAACGCCGTTCAACAGGACACTTCGGGTGCCGGAATCGCAGGGGGTACTCAGACCTACACGACCGACGTTGAGATCTCCCGTGCAGGGTGACTACAAGTACTCAGGCCTCAGGCTGCTGACCTCGACAGGCGATATTGGCTCGAGGGGCACGACCGCGTTGGCGATCGCCTCCTTGAATGAGATTGACCCGAGAAGCTCGCTCCAGCCGAGTGAAGCGACGACCCGGGCCCTGGTGGGCCCAAGTCCGAAGTGGGATGCCGGAGCCTTGACACGAACCTGACGCCCGTGTCAGTCTGCACCCTGCGGTGCTGGCGGAAGCATCGTGTGCACGGCGGACCGGGTGGCGTCAGTTCCTGAAAGGCGATTCCCGGACGTGCACCACCACAGCTCGGGGGGCGGAGAGGACCGAGTTTGATGCGAGGGCGGAAGCATCTTGTGATCGGCGCGACGACTGTCGGGCCGTGGCGCTGTGCCTGGCGGCATGGGCGGGCGTATCGGCCGCAGTGAGCGGAGGCGGCTACAGCCAAAACCAACAGGACTGTCCCGCGAACTCAGACGCATGGAACTCGCCCGAACGGTCAGACCGATGCCGGCTGCCACAACGTGGCCATAAACGTAGAGGGCGGCGGCACGTCCCAGGGCAACGCCAAGGACGGCAACACCCGCTACGTCGAATACGGAAACAACGAGGTCCCGAACGACCCGAATTCGGTCGGTACGCCCACGATCTTGAGCGTCGGGCTGCCGGGCTACAGCGGAGATCCCCACTCGGGCTGCCTCTCGGTCAACACCGACGGCACCGGCGGGGGCACCGGCACCGGATGCGGCGACAACCCAGACGGCCTCGGCTTCTCAACCGCCTACGACTACTACGCCATCTACTGCCCGGTCGTGGCCGCAGCCGGTCACCCGTGTGAGGACACGAACAAGCCGTACAACAACTTCCACCCCGACACCGGCTCCGCATCGACGCTCGACACGATCCTCACCGACGGTCTCGTCGTGTACTTCGGTATGAACGACAACACCGACAACGGCGAACACGACGGCTACACCGGTCTGGACAACCACCCGTGCTACACGGACCCGAAGACCGGAACGTCCTATGCCTGCAATTCCGCCGGCGCTGTCAACGGGCCGTCCGACGGCGGAGGCATGACCCTGTCGCTCACCCCTCAGGGCTGGGCGAGCACGCCTTCGTCCACTCATCCCGAAGGGCTCGCCAACTACTCGATGGGCTTCTGCGCCGACGGTATATGCGGGGCGGGCAGCACCCAGCAGCAGACCGTGTACCACGGGTGCGGTTACGGCACGCACTCGGCCTGTCACTCGGGCACACCCTCGAGCGCGGACGTCTTCAGCAACAGCGCCCCCTCGTCGCAATCGGAGCCGAACAGCTGCTCGGCGGGTGACGGAGAGGGCGAAGCGTGTCCAGGCGGCAAGAGTCCCGACACCTATGTCTCGCAGACCCCGACAAACGAGAACGTGGAGCCGGGTATCCAGACGTACCAGGACCCCGACCCCCAGCGTTCGCCTGCGGCGCCGTTCAACACGCCGGGGGTCTACGCCGGCACGTGCGGCGTGTACGTGAACGCGAGCAACGACTCGGTCGGCCCGGGCCTGACCTCTCTGGCCTCGGGCGGGAAGGTGAACGCGCCGCCCGGCCAATGGGTGGGCGCTCCGACCGCGACCGACTGCTGACCGAAAAGGCACCGGGACCTTCCACAACGCCGAGCGCCAGGAAACCTCCACCAGGCCGTTCTGTTGGCGGGGGACAGAGCTTCCCCCGGCGGAGAGTTGAGGCGGATCTCGTGAAGAGGCTCTTGGCGGGGACGCTGGCGCGCAGCCTGGCGTTCGCAGGATTGTCAATATCGGCTATGGCGGGCACCTCGATGTTTTTGTCGACGGGCCCGACCACCACCACAGCGTCGACGTGCGCGGCGTCGTGGCCGATGTTCCAGCACGATCCTCTGCACACGGCATCCGGGTGCTCGACGATCGGGCAGACCATCGTGTCGACCCTGCACGCGGCATGGTTCGACTCGACCGGCGGCTCCGCCGTTACGGACGAACCGGTGACATCCAGTGGGCTCGTGTACTTCGGCGACTACGGCGGCACCTTCTATGCCGTGAAGGCCGGCACAGGCGCACCCGAGTGGCGGTACTCGATCAAGACGAATACGACCACACCTGCGACGGGCGCCGCGCATTCGACCCCGGCTTGTGGCACCGATCAGCACTCACCGTCCTACGGGGACTTCCCCGGCACCGCCGTAATCGTGAAACTTCCGGGACAGAGCGACGCGACCGTGTTCGTGGGAGGCGGCGGCACGATGTACGCCCTCGACGCGCTCACCGGCACATGCGTCTGGTCGCGAAACCTCGACCCGACCGACCCGACGAGCGCGATGGAGATCGAGTCGTCTCCCGTCTACAACCAGGCGACCGGGGACGTGATCGTCGATTCGGACACCAACGGTGGCAAGGCCGACGCCCTGCCAGCGGTCAACGCTTTTCACGCCAAGGACGGCCGGCTCGACTGGTCCTACTCGCCCTCGACGACCATCGGCTGCGACGATCTCTGGGCGTCGCCGGCGCTCGACCTCGCCCGGCAGACCGTGGTGCTCGCCAGCGGCGACTGCGACGTGAAGAACTCGGTCGACTTCCCCGAGGCCGTGATCGCCCTCGACGCCAGGACCGGGAAGGCCAAATGGATCTTCGACGAGCCTTCCAACGGCTACGACGTCCCTCCCAACAGCAACGGCGATAACTACGACGACGACTTCGGCATGTCGCCGATCATCGTCGAGCCCGCTGCGGGCGGAGCGTGCCCGGGTGTCCCCAAAGGCGTCGACCCCGTGGTGGTGGAGGGCGGGAAGTCGGGCTACGTCTACGAGTTCGACGAGCGCACCGGCAAGCTCCTGAACACCCCTCTCGAGGTCTCCCAGCCGGGCAATTACAACGTGGGGCCCGGAGCCATCGGGGGTTTCATCGGATCGGCGGCGCTCGGGTGCGCGCAAGGCAAGCTCGCCGTGTTCTTGACCTCGGCGGTGTTCTCGCCGTTCGCACAGGGCGGCGTGCAGGGCGCGAGCGGCGAGCCCGGCGGCCTCACCACCTTCCCCGACACGTCGGTCCTTGAGAACCCGAGCCGCGTCGCCTCGGTGCACGCCTACGACGTTCTCGGCAACAAGGTGTTGTGGCAGGCGCCCGTGACCACTCCGGTCTTCGGCCCTGCCACTTACACCAACGGGGTGATCTTCACACCGTCGACGACGACATTCTCGGCTCAGGCGCTCGACGCGGACACAGGTACGCAGCTGTGGGCGTCACCCCTTCTGGCGGCGCCGTCGTCCGGCGCGTCGGTGGTCGGGGACAGCGTCTTTCTCGGGGCGGGTACCGAGTTCGCAGCCGCCAACGGCCAGGGCATGCCCCCGCAGGCCTATGGAGTTTGGTCGTTCACGACCGTTGCGGGTGCCCCCGAGGTGAACCAACTCGGCTCGCCGTAGGAGTCCTTTGCAGTTCGGGCGAAGCTTTATGCAAGCTCGTAACGGAAGCGATCGAAGTCTTCGCGAAAGATCGTTTGCAGGAACGCGCAGTCGTCTTTCGAGGCAACTTCCCGGCTCGCCTCTGCGTTTGAAGCATTCTTCCACGGGACGTCTCGTGGCGGCAGGCCGATGTTTCTCAGGATCGTCCCGAGATCCTGGTCCAATTGCTCGAATCTGCCTACGAAGTCGATCATGAGCTGACCTTGGTCGTCATAGACGAAGCTCGATTGTGGCTTCATTCCGGGATCGTCTCTGACCAGAGGATGACGGATGAACTCGGAGAACGAGTTCGTCTCCAGAAAAGCTCTCCCCGCCGCCCACTTCCTCGGGTCACCCCGTCCACCCGCCGGCGTCAAATGCCACCAGCGTTGTCTGAACGACCAACTTTCACGTTCGCCCACCATCCGCGAAGTGAAGTGGTAAAGGGAGGTCACTCTGTCGACGGGGTGGCGAACAAAAGCGAACTTGAAATAACTGTCCCAAATTGATTCGGGGACGACACTTTTGATCAGGCAGGCAGGACTGTGCTTGCCGAGGGGCCTGAAGGTCCGGAACTGCTGCCGTGAATGGGTTCGGAGCCAAGCTCTCGGGTTCGGACTCGGGATCCAGTCGTTGTCGTCGAGGTCAGGTGTCAACGCCGCAGCGACGGACTCACCACCCGTCTTGTGTATGTGGATGAAAATGAACTTGTGAGTGTTGGAAATGATCATGGACGAGGACACGATCCTAGGCCCAGCCACTCGAGAGCAAAGTCCGCGCCTGCGACCTCGGAGTCCTTCGACCTGAATTTCGGAACACCCCAGCACACTCGGCTTCGAAACCATGCTGATCGGTGCGCTGGCTGCCATCCGGTATCGCTTGACGCTCGACAAACGACGGACATCGACCTTTTGGCTCGCTCGCTCAACGGGCTCGCCAAATCGATGCGTGCCGAGGGCTACTCCAGACACGCGATGGCAGAGCCAGGGGAAGAACCCTAAGTCATCTCATCCGAAGAGATGACATCGCAGTCGACGTACTTCGCGCTGAAACCGTCTACCAGTGGGACGCGATGGATCGCGCTGACGACTGAGTGATCACCGTCGAAGACGTGATCAACCACAAACTATTGGCTTGGCATCCCCGCGACCGTGACGACATTGTGTCCATTCTCGCCGCCGGGCGCTCCGTCCTCCACTGTGCTGTCAACGGAGCCGCCGGGCAGTACCCGCTCGAGCAAGTTCCCCCACTTTGACCCCCGCCGACGACAAGCCCGTCCACACCTGGTGTAGCTGTCGTCCCTTCGACGACGTCTCCACCCACGACACGCCCATCGACCGCAATCACAGCTCCGCCGCAGTGCGCTCCTCAAGACGTGGACGATCTCAACGATGACCCACAGCTCGAGCTACACGGTGGGTGGAGCGGTCACGATCGTTAACGATGCCAATACAACATGCGTCTTGATCCAATTGCTGCTGGTCAGTACGGATGTCCGGTGACGGTCCAGGACCAGGTGGGCAACCAGGTATGTCCCCAACCGGGCCAAGACGAGCCGTGCTCTCTTGTCGCCTGGGGGACGTTAAAACCTGGACAAGTCGCGTTCAGTGATAACAAACGCCTTGGGCTTTCGGGCCGAGTTCCAATCCGTACCGCGTAGCGCCGAATCACAGCCTTTCGTCGTAAGCACCACCGGATCTCCTACAGGGGCCTGACCCTGTAGGAGATCCAGGGTGAAAAGCATCCTTCGGGAGGACGCGTCTTGAGGACGTCTACCGAATCCTCAGCCCGTTGTCCCGGATATCCGCGTTTTTCCCAGAAATGGTGGCGGCGGAAGCAGAACTGCTGCTCGACGATTTCACTGTGATGGGGTCATTGCTCTCGTTCAAGCTCATAGAGCCCCCGCTCTCGGCCTGTGCAGAGATCGCAGTGTCAGGACTCGTTACGTAGCCCGTGTCGTTGGCAACCGTGGCAGTCAGCATGTTGCCCGCATACTTCGACGTTAAGGCGATTGCAGAAGCAGGTCCTTGAGAATCGCTTGCTGCGCCGAGGGCAAACGAGTTTCCGTTCACGGTGCCGCTGATCGATCCATTACAAGGAGTAGTACTGCAGTTGCCGTTATTGTACCCCGCCTCCATGATGACTCCGAGACCCGAGTAACCGGTAAAGACGTTCGATGTCGCGCTTTGGCCTGTGATGCTTCCGCTTAAATCGGACAGGAAAAACACGCCCTCAGCCGAGTACGCCGTCGGAGGCGATGTGGTCGTATCACTGTTTGCAATCATGCCCGACAGATAATTCTGCGTAAACGATACGGGCCCGTTGTCCTCTAACAGTGCGCCCTGGAAAAATCCGCTCAACGAATTGTATTGGACGATCGTGTTCGCTGCATTCTTGAAAGTGTCTATCCCGATCGGGAAATCCGTCCCAGAATTTGGGTCTGCAGTCCCTTCGGTAACCCCATTCAAAAAGAAGTTGACGTGATCTGTGGATGTGGCGTCCGCAAGGGCGACAGCCTCGGGCTCGCCTCCGGTGTAGGTATAAGGATAAGGATCGGTAAAAGTGAAGTCGTAGATATTGACAGTCCCACCCGGAGAGATCGTCCCCACATGAATTACCCCATAATCCGTTCCTGTGGTGTCCAAGCCCTTGCCATCAATGATCGTCTTGCCCTGTCCCGCCCCCACGAGTGTTATTGGCTTTTCGACGTCGATTGTTTGGTTATACGTCCCGGCCGCCACTTGAATGGTGTCTCCTGGCGAGGCCTGAGACAGCGCGTAATTGACCGTTTTGCAAGGAGTTGAGCTGCAATTGCCGGAATCGGTTCCACTCGTGGACACATATCGTGTTGTGGCAGCCGCGGCGACGCCGGAACTGAGAAGACCGGCGAACACTGAAGAACACGTGAGCAGTGCCGCTGCAGCAACTTGCTTGAATCTCTTTGACATGAGGGCCTCCATGGCTATGGACTGACGGCCCCCCGTTGAGAGCCCAAACCTACCCAGGCAAGCGTCGACCGCAAAGCCCTTGGGGAGAATTCCCTATCCGGAAAGGCTGCCTTCTTCGCCCGCCGTGTGACGTGCACGACTCCGCGTGGGCTGACGTGTTCCAAGCGGGATCGTCTTTCCAGAATTGGAATTCGCGAGGAGAGCCATCGCTCCTCGACCAACGTGGTGAACCCCTCTCGATGCTGAGTTCCTGTTCTGTCGATTCGAGGAGTTCGGAATCGGGGTCGAGGCGCCTTCGTAATGCCTTCGCTTCGAGTGGGGCGATGTCATGATGGTCGGTAGCAAACCCCAACTGACGGACGAGGTTGAGGCAAGTTCCTCGCCTGACCGGGGACGGTCAAGGCCGGCGAAGGACAGCACGTTAGGATCCGGGAGGTGCACACCTCGCGATACAGCGTTACCGACAGGGAGAAGGCGGCGTTCTCTCCTCAGGTGGATGCAGTCGGGAAGATGGAAACCGACGACGAGGGGACCCCGGAATGGCGGGCTCGACGCATCGAAGAGGCCAACAGTGCTCGAGCGCGTCACGGTGTTTCGCCTCTAAAGACTGAGCCAGAGCTGCACCGTCGTGCCCGAGACCTCGGACTCCTTCGCCCTGTAAATTTCCGCGAACACCTGCGCGCCTACCGGCTCCTTTGATCCTGAATGTGGCCAGCGAAGGCAATCAGTCCGGGGTTGACGGGCCCGGTTGGCATACTGGTGGGGTGACGGTCAGCGAATCCGATCGCAGCAAAATGACGAAGATCGGTAAAGCCCTAAGTCGTATAGAGACGGATGAAGCTCCGACGCCCGAACGTAGGCGTCAGATCATTGATTGGGCGAACTCGCGCCGAAGGAGCGCTGGGATGCCCGATCTAATCGACGAAAACGACGAAGTTCCGCCCGAGGAGGAGTTCTATCAGCGAGCCCGTGAGCGAGGCATGGCTCGAGCCGATAGCCGAGGTTCTTGACCGGCTCGGGATCCAGTGGGCGTTGATCGGCGCATTAGCGGCTCTGCGTTACCGACTCAGGCCTCGGCTCACGACCGATCTGGATCTCCTTGTCGCCAGCTCTGTTGGCGTCAGCTCTGCATTTCGTGACGAAGGTTTCCATGTACGCGAGGTATCGGATCCCGGAGAACCTCCGCATCTCATTCTCGTTCGAGGGAGAGACATCGTCGCCGACTTGATGGTGGCGAACGTGGACTATCAGCGCACAGCACTCCAGCGAGCAGTCGACCACGTGATCACCGCGGAGGACGTCATAGTCCACAAGCTCATCGCCTGGAGACCGCGCGACCGCGATGATGTCTTATCCATCCTTCGCGCGCAGACGTCGATCGACGAGGAGTACGTGTCGTATTGGGCCAACGAGTGGGGGGTGGCCGACCATTGGGAAGAGGCTCGCTCCAGCCGGTGAACTCGCGCCCTGGCTAGCGGGAAGCCTTCTTTGAGATCGGCTACGTCTCATGTATGACGAACTAGACTTGACGGTATGACAACCATGGTGAGCTTTCGTGCGAGGACGTCGCCGAAGCCGACCGTTGGGCCGAACGACTAGGGGTTGAGCGGTCCGAGTTGCTGCGCGAGGCATTGGCCGCTCACCTTGCCCGCCTGGCCGCGGAAGCGGATGCGGCCGCCTATGAGACTCAGCCTTTTACGGTCGACGAGATCGCTCTCGACGAAGCCGACGAGTGGGGACCGGCTGAAGACTGGTCCGACTGGGCGACGTGGACTGATGGGAGGGACCTTGCAGCGAGGTGAGATTTGGTTCGCTGCAGTTCCTGGGGGCCGGGCTCGGCCCGTGCTAGTCATGACCCTAGACCCCGTTGCGGACCGGATCGGCCGAGTCGTGGTGGCGGCACTGACTCGGACGGTTCGCGGTGTCGTCTCCGAGTTGGTGCTCACTGTGGGCGAGGACAACGTTCCATCTGACTGTGCCGTGTCGTTCGACAATCTGCACACGTTGCCCAGGTCGAATTTCCGCCGGCGTCTTACAACCCTGTCGCCACAACGCATGGCGCGGGCTTGTAGAGCGCTACGAGCCGCAGTCGCTTGCTGAAGCGGGTTCCGCCCGTGTCCGATGACCGACGTGAAGGCACCTTCGCCGACTCGTCCTCACCGACGGGACTACAAGAGCCTGAGGCTCAGCCGGCCTTCGCCTTCATCAACCGGTCGACGAGGTTCTGTGGCACGACGTCGTAGTGGTCGTGCTCGACCCTGAACCGGCCTCGTCCGCCGGTGAGCGAACGCAGGTCCACGGCGTAGCGCTGAATCTCGGAGGACGGCACGAGCGCGGTGACCGACTGATAGCCGCCCTCGAGCGTGTCGGTGCCCTGGACGCGCCCGCGCCGTGAGTTCAGGTCGCCGAGGATGTCGCCCTGCATCTGGGCCGGCACGGTGACCTCGATGCGGGAGATGGGCTCGAGCAGGACCGGGCCCGCGTTCGCTATCGCCTCCTTGAAGGCGATCGACCCCGCCATCTTGAAGCTCATCTCGGAGGAGTCGACGGAGTGGAACTTCCCGTCGAAGAGGGTGACCGCCACGTCGACGACCGGATAGCCGTGGACGCCCCCCTGCGTCATCGCCTCCATCACTCCCTTCTCGACGGCCGGTATGTACTGCTTCGGGATCGCGCCGCCGACGATCTGGTCGACGAAATGGAAGCCCTCGCCGCGCTCGAGCGGCTCGATGCGGATGGAGGCCACACCGAACTGGCCGTGTCCTCCCGTCTGCTTCTTGTACTTGCCCTCGGCCTCGGCCTGCTTGGAGATCGTCTCGCGGTAGGCGACGAGCACCTCCTCGGTCTCCACCTCGACGCCGAACTTGCGCTGCAGGCGCTCGGTGGTGACGGAGAGATGGGTCTCGCCCGTGCCCCGCAGGATCGTCTGGTGCGTCTCGTCGACGCGCTCGACCGAGAGGCCGGGGTCCTCGTCCTGGAGGCGGTGTAGGCCCGTCATGAGCTTGTCCTCGTCGCCCTTCGACTTCGGCCGGATCGCGAGAGCGAGCAGCGAGGGTTCGGGCTCGGGGGAGGGGACCGTCACCGGGGTGCCCTTCGGGGCGAGGGTGTCGCCGGTCGAGGTGTCCGAGAGCTTCGGCACCGCCACGATGTCGCCCGCCTGCGCCTCGGTGGTGGGCTCCGTCTCACGTCCCCGAAGGACCTGCAGGACGTGGAGGCGCTCGTCGGAGTGAGTGCGCGGGTTCGTGAGGACGGTGTCGGGGCGGATGGTGCCCGAGAGGATCCGCAGGAGCGAGATCTTGCCGACGTAGGGGTCGGAGATCGTCTTGAAGACCCGGGCGAGAGGCTGGGCGGCGGGGTCGGGGGAGACCGCCTGCTCGGTGTCTCCCGCCTTCACCCTCACCGCCGGGCGCTTGTCGGGGGAGGGGGCTATCTCCGCGAGAAGGCTTGCGAGGCGGTCGATCCCGACGGTCGTCGTCGCCGAGGCGCAGACCACGGGGAAGACGGTCGCCTCTGCCACTCCCTTTGCGAGGGTGGCCTCGAGCTCCTCGGTGGAGGGGACGTCGCCCTCGAGGTAGCGCTCCATGAGGGCGTCGTCGCCGACCACGATCCCCTCGACGAGCTGCTCGCGAACCTGGTGTTCGAGATCCGCTAGGTCGTCGGGGATCGGCCCTGTGTGGGAGGACCCGTTGTCGTAGAAGATCGCGTTGTCCGTGAGGAGGTCGGCGATGCCCTTGAAGTCGTGCTCCTCACCCACGGGGAGCTCGAGGGGCGCGACGCCGGCTCCGAAGGTGTCGCGCAGCTGTGCGAGGGTGCGGTCGAAACTCGCACGCTCCCGGTCGAGCTTGTTCACGAGGACGAGGCGGGGGAGACCGAGCTCGGCAGCGAGCCGCCAGGCGGCCTCGGTCTGGGCCTCGACGCCCTCGACCGCGCTCACGACGATGAGCGCGAGGTCAGCGACACTGAGAGCGGCGCGCACCTCCGAGAAGAAGTCGGCGTATCCGGGGGTGTCGATCAGGTTGACCTTCGTGGCGCTGCCGTCGGGCGCCTTCACCGTGAAGGGAGCGAGCGACATCGAGAGCGACATCTGCCGCTTCTGCTCCTCGGGGTCGAAGTCGCAGACGGTCGAGCCGTCCTCCACCTTCCCCTGTCGCGTGGTCGCACCCGAGCTGAACAACAGGGCCTCCGCCACGGTGGTCTTCCCGGCGCCGTTGTGCCCCACCAGGGCGACGTTGCGGATCTGTGACGGTGGATAGCTCGCCACCGGCGGTCCTCCCCTTCTCGAGTTCTCGAGTGTCGGTTTGCGTGTGCGTTGCTATCGGCTATTGCGTGGCGCCTCGAACCGTTTCATCGTGCGAGTTCCCCAGTGCGGACGAAGCCTACCGGCGTCGCTGTTAGTAGTCAGGAGGCTGTTACGGGGAGCCGGGGTCGGGGTCGGGCGGTTACGGGGAGCCGGGGTCGGGTCGAGGGCGGCGGTTTTCCCAGGTTTTTCCGAGGTGCCCCGGGTAAACTGGTGGACAACCCCCTGGAGGAACCTCTAGCGATGTTCGACGGTCGTTGGCGTCACGCCGTGGACCGAACCACCAAGCCGGTCGGCAGAGCGCTTGTCCGTGCTCACATAAACGCCGACGTTCTCACCGTCTTCGGCCTGGCGATGTCCGCTCTGACCGCAGTCGTGGTGGGCAGCGGGCATCTCGTGATCGCGATCGGGATGTTGTTCGCCACCGGTCTTCCGGATCTCTTCGACGGCCCGGTGGCGAAGGCCTCGGGCACGGCTTCTGTGCGCGGGGCGTTCTTCGACTCCGTGGCGGACCGTATATCCGACGCCTTCATGTACGGCGGCGTCGCCTGGTACCTCGCCGTGCGTCACCACGGCACGATGGTGGTCCTTCCGTTCGCCATCGTCGCGATGACCTCTCTCGTCTCCTACGAGCGCGCCAAGGCGGAGCTGCTCGGGCTGTCCGCGGGCGGCGGTGGCCTCATGGAACGGGCCGAGCGCTTCATCCTCTTGGGCGTCTGCTTCCTCGCCGGGAGCGTGACCGCCGCTGCCTTCGTTCCAGCCCTGTGGGTCTTCTTCGGTCTGATCACCCTGACCGCGGTGGGGCGCTTCGTGCGTACCTGGCAGGAAGCCGAGGGTCCTGTGCGGCCGGACCCCCGGGTGTGGCCGATGCGGGTCCGTACGGCGCGCGTGGCACGGTGGCGCGACCTGCGTGCGGACGTCCGCTGGCGGGCGTGGCGTGACGCCACGGCTCAGCGCTCCGCCGAGCACGAGGGCCGTGAGGGGACGTGGGTACGCGCCGCGTTCGGGCGCAGGGCGGGGGAGCCACTCAACCGCTGGTTGGTCCGGCGTGATGGTGCGGGCTTCGGTGCCGGGGCATCGGCCGGAGCCGGGCGGTCGTCGGAGAGGCGTCTTCGGACGTGGCGCGAGCGGCGCGCCGCCGTGCTGGAGGCGCGGACGAGGCTCCACGAGCGGGTCGGGGGACACTCCAGTCGTCCCGGGTCCGACAGGGACTGAGCCGGGCGCTGCTCGGCCCCTGCTGACGGGCCGTTCCTCGGGGCCGCTGAGCCCTCCTGACGCTCGGCTCCTCGTCGCCTGCTGACCGGCCATCTCGGGGCCGCTGACGGTCCTCCGACAATCCGTGGGCCGGGGCTCTTCAACCGCAACACTGGTGAGGTGCGCTCCGAGAGCACTCTTCGTTCGTCCGCGGTGTACCACACGTACCACGACCTGGCCGCGGTGATGCGCACGCTTCCTGAGCCGCTCGCAGATGTCGGGGCTGCCGCGTTCGGCTTCGGATTCTGGCTCGGACGCCGCAAGACCCGAACTATTTACGCGCGAAACGTCGGGCGGGTCCTCGGTCGACCTGTCGGCGATGACGAGGCTCGCACCTGGACACGGCGCGCGTTCAAGGAGTACGCCCGCTACTGGCTCGAAGGTTCGCGTCTGCCGACCACCGACCCACAGCTCGTACGGGACCGCATGTCGGTCGAGTCCGGCTACGAGTACCTCGTCGAGAACATGGAGCGCGGCAAAGGCGTGATCATGGCGTTGCCCCACGTCGGTACTTGGGAGTGGGGAGGGACGTGGTTGGCGCTGCAGGGATATCCCATGACGAGCGTCGCCGAACCTGTCGAGCCGCGGCGCCTGTACGACTGGTTCGTGACTCAGCGCGAGGCCATGGGGCTCACGATCGTGCCACTCGGGCCGGACGTGGGGACGGTTCTGCTGCGGACATTGCGAGCCGGGAAGCTCGTCGGGCTCCTCTGTGACCGCGACATCCTCGGCAACGGGGTGGAGGTCGAGTTCTTCGGAGAGAGGACACGGCTTCCGGGGGGCCCGGCCACGCTCGCGCTGCGTACGGGAGCAGCGATCCTGCCGACCGCCGTCTACAGCCGTCCGCGCAAACAGCACGCGGCTGTGATCCTCCCGCCGCTCGACATCCGGCGTACCGGGTCGTTGCGCGACGACGTGACACGGGTGACACAGGAGATGGCGTACGCATTGGAGGACCTCATACGTCGCGCGCCCGAGCAGTGGTACGCCTTCCAGCCGAACTGGCCCAGTGACTTGGTATCGACGGGGCCAGCGTCTGTTCAACAGTTCAATACGTCGACGTCATAGGATTCGAAGATTCGGTCTCTGGCAACCAGCGTCCTATTCTCCATTTGCGCCTGAGCAACGAGCATCCGGTCGATTGGATCTCGATGAAGGTCAGGGAGCGCCCCTGCTCTCTCGGCGTGATGCAAGCTGATCGGCAGTGGCTCGAAGCCATTTCGCTCCACCTCGCCGATGATGGACCGGGGAGCACGGAGCTTTCCGAGTGCTGTCTTGATGGAGATCTCCCACACGCTCGCGGCGCTCACCGTTACGAGGTTGTCGGGATCAGCGATCTTGCCTTGCCGATGATCACCTCGTGCCCGGCTGCCGCCTTCTCGACCAGCCGGGACAGGTGGGTCCTGGCCTCGCGCATGTTGATGATCATGAACTAAGTCTGCTCCAGTCCGGTTCGTAGCTAAATGGTCGGACCTGTCGGGGGGTCGGCCAAGGACAGCCTTCGGTACACGAGGACCAGACACGTGTTGGCCCCCTTGGATCGGTGATCCTCTTTGGTCACAATTTGGCTCGTAGAAGGAGAGTAGGGGGGCTCCTTGGCCGTCATCTGGTTCGTCCTTCGCTCGGAGCTGCGCAACCGGTGGCGTTCGTGGCTGACCCTGGCGATGCTCGTCGCGGTCGTGGGCGGCTTGGTGCTGGCCGCGGCGGTGGCGGGGAGGCGGACCGCGACCGCGTTCCCGCGATTTCTGGCTCAGTACGGCTACGACACCTTCGTCTACTCCGGGCAGCCAATTCCGGCGATCGAAAAGCTCCCCGGGGTCAAGAGCGTCATCGACGTGAAGATCCCGGCCAGTGGCACGCCGGAGTGCGGATGCAAGCGCTATCTCTCGGGAAACGACTTCGCCATCTTCGAGGTTGCTCCCGCGCAGTTGCCGCACTTCGCGAAACTGGTGTCCGGGCGCATGCCCGTCGACAGCTCTGCCAACGAGGTCCTCGCCTCGTTCGGTCTCCAGCACGACTACGGCGTGGAGGTCGGATCGGTGCTCCGCGTGCCGATCTACACCGCAGCGCAAGCTGAACAGAACGCCACGGGCCCGGCGACAGGGCCCACGGTGGATCTGCACGTGGTCGGCATCGAGGCGAACGAGAACGACTTTCCTTCGTTGGGAACCCCGTCCTACGAGGTACTGGCCACACCCGCGTTCGCTCGAGCCGTGAACCCTCAGACGCTCGTGTTCAGCGCGTACACGGTGCGGCTGCGTCACGGCGCTGCCGACCTGCCGCGTTTCGACGCGGCCGTGAGGGCCCTGGGCGCGCAGGGGCAGGGCGCCCAGCTGCTCGCCAGCGCGGTCATCTCGGCGATCCACCCTCAGGCCGTCGGCTGGTGGTTGCTCGCAGGACTCACGGGCATGGGGGGGCTCCTCGTCGTGGCGCAGGCCCTGAGCCGGGAGGCCATCGTCGAACGCGAGACCTACCGAACCCTTGGGGCTGTCGGTCTAGAGCACCGCCAGCTGGCGGTGCTCGGCATCCTGAGGGCCCTCGTCATCGCCGTGATGGGTGCCGCCGGCAGCTTCCTCCTTGCGTTCCTCCTTTCGCCGCTCACCCCCCTCGGAGAGGCGCGAATAGCCGAGCCGTCATCCGGTCTCTACCTCGACGGTTTGGTCCTTGGGGTGGGTGTGCTGATTGTGGTCGTGGTAGTCGGGCTGTTGGGGATCTGGCCGGCCGTGAGGGAGGCCCGCACGCTTCGGCGCCGCTCCGTCGAGGTGTCACTGCCTCGTTCGGCAGCCCTGTCGACGATTCTGTCGTCGGCCAGAGTCCCCGTCACTGCCGGCATCGGGGTTCGGCGCGCTCTCGAGCGCGGGCAGGGGGCAAGCGCCGTGCCGGTTGGGACCGCTCTGCTCGGAAGCATCCTCGCGGTGGCAGCTCTGTGCGGCACCGTTGTCTTTGGGACGAGTCTCTCGCATCTTCTCGCAACTCCCCGTCTGTACGGGCAGTCCTTTCAGCTCTGGTTCAACAACCTGAACGGGCCAGGCCCTGCGCAGGCCAACGAGATAACGAGTCAGCTCGAGGACAACCGAAACGTCACAGCGATAACCCTTGGCACGGGCTCGGGCTCAGTGAAGATCAACGGAGTCGCCACGGACGCGATCGCCGGACAAGCGATTCGCGGCAAGGTGCTCGTGTCATCGGTGAACGGCCGCTTGCCCACGGGTCCTCGTGAGGTCGCGCTCGGTGTGAAGACGATGCAGGAGACCAAGGCGCGTGTCGGTTCCATCGTGCGTGTGAGCATCCCTCAATCACAGGGCGGTGATGCCAACTCGACTTTCCGCGTCGTGGGTACTGCCTCTTATCCACCGGACTTCGGAGCCGTGGGACTAAATGTCGGAGCGATCTTCACGATCCCGGGCCTCATCGACGCTCAGTGTCAGGTGCCCGCATCGGCCGCTCAATGCAGGAGCGCAATCGAGCAACGAAACAACTATGTCGTGCTGGTGGGAGTCCGCAACGATGCCGCCGGGCGGGCGACGGTCAACCGGCTTCCGCGCGAGAACCCCGATACAGCCATAATCCCCGAGACTCCCTCGAACCTCGTGAGCTTCGGTCAGGCCGTCAACTTCCCGCTCATACTCGGTATCGTCCTCACCCTGTTCGGTGCCGCCACGCTGGTCCACGTTTTGGTGGTCAGCCTGGCGCGCAGGCGCCGTGACGTTGCACTGCTCAAGGCCCTCGGCTTCGTTCGCCACCAAGCGGGCGCGGTCGTGGCATGGCAGGCGACCTCGGTCGCGCTTGTAGGGACTGTGATCGGAGTGCCCGTCGGGGCTGCGCTCGGTCAACTGGTATGGCGCGCGTTCGCTACGAACCTCGGTGTCGTCCCCGAGCCAGTCATACCGGTGCTAGCGGCCCTCGTCCTCGCGGTCGGGGTGATCGTCGTCGCCAACCTGCTTTCGCTCGGCGCCGCTTTCGCCTCTGCGCGTTCGCGTCCCGCGTTGGTCCTGCGCCAGGAGTAGACGCGACCTCGTAATCCGAGTTGTGTCTGCCATGCGGAGTCCTAGGCTGGCGACTTCCAGGCGATCACGGACGCGCCGCCCACAAGCTCTCTTATGGGAGTGAGCGTCGGTCCAACCCGATAGACCGAGAAACCGACCTCCCGCAACAACTCGAGCATCCTTCCCCGCGAGTCTGCGGTGAGGTCTTTGTCAACATCTAGGAGTAGGTGCAGACGCTCAGAGGTCCTGAGAAAGCTGCGACCGCCTTCGAGCACCTCGAGGTCCCCGCCTTCGACATCGATCTTCAGGACGTCCGCGTCGTCGACGTCAAGGTCGGACACCATGTGATCGAGGGTCGTCGTATCGACTTTGAAGGGCGTGCGCCTCGAAGCAACGCTGTTGGCGTCCTTGCGGCCGAGCGTCCCCCATCCCGACTTCTCGCCGGGGAAGAACATCGCGGCTCCCCGTTCTGTTGCAAGCGCGAGGGGGAGTGCCTCTACATGCATAAGGTGATTCGCCTCCAGGGTTCGCCGGAGCCAGGTCATGTTGGCGGGGTCGGGCTCGAAGGCGATCACGCGCCCATGCGGCCCGACCGCACGTGCGAAGAGCAACGAATAGTCCCCAGCGTTCGCACCGACGTCGATGGCCGTCATGCCGGGGCGAAGTATCCGCTCGATCGTTTGCATGTTCCAGTACTCATAAACGCGGAGGGCTCGTGCCACCATCATTGGGGACTCGTGCAGATTCAGATACATGACTCCGTCACGACCTCGGAGCCGGATACGTCGATCTGGAAGCAGACGGCCGAACCGCCGCCAGGAAACGTTCGCGATTCTTCCCCGTGCCGCGACCGACCGGGGTAGCGATCTCATCGGGCGAGGACGTTAGCTTCAGGGCAGGCGCGCCACGAGCCGATTAGGACTCGAGATGTCGTACTCTCGGCACGTGCGGCCCCGACTCCGGACTGTCATCGAGTGGACGATCGTTCTGGTCATCGCGTTCGGCGTGGCCCTGACCACCCGGGCTTTCGCGCTTCAGACCTTCTCGATCCCAACAGGGTCGATGACTCCCACTCTCATGCCGAACGACCGGGTAACCGTGGACAAGCTGAACGGTCAGATTCATCGAGGCGACATCGTCGTCTTCAACCGAGCACCTGGAGACGTCGGTGGCCCACCGACGTTGGTCAAGCGGGTAATCGGGCTTCCCGGTGAGACCATTTCAGGGACCGGAAGCCAGGTCTACATCAACGGAAAGCTGTTGGCGCAGCCGTGGCTGCCGGTTCCTTCGGGTGTTTGCGCCGCGCCCAGCCGTGTCATCACCCCCACTCGGATCACCAACAACCACTTCTTCGTCATGGGCGACTGTCGTGGCGATTCCGACGATTCGCGTTACTGGGGAACGGTGCCGGCATCGAACATCATCGGCAAGGTCGATGCGGTTGTCTGGCGAAGCGGTCACCCCTGGTTCCACTGGTTCTAGCGTCAAGTTGCGTAGATGAGCGATCAAGAGGCCGGGAGTGCCGTACGGCGAGTGCGCTCCGAGTTGGCGGACCGAATCGATTCGCTCACGCCCGAGCAGTGGGATGCCGACTCGTGGTGCCAGGGCTGGCGGGTGCGGGACGTGCTCGGCCACCTCGTGCACATGGCCGAAGCGACCAAAGCTTCTATGTTCGCCCTGGTGCTCCGGAATCCGCTCCGACCGGATCGGAGCTTGGATCGCGAGGCGCGGGAGCTCGGAGATCGCCCGGTACCTGAGTTGACGAGCAGGCTGCGTTCCGCGGCGGACGGCCACTTCCACGTGATCGGGTCGCCGCCGGCCGCGTCGCTCGGGGACTTGCTCGTACACGGGGCCGACATGCTGCGACCATGCGGCCAAGAGTTCGAGGCACCGCCGCTGGAGGTCGTCCCGATCTTGGACGCGTACTGCGGGCTCTTCGGTCGCGTGGCGTTCCATGCCGCCCCTGCTCGTGGACGACGGCTGATTGCCACCGATACGGATTGGGCGAAAGGTGACGGCGAAGAGGTCAGGGGCAGATCGACCGATCTCATGCTCTTACTCGCGAACAGGCGACAGGTGAGGCTTTGGCTCGAAGGCCCTGGTTTGACCCGGCTTTGAATTAAACAGATGCAAGCGGAGGGTCTCCCGCTCACCTCAGCTCAGGCGCCGGCGCCGGCAGCGCCGTTACAGCTTGCCCGTACCTTGGGAGGGGATGGTTCGCATGCGTCGCAGCTGGCGCGGACCGGGATGTCCAGAATCTCAGCTGCCCTCGCAATGTCCTTGCTGTCCGTTGTAAAAGGGCAGGCTGTAACGTGGAAGGTGAATGGCAGTGGCTTGGACGGTTGTAGGTATCTTCGGTGGCTTTGCACTCGGGGTGCTGGGGCTACTCACATGGATAATCAGTCGTTCGGAATCAAATCTCGCGCGCCTCGAAGCACGGATCTCCGACAATGGTAGAGATCTTCTTCAGCGGATCGCAGAGCAAGAGGCAAGCCTCGGCCAGCGGATCACCGAACAAGGGGCAAGCCTCGGCCAGCGGATCACGGAACAAGGTGACCACTTGTGGAAAGCGATTGAGCGGCTCGAGCGGAGCTTCGACCAAGGCTTCGCAGAAGTGACAAGGCGACTCGACGGCCATGACCGCCGTCTCGACCGCGTCGATGACCGTCTCGAAAGTGTCGAATCAGAGCTTCGAGGGCTTCGGTTGGAATTCTCCAAGCATCTCGTCCACCATCCAGCTTGATCTGACCCGTCACAAAGCTCTGCCCGGTTAAGCCATGCGCGTTGGCCTCGTCTGTCCCTACAGCCTGAGCCGCCCCGGCGGCGTGCAAGGGCAGGTCCTCGGTCTTGCAAGGCAGATCCTCGCGATCGGCCACGAGAGCGTCATCCTCGCTCCCGCCGACGGTCCGGTCGACGTCGTCGGCCTGAACACAGGCGACGTCGTGGTGCTCGGTCGCTCACTGCCGGTCCCGGCGAACGGTTCGATGGCGCCCGTCTCCGTGGACCCTCGTGCGGTCGTGAGGGCTGCCCGGGCTGTTCGCAATGGCGGCTTCGATGTCGTGCACATCCACGAGCCGCTCGTCCCGGGCCCCGCTTACGGATGCCTCCTCGCCGGCCACCAGCCGAAGGTCGGGACATTTCACCGTGCGGGAGCGGGCTTCGGGTACCGGATGCTCGGCGTGCCTGCGCGCCTGCTGGCCGGACGGCTCGCGGCGCGTTGCGCTGTTTCGCCCGAAGCGAGCTCGACCGCGCGTGCGGTTGTCGGTGGCTCGTACGAGGTGGTCGGGAACGGTGTCGACGTCGACCGCTTCGAGAATGCAACTCCTTGGCCGACGAGCGGACCCACCGTGCTCTTTGTGGGCCGCCACGAACCGCGCAAGGGTCTCTCCTTTCTCCTCGAGGCGTGGGACCATCTCGTACCAGGTTCATCGCGCAACGAGATATCTGTCTCTTCTGAGTCTTTGTCTTCCGCACCCACGTTGTGGGTTGCCTCGGAAGGTCCGCAGACCGAAGCGTTACGCCGCCGCTTCCCATCGAGGCCGGGCCTCGAGTGGCTCGGACGTATATCCGACGACGAGCTCGCCTCGCGCCTTGCCGGCGCACACATCCTTTGCGCGCCGTCAACGGCGGGAGAGTCCTTCGGGATGGTTCTCGTCGAAGCGATGGCTGCCCGCACCGCGGTCGTCGCGAGCGACATCCCCGGTTATGCGTACGTCGCAGGGACCTGCGGGCTGCTCGTACGTCCAGGCGATGTCCTCGCACTCGAAGCGGCCCTCAGACATGCTCTGGATGACGCGCGACAGTCGAGCGGCCTTTGCTCGCCCCAGGGGCTCGACGCCGCGCTGGGACGTGCGCGGACCTGGTCTATGAGGGCGCTCGCCTCGCGATACGTGTCCATCTACGAGCGCGTCATCTCGCTCTGACCGGCGGCGCGACCCGCCTCGAAGTCACCTTCGAACCGTCGGCCGCTACGCGCCGATCGGCTCCTCGTAAGCTCATGCGATGCCCGAACCTGGGGGATCCTCGAGCTCACGCCCTCGTCGTCGCCGGCGCCCGGCTTCTCCGAGGCAGCCTTCCGGCTCGGACGCCGCCCGGTCCCAGGGCCGCCAAGGTGCCCCCAACAGGGCGGGCGGATCGCGGGCAGGCGGACGGTCGGGAAGTACGTCCCGTCGCCCCCCGGGTTCCGGCGCACCCGGCCGCAGACCCCCCGGCAGCGGTGGCGGACACCGCGCCCGGGGCCCGCGCACTCCCCGGGCGGTAGAGGACGCAGCGCCCGCAAGTGCAGTCACACCGGCTCAGGCCTCGATCCTCGACACGTCGGGTGCGGGCGACCGCGCGGCGCTGGATGTCGCGGCGGCCCACAACAACCGGCGTCGTGCCCGCGCCATCGCTTCGTTCCCCGGGGTCATCGTGTTCGGAGTGATCGCTCTGGTGCTGTTCGGTGCCGGGGACCCGACCGCGGGACTGATAGCAGGGGCCGCTGCGGGCTTTGCGGTGTCGGCGGCGTACCTGTTCGGCGCGAGGGGACTGTTGCTCCGGGCCCTCAGGGCGCGTGCTGTCGATGAGGACGACCTGCCGCGCGCCTTCAACCTTGTGGACGGGCTCTGTGCCTCGATGGGCCTTCCACTCCCCGAGGTGTTTCTCATCGACGACGAAGCGCGCGACGCCTTGGCCCTCGGTCGGGGACCGCGAACCGCGGCGCTCGTGCTCACCTCGGGCTTGGTCGAGAGCCTCGATCCGGTGCCGCTCGAGGCCGTCCTCGCTCACGAGCTGACGCACGTGAAGCGCGGGGACATAGCTCCAGCCACAGTGTCGGCCGGGGTCCTCCTGCTGCTGGCTGTCTTCGTGCCTTCGGTGGGCGGATTCGTGCACCGCCTGGCAGGACGCGGGCGTGAGCTTTCCGCCGACCGCTCAGCCGTGGCCGTGACCCGATATCCACCCGGCCTCAGCGTTGCGCTCGTTCAGATCTTGAGTGGACCTCCACCCGGCAGCGGTTCCGCGTTGGGCGGGCTCGCCGGACGCACGACGCGCTGGCTCTGGACGGTCGCGCTGCCGGCCGTCGGGACTCAGTCCGGCGACCACGCCCACGAATGGAGCAGCCGTTCCGTGCCGGGAGCTCCGGTCGGTGCCTCCGGCACCCTCGAGACCGAGTCGCCCCCTTCAGCAGATCCGTCGGCCTCTGTCTTGGCGCTCGACTCGGCTTGGCTGGGCACGGATGAAGTCGTCGGCGAGCTCGACGCCGCCCGCGTCCGGATCGCGGCGCTCGACGAATTCTGAGTTTCATTCAGGTCCGTCCCCGAACTGTTGCGCCGCTACGCCGAACGTCTCGCAACAGACCGTCGATGCGGGAATGGATTGACCGCACCGCTCGCCGGTCCAGCGACATCAGCACTTGCGAAGTGATCGAGGCTCTCGACGATCAGCGAGGCCCTTGGCCAGATGGGTCATCGACCGGGAGCCCCTGACCGGTCGCCTTGATGTACGGGGCTCTTCACATCCGGTTCGGCCCTCGCCGGCGATGTTCCGCAGCACGCGCGAAATGAAGGCACTTTCGCAGGCTTGTCACGCGATAACGAGGCCCACCCCCTCAACCTCCTGATTCGTACGCACCCTCGTTCCGCGCTCGCACCGGCGGGGACGGAAGGGCCCTTGGGTAGACTCGTGTCGATGGGTGACGACCGCCGAAACGATTCCCCGGCACAGGACGAAGCCAACGTTCCCCGTCAGACCGGCACCCTGAGGGTGAAGCGGGGCCTGGCGGAGATGCTGCGCGGTGGCGTCATCATGGACGTCGTCACCGCCGAGCACGCGCGCATCGCCGAGGACGCCGGCGCGGTGGCGGTGATGGCGCTCGAGCGTGTGCCCGCCGACATAAGGGCGCAGGGTGGCGTGGCGCGGCATGAGCGACCCCGCTCTCATCGAGGCCATCCAGCGCTCGGTGACGATCCCGGTGATGGCGAAGGCGCGCATCGGCCACTTCGCGGAGGCGCAGGTCCTCGAAGCGCTCGGCGTCGACTACGTCGACGAGAGTGAGGTGCTCACTCCCGCCGACGAGGCACACCACATCGACAAGTGGGCGTTCGCGGTCCCGTTCGTGTGCGGTGCTACGAACCTCGGCGAGGCGCTGCGCCGGATCTCCGAGGGTGCCGCGCTGATCCGCTCAAAGGGCGAGGCCGGCACGGGCAACATCGTCGAGGCCGTCCGCCACCTCCGCTCGATCATCGGCGACATCCGAAAGATCACCCAGGCCGACCCCGCAGAGCGCTACGGGTGGGCGAAGCAGCTCGCCGCGCCCGTCGAGCTCGTGCACGAGATCGCCGAGACCGGTCGGCTCCCCGTGCCGCTCTTCTGCGCGGGAGGGATCGCGACCCCCGCCGACTCCGCCCTCGTGATGCAACTGGGCGCCGAGGCCGTCTTCGTCGGTTCCGGCATCTTCAAGAGCGACGACCCGGCGCGCCGGGCCCGCGCCATCGTCGAGGCGACGACGCACCACGACGACCCGCAGATCGTGGCGAAGGTCTCGCGCGGCCTCGGCCCGGCGATGCCCGGCCTCGAGATGGGGACGCTCGACCAGCACATGGCGGAGCGGGGGTGGTGAGCACCGTGTCGGCCGGCGGAGCAGAGAAGGTGCCCCCAGGTGCTCGTCGGAGTGCTCGCCCTTCAGGGGGACGTAGCTGAGCATCGCGCCGCGCTCGGCGAGCTCGGAGTAGAGAGCCGCCTCGTCCGCACCCCGGAGGATCTCGACGCAGTCGACGGGTTGATCATCCCGGGTGGGGAGTCGACGACGATGTCGATGCTCCTCGAGTCGTCGGGCCTGGCGGATCCCCTTGCACATCACCTCGCGCGTGGTCTTCCTGCGTTCGGCACCTGCGCCGGCATGATCCTGCTGGCTCGAGAGGTCGCCGACGGCAGGCCATACCAGGTTTGTTATGGCGCGATCGATCTGGTCGTGCGCCGAAACGGCTACGGACGGCAGCTGCAGTCCTTCGAGACTGACCTCGATGTCACGCTCACCTCGAGTCCCGGCTCGCTCGACGTGGGACGGTTGCACGCCGTGTTCATCCGCGCCCCCGTGGTCGAGGCGGTAGGCCCCGGAGTCGAGGTGCTAGCGGCGCTTGCTTCACCTTCTTCATCTGCGCCGCTTTCATCTTCTTCGCGCGTCGCGTCTCTTCACCGCCGCCGCCCAGTCCCGTCATCTGCCGACAGGGCTCCGTCCTCGTCACCTCTTTTCATCCCGAGCTGACAGGCGACCGTCGTCTGCACGAGCTGTTCGTGTCGATGGTCGCCGCCGGCAGCACCCGTTCGCGCAACGGACACGGATCGCGCGGTGTCCGAGCTCCGACCCCGTCCCAGCCGTAGACCCGTCCCGGCCGTAGAAAGGAACTACTGAATGTCAGGGCATTCGAAGTGGGCAACCACCAAGCATCGCAAGGCCGCAGTCGACAAGGCGCGGGCCAAGGTGTTCGCGAAGTTGATCCGGCAGCTCGAGGTCGCGGCGCGTGAGGGTGGGGGAGATCAGTCGGCGAACGCCACGTTGCGCACGATGTTCGAGAAGGCGCGAGCAGCCTCTGTCCCGATGGACACGATCGAACGGGCGATCAAGCGGGGGACGGGCGAGCTCGAGGGTGTCCAGTATTCCGAGGTCACCTACGAGGGTTACGCGCCCGGCGGTGTCGCTGTCATCGTCGAGTGCCTGACCGACAACAGGAATCGCACCGGAGCCGAAGTCCGAAACATCTTCACGCGAAACGGCGGCTCGACGGCTGAGCCGGGAGCGGTCTCGTGGCAGTTCCAGCGCAAGGGCCAGATAGTCCTGCCGCGAAGCATCGACGAGGAGAAGGTCATGGAGATCGCCGCCGATGCCGGGGCCGAGGATCTGAGCGAGGAGGACGACCGCTTCGTTCTCACGTGCGCGCCCGGGGATCTCCACGCCGTGACCGGCGCGTTGTCCGCTGCAGGGATAGAGCCCGAGTCCTCGGAGGTCGCCATGGTGGCGACCACGTCGGTGCCGGTTTCTGAGGAGGGCGAAGCCCGCAAGGTGCTCCGCCTCCTCGAGGCGCTCGATGACGACGACGACGTGCAGAACGTCTGGTCCAACTTCGACATCCCCGACGAGGTGCTCGCCGCCGCAGGCGTCGACTGACTCCGCGCTGCGGGGGCCGCGCCGGAGGCCGTAACACCCCCGTCGTATCGTTCTTACACGTCCTTGTATCCGGGTCATCCGGATCCAGGGGCGGCTCGCCGGCTCTCGGTGCCGGCCACAGGAAGTTGGACGACCCCCCGCCACTTTGAGCGGACATACCAGGTTCGGTATGTGACCTTCTTCGGGCCTGGGCATGCCCAGCGGTTCGTTGTTGCGGGTCGAGGTCGACTCGACGTTGGACGGCTTCGGTGTGTGATCGTTTGTCAGAGCTGCGAAGAGCGACCAGCCGCTACGCGTCTTGCTTCGACGCCGGTGCCCTCTCACCTTCGATTGCGCAAAAGGCGGTCGCCGACCTCTCCATGATGGAGGCTTCAGTGCAGGCGATGAAGGCTCTCGCAGCAGCCGTCGCCGCTAAGGCCGACACCTGGAGGAGAGACGGCTATCGCTCCGCAGCAGAGGCCCTGGCCGACGAGACCGGCACCTCCGTCGGGGCAGCTCGCGACGTCATCGAGACCGGAAGACGCCTCTCCGAACAGCCAGTGGTGTCCAAAGCGGCCCAGAGCGGCGAGCTCTCCTTCTCGCAGGCGTCGCTGATCGCCAACGCCGTCGAGGCGGATCCCAAAGCCGAGAGGCGACTGATCGAGGACGCACGACGTTTCTCGCACTCGAAGCTCAAGGACGAATGTGCGGCGACGAAGGCGCAAGCGCACCCGGACTTGGAAGCCAGAAGAAAAGCCATCCACGCGAGGCGCTACCTGCGCTCGTGGACCGACGTCGAGGGCGTCTGGCACCTGAACGCCGCTGGAAACCCCGAAGAGGGCGCGCAGGTGGTCGCCGCGCTCGAACCCATCCGGAACTTCCTGTTCCACAAGGCGCGAAAGGAAGGACGGCGCGAGTCGCCCGACGCCTACGGCTTCGACGCCCTCGTCGAGCTGGCAAAGGACTCCTTGGGCACCCATCGGTCCGCCGCGAAGACGGGGCGGGGCTCTGGGACGGCGGCTTCTCGCAGCGACAAGGGTGGTGGCGCACGGTCGAAACCAGCGAACGGCGATGACGGGAATGCGGGCAGAGGGCGAGGCGCGCCGGTCAAGCTCTTGGTCCGAATCGATCTCGACACCTTTCTCCGCGGTTTTCCGGTGAAGGGCGAGACATGCGAGGTCGCCGGGTACGGGCCGGTTGCGGTCTCGGCAGTGCAAGACCTGCTCAAGCTTGGAGACCCGTTCGTCGCAGCGATCCTCACGAAGGGCCGGCGATTAGTCGGTGTGGCACACCTCGGCCGAAAACCGACTGCTTTTCAGCGAAGCGCTCTGGAATGGCTCTATCCGACATGCGCGGTCGATGGTTGCAACGCGCGCGCACGGCTCGAGATGGACCACACAATCGATTGGGTCAAGACGTATTTCACCATGCTCGATTACCTCGGGTTCCTCTGTCATCACCACCATTACCTGAAGACCCACGAGAAGTGGGCACCGGTCGACGAAGATGGGAGATACCTCCTTGTCGCCCCTGAGGACCCGCGGCATCCGCGGCATCGAAAGAACCAGAGCGGCTCGAATGTTGCGCCTCGGGGGTCGGCCACGAGGGGCGCGACGCCAACGACGAAGACGGTCGCGAAGCGAAGCGCTCGTTCAGCGGTTTCGATCGCGAAGGCTTCGACGAGGTCGCGCTTTCGGCCCGATATCCACCTTCGCCGAATGACGACTTGATATGTTCGAACGGGTGTTCGTACTCGGCATAGATCCTGGCATCTCGCGTTGCGGATACGGCGTGGTCCGCCAGTACGGCAGCAACCTCGCGGCGACCGCCGGAGGGGTGGTCGTCACCGACCCCGAGCTTCCCCTCCCGCAGAGACTCCACGAGCTCCTTCGCGAGCTTCGGTCCTTGGTCAAGGAAGTGCGACCCGACGCTGTCGTCGTCGAAAGAGTGTTCTTCCAGACCAATGCCCGAACCGCGATGGCGACCGGACAAGCGGGCGGTCTCGCTCTCGTCGCGGCGGCGGAGTCGGGCTGCGAAGTCGCCCAGTACACATCGAACGAGGTCAAGATGGCTGTCGTCGGCTTCGGCAGCGCGAGCAAGGACCAGGTACAGCGCATGGTCGCAGCACTTCTGGACCTCCCGGCGCCGCCGAACCCTCCCGATGTGGCCGACGCGCTCGCCCTTGCCGTCTGCCACTTGGCCGCCCAGCCGTTGAGGCGGGCCGTCGAGGCAGCTTCGGCCTCGTCCCTCGGCGCACGTGTCGCTGCCGAGGCACCACGTGTCGCTGTCGAGGCACCACGTGTCGCAGCCGATACAGGAGGCGCTCGGTGATCGGCTGGCTGAGAGGACAACTGCTCGCGCGTACCGCCGAGGGGGAGGTGCTTCTCGACGTCGGGGGCGTGGGGTACCGGGTGAGCGTGCCCGCCCCATTGCTGGCGCGACTCGGAGAGCTCGGATCCGAGGTGAGCCTGCATGTGCACACCCACGTGAGGGAGGACGCGATCGTCCTCTATGGGTTCGCCACCCCCGAAGAGAGGCGTTGCTTCGAGGCGCTCCTCGGTGCGCACGGAGTCGGTCCATCACTCGCCCTTTCTGTTCTGTCTCTCCTCACACCCCCCGATCTCGTGAGGGCCGTCATGGAGGAGGACCTCGGTGTCCTCTGCGAGGTTCCAGGCGTGGGGCGCAAGACGGCGGCCCGGCTAGTGATCGACCTGCGGTCGCGCCTCGAGATTCCGGCGTTCAACGGCTCGGAGGTTCCGGGGGGGACGGACGGCCAGGTGAACGTTCGTTCGGATGTGCGCTCCGCTCTTGCCGAGCTCGGCTACGGACCCGACGAGATCAGGCACGCGCTCGCTGGGATTCCCGACGACGGCGGAGCCGTCGAGGATCTTCTTCGCCAAGCTCTGCGGGAGCTGGCAGGTGCGCGGTGAGTGGACGTCGAGAGGTCGTCGCGGAGGGGGCGCGCGCGGCTTCGGTGGATCACGCTGACAACGCGCCGGACACCGCCAAGATCGCCGAGGGCCCGCCCGATCCCAACGAGCTCGCCGACGAGGTTCGCCTTCGACCCCGCAAGCTCGACGAATTCCACGGACAACCACAGCTCACCGAGCACCTCGAGATCGTCCTCGAGGCTGCGCGGCGCAGGGGACAGCCGGTCGACCACATCCTGTTCGCGGGTTCACCGGGTCTCGGCAAGACCTCGCTGGCCGGCATCGTCGCCGCTGAGATGGGCGTCGGCTTCCGGGTCACATCGGGTCCGGCGCTTGCGAGGACCGGGGACCTGGCCGCGATCCTCACCGACCTCCAGCCGTGCGACGTCCTCTTCATCGACGAGATACACCGGCTCCCGCGCCCGGTCGAGGAGGTCCTCTATCCGGCAATGGAGGACTACCAGCTCGACATCCTGATCGGGAAGGGCCCGACCGCTCGTTCGATTCGGCTCGACCTGCCGCGCTTCACACTGGTCGGCGCGACCACACGGACCGGACTGCTCACCGGTCCCCTTCGGGACCGTTTCGGGTTCCTGGGCCGCCTCGATCTCTACTCAGCCGAGGATCTCTGCGGCATCGTTTCGCGTTCGGCCCGAATTCTCGGCATCGAGGTCGAACCCGAAGGTGCGAGCACGATCGCGATGCGCGCCCGCGGGACGCCGCGCATCGCAAACCGCTTGCTCCGCCGAGTACGTGACTTCGTCGAGGTACGCGCCGAGGGTCTCGTGACGCGCGACCTCGCCGAGGAGGGCCTCGATCTCTTCGGCGTCGACCGGCTCGGTCTCGACAAGGTGGACAGGGCGATACTCGGGGCGCTCTGCATGAAGTTCGGAGGCCGACCGGTGGGGCTCGTCACGCTGGCCCAGTGCGTGGGGGAGGAGCCCGACACCATCGAGGACGCCTACGAGCCCTTCCTTCTCCAGCAGGGCCTCTTGCAGAGGACGCCGCGCGGCCGGGTTGCGACTCCGGGCGCGTTCGGGCATCTCGGCTTGGGCGTGCCGGCCAACGCCGCAGGACCGGTGGAGCCGACGCTCTGGTGATGCCGCGTCGGGCCGCTATCGAGACGGCGGGTGGCGTGCGATTGTGCCCAGGAAGGACGAACCCCCTGGACTAAGGTCGAGCGTCCGGAACCCAGCCGGGAGTTGGCCGCCCTTTCATGCACACGCTCCTTCACCTGTCCTCGGTAGTCCTCGCAGCCACGACCTCCAGCAAGAAGACCACGTCGAGCGCGGCGAACTACAGCTCGCTGATCTTCATATTGCTGCTTGGAGTGCTCGCCTACCTCTTCTTCGTGAGGCCTCGCTCCCAGCAGGCGCGCCGTCAAAGAGACACCCTGCAGGAAATTGTCGCGGGCGACGAGATCCTCACCGGTGCGGGGATCTTCGGCACCGTGCTCGACGTCGAGGCCGACCGCATCACGATCGAGACCGCGCCCGGCACGAGGATGACAATTCTGCGCTCGACGATCGCCCGGCGAATCACTGAGCCAGCAGAGGACGCCAGCGAGTGGTCAGACGCACATGAAGACGACTCGCCTGGAGGATCGGGTGGCTCCTCTGTTCAGCTCAGCAACGGGCACGATCCCGACGATCCGGATGACCTGGACGAAATCCACGATCCAGACGACGATCACACGTGGGACGAGGACTCCGAGGATTCGGACGAGCACGACGAGCACGACGAGCACGACGAACAGGACGCGCAGGACGCGCACGACGCTGAGGCCCCCGACTCCGATTCGGGTCTCCAAAGGCGAAGGCGGAACCGAAAGAGAGGCGGTGACGCCGCCACAGGCGGAGAGGCAAGCTCACGGTGAAACGCTCGATGGTCGTGAGCCTCTTCACCACCATCGCGATCGCGGTCGTGGTGCTAGCCGTGACACTCGGAGTGGGTTGGTCTCCGAAGCTCGGGCTCGACCTCGCCGGAGGCTCGGAGGTCGTGTACCAGCCTGCGCACAAGATCTCCGCCGGGCAGATGAACAACACCATCAACATCATCCGCAATCGCGTGGACGCGGCTGGCGCGGCGGGCGCGACGGTCGCCTCGCAGGGCGGAAACGTCGTCGTCCAGCTTCCCGGCGTGAAGAACCCCGAGGCTCTGATCAAGCTGATCGGGGAGACAGCGCAGCTCCAATTCCGGCCGGTGCTCTGCTTCGCGGACCCTTACACGCCCACGAAGGGTGCAGCTGTCCCGAAGACACTCCCCACCAACTGCTCTTCGTCGCAGTACGAGCTCACTGCCGCGAACCTGAACGTGAACACGAGCTCACAGGCGGCGACCAACAACGTCCCCCCCGATCCGGCATTGAGCACGTTCCCGTCGAGCACCTTCCAGTACAACGACACGCATCCCAACTCGGCTGTCCTGGTTCCCGCAGCGCCGAACACGGGACAGGGTTCGATCCGTTACTTTTGCGGGCCGACGGGCGTTCCCGGAACCGCTGTCTCGCCAGGTTCGGCGCAGGCGGTGTTCAGCTCACCGAGCTGGGTCGTCGACTTGAACCTCACGAGCACGGGTTCGGCACAGTGGGACAAGCTTGCGCAGCAGCAGTTCCACGCCTTCATCGCCGTCGACCTCGACGGCCAGGTCTATTCGGCCCCGCTCACCCTTCCCGGCCAGTCAGCCTTCACCTCCTTCCAGGGCAAGATCCAGATCAGCGGTTCCTTCACGCAGAGCACCGCACAGCAACTCGCTCTCGTCCTCAACTCCGGTGCGCTGCCGGTGAGGCTCCAGAAGATCGACCAGCAGACCGTGTCGCCGACTCTCGGAAAGTCGTCATTGAAGGCGGGGCTCGGGGCCGGTATCGGCGGCTTGGTGCTCGTGCTGATCTACGCGATCTTCTACTACCGGGCCCTCGGGATCGTCGTGGTCTCTGGTCTCGCCACCACCGCCGCCCTTCTCTGGGCGATCGTGTCCGCCCTCGGCCACAGCTCTATGAACCTCACGCTCGACCTCGCCGGCGTGACAGGAGTCATCGTCTCGATCGGTATAACTGTCGACTCCTACATCGTGTACTTCGAACGGCTGAAAGACGAAGTGCGAGCCGGACGCTCGGTCCGCACGAGCGTCGACCGGAGCTTCCGCGGCGCCTTCCGCACCGTCCTCGCCGCTGACCTCGTTTCGCTCGCTGCCGCAGTCGTTCTCTACGTGTTGGCTGTGGGGACCGTGCGAGGATTCGCCTTCTTCCTCGGGCTCGCGACGCTCCTCGACATCTTCACGACGTTTTTCTTCACGCGCCCTCTCGTGATCATGCTGGGACGTAGCCAGAAGATCACAGGTGCACGCTGTCATCGGGATAGCGCGCGGCCTGGCCATCGAGTCCGGAGCGACGCAGTGAGCAGCGTCACGGGAGCTGTCGACACCGAATCGGTGGAGCCGCGTCGCAACGTACTCGTCCGCCTCTACCGCGGCGAGACATCATTCGACTTCGTCGGGCGACGTCGGTGGTGGTTCTTGCTCTCGTCGATCGTCATCGTTGCCGGCATCGCGTCGCTTGCGACGAAGGGCCTCAACTTCGGCATCGACTTCAAGGGCGGTACCTCGTGGGAGGTGCCCGACCACGGGGCGAGCGTGGCGTCGGTGCAGGCGTCGGTGCAGAAGGCTGGTCTCACAGAATCGACGGTCCAGATCCTGGGGCAGGGCTCGAACGCGAAGGTCCAAGTACAAGCCGACCTGAACAACCTTTCGCAGGACCGTCAGCAGCAGGTCAAACAGTCCGTGCAGAACGCGATAGCCGAGATCGGGCGAATACCCGCGACCCAGGTCAACGTCGAAGACGTCGGTCCCACCTGGGGCAGTCAGATAAGCGACAAGGCGATCATCGCCGTCATCGTCTTCTTTGCCGTCGTGGTCATTTACATATCGCTTCGGTTCGAGTGGAAGATGGCAATCGCCGCCCTGATAGCGGTGATGCACGACCTTCTGGTGGTGATCGGCATCTATTCGCTATCCGGGTTCCAGGTCACCTCGGACACCGTGATAGCGGTGCTGACCATTCTCGGTTACTCGCTCTACGACACCGTCGTGGTGTTCGACCGCGTCGCCGACAATACGAAGGGCCTCGGCGCCTCGGGGCGCATGACCTACGAGGACGTCGTCAACCTCTCGATGAACCAGACCCTGGCGCGCTCGATAAACACGTCCCTCGTCGCGATCATGCCCGTGCTGTCCGTGCTCGTGATCGGAGCCCAGGTGCTCGGGGCGACCACGCTCCAGTACTTCGGTCTCGCGCTCGTGATCGGGCTTGCGTCGGGTGCCTATTCCTCGATCTTCATCGCGTCGCCGGTGCTCTCCATGATGAAAGAACGTGAGTCGCGCTACGCCAATATCCGCCAGAGGCTCGCCAACCGCTCCGACCGCACGGGCCTCCTCACACCACGGGCGGCAGCGATGCTGGCGGTGGCGGGCGGACCCGGCGGACGAGGTGGAGGTCGCGCTGGTCGCGGAGGTGGCGCAGGCGGTGCGGGTGGTGGCGGTGGTGGGAGCCGGGCGGGAGCGTCCAAGGCGGCTTCCAGATCGGCGAGGACCAGGCCCGGTACCCCTTCGAGACGTGGTGGCGTGATCAGGCCCGGAGCCGCGAGCGCTGCGAAGCAGGCCGCCAAACAGGTGGGGGCACCGGCCCGGACGATCGTGGGCCAACCCGATGAGTCCGAGGATGAGTTCGACGACATAGAAGATCTCGACGAGATCGAGACCAACGGCGCGGGAGACGGTCAGGTCGGACGCGATGCCAAGCAAGGGTCGGCCGCCGGCAATCGAGCCAAAGCATCCTCTGGTGGCGCGCGCGGATCGGCCGGCGGCGCAGTCGCATCGGGGGGCTCCCAACCGCGTCGCCCCGCACCTCGACCGCGAAAAGGCAAGGGCAGCCGAAAGGGCCGTCGCCGCTGAGTCCTGTGCGGACCGTCGACCGTGGGAACATGGACGATGCCCGCGACCGGCCATCCCGACAGGTACGTTGATCGGATGAGATCGTCGGGTGCATTTCCCAGGTCGAAGGCCTGTTGACGGTCAGGAAGTGACGGTCAGGGAGTGATGGTCAGCGTCGAGCACCTCCCGGGCGTGGAAGCCCAGCAAGCCACCGAGGACGAGCTCCTCGAGGGTGTGCTCGTGTCGTACGGGGCACGCCGGCCACGGTCCACGACGACCGAGCGGCGTCTCATCACCAAAGCCGGGAGGGCGGCTGCCAAGGCCCACCGGGGGCAGGTGCGACAGAGCGGGCACCCCTATATAACGCACCCTGTGGCGGTCGCGACCATCGTCGCCGACCTCGGCCTCGACGCCCGATCGGTCGCCGCGGCCCTCCTGCACGACGCCGTGGAGGACACCGGCATGAGCGTCGCCGACGTCTCGTCGAGCTTCGGCGAGGAAGTCGCCGCCATCGTCGACGGGGTGACGAAGCTGGACCGCCTCCAGTTCGACTCGAAGGAGGCCCAACAGGCCGCCACGGTCCGAAAGATGCTCGTCGCGATGGCGAAGGACTGGCGGGTCCTGGTCATCAAGCTCGCAGACCGGCTCCACAACATGCGGACGATCTCGGCGATGCCGGAATGGAAGCAGCGTCGCACCGCCCAGGAGACCCTCGACATCTACGCCCCGCTGGCGCACCGGCTCGGCATCCAGGAGCTCAAGTGGCAGCTCGAGGACCTCGCCTTCTCCACCCTTCACCCGAAGCGCTTCACCGAGATAGAGCAGATGGTCGCGACCCGGGCCCCCGAGCGTGAGGAGTATCTCGAGCGCGTCCTGGTAGCCGTGCGTGAGCGCCTGGCGTCGTCGGGCGTCGAAGCGGACGTGCGAGGACGCCCGAAGCACCTCTGGAGCATCTACGAGAAGATGGTCGTGCGCGAGAAGGAATTCGCCGAGATACACGACTTGCTCGGTATCCGCGTCGTCGTCGAGTCCGAGAAGGATTGCTGGGCGGCCCTCGGCTCGATCCACGCGATATGGAGCCCCGTACAGGGACGCTTCAAGGACTACATCAACTCGCCCAAGTTCAACCTCTACCAGTCGCTGCACACGACGGTTGTGGGGCTCGACGGAAAGCTCATCGAGGTGCAGATCCGTACGCACGAGATGCACAGGCGCGCGGAGTACGGGATCGCCGCGCACTGGGGCTACAAGGAGAAGGGCAAGGACCCGGGCGTAACCACCGCCGAGATGGAGTGGCTCCAGCGGATCGTCGACTGGCAGTCCGAGACCGTCGACCCCTTCGAGTTCCTCGAGAACCTGAAGCTCGACTTAGAGCAGGACGAGGTCTACGTCTTCACCCCTAAGGGAAAGGTGATCGCGCTCCCGGCGGGATCGACACCGATCGACTTCGCATACTCGATCCACACCGAGGTCGGGCACCGCTGCATCGGCGCCAAGGTGAACAGCCGCCTCGTCCCCCTCGAGACGAAGCTCCAGTCGGCCGACACGGTCGAGATCGTCACTTCCAAGGTGCCGAACGCCGGGCCGTCTCGCGACTGGTTGAAGATGGTGGCGTCCCCTCGGGCCCGCAACAAGATCCGCCAGTGGTTCAGCCGGGAACGTCGCGAGGACGCGATCGAGACAGGGCGCGAGGAGCTGGCGAAGGCACTCCGTCGCGAGGGCTTGCCGTTGCAGAAGCTCGCAGCTTCGAACACGCTCGCCCGGCTGGCGGAGGAGCTCAAGTACACGGACCTCGAGGCCATGCACGCCGCGATCGGAGACGGCCACGTCTCGGCGCGCTCTCTGGCACAACGCCTGGCGCGGGACCTGCGCGGAGGCGACTACGAGGAACAGCTCCCGACGACGGTCGGGCCGGGCCTGCGCTCGCGCGCACGGCGGCGAACGTCCGCGGGTGTCTATGTGGAGGGGCTCGACGACGTCATGGTGCGGCTGAGCCGCTGCTGCACCCCCGTCCCGGGCGACAACATCGTCGGATTCGTCACTCGCGGCCGCGGCGTGAGCGTGCATCGAGCGGATTGCGCCAACGCCGGCGTCCTCGCCAACGGCGAGCAGGAACGCCTCATCGAGGTCGAGTGGGACCGCGAGGGCACGACCGTCTTCATCGCCTCCGTCGAGGTGCTCGCCTTCGACCGGTCACGCCTCCTGGCGGACGTGACACGCGTCGTCTCCGAGCACCACCTGAACATCATCGCCTCCGTGAGCCATACCGCACCCGACCGCGTGAGCCGAATGACCTTCGAAGTCGAATTGGCCGACCCCGTCCACCTCGACTCGCTGCTCACCTCGCTCAAGCATCTCGACGGCGTCTTCGACGCGTACCGCACCCTTCCCGGCCGAAAGAGCTGACCAGAAAGTGGGCGAGGAATTGCCGGCAGAACCGGCGGAAGGAACCTCGCGCTCGCGTTCGAGCCCGTCGAGCCCACGCGTTCGGCCCCCCCTCCGCTCGCTCTCGCAGGGTCGAGGGCGATGTCGAGCGCGGCGACGAGGGCGATGCTGAACCGAGATCCGAACGCGGCACCGTCAAAGCGCCGGTCGGAACACGAGATGTCCTGTGGCCGGAGTCGGCGCGTTGGGAAGCGCTCGTCGCTTCCTTCGCCGCGCACGTGCGTCTCGCCGGGTACGGGTTGCTACTGACGCCGATGATCGAGGACGCGGGGCTATTCCGGCGCGGCGTCGGCGAGGCGAGCGAGGTCATCGGCAAGGAGATGTACGAGTTCTCCGACCGCGGCGGGCGACTGCTTGCTCTGCGACCGGAAGGCACCGCGCCCGTCGTCCGGGCCTTCGTTCAGCACCACCCCGCGGTGCCGTGGAAGGTGTGGTACGTGACCCCTGCGTTTCGATACGAGCGTCCCCAGGCAGGCAGATACCGCCAGCACCACCAGCTCGGCGTGGAGGTGCTCGGGAGCGATGACCCGGATCTGGACGTCGAGGTCGTCGCCCTCGGTGCGAGGTTCTATTCCGATCTCGGACTCAGCCAGGTGGACCTCGCCGTCAACTCGATGGGTTGCGCCGCCGACCGTCCCGCGTACGCCAACGCGCTGCGTGAGTACCTGGGAGAGCGCAGGGATCTTCTTTGCGACGACCACCGCGAGACCTTCGAAGCGAACCCGTTACGGGTGCTCGACTGCAAGCGCCCCGAGTGCAGGGATGCGACCGAGGACGCGCCGAAGATGATCGACTTCCTCGACGCCGCCTGTGCCGACCACTTCGCCCGGGTGAGAGAGGGTCTCGAGGCTCTTCGCGTCCCGTACCGGCTCGAGCCACGGCTCGTTCGCGGTCTCGACTACTACACGCGAACCACCTTCGAATTTGCCGCCTCGGCGCTCGACACCGCACAGAATGCGATAGGCGGTGGCGGGCGGTACGACGGGCTCTCGGAGGCCATAGGCGGCCCCCCGACACCGGGCATCGGGTTCGGCATCGGGATAGAGCGTCTTCTGCTGGCTTGCGACGCCGAAAGTGTCTTCGACGCCCCACCTCGGGGGCCGGACGTTTACGTGGTCGACGTGACCGGTGGTGGTGTGGCCCGAGAGATCACCGCGGAGCTCCGTGAATCAGGTCTGATCGCTCTGCGCGGGTACGACGGGCGCTCCATGAACGCCCAGTTGAAGCTCGCAGACCGTTCGGGTGCGCGTTTTGCGGCGATCGTTGGAGAGCGTGAGCTAGAGAGCGGCACTGTCACTCTCAGGAACCTGCGCAAGCAGGAGAGCGAGGGCGAAAAACAAGAGTCCGTGGCGCGCGAATCGCTCGCCATCCGCCTGCTCGAGGCGAAGGCGGAAGAGCGTTGAGCACCCCCTCCACCGATCGGGGCTCCACCGATGGGGGCTCCACCGTTGACGCCTCGACGATGCGAACCCACCTCTGCGGCGAACTTCGTGGATCCGACGTCGGAGAGACGGTCCGCCTCTGTGGATGGGTCGCGACGCGTCGAGAGCATGGTGAGCATCTCGCCTTCTTGGACCTCCGCGACTACAGCGGGATCACCCAGTGCGTCGTCGACGGATCGGTCGAGGCTCGAAGCGAGTGGGTGATCCAGGTGCAGGGAACGGTCCGCCAAAGACCTTCGGGGAACGAGAACCCCCAACTGCCGACGGGCGAGATCGAACTGTCCGATTGCACGGTCACTGTGCTCGCTCGTGCCGAGCCCCCACCGTTCGCTGTGGACGACAGGCTCGACGCGGACGAGTCCGTGAGGTTGCGCTACCGGTACGTCGACCTGAGGCGGCCGCGGATGCAGCAGAACCTTCGGCTCAGGTCGCGGGTGCTCGGGGCTTTACGTTCGTCGATGGCACGCCAGGGATTCTGCGAGGTCGAGACCCCGATGCTCTGGACTCCTACGCCCGAAGGCGCACGGGAGTTCGTGGTGCCCGCTCGCCTTCACAAAGGCGATTTCTACGTCCTGCCACAGAGCCCCCAGATCGCCAAGCAGCTACTCATGGTGGCGGGGGTGGACCGGTACTTCCAGATAGCACGCTGCATGCGGGACGAGGACCTGCGAGCCGACCGCCAATTCGAATTCACTCAACTGGATCTCGAGGCTTCGTTCGTGACGCCCGAAGAGGTGCAGGCCGCCGTGTCCGAGGCGGTGCTGGACTCCACCGAGGCAGCTACCGGCACCCGTCCCGGCCCCGTGGAGCGCATCACCTGGCACGAGGCAATGGACCGTTTCGGTGTCGACAAGCCCGACATGCGCTTCGCCATGGAGCTGTTCGACCTCGGTGACGTCTTCGACGGAACACAGGTCAGGGCCTTCGCCGCGCCGACCGTCAAGGGCCTCCTCGTGTCGGAGGGAGCGGCGCTCAACCGGAGTCGTCTCGATTCGCTCACCGACCGGGCGAAAGAACTCGGCGCGAAGGGTCTGGCATGGTTCAAGGTATCCACCGGCGGAGCGCTCGAATCGCCTCTCGACAAATTCCTCTCGGAATCGGAGCGAGAAGGACTCGTCGCAGCCGCGGCAGCACGGGAAGGTGATCTCGTGCTCGTGGTCGCTGACGAATGGAGAACTGCCTGCGCCGTCCTGGGGCAGTTGCGGAACGAACTGGGGCGCCCGCCTGCTGGTGGGGACCAGTTGAGGTTCTGCTGGGTCACCGACTTTCCCTTGTTCGACGGCCTCGACGAGGAGGGCCATCCTCTGGCCGCGCATCACCCGTTCACGATGCCGCACCCCGACGACATCGGGCTGATCGCGTCCGATCCACTCGCCGTGCGGTCTCAGGCCTACGACCTCGTCGTGAACGGCTGGGAACTCGGATCCGGCTCGATCCGTATCCACCGCGAGGACATCCAGCGAAAGGTCTTCGATGCACTGGGCCTCACATCCGAGGAAGCCGACGCACGCTTCGGCTTCCTCCTCGGTGCGTTCCGTTACGGCGCGCCGCCCCACGGCGGTTTCGCCTTCGGGATCGACCGGCTCGTCGCGGTGCTGGCGGGGGAGGAGAACATCCGAGAGGTGATCGCTTTCCCGAAAACCCAGTCCGGGACCGACCCGATGACGGGCGCGCCCAAGTCGGTTCCCGAACGCAATCTCAGGGAATTGGGCCTGAGACTCGATAAGCGAGCCGAGTAGTCGCCCGATCCGGGCGAGGTTCGCGCAGGGTCGGCAGGGTCGGGCGGGGACCGGGTAGGGGTCGTGCAGGGACCGGCAACGTTGCGAGGCTCAACGATGGACACAGGAAGACGGCGCTCCGGCCCGCGATCGGGCGAGAAGGGACCCGGGCTGTTCGACTCGGCGGCAGCGGAGCAGATGGCGAGAAGAGGTCCGCTCGCTGCACGCATGCGACCGAGGACTCTCGACGAGATCGTCGGTCAGCGCCATCTGGTAGCTCCTGGCGCGCCGTTGCGCGTCCTCATCGAGCAGGACCGACTCACCTCCGCGATCTTGTGGGGCCCGCCGGGAACGGGAAAGACGACGCTCGCAGCCGTGATCGCCGAGCAATCGGCTAAAGCGTTCGTGAAGCTGTCAGCGGTGAGCGCAGGAGTCGCAGATGTACGTCGGGCGATGGAGGAGGCGCGGGCGCGCCTCGGGGAACACGGACAGGGGACCATCCTCTTCATAGACGAGGTCCACCGATTCAACCGGGCGCAACAGGACGCCCTTCTCCCCGCGGTGGAGGAGGGTCTCATCGTCTTCGTCGGGGCGACCACCGAAAACCCGTTCTTCTCGGTCAACTCTCCCTTGTTGAGCCGATCGACCATGTGGCGGCTGGAGCCTCTCTCGGACGACGAGGTGAGGCAGGTCGTGAGGCGGGCCTCCACGCACGAGCATGCCGAGCTGACCGATGAGGCGCTCGAAGCCCTCGTGTCCGTCGCAGAAGGAGACGCCAGGGCCGCACTCGGCACGCTGGAGGTGGCCATCGCTCTCAGCGGAGACAATGCGGTGGACGTCGAGGACGTTGAGCGTGCTCGCGACGGGCGACTGCTGCATCAGGGTGCAGATTCCCACTACGACCAGATCAGCGCCCTCATCAAGTCGGTCAGAGGGTCCGACATCGACGCGGGTCTGTACTGGCTGGCACGGATGCTCGAAGCGGGCGAGGACCCACGCTTCTTGGCACGGCGTCTCGTCATCCTCGCAAGTGAAGACATCGGCATGGCCGATCCAATGGCCCTCGTGGTCGCCGACGCCGCCGCCCGGGCCGTCGAGTTCGTCGGGCTCCCCGAGGCACAGCTCAACCTGGCGCAAGCGGTTGTTTATCTCGCCTCCGCACCGAAATCGAACCGCGTGACGGTCGCGCTCGGTCGAGCCCAAGACGACGTGCGCAAAGGTCCAGCCGGCGAGGTCCCGATACACCTGCGTGACCGGCACTACCCAGGGGCTGCCCGAATGGGCCACGGGGACTCCTATGCGTACCCACACGACGACCCACGGGGCTGGGTCGAACAGCAGTACCTGCCCGACACGCTGCTCGAGAGCCGCTACTACGAGCCCACCGCCCATGGAGCCGAGGCGGCGTTGGCGGATCGCCTACGACGGATCAAGGGACCAAGCGGCGCAAGCGGCGAATCCACTTTCGCTGAAACAGAGGGTGGTCCCGTCGGGGGCGGTTGACGAATCCGGGGCGCCGAACGCACCCGCCGGCTGTGAACACTGAAAGTGGTCGTAGTCCCGCAAGCCCGCATCGAGCTTCGTGGGAGTCCCCATTCCGATGAGAGACCTACCTCTTCTTCCCTTCTATGGGATTGCGCGCCTTCGGAGTTTGCCGGAGCAATACTTGGCGGCTTGTCGTCGCATGGACACCTGAGGGCGTCGCAGCCGTCTGTGACCGAGTGAGTCGGGCTCAGTTGGCTCTCGCAGGTGCCGATATTCATGAACGTGGCCTGTGGCTTGCCGCCGCCCTGAAACAGTCGGCGGCGGCACCGGACGACCAAATGTCGAGTAGCAGGAGAGACCCTCTTTGAAGTTCGCAGCCCGAACACCATTCAGCTCGCGGGTTCGGCGACGAGGGCGCGCCGTGTTCGCCGGGGCGGTTTCGACGCTTCTTGTCGTGCTCACACCGGCTATGGGAGCCGCCGGGCAACCCACCGGTGGCCCATCGGCTTTCGTGCGAGCCCGAGGAAGTGTCCCTGCGCTCCCGCCGGGAAGCCGTGACACCGGACAGGTATCGGGCTCCCTGTCGCTGTCGGTCGATGTCACGCTGAAACCGCAAGACCCCGCCGGTCTCGAAGCATTCGACGAAGCGGTTTCCACCCCGGGCTCATCGAGCTTCCGGCACTTTCTTGCACCCGGTCAGTTCGCTTCTCGTTTCGGCCCCGACCCGTCCACCGTCGCCGCAGTTCGATCTTGGTTGAGCGGTGAAGGGCTCACGGTGGGAACCACCACGAGCGACGGGCTCATCATCCCCGTGCAGGGCAGCGCTGCGGCGATGTCGCGCGTGTTCGGGGTGACCTTTCAACAAATCCGAATTCCATCGGGACGGTTGGTGCGCATGCCGAACGCCGAGCCGCTCGTCCCGGCCGCTTTGAGCAGCCAGGTCGGTGGAGTGGTCGGTCTCGATGATCTCGGACGCCCCGAATCTCAGATCGTGAGGCGCTCCACGATCAACGGCGCCTCGGACAGCGCCGGCAGTGTGGGTGGCGCGAGCCGTGGAGGCGCAGCGTCTCGAACGGCGTCGGGATCTTCCTCGGGGCGTGCTCCGTTGTCCCGGAGTTTCGCGTCGAGCGCGGGACCGCACGCCTCGTGCGGCGCTGCGATGCAGGACCAGGGGCTCACAGCCGACCAGTTGGCACAGGCGTATTCGTTCTCCTCGCTGTATGCGAGCGGCAACGAAGGCCAAGGGGTCACGATTGGCCTCTACGAGCTGGAGCCTTATTCGACCGGCGATATCTCGACCTATGACGGCTGCTACACGCCGGCTATCAGCGCTCCGGTGACACCGGTGACCGTGGACGGAGCCCATGCCCACGACTGCGACGGAGTGAGCAGCGAGGAGTGTCAGCCGGGCGGTTCGGACGGAGAGGCAGCGCTCGACATCGAGGCGGCTCAAGCAATGGCACCCCAGGGCAACATCGAGGTGTACGTCGGGTCGGACGAGGGGAACGCTGCCTCGAACAGCGCTGCGCTCGACACCTATGCAGCGATGGTCAACCAGGACACCGCGAAGATCATCTCGACGAGTTGGGGGGAGTGTGAGCGTGACCTCGGAATGTCACAGGTCGAGGCCGAGGGATCTCTCTTCGAACAGGCCGTCGCACAGGGTCAGACAGTGGTCTCCGCAGGAGGAGACAGCGGGTCGGAGGGCTGCTACGGGGACGAAACACCCAACCAACAGGCCTTGGACGTGGACGACCCTGCCGGTCAACCGTGGCTGACCTCTGTCGGCGGGACCACCATGGCCGGCTGCCAGTCTTCCCTCAGCAGCTGCGCTCTCGGGCCGCCTCCGAGCGAGCAGGTCTGGAACGACGGCGTCATATTCGTGGAGAACCCGTCCCCCCCGCACCAGACCATCACGACCGCTCTGGCTGGAGGAGGTGGCACCTCCGGTGTATGGACGATGCCGTCGTGGCAATTGGGACCCGGTGTACAGAGCTCGTACACCAGTCCGACGACCTGCCCTGAGAGCTCGGGAGCCGGGACTGTGTCGTGCCGAGAGGTGCCCGACGTGTCAATGGACGCTGACCCGCTCAACTCTCCGTTCGCCGAGTACTGGGACGGCCAGTGGTTGGGTGTAGGCGGGACGAGCATGGGGGCGCCGATATGGGCGGCAATTTTCGCGCTCGCGGAGGAGGGGAGTCCTCAGCTCGGCAACGCCGACGCTGCGTTGTACGAGATCGCCCGATGTGCGGGAAATTCTCCCTTCAACGACATCACCCAGGGGAACAACCAGTTGCCCGCTCCGTACGGTCCCACCGATGAGAACGGCAACACGCTCTCGGGCGGTCCGTATTACCCCGCGACGTCGAATTACGACCTCGCTTCAGGGCTCGGCACGCCCGAAGCCGCCGCGCTCGTACCGGACCTCCGCAACCCGCCGTCATGTGCGCTGCCGACTTCGGGTTACAGGATGGTGGCCTCCGACGGCGGAATATTCACCTTCGGAAACTCACGTTTCTTCGGGTCGACGGGTTCGATCCATCTCAATCAACCGATCGTGGCGATGGCGTCAACTCCGGACGGGAACGGTTATTGGCTCGTGGCATCCGACGGCGGCATCTTCACCTTCGGCGATGCAGGTTTCTTCGGCTCGACGGGAGCTCTTCGCTTGAACAAGCCGATCGTCGGGATGGCTCCCACCCCCGACGGCGGCGGGTACTGGCTCGTCGCGTCCGACGGCGGCATCTTCACCTTCGGGAACGCCAGTTTCGACGGGTCGACCGGAGCTCTTCGTTTGAACAAGCCGATCGTCGGGATGGCTCCCACCCCCGACGGCGGCGGGTACTGGCTCGTCGCGTCCGACGGCGGCATCTTCACCTTCGGTGACGCCCCCTTCGAAGGCTCGGCAGGTGCCCTGCCTCTGAACAAGCCGATCGTCGGTATGGCACCGACCCGAGACGGCGGTGGTTATTGGCTCGTCGCGTCCGACGGCGGGATATTCACGTACGGGGACGCGCCATTCGACGGCTCGGCGGGAGCGCTTCCGCTGAAACAACCCATCGTCGGGATGGCGCCGACTCCCGACGGGCGCGGGTACTGGCTCGTGGCGTCCGACGGCGGGATCTTCACCTATGGGGACGCACCTTTCTATGGATCAACGGGAGCGCTCCACTTGAACCGTCCCGTCGTGGGTATGACGTCGAACTCTTAACCCTTCTGCGCCCGCAATGAACAGGGCTTTTTCCCCAGATAGAACGGGTCGGCCTGACGGGCGCCGGTAGGATCGCTCGTCGTGACGACAGGTGACCAGCTTCGCGCGGCGTTCACTGGCTTCTACAGAGAACGCGGACACGTCGTCGTGCCGTCGGCCAACCTGATGCCGAACGACCCGACCGTGCTCTTCACGATCGCCGGCATGGTCCCCTTCAAGCCTTACCTCCTCGGGGAGGAGCCGGCGCCGTGGCCGAGGGCCACTTCCGTGCAGAAATGCTTTCGCACGATCGACATCGACATCATCGGAACGACGGAGCGTCACTGCACCTTCTTCGAGATGCTCGGGAACTTCAGCTTCGGCGACTACTTCAAGGCCGACGCGATCCCCTACGCGTGGGAGCTGATGACCGAGACCCTCGGGCTCGATCCGGAACGGCTCTGGGTCACGGTGCACATCTCCGACGACGACGCCGAACGGATCTGGCTCGACTCCGTAGGTGTGGAGCGGTCGCGAGTCCAACGACTGGACGAGGACAACTTCTGGAGCATGGGTGAGACCGGACCATGCGGCCCATGCTCGGAGCTCTTCTACGACCGGGGAGAGAGCTACGGGAAGGGGGGTGGCCCGGCGACCGGGGGCGAGGAGCGTTTCGTAGAGATCTACAACCTCGTGTTCATGCAGTACAACCGTCTACCCGACGGAACGCTCGACGACCTGCCGATGAAGTGCATAGACACCGGAGCCGGGCTCGAGCGCAACCTCCCGATGCTCCAAGGGGTCGACTCCCTCTTCGACACAGACGTCTTCCGTCCCGTGCTGGCCGAAGCCGAAGAGGCGACGGGCGTGCGCTACGGCGCGGAGCACGGCAGCGACGTGTCACTACGCATCCTCGCGGACCACGCCAGGGCGATGGCGATGCTCGTCGCCGACGGGGTAGTGCCCTCGAACGAGGGCAGGGGTTACGTCCTGCGTCGCGTAATCCGTCGGGCGGTGCGTCGTGCATTTCAATTGGGGGTGATCGAGCCGATCACCCCGCGGTTGGCGAAGAGCGTCTCGGAGACTCTCGGAGCTGCGTATCCGGCTCTCGTGTCCCAACTGGATCTCATCCAGTCCACCGTCGAGCGCGAGGAGGGCTCCTTCAGGCGCACCCTCGATTCGGGTTCGGTTCTTCTCGAGGAGGCGCTCGCCAAGGGAACGGGTCACATCTCGGGTGACGTCGCCTTCAAACTTCACGACACCCATGGGTTCCCGATCGAGCTCACCATGGAGATGGCCGCCGAGGCCGGAGCTCAGGTCGACACGGAAGGGTTCGAGCAGGAGATGGCCGCCCAGCGCGAACGCGCGAGGGCCGACGCGCGTAAACGACGAGCGCTCACCGCGGACGAGTCCATGTACCGCGAGCTGCTCGATGAGACGGGGCCGACCGAGTTCACCGGCTACAAGCACTACGAGGAGCCCTCGACCGTGGTTGCCGTCCACACGGGCGCTGAGCCGAGCACCGTCGAAGTCGTGCTCGACCGCACTCCCTTCTACGCCGAATCCGGTGGCCAAGTGGGTGACACCGGTGTCATCACGACCGAGACCGGGCGCGCCTTCGTTCAGGACACACAGTTCGCGGTCCCCGGTCTCATCGTGCACCGTGCGAAAGTGGAGGGGGAGATCTTCCCGGGCCAGGACGCACTCGCAGCGATCGAGGCACCGAGGCGCGAGGAGATCCGTCGGAACCACACAGGGACGCACCTGCTGCACTCAGCGCTCCGCCAGGTCCTCGGCGACCATGTCCACCAACAGGGATCCCTAGTGGCGCCTGACCGCCTGCGCTTCGACTTCTCGCACCCCACGGCGGTGCGGCCAGAGGAGATCGCCGAGATAAGCGAAGCCGCGAACTCGGACGTCCTGTCGGACGCCCCCGTCGAGGTTTTCGAGAGTTCCAAGCAGGAGGCGCAGGCGCTCGGAGCTCTCGCCTTCTTCAAGGACAAGTACGGCGAGCGTGTGCGCGTCGTCAAAGCCGGTACGCATTCGACCGAGCTCTGTGGCGGAACACACGTCGACGCGCTCGGAATGATCGGTCCCATCACGGTCGTGTCGGAGGGGTCGATCGCCTCGAACACACGCAGGATCGAGGCTGTCACAGGCGCCGGGTCGTTGTCCCTGCTCACCGAGCATCAGCGTGCGCTTCGTGACGCTGCACAGCTGCTACATGTCGAGCCTTCGGGTGTCGTCGATGCACTCGGGAAGCTGCTCGATCGCCAGCGCCAGAGCGACCGTGAGCTTTCCCGCTTGCGCTCGGAGCAGCTGCAGCAAGACGCTGCGCGCATCGCGCTCGAGGCCGAAAGGGGAGCGGTCGTGAGACGCGAGGACGGTCGTGGCCCGGAGGAGCTTCGTGAGCTCGCCCAGGCAGCACGCCAAAACGGAGCCGAAATCGTGGTGCTCGCCGGGAGTCCGGACGGTTCCAAGGCCGCCGTTGCGATCGCATCCGGTTCGGCTTCAGTCGACGCCGCTGCAAGAGTGAAGGACCTCGCGAAGATCGTGCGAGGTGGAGGAGGTGGCTCGCCTCAGCTGGCACAGGCGGGCGGCTCGGACCCTTCTCGGATCGACGAGCTGCTCACTGAGGCACGCCGCCAGCTCGGCGTCGCCTGATCCGTGAGAGTGCTGGGTCTCGACCTCGGCGCGCGCAGGATCGGGGTGGCCGTCTCGGACTCGAAGGGCTCGTTGGCGATGCCCCGCTGCACGATCGTCAGGAGTCGTGACCCCGAGGCAGATCGAAAGAGAATCGCCGACATCGTCGACGAAACGGAGGCCCGTCGAGTGATCGTCGGCCTTCCCATAGGTCTCGACGGCCGCCGCGGCCCGGCGGCGGTCGCAGCTGAACAGGAAGCCGCTGAGCTCGAGCGGATGCTCTCGTCGCGAGACGTGGGGGTGGAGATGTTCGACGAACGCCTCAGCACCGTGAGCGCCGAGCGGCAACTTGTGGATGCCGGGCACCGCGCCCCGCGCGACGAAATGTGATCGACCAAACGGCTGCCGCTGTCATCCTCCAGGCGTGGCTCGACTCCCGGCGGGGGAGCCACGATGGCTGAGGAGGAGAGCGGCTGGACGATCAAACCGGCGTCTGTGGAGGAACGCCTCGGCGAGGAACCTGACTCCTTCGGCTCTTCAGGGTCCTACTCCGGCCCGGACGCGGCGCCCTCGGCGGGAGGCACCCGCGGTAGCGGGGCTCGGCGTTCCCCCGGACGAGCGGAGCCGGAGGCAGTGGCCGAAGCGGCGGGGGGCTCTACGGAGCGCTTGCCCGTCATCCGGTGCGCAGCGCGTTTGCGGGACTCTGCGTCGTGGTTCTGGGCTTCTTGGCCTGGGCGATCGCCTGGTACGAGGGTTCGCTCGGCGGAGCCCCCGGAGGCGCACGGACGATCGTCGACGTCCCCGCCGGCTCATCGGTGAGCGCTGTGACAGCGCGCCTGGCGAGTCAGGGAGTTATCGGCACATCTGTGGGTTTCAGGATCTACCTCTTCTTGCACGGCACCCCCGTGGTACGTGCCGGCGGATACCTGTTGCGGCGTCATGAAGACTTCGGATCCGTGGTCTCGCGGCTCGCACAGGGCCCGAACATCTTCGAGGTCGACATCCCGGCGGGGTACACGGTTCAGGAGACCGCGGCGCAGGTGGGACAGATACCGGGACACGACGAATCGAGCTTCCTGTCGCTTGCAACCTCGGGAACGCTTCACTCACCGTTCCAACCGACCGGATCGACCAACCTCGACGGCCTTCTCGGAACCGGGGTCTACATCGTGATGCCGGGTGAGACCGATCAGACCCTGCTCGGTCAGATGGTTACCCGGTTCGACGACGAGGCTGCAGCCAATGGACTTTCGCAAGGAGCGGGGGCACTGCACATCACGCCATACCAGGCGGTGATAGTCGCTTCGATCGTCCAGAAGGAAGGCGTGTACCCGCAGAACCTCGCCAAAGTGGCACGCGTCATCTACAACCGACTCGCTCGCGGCATGCCTTTGCAGATGGATTCCACTGTCTTGTACTCAGAGCACCGCGACGGGGGCCCGGTAACCGGAGCGGACCTCGCCCTCAATACGCCGTACAACACTTACCTCCACGCCGGCCTCACTCCGACCCCGATCAGCTTCCCTTCGCTCGCTTCGATCCGTGCAGCACTCGCGCCCGCACCGGGCGAATGGCTGTACTTCGTGGTCGTTTCGAAGGACGGAACGGAGGCCTTCTCCGACACCCTGGCCGGTCAGAACGCGAACGAGCAGCTTGCGAAGAGCAGGGGTCTCCCTTAGATGGCGCGTCGTTCGCCGGCCTGGCCGTCGGCCTCGTCCCGCGTCGTGGGAGTCGTGGGCGACCCGGTGGCGCACTCTCTATCGCCGTTGCTCCACAATGCGGCTTTCGACGCCATGGGGCTCGACTGGGTGTCCGTTGGCTTCAGAGTCGCTGCGGGAGAGGTTCCCGACGCGCTGAGGGGCATGCGGGCGCTCAGGCTGGCAGGGCTTTCCGTGACCACACCCCACAAGGACGCGGCGGCTGGTGCCGTGGACGAGCTCAGCCCTGTGGCAGATCGCCTGGGAGCGGTCAACTGCATCGTGCCGCGCGATGAGAAACTCGTGGGGGAGTCCACCGACGGTGAAGGTCTCCTCCGGGCCGTGAAGAGGATTTGCAACTTCGACCCCGCCGAAAAGCGATGCGCGGTGATCGGAGCGGGAGGCGCTGCGCGCGCGGTGGTGTTAGCTCTGGCAGAGGCAGGAGCCGCCGAGGTGGTGGTGGTGAATCGGAGCGCGGACCGTGGGCGGATGGCCGCGACTCTCGCAGGCAAACGCGGACGGCTGGGCACACCGGACGACATAGGCGACTGCGAGCTCGTCGTGCAGGCGACGACCGTGGGAATGTCACCTGGGCCTGGCGAACGCCCCGAACGCACCGAGCGCCCGAACAATGTGCCCGTCGATCCGAGCGTGCTCGGTCGTGGGCAGCTCGTCGTGGATCTCGTCTACACCCCCGTCGTGACGGCCTTCATGGAGGCCGCCAAGGAGAACGGCGCGCGCGTGGTCGGGGGGATCGGAATGCTCGTGCACCAAGCTGCGCTCGCTGTCGAGCTGTGGACCTCGAACAACGCACCTGTCGATGCGATGTGGAAGGCGGTGAGATCCGTCGTCCCTGGGTCCTGACGGGCGCAGATCCGCTTTGGTGTCCCCTCGTTTCACGAACCGGATGGATCCGGCCCTCCGGGAGCAGGAACGGGACCAGCGGCCGGGGACGGAGGAGGACTGCCTGGCCCCCGACGCGACTTGTTCCCCAGCTGGCGGATCTCTCCGTTCGCAATCACCCACATCGTGCCTTCGTCGTCGCGCATCCGCGTGACTCGAAGGCTGAGATCCTCGACCTTGCCAGTCACGTCACCCACCACCAGCACGTCCCCGATGTCGAACTGATCTTCGACGATCATGAGGAAGCCCGACAGCAAGTCCCGTACGAGGCTCTGAGCGCCGAAACCGATCGTTGCACCGATCACCGTGGCACCCGCCAACAAAGGAGTCAGGTTTATACCGATCGTCTCGAGCGCCACGAAGAAGGCAATGACGGCGACCACCACCCGCCAGATGTTCGCTACGAGGGCAGTGACCGTGGCAGCTCGCGCCGAGGCACGAGGTGTACCTCTGCGTTCCGCAGCTTTTCGAGCGGCAGATCCGATCCAGTGCCGGATCACCCGATTTCCGAGCCAGCTGATGATCACCGCCACGATGGCGATGACGACCACCGTGACGGGCTTCACGACCACTTGCTGCAGGTGCGCCGCCGTCGGCTGGCCTACCCCCGCCCAACGGAGCAGGTCGTAGAGCCACCCCTCCACGCCCAGCAGGGGCGGCACTGCTCCGGTATGCACGAGCGGTATTCTGGCCTGCCGAAGCCCGCTACGCGAGGTATCCGGAGGCGAGCCAACCCGTGCGAATGAGGTCCTCGATGGCGCCTTCGGAGCCAGTGCCGCTCCTGGAAACTCTGTGACGAGTACTACCTTCGCTCCCCGTTCGTCGGCAGGTCGCACGCTCGCCCTTCGCGCTGACGTGCTCCTGTTGCTCGCGTCCGTCGCCGTCGCCGTCACCGGAGTCGTGGTCGTTTATTCGGCAACCCGGTCGAAGCTCGTGCTCGCCGGCGTAAGCCCGCACTACTTCCTCGACCGTCAGGCCGCTTATGCGATCGCCGGGATCGTCGTCATGCTCGTGCTCATGAGCCTCGACTACCGGTGGCTGGAGCATGCGAGCGCAGTTTTGTACGTGGGGATCGTCCTGGCGCTTTTGGCGATGTTCGTCGTCGGGTCGAGTGCCAAGGGCGCTACCCGATGGCTCCAGGTAGGGCCGCTACAAGTACAGCCGTCGGAATTCGCCACCCTGGTGCTGATCGTCACGGTCGCGACTTTCTGTGCTCGTCGCCCCGACGGCCTTGAACGAGGAGACCTCCTAAAGATCCTCGGGATCTCCGCGATCCCGATACTGCTCGTGATCCGCCAGCCCGACATCGGAAGCGGGCTCATCATGTGCGTAGTGCTCCTCGTCATGCTCGTGGTGGCGGGAATCCCGAACCGGTACCTCGTTCTCATGATCGTGGGGTCGGTCGTGGGCACCATCGCGATCATTCACTTCGGCCTGCTCAAGCCCTATCAGGTCGAGCGGCTCACGAGCTTCTTGCACCAGTCGAAGAACTCGCAGTCCTCGACGTACAACCTCCACCAGTCGGTCGCCGCCATAGGGTCCGGCGGTCCTTTCGGGAAGGGCCTCTTCCACGGAACACAGACGAACCTCGCATACGTCCCCGAGCAACAGACCGATTTCATTTTCTCGGCTGTCGGGGAGCAGTTGGGATTCGCCGGGGCTGCGTCGGTACTTTTGTTGCTCGGCTTGCTCAGTTGGCGCGTCCTGAGGGCGGCTCAGCTCGCGAGGGACCCATTCGGGCGCCTGTTGGCGACCGGCGCGTTCACCTTCATCGCTTTCAGCACCTTCGAGAACGCAGGCATGTCGATGGGGATCATGCCGATCGCGGGGATCCCTCTTCCCTTCCTGAGCTATGGCGGTTCTGCGACGATCGCGTTCTTCGCGGCCGTGGGAATCGCCCTGTCGGTTCACTTGCGTCACGCGCGATGACGATCGCCGACGCCGATCCGGGCGCACCGGAGGCAACAGGGAACCCGGAGGTGACCGGCGGAACGCCGGCACCTCCCGACGTCCCGGATCCGAGCGCGGACGACGACACCCACGGGCAACCCGAGGTGGCGCAGCGTCCCGACGAGGACGTCGAGAGATGGAGACTGGTGGTCGTCGCGGGGGTGTCGCTGGAGCTGCCTTCTGCACATCCCGAAGTCCTCCTACGGGAGTCGACCACCCCCTACCGCGAGATCCGGATCCCCGTCGGCCTTCCCGAAGGCACCGCGATCGCACACGCATGGCGCGGGATCGAGACACCTAGGCCCCTTACGCATGAGCTGATGACCGACCTGATGACCGGACATGGCATCTCCCTCGAGGCGGCTCGTATCACTTCCCGCAAGGGTCAGCTCTTCCTGGCAGAGCTCGACACCATGGGACCTCGAGGGCGGCAGGTCATACCGTGCCGCCCCTCAGATGCAATCGCACTCGTGCTTCGCCAGCAGCTTCCAACGCCGCTTCTGGTCACCGAGGACGTACTTTCCGGCTACGACTCTGGGTGACCCGCAGGCGCGGCTGCCTGCCGTCTTTTCGTCATGGCCTTGGACGACACGACACCTAGGTTCGCAGAGTCCCAGCGTCGCTGATACCTGCCGGAGTGGACGGTCAGCCGATCGCGACGTTTCCGACGGTCGGGTCCAGCGACGCGCGTCGCTGTCGCCTCCGCCGCAAAAGCAGCCCTCTCTCCTTCGTCGGAGATCCTCATGAGCAACGCGACGAGGATGTAGTTGGCCACCAGCGATGAACCGCCGTAAGCCATGAATGGAAGGGTTATGCCTGTGAGAGGGAGCAGTCGGACGATGCCGGCCATTATGAAGAAGGCCTGCATGCCGAGGATGACGGTGAAGCCGGCCCCCGCCAGTTGCGCGAAGTCAGAACGGGCCCGTTGTGCGATGCGCAATCCCGTCCCCACCATGAGCAGGAAGGCGAAGACGATGATGGTCGTCCCCAACAACCCCATCTCTTCCCCGAACGCTGCGAAGATGTAGTCGGAGTACACGTACGGAATGGCATGTAGATAGCCGTAGCCGATCCCCACGCCGGTGAGGCCTCCGCTGCCGAAACCGTAGAGACCCTGGACCAGTTGATAGCCCGTCGTCGACGCGTGCGGCCACGGATTCAGCCATACCGTCACGCGTTCGTGGACCTGACTGAAGAGATGGCTCGCCAAGAACGCGCCGATGGCGAAGAGGATCAAGCCGAAGACGATGTAATTCCATCGCCCAGCGGCCAGCCATAGCATCGCGATGAAGAGGACGAACACCAGTAGGGCGAATCCCACGTCACGCTCCGCGCCGAGAACCAACATGCAGAACGCCCAGGCCAGAAGGATCGGACCCAAAGGGCGCGGGTCCAGGACCAGGCGGTTGCCCACCCGCATGGTCGGGATGGAGAGCAGCTCCTGTTTCTCCGTGAAGTACGAAGCGAAGAAGATGCACAGCAGGATCTTTGCAAGCTCAACCGGTTGCCCGTTGACAGGGCCGATGTAGACCCACAGCCGCGCCCCGTTTATGTTCTTTCCCAGGTGCGGCACGAGCGGCGCGAGCATTAGTCCGATCGCAACGAGCAGCAACACGTACCGGTAGCGGTCCAAATCTCTCGACCGGCGCACCAGCACGAGCGTGAGGATGTAAGCCACGATCCCGACTGCTGTCCACGCCGCCTGCAGCCTCGCATAGTGCGGCGAGATCCTGGCCAGCATCGCGTACCCGAGGCCGTTCAGGAGCGCTGCGACCGGCAGGAGCACCGGATTGGCGTCAGGTGCATAGATCCGGTTCGCGATGTGGGCGGCGAGGGCGAGAGCAAGGACGATCGCGAGGAACGGCCCCAGGTCGGGCGGGATCTTTGACGTCGTACCGACCGAGGCGAGCACGTACATCGCCACGACGATGAGCGAGCCGAACACGAGGAGTCCGAGCTCCGTCCGCCGCCTGGCGTTGGGCCCTCTCGGACGGCCGTCGCTTCGACGAGATCGCCGAAGCAGGAGTTGTGCCACCGGTCGGGCAGCCTAGACGTGACGAAACCGCTGGAAGCGAACCATGAGCTCCTCGACACGGTCGCGGGGTCAGCTTCGCGGGCGGGTGCGCAGGTACCGTGGGGGCATGGCGGACACTGCTCCTGACGACTCGAACGCGGGCATCGGAGCCTCGTCGCGCGGGTCCTCGGTCCTTGAGAAGCTCGAGAAGCTGCCGGAGGCGCCCGGCGGTGACTGGTCGGACAAGCCACTCGAGGAGCTCGGCCCTGCTCGGTTCTACAACCGTGAGCTTTCTTGGCTGGAGTTCGGTTCGCGTTTGCTCGACCTCGGATCTGACCCGAGGATCCCTTTGCTCGAAAGGACCAAGTTCCTCGCGATCTTCTCCGACGGCCTGGACGAGTTCTTCCAGGTGCGCGTTGCGGGCTTGAAGGATCAGGTCGATGCAGGCTTACGCGCTCCTTCGGCGGACGGCCTGCGTCCAAGCGAGACCCTGAGGGCGATCGCGGAACGTCTACGCCAGCTCGTGAAGAGGCAGTCCGCGATCTTCCTCGACGACGTCGCGCCTTCGCTCGCAGACGAGGGGATAAGGCTCTCCGACTGGTCCTCTCTGGACGACGACGACCGCGGTTATCTGGTCGACGTCTTCGAGCGCGAGATCTTCCCCGTTCTCACGCCGCTCTCGGTCGACCCTGGTCACCCTTTCCCTTACATCTCGAACCTCTCGCTGAACCTCATAGTCCGCGTGGGGGACCCGGTGACGGGGGAGGAGAGGGTGGCGCGCGTAAAGGTGCCGCCGCTTCTTCCGAGATTCGTGGTCATGCCCGACGGCGAGCGGTTCGTCCCGCTCGAACAGGTGATCGCGGCTCATCTCGGTCGGCTGTTCGGTGACATGGTCATCGGGGAGCACTACGCATTTCGCGTGACCCGCAACGCAGACATGGCTCTCGAGGAAGACGAAGCGGACGACCTTCTCGTCGCTGTCGAGATGGAGCTGAGGAGAAGGCGGTTCGGCCGCGCCGTTCGGCTGGAGGTCTCGTCGGACATCTCGCCCGACATGCGCGACATGCTCCTCCAGGAGCTCGATCTCGGGCCCGACGACATCTACGAGACGGACGCTCCACTGGACCTCGGGGGGCTATGGAAGGTGCACGCGCTGGACCGGCCCGACCTCCACGAGGAGGCCTGGGCGCCCATGACGCCGCCGGGCCTTGCGAACGCCAACAACGAGCCTGCCGACATCTTCGCCGTCCTTCGCGAGAGGGATGTTCTCGTACACCACCCTTACGACTCCTTCTCGACGTCGGTGGAGGCGTTCATCGCACAGGCAGCTGACGACCCGGATGTCCTTGCGATCAAGCAGACGCTCTACCGCACGTCCGGCGACAGCCCGATCGTCGCCTCGCTGATCCAGGCTGCAGAGACGGGTAAACAAGTGGCGGCTGTCGTCGAGCTGAAGGCGAGGTTCGACGAGCAGGCGAACATCCTCTGGGCCCGCGCGCTCGAAGAAGCCGGTGTGCACGTGGTCTACGGACTGGTAGGCCTGAAGACGCACTCGAAGGCTGCGCTAGTGGTACGGCGCGAGGAGGAGGGCATCCGCCTCTACTGTCATCTCGGGACGGGCAACTACAACCCTCGGACCGCCCGCCTCTACGAGGACTTCGGTCTGTTGTCCGCGGACCACGACTTCGGAGCGGATGTCGGCGATCTCTTCAACTTCCTTACCGGGTACAGCCGCGCTGTTCCGTATCGCAAGCTCATCGTGGCCCCCGTGACGTTGCGTCCACGGATCATCGAGTTGATCGAGCAGGAGTCGCGACTCGGACCTGAGGGCCGCATAACGATAAAGGTGAACGGCCTCACTGACCCTGACGTAATCGACGCGCTCTACGGGGCGTCTAGAGAGCGCGTCCCGATCGACCTGATCGTGCGCGGAGTGTGCTCATTGCGCCCGGGTGTGCCAGGTATGTCGGAGACGATCCGGGTCAGGTCGATCGTCGGGCGCTTCCTCGAGCACTCCCGGATCTACCGCTTCGGAGGGACGGAGCACCCTCTCACCTTGCTGATGGGTTCTGCCGACCTCATGGAACGGAACCTCGACAGGCGGATCGAGCTTCTATTCCCTGTCACCAATACCGAACTTCAAGCCAGGTTGCTCGAGGTGCTCGACATCGATCTCGCAGACGACACCAATTCCTGGGCGCTGGGCCCCGGCGGCAAGTGGGAGCGCGTACGCCGGACGGCGGATTTCAACGCCCAGCGACGCCTGCAGGAACTGGCTCGCGACCGGGCTCGAAGGCGGCGCGAGCACGAATCCCTGGGTTCTCAGAACACCTGATCCAAGGCAGCCGGTCCACGGGCGGCTGACCAGGCGCCGGCGGACGACGCCGGGCCGCCACGGGCGAGCTCTCAGACAGCCTGGTGACCCGGATCCCTCCTGAGCCGGCCGAATCGACTCGACCGATTCGATACGGAGCTCGCTGACGGAGCTTCCGGCGCCCGACCCGGGTCCGAGATCACCGGCGGATCTGGATCGGAGACAGCCAGGGGACCTGGATCCGGCGAAGCCGCTTTGTCGGGGACGGACGACTTAGAGCCGTTGTCGGACTGCTGCACGACCGGAAGCTCGTGCTCGACGACACCTTCGACGATCTCCCGATGCGCGTGGCTCAGGCGTTCCCGCCAACTCTGCGACGTGAAGCGCAACGACATGTACGCCGCGCCGCCTGCGGGGATCGGCAGCCAGAAGTTGACCAACCTGTAGCTGAGCACCCCCAGAACCGCGACCTTGGACGGAACGTGGAAGCCGTGGAGTGTGGGGATGAGGACACCTTCGACGACGCCGAAGCCACCCGGCGTGATCGGGATCACCGCCAGGATGTTCGCGAGGCCGTACGCCACGAGGAGGTCGATCGGTGAGACGAGCTTGTGGAACGCGGCGATGAAGACCCAGAGCGACGCGGCGTCGAGGAGCCAGTTGGCGGCCGCCCACCCGATCGCTCGGTAGAGCAGCTCCCGGTCTTCCGCGAGCGCCCTGAGGCGATCGGCGATGCGCTGCACCGCCGCTGCCAGACGCTCGGAATCGAGGAACGGGACCCTGTCGGCCAGATGCCGGACGATCTCGACCGATCGGCTTCGGCCCCGCGTCAGCAGGACGACCACCGAGGCGAAGATCCCCATCATGAGCACGCCCGCACCCGCTGCGACCGCGTAGAGGGGGTTGTAGCCGTGGAAGAACAGGGAGACGAAGAGGGCCATCCAGAAGATGAGGTTCAGGACCAGCGCCGATCCGACCCCCTGCATCGCGAGCGCGAAACCCGCGTCGGGTCCCGAAACGTCCTCGTGCGTGAGCAGTCGGTAAGCGAGCGCCGCGCCCGGGGCCGTCCCGCCAGGCATCACATGGCTCAATGCGAGGCTCGACATGTTGATACGGAACAACCGCGACCGAGGTGGACCGCCTCTGGGCAGAACGGTGTATGTCAGCTGCGCGTAGGCGAGTAGGGCGGCCGCTTCGAGGAGGAGCCCGATCAGGAGGAACGCAACGTTGACTTGACCGACGAGGTTCAGGGACTTCCGGGCGCCGCCGAGCTGGGGGAGAACCAGGTACTCGAGTACGAGCAGGATCCCGAAGGCCCCCAGGCCCCAGCGGATTCCCTTGCGCAAACGTCGCCGGCGCGGGTTCCTAATTCGCCCCCTGCCCATCCGTTCATGCTTGCACGTGGCAGACGAAACCACCTGCCATGCTGGAGTGATGCCGGCCGAGAGCTCTTCTGCGCGGACGGCGCCCTGTCCCACTCCCGAAGGCCCGGACGAGCCTCAGCCAAAAGGCGTCGAGTACACGCCGCCGAAGGGGCCAGACGAGCCGACGCCGGATACCCGCAGAGGCAAGCTCTGGTTGGCCGCCGACGCCCGAGGGGTCCCCTTGCAGGCCATCTTGGCGTTCGTCGGGGTGGTCGTGGTGGTTTACCTGGCCGGCCGTCTCGTCTACAAGCTGCGCGAGATCCTCCTGCTGCTCGTCGTCGGCGGATTCATCGCGCTCCTGTTGAACCCCGCTGTCGTCTTCTTCCAGAGGCACGGCGTGCGCCGCAGGGGCGGCGCCGTCGCGATCGTGACGATCGTCGCTCTCCTGGCCTTCGCCGGCCTCGCGTTCGCTTTCGGCTACCCGCTCGTGAACGCGCTCACTCACCTGGCCGAGAACCTTCCCAAATACGTGAAACAAGCCGAACACGGAAAGGGCTGGATCGGACACCTCGTCAGCAAGTACCACGTACAGCACTGGGTGCAGCAAAATTTGGCGCCGAAGCTCACCACGTTCGCCAAGAGCCTGTCGAAACCGGCGCTTAGCCTCGGCAAGGGCGCGGTGTCGTTGGTGGTCGCGATGGTCGCCTTGTTCGTTTTGGTACTGCTTCTCCTTCTCGAAGGTTCGAAGATGCGAAGCGGATTCCTGAGGATGCTCCGTCCGCAGCACCGCGCCAGGATCATCCGCGTGGCGGAAGAGGTGAACCATTCCGTGACGGGCTACATGCTCGGCAACTTCATGACCTCCGTAATCGCGGGCGTGGTCGTGTTCGTCACCCTCGAGCTGCTCGGTGTTCCTTTTGCGGTCCTGTGGGCGCTATGGGTGGCTCTTTTTGATTTCCTTCCGATGGTCGGGGGAGCCTTGGCAGGGATTCCCACGGTCCTCTTCGCCTTCGTGCATTCGCTGACGGCGGGGATCGTGACCGCGGTCGTGTTTCTCGTTTACACGCAGGTCGAGAACCACATCCTCAACCCGATCGTGATGAGCCGCACGGTCAGGGTGAACCCGCTGCTGGTCCTCATTGCCATCCTGGTAGGGGCGAACGTCGGTGATCTCGTGGGCGGCTTCTTCGGCGGCTTCGTGGGCACGCTTCTCGCCATACCTCTCGCAGGCTCGATCCAGGTCATCGTGCGCGAGGTCTGGACGGCCACCTCGCCAGAAGGCGAAGTCACTTCGCCGATGGGGGACACCTCGAAACATTCGAGGTGGCTGCGACGAAGGCGCGCACCTGCGCCATTGGCCCCACAACCGGTTGGCGGGGCCAATCCCGGGAGCGGTGAGAGTGGGGGGCGCTAGCCGGACCGGTGCAGGAAGCGGGACCGGTGCACGAAGCGAGACGCCGGCAGCCAGTGAAAGCCCTCCCAGCCTTGACAGGAGCGCGGTCTCGTAGTCTTTGATGATGCGGCCGCTCGTCGTCCTTCCCACATACAACGAATCGGAGAACATCGAGCGGGTTCTGCGGCTCATCCACGACGCACTCCCCGAAGCCGGAGTCCTGGTGGTGGACGACGGTTCGCCCGACGGAACCGCCGAAATAGCGGAGCGGATCGGCAAGGAGCTCGGGAACGTCGATGTCCTGCGAAGGGCCGCGAAGTCCGGGTTGGGGAGCGCGTACCGCGACGGTTTCGCGTGGGGTCTCGAGCGACGTTTCGACGCGCTCGTCGAGATGGACTCCGACCTTTCGCACGACCCGGCCGCGTTACCTCAGATCCTGGCTCCGTTGTCGGACGGCGCAGACCTCGTCGTGGGATCGAGGTATATGCGAGGCGGGTCCATCCCACAATGGCGGCTCCACCGCCGCGTCCTCTCCCAGGGGGGGAACATCTACGCCTCGGCCCTCCTTGGATTGCACGTAACAGACTCGACTTCGGGCTTTCGGGCCTACAGCTCGGAGATTCTGCGGAAGCTCGACCTGAGGTCGGTGCGAGCCGACGGCTACGGCTTTCAGATCGAGATGGTCCAGGAAGTGCTCGAAGCCGGAGGCACGGTCACAGAGGTTCCAATCCGATTCGTGGACCGTGTCGAAGGCAAGTCGAAGATGTCGACCCACATCGTCGTGGAGGCGCTTCTCCTCGTCACTTGGTGGGCGATCTTGCGTTTCGTGCGCTCATTGAGCGGGAGGGGGCACCGCAGGGCGGGAGCTCCGTCTGGCCCTTCTGCGTCCGTCCAGCCGGCTCGAGCCGCCACCACCGTCCAATCCGCCTCGTCGGCGGCACCAGCGCCGTCGGATCACCAAGGGTGACCCCACAAGGGTGGCCCACGAGGGTGACCCGCTCTGGCCAGGAGGAGGACCGGGACTGCGTGGGAAACCTGATCCGCCGGCCCCGAGAAGCCGGGACCCTCGCACAGCTTTAAGCGAATAGCCGGCACCCGTTCTGCGATCATTTAGGCAGTGGAGACCTCCTCCCGGATCCTCGTCGTGGACGACGAGCCGTACATCACCGACCTCCTCTCGGCAGCCCTCAAGTTCGAGGGCTTCTCGGTGAGCGTCGCCGGCACCGGCGCGGAGGCGTTGGCGATGGCGTCCGAAACCCGTCACGACCTGATGCTCCTCGACGTGATGCTCCCCGACGTCACCGGCACGGACGTGTGCAGGCGGCTGAGGGACTCCGGGGTGACGACCCCCGTTCTCTTCCTCACGGCGAGGGACGCCACCGAGGACAAGGTCACGGGGCTCACCTCCGGCGGCGACGACTACGTCACCAAGCCCTTCAGTCTTGACGAGCTCGTGGCGCGCATCCACGCCGTTCTCAGACGGACGGGCCGGGGAAACGGCGGTGTCGGTCCACGCCTCGTGTTCGCGGACCTCGAGATGGACGAGGAGACGCACGAGGTCTGGCGGCAGGAAATATTGCTCGAGCTCACAGCCACGGAGTTCAACCTCCTGCGGTTCCTGCTCGAGAACGCAAGGCGCGTGATGTCCAAATCGGAAATCATCGACCATGTCTGGTCGTACGAATTCGAGGGGGATCCGAATATCGTCGAGACCTACGTGAGCTATCTGCGCAAGAAGGTCGACCGCTTCGAGCCACCGCTCATCCACACGATCCGCGGAGTGGGCTACAGCCTCCGGCTACCGAGAGAGTAAGAGCAAGACATGTCGTTGAGGCGTCGTCTCGTTGCGGGCATGTTGCTGTTGTTCATTGCCGCGATCGTCATCGCGGACGTCGTGACGTCCTCGTCTCTGCGTTCGTTCCTCGTCGGTCGGCTTGACGAGCAGATCGACGTCGCGCAACAACAGGCTTATACCTACATCTACTCGGCGAACCAACGTGCTCGTCAGGATCACGATGTCCTCGCAGTCTCGGATCCCCAGGCATGGCTGTCCCAGTTGGACGCACAGGCGAACCCGTCGTGCTCGCCGCAACAGACCCCGACGGTTCTGCCCCGGCAGTCGGCCGCGTCTGCGGGGAACGCGAGCGCCGCGTCACCGTCGCGGTCCTCAGAAGGGGTTGCACCCGGTCGCCTGAGTGCCGACGTACTCGCTGCACGCGACGACCCCGACGTCTACATGGAGGTCATAAACGACTCGGGGCAAGTGGTGTTCAACGACCCGTCGGGCTCGTCCGCGAGCCCCGACCCGGCCCCGGTGCTGCCGAAGAGGCTTCCGGTCCTGGCCGCACCCGTCTCCCACGTTTTCGGCCGGAACCACGGGGTCTACGTTCCCGATCGTCCGTCGTTCCAGGTTTCCGCCGTCGGGTCCAGCGGCTCGCACTACAGGGTGCAGGCGGTAGCGGTACCGGGCGGGACCCTGGTCGACGCGATCACACTCGACCCGACGAACCAGACCCTGGCGTCTCTCACGCGAGTCGAGCTCGGCGTCTCGATCGCGGTCGTCCTCGCTCTGCTCATCCTGGTCCTCTGGACGGTGAGGATCGGCCTGCGCCCCCTCGACGGGATGACCTCGACGGCACGGGCGATCGCGCGCGGAGATCTCTCGAGGCGCATCCAACGGACGGACGAGCGCAGCGAGGTTGGACGGCTCGGAGCGGCGCTGAACGGGATGTTGAGTCAGATCGAAGCAGCGTTCCGTGAACGCAGCGCCTCGGAGTCGCGGCTTCGGCGCTTCGTGGCCGATGCGTCTCATGAGCTTCGCACGCCCCTCACGTCCATCCGCGGGTACGCGGAGCTCTTGCGCAAGGGGGCGCTCGCCGACGACGAAGCCCGCACGAGCGCCTCCGAGCGAATCGAGCACGAAGCGGCGCGGATGAGCCTCTTGGTGGACGACCTGTTGTTGCTCGCACGACTCGACCAGGGTCGCCCGTTCGAGCCGGCGCCGGTGGACCTCGGCACCATCGTCGAAGACGCTGTCGATGCTGCAAGTGCAATCGAGCCCAGGCGACCCATCTCGATCGAATCGCCGGCGACCGGCGAAGACTTGGTTGTCGATGGAGATGCAGCAAGGTTGCGGCAGGTGGTCGACAACCTCTTGCGCAACGCGGAGGTCCATACGCCGCCGGGCACCCCGGTGCACGTGAAGGTGTCCCGGCAGGGCTCCCTCGCCGTTTTGTCGGTGTCCGACGAGGGCCAGGGAATCGATACCGAGGAGCAGGCCCGGGTGTTCGACCGCTTCTACCGTGGCAACGAGGCCCGGACCGGGGGCGGCACCGGCCTCGGTCTGTCGATCGTGGCAGCGATTGCCTCTGCCCACGGCGGGAACGCCCGGGTCGAGAGCGTCCCCGGGGAGGGCGCCACCTTCATCGTCGAGCTTCCGGCACCACAGAGCACAGCAGGAGGCGACGGTTTCGCCGCTGCGAAGCGCGCTGGCAAGTCATCGCAAACCACCTCAGCTACCCGCGCTGGAAGCGATCTTCGGGCCTCCCCCGAGGACCGGCGCGGCGCGGATGAGCGGGAGAGCGTCGGCGACTCTGTTCCTTCCTGAAACCACTGCCGCCCGAGCCGACCCGGATCGCATCGTCGAGACCGTGCCCCGAGTCGAACGCGCTACCTCTGACGATTAGGACCCGACCCTGAGCGAACTCGACTGATGCCCACACCGGTTGGCGTCTCCGACGCACGGTCCCTCGCGGTCAGCGACCGCGGCGAGGGTGATGCAGTTCTCTTCGTACACGGTCAACCCGGTCTCGGCGCCGACTTCGATGCCGTGGCGGCACTCTTGCAGGACCACCGCCTCCTGCTCCCCGACCGCCCTGGTTACGGAGACAGCGGAGATGTCGCGCTTTCCATGGAGCGAAACGCGCACGTCCTAGGGCGCCCTCCTCGAAGAAAGACAGGCCGTCCCCGCCACGGTCGTCGGTCACAGTTACGGAGGAGGCATAGCCATCCTCCTCGCGGCGCGAAGACCGGACCTGGTGCGCGGCTTGGTGCTGGTCGGCTCGGTCGGCAGGAAGGACAGCATCAACCGACTGGATCATCTCCTCGCCGCTCCTCTCATCGGAGAGACGCTCAGTGCCGTGGGCCTCTACGGGTTGGGCAGGGTGCTTCCTAAACTTCGTGGCCTCGCCACGCTCGCCCCGCGCGATCTTCTGGAGCGAGCGAGGATCGTGCTACCCGATTCGCGGTACCTCGACGTAGCTTCCGAACGGGGTCGGCAGACCTGGAAGAGCTTCGTCGCAGAGCAACGCTGCCTGCTCGCAGAAATCGGCGCGATCGAACGATCACTCGTCGATGTCCGCGTACCCACTGCCGTCGTGGCCGGTGCGTGGGACGTGGTCGTCCCGCCCTCGGTGGGGGAGAGCATCGCTTCTGCGGTCGGCGGGGCAGAACTGGTGATCGTGGCTCGTGTGGGACACTTCGTAGCGCCGCGACGCTCCGCATGTAGTGGCGGACGCTGTCAGGACGGTCGAAGCTCGCACGAGCGCCGGACCCGCCGATTTGCACTACGAGCCCACCGAGCGCTTCGTCACCGACTCCGGAACACCGCACCTCGGTCAGGAGCCCGACACCAAGAGAGAGGTCAGCTGATGGCGATCGATTTCACCTTCCCCCCGGACGTCGAAGAGGTACGCCTGAGGATGCGCGAGTTCGTAGCGAAGGAGGTGCGGCCGACCGAGGAGGCTCTCTTGGCCCAGGAGGCCGGTCGGTCGGACTGGCGCGCCGAGCTGGACCGCCTGCGCCAGGTCGCGCGTGAAAGCGATCTGTGGATGCCACACATGCCCCGCGAGTGGGGAGGGGCGGGGCTCGGGCCGACCGCGCTCGCGGCCGTGTCCGCAGAGTCAGCCAAGTCTCACTTCGGCTCGTACGTGATCAACTGCTACGCCCCTGACGAGGGGAACATGCACACCCTCCTGCACTGGGCCACCGACGAGCAGAAGGAGCGGTACCTGAAGCCGATGTGCGAGGGGACGACGCGTTCGTGTTTCGCGATGACCGAACCTGAGGTGGCCGGTTCGGACCCGACCCTCATGCAGACCCGTGCCGTGCTCGAGGGGGACGGAGACGAATGGGTCATAAACGGCCACAAGTGGTTCATAAGCGGTGCGCGGGGAGCCCGCTTCGCGATCCTGATGGCGCGCACCGAGGATGATCCCGAAGTGCCCCAGGCGGCGACCTCCGCGTTCATAGTCGACCTACCTTCCGAAGGATGGGAGATCGTCCGCGACGTCGAGACGATGTCCGGGAGCCACAACCACTGCGAGATCCGGATCAGCGACCTCAGAGTGCCCGCAGGGAACATGCTCGGCCCGCGAGGCGAGGGACACCGCTTGGGTCAGTACCGCCTTGGACCCGCACGCCTCGCTCACTGCATGAGATGGCTGGGGCAGATCGAAACGGCTCTCGACATGATGGTCGACCGGGCGATCGGGCGTTACTCACACGGATCGCTCCTCGCCGACAAACAGGGGATCCAGTGGCTGATAAGCGAATCGGCCATCGAGCTCTACCAGGCCAAGCTCATGGTCCTGCACTCCGCATACCTGATCGAGAACGGGCTCGACTTCAAGGTTCAGGTGTCGATGGCCAAGCATCACGTGGCGAACACCCTGTGGAACGTGGTCGACCGCGCAGTCCAGGTTCACGGTGCGCTCGGGTACTCGAAGGATTCGCCGCTCGCGGACATGCTCCTGCAGGCCCGCTGGAGCCGCTTTGCGGACGGAGCCGACGAGATACACAAGTGGCGCGTGGCCGAATCCGTTATCGACGCTTACCGCGAGTTCGGTACCACCCGGCCCGCCACCGGCGACCTGCCCCTTTAGAAGACCCCAAAAGGGCCCCCACCGGCGCACCACCCTCACAGGCCTTTGGAGAAGCAGACTCTCGGTCGAGTCAGCAGAAGCTCAGTCGTAGTAGCGGTAGACGACCTGCGCCACGCAAGCCGGCTTCTCCTGCCCCTCCACCTCGACACTCACGTCGAGCACGACCTGGACGCCTCCTTCGACGTCCTCGATGGAACCGACCTTGGCAGCCAGGCGCGCCTTTGCGCCGACTTTCAGCGGAGTGGGGAACCTCACCCGGTTGGCGCCGTAGTTCACCCCGAGCCTCATGCCCTGCACGTCGAGGATGTCGTGCATGAAGCTCGGTACGAGAGAAAGCGTCAGGTAACCATCCGCGATCGTGCCGCCGAAAGGTCCCGACGCAGCACGCTCGGGGTCGACGTGGATCCACTGATGGTCGTCCGTGGCGTCCGCGAAGAGGTCGACCTGCGCCTGCTCGAGCACCCGCCAGTCCGAGTAGCCGAGCTCCTTCCCCGCGTACTTCTTGAATTCCTCTATGCCGTTGATGGTGGTGACCATGGCCAAATCTAAGCATCGACCGGGTCCATGCGGCATCTCCACCAGCCCGGGCGCTCGGGTGCCGCTTAGGATGCTGCCGGGACAATGGCCGAGCTCGAACTGAAGAGGGTCGTCGTATGGGGGACCGGATTCGTCGGGCGCATGGTCATACCGGAGATCGTCCGCCATCCCGTCTTCGAGCTCGTAGGTGTCGGGGTCCACGACCCGGACAAGTCCGGTCGTGACGCAGGCGAGATCTGCGGAATCGGACCGGTCGGCGTCACCGCCACGGACGACATGGATGCTCTTATCGCGCTCGAGCCCGACGCGCTCGTGCACTACGGCCCCACGGCTGCAAACGCATCTGACAACATCGCGCTCATATCCTCCTTCTTGCGCGCAGGCATCGATGTCTGCTCGACGTCGATGACGCCCTGGGTGTGGCCTGCAATGGCGCTGAACCCACCGTCTTGGGTCGACCCCATTACGGATGCTTGCACCGCGGGTGACGCATCTTGCTTCACGACGGGCATAGACCCTGGATTCGCCAACGACCTGTTTCCGATGACGCTGATGGGTCTCTGCAGCGAGGTCAGGTCAGTGAAGGCGCTCGAGATCCTCGACTACATCAACTACGAAGGCGATTACGAGCAGGAGATGGGCATCGGGCAGCCACCGGAGTTCAAGGCCCTACTGGAGCATCCGGACATCCTCGTGATGTCGTGGGGCGCGACGGTTCCGATGATGGCCCACGCCGCCGGGATAGAGCTCGACGACATCGACACCACCTGGGACAAGTGGGTGACCGACAAACCCCTCAAGACCGCGAAGGGTGTCATCGAACCCGGAGCCGTGGCCGCAATCCACTTCACCATCAACGGGATCTTCCGTGGCCGGCGCCGCATCTCTCTGGAACACGTGAACCGAATCGGGCCAGACGCCGCGCCCGATTGGCCGAGAGGATTTCAGGACGACGTATATCGAGTCGAGATCGACGGTTCTCCCTCGATCACCCAGGAGACGGCATTCCGCTTCACGGACGGGAGCCGCCGTGATGCGGCCGCGGCTGGTTGCCTCGCCACCGGCCTGAGGGCCTTGAATGCCGTGCCGGCCGTCAACAGGTTGCCGGCGGGCTGGGTTACGCCCCTCGATCTGCCGTTGATTCCCGGCCTCGGCACGATTCGCTGACTTTGAGGAGAATTACGAACTACTTGAACCAGATGCGTTTGTACTCGCGGCTCTGCGGGTGGACGAGAAGTGCGAAGAGGACCACCGCGAAGAGCAATGTGATGATGATCCCCACAGCGCCGAGAAAGAGGATCGCGAGATCACCAACGACGTTGAGCCCGGCTAGGACCACGGCGAGGCCATAGGCCCATTTCCGCTCGTTCGCTATCCCGTATCCGGCAATGCCGAGGGTTAGGGGCACGATCTCGTAAAGAGGGTACGTGCCCAGGATGATCCACAGGAGGCCGAAGGCCGCGGTGATGTAGCACAGCATCACGGCTCCCTGCATCGTCTGCGGCTGCGAGTTGTCGAACCATTTGCGTACCTCGGGCATCGCGACATTGTGGCAGGTCGGAGCGGAGTATCGACGTTCACCCTCCCGGAGGCCCGAGCACCTGCCCCGGTAGGCTGGACGACCGTGGGGCCCACGGATCGGGAAACGACAGGAGCCGAAGCCTCTGTCGATCGGCGACGCGAGGGGGCCGGTGCCTTGACGGCCACCGTGACCTCCGACCGCAGGAAAGGTGAGCGACGCAGATCCGTCGGAACGCCTGCGCGCTTTCCCACGGAGATGCACACCCGTGATCACCATCACCGCCAGATCGGCACCGGGGCGCGCGGGCGGCGGTGTTCGGGATCTCCGACGGCCTCGTGACGAACGTCGCGCTGATCCTCGGCATCGCAGGCGCACAGCCCGGTGGGGGATTCGTGCGCCTAGCTGGCGTAGCAGGGCTCGTCGCCGGCGCGTTCTCGATGTCGGCCGGTGAATACGTATCGATGCGTGCTCAAACCGAGCTGCTCGAGCGTGAGCTTGCGCTGGAGCACCACGAGATCGAGAACCGTCCCGAAGGCGAGCGACGCGAGCTCGTTCACATCTACGAGAGCCGTGGGATCGAGCCGGATATGGCCCGACAGCTCGCAAAGGAGATGATGCGCACACCTGAGCTCGCTCTCGAGACGCACGCGCGCGAGGAGCTCGGGATCAACCCGGCGGCACTCGGTTCACCGATACAAGCCGCGGTCTCCTCTTTCATCGCGTTCGCCTTCGGTGCCGTTCTGCCTTTGCTTCCCTGGTTGATCGCCAGCGGGACCGGGGCGACGCTTGCCTCCGTGATCATCGGCGCCGCTGCTGCGATCGGTGTAGGCGTGGCCCTTTCGTTCTTCACTCGCCGATCCTGGTGGCGAAGCGCCCTGCGACAACTACTGATTTCGGCCGTGGCGGCCGGGGCCACCTTCGGCATAGGACATGCCGTCGGGGTATCCGCCCTTCACTGATCCGCCTTCCCGAGTACCACGTGCACGTCGAGATAAAGAGACGCATGGGCGAGCACGACATCGCCGAGGTCTCTCAGCTTCTCCAGCTCGCCCAGGCCGCCGACCACCATGCTCCACTCGGCGAGCACAAGTGGCTCGACCTCGTCCACGGCGGCCGCAAGGGTTTCTCGGGACTCGTCGCGCGTGAGACGCCGGGGGGACCATTGGTTGGTTACGCGCAGCTCAGCCGCGGACACGACACCTGGGCTGTCGAGGTCGTCATCCGCCCGGACCATCGCGGTCCCGAGCAACACGTCGGTTCGGACCTGCTCAATGCAGCCCTGGACGAAGTGCGCCGGCTCGGAGGCGGGCACGTACATCTCTGGGTGGCGAAGCCGACGGCCGAGACCGATGCCATGGCCCAAGGTGGTGGCCTCTCCCGCGGACGCGAGCTGTACCAGATGCGCAGACCTCTGCCCATCGAGGACGACCATCCGAGGGTGAATGTCAGGCCGTTCAGGCCGGGCGAGGACGAGCAAGCCTGGTTGGAGGTGAACAACCGCGCCTTCGCGTCCCATCCAGAACAAGGTGGATGGACTCTCGACACGATCCTCGAACGCGAGGCCGAGCCCTGGTTCGACCCCGAGGGCTTCTTGCTGTACGAGCGCGACGGAAAGCTCGTCGCCTCCTGCTGGACCAAGGTGCACCGCGAGACCGAGCCGCCCATGGGAGAGATCTACGTCATCTCGGTCGATCCCGACTTCAAAGGCGAAGGGCTCGGGAAGTCACTCGTGCTCGTGGGTCTCGACCACCTCGGCAAGATCGGGCTCGAGATGGCGATGCTCTACGTCGACGCCGACAACGAGCCTGCGGTGAAGCTCTACCAGTCCCTCGGGTTCGAGATCGATCACGTGGACCGCGCTTACACCGGCGACGTCAAGCGCGCGTAGATCGATGGCGAAGCCTCGAAGCATCGCCGGGCGCGCGCGCGAGGTCGCGGCAAGGCTGGCGGCCGAGTATCCCGGGACCGCCAAGGAGTTGTGCGCGCTCCAGCACGAGACCCCCTTCCAGCTGCTCATGGCGACGATCCTCTCGGCTCAGTCGACCGACGAACGCGTGAACATCGTCACGCCCAAACTCTTCAGGCCCTTCGGCACACCACAGAAGCTCGCGGCCGCGCCACTGGAGAAGGTCGAGGAGCTGATCTACTCCACCGGTTTCTTCAGGGCGAAGGCGCGCAGTCTCGTCGGCATGGCGACCGAGATCACTGAGAGATTCGATGGTCGGGTCCCCACGAGCATGGAGGACCTGACGAGCCTTCCAGGAGTGGGGCGCAAGACCGCCAACGTCATCCGCAGCGTCGACTTCGACCTTCCCGGCTTTCCGGTCGACACCCACGTGGGCCGCTTGGTCCGTCGGCTCGGGCTCAGCGAACAGACCGACCCCGACAAGGTGGAGGGCGAGGTGACGGCGCTTCTGCCGCCGTCGGAATGGGGCACGCTCAGCGTCAGGCTCATCCTCCACGGTCGACGGGTGTGCATCGCCCGAAACCCGCGCTGTACCGAGTGTCTGCTTGCCGACATCTGCCCCTCGGCGCAGCTACCCATCCGCCCCGGGGCGCACAAGACCCCGACGACACCCAAACCGAAGGTGCCGGTCGCCTCGGCCGCCGGTCCACCTGGCACGCGAGACGGGTCGGGCATGGCGCGAAAACCCTCCTCAGCTCGATAGATGCCGCGCCGTCGCCGCCGTTGAGAAGAAGTTTTCCTAGGGTGATTGGAACATCAGCGCTACGCGTGATGTTCTAGAGGCACATCCGGAACCGGTTCCCGCCACCTGGTTCCGTGAGGGCGAGGTCGGGATCCGCCGCCTGGCCCGCTCGCACGACGGCGCCCTATGGGCGCCGTCGTCGCGTCCGGCCTCCCTTTTCGTGGCACGAAAGCCGGTGGGGTCTCAGCGGCTCCGCCCCCTGGACGCCGTCATTTTCTGCAGTCGGCGGTGTGCCCCCCGCAGGGCGCGCTCCACGGCGAAAAGCTCGGTAGCGGTCTCCTCGTCCTTCTGTGCCTGGGCGGTCTCGGCCATTGCCCCGAGGCGCCGCGTCAGCTCGTCGAGCGCTGTGGACACGGACGAAAGCTCTGCCAGGGGGGCGGTCATTGTCCGATCATGGCGCACGGAAAGCGAGGTGGCCACGGGTACCATCGATGGCTCGTGTCGTTGACCTGGCTCGACCTACGTGGGGTGCCCGCTGCCGAGATCGGCGCAAAGCTTGCGCGCCCTGCGCCGGAGCAGAACTTTCCGACTGACGAGGTGCACACCATTCTCGCCGAGGTGCGTTCAGGTGGCGATGCCGCCGTACGACGGCTCACCCATCGCTTCGACGGGGTCGCGCTCGAAGACCTGCGGGTCCCGCAGACACAGGTCCGTGATGCGCTCGACTCGATCGACTCCGAACTGCGCGAGGCCCTCGAGCTCGCCTACCGGCGCATCTTCGCCTACCACGAGCAGGAGCCCGAGCCGCGCAGGGACTTCGAGCTGGACGGGGTAGAGGTGCGTGAGCTCTTGCGACCGGTCCAACGGGCAGGGCTGTACGCGCCCGGGGGACTGGCCCGCTATCCCTCCACCGTCCTCATGTGTGCGGCTCCCGCTCGCGTCGCCGGGGTGGACGAAGTCGCGCTCTGCGTTCCGCCCGGTCCGGACGGCGAGGTCGCGGCCGAGACCCTGGCCGCCGCGGCGATCGCCGGGATCGACGAGGTCTACAGGATCGGCGGCGCCCAGGCGGTCGCGGCCATGGCCTACGGCACCGAGACGGTGAGACCCGTGGACGTGATCGCAGGACCGGGTAACCGCTACGTCGCAGAGGCCAAACGCCAGGTGTCCGGCTTCGTCGGCGTTCCCTCCGCTTTCGCGGGGCCGTCAGAGGTGGTGGTGGTCGCCGGGGTGGAGACCCCGCCGCAGTGGGCGGCCGTCGATGTCGTGGTTCAGGCGGAGCACGGTCCGCACGGCCTCGCGTGGTTGGTCACCTGGTCGGAGGAGGTCGCAAGAAGCGTCATGGCGGAGATCGACCGCCTCGTTGCCGCCTCGCCGCGCCGCCGAGAGCTCGAGGCCACCCTCGGTACGGGTGGGTCGGTAGTGCTGGTGGACGGTCCCGCCGAGGCAGTGGCGGTGTCGAACTCCGTGGCGCCCGAGCACCTGGAGCTCCTCGTCGAAAAGGCCGAGGCGCTTCTGCCACTGGTCCGAAGCGCGGGGGCCGTGTTCTGCGGCCCGTACTCTCCTGCAAGCGTGGGCGATTACTTGGCCGGCCCGAACCATGTCCTTCCTACAGCCCGCAGCGCCCGTTTCGCATCGGCGTTACGGGTGGACGACTTCCGCACCCACATCCACGCGGTCTCAGTCGGAAACGAAGCCCTCGCTCGCCTCGCCCCGCACATAGCTGCGATCGCGAGGGCAGAGGGTCTCGAGGCGCACGGCCTCTCGGTGCAACTGCGAGTCGATCGCGGTGCAGATGGTGGAAACCCGTGACCCCGGCGCGCCAGGTTCCGCTGCGGCCCGATCTTCAGACGCTGTCCGGCTATCACTCGCCGCAGGTAGACGTCGAGGTGAAGCTGAACACCAACGAGTCTCCTCTTCCTCCGCCGAAGGAATGGCTGGACGAGCTGAGAGCCGAGTTGGGGAAGGTCGAGTTCAATCGCTATCCCGACCGTGAGGCGCGCGCCCTCAGAGCTGAGCTCGGAAAGCTCCACGGTGTAGATCCCGAATGCGTGTTCTGTGCGAACGGCTCGAACGAGGTGCTCCAATGCCTCCTGTTGGCGTACGGGGGACCGGGACGCGCAGCCGCCTTGTTCGAGCCGACCTACGCGCTTCACCGTCACATCTGTGGGCTCACCGGCACCGACGTGGCGAGCGACTGGCGCACCGACGACTTCAGCATCGACACCGACCGGGCGAGAAAACTCATCGGAAGGGTGGACCCGGTCGTGACCTTCCTCTGCTCTCCCAACAACCCCACCGGTCGAAGCGAGCCGACCGAAGTCGTCGAGACCATCCTCGGGTTGGCGCCCGGCCTCGTGGTGGTGGACGAAGCGTACGGACAGTTCGCGCCGACGAGCGCGCTGGACATGAGGGACGCCCACGTCCCCGGAGCGGAGCGACTGGTCGTCGTGAGGACGTTCTCCAAGACGTGGTCGATGGCAGCATGCCGTCTCGGCTATCTGGTCGCCGATCCCGAGGTGGTCGATGCGTGCCAGAGTGCCTGCCTGCCGTACCACCTCGACGCCATCACCCAACTCGCGGGCCGTCTCGCCCTGGGCCACGTTCCCGAGATGGAACAACGGGTCGCCCTGATAAACGAGGAGCGAGGGCGGGTCGCCGCTGCGCTGAGCGAGCTCGCCTTGGACGTCTGGCCTTCCGACGCCAACTTCATCTTGTTCAGGCCGCGCGCACGCGCCGCCAAGGACGTGTGGCACGACATGCTCGATGCTTCGGTCCTCGTGCGTGACTGCTCGGACTGGCCGGGGCTCTCGGGATGCCTCAGGGTGACACTCGGAGAACCCGCAGAGAACGATCGTTTTCTCGCTGCGCTTCGCTCGGCTCTGGACGATGCCGCATGAGCGAATCCGAGAAAGCCGGCTACCTGAGGAGGGAAGCACGAAGCGCCTCTCGCTCGCGTGGCACCAAGGAGACGTCTGTCACCGTGGACGTGGCGCTCGACGGTCACGGAGAGGTGCAAGTCGAGACGGGGCTTCCCTTCTTCGATCACATGGTCTCCCAACTCGGGAGACACTCAGGCATGGACCTGACTGTCAACGCAACTGGGGACCTCGAGGTGGACGCGCATCACACCGTCGAGGACGTGGGGATCACGATCGGCGAAGCGTTCGACGAGGCTCTCGGCGACAAGACAGGGATCCGGCGTTTTTCCTCCATCTCCCTCCCTCTTGACGAGGCTCTCGTGGAGGCCGCTCTGGACCTGTCTGCGCGCCCGTACCTCGCCTACGCCGTCGAGCTGGATGCGGACACGGCGCCTTTGGGTTCTCCTCCGTTCGATCCTCAACTCGCCGAGGAATTCTGGCGCGCCTTCGCGACAGCCGCGCGCGTCACGCTCCACATCCGAATGATCACCGGGAAGAACACACACCACATCCTCGAAGCCTCTTTCAAGGCCGTCGCTCGCTGCATCCGCGACGCGGTAAGGATCGAGGGCAGAGACGTTCCATCGACGAAAGGGATGCTCGCTTGATCGCCGTACTCGACTACGGCATCGGAAACCTGCGCTCGGCCGAGAAGGCTCTCCAACATGTGGGCGCCGATGCGCGACTCGTTTCAGATCCCGAAGAGGTACAGAAGGCTTCGGGAGTCGTCCTGCCGGGGGTCGGAGCGTTCGGTGCCTGCATGAGAGCACTTCGCAACAGCGGGCTGTCGGAGGCCGCCCTCGATGCCGTGTCGAAGAGCGTGCCGTTCCTCGCGATCTGCATCGGGTACCAGCTCCTCTTCGAGGGATCCGAAGAGTCGCCGGAGACGGAGGGCCTCGGCATCCTGAGTGGCGCCGTCCGCGCGCTTGCTCCTCAGGTCAAGTCGCCGCAGATGCAGTGGAACCGGGTGGAAAGGGTCCCTCGGAAGAACTCGATGCTCCTCGACTCGCTCGGCGCGCGGCCCTGGTTCTACTTCGTCCACTCTTATGCCCCCGAGGCCGGTGACGACGTGGTGGCCACCTGCGATTACGGCGGGTCTGTTGTCGCCGCCTCCGAGAAGGCTTCGCTCTTCGGTGTCCAGTTCCACCCCGAGAAATCCGGTCGCGCGGGCCTCACCTTGTTGGCGAACTTCGTCGCGGTGTGCGGTGAGACGCGTCGCGCCGGTGCGGGTGCGGGCGCAGGTGCTGCCGCAGCCACGGCCGCCACTGCGGCGCAGGACTCCAAAGCTCTCTGACGCTGCGATTCCCGTTGGACCTCTACTGCGCGATCGACCTGATCGAAGGACACGCTGTTCGCCTCGAGCGGGGGGACTTCACGCGCAAACGTGATTTCGGTGATCCGATCGACCTGGCGCGCCGCTACGCGAGCCATGGCGCCAAGTGGCTCCACGTGGTCGATCTCGACGCGGCTCGAACGGGGTCGCCGGTCAATCGGGAAGTCGTGCTCGCCATCGCTCGCGAGACCGGCCTGCATGTCCAGGTAGGGGGCGGGGTCAGGTCCGTATCGGCGGCACGGTCACTTGTCGACCGCGGCGTGGCGAGAGTGGTCCTCGGAACTGTGGCCCAGCGGGAACCCGAGCTCCTCGAGGAAACGTGCCGAACCCTCCCGGGACGGGTGGCCGTGGGACTGGACCACAGGGGCGGAGGCTCCGAGGTGGCCGTCGAAGGGTGGCGGGAAGGGTCGGGGCTCCCGCTCGCCGAAGCACTGGAGCGGGTCGAGGAACTTTCAATCGCCGCGCTCGTCGTGACTTCCATCGAACGCGATGGCACCCTCGAGGGCCCGGACCTCGACGGGCTCAGAACTGTCCTCGCGTCGACACGCCACGAGGTCATAGCTTCCGGTGGGGTCGCCTCGGCCGCCGATCTCGCTGCGCTCGCCGAACTGGAGGTCAAAGGCCGGCGTCTTGCAGGTGCGGTCGTGGGAATCGCGCTTGCGAACGGAACTCTCGAAGTCGAGGAGGCGCTCGCCGCGTGCGAAACGTCCGTCTGATCCCCTGTCTCGACGTCGACGCGGGACGGGTGGTGAAAGGGGTTCGCTTCGTAGACCTGGTCGACGCCGGTGACCCCGTGGAGCTCGCCGCGAAGTACGACGCCGAAGGCGCGGACGAGCTCACGTTCCTGGACATCACGGCGTCCGCAGAAGGCCGGGACACGATGGTCGACGTCGTCGCCCGCACGGCTGAGCAGGTCTTCATCCCGTTCACCGTGGGGGGAGGGGTGAGAACGGCGGAGGACGCGCGTTCGTCTCCTACGGGCTGGAGCGGACAAGGTCGCGCTCAACACGGCCGCTGTATCGGAGCCCGACCTCATAACGCAGCTCTCCTACGAGTTCGGGGCCCAATGCGTCGTGGTCGCCATCGACGCCCGAAGCCGGGGAGTCTCCGGTTGGGAGGTTTACACCCATGGGGGACGCCACGCGACCGGGATCGACGCGCTGCAATGGGCACAGCGGTGCACGACGTCGGGCGCCGGTGAGATCCTCCTCACGTCGATGGACCGCGACGGAACACGCGAGGGTTTCGATCTGGACCTGACGCGGCGCGTCGTGGATGAAGTCGACGTACCTGTCGTCGCGTCCGGAGGAGTTGGGAACCTCGATCATCTCGTCGAAGGTGCACTCATCGGAGGAGCCGAGGCGCTTCTCGCCGCTTCCATATTCCACATGCGCGAGTACACCGTGAGAGAGGCGAAGTCGTATCTCATCTCTCACGGGGTGGACGTTCGTCCGTTCGACGGCCCGGCCACCGGCTGACCGCCTCGGCGTATCTCAGCTGGTAGCTTGCCTGGGTGGACCCCGCTCCGGCGAAGACCTCCAAGCAGGTCCGTTCTTCGAAGGAGTCGTCCGGTACGCGCTCGTCGTCCGAACCGGCCCGTGTTCCCGAACCGAAGCAGCCGATCACGATGCTCGCGGACCGCGTCCTCGCTCAGCCCCCGCGTGCGGAAGGCGAAAGACGCTCTCGCGCAGGCATCCTCATACCCGCCACGGCACAGGTTTCGCGTCGTCTCATGTGGGCGGAGGTGGTCGCTGTCGGGCCCCACGTCCGCACGATCAAGCCGGGAGACAAGGTCCTCTTCAATCCCGAGGACCGCTTCGAAGTGGACGTCCAAGGTGACGACTACGTCATCCTGCGCGAGCGCGACATACACGCCGTGGCCTCCGAGAGGATCGACAGTGGCACAGGGCTCTACCTCTGAGCAGACGCGCACGGCTTCGGTGACGCCGCCCGAGCGGACTGCGACGCCGGTCGAGTACACGGACGAACAGATGGGGGAGATCCGATTCGGCTCCGATGGACTCGTACCCGCGGTGATCCAGGACGCTTCCGACGGCGCGGTGCTGATGCTCGGCTACATGGACGCCGAAGCCCTCCGTCGAACTCTCGAGACCGGGCGCAGCTGGTTTTGGAGCCGTAGCCGTCAGGAGTACTGGTGCAAGGGCGAGACGTCGGGTGACCGTCAGTGGGTGAGGCGGGTTTCTTACGACTGCGATGGTGACGCGATCCTCGTAGTCGTCGACCAGGACGGTCGCGGCGCATGCCATACCGGAGAGCGATCGTGCTTCTATCGATCCTTCGGTCCCGATGCCACCGCACACTGAGCCGGAGCGAGCCACCCGACCGACGCTCGGGACGCTGGGTCCGAGTCCCGACGAGTTTCGCGAGCTGACGAGCCGCCACCTCATCGTCCCTGTATGGCGAGAGGTCGTGGCCGACACGCTCACACCCGTCTCGGCCTTCATGAAGGTGGTGGGGAGCGGCCCCGGCTTCCTCCTCGAGTCGGTCGAGGGGAGCGAGCGCTGGGGGCGCTACTCCTTTGTCGGCGTCAATCCCCTCGCGACCCTTGTCGCGCGTGGACGAGGCGTTTCTTCGACCGGTTCGTTGACCTTTCCGGCCGAGGTGTCCGCTCGAATGAACGAGGGAGCGCTGGCGACCGTCGAAGCGATGCTCTCGAACTTCCGCTCGCCCGCACTCATCGGACTGCCGCCACTTCACGGTGGTCTCGTCGGGTACCTCGGATACGACGTGGTGCGGGAGGTCGAGAAACTTCCGAACACGCCGCCCGACGACCAGGGATTCCCGGACGCTGTGCTGCAGGTGATCGGACAGCTGTGTGCCTTCGACCACTGGCGCCAGCGCGTCGTGCTTGTCGACAACGTCGTCGCCGACCCGAGTTGGTCGGCCTCGGATGCCGCCCTCGCGCACGAGGACGCGACCGTCCGGCTCGAAGCATTGGCCCGGCAGCTGTTCGAACCCCTGGACGCTCCCGAGCTCACGCCTCCTCTCCCGGGTGAGCCGCTTCCCGAGATCGAGCGGACCATGTCGCCCGGCCAGTACATGCGGGCCGTCGAAACAGCGAAGGAGCACATAACGGCCGGGGACATATTCCAGGTCGTTCTCTCCCAACGCTTCGATCTCGACCTCGAAGCCGATCCTTTCGATCTCTATCGGGAATTGCGGCTGGTGAACCCGAGCCCGTACCTCTATTTCCTTCGGACGGAGCACTGTACGGTCGTGGGGTCCTCCCCCGAGCCCATGGTGAGGCTGCGCGACGGCGTGGTGACTTCGCGCCCGATCGCCGGCACGCGGCGTCGGGGTTCGAACGAGATCGAGGACACCCGACTCGCTGCCGAGCTGGCCGAACACCCGAAAGAGCTCGCTGAGCACGTCATGCTCGTCGATCTCGCCAGAAACGACGTCGGAAGGGTGGTGACCTTCGGGTCGGAGAAGGTCGACGAGTTCATGACCGTGGAGCGATACAGCCATGTGATGCATTTGACGTCGCAGGTCTCGGGGAGCCTCGCGCCCGGCAAGACACCCGTCGACGTTCTCCGGGCGACGCTTCCCGCCGGGACACTCTCGGGGGCGCCCAAGGTGCGAGCGATGCAGATAATCGACGATCTCGAACCGACCAAACGCGGTGTCTACGGCGGCGTCGTCGGGTACCTCGACTTCTCGGGCAACCTCGATACGGCCATCGCGATCCGCACGATGGTCGTGGATCCCGAGGGCAAGGCGTCGGTGCAGGCGGGAGCGGGGATCGTCGCGGACAGTGATCCCGCCGAAGAGGACACCGAATGCGTGAACAAGGCCGCCGCGCTATTGGCCGCTGTTCCCGCCGCCCGCCGTGCCCGCTCCCACGTTCCCCCCGAAGCCCCACGTCTCGTCGCGAGCTCCGAGAGATCCTCCGAAAGCCGAAGCCAAGACGCCACGCGAGCACCTTCACAGGTCGCCTCGGGCGCAACCACGAATTCTTGACGAAACGTCCTTCGGTCCCGGGCGAGCTCGGACTCCGCGACGGGTTCACAGATGATTACGGGGCGCTTCGAAACACTGCCGGCGCCGTGCGACTCGGACGCGACGTCCTGCTCGTGCACGGTCCGCAAGCGCTCGAGTACCTCCAAGGGCAGTGCACGCAGGACCTGCTGGCTCTACCGGTCGGGGATACCACAGACGCGCTGTTACTCGAACCTCAGGGGAAGCTCGACGCGCTCGATCAGGGTGACGAGAGCTGCAGATGACGAGTTCGTCGTGGACGTCGCCAACGGTTACGGGGAAGCGGTACGCGCCCGCCTGCAGCGCTTCAAGCTGCGCATCAAAGCCGAGATAGAAGCGCTTCCCTGGCGGTGCGTCGCCTTGAGGGGCAACAAGGCTCCGGTACATTCGGTTGCGCCTTCGGGACCCCTCACGGGTGGCGTAAGGAACGGTTCACTCGTGATTCGGTACTCGTGGAACGGGGTCGAGGGCCTCGACATCATGGGTGAGGCGCCCGACATCCCACACGGAGCTCGCGAGTGCAGAGACGACGCTCTCGAAGCCCTGCGCATAGAGGCCGGCATCCCGGAGATGGGTTTCGAGCTCGACGACCGCACGATCCCTGCTGAGGCACATCTCCTCGAGCGTTGCGTGAGCTTCACGAAAGGTTGTTACACGGGCCAGGAGCTCGTGGCGAGACTCGACGCGCGGGGCAACCGAGTGGCGCGGCGACTGATGGGACTCGTCCTTCCAGACGAGACGCCTGTGACGGGCGTCGTCGGCGCAGAGATCGTCGGCGCAGAGATCGTGCGCGCTGAAAACGCCGAAAAGGTCCTGGGGAGTGTCACCTCGGCCGCGTGGTCACCAGCTCTCGGCGCAGTGGCAGCTCTCGGCTACGTCCACCGTTCGCTGGCACCGCCTGCCACCGTCGAGCTCCGTATCTCTCACTCCGCCGGCGACCGAGCGCCGGAACCGGTTCGGGTTCAGGCCGAGCTGAGGGAGCTCCCGCTCGTCTGAGACGCATCGGCAGATGAAGCCGACGCGGGCGCGGCGTTAGCCGTCCCGCTGGATCCATCTGACCCGCCCGATCCACCCGTCGCACCGGCGCCCGAGCGCGCAGGGAACCAGAGGACCATCCTGGTCCCGCGTCCTCCCGGCAACGGCGACTCCACGTCGACCGTTGCGCCCATCGCCTGGGCGAGTTCCGCCACGATCGCAAGCCCGAGCCCCGAGCCGAGCCGCCGGGCGGGAACCCTGTCGGAGCGGAAATGCCGCTCGAAGACGTGCGGTAGGTCCGAAGCGCTGATCCCGGGTCCGTCGTCGGTTACCCAGATCGCACTTCCGGGGTGCCGAGTTGTGGCGCCGACCTCCACTTTCGTCGCCGCGAACTTGAAGGCGTTCTCCACGAGGTTCGCGACGACCTGGGCCAGGCGGTCCGGGTCCGCGTCGACCCACACGCCTTCATCTGCCACCGACGTGGCGAGCTCGAGACCCGCAGCCTGCGCCTCGCGGCGAAAACCGTCCGCCACTCCCTCGGCGATATCCGCCGCGTCGACGCGCTGCATGTGAAGGGAGAACTGCCTGGCGTCGAGGCGGGCGAGGTCCAGCAGGTCCTGGACCAGCCGCTCCAGCCTCTTCGACTCGCTCGCGATGACACCGGCAGCGGTGACGACGTCGTCGGTCGCACCCTCGGCGACCGCGTCCGCGTACCCCCGGATCGACGTGAGGGGCGTGCGCAGCTCGTGCGAGACGGACATGAGGAACTGCCGCTCGAGGCCACGCGCTCGACCGAGGCCCTCCCCGAGAGAGTTAATGGCGACCGCCAGTTCCGCGAGCTCCGGAGGATCGTGAGAAGCGATCGGGACCCGGGCGTCCAGATGGCCCGACGCCATGCGGCGCGTCGCGGTAACCGCCCTCACGATGGGAGCGCTGATCCGCCGCGCCACGAACGCGGCCACAGCGGTCCCGAGTACGAGGACGGCGCCCGCCACCAGGGCGAAGTACGCAACGCCGTTCACCGGGTCCGCGACCGTCTTTGTGACGATCAGCACGGGTGTGTCCGTCAAAGGGATGTTCCGTAGCGCCCGCTCCTTCAGGTTCAGGTTGATCGGAACAGCTGCGTACACGAGGTCCCCGAGGTTGCCGTCGACGGTCTGGCCCTCCCTGAGCGCGGCGACGTCGAGGGCCGAAGTGGTGAGCGGGGCAGGAAGCGTTTCGAACGAGCCGTCGGCTGACAGACCGACGGGCACGAGGTCCTTGTACGAACCGACCTTCTTGAGGACGCGGATGAGGGTCTGGTCAGCCGCCGCAGCGCGCCGCGAGAGCAACTGGCCGAGCGACTGCGCCTGTCCGGTCAGGTCGCTCTGAGCCGTCGACGTGGCGGCGCGGCGCACCAGAAGGAGCCCACCCGCGACCGTCAACAACAGCGTCCCGATGACGACGGCGAGGATGGCGACGGTCAGTCGACGACGCATGGTTGTCCCGCATCCGGCTCAGTCGAGCCGGTAACCGACTCCCCATATCGTCGCCAGTGGCAGGTCCTCGCCGAGCTTCTTGCGCAATTGCCTGACGTGGACGTCGACGGTTCGCTCATCCCCGTACCAACCTTCTCCCCAGACGCCGTCGAGCAACTGGCGCCGCGAAAGGACGAGGCCCTTGTTCGATGCGAGATAGGCGAGAAGATCGAACTCACGCGCGGTCAGGTTGACGAGCTGGCCGGCCTTTCGTACTTCGTGTCGCCCGGTGTCCAGTGCGACGTCGCCGACCTCCAACACGACCGGCTCGTTGCGGTTGTGCGAAGCCGCGCGCCGGAGAATCGCGTGGACCCTGGCGACGAGCTCGCGGGGCGAGAAGGGCTTCGTCACGTAGTCGTCGGCGCCCAGCTCGAGCCCGAGCACCCTGTCGACCTCGTCCTCCCGGGCCGTCAACATCACGATCGGTACGTCGCCGCCCGCCCGTACCTTGCGGCAGACATCGAACCCGTCGAGGTCTCCGGGAAGGCCCACGTCGACGATCACGAGCTTCGGGTGCTCCCTTTCGACGAGGGTGAGCCCGTACGCGGCCTCGTCGGCCTGCAGGACCCGGAAGCCCTCCCGGCGCAGGTAGATGGCGACGAGGTCGGAGATGTTGTGGTCGTCCTCGATGACCACGATGCAGTCCCCCCCTCCTCCCACGTCCCCAAGCCTGCCATCGGCAACGCTCGAGGTGGGTCCATGCGCAAAGAACGGGGTCACATGCGAATTGCACGTGCGACGCATCAGGAAGCGGTGATCGCTGTGTGAGCAGAGTGTGAGCGTCACGACGCCGACAAGTGCAGACGAACGCCGGCGAATGCACCGCAAATGCAGACGGCGAACCGGGGCCTGCCGATAGGCTCGGTTGGGTGCCCAAAGAGGTGTCGCCCCGCGGTTCGAGCGCGACGAGCGCGACCTATCTCGACGAGATCGTGGCTGCTCACAGGGCCCGTGCCCGGCTCGATCGACGTGACCGCCACGCGCTTTTGGAACAGGCCGAGCTGACCCCCTCACCCCGGGGATTCGCGGACCATCTCGCCGACAGCACAGGCCTCGCCGTCATCGCCGAGATCAAGCGGCGCTCGCCCTCGAAGGGCGACATCGCAGGCGACCTGGATCCTGCTGCGGTGGCACGCGACTACGAGAACGGGGGTGCGACGTGCGTCTCGGTCCTCACCGACGCCGACTTCTTCGCCGGCTCCCCCGAAGATCTCGTCGCAGCCCGCGACGCCTGCGGGCTCCCCGTGCTCCGAAAGGACTTCACGGTCAGCGACCTCGACCTCTGCGACGCCCGGCTCATGGGCGCGGACGCCGTACTGCTGATCGTCGCGGCGCTCAACGACGAGGAGCTGGGCGAGCTTCACACGCTGGCCCGGGAGCTCGGTATGGACGCGCTGGTGGAGGTCCACGACGAGGAGGAGCTCGAGCGCGCGATGCAGGTCGGCGCCGAGCTCGTCGGCGTGAACCAACGCGACCTCCACAGCTTCGAGGTCGACACCGATCGCGCGAGGCGCATCGCCGCGCACATCCCTGCGGAAGTCATCGCGGTGGCCGAGTCCGGCATCGGCGGTCCGGGCGACGCGAAGCGCCTCGCCGACGTGGGTTACCAGGCGGTCCTCGTGGGCGAATCCCTGCTCCGCGCATCGGACCGGAAGAGCGCGGTGGCGAGCCTGGCGGGCCACGGCATCGGATCGCGCTCGTGCGCGCACACCGCTTCAACGTCCTAGAGGTTCGAAGGGCTCTCGCCGATGCTCGTGAAGATCTGCGGTGTCACCTCGGAGGCCGACGCGCTCCTCGCCGTCGCGCTCGGGGCCGATGCGATCGGTTTCGTCTTCGCCCCCTCGCCCCGCCAACTGTCCGCCCAGGCCGCTCGCCGCATCGCCGAGCGCGTTCCCCCCGAGATACTGACGGTGGGTGTCTTCCGCAACGAGGCGCCCGGGCGCGTCGTGGAGATAACCAACTCCATCGGGCTGCGTGCGGCCCAGCTACATGGTGAGGAGAGCGCCGAGGACACCCGCTGGGTCGCAGAGCGCGTCCCTCTTGCGATCAAAGCCTTCCCCGCCGGACACCGCAACATCGAGCACATCGACTCCTACGGCGCAGGCCTCGTCATGGTCGACTCCCAGTCGCCCGGTTCGGGCACGGTCTTCGACTGGCGACTGGCCGAGGGCGTGGTGGACCCCGCCCGGCTCGTCGTCTCAGGCGGCCTCCACCCCGGCAACGTCGCCGACGCGATCGACCATCTGCATCCCTTCGGCGTGGACGTCTGCACCGGTGTGGAGTCCTCGCCGGGGGTGAAGGATCCGAGAAAGGTGCGTTCGTTCGTCGTCGCCGCGCGGCGCGCGGCGGGGGAGAGCGACGAGGCGATCGTCTCGGAGATAGGAGTGCACGTCTCGACCGCGCAGGCGGCCCCGGACTCGCCTCTCTACGACTGGGACGAGGACAGCTGAGTTGAGCGAACCGAGTCCTTCGGACCCGATCGCTCCCGTGACGGGGCCGATGGGGCCGCCGGCATCCGATGGGAGGTTCGGCGATTTCGGCGGGCGCTTCGTGCCCGAGTCGCTCATGCCCGCATGCCTCGAGCTCGAAGAGGCATTCACCTCGGCGTGGTCTGATCCGGGCTTTCGCTCCGAGCTCGACGCCCTGCTCCGCCATTACGGCGGCCGGCCCACACCGGTGACGGAGTGCAGGCGGCTCTCGCAAGAGCTGGGCGTGCGGGTGCTGCTCAAGCGCGAGGACCTCGCCCATACCGGCTCGCACAAGCTCAACAACGTCGTCGGCCAGGCTCTCCTGGCCCGCAGGATGGGAAAGGGCCGCCTGATCGCGGAGACGGGCGCCGGCCAGCACGGTGTGGCGACCGCCACGGCCGCTGCGCTCTTCGGCATGGAGTGCGTGGTCTTCATGGGCGAGGTCGACACCGAGCGCCAGGAGCTGAACGTCTTTCGCATGGAGCTGCTCGGAGCAGAGGTCCGTCCCGTCCGCTCGGGCAGCAGGACGCTCAAGGACGCCGTGAACGAAGCGCTCCGGGAGTGGGTCGCGACGGTCGAGAACACCCACTACTGCCTCGGGTCTGTGATGGGCCCGCATCCGTACCCGTGGATGGTGCGCGAGCTTCAGAGCGTCGTGGGAGCAGAAGCCAAGCAACAGTGCGACGAGTTGCTCGGCTCCGACCCGGACTGGGTCGTCGCCTGCGTCGGCGGGGGCTCGAACGCCGCGGGGACCTTCGCCGGGTTCGCCGGGACGCCTGCGCAGCTGGTGGGTGTCGAGGCCGCCGGCGGTGCCGCGATCGGGCACGGGGTCCCCGGCGTGGTGCACGGGATGAAGTCGTACTTCCTCCAGGACGAGGTCGGTCAGGTGTCGGAGGCGCATTCGATCTCAGCCGGGCTCGACTACCCCGGGATCGGCCCCGAGCACGCGCACCTCTGGGCGAGCGGCAACGCGCGCTACGAGGAGGCGACAGACGAAGAGGTTCTCGCCGCGTTCCAGCTGCTCGCCCGCACCGAGGGCATCCTCCCCGCTCTCGAGCCGGCACACGCACTTGCGTGGGTCGTGCGCGAGGCGGGCAAGCAGATCGAGCGGGGATCGGTCGTCCTCGTGACGCTCTCCGGCCGCGGGGACAAGGACGTCGCCCAGGTTCGAGACATGCTCCGTTGACCCCGCCGCGCACCCTCGAGGAGCACCTGCGCGCGGCCCGAGACGACGGCCGCAAGCTGCTGATCCCGTACGTGACCGGTGGGATCACGCCCGACTGGCTCGAGGTGTTACAGGCCGTCACCGCGGCGGGCGCCGACGCGATCGAGATCGGGATTCCGTTCTCCGATCCGATGATCGACGGGCCGACGGTCCAGAAGGCCTCCGTGATGGCACTCGAGAGGGGCGCCACGCCGCAGAAGGTGCTCGACACGATCAGATCTTCTGATGTCGGAGTCCCTCTCGCCGCGATGACCTACTACAACCTCGTCTTCCGCGCGGGCCATCACCGCTTCGCCAGCTCGCTCGTCGACGCGGGTATTTCGGCGGCGATCGTCCCCGACCTCTCGTTGGAGGAGTCGTCGCCCTGGTGCGAAGAAGCCGATCGCGCCGGTGTGGAGACGGTCATGCTCGTGGCTCCGTCGACTCCACCTGAGCGCGCCGCGCGGATCTGCGAACGGTCGCGCGGTTTCGTCTACGGCGTCGGTTTGATGGGTGTGACGGGAGAACGGGCGAGGCTCGAGCAGTCCGCGTGCGAGGTGGCGCACGTGCTGAAGGCGCTGACGGACCTTCCGGTGTGCATCGGCGTCGGTGTGTCGACTCCCGAGCAGGCCGTCGAGATCTGTCGTGAGGCCGACGGCGTGGTGGTCGGGTCGGCCCTGGTGCGGCGCCTCATCGACGGCGAGGGTCCCGAAGGTGCGGCGCGCTTCGTCGGCGAGATGCGAAAGGCGATCGATTCCTCCGGCAGCTGAGAAGGCCTGTACCCCGGCTGTTGCCCCTGTTGCTGAGCGTGTGCAAGGGACCGGGCGTGCGGAAATTGCCTCCCACCTGCTAGCTTGCCCGCTCCGAGGTGGCGGCTCGACCTCGGGGCCGCCCGGGCGGGATCGAGGAGCGCATGTCCTTGCGCAAGATCAGGCGGGTGCGGTTCCCGGCACTCGTGACATTGCTGGGTTTGAGCGCGGCTGCGACCACGCCGTTTCCGGGCTCGGCGGTGCATCCTGCAACGGCCGCCGTGACCGGCAGCTCCAGCGTGTTGAGCGCCGACCTCGTGGCCGACCAGTGGGTGCCGCACATCGCCTGGGCCGCCTACGCCGTTGCGCCCGAAGCGCCCCCCTACATGTCGGCCGGTCCCGTGAAACCGGTACCGGTGTCGTTCACGCTCTCCGGCGACCGTGTCGTGCTGTCCGAGGAGATCCTCACGGATCCGAACGTCGTACTTTCGGGTCGGGACGTCTTCGCCGACATCGATGACACGGCAGCGGGCGGAGTCGGGACAGCGGGCGTGCCGATCAGCACCGCGCTGCTGCGTTTGATCCTCGTGCTGAGCGAACAGCACACGATCGCGATCAGCTCCATCGAGGCGGGAGGCACCGGGCACTGCCCCGATGCGGCGGGGAATTACCAATCGAAATCGGTGTGCCCTGAGGATCCGCACTACAACGGCGACGCCATCGACTTCTTTGCCGTCGACGGTCAGCGCATCTACGGACGCGACGCTGGATCGCTCGTCATCATCGACACTGCCGTTCACGTGCTGCCCGCCGGCTCGGGCTTCGGCCAGAGCCAGTGCGGCTCCACTCCGGCTCTGCCACCGGGATGGATCACGCTGCCGGACCTGTGCTCCCACCTGCACGTTCAGGTTCCCCTCGGCTCGAGCTGAAATGCCATAGCTGAAATGCCACAGGAGTCTCAGCTTCGGCACAGGTAGGCGTGTCATGTTGTTCCGACCGACTGGGAGGGCGCCATGGCCGAGACACCGGACGAATCTCACCCCGAACCGCCGACACGGAAGAAACTCCTCGGCCAGAGCCTTCTGCGTGCAGGCGCCGGTCTCGGGATCGCCGGAGGCGTGGCTGTGGGGGCGGCTTTGATCGCAAACGCGGTCACCTCGACGGGAGGCTCACCATCCGGCGCGAACCTGACCGCCGGCTCATCGGGGTCGTCTGGCTCGTCCTCCGGTTCCTCGGGCACTCAATTCGGGTTCGTCGGGTTCCTCGGGCACGTCCAACGGAGCCGCGACCGGGCCGGGACGCGGCGGACGCTTCTTCGCAGGCCCCGGTTTCGGGGGTCCCGGTCTCGGTGGGCCCGTCATCCACGGGCAGTTCACGATCAACGGCCCGAACGGTTACGAGACGATCGACGAGAGGACGGGCACGGTCTCCTCGATCACGAACACTTCGGGCAGCAACTGGTCTCTCACGGTCAAGAGTGGAGATGGCACGTCGGCGACGTTCACCGTCGATTCGGGTACCTCGGTGAACGGTGGCGAGGCCGGGATCTCGAGCGTCAAACACGGTGACACCGTCACCGTCGTGGCGGTCGACACCAACGGCACAGGCTCGGCGAAGGAGGTCGTCGACCGTACGATCCTCCAGAACAACGGCAACAGCTGGCTGCCCCCCCGCCCGACACCGCCGTCCAACTCGTCCGGCTCCTCCAGCTCCTCGTCGTCCTGATCAGCGGGGTCAGCGCAATGGCGAGCCGAACCGGATGATGTTGCCGTCAGGGTCGACAACCGTGCCCTCTCGTCTTCCGTAGTCCTGGTCCCCTGGTCCTGCGACTTCCACACCCGCGCTTCGCCAATCCTTGGCCACTCGGTCGGCGTCCTGGCAGTGGATGTAGAGGGAGCCGTGTCCGGGAAAGGCTCCTTGACCCGCTTTGTCTAGGTGGATCGTGAGACCGCGGTCCCTGTGGACAAAGGCATAGGTCTCGTCGTGAAGAGTCGTTTCAAATCCCAGCTGCTCGTAGAACGCGACAGATCGATCGACATCTGACACCTTGAAGACAGGTTCGAGGCCCGTCACCAACCACGTTCCGGAGATGAGCTGCAACTGGCCGTCGCGCTGGGTGATGAGGCCGCCGAGACAGCCGTGACAGATCGGAAGGTCTGGGTGTGAGCGAAGCCTTACCCACCACTCGACCACCTCACCGCAACAAGTGCACTCCACGGCCATGTATCAGCCCACTTCTGAGAGGCCCTTCTGCAGGTCATCGCCGTTCATTACGGGAGCGAACTGCACGTTGGCGTTGAGTTCCATGAAGAACGGTTCGGCGACGATCGGTATAGCCGAGCTGTCAGGCATATCGAACACGAAGAAAGCCGTTCGCAAGCCGCCGAAGGTCGTGAAGTACATCGCCTCCGGCTTCCAGCGTTCAGCAAATTGCTGAATCACTTTTGGGAGGACTCCACCCTTGATTCCCTGATTTCCTGACTCAACCGGAATTTCGACTTTTGCCATGATCCGCATCTAATTCCCCTTTACTGTGGCAACTCGGAACCATAGCCAGAGGTGAGAACGTGATCCATCCAAGTTCGGTGGGTCAGTGCCTGAGGTGGCGATGGCGGCGCTCGCGTTGTTCTAGCCGCGTGCGGATGATCTCGCGACGCTCTTGCAATTCCTTGTAAGTCATGTGGTCGACCTCGTCTCCGAGCCCGAACGACGCGCGTATGCCGGTCATGTCCACCTCGGGCAGGCTCCCCGGTAGGAGACCGAGCTCCCTCGCGATGCGCTCGCCGTGGTGCACCTGGAAGTAGGTGAGGATCTTCACGATCTCCGCCAGGACGTCCACGTTCGGGGCCATCGTCGACATCGCTCCGTCTAGGAAAAGCATGTCCTTCACGAAGAGCATGAGCTCCTTCGGCATGCGCGCCCCGTAGCCGAGGAGCGCCTTCGTTATCTCGCGGATCTGGGCGGTCAGCTCCTCCGCGCTCAAGGTCGTGGGGTCCACCGGAGGACGGTCGAGCGCAAGATCGCGGATGACCCCGTCTATGTCGACGTCCTCGGGCAATGCACCGAGATCACGCATCGCCGCTATCTGTCCGCGCACGTCGTTGCCCGAGCCGGCGACCACGAGACGCAGGAAAGCGAGACGGCTCGGCTCGTCGAGACGGCCGGTGATGCCGAAGTCCAAGAGGGCGACCCTGCCGTCGGGGCGGACGAAGAGGTTCCCACCGTGAAGGTCCCCGTGGAAGACGCCGAAGAGGATCGCGCCCTCCAAGAAAGCTATGAGCGCGCTCGACAGGACAGCTTCGGTGTCGATGCCGGCCTTTCTCATCGAGGCCGCGTCCCCCCAGGCGAAACCGTCGAGGCGCTCCATGACGAGGACCCTCCGCGTGACCAGCGTTGGATGCGGCCTCGGTACGACGAGCGCGTGCTGGCCCGTCTCGACGAGGACGTGCCCGACGTCGAGCATGTTCTGCGCCTCGAGCCTGAAGTCGAGCTCCTCCACGATGGTCTCGGCGAAGAGGTCCACGAGCGCGGGAGGGTTGGCGAGCGCGCTCACCGGTATGCGGCCGACGAGCAGAGGACCGATCCAGCTCATGATCGCGAGGTCGCGTCTCACGAGGGTGTGCACCGACGGGCGCTGTACCTTCACGACCACTTCCTCGCCGCTCGCGAGACGGGCGGCGTGCACCTGTGCGATCGAGGCCGCTGCGATCGGGACCGGGTTGATCGAGGCGAAGATCTCGGAGATGGGCTGCCCGAGGTCCTCCTCGAGGATCCTGCGCACGTCGGCGAAGCTCTCAGCCGGCACGCGGTCGCGAAGCAGCCGGAACTCGGACACGAGCTCTTCGGGGAACACGCCCTCTCCGGCGGAGAGGATCTGACCGAGCTTTATGTAGGTCGGGCCGAGGCGCTCGAACGCCTTGCGCAACCGGCGCGACAGACCCGAGCGAGAGGCGGACGTGCCCCGGCGCCGGTCCAGGAAGTACCAACCGGCGAGCGCCACCCCCAACATGACGAGCACCCGCAGCACGCGCACCCCCGGAGGGAAGCGGCGCCTACGCGTCAGTGCGGGGAGCTCACCCCTCGTCCGCGCGCGCAGCTCGTTGATTCCGGGTCGCCACGAAAGCATCTCCGGCTCGATGATCCAGGGTGGGTCGTCGGAGAACGCACCGAGCGCGAGGTCCGCCGGGTACCCGCCCGGAGGCGAATTTGGTTCGGCTGCACCCAGCGAGCCGTCTGCACCATCAGTCAATGGAGGCACCTTCACCGACGAGAGCCGCGAACTTCGAGGTCGACATGGCCTGAAAGCCTCCCCCGGATCTTCGCGAGCGTGGAACCGAAGGGTCAGTCTGCGACGGGTCCGATGACCAGGCAGCCGTTGTGGCCGCCGAAGCCGAAGGAGTTCGACAGCGAGGGCGCGGGCTCCCAGGCGCGGGGTTCGCCGTGCACGACGTCGAGCGGGATCTCCGGGTCTGCGACCTCGTAGCCGGCGGTCGGCGGGATCAGCTTCTTCTCGATGCTGAGCGCCGTCGCCACCGCCTCGATCGCACCAGCGCCGCCGAGGGCGTGGCCGGTCACGCCTTTGATCGAGGTGACGGGCGGGCCGGGAGCGTCGAACACCTTGGCGATCGCCTGGGCTTCGGCCAGGTCGTTGAGCGGGGTGGAGGTGCCGTGAGCGTTGATGTGACCGACCGCGTCCGCCTCGACCTCCGCGTCGGCGAGAGCGAGCTCCATGCAGGTCGCAGCGCCCGCGCCTCCCGGAGCCGGGGCGGTGATGTGGTGCGCGTCGGCGGTGGACCCCGCACCGAGGAGCTCGGCGTAGATGTGCGCGCCGCGTCTGCGCGCGTGATCGAGGTCCTCTAGGACCACCGCGGCAGCACCTTCCGCGCAGACGAACCCGTCGCGGCGCGCGTCGAACGGGCGCGACACACCCTCGGACGACAATGCGGTCATGTTGGTGAACGCACCTATCCCGACAGGTGTCATCGCCGCCTCGGAGCCTCCCCCGATCGCGACGTCGCAGCGTCCGCTCGCCACGAGCCGCGCCGCTGCAGCCACGGCGTGGGTGCCGGCCGCGCACGCTGTCGTGATCGTCTCGCAGGGACCGTGCCAGCCGGCGCGCATGGAGATGCTCGCCGCGCCCGCGTTGGGCATCATCATCGGGATCAGGAAGGGCGAGACGCGCCCCGCCCCCTTCTCCAGGAAGACCTTGATCTGGGCCTCGAGCGATTCGAGCCCTCCGACGCCGGTGGCGAAGATGACCCCGGCACGGTCAGGGTCGACCTCGAGCTCGCCCGTGTCGTCGAGCGCCATCTGGGCGCTCGCCACGGAGAACTGGGCGAAGCGGTCGACGCGTCGTACCTCCTTCGGCCCGAACCAGGCGGTCGGGTCGAAGTCACGGACGCGCCGTTCGCCTTCGGGCGCGGGGCCGAGCAGTCCCTGCCAGAAGGCGTCCTTCCCGATCCCGCAGCAGGCGACCACGCCCACACCGGTGACCGCGACCCTCCGGCCCTTCGTCGGATGGCCCTCGGGCCCGATGCCCAGCAGCATCAGACCTTGGCCGAGATGAGGTCGTAGGCCTGGCCGACGGTCTCGATGCCCTCGAGCTCGGACTCGTCGACGGTGATGTCGAAGGCCTCCTCGAGCGCCATCACCAGCTCGACCAGGTCGAGGCTGTCGGCGTCGAGGTCGTCGCCGAAGCGCGCCTCGGGGACGATCTTGTCGGCCGGCACCTGCAGCACCTCGACCGCGCAGGTCTTGAATTTCTCGAACGTGGCCTGGTTCGTCGTCTCACTCACTTCGAGCGCCTCCTTGTCTCGCCATCTATAAGGTTCGCCGATCCGCAAGCCTGCGGCCAAGCCGGACCGGAAAGCTTCGCCGGCGGCTCCCGGACTCTTCCGGGCAGCTACAGCCCCATTGCCAGGCCGCCGTCCACGGGTATGACCGCGCCCGTCACGTAGGAGGCGTCGTCCGAGCCGAGGAACGCCACCACTGCAGCCACCTCGTCGGGACTGGCTGAACGGCCGAGCGACGACATCGAACGGAGCTGCTCGACCCGCTGCTCGCCGAGAGTGGCGATCATATCGGTCTCCACCACTCCGGGCGCGACCACGTTGACGGTGATGTTGCGGCTCCCGACCTCTCTCGCGAGTGATCGTGCGATCCCGACAAGGCCGGCTTTGGCAGCCGCATAGTTGACCTGTCCAGGGGAACCGAGGAAAGCGACGACGGACGACACGAGCACGATCCGCCCGCCGTGGGCCCGGACCATGGGGCCGAGCGCGCGTCGCACGACGCGGTACACACCGGTGAGGTCGGTCTCGATCACCTCGTTCCACACGTCTTCCTTCATGCGCAAGAGGAGGGTGTCCTTCACGACTCCTGCGTTGGCGACGAGCACCTCGACGGGTCCGAGCTGCTCCTCGACGGTCCCGAACGCGTCTTCGACGTCCTGAGGGCTCGTGACGTCGCACCGCACGGGGAGGAGGGGGGTCGTGTCGGAGGCTGGACCTGCGAGGTCGTCCGGGGCCGCGGTGCGGTAGGTGACCGCGACCCGCTCGCCCCGTTGCTGGAAGCGGCGCGCACAGGCGAGGCCTATCCCGCGTGACCCGCCCGTCACGAGGACCACGCGCCCGCCCTTCGTATCTCCCGTCTCCTCTTCTGCCATTGCGCTCACAGCCCTTCGCCCGGCCCGTCGCCGCTCATGCCGGGTCCTCGCCGCTCATGCCGGATCCTCCGCCCAGCGGACCACGACGCTCGCCCACGACATCCCCGCGCCGAAGCCCGACATGACGACGTGGTCACCCCGGGCGAGCCGTCCGGCATCGGCAGCCTCGGCGAGTGCGAGGGGCACCGATGCGCTCGAGGTGTTCCCCGTGCGGTCGAGAACTATCGCAGTCTTCTCCATCGGGATGCCAAGTCGGTGGGCCGCGGACTCGATGATGCGGAGGTTCGCCTGGTGCGGGACGAAGAGCGCCACCTCCTCGGGCGTCACCTTCGCCCTTTCCAGCGCGGCGTTGACGGAGGCGACCGTGATGCGCACCGCGCGCCTGAACACCTCTCTTCCCTCCATCTTCATGTTGCCGCCGTGCTCGCAGTAGAGAAGGCGGAGGCCGCTTCCGTCGATCCCGAGGTCGAACCCGAGCAGCCCGTCCTCGCCGTCCGACTCGAGGATGACCGCTCCCGCTCCGTCGGCGAACAACACGGCCGTCCCACGGTCGTCCTGATCGGTGATGCGCGACAGGCAGTCGGCACCGACCACGAGCACGCGCCGGGCTCCGGTGGCTATCGCACCGTGCGCGCTCACAAGGGCGTAGACGAAACCCGCGCACGCCGCGTTCAGGTCGTAGGCACCTCCGGACAGCCCGAGCGCGTGGTGAACCGCCGCAGAGCTCGCCGGCACCGCCATGTCGGGCGTCGTCGTCGCAAGGATGAGGAGGTCGATGTCCGAAGGCGCGAGTTGCGCGCGGTCGAGGGCCTTGCGCGCGGCTTCCGTCGAGAGGCCGGTGACTGTCCCGCCGACACGGCGCTCGCGGATGCCCGAGCGCTCGACTATCCATTCGTCGGAGGTGTCGAGGCGCGACTCCAGGTCGGCGTTCGTCACGACCGTCGGCGGGAGCGCTCCACCCCATCCGGTGATGACGCCCGTACTAGGCACGTGAGCCGGTCCGCGTCCGGCGGCCGGGGGCTTCTCGTGGTGGGCTCGAGGCCGTGTGCTCGAACCGCGTGCGCCTGCGCGTGCCCGTGGTCAGGACGCGTCCGGGTTCACTCGGAGCCATGCCACCGGCTGGCCCGCGACGACGCGCTCACCGGCATGGGCGAGGAAGCCGACCAGACGGCCCGAGAACGGCGTGCGCACCTCCGTCGCACCGACCCGTCCGAGCAAGGTGCCGACCCTCACCTCCATCTGCGTCTCGGTATCGAGCGCGGACTCGGAGGGCCGGTTGCGAACCGCCGTCTGACCCTTGGCGGACCTGGTGAGGCCGGGTCCGGCGCGCGACGCGCTCTGGGTGTTCAGCGCTGCGTTCGAGTCGGTCATGCCCCCCGGCCCGGGAACGCTGACTCCCGGCTCGGGCTGGAAGACACCGGCAGCGGGGGAGACGACCACCCGCTCGGACGTATACAGATGCTCACCGTGGTGCGCTGCGGCGTAAGCATGCAGCGTCTCGTTGCCGGACACCGCGTCGAGCAGGGTCTCCAGGTCGTCGGGTGCAGCGACCGCGAGAGCAGACGCCTCGGGCAGGCTGCGCCGGGCGAGACCGGTGAGCACACCACCCGGGCCGACCTCCACGAGCTGGGTCGCACCCGCCCGGCCCAACGTCTCGAGGCTCTGGCGCCAACGCACCGGACCGCAGAGCTGCGCCGAGAGAAGGCTCGGCCAGTCGCCCGGCACCTCATGCACGCGCGCGTCCACGTTCGCCACGACCGGCACCTCCGGTGCACTGAAGGTCACCTCGGCGAGGATCTTCCGCAGCCGTGAGCGGGCCGGGGCCATGAGAGACGTGTGGAACGCACCTTCGACGGGGATCGACATGATCTTGCGCGCCCCGAGCTCCTTCGCGACCTGGCCTGCACGTTCGACGGCATCGGGCGCGCCTGCGATGACGACCTGACCCGGCGCGTTGTAGTTGGCCACCCAGACGTCACCCTCGGCGCGCTGGCAGGCAGCCTCGAGGTCGTCGTCGGAAGCACCGAGGACGGCCGCCATGGTGCCGGGACGCTCCTCGGCTGCTTCGTGCATCGCCTCGCCACGCTCGAGGACGAGTCGCACCCCGTCTTCGAAGCTGAGGGCGCCCGAGGCGGCGAGCGCTGTGTACTCACCGAGACTGTGGCCGGCGCACATCGTCGGCTCGACCCCGACACGTTCGATGGCGTCGAGGACGACGAGGCTCAAGACGAAAGTGGCCAGTTGAGCGTTGGCCGTGAGGGTGAGCTCTGCCTGTTCCGCCTCGAGGAGCAGGCGACCTATGTCCTTCCCGGCGATCTCCGAGGCCTCGGCGACGACCTCCCAGGACGGGTGCTCGACCCACGCGCGGCCCATACCGGAGCGCTGGGAGCCCTGTCCGGGGAACGTGAACGCCAACACCTGCTACTCCTCTCGGCCCCGCCTCGAACAGAATTGCTCGGCCAGGGTCCAGGGTGGCACGCGGTCGCCCGCGGTTTCACGTTACCGGCAGGTAATTCACAGGGTCGTCACGCCGACACTCAGTGGCGCGAGCTGTTCTTGAACCGAGGAGGCCTAACTCTTCTTGAACATCCGACGCCATGGGGCACCGGCCGCCCCCGGCAGGCTCACCGTTCGGAATCTGGCATTCAGCTCGGCCAGTTGCTCCTGTGTGGCGGCAGGCCCCAACTGGCCCATTTCCACAAACAGCTCTTCGTTTCCAGATGGTGAGCAGACAAACAGCATCTGGCCACCCGTCGCCGTAGTGAACGTGTGCTGACTGCCCTTCGGTACCACGACGAGGGTGCCGGGTCCCGCCGTGAACTCGGCCTCGCCCACACGGAACTCGTATTCGCCTTCCAATACGTACGCGATCTTCATGAAGTCGAGGTGGGCGTGCGGGGGATTCTCGGGGATGACTCCGTGCGTAAAGACGAAGGCACCCAGGGCGTGATCCACCTGCGCCCCTCGGACGAGGATCTCCGGCTGGTGTGGGCCGCGGGTGTCGATCGTCAAGCCTTCTCCCGGTCGAATTGCCCAGCCGTCGGCTCCCCAGTTACTCACAAAGTGCCCGGAGCGGGACTCGAACCCGCACGTCCTTTCGGACAATGGCTTTTGAGGCCATCGCGTCAGCCGATTGCGCCATCCGGGCTTCACTTCAGAGTAGCAATGGCATCCATTCACTCTTGTCACAATCGGCATCAATGCTTCGGCCCGACGAACGCATCGAGCTCGCGGACGCTCTCGCGTCTCGCGACCGACAAGTTGCGTGCGTTGTTCTGTCGCCAGCTGATTCCGAGACGATCACAAGCACGACCGAACAAGTCCCGGATGTCTGATGAGGCGTTGCTGAAGTGGTAGCGGGGATAAGCCGTGCCGTTCACCCAATTCAGTACTCTGCAACCGTCGGAGTGGATCAAGCCTCGAAGGAATGGCGCAGGGAAGCGATCGACGATCTCGCTGCTGCCAATCAGTGAGAACGATAGGTCTCTTGTGCTTCGGTCCGGCGCCATGTTGAGGAAAGAGACAAGGCCAATGCTTGGAGTACGCCCAGACTTCCGTACATCCGATGCAGTCTGACAAGGCCTACACGATTCGGGAGAACCTCCGCGACAGTGAGCATGCATTCCGCCATCAGGTCGGGGTACGCGTTGCAGCAGGCGATTCGCAGCCTGTAGACGCCTCTCGCATGTGTTGCGATGCTTCCGTCGCCCAGGTACAGGCCCAACAGATAGGCGTAAGGGCCGGCAGGCAAACGATCCAACGAATTCGAACAGATCGCACACCTACTTCGCTTCGAGAGAGATATCTGTCCGGGAGAGACCATTGCGAGACCAGTCGCGTATGGCCGATCTCGATACGCCGGTCCGACGTGAGATCTCCGAGAATGAGTGACCTTCTCTGACCAATTCCAATACGCATGCCACTTCTTCGGAGCCGTACATACGGCAAGCCCCTCTCGCCCTCTCGGCGAAGCGAACGCGACGGCGTCCGGATACGTGTAACTCGTCGGCAGGCCCGGAGAAGCCGAGACGCTCGGCCCGTGACCGAAGCGCGTAAATCGTCGGATGCAAGCCTGCGACGCATCTCGACTGTTCAAGTGTAACGAACGGGTGTTCGCTCTCGTTGTTCGCGAGTCGCCGAGGCAAATGTTGCATTTACGAAGTCTCCTCGTGCGTAGACTTTCTGCTCCCATGCGCCGTGCACTCGTCGAACGCTCACTGCGGGACGTACATGCAAGGCTCGTTCGCGCCCGCGAGGAGCTGTCGGTGCTCGACGAGCAGCTCGTGGTGTTCAACGACGCCGCCGACGACGCGCGGATCCGTTCGCTCGTCTCGGAGACACCGCTGGCGGGTCACGACTACTCCGACGCCCAGAGGACCGCGGACGCGGCCGACAAAGCGCGTGCTTCCCTCCTCGATACCATCAAGGACCTCGAGAGCCGTCAGGACGAGCTGCTCGGCCGGCTCGTGGTGGAGCCCCGGCCGCGATAACCGGCAACGACCTAACCACCCAACTACCTAACCGACCCAGCTACCCCGAACCCGAACGAAGGGCTCATCTCGTATGCCAGATCGAACGGTGCCCAGGCGCGTGGTCATCGCCGAAGACGAGGCGATCATCCGCCTCGACCTGAAGGAGATCCTCGAAGCCGAGGGTTACGACGTCGTGGGGGAGACCGGCCGCGGCGACGAGGCGGTCGAGCTCGTGCAACGTCTCCAGCCCGACCTCGCCATCCTCGACGTGAAGATGCCCGGCATCGACGGGATAGAGGCGGCGCGGCGCATCACCGCCGAGCAGAAGGTCGCCGTCCTGATCCTGACTGCCTTCAGCCAGCGCAATCTCATCGAGGACGCGCGGGACGCCGGCGTCGTCGCGTACCTCGTGAAGCCGTTCCAGCGCGGAGAGCTCGTGCCGGCCATCGAAGTGGCGGTTGCACGCTTCGAGGAGTACCGCGCCATAGAAGAAGAGCATGCTCGCCTGTCGAAGGAGGTCAGCTCGCTCGAGGACAAGCTCGAGACGCGGCGGGTCGTGGACAAGGCGAAGGGTGTTCTCATGGACCATCACGGGATGGGGGAGGCCGAGGCGTTCCGTTTCATCCAGCGCAAGGCCATGGACCGAAGAACGCCGATGAGCGCGGTCGCCCAGGAGGTCATCGAGGGCAAGCTCACGCCCTGACGCCAGCACGCGACCACGGGGGCGGGTCGGCTTCCCGGGGCCGGGCTGACGCTGTCTCGGTAGGCTGCCGAAAGGTGCCCGCCTCGTACTCTTTCGTCCCCTATTTCGCCCCGCCGCGCCCGATCCATGGCAGGTGACGGCCCGCTTTTCCTGCTGGACGGCAACTCGCTCGTCTTTCGCGCCTTCTTCGCGCTGCCGACAGATCTCGCCACGACAGGCGGCCAGGTCACGAACGCAGTCCTCGGTTTCGCGTCGATCTTCGTCAACCTGTTGCGCGACCACGACCCGAGCGGAGTCGCCGTGGCCTTCGACCGGCCGGAGCCGACCTTCCGTGACGAGATCGTCTCCGACTACAAGGGCAACCGGCCTGATACCCCCGACCTCCTCACCCCTCAGTTCCCCCTCGTCCGACAGGTCCTCGGGTCGCTCGGCGTGGAGTGCATAGAGAAGGTGGGTTTCGAGGCGGACGACATCCTGGCGACGCTCGTCACCCAGGCCCGTGACGCTGGCCGCGACGTGGTCGTGGTGACCGGTGACCGCGACACGTTCCAGCTCATCGAGGACCCGCACGTCAAGGTGATGTACACGCGCCGCGGCATCTCCGACACGGTCGTCTACGACGAGGCCGGGATCGAGGAGCGCTACGGGGTTTCGTCGCGTCTGTACCCGATCTTCGCGGCCCTGCGCGGCGACACCTCGGACAACCTCCCCGGCGTGCCGGGTGTCGGCGACAAGACTGCGGCGAAGCTAGTCGCGACCTACGGCGATCTCGACGCCATCTTCGCCAATCTCGACGAACTCCCCCCGAAGATCCGTCAGAGCCTGAAGGAGAACGAGGAACAGGTGCGGGCCAACGCCCGCGTCACCTACCTCGTCCGTGACGTCGCGCTCGACGTCGGGATCGACGACTTCGCAATCGGTAAGTGGGACCCGGAGGAGACCAGGCGGGTCTTCGCCGAGCTCGAGCTCAAGTCCGTCTGGCAGCGCCTCGCCCCGATCATGGGCGACACCACGGGCGAGCCCCTCCCGAGGTCGAGCACCGCTCCACCCGCCCTCGACATCGAGATAGACGACGTCGAGGTCGTCGTGCCCGCCGGCGCGGCTGACGCAGCGAAGCTGCTCGCCAGTTTCGTGGAGCCGGGGTCGGTTATCGCGCTCGCGCCGCGCTGGACGGGCGACGCGGGCCGCTCACGCCTCGCGGGCCTCGCGATCACCGAGGTCGACGCGCCTGAGCTGTCCCGAGCCTCCGGGACCGACGCCGCGTCCGGCGACGGCGGCGCATCCGGCTCGAAGAAGGACGGGAGACCTCGAGCGAAGAAACAGGCCGAGGTGAGAGGGCCTTCAGCCCTCTGGCTCGACGAGAAGACCGCCGCCGACGAGTCGGTGCTCCACGCCCTCGGCGCTCTCCTGGGTGAGGGGGGAGCGCGCAGTGTCGTCCACGGAGCCAAGGAGCTCATGCGCGCCCTCATCCCGAACGGTGTCGACGTCACCGGTCTCTGCATGGACACCTCGGTGGCCGCGTACCTGCTCGATCCGTCGTCGGGCCGCTACACGCTCGAGGAGGTGCTCGATGCGCGCCTCGGCATCGCGCTCGGCCCGGGTGTGGCCCCGCCGGGTCAGCTCGACCTCGAGAGCGAGGACGTGAGCGACGAGTCCGAGCGCGCCGCGCGCGAGGCCGTGGCGACGGGAGTGCTCGTCGGTTACCTGCGCGACGCCCTTCGAACGGCGGGGCTCGAGCGCCTTCACGACGAGGTCGAGCTGCCGCTCGTGCGGGTTCTCGCGCAGATGGAGGTCGTGGGCATCCGGGTCGACGCGTCGCAACTGCAAAAGATCCTGAAGGCCCTCACCACCGAGTGTTCGACACTCGAGGCGGAGATACAGCGTCTGGCGGGGGAGGAGTTCAACGTCAACTCCACTCTCCAGCTGCGGACGATCCTCTACGAGCGTCTCGGGCTCACGCCGGGCCGGCGCACGAAGACGGGGTTCTCGACCGACGCCGCGACCCTCGAACGCCTCCGCGGTCAGCATCCGATCGTCGACGTGCTGTTGCGATACCGCGAGGTCGAGAAGCTGCGTTCCACCTACGGCGAGAGCCTTCTCGCCGAGGTCGCAGACGACGGCCGGATACACGCCACCTTCCAGCAGACGGTCGCCCGCACCGGTCGGCTCTCGTCCGACAGACCGAACCTCCACAACATCCCCGTCCGAAGTGACGAGGGCCGCCAACTGCGCCGGGCCTTCATCCCCGCCGCAGGCCATCTTCTCCTCGTGGCGGACTACGACCAGATCGAGCTTCGGGTGATCGCGCATCTCGCCGAGGATCCGGGCCTCGTATCGGCGTTCTCCGAACGACGCGACATCCACCGCGCCACCGCGGCACAGGTCTTCGGGGTGCCTCCGGAGGAGGTGACGTCCACTCAGCGCAACAGGGCCAAGATGGTCTCCTACGGTCTCGCGTACGGCATGGAGGCATACGGCCTCGGACGCCGGCTCTCCATCGACACGCCGGAAGCACAGGAGATCCTCGACGCGTACTTCGCCGCGTTCCCGTCGGTGCGCGATTACATGGAGCGCACGGTGGGCGAGGCCCGGAGCAAGGGCTACACCGAAACCCTCTACGGCAGGCGCAGGCCCCTTCCGGATCTGAACTCGCCGAACCGGAACCTCCGGATGGCCGCCGAGCGCCAGGCGATGAACGCCGGTATCCAGGGGCTCGCCGCGGACCTTTTCAAAGTGGCCCTGGTGCGACTCGACGATGCACTTCGGAGCCAGGACCTCGCGGCACGCCTCGTCCTCCAGGTACACGACGAGGTGATCGTGGAGGTTCCCGAAGAGGAACAGGAGCCGGTCGGTCAGGTGGTCCCGAAGGTGATGGCGGACGTCGCCGAAGCCGTGGGCCTCGCCGTGCCCCTCGAAGTCACCAGTTGTTGGGGAACGTCGTGGGCCGACGCCAAGGGATGACATCCACGAACGTGGCGATCAGTGACGATTTTGGGAGCGCTCTGGTAGATTGCGTCTGATCGCCGTTCGGCGGTCGGTTCCCGCGCGTGACTCTTGTGGGTGCCTTGTCCTGAACGTGAATCCTCAGTCCTGAAAGCGAGTTCCCCAAGTCCATGCCCGACCAGAACGGCGGCGCCGGATCGCAGCATGATCCGGAATCCGCCCCGAACCCCGCAGCCGAGCGCAGCTCGCCTGCGAGCCCCCGCTCCTCCTCCTCTCCGCGAACCGCCCAGCGACAAGGGGCCCCACGTCCTTCGGCCCCGGGCTCGCGCGGCCCCGGCGCCAACCGTCCGGTGAGTGCTCCTGCGACATCGGCCACATCGTCGCCCGGGGCGTCCCCCGCCTCATCGGCGGCGCCTTCGGAGGTTCCCGGAGCGGTCGCACTTCTCTCGGACGGCCCGATGGGCACGTTCGACGACTCCGGTACATACGTCGGCCGTCCGATCGTCGAGAACGATCTCGAGGGGAGCTCGCTCGAAGACGCCATCGACGCGACGATCGTCGACTTCGACGACGGGGACATCGTCGAGGGAACAGTGGTGAAGATCGATCAGGACGAGGTGCTCCTCGACATCGGGTTCAAGTCCGAGGGCGTCATCCCTGTAAGGGAATTGTCCATCCGCAACGACATCGACCCCCACGAAATCGTGGACCTCGGCGAGCACGTCGAGGCCCTCGTGCTCCAGAAGGAGGACAAGGAAGGTCGCCTCGTCCTGTCCAAGAAGCGTGCACAGTACGAACGCGCCTGGGGCACGATCGAGAAGATCAAGGACTCGAACGGAGTGGTCCGCGGGCCCGTGATCGAGGTCGTGAAGGGCGGCCTCATCGTGGACATCGGACTGAGGGGATTCCTTCCCGCGTCGCTCGTCGAGTTGCGGAGGGTGCGCGAGCTCCAGCCGTACATCGGGCGAAGCATCGAGGCGAAGATCATCGAGCTCGACCGAAACAGGAACAATGTCGTGCTTTCACGACGTGCCTGGCTGGAAGAAGCTCAGAAGGAACAGCGCGGCGAGTTCCTCGTGAACCTGAAGCCCGGCGAACGCCGTCGAGGTGTCGTCTCTTCTGTAGTGAACTTCGGGGCGTTCGTCGACCTCGGAGGGATGGACGGCCTGATCCACGTGTCGGAGCTGTCGTGGAAGCACGTCGATCATCCGTCCTCGGTGGTGTCGGTGGGTGACGAGGTCGACGTGGAGGTGCTGGACGTCGACCTCGACAAGGAACGCATCAGCCTCTCCCTGAAGGCCACGCAGACGGATCCGTGGCAGGAATTCGCGAACACCCATCAGGTGGGCGAGCTGGTCTACGGACGCATCACGAAGCTCGTTCCGTTCGGCGCGTTCGTACAGGTCGGTGACGGCATCGAAGGACTGGTCCACATCTCGGAGATGGCCGGTCATCACGTGGAGGCCCCGGAGCAGGTCGCAAATCCCGGCGAGGAACTGTGGGTGAAGATCATCGACGTCGACCTCCAGCGCAGGAGGATCAGCTTGTCGATCAAGCAGGCCGCCGAAGGTGGGGAGGTCTCCGAGGAGTACCGCGAGGCGTTCGGCGAGCATGCCTACGACGAACAGGGCAACTACATCGGCAGCTTCGACTACGCCGCCTCCGGCTTCACCCCCGAGACGGAGGCACAAGCTGCCTGGATCGAGGAGGCGACCGCCGACGAGGCGACACCGGGCACGACGTCGCCTCCTGGCGAGGTGTCGGCCGCAGCCCCCATAGCGCCCGAGTCCGACGCACCGCCCCCGGCTGGAGCCGACTCCGCGACGGCGGCGGAACAGAGCGCCGACGCCGACGCCGGCGCAGCATCGCCTGAAGAAGAGAGCCCGGCCGACTCTTAGGCCCGGGCCACAGACGTGTCGGGCGCCACAGACCCGACGAGCGGGAAGTGGCACGCCACGAACTGAGCGGGGGACACCTCGCGCAACTGAGGCTCTTCGAGGGCACAGCGCTCCTCGGCTCGTGGGCATCGCGTCCTGAACCTGCATCCCGAAGGTGGATGTACCGGCGAGGGGAGATCACCGGCGATCGGCGCGCGGTGCTTTGCGCTTGTCGCTTCCACCTCCGGGACGGACTCGAGCAGGGCCGCGCTGTACGGGTGGGCGGGACCGGCGTAGAGAGTCTCGGGTGACGCGATCTCGCAGAGCTTGCCGAGGTACATGACCGCCACGCGGTCGCTCACGTTCTTCACCACTGCGAGGTCGTGCGCGATGAAGAGCATCGTGAGCTCGCGGTCGTCCTTTATGTCGTGGAGGAGGTTCAGGATCTGAGCCTGGACCGAGACGTCGAGCGAAGAGACAGGCTCGTCGCAAATGAGCACCTTGGGCTCCAGTATCAGGGCGCGGGCGATGCTCACCCGCTGGCACTGACCGCCGGAGAGCTCGGTCGGCCTGCGAGCGCCCGTATCCCCGGCGTCTATTCCAACCGAGTCCAGCGCTTCGGCCGCCCTGTCGCGCCTTTCGCTGCGGCTGCCAATGCCCCATATCGCAAGGGGTTCCATCACGGAGGCAAGAACCCGCCGGCGGGGATTCAGCGCGGAGATCGGGTCCTGGAAGACCATCTGCACGGTCTTGCGGGCCTGTCGTAGATCCCTTTCCGAGGCGCCGGACATGTCCTTGCCGTCGAGGATCACCCTCCCGGACGTCAGGGTTTGGAGCAGCGCCACCGCACGGCCCGTGGTCGACTTTCCGCAGCCGGATTCCCCCACGAGACCGAGCGTCTCTCCTCGAGCGATGTCCAAGCTGACGTCGGACACAGCGTGGACGCGCTCGCGGCCGCTCACGAACTCGACGACGAGGCTTTCGGCTCGTAGGAGCGTTTCGCCGTCGACCAGGTGCGCTTTGCCGCTTCCGGCCATCACGTGATGCTCCCGCTCGCAGTTTCTTGTTCCTCGGTGAGCAGGAGGTGATCCGTGAACCCCTCGTGCGCCTTCGCCGAAGGGAGGCCGGCTTCTACGTTCGCCGCGAGAGAGGCGGCGCCTTCGGGTGAGCCGACCGGGTTCCAACAGGCGAATCTATGACCGGTGCCCGCGTTTCGAAGTGGAGGAGCCTCGCGCCAGCAGCGTTCGGAGGCATATGCACATCGCGGCGCGAACGCACATCCCGGGGACAGCCGGGCGAGATCAGGTGGCCGCCCCGGTATCGCCCGAAGCCTGGTGTGGCTCGGTTGCGACAGCTTCGGCACCGACCTGAGCAAGGCCTCCGTGTACGGCATGCGCGTCGTCGCCAGAAGGACCTCCGTGGGCGCGTGCTCGACGATCCGCCCCGCGTACATCACCGCTATCTCGTCTGCGCTGCCGGCCACGACGGCCAGGTCGTGCGTCACGAGGATCATCGACATCGACCGTTCCTGTTGCAGTGAGCGAAGAAGCTCGAGTATCTGGGCCTGGACGGTCACGTCGAGCCCCGTCGTGGGCTCGTCGGCGAGCAGCAGCCTCGGGCTGCAGGCGATGGAGATCGCGATCATGACCCGCTGCCTCATGCCACCCGAAAGCTCATGGGGATAGGCGCGCAACCTCCTCTCGGGATCGGGGATCCCCACCGACTTGAGAAGGGTGATCGCCGTCTCGCGCGCCCCCTGCGGTCCAGTCCCGCGCGGATGCGGAGGGATTCCGTGAGCTGTCGACCGATCCGTACCACCGGATTCAGCGCGGTCATGGGGTCCTGGAACACGAGCGCCATGCCGCGTTCCCCATGTGTCACGAAGCTCCCGCTTGGAGAGGCCGGCGAGGTCCCGGCCTTCCAAGAGCACCTTTCCCGAGCGTTCGACCGATGCGGTGGGCAGAAGACCCATGATCGAACGCACGAGGACCGTCTTGCCCGAACCGGACTCTCCGACCAGTCCGAGGGTTCTCGACTGCTCCAAATCGAAGGACACTCCGTCTACCGCCCGAACGCGCCCGCGTGCCGTGACGAATGTCGTCCCGAGCTCCTGGACCGACAGGAGCGGGCCCTCGTAGCTCAAAGGGTGACCTCCCGGACGTCGAAGCGCCCCCGAAGGCGGTCCGCCATGAGGTTCAGCGCACTCAGCAGCAGGAATATGTAGAGCGAAGGCCACAGAGCTATGTACGGATTGGTCTGCAGCCCGTTGTTCTGCACCCCCTCGTTGATGATGTTCCCGAGCGAGGCAGTCGGGAGTGTGATCGAGAGACCGAGGAAGGCGAGGGAGCCCTCGATCACGATGGCGACCGCCACACCGATGAGGGCGAAGGAGGTCGCCGCAGGGGCGACGTTCGGAAGCAGCTCCCTGAGCAATATCCGCGCGGTCCTCGCTCCCGACGCGCGTGCCGCGACCACGTATTCGCGACTCGCCGTGGCGATGGTGGAGGCGCGCACGACACGGAACAGCTGCGGTGCCGCCACCACTGCGAAGATGAGCGTGAGCTTCCAGAGGCTGCGACCCCAGAACGCCTCGATCACCATGATCGCAAGAAGGGGAGGAAAGGCGAGAATCACGAACGAGCTTGCGTTGAAGACGGCGTCGGGGACTCCCCGCCGATAGCCGGCAAGGAGGCCCAGGGCGCCACCGGTAGCCATCCCGAGGGCGATGGACGCGAAGCCGATCACCAACGAGACACGAGAGCCGAAGATGATCCGGCTCAAGAGGTCACGCCCGAGGTCGTCGGTTCCGAGCAAGTGGTGGATCCCCGGACCGGCGTTGACGGCCGTGTAGTCCTGGAGGGTCGGACTCTTGAGTGGCAGCAGCGACGCCGTGATCGCGAGGAGCACCATGATTGCGACCCAGCCGAGACAGATCCAGAACAGCCGACCCATTCCGGCCTTTCGCCTGCGCACGGTCCCCGGCGGCGCCGATTCGGTCTCCGTCTCCGTCTCGGGCGCCGGCAGCGCCTCGGCCCCGAAGACCGCCTCCGCGCCCGCGTCGGCTATCGCCGGTGGGCCCTCGGGCCGGACCCGGCTGCCGGGAGCCAGAGGGTCAGGCACGGCGCACCCGTGGATCGAGGGTGGTGAGCAGGAAGTCGAGGGCGAAGTTGATCACCACGTAGGCGATCGCAGCCACCAGAGCCATCCCCTGGACCATCAGGTAGTCACGGCTGTTGATCGCAGTGACGAGCTGATAGCCGATTCCCGGAAGCTGGAACAGCACTTCCACCACGAAGGCGCCCGTGAAGAGGGAGCCGATGCTGATGCCCGCCCCGGCGAGAAGCGAGAACGAAGAGGGCCGAAGAGCGTGTCGCAACATCACGTATGTAGGGGATAGCCCCTTCGAGCGCGCCATCGTCACGTAGTCCTCCTGCAGCGTCGCGACGAGGTCCGAGCGCAGCAGCCGGTAATAGATGGCCACGGACCCGAGCGCCAACGCGATCGACGGGAGGATGACCGAGCGCAGATTCTGGCCGAAGCCCTGTGACAGCCGCGAGAAGCCTGTCGCTGGGAATGCGTGGACCTGAATCGCGAACAAGAGCACGAGCACGACGGAAACCACGAAGGTCGGGATCGAGAGCATTCCGAACGTCGAGGTGGTGGCGATCCGATCGAAGAGCCGGCTGGGCCGGCTGCTCGCAACGAGGGCCAGTGGGATCGCAACCACGAACGCCATCAGCTGCGACACGACGATCAGCTCGAGATCGATCGGCAGTGCCACAGCGATCGCGTTCGCGACTGTCTGGTGCGTGAGGAACGAGGAGCCGAGGTCTCCACGGACGACGTTGCGGATCCAGGTCCAGTACTGGAGCGGAAGCGAACGGTTCAGCCCGAGTTGGTGGAGAAGCTCATGGCGCGCCGCCGGCGTGTCGTTCGGCCCGAGTATCGCCAACGTCGGGTCTCCCGGCAGTAGATGAACCAGGAGGAACGTGAGGACGGAGATGAGGAAGATGATGGCAACGAGCTGCACTGACCTCGTCAACACGTAGCGCCGGAGTGAGTCCATGTCAGGCGGTGAGCCAGATCTCGGTCGGTGTGAAGGTCCCGGCCCGAAAACCCTCCGCCCTTGTTCCGTCCGGAAGCGTGGGCCCGGCGAAGTTCGTGACCTTCGTGGTCGCCGTCATGGACCAGGGCGCTCGCGACACCCACAGGTAAGGCAGATCCTCCGCCAGTAATTCGTCGACACGCTGGTAGGCCTCGGCTCTGGCCTGTGGATCGGAGCTCGTCCTGCCTTGTTGCAGCGCCGTTTCGATCCTCGCGTCACGGTTTCGTGCGAAGTTGAGCGCTATCGGGCCCGATGCGGTCGTAGGGCTCAGCCAGACGTAGTTCAGGTCGGGATCGGATGCCGAGAACTGCTCGTCGGCGTAGGCCTGGAATTGCCCCGTGACGAGGTTGTCGATGTACGTGACCTGTTGAACCTGGCTCAGCGAGACTTGGATACCGGCTTGGCCCCACATGTTCTGAAGCGCCTGGAGGATCTCGCTCTGGCGGGGGTCCGGGATGTCGCCGAGCGTCACGCGGATGCTCCCGCCGTGGTTCTGTGCAGCTGCCGCCACGAGACGCTTCGCCTCGTTCAGGTCGTACGAGGGGTATCCGTTGTTCTTCGGTCTGTACGGTGAGCCGGCCGGGAAGAGAGAGCTCGTCGTCGGCGTGACTCCCGCGCCGAACAGCTTGTTCAGCTCCTTCCCGTTCGTCGCGTTTGCCAGAGCCCTGCGAACCATGACGTCGTCAAGAGGCGGCGCCGAGGTGTTGAGGCAGATGAAATCGATGTCCGGCTGACCGATGGAGCTGGTCAGGTCGTCGACTTGTCGGAATGACGCGTTGTCGTGCAAGGCCGCGATCACATTCGGGTCGTGTGAGACCATCAGGTCGATCGTGCCCGAGCGAAGCGAAGACTCACGCGACGTGTCCACGGTGATCGGCTTGAAGGTGATCGAGTCGAGGTATGGAAGCGAGCTGCGCCAGTACGCGGGATTTCGGGTCACGGTGAAGTGGTCGTTCGGTTCCCATGAAACGAACTTGAATGGCCCGGTGCCTACCGGCTTCTGGGAGCCATGCGGGTCCTGGAGCTGGGACAACGCCGCGATATAGCCGACCTGGGTTGCCAGATAGTGGGGAAACGCCACGAGGGGCTCGTCTGCGGTGACCTCGACCTCCATGGCGGAGGTGGATCGCACGGCTCTTATCGGGCCGAATGCCTGGCTCGTGAGCGAGGACTGACGGAAAGCTTCGAAGTTTGCGACCACGACTTGCGCGTCGAGGGCCGAACCGTCGTGGAACAAGACGCCCGGGCGCAACGTGATCGTCCATACCGTCATGTCGGCGTTAGGTGTGATCGACTCCGCCAGGTACGGACGGGCGGTTCCGTCGGCTGCCACCTTGGTGAGCGAATCGAAAACGGTCGTGGCGTAGGTGAGCCCCGTGTTGTCGAAGTGGTCCTGCGCTGGGAGGAAGCCGTCGATCTCGGAGTTCATGCCGACGGAGATCGTTCCGCCGCGCCGGGGGCGTCCGATGCCAATGCCCGCGCTCCGACTCAGGCGGGAAGACGAAGGAGCCGAACCCCCACAGCCACCGAGGAGGGCCGAACCTCCGAGGCCGCCGATGGCAAGGGCTGCCGCTCCTCCGGCGCTTCGAGTCAGGAACGTCCGGCGGTCGTAACGATCAACCAAGACTGGACACCCGGTGGGCCCCCCAAATCGCGGAGCTGAAGTCCGCGCCAACCACGGAGTTCAACGAAAATCCCGAACCATCGTAGACGGCACGTGTCGCGACAACGGTCACCTGCGGTCACCGTTGTCCATCGGGCAAGGCCGGTAAAGTCGGTCGACCCTGGAGGCCAGCACGTCGTGGAGATGCGCCGGACACAGACGTACGACGATCCGGGCGCCGGCTCTGCGTCTGAAGGCATCTCGAAACATTCCGAGAGCGAGCGCACGGCCGCTTGGGCGTTCTCCACCGCGCTTTGGCCGTGGGTCGTCTCGCGCGCTCTCGTCGCCGGCGCGCTCGGCTTCGCCCATCTCGTGGCATCGGGTAAGAGCACATCGCAGGCGGTCGCGTCCAGAGCCCGGCAAGGCCTTCTCGGTTGGGACGCCGGGTGGTACGAGTCGATCGCCAAACACGGGTACTGGGGAGCCGGCCACGCATCCCTGCGGTTCTTTCCTCTCGTCCCGGCTCTGACGAAGGCGCTGTCAGTCGTCCCCGGCCTGGGCGCGGGCACCTCACTCTTGCTGATAGCGAACCTGTCCACGCTGTTCGCTGCGTTCTGGCTCACCCTGCTCGTGAGACGCGAAAAGCGCGACCCTTTTCTGGCGCGACGCGCGGCGTGGCTCCTCTGTTTGGCACCTCCCGCCTTCACACTGGTGATGGGCTACGCCGAGAGCACTTTCCTCCTCCTCGCGATCGGCACCTTCTTCACCCTTCGCACCAAGCGCTGGTGGTGGACAGCCGGACTCGGTCTGCTGGCGGGAACGTGCAGGCCCCTCGGGGTACTGCTAGTGCTTCCCGCACTCGTCGAGATCTCACGCGACTGGAGCCCTGCATCGGTGACGAACCGGCTCGGACGGCTCGCCGCAGTGGCAGCACCGGCGGTGGGCTTCGGGGCCTATCTCGGGTGGGTCGCTTGGCGGTACGGCGGCACGTTCACACCGCTTCAGATCCAGGAGCAGGGTGCGCACCGGGGGGCTTTTGCCGATCCCGTCAGGACCCTCGTGCACGACGCGTCTTTGCTCGTCCACGGACACCACCTCGGGACGGCGTTGCACCTGCCCTGGGTCGTGGTGGCGTTGGTCCTCCTCGTCGTCAGCTTCCGCTTGTGGCCATCCTCATACGGGGTCTTCGCCGCAGCTGTCGTCGCGGTGTCGCTCTCGGCTTCCAACCTCGACGGATTCGAACGCTACGCGTTGTCGGCGTTTCCGCTCGTGCTTGCCGGGGCTTGCCTGACCGCGAGTCCACGGGTGGAACGCCCCGTCCTCGTCCTGTCGGCGTCGGCGATGCTCGGCTACGCGTTGCTCGCGTTCCTGAATGCGTACGTTCCCTGAACGGCGGCTCCCCGGAGCTCGCCCGGCGATGCAATAACCTGCACCCTCAGTGTCCAGCGTGGGAGCCGAAGAAGAGACGTCCCACGCTCCAGCGCCGATGGGATCCGAGCAAGCGCTGGGCACGCCCGTCGTCGTGATCGGCGCGGGTCCGGCCGGTCTCACGGCGGCCTATCAGCTCACCAAGGCGCAACGGCCCGTGGTGGTCCTCGAGTCGGACGAAGTCGTCGGTGGCATCAGCCGGAGCGTCGAACGCGACGGCTGGCGTTTTGACATCGGGGGTCATCGCTTCTTCACCAAGGTCCAGCCCGTGGAGGACCTGTGGCACGAGATCCTGCCCGACGAAGACTTTCTCCTGAGACCCCGGATGAGCCGCATCTATTACGGCGGCAAGTTCTACGACTATCCGATCCGGCCGATGAACGCTCTACGCAACCTCGGACTCATGGAGGCTGTCCGATGCATGTTCTCGTACCTGTGGGTGCGGCTTCGCCCGCCTAAGGAGCTGCGCAGCCTCGAGGATTACATCGTCGCCAACTATGGGCGCCGTCTCTACGCGCACTTCTTCAAGACCTACAACGAGAAGGTGTGGGGGGTTCCCGCGTCGGAGATCTCAGCTGACTGGGGCGCCCAGCGCATCAAGGGAATGTCGCTCTTCAATGCGGTTTGGGAGCCCGTCCGGTCGAAGCTCTTGGGAGGGCGCGACCGTTCCAAGCAGGTCACGAGCCTCATCGAGCAGTTCCAGTACCCCAAGTTGGGCCCGGGGATGATGTGGGAGCGGTGCACCGATCTGGTCACGGCTGCCGGAGGCGTGGTGCAGTTCGACAGCCGGGTCGTTTCCATCCGGAGGTCTTCGCGAAGCACCTTCGGCGTCGTCTACGAACACGAACACACGTTGAAGACCATCGAGACCGATCACGTGATCTCCTCGATGCCCTTTTCCGAGCTGGCGCGCGCCCTCGATCCTCCTGCGCCGCGCGAAGTGCTCGACGCCGCTGATGCCCTGCACTACCGCGACTTTCTCACCGTGGCGCTCGTGGTTCCAGAAGAAGCGGGGTTCCCGGACAACTGGATCTACATTCACGACCCGAACGTCACCGTCGGTCGCGTCCAGAACTTCGCCTCGTGGTCTCCCTACCTCGTGAAGGATGGACGCACCTGTCTAGGGCTCGAGTACTGGGTCACGGAGGGTGATCATCTCTGGAATTCGGCCGACGACGAACTGGTCGAGATGGCGTCCAAGGAGCTCGAGGCCATCGGATTGACCGAGGCCTCGAAGGTGGAACGCGGATACGTGGTGCGGATCCCGAAGGCTTATCCGGTGTACGACGACACCTACCGGGAAGCGGTCGACACGATCAGGCACTGGATCGCCGACGAGGTTCCCAACGTGCACGCTGTCGGACGCAACGGAATGCACAAGTACAACAACCAGGATCATTCGATGTACACGGCGATGCTCACCGTCGAGAACATCGTCCACGACGCGCGCCACGACATATGGGCCGTCAACGTCGACGAGGAGTACCAGGAGGAAAAGGCGCTGCGCCCGGACTCGATCTCCTCCAGAAACAGCGCCAAGGTGACAACGGGCACCGGCCGCGAGGCACCGATCCTGCCGAGCCGTCGCTCGATCCCGGCTACGGACTGACCGTCGTGACGACGCTGTCGGCTCGAAGCCGGAGGCGCTCGCCCGGGCCACGGACCCCGGGGCCTTTTCGGTGTCGCGCCACATCGGTGGCCTTGGGTGCCAAAATTCGATCCATGCACGTGTGGGTGGAGCCTCGGACCTGCCCCGGTCACGCTCGGCTCCTTTGCAGCGGGGGGTGAACGGGCAGCATCAGCGGGTGCGCCCGGGCCAAGGGGGGAACATTCGCATCCCGGAGGCTTCTGGTCGCGCGGTCGCGGGTCGCTACCTTCCGTCCCTCGACGGGCTCAGGGCGGTCGCCGTCGCGGGGGTGATCGCGTACCACCTCGGCTACCACTGGGCCGGGGGTGGTTATCTCGGCGTCGACCTCTTCTTCGTTCTGTCCGGCTTCCTCATCACCGGGTTGTTGGTCGAGGAATGGGGGACCTCCGCACACCTTGGGCTGGCCGCGTTCTGGACACGCCGGATCAAACGTCTGCTCCCCGGTCTCCTCGTCATGCTCTTGGCGCTGTGCGTCTTCGTCACGGTCTGGGGCGGGGGAGCCGGCGCCGACCTTGGGCAACTGAGGGCTGACGCTCTGGCGACGGTCTTCTATGTCGCCAACTGGCACCTGCTGATAGCGCACCAGCCGTACTTCGCGCAGTTCGCGAGTCCCTCGCCACTCCAGCACACGTGGTCGCTGGCCATCGAAGAGCAGTTCTATCTTCTGTGGCCCCTCGTCCTGTTCGTCGTCCTGCGCCGGCACAGTCCGCGCGCGGTCAGGTGGAGAGCGCGAACCATCGCTATAACAGCCGGCGGTTCCCTCCTCTCGGCCGCATGGATGGCGGCCTTGTCGCTACACGGCGCTGGCGTCGACAGGCTCTACTACGGCACCGACACGCGGGCGTTCGATCTTCTCGTCGGAGCGACCCTCGCCGTGATGGTCGCCTTCCGTCCCGATCCCGTCGCAACCCGGCGGCGACTTCTGCATCTGGTGGGAGTCATCGGCGCTCTCGTCCTGGCGATCTGCTGGTGGCGCGCATCGGGCGTCAACGGACCGCCCAGGTGGATGTTCGAAGGTGGTTTTCTCCTCTGCGCGCTGGCCGCTGCAGCGGTAATAGCTGACGTCCGTCAGGAACGTGGGGGAGTGCTCGGCTCGATCCTGAATCTGCGACCCTTGCGCTGGCTGGGCAAGATCTCGTACGGGCTCTACCTGTGGCACTGGCCAGTGATCGTCGAGCTCACCTCGGCGCGCACCGGGCTCAGCGGCCTCGGTCTGAACGCTTCGCGCGTCGCTGTGACGCTGTGCCTCGCCACGATCAGCTACTACGCAGTCGAGCGACCCGTTCGGCGCGCTCGATTCACCTCGCTTCCTCGGATCGCCCGCGTGGCCGTCGCACCCCTTGCGATGGTGGTGACGTCCGCCGTGGCGCTTGCGGCAACCCTGCCTGCGGCCGCCTCCACCCTCTCTCCCTCGCTGCAGGTGGCGTCACTGTCGAACGTTCCGGGCGCGGGTGGCCTCTCGGGCCAGAAGCCGATTTCGCTCGCTGCCCCCTCGCGGTCCCGCGCTCCGGGCGGTCCGCTCAGGGTGATGCTCCTCGGCGACTCCGTGATGTACGTCGAGGCACCGGCGGTCCAGGCGGCGCTCGGCTCGACCGGTCAAGTCCAAGTGGTCGATCGGGCGTTTCCCGGATGGGGACTCTCGACGGACGCGAACTGGCGTCACGACGTCGCGGCCGCGGTTGCCGAGGTCCGTCCCGAGATCGTCATCGCCATGTGGAGTTGGGACAACGGCCTCGCGCTCTCCGAGCCGACGCGTTACGAGGATCAACTCGAACAGTTCGTCAACGTTCTGCTGGCTCCCGGCGACGGGGTGAGGGGCGTCGTCTTTCAACAGTTCCCGATGCCGGGACCCGTCTTGTCGGCTCTGGACACATCCGAAGAGCATGCCCGCACCGCCGTGGAGGTGACCGGAGTCAAGAAGTGGAATTCACTTGTCGCAAGACTGCCAGCTCTATTCCCCGGCAGAGTCATGTACTTCCCTCTCGCTCCCGCCGTCGAGCTCGACGGGCACTACAGCGCCTGGCTCCCCGGGGCGGGAACGGAGCCAACCCCGCCTCCGCACGATTGGGTGAGGGTGAGGATGGTGGACAACGTGCACCTCTGTCCGGCCGGGGCTGCTCGCTACGCCGACGCCCTGCTCGCCGACATGTCGCACATGTTCGGGTTGTCCCGCCCTTCTCAGGACTGGTCGACCGGTGCATGGACCAGGGACCCGCGCTTTGCGCGAGCTGTCGGGCTTTCGGGCTCGCCGTGCCCCGACGATCACCCGAGTACCTGACGTGTCGCCCGTTCCGGCGACGAGACGCACTTCGAAACCGCACGGACGTGACAGCCCGAGCCAGATAACACGACACACCACCTCTCGTCGGCGGCTAGTCGCGCTTCACGTGGGCTTGGTAGGGGCCTTCCTCCTGATCTCGGTGTTCATGTGGTGGCACGTCTGGATCACTGGACATCCCACTTCGACCTTGACATGCAACTGCGGCGATCCTGCCGAAGAGGTGTGGTACCTGGCCTGGACCCCGTGGGCGATCGCGCATCTGCACAACCCTTTTCTGTCGAACGCGATCTTCGCCGGACAGGGGGAGCCAACATGCTCGTGAACACCTCGTCGATCGCTTTCGCGCTCCTTCTGGCCCCGGTCACCTGGATCTGGGGGCCTATCGCCAGCTTCAACGTCGCGGTCACGGTCGCCCCTGTCCTCTCGGGATGGTGCATGTTCCTCGCGTTGCGCAAGGTCACCACCTTCGTCCCGGGGCAGGTGATCGCCGCCGCTCTCTACGGATTCTCGCCGTCGATCGTGGCGAGCGAACCCATCGGGCACTTCTTCCTGTTGTGGGCGTTCTACCCACCGCTCGTCTTTTTGTGCCTTCATGACTTGTTCGTGACGCGCAGACGAAGACCTGCCGTCAACGGCGCTGCTCTCGGTCTGCTGACGGTTCTGCAGTTCTTCACGGGAACCGAGCTGCTCGCAATGTCGATCGTCGTCGGAGCCGCGGCGGTGCTGTGCTGCGCGCTCGTCGCCCCCCGTCGGGCCCGGGAGCTCCGGCGGGAGGTCGCGACCGGATTCGCGTCGGCAGCCGTCGTGGCCGGCATCCTGCTCGCCTATCCGCTGTGGTTCACGTTCGCGGGACCGAGGCGGGTGGTCGGGCTTGCATGGCCCGGAACACCGGGATTCGGTGGCGCCGCCTCGGGGATAGTGAGTGCCGGCCCCGGGGTGAACCACAGCGCCGCGCTGCTCCAGCTCTCCGGGTATTACGGCCCAGCCGGGCCTCCGGTGACCTTCCTCGGCATAGGCGTCCTCTTGTTCATCGCACTCGGCGCCATTCTGTGGGCGCGCAACCGGCTCGGGATCGTGATGCTCGTAATCGCCGTTGCCGCTTGGTCCTTGTCGCTCGGGCCGTATCTCGTTCCGCGGAGTGCTTCAACAGACAGGATCTGGCTTCCCTTCCACGCCATCTGGCACATTCCGCCCTTCGGCCAGATCATCCCCGTTCGATTCTCCGCTCTTGCCGTCTTCGCGGCGGCGATGCTCCTGGCGATCTCCGCGGATTGTTTGTGGATTTTCGCCCGGACCGTGACCGATCGGCGCAGATCGATGCACCTTCTTTCACTGCCGAGGAGTCGGCCTCGGAACACCGTGATCCTCGGAACCCTGTTGACGGCTGCCACAGCGGCCACGATCGTGCCCATAGGAGTCTCCTACTCGCTGCCGTTCACCTTGCACCGGTCTCCCGTCCCGCAGTGGTTCAAGGATGCCGCCAGGCACCTCAAGCCTGGGACCACCGTCCTCACCTATCCCTATCCGTCCTCGGGCCTCTCGCAGGCCATGGCTTGGGAGGCCGAAGACGATCTTCGCTTTCGGATAGTCAGCGGATACGCGATCGTCCCCGGAGCGAACGGACGCAGCAGCTCCGCGGTCTCTCCGTTCAAGGGGACGGAGGTGGTCCTCGACGATCTGTCACTCGGCTTGGGAAGCCAACTTCCTCAGGCGAACCGCAACACCGTGACGATGGTCCGGTCGACGCTCGTCCGCCGCTCAGTGGACGTCGTGGTCGTGACACCTGTCGGACGGGACCCGATCTACGCCGTGGGCTTCTTCACTGCCGTGCTCGGGCGCCTTCCCCGTTACGAGGATGGTGCCTGGGTCTGGCACGGATTGGGGAACAGGTCGCCGCTCGGCCTCTCGCCGAACGCACTGAGCTCGTGCGTGCCGGCTTCCCACACGTCGACTGCCACCGATTCTTCGTACGACTCGCGCGTCGCCCTCGCGGTACCCGAGTGCGTGCTCGAAAACGCCACCGATCGATCGTGACGGTGCCCTCCTCGCGGACCGCAGGGCTCGACGGAATACGCGCCTTCGCGGTTCTGGCGGTGCTCGCCTTCCATTTCGGAGCACCCGGGATGGGGGGTGGGTCCCTCGGCGTAGACGTGTTCTTCGTGCTCTCGGGATACCTGATCACTTCGCTCCTGGTCCGCGAGCGCGAGCGCACCGGTGCCATCGGTCTCGGTGCGTTCTGGACGCGCCGGGCGAGACGTCTGTTCCCGGCTCTGTTCGTCCTCCTGGTTGCGGTCGTGCTGTACGCCCGATTCGACGCCGCCCAACTCGATTTGTCGGCGATAAGAGGGGACGAACTGTCGACGATCTTCTACGTCGCCAATTGGCATTTCATATTCTCGGGCCAGGGTTACTTCGCACACGCGTCTGCGCCCTCGCCTTTGCTCCACACGTGGACCCTCGGCGTGGAGGAGCAGTACTACCTGATCTGGCCGGTGGTTGCGCTCGTCGTTCTCAGGCGCTACGGGAGAGTGGCGCTGGCGCGCACAGCGGCCGTCGGAGCGGTGGCATCTGCGGTGCTCATGGTCTCGATGCACGCTGCGGGCTTCTCCCTCGACCGGCTCTACTACGGCTCCGACACACGCGTGCAGGCGTTGCTGGTCGGCTCGTTCCTGGGCGCGATCGGAGCGGCTTCGCAGTGGCGTGCGCTACCGGAACGCTGGAGCCGCTCGAGGGGCAGGAGGGGGGCCATTCTTCTTCTGGGGCTCGCCGGCGCAGGATTCGTCGGCTGGGCGTTCCACGCGACGAACGGACAGGGCTCCTTCCTTTACGAAGGGGGCTTCTTCCTCGTCGCCGTCGCCGTCGCCCTCGTGTTATTGGCGGTGATCACCGTCCCTGAATCGTTCTTTGGCAAGGCTTTTTCGCTTCGGCCTTTGCGCTACGTCGGACGGATCTCGTACGGCGTGTACCTCTATCACTGGCCAGCCGCGTTGATTCTCGACCACGCGCACACCGGTCTTTCCGGCCCGGAGCTTCTTCTCGCACGGCTCGCCCTTACTTTCACCGCGGCGACCACCTCGTTCGAGCTCTTGGAGAAGCCGGTCAGAGAAGGGCGCCTGTTCAGATCCTGGCGAGCACCGGCAACCGCTTTCTTGGCGGCGGCCGTTGCGGTGAGCGGCGCGGTGATGGTCGTGAGCGTCGGGCCGGCGCCCGCCGGAGCCTCCCTGGCGAGAGCAACTCGTCCCGCAACCGCGACTCCGTACCGCCCTGCCCTGACGAGGAATCACCCGGTCCTGTCGCTCATGGTCGGCGATTCGGTCGCCCTGACTCTCTTCATGGGTCTCTCGTATTACTCCCGGAACTATGGCGTCGAGTTCGTCACGGCAAAGGGCACAGGGCAGGGAACACAGCTCGCATGCGACCTCGACCCCGGAGAGACGATCGAGTTCGAAGGCCAAAGGGTCAAGGCTTCCGATAACTGCAGAGGATGGCGAGGGGATTGGGCGAAGCTCGTGCGTCGCTACGACCCCGACGTGGTGACGGTGCTCCTGGGGCGCTGGGAGATCATGAACCGGTTCTATGACGGCCACTGGACCCACATCGGGGATGCAGACTGGAACACGCACCTCACCGCCGAGCTGCAGGACATGGTGCGGGTCCTATCGTCGGAGGGAGCGTCCGTCGTGCTTCTCACGATGCCCTACTCCGACCCGCCGGTCGAGGCCTCCGACGGATCCGTGTTCCCGGAGAACCTTCCCTCGCGCGTCGACGCCTACAACAATTTGTTGCGGCGCATAGCGTGGTCCGACCCTCATGAGGTTTCACTCATCGACCTGAACACGCTGCTCGACCCCGACGGCCATTACGCACAAGAGGTCGACGGAGTGGATGTCCGATGGCCCGACGGTGTCCACGTCTCGGTAGAAGGAGGCCTGCTGCTCCAGCACAGCGTCCTTCCTCGGCTGGTCGCGCTCGGCTTCTCCCACGACGAGTCACGAAGCGGCACGCGAAGCGACAACCGATGACGATTTCCCGGCCCCGAGCCGGTCATCGGGTCAGCGGCGCAAGGGTGCCTCTCGAATCCGCAGGTCATGAAAGCAGCAGGTCCTGAGGGGGCCGGCGCTAGCGTGGCTGGGATGCTGGAGCACCAGGGGGCGGTGACTTTCGGCGACGCCGTCGACCAGGATCACGAACCCCTCCAGGTCGAGCCTGTAGAAATCTCGTTGGAGGCCCCGCCGGGAGGTCTGGCGCTGGCGCCGCGCCCTACACCCGAGCCTCGCACCGAGCTCCCTGCGGAGCCGGTGGCCAAGGACGGACTACGCAGCGGACGTCCCGGGTTCTCGCGTCCGCATGCCGCAGGTCTCGTTTCCGGTTTTCGGGACGCGGGCCCCGTCGCGATCGCCGGCTTCCTGGCCAACGGCGCGAACGTGGTGGTCACCCTGCTCGTGGCCCGGCTGCTCACCACACGCGGATATGGCGCGCTCGCGCAGCTGACGAGTGTCTTCCTGGTCGTATCGATGCCGGGCACCGCAGTAGTCGTGGCGGTGGTCCGACGCGGCGACGGCCACGGTGGTGAACGCCGACGTGGGTGCCGTCGCCGGGTGGGCCCATCGGGTGCGCGGTCGTGCCACGACGGTTCTGTGTCTCGTGTGTGTGGCGGCTTTCGCTGCACGCGGGGAACTGGCACATGCTCTTTCGATCCCTGCGCCGCTAGGGGTTTTCGCTGCGGTCGCCGCCGGATCGGCGTGGGTCCTTCTGTGCATCGATCGTGGGCTTCTCCAGGCCCGGCAGGCGTACCGCACCCTCTCGGCCAACCTCGTGGTCGAAGGGGGGGTCCGCACGCTGTGCGTGTTGTGTCTGGTCGGTGCAGGGCTCGGTGTCACAGGAGCTGCATGGGGGATCCTCGTCGCGGAGGTTCTGACGGCCGCGCATGCAAGGGTCACCGCCAACCGGAGCTGGCGATTCTCGGACGGCCGCGGCACGGCGACCCGGTTCCGAATCGAACAGGATCTCACGAGACCCGTGAAGGGGATGCGGGGCCTGAACGCGCGCCGCGGCGCGGGGCGGCTCCGCACCGGGCGGATCTTCGTGGAAGTGGGCAGTGCCCTGTTCGCGATGGCGCTCCTCGCGTATCTCCAGAACGTGGACGTGATCGTCCTCGGGCGAGAGGCGCCGAGGTTCTCCGGTCCGTATGCCGCGATCTCCGTCGCCAGCAAGGCCCTCGTGTTCGGGGCCACGGCGCTCGGTGGCTATCTGCTGCCCGAGGCTGCCATCGAATGGCACCGTGGCAACCATGCGTTACGACAGCTGTTGGTGACGCTGCTCGTCTTGGCCGTGCCGGGCACAGCGCTCATCGTGGCCGCGGTGGCGTTCCCGCAACGCCTCTTGTCGCTCGTGTTCTCGGCCCGATACGTGTCAGCTCATTCGGCCTTCGGGTTCCTCGCCCTGGCGATGGTCTTCTTGAGCCTCACCGTGATCCTCACTCTCTACCTGCTGGCGTCGGGACAGCGCTGGATAGGTGGCCTTCTTCTCGTCGGGGCGGTGGTGGCGACCTTCGTCTTGTCCACAGCCCACGGAAAGCCCCATGCAACAGCGACGGCGGACTTGGCCGTGCAGGGTCTGCTCGCAGCCGCGACCGCGTTCGCCTTCGCCCTTACCCACACGCGCAGGTCATCTCGATCGCTGGAAGGACGATTCGTCACATGAGGGCCGCCGAGGACTTCGCGGAGCCCGAGGATTACGAGGACGGGGCGCCTTTCGAATCCCTCTCTACGTTGCGGCGGTTCGACCTCGGGGAGCCCCCGCCCGCGACCGCGCCGCGACGGCATCCTCCGGATGAGTGCGCACAGCTCGTGGCCGACGCCCACCGGGCGGGAATCAAGAGCGTCCAGCTCGTTGCATGGCGCGATCTCGACGACCCCGAGGCTGGCGGGTCGGAGCTCCATTCACATCGCATCGCCTCGGCTTGGGCGCAGGCAGGGCTCGACGTGACCTTCAGGTCGTCTGCGGTCGCGGGGCGCTCCGCACTCACGGAGCGTTGCGGTTATCACGTGGTACGTCGCAACGGGCGGTACCTCGTGTTCCCGGCGGTCGCGTGGGACGGAATGCGCTCTCGTCGGCGCAGCGACGCACTGGTCGAAGTATGGAACGGCATGCCTTTCTTCTCACCTCTATGGTTCCGGGGACCGAGCATCGTGTTCCTCCATCACGTCCACGCGGAGATGTGGAAGATGGTGCTTCCGGGATCGATGGCGGCACTCGGGAACACCATCGAGTCCACGATCGCTCCCTTGCTCTACCGCCGCAGCGCCGTCGTGACGCTGTCGGAGTCGTCGCGTGACGAGATCGTCTCGATGCTTCACCTTCCGGCGCGCCGGGTCCGAGTCGTGGCTCCGGGCGTCGACCCGTCCTTCACGCCGGGCGGATCTCGTTCGAACGACCCGCTCGTCGTGGCCGTGGGGCGTCTCGTTCCCGTCAAGCGCTTCGACCTCTTGATCGAGGCACTGTGCCTTGCCCGCAAGGAACATCCGAGCCTCCGGGCGGTGATCGTCGGGGAGGGTTACGAGCGTGACCGCCTCGAGGCGATGCGCCGGGAGGCGGATGCCGTCGATTGGCTGGATCTTCCCGGTCGTCTCGAGGACGCGGCGCTTCGGTCCCTCTATCGCGAGGCGTGGATGGTGGCTTCGACCTCTCAAAGGGAGGGATGGGGCATGACCCTCACCGAAGCGGGCGCCTGCGGGACCCCGGGCGTCGCCTCACGGATCGCAGGCCACCGCGACGCGGTCCTCGATGGGGAAACGGGCCTCCTGGCCGACGGAGCCGAGCAATTCGCCGCGGCGATGTCACGCATGATCGCGGACGCAGAGCTTCGCCGCAGGATGGGCAGCGCCGCGCGGGAGCACGCTCTTCGTTACACATGGGATGCGACCGCGGCATCGACCCTGAGGGCTCTCGTCGGCCAAGCGCAGGCGCGTGAGCGACGCGCCCCTCGATTCGTCTCCAGGGAGACCCACCGCAGAGACCGGTAGGCGCAAGGGGGCCTCGCTCAGGGCCGTTCAGGAGCCCGCTTGGGACGCCTCCGGCGTGCACTGGTTACGACTGCGTCCACTCCGAGCGATACCACCGCGAACCACGTGAGCCAGCCGGCCGTGCGGAAAGCGGCCGGCCAGTTCGAGCTCTCGGGTAGAGCGTGCGTCACCTGGCCGGATACCACGTTCGCTCCTGCTGCCACGATGAATCCGACTGCGGCAAGCGTCGCGAGACCCCGCGCCCTGCGGAAGAAGATCGCCGCGGCCGCGACTCCCAAAGCCACGGCGCCCGCCGCCGGAGTCGTGACAGCCCCTACGACGAGCCCCGTCAGCACCGAGACGATGAGGACGATCCACACCCTCGGACGCCTGCCTACGTCGTTGATCGGGGAAGCGAGCACCGGCGCGATCGGGTCGGTTGAGATGATCTCGGACTCTTCCGGGCCGTCCTCGGTCGACCCGCCCTCGATGACGCCCCCGGCGGCCCTGTGTGCGGAATGCTTCGGCCGCTTGAAGACGTGACCGAGGACGCCTTCGAGAAAGAGTCCGAAGCGCCTCGCCAGCCACATCCGCTGGCGCTTTCCCACCACGGCAAGCAAGACACATAGAAAGAGCGCGGCACCCGATATCACGAGAGCGACCCAGACCCAGCTCTGCGGGGTCCAGTCCACGGACACGTCGAATGTCGCTCCCTGCGCTACACCGAGCTGTCGCAGGTCTGCTCGTGTCACTTGCCAACCGTTCGCGAACCCGTCGACGAGCTGCGGCTTGCCGAGGTCCACGCTCTTTCCCGTCGCCCCCGACGAGGCCCGAGCTGTCCAACCGGCGTTCGAGCTCTCGCCTAGGACCAGCTCGAAGGGACCCCTCGCGCCGGAGACGCTCAGGTTCTGCCTCGTGTCCGACTCCGCGATCACAGAGACATCCGGCGCCGGCCCTGGCTGTGTGGCCGGCAGCGCCACCGGCCCCGAAGACACCGCCGCCGTCGCGGCCGTCGCCTCGGGCGCTCCGCCGGCGGCCGAATCGAGCGTCAAGTCGTCGATTTCCCATCCCGTGGCCGTCGAATGGCCGAGCGCCGTCTGGACCACGTGGTCACCGGGTCCGAGGGTGATCCCCGCCGCGTCGGGCCCGCACGGCACCAAAGAGACCTCGCCCCCGTCTAGTGCGGTAGCCGCCGGGCCTGCGATTCGAACACTCACGGGTCGAGCGTCGATCGTGATCAGGTTCGACTGGCACGAACCGGGAAGCGCGGGAGGAACAGCCGCGGCGGTCACCCCTGGAATACCCACCTCTGCGATCCCGAGCGGAAGGGCTACCGGGGTGGGCGCATAGAAATTGGTCGTGCTCTCCTGGCGCACACCGGTGACGGTGATGCGAATGTCTCGGCCGGCGAGCGCAGGAAAGCTCAACGGAACCGTCACGACCGAGCCCGCAGACCCTTGATCGGCCACATGCGGCAACTCGACTGCGCGACTGCCGTTCTCCGTGCTCACTGTGACCGACGTGGGAACCGAATGCCGGTGGTCCGCGACTATCGCCAGGGTGAGGTCCCCGAACGTGACCGGCCGCGCGAGGTCGTACTCCAGCCAGTCGCCCTCTTGGTATTGAGAGCCGAAGCCCGGTTGCCAGACGGTGGAGTTGTCTCCGTCGGCCGCAGCCGAAGCATTGGCCGCCAGATCTCCGGGCAACCGGCTCTTCGAGTAGGCCTCGATCCCTCCGTCGTTCAAGGTCGGCCTACCCACGAGACGGTCGATCTCGTCGTCGGGTATGAGGCTCGAGAGACTGGCACCACCCGACAACGAGAATGACCGCGCGGTCGGTAGGTAGAACTCGCGCGAGATGCTCGTCTCGGGATCGCTTCGGACGGGCGTGGAGTAACCCGACACCCTGTCGCGCGACATGACGACCGTCAGCCGGTTGCCGAGAGAGGAGCTTCCGGCGGCGTCGAGAAGGTCGCTCGGCATCTGGACCACCTGGGTGACGTGCTGCCCGGGGATCTCCACCTCGGCGAAACCGACGCCCGTTGCCGAGGCCGGTGACATGTGGTCGTCGCTCGTCGAGTCGATAGTGACGCGCAATGTCTTGAAATGCCGCGCAGGAAAAGTGACTACCTGACCGGTGGTCGTCCGCGAAGAAGGACCGAGGTCGACGGTCTCCGAGCGCACACCGTCGAAGCTCAAGGTGACCTTCGTTATCCAGCGGGAGATGACGCCGTTCTGACGCTGAACCAGGTTCACCTGGTTGGCCGACACACGATTTGCGAACGAGACCTGCCACCATTGCCCGACCGGATCCGACATGAGAGTTCCGGTGTTCCAGCTCGTGTCGACGTTGCCGTCGATCGCGCCATAAGCGCTGGATTCGGGCGTGTACGAGACGGGATTTCCGTAGGAGGAAGCGGTGACGTTCACAGCGCCGACGTAGGAGGCGGTCGTCTTCGCATTTCCGGGCGCGCCCGGGAAACAGCTCGATCGGGAAATCGCTCGGGTCGCTTCCTGCGGTGTCCTGCGAGGGGGTCTCCGTGGACCCGGAGTTCGCCGTGATGGTGTCCCAGCGAAAGGCCTGTTTGCGATTCGTGTCGGTCAGTACGAGCGAGGCGCCGTCAGCCACCAACCGCTGAAGCTCCTGGGGGTTCTCGTCGAGGCTCCCCGAGTAGTAGATGGCACTGTCGGTGTCCAGCATGCCGAGGCCCGCCATCTCCTCGAGGGCCGTCGCGTCCCCCGCCACGAGAATGGAACCGGCATCCGACTCCGCGCGGGTGATGGGACGAGGGTCGTCGACCGTGTAGTCGACGAGCGGCGACGGCCACGAGTTGCTCTGCGCCGGTGTCAGGGAGACCAGCCGGCCGTCTACGTCCGCATAGCTCGAGACGTTCGGACGCGGTGACCCGAAGGTGACGGGGCCCGACAGGCCCGCCGGCGTGGTGGACAGCTCGGATGCGAGTACCTGAGGGTCGGGCACCCCATAGTGCTCGTAGCGCTGGTCGTACTCGACCAGGAGGTCCCCTGCACTCATGAGGCGCGCCATCGGGGCGAGCGAGTCCCATTGCTCGGTCCCCGACTGAATCGGGTTGTCCGTCGCGAACAAGGTGTCAGCCGTTGCGATCGAGCCCATGATCTGCTGCTCGCGTGTGACGAACGGACGGTTGAGGAACGCCGGTTGCGGCGTGTCGACCGTGTCGCCCCAGCGGTACGAGGCGAAATTGTCTCCCGGTATCGAGAGCACCCTCGTACCCGGGTGCGTGGAGTTGAGGTACGAGATGGCCGACATCTCGTAGCCGGGCAGCTTGGCCGGCTGGGTGAAGAAGCTGGCGACCTCGGCATCACCGTTGAACAGCGCGGGGTTGGCGGCCACGATCGCCGCCGTCGCGAGAAGCGCAGCGGCAGCGCTCATCAGCGGGACTCGTACGCGGATCGCAGATATCCCCGCACCGAGCAACATCGCAAGACCGAGGACGACGAGCGGAGTGGCCCGGTCGGTCGATCGCAGAGCGAGACCGGCTGTCGTGTGAGACATGAAGCTCTTCAATGCTCCGCCGACGGGAGTGGGGTCGGTGTACGGGTAGGCGCCCACCGAAAGGACCATCCCCACGACGACGAGGAGGACGAAGTAGGTGCGCTCGCGCCAGCGGACGAAGATCGCCGAGACGAACGCGAGCACCGGGACGAGGTACGAGACGGCGAGCAACCAGAGTTGCTGCGTGTACACGACCGCTGACTGCGTCCAAGGGCCGAGGCGATCGCCTCCGTAGAAGTACCAGTAGCCGAGACCGCGGATCACCTCTGCAGCGCTCGAGGTCTCGCTGGTCGCGGGCAGCGTCTCGGTGTACCTGAGCACGTCCACACCGAACCCGGCCTCCACCACGAGCCCGACGACCCACCAGAGGCAGGTGAGCCCCGTGAGGACCGCCATCTTGGCGGCGGCTGTGCCGACCTTCGCCCATGTGGTCTCTCGCAGCACCACGACGGCGAAGACGAGCCACAGCACGGGGGCGACCGCCACGTAGATGATCGAGCTGGCGTTGATGCCGCTCGTGGCGGCGACCACGAGGGCGAACAGTGCCGGGTATCTCCATCCGCCTCGACGCAGCGCCCGGGCTGCGAACGCGACCATGAAAGGCAGCCCCGCCCATGGCAGGAGGATCACCGAAATGCGTCCCGCGTACTGCAGGAAGTACGGCGAGAGCATGAACGCGAGGGCGGCGACGGTGCGCCCCGGTGCTCTCAGGTTGAAGGTCCGCCCGAGAAGCGTCGTTCCGGCTCCCGCGGCGAAGAGGATCGAGCCCAGCCACAGGCGCTGCGCCACCCAGACCGGCGCACCGATCCCCGAGAAGAACCAGAAGAAGGGCCCCATCGGGAAGAGATATCCGATGTACTCGTGGGTCACGGTCCCGAGAGCCACCGACGGGTCCCACATGGTCGCCACCTGGTGCAGGAAGCGGCCGGGGTCGAGGTACAGATAAGTCTTCGTGTCGGACGTCTCGATCCCGGGTTTGACGACGAGTGCCGGCACGAACGCGATCGCGGCGATCAGCAGGTGCTCTACGAGCCCGTATGCACGTCGCATCCTCTGATCCCGGACGCGACTCCAGCCGTGACCGGTGTCGCTGGGACTGCCGCTGTCGCCGTCTGCATCCGGCGCTCTGTCCGCGTGGAATCGCAGCCGCAGGCGTGACAGGTATCCCCGGCGCGAAGAGGGATTCGACGAGTCGCCCGAAGATGCGGTCTCGGTGGGAGTTTGGGTCGTCGTCATCCTTCACGCAAAACGGGCCGCCCAGGGCGTCGGCTGACCGCGACGCCCGAGTCCGATCCTGACTCATGGGTGGCGTTCCGACGACCCGGAACCGCTGGCGACCGAGCACGTTCAAGCCACGGCGGCCACGGTAGTGTAAGCAAAACCTCATCTGGCGGCAGTGCTGTCACGGCCTGTGCGAACCGCGCGAACGGGGATGATGGCAGGTAGCGCTGTGCAGACGGTCTCTACGAAACGTGCATCCGATGCCTCGGGGTCTCATGCCCGGCTCACGGGTGAGCGACCGCAGCAAGGGGTGACTCCCGCGTCCATCGTCGCCTTGCACGATGCCGGGTACGCGGCCGTTCTGGAACGCCTGGGCCCGGGTCTCGTCCTCGACGTCGGCTGCGGCGAGGGTTTCGAATCGGTGCGCATGAACGGCGAGGGTCGCACCGTCTTCGCCGTCGACTACGACGCGGGCACCGCACGAGAGGCGCGGGAGCGTTTCGCCGGAGAGGGCCTTCGCGTCGCCTGCACGAACGCGACCGACCTCGCGCTCGCGACGGGAAGCTTCGACTGGGCGTGCTCGTCGCACTTGATCGAGCACTTCACCGAGCCGGAGTTGCACGTGCGGGAAATGAGCCGGGTTCTGGCAGCGACCGGTACGGCCTTCGTACTGACCCCGAATGCGCCGGCGGATTTCGAGAACCCGTTCCACGTGCATCTCTTTGGTCCCGACGAGCTGAGAGACTTGTTGGGCTCCCACTTCGACCAAGTCTGGGTGGGAGGTCTCGATGCCTCTCCCCGTGTCAAGGCGGACCTCGCAGCCAGACGTGCAAAGGCGGCGAAGGTTCTCGCGCTCGACTTCCTGGACCTGCGCCACCGCATCCCGCGCAAGTGGTACGTCGCCGCCTACACGCGTCTTCTTCCTCTCGCCTATCGCCTGCTGGCTCGGCGTGGAACGGACCAGACGACCGGCATCGACGCGGGAGAGTTCTTCGTCACCGATCATCTCGACGAAACCACTCTCGTCCTCTTCGCGGTGGCGAGCCGGCCCCGGCAAAAAGAACGCTGAATGCTCGCGGTAGGACTCACCGGGGGGATCGGGTCGGGGAAATCGACCGTGGCGTCGCTCCTCGTCGAGCGCGGGGCTGTTCTGATCGACGCCGACGCGATCGCCCGGGAGGTGGTTGCACCGGGTGGTAGCGCATACCAGCCTCTGCTGGACCGTTTCGGAAGCGGGATCCTCGCATCCGACGGGACGATCGACCGCAAGGCCCTTGCGGCCATCGCCTTCTCTGACAAGAAACAACTGGAGCGATTGAATGCGATAACCCATCCCGCCATCGGGGCGCTGATGCTGCGGCGACGTGAAGCTCAGGAGCGTTCACGAAACGTGGTGGTGCTCGACATTCCGTTGCTGCGCCCGGCTCACCGGAAAGTGCTGAGCCTCGATGCCGTTGTCGTGGTGGATGCCCCGGTTGAAATTGCGGTCGAGCGTCTGGTCGAGCACCGCGGCTTCGACCGTGCCGATGCCGAAGCCCGCGTGGGAGCGCAGATAAGCAGGGAGGAGCGTCTGAACGAGGCGGACTTCGTCATCGACAACTCGCTCGACCGTGACTCGCTCGTGAAGCAGGTGGGCGAGGTGTGGGGCAAGCTCGTCGAGATGGAGCAGCGAAAGGCCCGATCAGCGAAACAGGGCCGGCCATGAGCTCTTCAGCGGCGCGTCGGCTGACGCCATGCAGGGACCCGGTGCCTGCGTACGGCCCGGCGGCCCCGCGCCTTGTACTGGCTGCGTGAACGCTCTAGCTCCCTGACCTGCCGTCTCTGCCTGCGCCTGGCCCGTTCGGCCACCAACCATTCGGGGAGGAGGTAGGCGGCGGCGGCGAGGACCAACGCCACTATCACGTACACGATCGTCGCTACCACCGGTAGGTGCGTCGTCACCAACGAGAAGCCCGGCTCTCTCTTCTGGAGCAACGCGTACTCGGCTCTCGTGTCCGCCACGGCCGCGGTGGTCGACGCCGTCTTGAGCGCGCTCACGATCAGCTCGCTCACGACGGCACGTCCGTAGGCGAAGTCGACGGTGTAGGTGTAACCGGTCGCCTGACCCCCGGCGGTGAGCTCGGAGTAGACGGCGCGTACCCCCGGGACGGACGGTACGTCGAAGCCGACCGGGGTCGAGCCGGTCTCTCCCTGGAGAGCAGGCGGCTTGTCGAGCAGCTTCACGGCGTCCGCAAGTACGGCGTGCGCCGTTGCCGCGTCGGGGAGGAAGTCCACGAGGACCCCGGCCTCTGGGGGGGCGGAAGAGGTTATGTACCACTCCGTCTCGTAAAGGGCGGTGTGGTCCGGGTCGGTCTTGGCCGCATGCTTCACGACGGCGAAAGTGCTGCTGGAGGCCGGAACCGATACCGAGATCTTGGCCTTGCGGCCTCGCAGGCCCTGCACCGTCGTGTGCTTGACGATGAGACCGCTGAGCCGGGTGCGCTCGGCACGCGTCACGGGCACGATCACCGAGAAGAGTCCCGCCGCGATGGCGACCACCAATGCGCTTCGCAGGGCGCGGATCCAGGTCTTGTGCACCGCAGAAGGGTACAAGGGGCGCTCTTGCGCATCCGGGCGCCGGCCCGGGCAACGCCGGGCACCCGCCGGCGAAACCGCTGCTCGCCACTGCCCGGCGGCCGCCCTCCGGGCCAACTCCGTGATGCCCGTCCGGGCGATGGCACCCGGAGAGGCCGTTACAGCCCCCCGGTACGATCAGCTGGTGCCCGAATTCGAGGTCGTCTCCCCGCTTCGCCCGGCGGGGGACCAGCCGCGCGCCATCGCGACCTTGTCGGAGGGGATCGGGCGCGGAGACCGCTACCAGACCCTCCTCGGGGTGACGGGTAGCGGGAAGACGGCCAGCGTCGCCTGGATGATCGAGGCTGTCCAGCGTCCGACGCTCGTGATCGAGCCGAACAAGTCGCTCGCCGCCCAGCTCGCCTCGGAGCTGAAGGAGCTCTTCCCGAAGAACAGGGTCGAGTTCTTCGTCTCGTACTACGACTACTACCAGCCCGAGGCGTACCTGCCCTCCAGCGACACGTACATAGAGAAGGACTCCTCGATCAACGACGAGATCGACAGGCTCCGCCATTCCACGACCTCGAGCCTGCTGCTGCGGCGCGACGTGATCGTCGTCGCCTCGGTGTCGTGCATATACGGCCTCGGCTCTCCCGAGGAGTACTCGAACCGCATCGTCGTGCTGCGTCCCGGTGACGCCGTCGACCAGCGGGTGCTTCTGCGCCGGCTCGTCGACCTGCACTATGAGCGCAACGACACCGTGCTCGCCCGTGGGCGGTTCCGGGTGCGTGGCGACACGATCGAGCTCCACCCGGCCTACGAGGAGACGGCCGTGCGGATCGAGATGTTCGGCGACGAGATCGAGCGCATCCGGTGCTTCGACGCCCTCACGGGGGACACAGGCGACGAGCTCGAGGAGCTGATCGTCTTCGCGGCCACCCACTACGTGGCGGGGGACGAGACCATGCGACGCGCGATTGGAGCCATCGAGGTCGAGCTGCGAGAGAGGCTCGAAGTGCTCCAGCGCGAACAGAAGCTGCTCGAGGCGCAACGCCTGCGCATGCGCACCGAGCACGACCTCGAGATGCTCGCCGAGGTGGGGGTCGTGAACGGGATCGAGAACTACAGCCGCCACCTCGACGGGCGCGCGGCGGGCGAACCCCCGCACACGCTGCTCGACTTCTTCCCGAAGGACTTCCTCACGGTCATAGACGAGAGCCACGTGACGGTCCCACAGATCCACGGACAGTACGAGGGGGACCGATCGAGGAAGCTCACCCTCGTCGAGCACGGTTTCCGTCTTCCGTCAGCCCTGGACAACAGGCCTCTCACCCACCGCGAGTTCTCCGAGCGCGTGAACCAGGTCGTGTTCCTGTCGGCCACACCCAGTTCGTACGAGCTCCAGGTCTCGACCCAGGTGGCCGAGCAGGTGATCCGGCCGACCGGGCTCGTCGACCCGGAGGTGATCCTCCGCCCGACGACCGGCCAGATAGACGACCTGCTCGACCGCATCCGGGAGGTCAAGGACACCGACGGTCGCATTCTCGTCACGACCCTCACGAAGAAGATGGCGGAGGACCTCACCGACTACCTCGTCGAGCTCGGGGTGCGGGTGCGCTACCTGCACTCCGACATCGACACCATCACGCGCATCGAGCTTCTGCGCGACCTGCGCCTCGGGGAGTTCGACGTGCTCGTCGGCATCAACCTTCTGCGCGAGGGTCTCGACCTTCCCGAGGTGAAGCTCGTGGCGATCCTCGACGCGGACAAGACGGGCTTTCTCCGCTCGGCCTCATCTCTCATACAGACGATGGGCCGTGCGGCGAGGAACGTCGACGGCCAGGTGGTCCTCTACGCGGACACGATCACCGATGCGATGCGAGAGGCGATCTCCGAGACCCAGCGTCGCCGGACGATCCAGCAGGCCTACAACAAGGAGCACGGCATCGACCCGACCACGATCCGAAAGGCCGTGACCGACATCTTGGCGAGGCTCCGCCCTGCCGGGATGGCGACAGGTGCGGCCGCAAGCGGGCGCCCCGGGTCCTGGGGCCGCACGGAGGGCCGCGGCGCGAGCTACGGCAGAAGGGGCCGGCGCCCCGACGGCACCCCGGTCCGCCAGTTGGCGATCCACGCACCGCGCGGGACCCGCCGCGACCGCGGCGGCGCAGGCACACCCGGGGACGGCCCAGAAGGGGAGGTCGAGTTCGACGACCTCGTCGATGCCTCGCCCACGGAGATCACAGCCCTCGTCCGCCGCCTCGAGAACGAGATGCGCAAGGCCGCCTCCGAGCTGCGGTACGAGGAGGCGGCGCTGCTCCGCGACGAGATCGCAGAGCTCCGCCTGGCCCTCGCCGAGACCGAGCCGTCGCTCGCCCTGGCGGAGGCCGAGCCGTCGCCGGCTTGAGACACCTCGGTATCCTCGGAGACTCCGATGGCTGACTCCCTCGTTATACGCGGGGCCCGCGAGCACAACCTGCGCGACGTCTCGCTCGAGCTTCCGCGCGACGAGCTGATCGTCTTCACGGGACTCTCTGGCTCGGGCAAGTCCTCTCTCGCGTTCGACACGATCTATGCGGAGGGACAGCGCCGCTACGTCGAGTCGCTCTCTTCTTACGCACGCCAGTTCCTCGGGCAGATGGACAAGCCGGATGTCGATTTCATAGAGGGTCTCTCCCCGGCCATCTCGATCGACCAGAAGTCGGCGAGCCGAAACCCGCGATCGACCGTCGGGACCGTCACCGAGATCTACGACTACCTGCGGCTCCTCTTCGCCCGGATCGGGCTCCCGCACTGCCCGGTGTGCGGGCGTCCGCTCGTGCGCCAGACACCCCAGCAGATCGTCGACAGGATCCTGGACCTGGAGGACGGGACACGCTTCAGCGTCCTCGCGCCGCTCGTGCGCGGCCGCAAGGGCGAGTACGAGAGTCTCCTCGACGACCTGGCGAAGCAGGGGTTCGCCCGGGCCCGCGTCGACGGTGAGCCCGTGGAGCTGAGCGAGCGCAACGCGATCAAGCTGGCGCGCTACGAGCAGCACACGATCGAGGTGGTGGTGGACCGCCTGGTGCGGCGCGACAACATCCGCCAGCGCCTCACGGAGTCGATGGAGACCGCCCTCCGACTCACCGGCGGGGTCGCCGAAGTGGCGGTTGTCCAGCCCGACGGCTCGGAGGAGCTGATCACCTTCTCCGAGCACCTGGCCTGCACCCACGACAACCTGTCGTTCGAGGAGCCCCAGCCGCGGCAATTTCTCGTTCAACTCGCCCTACGGGGCCTGCCCCGATTGCGACGGTCTAGGCACCAAGTTCGAGGTCGACCCCGAGCTCGTCGTCCGCGACGGCACCCTGTCGATCAACGAGGGCGCGCTCGTCCCGTGGGCGAGCGGGCGAAGCCGCTGGTTCGACCGGATGCTCGACGCCGTCGCCGACGAGCAGGGCTTCGATCTCGACACACCGTGGAACAAGATGCGGAAGTCCGATCGCAAGGTCGTCCTCTACGGCCTGGGCCAGCGCGAGGTCCACCTGCGGTACCGCAACCGCTACGGGCGCCAGCGTTCGTTCACGACCCACTTCGAAGGGATCGTCCCGTGGCTCCAGCGGCGTCATGCGGACAGCGACTCCGATCCGGTGCGCGAGTGGGCCGAGACGTTCATGCGCGAGGTGCCCTGCCCCACTTGCCACGGGGCGCGCCTCAAGCCCGAGTCGCTGGCTGTCACCGTCGGAGGCCGCAACATCTTCGAGCTGTGCAGCCTCTCGGTGACGCGCGCCGCCGAGGTGGTCGGCGAGCTCGAGCTGACCGAGCGCGAGCACCTGATCGCGGACAGGGTTCTGAAGGAGGTCCGGGCTCGCCTCGCCTTCCTCCTCGACGTAGGTCTCGACTATCTCTCGCTCGCGCGCGGCACCGCGACGCTCTCGGGTGGTGAGGCACAGCGAATCCGCCTCGCGAGCCAGATCGGATCCGGCCTCGTCGGGGTGCTCTACGTGCTCGACGAGCCTTCGATCGGCCTGCACCAGCGCGACAACCGGCGTCTTCTCGACACCCTCTTCCGCCTGCGCGACCTGGGCAACACCGTCATAGTCGTGGAGCACGACGAGGAGACGATCCGCTCCGCGGACCACGTTGTCGACATCGGTCCCGGGGCGGGGGAGCATGGCGGCGACATCGTCTACAGCGGCGGTGTACCGGGGCTGCTCGTGTCCAAGCGCTCTGTCACCGGCCGCTATCTGACCGGCGAGCTGCGGATCGACCTGCCCGACAAGCGGCGTGAGGGTTCGGGTGACGAGCTCGTCGTGCGCGGCGCACGTGAGCACAACCTGCACGACATCGACGTGACCTTCCCCCTCGGTTGCCTCATCGCGGTGACGGGCGTGTCGGGCTCGGGCAAGTCGACGTTGGTGAACGACATCCTGTTGCAGTCGATGCTCGCCCAGGTGCACCGGGCGCGGACCTCACCGGGAGCGCACAAGACGATCGAGGGCGTGAAGAACATCGACAAGGTCGTTGCGATCGACCAGTCCCCGATCGGCCGCACGCCACGGTCGAACCCGGCCACTTACACCGGGCTCTTCGACCACGTGCGCCGGCTCTTCAGCCAGACACCCGAGGCGAAGGTGCGGGGATATCTCCCGGGCAGGTTCTCCTTCAACGTGCGCGGGGGTCGTTGCGAGGGCTGCGCTGGCGACGGGACCATCAAGATAGAGATGCACTTCCTCCCCGACGTCTACGTGCCGTGCGAGGTGTGCGGGGGGGCCCGCTACAACCGGGAGACCCTCGAGGTGACCTTCAAGGGCAAGAACATCGCCGACGTGCTCGACATGTCGTGCGAGGAGGCGCTCGGTTTCTTCGCCAACCAGCCGACGATCGCGCGCCATCTCCAGACTCTCGTCGACGTGGGCCTCGGGTACATACGCCTAGGTCAGCCTGCGCCGACGCTCTCCGGTGGTGAGGCCCAGCGCGTGAAGCTGTCGTCCGAGCTGTCGCGCCGTTCGACCGGCCACACCCTCTACATGCTCGACGAGCCGACGACGGGGCTCCACTTCGACGACGTGCGCAAGCTCCTCGACGTCCTGTCGCGTCTCGTGGATCAGGGGAACACCGTGATCGTGATCGAGCACAACCTCGACGTCATAAAGACCGCCGACTGGATCGTCGACCTCGGTCCCGAGGGCGGTGACCGAGGCGGCACCGTCGTCGCGGAGGGTACGCCCGAGGACGTCGCGGCGAACCGAGCCAGCTACACAGGACAGGTGCTCCTACCGGTGCTCGAGGCGGGGGAGGGCTCCAACGGCTCCCGTAAGGCGAGGTCCACTCACAAACGCGCTTCGGGGACTTCCCGAGTCAATGGGAGGAACGGACCGTCGCGCGCGACAAGGGCGGTGAAGACCAACGGGCGGACGACCTCGAGGGCTAAGGCGCGTCGCTGATGGCGGTCATGCGCCGCGAGCATCTCGCCGCTTGGATCGCCGACTACGAGAAGGCCTGGCGCAGCTTCGGCACGGCCGCGCTCGCGGAGCTCTTCACCCCGACCATCACGTACTCACCCTCTCCCTGGCGTGAGCCGCTCCTCGGCCTCGACGAGGTGGCGAGGTTCTGGGAGGCCGAACGAGCGGGTCCCGAGGAACGCTTCGAGATGGAGAGCGAGATCGTGGCTCTCGAGAACGACACGGCGGTGGTGCGGGTGCACGTCGTGTACCACGACTCCGACAAGCGCTGGCGCGACCTGTGGGTCCTGCGCTTCGCCGCTGGCGGCCGCTGCGACTCCTTCGAGGAGTGGCCCTTCGCCGAGATCCCGTGAACACCGAGATCCCGTGAACACAGAGGCACCTTCGTCCGTACCCTCCTGAGACCGTTCGGCCAATCAGGAGGTGCAGGGTGAAACTGACAACGGGACCCGGGGTTCTGCCGCGCCGATCGACGCGCCTGGATGGCCGGTCTCGCCGCCGGCGATGGTTGGTGGTCACGGGGCTCGGGGGCGCGGCCGCCGGGTCGACGCTGGGCGTGGTGGCAAGTGCAGGGAGCGCGGCCCAGGCAGAGCAATCGGCCTTCCTGTCGCAGTTCCACAACGTCGTTCAGGGTGCTTCGACCGTGCCCGCCGACGGCGACGTCAACCCCTACGGGATCGCAACTGTCCCCCAGACGGTCGGAAAGCTCGTCGCGGGCGGCGTGCTCGTGAGCAACTTCAACGATCAGGCCAACGCGCAAGGTACAGGGTCCACGATCGTGCAGCAGCATCCCGACGGCTCGGTGACCCGGTTCGCTCGCATCCGTCAGACATCTCCCTCGGGCCCGTGTCCCGGCGGGATCGGTCTCACCACGGCGCTAACGATTCTCCCGGGAGGCTGGGTCGTGGTCGGAAGCCTTCCCACGCTGGCGAATGGGGCGAGCGATGCGGGGACGCCGGCGGGAATCGGGGCGGGCTGCCTGAGCGTGCTTGAATTCCAATGGTCAACTCGAAGAAACCTGGTCGGGGAGTCCGATCAATGGCCCCTGGGACATGACTTCGGTGAGCTCTGGTGACGACGCATACCTATTCGTGACCAACGTCCTCAACGGCACGGTTGGCGCCGACAAGGGGATCCCGCCCAGCCAGCCCGGCAAGGTGGTCGACGGAGGAACCGTCCTCCGCATCAAAGTGGATCTCGATCACAACATGCCTTCGGTGGATGGGGAAGATGTCATAGCGTCCGGTTTCGCCGAACGCACCGATCCCGCAGCGCTCGTCGTCGGGCCCACGGGCGTAGCGCTCGGCTCGGATGACACGCTGTTCGTGGCCGACTCCGTCAACAACCGGATCGCCGCCGTACCGAACGCCCTCGACCGCGACAGGACCTTCGGCGTGGCCGGCGGGAGGACCGTCTCTGACGCGCCGGTGCTCGACGATCCGCTCGGAATGACCCTTGCCCCAAACGGTGACGTTCTCACGGCGAACGGAAATGACGGCCGTATCGTGGAGACATCACCGCCAGGCCGCACGGTGGCCGTCGCCACTCTCGACGACTCCGGGCCGCCACCCGGAGGAGCGGGGGACCTGTTCGGCCTCGCGCTCGTGCCGGACGGCCGCGGCATCTGGTTCGTGGACGACGGAACCAACACGCTCAACCTGTTCTTCTGAGCGTCGCGCCTGAGCCCGCAAGGCTGGCACGTCAGTACGCTTCGCCGGGTGGGTGCTCTTTACCTCGGTGGGGACCTACAAGGCCATCGTCGCTCCCTGTGGGACTACTACGACCGCAGGGTCGGTCGACGCTTGCCTGGCCTTCTGAACGCTCATGCATATTGGAGTGGCCTCGGTGTCGAGGTCGACCCTGACGACATCGCCGTGGAAGCCGGCAAACTGGAACAGCGCCTCCGCGAACTTCGCCCTCAGCAGTTTGTCGATGTTGGCGCTGGACCTGGCACCTTCACCGGCTTGCTGCCCGGCACAGGCATTGCACTCGACCAAAGTCACCGGGCGCTCGACACCCTTCGAGCATTGATTCCCGGCGTGCCCGTGATCCAGGCAGACGCCTTCCGCTTGCCCATCGCCAGCCAATCGTTGAGGCGGTTCTTCTCGTCACATCTCTACGGGCTGCTTCTCCCGGACGAACGTCAGGACTTTCTCGACGAGGCTCGTCGAGTCGCGGCTGAGATGCTGATTCTGGACGCGGGTCGTCCTGATGGGGTGAGCGCCGAAGAATGGCAGGACCGAACCCTGCCCGATGGGCGGGTCTATCGGGTGTTCCGGCGGCACTTCAGCGCCGAGGCCTTGGCGGCCGAGGTCGGGGGAGACGTTCTCTTTGACGGGCGGTTCTACGTCCTGGTGGTGGCGCATTAGCCGTAAAGGGGTCCACCGCTTGTCTGCCAGAAGTTCGAGGCTGCATGCGAGTTAGTGTCGACCGGACCGGGAGCCGCGGTATTTGCCAATGAGGGCTGGGACGAGCAACTTATCTCCGTGAACGAACCGTCGAACACCGAGAAAGTCGTCCGGGACTTCATGGCGGCAACCATTCCGGCGTGGTCTTCCGGCGACGCAAGGTCACTAGGCGCTTTCTTCAGCGAGGACGCCGAGTACCGCAATGGGGCGCTTCCGGCTGTCAAGGGACGAGACGCCATCGTCACCTCGCTGACCGAGATGATGCGCATGGGCGGCGAGATCGATGTGGACCTGATTCACATCTTCACCGATGGACCACTCGTCATGACCGAGAGGGTCGATTACGTGAAGTTTCCCGAGAAGACGGTTTCCCTGCGGATTGCCGGGGTGTTGGAAATCCATGACGGCGTCATCACAGCCTGGCGCGATTACTACGACGCCAATGAGTTCATTTCACAGTTGGGCTGATTCTGATTCCGAATCGACTCAAGTGAAGCTTCGGGTCGATGCGATCACAGCGAGGCGGTCGTCGCGGCCCGAATCACGGACGACGATGCTTCCGAGACCGTTGCTTACGTCCGCCTGAGCCACCGCAGGACCTGTGCGCACCGGCTGCACATAGCGCATCGACAGCGATGAGAGCGTGTTGGCGGGTTCTGCCGACAACGCCGCTTCCTCGACCACGAGCGCAAGGAGGCCGCCGTTGAGGGTGCCAGAGGCATTGAGGCCGTCCGGGAGCAGTGGGATCGACGCCATCCCCGGCGACAGGCGCGCGCAACGAGCGCGCGCGGCGAACGGTACGTCGAGGCGCGGCGGATGTACCCGAATAAAGCGTTCGTCGTTCACGACAGTAGGCATCCGCAGCTCCGGGTTGGGCGATGCCATGAACGTGGCGTGCGCGAACCCGATCGAATCCTGATCGCCCAATATCTCGATACCGAGGACGGATACCGAACGGCCGGACTTTTGCACGCGGGCCACCATCGTGACCTCATCGATACCGACGGCAGGGCGGTGCAGGTGGACGTCGAGGTCCAAGGTCACCGGAACACCGGGATTGAACAACCCGATTGCGATGTACCCGGATGCGATGTCAGCCCACGCGGCAAGTATGGACATCCGCAGCGCCTCTGTCCCGGGCGCCCACATTTCGGGAATCACGTGGCCAGTGCCACGCATCTCCTCGGCAGTGCCGGCGACGCCAAAGCCGAGATCCAACATGATGTGACGCTCGAGGTCACCTGGATGGGTCATTGCTTCGCGTCGAGAAGTGCTACGAGCCGACGCGGCGCAACCTCGCGGTAGGCGTCTTCACACAGGGACTCGACGAGCACCCAGTCGACACGCCCATCGAGCCTCACTCCCACCCAGCCGCGGGATCCTACATAGGGCGGTCGGAAGAAACGCTCAGGCGACGAGGCGACGAGGTCCTCCTGTGCTCCATCGGGAGCAGCACACCACAGGTGGGGGAACCTGTTGTCGTGATGCCCCTTCGGCCAGAGCATCACGAACTGCTTTCCCGCAAAAAAGGCGGGTGACCCATGGCTCAAGCGCTCGGTCGCTTCCGGAAAGGCCATACATATCTTGCGAACCCGATTCGTAACGTCAGTGCCGGCCACCGAAGACAACGGTACTGGTTGCACGGGATATCGCCAGAGTCCGGTGAACGAATCGGAGACAAGGGGTTGAAGGTCACGTGTTGGTCGTCGACCAACGTCCAATGAATCGCAGCGACCGCAGAGGCTTAGAGATCGGCCTCTCTCCTGGCTGCCGCTCCAATAGCCTTTCTGTCACGGAAACAACTCAGTTGTATCGCGCAACAGACCCGACGGGACAACCAGCTTCGCTCCCGATCACGCTCTGCATCGATGTGGAGCCCGATGCGCACGTGTTCCCGCTTGAGGCCCCGTCCGGCTGGAGTGGCTTCCAGTACATGCTCGAGCGGATGCGCCGCCTGCGAGATGCGCTTGAGCGGCTAACGGATCAGCCGGTCCACTTTGGTTGGGACCTGCGTATGGATCCGCAGATCGCTCTGGGCTTCGGGTCGGCGACGTACTTGGCCGACAGGTACTCCAGCGAACTCGAGCAGCTGGTCGACGAAGGTGACGCAATCGGGCTTCACACTCACGCCTGGCGCTGGGACGATACAGCGAGAGCCTGGATCGCCGACCACCTGAACCAGCAGTGGGTGGATGAATGTCTCGCTATTGCAGTCGGCTCCTACCGAGAGAGCATCGGTGGCGTTCCTGGTTTTCACCGTTTCGGAGCACAGTTCATGAGCACAGACACCATGAATCTTTTGCGGACCCTTGGGATTCCCATTGACATGACCATCGAACCCGGCGAACCTCCAAACCGCGACGCCACGATGCCAGGAACAATCTGGACAGGTAAGACAGGGGACTTTCGACGAGCCATGCGTTCGCCGTACATACCGAGCCCAGACGACTACAGAATTCCCTCTCCTAAGCTCGCCGACTCCCTATGGGAGTTGCCACTTACTTCGGCGCGGTACAGCTCGTGGTTTCGGACTCTGCCGCATTCCTGGTCGCGTCGTCTCCGTCCGACCCGCATGGTAAGGGGTTTACGTCATCGACTCGGAGCCTTGGAGGTACGAGAGCTGCTTGCTCGCTCGACAACCCCAGGTGGCGATCGCGCCAACGGGCACAGACTCCTCGCGATGTGGTCGGGCCAGCCGGAACCCAAGAAGTTCTGGGGCGTCGCCTTCTCGGCAGCTGCGGAGCTCGAGCATCCGTACCTGGCCTTCGCGATCAGAACTGATACAGGATCAGATGCTGGTCTCTTAAAGCTGTTCGATGCAATCTTCGCGTCATTCGAGTATGACCACAGTTCCCGGCACGTAAGGTTCGCGACGCCTAGTGAAACGCTCCAAATCTTGAACAGCAACCGCCCGCATCAATCACCGATGTGAGAATCTTCAATTGGTTCTTGGCGCCATTCGATCGCATTCGCCCGATTCGCTCAATGGCCCATAGGTTTCGCAGCCGGGTCGGCTCCGAGCTTCATCACTTCTGAACATACTTTCCCGGGGCGTCCGAAAATGCAAACCCATAAGGGAGTCGGGTTTTGGGTCGAGCTGCCCGCACCATCTGACGACACGCCTGCCCAAAGGTCGTCTTTATGGCCGTTTACCGCCTCCGATATGCACCGTTGTTGGCCGCGCTGCTTGGAGCAGAGCAGCTTGTCGAGCACTGGGACCTCCGCCTGTGGGCGCTCGATGAACCGGAACCACGTCTGGCGGAACACACGATAGGAAGCGGATCCGGAGGAAAGTTCGAACTGTTGGACAGGCTCTTCAAATCACGACCGGTGGGATCTGAGGATGTCGTCGTATGTTCGGATGATGATCTCATCATCGAACGAGGTAGCTTGTCACAGCTGCTCGAGCTCGGTCGCGTCGCGGAATTGGACCTCTTTCAGCCGGCCCATGCATGGTGGAGTCAGGTCAGTTGGCCTTACACGTGCGTCCGTTACTTATCGCGCGTACGCCTTACAGGATTCGTCGAGATCGGCCCGCTTTTTTGCGTATCGCCATCCGCGAGGGCCAGCGTCCTGCCGGTTGGCAAGCGGATTCCCAACGTCGAATCTCTCTGTCCTTGGCTTGCACCACGCTTGTCAACATGGGTTTTGGGCTCGAATTGTATCGGCACGATCTCGTGAGGCAAGGGTTTCGTCTTGGCATCGTGGACTCTGTGCGTGTCGTCCATCTTGTTCCGCCCGGTGCATACATGACCGGCAGGGACCACCTGAAAATAAGGCAGATGATTCACGGAGCACAGCGGACCTATCAGACCTGGCACCTCTGGAATAGGAACGTCCCATGGGTCGACCCGCATAGGGTCGTGCCAGTCAAAGAAACGGGCTAGCTGGGATCGGATCCGAGATCCATCCGATCCGGCGCCGGCCGTCTGTGCATTCGATGCCGACGCGACCGTCCGGGCGCATTCAAGTGATTGCAAGCATCTGTTCGAGTGCCACGCGGGCCCACTTCGCCGTGTCAGCGTCGACGGTGATGCGGTTCACGACCATCCCGTCGGCGAGGGACTCGAGCACCCAGCACAGGTGCGCGGCGTCGATCCGGAACATCGTCGAACAGGGGCAAACCAGGGGGTCGAGCGATACCACAGTCTTGTCGGGGTGCTCGTCCGCAAGTCGTTTCACCAGATGGATCTCGGTTCCGATCCCGAGCACTGACCCTGAGAGTGCTTCGTCCACCGCCTTGATGATGAAGTCGGTCGAACCCGCCATGTCGGCCAGATCTACGACTTCGTGAGCACACTCAGGATGGACGACCACGATGCCATCGGGATGCTCCGAACGGAACGCTTCGACGTGCTCGGGCCGGAAGCGCTGGTGGACCGAGCAGTGCCCCTGCCAGAGCAGCAGTGTCGCCTCCTTTACGTCGGCATCACGTAGACCGCCCAACTCCATGCGCGGGTCCCACACGCGCATGTCGCGCTCCTGCCAGCCGAGCTGGTAGCCCGTGTTGCGACCGAGGTGCTGGTCGGGGAAGAAGAGGACCTTGTCGCCTCGTGGCTGAGCCGTGCCATCCGCGGCGAGCAGGGCCCAGGTCAGAACGGCACGCGCGTTCGAAGAGGTGCACACCGATCCGCCGTTGCGACCGACGAAGGCTTTCAACGCCGCCGAGGAATTCATGTACGTGACCGGCACGATGCGCTCGACGTCTGTCACCTCTGCGAGTGACTCCCACGCTTCCTCCACGGAATCGGCATCTGCCATGTCCGCCATCGAGCACCCGGCGTTCAGGTCCGGGAGGAGCACCTGCTGGTGCTCAGCGGTGAGAATGTCCGCGGACTCCGCCATGAAGTGGACGCCGCAGAACACCACGTATTCGGCGTCGTGACGCTGCGCTGCGATTCGTGAGAGGCCGAAGCTGTCGCCCTTGGCATCCGCCCATTTCATGACCTCGTCACGTTGATAGTGGTGGCCGAGGACGAGCACACGATCTCCCAGAGCCGATTTCGCGGCGGCAATCCTGCGGTCGAGCTCTTCAGGGGTCGCGTTCGTGTAGCGCTCGGGGAGCGCACGCTGTATGCGGAGCATCGGGTCTCCCTTCGGGAGCGCTCCGATAGTGACCGGCGGGGACAGCCTGGTCGCCCATCCGCGGGGATGTCGGTCTCGGAGCGGTATGTACGCCGGGGTACCAGGCCGGCGCTAGCTGCAGGCTACCGCACCGCACCCACTTTCCGGCCCCCTTTTGAAGTGCACGATGACCGCTGCGCTTGCGGCACAGTGTGAGCAGTGCTCCAGCGCCCCAAATTGAGCGAGATCCCCGACTCCCCGGGCTCCTACCAATTCCTGGACCCCGACGGGCGGGTGCTCTACGTCGGAAAAGCCAAGTCCCTGCGCAGCCGGCTCGCCAACTACTTCGCCGATCCCGCCACCCTGGCCCCGCGCACCGCCCAGCTGGTGACCGCCGCCGACCACGTGGAGTGGATGCAGGTGGCAAACGAGGTCGAAGCGATCCTCCTCGAGTACGCCCTCATCAAGAGGCACCGGCCGCGCTTCAACATCAGGCTGGTCGACGACAAGAGCTATCCATACCTCGCGGTCACCGTCGCCGACGAGTGGCCCCGCGCAGCGGTGATGCGAGGGCGGCGCCGTCCCGGGGTGCGCTACTTCGGCCCCTTCGCCCACGTCGGCGCCCTGCGGGACACTCTGGACCTTCTCTTCCGTACGTTCGGCGTGCGCTCGTGTTCCGACCGCAAGTTCGAGCGGCACACCAAGCTCGGGAAGCCCTGCCTCCTCTACCACATCGAGCACTGCTCGGGGCCCTGCATCGGTGCGGTCGACCACGACTACTACATGTCCGCGGTGGAGGATCTCATGTCCTTCTTCGCCGGGGACACCGAGGACGTCGAAAGGCGACTGAAGGGCGAGATGGAGGAGGCCGCGGGCGAGCTCGACTTCGAGCGCGCTGCGCGCCGACGCGACCAGTTGTCGACGTTGCGTATGGCCGTCGAGCGTCAGCAGGTGGTGACAGAGGGCCCGGAGGACCTCGACGTCGTGGGCATCACCGACGATCCCCTCGAAGCAGCGGTCTGCGTCTTCCACGTGCGACGGGGCCGCATCGTCGGGCGGCGCGCGTTCGTCGTCGACAAGGTGGAGGAGCTGAACGGCGCCCAGCTGGTCGGGCGGGTGCTCGAACAGCTCTACGCCGACGCGGAGCCCACCCGGCTCGAGGTCCGGCGCAGGAGCCACGGCGAGGTTGACGGAACCGGCTGGACGTCGGGCGCGAGCGACCCATCGACGTGGGCCACAGGGGCGCCGATCCCGGGGGGGCCGGCCGTGTCGGGTGTCCCGCGTCTCGTGCTCGTCCCCGAGCTCCCGGACGAGCCGGACGCGTACCAGGCCTTCTTGGCGGACCGTCGTGGCGGCCCCGTCGCCCTTCGCGTCCCGCAGCGCGGAGGCAAGCGCGCCCTGATGGAAACCGTCACACGCAACGCTTCCGAGGACCTCGTCCACCACCGTCTCCGGCGAGCCTCGGACTACGACTCGAGGGCTCGCGCGCTCGAAGCGTTGCGGATAGCACTCGGGATGGAACAAGCCCCGTTGCGTATCGAGTGCTACGACATGAGCCACCTACAGGGGACCGACTACGTCGGTTCGATGGTGGTCCTCGAAGACGGCCTGGCGAAGAAGAGCGACTACCGACATTTCCGTGTACGTGACGTGCCGGGCAACGACGACTACGCGGCTATGGAGGAGGTCCTCACGCGTCGGTTGAACGCGCTATTCGCCGAGCGGGCAGCGGCGGCATCCGCAGAAGCCGGGCGCGGCGACGGAGCCACAGGAGGCGATGGAGGCGGTCCTGAGGATGCGGGCGATCGCGACGGCAGGCGACGACATGTGCGGCGGTTCGCGTACCCACCGCAGCTTCTTCTTCTCGACGGTGGCAAGGGTCAGCTCGGCGTCGGCGTGAGAGTCCTCGAACGACTGGGCCTCCGGGACGAGATCGCCGTCGCGGCCCTCGCCAAGCAGTTCGAGGAGGTCTACGTGCCGGGTGACAGCGAGCCCGTCAGGATCCCGAGAGGATCGGAGGCTCTGTTCCTGCTTCAGCGCATCCGGGACGAGGCACACCGCTTCGCGGTCTCGTACCACCGCAAGCTGCGGGGCCAGCGGATGCGCGCGAGCTCTCTCGACGGGATACCCGGGCTCGGCCCCACCCGCAGGGCCCGATTGCTTCGCGAGGTCGGAGGGATACGTGCCCTGCGCCAGGCCTCGTACGAGGATCTCGAATCCATCGCTTGGCTGCCCGACCGGGTGGCGCTGGCCGTTTACGAGCATCTCCACGACACCCGGCTGCGGCCCGTGGGCCGGCGGGGGATGGGTCCCGACGAGTCTCCCGTACCGGTCGCCAACGGGTCCGGTCCGGCGGAGGAAGATTGACCGATGAGGATGTACCTGTGAGCGAGTACCTCATAATCACGGGCATGTCGGGTGCGGGCCGCTCGACCACCGCCGCGGCCCTGGAGGACGCCGGCTGGTACGTCATCGACAACATGCCGCCGTCGCTCCTCTCCGAGGTAACCGAGGTGGTCGGTCGCCCGGAGTCCGAGACCGACCGGGTCGCGCTCGTGATCGGACGCGGCGGAGGGGGACGCATCGAGGAGGTGCTGCCGGCGATCGACTCCCTCACCGCCCGAGGCGACCGGGTCTCGGTCGTGTTCCTCGACGCGCCCGATGCCGTGCTGGTGAAGCGCTTCGAAGGCACCCGAAGACGGCACCCGGTCGCGGGTATGAACGTCGAAGAGGCGATTTCGGACGAGCGACGGCTTCTTCAAACCATGAGGAACAGAGCCGACGTCGTGATCGACACCGGTGAGCTGAACGTCAACCAGCTTCGCCGCCGGATCTTCGACCTTTTCGGAGCGGGGACGGAGAGCCCCATGCGCACCGCTGTGGTCTCGTTCGGGTACAAGCACGGGGTCCCGCTCGATGCCGACCTGATTTTCGACTGCCGGTTCCTCCCGAACCCGAACTGGGTGGAAGAGCTGCGACCGCTCACCGGCCTGGACGAGGAAGTCCGCAGCTTCGTCATGTCCCAGGAGGACACCGCTCCTTTCCTCGAGAGGCTCGACGACCTTCTCGCAATGCTGATCCCCGCGTACACCGCCGAGGGAAAGTCGTACCTCACGATCGCGGTCGGTTGCACCGGGGGCAGGCACCGCTCGGTCGTGCTCGCCGACGAGCTCGCGCGGCGCCTCAGCGAGCGCGGGTGCGCAGCGTCGGTTCTTCACCGGGACCTCGACCGTTGAGCGACGGACCCAGGGTGGTCGCAATCGGCGGCGGCCACGGACTGGCGGCGACCCTGAGGGCTGCGCGGACCTACGCGGGCGACATCACGGCGGTCGTCTCGGTCGCGGACGATGGCGGGTCCTCGGGACGACTGCGTCGCGAATTCGGAATCGTTCCTCCGGGCGACATCCGCAAATGCCTCGTAGCCCTCGCAGACGACGAGAGCGTGCTGGCCTCGGCCTTCGAGCAGCGCTTCGACTCCGAGTCCGCCGATCTCGCAGACCACGCTCTCGGCAACCTGGTCCTTGCCGGCCTCGTCGCAGTCACCGGCGATCTGCAACAAGCGATCGACGAGGCTGCCCGGCTACTCGGCGCCGTGGGCCGGGTGGTGCCCGCCGCCTGTGAGCCGGTGGTCCTGAAGGCGATCTCCCCGGCGGGCGAAGTGGAGGGTCAGACGGCGGTTGCGGGAACCGGGCAGATCCGCCGGTTGCTCCTCGTGCCCTCGGACCCGCCGGCTCCACCGGCCGCGCTCGTCGCAATCGAAAAGGCCCAGCAGATCGTCATCGGGCCCGGCTCTCTCTTCACGAGTGTCCTCGCCGCGATCGCCGTGCCCCAGATCGCCGACGCGATCAGACAGAGCCGCGCCCGGAAGGTCTACGTGGCCAATCTCCGGCCTCAACGGGCCGAGACCGAGGGCTACGACGTCGCCGCGCACGTGGCGGCTCTGGCCGCACACGGGGTCGATGTCGACGTCGTGCTCGCCGATACCACCGCCATGGCGCTCGGCACTTCGGCCGTCGAGGTCACAGAGGCACGCCTCGCGAGGTCCAACGGGCTTGCCCACGACCCCCGCAGACTGGCGGCTCGTCTGGCGATTCTGGTCGGATAGAGGCGATCGTGTTCACCGGATGGCCCGCTGGTATCCGATACTTGTGGGGCCGACGGGCACGTCATGTGAGGGAGAGATGACTGTAAGAGTTGGAATTAACGGGTTCGGGCGGATCGGGAGGAACTTCCTCCGCGCGGCGCGGGCGAAGGGTGCGGATCTGGAGATCGTCGCGCTCAACGACCTGACGGACGTCACGACGAACGCCCACTTGCTGCGGTACGACACGACCTACGGGCGCTTCGACGGCGAGGTGACGGTCGAGGAGGACCATATGGTGGTGGCGGGTCAGCGCATAAGGGTCCTCTCGGAGCGTGAGCCCAAGGCGCTTCCGTGGACCGAGATCGGCGCGACCGTAGTGCTCGAGTCGACCGGCCGCTTCACGACCCGAGAGGCAGCCGCATCGCACATCGAAGCCGGTGCCGGAAGGGTGATCATCTCCGCTCCGGCCACTGGAGTGGACGCCACCTTCGTGATCGGGGTGAACGACGACAGCTACGACCCGGGTCGTCACACGGTGGTCTCGAACGCCTCGTGCACCACCAACTGCTTCGTTCCGATGGTGAAGGTCCTCGACGACGCGTTCGGGATCAGAAGCGGGCTGATGACCACCGTGCACGCGTACACGAACGACCAGAACCTCCTCGACCTCACCCACAGAGACCTACGCCGTGCGCGTGCGGCCGCTCAGAACATCATCCCCGCGTCGACGGGAGCGGCACGCGCGACGGGTCAAGTGCTCGAACAGATGCAAGGGCGCCTCGACGGGCATGCGCTTCGCGTACCTGTCTCTGACGGATCCATCACCGACTTCACCGCGATCATCGGTCGTCCCGTCTCGAAGGACGAAGTCAACGAGGCGTTCCGCGCCGCAGCCTCGAGCGGCCCGATGGCGAAGATCCTCGTTTACACCGAGGACCCGATCGTCTCCTCGGACATCGTGGGCAGCCCGGCGTCGTGCACCTTCGATGCCGGGCTCACGATGGTCCTCCCGGTCGACGACAACACCACACTCGTGAAGGTGCAGGGTTGGTACGACAACGAATGGGGCTATTCGAACCGCCTCGTAGACCTGGCGCTTTTGATGGGCGAGGCGCGCTGAGCCTGTGAGCGACGCCGCAGGGCTGAGCCCGATGACGGGCCTGCCCCTCCTGGAGGACCTGCCCGACATCCGCGGGACGCGGGTCTTGGTACGCGTGGACTTCAACGTCCCGCTCTCGCGCAGCTCCGAGGACGGGGCGGCCACAATCGCGGACGACTTCCGTATCCGTGCCGCGCTTCCGACCTTGCAATGGCTCACCGACAGGGGAGCTTCAGCAACCGCCTGCACCCACCTCGGAAGGCCGAACGGCAAAGCGGACCCGCGCTTTACGGTCGGGCCCGTGCGAGAGCGCCTCGCAGAGCTAGCCCCCGGTGTCGAGCTGATCGAGAACCTGCGTTTCGATCCAGGCGAAGAAGCCAACGACCCCGCGTTCGTGGCATGGCTCGTCGACGACTTCGACGCCTACGTGAACGACGCGTTCGGGGCGTCGCACCGGGCTCACGCCTCGATCGTGGGCCCCCCCGGCGTGCTTCCCTCGGCGGCGGGACGACTGCTCTCTCGCGAGGTGGAAGTGCTCGGTGGGCTGCTCGCCGGGCCTCCCCGGCCCTTCGTCGCGGTGGTCGGCGGCGCGAAGGTCGCCGACAAGCTAGGAGTGCTCCGATCCTTGATCGAGCAGGTGGACGTCCTCATAGTCGGCGGAGGGATGTCCTACACGTTCCTGGCGGCCAAAGGTCGCTCCGTCGGCTCGTCGCTCCTCGACCCGTCGAGCATCGAGGATTGCAGGGCCCTCATCGAGTTGGCGGGGGACCGGCTCCTTCTTCCGATTGACATCGTCGCTTTGGCACCGGGCGGGTCCATCGGAGACGGCGACAACGGCACCGGCGGCTACACGGTGGTCGAAGGTGACATCCCCGAGGGTTACGAAGGCGTCGACATCGGTCCGGACACCCGCGAATTCTTCGCTCGACCTCTCGAGGAAGCGAAGACTGTTTTCTGGAACGGTCCGGTGGGCGCGTTCGAGGACGACCGCTTCGCTCTCGGGACACGCGCCGTCGCCGAGGCGATCGTGCGGAGCTCGGCGTTCAGCGTGGTCGGCGGCGGTGACTCCGCTGCCGCTCTGGACAGGTTCGGGCTCGAGGGCGAGGTCGGATTCGTATCGACAGGAGGAGGCGCGTCACTCGAGCTCCTGGAGCACGGAGACCTGCCGGGCCTCGCGGCACTGCGTCGTGCTCCGAACGCCCCGGGCCCGTCTCGGGTCGATGAAGAGCCGCCGACCCTTTAGCCGATGTCATCGTCTGACTCGCCGTCGTCGCGCAGGCCGCTCATAAGTGGCAACTGGAAGATGCACCACGACCATCTCCAGGCGATCAGAACGGTGCAAGACCTAGGACTGCGCCTCGACGCGGGCGATGTGAGCGTGCTGGACGTGTCGGTGCATCCACCCTTCACCGACCTGCGTTCAGTGCAGACGGTGCTCGAAGACAGGGGGATACCGGTGTCGCTCGGAGCACAGCATTGCTTCGACGAGGACTCCGGCGCGTTCACCGGCGAGGTAGCGCCACCCATGCTCGCCAGGCTCGGGGTGAAGTTCGTGATCGTGGGTCATTCGGAACGAAGACAACTGTTCGGCCAGACCGACGAGCAGGTCGCTGCGACATTGCGTGCAGTCCTGAGGCACCAGATGACGCCAATCGTCTGTGTGGGCGAGACGGAATTCGAACGCGAAGACGGTGTAACCGAGGAACGGCTCACCTCTCAGCTGACAGGCGCGCTCAAGGGGCTCCCACAGCAGCAGGTCGAAAGTCTCGTGCTCGCCTACGAGCCGATCTGGGCGATCGGGACGGGGCGTACCGCCACCCCCGGCGACGCCCAGGCCGCCTGCGCACACGTCCGTAATGTCGTCGGGGAGATAGCCGGGTCCGATGCCGCACAGTCGGTGCGGATCCAGTACGGCGGTTCGGTCCGCCCCGACAACAGTGCAGAGCTCACGTCAGAGCCTGACGTCGACGGTCTCCTGGTCGGGGGCGCCAGCCTGGAAGCCGCCACGTTCGCCACGATCGTCCACAACGCGGCGACGACTGCCACCCCGCGGAAGTGAGGGCCTGGACCTCCTACGACCTGCCGGCGACAAGCAGGTGTCTTGGGGCAATGGGCGCGCCACCGAAACACCGCCGCCCTTGGTAGCGTTTCTGGCTCAGGTCAGGAGGCCCGGAAGTTGCTGACGATCGCGATTCTCGTCATTCACATAATCGTTTCGGGGAGCTTGATCTTCCTCATCCTCCTCCACTCCGGAAAGGGAGGGGGGCTCTCTGACATGTTCGGCGGGTCCGTCGGCCAGGCTGCAGCGGGTTCGACGGTCGTCGAGAGGAACCTGGACCGCATCACGATCACGGTCGCAGTGGTCTTCGCGTTCACGACGCTGGCACTGGCGCTACGTCTGCAGTGAGCGCGCCTGCGCGGCGCGCAGGCATCGCCGGTACTGCTCCCGGGCGCCGGCGAGCCCACGAACAGACATTCGGGACGCTCCGGGTATTCGGCGTCCTGAGCGCCTTGGTCACCGTGAGCGCTCTCGGGCTCATGGCGTGCGGGGGCGACTCACCGCATAGCCCCTCACAATCGGTCGCCTCGGGGAACATCTCGTCGGAGACCTCTCCACACCTCGTGGGGGTGACCGGTGGAACCGCGACCATCGTCCTCGACCAGGTACCGACGACTTTGAACGACCACACGCCCTCCGGCGACGCTGCCACCACCCGGGACGTAGCGAGCGCCATCTGGCCGCAGGTCTTTCAACTAGGCCCCCAACAGACTCCTGTGCTGGACACCGACGTCGTGCAGAGCGCCGAGCTCGTGAACATCAACCCGCAGACCGTCGTGTATCAGATCAATCCGCGGGCGACCTGGTCTGACGGAGTGCCGATCAGCGCCCAGGATTTCATCTATGCGTGGCTGGCCCAAAAGGGCGGAGGTGTCGACATCGATGGAACACCCGACTCCGTCGCCAGCACCCTCGGCTACCGGGACATACAAACCGTGACTGGTGGCAACGACGACAAGACCGTCACGGTCGTCTTCAGGACGCCATTCGGAGACTGGCCTTCGCTTTTCGACGACCTGTTGCCTGCGCACGTGGCGGAACGCGTGGGATGGAACCACGGCTTCGACACCTTTGACCCGAGTGTGCTCGTGTCAGGGGGACCGTGGGAAGCCGCCTCCTGGGAACCGGGCAACCGCATCGTCCTGGTCCGCAACCCTCACTGGTGGGGGACCGCGCCGCATCTCGATCGCATCGTGATCGAAGCCGACCCTGTCCCTGAAAACGCTCTAGGTCTTCTCACCAAAAGGTCGGCTGACATTGGGTACCCCACCGAGTTCGATACGTCCGTGCTCGCCCAACTTTCTTCCACGGCTTCCGTGGAGACGACGGAGTCCCTCGGCACGACGATGCTCCAGCTGATCTTCAACACGAAACACCCCCCGCTCGACAACGCGTTTATCCGAGAGGGGATAGCCCATGAGATCGACAGGGCTGGAATCATCACGAGCCTCATTCAGCCACTCAATTCTTCGGTCTGGGAGGACAACGATCACCTGTTCTCGAACACCCAGCCGCAATACTCGGACGGAGCCGCCGGTTACGTTCAAGCGGATCCGGTAGCGGCTGCGCGTGCTTTCGCCCAGGGTGGACTTGCCGCAGACTCGAACGGCACGTGGACGTCACACGGCAAGTCGCTCGACTTGGAGCTCGTTTGGGCTCAGGACGACCCATGGTCCGCGATGGTCGAACCTTCAGTGGCGGCGCAGCTCACCGATGCAGGGTTCGACGTCCAGGAGGTGCCGGTCACCTCCGCCCAGCTAGAGAGCTCGATCCTTCCGGCGGGCTCTTTCGACCTTGCGCTCGCCCCGATGGTCTCGAACGTCTACCCGAGCGGCGACGCCGGGTACTTCTCGACCTCCCCGGTTCTCACGATTCCCGGCACCAACCTCGACTGGTCCGGATTCGACGACCCGCACGTCGACACAACGTTGGCGCAGGCCGTGCAACAGCTCGGCAGTAACCAAGCGAATCCCCTCTACAAGCAGGCAGATGCGGATCTCTGGACCGAGATGCCGACATACCCCTTGTTCGCAGAGCCGACCCTTCTGGTGCATTCGGCGTGGGTGAACGCTGTCACCGACGATCCCGGAGGGCTAGGCCCGATGTTCTCGGTGGAGAAGTGGTACCGGGTGGTGGAGATCAAACCGAATCGACATTGAACGGGTTTTCGCATCGCCCTGCCTTCGGGGCGGTAGAGTGCGCGATGCGCTGGTCGTAAGTCACGCGGTCGGTTCGCGCTTTCGTCGGAGTGGCGGAATAGGCAGACGCGCTAGCTTGAGGGGCTAGTGCCCGCAAGGGCGTAGGGGTTCAAGTCCCCTCTCCGACACCACCTGAGTACACGGAGGTCGACACTCGATCTCGACGAGCTGGCGCTCCGGGTGATACGTGAGGCGCACTCCAAGACGCTCGTAAAGGATGCGGCGCTGCTCGGGGTTCATCCTCGCTGACAGCTTGCCCATCTCCTCGTTTCGCACCCACCAAACCGAGCGCCCGCACCTCCTCCTCGGTGTACGGCTCGGCGGGCGCAGACTCGGCCAGTTCACGCTCGGCCTCGATGCGATCGCCTTCCACTTCCTTGATCCATCCTGCGACGATCGCCGGGTCCGCACCGGCTTCGAGAGCGACGCGGTACTTGGATAGACGTCCGCGACACTCCGCGATGGTGCGTCGAGCGGCCTCGGCTCGGGCGGCTGCGGCGTCGTCGGGGGCCTACGCGGCGACCATTGCGTCGATCGTAGCGTCGAGGTTGTCCGGGTCAAAGACCCGAAAGAGCCAGCCGTCAAGCGCCTCGGTCACCTCGGATTCGCGCAGGTACACCCACCGCGGTGTCTTGCCGTAGCGCCCACGTACTCAGTGGGGAAGCCGCAACGGTAGTAAGCCTGGTCGTGACTCCACGCTGCCCGACATTCTTCGGCCGCAGATCCCACATCGGACCATCGACGAGAGGCAGTACGTGTTCCGACGCCTCGGCTTTACGACCGTCCTTGCGGTGCTCGCCGACCGACCGCTACGCCCGCTGCGAACACTTCGGGGGAGACGAGCGGCTCGTGAGTGACCTCGGCCGACCAAACCCGCATCGCTTCGGTCGATCCACCTCATGCGCACTGGTAACCCGCGGCCACGTCCTCGACGTCGAGCAGCTCCTCGTCGCGGCGCTGGCGGTTCCATACCTCCCGTCCGGTGTAGCGGGGGTTGTTGAGATGCGCGCACCGCAGACTTGCCCCACGCTCCCCGGCCGATGCACGGTGACGGTTGCGCGCGGTCGTGGCCTGACGGGCTCGGTACGTGGTCACGTTGAGCCCTTCGGCGATCGCACCTATGCCCGCGCCCGCGACGTACTCCGTGAAGATGCGCTCGACGAACGGCGCGGCGGCCGTCGCGTTCGAGCCTCCGCGTTCGTTGACCCGCCGAGGCCTTGCCGGGGTTGGGATGCGGCCCGGCATCGACGAGTCGGTACCCGTAGGGCGGTCGACCGCCGAGGAAACGTCCCTCGGTCGCGGCCTGGCTTGCCATCGCTGCCACGCGTGTCTTGATCCTCTATGCGCTCGCCCTTGGAGAGCCCCGCGAACAGAGACATACGAGGTCGTGCGCCTCACTGCCCGGATCGACCGGGCCGCCGACCTCCGGCACCCACAAGGCACAGCGATGGTGGGTGAGAACGGGGAACGTGAGCGAGAACTGATTGCCGTAGAAGGCTCGGTGCGGCTCGCCGATCACCACTGCGTCGAAGCCACGGCGCGGTCTTTGAGCCGTCGAGCAGACGCAACGCCTCGGCCGACGCTTCCAGGGCAGCGATCTCGACTGGCCCACGTCGAAGAATTCGGCCACGACAACACCGCCAGCGGCTCGATCAGTCCGTTAGCTCGTGACAACTGCCACACCGCGAAGCGGCCGGGTCCTGTTGGTCCTCGGTGCTCACTCGCCCATAGAACGCGAACCTCACTGGTCGTCTCCCCCGTGCGACGTACCTCAAGCACTCGGACTGGTGCGTCGGCCGGAGTCACGTCAACGACGTGGAGCGTGATCGGTTCGCCGTCACCTTCCAAATGGATTGGCGGCTTCGTGCGGGGCTTTACATCAGCTCGCTTGGGTTTCTTCACCTCAACTCGCTTGGGTTTCATTACTCGTCCTCTCCCTTCATCTGGTCAAGCAGGCGTTTGGCCTTGGGTGTCAAGCGTCCACCCGCCCGGCCCTGCGACCCCCCGACGAGGAGCTCGCGTCGCTTTGCGGTCTGGACATGCCGCGAATTGCCCGCTCGGTGTAGCCCTTGTGCTCTTTGGCTAGCTCGGCGTAGAGCCGACGATTGGTCGCGCACTTGGCGACGTACCTCTCGGCCCACACTGCTAGACAGCATCGTCTCGACCCCGCGACCAGGACGACGCACGGCGAGGAAGTCCTCGTCCGGTCGGCGCCCGTGCACTGCGAGCGTGAGGGCGGAGCCGGGGTCAAGTCCGATCGCGTCGAACAGTGGAGCGGTCTTGATCTTCCGAGACGGCGGTCGTGACGCCACCCGGAGGAACCGCGGGGCTCTTGTGGGGGTACAGCTCGCCCCACTCCCTGTCGATGTGCAGCTCCACGATCGTCGGCTCCGTCGACGAATACAAACTCAGCCCTTACGTGCCAAGTGGCTTGATCGTCAACACCGTGAACCCATCGGGGTTGCCCCTAATGACCTGCGCAGTGGTTCGCCGACGTGGCACGGCCACCAACGTACCGGCAGTGTGACCAACCGTCAATCGTTTGGCGTAATCGACAAACTTGACGGATATGTCCCGCGCCCATTCCCCGAAGTACCAACAGTGTGGCCAAATAACGTCCATGTTGTTTTTGTCGCTTCTGCTCGTGGTCAGGATGCTGCCATCGCCGATATTGGCGAAGCGGGCGGCACGCGACGCCTCCCCGTGCCAGCCATGCGCCGGCGATCCGCCTCGACTCGGATAACCCAGGCCGACATTGCCGAGATCCTCGGCGTGCACCGGGAGTCGGTGGCGCGGTGGGGCTGGGGCGCGGACTCCGCGTGGCGCCGTCCTGATCGCTTACGTGGACCTGTTGGAACAGTTGAGGGCCGAGCAAGCGTGACCTCGAAGCCCGAGCCCACGGTCGAGTCCACCTACCGGAGGGACCGCCACGGTTGGAGCAGCCCGCATGGCGGACGCTGCTCGACGTTCTCGTCGCCGGAGCGGAGGAGCGGTTCGGCACGGATTGGCGGAGTGCCCTTGCCGAACGGGGGAGAGGGTGAACCTCATCCTCGACGAGGCTCGTCGCTGGCACACGCAAGACGCCGAGGCCGATCTGCTCGGAGCGTCGATCGCCTCCTATCAAGAGGCCCGCGTCGTCGAAGCGTTCGTGGACACGGAAACGATCTACGGGGGTCGCTGTCGCAGAGGTGTCGAGGTCGCTCTGGCTCTACCCGAGCACGTCGAGGCCGACCTGTCCGCTTACGACGACGGCACCGTGTTCGGCCCCAGGATCAACGTCGGCGAGCAGTTGATCTTCGGCGAGACATTGAGACGCGTCGCCACAGTGGGCGGCGCGATCGACGAGTCCGCGATCCAACTGGCGAACCTTGTCGCCGCCCTGCCGTGCAACCCGTCCGCGAAGTGTGTGGGGCGGATGGCCGACGAGGTGTCGCTCGCAGCCAAGCGGCGCCGGGCGCTTCGGCTACTCCGCGAGATCGAGTTACAGGTGCTCGACGATCCGTCCGTCGCCGACGCCGTGCTCTCGTTGACCGACGCGTGGTCGGTCGCCACCGGGCCGTGAGCCAGGCGGTCACTCCGCTGCCGGGCCATGCGGGCGTTCCCGACGTAGCCGGGGACCACCTCAACGCGCTGCGGTTCCTCGACGAGCACGGCGCGGGGTTGCGCAGGTCGCCCGAGCTTGGCCGCTGGTACCTCTGGAACGGCGGTTGGTGGGAGGAGGACCGTCTCGAGCGCGTCCAAGCGATGGCTCGCACCACCGTCGACAACCTTCGCAAGTGGGTGGCCGAAGCCAGGGACCCAAACGAGTTCAAACAACGCTCGGCCCACTATCAGGCATCGGCAAAGGCCGGACGACGTGACGCCTTGTTGCAGATCGCCGGGACCGACCGAGAGATCGTCGTCGCCGTCGACCAGCTCGACGTGCATCCGATGTTGCTCGCGTGTCAGAACGGCACCGTTGACCTCTCGACAGGCGAGCTGCGCACCTCGGAGCCTTCCGACCTCCTCACACGCGGCATCGCCGTCGACTACGACCCCGACGCCTACAGCGAGTCTTGGATACGCGTTCCTCGACGAGATCTTCCAAGGCGACTCCGAGCTAGTGGGCTACGTGCAACGGCTCTTGGGCTACTGCCTGACGGGCGCCGTCGCCGAGCACGTCGTCCCGGTGCTCACCGGCAGCGGAGCGAACGGCAAGTCGACACTGCTCGGCATCGTCCAGGACCTACTCGGAGAGCACGCCATCAGCCGCGCCCGAGGGTCTGGTCGTCGTGAGGAGCCACGAGCCGCACCCCGAACGTCTGGCGGTACTCAGAGGTCGCCGACTCGTGGTCAGCACCGAGCTGGAGGAGCACGCCGTACTCGCAGAGGGTGTCGTCAAGATGCTTTCGGGCGGAGACACGATCTCGGCCCGTGAGCTGTACGGCCGCCGATTCAACTTCCGGCCGACCCACAAGCTCTTGCTCGTCACGAACCACCGGCCGAGGGTGAGCGGAGTCGACAACGCGATATGGCGCCGTCTGCGGGTCGTGCCGTTCTCCGTGACGATCCCGACCGACCGCCAGGACCCGAACCTGAGACAACGACTCGTCGAGGAGCACACGCCGGCGATCGTCGCTTGGCTCGTTGAAGGCGCCGTCGAGTGGAGCCGGTCCGGTATCGGTGAGGCCGAGGCCGTGAACGGCGCGACGCACGAGTACCGGGCGAGCCAGGACGTGCTCGGCGCATGGCTCGACGAGTTCACCGAGCGTGTCGACAAGGCCCGAACGAAGGTCGGCGACCTATTCGACGCCTGGCGTGAGTGGTGCAGTGAGTCGGCCGAAGCGCCCGGCCGCCGACAGGACTTCGTTCCCGCTCTGCAAGCCCGTGGAGTCGAGGTGCGAAAGGCCGGAAACAACCGCTTGGCGATCGGCGTGAGCCTCCGAAGTGAGGACTCGGAGCACTCCTCCCGTACTTTTCCCAATTCAACTTCCACGGGGACTTTACGGATGAGTGCTATTGAGTGCTCACATCCCCAGGTAGAAGGCCCTGACCTAAACGACGACGACCTCGCTCGAATGTTCTCGGGGGAGCTGTGAGCGGGCTCGCGGCCTCGGCCTCCCACGAGCAAGCGATCCAAGGTCGAGAGAGACGATGCGCGCCGCGTCGAAGCTCGGCTGCGCTCCGCACGGAGCAGCGGCGCGCGTGTACCGGGTGTGTGTCGGTAGTCCGAGTGAACGGCGGTACACCGTCGCGGGAGGTGACGCACCGTCACTGAGCCCGCTCGTGGCTACTCGTGGCCGCCGTTCGAGGACGGCAACACTGCAGCCGAGCGTCACGGCGCGCACTCCGAACGCCGGTTCCTCCCGATCGCAGCAAAGGTCGAGGCGGCCATGCTCGACCAGCTCGACGACGTGACCGTGGCCGACACGCTCGACGTGGTGGCGATCTCAGTGACCGAGGCGAAGCTGCGGTTGGCGCACGCCTACCTCGACGAGCACGGGCAGCTCGACGAGTCGGGCAAGCCTCGACCCGCCGCCGAGTACGCGATCCGTCTCGCGGCGGTTGGCGAACGAGCAGCGGTCGCAGCTCTGGCGCCGTAGGGCCGAGCGAGTCCGGGTGGCTGGCTCCGACGCCGCTCTCGAAGCTCTCAGGGCCGAAGGCCGCAAGCTCGTGGAAGCCCGGCAGGCCGAGTTGGAGGCGGAGTCGTGACGCCGTACCCGTCCCGCTGGTGGCGAGTCGGCCAGCAAGTGCGCTGCGAACGCACCGCACCACCACGAGGCACCTGGCACCGCTTCGCCGTCGCGTCGGCACGGTCGTTTCGGTCGTCGACACGATCAGTGAGAGCGGGCGTCTCGTCGTCGTCGGTGAGCTGGTGGTCAAGTTGGACGACGGAGGCACGTTCTGCTTCACACCAGACGAGATCGTGGCGGTACCGCACGGGGTCGCAAAGGCCCCTAGAAGCCGAGCAACCCACGACCGACGCCGGATGGCGCCCGAAACGGCTGCACAAGCATGAGCGCGCTCGATCTGCTCGCTTCGTTACGGCTCGAAGATGGTCGCACGTGGCTCGCCGCTGCGACGCGCTGGCAGCTCGACGACGCGAAGGCGATCCTCGACCCGCCCAGGCGTGGGCCGCGTCTGCACTTCCTCACCCGTCCACGTGGTGGCAGCAAGACGACGGACCTCGCAGCCGTCGCCTCCGCGTTGCTCGTCGAGGAGCTGCCACCGAACAGCCGGGCATATGCACTCGCTGCCGACAGGGATCAAGCTCGCCTGCTCGTTGACGCGCTCGGCGGGCTGGTCGCTCGCACCCCGGGCCTAGCCGGTGCGATCAAGGTGGAGCGTTGGACGGCCACGACCCCGAGCGGAGCCCGCCTGGAGGTCGTGTCGGCCGACGAAGCAAGTTCCTACGGACTTCGAGCCCACCTGTTCATCGTGGACGAGATCACCGTTTGGCCCGCGCCGCAGAGAGGCGTGTGGGTGAGCATCGTCAGCGCCATCCCGAAAGTGAAGAACGCTCGCCTCGTGGTGCTCGCGTCGGCGGGCACCCCGCTCACTGGTCCTACAAGGTGCGAGAGCACGCCCGCACCTCGAAGGCATGGCGCCTGAACGAAGTTCCCGGTCCCGTCCCGTGGCTTTCCAAGGTGGCGCTCGACGAACAACGGGCACTACTCACCGATTCGCAGTTCGCTCGCCTCCACCTGAACGTCTGGACTGCTTCCGAAGATCGTCTCGTGAGTGTCGAGGGCTTGACGGCCGCCGTCAGACTCCCCGGACCGTCCGACTACCGGCGAGGCACCACGTATCGGATCGGCGCCGACCTCGGATTGCGTCACGACAGGACGGCGATCGCTGTGTGCCACGCCGAGTCGAGTGCCGACCAACCCCGTGCGCGCCGGGTCGTGCTCGACCGCATGATCGTGTTCGAAGGCTCACTCGCCGATGAGGTGAAGCTCGCCGAAGTCGAGGCCGCGCTCGTCGAAGCGTGGCGTAGCTATGGACGGCCCAAGGTCCGCCTAGACCCCTGGCAGGCCATCGGGCTCGCTCAAAGGTTGCGGCGCCACGGCATCTCGGTCGAGGAGTGGTCCTACAGCCCGCAGCGTTACGGGGCGATTGCGACCGTGCTCTACACCCTGCTCCGGGACGGGCTCCTCGACCTCTACGACGACCCGGAGCTGATCGACGAGCTTGCGAACGTCCGGCTCAAAGAGACCATCCCCGGCTTGGTCCTCGTCGAACACGATCCAGGACGCCACGACGACCACGCCGTCGCGCTCGGCATGGCCGCGACCCGCTCGTCGAGCGTGCGACGGGTGGAGCGAGGCTGCTCGTGGCGGAAGGTGAGGCCCCGCGGGCAAGCCTCCTCCGCCGTCGCGATCTTGCTCCCCCGGAACCTGCACCTCTCCGTGTCGCAGAAGGAGAGCCGCGCAAGTACCCGCGGACCGATGGTGCACGTCGGCAAGTTCCTCGTTCCAAAGCGGCACTACCAACCGCCGGCTCGACAGGTGGGTGGCGATGACTCGGCGTCCCGGCGAGATCATCCAGGGCCGTGTCGGATGGCAGGCGCAGGCCGCATGCATCGGCGCCGACGCTTCGTTGTTCTTTCCCGAGCGTGGAGTTTCCACCCAGGAGGCGAAGCGTGTGCCGGGCGTGTCCAGTGCGCCGCGAGTGCCTCGATTACGCCCTGGCGAATTCGATCAAGCATGGCGTTTGGGGGGGCCTCTCCGAGTTTGAGCGAAAGCGCCTTCGCCGGATCAGGAACGGGTCGAAGTGAGTCAGGGCCTCGGTGCTACTCAGCGACGTGCGCTCGATCTGATCGAAGCGAGTGGCGGGGTGTTCGTGTTCCCGTCCTGGGTGCGGTGCTCGGCCTGACACCGCGTCGTGCGCGCACGTCGTCGCGTCCTTGGTCGAGCGGGGCCTCGTGGTGATCGTCACCGGCGCCGGAGAGCGGACGCTATGGCTCCCCGATCAACTCGAAGCGGAGCGGCAACGCTAGAGAGCGCGGGCCGCCTGGCAGCGTGCCTTCGACGACCTCAAAAACTTCCGTCCCCGTCCCGCTCGGGAGGTCGAAGTCTTCCCGCCGCTGTGTCCGACCTGCGGCCAGCCGATCAAAGATGGACGGCTGCTGCGTGTCTAAGTGTGCCGCGGCATCAAAAAGAAAGTGCCAGCGGCCCGTTGAGTCGCGTGGAGGTTCGTTCACAATTCGCGAGAGGCAACGCGGCGTAGCTGCGCCCGAGACACGAGCCCGTAGCGGCCGGGTCGACCGAACGCATTAGCGCGCACGAAGGAGACGCCGTGACCCTGAACGACCTTTTGAGCCACAGTGAGCAAGTCCGCGGGCTCAACGATGAACAGCTCGCCACGCACATCGAGGCGGCGAACAGCGAGTTCGAAAGGCTGGCCGCGCTCGACGAACCGACACCCGGCCAAATCACCGTCATGGACCAGCTCGTCGGGGCGCAGACCAAGTTCTTGACCGAGGACAGGCGCCGTATCGAAGAGAGTGGGCAGGCGGCCGAGCGACGCGACAGCGCCGTCTCGAAGATGGCGGCTCTTTCCGCATCGGCGGGTCCACGCGGGAGCACCGGGACGATGGTCCAGAGGATGGCCGCCAATCAGCGTCGAGCAACGCCTTCGCCGACACATGGGAAGCGGCCGCAAGGCGCCTCGTCGCCGGTGGTCACGGCGTCCGCGTCGGGCCGGACCGTCGCGCGGGGCAGGTGCTCACTTCTGCCGATGAGCTGGCCGACGTGATGAGCGACGTTCTGACGCGGACCGCCCGCGATCCCGAGCAGTTCGGGCGCAAGCATCTCGTTGCCCACGCTGCGTGGGAGTACCCGCCCGAGCGCCAACTCGGCGACAGCGTGAGCGAGAACACTCGGAAGCTCGACGAGGTTTGCGGACTTGGCGCCGCCCGCGTCGATCGAAGCTCAGGCGCACTCGTGGCGTCGGGCGGCATCTGTCTCCCTGTGAACGTCGACTACTCGGTCCCAGTTTGGGCCAGCAGCGACAGACCTTTGCGAGATGGTCTTCCGGCCTTCCAGGCAACGCGAGGTGGGATTCGCTTCGTTACTCCGCCGGACATCGGCGTCGTTGACCTCCAAGGCACCGCTGCCGGTGCTGGGACCGCGACACGAGTGTGGACCGAGGCGACCGACGCCAACCCTGCCGGGGCGATCAAGCCCGTCTGGCAAGTCGCGTGCGGCGTCGAGGAGCTTGTCTACGTCAACGCGGTTCCGACTCGGGTCGAGTTCGGCAACATGCAGAGCCGCTTCGCCCCCGAGCAGATCGCGGCCAACACCGAGGTGGCGTTGTCGACGGCGAGCCGCGAAGCCGAGCTCGAGCTCCTGACGCTCATGTATCAGGCGAGCAAGCAGGTGCGGCCCGAGCAGTTCCTCGGGGCAACTCGTGACCTTCTCGCCTCCGTCGACCTTCTCGTAGCTCAATATCGGTACTCGCACCGCATCCCCCGGACGGCTTCGTTCACGGCGGTGTTCCCCGACTGGGCACAGCGACGTGATCCGTGCGGATCTTGCCCGCGAGCTGGCCCACGACAACACGAACGGCCGCGACGTGCTCGGCATCTCCGACGATCAGATCGACGACTGGTTCTCGGCTCGCGGCATCAACGTCATCTGGACTCTCGACGGGCTGAAGGCTGGCACTTACGGCGTCGGTGGCTCGGCGATCACAAATCAGTTCTTCGGGCTCATGGGTTCGTCGGCACCCGAGCCCCAATGGCCGGGACAGTCGAGCGACGGCTCGTTCATGCTGGCTTGGCTGCTCTACGTCGAAGGCAGTTTCCAGTTCCTCGACGGCGGGCGTCTCGACCTCGGAGTCGTGCGCGACAGCGTGCTTGACGCCACGAACGATTATGAGGTCTTCGTCGAGCCTTTCGAATCCGTAGCTGCACGCGGCATCGAGGTCTACCAGGTGCAGAGCGTCGTCCTCCCGAACGGTGCGAGCGCCGGGACGGTGGCGACGAGTCGGGTACCACGAATGATCGAAAACGCGCCGCGGCGTCGCGCTTTCAGAAGATCGAGCCGGGGGTTCGGGTCCTTTCCTCGTGGGCGTCTCGGGTCCACTTACCGGGCCCCCGGCCCGTCCCTAAGCGACACACCTAGACAGGAGGCTGCGATGGACAGCGCCGACTACGACGAGGAGTTCGAGCGGTTGACAGCCAACCTCGACGACCCATCCCCCGGTGACTTCGACCGCCGCGAGATGCAGCGAGATCCCGAAGCACGTGCCTTCCGGCTCGCACAAGAGAAGCCCTACCGCTACCGCGTCCACTGCGCTACCCGCACGACCGTCCACGACCGTCGCGACGGCTTGCGGGAGATCTTCTACCCGGACGGCACGGTCCACGTCTTCGAGCCGCTGTTGTAATCGGCCTGGCGACCCCACGGCGGAAAGCCCCAGGTCGCTGCTCGGCACCCTGATACCACCCACCCCGTTTCGGAGGCTCACAGCCCACCACAGAGGACCGAAAGTTCCGTTAGGTCCGTGAGAGCCCTGACGTCTCCGGGCTTGTCGAGAACGCGCCGCGCAGCCAACGCCACCACTTCCAGCCACGCAACGCGTTCCACATCCATCAACGCCCTGCCGTTTTCATCGGTCTGCATGGGCGGCGATGATAGGTCGTGCCGCGTAACCCGAGCCCTTGGGCGAATCGGTGTTGAGACGGTCCGACTAAGCCGCTCTGAGCAGCACCTCGCCTCGAAGGGGGCTGCGCGCTAGCCACGTAGGCTTGTGTACCAGCGGGGTCGAACGGTTCTCCGACACTCGACATCTCACCTCGCGTCAGCACTTCGACCACTTCGGAGCCGTCGTCCTCGCGCAGGTAGCACAGCGAGATGCCAGCGGCTCGGTGCACCTGCCAGCTGCCAACCAGAACAGTCCGATTGACAAGTTGATCCACCAGATCCCTGAGCGTTTCCGGAGCGGCCGCCTCCGTTGACCGCGAAGAACGGTATTGAAACCCGCTCGCCATCAATTGCCTGAAGAGCGACCTTCACTTTGTCGACGGATCAAAGGTCTCTCGTCTCAGCGATATCGAAGGTCCCTACGGAGCCGGTCGTCGAACGCTCCATGCCGCCCATCTCCACGACCCAGGATACAAGCGCCTCCGATCGTCACGACCCAGTCTGGCGCGTCCCGATGACCGGCCAAGGTGGTAGGCGAGCCAGTCACCTTCGATGGCCTCGGTGAATTCGCCCGCAACCAAGGCATCGACGCCCTCTTTGAAGATCTCGATCAGCTCATCTGGAGACTCGTCACACGCGTCGCAACCGCATCGTGGGTAGGCCTCTGTGTGCCAGAGCCCAAACCTCGCGAAGACACCGGGGAACTTGGTGAATGCGAGGGGTAAGGGCTCCAGCATCCTCAACGTCGGGTACCAACCGGACCAGCGCCAATGCACGAATGTCCTTGACCAAGTCCTTGTCGATGTCGAGACCTTCGACGCGCCGAATTTCGTAGCTTCGCTCAAGTCCGTCGATCATCGCCCGAGCAGCTTCATGGAGAACGAGGTAGCGCTCGGGGTTCGTTACCCTTCCGTAGGCATCGGGAGATGGCCCGTCCAATCGGGGCTCCTCGGGCACTCCCTCGTCGGGACACTCGTCGGACATCGCTCCAGAAGCGTAGAGGAGGCATCCAGCGCCGGCCTTCGCTGCGCCACAACAGCAATCAACCTCATACGGGGACCAGTTAGATGCACATCGGTCGCTGCATCGGAGTCGACCTTCTACCTAACACCACGCCGTCGTTCGGGGGCTGATGGATCTTTTCTCCCCCCCGGGGGTCTCGACGGAGTGTTCCGTGGCGATTCAATGGCTGGGATCCGAGGCTCGCGGCGATGGAGATCATCGATATGGCTGGCCCTCGCCCACGCTTCTCCATTCGGTCCCATCCCAGTGTTCCTCGTGGGTAAATGCCGAACCGTCCCAGTAGTAGCGCACACTGTTGTCTTCGTAAGCCAGGTACCAGCCCGCCTTCATCCTTAACCGAGCATCGGCCTCGGATGCAGTGGCGAGTTCTGCTTCCGTTGGCGGTTTTGGCTCATTCGCCTTCCGAGCTTCTCTGCGAAGCCGCCAGATTACAAACACCACCAACAACGTAATACGAGGTACGAATAATGCGAATGGCTGCCCTCATAACGCTGAGGATCGTTCGTGTACCGGATCGTCCGGACAAAACGCAATCTGTGAGAGTGTTGTGGATCGCCCGAGATAGGGACACAAGCAGGATGCCCCCAGTAGCGTTGATCCCGTGGGGATTCGGACCGGGACAGTCGGCGAATACAGAACGCCCATATCGAATACCAGCCCGAGCCGGGCGACAATTCACGCCGAACGACGGCTCGCGCTCTTGTGTCCAGCAATGAACATCACGCGAAGGGGACCGGCAATTCGGACATATTCCCCCACGCGACGTCGGACCGAGGAGTTTTCGTCTAGCGACAACTCGAGGACGTGGAGAAGACCGGTGAGCGACGATCCGCGTTGAGCACGAGGGGTGAACCTCTCTAACGAGATTGTCGGCATAGCTCCGTACGATCAAAACCCCACGGACAGTTTCAGACGCGATAGTCAAGAAAGCGGGGGTCCCGTAAGCTTTCTCCATGATCACGGGTTTGGCTCACACCGCTATATGCGTGCCAGACATCGAATCCGCCATACGTTGGTATCGCGATGTTCTAAAGCTGCAAGTTCTGTCTCCTCCCTATCGGATGGAGGGTGACTCGATCGAGCACGACATGGGTGAGCTCGTGCCTTCTCCAGTTGTCCTAAAGGCGGCCATCGTCGGACTCGAAGAATCGGATCATGTCTTCGAGTTAATCGAGTACCCCTACGTCGAGCGGAGCTCGCCTAACGACGACGACCGCAGACCTTCAATCACCGACATGGGCATCACGCATGTCGGCCTTCTGTGCGATGATGCCGAAAAGACGCGAGCCGAGTTGGAGTCACGGGGCGTCCGATTCATCACGAGCTCTAGTGCGAAGGTCGCCGGACTTCGGACGTCGTGGTTTGAGGATCCCTGGGGAACCGTTTTCATCCTCGTCGAAAAACGACATCCGTCGCGTCCGTACTGGCGGCAATTCGCTTAAAGAGGCACTTCCGCTGCGTCAGTTCGTTCAGGACATCGACAATACCGTCGCGCTCCAAGGAGCAGTATCGCGTGGACGCGGCGAGACCCAGCCGAGTATCCGAGGACGAGTCCAACCGGCACTCCGGCGAAAAGGGATAGGACCGTGAACCACAGCCACGACTTCCAACAGCTCGTATCAGAACTCGATTATCCCGTCTTCATCGTGACTGCCACGGCGACAGAGAGATCCGGGTGCCTGGTCGGCTTCGCTTCTCAGGCCAGCATCGAGCCGCCCCGGTTCATCGTGGCGCTCTCCAAGGTCAACCACACTTACCGCGTCGCGACGGCAGTCGATGCTCTCGCCGTCCACTTCCTGAGCAAAGCAAACCGCGACCTGGCCAGGCTCTTTGGCGAGGAGACCACCGATCGAACGGACAAGTTCGCTCGGTGCAAGTGGGAGGACGGCCCGCTCGGAACGACTGTCCTTCCAGAGGCCAGAGGCTGGGTCGTGGGCTCGGTCCTCAACCGTCTCGACGCGGGGGATCACGTGATCCATTTACTCGACGTCGAGGCGACTTATCTGGGAGCTCCCGGGTCGCCCCTCGGTTTTCGGGCCGTGCGGGACCTCGATCCCGGCCATCCGGCGTGAGCCCCACCGGTCCGCTAAGGCGGACTCAAGCGGGGATCAGCTCCTTCGCCATCAAATCGCGCTGCCTCCGAGTGTTTGTCTTCCAGCGACCAGGGCCTGGCGGTGAAGATCCACAGCAACGCCCCGGCGAAAAGAATCGCGCACAGCACCCAGCCCAACGCGCTCGTACTCAGGCCCACGTACTTGAGGCCGGAAGCAAAGATCACAAATGCGATAGCTGGTCGGATCAGACGATCAGGTGCTCTGGATGAAACGAGCGAACCGACGACGACCGCAGGCACGCTCCCGATCACGATGGACGTCGTCACGCTGAATTCCACATGACCAAACGTGAGCGATCCCAGCGCCGCCGCGAGGGTCAGGGGAACGGCTTGGGCCAAGTCGGTTCCGACGAGCTGATTCGCGCCTATCGCTGGATAGAGGAAGAGCAACATGACGATCATGAGCGAACCAGAGCCCACGGAAGTCAGGCCGACGATGAGTCCGCCGACCGCTCCGACGAGAACGGTTCCAAATGGTCGAATAGCAAGGTCTCGAACAGTTGGAAGTGGCGACTGCTTTGAACCGCGTCTCACCAGATAGCGCGCAGCCATTGCTCCGGCGCCCACGAGCAAAGCAGCCCCGAGCGCCCTCTCGACATTCGTCTCGGCGGCTGTACTACTGCCTATTTCGTGCAGGATGAACGTCCCTAGAAAGGCTGTCGGAACCGAACCCACCACCATCCATCCGACGAGACGTAGATTCACCGTTCCGCGATAACCATGTACGAGTGCGCCCATGGGTCGCATGAGGACGGCTGCTACGAGGTCACTTGATATCGCTGTCGACGGCTTCACCTTGAACAGGAGGATCAGCATTGGTGTCATGAGGGCCCCGCCGCCCGCGCCGGTAAGGCCGACCAGGAACCCAACCACGGCGCTACCCAAGATGACGTAAGGGTCGATACTCATGAACCGGCAAGCCTATGGGAGGACGATCCATGGATTTGGGGAAAGGCCCGTGTGGCCGCGGGAGTACCGATCGACGCACCGGCGTCTCGCCCTAACCGTGAGAAGGACGGCGTTTCGTACCGTGTGTACAAGGGCAAGACGGTCTCCTGTCTCCCGGACGACGTTCTGCCTCGAGTGTTGAAAGACCTCTAATGGGAGCCCCCCCGAAAATATCGGCGTCACCGATTCCTGCCCGCGAGCGAGAGTCGGTGGCGCTGCGCACCCGACGGCTGGCCGTAGCCCGACGACGTGCGACGGCATTGCTGGTCGCCGTCACGGTTCTGTTCATCGCGGTGTCGGTGACCGGCGCGCACGGGACCCTTCTGGGATATGTGCAGGCCGGAGCCGAGGCGTCGATGATCGGGGGTGTCGCTGACTGGTTCGCGGTGACGGCAGTTTTTCGTCATCCGCTGGGCATACCGATACCTCACACGGCGGTGATAGTCGCTCGAAAGGACCAATTTGCCGGCACCCTGGGCCAGTTCGTCCAGGAGAACTTTCTCAACGGCGATGTTCTGGCCGAGCGGGTTCGAGCGGCGGATCCCATTGGCCGTTTGAGCATCTGGCTCATCGAAGAGGCGAACGCCGAACGCCTGGCCGGTCACGTGGCCGACCTCGTCGTGCAGGCCACGGAGTTCCTGCGCGACGAAGACGTTCAGCACATCCTTTCCTCAGAGCTCGACCGCGCGGTCGCCGCGATCGATGTAGCGCCTCTAGCCGGACAGGCCCTCCGGGTGATGACGGCAGGTGACCGCCATACTGAGCTGTTCGACGCAATCGTCAGAGGTATCGACAAATATCTGGCCGATCACTATGCGGACTTGCGCGACCGTTTCGTAGCGGAGACCCCGAACTGGGTCCCGGACGCCGTGGACAGGTTGGTGTTCGACCGCCTCCACACGCGTATCCGGCGGTGGCTGGCAGCGATGATCGCCGACCCTGACAACCAGGCGCGGCGGGAGTTCGAGGAAGGGATCGAGGGACTGGTCCAGCGCTTGGAGACCTCTTCCGAAATGCGCGAACGCGGAGAACGCATCAAGCACGATGTCCTCAGTCGAGCGGAGCTGCGGGAATGGTCATCTTCTTTGTGGCAAGAAGCCAAAGGAACATTCCGATCGCAAGCTGAGCAACCGGATTCCGAACTTCGACGCCGCCTGACCGGCGCGTTGATCACGATGGGACAACGCCTCGGGTCCGACGAGCAGCTGAACGCGAGCCTCGAACAAGTTGCCGAATCGGGGGCCAGAGCACTGGCCGAACAGTTCCACGACGAGCTCGCCGGACTCGTGACAGGCACCATCGAGCGCTGGGACGCCGCCGAGACATCGAACCAGCTGGAGCTTCTCCTCGGGCGCGATCTTCAATTCATCCGCATCAACGGAACCGTCGTGGGCGCGGCCATCGGACTTGCTTTGCACGCAATCGCGCAAGGCTTGGCCTGATCCTGGGGGCAAGATACGGAAATGGCCGCTCACGCACCGACGATCGTCGCCACGAGCATCGGCTTCCAACCCGACGGTCCGAACCAGTGGAACCTCCGGCCCGGCCCCACCTACTCGTTGGCTGCCCGATTGGCCAATGCCGGGCGCCATCCACGGTTGTGCATCATCGGTACGGCCATCGGTGACAATCCCACTTGGCTGACGGCCATGCATCATGCTTTCTCGAAGCTCGACATGATCGTCTCCCATCTCGATCTTTTCCCGATGCCCAATGTCGATGACATCGAGGCGCACGTCTCCTGCCAAGACGTGATCTGGGTGAGCGGAGGGAGCACGGCCAATCTCCTCGCCCTCTGGCGACTGCATGGCCTTGACCGGATCCTGAAGGACGCATGGGCGGCCGGTGTGGTGTTGATGGGAGTCTCCGCGGGCTCGGTCTGTTGGCACGTCGGAGGGACGACCGACTCCTTCGGTCTTCCTCTCCAGCCCCTCACCGACGCTCTTGCGTTCCTGCCATTCAGCAACAGCCCGCATCACGACGCCGAGCCGGAGCGCCGTCCCCTGTTCCACCGCCTCATTGCCGAAGGAGTGCTGCCCGACGGGTACGCCACGGACAACGGTGCAGGGTTGGTCTACAAAGGCACCGAGCTTCACGAAGCAATCTCCGAGAAGGACGGGGCGATGGCGCACCTGGTTCGGCGACACGGGGACGGCGCCGTCGAGACAGCGCTTCCCACGAGGGTGCTCAACTGAGCGCGATCTGAGGCCCTCCACCTAGCGTGTAGCGAGTGGATAGGTATGTCCGGCCAGGATGGTTCACGACGCACGTCTTCAACAGGGTCGTCGCGGCCGCAACCAGATCGGGGCTCAGCGTCTGGGGCTCGCGCGTTCTCGCGGTGCGTGGCCGCCGGAGTGGGCAGTGGCGGACCACACCCGTCAACCTGCTCGCACTCGACGGCAAGCGCTATCTCGTCTCGCCTAGAGGTACCACGCAATGGGTCCGGAACCTGCGTGCAGCAGGAGAAGGGGAGTTGCGGCTCGGAAGGCGCGTGGAGGCATTTCGCGCTACCGAAATTCCCGATGACGAAAAGCCGGTGATCTTGAGGGCATACCTCCGGCGGTGGCGGACGGAAGTCGGTGTGTTCTTCGAAGGCGTCGACGCCAAGGCTTCCGACGACCAATTGCTCGGGATCGCTGCGAACCATCCCGTCTTCCGCGTCGAATCCCCGCGTTGAGAGCCGAAGGCGAGGACTACTGTTCGGCGACGTGGACTGGGACGCCTGGGCACGACGTGCAGAGCAATGCCTGGCGGCAACCGGCGAGGGCAGCTGGAAGGACCTTTTTGCCGAAGGCGCCAGGTTTTCGGATCCTCAGACGACCAAGCCGACCACCGATCTCGGCAAGATCTCCCGGGACACCTTGGCGATGTTTCCCGACTGGAGACAGGAGATCACCTCGATCCGCGGTGGAGAGGACTGGGCCGTGTTCGAGTGGGTGGGGCGTGCGACGTACTCACCGCACAACGAGGGGCCCGGCGCTGGTGCCGAGATCGAGATGCACGGCGCCACGATCGTCGAGTTGGACGATCACGGGCTCGTGACACGCTGGCGCGACTACCTCGACCGCAAGGAGCCGGAGGAGCAGATCCTCAAAGCCCTTCGATGATCCGCACCCGAAGAGTTGGTACAGCTGTGAGGCATGGTTGATGCCCTGAGTTCACGATTGTCGTGAGCGCAGGGGGCGACCATGAACGAGCAGAAGAGACACACGAGCGCAATGCGCATCTACAGAAGCGCTGACGAACCCGATTCGTTCGTCGTCTTGAGCGACGGGTCCGAGCCGGATGCCATTCCCGTGATCCCGACAGCGTTGTCGATGTCCTACTGGGCTCATCCCTCTCGATTTCGCGAGGCCCTGTAGATCCGAACGGTCGGTTGACCGAAATTTGGTCCAGAAACGCCCCGAAGTTGATGGGGCTCGTGGATCATGGCCAGAGCCGAGCGACGAGGTCTGAGATCGACGACGGCCCAGGACCCTTTTTGGGGGTGAACGGTGTTCCGTGACATGCGCCTGTACAGGACACCGCGGTTTCGCTCGGACCGTCCGGAGAATTTGTACCTCGTGGTTCCCGAGGAGGTGCTCACCTCCACGGTGCTCCTCGGCGAGAGGTCCCATGACGGCGACCGGGTTATCGGGTCCGCGTTCTTCATCTCCACGGCAGGTCTGAACGACAGGTCCACCCGCCACGTCTACCTGGTGACAGCGCGCCACTGCGTCGAGCACCGACGCGGTCTGTTCATAAGGCACAGCGGACATGGGGACTCGGGGATCACCGACTTCGCGATCGACGAGGACGCGAGGTGGTGGACATGGGACGATCTGAAGTCCCCGGAGACCTCGGAGTCCCAGAGCGTCGATTTGGCGATCACCTATTGGCCGCATTGGGACGAGACGATGTCCACGGTCCACGGATCGCTCCCCGACACGATGCTCTTCGACGAGATCCTGTTTACGAACCACTCCGACCAGGGAGTAGGCATCGGGGACGAAGTGGTCTCAGTCGGACTCATGAGCGTCCGTTCGAGCACCAACCGCACGGAGCCGGTGATCACCACGGGCAGGCTGGCGATGGTTCCTCGTTTTCCCATCGCTCCGATCGGACAGCCGGGGTTTCCGCGAATGCGTCTCTACCTGGTCGAACTGCGCTCCACCTGGGGCGCGATCGGCTCTCCCGTAATCGTGCGGCATCGCAATGCGGTCGGCGTCCCGATGCCTCAGGTCTCACTGCTCGGCGTGCTCATCGGGTTTTGGTGCGAGGACGAGAGGCATTTCGACACCGGGATCGTGCTCCCCGCTGAGCTGTTGAAAGACCTGTTGAAATCCGAGGGCCCGGTCGAGGAGAGACGCGCGTTCGAGGTTGCCAGAGAGTTGTCATAGGTGTGACGTCCCGTTGACTCGATTGGACGAGGATGACCGCCGTCGCGAAACAAGCGACGGGACCCGAGGGCACGCGGCTCGGCACTGCATTGCGAACGGTGCCGAGCCGTCTCGGGCCCGGCATACGCAGGAGAAACACGTATGAAGACAAGACCCGTGGGCACGCACGCCGAGGCGCCGGTGGCTTCGGTCGAAGACCTCGGTGAGGACGTGCTCGCCCTCGCGTCGGTGGCCATCGCACGTGGACGCGCCTCTTTGCTCAGGACTTTGGACGGCAGGACCGTGAAAGTCACAGTCGAATCGGCTTGACGTCGCTGCCTGCGTATTCGGTACGCGCAGGAGGCCGCCGGCCGAAATAGGGCTACAGACACCCCCCGCCTCGTTCCGATACTTCCTCCGTGCTACGGAGGTCCGGGGCGGACAGGCACCCCCGAGGCGAAGATCGAAGGCGCGTCCGACTGCGCCTCACGACTGCGATCCCCGATTGGCGGCGGCTCGCGGTCATAGCGGGCGTCGGCACCCTCGCCGTCGTCGGAACCTCGGTACTCGCCCCCATGGCGTCGGCGAACACCGCCGCCAACTCGCCAGCGCCGAGCGGAGTGAGCAATGCGCACCAGAGCGATCCGAGAGCGATCAGTCCGCCGCTCGGCTTGAACTCCACGCAGTCCTCGAGCGCGCCGTTCGCTCACCCCGGCGACTCGTCGCAGCAGACGCCGGCTTCACCCGCACCATCCCCCGCCCCCGCCCCGGCTCCCACTCCATCCGTCAGCCAGGCACATGAGACCCTCCCCCCGGACAATCCGCCGGCGAACATCGCCCCGCAGCCTGACTTCCTGCAGACGTGCTCAGGTGCGCACTACGACGATTCGGCTGCTTGCGTCGACGCGTCGGTGGCAGCGATCACTAACGGGCGCAAGAGCGAGGGGCTCGCACCGCTCACGTTGCCGGGGGATTGGACGACGCTCACACCGCAGGAGCAGATGTTCGTGGCGACGAACCTCGAACGGACAACGCGGGGGCTTCCCCCTCTCAGCGCGATGGTGACCCCCCTGGACAACGCGTCGCAACAGGGTGCTGCACAGAACGACGACCCTGCGCCTCCGTCGGACTTCGGGTACGAGCAGTGGGGGTCGAACTGGGCCGGCGCAGTCGGGAACCCCCTCGAAGCGATGTATCTCTGGATGTACGACGACGGACCGGGCTCATCGAACGTCGATTGCACAGCTCGCGATCCGTCCGGTTGCTGGGGACACCGGGACAACGTCTTGCTGAGGCTTCCCTGCCAGGACTGCGTCATGGGCACCGGGTACGTCGCCTCCGCGTACCAGGGAACCCCGAGCTGGACCGAGATGCTCGTAGAAGCGAATGCACCTTCGCAGGTCGACTACACGTGGGAGCCGCAGTAACAGCCGGGGCCTGACCTTTCCACCCTCCGGTACGGTTCGAACGTGCCGGGAGCCCTGCTCACCGACCTCTACGAGCTCAACATGGCCGCCAGCTACCTGAGGCGGCACATGGACGGAGTCGCCACCTTCAGCCTCTTCGTCCGCAGCCTCCCGCCGACCCGCTCCTTCCTCGTGTGCGCCGGCATCGAATCTGCTCTGGACTGGCTCGGAACATTCGGCTTCGACGAAGAGGACCTCGAGTACCTATCGCGGATCGGGTTCGACAGGGCGGCGGTCGAGGCCTTTTCCGAGCTGCGTTTCACGGGTGAGGTGAGGGCGGTCCCGGAGGGCAGGATCCTGTTCGCAGAGGAACCACTGCTCGAGGTGAGCGCGCCCATCGCCCAAGCGCAGCTCGTCGAGACCTATCTGCTCAACCAGGTCACGTTCCAGACGGCGGTGGCGTCGAAGGCGGCGCGCTGTCGCATCGCTGCCGACGGGCGGGTCGAGCTCGTGGAGTTCGGCTTCCGGCGCACGCACGGGACCGAGGCCGCTGTTCAGGTGGCCCGGCTCGCGGCCATGGTCGGGTTCAGCGCGACGAGCAACGTCGAAGCCGCGCGACGCTACGGCTTGACACCGTCCGGGACGATGGCGCACTCCTACGTCGAGGCGTTCCCGACCGAGCTCGAAGCGTTCAGGGCCTTCGCCGAGGACGTGCCGCGGGCATCGACTTTTCTCGTCGACACCTACGACACCCTGGAAGGTGTCGGCCATGCGATCGAGGTGATCGGACAACTGGGCCTCGGATCGCGAGCCGCCGTGCGCATCGACAGTGGAGACCTCGACTCGCTCGCGCGCTCGGCACGCGAGCTTCTCGACCGCGCCGGGATGGCCGGGGTGAGGATCTTCCTCTCCGGAGGGCTCGACGAGATCGACATCCAACGTCTTGTCGAGGCCGGCGTGCCCTTCGACGCTGCCGGAATCGGAACCCGACTCGGTGTCTCCGCGGACACGCCTTACCTCGACACGGTGTACAAGCTCGTCGACTACGACCGAAGGCCGGTAATGAAGCTGTCCGAAGGCAAGGCCACTCTCCCCGGAGCCAAACAGGTCTTCCGAGGGATGGGCCTGGACGACGTGCTCGGTCTTCGAGAGGAACCCGTCCCGCCCGGCACGGAGCCACTGCTACGGCAGGTCATGGTGGACGGACTCAGGACCTCTCAGCCCGGCGACCTCGGCGCAGCCGGGCAGCGCTTCGAATCCGATCTCTCCGACCTGCCGTCCGCGCTACGCGACCTGGATGGGAAAAGAGCTCCAAAGATCCGCATCACGGACGCGCTGCACGACCTGAACACGCGGACCATCGCCGACTCGAGAAGATCACGGGGCGCCGAAAGAACCTGAGAGTCGTACTACTCGTACCCTGGGGTGCGATGGTATCGGTGGTGACCCCCTTCGCGTACTCGACGGCTGTGGCTCTCGGCGTGCTCGTGACGGGCGCTCTTGTGACGGCCGCCCGGCGTCGCCCCGGTGCATGGACCGTCCATGCATCGCGCGCGTTGGGTGTCGTGCTCGCCGCTGACGCCGTGAGCTTCGTCGTAGCCCTCGTCGTGAACGGGACCTTCTCCGCCAGGACCGACCTCCCACTCGCTCTGTGCGACATGGGGGTGATCGTTGCTGCGGTCGCCTGCTGGTGGAGAGTGCAGATCCTGGTGGAGCTCACTTATTTCTGGGGTCTGGCGGGGACGCTGCAGGCGATCGTCACGCCGGACCTGAACGTGGGCTTCCCCCACCTCGTGTTCTTCCAGTACATCGCCGGGCACATAGGGATCGTGGCGGCGGCCTTGTTCTTGGTGGTCGGGCTGCGCATCGTCCCCGCGCCCCGGGCGGTCCCGCGGGTGCTCGCCATCACTGCGACGTATACCGCCTTCGTCGGGCTCGTGGACGCGCTGAGCGGGGCCAACTACATGTTCCTGCGCAGCCCGCCGTCGAACTGGACCCTGTTGAAAGTGCTCGGCCGCTGGCCCTGGTACGTCGTGAGCGCTGCCGGCGTCGCCGTAGTGCTACTCGTCCTCCTCGACCTGCCGTTCTGGCGAGCGAGGGCACTCGCGCGCGCGGGCAACCCGCTTTCGGACGCGAGGCGAGGGCACCTTCTCCGACCCGACGAGACAGCGCGGGGCCACCAAATCAGGGACCAAGGCGGAGACACCGAGCAACGAGCGTCGGCCGCTGTGATACGAGAGCGCCAGCTTGCACGTCAAGGAGCGGCCCCGGTGTTGCAAGACGGAGAGACGTAAGGCCGTTGGCGCTCTCCAAGCTGCCCTCCGGCGACGACGAGGCGCGCTCGCCGCTCGAGCTGCGCGGGTGGCTCGACCCAGCGGTCATCGCGCTCGCGCTCATGGCGCTCGCATCGGGGTTCGGCCAATTCGGCGCGGTCTCGGCCCTCGGCGACGTTGCGAAGACGTTCGGGCGCATGACCCACGGGACGACGATCGCCGACCAGGCGGGGTTGTCGGGGACCGAGCTCGGCATCGGCCTCGCCGTGCTGCGCCTGGCTTCCGTGGGTGGCTTTCCGCTGGCAGGGCTCGCCGACCGATTCGGGCGGCGCCGGATCCTCCTCTTCACGTGCGCAGCGGGCCTCTTGTTCACCGTCGGCGCGGCAGCGAGCCCGGGCTACTGGTGGTTCGTAGTCATCTTCGCCATGGGGCGCCCATTTCTGAGCGCGACCAACGCCGTCGCGCAGGTCGGCGCGGCGGAGGAGACGGGATCGAGGGATCGCGCCAAGGCGATAGCTCTCATCACCGCGGGTTACGGGATCGGGGGAGGGCTGACCGCGGTAATACACGGGCTGGCCGGAGCTATCGGATTCAGGGGCGTGTTCGCGCTCGCGGTCCTGCCTCTCGCGGGTGTCTTCTTCGTGCGGGGGTGGCTCTCGGACTCGAACCGCTTCACCCTCGCCTCCGCGGGGGAGTCCCACCCGGTTCCGGTCTTCGGCGCGGTGGGGAGGCGTTTCAGGTGGCGCCTGCTCGTCGTCTGTGCGCTCTCGCTGTCCGTCGCCGTAGTCACCGGGCCGGCAAACAGCTTCGTCTTCGTCTACGCGCAGAACGTGCTCAAACTCTCCGGCGCAGTCGTGGCTGTGATGGTCGTGGTTGCCGGCATCTTCGGGTTCGGCGGGCTCTTGTTCGGGAGGTGGCTCGCGGACCACGTGGGACGGCGCGCCACGTGCGCCGGGGCGATGATCGCCATGGCGTTGACGGGGGCTCTCGCGTACAGCGGGTCGCGCGTTGCTCTGCTCCTCGGCTACGAGCTCGGGATCCTCTCCGCCTCGACGTTCGCTCCCGCGGCAGGCGCACTGTTGAACGAGCTCTTCCCGACGGGGGTGCGGGCGTCGGTCGCGGGTTGGAACATAGCGTCGAGCGTCGCCGGGGCCGTGATCGGGCTCCTTGCCTTCGGTTCCGTCGCCGACGTGGGCAACCGTTTCGCCGTCGGGGCGGCGGCGACGTTTCTTCCGGTGATCCTCGCCACCTTCTTGTTCCTGTTACTCCCCGAGACGAAGGGACACGAGCCCGAGGACCTCTGGCCCGACGACGCCTAGTAAGAGGTCGGGCGGATGTCGGGTCGGGCCCGTGACGCCCGGGTCAGACGCGTGCGTTGTACGAGGCGATCGTCTGGTTGCAGGCCCTTGCGGCGTTCGTGATCGCCTTCTGTGGCGTCACACCCGACGCGAGCGAGATGAGCGCGTCGTCGACTGCGCTCTCGATCTGCGTGAACGGACCGACCGCGGCGCCTGCGGTCACGGGACTGGCCGGGTTGTTCGCGAGCTGCTGATAGGCGACGGCGTAGGCGGGATACGTGGCCCATACCTGCGAGAGCTGTGGGAGGCCGACGGCCGACTTGCGCACGGGCACGAAGCCGGTTGCGGCCGCCCACGCCGCTTGTTGAACGGGCTCGTTCAGGAACTTGAGAAAGCTCCAGGCGGCGTCCTGGCGCGCGGGCCCCGAGCGCGACACGATGCACAGGCCCGCGCCCGTCGGCATGCACCCGCCACCCGGCGCCGGCGCGGTTATCGGGGCCACCCATGCGCTCACGCCGGGTAACTGGTCGAGCACCGACACGACCGTCGCCAGACCCGCGGACGTCTCGAACGTCATCGGTGCCGTCCGGTTCCCGATGCCGACCAGGTTGTCGTAGGTGCCAGCGGGCGTGGCATGAGCCAACCGCGACGAGAGCATCTCGGACCACCAGCTGAATATCGCCCTTCCCACTGAGTCGTCGAAGGTGACAGCCGTCGCGCGCGCTGCGCGACCGTTGTGGTTGTCCGTCAGATCGGAACCTACGAGCGCGAGCAGGCTCTCGAAGACGGTGTCGCTGACCTTCAGACTCATGCCGTAGGACGCGGTCTTGCTGCTCACGATCTTCTGCGCCGCCGCCATTAGCCCCGCGAGGGTCGAAGGGGGCGCATTCGGGTCGAGTCCGGCAGCCACGAAAGCGTTTCGGTCGTAGTAGAGGACCTGACAGGAGATGTTGAAGGGCAGCGCCCACAGCACGCCTTCGAGCCTGAACACCTCCAACGTGGAACGAAGGTAATCGTCCAGGGCATAGCGCTCGGCGGCGATGGCGCTCTCGACCGCCACGACGCTCCGGGTGTCGGCGATCAACTGGAGGTCGGTCGTCTGCACCTGGACGAGGTCGGGGAGCGCGCCGGCGCGGCCCTTTCTCAGCTCGGCTAGATATGTGTTGACGGTGTCGAGGTAGCTCGCTCTTTGCACGAGGTTCACGTGCACGTCGCTCTGAGCCGAGTTGAACTGGTTCGTGAGAGCGCTCAGAGTCGTCTGGTTCACCGAGCTCATCGAGTGCCAGAAGTCGATCTGCACCGGCTTGGTCCGAGCTCTCGTGGACGCGCCGATCGGAAAGGGTCTGCCGTTCGGCTCGCCGCCTGCGCCGGCACCGGCACCCGCACCGGCACCGGCGAGGGATCCGGGTGCGCGCTCACTCGCCGAGCTCGAGAACACCGATGACGTGGCTCCGACCGCCGCTGCCACCGAGCCCGCTGCCCCGAGCACCACGAGGCCCTCGAGCAACTCCCGGCGCGACATGGTCCATGCGCTCGCGCGGACCGCATCGTCATCGGGGACCTGAACCTCGAGGCTTCGAACGAGGCCCTGTGCGAGATCCCGTAGACGCTCAGAGCCACGGGTGAGCCGCCCGCCGGCGATCTGTTTTCGCCGTTCGCCCTTGAACGTGACGCCGTCCAGGTTGGCGCCCCGGGCGACACTCCATCCGACGGGCTCGGTCTGGGCGTCGGGGGTGTCGGGCTCGCGATTGTCGGCCTCGGGCGTGGCGGCCTCGGGGGTGGCGGCCCCGGGAGAGTCGGCAGGGTTGTCCGCCCCGGGAGGACCGGCGGGATTCTCGCTGGTGCTGTCGGGCAAGCTCAGCTCCGAGGGCTCGGGTCCGGGCACAGCTCGGAGTTTCCGAGCGGGTCCTATCCTTGCTCGCTCGTGGACCTGATCGAAGCACTGCGCACGACGGGCGCAGCCCGCGAGTACTCGGACGAACCGGTGGGCGACGAAGTCGTATACCGGTTGCTCGACACAGCGAGGAACGCCCCGAACGGTGGCAATCGACAGGCGTGGAAGGTGATCGTCCTACGTGACCGGGAGCTGCGGCGGCGCTTGCGCGATCTCTACCTCGGCGGCTGGTACGAGTACCTTGCCCAGGCACAAGCCGGCCTCTGCCCGTGGGCGCCGATCACCGACAAGGACGCGGAACGAAAGGCGGTGGCCGGAGCCGCTGCGATCTCCGCCGCCGCTTCGGCGGGACCCGGTGGATTCGCCGAGCACCTCGACGACGTACCGGTGCTTCTCGTCCTGCTCGCGGATCTTCGCAAGCTCGCCGCGGTGGATCGCGACCTCGACCGGTACACCCTTGTCGGAGGCGCTTCCATCTATCCGTTCGCATGGAGCCTTCTGCTGGCGGCGCGCGCCGAAGGTCTCGGGGGCGTGATGACGACGATGGCCACACGCCGCGAACCCGAAGTCCGCGCGCTCCTCGGTGTACCCGACGAGTTCGCGGTCGCCGCGACCATCGCTCTCGGAAAGCCGCAGCATCAGCCGAAGAAGCTGCGTCGCCTGGTGGTCGAGGACTTCGCGACCGTGGACCGATTCGACGGACCGCCGTTCGCGTCCCGGGACGACCGTGTCCTGGCCCCGGCCCCGGCCCCGCCGCAGCGACCACGGACCGACTGAACCTCCTCTATCGAATATCGAAACCGGAGAGCCATGCGCCGCAGCGTGCAGATGGTCGAATTCCGTGTGGACGACACCGCGGCGGTGGTGGAGCACATGCACCGGCTCGGCCGGCTGCACGACGGATGGGTGAACCTACGTCCCGCGATTCCCCCCGAGGACGAGCCGGCGCGTCCGTCTCCTCTGACGATGCTCTTCTCATCCGGCATCCACGACGTGCCGACCTGCACATGGGTCGCCGGCAAGCTCGATCGCCACGGGCAGGACGCGGGACCCGATTCGATAGGTGTCCAGCACGCCACCGGCACGAGGACGGCATCGACCCTGAGGTCGCTCGGTGTGCCCGTCCCACAGGGATGGAGAGCCGTGCAGGACCATCCGCGTAGAGGCCTCGTCGTTCTCGTACCGGTGGGGACCGAGCACGGCGAAGAGCTCTCGTGGTTGCTTCAAGCCGGGACCGCGCTCAGTCGCGTCCAGGTGACCGGAGAGTGGATAGCCGAGGTTCACTCGCGCTCCTGACACACCCTCCGATCCCCCCGCTGTTGCCCACTCCCGGCTCGCCGACTCCGCCCGACTCGACCCTGGTTTCGAGCCCAAACCGCCGAGCGCGGAAGGGCAGCTTCAGCTGGGCGTTGTGCTGTGGAGCCCGGAGGTAAGTTCCAACACTCCGGACTCGGTTGGGAGCGGGCGGGCAAAGCATGAAAAAGCAGGTGGATCGTGGCTAGCGGTCGGCGGATCACGAGGCGGGCGTTCATCGGGGCGGCGGCCGGCGCCGCAGCGGGTGGCGCTGCGATCTCGAGCATGCCGGGTGGGCCTCGTCTGCTGAACACGTTGCGGTCCCTGGCCGGCGGCGCGACCTCACTCGAAGCGCAGACCTTCTACTTCTTCTCCGCAGAGGAAGTAGCAACTGCCGCGGCGATCTGCTCGCGGATAGTTCCGAGCACGAACCCGATAACCGGTGCACCGTCGCCCGGGGCGACAGAGGCGATGGCGGTCGTTTTCATCGACAGGTTCCTCGCCGCGTTCGAGCTTCCGAGCCACGTCGCCGACAACCCGGCCATCTATTTGAACGGCAACTTCAGCGGACGCAATCCTTACCCGAACAACGCGACCGGCGAGCCGTCCTCGCACTTCCCCCCTGACGAGTTCCTGTCGCCGAACGGACAGGCCCACTTCCTCGGTCTGACCCCTCTGCAGGCGCTGTCGTGGCGTTCGATGCTCTACGGAACCTCCAAGGCGTTCTCCTCGGCGCCCGGTTATGTGTCGAAGACGTGGGAGAGCCAGGTGACGGCCGGAACGATCCCCGGCCCGCCCTCGGCAGGCCTGCGGACCATCTACCAGCAGGGTGTCGACGCGTTCGACTCGTACTCGAAGAGCACCTTCGGCGTCCCCTTCGCCAAGGCGTCACCGGAAGAGCAGGACGTGATGCTCGCGGCCGCCGGGAACATCATCTTGAGCCAGCCTCCGCTTCCGACGCCCCCCGGAGCGCCCGCGGCGGCGAAGACGCTCTTCCCGTACGTCGTGCTGAACACCTTCGAGGGGTGCTACGGAATGCCCGAGTACCGCTGGATGAGTGGCCCCGACGCGACCGCGCTTTGGAAATTGATCGGCTACGACGGCGACACTCAACCGCTCGGCAACAGCATCTACGACGAGAACCTCCACGGACCCGGTGAAGGCCCCAACGCCGGCTTCGGCGACCCGGCGGTGTTCCTCCCACGTGGCGGTTACAAGGAGCACCGCGCCGTGTCGTACCTCGACGACGAGGGCGACGTCCTCACCGAGCTCGACATCGCTCCGTTGTCGAAAGCTCTGGAAGACCAGGGCTTCGCGGTCGACAACTTCGGAGGGGGCGCATGAGCAAGCCGCGCGCGGTGGTGGTGGGCAGCGGGCCGTCTGGTTCCACGGTCGCGCGTCTGCTGGCGCTCAGCGGTCAATACGACGTGATCGTCCTGGAGAAAGGGCGCAACTACTGGAACGGCCTCGGCGGCAGCGCGTCGAAGGTCACGAACGCCTTTACCAACGACGAGCTCGCGTACGAGACCCGCGTGGCTCCGTGGAACCAGGACCCTTTGCTCGAGCCTCGGAGCTTCCGGACCGACCCCTCGGCCGGCGACCGCACCTACGTCGGCGACGTGGACGACCTGCCGACCACAGTGGGCGGGGCGTTCGCACACGCCGACGTTAAGGCCCGCCGCTTCCGGGAGGTCGACTTCGTGGCGAACACCGCGATGGGCGGAACGGCCGACAAGCCCGCCATCCCCGGAACGAACTACACCGACTGGCCGACGCAGTACAAGCACCTCGAGCCCTTCTACGCCGTATCCGAGGAGGTCGTCGGGATCCAGGGACCCGCACACCGCAACGGCTCGGGCAAGGTCGTCAACCCGAACCCTTACGAATCCCCGCGCTCCACACCCTTCGCCATGCCGCCCGGGGTCCAGCAGCTGAACAGCCTCATCCTCGCGGACGCCGCACACCGGCTCGGCTACAGCCCCGCGGCATTCCCGACAGCGGTCGTCTCCCGTCCCTACAGGGGAAGGCCGCCGTGCGTGGACTGCGGGTTCTGCCTCGACTTCGGCTGCCCGATCAACGCGAAGAGCGGGGGAGTGTGGCAGCTCAACGATGCCATCGCCGCCGGCGCGACCTTGATCTCCGAGGCGAACGTCGTAAATGTCGAGTGGTCGAAGTCGACGAAAGGGCGCTACAAGGCGACGGGCGTCACCTACATCGACTCGAGCGGCCGCAAAGAGACGATCGCTGCCGATCTCGTCGTCCTCGCCAACACGCCGATCGAGGCGACACGTCTCAGCATCCTGTCGGGGATCTCGAAGGCACCGAACGAGAGCTCGCTCTCGACCCTCGTCACGACCCCGACCGAACCGAGCGGACAGCTCGGGCGGAACCTGATGCTGCACCTGCAGACCATCGCTCTCGGGATAGTCGACCAGGACATCCACTCCTGTCGAGGTCGCACGAGCACCCAGACCCTCGACGCCTTCTGCGGCTCGGGTCCTAGCCCGGCGAACTTCGACCCGACCGTGCCGATGGGCGGCTTGCTCGAGATCGGAGGCAACCTGAACCCGATCACAGAGGCCGCGGAGATCGCGGCCTTCGAGTACGGCAGCGGCCACAAGCTCTTCATGCAGCTCGGTCCCTTCACCAAGCACCTCGCCACCTTCACGATGCAGGGCCAGGACATGCCGCAACTGACCAACTACGTCGACCTCGACCCCTCGATCGTCGACGTGTGGGGTCAGCCCGTACCGAGGGTCACGTACAAGAACCACGAGTACGAGCTAGCGGCTTCGGCGTACTACATCCCGAAGATGAACGAGATCATGCACGCGGCGGGCGGCCCGGGCTCCGCGTACCCGACGGTGCACATGCTCTTCAGCGCGAGCATCAACACCTCACTGCCGGCCGCGCTGCCCGGCAACGTGGACAGCGGCCTCTACCCGCTCACGAGCCAGACGCCGTTCAACGACATTCCGCAGGACAAGCACATCATGGGGACACACCGCCTGTCGCTCGACCAGGACCACGGGCCCGTCGACCCCTACGGCCGTTACTGGGCGTTCGACAACCTCTACTACAGCGGTGGTGGACTCTTCTGCACGGCCCCGGGCTTCAACGTGACCCTCACCATGTACGCCCTGTCCTACTGGGTCGCGTCCGCCATCATCACAGGTGTGGGGCGCAAGGCGAGTTACTCGCAGAGCGACATCGACGCCAGTTGGCCCACGCTCACGAAGGTGATCACGGGCCTGGACTCCGACACGATGATCGCCAAGCTCCTCGCTTCGGGGAAGTACCCGAATCTGAGCTAGCCGTCGAAGCCCGCGAGCTCTGCGGACGCGTCAGCGGCTGCTGCGACCGCGTCAGCGGCTGCTGCGACCGGAGCGGGTACGACCGCAGCCGGGGGGACCGGCGAACCTAGGGCTTCGTCTACGGCGTCGGTTTCCTTGTCGTCGTTTGCCGTCGTCGCCGGCACCTCCACGGAGGCTCCTTGTCTCGCCGCACGTGGAAGCAACAGCCCGGCGGCAGCGCCGACGATCACGACTGCCGCCGCCACTCCGAACGCGCGGTGGTAACCGGCAGTGAGGGCCGCGGCGTGTTGTGCGGCGACCCGCCGCGCCGATGCATGCAGGCCAAGGTTCGGGGCTCCTTGGAGAAGCGTGTTCGTCCGTGCCGCCGCGAGGGTGGCGAGCGTGGCCAACGCGATTGCGCCGCCGATCTGGCGGCTCGTATTGAGCACCCCTGAGGCGAGCCCCGCCTGCTCCCGGCTCACCCCCGACGTGGCCGCGAACGCCATCGGCGTGAAGGCGAGTCCCATCCCGAACGTCGCCAGCGTGCTGCCCCCGAGCACGTCGCTCACGTAAGTGCCGTTCGGGCTCACATACGACAGCCAGAACAGCCCGAATGCGCTGAGGGTCGCACCCACGAGGAGAGGCGCCCGGGGCCCGATCCGCGGCACCAGCCGCGCGCTTATCTGTGCGGCGATCGCGATCGCGGCGGTCTGTGGCAGGAAGCCGAGCCCTGTGACGAGAGGGCTGAAGCGGAGGACGTCCTGGAGATACAGCGAAACGAAGAGCCACATCGCGAACATGGCGCCCCCGACGAAGAACATCGAGATGTTCGCCGACGTGAGCGACCGCGAGCGGAAGAGCCCGAAGGGCACGAGGGGAGCTCTCGCCATCTTGGTCTCCACGACGACGAACGAGGCGAGCAGGGCCACCGCTATCGCCAGGGGCACGATCGTGGAGCGCGAACCCCACGCATGCACGTCAGTCCCGGCCACTGCATAGACGAGCGCGACCATGCCGCCGGTGATCGTCAAAGACCCGAATATGTCCAGCGACCGGCGGCCATCGTCGAGGCGGCTCTCCGCGAGTACGAAACGGGCAACGAAGATCGCACCGATCGCGATCGGCACGTTGATGTAGAAGATCCAGCGCCAGGACAAGAGATCGGTGAGGATCCCTCCGAGCAGCGCTCCCGACGCACCGCCGATCGCGGCCATCGCGCTCCAGATGCCGAGGGCCCGCGCACGCTCGTGCGGCTCTCTGAAGACCGTGGTGAGGATCGTGAGGGTGGCGGGGGAGAGCACCGCTCCACCCACGCCCTGCAACGCTCTCGCGCCCACGAGCATCTGCTGGTTCTGCGAGACCGCGCAGACGAGGCTCGCTCCGGCGAACAGGCCGAGGCCCATGATGAAGATGCGCTTCCTCCCGAAGAGGTCGGCTGCCCTTCCACCGAGCATGAGGAATCCACCGAAGGTGAGCGCGTAGGCGTTCACCACCCATTGCAGCTGCGTCGCCGAGAACCCGAGGTCCCTCTGCATGGAGGGGAGAGCCACGAGCACGATCGACACGTCGAGGACGACCATGAACTGCCCGACGCACGCGAGTGCGAGCACCATCCATTTGGCCGCGCCCTCGCGTGCGACAGCCGTCGCGGGTGGCGCAGAGGACATCGGAGGATCTTCTCACCTCGTGCAGGTGGCGCCGCCGGCAGCTGCTAGAAGGGACGCCCTCCTGAAGCACCGCCCTCGCCGCGTTGACGCGTGAGATGCCGTGCCGTCAGCGCGGCGCCCGCCACCATCAACACCGCCAGCACGATCAGCACGGGCAACCAGGGTGATCCCGACGAGCCCTTCTTCGATGTGGCATCGGCCCGCTTAGCGCTCTTCCCGGATGCGCCGGACGTGAGGCCGACCGCCGCCGCGCTGCCCGAGGTGGACGTCGTGCTGGAGGAGTTCTGGGAACCGGCGTTCGCGCCGGCTCCTGTCCCCGAGCCGTGGTTCGAAGCCGGCGAAGATCCTCCGTGGGACCCAGAGGAGGACGCCGAACCCCCCGAGGACCCCGACGACGAGGAGAGCTTCGGGACCTGACGCGCCGCGCTCGCCATCGCCGCGCCGACGTTGACGAGGCCCTGACAGCCTTGTCCCGAGCCGCACGTCACGGACTTGTTCAAGGTCGAGAGCAGTGTCTGCACAGCTTGTGACTGATTGAGACCGCGCCCGAGGAGGAGAGCCAGCTCACCCGACACGAACGGCGTCGCCATCGACGTTCCCTCGTCTGTGGCGTAACAGGCGCCACTTCCGCTGCTCCAGTAGCTCGAGAGGACCTCGTCGGGATCGTAGGTTCCACATGTCGGGGTGCTGGGCCCATTCGGGTCGTCACCGCCAGGAGCGAGCACTCCCCATTTCGCGTTGCCCGGAGTGCTCGAGTAGTCGGAAGCGAACTGGCCGTTAGGTCCGGTGGCGGCGACCACCATCGCGTCGAGACTTCCGTAGCCGCCGGGTCCGAAGAGGTCTCCTGCATTGTTGCCGGCGGCGATTACGGGGATCGCGCCGTGCTGCCACGCCGATTCGACCGCGGCCGTGATCGTCCCCGAGCTGCAAGCGCCCACGAGGCAGTCGACACCGAGAAATCCCGGATCGCTCCCGAGGCTCAGGTTGACGACGCGCGCGCCGTGCTCGACGACCCAGTCGATGCCGGCCGACACGTCGCTCGTGGACCCCGAACCCTGCGAGTCGAGGACCTTCGCGACGACGAGCGAGGCACCCGGCGCCACGCCTGCGATCCCGTTGCCGGCTCCCGCCGCGATCCCCGCCACGTGCGTGCCGTGGCCGTTGTCGTCGACACCCGATCCGGCCGAGCTGTTGCACTTCGATGGATCGCCGTTCGTGTTCATGCACGTCGCAGCGGCTGCGACCTTGCCGTTCAGATCAGGGTGGCTCGGGTCAACACCGGTGTCGACGAATCCGATCCTCACACCCGACCCGTTCCCGTACTGCCACGCCGCCGGGGCGTCTACCTGGGTCAGGCCCCACTGCTTCGAGAAGTAGCCCGCTGCCGAAGGATTGCTCGGGCTCGCCTGGGCGCCGGGCGCGTCGGATACCGCGGCCGACCCATAGGCGACACAGAGCAACGCACCCCCCGCGAGGGGTGCGAGCCGGCGCCACCGAGCTACCAGGGAACTTCCCATATCCGGCCCTTCGTCGGTTGCTCACGGTCCGACGGCTGCACCGCCACCCCGCCGCCACCCCGCCTACCAGCAGAACGGGCGATGGACCGGGCCCTTGCTGGCGGGACGAGGGCTTTGCGCTGGCCGTCAGGCCGCCGGTCCGCTGGCAATCAAGAGTTTCTAGGGTTTCAAGAGTTTGCACCCGTGCAGCCTCGGTGGGGCATCGCTCTGAGTCGATAGCAACAGAGACGTCACCACCTTCGGATTCTCGTTCAGAGGAGGCGAAGCTGTTCCGCCGCCGCAGGGGTGGTCGAGTGGTCGCCCGCCGAAGTAGCGGTCGCGGCGTCGGCCGGATCGGTGGCTCCGGTGGGGCTTCTCCCGCCAGATTCGGGCACTGGCAACTGACGGATGCCACGCGTGTCGTAACGGTCGACGACACGGGACGGCGTGCAGCGCATCGCCTCGTGGAGGATCGACGTTATGCGGTCCTGCTCGGCCCTCGGTTGGTAGGAGCCACGGTTGAAGCGCTTGCGGTAGGTCGGCACGAGATCGGGACGCGTGCTTCCGAGCCAACCCATGAAGTGGTCGCGCACGCCAGGGCGCAGGTGCAGTCCGACGGCGGAGACCGAGACGGCTCCGGCTCCGACGCATTCCTCGACGACGCGCCGGATCTGGTCCTCCCGGTCGGAGAACCCCGGAATTATCGGCGCGACCAGCACGCCGCACGGGATCCCCGAGGCGTTGAGGCGACGCACGACCTCGACGCGGCGGTCCGGCGGGGGAGTCCCCGGTTCGGTGAGCTTCCAGACCTCTCTGTCGAGCGTCCCTATCGAGACGTTGCAACGCACCGCTGCAACCTCGGCTGCTTCCTCCAGCAGATGGAGATCGCGGAGGATCAACGTCGACTTCGTGAGGATGCTGAAGGGATTGCGGAAGTCGCGCAGCGTCTTGATGAGCCCCTGGGTCAGGTGGTACTTGCCCTCTGCGTGTTGATACGGGTCGGTGTTCGTGCCCATCGCGATGTGATCGCCCTTCCACTTGGGCGACCGCAATTCGGCTCGCAGTCTCTCCACCGCGTTCACCTTGACGACGATCCGTCGCTCGAAATCCTCACCGATGTTCAACCCGAGATAGTCGTGTGTCGGTCGGGCAAAGCAGTAGACGCAAGCATGACTGCAGCCCCGGTACGCGTTGATCGTGTACCGAAAAGGCATGCGACTCGAAGCCGGTACGGCGTTGATGATCGAACGCGCGTTGACATGGAGGAACTCCATACCTCGGAATTCACCGGTCCCGACGTGGCGCTCCATTGCCGTCTCGTCGGGGAACAGTGCACCGCTCGTGTCATCCTCTGCGAGCCTCCAACGGAGAGGAGTCCTCACATCGGCGCCTCGGAATTCGTCCTTGGATCCTGCCATGGGGAACACATGTTCGCATACCCGCTAAGCCCGGTATCCGTTCCAAAGAAATCCCAGCTCAAAGGCCAGAATTTCTTTTTCGAGAATTCACTAAAGCTTCTGCCCGGACATGCCGATAAGGCATTCACTGACCCCTCTCGATCGACCTCTCGATCGGCTCATGACCCGTCCCGCGTGGTTTCGACCCACGGGCGACCCGGCGCCCGCCCCAGGTCTTCTCATGCTCACTGATACACCCTCATGCCAAGCTGGGCACGATGACGATCCTGCAGCATCTCGGCGATATGGCCACTGGCCTGCGCAGCATCCTCCGGGAATTCGAGCCTGAGTGCATCACCGCCGGCCAGGCGACCGAGGTTCTGGAAACCGCTGCCGAAGTGGAGCGCCTCGCGGGTTCGGTCAAGCTCCTTTGTGCGTCGCGCGCTGCTCAGTCGACCAGATGGGCGACGGAGGGACACCGGTCCGCAGCGAGCTGGATGGCGGAAAAGACGAAAGGCACCTTCGGAGAGGCGATCTCTACGATCGAGACCGCCGAGCGCCTCACGGAGCTGCCGGCGACGGCGGAGGCGCTGAAGAACGGCGAGCTGTCGAGCGCGCAGGCCAAGGAGGTTGCGAGCGCGGCCGGATCGGACCATCGCGCCGAGCAAGAGCTCCTTCGAGTCGCCGCCGAAGGAAGCATGAAGAAGCTCAAGGAGCGCGCGAAGCTGGTGAAAGCACGCTCCTGGTCGCGAAAAGGTGAGACCGAGCGGTATCGCGCCATCCATCAGGGCCGCTACCTCCGCCACTGGAGCGACACGGACGGGGCGTTCCGGCTCGACGCGCGTCTCACACCCGATGCCGGAGCGAGGTTGGTATCGGCCATCCAGGCGAGGACCGAACTCATCTTCGCCTCTGCACGTAAGAAGGGCGCCTACGAGCCGCAGCACGCATACAGGGCGGACGCGCTCGTGGCCCTCGTCACCGGCGCCCCCACGAAGGCCGAATCCGATCTGTCGGAGCCGAGTCGCGGACTCGGCAAATCCTCGAACGGACAGGACCGGAAGAGCTCAACTCGAAGAATCCCGGACACCCTCGTCATCCGCGTCGACGCCGCCGCTTTACGGCGCGGCTTCGTAAAGGGCACGGAGACATGTGACATACCGGGTGTAGGGCCCGTACCCGTTGCGACCGCAGAGCGCCTTCTGGGAAGTGCGTTCGTGAAGATCGTCGTGAAGGACGGCGTGGACATCGCGACGGTGTGCCACGTCGGGCGGACGGTACCCGCACATGTCCAATCCGCTCTCGACGAGCGCGATCCGATTTGCGTGGTGCCCCAGTGCGAGGTGGCCCAGGGCTTGGAGAACCATCACTGGGTGGAGGACTTCGAGAAGTGCGGCATCACCAGCCTCGCCGCACTCGCGCGGGTCTGCAGTCGCCACCACGACCGGATCACCTACGAGGGCTACCGCCTGGTCGGAGGTCCGGGGCGCTGGCAGCTTCTTCCGCCCTCCAGAGCACGCCCTCCCGACACGAGCTAGTTCCGCACAGTTCGCCGGTCGACCTGAGACTGCGAGTATGAGGTGGTGCAACTCGTCGGTGCCGGCACGACCTGGGTGATGGACCTCGACGGTGTCGTGTGGCTGGCCGACCGTCCGATTCCGGGATCTGCCGATGCGATCGCGCGCCTTCGTGCGGCGTCGACCCGCATCGTCTTCGTGACGAACAACGCCGCTCCGACCATCGCGCAGCTGACAGAGAAGCTCGAACGAGCGGGTGTTCCTGCACAGCCGGAAGACCTCGTCACGTCCGCTCAAGCGGCGGCATCGATGATCGCCGCCGGCAAGACCGCACTCGTGTGCGGCGAGGAAGGCCTGCGCGAAGCACTTCGATCCAGGGGGATCGAGATGGTGGAGGAATCACCGGCTGACGCCGTCGTGGTCGGATGGACCCGACATTTCGATTTCGACCTACTGGCGACGGCTTCGGCTGCAGTGCGAAACGGCGCCCAACTGATCGGTACAAACGAGGACGCGACCTATCCCACGCCAGATGGGCTTCTCCCCGGGGCCGGCTCGATCCTCGCAGCGGTTGCGACGGCGTCCCAGACGGAGCCGGAGGTTGCCGGAAAGCCGCACGAGCCGCTCGTGTCATTGCTCAACGAGCGCTGCAGCGACATCGCTCTCGTCGTAGGCGACAGACCATCGACCGACGGCCTGCTCGCCAGGCGACTCGGCGTGTCCTTCGGTCTCGTCCGCAGCGGTGTCACCAAGGGCGGACACGAACCGATGGTCGTGGAGCCCGACCGCGATGCACCGGACCTGGCGACCCTGGTAGACGACCTCCTCGCTTCCTCGTAGACGACCTCCTCCCTTCCTGGTAGCCCAGCTCCTCGGTTCCTGGTAGACGACCTCCTCGCTTCCGGAGAGCCGCTCTGGTCCTTGATAGGTGACCGAGCCCCCAATAGCGTGGGCGCATGTCGCAGATCGACGGTCTCAGGCGGTACATGGACGCCGCGCTCGCGTTCGGGCAGATAACTCGCGCACGCGCCGAGGAGGCCGTTCACGACCTCATGCAGACAGGCGAGGTCGAAGGGACGCGCGCGCAGGAGTGGGTCGAGAACCTCGTGTCCGCGAGCCGGGATCGTTACGAGGCGTTCGTCGAAACAGTGCGCACAGAGGTGCGCAAGGAGCTTCAATCGGTTGGCTTCACCGACCTCGACGAGCTCGCTCGCCGTGTGGCCAAGGTCCTCGAGCGGGGTCAGGCCGCGGCCCGGACCGCCGGCAGGCGACCTGCCACCTCCAAGTCGGCCACCAGGAAGACCACCTCGACCGCGTCGAAGGCGACGAAGAAGGCTGCTGCGAAACAGGTGTCTGCAAAGAAGGCGCCGGCCAAGGCTGTAAAGCGCTCCGCCGGAAGGGCGCCGGCGAAATCCGCCGCGTCGAAGGCTGGATCGAAGAGAGCGACAAAGACCACTTCCAGGGGGCCTTCGAAGACCACCGCCAAGAAGTCGACAGCGCGCAAGGCCCGGGGCTGAGCAGCGGACGGGTCCGCCGTAGGCTCGACGCAGAGCTGGTGAGACGCGGTCTCGCTCCCTCACGCCATCAGGCTTCAGATCTCATTGCACGAGGCCTCGTAAGAGTCAGCGGTTCCCTCGCCGACAAGCCGGCGCGACTCGTCGGAGACACCGAGCCTGTCGTAATCGAGCAAGACGCTTCATCTTTCGTTTCGCGGGGGGGAGCGAAGCTCGAGGCCGCGATCGAACGCTTCTCGATCGAAGTTGAAGGGCGTCGCTGCCTGGATGCCGGAGCCTCCACCGGTGGGTTCACGGACTGCCTTCTACGACGCGGTGCCGCTCTGGTCGTCTGCGTGGATGTCGGCCGCGGCATGCTGCACGAGAACCTGCGCAACGCCCCGAGAGTGGTGATCATGGAGCGGACGAACGTCCGCGATCTCAGCCTTCGCTCGTTGGGGGATTCGGGTCATGAACCCTTCGGTGTCGTCGTCGCCGACCTCTCTTTCATCTCGCTGGCGACGGTCGCCCCTGTGCTCGTCGGAGAGCTGGCAGCGCCGGACGCCGACCTCGTGGTTCTCGTGAAGCCCCAATTCGAGGTCGGAAGGGCCACCGCCAGTCGCGGACGTGGAGTCGTGAAAGACCCCGTTGAGCGCCTTGCGGCTCTGGAGCGGGTGGCCGGGGCGCTGATCTCGGCCGGAGCGACAATCATGGGTGCGATGGCGTCACCTCTCCTCGGCCCGGCGGGAAACGCTGAGTTCCTCCTCCATGCCGAAAAGCGCCGCGCAGATCCCGCCGGCGTGCCTCACGCGATGCTCGATGCAGCGGTGGCCGCGGCCCCCGACTCTCACGGCAGCATTTCGTCGACTGATTCGTCGACTGAGGGGCCGACTGTGGGGCCGCCCTGATGGTCGCCGTCGCATTCGTCGTCCATCCTGAGCGCCCCGAAGCCGCCGACCTCGCGGAGCGCGCGACCGAGTGGCTCAACGAACGCGGTCACAAGGTCGAGAAGATCATCAACGACCCTGACCACTCCCACGACGACGAGGAGATCCCGCCCCTTCTCACACCCGAGCAACGCCAGCAGCTCGACGTACCCATCGACCTCGCTGTCAGCCTCGGCGGCGACGGAACGATGCTGCGGACGGTCGCGATGGCAGCGCCCCAGGGTGTTCCCGTCCTCGGGGTAAATCTCGGTCGCCTCGGATACCTCACGGAGGTGGAGCCGACGGCGCTCGAGAACTCCCTCGAGCGGTTCATCTCAGGCGACTACACGGTCGAGGAGCGCATGACCCTCGACGTGAACATCGAACGCGACGGTGACGCGACGCGAGCCCGCGACAGAGATGACGGCGGCGGCGATACGTCTCGGGCCGCGTACCTCGTACTGAACGAGGCGGCGGTGGAGCGGACTGTTCCCGGGCACACCATCCGGGTCGCGACCCAGATCGCCGGTAAGCCCTTCGTCACCTATTCCGCCGACGGGCTACTGGTGGCAACCCCGACCGGGTCGACGGCGTACAACCTGTCGGTACGCGGCCCCATCGTCAGCCCTCAGATCCAGGCAATCGTCTTCATGCCGATCTCGCCTCACATGCTCTTCGACAGGCCGCTCATCCTCGCTCCCGAGGAGTGGCTACGTCTCGAGGTGGCCCAGCCGCGCCCCGCCCTCCTCGTGCTCGACGGCCAGCACGTGGCCAATCTCGAGCCCGGTGACGCCGTCGTGTGCAAGCCGGGACGCAACCCCGCTCGCCTAGTCACCTTCGGCGGGCGCGACTTCCACGCGATCCTGCGAGCGCGCTTTCATCTCTACGACCGCTGATCCGCTGACATGCGGGAACGCCCAATCGCTGCAGGTGTGGCCTCGTCCTGCCGACATGTCTTGGGGATGCTTCGGTTGCGTGGGCCGAGCGGCGGCCGGATCTTGGGGACCCTGCTGCTAGTCGTCCTTTCGGCGGCGGCGTGCGCTGCCTCTGCAGGCCACGCATCGAGAGCCTGGGGACAGAACGTCAAGTTGTCGGCGACGGTGGCGGGCAACGAGCTCGTGAACAATGCGGGCCAGCCCCTGAGGCTGATCGGGGTCGACCGCTCGGGGACCGAGTACGCCTGCGTGCAGGGTTGGGGGATCTTCGATGGCCCTTCCGACGCGGCGTCGGTCGCGGCCATATCCGCCTGGCACACCGACGCGGTGAGGGTTCCCCTGAACGAGGACTGCTGGCTCGGCATCAACGGGGCCGACGCGAGCTACAGCGGCAACACGTACAGGGAGGCGATCGAAAGCTACGTCGACGCCCTCAACTCCGCGGGATTGATCGCCGTCTTGGACCTCCACTGGAGCGCCCCCGGAACACAGCTGGCGACCGGCCAGCAGGTGATGGCCGACGCCGACCACTCCGTCGCGTTCTGGTCGTCGGTGGCGAGCGCGTTCCGTTCCGACCCAGGGGTCGTCTTCGACCTCTACAACGAGCCCCACGACATTTCGTGGTCCTGCTGGCTCGACGGATGCACGTACGACGGATGGCAGGTCGCGGGGATGCAGCAGATGCTCGACGCAGTACGGGGCACGGGGGCGACGCAGCCGGTGATGGCGGGTGGCCTCGGGTGGGCGGGTGACCTCTCGGGATGGCTGGCAAACGAACCATCGGATCCCCTCCACCAACTGGTGGCGTCCGTCCACGTCTACAACTTCGGGGGCTGCAACACCGAGAGCTGCTGGGCGCAGACGATCGCCCCCGTGGCCGCGGTGGTACCGGTGGTCACCGGTGAGCTGGGCGAGAACGACTGCGCGAGCTCGTTCATCGACTCCTACATGAACTGGGCCGACCGCGCCGGCGTCTCGTACCTCGGATGGACCTGGGACACATGGGACTGCAGCAGTGGTCCGGCTCTCATCTCCTCCTACGACGGGACCCCGACGGCATTCGGCGCGGGCTTCGAAGCTCACCTCGCTCAGCTGGCGGGCTCGTCCCCGACGCCGGCTCCTCCTTCATCGACACCTCCCTCATCGCAACCGATGCCTGCGCGCTCGAGCTGCAGCAAGGTGCTTCCCTCAGGTCAGCGGACGCAAGCGCTCGCGCGCACCCCGGACGACGGCGGGTACTGGATCGCGAGCTCTTCGGGGTGGGTGGATCCATGTGGGGACGCGACCGACTTCGGCGAGCTGACCACGCGGCTGAACGCACCCGTGGTCGGGCTCTCCGCGACGCCCGACGGCCAGGGCTACTGGCTCGTCGCATCGGACGGTGGGATCTTCAGCTTCGGCGACGCGCACTTCTACGGATCGACGGGTTCGATGCATCTGAACGCACCCGTGATCGGGCTCTCCGCCACGCCAGACGGACAGGGCTACTGGCTCGTCGCATCGGACGGTGGGATCTTCAGCTTCGGCGACGCGCACTTCTACGGATCGACGGGTTCGATGCATCTGAACGCACCCGTGGTCGGGCTGTCCGCCACGCCAGACGGACAGGGCTACTGGCTCGTCGCATCGGACGGTGGGATCTTCAGCTTCGGCGACGCGCACTTCTACGGATCGACGGGTTCGATGCATCTGAACGCACCCGTGGTCGGGCTGTCCGCCACGCCAGACGGACAGGGCTACTGGCTCGTCGCCTCCGACGGTGGGGTCTTCAGCTTCGGCGACGCGCACTTCTACGGGTCGACGGGTTCGATGCATCTGAACGCACCCGTGGCGGCCATGGAATCTGCCCCCCAGGGTTCGGGCTACCGGTTTCTCGCTGCCGACGGCGGCATCTTCGACTTCGGAACGAGCAATTTCTTCGGATCGGCGGCCTGAGCCTCGCGGCGCGCACACGACCAACTTCGGTCGGTGGATCGCCGTGACAGGGACCAGCCGGCCCTCACCGACGTGCGCGTGACGACGAGGTCGACAAAACGGCCGTAAGACCAGCCGAATTTCGCTTCCACCAAACCCGCAAAACAGTGGTCTACGGTAGAGTGATGCCGGAGTGGGATCGGCTGTGACCAAGTACGTCTTCGTGACAGGAGGCGTCTCCTCCTCCCTCGGCAAGGGCCTCACCGCCTCCTCCGTCGGGCGCCTTCTCAAGTGTCGTGGCCTGCGGGTCACGATGATCAAACTCGACCCGTACATCAACGTCGACCCCGGCACGATGAACCCCTTTGAACACGGCGAGGTGTTCGTCACCGAGGACGGGGGAGAGACCGACCTCGACCTCGGCCACTACGAGCGCTTCATCGACGAGAACCTCCATCGCGACTCGAACGCGACGACCGGTTCGATCTACTCGTCGGTGATCGCCAAAGAGCGCCGCGGCGACTACCTCGGCAAGACCGTCCAGGTCATCCCGCACGTCACCGACGAGATCAAAGAACGCGTCCTGCGCCTCGCCTCGGAGGACACAGACGTCGTGATCGTCGAGGTCGGCGGGACCGTCGGTGACATCGAGATCGTCCCGTTCCTAGAGGCCATCCGCCAGTTCCGCCACGACGTCGGCCGGGACAACGTCTGCTACGTGCACCTCACCCTCGTCCCGTACCTCGCGCCGTCGGGCGAGCAGAAGACGAAGCCCACTCAGCACTCGGTCACCGAGTTGCGCAGCCGAGGCATCCAGCCCGACGTGATCGTCTGCAGATCCGATCAGCCGATCTCGGACGGGCTGAAGCGGAAGGTCTCGTTGCTCTGCGACGTTCCGATCGAGGCGGTGATCTCCGCGGTCGACGCCCAGAGCATCTACGAGATCCCGGTAGTCCTCCACGACGAGGGCCTCGACATCGTCGTGTGCAAGACGCTCGCCATCGACGAGGCCGACCATCCCGTGGACCTGTCGGGCTGGGAGAAGGTGACACAGCAGGTGTCGGCCGCAGAGCGCGAGGTGCGCATCGGGGTGGTCGGCAAGTACGTGAACCTGCCGGACGCGTACCTCTCCGTCGTCGAGGCGCTTCGACACGCGGGCTTCCACCACGGCGCGCGGGTCGCGATCGACTGGATCCAGGCCGAGCAGATACCCGACCTGTTGGGCACCGAGCGACTTGCGCAGCTCGACGGGATGGTGATCCCCGGCGGCTTCGGCGAGCGCGGCATCGCCGGCAAGATCGACGCGGCGCGCTATGCCCGAGACCGTGAGATCCCCTGCCTCGGGTTGTGCCTCGGGTTGCAGGTCATGGTGATCGAGGCGGCGCGTCACCTCGCTGGACTCGACGGAGCCAACTCGCGCGAGTTCGACCACCTGACGCCGTACCCGGTCATCGACCTGATGGACGATCAGCAGAACGTCGTGGACAAGGGCGGCACGATGCGCCTCGGCTCGTACGTCGCGCAGCTGCGTCCCGGGTCGAAGGTCGCAGACGCCTACGGCGCGACCGTCGTGTCTGAACGTCACCGCCATCGTTACGAAGTGAACCCGCGCTTTCGCTCGCGCCTCGAAGAGGCCGGCCTCGCCTGCACGGGGACCTCACCCGACGACCGCCTGGTGGAGTTCGTCGAGCTCGTGGGTCACCCGTTCTGGGTCGGCACCCAGGCCCACCCGGAGTTCAAGAGCAGGCCCGACAGGCCGCATCCGCTGTTCCGTGAGCTCGTAGGGGCCGCGCTCGTGAGGGCCGAGGGCCGCTCTCCACGCCTGATCGACGTCGATGCAGTCGATGCCGCAGATGCGGGCTCCCCGGTCGACGCGGGCTCCTCGGGCGATGCCGTCGATGCCGACCTCGGTGCCTTCTCCTCCTGATCCTTCTGGTCGTCCCGAAGTAGCAGGCCCTACCGGCGACCGCATCGGGGGGTCCGGGCGAAGCCCGCAAGGCTTCCGGCGCCTGAGCGAGACCACCCAGTTCGAGGGCTGGCGCATCACGCTGACGAACGCCACGTTCGAGGCGCCCGACGGCACTGAGTTCACCCGCGACATCGTGCGCCACCCGGGGGCGGTTGCCGTCGTGCCCGTCACGGACAGGCGCAGTGCGCTGCTGGTCCGCCAGTACCGGGGGCCCATCGAGCGCGAGCTTCTCGAGATCCCCGCGGGGACCCGGGATGTCGACGGCGAGGAGCCCGAGCAGACGGCTCGACGCGAGCTCACAGAGGAGGTCGGGGTGCGCGCCCGTGACATGCGCCTCGTGGCGACCGTGTACAACTCCCCGGGTTTCTGCGACGAGAAGACGCTCCTCTACCTGGCGACCGGTCTCGAGGACGCCGAACCCGAGCGCGGCGGCGAGGAGGAGCGCTACATGGAGGTCGTGGAGATCGCCTTCGCCGAGGTGGACGAGCTCATCACTTCGGGGGAGCTGCGCGACGCGCAGACCGTCATCGGTTTGATGCTCGCGCGGGACATCGTCGACGGAACGCAGTCGCCGCAGTCGCCGCAGTCGCCGCAGTCGCCGCAGTCGCCGCAGCGATGACGCTCGAGGCACGGTCTGTCGACGTCGAGGTCGACGAGGACCCCGGCCCGCACCTGAGCACCGCGTCCGAAGAATTCCTGACCTGGCTCGCCGTCGAGCAGGGTCGGTCGCGCAACACGATCTCCTCCTACAGGCGCGACCTCCTCTCCTACGAGCTCTTCCTCGCCACCGCGGGCCGCGAGGTGGCGGACTCCGACATGGACCTCGTCACGCGCCATCTGGCCGAGCGCCGAAGGGCCGGGTTGGCGCCGGCGTCGGTCGCGAGGGCCCTGGCCGCGATCAGGGGGCTGCACCGATTCATGGTCGAGGACAGCCGGGCGGAGGCGGACCCGACCGCCGACGTCGACAGCCCGAGGATCGGGATGAGGCTCCCGAAGGCGCTCGACGAGGAGGACGTCACGAGGCTGCTCGACGCGTGCGCTGGAGACGACGCCCGCGCCTTGCGTGACCGGGCGATGCTGGAGCTGCTCTACGGGACGGGGATGCGGGTCTCGGAGCTCTCAGGGTTGTCGCTCTCGGATCTCGGGTCGGACAAGGGCCTCGTCAAGGTCCTCGGCAAGGGTGACAAGGAGCGGCTCGTACCGCTCGGGCGGTGCTCGGCGGCAGCGATCGACGACTGGCTCGGGTCGCGGGGGAGGCCGAAGCTCGAGCCCCGGCGGTGGGCGCGACGCGGCGACGCCGAAGCTCTCTTCCTGAACGCGAGGGGCGGCCGCATCACCCGCCAGGGGATCTGGGGCGTCCTCAAGAAGAGGGCCGCCTCGGTCGGGCTCGAGAAGAAGGTGCACCCCCACGTGCTGCGTCACTCCTGCGCCACGCACATGCTCGCCCACGGTGCCGACATCCGGGTCGTGCAGGAGCTGCTCGGCCACGTGTCGGTGGCCACCACGCAGATCTACACGCGTGTCTCCCCCGAGCATCTGCGCCGCGTCTACGAGCGCGCGCATCCTCGAGCCGGAGCAACGCGCGCGCATCCGCGCGCCAGAGCAACGAGGGCGCACTAATCTCGTCACGTGCCTGGAGACGCCCCGACGATCGATTACCGCTCCCTCCTCGAGGAGGAGCGCAGCGACCTTTCCGCCAAGCTCGAAGAGCTGGGCGTCGGCGTCGGGCGCCTCGACTACGACTCCAACTTCGCTGATTCCAGTCAAGTCACCGCGGAGCGTGGCGAGGTGGAGGCGCTTGCCGGGAAGCTGCGTGAGGCCCTGACCGAGGTCGAGCGGGCCCTCCAGAAGCTCGAGGAGGGCTCGTACGGCAAGTGCGACGACTGCGGCCAGCCGATCGACCCTCTGCGACTGGAGGCCAAGCCGGCGGCGCCCTACTGCATCAACTGCGCTTCGAAGCACTGAGGCTCGCGGGAGGCTCGCGGGAGGCTCCCAACCGGTAAAAGGGGGGCTATGTCGACCTCGTCGGCGGGGGACAGGTCGGAGAAGGTGCCCGCACCATGGGTGCCCGAGCTTTTCAGCCCCTCGATGCACGGCGGCCTTGGCCGCATTGGAAGGGAGCTTCGCTCTTGAGCTCGGACTGGCCGCCGCCGCCGCCGGGGCAACCACCTGAGGGGCAACGGCCCGAGTGGACCCCTCCGGGCTGGACCCCCCCTCCTCCGCCGCCACCGGGGCCCGAAGGCCCGTCGCAACCCCTGGGGCCCGGAGGCCAACCGCCACCCGGGTGGACACCCCCCGGCTGGTCACCTCCTCGGCCGCCGGGTTCTGCGGCACCGCCTCCCGGGCGAGGGGCGATGACGCCGCGTTCGACAGGCTGGTTGATCCTCGGCGTCGTGATCGTGGTGATCCTGGTTCGGACCCACCACATCAGCCGCTTCACCGTCGTCTACTTCCTGGTGCTGGTCCCGTCGATCATCCTGCACGAGATATCGCACGGCGCCGTCGCATACCTGTTCGGCGACGACACGGCGAAGCGTGCGGGGCGGCTGACGCTGAACCCGATCCCTCACATCGACCTCTTCGGTTCGATCATCCTGCCCGCGCTGCTCGTCCTCTCCGGCAGTGTCGCCTTCGGTTACGCGAAGCCGGTGCCGGTGCGCGTCGACCGCCTCCGCCACCCTCGAAACGAGAGCGTCCTTGTCTCGCTCGCAGGCCCGTTCACGAACGCACTCCTCGTCGTCGGTTTCGGCCTGGTGTTCCGCTACCTGTATCCGGGAGGACTGTTTTACAGCGCCACCGGCAACGCGCCCCTCGGTTACCAGATCCTCCTGGTCGGGGGGCTAGCCAACATCAGCCTCGGCTTCTTCAATCTGATCCCCATTCCGCCTCTCGACGGCTCGGTGGTCATCGAGCGACTGCTGCCGGCTCGGGCCCTGCCTCGCTATTACCAGTTGCGGCCCGTCGGCATGATCCTCGTGTTCATAGTGGCGCTCGTGGCCTTTCAGAACGTGGCGGTGCAGACGCACCTTCTGAGCGGAGAGCTGAGCATCTGGAATGCAGTGAGCGGGGCGCACTTCAGCGCGTGAACCCACCGGGGGGCGCGAGGAGCCCCGCAGCGCGCATCGCCCTGTCGAGTGTCGGCGATGCCACCGAGCGCGCCTTTGCCGCGCCCTCGGCGAGCACCGACTCGATATAGCCCCGGTCCGACCCGAGCTCCGTGCGCTTCTCGCGTACGCTGCGTAGCAGTTCGACGACCGCTTCAGAGACAGCGCCCTTCAACGCGGCGTAACTCGAATAGCGCGATGCCAGGTCCTCTACCTTCTCGCCGGAAGCCGCTGCGAGGATCTCGAGGAGGTTCGAGACCCCGGGCTTCGCCTTCGGGTCGTAGGCGACGTCAGTGCCCGTGTCGGTCACGGCCCTGCGTATCTTGCGGTCGATCACCTCGGGAGGGTCCATGAGGAGCACCGTCCCCTGTGGCGAGCTCTCGGACTTCGACATCTTGCGGGTCGGGTTCTGGAGGTCCATCACCCTCGCTCCGACCTTCGGCACTGCGGCCTCGGGTATCACGAAGACCTCGCCGAAACGGTTGTTGAATCGCATGGCTGCGTCCCGCGTGAGCTCGAGATGCTGGCGTTGATCGTCTCCGACGGGCACCATGTCGGCGTCGTAGAGAAGGACGTCCGCAGCCATGAGGGCAGGGTAGGTGAAGAGGCCCGCACGGGCCTTGTCCCCGCCCTTGTCCTTGAACTGCGTCATCCGCCGCAGCTCGCCGTACGAGACGGTGCACTCCACCAACCAGGCGAGTCGCGGGTGCTCGGGCACGTGGCTCTGGACGAAGATCGTGCAGCGGCCCGGGTCAAGCCCCACCGCCAGCAGGTCCGCCGCCACGTCGAAGGTCGCCTTGGCCAGGGCCTTGTTGTCGTAATCCACGGTCATGGCGTGGAGGTCGGCGATGAAGTAGAAGCAGTCGTAGGTGTCCTGGTCGGCTACCCAATTGCGGAAGGCCCCGAGGTAGTTGCCCAGATGGACCTCACCGCTCGACTGGACCCCCGAGAGAACCCTGGGCATGGCGTCTCATCGTACGGGTCGTCGGTGCGGGCACGGCGGAGCCGGGGGATGCACGGCGGAGCCGGGGGATGCACGGCCCCCGCGAGCCCAGCCGGTATCTTCGGCACCATGACCGCGCAGGTCTCGACGCCTGTCTTCGAGGGCCCCTTCGACGTTCTCCTGCGCCTGGTTTCGGAGCACAAGATCGACGTCTGCGACATCCCGATCGCCCCGGTCGTGGACGCCTTCGTCGCCGAGATGAAGAACAAGCTCGAGGCCTCCCCGTCCGGCACCTCCGGCCTCGACCTCGAGACCGTCACCGAGTTCCTCGTGATCGCCGCGGTCCTCCTGGAGCTGAAGGCCAAGTCGCTCCTACCCGGACCCGACGAGATCGAGGATGACGAAGAGCTGCTCTCGGGTTTCGAGGAGAGGGACCGCCTCATCGCCCGACTGCTCGAACTGCAGGCGTACGCCGCTGCCGCCGACGATCTGGCGCGCATGATGGAGCTGGCGCAGCATTCGATCCCGCGCGTGGCCGGGCTCGAGGAGAGGTTCAGGGAACTGGCTCCCGACCTCCTCGCCGGGCTCACCCCCGACCGCCTGGCGCTCGCATTCGTGCGGGGCCTGTCTCACGAGCCTCGCGAGACCCTCGACCTGTCCCATGTGACCGTCGAGGCCGTGACGGTTTCCGAGGCGGTGGCGGAGCTGGAGCAGAGGCTTCCGGCGGAACGCGACCTGACGTTCCGCGCGCTGTGCTCGAAGTGCACGACGAAGATGCAGGTCATTGTCAGATTCCTCGCACTCCTGGAGCTCTGCAAGCGGGGCCGGGTGAGCCTCGACCAAGGAGAGACCTTCGGGGACCTGTCGGTGACTTGGATCGGCGAGACCCCCTCCGATCGCGAGCCGTCCGGAGGCGTGCTCACCGTCGTGGGAGGCGGAGAGGTCGTCGAGGAGTACGAGGGCTGAGGGCTGAGGGTCGAGGGTCGAGGGTCGAGGGTCGAGGGTCGAGAGCTGAGGGCTGAGGGCTGATGGCACCGTCGGAGGAGCACAGGGCAGTGGAGGCGGTCTTGTTGTCGGCCGTCGAGCCGGTCCCACCGACGCTTCTCGCCGAGCTCCTCGAGCTCCCGGTTGAGCGCGTCGAGGCCATCTGCGGCGAGCTGTCAGACGAATACGAAGCACAGGGACGGGGGTTCGTCCTCGCGCGCGTCGCCGGGGGCTACAGATACCAGACGCACTCCGACATGGCTCCGTTCGTCGAGAGATACGCGATGGAAGGCGTGTCCACGAGGCTCTCCTCGGCGGCACTCGAGACGCTTGCGATCATCGCCTACCGTCAGCCGGTTTCGCGGGGCCAGATCTCCGCTCTGCGGGGAGTCAACGTCGACGGGGTGGTCCGGCTCCTCGAGCAGCGCGGCTACATATCGGCGGTCGGGCAGGCCCCGGGTCCCGGCCAGCCCGTGCTCTACGGGACGACGACCGCCTTCCTGGAGAAGCTCGGCTTGGACAATCTCGGTCAGCTCCCTCGCGTAGAGGAGCTGCTTCCCGGCCCCGAGGCCATGGAGGAACTCGAGTCGAGCGTTCGCCCGGGGGGCGACACTTCGGCCGCTTGATCCGCCGCCAAGCGGGCGACTCCGGCCCCCGTAGCCGGTCCGAACCTTCGGACCCGTCCAGGGCGACAGAGACCGGGGCCGGACCACAGCCCACGTCCGAACGTCTTCAGAAGGTGCTGGCGCGCGCCGGCTTCGGCAGTCGCCGCAGCTGCGAGGAACTGATCGAAGCGGGAAGGGTGAAGGTGAACGGCCGACGTGCCACGCTCGGCCGAAGCATCGACCCCACCCGCGACGAGGTCGCGGTGGACGGGATTCGGATCCCCGGACTTCCCGGCCTCGTTCATTACGTGCTCAACAAGCCGAAAGGCGTCGTCACGACCGCACGCGACCCTCGAGGGCGGAGGACGGTGACGAGCATGGTGCCGAGCAGTCCCCGGGTGTTCCCCGTGGGCAGGCTCGATACTGACACCGAAGGCCTGCTCGTCATGACAAACGACGGCGAGCTCGCCCAGCTTCTCACTCACCCTTCGCACGGGATCGAGAAGGAGTACCTCGCGAAGGTGCACGGCCGCCCCCGGCCGGGCGTCCTGCAACGGCTGCGCAAGGGTGTCGAGCTCTCCGACGGGACGACCGCTCCGGCAAAGGTCGGCTTGATCGGCGACCCCGCCGACGGCTTGCTGCGCATCGTCATCCACGAAGGGCGCAACCGGCAGGTTCGGCGGATGTGCGAGGCCGTCGGTCACCCGGTTCGCCGCCTGGTGAGGGTGAGGATCGGCCCGATCAGGCTGCGCGACCTCGAACCGGGGAAGTGGAGGACGCTAACTGCGAAGGAAGTGCACGCCCTCGGCACCGCCGCCAACGCAGAGCACGCGCCCGGCGCGGCTTCGAAGGCGGTGCGAGCGCCCGGCGCGGCTTCGAAGACCGGTCCGGCCGCCCGAACCGGAACCCGCCGGATCAGGCCTGCTCGGTAGCATGCGTCTCCGTGCCCCCGGTCCCGGCCCCGGTCCCGGCTCCGGCCGTGCGAGCCCTTCGCGGGGCGACGACCGTCGAATCGGACACCCCCGAGGAGATTTCGACGGGGGTGATGGAGCTGCTCACCGCGATGCTCGAACGCAACGGGCTGGTCCACGACGATCTCATCAGCATCCTGTTCACCGCGACGGGCGACCTGGTCTCGATGTTTCCTGCGGCGGCGGCACGGGAGATGGGACTCGGGGACGTCCCGCTCCTCTGCGCAAAAGAGCTCGACGTCGTCGGCTCGACGCCGCGCTGCATCCGGGTCATGGCGCACGTTGCCACCGATCGCTCACGCAACGAGCTGCACCACGTCTACCTGCATGGCGCCCGCGGGCTTCGCGATGACCTCCCCGAGTGACCACGGCCCGGCGCCGCAACGCCCGCAACGCCCGCAACGCCGCCGGGCGGAGGTGGTCGGCACCGGACTGATCGGCGGATCGATCGGGCTGGCGCTGCGGAACCGGGGCTGGCACGTGACCGGAAGCGACGCCGATCCCGAGATCGCGAAGCACGCCCTCTCGCTCGGGGCGCTCGACGCGATCGGGGACGATCCCGACGCCGAGGTGGTCTTCGTGGCGACGCCGCTCGACGCCGTCCCGGCTGCGGTACGGGCGGTGTTCGGATCGCACGGCCGCAGGGCCGACGTCGTGGTGTCGGACGTCGCCGGCGTGAAGGCGCCGGTGGCGGCCGACGTCGGAAACCCACGGTTCGTCGGCGGTCACCCGATGGCGGGCTCCGAACAAGTGGGCGTGGACGGCGCGGACCCGGACCTTTTCGTGGGCGCGACGTGGGTGCTCACCCCGACCGAGCACACCGACCCAACGGCTTACGCGCTCGTCCGTGCGGTCATCGGCACGATGGGAGCCGAGGTGGTCGCGCTCGACCCCTCGCAGCACGACACTCTCGTGGCGGTCGTCTCGCACGTGCCCCACCTGACCGCAGCCACCCTCATGAACCTCGCCGAGCGCCTGTCCGAGAAACACGCCGCGCTGCTTCGCCTCGCTGCCGGAGGGTTCCGGGACATGACCCGCGTCGCAGCCGGTCAACCGGCCATCTGGCCCGACGTCTGCGCCCAGAACTCGGCCGCGATCGTGGCGACCCTCGACGAGTTGCTGGCGGAGCTCGAGGCCGTGCGCGACAGGGTCGCCTTGTCCGACCGCACGGCGATACTCGCGTCGCTGGACCAGGCGGCGAGGGCCCGCCGCGCCCTTCCGAAGGCGGCCGTCCGCCCCGAGCGTCTGGCCGAAATCCGGGTCCCGGTCCCGGACAGGCCCGGAGTGCTCGCCGAGATCACGACGCTCGCAGCTGCTCTCGACGTCAACATCGCCGACCTCGAGATCGCGCACAGCGCGGAAGGAGAGCGAGGTGTGTTGGTGTTGGTTGTGGACGCCGGCTCCGCCCCTCGTCTGTCGGAGGCACTCGGGGAGAGGGGCTTTCACGCCACGACCGGAAGGTTGTCGTGAGCCCGAGCGCAAAGAGCGCTGTCGCGATCGAAGGCGGCCGACCGCTGCAGGGACGTGTGCGGGTACCGGGCGACAAGTCCATCTCGCACAGGGCGCTGATCGTCGGCGCGCTCGCTGACGGGACGTCCTCGGTGAGCGGCCTTTCCGACGGTGACGACGTCGCGCGCACCCTCGGAGCGGTGCGCGCCCTCGGAGCGGAGGTCGTTGCCGGCGAAGGCGACGGAGTGGTACGCATCCACGGCGGAGCCGGTTCGCTCCACGAGCCTGCGTCGCCGCTCGACTTCGGCAACTCCGGCACCGGCATCCGCCTCATGGCGGGGGTCGTTGCAAGCTTCGACGGTTGGAGCGTTCGGCTCGGCGGTGACGACTCGCTCTCGAAACGCCCGATGGACCGCATCGCCCTGCCACTGCGAACGATGGGTGCGGACGTCGCGGGGAGAGGGGAGCTTTGTCTTCCGCCGCTCGACGTGCGCGGCAGGAGGCTGAGCGGTATCGACTACACGCCGCCTGTCGCGAGCGCTCAGGTGAAGTCCTGCATCCTCCTCGCTGCGCTTGCTGCGCAAGGCTCGACGACGGTGAGGGAGCCGATCCTGACGCGGGTCCACACAGAGGAGCTTCTCGCGCGTGCGGGCGCCGAGATCTCCGAAGCCGAGGAGCAGGGCGCGCACGTGGTCCGCGTGGCGCCGGGCAAGCTCGAGCCGTTCGAGCTCGAGGTTCCCGCGGACCCTTCGCAGGCTGCTTTCTGGCTCGTCGGTGCTCTGCTCGTTCCCGGAAGCGAGGTCGTCGTCGAGCGCGTCTACACCGGGCCGGCGCGCAGGGGGTTTCTGGACGTGCTGCGGCGCATGGGCGCTCACATAGAGGAGAAACCGGCCGTGTCTGCCTCCGATCTCGCCTCGACCTCGGATCTCGTCGCCCGCCCGAGCTCGCTCGTCGCGACGGAGGTCCACGCGCACGAGATCCCGTCGCTCGACGAGGTGCCGGTCCTAGCGGTCGCCGCGGCGCGCGCCGAGGGAACGACCGTCTTCCGTGACATGGGTGAGCTCCGGGTGAAGGAGTCCGATCGCTTCACCGGGGTGATCGATCTGGTGAGGGCCTTCGGCGGGGGCGCCGAGGCCGAGGGCGACGACATCCACGTGACCGGCGTTGCGGCTCTCGACGCGGGCGACTTCGACTCGCGCGACGACCACCGATTGGCGATGGCGGCCGCGATCGCAGCCGCCTCCGTACCCGGCAGGCCCACCCGGATTCTCGGTTGGGACTCGGTGCAGACGTCTTACCCATCGTTTCGGTCGGACCTCGCGACGCTCTCCGGTGAAGGATGACATCCAAGGCGCACAGAGCCCGCGACCTCGACGAGTCCGGCAGTGGGGCCGCCAGTGGGGCCGGCAGTGAGGGCGGCAGTGAGGCCGCCAGTGGGGCCGGCGGTCGGGTACGTGTCGTCGCGATCGACGGGCCGGCAGGCGCCGGTAAATCCTCGCTGGCCCGGGCGATCTCCGAGCACCTGGGCCTGCCGCGCCTCGACACTGGTGCGATGTACAGGGCGGTCGCGTATCAAGCGCTCCTCGAAGGCGCCGATCCCTCCGACAAGTCCACGGTCTCGAAGCTGGCGCGGGATCTGCATCTCGAGGTCGGAGAGCGCGTCGTCGTGAACGGCGCGGACGCCACGAGGGCGATCCGGACACCGGAGGTCGATGCGGCGGTTTCGATCGTCGCAGCCAATCCCGAGGTGCGTGAGGAGATGGTGGCACGTCAGCGCCGGTGGGTCGAGGAGCACCGAGGTGGCGTGGTGGAGGGACGCGACATAGGCACGGTCGTGCTTCCCCACGCCGATCTCAAGGTATATCTGACCGCCTCACCCGAAGAGCGTGCGCGTCGGCGGGCCCTCGAGCGCGGTGAGAGCGATCTGCCCCGGATCTCGAGGGCAATGGTGAAACGCGACCACCTCGACTCGACGCGCGCGACCTCTCCTCTGCCTTCCGTCGACGAGATGGCAAGGGACGCACTGGTGATCGACTCGACGGGCCGCGACCTCGACGCCGTGGTCGAGGAGGTGCTGGACAATTGCTAGAAGCTGCGCCGGACCAGACGACCGAAATTTCCATGCCACCCGCGCTCTACGGGTCCGTACGCAGACTGGCGCACCTGATCAACCGCGCCTACTGGCGGGTCGAGGTGCACGGCCCGAGAGTCCCCGAACACGGGCCGGTGGTCCTCGCGCCGGTCCATCGCAGCTTCATCGACTTCTTCGTCGTGTCCGAGGTGACGAGAAGACCGATCTTCTTCATGGCAAAGGACGAGCTGTGGGACTCGCGTCCCCTGGGGAGGTTCCTCGACTCGGCGGGTGCCTTCCCCGTGAACCGCGAAGGGGCCGACCGCAGTTCGGTCGGGCGTGCCCAGGCCGTACTCGAGGCCGGACAGGTACTGGTGCTCTTCCCCGAAGGGACCCGCCGCACAGGCGAAGAGATCGCACAGCTGCACGAGGGCCCTGCGTTCCTTGCGGCGCGTACCGGCGCCGCGATCGTGCCTATCGGCATCGGAGGAACCGACCGCTCACTGCCGAAAGGCTCGAAGGTCCCGAGGCCGGTCCACGTGCATCTCGTTCTCGGAGAAGCCCTCTTGCCCGAGCGCCGGCCACCGGGCGCGCGGACGCCACGTCGAGAGGTCCATGAGCTCACCGAGCGTCTGCGGGTTGCGCTTCAGCGCGTCTACGACCAGGCGAGGGCGGAGGTTCCCTCCGATGGGTCTCGCGCAGGGCGCTGAGGGCGACCTCAGCGTCGGCGACGCTCGCGTAACCAGGTGAGAAGGATCACCCTCAGGTACTGAAGAGCGAAGAGGGCGTTGTGCCCCTTCTTCGACTCACCTGAAGCGCGCGGGCGCCTCGCTGTAGGCACCTCTGCGATGCGCCAACCCCGCGAGGCGGCGGAGATGATCAGCTCCGCCGTCTGGTACTGGTCCTGTTCGAGCGTCACGTCACCGAGAACCTCTATCCGCAGAGCTCTCAGACCCATCGAGGTGTCGGTCAGTTGCTGTCCGGTCAACGCGTTTATGAGCCACGAGAAGACGACCACCCCCGCCCGCCGCACGGTGTCGGTGGACTCGTCGGTGCCGAGACGCCGGCTCGCAACGACGAAGTCGGCAGCGCCCTCGAGGATCGGTTCGAGAAGGTCGGGTATCGACGCCGGATCGTCTTGACCGTCGGCGTCCAGCGTGACCACGTACTTCGCCCCGCTCGAGGCGGCGAGCTGGTATCCGAGACGTAATGCCACTCCGTGTCCCATGTTGACCGGCAGGACGGCACAGTAGGCACCGAGCTCTTTTGCTATGTCCTCCGTTCCGTCGTTTCCGCCGTCGACGACGACGAGGACTGAGATCCCGAGCCCCGCTGCATCTTGCGGGACCGCTTTGAGCACGTCGCCGATGTTGTCGGCCTCCAGATAGGAGGCGACGACGACCACGACCGGAGCGAACGTGGCATCGGGGTGACGACGGCGGAAGTCGTCTTTGCCGAGCTCCATGACGAGACGCCGCAGCTCGTCATGCCGGCGCTTCTCACGCGAGCTGCTCAACGGTCGAGCGCTGCGAGCACGTCGGCCGCAGAGACGTAGCGGTCTGTCGTCGCGCCCTCCACCTCGGCGGGGTCCCCGAGGTTTGCGCCTGCGGGAGCTCCCAGACCCAGGACCAAAACCGCGGCGAGAGCGCGGGCGAGGTCGCGCAGCTCGGGCGGCGGGGGGAAGTACTCGTCTTCGTCGGTCACACGTACCTCGTCGACGCCTTCGACGGGAGCGAGCTTCGCAAGCACGGCGTCGACAAGCTCGTCGGGTGCCGAAGCTCCGGCCGTCACCCCCACCACCCCGCTCAGGTCGTCGGGTACCTGCGAGGCATTCTCGACTCGCAGGACCCGCTCGCAACCCGAGGCACGGGCGACCTTCTCGAGAGCACGCGTATTGGAGGAGTTGGAGGAGCCGATGACCACGACGGCGTCGGCTCGTCCCGCGATCTCCTTGAGAGCGGCCTGCCGGTTCGTGGTCGCGAAGCACAGGTCCGAGCGATTCGGCATCCAGAGCTGCTCGAAGCGCTGCTTTGCCCTGTTCATGATTCCCGACCACTCGTCGTGACTCAGTGTCGTCTGGGCCAGGAGCGCCACCGGGGTTTCTGCGCTCAGGTGGATGGCCGCCTCGTCGACTTCTTCTTCCGAGCGCACGAGCCGCACCGCCGAGGGGGCGACAGCCATCGTTCCAACCGCCTCTTCATGGCCCTCGTGGCCGACGTACAAGACCGTGTACCCCTTTTTGGCGCGGACCTTCAGCTCGTGGTGCACCTTCGTGACGAGAGGGCAGACCGCATCTAGGACCGTACGGCCCTGATCGCGTGCGGCGGCCACGACATCTGGTGCGGTGCCGTGAGCCGAGAGCATGAGTGGAGCGCCCGGTGGAACCTCACTCACGTCATCCACGAACACGACACCCTGGGAACGAAAGCGTTCGACGACGTGAGCGTTGTGCACGATCTCGTGGTAGCAGTACACCGGCGGCTCGAACACGCCGACCATCCATGCCAGAGCCTTTATCGCCTTTTCGACTCCGGCGCAGAAGCCGCGCGGATACGCCAGGAGAACTCGCTCGACCGGCATCCATCCAGGCTACCTGTCGCACCCCTTGCACCTCGCGGTCGGGCGGTAGCCTCGAAAGCGGATGTCAGCCCCGATTTCGACCGGAAACAACTCCGCGGAGGCGTCCGCAGAGTCTCTTCGTGTCCTGGACGACCAATCCGGGACGGCTTCAGCGCGCGCCCTCGAGGTTGGTCCGAGCGCCGTCATCGATCGCAGACTCCCTCGGGTCGTGGTGGCGGGGCGCTCGAACGTCGGAAAGTCCACGCTCGTTAACCGGATGGTCGGGCGTCGGGCGTCAGTGGTCGAGGAACGCCCGGGAATCACTCGCGACCGGCTGGAGCTCGAAGCCGAGTGGAACGGACAGGCCTTCGTCGTGGTGGATACCGGGGGCTGGCTGTCGGGCGGCGACGCCCTGGACGCCAAGGTCACCAGTCAAGCCCGCCGCGCCGTGGAAGGAGCAGACCTCGTTCTGATCGTCGTGGACGTGACGGTCGGTGCGACGACCGAAGACGAGGATGTCGCCAGATTCGTCCGGCGCACCGACGTGCCCGCTCTCCTTGTCGCGAACAAGGCCGACAATTCTCAGCGGGAGACCGAATCCTGGGAGCTCGTGTCCCTCGGTCTCGGAGACCCGTACGCAGTGAGCGCGCTTCACGGCCGGGGGACCGGCGAGCTGCTCGACGAGATCACCAGGCGCGTGACCGGCCAAGGAGGTGACACGGAGGACGACCAAGGGTCCCCGAGCGCCGGCGCGACGGCCTCGAACGGCCAGTCACGGTTGGCCTCGCGCTCGCATAAGCCCGGTTCCGTCCTCGCGAGGGTCGCCATCGCGGGGAGGCCGAATGTCGGAAAGTCCACTTTGTTCAATCGGTTGGTGGGAGAGGAGCGTTCGGTCGTCCACGATGTCCCCGGGACCACCCGGGATTCGGTCGACACACTTCTGGAGACCGATCAGGGAGCCCTGCGCTTCGTCGATACGGCCGGGATGCGCAGACGGTCGCGCTCTGCGCCAGGTGCCGAGTACTTCTCGATGGTTCGTGCCCTTCAATCCATCGACGAGGCCGACGTCGTTCTGCTCGTGATCGATGCCACCGAGGGCGTCACGCATCAGGATCAGCGGCTCGCCGAACGCATCGGCGTTTCGGGAAGTCCCGTCGTCGTGGTCCTGAACAAATGGGAGCTGCTGGACACCGAAGCTCGAGCCCGCGTCCTCATCGACGTCGAGGACCGCCTCGCATTTCTCGGCGACATGCCGGTGCTCAAGGTCAGCGCGCGAACGGGGCTCGGCGTGCACCGCGTCCTCGGGGCGGTAGGTCGGGCAATGGAGGCGTACAGCCGCCGCGTTCCCACAGGCGTCCTGAACCGCACGATCGCCGCGATCCAAGCGGCACATCCGGCTCCCGGTTCACGCATCCGGTATGCGGTTCAGGGCGCTGCCGATCCGCCGACCTTCACGCTCTTCGCTACGCGGAGGCTCGCCAGTCCCTACCTACGGTACGTGGAGCGGCGCCTGCGGGAAGAGCTCGATCTGGGACCCACGCCCATCAAGCTGCGCGTGCGCCTGGGGGGCTGAGCCGGTGCCGAGCGACCCGAAAGAGATAGCCGAAGCCATTCGCTCGGCGTCTGCCGACCCCGGAGAAAAGGCAGCGGCGAAGCTCGCTTCACAGAACAAGCTTCCCGTGCGCGAGCGCCTGGCGCTTTTGCTCGACGAGGGGTCCTTCATGGAGGACGGGCTTCTCGCGAACGCGATGGCTCGTGATCTTCCGGCAGACGGGGTCATCACTGGCCGTGGAGCCGTCGACGGGAGGCCGGTGTGCGTGATGGCGAACGATCCGACGGTGAAGGCGGGCTCCTGGGGGGCGCGCACCGTCGAGAAGATCATCCGGCTCACGGAGTACGCGCTCGTACACGAGCTTCCGGTTTTCTGGCTCGTCGACTCGGCGGGCGCTCGGATCACGGATCAGGTCGACCTCTTTCCCGGCAGGCGGGGCGCCGGGAAGATCTTCTACAACCAGGTGCGGCTTTCGGGGCGAGTACCTCAGATCTGCTGCTTGTTCGGACCGTCCGCCGCGGGCGGGGCTTACATACCGGCTTTTTGTGACGTGGTCTTCATGGTCGAGGGGAACGCCTCGATGTACCTCGGGTCTCCCCGCATGGCGGAGATGGTGGTGGGGGAGACGACCACGCTCGAGGAGATGGGCGGCGCCCGCATGCACTGCACGGTCTCGGGATGCGGGGACAATTTGACGCCTGACGACGCGACGGCGATCGAGATGGCGAAGGAGTACTTCTCCTACATGCCGGGCTCCTGGCGCGACGACCCGCCCGTCTCGGCCAGGAGGCCTCCGGCCGCCGAGCTCGGGTCGGACACCGTGCCGACGGATCAGCGGGCCTCGTACGACATGCACGACGTGATCGACTCCGTGTTCGACGAGAGCTCCTTTTTCGAGATCAAACCCGGATTCGCCACTGAGCTGATCGTCGGTTGGGCGCGGCTCGAGGGACACTCGGTCGCAGTCGTGGCGAGCAACCCTGCGGTGCGAGGGGGCGTTCTCTTCGTCGACTCGGCCGACAAGGCGGCACGTTTCATCTGGTGCGCGGACGCCTTCAACATCCCCCTCGTATTCCTCGCCGACGTTCCCGGGTTCATGATCGGTACCGTCGTCGAGCGTGAGGGCATAATCCGCCACGGTGCGAAGATGATCACCGCGGTCTCCGAGGCGACTGTTGCAAAGGTATCCGTGATCGTCCGTAAGGCTTACGGGGCGGGCCTCTACGCAATGGCGGGACCTGGATTCGAGCCGGACTCCTGCATCGCGTTGCCGACCGCTGAGATTGCCGTCATGGGTCCCGAGGCAGCGGTCAACGCCGTCTACGCGAACAAGATCGCCGAGATCTCCGACCCTGCCGAAAGGGAAGACTTCATCGCGGAGAAAAGACGCGAGTACGAACAGGACGTCGACCTTCTGCGACTGGCTTCCGATCTCGTCGTGGACGCCGTCGTGGCGCCCGAGGATCTGCGAACCGAATTGATCGCGCGCATCGCCACGTCGACGGCCCGGGACCGAAGGTTCAGCGAGCGCCGACACGGCGTGCCGCCCGTGTGACCGGACCCGGATGATCTACTTTCGGGGCTGAGGGAAATGCCCTGGTGCGACGCCTGCGAAAAGATGGTCCCCGAGGAGGAGCTCACCGAGGAGGGAGCTTGTCCGACCTGCGAGGAGCCGCTCGAGGAGCGACGGAAGATCCCCTGGCACTTCAAGCTCCTCGCCCTGTCGACGGTGGTGTACCTGGGTTGGCGGGCGTACCAGGGAATCGGTTGGTTGGTGCACCACGTCTAATCGAAGATGATCGATCCCGCGTGTTTGACGAACTCGATGTGCTCCTTCGGGCCCCTGCCGGCGTGCAGTCCGCTCACCGAAATGTGAGTGGTGGATTCGAACCCGTACCACCGTTCCAGTTGGCGACGGAGCTTCTCGTCACTCGGATCGCCTCGAGGCTCTACGCGACCTTCGAGACCCACAGAACGTGGATCGCGTCCGGCTTCTGTCGCTGATCGGACGACGACCTGCCAGGCTTCTTCGAGACCGTGCCCGGGAGCCGTCACCGCCAGCCAGCCGTCACCGATCCGGCCTATGCGCTCCATGACGCGTGGGTCCGCTCCGCCTCCCAACCAGATAGGGATCGGCCGCTGGATCGGCCTCGGCAAAATGCCGGCCGCGTCGATCTTGTGGAAGCGACCCTCGAACGAAACCACGTCGTGGGTCCACAGGAGCCGTAGGACTTCGATCTGCTCCTCGTAACGGGCGGCCCGCGTGCGGAAGTCGACTCCCAAGGCTTCGTACTCGACGTCGTTCCAGCCGATCCCCACTCCGAGCCGGAAACGACCGCGGGTGACGATGTCGACCTCGGCCGCCTGCTTCGCGACCAGCGCCGTCTGTCTCTGGGGAAGGACGAGAACCCCTGTGGCGAGCTCGAGGCTCGTGTGGGCTGCCAGGAACCCGTAGAGAACGAGGGGCTCGTGGAACTGATCGGTTGCGTCGTAGGGCTGGTTCCACCCGGGTCTGCAGGCGGAGTCGGCGCCCAGGACGTGGTCGTAGACGGCCAGAAAGTCGAAGCCGGAGGCCTCTGCGGCCTCGGCGAACGCGACCAGGTCGTCGGGGTCGGGCCCGATCTCCGTCTGAGGGAGGACGAAACCGAGACGAACACCTTCGCGCACGCTGGGATCTTAAAGGCGACAAGACCCTTGTCCACGAAGCCGTTCCGCGCGTTGAATGGCAGCGTTCGGTTATCCCGGCTGACCGAATCCAGGGAGGGACCATGTCAAACGTCATTCGGCTGAACGGCGAAAAGGGCAGCGGCGACGACCCATCGTCTGTGTCCGATCAGGCCCACGACGAGGCTGTGCAGGCAGCCGAGGAAGCGGCTGAGGCGGAAAAGCTGCGGGCGGTGGCGATTCGTGGCGCAACCGTGGCGCGGGCTGAAGCGATGAGGTCGGCGACCGTCGAACGAGCCGAGGCACTGCGCAGGGTCTCCGCGGACCACGACGGCGCCCTTCGCTCGGCCGAAGCTTCACGCGTGGACGCGATGCGAAGCGCCGAACAGCGCTACGGGGAAGCGCTCCAATCCGCAGAGGAAGGCGCCGGCCGGGCCGTCGAGAGCGCTTACCAGGAGGAGATGGAAGCAGCCCAGCGCGCACACGAAGAGGCCCTTCGCGCTGCGAACGCAGCAGCCGAGAGCGCGGTCGCTCGAGCGGAGGCGATAAAGAAGGCAGGCCTGGCGCGGGCGGAGGCGATAAAGCAAGCGGGCCTCGCCAGGACCGCTGCCCTGCAGGATGCGACGAAGACCTACGAGGACGCGCTTCGGCAGGCGTCCCGGGCGCGTGCCACGAACCTCACAGAAGCCTCACGCGCCCATGACGAAGCCATCAGAAAGGCGACGGTCGCCTTCGAGGTGGCGTTCGCGGGTGCGGGCCCGGGGGCGATCCAAGTCGACCAGGCAGAAACAGAGACGGATGAGCCCTCTGACGGAGTCGAGCAGAACGTGGAGGAAGGGTCACCCTCCTCTGGCGAATCAGAGCCACCTAAGGCGCCGACGGCGTCGTTCGATGATCTAGCCGAACCTCCGGAAGAAGTTGCCGCGAGCGTTGTCTCGCACGAAGGACGTCGGCTCAGGAGAGGGCTGCGCTGACATCCCCCAGCGATGCCACCTGAGGGGCATACACGCGCTACAAACGTGCCTCCCCACTGAGCGAAGATGGTGACGACGATAGGGGACTGAGTGCGAGTGTCCGGGAAGGCGTCTTCGGGGCTTGCGGTCACGGCCCTTGTCTTCGCGTGCGGGACCACGGCAGCAGCTTCGGCAATCAGCGCCCAAGTGGGGGCTCGCCACCATCGGGCGGTGACGAAGGCCAAAACGGTTCCACCATCGACAACCGTTCCTGCGTCTTCTACGACGACGTCGACGACCTCTCTCGCACCTCCGGGCGAAGGCATCTTGAAAGTCGCCTTCTTCAACGCCGGTCAGGGTTATGCCCTCTTCGAGGAGCAGGGCCAGTCGTCATGCGCGTTGGACGTGGCTTCCACCAGAGATGGGGGAGCACGTTTCGCCGTCAGAGAACAGGTGGCACCCTTTGTCTGCCCTGCGGGCCCGCCGGCAAGCTCGCTCGTCTTCGACGACCTCGGCGACGGCTTCGTCTTCGGACCTGACCTTTTCATCACCCACGACGGTGGAGCGACGTGGACTCGCTCATCCAGCTTCGGGGACGTGGTCAGTGTCGAACCAATGGGTCGCTCGATCTGGATGCTCGAAGGCTCATGCTCGTTTACCGAGGCCACCCCACCGTGCAGCTTCAGCATCCAAGAGTCCGCTGACGGGGGCAGGACCTGGTCTGGTGATCAGCTGCCCGGTTCTGGCACTCCCCGCGCCTATGCCGACCTGTTGCGGATTGCGCCCTCGTCGGCCTTTCTCGTTGCCGAGAATGTCGGGGAGCAACCGACCGACTCCGTCGACCTTCTTGTCACGAGCGACGGAGGCACCACCTGGCGGACCCGCTCCTCCCCACCTTGTATCGGAACCAACTGGGGGGCATACCTCTCCGAGGCGCCCGACGGCGTCCTCTGGCTCGCCTGCGCCGGAGAGCCAGGAGCCGGTCAGGAGGTCAAGAACTTCGCTCGGTCTTTAGACGGTGGAAAAACATGGCTCCAGGGTCCTTGCGCTATCCCCCCTGGCGCGACGACCTTGCCTGAGTGCTTCATCTCGCCGAGCCCAATAAGTAGCGGCTACCTCGGGGACATCGCCGCGACGTCAGCGACCACCGCCTTCATCGACGGAGGCAGAAACGTCGTCCAGGTGACCCATGACGGCGGAGTGAGCTGGGAATTGACCAGCGCCAACATCGGTGACGACGGAGATCTGGGTACCGGAGGCCTCTTTTTCGCAAACCGCGAAGACGGTTGGTTCATCGAAGGTCAGGGGAACACGACCGGCTCGGAGTTGTGGAGAACGACAGACGGCGGAGACACTTGGGCGCATGTGTGGCCGCTACTCAGACCGCAAGGATGAATCTCCGACAGAACCTCAGGTGGCAGGGGTTCCGGACTGAACAGTCCCGATTCCAACAGCTGGCGGCTCGCCGCATGGGACGATCTGGAGCGGGACCGTCAAATGATCGTATGCGTTGGGCGGAGTCAAGACGACTGAGTCGGATTGTGGACACGTCTGGCCGTTCACCGGGTTGTCGTGCCAGACGAACTCGAAGTAGGCCGTTCCACCTGCTGTTGCCAGTGTCACGTACGTTGGTGTCGTCGTACAAGAGATCTGGTATCCGTCGCACCCGCGCCCCGCATTGAGAATCGTCTTCCCGCTCGCGTTCAACAGGTCGAAACCTGGATAGCCATCCATGGAGCAAATGTGTTGACTCTCGTTGGCGAATGTCACGTAGTCCCCGTCCGAACCTAAACCGCCGCCGGCGTCGGTAACAGCAGTTACTCGTAAATCTTGCGCTGAACAAGTGACAGGAGGACCAAGAGGTACTTCCAGCGTGAACGCATCGGAGGTCTTACCCTGCGGCCCGATGGGCTGGTACTTGACGTTGAGCTGAGAGAAGACGGGTCCGCTGACCGTGGTCTTGACGTCTGTGAGCATGACCGAGGCCGGGTAGTGGTGAATCGTGCCACCGGCACAGTTCGGTGCACAGTCGTTCTCCCAGACCGACCCGGTCCCAGTTGCCTCAGTTGTGGTCCAGCTCGCCCAGGACAGGTCTTCGACTCCTATTCCGTTATCGGCGCAGGCGACGACCAGCGACGTTGGTTTGACGCTTGTCTTGTAGTTATCAGGAGCAGGTGCGGTGCAGTTCGCGACCACCCCCGGCAACGACGCGGTCCTCGTGGTGGGGCTCGGGCGGGGAGTCGTGGTGGTGATCGACGATGGGGAGGAGGTTGCCGTCGAAGAGGGAGTCGTGGTTGGTGAAGCGGGCTGGGTGGTTGCCGATGATCTGTGGGCCGCATGAGAGCCCCCGCCGCATCCCGCCATGACGACGGCCAGGATAAGAAGCCATGTCCCGAATGCAACCCTCCTCACTGCCGCAATGCTCTTGCCGGGGTGGGCGCTGCGCCAGAGTCGAAAGTCCTCCCTGAGGGTCAAGGCCCACGGTCCCGTCGGTGGGCGTGGGAAATTGATTTGGCGGCCACCTCAGCTGCATCGAGTAGTCGCCGACGCGCCCGTCGAAGCCGCGGCAGATTTGCGAGGAGCGAAGCATCAACAGCGCTGCCCAGGCTGAAGAGCACCGTCCTGATCCGCGTCGTGTCTGGGAAGAGGCCGAGGAACATCTCGTTTCCTGGGCTCGCGCAGGTATCGATCCAGTTGGCATCGCTCTCCTTGTGAAAGAAATCGAACGAGTCCACGTGCAGGAGGATGCCCGGCCCGAAAGACCGGAACCGTTCGTCGTATGCCGTCTTGATCTGGAAGAGCCCGTCACCTCCTCTTAGCCAAAGGAGCATCGCGAGAATCGTTGACCCGGACTCGAGGCTCAACACGTTCAACCGTTTGTCGGCTGCGAAGCCGCGACACATCTCGCGGAAATACTCCGGCTCGCCCGCAACGGAGGCGAGAGCGATGGTGCGCGCCTTGTAACCTGCCGATTCCATTTTGATGAATTCGTCGATCGCCGCGGCTTCCCCCGCACGGTCTACAAGTCCGACCGGATGGCCCGTGTACTCGGCGAGCCTCCGCCTCCGGCTTCGGACGTTCCAGCGGAACTTGGAGCTCGTGTGGGCCAGATAGGTCTCCTCGGAGCGTCGTGAGACGAAACCCCGTTCGAAATCCTCCTGCACATAGGTCCTGAACCCGAGACGCCGCGCTGCATCCAGGAGAAGCGTTTCTACGGGACCCGAACGCAGCGAGTCGAGCCCGAGAAGACGGAACCGAAAGGACCTGCGCTTCTCGCTGAACGTTCTCAGGAGGCTTTCGGCAGCGTCTGTACCTCGGGCACCGTCGATGAGAGGCGTACCCACGTAAGTGCTGCGCCGGATCTTGTTGGCCGCAACGGGATACCGAATGCTGTACCAATTGGTGACTCGCCTGAAGGGGACGCAGCCCATGAACTTGCCCTGGTCCTCGACCACGGCGAGAAGGATTTGATCGCCGAAGGTTTGGTGTCGAGCCGCAGCGAGGACGCATTGCGGCTCGAACAACGGGTTCGGCTCCAACGCCCGTGCCGCCAGATCGTGCCAGGCATCGATATCGGCTCCGGAGATTCCTTGGACCGGAATGACTCGTCCGCTCAGACCCGACGGGAGGATCAACGCTTCTGCTCCGGATTCATCGGCTCCTCGGGGGGTCTGGACAATCTGGACAAGGTGTCGTCAGTCCCGGATCAGGCGCCAAAACGAGGCCGGAAGCAGCCGGAATGCAGCGAAGACGAACCTCAAGGCCGGCGGAGACCACACCACAGGTGCTCCCTGTTCGAGGCCCTTCACCAGGTCGGCTGCGACCTCCTCGGGCGTAGTGGCCATCGGAGCAGGGGGTCGGCCTTCGGTCATGCGTGTCGCGACCCATCCCGGGCGAACGATGGTCACACCGACGCCAGATGGACGCAAAGCGTCGGCGAGCCCCTGGGTGAACGCGTCGAGTCCCGCCTTGGACGCCCCGTAGACGAAATTCGAGCGCCGGACGCGCACGCCTGCGACCGACGAGATGACGACGATCCGCCCGTGGCCCTGTGAGCGCATCACTTCGCTCAATGAGACCAACGCCGCCGCGGGTCCAGTGAAGTTCGTGCATAGCACTGCGGAAGTGGCCGCCGGGTCTTTCTCGGATCGGCGCTGGTCGCCCAGAACCCCGACGGCAACCAGCGACAGGTCGATGTGGCCGAGACGTTCCGCGGCGTCTCGAACCATGGCGCTGTGCCCGGGTTCAGTTGCGTCCCAGACGAGGGTGTCCGTCTGGGCCACCCCGAGAGCTCTCAGTTCCTTTGCAGCAGCATCCAGGCGGCTTGCATCGCGGCCGGCGAGCACCACGTGTTCGAGGCGTCGCGGAGCGAGCTCTCGCATGACCGCCCGGGCGATATCCGAAGTGGCCCCCAGAACCAAGGCTGTCTGCGGCATTCCAAAGGCGTCGTTCACCGATCAGCTTCTTCCCGGGTTTCCCCGTTGGTTCACGTGCAAGGTCTTCGAGCCGTTCACGATCCCCAGCCTCTGTGAAAGATCCGAAGTGAGGATCCCCTCTGGGTCGACCGAGTCGCGGACCGAAAGCCACTCGTCGACCCTCGGGTACATCTTCCGGAAGAGCTCGGGACGAAGCCGGGAGTCCTTGGCGAGGTAAACACGTCCACCTGCCTCTGCCACCTGCTCGTCGATCTCGTCGAGAAGAGGGCCGAGTGAGGTTCCCGACAACGGCATGTCGACGGCGAGCGTCCAACCGGGGATCGGGAACGACAATGGCGCGGGATCGGCCCTGCCGAAGCGCTTCAGGACTGCCAAGGAAGCGACCCCCGAGGTCGAGAGTGTCTCGAGCACTCGTCGTAGCACCTGCTCGGCGCCGAAAGGCAGGACCACCTGGTACTGGAGGAAACCTTTCGGACCGTAGAGCCGATTCCAGGAGCCGATTCCGTCGAGTGGATGGAAATACGAAGCGATCGTTCGTACTCGGCGCACTCGCTCTCGAGGTGCTTTCAGATACCAGAGACCGTTGAACGCCGAGACGGTGAAGCGGTTGAGCACACCGGCCGGTGCGGTGAACGGGAGACCAAAAAGCTGACGCGGCTCGAAGTGAAATGGGTCGCGTACTGTGCGTGGCAGCTCCGACCGACGGGCGTGATCGGCTCGTGTCAACACGGCGCGACCGAGCTTCGACCCGCGTGCCAGGCAGTCGATCCATGCCACCGAGTAGCGGTACTCGGAGTCCCGTTCGGTCATGCGAGCCATGCAGTCGTCGAGATCATTTGCTCTTTCGATGTCGACGAGCATGTAAGCACTCTCCACCTCGATGAGACGGACGGTGGCGTCGAGGACGACTCCTGTAAGGCCCATGCCACCTGCGGTTGCCCAGAACAGGTCCGATTGGTGGCCCGGGGTCAGGGTGAAGTTGCCCTTGGGGGCAGCAAGCGTGATGTCGTTCACATAAGAGCAGAACGATCCGTCTCGATGATGGTTCTTGCCGTGGATGTCAGCTGCGATGGCGCCCCCCAAGGTCACGTGACGCGTACCCGGAGTTACCGGCACCCACCAACCGCGTGGTAGGAGCCAACGCATGAGGGAGTCCAGCGACATTCCGGCGCCCACTTTCACCCACCCCGCGTCAAGATCCGAAGCGAGCACGGAGCCGAGACCCGACGTGTCGATTACGACTCCGCCGGCGGACTGCGCAGCATCGCCGTACGAACGGCCGAGCCCCCTGGGAATCACATTGAGCCCCTCGGAGGCCGACATTGCGAATATCTCCGCCACTTCTTCGGGACCCGAAGGGCGGTAGACGTCTGCTGCGCTCGGGGAGGTACGTCCCCACCCCGAAAGGAGCTGACGAATCGACCGTGGCGCGGCTACGTCGTCACAGTGAACGACCTCGTCTGCAAGGTCCATCACGCGTACACGCCGACCGCGAAGAGGAACAACCAGACGAGGCCGAGGAGCTGGAGGACCCTGTCATTGAGCGCAAGATCTTCAGGGGCGCCGACCTGTCCCAATTCGCAACGAAGCTCCACGTGCAAGAGCGCGATTGCGAACGGCAGTATCGACAACTCGAACCAGATCGGATGGTGAGCATTTCCCATCTGACCCGCACGGTGCCGATCGAAAGCCCACAAGCAATAGGCGGTGAGCGTGACCGACATGGCGACAAGTCGAACCGAGCGCAAGAAGGAGGGCGGATAGACGCTCAAAGTGCGACGGTGCGCTTTACGCACCTCTCCGAGATACATCTGCTCGGAGCTGCGCTTGCCCGCAACGACGAAAAGGGATCCAAACGAGGCGACGATCAAAAACCAGTCGGAAAGCGCGACGCCTGTGGCTACACCTCCTGCGATCGCTCGCAGCACGAAACCGACCGATATGCAAGCTAGATCCAGGACGGGTTCGTGTTTGAGTCTTGTCGAGTATGCGCCAGACACGAGGACGTAAGCCCCCATCACGAAGGCGAGTCGGCTTCCTGCAAGTTGCCACGCCAGCCCTACGGCGCCAGCCCCAAGGACGAGCCCGATGCAGAACGCCATCAGCGCCGTCACTTCCCCTGCTGCAACAGGACGCGTTCTTTTGACAGGGTGATGCCGGTCTGACGCAGCATCGAGACTGTCGTTCAGGAAGTAAGCGCCCGCGGCGGCGACGCAGAAGATCCCGAAAGAGCCGAACGCACGTAGCGCCACCTCGCGGTGAAAGAGAAGCCCCGCCGCTCCGGGTGCGGCAAATACCAGGATGTTCTTGAGCATCTGCCGCGGACGGCCGATGCGAAGAAGTGCCCACCCCATCCGGCTCGCTCCTACCGGGAGGGCCGGCTCGGCGTTGAGCGGTTCAGTGGGTAACCCGTCGGAGCCCTCATGGGCGACGTGCCGAACCGAATCTCCCAAGCCGCCCGGACGCCCTTGCACCTGTGACGCCGGATCGGGCGGGATCCCCGTCGACTCCTGCAAGCTGTTTGTTTGGGTGACTCGCGTCATCTGCGAGCAGACACGGAACCTGTGACCACGCGGCCGTCTTCTCCTCCAAGTGACTGCGTTTCGTCGCCTGGTCCAACGGGCCGATCCTGGTCCCCGGAGACATGTGACTGTGAACGGCTCCAGGAGACTTCCATGTGGGCTCCGCCTTGAGGAGCGTCGTCCACGCGCCAGCGCCCGCCAGTCGAGCGAACCACTGCATCCGCGATTGCCAGGCCGAGTCCGGCCCCCGCACCGTCCGAGGTTGCCCGATGGAACCGGTCGAAGAGCCTTTCGCGCTCCGAAAGAGGGATCCCCGGACCCGTATCCTCGACCGCCAAGAAAACCCGATTACCGGGTGCAGACACCACGATGCGGACCTGGCCGCCCTCACCTGCGTACCTGCAGGCATTGTCAACGAGAACGCCTATCAGGCGATCGATCCATTCGGGCGGAGCATCGATCAATGCGCCTGCTGTTTGCCCAACCTGTTCCGTCGTCACGGTCAGCTGGACAGCTCGCGAGCTCGCAACAGGTTCGAAACGGTCGGCGCAGCCCTCGGCGATCGTGACGACGTCTACCGGCTCGTCTCGAGGCGGTGGGGGATCGGAATCAAAGCGCGCGAGCCACAACAGGTCGTCGACAATGCGCCTGAGCCGGTGGCTCTCGCGGTGAACGCGTTCGAGCGCATCCCGATATCCACTTGCGTCACGCCTTGCTCCGAGGGCCAGACCGACCTCGGCCTCGATGACGCTCAGTGGGGTTCTGAGCTCATGAGATGCATCGGCCGTGAATTCGAGCTGGCGACGGCGCGCCTCTTCGACCGGACCGGAGGCCTTCAGGCCGATCAACAGCGCTCCAAGAAACATTGCAGCAACGAGGACAGGTCCCCCGATCAGCTCCGCAGCTATCACGACCCCCTCCACGTGCTCCGTATCGGCGAGGCTCTGGGCGGCCACAAGCCAACCGTCGGAGGAATGCAAAGCTCGTAGCCGGAACCTGGTATTGCCGATGCGTGGCGGTCGTGGGTCTGCCACTTCTGGACCATGCATCTGCGGATAGAGCCGGGGCATTGTCGCTCAAGTCCACGACCTGCCCGGCAGAGTCCACGCGCCACAGAATCACGGGGGCCGACTCGACGGTCGTGTCGTCGTCGACCTCGCCAGCACGGGCCCGGAAGTCGCCGTGGAGGCTTGCATCGGAAAGGCGATCCGAGAGATGCGAGTCGACCTCACCCACGAGACGATGCGAGTCGACCACGTCGAACACGATCGCCAGAGCGGCATAAAGAACAGCGATGAGCAACGCGGCCACCGCTGCGACGCGGACTGAGTGGGCTACCTGTGAGCTCTCGCGCAGCGAGCGCCGCCAAGAGCGCGCTTTCACGCGGCGACCAATCGGTAACCGATGCCCCGGAGGGTCTCGATCCTCGCATGGCTCGACACGAGCTTCGCCCGCAGCCGCGCCAGGTGGACGTCGATCGTGTTCGATCCGAGCGCGTCCGCTTCCTCGTCCCAGACGTGCAGAGCGATAGACCTCCTCTCGACGACCGCAGGAGACCGCCTCATGAGTATCTCCAGGATCGACTGCTCGGTTGCAGTGAGCGAAAGGGATAGGGATCCCGAAGTCAATTCTCGGGTCGAGGGGTCGTAGCAGAGATCTCCCACGATCAGCTTCGGGGAATGCAGTGCAGGCGATCTTCGCTGGAGAGCTCTCAGGCGGGCAAGGAGCTCCGAGAAGTCGAAAGGCTTCACCAGGTAGTCGTCAGCCCCTTCGTCGAGCCCGGTCACCCGGTCCGTGGCCGCGTCGCGGGCGGTGAGCATGAGAATCGGGACAGGGGACCCGCGCCGTCTCAATTCCCTGACCACCTCCACCCCTGAGATCTTCGGCATCCTCCAGTCAAGGACCGCGACCTCGTATTCGTAGGTGCGAAGGAAGGCCAGAGCCCGTTCCCCGTCTTCCACTGAGTCCACCACGTACCCGTTCTCCCGGAGGCCGCGCTCGAGCACCGAACGAAGGCCTGCGTCGTCCTCGGCAACGAGCAGCCTCATCGGAACATCTCTACACGGTCGACATGAAGGACAGATGACGCCTTGTCGAGGCCGCCTTAATCGGCGCTTCATCCAAGATTCCTAAGCTTCCAGGAGTGTCGCTGACGACCGTGCGCCCGCCGTCGCGTGACGCTTCCGGTTCCCCTCCTTCTCGAGACTCTCGTCCACCGGTTCACCGCCGGTCGGGTCGCTGGCTTCGAAGGCACAAGATCCGGGGGGGCCTCTTGATCCTGCTCGTCCTCCTGACGCCCGTTTGGTGGTCGCTCGGCTCCGCTCTCACGAACCCTGCGATGGGCACGACGGTGCCGGGCCGACTCGCTGAGTGGTTTCGTGGTCACGGATTCGCTTCCGTCGTGGTTTGGGCCGAGAACAGCTGGTACTCACACCACCCTCCTCCGCTGGGGGGCAAACCCAAGAAAGGAGCGATACCTGACCGCCCCGCCTCGCAAACGGACAGCGGGAGCGGACCGGGCATCCCGGTGCACATTCCTGCTCCCGTCCCGATCCAACCGATCGCCAGCCCAGCTGTGGCCGGGGAGGGCCAGTGGCAGCCGGCCGGACGAAGGGTCGACGGGGTCCCGGCTGTTTACGAGACATACATGAGGCCTGACGCTGTTCACACGAGCGTCGTCGTCGGCGTCGCCTGGATGGATACAAAGCTGTTGTCTGCGACCCTTTACTCGGGAACCACCATCCCCGGTGGGGGCCCCTGGCACAACTCTGCTCCTGTGTCTTCGCAAGCTGCCGGATCGCTGGTCGCAGCTTTCAATTCGGGCTTCTTGATGTCAAACGCGAACGGCGGCTATTACGCCGAAGGCAAGACGTCCTTTCCCTTACGTAACGGAGCGGCGTCGTTCGTCATCGACAACGACGGCACGGCCACCATCGCGAAGTGGGGACGTGACGCGACCATGAGCCCTGAAGTCGTTGCCGTGCGCCAGAATCTCGAGCTCATCGTCGACGGAGGCCAGCCCGTGCCGGGGCTCAATGCAAACGACACCACGCAGTGGGGTTACACGCTTGGGAACAAGGTGTATGTGTGGCGATCGGGAGTTGGCGTGACCGCCGACGGTGCGCTCGTATATGTCGCAGGTCCCTATTTGAACATCACCGATCTCGCCGATGTGCTCGCACGTGCCGGAGCGGTGAGAGCCATGGAGCTCGACATCAACACCGACTGGGTCAACTTCGCGACCTACGCTCCCTCAATCCCCTCGGGGCAGGCAACGGCGTCGAATGGAACGGACCTGCTCCAGAACATGGCGTCGACCCCCGGGCGTTACTTCGAGTCCTATTGGCCACGTGACTTCTTCACCATGTCGGTACGGCCAAGTCTGACGCCTGCTGGATCGTCCTCCGAGGACACCACGGGACGTTCTACCTCGCAATGAGGGCATAGGCTCGGACCGACACGGGCTGTGGCGCAGCTTGGTTAGCGCGCTTGACTGGGGGTCAAGAGGTCGCCGGTTCAAATCCGGCCAGCCCGACGAAACAGACACCAAGAGCGCGGCGAGCACCGAATGTTGACGAGTCAGACGCCGGTCCGATTAGGGGAATCGGCATAGCCGTTCGTCGCGTGCGATCGATAAACAAGGCGCCCTCCGATCCAGGTTTCTGCGACCGCCGGTGGATGGTCGGCGTCGAGCTCTCCTTCGAGTACCACGAGGTCGGCACGAAGTCCCGGCGCCAGGGAACCGCGCTCCGACTCTTGGCCGCCCGCGTACGCGGCTCCTGCCGTATAAGCGCGCAACCAGTCTTCGTACGACACGGCTTGGTTGGCATCGAGCACATGCCCCGAGCCGGTCCGCCGGTTTGCGCCATGGGCGGACGTCCGAAGCGGTTCGTAGAAGGTGCACGGACAATCCGACGAAGCGGCCAAGACGGCGCCCGAGCGTTGGATGTCGGCGAACGGGAGCCAGGTGACGTCGTCGAAAGCCACGTTTTCGACCTGACGACCGAGGTGATGGAGGAATCCAGGTTGGACCACGGCTACTCCTCCCAGTTCCGCTAAGCGTTGTAGCTGTTCGGGAGCGGCAAGGCAGGCATGTTCAACGCGGAAACGATGGTCGGTCTCGTACTTGCGGGCGACGGAAGTGAATGCCGACAGGGCCGCATCCAACCCCGCGTTTCCGATGGCGTGGACTGCCACTCTGAAGCCCCGCGACACCGCTTCTTCGACGTGCTCGTCGAGACCGGCGAACAGTGTTCCGAAGGTCAGGTGCTCGCCCCCGAGGTGAAAATCGAGAGCAGGAGCCACCCCTCCGTCGGCGAAGAGCTTCACCGGACCGATCCGGACCCGCTCGTCGCCCGTTCCGGTGGGGGCTCTGGACAGTCGAGACCCGTCTGGCGGATCGAAAAACGTAGATGAGTGGGGACATACGAGCACCGAAACCGCGAGCCGATCTTGCGCGGCCAACTGCAGATACGCGTCCTCGGCCTCAGGCGAACACGCTGCATCGTGGACCCCGGTGATCCCAAGGGCGGGAAGGCTCCGCGCCAGGGCTTCGATGTGGTGAGCCCAGCGATCGGGATCGTCGTATGGAGCGAGAGAGCGCCGGTGAGCCTCGGACCACGAGCGCTCGATCAGCAGCCCATTCGGGCTTCCGTCCGCCTCGCGGCCGATCTCGCCCCCGGGAGGATCGGCCGTTGCGCGGCCGATGCCCAGTTCCTCCAGAGCGCGCGAGTCGACGACAGCTTGGTGGAGGCTGTAGTGCGCCACGATTACCGGCCGGTCGAGGCCAATGGAGTCGAGGCTGCGCCGGTCCGGGACGAAGCCCGATCCGATGTCGCTCCAACCCGAAGCGCGGATCCATGGCGTGTCAGGTTCCTTGGCTGCCTGCGCGACGAGCGCTTCTGCGAGCTCCTCCGCTGTGGTGACCGCCGAAACATCCGCCCATTCGGGGTGCAGCGCGGCGATCGAAAGATGGTGGTGGGCGTCGATGAACCCCGGGCACAGGAAACGTCCTTGGAGATCTTCGATGACTGCTTCCGGATAGCGGGTGAGAAGGGCGCGCTCGCCGACCGCCACGATCCGATCCCCTTCGATCACGACCACCTCGGGACGCGACGAACCCGGGAGCATCGTGAGGATGCGCCCGTGGACAAAGGCGTGCTGGGATTCAGCCGAGGCGGCGGGCGTAGATCCCAAAGCTGCGACAGAGCTTCCCACCGAACCGGGCGGCGGTCGCTTTCGACACCTCGTTGTTCTCGGCCACGAGCGCGTACTCGAGCCGTTCGAACCCGATATTCGAGGCGTTCTTGAGTGCGGTGGCGACTAGCTTCGATCCGATCCCGCGTCCATGCAGGTCGGGACGCACGCCGAGTGAAAGCAGGCCGACTGTACGCGCCCGTTTTCTGTTGAGCGCCATCTTGGCGACACCTCGAGGCGAGGTGAGCGGCACCCGCAGCGGAGCAAGGGCCTCGCCGAGATTCGACATGCAGAGCACGAACCCGACGTCGCTGTCTTCCATAGTCGCGAACTGGAATAGTCGCGGATCGAGGGCGAGGCGTGAGCGCATCAATAATTGCAGCGCTTCCTCATCGGAGATCTCCACCTCGCCCCAAACCGTACGGAACGCTGCATTGTGCAGGTGGACGTAGGTCAGCACGTCACGTCGGAACTGCCGGCGCGAGAGCGGCCTGACACCAACTCCGGAGGCGGATAGGGCGACGCCCTCCCACGGTCGCTTCGTCAGGTCGATCTCGAAGTTGAGGTAGCGATTCACCCGATGGAACCCGGCAGCACCGAGGAACTCCCGGGTCGACGGGGGATCGTACGCGCACGCGATGAACGGAGGCTCGTCGAACCGGTCCTCTCGCACCCCCATGCGGTAATAGGGATTGGCGTTGAACGAGGCCCACGCCTCAGCCGCGCCCTGCTCGGTGAGCCAGGCACAGGCCGCCTCGAGGACTTCGATCGCTGAGTCGACGTCGAGCGCCTCGAAGAAGCCGATGCTGGCCGTCGCCTCGCCGGTCTTTTGTTGGAGGCCGGGATCGACGAATGCCACCGCGAAGGACACGGGCCTACCGAGCTCGTCGCGAACCGAGAATGCCCTTAGTCGCCCTCTGGCCAGGAAAGCAGATCGGCCGTTGAGCATCTTGGCGAGGATCCCGATGTCCGGGTAGACGAAGAACGGGTCGCCCGCGTAGCGGCGGTCGAGCACTTCTCGGTAATCAGACAGCCCGGGGTCGCTCACCAGTGTCACGTCGGCCGAGGATGCTATGGGTGCCGTGTTCGCACTGTCGAGTACGGTCGCTTCACGTGCGGGCAGCGGTCCTCGAATCGGCGAACCAGCTAGTCGTCAGGGATGTCCCGGAGCCTTCTCCTGCGCCGGGCGAATTACTCCTCGAGATCCTGGCCTGCGGCGTGTGCGGGTCCGACGTGTCGATGATTTCAGGAGGCTTTCCCTCAGGCGCCGTCCTGGGCCACGAAGTGGTCGGCAGCGTTCTGTCCGGTTCCAAGTCGAAGTCCTTCGAGGAGGAAGAGGTCGTCGTGGTGCGTCCGAATGCATGGTGCGGGTCGTGTGCATGGTGCTCGACAGGACGGCATCAGCTATGTCCCGATGCCATCTCCCATGGTCTCGGGATCGGGCGTCAAGGTGGTTTCGCAGAGCGCATCGCGGTGCCTGACAGTCTGTGCCAGAGGGTCGGTGACGTAGAGGTCCTCGACGCCGTGTTCGCAGACCCATTTGCGGTCGCGGTGCATGCCGTGGATCGAGCTGCCTCGAACGGCGCATCGTTTGCCGTTCTGGGTCTCGGCCCGACCGGGCTGGCAGTGCTCACCGCAGCCTCGACCATGGGAATGGGTCCTGGGGTCGGGGTCGATCGGCACGCTGTGAAGCAGCGACATGCATTTGCTCTGGGCGCTTCGGCCGTTACCCACCCTGGGGACTTCGCTGGTATCTCCGATGCGCTAGGAGGTGCGCCCGAGGTCGTCTTCGAGTGCTCGGGGCGCCCTGCGGCTATCGCAGATGCCGTGAGCGCCGCATCGCTCGGTGCGGTGGTGGTTCTCGTCGGCCTGTCGATGCACGACGCACAGATCGCTCCGAGCATTTTGCTTACCAAAGAGCTCGATGTACGGGCCTCCTATTGCTACAACAATGAGGACTGGGAGCTCGCTGTCTCCATGCTCGAAAACGGACGAGCGCGCCTAGGTGGCATCGTCGACGGACCGACCTCGTTGGAGAAACTGCCCGGGTCGTTCGATCTTCTCGCAGCAGGAAAAGTGACGAAAGTCGTGGCCGTCTCCGACAAGGTCAAGAGCACGGCCTCACCGACCCCGAACGCGTAGAACGCGTAGGCTCCCTCGGATTGCGCCAAGCATCGAAACGTGGAGTGAAAAACTCCACCGGGTCATAACGGGGACGAATTCCCGGGCTCAGTCCCCGCTGTGGATCGGTGCCGGTGCCACATTCGTCGCCGCTGCCTTCGCTCTGCTGCGCTTCGCAATCGCCACCCATGGGCACATCGGCGCTTTCATCGTCCTCGGGTTCCTGCACGTCGACCCGGCCCGGTTACCACACGGTGTCTCTGTGCATTCCTATGCAGGTTACGACGGGCAGTTCTACTACCGCCTCGCGCTGAATCCCCTTGATTGGGCGCACAGCGGTTTCGGCGTCCGGTTCGACTCGGTAGCGCGTATCCAGAGGGTCGGTTACCCCGCCTTGGTGTGGCTGTTCTCAGGCGGCCAGAGCTCGGTAGTTCCGACGATGCTCGTGCTGGTGAACGTGCTCGGGATCGGTGTGGCCGCCGGGGTGAGCGCTGCACTGGCAAGGGAGGCCCGCCGTCATCCCGCTTGGGGCTTGTTGATGGCGGGCTACTGGGGCTTTCTCTGGACCATCTCGCGCGACCTGACCGAGATCACGGCCATCCTTTTCACGCTGGCGGGGCTACTGGCCATCCGCAAGAAACGAAATGTCGTAGCCGCAGTCCTGCTGAGTGTCGCGGTGCTGTCACGGGAGACTGTTCTCGTCCTCCTTTTCTCGCTTGTAGCGGCACGCGTCCTCGAGCTGGTCACAAGAGGCCGGATCCGTCGCTCGCAGCAGGAACCGAGGTACCCAGGCTCGGCCGGGAACTCCCGATCGCCTTCGACCAGCCGAGTTCCGAGCCACGATCTAACCTGGTTCGTCCCGCTGGTTGTCTTCGCAGGCTGGCAGATCGCGGGACGTCTCGAAACCGGTCGGTTCCCGATCCACGCCTCAGGCTCTGCGAACGCGGGCTTGCCGTTCGTCGGCATCGCCAAGGGCCTGGCGCACTTCGTGCCCCTGCTTCCGTCTTACGGAGCACTTTTGTGGTGCGGCGAGTTCGTAGCCCTCTTGATCATCGGAGGACTTGCAGGTTTGTCACTTCGTGGGACCTCTGCACTGCTTCACGAACGAATCGCCTGGATCGGCTACACCATCCTCTCGATCTGTCTGTCCTCGGGGATATGGGGCGGTGACGTCGGTTTTCGCAGCCTCGACGAATTCTTCGTGTTCAGCTGCCTCCTCCTGCTGTTCTCGAGCGTACGACTGGGATTGCCCGGCGTGATCACGACGTGCGCATGGTTGATCGTGGCGGTCGAGCTGATGCGGTTCATCTGAGAAAGCGCTCGCCTTCGACGCAATGCTTCTTACGCTTACGCTTGGTGCGCAAGCGCCGCAAGCCCGCTTGCTGGCGGTGATCAGCTGACGGTCTCTGATGCTCCCAAGAGCTTCGAACGAAAGAGCGAAAGCACTCTGTCGAGGGCTTCGCGCGTAGGGTGACCCGGTCTGTCGACGAGGTGCTCTGTGAGGACCGAATGGGCGGCAGCAGGGTTCCCGTAGGGATTGCCCTTGGATGAATCGATCTCGACGGCGACGAAATGATCCCCCAGTTCCTCCTTGAGCCTTTGGAAGCGCTCAGCAGGAACGGCCCGGTCACCGCTGAAGCGAAGACCAAGGACCTTCAGATCGCGCGCCGCGCACTGACGCTTGACCTCCTCGAGATCAGCCGGGGACACTCCCAGATCGCGCCGCTGGCGCGGTGTAATGGCGAAAGGCAACGACGGCTGAGACATGACCGGCGCAAGTACGGGGGCTCCGGCGACCATCGCCAAGGCGAAACCTCCGGTGAAACACATGCCGACCACGCCTACTCCCGGGCCGCCGCACTCCTCGTGGGCCGAACGGGCGAGGGCACGCAACCAATCGATGATCGGGGAGGTCCTGCCGGTGGCCAGGACCGTGAACTCTCGCGATATGCAGGCAGGGACGATCGACGACAGGATCTGGCGGCCGTCGGGTGGTGCTCCGGGCTGGCCGAACAGGTGGGGGACGACGGCGGTGCAACCGATGTCGGCCACCCGGCGGGCGAAGCCGAGCACCCCGGGCGTGATGCCAGGCAGTTCCTCGATCACCACGACTGCCGGACCCGAGCCCTTTCGGTAGATATCACGGGTCTTGCCTTCGTGAGTGAAGTCGCCACGTTGGAAGTCGTCGAGCTCACCCATTTGTCGACGATCTTGATGCAGCTATCTCCAATGCGCCACTTCCGCTGCCTGGGTTCTCCTTCGGGACTCCGGGACTCCGGGACTCCGGGACTCCGGGACTCCGGTGGCGAGAGGCGGCGCTAGCGTTTTGAAGGTGCCGATATGTCCGGCCTGTCAGGCGTCGAACCCCGACGGCTTTCGCTTTTGCGGAAGGTGCGGCCGGACCCTCGCCCTCCTGAGATGCACGTTTTGTGGAGCGGCCACGACCGAAGGCCAGGGGTACTGCGGTCAGTGCGGCTCGGAGCTCGCAAAAGACGGATCGGATGCGCTTTCATCTTCGACGGGGACGGCGCCGGGCGCGGAGTCCGCTGCTGCTTCACGCCCTGCGAACAACGTCGCAGAGCGTCGCCTCGCGACAGTCCTCTTCGCCGACGTGGTCGGCTTCACCTCCCTCGCCGAACGAACCGATCCCGAGCTGGTGGCGCGGATGGTTGATGCGGCATTCAACGAGCTTGGCGATGTGGTGACACAGCACGGCGGCACCATCGACAAGTACATGGGCGACTCGATCATGGCGCTCTTCGGAGTGCCGGTGGCCCACGACGACGACGCCGAGCGCGCCGTGGCTGCCGCGATGGCGATCCGTCAGCTCGGTGGCGACCTGGTCTTCTCGATAGGGATCAACTCCGGCGAGGTCATGGCGACCGCTCTCGGCCGCGGTGACGTAACCGTGATCGGGGACACCGTGAACGTGGCTGCACGACTCGAGAAAGCGGCTGCACCCGGCGAAGTGCTGTGTGGCCGGCTCACCGCCGAATTGGCGTCGGCACGGGTGAATTTCCGGGAGCGGCAACCCGTCCTCCTGAAGGGAAAGAGCGAGCCGGTCGGTGTCTGGGAAGCCGTGTCGCTGCGCCGGGGGGACAGACAGGAACAAGCCGAGGATCTTCCGCTCGTCGGCCGCAACGGTGAGGTCGCGTACGTCGATGCACTCTGGCAACGTGCAAAGCAAGACCGGCAGACACAGCTCGTCGTCGTTTGCGGTGAAGCAGGGGTTGGAAAGACGCGACTCCTCAACGAGATCGAAAGACGCGCAGCATCAGATGCGACCGTTGCGCGAGCGTCGTACCCCGGTTACGGAGCCATGGGAGGGGCACGCCTAGCGGCCGAGATCATCACGCAACTCGGGCCGGCTGAAGATCCGGACGTCGAGGCACGCGTGCGATCGGTCGCAGGTGAGATCGACAAATCGCTGCAGTCGATCGACCCGGTCGGCATCCGCCAGGAACAGCTGTGGGCTTTCGGTCGCCTCCTCAAGGAAAAGGCGAAGGGCCGCCCTCTTTTGTTGATCCTCGACGACATGCATCGCAGCGACGAGCGGACGCTCGACATCGTGGGCGAGCTGTCGAACCGGCTGAGCGACGTCCCACTTTTCGCTCTTCTCGCCGGCCGTACGGAGCCCGAGCACTGGCTCAGTCGGCTTCCTGCGGCCACTACCGTCCGCCTGGGTGCCCTCGGGAGGAGCGAAACCGCCGAGCTCGCAGCGAGCTTCGCAGGGGACAAGCCTCTTGTGCCCGAGGCTTCGGAGTTCCTGGTGGATCTCTCGGGGGGTAACGCGCTCTACCTCCGCGAGCTCATTTCCATGGCGAGAGCGCAGCGCATGCTCGTCGACGAAGGTGGCTGCTACAGGCTGAAGGAACGCGCGGGCATACCTGCGACGTTGCAGGCGCTGTTGGCGGCACGTCTCGACTCACTGGAGCCCACCCACAAGCTGATCCTTCAGCACGCCTCGGTGTTGGGCGAGGCGACGCCGGAACAGGTGTCGCGTCTCGGTTCGATCGACCTGCCAGGCGCTGCCACGGTGCTCGAGTCACTTGTCGACTCGAACTTCCTACGCCGGGGGTCGGACGGGCGGTACCAGGCCCCAGACTCCCTTCTGCGGGAAGTTGCCTACGAGATGCTTCCTCGCAACGTGCGCGGTGAGTTGCACCGTCGAGCTGCACAGGTCGTGGAGAGTCCCGAGGACCGCGCCAGGCACCTCGAACGTGCGACGCGCTATCTCGGCGACGACGCGGAGGTGGCCAACGAGGCGGCCGAGGCGCTGGTCGAGGCCGGTCAGGCGTTCATAGAGACCTCGAGGCACCTCGACGCGATGCGCCTCCTCGAACGTGCGGTGGCGCTCGGCTTCAGGCGAGCACGGGTGCTGATCAAGCTCGCCGAGCTTCAGGCCCTTTGCGGGAAGCAGGAAGACGCCTTCGAGACTCTCGCTCTCGTCCCCGACGATCCCGATGATCCGACAGTCGCCGTCGAGCGCGACCATACGGCGGCTGCGGCGAAGATCTTCAGCGATCCCGCGTGGTCGGTACCCCGCTTGGCGGAGGTCGCCACCAGGTGGCGAGCCCTCGACAACGCGAAGAAGGAGGCATGGGCCCACGCCAACGCGGGCGTCGCGAGGTTCAACCTGAGCCAGATGGACGAGGCGGCAGCAGAGCTCGAACAAGCCCTCGAGATGTTCGAAGCCGTCGGTGACCGTCCCGGTGCGATCTCGAGCTCGTCGTTCCTTTGCCTCGCGAACCCGACGGACCCGCGGGTCCCGGGATGGCTCGAAGACGCCCTCCGGTTCGCCGACGAGACGGGGGACCGGACGAAGCAGGTCACGGCTCTCGCAACATTGGCGTGGAAGAACTTCATCCGCTCCATGGGAGGGACCTACGAGGAGATGGAGGAGGCCGCAACGTACGCGCGCCGCCTGGCCGAGCTCTCGGAGGAGCTAGGTGCGAACGACATGGCGCTCCACGGCTGGTCTCTGCTCGCGCTCATGGCGAGGGACGCCGGCATGCTCGACGAAGCCGAGGAGTACGTCCTCGCGCTGAAGCGGGTCTCGGCCGAGCCGGTCCACTACGGCTCTTGGCTCGGATGGGCTGCGAGCTTCTGTGTCACGGTGGCACGCGGGGCAACGGAGGCAGCTCCTCCGTTCCCTCCGGAGAGCTCTCCCGACCCAGTCGCGGCGATGGCTGGCCTCGTGATCGAGGCCGAGTTGACGCTCGCGGGGCGAGTGGAAGAAGCGGTCATGCGCGTCGAGAATGCCGGGCCGCCCGTTCTGGAGGGTCCCCTGGCCGAAGTGGGCGGGATGTTCTACGCGATCGCTCTCGTCTTGAGCGGAAGATCGGATGACGCTCGTCCCTGGATCGAGAAGGCCGCCCACGCGGCGGGCGCGCTCGATGCCAAGCCTGCGCCGCGACATCGCAGCCGCCCTCGTGGCCGAGATAACCGGGGACACGACCGGCCTCCCTCCGCCCGAGTCATCTCCCGCGAGCATCAGAGATGCGCTCGTCGCCCGGGCGTACGCGAGCACCGGCGACCTCTATGCCTGCGAGGTGCTGCGCCGCGCTGCTGAGACGCTTTCGATGCCCGGACTTCTCGCCGGCCTGGAGGAGATCCGCACGGCACCGACAGGCCGAACCGACATCTCGTCTTAGTCCGCACGTCGCTTGCCCCGTCCACAGCCGGCGGGGGAAGGGTCAACTCCTAACGAGGATTCGCGTTTCGAAACCCGCCAACTTGTCGACTCCCCCCAGACCTTCGATCGCGAGCAAGGCCACGACTTCGACGACACGAGCGCCTGCCCTCCGCACGAGCTCCGCCGCAGCCATCACTGTCCCACCGGTTGCAATTACATCGTCCACGACAACGACGCGTTGTCCGGATACCAGAGCATCCGTGTGCATCTCGAGGGTGGCTTCTCCGTATTCCAGTTCGTACGCCTCAGCATCCGTCGCCCAAGGGAGCTTGCCGAGCTTTCTCACCGGCACGACTCCGGTGCCGAGCGCGTAGGCAACCGCGGCGCCCAGGATGAAACCTCTTGCCTCTATCGCAACGACCATGTCGACGGCACCCGATAAGGGAGCGGCCATCCAATCGACGACCGAGCTGAATATCTCGTTCTTCGCCAAGACGGGTGTGACGTCCTTGAATACCACCCCCGGTTCTGGATAGTCCGGCACGTCGCGAACGAGGGCCGAGACCGCGTCACTCAGTGCATCGGCCCCAATCGGCGTCGCTCGAGTCTTCTTCGAATCTTCGCTCACGAGGCGATTCACAGTAGCGACCGCGAGCCGAGAACGAGGTTGTCGCTCGCCCCACGTCCAGTAGCGTTCGACAAATGGCCGTCTACGCGCTCGGCAACGTCACACCGAAGATCGATGAGGACGCTTACGTGCATCCTGCGGCGACGGTGATAGGCGACGTGACGATCGGCCCCGAGAGCACCGTATGGCCCGGGGCTGTCCTGCGAGGAGACTACGGATCGATCCAGATCGGCGCGCGCAGCTCGATTCAGGACGGCTCTGTCCTCCACGCAGGGCCCGGGTTCCCCACGATCGTCGGCGACGGTTGCGTCATCGGGCACATCGTGCACCTCGAGGGCTGCATCCTCGAAGACGAATGCCTCGTCGGGTCCGGATCGATCGTCCTCCATCATGTGACGATCTCGACCGGTGCCACCGTGGGCGCCGGAGCCGTCGTCCTGGCAGGGACGTCCGTTCCGGCGGGTGCTTTGGCCGTCGGGGTACCTGCCTCCATCAAGCCCGGGGCCTCGAACCTCGGAGTCATCCGGATTGCCTGCGAGGAGTACCGCCAGAACGGTCGTCGTTACCTCGACGACCTACGGCTGATAGACCACTGAAAGCCCGCAACCCCCACCTCCACCTCAACTTGAGGCTTAGTGTTCAGCACCTCACAAGTGTCGACCAATGCCTTTGACCTCGGCCTTCGCGAAAGTTTCCGGAGCTGCCCGCTAGAAGCGACTGTGGCGGTTCAGTAGATGGGGCCGGCCGCGGGTGGCCTCGGATCCGCTTCCTTTCCTCGGAAGCTCGTCGGTCGTGACGCAAACGAGCTGGAAAGTGCGCGCGAAAAAATGGATGAGCACGTGAGCGAACGAACGATCGCGCCCGAAAAACAAAGGGAATTGCTCCAACGCATTCAATGTCCGTCGCAGACCTCGCAAATGAGTTGGCTGAGTACCTCAATTCCACGCCCGTTGCCACGGCTGGCGGGCCGCAAGCACCACGGGTCGGCTGACCCAACGCCGAAGAAGACGGCGATTTCTGTAGGTCAATGCGTCACAGGTCCGTAACTACCAACATGTGAGGCGTGGCGGTTAGGATGAACGTGCACCTGAGGTGGAGGAGTGGAACTTATGAACGTTCGGACCCAGTACTCGGAGCATCAACTTCCCGGGATCTCGGACGAACCCGGGTCTCATCGTTCCGAGTCATCCGAAGCCTCAGACTCGACTGAAGGTTTTCGCGGACCTCAGGTCTGCAACGTCGTCGGTATCACCTACAGGCAGCTCGACTATTGGGCGAGGACGGGGCTGTTGCGTCCTTCCATTGCCGACGCGCGCGGCAGCGGTACGCAACGCGTCTACTCCTACCATGACCTTCTCGAGCTCAAAGTCATAAAGCAGCTTCTCGACGCCGGCATTTCGCTGCAACGCGCCCGCCGGGCGCTCGAGTGCATGCGCGACGGACTCGGCGCAGACCTCGCATCCGCGAACCTCGTCCTAGTCGGGTCTGACTCTGTTCTCGCCCGCAGCGACGGTGAGGTTGTCGACCTTCTCAAAGGTGGCCAGGGCGTTTTGAACATCGTCCCGCTTGCAGGCGTTGTCGAAGAGCTCGACGCCGCCATTCTCGAGATCTCGCAGAACGGGCAAGAAGAGAGAGCCTCGAACGGTGCCGACGTACAGAACGTCCGGAACGGGCGGCATCCAGTGGAGGAGAGGCAAGCCCTGGCGGGGAAAGTCCGAAGCGGTTGATCCCCGAGCGCCCGAGTCCTGAGCGAAGTGACCGCATTGTCGGTTTTGCTCACTACTCCGAGCGCCAGTTCGCCGAGCTTCTCGATTTCTACGGCGTGCGTTGGGAGTACGAGCCGGTCGAGTTCGCGCTCGACTGGCATCCCGACGGGACACCGAAGTCCGCATTCCGGCCCGATTTCTACCTTCCGGATCACGGCTGCTTCGTCGAGCTGACCACCCTCAGCCAGAGGCTCGTCACCCGCAAGAACGCGAAGGTCCGCCGTCTTCGCGAGTTGCACCCCGACGTAGAGGTGAAGCTCCTCTACCAGCGTGACTATCTGGCACTACTCGCCAAGCACGGTCTCCCCAGACCCTCTTCACCCGCCGCGTAGGCTGACTGCGTGCGCCGAGGGGAGTTGTCGCCGACGGACCTCGGCGCGTCGGCTCTCCCACCCGACACCGAGTCTGAGGGGCTGCGACGTTCACCACTCGAGGCCGAGCACGTTGCACTCGGCGCCAAGCTCGTTCCGTTCGGCGGATGGATGATGCCCCTCGCGTACGGGTCCGGAACCCTCGCAGAGCACCGGGCGTGCCGCAGCTCCGCGGTCGCGTTCGACGTGAGCCACCTCGGGACGGTCCGGATCGAAGGTCCTCACGCGTTCGAGTCGCTCCAGTACGCGCTCACGAACGACTTGCGAAAGGTCCGCCCGGGGCGCGCTCAGTACACCCATCTCCTCGACGACTCGGACGCATCAGTCCTCGACGACCTGATCGTCTGGTGGATCTGGGACACCGTGTTCGACGTGATGCCGAACGCGTCGAACACCTCACGGGTGCGCGAAGCCGTAGGCGGAGAGGACACGACCGCATCCCGGGCCGTGATCGCCGTGCAGGGTCCGCAGGCGCGTCGTCTGCTCTCGTCCGTGGCGCCCGACGCAGCGGCCGTACCGCGCTTCTCCGTGACGGCCTTCGAATGGAGGGGCCTCACCTGCCTCTCGGCGGGAACCGGTTACACAGGCGAGGACGGCGTGGAGTGCGCCGTTCCGGTGGAGGGTGCCGCCGACTTCTGGGGCGCGGTGATCGGCACCGGCGTGGCTCCGGCAGGTCTGGGCGCCAGGGACACGTTGCGCCTCGAGGCTGGGCTGCCCCTGCACGGCCACGAGCTCGGCGGGGGGATCACGCCTCTCCAGGCGGGGCTCGGATGGGTGGTCGGCTGGGAGAAAGGTGACTTCCGCGGCAGGAACGCTCTCGACAAAGAGCGCTCGGAGGGTCCGCTCAGGATGCTCCGGGGGCTCGTCGGAGCCGGGCGCCAGCCGCTTCGCGAGGGTGCGACCGTCCACCAGGTCGGCGCGGCATCGCCGGTCGGCGAGGTGACGAGCGGCAATTACTCTCCGGTCCTCGACCGTGGGATAGCAATGGCCTTCGTCGACACGGCCGCCGGGATCGACGACGGAAGCCAGGTGGAGCTCGAACTGCGCGGCAGGCGGCTGCCCGCGGAGGTGACCCGTTTGCCATTCGTCGCGCACCACTCAACGAGCGAGGTGCAGGCGCGGTGAGCGGATACACGCCACACACCGACGCTGAGATCACGCAGATGCTCGAGTTCCTCGGGCTCTCGTCGGTCGACGAACTGTTCGCCTCCGTTCCGAGCGCTCTGCGACTCGTCGGTGGTACCGGCCTCGCTGACGGCGCTCCCGAGCCCGACGCGATGGCCCACATCCAGGAGGTCGCCGACGCCAACCGGCCGGTCGGACGCGACCTCGTCTGCTTCGCGGGAGGCGGCGCCTACGACCATGAGGTGCCTGCCGTCACGAAAGCGCTCGCATCGCGCTCCGAGTTCGTCACCTCGTACACCCCCTATCAACCCGAGGTCGCTCAGGGTGTGCTCCAGGCCCTCTTCGAGTTCCAGACCCTCGTCTCGCGCCTCGCCGGCGTGGAGGTCGCGAACGCTTCGCTCTACGACGGCGCTGCGGCGCTCGTCGAAGCCGTGAACCTTGCGGCGGCGGAGACCGGTCGCCAAACGGTGTGGATGTCGCAAGGGGTGAACCCGTCCTGGAGAGCGGTGGCGAAGACGTTCGCAATAGGCACGGGTCACGAGATCGTCGAAGTCCCACTTCGCGACGGAACCACCGACTGGCCCTCCGCTTCCACCCCCCTGGCCTCACCCAGCGAACCACCACCCCGGAACGGGAACGGGAACGGGAACGGGAACGAGAGCACGAACAGGAACACGAACGGACCGTGCGCCGTGGTGGTCTCCTATCCGAACTACCTCGGTTGCTTGGAGGACCTCGCAGACGTACGGGCGTTGTGCGACCGGATAGGCGCCCTCATGGTGGTCGCGTTCGATCCCATATGCGCCGGCATACTTCGCTCCCCGGGCCGTCTCGGTGCGGACGTGGTGGTGGGGGAGGGGCAGGCCCTCGGGATGCCCCTCAGCTTCGGCGGGCCCTACCTCGGGCTTTTCGCCTGCAGCACCGCGCACGTGAGAAGGCTCCCCGGGCGCCTCGTCGGCGCCACCGTCGACGCCGACCACAGACGCGCGTACGTGACGACGCTGCGCGCCCGCGAGCAGGACATCCGGAGGGAGAAGGCGACGTCGAACGTGTGCACGAACCAGACCCTCATGGCGGTCACCGCCGCCATACAGATGGGCTGGCTCGGCAGCGCCGGAATGGCGGAGATCGCAGTCCGCTCCGCGAGAGGGGCCCGCTTTTGCCGGGACCTGCTTCTCGAGATCCCCGGGGTCGCACCTTTCGCCGAGGCCCCGGTCGTACGCGAGTTCGCCCTGCGGGTACCGACCGACGCAAAGGTGCTCGTCGAGCGCCTCGCCGACGAGGGCTTCCTCGGGGGGATCGCCCTCGACGACACCTACACCGGCGGCAGAGGTGACGGGATCCTCGTGGCGGTCACGGAACGCCGCACGCGCGCCGAGATCGATCGGTTCGCCGACTCGTTCGCGAAGGCCCTCCGGTGAACGTGAACGTCGGCCCCGGGGCGGGACGCGCATCGAGCGCCCCGCTCCTCGGAAGAGATGAGGAGCCGACTCTCTTCGAGTTGTCCCAACCCGGGCGCAGGGCGTTCCAGCTCCGAAGCACGGGTATCCCCGAGATACCGCTGGAAGAGCTTGTCCCCGAAGCCCACCGCCGTCGCGACGACGAGCCGCTGCATCTCGCGGAGGTGTCGGAGCGTGATCTCGTGGCGCACTTCACGAGGTTGACCCACAGGCAGTACTCCGTCGACCTCGGGGCATACCCGCTCGGCTCTTGCACGATGAAGTACAACCCGAAGATCTGCGACGCGGTCGCCGCCCTCCCGGGCTTGGCCGACGTACATCCCGCGGCCCCGGCGAGCGCGACGCAGGGATGGCTGGCGCTGCTCGTCGAGCTCGAAGAGGCACTCTGCGCGATCACCGGCATGGCCGGGGCGACCCTTCAACCGGCCGCAGGTGCCGCAGGCGAGCTCACCGGCCTGCTCCTAATGCGGGCGTGGCACAGGTCGCGAGGGGAGAAGCGAACCAAGGTCGTGATCCCCGACTCCGCCCACGGCACGAATCCCGCATCGGTGACGCTCGGGGGCTACGACACCGTGACCGTGAAGAGCGACTCGCGGGGATGTGTCGACCTCGAGGCGTTGCGCCAGGTCCTCGACCACGACGTGGCGGGGATCATGCTCACGAACCCCAACACGCTCGGCCTCTTCGAGGAGGACATCGTCGCGTTCGCAGCCGCTGCGCACGAGGTCGGCGCCCTCCTCTACTACGACGGGGCCAACCTGAACGCGATCCTCGGCGTCGTGCGCCCCGGCGACATGGGGTTCGACATCGTCCACCTGAACCTGCACAAGACCTTCGCCACGCCGCACGGTGGCGGGGGACCGGGTGCGGGGCCGGTCGCCGTCTCCGAGCGCCTCGTGCCGTTCCTTCCCGGACCGCGCCCAACCCGTGTGGGAAGCGGATCCGACGGGGCGGGGGACCGCTACGAGTGGACGACTCCTCCCCGCTCGATCGGGAGGGTCCATTCCTGGCACGGCAACGCGCTGGTCCTCGCCCGCGCCCTCGCCTACGTCCTGGTGCACGGCGACGACGGGCTTCGTGAGGTCGCGCAACGCGCCGTGTTGAACGCCAACTGGCTGCGCCGGCGACTGACCGGCACCTTCGACGCGCCCTACGACCGTCCCTGCATGCACGAGTGTGTCCTGTCGGCCGCGTCACTGAAGAGACGCACGGGCGTGAAGGCGCTCGACGTCGCCAAGCGCCTCCTCGAGGAGGGCTTCCACGCGCCGACGATCTACTTCCCGCTGATCGTCGAAGAGGCCCTCATGATCGAACCGACCGAGACCGAGAGCCTCCAGACCCTCGAGGCATTGGCGCAAGCGTGCGAGCGCATCGTCGCAGCCGCCGGAACCCTCGAAGGAGCGCACGACGCCACCCAGGCCCCGAGCACCACCCCGGTACGGCGCGTCGACGAGGCCCTCGCCGCCCGAAAGCTCGTCCCGACCTTCGACGCCCTGCCCTGAAGCTGCCCCGTCAGACGGCGGTCTTTCGCTTTCGCAGGAAGCTCACGAACTCCACGCCCTCCCGCAGGCGCCGCACCATCATCTCCGGAGACTTGATCATCTCCGCCGACATCTCGGCGATCTTCCCGGCCCGGAAGTAGAACTTCTTGTAGAAGGTCTCGACAGAGTCGAAGATCTCCGTGCGCGTCAGGTGCGGGTACTCGAGCACGGCGCTCTGCACCCCGTGCTCGTCTGTGAGCACTGCGTCGTCATCGGGCAACCAGCCGTTTTCCTTCGCCTGCTTGTACAGCGCGGTCCCGGGATACGGGGCGGCGATCGAGACCTGCAGGGAGTGCGGGTTGATCTCCTTGGCGTAGCGGATGGTCTCCTCGATGGTCTCGCGGGTCTCACCCGGAAGCCCGACGATGAACGTCCCGTGGATGGTGATGCCGAGGTCGCGGCAGTCCTTCGTGAACTGGCGGGCGCGATCTACCTTCACGCCCTTCTTTATGTTCGTGAGGATCTGCTGGCTTCCCGACTCGTACCCGACGAGCAGGAGCCGAAGACCGTTCTCGCGCATGACCTTCAACGTCTCGTAGGGGACGTTCGCCTTCGCGTTGCACGACCAGGTGAGCCCGAGCTTTCCCATGCCCCTCGCGATCTCCTCGGCGCGCTCGCGGCTGTCGGTGAAGGTGTCGTCGTCGAAGAACACCTCCTTCACTTGAGGGAAGTAGCCCTTCAGAAGCTCCATCTCGCCGAGGACGTGCTCGGTGCTCCTCGTGCGGTAACGGTGCCCGCCTACGGTCTGCGGCCACAGGCAGAACGTGCACTGCGAGCGACATCCCCGCCCCGTGTAGAGCGAGACGTAGGGGTGCTTCAGGTAGCCGATGAAGTAGTCCTCGATCTTGAGGTCGCGCTTGTAGACCTCCGTCACGTAAGGAAGGCGGTCCATGTCCTCGAGGATCGCCCGGTCGGCGGTGTGGACGACCCTGCCGTCGTCGTCGCGATAGGTCACGCCGTCGACCTCGGGTATCGGCTTTCCCTCTGCGATCTCGGCGATCGTGAAGTCGAACTCCTCGCGCGCCACGAAGTCGATCGACTCGGAGGCGAGCAGCGATTCCGTCGGGTCGACCGCGACCTTCGCGCCCACGAACCCGAGGACGAGATCCGGGTTGGCGCGCTTGAACGCCTCGGCGACCTGCACGTCACCCTTGAAAGAAGGCGAGCTCGTGTGAAGGACGGCGAGGTCGTACTGCTGAGCGAGCGGCAGGACGTCCTCCAGGGAGAGCCCCGCGGCGGGGGCGTCGACGAGCTTCGACCCGGGGACGATCGCTGCGGGTTGCGCGAGCCACGTCGGGTACCAGAACGAACGGATCTCCCGCTTTGCCTGGTAGCGGGAACCCGCGCCGCCGTCGAAACCCTCGTACGAAGGCGGGTGCAGGAACAGCGTGCGCATCATGAACTCTCCTTTTCGGTCTCGTTCCTCATACTCGCGTGTTTCTGTAGGGCTGATCGGTTTCGGTGTCGGCGCTGTTTACGATGTCGGCCTCGCCGGCGCGCGACGCCACTGTGAAGGTGCCTCCACCTCGCGCGGTCGGCGTCGAGGCATCCCCATCGGTCGCTGCGCCAGGGCCGGACTCGAGGCCGGCCTCCAGGAGGCCGAGCGAGGCGAGCGCCTCGCGGAAGGCTGCGTCCCATTCGCCCGGCTGGCGGGCCACCTTCGGCAGCGGGCGCTGCACACGGTCGAGGGCGGCGAGGACGGTTGCCGTCGCGGCCTCCGGGCGCGGATCGCAGGCCTCGGCGTTCCCGCCCTCGAGCTCGTGCTGGAGGTTCTCGCGCCCGTGCCCGGGGACGACGTCGAGCAGGACGAGACCCCTTCCCATGACCCGAGCCTCACTGCAGGTGGTTGCACCCGCCGTCGTGACGACGAGGTCCGTAGCGGCCATGAGCTCGGGGATCCGGTCGGTGTATCCGAAGGCTTGCACGCTCGGGAGCTCTTCTGCGAGGGCGCGGAGGCTCTTCTCGAGCTTCTTGTTCCGACCCGCGACCGCGAGGACGTGCACGCCCTCCTTGGCGAGTGACCTGGAGGTGCTCGCGAGGGGGCCGAGTCCCCACCCACCTCCCATCACGAGCACACACCCATCTCCCTCGGGGATGCCGAGCGACGCTCTGGCTTCTTCCTGGGAGGGCGCGTGGTAGAAGGCGGCACGAACCGGCGGCGGAACGATGAGAGTGTTGGCGCGCGGCACATAACGGCGCACGGAGGCCGCCGCCGCCTGCGAGGTCACGAGGAAGAGGTCGATCTCGTCCCAGACCCAGAAGCGGTACACACCGACGTCCGTGCAAAGGACGATCGTCTTGTGATCCGGGAGTTGTCCGGAGAGCTTCGCCGCGGTCGAGGCGCCTGTGGCGAACGTGCTTATGAGCAGGTCGGCAGGGTTCTTCTCGATGTTCGCGCGGACGGCGGGCACGAGACGCTTCGTGGCCTGCCGGTCCATCACCCTCGCGATGGCGTGCCCGGGACGCATGTGGGAGAAGTGCAGGGCGTCGTAGAGGCTCGGGATCGATGTGAGGCGCCGAAAAACCGTGTCCCCGACCTTGGCGTTGAACGGGCCGAGCAGCGCCATGCAATCGAGCGTCCGGGTCTGCCACCCGAGCTTTTCGAGGCTCGTTGCGAGCACCTGCGAGATCACGTCATGACCGAGCCCGAGTGCACCCGAGAGGATGACGGCGCGACGTGACAAGTCCAACCTCCATTTTTTTGCGCGCTCTGCGTGGCGCGTCGGACCGCCCACTCAGGCTACAGGAGGCTCAGACTTCGTAGATCAGCTCGACGACTCCTTCGCTCGACGTTCGTCCTGATGATCGTTTATCGCCTGCATGATCGCCCCGCCCACAGCTCCTATGAACTCCGGCCTGTTCTCCGCGGCCCAGTCACGCGAGCCTCGAAGCGACTTCAGCGATCCCTGGAACTTCGGCATCACCTCGCGTGCGAACAGCTCGTAGGAGTGCAGTGTGGCCTCTCGGTCGGCCCACTCGTGGGCCATGAGGAGGTACGTGCCGAACCCTCCGGACTGCTCTGCAAGACGCTCTATCTGTGCGACCGCCATCTCAGGGGTTCCCACGACGGCGAACCCGATCTCCATGAGAGCATCCGCCATCTTCTCCGGGTCGCTCGTGGACGGCGCGAGGGGCAGCGCTGCCACGCGCTCGAAGTAGTCGACCCACTTAGCCAATCCGAAGGCGACGTCCTTTCGTGCCTGCTCCTCGGTGTCGGCGAGGTGCATCGGACCCACCAGGCGCCACTTCTCCCGGTCGACGGTCGTGGCGAACTCGGCGGCGCGTTCCTCCATCACCTGCCAGTGCGATCCGAGCACGTCGAAGCCTCCAGCTGTCGTGGCTCCGATGGAAAGCAGGCTAAGGCCGAATCTGCCGGCCGCACGGGGGCCCGAGGGTGAGATCTGCGCGGCAACCGCGATCTCGAAGCGCGGATGGCTGTACGGCCGCAACTGGATCCTGGCGTCGCGTAGCGTGAACCACGACGCGTCCCGATTCACCAGTTCGCTGCCGTCGAGCAGGGCCAGGATCGCCTCGAGCGCCTCTTCCATCCTGTCTCGCTGGGCCATCGGATCGATCCCCATCATGTAGGCGTCCGACGGAAGCGCACCGGGGCCGACCCCGAACATGGTGCGGCCCCGCGTGAGGTGGTCGAGGAGCACCATGCGATCGCTGAGTATGAGCGGATGGTGATAGGGGAGCGAGCTCACTCCCGTGCCGAGCCTGATGTTCTTCGTGCGCTGCGACGCCACCGCGATGAAGACCTCCGGCGAGGCGATGATCTCGTAGCCGGCGGAGTGGTGCTCGCCTATCCACGCCTCGTCGAAACCGAGCTCGTCGAGCCTCACGACGAGCTCGAGATCTCGCTCGAGAGCGAGCGTCGGGTTCTGTCCGACCGGGTGGAAGGGAGCGAGAAAAATCCCGAAAGACATCGGTCGTTCCATGAAGGAGAACGCTACATCCACCCTTGAAAAGAGCAATTCCGGTATAAACGTGCATGGTGGCGCGTGGTGCGGGCTCGTCCCTGAAGGTTCGCTCGTCGCTCAAACGGGCTCCGAGAGCGATTGCACGACACGGAGGGCTCGCGGGTTACGAGCGCCGAGTCGCAGGAATCATGGTCGGCAGCGCTGTCCGCACCGCCAGGCGCAGGGCCGGCATCAGCCAGGCAGAGCTGGCAAAGAAGGCGGGCACGAGCCAGCCCTCGATAGCAAGGCTGGAGCAGGGCCGTGTCTCCCCGACGGTGGTGAGCCTCGACCGTATTGCACGCGCCCTCGGGACGGAGTTAGTGATCGACTTCGAGCCCCTCTTGGTGAAGAAAGCTCCCCCCGCTTAGCCCGATCGGCGGATCGGTGTCACGCTGATCCTCTCTGGTCCGCAGACGATCACAACAGGGGAGAGGTGCCCGTCGTTCGCATGCCGTTGACGGTCGTTCGCATGCCATTGAGAGGAGCCAATGCCACCGGCACGTTCGAGTGCAATGGATCACGTGGTGCTCGTGGTCTTCGAGAACCGCTCGTTCGACAACCTCCTGGGACACCTTTACCAACCGGGTGAAGTGCCGGCGTTCGAAGGGGTCTCCGGCAAGGAACTGAGCAATCCGATACCCGCCTGGGCGGAGCACGGTGCGGACGGGGGCATCGTTCCCTATCGGGTCGGCAGCGACATGGACTCACCCAATCCGGATCCCGGAGAGGAGTACCAGCACACCAACACCCAGTTGTTCAACGTCCTCGATGAGGCCAACAGGTTCAAGGACGCGACCGAGATGGTCTCTCCCTACAACGAGCCACCCGATGGCCGCTCTCCGTCGATGGACGGCTTCGTCACCGACTACATCAGCTTCCTGACCGTCGAGCTTGGACGACAACCGCTCTATGACGAGTACAGCCAGATCATGACGGGCTTCACCGCCGAACAAGTACCCGTGATGAGCACGCTCGCGCGCGGCTTCGGAGTGTTCGACCACTGGTTCAGCGAGGTTCCGTCGCAGACGTTGCCGAACCGGTCTTTCTGGACGTCGGCCACTTCGTCGGGTTTCGTCGTCAACAGGCCTGTGACGAACTTCATGCGCCACAACCACGCCGAAACCATCTTCGAGCGCCTGGAACAACGCAACAGGACCTGGAAGGTCTACGTCCTGGAGCCCGATCCTGTTTCGTTCACCGGGTTCATCCACATGGATGGCCTGAGGGATCGCTTCGCAACAAACTTCGTGCCGTTCGCAGAGTTCGAGCGCGACGCCGCTGATGGGACGTTGCCCGACTTCTCTCTCATCGAACCGAACCTGCTCGCGGGCCACTGCGACTACCACCCCGCGTTTGCACGCGCGCTCGTGCCGGGACTGGACATCCTCCTGGACCCGACATCCTCGGTCCTAGCGGGGGAGGCCTTCCTTGCCCGTATCTACGGCGCCGTCCGGTCCGCTGCGTCGTCCGCGGGCTCGAACGCGCTCAACACGGTCCTCTTCGTCGGCTTCGACGAGCCCGGCGGCACCTACGACCACGTGCCCCCGGGGCCTGTACCCGCTCCGCAGGCAGGCGCTCCGCCCGGCCAGCTCGGATTCACCTTCGAACGTTCGGGCTACAGGGTTCCGGCCGTCATCGTCTCGCCGTGGGTCGAGGAACACACCGTGTTGACCGGGGAGTACCGGCACACCTCGCTGCTGGCCACACTTCGTGAGGTGTGGGGACTCGGGCCGCCATTCACCATCCGCGACGCCACGGCGAGGAGCTTCGCCGACGTGCTGAGGCTGGACGAGCCGCGCGAACCGGAATCGTGGCCGGACGTCTTCCCGCAAGCCGTGACCCCGTACGAGCAAGAACCCAAGACTGCGCTTCGGGCCCTCGGCACGGTAGGCCGCCATCTCTGCCACGGACTCTACGAACACGCCAGGCATTCGCCGGGGCTGCCCGAGCCGCCGAAGTGGGATGCCGACGTGTCACCCGCTCTGGCCATCGAATTCGCGATCCTCCTCGGCGCTCGGCTCTTCCCCCGCCTCGCTTCGCGTCCGAAAGCGGGCTAGAGCTCCTCGCCTAGACCCGGCATGACGCAGAACTCGTTGCCCTCCGGGTCGACCATCACGACCCACGGGGTATCGCCTTGGCCGATGTCAATACGCTGCGCTCCCAAGCGCACGAGCCGCTGCACCTCCTCGTCGCGAGTGGAGCCCGTTGGAGTGACGTCCAGATGAACCCTGTTCTTCGAGGCCCGCGGCTCGGGGACGACGACGAAGGCCAACATGGGGGCAAGAGGCCCGGCACGCCACTCGTCGTCCGAGGTCTGTCTCCCAGCCGGCGCGATCGCCAGCCAGGTATCGCCGCGGTGCGCTCGTTCGTATCCGAGCACTGCGCACCAGAAATCAGCGAGACCTTCCATGTCGTGGCAATCCACGATGACGTCTGTCAGTCGGCTGGTCACCAGAGCACCTCCGCCTGTAGGGGAGTCCGATATGGGCACGATCGTGATCCCATTTCACCTTTCCAGCATTCTCGGGCTTGTCCAGCGCAACACTGGCTGGCTTGGAGGCGTCCCCGGAGCCCACGCCAACTTGACATAAGATCTCTTATCGGCGGCGGACTTGTGTGCGATGACAAAACATCGCCTCGGCGGCGGAGAGACGCGGGCGACAAACTCCGGCTCGACCAGCAGGATGCGGCCTCAGTCGGTCCTCCCGTGAGGATGCTTCCTCGCCATCGCGGCATAAAGGTTCTTACGCGAAATGAGGGGGTCTGAGACGGCCTGTTCGTCCTCTGGATTGCCGGAAACCGGCCGTTGTCGCGGTCGGCGACTCTTCCCCCGTCATCGTTTGGCACCTACTAACCCCTGACTGGAATTACGCAGACGACGGCGACTTCTCGGGTAGGGGTCGAACTTGTATCCCCCAGCGCTGCATCATCCGCTTCCACGGCGGCATGAATGCACCTTGACGAAAAACTCCACCCTCTGCCAAGAGCAGAGAATCGCCACCGTCGACCTGCACGGCATCCTTCACCCGGATCGCGCTCAGGAGACGAGTCAAATGTCGCGTGTTGGCCCAACCTGCGACGAACACCAATAACCCCTTGATTCTCCGTCCAGTGATTGCTTCATATCGGTCCAGGGAAGGTTCTACGCCATAAGGCTGCGAGAAGACCTCCCCTCGCAACGGGGCGAGGCCCCAGTAGCCGACGCGCTGTACCCTGTTGACACTGTAAGGCTCGTAATTGTTAACGGCACCGAAAAGACCACCAATGGCTTCCGTCTCGTTGATCGGATCACCTCGGCTGATCCGGTAGTCGTCGAACTCAAATCCTCGGCGTCCAAAGTAGGACATATTCGGTCGAGACTTCCTCGTCTCCGAAATCCCCTCGCGCGCTCCAAGGACGAATCCGAGCGGTGCGGGCGCCCGGAAGTGGAGTGCCAAGACATCGCTCAGATCCGACCGTACTTCCTTCCAATGTCGATCCAAGGGTGCGCCAAACGCGAGTGGTGCTGCATCGAGAAGGAACCTGACGGTGGAATTCGCCAGGGACCCGTCACCGTAAGTTGTAAAAGGCCCGTTGGTAACCATTGAAGCGCCAAGCTCACGCGCCGACAATGGATATGACATCGATTGCCTTTCCCAGACATACATCGCGTATCGCCCAGGGTCAACGACGGCCCAATGCACTCGAAGGCCGGTGATCGCTTCGACACCGAACAACAACCCATCGCGCTGGAAGACGTCGTTGCACAATAAGGTGGGGAAAAATCTCATGGGATCGGCTGCCATTCGGGGCGCAGGAACTCCGCGGCCGTCTCCGGCATTCTGCGGTGGCAGAAAGGGCATTTCAATAACTCAATTCCGTGACTGCAAGATGCTAGTTCTATGTTGTTTTGCTCGAAATCGCCATTGCTAGGATTTATAAGTGGTCACCCTGCTGCCCTTCCGCACCTTAAGGGAAGGAGTCGAGATGGTCGTAGAGATCTCAGGTGCAGTAGAGAGGATCACTTTTACCGCGGGGAGCTGAGCTTGAGGCATCGACGGATGCCGGACTGGCTGCGATGTTATTACCTGCTATGCGTGTTGGCGGCCCACTCGTTGCAACGGAGCCGGCCTCGTCTCGGCTAGTGGCATCTCTTCCAAAGATTCAGGAAGTATTTCGAAATTTCGAGCTATGCGAACCTTCCTATGGCCAGTACCAGCCCGTGAACATAGATGTCCGGAGGCGGAGAGATGGGCACTCACGACAACGTCGTCGTGTGGCGTCATTCTTTACAGGGGGTGTCGACTCCTTCTATACGGTGGCCCGGCATCGCCACGAAATAGAGGCGCTTGTCTATGTTCATGGTTTCGACCTAGACGACAACCCTCAGCTCGATGCTCGCGTGAGTGGCAAGATCCGCGCCGCTGCCGCGGGGCTGGGCAAGCCGCTGATCGAGGTTCGGACGAATCTGAGGTCAGTGACCGACAAGTACGCCCAATGGGTGGACTATCACGGCTCGGCGTTGGCGAGCGTCGCTCTCATGCTCGCTCCTGAGTTGGACGTGGTTTATGTGCCAGCCACTGTGACCAATGCGAATCCAGAGCCAAACGGCTCGCATCCACTCCTCGACCCGCTCTGGAGCACAGAAGACGTCGAGTTGGTCCACGATGGATGCGAGGCATCCAGATTGGACAAGCTCTCTATGATCGCCGCCGACCCCATGGCGCGCGCCCACCTTCATGTATGTCTCTGGAACCGGGAAGGTCAGTACAATTGTGGAGCTTGTGAGAAATGCTTGCGAACGATGGTGTGCCTGCGTGCCCTTGGCGTCCTCGATGCATTCGAGACGCTCCCGGACACCCTCAATCTTGCAGCGATCGCGCGCGTCAAACTCCCTGAGGTTCCCTATACGTGGGAGGCGACCCTTCAGCATCTGAAAAAGTCAGGGGTCGATCCGGCATTGACGCGAGCACTCGACCACCGGCTCCACAGCACGAGAGCACGACTCGTCCATACCGGCGTTCAAAATGTCGAACGGACCGCAGACCTGATTCAGTCGCTGATCAAACGTTTGGCCACTCGACCGTCGATGTGACAGCCGCAACAATTCTGTCCGCTTTATCTCTAACAGGGTCACAGCAGGGTAGGCCGGTTCGCTCCTCGATGAGTTCGCGTTGCTTCAGGTATTCAGCGGAGGTGACCCTGCTCGAATCGAGGGATATGGCCACAACCCGCGACTCCACCGAGAGGCTCCTTGCCAGCTGATGATGAGCTTCTACGGCTCGCTCCAGGTCCGGCATCGGCAGCGGAAAGTCCCCGAAGGTGTCCTGCCCCAACCGGTGACAAAGAACGAGCCGCTGCGGAGCACCGACATGCATGAGGGCGACCGGTAGGCCGGAAAAGCCGGGGTGGAATATGGATCCCTGGCCCTCTATGACGATCACGTCGGCATGAGCGAGCGCCTCGAGGACGAGCCTTTCGATGTGTCCTTGGATGAAGTCATTGGGAATCGCGTCGAGCACGCGCCCGTGACCGGAAAGGAGCACTCCAGTTTGACCGGTCGGGACCCAGGCGGCACGTAAACCCAAGGCCGCCAATGCGTCTGCAAGGGCTACAGCGGTTGTCATCTTGCCGATCGAGTAGCAAGTGCCCACCGTCAAGATTCGCAGTCCCGTGAGGGGTGCGCCGGTCATGAACCAACGTTCATCGAGATCGAACGTCCTCAGATTCGTGACCCTGTCGGAGGGGCCGAGCTGATCGTGGAGGCCGTTGATGACATGCGCTCCCTGCTCCAGGATCGCGTCGATGACTTGCCGCTGATCATTGCTCAGGCGACCACCCACCGGAGCGAACCCGATCACGAACTTGTCAGCGCCCGCGACGAGTGAGGGCGCGTCAATGATTGGGATGTCGAGATGAGAGAACTCAGGACACACACTCTCCAAGGGCTTTCCAGCGAAGCGCAGGTCGTACACCGCTCGTACTCGTTCAGGAGCGAACCGCAGCATGGCATACGCCGTCTTGGCCTTGACGGGGTCATCGAGCATCGTGTCGGTGTAAAGAACGTGATCACGCGAGTGATTTTTCACCGAACACCCCCCCTCGGCCGGTTTCCCTCCGAACGCCGTCGGTATTCCATCGCCGCAACAATGCGTCTTGCCGCGTACGCAGGACGTTTGACGTAACTCTTCAACAAAGCCGCGGCGAGGGCTCTGGCTCTCGTCATGTCATGACTTCCGCCATTCAGCTCCTCGAGCAAGGCTGTGATCCAGAGTTTCCTCCAGCTTCGGTACCGAAGGTTCGCCCCCGAAAGAACTTCTGGGGCTACGTCCACCGGCAGGGAGGGCACGAGGCCCGCCATCCCTACTGTGCGAAGAGCAAGGATCGCCCCGGCGCACTTCCTGCACCTTCCGCAATTGATTGTTTCCGGGGTGGCGCCCGGCCGCTCCCAGCAGACTCGGAGCGAAGCAAGAGCCTCTGGATGGTCGCGTATTTCTTGGAGCTTGCTCGTTCGATCGTGTTCCTCACCGTCATTGACGAGCAGAAGTCGGTCGTTGCTCCAGAGTGGGTCGAGCAAAGGATGTGAACCCCATGGCTCGGGGTCCAGAGCGTTCGTGGAGCTCGGCACGTAGACCTTCCAGAACGTGTTGGACATGAGATGCGCAATAGTGGCGAGTGCGGCACCGTGGTAGAACTCCCAATTTACCCTTCCGTCCGAGAATTCACGGAGGTTCGTCTCGACGACGACCAGTGGCTTGCCGATCGCTCTTGCGCCCCGCTTAACGACCTCGATCGCTGCACTCCGTTCCTTCGATCGCCTCCGATCGACGTCGAAGCCTTCCACGAACACGAGATGAGTGATCTCGTCACGATGCTTGAGCGCGGTGTAAGTGGAATCGATACCCCCGCTGAAGAACGCTCCCACTCCTACTGGCCCGACAGTCGCGGCGTCCGAACGTACGGGGGCCTGCAGCTCTACAGGGTAGAAGGGAGGACATACCGCACGCCTGGACCATCCGGTCAGCAAGTCCTGAATGCGCGTGTTCGCTTCGTGAACGGCGGGTGAGAGACCTGCCGGCAACTCGAGGATCCCGCCCACGCTCATGGAGGGCTCGAGCATCATTGGGAAAAGCGCATCTTCGGACGGGCACAACTCCACCGAGGGCGAGCGCACGAATACGACCTCGGTGCCTCCGAGGTCAATCGAGGCGCGAAACTCGCCTGGAACAGCGTCGATCGGCATGGCCCGGGTGATCTGCATGGCTCAAGGGATGTCGAGTGACAATGCGTCCGAAGCTTGGCGAAGGCTTGGCGCTCGCTCGACAACGCGGTCAAGCGCTCTCCACGTATCCAGGTATCCGAAGACCTTCCCATAGCTATTGTCAACCGCAATGACACGGCGCCCGAGAAGTGTCGCAAGCAACACCCCGTGCAGGCGATCTGTGACGACGTTCTCAAAACCTTGCAGGAGTCGACGCGCACGTTCGAGTCTTCCGTGTGCGATCCGAGGCCATACCCGAGCCCACACCGCATTCTGGGCGCCTTCCGGAAGCCTGAGCAGCCTCGCGCTTCCCGATACGCTCTTTCGCAGGTAAGCAGTCTGGTCGTGTGGCCTCGCAGGCCAGTCACGCCACCCTTTCTCGTAAGGCTCGTCGGGATTCATCCGTTCCTTGTCCGATCGGGCGAGAACGATTGTTCCCGAGCCGGGTGCGTCCCAAATCGAAGCGAGCAACAGATGGCTCATATCAGGGCACAAATCAGCGTTCACGCCATGCGCGCTTAGAAGTTCGCGGGATCTGGCATCACGGGCGAGCACTACGAGATCAGGATGCGCAGCGAGCCTGTCCAGTGACCGACGCATGTTCTGCGGCTCTTCGAAATGTACCGTCTGCGGCAGCTGAACGATTCTGGTCCCAGGAAAATCCCGGATGACACGCTCTCGGTGCTCTTGATATCTCGGATAGAGGTCGCCGAGGTTGCCGCCTCCGTGGAGGACGATAACGGTCCCGTCTTTTAAAGACCTTCGTATTCGAGAGGCGTTGTACAGACGGGCACTTGACATGTGGACGATCGGAATCCGGTTCGACTCGAAGTAGGAGAACTCACCGAGCCATATCGCGTTGTCGCCCAGGTTCTCATGCTCGGGGAAGTCGAGAAAGGCCACACCGGTAGCCGCTTTGAAAGGAGCCTCGAGGGTCGACTCGACCTGCGACGCCAATCCGTTTAGCGCCGAAGCCGTCCGTTCATTGCCACGAACAGAAGCGTCGGATCGAAGACTACCCGTTGGTGAGGCAACATTAGATTTGGCCTTCTTAAGCACGTCCGCCTGCTCGCCAATTCGTTCAAAATGGGCGACCCGCCGCTCCCACCCGAGGGGAGCATAACGACGGATAGCTCACCCCGTGATCACCCAGGGGATTCACCTTCACTTCGAGTACGGCAGAGACGAAACCCCGCGCGGGGTGTCACCGCAGGGTAGGCGTTGGGCTCTAAATGTTGGTTGTGCTCAACAAGTCCCGAAGGTCGCTGATGCGCGTCCCAGGAACTACTGGAGGCCGGTGGCCTGTTAGGCGTGAATGCTCGGCGAGAACCTCCATCCATGCATCAGCGGGTCTGCCTGTCGCCGCGGCCCGGCACCCAGCCTCCCTCGTCGTCCGCCTCAGAGTTCTGTCGAGCTTGAAACCACGAAATAAGCCAGTATCCAAAGAGGCGAGGATCAACGGCCAGAGCCGCTGGCGCTCTTGATCCTCGACGGTGTCGTTCACCCACCGCGCAACAGCAGCTACCGCGCGATGCACCGAGTGGGGATGATCTGACCACCTCTCCCCCGCGAGCCACGAAGCGGCCTCCATCGCGCAGGCCTTTCCCGAACCCGGCGGATGAGCCCCGCGGTCGAGTGCCGGGAGGTGATCGGGTATCTCCGAGAAACCGCTCAAGGACTCGGGGACTCCAGGGGACGATCCGTCCGCTCTGACACCCATCTCGCACCTCCTGCCCCGGTCGGCCGGTCTGTGCCCGCTGCTCTCACGATCCGTACACCTGGACGACCTCTGGCGCAAGTTCACATTTGCGTTTCGCTCTCGGTCAAAGGGGTCGATGCGTGCGCCTGATACGCGGTGAAATGTCGATTTGCTGTTCGTTTCCGGCTGCCGGCCCGGCAGCGTCTCAGCCGGCCACGGCGCGGCGTCCGGCCGCCGCTAGCCGCGCCAACCCCAGGGTCGCCCGGGCGACGCTTCCCCACACATCGGCGGACCACCCGTCCTCTCTGTATCCCCCGAAAGAAAGCTTGAAATACCCGACGGAGCTCGGTCCGTTCTGGTCCTCGATGAATCCGCCGAAGTCGTAGACGAGGAACCCGGCCGACCGGTAAAAGAGGATCTCTTGCCAGTGGAGGTAGCGGTTCACCGCCCCCGACAACTTGGCGCGCTCGCCTCCGTGGTGGCGGCCCGACGCCGAGTAGTGCAACCGGATCCGCCGCCGCGTCTCGTCCCTCACCACCAAGTGGCCAGACAGGGGCTCCCCGTCCAGATAGGCCACGAAGAGGTCCGAGGACCGCAGGTACCGCTGAAGCCGGTAAGGGGTCATGGGCCGCCCGAACCTCCTCCATTGCATGAAGTCGCTATGGAGGGCGAGGAAGTCTCGCGCCCGGTGGGCCGATCAGACTCGATGCGGACACGGTCTCCCAGCCGCTCCGCCCGCCGTATCTCGTAACGGCAGGAGCTGGGGGACATGTGCTCCAGCAGATCGGCCGGCTCCTTCGTCAGGTCGATGCACGTGGTCGGGACCCAGCGCATGACCAAGCCGGGCGGCCCTTCCGAGGGGCCGCACAACGCATGCCTGAACAAGGTGACGACGCTGGGTTGGCGGGGGGCAGTCAGCCGGGCTACATCGTCTGCCGAGGCAAAGAAGACCTCGCGGACCCGATAGGGCCCCCGCCCACGCCACTTGATGACCACCATGGCGCAGCCATAATGCCAGACTGCTCGGGATCGCTCACAGAGGCGCGTTCGGCGCAGCCGCGAGGTCCCGCTCGCGACGATCAAACTCAGCCCTAGCCGAAAACGGTATTGAGTAGCCTCGCCTCCTGTGGCCACGGCAATCTTCTTCCACGCTCATCCAGACGACGAGGCGATCGCGACGGCGGGGACAATGGCGAAGCTCAGCGAAGAAGGCCACCGCGTCGTGCTCGTAGTAGCGACCAGAGGCGAACTCGGCGAGGTTCCCGAGGGTCTTCTCTCCCCGGGCGAGACTCTCGCGGAACGTCGCGAGCGAGAGCTGGCGGCAGCATGCGAAGTGCTCGGCGTCGACAGGTACGAGTTCCTCGGCTACGGGGATTCGGGAATGGCAGGCGAACCCTCGAACGACGATCCCGAGTGTTTCTGGAAAGCTGACGTGGACGAAGCGGCTTCGAGGCTTGCCGCCGTGCTCGAGGAAGAGAACGCCGAGGTGCTGAGCGCCTACGACGAGAACGGCGTGTACGGGCATCCAGACCACGTCCAGGTCCACAGGGTGGGACTGCGAGCCGCGGAGATCGCACGCACGCCCCGCGTGTTCATGTCGACGGTCAATCGGGACCACGTGCGCCAGATTTCGGAGAAGGCTCTCGAGCTCGGCCTCGAAGAGGAGACCTCACAATTGGAAGAGCGTCGAGAGGAGCTCGAGTCGCTCGGCGTCGAAGGCGATCGGATCACCACGGCGGTCGACGTGTCGGCCTATCTCGACCGCAAACGCCGTGCCATGGCGGCTCATGCCAGTCAGATCCAGGAGACTTCGTTCTTCTTGGCGATGCCCCCGGAGGCCTTCGCCGCGGTATGGGGCACCGAATGGTACATACGCGTCGGCTCCGAGCCGGGCGGTGCTATCGAGTCTTCCTTGTTGGGCTGAGGCTTCAGCCGCTCGGTTGTGCCACCAGCCCCACGCTGACCGTCAGCTTCTGATGACCCTTCCAGAGCGTGATGCTCACGCTATGGCCCGGGGACGCCTTCTGAACGGCATTCGTGAGATCCTGGGCAGACGCGATCGTTTCGCCGTTGAACGAGACGATCACCTCGCCAGGGTGGATACCGGCGCTCGCGGCGGGCGATCCCGACACGACACTCTCGACGAGGGCCCCCGACGAGGGGTCCAGCCCGAACTGTTGCTGCAACTGGGGCGTTTCGTCAGTCACGAACACACCGAGGTAGGCCTTGGACGCACCACTCGTCCCACCTTGTCGGAGCTTCGGAATCAGCTTCCGGACTGTGAGCGAAGGGATCGCGAACCCTATGTTCTGCGCCGGTGCGTTTCCGTTCGTCGAGGAAGCGACGGCCGTGTTTATTCCGATCACTTGCCCCGCCGAGTCCACGAGCGGACCTCCGGAATTGCCCGAGTTGATGGCGGCGTCGGTCTGGATGAGATTGCTCAGGCTCTCGGTACTTCCTGTTGCGTCCCCCGCCTGCACCGTGCGACCCAAAGCCGACACGATGCCCGACGTAACCGTTGGGGTGCCTGCGGACAGACCAAGCGCGTTTCCGATTGCGATGACCGCATCTCCGACCTGAAGACCCGTCGAATCCCCGAAGGTGACCGGTTGAAGGTTCGACGGGGGCGACTCGATCTTGAGCAGGGCGAGGTCGTTCGAGGAATCCACTCCCACGAGCTTGGCGGCCAGCGGCGTCGTCTGGTCGTAGAGGGTCACGGTAATGGTGGCCGCCCCGAGTACCACGTGATTGTTGGTGACCACTTCGCCCGCGTCGGTGATGATCATCCCGGTTCCCTGGTCCTCGATGGTGCCACCGCCCGTGAAGCCGCCGCCCGACGGACCTTTGGCCTCTATCGACACCACCTCGGGCAGCACGCTCTTCACGATCTTCGGGATCGACGCGCCGCCTGCGAGAGCGGGCCCCGGTCCGGCGTTGCCGACCCGGATGGACTGGCCCGACGACCCGGTGTCCAGCCCCTCTGCTATTCCCGCTCCCACCGCGCCGCCGACGAGCGCGGAGACGACGGCGACCAGCAGCCATGGAGGAGTACGCCTCGTACGCCTGGAGCGTGGAAGCACGGCCGCGCCGGCACCTGTGACGAGCGGTGCGCTCAGGTAGTGATCGCCTGCCGGGTCTGGCGCAGGCGGTGGCCATTCGGCCATTGCAGGTGGCGGTTCTGTACCAGTGACGGCACGCTGCACTACCCAGTTCTGGTCCTCGAGGTTCGAAGATGCGGGGACTGAGTCACCGCCTGACCTCTCCTCGCCGAAGTCGTCCAAACCCTGCTCCTCCGCAAAATCGTCCCCACGAAGTTCGCAGGGTTCGTTGGCGCCGGCCCCGGCTTCGTCAGGATTGTGCGTCGCATTCTCCCCTACCCCCGCGCCTGCGTCGCCTACTTCGGTGGTCGGATGCTGCCTGCAGCGCCAACCCCTGCCCGCAAGCCCAACAAGCGAAGCCCTTCCACGACCGCCAGGAACCGATGGATGGCTCGCCAGCCAGGATATAGAGAGGTAGTCCGACGAAGCGCTCGTTGACTTCCCGATCCAAAGAGAATCGGATTCCGGGAGGCGGGTAGCGTGGTCCGGGCGATGTCTCGCAAGATCGAAATCGAATTGACCAGCCGACGCGATGACGGAACGTGGACCTGGCGCGCGCTGGGTGCGCGAGAACCACGCGGGTCGGTAGATGGCGGGCTTCTTCCCGAAGGGGCGAAAGTCGGAGACGCCCTACGCGCCGAAGCGGAATTCGAGATCGACGGAATATTCGTCACATCGGTGCAGAGGCCTGTCAAGACGCGCGACGAAGACAACGGAGCGCGCATAGAGGTTCTGGGCAGTGCAAGAGACCACGCCGGCGGTGTTTCCGTCACCATGGCTCCGGGACGCCGCAGACGATCGGAGGAATCCGAGCGGGAGTCGCCCCGCCGGGGTGGCCTTAGGCCTGATCGCGGCGCGCGCGCTGAGAGGGATTCCGGAAGACGCCCGACGTGCGGCCGACCGGGTGGCGGTGACCAGACGCGTGCCGAAGACACCGTCGAAGCTCGGAGTGCGGAACCGTCACACGACCGGGCGCGTAGGTCGGAGCGAGCTGAGCGGGGCGAAAGATCCGAGCGTGCCCGGCGGGACGAACGACCTGAGCGAGGGCGGGGCGAAAGATCCCAGCGTGCCCGGCGGGACGATCAGCGAGAACGGTCGGAAGGCCCGAGTGGAAAGTCGAAGGACCGCCGAGGTACCAGGAGACGGATCGAAGCGGTGACGACACATCGAAACCAGGCGCTCGCCTCGTTGCGTCCCGAGCAGCTCCCCGTGGCGGAGCAGCTCCTTCGGGGCGGCATCCCTGCAGTCCGTCAGGCGATCGACGAGCAGGTTCAACGCGCACGAGCCGAGGGCCGACCTGAGATCTCCGCCGACCCTCTCATGGCGATGGCCGAACAGCTATTGCCGATCATGAACCTCGCCAATTGGAAGGACCGTGCGGTGACCGTTCGCAACGCAGGAAGAGACGCTCCCCTGCGAGAAATGCGTTCGGTCGTGTCGGCAGCCTCGAGCGTCAATCTGGACGAGGAAGGTCGGGCTCTTCTCGCTACCCTGCGCGAGACACTCGACTCCCGTGTCACAGCTCTTCGCGAATCGTGGCTGGGCCGCGTAAACGGCGCTCTGGAAGCGGACCGGGTCGCCGAGGCGCTGAGGATCTCGGCACGGCCTCCCGAGCCCGGTGCTCGACTGCTCGGAGAGCTGGCCGTCAGGCTCGCGAGTGCCGCGAGTGCCGCGATGGCACCGCATTGCAGTCCCGAACAATGGCAAGAGTTGCTCGACGCAGTCGTCGAATCGCCGGTACGTCGAAACGTGAAGCCGTCTGGCCTCCCGACGGGAGCCGGGGAGGATCTCCTCAAGTCCGCCAGGCGAGCAGCGGGCTTCGTGCCTGAGCTCGCTCGACTGCTCGGATTGCCGATTCCGCCGCCACCAGGGCGACGTCGGCCGGCTGTGGCCGCGGGTCGGCGCGGTTGACCCTGCGGTCGGGGGTCCGTCCGCAGCCGTACAAGAGCGGTCAGGCGAGAACCCCGTGATCGCGCAGGAAGTCACAGAGGCCAGACACGGTTTCGATCGCGCCGAGATCCTCGAGACGGACCCACGCGACCTCCGAAGCGTCGTCGCCAGGTCGTGGGCGTCGGTCCTCCACAACCGTCACGTCGAAATCGAGGATCACGAAGTGGTTCTCCTCTGAGACTCTCTCCGCCCAGCCGCGGAACTCTCCGCAACGCACCTTGAGGCCGGTCTCCTCCCGCACCTCGCGCTCGACCGCGCCGGCCAGGGTTTCGCCGACGATCACGCGGCCACCGGGGAGCGTCCATCGGCCTGCTTCGGGAGGATTGAGGCGCCGAACCAAGAGGAGCATGTCGTCCCGGACAGCTATCGCGCCGACCGCCAGAGTCGGCCCCGTGCTCAAAGCGGCCTGTGCATCGTGAGGAGCCTGGCCTTGAACCCTGCTCCTTCGAAGAAATTCTTGGTATCGCGGTCCCCGGGCAAGGCGCTTGCGTCGATCCCTCTGCAGTTGGAGGAAGCGAACCATCCTGTGAGCCCCGAAATGAGGGCCTCGCCGACACCTGCTCGGCGCGATGGCGGAGCCACGTAGAGGGCGTCCACAATCCCCATCGACGCTTCGCCCACGTGGTCTATACGGCCGGTCGCCAACCCGACGACTTCGTCAGAGAGCGTCCCCACGAGCACTCGGCGGCGTGGGTCCGCAAGAAGACGCGACAGTCCGCCGGGACGAAGGAGAGCCTTGGCCAGTAGTCCGACCTCGCGTCGAGCGAAGAGAAGGCCTCCTCTTCTGGCGTCGAGTGCCTCGAGCGCGTCACGGCAGAGTTGCGCGCAGACTTCCGCATCGTCGATACGAGCGGTTCTTGCTCGCGTCACGTCGGGCAATCGGGTCGCCCTCGATCCGAAGGATCAGCTCTCCGAGGAACGGTCACCGGAGAGGAGCTGGTCCACCCTGTTCAGGATGGTGCGCCTGTGCCGGTGACTGAGCTCGTGGTGCTTCACGTCCTCCAGCTCGGTCCGCGACAGGCCGTCGAGTCTCTGCACGACCTGCGAGGCAGAAAGACTGTCATAGCCCGGGATCGAGAGATCGGCGCCCGAACTCCCATTGGCCGCGGCCGAAGAACCGTCGGGGGTCCAACTCGAGCTTGAGCTCGAGCTCTCACGTTGGCGCGCCGGAGCCCGAGGTGCCTTCGCGACCCTGGTCGCTGCAGGTGCGGCAGCCGTCCTTTTGTCCCCTCCCCCACCGGTTAGCTGCGAGATCGCAGCGCCGACCATCTTCTTTGCCTCACTTCGAGCCGTTTGGATCGCGAATTGACCGACCAGACGGGCCGTGTGGACCTGACCTTCGACTCGGTGGCGCCCCTTCTCGGCGAGCTTCTCGACCTCCTCTGCGGCACTTTGAGCCAGGCCCGCCGGCGCAAATACGAATAGGTCCAACAACTTCTGCACCTGAGACTTCTCTTCACTCATGTGGCGGATCTCCCCTTCCGGCGCTCATCAGGGTGCGGCTCGGGAACCCCTCGAGACCTCCAGCCTTCACAGGCATCACACGCCGTGGCAAACCGTGCACTTCCTCGCTGCTTCGGCCCGGGAGGCTCAGACGCAGTCGCGGCACAGCTCCTTGTCGGGATCAGCGAGCTGGCTGGCGTGCTTGACCAGGAAACAGGACCTGCACACGAACTCGTCGGGCTGCTTGGGTAGGACCCTCTCGGAGACCTCCGACCGGTCCTCGGGCTCGGGGACCTCCTCGTCTTCGTCTTCCTCCTCGACTACGAGCCGTTCCTTCAGGATCTCGTCGAGGCTCGCCTCCACGTCCTCGTCCTCGACCTCCTCCTCTTCTTCTTCCCCTTCCTCGACCGAGGGAGCCGCCGTGGTCGAGGCCTCCGCCGGGGTTGCCACCTCCGACTCCTCTTCCTCGGCTACGAGCTCGGTGCCGAGATCATCATCGTCGTCGTCTACGAGGGCGTCGCTTTCGAGATCGTCGTCGTCCGCATCGACAAGGTCCTCGTCTTCGAGGTCCTTGTCGTCGAGATCATCCGGCAGATCCTCCAGATCCTCCTCTACGAGGTCCTCGGGTTCCGCAACGTCATCGAGGTCGTCGGCCATTTCTACCCTTCGGGTCCAAACAACGCCGCGGGAGCATATCTGCTTGTACCCAAAAGCCGATCAAGACGACAGGCGTCCTGAGATCCCCTCGACCTGCAAAAACCGCGATGCAATGAAGGAAACAGATCAGCGGTTCCGGACGAAGGAAGGCGCGAACCCCCGGAGTTATCGAACCTCCGGAGGCAGGGCCCGGGGACCTTTGGTGCCGTCGCCGCCTCGCCGACGCCGCAGCCAAACTGACGGGACGTTCTCTACTCGGTCCCTCGGGCTCGCTCCGCCTCTCACAGCATCCCCCCCTCGGTTCGCCTGACTCGCTTTCGGCGATGCAAACCTTCGGGGCGTCTGGGACTGAGTCGAAAGACTAGGCGGGCCGGTCCCGCTTCCGTCAAGGGCCTCATTACCAGGGAGTTCTTGCTTACTCCCTGGTCAAGACGAGGGACGAAAAGAGAAACATTTGTCGTTCCCCTCACGGTCACTCCCTGCGGCATAGGAGAGACGGGAGCCGACTTCAAGTGGCGAACGAAGCCCTGCGCGCCTCGGCACGCCTTTCCGACTCGAGGCGCTCGAGGTCGGGATCGCTGAAGTCGACAAAGGAGATCGCCTCGGCGATGTGACGATGCCCGGCTTTCTCAGCGATCAGACGATGCATCTCCTGTGCAACACGGCGATAACTGGGGTGCCCTTGCGTTCCAGAGCGCAGCTCTACCAAGTGCATCGCTTCGCGCGCGTTCATCTCCATCACGAAGCGGATCTTGAATGCGAGCGCCACCGCGTACGTCGCTTGGGCTCGAAGGCGCGGCGACATCACGGCGTACAGTGATTCGGAACGCTCTAGGGACCCGACGAAGTCCTCTCCCTTCCCAGCCTCCACGACGATCTCCGGCAATTCGTAACCCAGATAAGGGGTGAGCGGTTGCCAATCGATGCTCAGCAGCCGGTGACGTTGAAGGTCTCTGAAGGCGCCGTAGTCCGAGACGATGTCGAACCGGTAGTACGTACGCTCGAGCGCTCTACCGGGTCGGTGCCTGCGGTTAGTTCGCTCCCCCACATATTCCCGGAAAAGGGCTGCTCGCTCCTCTGCCGAGAGCTTGCGGACCCGTCTCAGGATCTCCTCCTCGCCGAGACCCTTGTGCGGATAGCAGATTGCCGCGAGGACCTTGTCCTCACCGTCGGGGTCGAAGTCCACGAGGTCGACGTCGAGCCCGGCGGCTTCCTGGGGCTCTGGGCCCCACAGCCGCCCCACCAGGTCTTCGGTGGCCGACCTTGTCGAGGCCAGGTACTCGGTCCAGGCACCGCCGCGCTCAGGAATGTCCAGGCGGCGCAGGAAGGAGGGGACGACCTTCCTCAACTCTGTGAGGATCATCTCGGCATACCGCCGAGCCTCGGGCAACGGATCCGAACGCATACGGAGCATGAGCATCTCGTAGGACTGACCGGTCCCATAGATGCCGACGTTCGAGAGCGATCCTGCCGGCAGCAAGCCACGCAACGCGTCGAGCGCCTTGGCCTTTATCGACTGACGATAAGCGAAGTCCGAATCGCCCGGTTGCTGTGGGAAACGACGCGACAAGAAACCCTGTATCTGTGGAAAGAGCCGTCCGTAGTTGTCGAACATACGATCCATGTCGCCTACGTATCGCGCCCCGAGTTGCGATTCGAGAACCTCGGGATCCCTGTAATAGCGATAGTGCCCGGTCGAGAGCCTGCTGTCGTACGCGACGTATCGCGTCGACTGTTCGAGGTACGCCATGAGCCTTCCGCGCTCGAGAATCTTCGTGAGGACGTTCGAAGCCTGCTCGCAAGCGAGGTGAACGCCGCCGAGTTGGGCGACCGAATCGTCGCCGTACTCGAGAAAGACACGCTCGTAAAGTCGTTCTGCTCGATCGAGTCCAACTGTCGCGTCGATCCCCGCGTCCGCGCTCGTGTCGAGGTCCCCGACGAACTCGTCGAGGAACAGACGCCGGAGGCTCTTGGCAGAACGCGAGTAGCGCGCGAAGAGTGCGCCCTTTACGACCTCGGGCAGGTTGACGAGGGCGAAAACGGGTCCCTCGACGTTCGTGAAATAGCGCCTGAGCAGGTCTTGCTCGTCGTCGCTGAAGGCCTCTTCGGCATAGGGGAACATGCCCGGCAAAGACTATGGCGGACGGTCCCCGCCGGTGCGGACCCCGCCTTCCCAGGCACGACTCGTGCGGGCCGGAGCGGAGCCAGCAGGCCGGCCCCGAGGAAGATCCGGGTGCGTCGGCCGCCCTCCCTCAGGCCTCGGTCGTCGGTGTCTCCCAAGCAGGCGCCACGAGCGCTTGGTCCAGTTCCGGAACGTCCTCTGCCGACGCCGGCCACACAGACGCAGCGACCACTCCTCGTCGTACCGCCTCCGCGGCACGTCTCGCGACTGTCGCGGTCCGGTGGTTCGGCGCCACGACCGCCAGCTGACTCAGAAGATCGAGCAGTTGCTTCGAGTTTCGCACGAAGTCGCCCGGAGCGAGCTCGGCTTTCTCGAGCACCCGCTCCAAAGGGTCGCCGCGCGCCCATCGCCAAGCCGCTTCCGCGAAGGCTGGGTCGGGGGACCTCGTGTGTTGCAGGCGTGCACTTTCTTCGTCCGAATGAAGACGTTCCCAGATGGACTCGAGCGCCTGCAGTCTCCCAAGCGCGTCTTTCGGCGGCCTCGGCTCTGCACGCCAACGCCCGGCACGGCTCTCGAAGGTGCACGACGACACGACGGCCGCGAGCGCCTGGAACGTCGAGGTCGTCGAACACGCCCTCTGTGAGGGCCTCTGTCACGAGAAGATCGGACTCGTGGTAAAGGCGGGCGAGCAGGCTTCCCTTGGGGTGGAGATTCCAAGCTTCGAGGTCCAGGTATCCCCAGTCATCGAGCAGTCGCAAGAGTCGATCCAGGCGGCGTGACAGCGCATGATGGTGCCGGCGGTCCAAGAACTCGGCGAAGGAACGGTCGAGCACGTAGTGGGCCTGGTCGGCCGGATAACGCCTGACCAGGTTGACCGCGAGGTTGTAGGTGGGCCGGAACGAAGATGTGAGCGCCGGGGCGGGCGATGTGGCCAGCTGGGCGAGCCCCACCAACGAGACCTGGGGGCTCCAGATCGTGACAGCGTGGCCGACGGAGTCGAGACCGCGACGTCCGGCACGGCCGGTCAGCTGTGCGTACTCGCCTGAGGTGAGAGCGCTGCGACCGTGCTCCCGCACTTTCTGAAGCCTCTCGATAACCACGGTCCTGGCGGGCATGTTTATGCCGAGCGACAACGTCTCGGTAGCGAACACCACCTGGAGCAGGCCGTCGGAGAAACAGTCCTCCACGCTCTCGCGAAAGGCCGGGATCAATCCCGCGTGGTGAGCTCCCACACCGGCCTCCAGAGCCGCGGTCCACGGCCCGTATCCGAGCACGCGCAATTCAGACTCTGGAAGACCCTCAGTGTGCTCTTCGCATCTGCGACGTATCTCGACACGTTCTTCTGCCGTCGTGAACCTCACACCATCTACGAGGAGTTGCTTTACGGCGTCGTCACAGCCGGCACGACTGAAGATGAAGACAATTACCGGAAGCATGTCCCTTTCTTCGAGTGCTTCGATCACCTCGAGCCTGCGTGGTGAGACCACAGAAGAGTGCCGGAGCCCTCCCGGTCGTCGCGATGTCCGAGCCATCCGCTCGTCGAATGAAGTCGCGTCTGGATGGGGACGGCCGTTCTCCAGAACAGGGATCAGTTCTACGTGGCGCGTCCCCCTCCGAGCGGTTGCGACGTGGTTGCGCAGCTGAACCGGTCGCTTCTGCTCGACGACGACTTGCATGGGACCGCGCACGCTCTCGAGCCACGCCCCGAACTCCTCCGCGTTCGACACGGTCGCGGACAAACAGACGAACACCACGTCGCGTGGAGCGAGCACTATCACTTCTTCCCAAACCGAACCTCGGAACGGGTCCTGGAGGTAGTGGACCTCGTCCAGGACGACGAGCCCGAGGCCGTCGAGCAGTGGGGAGCGGGCGAAGAACATATTGCGCAACACTTCGGTCGTCATGACCACCACAGGAGCTTCCGGACGGTGCGATACGTCGCCCGTGAGAAGACCCGCTTTTTCGGACCCGTACGCGGCCGACAGCTCTGCGAACTTCTGGTTGGACAGCGCCTTCAGGGGGGTCGTGTAGAAGGCTTTGCGACCTTGTTCCAGGGCACGTGCGACGGCGTAGTCCGCCACCACCGTTTTGCCCGATCCCGTGGGTGCAGAGACGAGGACGGACCGACCCTCCTCCAATGCCTCACATGCGGCCTCCTGGAAGGGATCGAGCGTGAAGCCCAAGCGCGACAGGAGCCGCGAGCCGCGCTTTGTTCGAAGCTGACTCAGGCCGATTCACCTAGCGGCGCAACAGCTTCCCGATGATGATGGAGACCTCGTAGAAGACGTACAAGGGGACACCCAGGGCAAGCATCGAAAAGGGGTCGCCACTCGGGGTGATGATCGCTGAGAACAAGGCGATAAGGACGATCGCCCAGCGCCGCCAAGAGGACAATTTTGCGGGACTCACCACTCCTGCGAGCTCGAGCGACACGAGAATCACGGGAAACTCGAAGGTGAGGCCGAAGACGGTCATCAGCGCGACCATCAGACTCAGGTACTGGTTCGGATCGTAGATCTGGTGTAGCGATGGACCGCCCACGCTCTGGAGGAACTTAAGGGCATGTGAGAAGGCGAAGTAAGCGAGGACCGCTCCCCCGGCGAAAAGCAGCATCGAGGCGGAGACGAACGGGATCGCATAGCGCTTTTCGTTGCTGTGCAGACCAGGCGTGATGAATCGCCACAGCTCCCAGAGGATCACCGGAGAGGCGAGGAACAGCCCGCCGTAAGCGGCCAGCTTGATCCTCAGCGAAAGTCCATCGAGAGGACCCGTCACGTACAACTGACAGTGCCTCGGACCGGTGACGTGACAGTACGGCGATCTCAACAAGCTGAGGATGTGCGGGTACAGAACGAAAGCGACCACCCCGGCGGCCACGAAAGCCAGCACGGCGATTAGGAGCCTCCGCCTCAATTCACCGAGGTGCTCGCTCAACGTCATGGCGTCGGGCGAGGGCCGGTGACGTCGGTTGCGAACGAGAAGACGGAGCGCCATTGGGAGCGAGGCCTCTTAGGTCAGTTCATGCTCGGGTCGTCATAGACCCACTGCGGCTCTTCACGCCTCTTTGCGGATGGTCGCCGAGTGTCAGGGCCTGGACCCTCGCCGCTGTCGAGGGTGTTCAGGCCCTCGGACGTTGCGCGTTCGTCGGATGTGCCGATTCCGAGGGGGGCGGTCTCATCCCCGCGCTCCCGACCATCAGCGGGCGGTCGTCGCCCACCGTTCGTGTGCGAGACCGCGCCGATGTCGCGCTCCTCGGTTTCAGCTCCGCTCGATGTCCCCGCCACCTCGTCGACCGAAGTCTCACGCTCGTGGTGGTCGGCCAGGCGGTCCAGAAACGACAGTGGTGAGCGCACGGCCTGGACGACCTCGTGGGTCGGCGGTAGATCCGGGAAGGTGCTTCGAACCTCGGATTCGACTCTCGCCCGCCATTTCCTCACGTCTCCCCACATGGCCCCGAGCTGACGGGCCACGTCCGGAAGCTTCTCGGGCCCGAGGACGATCAAAGCGATGATCAGGACTACCAGCAGTTTCGCTGGACTGAGCGACAGCATGGCGGGCCAAGTCTAGGAGTGAAAGGGCCCCGGCTAGCAGCGCTTATGAGGCCCGCCGTCGTTTTTCAGAAGAAACCCATGTGACTGAGCGGCCAGATCCGGAAGATCACGTGCCCCACGATCAGGGATCGCGCTATCGGACCGAAAACCCTGCTGTCCTCCGAGTCGTCGCGATTGTCACCCATCACGAAATAGCAGCCCTGGGGGATCGTGCTGCTGTGCATCGCACAGGACCCGGTGCCAACTGGAAACCTGATGGGTGGACCGGGATTCTCCCGGGCATGCGGTGTCAACCAGGGCTGCGCGATCACATGCCCGTTGATCAGTACGTTGCCGCCGTTCGACGTTATGGATTCTCCAGGCAGTCCGATCACGCGCTTGACGAGGTCCTTGACGGCGGGATTGGGGATCTCGCCGGGCGGGGTCGCGAACACGACGATGTCGCCTCGGCCGACACCATGGAGGTGGTAGCTGAGTTTGTCCACCAGGATCCGGTCGCCGATCATGAGCGTCGGCTCCATCGACGCCGATGGGATATAGAAGGTTTGGACAACGAAGGTCCGCACGAGGACGGCAACTCCGACGGCGACCACCAAGACCGCGAACCACTCGAGCGCGAAGCGCTTCCAGTTGCGAGGTCGTTTTCCGCCGTCAGCCTGCTGGTCTTCTCCAGCTTCCGGATGAGCGCCGGAGATCTCGTCGTCGCCGAGCTCCGAGACAGGGGGCAGAGTCGCTTCGGATGTCCTCGTCAACTGGTCGTCGGCCAGTGGGACAGCCTCGTCGTCCGGGTAGGCCACGAAGGGGCGAGGCTACCCGACGGCCGGTCGTTCAGCCGACCACCCACGGGCCGCCCGGGACCACTCCTCACCCCGCATGTCGTCCCGGCGCTGTGAACTCCCCGGCAAACGAGCCTCCAACGACGCTCGGTCAGAGGCTCGCGATTAGCTTTTCGACCCGCTCGTCGTGGGAGCGGAAGGGGTCCTTCAGCAATACCGTCCGCTGCGCCTGGTCGTTGAGCTTCAGATGAACCCAGTCCACCGTGAAGTCCCGTCTTCGCTCCTTGGCTCTTCTTATGAATTCGCCACGCAGACGAGCGCGGGTCGTGGCGGGCGGTTGGCTCATGGCTTCGCTGATCGCGCTCTCGTCCGTCATGCGGTCGACCCTGTCATGCGCTTCCAGCCGGTAGTACAGCCCACGATGACGGCTCACGTCGTGATACTGCAGGTCGAGTAACGCGACCTTCGGGTGACCCAGTGCGATGCCGTGCCGTCCGCGGTACGCCTCGATCATCTCGTGTTTGGCCACCCAGTCACACTCGCGGCCGAGGCTCATCGGATCGGATTCCAGCGTCTTCAGGCAGTGCTCCCACATGTCCAAGGCCCTGTCCTCCTGGTCCGAGACGCCGTGAGAGTCACGGTAACGAAGCGCCCGTGTCAGGTATTCGGACTGGATGTCGAGGGCGCTCACTTCCCGGCTGTTCGCAAGGCGCACCTTGCGCCTGCAGGTGAGGTCATGGCTGATCTCGCGGATCGCCCTTATCGGGTTCTCGAGTGTGAGATCGCGAAGCACGATGCCGGGGTCCTCGAGCATCCTCAGCAGAACGCTCGTGGCACCTATCTTGAGATAGGTCGAGTACTCGTTCATGTTCGAGTCGCCCACGATCACGTGAAGCCTGCGAAAACGCTCGGCATCGGCGTGTGGTTCGTCCCGCGTGTTGATGATGGGCCGGCTACGGGTAGTCGCAGAAGAGACACCTTCCCAAATGTGCTCGGCGCGCTGTGAAAGGCAGAACACGGCCCCTCGCGCTGTCTGCAGCACCTTCCCGGCCCCGGCATAGATCTGACGACTCACCAGGAACGGGATCAGCACCTCGGTGTAGTGGGAGAAGTCGTCGCGACGACTGGTCAGATAGTTCTCGTGACAGCCGTAGGAGTTGCCCGCCGAGTCCGTGTTGTTCTTGAAGAGGTAGATCACCCCCCGGATCCCCTCTTCGCGAAGACGGGCCTCCGCTCCCGCGACGAGATGGTCCAAGATCCGTTCCCCCGCCTTGTCGTGCGAAACAAGGTCGCGGATCGAGTCACATTCCGGCGTCGCGTACTCGGGATGGCTTCCGACGTCCAAATAGAGCCTCGCTCCGTTCTCGAGGAAGACGTTGGACGAGCGACCCCAGCTCACCACTCGACGGAAGAGGTACCGGGCCACCTCGTCAGGACTCAACCTGCGCTGGCCGCGAAGAGTGCAGGTGACGCCGTACTCGTTCTCGAGGCCGAAGATGCGCCGGTCCACGCACCCAACCTAGTGCTGAGACCTTTAGAACAAAGGCCAGTACGGATCACGGATCGCTCCACGGGACCTTACTTGTAGCCTTGCCCTGGTGACACGGCCTTCGATGGTCCTCCTCACGACCGTTGGATCGACCTTCGAGGCGAAGGTATTACTGGCGCGACTCGGAGCCGAAGGCATACTCGCCCAGCTACGAGGAGCGCGCGACGGCCCCTACCCTCTTCCCGGGCCGGTGGACATTCTCGTTGCGGACGACCAGATAGCGGACGCCCGCGAGTTGCTCATGGCCGATCAGGTCGAGGCGGTGTTCGACAGGTGGGACGGTTGAACAGGTCGGTCAGGCCCCGGCGGCCCTCAGTCACCCGTTTCTGAGCGCGCTGTCGAACTACCCGTCGAGCTACCTGCCGAACGAGAGGACCTGCCGGGGCGTTTCGCCCCGAGAAGCTCTGCGATCTCGCCGGCCGGGACCCGGCGAAACGCCCGACCTCCGTTCCTCTTCGGAGACACGGCGCGCTTCGACAAGACCGCCACCTCGAGGTCATCTGCCCCCAGTGTCCGGTCAGGCCCGGCGAGCGAATTCACAGCCGCACTCAACGCGCCCCCCAGCGTCCAGTTGTCGTCGAATGAGGACGCGAACCGTTCGGAGATGATCTCCGCCTCGCCACCGAGCACAGCGAATCTGTCCTCGTCTGTGATCGTGCCTTCGTAGGCGACGTGATAGAGCTGGTTCGGATGGCCACCCTCTCCCAGCTCGGCGACCAGAATCTCGACCTCCAACGGCTTCATCTCGTGCGTGAAAACCTGTCCCAGGTATTGGGCGTACAGGTTTGCGAGCGAGCGCGCATCGACGTCTTCTCTCGAGAACGCATAACCCTTGGTGTCCGCGTGCCGGACGCCCGCAACACGCAGTTGGTCGAACTCGTTGTACTTGCCGACGCCCGCAAAGGCGATGCGGTCGTAGATCTCGCTGACCTTGTGCAAAGAACGCGACGGGTTCTCCGCCACCATGAGGATCCCGTTGTCATAGACGGTGGCTACCAGCGAGCGGCCGCGGGCTATGCCTTTCTGCGCGTACTCCGCACGGTCCTTCATGACCTGCTCTGGAGCCACATAGAAGGGCATCGTCATGAGCTGCCACCCCCCCGTCCCCGACCAAGTCCCCTCTGCTCGACCAGGGCGGCGAAGCGTGCCGCGACCTCTTGCTCCTCGATCTCTTCGTAACCCTCGGAAGTGACCGACGCGACGAGCGGGAAGATCCCTCGCACGAGATCGGGCCCGCCGGTCGCCGAGTCCTCGTCGGCCGCCTCGTACAGCGCGCGCACGGCGAGCTCGATCGCCTCCTCGCGCGGGAGGTCCGGACGCCAGCCCAATTTGATCGTCGTACGGGCGTCGCGCCCGCCAGAACCGGTCGCCGCGTGATCCGCCTCCTCGAAATGGCCACCTGTGACGTCGTAGGTGAAGATCCGGCCCTGTTGCCTTCGCAGGTCGTAGCCGGCGTATAGCGGCACGACCACGAGTCCCTGCATCGCCATCGGAAGGTGCTCACGAACCATCTGCCCGAGCTGATTCGCCTTGCCTTCGAGGCTGAGGGTCACACCCTCGACCTTCTCGTAGTGCTCGAGCTGGGTTTGGAAGAGTTTCACCATCTCGACCGCGGGCCCGGCGACGCCCGCTATGGCGACGGCAGAATAACGATCCGCGGGGAAGACCTTCTCCATCGCGCGGTGGGCGATGATGTTTCCCTCGGTGGCACGCCTGTCGCCCGCCATGATCACACCGTCGGCGTAGCGGAGGGCTACGACCGTGGTGCCGTGGCGCATCGGGAGCTCAACCGGTGAGGAGACTGATGTGCTCGCAGCTCCCGGAAGGGGCGCTGCGTTTACCTTCGGGATCGCTGCACCCGGATCAGACAGCGGACTGGTTCGCCGAATTAGGGCAGTGAAGCTCGGGCCCGGGTCTTCCCCGGGCTCGAACAGCATCAGACCCACGCTTGTTACTCCCCACCCTTCTGGACGTAGTTACGCACGAACTCCTCGGCGTTCTCCTCGAGAACCTCGTCGATTTCGTCGAGCAGGTCGTCGAGCTCAGCCTTCAACTTCTCGCCCTGGGCGGACGTCGCCGGCGCCTCGGTCTCCTCGGGCGCCTGTTCCTCACGTGTCGTCGTGGGGGTCTTGCGCTTCTGCTCTCGTTCTGCCATTACTGCTCCCTAACCTGCTACTCAACCGCTCAATCGTGTCAGCAGCTCTTCCACCGACGAGCTTCCGTCCAACAGTTCCTCGGTGTGCTCCGCTGTTCCACGCAGCGGGTCCATCATAGGGACGCGACGCAGCGGGTCGGTACCGAGGTCAAAGACGAGGGAGTCCCAGTTCGCGCTGGCCACCGAAGATGCCCACCGTCTCAGGCACTCCCCCCTGAAGAAAGCACGGGTGCGGCGAGGGGGCTCGGAAACAGCGGACAGCACGTCTTCCTCGCTTACCAGACGGTCAGTGTCGAGCCGCGCGAACAGCGATCTCTCCGGACGTAGGTCGTGGTACTGCAGGTCCACGGCCGCCAGGCGATGGTCGTCCCAGTCGAGGTGGTGACGTTCGCGGTAAGCCTCGAGGAGCTGGAGCTTCGCCGCCCAGTCCACCTGCTTCGCCACCGTTTGCGGATCCGTCTCCAGACCGTGTAGCACCTCTTCCCACCGGCGAAGAACCTCGCGGCCCACTGAATCGTCACCTACGCACTCGAGTCCCCGGTCCTCCGCGTACTTGCGGGCCAGCCCGAAAAGCTCCCACTGGATCTCCATCGCGGACACGGTGCGGCCGTCTGCCAGGTCGAGCGGCTCGCTCAACTTCAGGTCATAGGAGACCTGGCGGATCGCCCGGACCGGGTTTGCCAGCGTCAGCTCCACATCACCGAACGCGTCGTCTTCGATCATCGCGAGCACCAACGCAGTCGTGCCGACTTTCAGGAACGTTGCCACCTCTGCAAGGTTCGCATCACCGACGATGACGTGGAACCGTCGGTACCGTTGGGGATCGGCGTGCGGCTCGTCCCGTGTGTTCACGATCGGCCGCTTTAGCGTCGTCTCGAGTCCGACCTCCTCTTCGAAGAACTCGGCCCGCTGCGAGAGTTGAAAGACGACGTCGCGGGCGGCGGACGGGGTCTCTGTGCCGACCTTGCCTGCGCCGGCATAGAGCTGACGAGTCACGAAGTGGGACGTTATGAGCTGGGCGATGCGGGTGAACGGAACCGCACGGTCCATGAGGTAGTTCTCGTGGGTCCCGTAGGAATTGCCCTTGCCGTCGGAGTTGTTCTTGTACACGACGATCGACTGGCCCTCGGGTAGGAAGCGCCGCGCAGCGATCATCGATCGCCGCAACACCTCCTCCCCCGCCTTGTCGTAGCGGACGAGCTCCAACGGATCTGCACATTCAGGGGTCGACAGCTCGGGATGCGCATGGTCGACGTAATAACGCGCGCCGTTCGTGAGGACCGCGTTCACGAGGTGGGTCTCCACCTCGGGTGGCAGTGCGCCCTCACGTGCGAATCCACAGCGCGTCGTTGCCCGGCATCTCGTCCTCGAAGTCCCACTCGACACGCGCGAGGTCCGATATGTAGCCGTTCACCAACATCGAGGAAGACGCCACGGGATTGCCATCGGCACCGGCGTGCTGGATCCCGTATTCGGTCTCCGTCCCGCAGATCTTGGTGACCGCCACGAACCGACCCTAGTGGCTGCTACCAGGGCCGGTGCGGACGCACCCGCAGGGCCTCGATCCTGTGGAGCCGGTAACGGACGAGGCGAATGTAGTGGAAACCCCCCGGTCACCGAGCGGTCCAGGAAAGTTCAAAGAATGCCGTCCCAGATGAAAGGTGCCGCGACCTCGGTTTCGCTCAGCCCCTTCAAAGAGACTTCGCGTGCGGGACCGAAACAGAATTCCTCGTTCCGGGCAACCAGGCTGTGGGCAACCGAGGAGACCAGGACCTCTCCGGGACCCGAGGAGTCTGCGAGCCGCCTGGCCACGATCACCGTGTGGCCGATGTAGTCGTCTCCGTCGGTGATCGCTTCACCCGTGTGTATGCCCATGTGGAGTGCGATCGCCTTGTCTTGTGATCCCTCCCGGGAGACCGCGTTCTGAATGTCCGCCGCGCATCGAAGTGCTCTGGCCACACCCGCGAAGGCGAGCATGAAGCCGTCGCCATGAGTCTTCACTTCCCTGCCACCGCGGCCCGCCACGCACTTGCGCACGACGTCACGGTGCTCGAGAAGCAATTCCTGGACTGCGCGGTCCCCGAGTCTCTCGGTGAGACCGGAGAAGTCCGAGATGTCACTGAACAAGATGGTCACGGTTCCATCTGCGGCCGCCTCGGGAGCTCCTCGTACTTCGGGACGGGGACCTTCGGGAGATTCAGGCGCAGAAACCCGAGCCGGCGTCCCGGAGATGTGCGAGGTCTCGGGTGCGTGCCGAGAGCTTCGGTCACGCGAGGATTTCGGTCCACGCTTTCGTCCTTCGCGGCCGCTGCCGAGCGAAGGACGGCTCCGGACCGATATGCCGGCCATGACCGGATAAGCCCGGATCCTCACAAGAGGAGATCCCGGCACGACCGGCACGTCTTTCATTCGAACCGACCTGCCGCCCATGATCGACAGGCCGCTCACCTCGACCGCGATCCCCTCCGGGAGCACGATGTCCACTCCGCCCCAGAATGCGAAGGCCTTTATGAGGACCTCGCTCCCCTCCAACTCGGCGCTTCTCAGGTCGAGGGTACAGCCACCCATGACAGCGATCGCGGTGATGCGACCTGAAAGGCGCCAGCGTCCTTTCGCGTCCGCTCCGCCCATGAACGCGACGATGCGCTTGCGTGGCGACTTTCGCGTCTCGGGCAACAAGGACGAGGCCGAGCGCGGAAGGTCCGCGAGAATCGGCTCGAGCTCACCCTTCGTCCGAGCTTCGAGCGCCATTCCGACGCGCTCGGAGAACTCGTCCAGGGTCAGGCGACCCGCTGCACAGTGCTCGCGCAGTTGTGCGACAGCCCTGTCCCTGTCTGTGTCGGAGATCCTGGACCCGGGAGAGCCGTCCACGAATGAGCCGCTTCTTTAGAGGTACTGGCCGGTACCTACACGCTCGATCGAGCGGCCCCCCGTGGTTTCCTCGGAAGTGGAGAGCAGAGTTCGCACGTAGACGATTCGCTCGCCCTTCTTTCCCGAGATCCTGGCCCAGTCGTCGGGGTTGGTGGTGTTGGGAAGGTCCTCGTTCTCCTTGTACTCACGCCGTATCGACTCGATGAGATCGTCGGTCCTCACGCCCTTGCCATCGCCTGCGATCTCACGTTTGATCGCCAGCTTCTTGCCACGCCTCACGATGTTCTCGATCATCGCACCGGAGGCGAAGTCTCGGAAGTAAAGCAGCTCCTTGTCACCGTTCTGGTAGGTGACCTCGAGGAACTTGTTCTCGTCGTCGTCCCGGTACATCTCTTCCACGGTCAGCTCGATCATGGCCCTGACGGCTTTGTTCGGGTCACCCCCGCCGAGCCGTTCGACCTCACTCGCCTCGAGCGGAAGGTCCGGCGTGAGATACCGGGAGAAGATCTGTGCGGCGGATTGTTCGTCCGGCCGTTCGATCTTGATCTTCACGTCGAGACGACCAGGACGGAGGATGGCGGGGTCGATCAGATCTTCCCGGTTCGAGGCCCCGATGACGATCACGTCACGCAGCGCCTCGACGCCGTCGATCTCGGCCAAGAGCTGCGGCACGATCGTCGACTCGATGTCGGAGCTGATGCCCGTACCGCGTGTGCGGAACAGCGAGTCCATCTCGTCAAAGAACACGATCACGGGCACGCCCTCTTCCGCTTTCTCCCGCGCCCTTTGGAAGACCAGTCGAATCTGTCTCTCCGTCTCGCCGACGTACTTGTTCAAAAGCTCGGGGCCCTTGATGTTCAAGAAGTAGCTGCGGATGTTCGAGTTGCCCGTAACCTCGGCAACCTTTTTGGCCAGAGAGTTCGCCACGGCTTTGGCTATGAGCGTCTTTCCACATCCGGGGGGGCCGTAGAGAAGGATGCCCTTCGGCGCGGGAAGGCGATAGTCGGCGAAGAGTTGCCGGTGCAGGTACGGGAGCTCGACGGCGTCGGTTATCGCTTCGATCTGGGAATCGAGTCCACCCACGTCTGCGTAGGTGACGTCGGGCACCTCCTCGAGGACCAGCTCCTCGACCTCGGGACGAGGCAGCTTTTCAACAAGCAGCTGTGAGCGCGTGTCCATGAGGACGGCATCGCCGGCGCGCAGGTGAACCCCCATGAGATTCTCAGCGAGCTCCACTACGCGTTCTTCGTCGGCGCGTGCATAGACAATGGCGCGCCGGCCGTCTTCGAGGACCTCTTTGAGGGTGACCACTTCGCCTGAGTCCTCGCCCTCTCGCACGAGGATCACGTTCAGCGACTCGTTGAGCACGACCTCCTGTCCGCGACGCATCTCGACGGGGTCGATCTCGGGATGCACTGCCACTCGCATCTTGCGGCCCCCGGAGAAGACATCCACGGTGGCGTCCTCGTTGGCATGCAGGAAGGTGCCGTAAGCGCTCGGCGGCTGGGTGAGTTTGTCCACTTCCTCCCTCAGGGCCGCTATGTGCTCCTTGGCCTGCTGGAGGGTGTAGGTGAGCTTCTCGTTCTGTGAGACGGCTTGTGCCAGTTGGCCCTTTGTCTCGAGAAGGCGCTCTTCGAGAGACTGGACCCTCCCGGGGCCTTCCGAGAGGCGGCGCCTCAGCACCGCTACTTCCTCTTCGGCGCGCCGGGACCGTTCTCGCGCACGCTCGATCTCCTCTCGGAGAGCCAGCTCCCGCCCATCGTCGGAGTCCGGCGTCGGGACCACCTCCTCGAGCACTGAAACCTCAGATCGGGACCATACACTGGCCCGGGGTGAACAGCGCACCATCCCTCCGTCGATCAGAGCGTCCACACCCAGCCGGTAGGCTGGCGCTGCAACGAATTTGTTCACTGCCGCGGTGGATGCGCAGCGAGGCGGTATCGCGGCGGTAATTGACACCCCGGCTGGGGCATCGTTACCGTCCCGAGCACCCTCTTGAACGTTGGCCCCCTTGAGAGGCGAACCGATGAAGGTCTGGATCGATCAGGATCTGTGCACCGGAGACGGCCTGTGTGAAGAGATCGCACCGGCCGTGTTCACGCTGCTCGACGACGGGCTTGCTTACGTGAAGGAAAGCGACCAGGTGAAGAACGACCCTGGCGGCTCTGCCGGTATGGCGCAGGTCCCCGAGGAACTCGAGGACGCCGTGACCGAGGCGGCCGAAGAGTGCCCTGGTGAGTGCATCTTCATAGAGCAGGGCTGATCACTCCACCTGCCGGTAGCCGGTACATCTGCCGGCGCACGACCGTTCAGCTCGGGCCGTTCGCCTCGACTTCAGTGACGGACCGCACCGTCCGCAAGGAGTCTTGCGCTCGTGAGGAATCCGGTATGGGCGACCATCCTGTGGTCGGGCCTCACCGAACGCTCCTCGACGTGCCATGTACGGCGTAACAGCTCAAAGGTCTCGGCCATCACGAAAGCGCTGCGGGACATGACCGCTCGCAGGGTCGACACCTGGTTGATGGTCGGAAGGTAAGCGAGGAACACCCCGCCCGGGCGTAAGGCCTTCTCGGCGTGCGGTACCACTCGCCACGGCTCGGGCAGATCCAGCACCACCCTGTCTAGATCCTGCTCGTCGATCCCCTCGTAGATGTCCTTCTCGATCAACCGCAAAAGAGCGTTGTCCCCGATCCACTCGGTCACGTTCGCGTGCGCAACTTCGGCAAAGTCGTGACGGATCTCGTAACCCGTCACATGCGCCCCCGCCCGGAGCATCGCCATCGACAGCGCGCCCGATCCGACGCCCGCCTCCAGGACTCGAAGACCGGGACCGATGTCGGCGGCGAGGAGGATTGCGCCGAGATCCTTCGGATAGACGACCTGCGCGCCGCGCGGCATCTTGAGTACGACGTCGGCGAGGGTTGGCCTCATCACGAGGAACCGGCTACCGGACGAGGACAAGATCTGAGCTCCCTCGGACGCCCCGATTATGTCGTCGTGGGCGACGATGCCCTTATGGGTATGGAAGCTCTGGCCGCTCACAACCCTGGTCAGGTACCGCCGCTCCTTGTTGTCGACGAGCAGGACCCGCTCCCCTGCGCCGATAGGGCCCCGCTGGACGTCGCCGCCGTGCCTCACCCCTCTGGGGAGACGCTGACGGTGGGAGTGCTCGGATCCGTGGAGGTGATGACCAGTCGTTGTCCCGGCTCCAACCGGCCGCTCCAGACCTTCTCTTCGCCTTTCTTCCGGGATCTGCGGATGAGCCATGCGCCCACCCCGACGGCGAGCCAAAGCGGCTCGCCTTTCATCCCGCGTCGCATCGCGCGCGTCACAACCGCCGCCAGGAACGTGTCCACCTCAGAGTCTCCTGATCTCGACGACCGCCGAGCGCTTGCGACCACGGCGCCGACCGAACAGGTACGACACGATGGCGATCAGTAGCAGGCCGGCGCCTGCAGCGCTCAGCACCTTCGGCTTGGCGACCTCCACCTTCTCGTCGAACTCACCCGAGAGCTCGCGAAACTTCGCTTCGATGTCGTCGCGTGTGATCTTGCCAGTTGCAGCCACGTCAGCCCCTCCCAGCACCTGTTCGTCGGCGGCTGGATGTCTTCCTGGCGGCTCCCTTGGTCACCCGCCAACCTGCGAGCCCCGCCACCAACACAGCCGCGCCCGCTGTGATCACGTAAGGCAGCCAGGTGAGTTTGCCGCCGAACGTCGATCCGGTCTCCGTCTGAAGCGCTCGCAAGAGGGCGACGAGCAGGACGCCGACGCCGATCGATAGCGCGACCGACCCGGTGATGCCGAACACCACGAACCGCCCGAGTCCCTTGATCGGCCCGAGGGTCTCCTGCTTCGCATAGTTGAGGACCAGTTGCAAGAGGTCGTTGCTGACGAAGCGGACGCCGCGCCCGCCGTTCGCCCCGATGGAGTGAGCCCCACGTTTCGCCACAGGTCTCCTTGGCCTCGGTCCTTCGGCTCTGCCACGCTCATCCCGTCACGCGCCGCTGCGGGGGCGTCACCGGCTGAGCCGACCCCGTGCCCGCGCCCTGGACAGGCACGTCGAGGTAGGCCCGCCATCCTCTCTTGTGCCGGAGCGCGCTGGCAAGCACTTGCGCAGCTGCTGCTCCTGGTCACGGCCCTTCCTGCTTGGGCCTCGGGCTTTTGGCCTCGCGGCGTCGCGGCCCCGCTGCATTCAGTCCCGGGGGGCGATTATGTACGTGGAGCTGGCCTTGGCCACGAGCCGGCCGCTCCCATCGACCAGCTCCGCCTCGGCGAAGGCCACCCGGCCTCCCCCCGAGACGATCTGGGCCGTGCATGTCAGCGTCCCTCCGGGCCGGACGGGGGCGAGGAAGCTCACCTTGATCTCTGCATTCGCCACGCGCACCTTCTTGCCACGCGCCCAGGTGACGGCCGCGGCGCCCATGGCGGAATCGCAGCACGCAGCCAGGAAACCTCCCTGGAGGATCCCCGCAGGATTGGCGAAGCGCTCGTCCGCAGACATCTGCCACGCAGTCCGGCCCGGGGTCTCCTTGTCGATGCAGACCATTCCCAGGGTGAGGTCGCAGTTCGGGGGCACCTGCACACGTTGATCGGGCACTGCTCGAAAGACTTCCCCCACGACGCCGGTTTGCGCCAGCCCGCTATGGTCGGCTGGGTGCCTTTTGCCGCTGCGCTGAGCGAGCATCCGGTCACCGCCCATGCGGTAGGCGAGGTGGCAGGCGCCTCACTCGAGCGCCTCGGCGAACGTCCCGATCTCGCCATCGTCTTCGTGACGCCGCCCCATGCCGGCGCGCTCGAGGACGCCATCGCCGCGATCGAAGAGCTGCTCCATCCGCTCGTCCTTCTCGGATGCGCGGCGGAGTCCGTGGTGGGGCCGCACAGGGAGGTGGAGCATTCGGCCGCGGTGTCGCTGTTCACGGCGCGATTCGGTCCTGTGCTCGGTGTCGAGCTCGACGCTTTCGCTGGTGCGGACGGCGAGGTCGTCGTCACGGGTTGGCCCGAGGAGTTTCCCTTCGAGCCCGCCGCCGTCTTCATGGTCGCAGACGGGTACAGCTTTCCGGCCGAGGAATTCCTGGAGTCGCTGTCGGCGCGGCGCCCGGGCCTCGCAGTCGTGGGCGGCATGGCGTCCGGTGCAAGAGGGCCCGGGGGCAACCGGCTCTCCATCGGGCGCCGGGTGCGGACGTCCGGAGCGGTGGCCGCCATTGTGGGCCCGGGGGTCAAGGTCGAGACCGTGGTCTCTCAGGGCTGTCGTCCCTTCGGCACTCCTTTGGTGGTGACCAAGGCCGAGCGCAACGTGATCATGGAACTCGCCGGCAAGCCGGCGCTCGAGCGGCTCGTGACCCAGGCGCATCAATCGCTCTCGGAAGACGAGGTGCGCCTCCTGGAGACGGGCGGCCTGCATCTCGGCCGGGTCATCGACGAGCACCGTGAGCAATTCGGGCGGGGGGACTTCCTGGTTCGCAACGTGATCGGCGCCGACCGTCAGCTCGGTGCGTTAGCTGTCGCCGACGTGGTCCCAGTGGGAACCACCGTGCAATTCCACCTCCGCGACGCTCGAACCGCTGACGAGGATCTCCGTGTTCTGCTCGACGGTAAGACAGCGCAGGGCGCGCTCGTCTTCACTTGCAACGGCAGAGGGACACGTATGTTCGACTCTCCGCATCACGACATAAGTGTGATCGCTGAGCTCATAGGTCAGCTGCCCGCAGCCGGTTGCTTCGCCGCCGGGGAAATAGGGCCGGTGTCCGGCCAGAATTTCCTCCACGGGTTCACCGCGTCGGTGGCGCTGCTCAAGGACGGTTGAGCAGCTGAGACACCGGTTGATCGCCGCCTTGCAGGGGGTACGGTGACTGTGGTGACGGACGAAGCGGCGCTCGAGGAGCTCGGGATAAATGTGATCCGGGGCCTGGCGATGGACGCGCCACAGAAGGCGAACTCCGGTCATCCCGGAACCGCTATGGCCCTGGCGCCTCTCGCGCACGTGCTCTTCACGCGGGTCATGAAGCACGACCCGAGCGATCCCCAGTGGCCCGACCGCGACCGCTTCGTCCTCTCGGCGGGTCACGCCTCGATACTCCTCTATTCAATGCTCTTTCTGACCGGTTATGGGCTGGAGCTGAGCGACATCGAGAACTTCCGTCAATGGGGAAGCCGGACGCCGGGGCACCCGGAGCACCACATGACCCCCGGGGTGGAGGTGACCACCGGACCGCTCGGGCAGGGCTTCGGTAACGGAGTCGGAATGGGCCTCGCCGAGCGCTGGCTTCGCAGCCAATTCGGCTCCGATCTCGTTGACCATCACACCTTCGTGATCTGCTCCGACGGGGACCTCGAGGAGGGAATCAGCCACGAGTCGGCCTCGCTGGCGGGACACCTGGGGCTCGGCCGGCTCGTCTATGTGTACGACAACAATCACATCTCCATCGACGGCCCGACCGAGCTCTCCTACTCGGACGACGTTCCCGAGCGATTCCAAGCCTACGGATGGCACACCGAGGACATAGGCGAGGTAGCGAACGACACCGGGGCGCTCGAAGCGGCGTTGCGGCGCGCTATGGCGGTCGAGGACAAGCCGTCGATGATCGTTCTGCGTAGCCACATCGGATGGCCAGCCCCCGACGCGATGGACACGGCTTCGGCACATGGTGACCCGCTCGGCGAGGAGGAGATCCACAAAACGAAAGAGATTCTCGGCCTTCCGCCGGACAAGAGCTTCTGGGTTCCGGACGAGGTCCTCGACTACTACCGGCGCTGTATTCGACGCGGTCAGGAACTGCGCGCGCATTGGCAAGAGCGCTTCGAAGCCTGGGACGGAGATCGGGCGGTCTGGGATGCGTGCCAGACCGGTCACGCTCTGGAGGGTTGGTCCGAAAAGCTCCCGACGTTCCAGCCCGGTTCGGAGCTCGCCACGCGCAAGGCCATCAAGGAATGCATCGACGCCACCGCCGGACTCATCCCGGGCCTCCTCCCGGGGTCCGGCGACCTGACCGGCAATACGGGCGTGAAGCTCGACGACGGGGTGAACCAGTCGCGGGAGCATCCCGAGGGGCGTCAGGTCCACTACGGCATCAGGGAGCACGCCATGGCCGCCGTCATGAACGGCTTGTCGCTGCACGGGGGCGTACTGCCCGTTGGTGGGACGTTCTTCATCTTCAGCGACTACATGCGGCCGGCGGTTCGGCTCGCCGCGTTGAGCCAGGCTCACGTCGTCTACTCATGGACCCATGACTCGGTGGGGCTCGGCGAGGACGGTCCCACCCACCAACCCATAGAGCAGTTGCCTTCGCTTCGTGCGATGCCGGGGCTGCGCCTGATCCGGCCGGCAGACGCCAACGAGTGCGCACACGCCTGGCGCATCGCGGTGGACTCCGAGGGCCCGACGGGGCTCGTCCTGACCAGACAGGCGATCCCCGTTCTCGAAGGCACTGCCGACTCCTTCGAAGGAGTCTCACGAGGCGGATACGTGCTGGGCAGTGACGAAGACGACGACCCGGAGGTGGTCCTCGTCGCATCGGGAAGCGAGGTGCACGTCTGCACCGAGGCGGCCCGTCTCCTGTCGGAAAACCCAGGTGGCGACGGAGCCGGAACCATCAGAGCCCGGGTCGTCTCACTTCCGTCTTGGGACCTTTTCGAGCTGCAGGATCCCGAGTACCGCGCCTCGGTGTTACCAGAGGAAGTGCCGACGCTGGCCGTGGAGGCCGCTTCGCCCTTCGGCTGGGACCGCTACGCGGACGACGTGCTCGGCATCGAGCGTTTCGGAGCGTCGGCTCCAGGCGGCGAAGTACTCGAGCATTTCGGGTTCACCGCCGAGAACGTCGCTCAAAGAGCACGTGCGCTTCTGGCTCGGGTCGGTGCCGGCGGCTGAGGTACTCCTGAGGTCCGGGCCTCGCGTGCCCAACTCGAGACTAGGAGGCTCGACATGACGAAGCTGCACGATCTCTACGAGCAGCAGGGACAAAGTCCCTGGGTCGACAACATCACCCGCCCGAGCCTGCGCGGAGGAGGTCTGGCCGACCTTGTCACGAAGGGCATTCGCGGAGTGACCTCGAACCCGACGATCTTCGCGAAGGCGATCGAAGCCGGGGACGACTACGACGAGCAATTCGCGAAGCTCCTCGAGAACCACAGCGTCGAAGATGCCTACTGGGAGCTCACCATCACCGACATCAACGACGCGCTGGATGTACTGCGGCCGATGCACGAAGAGTCGGGAAGTGTGGACGGGTTCGTGTCGATCGAGGTATCACCAGTGATGGCACACGACACTAAGGCGACCACCGAGGCGGCGAGACGGCTTCACGAGCGCATCGACCGGCCGAACCTGTACGTGAAGATCCCGGGAACCAAAGAGGGCCTGCCGGCGATCCGCACGATGTTCTCCGAGGGCCGCAACATCAACATCACCCTGTTGTTCAGCCTGGTGCGTTACGGCGAGGTCATCGACGCATATCTGTCGGGCCTGGAGGATCTCGTCGCCGCCGGTACAGAGGACCTGTCCGACGTTCACAGTGTCGCGTCTTTTTTCGTGAGCCGGGTCGACACCGAGGTCGACAGACGGCTCGAGCAGATAGCCGGTGAGTCCAACGGGTCGAGGGCGAACGAAGTGCTCGAGCTGCGAGGCAAGGCAGCCGTCGCGCAGGCGAAGATGGCTTACAAGCTCTTCAGAGAACGCTTCTCCGGAGCCCGCTGGCAAGCGCTCTCCGAGAGAGGGCGCGAGTACAGCGACCTTTATGGGCGTCTACGTCGACCAAGAACCCGGCTTACCCGGACCTCGTGTACGTGGACACCCTCATAGGTCCCGATACCGTGAACACCATGCCGGACCAGACGATCGATGCTTTCTTGAACCACGGCACGGTGGCCCGGACGGTGGATGCGGAACCCGTGGAGGCAGAGACGTTGCTCAGCCGTCTCGAGGAAGTCGGGGTCGACATGGATGACGTCGGTCGGACGCTCGAAGACGAAGGCGTCGCCAGCTTCACCAAGTCCTTCGAAGAGGTGATGCAGAGCCTCTCCGACAAGGCGAACGCCCTGTCCGCACGCCGCGACGACCGAGCGAAATGAGCAGCGCTTCGATTTCGGTGGACCATCCGAGCGACGGGACCTCCGGCGCCCTGGGAACGCAAGACTCGACCACCGAGGATGACGTCGTCCACGAGCTCGATTCGGTCCAACCTCCTCCACCGCTCGCTCTCGTCGTGTTCGGTGCGTCGGGTGACCTGACTGCCCGAAAGCTCCTGCCCGCGATAGCTGCGCTCGCCGAGCACGACGCCCTGCCCGAGGGATTCGCTCTGATAGGCGTTGCGCGAACCGATTGGTCCGATGAGGAATTCCAGGCAGCGGCGCTCGGGGCCGTACCTTCGAACCCCCGCTGGAAGGAGCTTGTGAAGTGCTTCCGGTACGTCCCCGGCGAGTACGCCCGCAAAGACACCTTCGACCGCCTGAAGGAGGTCCTCGACGAAACCGATCGAAACCTCGGCACCTCGGGCAATCGCATCTACTACCTGGCGACGATCCCCGCTCTCTTCGGAGAGGTCGCGTCCGCGCTCGGTGACCACGGATGCAATGCGCCCGGTGAAGGAGGAAGCTTCGCCCGTCTCGTGGTCGAGAAACCGTACGGTCACGATTTAGAAAGCGCCCGCGCACTGGACGAGGCCCTTCACGCTTCGTTCGACGAGTCACAGATCTTCCGGATCGACCACTACATGGGCAAAGAGACCGTCCAGAACCTCCTCGCCTTGCGCTTTTCCAATGCGATCTTCGAGCCGATCTGGAATCGCCGGTACGTCGACAACGTCCAGATCACGGTTGCCGAGGACCTGGGCGTAGAGCACCGTGGCGGCTTCTACGAGCATGCAGGCGCCTTGCGCGACATCGTGCAGAACCACCTGATGCAAGTGCTTGCCTTGACCATGATGGAGCCACCGGCAACCGTCGATGCACAGGGAATCAGGGACGAGAAGGTGAAGCTCCTGCGGGCGATAATGATCCCCGGGCCCGACGGTGCAGTCGACACGGCAGTGCGCGCGCAGTACACAGCTGGAGCGATAAACGGGGTCGACGTTCCCGGCTATCGCCAAGAAGAAGGTGTCGACCCGCACAGCGTCACCGAGACCTACGTGGCCATGCAGTTGACCGTCGACAACTGGCGCTGGGCCGACGTTCCTGTCTTCATAAGGACCGGCAAAAGGTTGCCGAAACGTGCCACCGAGGTCGTGCTCCAGTTCCACCGCGTCCCACACCTGGCTTTCGGCGGCCGGCTGACCCGCGAGCTTCACCCGAACGAGCTCGTCGTGCGTGTCCAACCCGACGAGGGCATCTGCATCTCCTTCGGGGCCAAGGTCCCGGGCGAGGCCTTTCGCGTCCGTTCGGTCGCCATGAACTTCTCCTACGCGAGCTCGTTCGGAGGGGCGAGTGCCGACGCCTACGAGCGTCTCTTGCACGACGCGATGATCGGCGATGCCACCCTGTTCATAAGGACCGACGAGGTCGAACAGGCTTGGCGCATCGTCGACCCGGTGCTCGAGGCATGGAACGATGGGGACGTCCCGCTCTCCCACTACCCGGCCGGGAGCTGGGGACCGCGCGAATCCGATCTCCTCCTCGGCCGCGCCGGGCACCGGTGGCGCAATCCTTGAAGCTGCCGAACGGTACGGCCCGGGTGGTCGAAGACGTCCCCGACGCGTTCGCGCAGGCAGTCGTCGGTGCCTTTGCGTCACGCAGCGAAGAGCGTTTCCGGCTCGTGCTCTCAGGAGGGCCGACAGCTCGCCGTTGCTACGAGGCACTGGCGGCTCAGACCACTGCTGCGGCGAACTCCGAACGTCCCGTTGACTGGCAAGTCGTCGACGTTCTCATGGGTGACGAGCGTTGCGTCGCGCCGGCCGACCCCGAAGCCAATCAGCGCCTCGTGCGCGAGGCACTCTTGACCAGGGTAGAGCCAGTGGGTTCCTTTCACCCGATGGACTGCGGCGAACCGTCCGCTTACCAACGCTTACTGGAGGGCATGCCGGTACTCGACCTCGTGCACCTCGGGCTCGGTCCCGACGGCCACACGGCCTCACTCTTTACGGCGTCGGCCGCGCTCGATGCCCCCGAAGGGACTCTGGCAATGCTCTCGCGTGACCCGAACGAGCGCAATCCCCACGACCGCATGACCATTACGCTCGAGACGATCGCCCGTGCGCGGCTCGTGCTCTTCACGGTCGAGGGGTCCTCCAAGGCTCAAGCTTTCAATGCTCTGCGAAACGGCGACGACATCCCGGCCTCTCGTGTACGTGCTCGAGAGGTCGTCGTCCTAGTCGACCCCGAAGCGGCAGGAGAAACTGCGGGCATCGCCTGATACCCCGCTCAATATGCTGAAGCGCACATCCATGAGACAAAGCGCGGACGCCGAGGACACCGACGAGAACGCCGGCGATGCCGCCGCCGTCACAGAGGTAGTACCTCCGCTCGCGGCAGACACAGCCGGCACGGAGTTGGTGAGGCCCGAAGAAGAGCTCGACCCTCGGCGGGAGCGACTTGTCGACGAGCTCCTCGACTCGGTCGGGGTCACGAGCAGACGGGCCCTCTACCGTGCGATCTTCGGGACGGTCGTCCGCCTCGCCGAGGACCAGACGGATTCCCTCGACCTGAAACTCACGAGTGCCGCCCTCGCCGAGATGGCGGAGGCGTTCCGGGTCTTCCGGCCCTATCGCGACTCGCGCAAGGTGACGTTCTTCGGCTCCGCCCGCACCCTCCCGGAGGATCCCCTCTACACGCAGGCTCGCCGGCTCGCAGAGCGCCTGGCGGAGCACGGATGGATGGTCGTGACCGGCGCCGGTCCCGGGATCATGGCAGCTGGAATGGAGGGTGCCGGCAAAGCCCGCTCCCTGGGCGTCAACATCAGGCTGCCCCAAGAGCAAGGGGCGAACGACTTCATCGCCCAGGACCCCAAGCTCGTGGAGATGAGGTACTTCTTCACCCGAAAGCTCATGTTGATAAAGGAATCCGACGGATACGCGGTCCTCCCGGGAGGATTCGGAACGCTCGATGAAGCATTCGAGCTGCTCACCCTCCTACAGACCGGCAAGGCGGAACCCGCGCCCCTGGTCCTGCTGGACGTCCCGGACGGGACGTACTGGAGAGGATGGCAACGCTTCCTGGAAGAAGAGGTGTCCTCACGTGGGTTGATCGAGCGCGAGGACCGCCGGCTCTTCAAGATCACGGCTGACGTGGACGAAGCCGTCGAAGAGCTGCTCGGCTTTTATCGGAACTATCACTCGCTCAGGTGGGTCGGCGATCTCCTGGTCCTGCGTCTCCAACGACTTCCCGGTCGCGCTCTTCTGGCGGAGCTCAACGACCGTTTCGCCGACATCGTCGCCGGCGGAAGCATCCGCCCGACGAAGCCGCTTGCACCGGAGCGCTCGAGCTCGGACCACCTCGAGCTCGAGCGGCTCGCCTTCAGGTTCGACCGCATCCATTACGGCCGGCTGCGCCAGTTGATCGATTCGCTCAACGAGATCGCCTGAGCCTCCGCTGCGCCGGTCGTAGGGGCCTCACGCGGAACCCGGTAGCTATCGCTCTACCGCTTCGAGCTTTCGGAGCTCCGCAATGGCCTTTTCGATCGCCCTTCTCGCTCGGCTGAGCTGCTTCTCCTGCATGACGAGGGCACCGTCGATCGCCATGTTCTCCCGTGCGGCCGAAGAAGCTGCCTGAAGGCGGTCGAAAGCCAGGTCGTCGATCTCCCCGGCTATCGCCTCGAGCCGCCCGAGCAATTCGTCGATCCCCACCCGAGTGCCCCGGTCCCCTTCCGGGTCAGCGGTCTCCGCCGTGGAGGTCGACTTGCTCCACCGAAAGATCTCCGTCCGAAAGCATCGACCGAAGAACCTTCTTGTCGAATTTGCCGACCGACGTCTTCGGGAGCTCTTCGACGAACGCGAAGCGCTCGGGGAGCCAGAAGCGCGCCACCTTTTCGGAGAGGAAAGAGACGATCTCCGAAGCTTCGGGATTCTGGCCTTCCGCCGCTACCACGACCACGAGCGGCCTCTCACCCCACCGCTCGTCGGGGACTCCGATCACTGCGGCTTCGAAGACCTTGGGATCGCCCATCACGGCATTCTCGAGCTCCACCGAGGAGATCCATTCACCCCCCGACTTGATCACGTCCTTCGTCCGGTCGGAAATCTGCATGAAACCCTTCTCGTCGAGGCTCCCGACGTCGCCGGTGCGCAGCCAGCCGTCGTCGAAACGCTCCGGTGTCGGGTCTCCGTAGTACGCGCCCGTGATCCACGGCCCTCGTACCTCGAACTCACCCACCGTCCGTCCGTCACGAGGGATCACGTTGCGTCCTTCGTCGACCACACGGATCTCGACCCCCGCCACCACTCGTCCGGTCTTCGCCTTCCAGTCCATCTCCTCCTCGGCCGATGCGGACTTCGGCGCGAAGGCGAGCGCGCAGACGGGGCTCGTCTCTGTCATTCCCCAGCCCTGCACCATCTGCACTCCGAATCGCTCTTCGTAGGCCTCGAGAAGGGACCGCGGCACAGCCGAGCCGCCCGCCGTTATGAGCCTCAGCGATGAGAGGTCGACTTCGTTCTTATCGCTGTAGCGCAACAGGTCGTTCCAGATCGTCGGCACGCCGAGCGAGAGGGTGGGTCGAAGCTCGCGGATCATGCGCGCCAAGGGCTCGGCCTGCAGGAAGCGCTCGGGCATGATCAGGTCCGAGCCGGCGAAGAAAGCCGTGTAGGGCATTCCCCATGCGTTCGCATGGAACATCGGCACGATCACGAGCACACGGTCGCGCTCGGAAGTTCCCACGCAGTTGGCCGCCATGCCGGCGAACGAGTGCAACCATGTCGAGCGGTGGCTGTAGACAACTCCCTTCGGGTCGCCGGTGGTGCCGCTCGTGTAACACATAGCAGCGGCGTCGGTTTCCTCGACGTCCGGCCAGTCGTAACCGGGCTCCTCGGCGTCCAGCAGCTCCTCGTACGACAGCGTCTCACCGAGACCCGCGGTGTCGCCATCGCCGACGACCACTATGTGCTCGACGGTCTTGCACTCATCGCGTACGCGTTCGAACAGGAAGGCGACCGAAGCGTCGACGATCACCACCTTGTCCTCCGCATGGTTGACCACGTAGGCGAGCTGCTCGGGGAACAGCCGTATGTTGAGCGTGTGGAGGACCGAACCCATGGACGGGATGCCCAGGTACGCCTCGAGGTGCTCCTGTTCGTTCCAGGCGAACGTCCCCACCCGGTCGCCTGGGGACACCCCGAGGCCCTTCAGAGCCTTCGCGAGGCGCTCGGCCCTCGATGCCACCTCGGCGAAGGTGGCGGTCTCGTTTCCCTCCGGCCTCACCGTAACCACAGTGCTGTCGCCGAAGTTGTGTTGGCCGTGACGGAGGATGCCGCTCACCAACAGGGGTCCGTCTTGCATGGTGCTTTGCACGAAAGCGCAGCATAACCACATCGTCACTTGCAGGCTCAGCGGTAACCTGACGACGTGGACGCAGACAAGGCCCTCGAGTTCATCCGGCGCAACCACAGGGCGGTCCTCGCCACTTCCAGATCCGACGGGGGCACCCAGCTCTCGCCTGTTACGGCGGGTGTGGCCGAGGACCGGGTGGTGGAGATAAGTACGCGCGAGACCGCGATCAAGACGAAGAACCTGAGGGCGCGTCCGCGTGCATCTCTCGTGGTCTTCACCGACGCCTTCTTCGGCGACTGGGTGCAGGTCGAAGGGCCCGTAGAGGTCGTTTCTCTACCCGAGGCCATGGAGGGTCTCGTCGCCTACTACCGCCAGATCTCCGGTGAGCACCCGAACTGGGACGAGTACCGCGAGGCGATGATCTCCGACCGGCGCGTGCTCGTACGCATGCGTGTCGAACGTGCGGGACCGGACCGCTCCGGCTGACAGCAGCTCGGAAAGGACATTGACATCGCAGCCCGGACGTGATGCACTCGGGTCGAGGCCGTTGCCCACTCGTCGGGTGAACGGCTGTATCTGAGCGAGCGCTCACTCCACCTTCGAAGCCGCGTCGATACCTTCGTGCATTCGCCCGCACGCGCGCGCGTGGAACGTGACGCGCGGGCTTTAGCCGCTCGGGGGAATCCGTACGTGAGCCCTTCAGGGAGAGCGAGGGCTCTTGAAGTCACCGTTCGGTCTTCTGTGCCTGGCGGTCGTCTTCGTGTTCGCATGCGCCCTGTGCCTGACGATCGGTGCAGGCTCGCTCGTGGCGGGACAAGCAGACGTGGCATCTACCAACGAGGCCGGTCCCGGCCCCGGATCGTCCCGTGTCCCGCAGAACATGCTCACGCTCTACCAACAAGCGGCGGTGGTCTGTCCGGGGCTGCCGTGGACCGTCCTCGCTGCGATAGGGACCGTTGAGTCCTCGAACGGCACGTCGCGGCTGCCTGGGGTTCACTCGGGAGCCAATTACGCGGGCGCGGAGGGACCGATGCAATTCGAGCCCGCCACCTTCTCCGAGTACGACGAGCCTGTCCCGGCGGGCGGGGTGGACCCTCCGAGCCCCTACGACCCCGTGGATGCCGTATACGCGGCAGCCCGCTTGTTGTGCGCCAACGGCGCGGCTGGAGGAGCGAACCTCCCTGGAGCGATCTTCGCGTACAACCACTCGCAGGCGTACGTCGATGAAGTGATGCAGATCTCCCGCAAGCTCTCGGGAGAGTGAAGAATGTCTCCCATGGGAGTCATAAACACAGTCAAGGGTCCCGTCGACGCTGACTCGCTCGGCCGGACACTAATGCACGAACATGTTTTCGTCCTCTCGCCCGAGGTCGCCTCGAACTGGCCGACCGGATGGGACCGCAAGGCGCAGGTCGCCGCTGCGATCGAGCGCCTCGGGGAGCTTGCAAGTGCAGGCATAGGGACGATCGTCGATTTGACCGTGGTCGGTCTCGGGCGAGACATCGAGCTCGTCCGCGAAGTAGCAGAACAGGTCGATCTCAACATCGTCGTTGCCACGGGCCTCTACACCTACAACGAGCTTCCGCACTATTTCGACTACCGCGTGGCGGCCCTGAGACCGAGCGGAATCGATGCTCTCGAAGAATTCTTCCTGCACGACATAGAAGAAGGAATCGCAGGAACTGGGGTTCGCCCGGGGATCCTCAAGTGCTGCACTGACGAACCGGGACTCACCCCGGGTGTGGAGCGTGTGCTGAGGACCGTAGCGAGCGTCCACCGCAAGACGGGTCTTCCGATCTCCACCCATACACACGCCCCGACCAAGCGCGGGCTGGACCAGCAGAGGATCTTCAGCGAGGAGGGTGTGGACCTGTCCCGCGTGGTGATCGGGCACAGCGGCGACTCGACCGACCTCGCTTACCTGGAAGAGATCGCCGGCGCGGGGTCCACCTTGGGAATGGACCGTTTCGGCGTCGACGCCTATTGCCCCACACCTGAGCGGGTCGCGACTGTCGCGCGGCTGTGCGAAAGAGGCTTTGTCGACAGAATGGTCCTCTCACACGATGCTGCGTGCCACATGGACTGGTTCGACGACGATTTCATCGCCCAGGTCCAGCCGAACTGGAACTTCATGCACATCACCCGGGACGTCCTTCCGATGCTGGCCGCTAACGGGGTCACCGACGACCAGATCCGAGCGATGCTCGTGGACAATCCGAGGCGAATCCTCGATCACCCTCCGGGGTACTGATGCACCTTCCGTCGGGTCAGCGCAGCGCCAGCTGGCCCGGCACCAGCGATGCAGGGAGTGCGGTCTCCCCCATCAACGACCGGTCCACGCTCGCCGCGCAGGACCTACCTTCTGCGATCGCCCAGACGATGAGACTCTGGCCGCGCGCCATGTCGCCACAGACGAACACTCCGTCATGCGTGGTCTGCCAATTCCCGTCGCACGCGACGTTCCCGCGTGCGTCCAGATCCAAGCCGAGCTCGGCTACCAGGCCGCGGCGCTCAGGACCGAGGAAGCCCAGTGCGAGTAGCACCAGTTCGCACTCCAGCTCGAACTCCCCGTCGGACACGGCTTCGAAGGTCGAGCCCTGGCCGTTTCTGACCATCTGGACCTCGCAACCGCGTAGCGCCCGAACTTTGTTCGCGGTGTCACCGACGAACTCGCTCGTGGTGACCGAATACAGCCGTTCGCCACCCTCTTCGTGTGCCGATGAGGTCCTGAAGACAAGGGGCCAGGTCGGCCATGGGTTGTCCGATGGCCTGTAGTCGGGCGGCCTGGGCAAGATCTCCAGCTGGTGAACACTCGCAGCCCCCTGACGGTGGACCGTGCCGAGGCAGTCCGCTCCTGTGTCACCTCCACCGATGATCACAACCCTCTTTCCAGACGCGGTGATCGTGGGCTGCTTCAGGACCGCTTCGCGCACGAGATTCGAAGGCTTCAGGTAGTCCATCGCGAAGTGGACGCCACCGAGTGAGCGTCCAGGTACGTCTAGGTCGCGGGGCAACGTCGCTCCGCCGGCGAGGACCACCGCGTCGAAGTCGGTGACGAGCCCCTGAGCAGGGAGCTCGGTCACCTCGGAAGCACACGCGGCCCCCACCGCGCGTTTCATTCCAGGCTCGTGCGCAGCGTCCTCGGACGAAGAGGGAATCCCTACCGAAACCGAGCAACGGAACTCCACTCCCTCGGCGCGAAGCTGTCGCAGCCGCCTATCGAGGACACGTTTTTCCATCTTGAACTCGGGGATTCCGTAGCGCAGCAGTCCGCCGGGCTTCTCGGCGCGCTCGAACACGACGACCCGATGACCCGCGCGGGCGAGCTGTTGGGCGCATGCGAGACCCGATGGGCCCGAGCCGACGATCGCGACTGACTTCCCGGTGCGGACCTCTGGGATCTGTGGGGTCGCCCAGCCTTCGGAGAATGCGCGCTCGGCGATCTCGTACTCGATCCGTTCGATCGTGACGGGGTCCGAATTGATCCCGAGAACGCATGCACCTTCGCACGGCGCTGGACACAGCCGTCCCGTGAACTCTGGGAAGTTGTTCGTGGCGTGCAGCCGCTCACTCGCGTCGAACCAGTCGTCCCGGTACACGAGGTCGTTCCACTCCGGTATCAGATTCCCGAGCGGGCACCCCTCGTGACAAAAGGGGATGCCGCAGTCCATGCACCGAGCTCCCTGGCGGCGCGCTTCTTCTTCGTCGAAGGGCTCGTATACCTCGCGCCAGTCCCGGATGCGCACCTCGACCGGCCGCCTCGAAGGCAGCCGGCGGTCGAACTCGACGAAGCCGGTGGGTTTACCCATGAGCTGCCGCCATGACCGCTTCGTCTACGGAAGTCCCTTCCTCGAGCGCCCGCCGCGTCGCCTCCAGGACCCTGCGGTAGTCACGCGGCATCACCTTCACGAAGTCGCAGACGGCACCGGGCCAAGCCTCGAGCAACCTGCGTCCGAGCACTGAGCTCGTCTCCTTCTCGTGAGCCGTGACGACTTCGAACAGGAATCGCCGGTCCTCTTCGTCCGTCGGCTCGACGTCCACCATCTCGAAGTTGACCCTCTCGGCGAAGTCCCGGTCACGGTCGTAGACGTAAGCGATGCCTCCCGACATACCTGCTCCGAAGTTCCTGCCGGTCGGACCGAGAACGATGACGCGCCCCCCCGTCATGTACTCACAACCGTGGTCACCGAGACCCTCCACGACCGCGGTCGCGCCGGAGTTGCGTACGCAGAAGCGCTCGCCGACCTGACCCGACACGTAGCACTCACCGGCGGTGGCGCCGTAGAGGATGACGTTTCCCGCGATGATCTGGTCCGCCGCTTCGAATACCGAGCCCTCGGGCGGACGAACGATCACACGCCCGCCGGACAGACCCTTTGCCAGGTAGTCGTTCGCATCTCCGTACAGCCGCATGGTCACACCGTTCGGGACGAATGCACCAAAGCTCTGTCCCGCAGATCCCCTGAAGATGAGCGTGATCGTGTCGTCTTCCAAGCAGTCGGCGCCTCGAGCCGACGTGATCTCGTATCCGAGCAGCGTGCCGACCGTACGGTCGACGTTCGAAATGGGCATCTCGAGAGAGACCTTCTCGGCCCGCGAGATCGCGGGCTCACAGGCTTCGATGAACTGGCGATCGAGCGAGCGTTCGAGTCCGTGGTCCTGTGACCTCACACAGAGCCTGTCGGTCGGCGGCCCGTCGGGCGGTGCCGCGAGGACCGGCGACAGGTCGAGACCCTTCGCCTTCCAATGTTCCACCGCCTCCACGGTGTCGAGGAGGTCCGAGCGCCCGACGGCTTCGGATATCGAGCGCAGCCCGAGCGAGGCGAGATGCTCGCGTACCTCTTCTGCGATGAACTCGAAGAAGTGCTCGACGAATTCGGGCTTGCCATCGAAACGCTTGCGCAGCTCCGGATTCTGGGTCGCGATCCCGACCGGGCATGTGTCGAGGTGGCAGACACGCATCATGATGCAGCCCGAGACGACCAGCGGTGCGGTGGCGAAGCCGAATTCCTCAGCACCGAGCAGGGCGGCGATCACCACGTCCCTGCCGGTCTTGAGCTGACCGTCCACCTGAACGACTATCCGGTCGCGCAGTCCGTTTCCGACGAGCGTCTGCTGTGTCTCCGCAAGCCCGAGCTCCCAGGGGATCCCCGCGTGCTTGATGGAGCTGAGCGGGCTCGCCCCCGTACCGCCGTCGTGACCCGAGATGAGCACCACGTCCGAACGGGCCTTGGCCACTCCCGCCGCCACCGTGCCGACACCTACCTCGGCGACCAGCTTCACGTGCACACGCGCTCTCGGGTTCGAGGACTTGAGATCGTGGATCAGCTGCGCGATGTCCTCGATGGAGTAGATGTCGTGGTGCGGAGGTGGCGAGATGAGCCCCACGCCCGGCGTTGAAAAACGCGTCTTGGCGATCCAGGGGTACACCTTGTGACCCGGGAGCTGCCCCCCCTCGCCGGGCTTGGCGCCCTGCGCGATCTTTATCTGCAGGTCGTCGGCGTTGACGAGGTACTCGCTCGTCACACCGAAGCGAGCTGATGCGACCTGTTTGATGGCGCTGCGACGCAGGTCGCCGTTTGCGTCGGGAACGAAACGCTCGGCGTCCTCCCCACCCTCGCCGGTGTTCGACCTCCCCCCGAGGCGGTTCATCGCGATCGCGAGGGTCTCGTGAGCCTCGGCCGAAATGGACCCGTAGCTCATGGCGCCGGTGGAGAAGCGCTTCACGATTTCCGAAACCGGCTCGACCTCTTCGATTGGGATGGGTGGGAGCACGTCTGCGCGCATCTCCAGTAAGCCCCGCAGGGTCGCGAGCTTCTGCGCCTGGTCGTCCACCAGCCGTGTGTACTCCTTGAAGATGTCGTAGCGCTTGGCCCTCGTGGCGTGCTGAAGCTTGAAGACGGTCTTCGGATTGAAGAGGTGGATCTCCCCCTCGCGTCTCCACTGGTAATCCCCCCCGACTTCGAGCTCGCGATGGGCACGTTCGGTCGGTCGGTGCAGGTGCGCGAGCCCGTGCCGGGCGATCACCTCCTGCGCGAGCACGTCGAGCCCCACGCCACCGATCCTGCTCGTCGTCCCGGTGAAGTACTCGTCCACCACCTCGGTGGAGAGTCCCACGGCCTCGAATATCTGGGCTCCCGTGTACGACGCCACGGTCGAGACCCCCATCTTCGACATCGTCTTGATGACGCCTTTCGACAAGGCCTTCATGAAGTTGGCGCGGGCCTGGCGTGGCGTCACACCCTCCAGGAGCCCCGTGGCGATCATGTCGTTCACGGCCTCCAGGGCCAGATAAGGGTTCACGGCCGAAGCGCCGAAACCGATGAGCAGGGCGATGTGGTGGACCTCTCGAGCGTCTCCGCTCTCCACGACGAGCCCCACCCTCGTGCGGGTCTTCTCGCGAACCAGGTGCTCGTGGACAGCCGCTGTGACGAGAAGGGACGGGATCGGGGCCATCTTGTCTGTGGAGTTGCGATCGGAGAGGATCAAGATGTTCGCCCCGAGAGATATGGCGATGCTCACCCGCCTTCTCACGTCCTCGATGGCAGCTGCGAGGCCCTCTCCCCCGCCTGAAGCGTCGAAAAGCGCGTCGATCGCAAAGGCCTCGAATCCAGGTGTCTCGCCGTGCTCGTTCACATAGCGGAGCTTTGCGAGATCGTCACTGTCGATGACCGGATAGGGAAGGATGATCTGCCTGCACGACTCTGCCCTTGGCTCGAGCACGTTTCCCTCGGGTCCGAGCTTCGACCGGTTCGATGTGACGAGCTCCTCTCTGATGGCGTCGAGTGGTGGGTTCGTGACCTGAGCGAACAGCTGGGTGAAGTAGTCGTAGACAAGGCGCGGCTTGTCGGAGAGGACGGCAATGGCCGCGTCGTTGCCCATCGATCCGATTGGCTCGGCGCCGCTCTTCGCCATGGGTGCGAGGATCACTCGCAGCTCCTCGTTCGTGTAGCCGAAGAGGCGCAGGTGCGTGACGACCGAGGCGTGCTGAGGTGTGAGCATCATCCTCGGCGGAAGATCAGCGAGCTCGACTTGGTTCTCGAGCCAGCTCGCGTAGGGGTGCTCGGAGGCGAGGCGCTCCTTGATCTCGTCGTCGTCGACGATCCTGCCCTGCGACGTGTCGACGAGGAACATGCGCCCCGGGGCGAGACGACCCTTTTTGACAACCTTCCTCGGGTCGATGTCGAGCACGCCGACCTCCGATGCGAGCACCACCAGGTCGTCGTCGGTCACCCAGTAGCGCGCGGGACGAAGGCCGTTGCGGTCAAGGACACCTCCCGCAACCGTCCCGTCCGTGAACACCACCGCGGCGGGCCCATCCCAGGGCTCCATGAGCGAGGCGTGGTAGCGGTAGAACGCCCGCCGGGACGGGTCCATCGAAGCGTGGTTCTCCCAGGCCTCCGGGATCATCATTAGAACAGCGTGCGCAAGGGATCTGCCTCCCATGTGGAGCAACTCGAGGACCTCGTCGAAGCACGCCGAGTCGCTGGCGGTCGGCTCGCAGATCGGGAACAGCCTTTCGAGGTCCCCGGGAACGAGCTCGCTCCCGAGGAGCGCCTCGCGCGCTCTCATCCAGTTGCGGTTTCCCCGCAAGGTGTTTATCTCGCCGTTGTGTGCAAGAAAGCGGTAGGGATGTGCCAGGGGCCACGAGGGGAACGTGTTCGTGGAGAACCGCGAGTGGACAAGTGCGATCCCGCTCTCCATCGTCGGGTCGCTCAGGTCGGGGAAGAACTCCCGTAGCTGGTGCCCGGTCAGCATTCCCTTGTAGACGAGTGTGCGAGCCGAGAGCGACGAAACGTAGACGCCGTCGACCTCGCGTTCGATCCGTTTGCGCAGGCAAAAAGTCAGTCGGTCGATCTCGAGCGGTGAGAGATCCTCGGAGCCGCTCGGCGCGACGAAGATCTCTGCGAAGGCGGGCATGCTGGCTAGAGCCGACGCCCCGAGCCCCGACGCTTCTACGGGAACCTCGCGCCATCCGAGCACCGACAGGCGCTCCTCGGCGGCCAGCTCCTCGACGCGCCGGCGGGCCTTCCCCGCGTCGTCGGGGTCCGTGGGCAGGAAGACGAGACCGGGCGCGTATCGTCCGGGCCCGGGAAGCTCCACCCCCGCGTTCTGAGTCAGAAACGCATGTGGAACCTGCATGAGGATCCCCGCGCCGTCTCCCGTGGCGACCTCGGCGCCGGTCGCGCCGCGGTGCGCGAGGTGCTCGAGTGCCTCGAGAGCTTGACCCACGAGGACATGGCTCTTACGGCCGTGCAGGTCGGCCAGCAGTGCGATGCCGCACGCGTCGTGCTCGAACGCGGGGTCGTACAGACCCCGTTTGGAGATTGGCTGTGTCGTCGTCACTCGGGTCGCCTTCGTGGTTGGCCACGTTTGGAGAGGCACGCTGCTGCCCGGGACGACGTTGGCCCTAGCACCCCCTCGGCACTGCTCGGATGCCTCGTCCATAGGATACAGGTAGTGCGGCGCGACGAAGTGCAATCCCGGCACGGGACGATCGTCGTCGGAGGTGGGAGCATCGGGCTCTCGACAGCTTGGAAGGCCGCCACCTCCGGAATCGACGTGGCCCTCGTCGACCCTTCGCCCGGACAAGGCGCCTCTTGGGCGGCTGCGGGCATGCTGGCTCCGGTCGGCGAGGTCCACTACGGCGAAGAAGCCCTCGTATCGTTGAACCTCGCCGCCGCCGAACGTTGGCCGGCGTTCGCAGCAGATCTCGAGGCGTGCACCGGCAGGCCCGTGGGTTACGTCCGGAGCGGAACGCTGCTCGCGGCCTTCGACGACGGTGACCGGGCATGGGCGGAGCAGCTCTTCGAGTTCGAGAAGGAGATCGGTTTGGACGTCGAGTGGCTCACGGCTCGACGCGTCCGCGAGCTCGAGCCGCTGCTCGCTCCTTCGGTACGTGCCGGAATGTTCGCTCGCGGTGACCATCAAGTGGACAATCGCCTTCTCGTCCGCGCCCTCCTCGAGGCCGCCCGGACGGCGGGTTGCACCTTCTACGAGAGCGCTGTCCAGTCGATCGAGACGGCAGGCGGTCAGGTCGAAGGTGTGCGCCTCGAGGACGGGACATTTCTCGGATCCCGCTCGGTCGTGCTCGCGTCGGGCGCATGGTCCGCACACCTGGAGGGACTGGCACGAGAGGTACGACCTCCCGTGCGGCCCGTGAAAGGCCAGATCATCCGGCTCCGGATGCCACAGTCCACGAAGCCCTCGTTCGCCACCCTCCCGCGCAGACCGGTGAGGGGCATCGTGAACGGGGCCGCCGTCTATCTCGTCCCCCGCGCCGACGGCACGCTCGTGATCGGTTCCACCATCGAGGAGAGGGGCTTCGACACCTCGGTGACCGCCGGCGCCGTCTACGAGCTTCTTCGAGACGCGCACTGCGTAGTGCCGGCGATCGCCGAGCTCGATCTCTACGAGAGCATGGCGCGCCTCAGGCCGGGATCGCCCGACAACGCGCCTATCGTCGGAGAGCCTCCCCAGCAATGTGCCGATGGCCTCGTGGTGGCGACGGGGCACTACCGAAACGGCATCCTGCTCACGCCTCTGACCGCCGAGACCGTCGCGGCCATCCTGACAGGGGCCGAGCCGCCGGCGGAGATGAAGCCGTTCTCGCCGTCGCGGTTCGAGACCGCGCGCAACGGCGCCGGCAGCCCGGTAGAAAGCTGGAGCGGGTGAGCACCGGCCCGAGCGAGCGCTGGATAGCCGCAGATCCGGCTCCCCTCGGACGGACAGAACCGACTTTGCCCGTCGTGCTGAACGGGACCACCACGGATCTCGCACCTGACACGACGATCGATTCGCTCGTGAAGAGCCTGTGCGAGACCGCGAAGGGGATCGCCGTCGCGCGCAACAGCGAGGTGGTGCCCCGAAGCCAGTGGGCCCGAACCGCGCTCGCCGCGGGCGACAGGATCGAGATCGTCACCGCGACGGCCGGTGGATAGGGCGCGGATGGAACAGCGCCACGACGAGGGTCTCGTCATTGCTGGGCACAAGGTCGGTTCCCGGCTGATTCTCGGGACCGGTGGCGTGCAGAACACCGAGATCCTGGACGTCGTCCTCGTTGCGTCCGGCGCCTCGATGGCCACCGTGGCGGTCAGGCGTTTCGACCCGGATGCGCCAGGGGGCATTCTCGAAACGATCCGCCGGCGCGGTGTCGACGTCCTGCCGAACACGGCCGGTTGCTTCACCGCGCAGGAAGCGGTTTTCACTGCGAAGCTCGCTCGAGAGGCGTTCGACACGAATTGGATAAAGCTCGAGGTCATCGGCGACGAGAAAACGCTGCTGCCCGACGCGGTCGAGCTGCTCGACGCGGCGCGCCAGCTCTGCGACGAGGGTTTCGTGGTACTGCCCTATACCAACGACGACCCCGTCCTCGCCCGTCGTCTGGAGGAGGCCGGGTGCGCAGCGGTCATGCCACTCGGCGCGCCCATCGGTAGCGGGCTCGGGATCCGCAATCCCAACAACATTGCGCTCATCGCCGAGCAGGCCACCGTCCCCGTGATCGTCGACGCGGGCATCGGGACGGCGTCGGAGGCGGCTCAGGCCATGGAGCTGGGCTGTGACGGTGTTCTCGTGGCGTCCGCGATCACCCGTGCCAGGGACGCGCCGCGCATGGCGCACGCCGTGCGCCTGGCGGTGGAGGCCGGGCGCCAGGCGCGCCTTTCCGGGCGCATACCTAGGCGGTGGGCCGCCGTCGCCTCGAGCCCGGTGGAGGGAAGGCCAGAGCCCTGAACCCACCCGTCGCCATGACGATCGCCGGCTCGGACTCCGGTGGCGGTGCCGGGCTGCAGGCTGACTTGAAGACCTTTGGGGCACTGGGGGTCTTCGGTACGTCGGTCGTGACCGCGGTGACCGCGCAGAACACCGCGGAGGTCCTGGGCGTGAGGACGGTCGACCCGGAGATGGTGGACCTCCAGATACAGGCGCTTTTGGAAGACATGCCGATCTCAGCGGTGAAGACGGGCATGCTCGCGAGTGCCGAGAACGTGGCCGTGGTGGCCCGACGTGCCGCGGAGGCGCAGCTACCGAATCTCGTCGTCGATCCCGTCCTCGTTTCCTCCACGGGAAGGCGCCTCCTCGACGAAGCCGGCCTGCGCAGCTACCTGGAGCTTCTTCTCCCCAACGCTCTGCTCGTCACCCCGAACGTGCGCGAAGCGGCCATCCTCGCCGGCCTCGACCCCGAAGAACAGCGAGGGGTCGATGAAATGGCGGCAATCGCCGAACGCCTTGTTGCAGTCGGAGCGCGCGCGGTACTGGTCAAAGGAGGACACATCCGCTCGAGCCGCTCACCCGATGTGTTGATCACCCGTGAGGAAGGTTCGGCCACGACGACGACGATCTTCGACGGGCTCCGAGTCGATTCGGCGAACGACCACGGCACCGGCTGCACCCTCTCGGCTGCGGCCGCGGCCTTCCTCGCGCGTGGCCGACCGCTGGCGCGTGCAGTGGAGGACGCGAAGAGCTTCGTCACATGTGCGTTACGCGGTGGAGCGAACTGGACGCTCGGGAAAGGTCACGGCCCCCTGGATCATTTCGGTTGGGACGACGAAGGACGCGCTGCAGAGCAGTGACACGCGCCGAAGCGCAAGCGGCGTCGCTTCGAAGAAAGGCGACGAAGGAAAGAACAGGGGCGACGGGCCCCCGGGCCCGTCGCCCCTATCCCCGCACGGAGCTCACCATTTCAGTGAGCCAAACCTCGCCCGTGCTGATCTGTGTCGCCCCCCGTGGCCTACCCCTGTTTCCCCCCGTGCTCTTGTGCTTCGCGCGATTCGGTTCAGTCGGCACGAAACACTGTCGCAAGACCACTGTAAGTCCGCCATCGCGGCCGGTCAACGCGAGTTGTAGAGAGATACTCACGCTTCGCGTCAAAACACCGCTGCTAAACCGTCGTCGACCGCGCTCAGTGGCGACACCGACGAGCACAATCGCAGAGAGACTATTTACACTCTCCTCGTGGAGCGATCCGAAAGGTCCTCGGCCGTCTCGACGATTCCGCCCACGTCGGGAAACGGACACGGTCCCTCCGATCCGGAAACGACGCTGCCCGCAGCGCGTCCTCCAGGCCCGAGCACGCGTCCGGCACTGGTCGTGGTCGGCATAGCGCTCGTGCTCCTGATTGGCGGAGCGGTTGCCGCGGGTCTGACAGGTGGGCCGAGCCCGAGGCCGTCGAAGTCCGCAGCCGCAGTGACAGCGAAGGGATCCCCACTTCGCGCGGAGTCCGCGACGACGGCGTTGTCCCCTATCGCATCTGAGGGCCTTCCTCCTTCCGACATCCTCGCGGCCGTCGCCCTGCCGGCGGGATCCAGATTTTCGCCGGGCTCCGTCCTCGACAACGGTGTAGGGCTGTACGACCACTCGATCAGCTTCGACGTTGCCGCTTCCCAAGCAGACGTGATCGCATTTTTCCGCGCGCAGCTGCGATCCGATCTTTGGCACCTCCTCAGTCAGGGAGAGGTCGCCGGGACGAGCCAGTACCGGATAGTCGGACAACATCCCGGTAGCAACGGATACGAATGGGAGATCGGGGTCACCGTCATGCCGGAGACCTTCACGAGCTCGAGCTCGAGCTCGCGGCAGGACGCCTTTCACGCTGCGCCTCTACGAGAACTCCTACGACGACTGAGCGGTCTAGGCCAGACCGGCCGGCTCCCGGGGTCGCGGGGCTTGTTCTGTCTGCGCACCGGTACCGGAGCGATCGAGGTCTATCGCCCCCGTCCCCTCTGAGGGCACGGATTGTGACTGGATCCGCCGGTCGTGGGAGTCCTCGGAGTTGAGCAACCATGCCCACGCGAAGAAGTTGATCGGATAGAGCAGATACCCGAGACGCGTAGCGGGCGCGAGGAGTATCGCAAGGGCCATCACCCATCCGATCAATCGCGAGACCGCGCCGGGAGACTGCGGGGTGCGACGGACGAGTACATAAAGCAAGAGGAGCCCTCCGACCGACGCCACGAGGATCGTGAACAACCGGTGGATGCCCGGGAACAGTGACACGACAAGATGGCCGAGCAGAGGGCTCTGAGCGGGCGAGCTGATCCCGGCGAGCCCGAGGGGGAACCGTACGACGTTGTCGAAGAACGCAGAGACGTTCTCCGCCATCGTCGGGAGTATCGCCGGCAACATGACCGCGGCCATGCCGCCAACGAGCCAGAGCGAGGGACGCTTACCGGTCCTCCCGTCTTTGTCGCGCGCCGCCAGGAAGGCGATGGCCGCCAATGGCCACGCTGTGATCTTCATGGAGGCGGCGATTCCCAGCGCGACGCCAGCGCCGAGCGGTCTTCGCCGTTGCACGAGAACGAGCGCGAGGAGCATGAACGCGGCGACCGGTAGGTCGTCACCCCCGGTTGCGAGTGGGAGCGCCGCCGTGGGCAACACGGTCATGCTCTGCAGGGCGAGGACCCGCGGCCCCGTCGGTCCGCGGCACAGCGCCAGTGCCGCCACGACGACGATCATCGTTATGAGTGAGAACGCGACACGCGCGTCGGTGAGCCGCGGGGGCTCGTGCGTGCTTCGCGCCAGACCGAAGAGGGACATGAGCGGCAGATAGGGGTTGTACTCGTCGTAGGCCGGCTGCCCTGGAGGAGCGTGAACGTGCGAGTGTCGTCCGTCGACGTTCGGGTAGGGATCTTGGCGATGGGCGACCCGCTCCCCTGCCTGTTCGACCACCGCCACTTCCGGCTGGACGTGGGCTGTGCCGTTCGTGGTCGTGCGCCAGAGCACCTCGAGTGAGAGCGGCAGCAAGGTGGCGCCCACGAGCACCACGAGGAAGATCGTCGTACGCGTACCGGTCCAGTGCCACGAGTGGCCGCCCGAACGTGCTGTCGCGTCGTCCCGACGCGGGGCCCCTCGGCTCGCAGCGGTATTTCGAAGACGGTGTGAGCGCGCCGCTAGGGCCGACGCGATCGCCGCGAACGCGTAGGGGCCGGTGGCGAGCGCCCCCCACTGCCTGTAGAGCGCGATCGACGAGGCTTCCGCAGTGATGATGGCGAAGAGCGCGGAGGTTGCGTAGAGCACGGCGTCACGCTCTTCGGGCGTCCAGGAACGGACCACCCGTGAGACTTCTCCGGCACTGCTCGACAAGGTCGCTCTCCACCGGAAGTGCCCGGGGGCGCGCAAAGCAGCGGTTAAACGTCTGGGCGCGTGGGAGCGGCGCCTCAGAAGGCCGCCATGCACAAGCTCAATCCTATTGGGGCCCACCCCCCGGACCCGGTTGGGCCGGGGGGAGCCCCGTCACCCCGTCAGGGATGGGCGGGAGCTGTCGTCTCGGTCTCGGGTGAGGTCGACCCGAAAACCGGGGAGAAGGTCAGGGTGCCGTCGTTGCAGGCGGTCGCTTGAAAAGCGGTGGTCAGTTGCGTGAAGTCGTCCGGAGGGGTGATCTCGATCTGAGAGGCACTTGAACAGGTCGTCTGAGAACCGCTCGGAACATCCGAGTACCCGACGTTGAAGTAGGCGCTCATCCCACCTGCGACGGTGACCCGGGTGGGGGCGAAGTTCGTGAAGGAGTAACTGCCGCCCCGCACGACCTTTGTCGGGAGGGGCTTGCCCGACGCGTCGAGCAACTGTGCACCGGCGTATCCGGCGAGTGTGCACGAGGTGGTCGCGGTGTTGCGCAGGCCCAGTGTCACCTCGAGGGTGCCGGCCGCGCCGCCCGAGCCGAGGACGTTCAAGGCGAGATTGTTCACAGCACAGGTCGTGGAACCCGCGGCCGACGTCGTGCCCGAGCTCGATTGAGTCGTCGAGGTCGTGGGAGCCGAGGATGTGGAGCCGGTCGACGATCCCCCTGCGCGGTGGGAGCTGCTGCTCCCGCCGGAGCACGACGCAAGGGCCATGGTGAGGCAAGCGGGGACCATCGTCCATACCCTGGACCTGACGCGTCTCAGGAGCTGAAGTCCTCCGGCCTGATCGAATCGAGGAACTGCCTGAACTCCCCCACGAGCTCGTCGGGGTTGGCCGCCTCGCCATCTTGCTCGTCGTCCTCGGTGGGGAGCAGGATCCCCTCTGCCTCCATCAGGTCGTCCGCCACGTACAACGGGCTTCCCATGCGGACAGCCAGAGCGACCGCGTCCGAAGGTCGGCTCGACACGCTCAGGGGTCCGTTGCCGCGCCTCAGCTGAAGCTCCGCGTAGTAAGTAGCAGAGCGCAATTCGGTTATCACCACGCGCTCCAGTTGTGCACCGAGCGCTTCCACCACGTCGCGAAGCAAGTCGTGTGTCATCGGCCGGGGCGGGCTCACGCCCTGTATCGCGAATGCGATCGCGGTCGCTTCCGGGGCTCCGATGAAGATCGGAAGGGTCCTTCCGAGGCCCTCCGCCTCGGTCAGAAGCAGAACGGGTGTGTTCGATTGGAGATCAACCCTTACCGCGCTCAGCCGGACTTCGACCATGCCTGAAACTTACCGCCCGTAGAGGTCGCCTACATACGCATCAGGGTCCGAATCCAGCCGACGTCTGTCCCCTGCCGCGACGAAGGGAAGGTTACGGTACCGACCAGCGACATCGAGGCCGTAACCGACCAGAAGGTCGTCCGCCACCTCGAATCCCACGAAGCGCAGGGGCACGGGAACGATCCTGCGCGCGCGGCGGTCGAAGAGGGTGCAGATCTCCAGACTCGCCGGTTCGCGCCTCCGCAGCTCGCCGAGCACATAAGTGCTGGTGAGGCCCGTGTCCACGATGTCCTCGACGAGCACGACGTCGCGGCCGGCGATGTCCCCGTCCAGGTCCTTCGTGATCCGGACCCTGCCCGTCCCAGCCGCATAAGAGGAGATGCCGAGAAAGTCGACCTCGCACGGTGCAAAGACGTGGCGCACCAGATCGGCGAGAAAGAAGATGCTCCCCTTCAAGACGGCGACCAAGAGAAGCGCCCGCTGTCCCGCAGCAGAGTCGTCAGCCTGAGGCATCGCGCGGGGCGAGACATGACCGTATGCCTCTGTGAGCTCGGATCCCAGACGCACGGCTGCCGAGCGCAAGTGTTCACGGTCGTGCAGGATCGTTGCGTCACGCTGTGGTACTTCGGCCGACGAGCTCTGCCCCTCGCTCGCGCCCATCACCGGTTTGCTGACACTGATTCCTGTCAGCCCCCCAGGAGATCGCGAATGGTCCGTCTCAGCAGGACGGCCCGCAGTTCCTGTCCCATAGCCGACAGCTCCGAGACCGTTTCGTGAGCCCTCTGCCTCGAAGCCGGGTTCCTCTGCTTGAACAACGGCAGGACGATCTGCTCGATGAATCCGGCCTCGCGTTGTGCAGCCAGCAAGTGCATCCTCAGGTGGCGGGGTTCGACACCATGGCGCGCGAAGGAAGCGGCGATCTTCGACACCTCGAGCGCGTCCTCGTCGAAGTAGGCGGATCCTCCGATGGCCCGGCTGGTTATGAGACCGAAGGATTCGAGGGCACCGACCTGTGCGGGCTCGAGACCGCACGCCTGAGCGAGCTCGTCGAGCGTCATGCTCATGCCCCCGAACGAGGCGGCGGCTTCCTCGGCAGCTGCCGGAGTGGCCTCGACGGAGCCTGGTTCGGCGCCGGCCGTCGCCCCGGCGTCCTGGGGCAGGCGGTGGACGGTTGCCATCGTGGTCGCCGGGGACGAGCCCGTGGCCGACGGCTCGGGCACATCGCCACCACCCGGCGCCGTCTGCGCGTGTTGCCCCCGACGGTCCCTCAGCTGGCCACGTCGGCGTTCAGCGGGCGTCAGGGGCCTCACGTGGGGCTCGGCCGGAGGCCCACTCGGATGGAATGTGCTCGGCGAACCCGTGCTCGTGCCCTCGGCCACCCTCTCAGGGCCTGTCCGGGCCCCGACGAGGGCCGGCTCCGCCCCTTGTGGACCCTCCTCGGCCTCGGAGGTGGTGGTATCGGTGCCGCCGCCACCGGCGGGCTCGGGGTGGGCAGCCCCGCCCCTGCGGCCCTGCACCAGCGCTTCGTCTGAGTGCGCGGCGTCGTTTCCGTTCCCCCCACGCGAAGGCGAGGATTCCTGCTCGAGGCGGCCCTTGATCACTTTCAAGGGGAGGAAGTGCTCGCGTTGCTGTCGCAGGACCCAGCGAAGCCTCTGCACGTCGTGCTCGTAGAACTTGCGATAGCCCGAAGGAGTCCTCTCCGGGTCCACCAGGCCCTGGCTCTCCAGGAAGCGGATCTTGGAGATCGTGACATCGGGGAACTCACGCCGAAGAAGCGTAAGCACGTCCCCTATGGAGAGATAGGTACGTCCCGTCGTCACCTGATCACTCGTCCGCTGCCGCGAGGTACACGAGCTTGAACTTTCCGATCTGAACTTCGTCTCCCGACGAGAGTGTCGCCTCCTCGATGCGCTCGCGGTTGACGTAGGTTCCGTTCAGCGATCCGACGTCGCGAACGATGTACCCGTCGTCCTTACGGACGAACTCTGCGTGACGTCGCGACACGGTTATGTCGTCGAGGAAGATGTCACTTTCGGGATGCCGGCCTGCGCGCGTCACACCGGAATCCAAGACATAACGCGCTCCCGAGTTCGGTCCCCTCTTCACGACGAGGAGTCCCGCGCCACTGGGCCTGTCGGGAAGAGTGACCGTGATCTCATCCTCACTGACGTCGCCCTGCGGCTCCACGGGATGCAGCGCGACCGTGGTCTCCGACCCGGGCGCCGAGAGGACCGCTCCGCAGGAGGAGCAGAAGTTGGCGTCGGGAGGGTTTTTGTGCCCGCAGTTGTTGCAAAACACCTCGTCCACGCTAGCCCCTCACGCCTCGGGCTTCGTCCGCCGCAAGGCCACCCTCAGCCAACTCTGTCATCGTCCGGCGCTCGTTTCGAATCGCCGAGAGAGCGCGATGTTGTGACGATCCGCAGACAATTAGGTCGATACGAGAGCGGCGTATCCGGCCGCGTCGAGAAGGCGCTCCGTGGATCCGGCCTCGGTGGGCGATATTTCGCAAATCCAACCTTCACCATAGGGATCGGTGTTCAGTTTTTCCGGAGAGTCGGGCAGAGATGTGTTCACCGCGACAATTTCCCCGGCGACGGGTGCATATATTTCCGAAACCGACTTGGTCGACTCGACCTCTCCGAGGACACCACCTTCGTCAACCTTCGACCCAACTTCCGGTAAAGAAACGAACACCACGTCGCCGAGCGCATCCTGTGCGTAGTCCGTTATACCCACCCGGACCTTTTTATCTTCAAGGCGTGCCCATTCGTGGTCCGAGGTGTAACGAAGATCATCGGGGATGTTCACCTTCGGGACGATACTTCGCACCCCGAAGGCGCCGCATTCTGCTCAACGCAGGCTCTGGCGGATCCGCACCGCGTGCTCTTGAGCCCTGCCACGCGCGGCGGCGTCGGACGACGCCTCCGCCCAAACATGGGTGAGCGGCTCCTCGGGGTCGGGCAGCACGAGCGTCCAGCCGTCGGGCTCGGGCAGCTTGACTCCGTCGACGAGAACGACCGGCTTGCCCTTGGAGCGCTCGACCGCGGTTCGCATGACCGTGCCCTTTTGTTCCCAGGGTGTGACCACCTCCTCGTGAGCGATGTGCACCGGTGATATCGCCGCCGTGAGCTTGGAGAGACGGTCCCCGGTCGCCGCGAGCAGCGCAAGCAGATGGACGAGCGTGGCGACCGCGTCGAAGGCAGCGAGAAAGCCCGGGAAGATGAAGCCTCCGAGCTGACTTGCGGCGAACGACACCTCGCCGCTGCTCGCAACCTCCATGAGGTGAGCGGCGGAGAGCTTCGTCCACACGATCTCGGCCCCGGCGCTGGCACAGATCTGCTCGGCCACCGAAGGCACCGCTACCGGCAGCGCCACCTTCGCCCCCGGATTGGCGTTGACAACCAGCTCGAGCAGCAGCAGGAGCGCCTCGTTGTCGCTCAGCACACGGCCCTCGTCGTCGACGAGCGTGATCCGCTCGCCTCCCGGGTCGATGACTGCGCCCAGGTGTGCGCCGGACGCTCGGACGAGATCGGCCACGTTGTGCGCCGCACCCATCCGGTCACCTGGTGCAGCCGCGGCCGTGACGGCGTACGGGTTGACCACGAGGACGTCGGACCCGAGCTTCGCGAGCACGTTGGGCATCACGAAGCTCGCAGTCCCGAAGGAGTAGTCCAGAACGAGCTTGAAGCCGGCCCGGGCTACTGACTCGACGTCGACAGCGCCGGTGAGAGCGGCCGTGTAGTACTCGAGGGTCCGAGGAGGGAACCCGATGTCCCCGATCTCCGACCCGAGGGCCCGGCGGAATTCCTCACGATGGTAGAGGCGCTCGATCTTGCGCTGCGTCGTCTCGGCGATGTCGGTGCCGTCGGCGTCGAAGAAGCGGATCATCACCGACTCGGGGTCGTCCTCGAGGAGCCGGACCGTGGTGCCTCCGAGGCTCTGGCCTGAGCAGACCTGGAAGCGGGTGACGGGGACCGTGGCGACCTCGAGATCGTCGACGCTCACCCCGGCGGCGTTGCAGCCGACCATGATCGCGCGCTTCAGGACACGTGCGGCCCTGGACGTGTCACGGGAGGCCGTGATCGTCGCACCCTTCTCCAGGGTGCTGGCCCATGCCATCGACAGCCGCATGACCAGATCCGGCGAGATGTCGACGTTAGCGAGGCCGCTAATGCCCGAACGGCCGAAGAGGCTGCGCGCACCACGCGACTCCCAGACGATCGAGGTGTTCACGATCGCCCCGGCCTCGACGGTCTTGAAGGGGTACACCTTCACACCGGCCTTGATGACTGCTTGGGCGCCCACGAACGTCTCGTCCCCGAGGACCACTCCCTCCTCGCAGCGCGCGCCTTGCCGGAGATCGCAAGAACGACCGAGCACGCAACCTTCGAGCCTCACCCCGGTACCCACGAAACCGTTGTCGTGCATGACCGTCCTGGTGATAGAGGCGTTGTCGCCGACGCGGACGTTTGCGCCCAAGACGCAGTACTCGCCCACCCGTGTGTCGGCGCCGAGGTGGCAGTTGTCGCCGATGATCGCTGGGCCCTCGATGACGGCCGAGGGATGCACCTCCGCTCCCTTTCCCAGCCAGACGCCCGGGCGGAGCGGGAATCCGCCGACGTCCACACGGACCTTCTCGTCGAGGATGTCCTGGTGCGCACGCAGGTAGGCGCCGAGGGTCCCGACGTCCTCCCAATAGCCCCCGGCCACGTAGCCGTACAGGGGCTTCTCGGCTCCGAGCACATTCGGGAATACCTCTTCGGAGAAGTCGACCGGGCGCCCCTCGGCGATGAAGTCGAAGATCTCCGGTTCGAGAACGTAGATACCGGTGTTCACCGTGTCGCTGAAGACCTGCCCCCAAGTGGGTTTCTCGAGGAATCGGTCTATCGATCCGTCCTCACGGGTGATCACGATCCCAAACTCGAGAGGGTTCTCGACGGCCTTCAGAGCGATCGTCGCGAGGGCACCCTTCGACGCGTGGTAATCGATGACGGCGCTCAGGTCGATGTCGGTCAGGACGTCGCCGGAGATCACGACGAACCGTTCGCCGAGTTGCTCCCTGGCGTTTCTCACCGAGCCCGCCGTGCCGAGCGGCGTCTCCTCGGTCGTGTACACGATCCTGACACCGAACTCCGAGCCGTCGCCGAAGTAGCTGCGGACCACGTTCGCCATGAAGGCCACCGTGACGACTATCTCGTCGCACCCGTTCTGCTTGAGCAGACCGACGACGTGCTCCATCATCGGGCGGTTGGCCATCGGCAGCATCGGCTTCGGCTGGCTCGATGTGAGCGGGCGAAGCCGGGAGCCCTCACCCCCCGCCATGATGACCGCCTTCATCGGAGCATCATTCCACCTGACTGTCGTGGCGGTCTCGGGAGCTGACTCACGCTGTCGGTAAGCCCAATTCGCGCCGGCGGGCTGCGCGCCCCGCGACGAGGGAGCGGCGCGCGACCGGTACGTAGAGGATCGCGGCGACCCACGCCAGAGCGAGGGCCGGGATGCCGGCGACCCAGGCGATAACCAGGAAAGGGTGTTGCCACGACGCCGTGCCGTACGCCAGCAGGAAGGTCGGATAGGCGAACATGAGCCCGAACGTGGCGGCCTTGCCGACCCAGAGCACGTCTATCCGCTCGGCCCCGAGGGCGGCCAGGACCAACACCGTGGCGGAGACGAGCGCCTCGCGCACCACCGTCGCGACGCCGAACCACAGGGGCACCGCCCCGCGGACGATCACCGAGATGACGGCGGTCGCCACGAGGACACGGTCGGCCGTCGGATCGAGGACCTTGCCGACGGTCGAGACCTGATGCCAACGCCGCGCCACGTAACCGTCTGCGAAATCGGTCGCTCCGAGCACCGCGAGCAGGACCGCGGCAGCAGTCTGACGGTGGGCGCCGAAGAGCAGCCAAGCGAACAGCGGGACACAGCAGAGCCTCACCACGGTGATCGCGTTCGGGACTGTGAGGATCCGGTCGACGCCGACGTCCTCGGCGGGCTCGACGTCCTCGGCGGGATCTGGGGCCTCGACGTGCTCTGCGTGCTCTGCGTGCTCGGCGGGCTCGGCCCCCCTGGCTTCGGCCAGCATGACCGGAGTCTAAAAGGCGTCGTTTCCTGGGCGTGTGGTACGCAGTGACGTGCCTCGCTTCGAGCCCTTCCCGGGATTCCGCTATGGGCGCGCCATCACCCTCGATGAGGTGATCGCCCCTCCTTATGACGTCGTCGGTCCCGAAGAACGCGAGAGGCTCGCCGCCCGCCATCCGGCCAACGCGATCCATGTCGAGCTTCCCGTCGACGACCCCGCCCACGGGCTCGACCGCTACAGCTCGGCAGCGCGCCTGTTCGGAGCTTGGATCGACCAGGAGACGCTCGAGCGGGACAGCCCCTCGATGTACGTGTACCGGATGACCGACACGGGAGGAATGGCCACGACCGGGGTGCTCGGCGCGCTCGCACTCGAGCCGAGCGGGGGCGACGTCCTGCCGCACGAGCAGACCATGCGCAAGGACATGACCGACAGGCTCGAGCTTCTGAGGGCGTGCAGGGCCAACCTCTCCCCGATCTGGGGCCTGTCGCTGACCCCCGGACTGGCGAAGAGCTACACCGTCGACGCGCCCGCCGACGCCGCGGGCACCGACGACGACGGCGTACGCCACGAGCTGTGGGTCATAGACGACCGCGCCGCGATCGAGGAGATTCAGAACGCGGTGGCTCGTTCCCCCGTCGTGATCGCGGACGGCCATCACCGATACGAGACCGCCCTCGCGTACCGGCAGGAGCAACGGGAGAAGAACGGGAAGGTCCCCGCCGGCCACGACTTGGTCATGGCGCTCGTGGTGGAGCTGTCCGAGGACCAGTTGTCCGTCGGACCGATCCACCGCGTCATCCGCGGCTTTCCCCCGGGCTCCGAACCGCTCGCGGCCTTCGGCCGGTGGTTCGAGTCGGTACCCGCCGGGCCGCCCACCAAGCAGGTGGCCGACGAGCTCGTCGCCCGGCGTGAGCTCGTGCTCGCCACAGTCGAGGGACTGTTCGTGCTGAAACCGCGCGAGGAAGCGCTTCGCGCGGCGCGCTCGGACCTCGATTCGAGCCTCGTCACTCTCGCGCTCGAGGAGGTGCCCGAAGCGAAGGCGACCTACACGCCCGACCCCGAAGAGGCACTCGAGGAGGTTGCATCACGAGGAGCCGACGCCGCCGTCCTCGTACGCCCGGTGACGGTCGGCCAGATATCGGCCTGGGCACACGAACGCAGACGCATGCCACCTAAGAGCACGTTCTTCCGGCCGAAGCCCAGGACGGGGATGGTCTTCAGACGGCTCGAGGGCTAGAGGCCCCCACCAATCACGAGCCTGACTCAGCAGCCCAGCTCAGCGGCTACGTACGGTCAAGCATCGAGGCGCCGACGCCGATGAGATCTCGGTGGAAGGCGAGCCGAGACCTGTGCTCGAGAACGCCGGCGCGCCCGAGAGTATTTGGGCTCGCATCGGGCGCCGAACGCTCGATCTGGAGATGCTGTCGAACCTGCCGGTCGCGGCGACCTTCTGTGTCCTTCGTTACTTCAATCTGATCGCGAGCCTCCCCTATTGGGTGTATGTCGTCCTCGTCCTCGGCGGGGGCGCCATCGCAATCCTGTCCGCCGCGTTTTGGGGAGATTCCAAGCGCCCGTGGCATTCGCCTCTCTACATAGGCGTGAACATGGGGGTGATCACCGTCGTCGCGTACGCGACGGGGTGGGGTCCCATCATGTCGATCGGGTTCGTGTTCGGCTGCGGCTCGGCACTCACTCTTTTCGGTTCGAGGGCCACCAGGTGGATGATGCGCTGGACCGTCGTCTGGATGGTCCTCGGCCAGAGCGCCATCGGGCTCGGGATCGCGCCGACCCTCATCCGCCAGCCCCTCGTACACGGGCTCGCCGGACTGAGCCTCCTCGGCACTCTCCTCACGATCGGCATTCTCGGCCGCGCCACCGCAGCACGCGAGAACGTGGAGACGGACCTCCGCCAGTCCGAGGCCCGTTTCAAGGCGCTCGTCCACAACGCGACCGACGTCATCCTCGTCACCGAGAGCAACGGCGCCCTCAAGTACGCGAGCCCCGCCTTCGAGCGTGTGCTCGGAATTGCCTCAGAGCCCTACTACGGGTGCTCCATGGCCGCCTTCCTCCATCCAGACGACATCGAAGGCATGAAGGTGCAATTCGACCAGCTCTCCGAGGACCCCTCGGAGGCGCTTTGCATGCACGTCCGAATACGCGACAGCAAGGGCAAATGGAGGCACTTCGAGGCAACGGTCAGCAACCACCTGAACGATCCCGACGTGGGCGGGATCGTCGGGAACCTCCACGACATCACGGACCTGCTCGAGGCTCACGAGCTGTTCCAGAGCGCGTTCGAAGACGCCCCGATAGGTATGGCGCTGGCCACGACCGACGGCGTGATCCTGCGTCCCAACCGTGCCTACGAATCGATCGTCGGACGACCCGCCGCGGACCTCGTCGGCCGGACCATCCGCGAGCTCACGCACCCCGACGACTGGGAACGCAAACACGTCGAGCTGCGCCGCGTCGTGGAGGGCACGTCCGAGGGATGTGAGGTGGAGAACCGTTACATCCGGCCGGACGGCACCATCGTGTGGGCATCGGTGCACGCTTCAGCGGTCCGGGACTCGACCGGCAGGGCGCGGTACCTGATCGGACAGGTCCAGGACATCACGTTGCAGCGGTCGCTGCGAGAGCGCCTGGAGCACGCAGCGATCCACGACCCTCTCACCGGCATTCCCAACCGTGTGCTCTTCATGGACCGTGTGAACATGGCACTCAGCCGGGCTGAGCGAAAGAGACTGCCCGTCGCGGTGGCTTTCTTGGATCTCGACCGCTTCAAGCTGGTGAACGACGGGCTCGGGCACAGCGCCGGCGACGACTTGCTGAAGGCGGTCTCGAAGCGCCTTCGGGATTCGCTTCGCGACGGCGACACCGTCGCGCGATTCGGCGGAGACGAGTTCACGATTCTGTTGGAGGACCTCAGTGAGGAGGACGCGCTCGACGCCGTGCGGCGCGTCTTCGAAGACCTGCAGCGTCCCTTCACCCTCGAGCAGACCCAGGTCTTCGTCACGGCGAGCATCGGTGTCGTCATGTCGCCCGAGAGTGGATCTGTCTCGGCGGAGGGGATGCTTCGCGACGCGGACACCGCCATGTACCTCGCAAAGGAGGCCGGCCGCGGCCGCATCGAGGTGTTCGACATCAACAGTCATGCCGTGGCTCTCGACAGCCTCCACGTCGTTAACGAGCTCCACTCCGCTCTGGCAGAGGAGCAGTTCCGCATCCACTACCAGCCCATCGTCGAGCTTTCCTCGGGTTCCGTCGTGGCCGTCGAGGCGCTCTTGCGGTGGGAGCATCCGAAGAGAGGGCTTCTGCGACCGGACGACTTCATCTCGCTCGCAGAGGAGCACGGCCTGATCATCCCGGTAGGCCGTTGGGTGCTCAGCCGCGCGTGCCGCCAGGCTGCGGAGTGGAACGAGGCGGCGAAAGCGGCGAACAGGCGCACGATCGAGGTGAACGTGAACATCTCCCCGCGCCAGCTGGCTAATCCGGACCTGGTGAGCGAGATCGAATCGGACGTCGTCTCGAGCGGGATAGAGCCGGCCTCCGTCTGCCTCGAGCTCACAGAGAGCACCCTCATGGGCGAGGCGACCGGCTCGGCCGAGGTGCTCCGGGCGCTCAAGTCGCTGGGGGTACGGATCTCCATCGACGACTTCGGCACCGGCTATTCGTCGCTCTCGTACCTGAAGCGATTCCCCATCGACTCGCTCAAGGTGGACCGCTCGTTCGTCGACGGCCTGGGCGAGGAAGCCGACGACTCGGTGATCGTGAGCGCCATCATCTCTCTCGCACACTCACTCGGGATCAGCGCCGTCGCAGAAGGCGTGGAGACGGAGATCGCCCTCGAGGAGCTTCGGCGTCTCGGCTGTGACCGGGCCCAGGGGTACCTGATCGGGTACCCGCAACCGGCGGCAGAGGTCGAGGAGCTCCTCGTCGACCCGCACCTCCAACTCGGCCACCTGGTCGGCCCGGTGCGCTCCTCGGTCTCCGCCTGAAGCGTCCTTCCCCGGAGCGGCAAGCCCGCGGTCCTTATCCTTGGCCGTATGACACTGATCGTCGTCGGCGTCGACGGCTCGGAGTCCTCGGTCGACGCCCTTCGCTGGGCCGCCGCCCAGGCGCGACTTACGGGCGCGCCTCTGAAGGTGGTCTCGACTTGGTACCTCCCGACCTCGTCCGGGTGGGCGCCTCTGTGGCCACCGGACTTCGACCCTGAGATCGAGGCTCGCAAATCTCTGTCCGACGTCATCGAACGCGAGCTCGGCCCGGACACGGACGTGGAGGTTCGCCAGGAGGTCGTAGAGGGCCATCCCGCTCCGGTCCTCGTCGCGGAGTCGGAGGGAGCGGACCTCCTCGTCGTGGGCAGCCGCGGTCACGGCGCCTTCGCCGGGATGCTGCTCGGGTCGGTGAGCGAGCATTGCGCCTCCAACGCGGCTTGTCCGGTGGTGATCGTGCGTCACCGGGAGACTCCGCACGCGCGAAACGCATGAGCGAAGGACATGCACGATCACGATCGAGATCACGCGCCGTCGCGACCGTCGCGGCCCTCGGGTCGCTCGCCGTCGAGACGTCCGCGGTGGCCAGACACGGTTATGGACTGGGAGGCAACGTGGTGGTCCGCTGCGGGCGCGGCCACCTCTTCACCACGATCTGGATACCGGGCGCTTCGTTCAAGGCCCTGCGCCTCGGGTGGACGAGGTTCCAGCGATGCCCAGTCGAGGGCCACTTCGGGCTGGTCCGCCCCGTCGCCCTGGCGGACCTCTCAGAGGAAGAGCGCGGCGACGCGGCGAAGCGCCGGGATCTGCGCGTCCCCTGAGCGCCGCGCTCAGCCGCCTTTCACGGTCCAGGTGCCGCCGGAGGTGAGGAGGGCGGCGAGGTCTGCGGGGCCCTTTCGCTCGTTCGCCTCGAGAAGCTGGCGCGTCATCGCCTCGCCGTACTCCTGACGCTCGACCGCGCGAAAGACACCGATGGGGGTCGGCTCGTAGGGGCCGCGCGCCAGGCGCGACAGCTGGAACGCGAGACCCGGGTCCTCGCGCCGCTCGTCGTGCACCAACAACGCCTCCTCCCCCACCTCCGCGACTTCCACCACTCGAAGGCGTCCGTCGGGGTCGAGGACGACTCCGTGCCGGCCGTCGGTGCCGAAGCGGATGGGCTCCCCGTGGACGAGGGGAATGAGGTTGTCCGCCCGTACCTCCTTGCCGGTGATCCTCTCGAACGCGCCGTCGTTGAAGACGTTGCAGTTCTGGTAGATCTCGACGAACGCGGCGCCCTTGTGCTCGTGAGCGCGCCGGAAGGTCTCCTGCATGTGCTTACGGTCCATGTCGTGGGTGCGTGCCACGAACGTCGCCTCCGCCCCGAGCGCGAGGCTGATCGGGTTGAACGGGGTCTCGAGCGAGCCGAACGGTGTTGACTTCGTGACCTTGCCCTGCTCGGAGGTCGGCGAGTACTGCCCCTTCGTGAGTCCGTAGATCTGGTTGTTGAAGAGAAGGATGGTGAAGTTCACGTTGCGGCGCAGCGCGTGGATCAGGTGGTTGCCGCCGATCGAAAGGGAGTCACCGTCCCCGGTCACTACCCAGACGTCTAGATCCGGCCGCGTGACCGCGAGCCCGGTTGCCACGGCGGGTGCCCGCCCGTGGATCGAGTGCATGCCGTAGGTGTTCATGTAGTACGGGAAGCGGGCCGCGCATCCGATGCCCGAGATGAAGACGGTGTTCTCCCTACGGACCCCGAGCTCGGGCATGAGCATCTGGAGCGCGGCGAGGATCGAGTAGTCGCCACAGCCGGGGCACCAGCGGACCTCCTGGTCCGAGGTCCAGTCCTTTCTCGTGGTGGCGGGTACCGCTGTGTCGGTCATCAGCTCGCCACGTCCTCCTCGGCTTCGCTCACCTTCGGGTCCACTCCGAGCATCTCGAGCACCTTCTCCTCTATCTCCGCCGCCTTGAACGGGATCCCCTGAACCTTCGTCAGGGACTTCGCGTCGACGAGGAAGTCGGCCCTGATGAGCTTCGCCAGTTGCCCGAGGTTCGCCTCGGGGATGAGCACCTTGTCGTATGCGCGCACGACCTCGGCGAGGTTCGAAGGGAACGGATTGAGGTGGACCAGGTGCGCATGGGCGACCTCGAGGCCTCTCGCCCGCACGCGTCGTACGCCCGCTGCGATCGAACCGAAGGTGGACCCCCACCCGAGGATGAGGACCGGCGCCCCGCCGAGCCCGCTCGGGTCGTCCACTTCGACGGGCTCTATGTCCGAGGCGATGCGTGCCACCTTCTCTGCGCGAAGACGCACCATCCGCTCGTGGTTGGCGGGCTCGTACGAGACGTTGCCCGAGCCGTCTTCCTTCTCGAGTCCGCCGATGCGGTGCTCGAGCCCCGCGGTGCCGGGAATCGCCCATGGACGCGCCATCGTCCGCTCGTCGCGGACGTACGGCCAGAAGACCCGCTGGCCGTCTTCCTCTTCATGGTTCGGCTCGCTCGCGAACTCGACGTGCAGCTCGGGAAGGCTCGCGACGTCGGGCAGCGACCACGGCTCTGCACCGTTCGCGAGGTATCCGTCCGACAGGAGGAAAACCGGCGTGCGGTAGGTCACGGCGATGCGCACCGCCTCGAAGACCGCTTCGAAGCAGTGCGAGGGCGTTCGCGGTGCCACGATCGGCACCGGGGATTCCCCGTGGCGCCCGAACATGGCGTGAAGCAGGTCGGACTGCTCTGTCTTGGTCGGAAGTCCCGTCGAGGGTCCGCCCCTCTGGATGTCGATGACGAGGAGCGGGAGCTCGAGGCTCACGGCGAGCCCGATCGACTCGGACTTGAGGTCGATCCCGGGGCCGCTCGTCGTCGTCACTCCCAGGGAGCCGCCGAAGGCCGCACCGATCGCGGCGCCGATACCGGCGATCTCGTCCTCGGCCTGCAGTGTCCTGATCCCGAACTCCTTGTGCTTCGAGAGCTCGTGGAGGATGTCCGATGCCGGCGTGATCGGGTACGAGCCGAGGAACATCGGCAACCGGGCCTGGTGCGCCGCGGCGATCAGCCCCCAAGCCAGAGCCGTGTTCCCGGTCACGTTCGTGTAGGTCCCCGGCCTGAGGGTTGCCGGTCGGACCTGGTAGTTCGACTCGAAGAGCTCGGCGGTCTCACCGAAGGCGTGTCCCGCCTTGAAGGCGCGGGTGTTGATGTCGAGGATCTGCGGCGCTGTGGCGAAGCGCTTGGCGATCCATTCGAGCGTCGTGTCGACCGGCCGGCTGTAGAGCCAGCTGACGAGCCCGAGCGCGAAGAAGTTCTTGGCGCGCTCCGCGTCGCGCGGCTTCACACCGACCTGCTTGCCCACTTCCATGGTGAGAGACGTCATCGGGATCTCGTAGACCTTGTAGCTCGACAAGCTCCCGTCGGAGATCGGGTTCGACCTGTAGCCGGCCTTCTCGAGGGCCCGCTCCTCGAATGCGTCGATGTTAAGTATGAGAGTCCCCCCGCTCGCCACCGCGTGGAGGTTGGCGCGGAGGGCCGCGGGGTTCATTGCGACGAGCACGCTCGGCGAGTCCCCGGGCGTGAGGATGTCGTGGTCCGAGATGTGGACCTGGAAGGCCGACACGCCCGCGAGGGTCCCGGCGGGAGCGCGGATCTCCGCAGGGAAGTCGGGGAGCGTCGCGGTGTCGTTGCCGAAGAGCGAGCTGACAGTGGTGAACTGCATCCCCGTCAGCTGCATGCCGTCGCCGGAGTCGCCGGCGAAGCGGATGACGACCCGGTCGAGCTCGATCGTCTGTTGTCCTGTGGCGGTGGACACGCGTCCTCCGTTTTCTCCGCGTCCGTCGAGGCGCCGTCGTTCAGGAGCGCCGTCTCCCGGCCACGTTGCGCACCGTTGCGGCTTCTGGAGGCGAGCTTACCGTCGCCCCCGGAGGGTCAGGCGATCGTGACGGAGGAATCGAGAAAGACGTCCTGGACGCCGTGGAGCAGCTCTACCCCTTCGGCCATGGGCCTCTGGAACGCCTTACGGCCCACTATGAGCCCGGTCCCGCCGGCCCTCTTGTTGATCACGGCGGTCCTCACGGCCTGGGCGAGGTCGTCCGCCCCTTTCGACTCGCCACCGGAGTTGATCAGCCCGATTCGGCCCGCATAGCAGTTCACGACCTGCCAGCGGGTCCAGTCGATCGGGTTGTCAGTGGTGAGCTGCTCGTAGACGAGCGGGTCCGTACGCCCGAAGTTGAGCGCGTTGTACCCGCCGTTGTTCTCCGGCTGCTTCTGCTTGATGAGGTCCGCCTCGATCGTGACGCCGATGTGGTTCGCCTGGCCGGTGAGGTCGGCTGCGAGGTGGTAGTCGGCTTCGGGGGTCTTGAACGCGGGGTTGCGCAGGTAGCACCACAGGACGGTGAACAGGCCGAGGTCGTGGGCGAGCTCGAAGGCCGTGCGCACCTCCTGGAGCTGACGGTCCGACTCGTCGGAGCCGAAGTAGATGGTGGCGCCGACCCCGATCGCGCCGAGATCGGCCGCCTGGCGGACCGACCCGAACATCACCTGGTCGTACTGGTTGGGGTAGTGGAGGAACTCGTTGTGGTTGAGCTTCACGATGAACGGGATCCGGTGCGCGTAGCGCCGCGCGACGATCCCGAGCCCCCCGAGTGTCGTGGCGATCGCTGAAGACCCGCCCGCGAGAGCGAGCTCGACCAGGTTGGCGGGATCGAAATAGGCGGGGTTCTTGGCGAAGCTCGCCGCCGCGGAGTGCTCGATGCCCTGGTCGACCGGGAGGATCGAGAGGTAACCGGTGCCGCCGAGACGCCCGTGGTTGTAGAGCGTTGCGAGGTTGCGCACGACGGGGATCGGGCGGTCGCTTGCCAACACGACTCTGTCTATGTAGTCCGGGCCGGGAAGCGTGAGCTCGTCTGCGGTCACTCCCTTGCACTCGTATGTGAGGAGCGACTCTGCCTCGTCGCCGAGCAGCGTTTCGATCTCGCTTGCCATGAGAAGGCCTCCTCCAGGGCTCTGCGTGCCGCTTCACACGAGCCTACTTGGCACCGGGAAAGCCCCTGCATGACTTACTTGTGCGTCTTATCGCGCTTATGCGGGCTTATCCCGGCTTATCCGGCTTATCCGGTCTTCATCCGTTACGGAGCGCAGGCGAGCGCCTTCGAAGCGCGCTCGATCCCGGAGTCGTCGACGTCGTTGTGTGTCACGAGACGACAGACACCGGGCGCGATCGTTCCCCCGAGCACCCCCTCGTTCCTCAGGTGCCCGATCAACCGGTCGGTGTCACGGTGAGCGAACACCACGATGTTCGTCCGCACGGAAGTCGGATCGAATCCGGCATCGGGCCAGCGCTCTGCGACTGCATCCGCTAGACGCCGGGCGCGCTGGTGATCCTCCTCGAGGCGCTCGACCATCTCCTTGAGCGCGACGAGCCCCGCCGCTGCGATCACGCCCGCCTGGCGCATCCCACCTCCGAGGCGCTGCCTCTCGGTGTGGGCGGCTTCGATGACGTCCGAAGCGCCTGCGAGAAGAGACCCGACCGGTGCGCAGAGTCCTTTCGACATGCAAGTCATTACGGTCGTGGCGCGCGAGGCGAACTCCCGTGCGGGGATCGTCGTCGCCACCTCCGCATTGAACAACCGTGCACCGTCCATGTGCAGCGACACCCCACCGCCGGCCAGCGCCACCGCGTCGAGGTCGTCGACAGTCCACGGCACACCGCCCGCCGGCATGTGCGTCTGCTCGACGCAGACGAGGCCCACGCGTGGCTGATGATGCGACGCGCCTTCGACGGCGGAGGACACCGCCTCGGGCGCGAAGACCCCCGTCTCGTCGTCGACCAGATGGAACTGAACTCCCGCGTTCATCGCGGCGGCCCCGTGCTCGTAGATGACGATGTGCTGGCGCCGGCCCGCGACGACGAGCGCTCCCCCAGGGCACAGGACGCGCAGCGCGATCTGATTCGCCATGGTCCCCGAAGGGACGAAGACTGCGGCCTCCTTGCCGACCCGCTCGGCGTAGGCCTCCTCCAGAGCCCGCACCGTCGGGTCCTCGCCGTAACCGTCGTCTCCGACCTCGGCTTCGGCCATCGCGCGCCGCATCTGCGCGGTGGGCCTCGTGACCGTGTCGCTACGCAGGTCGACGACCGGAGGCACCACCGGAATCTAAGGCCTCTGGTCGCGACGAACGGGCCGTCGCCGCCGGTTGCGCTGCGCCGAGCCGAGCTCCTCGCGACGCACACGTGCGTCCGCGAGCTCGGGATCCGCCGCCGCCACCCGCGCGAAAAGGTCACGTGCGCGCGGCAGATCGCCGGCGCGCTCGTAGAGATCGGCGAGCACGTACCACTCTCTTATGTGGCGCTCGGCTGGATGCTCGAAGCGCCTCGCTGCGCCCGAGGACACGAGAAGGTCGATGGCACCGTCGAGGTCAGCGCGTTCGGCACGGTGCGCCGCGAGGACGAGGCGCCCCTCCGACAGGACATCCGCCGGCGGCGACGCACTACGCAACTCCCCCCAGGCCTCCTCCAGCTTGTTCCGCTGTCCCAGCGCACGGCGGCAGTCCATGATCACGGGAAGCTGGCTCGCATCGCCGCCAGCCAGATCGCGCGACTCCTCGAGGTTCTTCGCCGCCTCGCGCCAACGCCCGAGCCGGTAGCAGACGAGCCCGTGGAGCTCGCGCACCGACGCCGACTCGGGAACGAGGTCGACGAGCGGCCGGGTCATCCGGAATGCGTCGTGGTAGCGGTCGTGCTCGTACGCGTAGGTCGCCCGTGCGAGATCTCTGACGAGCCGGCGGCCGTGGTCGCGTCCGACGACTCGCAATATTTCTTCTGTCACCTCTCGGGGCAGATCGGCCTCGTCGGAGAATCGGGAGCGCCGCGAAGTGCCTACAGGCGCGCCACCACGCGCCTGCGGGAGCCCTTCTCTCTTGCGCGTTTGCACGCGCTTGGCGGGGGGTCGATCCTGTAGGCCGGGCGGTCGCATTTTCTCGGCACGACCTTTGTCGGGACGACTTTTCTCGGCACGACCTTTCTCGGGACGACCTTTGTCGGGACGCCGAGTCGGTCCACCCCTCGCGCGGTCTCCGCCGTTTCGGCTCGACTCCGACGGCCGTGTCGGACGGTGCTCGGGTCTCGGTCCCCTGTGTTGCGGACCTCGGCCGCTGTCGCGCTCGTCTGCGCGGACATCTTCGAAACTCAACGCACGTGCGCCGCGGCGTGCGACGCTTCCCCAGTTCCGCGGGAACTCTTCGCGTCGTCCGCTCGGTCGGCCCCGGGACGGTCGCGACGGCACTGATTTCGCAGTTCCGCTTTCTCCGCGTCTCCCGCCGCCCCTCGACTCGCCGGTTCGTCCGCGGCCCCTCGTCTCGGTGTCTGTTCGCCCAGGGCCCCTCGTCGCGTCTGTTCGCCTCGGTCCGGGTGCTCTCGGGGCCCTCCCCCACCTCTCCCCGAGCTCGGGACCCCTTCTCTCCGGCGTTCTCCGTCCGGACTTCTCCGGTGTCCTACGCCCGGTCTTCTCAGGTGCGCTGCGCCCGGAACTTCGGTTCGGTTCCCTCGGCGCAGAAGGTCGCCGGGTCCTCTGGCTGGCGGCCGCCCCGGCGGGGCGACGGAACTCCCGGCTTGCGGTAGTCCCTCTACCGGATCTCTCTGTCTTGTCGGGAGCGCGCTGCCCGGCGGGTCTGGGCGCGCGGGATCGAGTTTCCCCAGGCAGAGAGGGCCGCACGGGTCGCGAGCTCCGCCGTGTGCTGCTCCTCGGGGAGGCTTTGGACGAGATTCCGGACTTTTCGTTCCCGCCCTCCCGGGAGGAGTGCGCCACGTTGCGCGGCGATCGCCCGGACGCCGGCCGTGGCCGGGGGGTGCGCCTCGGGGCGCCTGAGGCTGCGTCCCTGGGCATTTGTCGCAGTGTACCGATCCGCCTCTCAGTGCCCCGCCCGAGGATCAGCCCATGGACAGAAGCAGAAGTGTAACGTTTTTGTCACTTAGCCTCTTCGGCCCTGAGACGACGAGGCGGCACAGCCAAAAGGCACAGCCAAAGAGAAAGCGAGGGGGAAACCCGTGCGACGTACGAAGTCCTTTGGGTTCATTGCCGGCGCCTTGGCGATGTCGGCGCTCGTCCTGGCAGCGTGCTCGAGCGGTTCGTCTTCGAGCACGAGCGGAAAGTCGAGCGGCGTCCCGACCGGAGGTACGAAGACCACCGGAGGCACGGTCACCTGGGCGGAGTTGCCGTCGGCTACCCCGAACTTCATCTACCCGTTCATGCCCGCCGGCTTCTTCTCCGTCGGCGAACATCAGCCAGTTCCAGGCGATGATGTACCGGCCGCTGTACTGGTTCGGATCGGGTGGCACCGACAACACCGTTCAGCCGAGCCTCAATCCCTCTTTGTCTGTGGCTGACAGTCCCACCTACACGAACAACAACCAGACCGTCTCGTTCACCCTGAAGGACTACAACTGGTCAAACGGCGAGAAGCTGAGCACCGCCGATGTCATGCAGTGGCTCAACATCTGGCACGCCGAGAAGAAGAACTGGGCGGCGTACGTGCCCGGCGTCGGCATGCCGGACGACGTCACGAGCGTCAGCACCAGCGGCAACACGGTGACGATCAATCTGTCAGGTTCTGTCAACCCGACTTGGTTCACCTACAACATGCTGAGCCAGATCACGCCTCTGCCCGAGGCTTGGGACATCACGAAGACAGGTGCGTCCGCCGGCTCAGGTGGATGTGGCAGGGCCACCTATGGCACTGCGGACTCTGCCTGCGGCGCTGTCTGGTCGTACATCACGACCCAGGCCGGGTACAACCCCTCCTCGTCGGGAACGAACAACTCCCTTGCCACGTACGCGACGAATCCGCTGTGGCAGGTCGTCGACGGGCCGTGGCACCTGACCGACTTCAACCCCAACGGCCAGGCCACGTTCGAGCCGAACCCGACCTACTCCGGACCGGTGAAGCCGAGCATCTCGAAGTTCGTCGAAGTTCCGTTCACGGACGAGCCCTCCGAGTTGAACGCGGTGATCGGTGGCCAGCTGACGATGGGCTACCTGCCGATCGCCAACGTGCCCTCGCCGGCACCCGGGCCGTTCACGCCCGGAGCCAACTCGCCGCGCCTCGCAGGCAAGTACTACCTGCTGCCCTTCTACCCGTGGTCGATCAACTACTTCCCCTACAACTTCAACTCCACGGGCGACAACGGCGCAGCGGGAGCGATCTTCAAGCAGCTGTACTTCCGCCAGGCGATGCAGTACCTGGTCGACCAGCCGCTGATAATCAAGAAGATCGACAAGGGATACGGGGTGCCGAGCTACGGCCCTGTCCCCATCACCCCGCCCAACAACTTCGCCTCACCGCAGGAGAAGTCGAACCCGTACCCGTACAACCCGTCGAAAGCCGTCTCGCTGCTCAAGTCGCACGGGTGGAACGTGGTTCCGAACGGCGTCGACACCTGCACCAAGCCGGGTAATGCGTCTGACGAGTGCGGTGCCGGGATACCTCAGGGCGCGCAGCTCAACTTCAACCTCCAGTTCTCCACGGGTGTGATCACAGTGGACCAGCGGATGTCGGTCGAGCGCTCGTCGTGGGCGTCGGCCGGTATCAAGGTCAACCTTTCCCAGGCATCGTTCGACACCGTGATCGGTAACGCCACATCGTGCAGCCCGGGTCCGAGCTGCACCTGGGAGATGGAGAACTGGGGAGCCGGATGGATCTTCGCCCCCGACTTCGCACCGACCGGAGAGGAGATCTTCTCCACGGGTGCGTTGTCGAACTACGGGAGCTACACCGACGCGACCAACGACGCCAACACCAAGGCGACGGACTACACCAACACCAGCCTGTTCACCTACGAGAACTACCTGGCGAAGCAGCTTCCAGTGATCTTCCAGGACGACCAGGCCACCTACCTGTGGGAGGTGTCGAACAACCTCCGCGGTGTCACGGACCTGAACGCCATGGAGTACAACGACCCGGAGAACTTCTACTTCGTGAAGTGACCTCACTCCGACTTGTCTGACATTGGCTTATGGAGCCCACCGCCCCGTTTCCTGGACGGGGCGGTGGCGCGTCCGGCCATGAGAAACGCTCTAAGAAACTCTCGATGTGCCCGAAGCCGTGTTCTCTTGCGACCGGCGAGGAGTAGAGTTCGAAAGGTGGTAGTCGGGGTGGGGGCTCGATGAGCGGGTTCGTCGGCTACTTGTTGAGGCGCCTCGGCCAGGCGGTACTGGTCGTCATCGGCGTCCTGCTCATCGTCTTCTTTCTCGCGCACGTCATCCCCGGGGGTGCAGCGAGAGCGGCTCTCGGTCCTCGCGCCACTTCCCTGCAGATCCATCTCTTCAACAAGCAGAACGGATACAACCTGCCGCTTTATCGGCAGTTCTGGCGATACATCTATGAGCTGGTACCACCGCGCTTCAATCTCGGTTACTCGTATCACTACAACCAGGGCGTCTCGACCGTGATCGGCGAGTACCTCCCGAAGACGCTGCTGCTCGTAGGGATATCGATCCTCTTGTCGCTTATAATCGCAATCCCGCTCGGAATCCTTCAGGTGGTCCGGCGAAACAAGCCCATCGACTACGCGCTCACCGGGACCTCGTTCATCCTCTATGGCGCCCCGCCCTTCCTCATCGGGACACTGTTGATCCTCTGGCTCGGGGTGGACCTGCACTGGTTCTCCACGGAGGCCCCGCAGGCCACCACCGTGGTAGGGATCCTCAAAGACCCACGGGGGCTCGTCTTGCCCGAGTTCACGCTCGCTGCAGTGACCATCGCGGCGTTCAGTCGTTACATGCGTTCGTCGATGATGGAGCAGATGACCGAGGACTACGTCCGTACGGCCCGGGCCAAAGGCGCCGGTCCGCGCCGGGTCCTGTACCTTCACGCGCTCAGGAACGCTCTGATCCCGGTCGTCACCTTGCTCGGGTACTACTTCCCCCTCATCGTGAGCGGTGCCCTTCTCACCGAGACCGTTTTCAACTACCCGGGGATGGGGTTACTCACCTACAGGGCGATCACGAATACCGACGTGCCCCTCCTGCTCGGGACCACCATCGTGGCCACTCTCGCCACGGTCGCAGGGAACTTCCTCGCCGACATCCTTTACGCGGTCATCGATCCCAGGATCCGCTATGGCCGCGCCTAACGAACCCGCTGCCGTGGCAGCATCGGAGCTCGATCTGCTCGATTCCGGGCCCCTTGGGCCGGGTGCCGTCGTCGCGGCCGAGGCGGCCGGGACGGGTCAAAGAGTTCTGCTTCCCGAGGGCGGCGAGATCGTCACCGCAGGGAGCCTGCTGCGCCAGATAGTGCGGGTTTTCGCCGAGAACAAGCTCGCGGTCATCGGCCTGGTTTGGATCGTGTTCATGATCCTGTTCTGTTTCATCGGCCCGCTCATCTACAGCACGAACCAGACCAATGCCGAATCGGCGCTTCTAAACTCCGTCCAGAACTCCTCTCCGAGCGGTTCACACCTGTTCGGCACAGATCAATCCGGCTTCGACGAGCTCGGGCGGCTCATGTTCGGAGGTCGCAATTCATTGATCGTGGGATTCGCCGCCGCGGCTGTGAGCGTGATCTGGGGCGTGCTCTACGGTGCGGTCTCCGGCTTCATCGGAGGCTGGGTGGACGCCGTGATGATGCGGATCGTCGACATCCTCCTCTCGATCCCGGTCCTCTTCCTCACCGTTGCGCTCGCCGTCATTTTCCATCCCTCTCTGGGACTGCTCATACTCGTGATCGGCTTCGTCTCGTGGCTCATAACAGCACGTCTGGTCCGAGGTGAGACGCTGACGCTGCGGGTACGCGAGTACGTCCAGGCGGTGAGGGTGATGGGCGGGAGCAGACGCCGGATCATCCTGCGCCATATCATCCCGAACACGGTCGGCACCATCGTGGTGAACGCCACATTTCAGGTGGCGGACGCCATCCTGCTCTTGGCGGCGCTCGGCTTCGTGGGCCTCGGCGTGCCGCTTCCGCAAACCGACTGGGGATCGATGCTGTCTGACGGAGTCACGTACGCCCTGAACGGTTACTGGTGGGAGGTCTACCCTGTCGGGCTCTGCATCGTGCTCGTCGTGGTGGCGTTCAATTTCATGGGTGACGCGCTTCGTGACTCGCTCGAGGTACGCCTCCAGCGCCGCTGACGTTTGCGTCGCCGGGAGCTCAGCTCTTGTCTGCCGCGGTCGGTACGAGCTCCTCCGGCACTCCTCCGGTGGCCGTCTGGAGCGGAAAATGGCACGCAGCCAGGTGACGATCGCCAAAGGGACGCAGTAGCGGCTCCTCTTCGGCGCAACGATCCTGCGCGAACGGACAGCGGGTGCGGAACCGGCACCCCGAGGGTGGTTCGATGGCTGACGGAAGCTCGCCTGTGATGTGACGGCCGCGTGCCCTGCGGGCCACTGCCGGGTCCGGCACGGGGATGGTGTCGATCAGTGCACGGGTGTAGGGATGCGCAGCCCTCTCGTAGATCTCGGCCGAGGGCCCGACTTCCACGAATTTCCCGAGGTACATCACGCCGATGGTGTCGGACACGTACTTGATCACTGCGAGATCGTGAGAGATGACGATGAGGGTGAGGTCGTGCTTCTCCTGGAGGTCCTTCAGAAGGTTGAGGATTTGAGCCTGGATGGAAACGTCCAACGCAGACACGGGCTCGTCGGCCACGATGAGCTTGGGGTCGAGTGCTAGAGCCCTCGCGAGTCCGATCCTTTGTCGCTGCCCTCCGGAGAATTCGTGCGCGTAGAGCTCGAGTGCCTTTTCGCTGAGTCCCACCTCCGAGACGAGTGACCGAACGCGCTCGGTCTGCTCCTTCGGGGTCCCGATGCCCTGGACCTTCAGTGGTTCCCGCAGAATGGTGCCCACCCGCATCCGGGGATCGAGCGATGCGTAGGGATCCTGGAAGATCAGCTGGAGGTCACGGCGTCTATTGCGTAGTGGTCCTCCTCTTAGGCGCGTGAGCTCCTGATCCTCGAAGCGTATCGATCCCGAGTTGACGCGCTCGAGGCACACGACCATTCGGCCGACCGTGGTCTTGCCCGAGCCGGACTCACCAACGATCCCGAATGTCTCGCCGCGCCGCACAGCGAAGGACACGTCGGAGACGGCTTTCAAGGTCCCGACCTTGCGCCTCAATACCGCGCCGGCGGTCACCGGGAACTCCTTGATCAGATGACTGACATGGAGCAAGGTCGGCTCGTGCTCGAGGAACTCGGTCCGGGCTCGCAAACGGGCGGCCGCGACCTCGTCGACCTTGATGTCCACGAGGGCCGACTTCGCCACCGCTTCCGGCCTCTTCGCCTTCGTCTCGGGGTCGACATCGACCTGGTGGAAGCAGGCGGCGAGGTGGCCGGGCGAGCTCTCAGCCGCCTGCTGCAGAGGCGGCTCGGTATCCCAGCAGTCGGGCTGTGAGTAACGGCATCTGGGGGCGAACCGGCAGAACGGGATCGGTTGTGACAGGTCGGGGGGGAGACCCGCGATGCTCACGAGACGCACGGAGGGGTCTTGGTCGAGCTTCGGCACCGATGCAAGCAGGGCCTCTGCGTAAGGGTGCCTCATGCGCGCGAACAGCTCGGCGGTCGACGCGCTTTCGGCGATCCTTCCGGCGTACAGGACGAGCACGCGGTCGGTCCGGCCTGCGATCACCCCCATGTCGTGGGTGATGAGGATCACCGCCATGTGCAACTCTTCGCGAAGGCGGTCGAGGAGGTCGAGGATCTGCGCCTGGATCGTGACGTCGAGGGCGGTCGTCGGCTCGTCGGCGATGAGGAGCTTCGGATCGCAAGCGAGCGCCATCGCGATCATGACCCGTTGTCTGAGGCCGCCCGAAAGCTCGTGTGGATACGAGCTCAGGCGCTCGCGCGGCCTCGGCATCTCCACCAGCTCGAGGACCTCGACCGCTCGGTTGCGGGCCTCTTGCTTGGACGCTTGACGGTGAAGGCGCACGCTCTCGGCAAGCTGGCGGCCGATGGTCATCGTCGGATTGAGGGCGGTGAGGGGGTCCTGGAAGATCATCCCCACGTCGTTGCCGCGTACTTTCGTCATCTCCTTCTCGCTCAGGGGGACGAGATCCTTTCCGAGGAGGCGGATCGAACCAGAGGTGACGTGGCCGACGTTCGGCAACAGTTTCATGATCGAGAGCCCGACGGTGGTCTTGCCCGAGCCGGACTCGCCCACCACGCCTACGCATTCGCCCGAATCGACATGGAACGACACGCCGTCGACCGCCCCAACCGTCGAGCTTCGCAAGCGAAACTCGGTCTTTAGCCCCTCCACCTCCAGGACCGAGCTCAACTGCCTGCTCCGTGAAGTCCCAACGTCCCTCCCGAGGACACCGACGAGCCGTGCGTAAGACTTCACGCTACTCGCTCAAGTAGGCACTTATTGGGCAAATTCGGTGGTGATCCAGAGAAAGGCGAGGCGTTTTCAACGGGCGGGGACGCCCCGGCCGTTCACCTCACATTCGGTGTTCACACTCGTGATCGACCACCGGGTCCGGCGTCGGCGTTTCGAGTGACCACTCGATTGGAGGAAAGAGGCGGATGAGACGGCAGCTGAACGGGGCGGGCTTCGTGGCCGCGGTCTTCGTCGTCTGGCTCGGAGTGTTGTTGCCCGCGCTCTCTGCGAGCTCAGCAGGGACGGGGTCCATCTCGGCTGCGACGGTTGCTGCCAAGCTGCCACCAGTCCGCCACGTCTTCGTGATCGTCCTCGAGAACGAGAGCTCCTCGTCGACCTTCGGAGATCCGAGTGCAGACCCCTACCTCGCGAAGACCCTCCCCTCGGAGGGCGCCTTCCTGCCCGACTATTACGCCACCGGTCACGAGAGCAACGACAATTACATAGCGATGATCAGCGGGCAGGCGCCCAACCCCCAGAACCAGGGTGACTGCCAGATCTACGACAACTTCGTGGGGGCAGGTCCCGTGCTCCCGCCGACGGGTTCGCCTCTCGACGGTCAGGCTGTCGGATCCGGATGCGTATTTCCCTCGTCTGTTCCGACGATCTCGAGCCAGCTGACCAGTTCGCGATTCAGCTGGAAGGGCTACATGGAGGACATGGGCAACGTCTCTAGCCGCGAGTCTCCGGTATGCGGGCACCCGAGTCTCGGCTCCCAGGACAAGACCCAGTCCGCTGTTTCAGGTGACGGGTACGTGGCACGGCACGACCCGTTCGTGTACTTCCACGGCATCATCGACGACACCTCGTATTGCAACTCCCACGTGGTGCCGCTCGGCAGTACTTCGGGTCGACTGCCTGCGGGCACGCCAACGGGTACGACCGGACTCGCCACCGACCTTCGGAAGGTCTCGACGACACCGAACCTCTCGTTCATCGTGCCCGACGTGTGCGACGACGGCCACGACTATCCGTGCACAAACCAGACCACCCCGACGAAGAGCGCCGTCGGCGACATCGACGTTTTTCTGAGGAAGTGGGTGCCGATGATCACTTCGTCGCCCGCATTCCGCCACAATGGCCTCCTGGCAATCGTGTTCGACGAAGCAGCGGGACCACCCAATGGCGACTCGACCGCGTGTTGCAACGAGATGCCGGGCCCGAATTCGCCGCTTCCGGGAATCACGGGACCCGGAGGGGGAAAGACCGGAGCCGTCCTCATCTCCCCGTTCATCGAGCCCGGGACCGTCTCCACGACTGCGTACAACCATTACGCCCTGCTCGGTTCGTTCGAGGATCTGTTCGGTCTGTCCAGGATCGGCTTCGCCGCCGACGTCTCGCACACCTTTGGGGGCGACGTGTACACCCGCTCACCTTCGTAGACCGCCCTCCCCAGCCCTCCGCGGCTCCGCAGCGAGCTGGCGGTCACGATTCGGTCAGGGACGAGACCTGGCCTTGCGACATCTCCGCGTGGATGGGCAAGCGTGACACCACTTCGGGGTCGTCGGACGCCACTACGACGATGCGTCCCTTCTCGACAGAGCCCGCGATGAGTTCCAAGACGCGCTCGCGGTTGTCGGGGTCGAGCTCAGACGTCGGCTCGTCGGCCACCAAGACTACCGGGTCGATCGCGAGGGCACGAGCCACGCCGACGCGTTGACGTTCCCCACCCGACAGCTCATCCACCTGGCGCGATGCAGCACCGGCAAGCCCCACCGATGCGAGCGCATCGGACGTCCTCGCGGCGATCTCGTCAGGGTCGAACGCACGTGCCTGGAGGGGAAGCGAGACGTTCTCCCGGGCGGTGAGCCCTGTCACGAGACCATGGGTCTGCAGGATGAGCCCCACACGTGAGGTCGCTTCGTGTCCGAAGGGCTGCTCATCGAGCAGTACCCGACCGATCGACGGCCTTATCACCCCGGCGATAACGAGGCACAGCACCGTCTTTCCTGAACCTGACGGACCTGTGAGCGCCAGAGGAGATCCCGCCTCGATTTTCAGATCGACCCGCTCGAGAACCTTTCTGCCGTTCAGCTCCACCCCCACGTCCTCGAGGCGGAGAGACAGTCGCTCAGCTCCGACCGGCGAACCGCCGCTCGGACGATCCCTTCCCGGTTCGAAGGTCGGACGCGGATCGTCAGTCATCGAGATCAGGATTTTGTAGCTCCACACCACCCGGGTGCCGTACGACTCGTACCCTCGTGTTCGGCGGGATCACCTCCAATACGTCGGGCGGCAATTGCACCGATCCCGTCCCGTCGACCACCGCGTACTCCTCGCCTCGTCGGCCCTCTGCACCAACCCTTCCGTCACGGATCGTCACGGTGCGGGGGAACATCGCAGAGACTTCCGGGTCGTGGGTGACTATTACGACAGTCGTACCCAGCTCGGAATTGATGTGCTCGAGGAGATGGATCAGCTTGGAGCTCGCGTCAGAGCTCAGCTGGACAGTCGGCTCGTCCGCAAGCAGAAGGCGAGGGCCGGGACCCACCCCCGCTGCGACTGCCACCTGTTGCTGCTGACCTCGGGGTAGATCGGCGACTTTCTCGTGAGCGATCTCCTTCAGCCCGAGCATCTCGAGCAGCTCGAGCGGACGCCACGGGGGTGTGTGTCCTAGCGCGACGGCTCCCCGCTGTGAGAACCAGACGTTCTCGATCGCACTGGCGAAGGGGAGCAGGTTCGGGCTCGTGCCCTGGACCACGTAACCGATCTCGAAAGCCCTGAGAGCCCGGCGTTCGGCCGGGGACATGCGTCCGAGGTCGTGGTCCCCCGCTCGAACATGGCCAGCGGACGCCCGGATGAGCCCCGCCATGATGCGCAGGACCGTGGTCTTGCCCATGCCCGAGGGACCGAGGAGCGCGACCATCTCACCCGGGTCCACGTCGAGGTCGACTCCACGAAGCGCCACGACATCCGTGTCGCTCTGGCGGTATAGATGCACCACCCCCACGAGGTGCACCGCGATCCCACCCGGGCCGGCGCGGGAGTCCTCACCGTGCAGCGCCGAACGCGGCTCCGTTCTCACATTGGTCATGCCTCGATCGCTCCGAGCTTTTCCGGAGATGCCGAAGCGGTTACCACTGACGCACCGAGCGCGACGATTGCGACGAAAGCGACGACCAACGCTACGAGCGTCAAAAGGAGGACCAGGCCCGGCATACCGAGCTCGAGCGGTGGGCCCGGTGCGAGGGAGACGAATTCGGGGATCGACCTGAGGGCTACGACTGCTGAAACGACGCCGGCGCCCACACCGAGCAACGTGCCTGTGAGAAGGGTGAGTGTCTGTTCGAGCTCGACAGAGTGTCTCAGTGAACGTGCGCCCAGCCCCACGGCGCGCATAGCCGACAATTCGGCGGCCCGCCGCCGTGCTCCGGCTGCGACAGCAAATCCCGTAACACCGACGGCAAGGGCGCCAGAAGCAACGGCAGCCAGTAGGAACAGGGTGTAAGCGAGATTCACACCGCCGCGGATCGACGCGTGCTCGTCTGCGACGGCACTGTCCACGCTGACCAGAGATATACCCCGTTGTGAGAGCCGGCTCATCAGGCTCGGCGGCGCATTCCCGGCCAACCAAATCTCGGTGGCGACATCGACCGACGGTCCTGAGAGAAAGCGGTCGGCTAGACCTAGATCGACGAGGCTCGCCGCGGAACCCACCCGTGGGAGCGCCGGAACCTCGCCGACGGACCGTCCTGTGACCGTCGCACCGTCCAAGCCCACGAGAGCGAGAGTGCCTCCCCCACCAAGTCCTCCGGGCGAACTACCGGGAGTTACGACCGTTGGAAGAGCGGACGGCACGTCCGCAGGAGCGATCGTCACCGGCACTCCGAACGCGTTCAAGCTCACGTTCGCAGTAAGCCCCTTCGGCGAAGAGCTCAACTGCGCGCCTCCAGTGCGGCTGGTCCAGCGAGCCACATCATCGAGGCCTGCGCGGACCGGCGCCCACACGGCGGTGTCGGACAGCTCCGAGACGGAGGAAATGGTGAGCTGGGCCGATCCGCTCGGAGTAGTCACGGCGATGGGCGGGGCCCAGGTGATCGCCAGATCCCCGAGACGGCAGCCCGAGGGACACAGGCCCTCGATGGACGCCTCATAGGTCGAGTCGCCGGGGACGAGAGTTCCGAGCACCACCTGTTGGGGCGTCTGGAACCCTTCGTCGAAGAGGTCGACCGACAGCTGTGGACGAGGCGAAGCGTAGATGGTCGAGTCGATGCTGAGCGCGATCGCGTGACCCGCGACCTGCACCGGAAGGGCCAACCCCGATGGCACGAGATGGCGCTCCACGTCGTGGGCACCACCTGCTCCGAGACCCGGGGGCCAGGAGGCCACCTTGGCGATCCTGCTCGAATCGACCGCAAGTGTGGTGCCGTCGCTCGAGGTTTCGACGACAGCTGCCATCGCGTACTTCCCGGAGGGGTCCGCGCCTCGGACGGCGTCTACGAAATCCACTCCCGGACGCACCGTGACTGTGAGCACCTTCGGGGCACCGACGTCGAACTGCGTTCGGACGTCGTGGTTCCTGGCGGCGATCGCCCAACCACAGATCCCGAAGATGGCGAGGCCGACGGAGATCGTCGTCAGCACGACTTGGGGGGCGAACTCGCTGCGTCGGGCCACCCGCCGAGTCGCAAGCGCCAGAGCCACCTTCTTAGAGTTCGCGGATCTGGCGAAGGTGGTGCGAAGAACCACTGGTAGCAGGCGCGCGCCGAGCACCCCGAGAGCAAGCGCTAGCAGCCCCGGCGCGAATGCGGCAAGGGGGTCTGTCCTCGAGCCCCCTGAGCTGCCTGACACGCCGGCTATCGAGAGCTCCACGAAGGCCGCTGCTCCGATCGCGACAGCAGATACGTCGGCGATCACACGCCACGTCGACGCCCTCTGCGTTGCGGAGCGGATGGCCGAGGCCGCACCCGTCTGCACTGCGGTCACCACTTGCCGCGTCCCGAGAGCCACCGCACCGATGCCGACGACGCCTGTGGCGATGGCTGCTCCCACGGCTAGGAGAGTGACCGATGCACCAATTCCCGCTCCGAAGACGAGCGATGCCATGGCCGACGCGACTAACCAGGCAAGGAGAAGGCCCAGAGGAGCCGAAGCCAAGAGGATCGCGACCGGCTCCGCCATGGCCACCGCCAGCATGCTTCGAGGCGGAAATCCACGAAGCTCGGCGAGCCTGATGTCAGGTTCGCGCTCCACGGCCGTGCGAGCGGAGACGAAATACAAGACGAAGAGAGCCAACAGGACCAGTTGCAAATCGATCACGAGGACGACCGTCGTGGTGGTGTGCTCGGTGGCGTTCGCCTGGGAGAGAAGGTTGGGCAGTCGGCTGCTCGCAACGATGTCGTCGCTCTGCAGGACATCGGTCTCGAATCTGTTGACAGCGGAACGCAGGCGTGAGGAGTCGTCAACGGAGATGGACCGGCTTTCGAGCGGCAGCTGGATCATCTGGCTCACGGCCGTCCGTGGCGCGGCCTGGTAGATCGCATCCCGCGTGGCGAAGACGTCGTCGAGGAGGGGCCGTTGCGCGGAGCCTGTCCCGTAGGCGAAGTAGTTGGTTCCCCACCAATATGGTGCCGACGCGTCGCCCGGGCGGTAGAGCCCCACGACGATCAGAGACGAGCTCGCTCGAGAGCCCGAGATCGTTACTTCGAAGTGTGAGCCCACCCGCAAGCCGGCTTCATGTGCGCTGCGGGCGCTCATCATGACTTCGCTGCGTCCTGTCGGACAGCGACCTACGACGACTGCCACGTGACTGCAAACGCCTGTACGTGAAATCAGGCTCGCTATGAAGCTGCTCCCCCCCGAAACCAGGTTGATGCCGGCATCGGCGGTGACGATCGGCGCGCCGAACCACTTTCGTCCGCCCCCCGAAGACGGGACTCTAGAGACCGCTGCAGAGAGATCCGGCGCTCCGTTGACGCGGTTGGGTTCCAGGGTGAGGCCGGTATCCCCCGGCGCGGCAGTCGCAAGGGTCGTGTTGAGAATGGCCTGGTCCGCGCTATGCAGGTAGATCGGGCCGAACGCTCCGACCGCGACACCTACGACGGCTACCGCCAACATGGCGATCGACGCCCCCGCCCGCCAACTGAGCCCGGCGAACAGTAGTGACAGGCGCATGCGGCCCTCACCCACTACGCATCATCGAGGCCTCCCCCGTGAGCCGCCCGTGCTGCCGTCACCTTTTCGTTACATGATCGCGCATGGTCCGTAACAAAAGTGGCAATTAAATGGGGAGAAATGACGAAGCCCCCCGCCGTGGCAGGGGGCTTCTCGAATAATCCGGCGACGTCCTACTCTCCCAGGGGGCTACCCCCCAAGTACCATCGGCGCTGGCGGGCTTAACTTCCGTGTTCGGAATGGGAACGGGTGTTTCCCCGCCGCCAAGGTCACCGGAAATCTGTTCGCTCATCGAGCGTTCCAAAGCGAGCACGAGCAAAGGCTCCAAGCCCTCGGCCGATTAGTACCGGTCGGCTGAACACGTTGCCGTGCTTACACCTCCGGCCTATCAACGTGGTCGTCTAGCCACGGGCCTTACCAGGTTTTCCTGTGGGAGACCTCATCTTGGAACGGGCTTCGCGCTTAGATGCTTTCAGCGCTTATCCCATCCGTAGGTCGCCAACCAGCCGTGCCCTTGGCAGGACAACTGGCACACGAGAGCTACGTCCGTCCCGGTCCTCTCGTACTGGGGACAGCCTTCCTCAGGTCTCCTGCGGCTGCATCGGATAGGGACCGAACTGTCTCGCGACGTTCTAAACCCAGCTCGCGTACCGCTTTAATGGGCGAACAGCCCAACCCTTGGGACCGGCTTCAGCCCCAGGATGCGACGAGCCGACATCGAGGTGCCAAACCTTCCCGTCGATATGGACTCTTGGGGAAGATGAGCCTGTTATCCCCGGGGTACCTTTTATCCGTTGAGCAACGGCGCTTCCACAAGCCACCGCTGGATCACTATGCCCTGCTTTCGCACCTGCTCGACTTGTCAGTCTCGCAGTCAAGCTCCCTTGTGTCATTGCACTCGACGGCTGATTGCCAACCAGCCTGAGGGAACCTTTGGGCGCCTCCGTTACATTTTAGGAGGCGACCGCCCCAGTCAAACTACCCACCTGACGCTGTTCCCGACCCGGATCACGGGTCTGGGTTAGGGCCCCGGCACGAAAAGGGTGGTATTTCAAGGTTGCCTCCACCACGGCTAGCGCCGCGGCTTCAAAGGCTCCCACCTATCCTACACAATCCGTACCAAAGCTCAACATCAAGCTGCAGTAAAGGTCCCGGGGTCTTTCCGTCCTGATGCAGCTAACGAGCATCTTTACTCGTACTTCAATTTCGCCGGGTCTGTGGTTGAGACAGTAGGAAAGTCGTTACGCCATTCGTGCAGGTCGGAACTTCGTCACAATCCACTCTTTCGAGTGGGACAGACTATGCCTTCATCTCTGCAACGCCTCAATGATCCTTGCAGGTGCATACCCTCGCTTACCGCTAGGGTTCATTTGCCCTGCGAGTCGTACAATCTGCTCCAATCCGAATCGCGTCAGATGTTCTCCTTCGGTCATCCGCTCGCAAATGCTCGCGAAGAACTCGAAGTCTCGTTGCTTTCCAGACAGAAGCGGATACATCTCGAAATGAGGATTGATTCGAGTCATCAAGACAGGCAGGCTTCTAACCTCCCATTTGAGCGTCTTGTCACTCCGGTCGGGTCTGATAGTTCCGCAGCTGAAATACTCCTGCATCAGCAGGAGGACCTCGGACCGATCACCATTTTGACTGACCGACAGACTCGGCCTCACTTCCCAGCCGACGCCGATCGTCGGTCTTGGTGAGATCGAGACTGTGAAGCATCCTTCACCATCGACGTATCCCGAAAGATACGACGGAACATCGACTTGTCGCAGAGAGCCCGCGTATTGCCCAAGCCGTAGATTTGCCACATCACGACGCTACGCCGAGGGTGTGACAGGACCTGAGCCTCACCCCTAAGGGATCAGTCGTTACGGGGCCATACCGCTAACGCGGCAGAGGGCTTCCCACGGCATTGCCCGCTCGCAGCTTTCGACCGCGAGGGAGGGTTTCGCCGTTATGAGCGGGTT
>CAVTQZ010000001.1:0-815000 GCA_963737015.1 uncultured Acidimicrobiaceae bacterium | reverse complement strand
ACCAGGTCCGCCCCGTCGTCCACCCCCGTGATCGACATGGCCTGGCAGAGCTTCGCCGGCCCGCTCGCCAGGTGCAGGTCGCTCACACCGGCGCGTCTCGAAGCTCGCATGAGCTCGATGCCGTCCACCGGGGCCAGGGCCCTGAGCAGCACTGCCTGCGCCACACCCGCGGGTCCGCAGACGACGTTCGAACAGAAGTGCATGCCGTAGGTGAAATAAACGTAGAGGAATCCGGGCGGCCCGAACATCGTGGCGTTTCTGCGGGTCGGGCCCCTGTAGGCGTGGGAGGCGGGGTCCCTGTCCCCGAGATACGCCTCGACCTCGACGATCCTCGCGACCCTGGCGCGGCCCACCACGAGCTTGTTCAGGAGGGCCGGCCCGACCTCCCTGGCATCGCCCCTATAGAAAGAGCGCGCCAGGACCCGCCGCCGTGGGCTCAAGCGGTCTCTCGAGCGGCGCCGGCGCGGCTGCGCGTGGCGCGATCGAGGGCGTGGGCGACCCGTTGGGAGTCGAATGCCAGGCGTTGGCGGAAGCGCTCGAGCTGCTCGGCCACAGGCACCGGACCAGCGCCGCCAGGCGAAGTGCGGCGAGTGATCGCGACGCCCGGCTCGAGCAGGGCAGCCGCTTCGTCTCCCAGCGAGGGATGTGAGTGCACCAACTCAGCGAGCGGTACACCCCGCTGCACCGAGTCGCGCACCAAAGAACCGACGAGCTCGTGCGCCTGGCGAAACGGCGTGCCGCGCTCCACCAACCACTCCGCCAGGTCGATCGCCGCTGCTTCGGGAGCGGAGGCTGCCAGACGCATTTTCTCCGTCACGAACGTCGCACTCGAAACGAGCCCGTTGAGTGCCACCAGTGCGGCTCCGACCTGCGCGACGGCATCGAAGAGCGGTTCGGTGCCTTCCTGAAGGTCGCGGTTGTACGCGAGGGGAAGTCCTTTCAGGGTCGCTAGCACACCTGCGAGGTGTCCGATGAGCCTTCCAGACTTGCCTCGCGCCAGTTCCGCCACATCCGGGTTCTTCTTGTGCGGAAGCATCGAGCTCCCGGTTGCGTATGCGTCGTCGAGCACGACGAACCCGAACTCCTCGCAGGACCACAAGACGATCTCCTCGCCGAGGCGCGAGAGGTGCACCCCGAGGAGCGCGATGTCGAAGAGTGTCTCTGCAATGAAGTCCCGGTCGGAGACAGCGTCGATCGAGTTCTCGAACCGATGCTGGAAGCCGAGCTCGTCGGCGACCATGTCGGGATCGAGTGGCAGCGACGATCCTGCCAGCGCCCCGGCCCCGAGCGGGCTCACGTCCAGGCGGCTCACGGTGTCCATGATGCGGTCGACATCCCGGGACAACGCCCAACCATGCGCCAGCAGATGGTGCGCCAGCAGAACCGGTTGTGCTCTCTGCATGTGGGTGAAGCCCGGCAGGTAGACGTCTCCGGCATCGACGGCCCTTCTGCGCAGCGTCTCCTCGAACTCGAGGACGAGCCTGCCGACGCCGAGGAGCTCGCGCCGTGACCACAGTCGCAGATCGATTGCCACCTGGTCGTTGCGACTGCGTCCCGTGTGCAACTTTGCGCCGACATCACCGGCGATCTCCGTGACTCTTCTTTCGACCGCGGTGTGGATGTCCTCGTCCTCCGGGTGGAACACGAATCCCCCCGAGGCCAGCTCCTCGTCGACACGATCGAGCGCCGCCAGAAGGATTGCAACCTCCTCGTGAGTGAGAACGCCCGCCCGCTCGAGCCCACGCACGTGCGCACGTGAACCTGTGAGATCGTCGACCGCCAGACGGCGGTCGAAGGAGATGCTCGCGGTGAAGTGCATGACCTCCTCGGCGGTTCCGCCGAGGCGTCCCTCCCACAAGGTCATCTAGCCGTTCCCCCCTTGTTTGGCCGACCACGTGGCCAGACCCAGGCCCCATAGACGCACGAAGCCCTCGGCGTCCGAGTGGTCGAACGTATCTTCAGCGTCGTAAGTCGCGAGGCCGTGGTCGTAGAGCGAGACGGGACTGCGCCTTCCCGCGACGATGCAGCTGCCCGCACTGAGAGCCAGACGCACCTCCCCCGTGACGTGCCGTTGCGTTGATGCGAAAAAGGCATCGATCGCCTCGCGAAGCGGTGAGAACCACATGCCGTCGTAGACGAGCTCGGCCCACCGAGGCTCGAGCCGTGCCTTCTCGTGTGAGACGTCGCGCTCGAGCGTGAGACCCTCGAGATCACGGTGGGCGAGGATGAGAGCGAGGGCCGCCGGGCATTCGTAGACCTCGCGGCTCTTTATGCCGACGCGCCTGTTCTCGACCATGTCGACGCGGCCCCACCCGTATGACCCCACGAGCGCGTTCAGACGTTCGATCAATTGGGTGAGCGGCATGCTCGTGCCGTCGATGCTCGACGGCACCCCGCCCTCGAAACCGACCACGACCTCACGCGGCTCACTCTCGGCCGGACGTGTCATGGTGAACGGGTCCTCGGGGGGCCGGGTCCACGGGTTCTCGATCACCCCGCATTCGATCGCGCGCCCCCAGAGGTTCTCGTCGATCGAATAGATCTTCTCCTTGGTTGCCTCGACCGGTATCTGGTACTTGATGGCGTAGTCGACGCAATCGGCGCGCGTCATGCCCCAGGTGCGAGCGGGCGCGAGGATGTCGAGGCCCGGTGCGAGTGCCCGCACCCCAACCTCGAAGCGAACCTGATCGTTGCCCTTTCCCGTGCACCCATGCGCGACCGCGTCGGCTCCGTGTGTTCTCGCCTGGTCCACGAGGTGACGCACGATGACCGGTCGCGAAAGTGCGGAGACGAGCGGGTACCGCCCTTCGTAGAGCGCATTTGCGAATATGGCAGGCGCTACGAAGTCCTCCGCCATCTCGCGCCGGGCGTCCACCACGACCGACTCGACGGCCCCGGCCACGAGAGCCCTCGCGCGTACCTTCTCGAAGTCCTCGGGCTGGCCGACGTCCACCGCCACGGCCACGACGTCTGCGCCGGTCTCCTCACCGAGCCATTTCACGGCGACCGAAGTGTCGAGGCCACCGCTGTATGCGAGCACCACCCTCTTGGCCGTCATCGTGCTCCGTTTCGTCCGGACTCCGATCCCGTTGCGCCCACAGTTAACCCTCCGTCGTGCGCGGAGCCGTCGCGGGAGGCCGCTGCGTCGTCGAGTATCCCTGCGAGCCATCCGATGCGCGCCGCCACGTGTGCGCCCCCGACCTCCTCGCCGGCTACAACGAGGACCGTGTCGTCACCCGCCACGGTACCTATCACGCCTTCGAACGAGCTGCGATCGAGCGCGGAGCCGACGACGTGGGCCGAGCCGGGAGGGGTACGGACCACCACAAGGTTGTGCGAATGCGCCACCTCCACCACCCACTCCCCGAGCACGCGCCGAAGGTGGTCCTCGGGAGCCACCTGGTGAACCGGAAGCTCGGGCAGCGCGTAGACGGTCTCGCCCCCCGGAACGCGCACCTTCAGGGCGCCGAGCTCCTCGAGGTCGCGTGAGACCGTCGTTTGGGTCGCCTCCAAACCTTCCTCGGCCAGCAAGGCGACGATCTGCGCCTGACTGCCGACCGCGTGGGTCTCGAGAATCCGCGCTACACGGTGCTGACGTTGCGTCTTGCCGATCCTCGTCAAAGTCCTGCACCTCCGGGCGACCGAGCATCGTTCACAGCGACCAGCCACGCGAGCAACCCGCGAACTGCGTTCATGCGGTTGGCCGCCTGTTCCCAAACCTTGCTCCTCGGGCCCTCGAGGACCTCAGCGCTTATCTCCTCTCCTCGGTGAGCGGGAAGACAGTGCATCACGATCGCCTCGGACGATGCGCGTGAAACGAGCTCCGCGTCGATCGTGTACCCGTCGAACGCCTTGCGCCGCATCGTGGCTTCCTCTTCCTGGCCCATCGACGTCCACACGTCGGTGTACAAGACGTCCGCACCCGTAGCTGCTTCGGCAGGATCATCGGTCAATTCGATCTCGCCCCCGAGACGGACGATCCTCTCTATGTCGTCGGCGTCCGGGCCGTACCCGTCGGGAGCGGCGGTGCGCATTCGGACCCCCATCATCGCCGCAGCCAGGCACAGGGATCGCCACACGTTGTTGGCATCGCCGACATACGCGATGGTCCTTCCACCGAGGTCCCCGAACACCTCGCGCACGGTGAGGAGATCCGCCAGGGCCTGGCAGGGGTGCGCCTCGTCGGACAAGAGGTTCACGACCGGCACGCCCGTACCGTGCGTCGAGAGTGCGCTCGTCATCCGGACGAGAACCTCGTGGTCCATGACGCGTGCGCAGATCATCGCGTGGTAACAGGCCAGGGTCCGCGCCACGTCCTCCGCGGTCTCGCGTCGGTCGATTCCGACTTCTGCCGCCCCGATGTAGACCGGGTGACCGCCGAGTTGCATGACGGCGAGGTCAGTGGAGCTGCGGGTGCGCGCCGAGGGTTTCTCGAAGACGAGCGCGACACCCTTTCCCGTCAGCGGTGACCGCAATTCGTCGATCGGGCTCGTGGCGAGAGCGAGGACCTCTTCGAGCTCGGCGCACGAGAGATCGTCAACGTCCAGGAAATTGCGTGTCATGCTGCGGCCCCGTGGACCTCGCAGGTCGCATCGGAGAAGATCGAGACAGCCTCGTCGATCTCGGCGTCCGAAACCAACAATGGAGGCGCGAAACGGATCGTGTCCACGCGGGGCGCGTTCACGACGAGGCCACGGCACAACGAAGCCGCCGACACCTCGTTCGCCCGCCCGTCCCTGAGTGCGGCGCCGAGCAACAAACCGCTGCCACGCACCGAGCTCACGTGCTCCAAGCGTGACAGGGCGCCCTTCAGCCTCTCTCCCGCGCGCCTCGCAAGCTCGGGCGCGTCGACGGCCTGCATCACCTCCAACGTGGCCGCGGCCGCCGCACACGCGAGTGGCTGGCCTCCGAAGGTGGTTGCATGGTCGCCCGGTCCGAACGCGGCCGCGACCTCCACGCGGGCCCAGCACGCCCCGATGGGAACACCGTTGCCGAGCGCCTTGGCGAGAGTGACGACGTCAGGCGCGACGCCGCTGTGCTGGAACCCGAACCAGAGGCCGGTGCGACCGAGCCCCGTCTGCACCTCGTCTGCGATCAAGAGGGCGTTGCGCTCGTTGCAGATCGTCCTCACTCCCCTCATGTAGTCCGAAGACGGAACCACGACACCGGCCTCTCCCTGGATCGGCTCGACGATGACGGCGGCTGCGGCTGTGCGTTCGCACGCTGCATCGAGGGCCTCCAGGTCGTCGTACGGGACGTGCTCGAAGCCCTCGGGCAGAGGCGCGAACGGGATGTGCTTCGTCGGCTGACCTGTCGCGTGCAGTGTCGCGAGCGTGCGCCCGTGAAACGACTCCCAGGTGCTCACGACCACGTAGCGCCCCGGCCCGGCCCACTTCCGTGCGAGTTTGAAGGCGCACTCGTTGGCTTCGGCGCCGGAATTGCAGAAGAACACCTGTCCCCCCTGCCGGGCATGATCGCTTCCGATGAGACGGTCGATCGTGGCCGCCACATCCGGAGCGAGCACGTTGCCGTACAGGTTGGAGACGTGCAACAACGTGCGCGCCTGCGACGCGATCGCGTCCGCGACAGCGGGATGCGAATGACCCAGGGAAGTGACGGCCAGCCCTGAAAGGAAGTCGAGGTATCTTGCGCCCTCGGTGTCCCACAGGATCGTTCCCTCTCCACGCGCGAAGGTGACCGGCGGTTCGGGATACGTGCTCATGAGAGCGCTTCGGTCGACCGAACCGTGCGTCGTCGTCACGCGGGCTCCTGAGCGCTCACCATCGTCCCGATCCCTTCGTCCGTGAACACCTCCAACAAAAGAGCATGGGGGATCCGTCCGTCCAGAATGTGCGCGCGCATCACCCCGGCGCGCACGGCGCTCGCGCACGCTTCCACTTTCGGGATCATGCCGCCGGCGGCCTTCCCAGACGCCACCATCGCGTCGATTTCAGCCGCCGTCACAGTGCGAAGGAGCGGGCCCGGGGACTCGGGATCAGCCTTCAGGCCCTCGGTGTCGGTGAGGAACACGAGCTTCTCCGCCTCTAGCGCCACGGCGAGCGCCCCGGCCACGGCGTCGGCGTTGATGTTGTAGGCCTGGCCGGTGCTGTCGGCGGCCACGGTCGCCACGACCGGTATCAGACCCTGGGCGAGCAGGCGTTGGAGCATCGAAGGTTCGACGACCTTCACGTCCCCCACGAAGCCGAGCGCGCCCGGGCGAGGCGCTGCCGTCATCAGGTTTGCGTCTTCGCCCGACAATCCGACCGCGAGCGGGCCGTGGACGTTCATGGCCGAGACGATCTCACGGTTGATCTTTCCGACGAGGACCATGCGAGCTATCTCGAGGGTCTCCGCGTCCGTGACACGCATGCCGTCACGGAACTCCGGGACCTTCCCGAGCCTCACCATGAGGTCGCCTATCTGGGGGCCGCCGCCGTGGACCACGACGGGCAACATCCCCACACTGCGCATCAGGACGACGTCCTCTGCGAAAGAAGCCAGGCTGTCGGCAAAGCTCCGGTCGTCGACAGCGCCTTCTGATGCAGATGCGCGCTCCGACACACGCTCGGAGCCCTCACCCCGTGCGAGGGCGTTGCCCCCGTACTTGACGACGACGATCTTTCCCCAGAAGCGCCTTATATACGGGAGCGCCTCGACCAGTACCGAGGCCTTCTCCGGTGCTCCGGAGGCCTTCGCCGGCTGGCCCGCTCGACTGGTTGTCACCGAAACCTGCGAGCTCACGAGGTCGTCCGGTTCTCGTCGATGTAGCCGTATCCGAGGTCGCAGCTCAACACCGAAGCCGATGCCGCGCCGAGCCCGAGGTCACAGACGATCTCGATCGCATCGCCTTTCAAGTGCTGCTGAAGGAGACCGGAGTCGTGCGCGCAGGCGATACCGGCTCGGCACACGGTCACTCCTCCGTAGCAGACCTCGACCTTCTGCGGATCGAAGTGGGCACCTGAGGAGCCGAGCTCGCTCACGATCCTGCCCCAGTAGGGATCCTCTCCGTTCAGAGAGCACTTGACGAGTGACGACTCCGCCACCCGTCGGGCAGCGAGGTGGGCGTCTTCTTCGGAGACTGCTCCCCGCACCGTGATCCTCGCCACCTTCGTGCCTCCTTCGGCGTCTGCTGCCATCATCGCAGCGAGCGATCCGCAGGCCTCCTCGAGAGCCACGCCCAGTTCCTTCTCGGAGGGCCCGACACCACTTCTGCCACTGGCGAGAGCAACGACCGTGTCGTTGGTCGAGGTGCACCCGTCGAGAGTCATCCGGTTGAAAGTGCGCTCCACGGCGTCTCTCAAGGCAGCGGCGAGCTCCGCCGGTTCACAGCGCGCATCGGTGGTCAGCACTGCGAGCATCGTTGCGAGATCCGGCGCGAGCATCGCCGCACCCTTCGCCATTGCGCCTATTCGGTAGCCCTGGGCTTCGACCACGACCTCCTTGCGGAAGGTGTCGGTGGTCATCATCGCGGAGGCTGCGAGGCCGGCTGCTTCTGGCCCTGTCCCGAGGGAGGCGACGAGGGCTCCGATACCTCCCTCGATCTTCGGCATAGGCAACGGGATCCCGATGAGACCTGTCTGGCAGATGAGCACCTCTCCAGGCGCCACGCCGAGACCGGCGCCGACCAATCCACAGATGCTTTCAGCGTCCGTCTCGCCCGCCGAACCGGTCGCCGCGTTCGCGTTTCCGCTCGACACCACGACCGCCGCCGCCCTGCCACGTGTGGAGAGGAGGTGATCTCGGCTCACGACGACCGGAGCCGCGGTCGCCTTGTTCGTCGTGAAGACCGCCGCTGCCGGAACAGCCTTCCTGTCGGAAGTCGCCAACAAAGCGAGGTCCAGGTCCCCGGACTGCTTTATTCCGCAGGCGACACCGGTCGCCGCGAAACCGGCTGGTGCTGTAACGCTCACGGGTACACCCCTGCCACCGGCAGTCCGAGCGTCTCGGGGAAGCCGTGAACGATGTTGGCGCACTGGAGAGCCTGGCCCGCCGCGCCCTTCACCAAATTGTCGATGGCGCAGATCGAGACGACCCATCCCGTACGGGGGTCGTTACGAGCGGTCAGGTGTGCGCAGTTGGAACCGAGTGTCGCTTTGGTCGACGGGGGGGCTTCAGCGACGACCACGAACGGCTCGTCCCGGTAGGCATCTCGGAGCACCGTCAGCGCGTCCGCGCCGGTCCCTGTCGCTCGTCCGTAGCAGGTTGCGAGGATCCCGCGGTTCATCGGCGCGAGGTGCGGGGTGAAGACGACCTGCGCTCCGGTCAACCGCTCCATCTCGGGAGTGTGCCGATGATCGAGCAGGCCGTACGCGGTGAAGTCTTCGTCCACTGTGTTGAATTGCGTGGCGTGATCGAGCTTGCGGCCGGCGCCTGAGACACCGCTCGCGGCATCCACGACCACGCCTGCTGGTTCGATCACCCCGTTTTTGACCAGGGGCGCGAGGGCGAGACACGCTGCGGTCGGATAACAGCCGGGGACCGCCACCAGGTGCGCCCCTTGCAACTCGGCGCGATAGAGCTCGGGCAGTCCGCAGACGAAGCGATCGATCAGCTGCGGCGATCCATGTTCTCGTCCGTACCACTGCGCGTACGACGTGCTGTCGATCCTGAAGTCAGCCGAAAGGTCGACGAGCACCTTCACCCGGTCCACGAGCACGGGCACGAGCTCCTGTGACTGCCCATGCGGGAGCGCGAGGAACAAGAGGTCGAGACCTTCGATCTCCCCGGCTTCAACTCGCGCGAACTCGAGCGAAGGGTACGCCGCAGCCAACGACGGATAGAGCTCCGACACGCGCCGACCGGCCTGGGTCTCGGCCCCCGCGAACACGACTTCGAGCTCCGGATGCCCCGCGCAGAGCCTCAGGAGCTCCGCCCCGGCGTAGCCCGAGGCACCAAGGACTCCCACTTGCATCGCGCAAGTTTATACGTGGCGCTGCATATTCATGCAACTCCCACCGGATGTTCATGCAACTCCCACCGTGGAGGCCGCTCAGGCCTGGCGCTTCCAGATCTGCACGATGTCCTTGGCGTTTATCCACAACACCCGATAGGGGGCGAACCCCTCTCGGGTCGCGATCTGCTTCACGGCCTGCTGACTGAAGTCCTGGTGATACGGCGACGGGGAGGTACCGGTGACCAGGAAGGTGGAGTGTTGTAGCTCTCGAGCGACGGTCGTGAGCGCGTTCTCCCCGCCGTACGGGGCGACTATCAAGTCGAGCGGCCGATTTTGCCGGATCGAGAACCAGTTGAGACCCCCGGCATTCACCGCGTTGTCGTCGCGCGTCAAGACTGTCTGACGGCCGCCGAGCATGCCCAGGAGCCGCTGTTCCAACGCATCGAAGTCGGCGACGGGTCCGTTGCCGGTCGCCGTCACCTCCAAGGCTTCGACGCTGTAGGGCGGCCCGAGCCACCACTGATTTTGCGTGCCCGTCACCTGCGAAGCCACCCCCAACGCAAGGACGGCGCAGACCGCCGCCGTAATGAGGCGCGAAGAGGGCAACACGCTCGCCACCATGACGATCACCAGCGATATCACCGGCAGGGCGAAGCCCGTGCCACCAGGATGCGAGGTCGAGAGCGCGATCAGCACCATCACAGACCAGACCGCGATGAGCAATCGACCACCGCCCTTTGGTCTTCGGGTCACGAGCAGAACCGCGAAGGCGACCAGGGCAATCCCGAGCGCGACGGACTCGAAGCGTCCGAGGTCGTAGATGGTCCAGTAGAGCCGGTTCCCGATCGCCGACGGCGACAACCCCACGCCGCTCTGGTACCCGGTGCCTCGAAGGTAACGGAAAGCATGTTGACCGGACACCGCCCACCAAGGGGCGGCGATCACCAACACGAGGCCCGTGATGATGGCGACATTGATCCACGGCAGTTGCGTGAGACGGTCTCGATAGAACCAGAGGAGGTCCACGACTATGACGAGAGCCAGCGGGGCGGCGTAGACGACGGCGAGGGTGCGGGACACCAGGAGAAAGCCGACTGAGAACCCCAGCACCACGCTCCACCCACGCTTCTTGAGATGGTCGGAATGCAGGTACGAAGCGAATGCCCACACGGTGGCTGCCGTCGTGGAAAGTGCAAAGTTGAACATCAGAGCCCAGCTCATGACCGCCTGGTTCATGCCGACCACCAGTGCCGCCACGCTGGAGGCAGCCGGACCGAGCCAATATCGAGCGAGCTGGTAGGCACCGCACACGAGGAGGATCAAGAAGATCACCTCGATACTCACGGCTCCCTGCACGCCGCCTAGATGGGAGGGGCCGGCGGCCAACAGAGGCACGAGGGGCGCAGTCTGTCCGGTGTGCAGAACGGAATGGATGCCTTTGCCGGGACTGCTCACGAGCAGGTGTCCGAGGCGGTACGCCAAGGCCGCGTAGCCGTAGTCATCGATGTTGGGAGTGTGGGCGGCTCCGCGCTGAAGGAAGAGGCCGACCCAAGTGGCGACCGTGACGACGAGCGCGATCGGAAGGTAAGCACGGTCGTGACGCGACGTGCTCCTCGTGGTCGTGCGATCGATATCCGTGCGACCGCTCTTCGGGGGCGTCATCTCACCGAGGTTCGAGCTCATCTGGCCGGCATCGCCTCGATCGCGGGTAGGACCCTCGTTGGCACGGGCGTGTCGAGTACGAGGGACGTGGTCGTCCTCGTGATGCCCGGGACCTCCAGGATCCGGTCGAGGACCTCCGCGAGATGGGCATTCGACAGGGCCACGACCCTGCACAACAGATCACCCGCACCGGTCGTGCGGTGTGCTTCCACCACCTGCGGAACCTGTTCGAGATGCTCGGTGACCTGCCCCCCGCGGCCCTGGGCGATCTCCAACGTCACGTAGGCGGAGACGCGGTAGCCGATCGCCGCCAGGTCGATCTCGGGTCCGAAGCCCGCGACGACACCCGAAGCGGTGAGCTTGTCGAGACGGGACGAGACGGTGTTCCTGGCGATGCCCATGCGTCGCGAGATCTCGAGCGCCCCCGCGTGGAGCTGCCGCCAGGGTGGCCAGTAGACGTCGGTCCACGTCGTCCAGGCTTCGAGATTGAGCAGGTTGCTTAATCAACTGCATCATCGTAGATCATTTTGTATAGGCAGGGCACCATGTGTTGACGTCATGGGCCAGAAGTCGTTCGATGGAAGCGTGACTGAATCCCCACCCACACCCGCCGGTTCGATGACCCCCGCCGACCTGATCATAGGGGTCGACCACCTGGAGCTCTGGGTCGGCAACGCCAGGGCGTTCGCCCAATGGCTGATGGCGGGATTCGGCTTCGAGTGCGCTGCATACGGTGGGCCCGAGACAGGCCTCGACAGGCCCAGCTATTTCCTGAGGCAGGGTGAGATCCGCTTCCTCGTGACCGCCGCTCTCCATCCCGAGGACGAGATCGCCGATCATGTACGGCGCCACGGCGACGGAGTCAGGTCGATCTCCTTTGCCGCCACCGACGTCGACACGCTCGTCGCTTACGTAGCAGAGCGGGGGGCGTCGGTGACGCAGGCTCCGCAGACCCGGTCGGACGCAGACGGTGCCGTGCGGGTCGCGTCGATAGCCGCCTACGGGGACACGCATTTCAACTTCGTCGACCGTGGCGCCTACCGAGGGATCTTCTCGCCGGGCTTCACCGCCGAAGGTCTCCCACGCCCGGACGATCCCTGGAAGCCGGGCCTCGGGGCCGTCGACCACGTCGTAGCGAACGTCGAGGAGGGCATGCTCGACAAGTGGGTCGCATGGCACGAGGAGGTGCTCGGCCTTCGCGAGATGCGCCACTTCGATGCGGACCAGATCTCGACGCAATACTCGGCGCTTCGCTCCACCGTGATGTGGAACGGGGGCCGGGTCGTCCTTCCGATCAACGAACCGGCACCCGGGCTGCGAAAGAGCCAGATCAGCGAGTACCTCGAGGCTTACGGCGCCCCCGGCATCCAGCACATCGCGCTCCGGACCGACGACATCGTGACCGCCGTGGAAGACCTCGAGCGGCGTGGAGTGCGTTTTCTGGTGCCGCCGGCCTCCTACTACGAAGATGCCCGCGAGCGCCTGGGCGACATAGACGTCCCTTGGACCCGGCTCGAGCGGCTCGGGATACTCGTCGACGTCGACTCGGGTGGCACGCTGCTCCAGGTCTTCACCGAGACATTGGCCGACCGGCCCACCGTCTTCGTGGAGGTCATCGAGAGACGGGGGGCGACGGGTTTCGGGGAGGGCAACTTCAAGGCTCTCTTCGAGGCGATCGAGCGCGAGCAGGCCCGGCGCGGCAATCTTTGACGTAGAACACCAGTAGCAACACCTTCGGCAGGAGGTGCCGGTGCCCTACTACGTGCGTGTCGGGGACGTCCCGAGAAAGCGCCACACGGTCCACCGTGACTCACAAGGTCGGCTCGCCGAGGAGCTGGTGAGCCAACGCGGCTTCTCGGACGCCTCCTCCCTCCTGTACCACCGCCACTCCCCGAGCGCGCTGAAGTCGGCCGAAGAGGTCGACTTCGAGCGCGAGGCACCCACCTCGAACTCGGCGCTCGAGCCGTCTGCACGTCCGCCTCGCAGAGCTGGACGCAACCGAGGACCCGGTCCTGGGTCGGCGCGTGATCGCATCGAATCGGGACGTGTCGCTGTGCTGGGTGAGAGCCCGGCGCTCGAGCCCTCTTTACCGAAACGCCGAGGGCGACGAGCTCGCCTTCGTCTACTCTGGCCGCGGCGTCGTCGAATCAGTCTTCGGATCGATCGAGGTCGCAGCGGGCGACTATGTGGTCATGCCCGCGGCGACCACACACCGGTGGCTGGTGGAGGGAGGCGGGGAGCTGAGCCTGCTGGTCTTCGAGGCCTCAGGACATGTCGAGATACCGACGCGCTATCTCACCCCCGGCGGACAGCTTCGCGAGGGTGCCCCCTTCTCCGAGCGCGACCTCCGCGCCCCCGTCGGCCCGCTCCTTGTCGATGGCGACGCAGTCGAGGTGCTCGTCCGACACCGCGGGGGTTGGGCGAGGCACGTGCACGTGTCTCACCCTTTCGACGTCGTGGGATGGGACGGCTGCGTGTATCCGTACGCTCTCTCGATCGGGGACTTCGAGCCGATCGTCGGCCGGCTGCACCAGCCGCCCCCCGTGCACCAGACCTTCGCCGGCCCCGGCTTCGTCGTCTGCAGCTTCGTGCCGCGCCCACTCGACTTCGATCCCGATGCGGTCCCCATCCCCTACCACCACTCGAACGTGGACTCGGACGAGGTTCTCTTCTACGTCGACGGCGAATTCACAAGTCGGCGCGGCTCGGGTATCGCCTCCGGTTCGTTGACCCTGCACCCTGCGGGCTTCGTCCACGGCCCGCAACCGGGGGCCGTCGAGGCTGCGCTCGGTAGCCCGAGGACCGACGAGACCGCTGTGATGCTCGACACCTTCTCACCCTTGGGGGTCACGGACCTGGCGCGCTCCGTCGCGGACCAGAGCTATCTGTCGAGCTGGCTCGGCTGAGGCCGCCCGGCACTCAGGCAACGAGCTGTTCGTGGACCTCGTCGTCGTAGGTGGAGAAGAATTGCAGCAACGCCCGGTACATCTCCTCGAACGACGCAGCTGCGAAGAGCACCGGCTGGTACCGCGTGATGTCGTAGTCCAAGGTGCCCATCTGGGCGATGTCGAACGGACGGATCTCGGCTTGGTGGAACTCGTCGATCTCGCCGTAGGACGACAGCAGGCCGGCGCCGTAAGCCTTCAGCTCCGTCTCCTCCCACACCACGCCGAATTCCAACGTGAACCAGAAGACCCGGCTGAAGAACTCGTGCGCCTCATCGCCGTGCGCTCGACGCGACGCACGCCCCGCCGCCTGGTACAGGTCCGCGAACTTCATTCCTGCGAGCATGTTGGCGTGACCGATGATCTCGTGGACGATGTCGGGCTCGGGAGTGTAAAAGGGCACCGAGTGATGCCGTATGTACTGGGTGGAGAGGAAGGTTCGATCGGCGAGAGCCCCGTAGAACTGCCTCGTAGGCACGAGGCCCGGTACCGGTGCGATGGCGAAGCCGGTGAGCGCGCGCAGACGTTGATCAACCTCGCGCAGCTGCGGAACGCGATCTGAGGGGAGAACGAGACGTGCGGAAGCGTCGAGGTATTGACGACAGGCGCTGCGGCGGTGCTTGGCCGCCAGCTCACGCGATACGACGCTCCAGACCTCGTCCTCTTCGCGTGTGTACTCCACGATCGGGATCGGCCCGTGTCCGAGATAAGCAGCGGACGCCTCGACGATCGCCTGTCTTCGGCCCCTGTACCCGGGGTCACTCACTCCGGGGTGGTCGTCGGGTAGCTCCAGCACCTCGGGATAAGGCTGATCGAGCGCCATCTCACAATTATGCTCCTCTCGAAGAGGCGCCGGCGTGCGCTTGGTGACCTACAGCCGGGGCGATTCAACCGCTGAACGCGTTGGCGTCGTCGAGGGCGAAACGGTTTACGGCTTCGGATCGGGCCTGAGCATGATCGACCTTCTGAGCCGCGGCAACGACGTTCTCCTCGGCGAGGCAGAACGGGTGCGCAGCTCGCCTTCCGAGGTGGTCTCGCTCTCCGAGGTGGCCCTACGCGCCCCTGTGCCGGCGCCACCCTCCATCCGTGACTTCCTCGCATTCGAGGAGCACGTCCGAAACGCCCGCGGGGACGTCGACGCGGACTGGTACGAGCTGCCCGTCTTCTACTTCTCCAATCCCGCGGCCGTGCACGGGCCCTACGACGAAGTGGCGGTGTCCCCCGGCTCGCAAATGTTCGATTTCGAGCTCGAGGTGGCAGCGGTCGTCGGTACCGGAGGTGGCGATCTCGCCCCGTCCGACGCAGAGCTCCACATCGCCGGGTACACGATCCTGTGCGACTTCTCCGCACGCGACCTCCAACAACGTGAGATGCGCCAGCGTCTCGGCCCGGCCAAGGGAAAGGACGGTGCCACCTCGCTCGGCCCCTGGCTCGTCACGGCCGATGAGCTCGAGCCGTTTCGCTCAGGACGGGCATTCGCCCTGGAGATGAGCGCCTCGGTGAACGGGCGTCGGTATGGAGGGGGACGTCTCGACAGCATCTATTGGAGCTTCGGCGAGATGCTCGCATACGCGAGCCGGGGGACGCGGGTGGTGCCGGGAGACGTGTTCGGCTCCGGCACGGTCGGCACGGGATGCATACTCGAGAGGGTGGCGACCGGTCTCGGTGACCAGTATCCGTGGCTCAGGCCGGGAGACGTAGTCGAGCTGAACGTCGAGCACCTCGGTACCCTCCGTCACAGGATCACCCCGGCCCCCGCGCTGCACGAGCTTCGGACTCCGAAGGCATGACGAACCCCTTCGACACGTCGATCGCCCCGATCGATGCGCCCGACGAGGAGATACGTCGCCACCTGAACGAGGCGGAGGTGCCGCCGCTCTTGCCGGCGATCGCCTACGTCACCGGCGACCTCTCGTTGCTGCGCGACGAGCTCAGGCCGAACCCTCTCATGCTGTCGCTGCCACAAGGTGGCCTCGACGAGAACCAGCTGGAGACAGCGCGCCGGCTCGCGTTCGAAGCGCTCCTCGCCTTCCGTGACGGCGGCAGCCGCCCGGTCCGCGCACCTTCGGACCAGGACCTGCTCCGCATCTTGGAACACACGGTGGGCGCCACGGACATGGGCGCATATCTCCCGCTTCTGGAAGAGGAGCTCTCCCTCCTGGGAGAGGACCGGCGTTCACCGGGATGGCACCTGTCGAAGGTGGCATCCGGAACCGATTTCCGAGTCGCTGTGATCGGCGCGGGGATGTCGGGCATACTCGCCGCACATCGGTTGCACCAGGCCGGCGTTCCCTTCGTGGTCCTCGAGAAAGACGCCGAAGTCGGAGGCACGTGGTTGGAGAACACGTATCCCGGGTGCCGGGTCGACAACCCTAACCACAACTACAGCTACGCATTCGCCCAGCGCCACGATTGGCCGTTCCACTTCTCCACCAGGGACGTGCTGCTCGATTATTTCCGCCGTTGCGCCGACGCCTTCGGCATCCTTCCGTTCGTGAGGTTCGGCGCGGAGGTGCTGTCGGCCTCTTGGGACGACGCGTCACGGCAATGGGACGTCCTGGTTCGAGACCGGCGCGGCGAGGAGAGCCTCAGGTTCGATGCGTTGATAAGCGCGGTCGGCCAACTGAACAGGCCGAGCTATCCGACGGACATCGCCGGCTACGGGTCCTTCTCTGGCCCCGCATTCCATTCCGCACGCTGGCGTCACGACGTGGATCTCTCGGACAAGACGGTTGCGGTGATCGGAACGGGCGCGAGCGCGGTCCAGTTCGTCCCGGAGATCGCGAAGAGCGCCGGCCGCGTCGTCGTGTTCCAGCGGACGCCTCCGTGGCTGGCTCCCACACCCGACTACCACGACGCTGTCTCGGACGGTCAGCGCTGGCTCTACAAGCATCTCCCCTCCTACAGCGAATTCAACCGCTTTTGGATCTTCTGGAAGATGGGCGATGGTGTGCTCGACGGGGTGAGGGTCGACCCTCACTACCCACCGCGGCCAGATGCGGTCAGCGCGATGAACGACTTCGTGCGAATCATGCTCGAGGCTCACCTACAGCTCGAGCTCGCTGACAGACCGGACCTTCTCGAGAAAGCGACACCCCACTACCCCCCGGGAGCCAAGAGGGTCCTCCGTGACAACGGCATTTGGCCCCGGACCCTGAAACGACCGAACGTGGAGCTCGTCACCGAGGAGATCGCCGAGATCACTTCCACCGGAGTGCGAATCGCCGGGGGCGAGCACCACAGCGCGGATGTGCTGATTTACGGAACGGGATTTCAGGCCTCCTCGTTTCTCGCACCGATGAGCGTGTGTGGTAGAGCCGGGGTCGACCTGCACGAACAATGGGCGGGTGACGCACGCGCCTATCTCGGCATATCGGTGCCGGGGTTCCCGAACCTCTTCTGCCTTTACGGGCCGAACACCAACATCGTCATAAACGGCAGCATCGTCTATTTCTCCGAGTGTGGCGTTCGCTACATCCTCGGATGCCTGAGGACTCTGCTCGAGAGCGACAAACGTGCCATGGAGGTACGAAAGGACGTACACGACGAGTTCAACGAGCGTGTCGACGCCGAGAACCGCGCCATGGCGTGGGGCTGGTCGAACGTGAACAGCTGGTACAAGAACTCCACCGGCCGGGTCGCGCAGAACTGGCCTTTCACGCTGCTCGAGTACTGGCAGCGCACCCTCGAACCCGACCCCGCCGACTACGAGATGTTCTGAAGGCCCTTGACGAGCTGTTACTACATTTCATAGTATTCTGTGTATGCTCGCTCCTGAGGTCGCGACGATTCTCGAAGCCGTGCCCGAGTTCGTCGACCGCTACCTTGAGCTGGTGGAGGCCGTGGACGGCGACCCGGGGGCACCGGCGACGTTCACGGAGCTCGCCGACTACCTCGTGGGCAATGGCACCGGCCCGGGAAGCTCCCCGGCTGTCGTTGCCCGCTGTATGAGTGCCATCGAGAGGGTCGCCCGCGAGTCGAACGACGCAGAAGAACTGGTCGGTTGGGCGTTCTTGGACTGCCTCTCCCCAGAGGACCGCGCACACCTCGGTCCGTGGCTCGGGCCACGCACTCTCGAGCTGGCAGAGACGGTAGGGCTCGAAACGCCTTAGCGCGCCCGAGCGTCAGCGGCTCATGCTGTTTCTGCTTCAGCGGCGTCCAGACGTCTGTCGGCTCTCACACCCTCACGTTCCTCGTAACGCATCCACTGCACAACGGTGATGGCGATCGCCACGACCGTGATCAGCTCTCCCACGACCCAGAGCACCGATCCACCGGCGTGGGTGTCGGCGAGAGTGTGGAACTCTGGAGCGATCGACGTTCGGGCACCGGTGAGCGCGATACCCAGAATGACGTTGACGGGGACGCTGACGGCCAACATGGCGAGCTTCGCGGGGTACGAGAGACGCCAGCGCGAAGGGTCGAGCCCGATGACGACGGACCAGAACACGTATCCCGATACGAGAAAGTGCAGGTGCGTGTAGTCGTGGAAGAGAGGGTGCTCCAGGGATATCCGGTAGATGGGGCTGAGGAAAAAGACGAGCATCGTCAGGTTGGCGAGCGACACCACGAAAATCGGGTGCGTGAGGGTCTCGAAGATCGGGTGGTGGATGATCTTGAGCAGCCCCTGCTGTGAGGGTCTCGATGACGCCTGGAGCGCGAGAGTCACGGGAGCCCCGAGGACCAGGAGGATGGGCGCGACATTCATGAGGAGCAGGTGTTGCACGACGTGGATCTCGAAGACCGAGTCGTCATAGGCGGCCAGCCCTGACTGGACGGCGACGACGACGATCGCCATGCCTGCGACGAAGGACGCCGTCCTCCAAGGGGACCATATTCTTCCGCGCCGGCGCAGGCGCAGGACCGACCACAAGTACCAGGCAGCGATCGCTGCCTCGATGACCAGCGCGAAGACGCTGAGCGCGTCGGTCTGCCACCCGGTGAGCAGGACGTGGGCGGATACGTTCGGCGATATGTCGTCTGCGACGAAGATCAACTCGCCGCCTCTACGCACTCGACGCCGGCCTCGGCGACCGTCGCGCCGTGGCTGACGCCTTTTGCGAGCTCGAGACGGTCTCCGGGTTTCAGGACCACCGAGCCTTCAGGGGTGTGGAAGGTGATGGAACCCGATAGGCAATAGAGGATCTTGTGATACGGGTGCGAATGCTCGTCGTACACGTATCCGGGGCCGTTTCCCCACGTATGTGGCGACAGGCCCTCCTCGCGCAGGCGGGCGGTTATCACGTCCCGGCTCTCGCGACTCCGTGCGCGCACGACCGTCACACCACTCATCGGCTGAGCAGGTTCGAAGTCCCACCCGGGCGGTGATCCGTCACGTCATCCTCGCAACTGGGCACCATGGGCACGTTCTACCGCTTCGATGCACCTGGCTCGCAAGTCGCCCACCTCCCTGTCGGTCAGCGTGTGATCCGGCGCGCAGAACCTGAGGCGCCAGGCCAGGCTCCGCGTCCCTTCGGGGAGGCCGGCTCCGCGATAGACGTCGAAGAGCTCGATGGACTCGAGGAGCTCTCCCGCAGCCTCGACGAGGGTGTTCGTGACGGACCCCGCAGGTATGGGTTCTTCAACGACGAACGCGAGGTCGATGTCGTTCGATGGGAAACGACTCACCGGCGTTACGACAGGCGCCTGGCGGGAAAGCCGGGTGAGGACGGCACCGAGGTCCACCTCGATCCAGCCGACCCGGCGCTGCGTGTCGACGCCGAAAGCGTCCAGGACACGCGGGTCGATCTCGCCGACGGCGCCGATCACCACCTCTTCCCTCCCTGCCGAGGTGGGAGGCCTCTTGCTCATCGAGTCCTCGTGCACCCCTTTCGCGACCAGGTCGGCTGTTCTCGACGGGTGCAATCCATCTTGGCGATCGACCGTCTCGGTCCTTCCGACCATCTCGATTGCCTCCAGGCCGAGCGAATCTGACAGGGCGCGCCAAACTCGGACCGCACTGCCCGCGTCGTCACGGTCCGCCGCGAGCATTACGGCGAGCATTTCCCGCTCATCGACGACTGTGATCTCGGGATCGTCGTGTTCGAGCGCCCGTTCCACGCGTCGAGCGTCCGGTGGCGGGAAAACGTGCCCGATCTCGAAGAGGCGGATTCGCTCCGCTCGACGCGCCAGGTTGAACACGAGCGCCCTCAACATGCCGGGAAGGATCGAGCGCCGCAGAACCGATTCCTCGGGTGTGAGGGGGTTGGCGAGGACGAGCTCGGAGATTCCCGGTCCCGTGAAACCGGCACGGGCGTGGTCGCCGGGTGCGAGGAGCGACGCCGTCCATGCCTCGTCGGCCCCGGCACCGGCGAGGACTTGCCGTACCTGCCGGCGGTCGCGCTGGTAGGCGGTCAGGCGCCCGACCTGGGGGGGGAAGACCCGTCTCCGGGGGATGTTCAGGTATCCGTGGTGCCTCGCCACCTCTTCAATTACGTCGATCTCCCGCTCCGTGTCGGGACGGAAGGTGGGCACCGTGACGAGGAGCGAACCCGGTGATTCGACCTCGCAGCCGAAGCCGATCGGCGTCAGGTAGCGGGCGATCGCCCCGTCCATCAAGTCGGTGCCGAGCAGGTCGTTGACGCGTGCCGTACGCACCCTCACCCGCCGGGGCTCAGGTATCTCACCGCGAGCCTCGAGGACTCCCGGCGCCACCGTTACGCCGTCACCGCCGTTCGAGATCAAAAGTTCGCAAAGTCGCGAAGCGGCGCGATCGATACCGTTCGCGTCCACGCCGCGTTCGAATCGTGAGGAAGCCTCGGAGCGCAGCCCCAGACGCTTGGAGGTGCGGGCAACAGCCATCGGAGCAAAGTACGCGGCCTCCAAGAGGACGCAAGAGGTGTCGGCCTGTATCTCGGTGGTAGCACCGCCCATCACACCGCCGATCCCGATTGGCGAATTTTCGGCGTCGCAGATCACACAGTCACGCATGTCGTCTCCGCGACCGATGCTTCGCGACCCGAGCTCCCGTTCCACGCCGTCAAGGGTCAAGACTCGCTCTCCTTTGCGAGCGGCCCGCACGATGAGACCCCGTCCCCTCAAACGATCGAGATCGTAGGGATGAGTCGGCTGCCCGAGCTCGAGCATCACGTAGTTGGAGGCGTCGACGATGTTGTTGATCGGCCGCATGCCCGATAGGACGAGCCTGCGCGCGATGGCGGGTGAAGACTGGCCCACCGTCGTCCCCGAGACCACGCGGAGCGTAAAGCGCGGGCACAGATCCGGGTCGATGACATCGAGCGACACGGTCTCGATCACCGATGAACCTTCGCCGGAGTCCGAAACCGACGGGTTCGGGATGTCGAAGGGGAGGTGGAGCTTTGCCGCCAGGTCCCGGGCTACGCCTGCGATGCAGGCTGCGTCGGGGCGGTTGGCGTCCACCGCAACGTCGAAAACGACATCGGGTTCTATCCCGAGTGCTTCGCCGAGAGGGATGCCGGGCGCCAAGGTGTGAGGGCGTTCGGAGAGACCGTCCCCTTCGCCTAGCACCAGGATGCCCTCGTGATCCTCGGACAGCTGGAGCTCTTTGCCCGAACAGATCATTCCGTTCGAGACGACCCCTTTCAGCTTCCTGCGATCTATCCGCATCCCGCCGGGCAGGACCGTTCCCACCGGCGCCAGCGGCACTAGCGCACCCTCGGAGAAATTCCACGCCCCACACACGACCTCGACGGGTTCTCCCCCTGAGTCGACCACCACCTTTCTCACGCGGTCCGCCCCGGGGATGGATTCGATGGATACGACCTTTGCAACGACGACGTCCGAGAGACCTTCACCTACCAGGTTCATCTCCTCGACGACGAGGCCTAGCTCGTCGAGGGTCTCCGCCAGGAGGATCGGGTCCACGTCGTCGTCGAAAGGGACGAAGTCGCGCAGCCACGACAGAGGGACGCGCATCTCGGTTCCTCAGATCTGACGCAAAACGCGGACGTCGTTCTCCTGGAACACTCGCATATCCGGGACGACGTGCCGCATTTGCGTCAAGCGATCGATGCCGAAACCAAAAGCGAACCCACTCCACTCCTCGGGGTCCAGACCGACGGCGTTGAACACCTCGGGATCGACCATTCCGCAGCCACCTAGCTCGACCCAGCCCGTGTGCGAACAGGTCCGGCAGCCCTTTCCCTTGCAAATCGAGCACGTGACCTCGAACTCAGCCGACGGCTCGGTGAACGGGAAGTAAGAAGGCCGCAGACGGGAGTGGATGTCAGGTCCGAAGTACGCCGTGGTGAAGGTCTCGATGGTGCCGGCGAGGTCGGCGAACGAGATCCCCCGGTCCACGACGAGGCCCTCGATCTGATGGAAGATCGGAATGTGCCTGGCGTCCGGTGTGTCGCGCCGGTAACAGCGTCCCGGCATCACGGCGTAGATGGGAGGCGATTGGGATTGCATGAGCCTTATCTGGACGGGCGACGTGTGCGTGCGTAGGAGAATCGTCTCGGGTTCCCCCATGTCGACGTAGAGCGTGTCCCACATGCCGCGGGCCGGATGGGCCGGGGGCATGTTCAGCGCCTCGAAGTTGTACCAGTCGGTCTCGACCTCTGGACCTTCTGCCACGCGAAAACCCATTCCGACGAAGACGTCCTCCAGCTCGTCCCGGGTCCGGTGGACCAGGTGCAGACGGCCACGCGCGACCGACCCGATCACTTCGGTGAGATCGAGGCGATCACCCGCGATCCGCGCTCGCCGGTCCGCTTCCGCCAGGGCGAGCCGCCTCTGTTCGAACATCTCCTCGACCCGGCGGCGGACCTCCGTGAGGAGCTTGCCAGCTGCCGGACGTTCGGAGGGCGCGAGAGCTCCGAGAGCGCGGCTCGCGTCGCTAATCTCGGAGCGCTTTCCGAGCAGGTCGAGTTGCAAGCGATGGAGATCCTCGAGCGATACCGCGGTCTCTGCGAGCCTGGCGGCACGCTCGACCAGCTCTTCGAGCCGCTCGGGCTTCAGTGCTTCGTCCATGCGGGCGATGCAAGAGGGTCGTTCATGGGACGCAGGTTAGAGCGTCGCCGCGCGATGTCGAAGCAGATGACCGCAGCGGCCATCGACACGTTCAAGGATTCCGCGCCCCCTGCCATGGGGATCGTGACTGTTTCGTCCACCATCTCCGATATCTCGTCCGGCAGTCCTGACGCCTCGTTCCCGACGACGAGCGCCAACGGTTCAGCGACGTTCACCTCGTCGAGGGTGCGTCCGCCTCGCGAGAGGGCTGCCAGTCGCCGGAGGCCTAAGTCGCCGAGATCCTCGAGTGCGTCCACCGGTGCCCCCTCCGACACGATCGGCAGGTGGAGCACCGAACCGGCCGAGGCGCGCACCGTCTTCGGGTTGTAGGGGTCCGCGCTTCCCTCACAGAAGACCACGCCGTCCGCTCCGGCAGCATCCGCCGCGCGGATCACGGCGCCTGCGTTACCGGGGTCCCGCACGTCCACGAGGACGACCACGAGGCTCGCATTTCTCAAGTCTTCGACTCGTGCAGCTGGAGTTCGAACGACCGCCATCACAGGCTGGGGAGTCACGGTGTCCGCTACGCGCTCGAGGACCCCTGACGCGAGCTCGAACACCCTCACGCCACTGTCTCTCGCTCGACTAATCAGCCGGGCTACGGACGCGACGTTTGCCGCATCTTGCGCTACGTAGAGCGACTCGACCGCGGCGCCGGCGTCGAGAGCACTTTGCAGAAGTCTCTCCCCCTCCATCACGAAGGCGCCTTCTGCCAGCCGCACTCGCCTCCTCGCCAGCAGCCTCCGGAGCCGCTGAACTCTCTGGTGTCGGAAGGAGAGCCTGTCGATCAGCGCGTTTCCCGGTCAGTTCCCGGTGGCGACTCCACTCCCCCTGCGCGCTCGGCAAGCGCCGTGGTCGCGACTCCCACCAATTGCCTGAAGGTCTCAGGCTCCGACACCGCGAGATCTGCGAGGATCTTTCGGTCCACGGCCACGTCAGCTTGATGCAGGCCGGCAATCAACCTGCTGTAACTCGTGCCGTTGGCTCTCGCCGCGGCGTTTATGCGTTGGATCCACAGTCGGCGGAAGTCACCCTTTCGGGCCCGGCGGTCCCTGTAGGCGTACTGGAGCGAATGCATGACGGCCTCGTTGGCCGCGCGGAACGTACGGCTGCGGTTGCCGTAGTACCCCTGTGCCTCTTCGAGCACCGCGCGCCGATGCTTCTTGCCACCCACAGCGCGCTTGACCCTGGCCATTGCTTGCTCCTTCCCTCATCGCGATCCCCGTGCACTTGCCGCGCACGATCAAATTGCGCCCCTAGCGCCCGAGAAGCCTGCGCACCTCACGCCTGTCCGCGCTGGATACTTCGGTCTCGCGCCCGAGCCGACGTGTCCTCTTGCTCGGCTTCTTCTCGAGGAGGTGCGACCGGTTCGCCTTGCGCCGTCGGATACGTCCTGTTCCGGTGATCTTGAACCGTTTGGCGGCGCCGCGGTCCGTCTTCATCTTGGGCATCTCAACTACCTCTTCCGTCCTGGCCGTTCGCCACGACCCCCGGCGACGCAGCGCCGGACTGCGTCGGCACCTCGGTATCGCCCCCAGGACCGGCGCTCGGACTGGCCGTCTCCGGAGTCTGCTCGCGCCCGGCACGCGCGGCCGCCGACTGCTTGGCCCGCTTGTCAGGGGCGAGGACCATGATCATGTTCCGACCGTCGAGCCTCGCCTCGGACTCGATCCTCGCGGCCCCGTCTACCTCTTCGGCGACGCGGTCGAGGATGTTGCGGCCGAGCTCCGGATGGAAGACCTCACGGCCGCGGAACATGATCGTCACCTTCACCTTGTGTCCTTCGTTCAGGAACTTGAGCACCTGTCGGGTCTTCGTCTCGAAATCGCCTGGGCCGATCTTCGGCCTGTACTTCATCTCCTTGATTCCGACACTCGCGGTCTTACGCCGGGATTCCTTCGCCTTCTGCGCCGCGTCGAACTTGTACTTTCCGTAGTCCATGATCCTGCAGACCGGCGGTTCGTTCTGCGGCGCGACCTCGACGAGATCCAGATCTTGTTCACGGGCCAGGGTCAATGCGTCGGGAAGGGGCATTATCCCGAGCTGTTCGCCGTTCGGATCCACTACACGAACATCGCGTGCGCGGATACGCTCGTTGATCCTCGTCTCGTCTGTTGTTACGGGGCTGGCGATGCGAAGGCCCTCCTGTCCTCGGCGAGTCCTAGGGCTTTCCCAGGTCTCGAGCGGAAGCGGGGACCACGCCTTCGGTCACGTCCTAATCGACGATCACGACCCGGCGCACCATCACAGTGGCCGGGTGGGGGCGCATCATCGGCGCTGCCCCGCTTTGCCTTTCCATCACAATACGCTACCAGTCATGAGCAGTCTTTGGACCCCTGGAGGCGAACACCCGGTCGGGCGCGATCCCATGACGGGTGACACCGGCGTAGCGCAGCCGCAGACGACGTCTGCGCGCTCGGGGCCGTCAGGGCCCGGACCAGATCGAGGTGACGAGCTCACACAGGAAGAGGCGCAACAGATGGAGGAGCGCCTCGAAGAGCTGCGGAACCAGCTCGTCTCCACCCCCGCCGAGGTTGTGGTCGCGAACCATGTGTACGGGCTCTTCGAGCTCGCGGCCATACACCTCTCGCAGTCACCACCCGGACTACGCGACGCGCGCCTCGCCATCGATGCGATGGCTGCAGTGGTCGAAGGGCTAAAAGGACGTCTCGGACAAGCAGAAAGGTCTCTCGAGGACGCTCTCGCACAGATCCGATTGGCCTTCGTCCAGATCGGCGGCGCAGCCGATGGTGCTGACAACGCGACGAGTGATGACGCGGACGCCGGAAACTGAAGCTTTCGGCTGCCCGATAGGTACGAGGGCGCCCTCCTCGCCCGAGCCGTCAGGTCGCCGACGTGGAGGATCCGAAGACCACGAAGATTTGTGAGGCCTCCACACGCCCTAGATGGCCCGGTGCTGTCATGAAGACGACCTCGCTACCGGCATCGACAGTGCGGCTGCCGTCTGCGAGGGCGGTGCAGTGGAAGACGAAGCGCTCGCCGTCCTGCGCTTCCAAAACGCCGAGCCCACGGGGTTCGTCGAACTCCGACACGACGCCACGCAACAGCCTGCTGGACATTCGGGTCATATTTTCAGGGCTGGATGACCTGTCAGGGGTCAGTGGACGATCTTCGACAGAGGGAGCTCGAGAATATCGGTCGCCCCCCTGTCCTTCAGAGCCGGTATCAATACGTTCACGTCTGATTTGAGCACGACGGTCTCGAGTGCGTAAGCACCCCCACCGGACAACTCCGAAACCGTCGGCGCCTTCATAGCCGGCAACACGGCCACGACGGCCTCGAGTTGTTCCTTCGACACGTTGAGCTTCAAGAGAACCTTGCCTCGTGCCTCGAGCGCGCCTTGGAGCAAGGTTCTCAGCTGTTCCATGGCGTGCCTCTTCGTGTCATTCGCTGCGGAAGCCGGATTTGCGATCATCTCGGTGCGCGAGACGAGCACCGTGTCCACGATCCGCAGCCCCGCCGCCGCTAGTGCGCGCCCGGTCTCCGTGAGCTCGACCACCGCGTCTGCGATCTCAGGCACCTTCGCTTCTGTCGCTCCATAAGACAAGGTGACCTCTGCCTGAACCCCTTGCTTCTCGAGCCACCGCCTCGTCAGCTCCGGGTATTCCGTCGAGACGCGCGCGCCTGGCGCGAGATCCGAGACCGCTGCCACATCCGAATCTCTCGCGACGGCGAGCACGAGCCGGATCGGGTTCTGCGTCGTCTTCGAATAGGCCAGCTCGCAGAGCGAGACGACGTCCGCGCCCGTCTCCTCCACCCAATCTCTACCGGTGATCCCTACGTCGAACAGACCACGAGCCACGTAGTTCGGGATCTCCTGTGGACGCAGGATCCTCACTTCCTCGACGCGCGGATCGTCGATTCGGGCCCGATAGTCGACATTGGAGCCTCGCTGCACGCTCAGATCGGCGGCAGCAAAGAGCTCCAGAGTGGCATCTTCGAGCGATCCCTTGGGAAGGACGAGGCGCAGCACGCTGCTCAAGAGCTTACCGGGCCGCTCGACAGCGCCTCCTCCGCAACCGTGCGGATTCGCCGCGCGGCATCCCAGGGCCGGGGGTCGTCAAAGATCGCCGATCCGGCAACCAGAACACGCGCGCCAGCGCGCACCACGACCGGGGCAGTGTCCTCGTCGATGCCCCCGTCCACTTCCAGATCTGCTGTGAGGCCACGCCGGTCGAGCTCCTGCCTCGTTCGCGCGATTTTCGGCACGACCTCTTGCATGAAACTCTGCCCGCCGAACCCCGGGTGCACCGTCATGCACAGCACGAGGTCCACGTCGGCGAGATACGGATCAATCGCATCGAAGGGGGTCTCCGGATTGACGGCAAGCCCGGCTCGGAGCCCCAGACCCTTGGCCTCGGCGAGAAGCGGCGCGGAGTCTCCGACCTCGACGTGCACGGTGCACCCGTCAGCGCCGGCATCGCGAAAAGCCTCGAGGTAGTCCCCCGGGTTGGTCATCATGAGATGACAGTCGAAGAACAACCCGGAGTGCGCGCGCAGCGACTTGATCACAGGTGGACCGATCGTGAGGTTCGGGACGAAGTGACCGTCCATGACGTCGACGTGCAGGAGATCTGCCTCTGAGCTCACCTCCCCGACCGCTTCTGCGAGACCTCCGAAGTCCGCCGACAACAAAGAGGGCGCTATGCGTATCACGACCTTGGGAGCCTACTGGGACGCGGGCGATTCGAAGCGGTACCGCCGGCCGACGGTCGCGTCGGCGCGCGACCGATCACTCACCGAGCTTCTCGGAGGTGTCGGGACGAGCCCCCCGTACCCAATCGCCGGCGGAAAGCGGACGACGTCCCGACGGCTGCAGCATGAGCAGCTCGAGATCCCCGTCCCGGGCGCGAACCGTCGTGCCGGTAAGCGTCCCGTTCGGAAGAGTTTCAGACTCTCGGGTGGTGTGGGGGTGAGCGATGGCATCGAGCACGAGAAGCCTCTGACCCCGGAAAGTGGTCCATGCGCGGTCGAGGCGAACCGTTCGTTCGAGGACCTCGACGCTTCTGTCGAAGTCGAGCCGCAGCTCGGCGGGGTCGATCTTCGGTGCGTAGCTCGCGTCTCCCACCTGAGGTTCCCCGGGCGGGAGTGGTAGAGGGTCGTGTGCCAGCAAGTCGAGGAGCATTTCGGCCGATACGACCGCGAGGCGTCTCGTGAGCTCCGAAGCGTGCTCGCGCTCGTCGTTTCGGATTTGGACCTCTCTCGTCGCGAGCACTGGTCCGGTGTCCAGGCCTTCCTCCAGGCGCATGATGCACACACCTGTCGCCGCGTCTCCCGCCAGGATCGCCCGCTCCACAGGCGCCGCTCCCCTCCAGCGTGGGAGAAGGGAGAAGTGCCCGTTCACCATGGGCACGACGTCGAGCACACGGACAGGGACGATGCGACCGAACGCGACCACCACTCCGAGCTGGGCACCGCTCGCCACGACGTCATCGACACGATCGCTGACCGGTAGGCCGGCTTCTAGGGCGAAGCGCTTCACCGGGCTCGGTTCGGAGCCACCACCTCTGCCTCTGCGCTTGTCGGGCTGACTCACGACGAGGACGATCTCGTGGGCCGCGTCGACCAGGGCGCGAAGTGAGGGCACCGCTGCTTCGGGCGAACCTAAGAACGCGAGCCGGGCCATCAGCTCAAATCCCTCAGAGCCTGTGGTCCTCCTCGGAGCCACCGGCGCTTCCCGCGGGCTCCTCTTCTTCGGTCCGGGCGTTCACCACGGGAAGGCCCAATGCGCGTTCGCGGAGGATCTTCATCGCCTCCTTGCGCGTGTCGGGATCGAGCCGGTCGATCAGAAGCACGCCGTCCAAGTGGTCCAGCTCGTGCTGATAGACACGCGCCTCGAACTCGTCGGCTTCGATCGACACCTCATTGCCATCGAGGTCGAGTCCCGTGAGATGGAGCTCCTTCGGCCGCACTATTGGCCACGAGAGCCCCGGCACCGACAAGCACCCCTCGTCGTATGTCCATTCGCCACGAGATTCTGAGATGACCGGATTGACGACGGCGCGCGGACCCTTGTCGTCGTGGAGGTCGTAGACGAAAAGGCGCTTCTGCACCCCCACCTGTGGTGCCGCCAGCCCCACGCCGGGTGCGTCGTACATCGTCTGCACCATGTCATCGGCGAGCAGCTTCAGGCGTCCGTCGATCTCGGTGACCTCCGGAGCCCGCTGTCGCAGGACAGGATCGCCGTATGTGCGAATGACATGGCTGGCCACGGACGGCATGTTAACGGTTCACGCTCTCAACGGATCCACTTCGACTCGCAGGCGTCCGCGCGGTCTCGGTACTGCCGCAAGAGCGTCACACAGCGAGTCGTGTCCGGGCGCCTTCACCCACCATGTACCGTTCGATGCACCGTTCACCTCGACGTCGTGGGGTGCCGTCGCACGGACGGATAGGCCGTATTCCTCTGCCGTCGGGCCCGAAATCGCTGCCATCGCGCTGAAAGGAGGAAGCGAAAGAGCGCGTCTCACTGACAGCTCTGACGACGTGAGTCGTCCCGGATCGGCACTGACCGCCGACGCGAGGACCTCGTGCCCGGGAAGGCGCGTCTGCACGAGGATCCTTCCTGCAGAACGCCCCGACGCCGCCGGCAACTCCGTGGAGCCGGACACCACCCGCGACGCGCGAGCCAACAACGCCAGGGCCTCCTCCGATCGCGCGCAGACGCGGAGCCATGAGCTCCGAGTCGAAGTCCAGGAAAGCAACGGCGTCCGCTTTTCGGGAACGATGGAGCAGGGCTTCGGTGCCGATCACTACCCGAGCCGTGATCTCGGGTGGCTGGGTGCCTGCCGTCGCCGGCTCACCCCACACCTCCTGTACTGCGGCTCCCGCGAGTGCCTCCGAATTCCTCGCGCGCCCGCGAGACGCCAAGACGTAAGAACTTCATTCGTCCCGCGCCGCAGCGCGCGCACACGACCGGTCGCTCGGCGCCGCAGCGCCTGCAACGGAGATGGTTCGCACCCTCGTCTCCGGTCAGCTCGAGCGCGCCGCTGCACTGCTCGCACCTTGCCAGCTCGCCGCAGGCGGCGCAGGCGAGCAGCCGCACGCGTCCGGTTCGGTTCAAGATGCACAGAACCCTTCGCGAATTCCTTTCGGCGGCCCAGCGCACCAACCTCACGACCCTCTCCGAGAAGAGCCCCGTGCGCGGATCGTCGCTGCGACGGTCGACCACCTCTATCGCCGCCCATCCCCCGCGCTCCGCGACACGGGGAACAAAGACAGGTGAAGCGACGCTCATCAGGTCGAGTGTGGGACAAGGAGACGCGAAGACGCACGGTGCGTGGTCGCGCCCCGCCCGCTCGCTGACAACGCGCCATGCGCACCACGTCGGAGCCCGCTGTTCGTAATAGCTCTCGTCGTGAGCGTCGAGGACGAGAGCACCGAGCAGTTTCGGGAGCGGCCCGAACGCAGCCGCGCGGGTCCCGACGGCGACACAGCCGCCGACTCTGGCCACGTCCCAGTCGTCGGGAAGAAGAGCTGTGGCCACGCCGCATTGGCGGAGCCGCCGGGTGAGGTCGCCCGCCTGCTTGTGTGATGGGACGAGTACGAGAACGCCTGCGCCCGCCGTCGCCCGATCGACCAGTCGCGACGCAGCGAGAGCCAGGCTGAGGAAATCCGTCGCGGGTGGGACACGCAAGACGGTGCGTTGCGAGGAGAAGGCGGCGGTAACCAGGTCCGCCAATTCTCCCCCTGCCCTCTTTGCGGCCTCCGGAGCGGGGCCTCCTACCCTCTGCGGAGGCAGTCGACGGACGATCTTCGGTGAAGAAGCCGTCTTCATGAAAGTGCTCGCCGGGCCGGCCCATCGCCAATGTGCCCACCAAGCCAGGTCGACGACAGACGGCGGTGGGCCGATGCCGCGCACCTTTTCGATCGCACGCAGGGATACCCCCGGTGGTGGATCGACGTCGCATTCGACCACCCATCCGGTGACCACCCTTCCGTGGAGCGGGACACGGACCTCGGTCCCCACCTCCACGAGGTCGTTCAAAGACGGAGGAACCGCGTAGTCGAACGTCTTCCCGACGGAGGGCGCGTCGGGCAGGACGCGTGCTACGCGACCTGCCACCGACTCATCGGCCGACTACAGGCCGAGCGCTTGCTTCAAGTCGTCGACGCGAGGGGTCGCCTCCCAGGTGAACTCCTTGTCGCTACGACCGAAATGACCGTAAGCCGCTGTCCGACGGTAGATGGGTCGAAGCAGATCGAGATCACGCACTATCGCTGCCGGCCGCAGGTCGAAGATCTCCCGGATCGCAGCCTCGATGCGCAGTGGGTCCACCTTCTCCGTACCGAAGGTCTCGACCATGAGTGATACCGGTCGAGCCACTCCGATCGCGTATGCGACCTGAACCTCGCACCGATTTGCGGCTCCTGCGGCGACGACGTGCTTGGCCACCCACCGCGCTGCGTAGGCGGCCGAGCGGTCGACCTTCGAGGGATCCTTCCCCGAGAAGGCGCCGCCTCCGTGTCGCGCCATTCCACCGTAGGTGTCGACGATGATCTTGCGCCCGGTGAGGCCCGTGTCGGCGTGAGGTCCGCCGAGCTCGAACCTGCCAGTCGGGTTCGCCAGCATCTTGAGCTTCGACGAGTCGAGGTCCGGGGGCAGGAGCGGGTGGATCACGTGCTCGCGAAGGTCGGGTAGAAGCAACGTCTCGATGTCCACGCCCGACGCGTGCTGGGTCGAGACCAGAATCGTGTCGAGCGCCACGGGGCGGCCCTCTTCGTAGAGGACGCTCACCTGTGTCTTGCCGTCGGGCCGCAGGTAAGGAAGCACCCCGACCCTGCGGACCTGCGCCAAGCGTTGTGCGAGCCTGTGCGCCAGCCAGATGGGCAGGGGCATGAGGTCAGGGGTCTCGTCACATGCGTAACCGAACATCATCCCCTGGTCCCCGGCACCCTGCGCGTTGAGCTGGTCCTCACCGCCCGAGCCCGTGCGCACCTCGTGGGCGGCGTTGACTCCCTGGGCTATGTCGGGCGACTGCTCGTCAAGCGCCACCACGACGCCGCACGTCCTTCCGTTGAACCCGTTTCCTTCGCTGTCGTAACCGATGTCGCAGACGACGTCACGGACAACGCGCGGGATGTCCACATAGCACTGAGTCGTGACCTCGCCGGCGACGACCACGAGGCCGGTGGTGAGCAAGGTCTCACAAGCCACCCTGCCGGTCGGGTCGGCTGCCAGGACAGCGTCGAGGACGGAGTCCGAGATCTGGTCGGCCATCTTGTCCGGATGGCCCTCCGTCACCGACTCGGAGGTGAAGGTGTAGCTGGCGGTCAACGGTCGCTCCTATCCCCGCCCCCACTCACAGTATTGATGTGGCCGCGGAGGCGGCCGACCACAGTATCCAGAACGGCGTGAGCAACCTCAACTTTCGACGCTAGAGCCACCTCCCGGCGGGTCCCGTCGCTGCCGAGGATCGATACGGCGTTCGTCTCGTGATCGAAGCCGGTCCGTGGCGCAGAGACGTCGTTTGCCACGATCAGGTCGACCTGCTTGGCAGCCAGCTTGGCGGCCGCACGCTCGGAAGGGTCCCCGGTCTCAGCGGCGAAGCCCACGATCACCTGTCCCTCACGGCGGTTGCGAACCACCTCGGCGAGGACGTCGGGCGTGGGCTCGAGGACGATGTCGGGGGGTCCTTCCGACCGAGAGAGCTTCGTGCCTGCGGGGTCCTTGGGCCGGAAATCGGCGACGGCAGCGGCCATTATCACGACGTCCGCTTCCTTGGCGTGTTTCATCACCGCCGTCTCCATGGTCTGCGCAGTTTCCACCTGCTCCACGGCGGATCCGGGTGGGCCCGGCCTTCCGGTGGTCGTAACGAGCACCACCGTTGCGCCACGCGACGCGGCTGCGTCTGCGATCGTGTGACCCTGCTTACCCGACGAGCGGTTCCCTATGAACCGCACCGGGTCTATCGGTTCACGCGTCCCCCCGGCGCTCACCAGCACGCGCAGCCCCGCGAGGTCCTGTTCGCGCGCGTCAGCTCTCCCACCTGCGAGCACGGAGAGAACGGCGTCGACGATGTGCACCGGTTCGGCCATGCGCCCCGCGCCGCTGTCACCTCCCGCCAATCTCCCCTCGGCCGGCGGGACGACGTGGACCCCTCTTCGAACAAGAGTGGAGAGGTTCTCCTGCAGCGCGGGGTGCTCCCACATCTCCGTGTGCATCGCTGGGCAGATCACCACCGGTGCCCGTGTGGCGAGGACGGTCGCCGTGAGAAGGCCGTCGGCGATTCCGGCGGCGTAACAACCGATGAACCGCGTCGTCGCCGGCGCGACCACCACTACGTCGGCACTCTGACCGAGGCGGGTGTGCGGGATCGGATCTGCGTCGGTGAAAAGGCTGTGACGCGCGGGCTCCGAGGCAAGCGCCGAGAACGTGACCTCACCGACGAAGCGAAGGGCGTCCTCGGTGAGGACCGGCACGACGTATGCCCCACTGTCCACGAGCCGGCGGCATACCTCGACCGCCTTGTACGCCGCGATCCCCCCTGTCACCCCGAGCACGACCTTCCTACCCGCCGCCTCAGTTCTCATGGCCCGGAGCCCGACGCTCGAAAGACCCGGAAGTCCCGTGCCGTGGCTACGTCGGTTCTTCGCCCGAAGGAGAATCCGATGCGTCCGCGCCGGGAGCCGCGATCCCCGCGGGGCCGGTCGCGTCCGAGGCCGGCGGTTCGGCCGAAAGCTCGGCACCGCTTCCGGGGCCGGCCAGCGCGTCGGCGGAATCATCGGTCTCCTCGGCCGGGTCGGGATGGTGGTAGGTGGCCTTGTGTGCCGCGACCTCCTCGAAGGCGATCGTGAGCGGCTTGCCCGAGACAGATGTCACCTGGGGAGGCACGACGACTCCCATGCCCTCGCCCAGTTGGTTGTAGTACGAGTTGATCTGGCGTGCTCTCTTTGCAGAAAGCGACACCAGCGTGAACTTCGAGTCGACCTTGTCGAGGAGGTCCTCGATCGGAGGGTCGATGAGAGTTGTGCGACGTTGAACCATCATGCTCCTGTGGTCGACGCGGGCGAACTGCACCTGCACGGGGTCAGGCAATGCCCTTTTGGGTGACCCGGCCTGCCCGCCCTGTGCCTAGCGACGGTCCAGCCGATCGCGATGGGCTACAAGTATATCCGCGATCTCCCCGACCGCCCTTTCCAGGTCGTCGTTCACGACCACGTGAGAAGTGAGCTGCCGCCCGATCCGTTCTTCTTCGCGTCCACGCTCGATCCTCCGGATCACCTCTTGTTCGTCGTCCCCTCTGGCTCTCAGGCGATGAGCCTGTTCCTCAGCCGACGGCGGGAGAAGAAGGATGAGGACCGCGTCGGGAAACCGTGCCTTCACCTGTGCGGCGCCTTGGAGATCGATCTCGAGCACGACATCGGTGCCCGGAGGGTTCTGCGGGAGGGGAGAGCCGTAGAGGTGGCCTAGAAACTCCGCCCATTCGATGAAGCCGCCGTTGTCGCGATGCTCCTCGAAGGTCTTGTTGTCGACGAATGTGTACGCACTCTGCGACTCACCGGTGCGCGGAGGCCTAGTGGTCCACGACTTGCTCAACCACAACGACGGTTCGCGTTGAACCAGGCGTGAGACGACCGTCCCCTTGCCGGCGCCGCCGGGACCGGAGATAACGACGATCAGGACTTGGATGTATGCGCGAGCAACTGCTCACGCTGATTCACACCGAGCCCTTGAAGTCGGCGACTCTCGCTTATCCCCACCGTCTCCATCAAGCGACGCGCCTTTACCTTTCCCAAACCTGGCAGTGACTCGAGGACAGAGAGCACCTTCATTTTCCCGATGACCTCGTCGTTCTCCGCGCGGCTGAGCAACTCGGAGAGGACGAGTGAGCCCATCTTGAGCTTCTCTTTGACCTCGGCCCGCTCACGACGGACCTTTGCGGCCTTGTCGAGCGCCGCCTGGCGCTGCTCGGCCGTTAGTGCAGGTGGTTGCGGCATGGCGGCCACCATAGCGCCCTCGGAGACGAAGATCACACGCTAGGACCCCGGGGAAATCGCACCAAAGCTGCACAATTCACACACTTCTCGCGGCGACGGATTCCTCGACTTCCTCTGCGATCTCTGCCGCCGCGCGTTCGGGATCCTTCGCGGACGTCACGGCGCGACCGATGACTAAGACGTCAGCCCCGGCCGCTATCGCGGCTGCAGGAGTCGACGCTCTCGCCTGATCGTTCGTGTCAGTCCCCGAAGGGCGAATTCCCGGAACCACAGTGAGCAGTCCAGGTGCCGCGCTGCGCACGTGCGACAGGTCACTCGCTGCACACACGACGCCTACACATCCCGTCGAAGAAGCCAAAGCAGCCCGGGCCTCGAGGACGCGGCCCGTGACATCGCTTTCGCTTGTGAGCACAGTCACAGCGAGTATGCCCGGAGTCGATGAGGCGGCCCCGGCCGCAGCCGCACCATTGGCCATGCCCTCCACGGCTCCACGAAGCATTTGCTCACCACCGGCGCTGTGGGCTGTGGCATAAGTGGCCCCGAGACCCCCTATCACACCGGCGGCGCGTCGCACGGTTGTCGGAATGTCGTGAAGTTTGAGGTCCAAGAAGACCCTGTATCCCTCGATGGTAAGAGCCGAGACGACTTCGGGCCCGGCTGCGCAGAAGAGCTCCAACCCGACCTTTGCCAAGGAGAACCAAGGCCGAAGACGCGTGGCCATTCTCAGAGCGAGCACAAGGTCGTCGACGTCGAGGGCGAGAGCCATCTGCCGACGCGCGTCACCGCTCTCGTTCATGTCGCCTCTTGGACACTTGCGACTATCGAGCGGACCCTGCTCACTCGGTTGCGCCGGCACCAGCGCCCCAGCCCCGAGAGCACGCGTGCGGGAGCCCGCGGATCCCGAAACGTCGCGGTGCCGACCTCCACGGCGTCCGCGCCGGCCATCAACATCGCCACAGCGTCGACGCCGCGCGCCACTCCACCCACGCCCACGATGCCCGCAGACGCAAACGCAGCTCTGCAGTCGTGCACCGCTCTCGTCGCGACCGGCCGGATCGCAGGGCCCGAGAGGCCACCACCCGCCGGCCCCGAACCGAGCGTGTACGACCGCCTCCGCACATCGATCGCGAGTCCGAGCAAAGTGTTGACGAGCACCAGCGCCTCGGCTCCGGCGTCGAGAGCCGCGCCCGCGATGTCGACGAGGTCGGCTGTGTTCGGGCTCAGCTTCGCCCAGAGGGGCAACCCGCAGGCGCCCGATGCCGCGACCGCGTCAGCCGTGGCGCTCGCGGAATGGGCGAACATGCGGCTGCGGTCCTCGATGTTGGGACAGCTCACGTTCACCTCGACGGCTACGACTCCTGGCGCGCCCTTCAAGGCTTTCGCGGCCAACTCGAACTCGTGCACGGTCCGGCCCCAGATGCTCGCGACGACACGGGCTCCGCGACCGGCGAGGCGAGGAAGATCGGCGCTCAACCAGGCCTCTACACCCGGGCCCTGCAGCCCCACCGAGTTGAGCATCCCCGAAGGGGTCTCGTGCACCCGTGGAGCACGGTTCCCCGGCCACGAAGTCGCGGCGAGCGATTTGACCACCACTGCTCCGAGCTCCGCGACATCGAGGTATCCCGCGAGCTCCGATCCGTGTCCCGAGGTACCCGACGCGGTGAGGACCGGGTTCGGCAGGCGAACGGAGCCGACATGGGTGCGCATGTCGACGCGCGAGAGCGATATCAGCCTCACGCCTCGGCCCCGTGCACCTCTTGCAGCGAGACGACCGACAGTCCGTGCCGGCGCCAGTCCGCCATTCCAGCGGCGGCAGCGCGCGCGGCGGCGACCGTGGTGAGGCAGGGCACCTTGTGCATGAGGGCGGCAGAACGTATGTGAATGCCGTCGGCGCGTGGGCCGCGGCCTCTTGGAGTGTTCACGACCAGCTGGACACGCCCAGACGATATGAGATCGACCGCGTCGGCGGCCCCGGTCTCTCCGACCTTCGCCACGACAGTGGCCACGCGCACCCCGTTCGACTCCAGGAACGCCGCTGTCCCAGAGGTTGCGCTCAACTCGAAACCGAGGTCGGAGAAAGCCCGCGCCGCTTCGAGTCCCAGGCGTTTGTCGCGGTCGGCGAGGGACAGGAACACGGTGCCCTCGGAGGGCAGGCGCGTCCCGGCGGCGATCTGGCTCTTGGCGAACGCCAGCCCGAAGGTGCTCCCGATCCCCATCACCTCGCCCGTCGAGCGCATCTCCGGGCCCAGGATGCTGTCCACGCCGGGAAAGCGGCTGAAGGGCAGCACCGCTTCTTTCACGCTCACCCATCCGTCACACGCAGGCGGGCGGAGCATTCCTTCGTCTCTCAGGCCCTGCAACGTCGCGCCGGTCATGACTCTCGCTGCGATCTTGGCGAGCGGAACCCCCGTCGCCTTTGCCACAAAGGGCACCGTCCTGCTCGCACGAGGGTTCGCCTCGAGCACGTACACCGTCCCGTCCTTCACGGCGTACTGCACGTTCAGAAGGCCGACGACTCCGAGCGCCTGCGCGATCGAGCAGGTGTGCGCCTCCAGGACCTCACAGACCGCTTCGCCGAGTGTCTGCGGCGGCAGGGCGCACGCGGAGTCTCCCGAGTGGACCCCCGCCTCCTCGACATGCTCCATGATGCCCGCCACGAGCACTTCGCCTGTTCGGTCACGCACGGCGTCGACGTCGACCTCCGTTGCATCCTCGAGGAAGCGGTCCACGAGGACCGGGCGCTCGACCGACACACCGCCTTCACGGCGAAGGGACCCCGATAGGACCGTGAGGACCTCTTCGAGGCGCTCGTCGTCGTAGGCGATCTCCATGGCCCTCCCGCCGAGGACATAGCTCGGGCGAACGAGGACCGGGTAACCGATCTTCCGCGCGACCGCCAGGGCCTCGGTAACAGTGGTCGCTGTGGCGCCGGCCGGTTGGGGGATGCCGAGGTGCTCGCACAAGTCGTTCCAACGCTCGCGATCTTCCGCCAGGTCGATCGACGACGGAGGTGTGCCGAGGACGAGAGACGGGTCGATCCGGTGCGAAAGCTTGAGAGGTGTCTGTCCCCCCAAGGAGACGATCACCCCGGCGAGCGCCGCCTCGGGAGGCGGCCTGCCATCGAGCATCGGCGCGTCGCAGGAACCGGACCCAGCGGCGAGCTCCGCTTCGATCACGTTGGCGACATCTTCGGAAGTGAGCGGTTCGAAGTAGAGACGATCGGAGGTGTCGTAGTCGGTGGACACGGTCTCGGGATTGCAATTCACCATTACGGTCTCGAACCCCGCGTCGCGTAGCGCGAGCGAGGCGTGCACACAGCAGTAGTCGAATTCGATTCCCTGACCGATGCGGTTCGGACCAGAGCCCAGGATCAACACCCGTGGCCTCTCAGCGCGACGGACTTCGTCCTCGTCCTCATATGTCGCGTAGTGATAAGGCGTGTGCGCCTCGAATTCCGCGCCGCAGGTGTCGACCGTCTTGAACGTGGTGCGCACCCCCGCCGCTAGGCGCGCTGTCCTGACGTCGACCTCCGAGATCCGCACCGAGCCCCGTGCGGAGCCTGCACCGCGCCCGGCGAACGAGCCGTCCCCCTCGGCAAGCGCCCCGGGCCCCGACGCGGAGCCGCCAGACCTCTCGAACAGGTAAGCCACCTGGGCATCTGAGAAACCGAGTCTCTTCACACGTCGCCATGTCCTCGAGTCCAGATCGGCCAGGCCGCTCCCCGAGCTCGCCGTCGCCTCGAGATGAAGGCGCATCGCTGTGATCCGCTGAAGCTGATCGACGAACCACGGGTCGACACCGGTCGAAGAGGCCAGGTCGTCTGGATCCATTCCGCGCCGGAGGGCCGCCTCCAAATGGAAGATGCGCTCAGGTGTCGGCTCGCATGCCCTTGCGACGAGCTCGTCGTCGTCGAGCAGGTCGTAGGTGCTCTCGGAAGGATCCGCGTTCAACCCGAAGCGTCCTTGCTCGAGCGACCGGATTGCCTTTTGGAGCGATTCCGGGAATGTCCGTCCGATGGCCATCACCTCGCCCACGGACTGCATCCTCGTCCCGAGCCGATCGACACTCCCGGGGAGCTTCTCGAAGGCCCAACGCGGCATCTTCGTCACCACGTAGTCGATCGTCGGTTCGAAGCTCGCCGGAGTGGCGCCAGTGATGTCGTTCGCGATCTCGTCGAGCGTGTAGCCGACAGCAAGGCGCGCTGCGATCTTCGCAATGGGGAAGCCGGTGGCCTTCGACGCGAGAGCGGACGAGCGCGAGACGCGCGGGTTCATCTCTATGACCAGGCGGGTCCCGTCGTGGGGATCGACCGCGAACTGGATGTTCGAACCTCCGGTTTCGACCCCGACGCGCCTTATGCACGCGAAAGCGTCGTCTCGCATTTCCTGGTACTCGACATCGGAAAGCGTCTGGGCCGGTGCGACGGTGATCGAGTCGCCGGTGTGGACTCCCATCGGATCGAAGTTCTCGATGGAGCAGACGACCACACAATTGTCCACACGGTCTCGCATCACCTCGAGCTCGAACTCCTTCCAACCGGTGATGGAGCGCTCGATCAAGATGCGCGAGACCGGACTGGCGGCGAGGCCCTCGGCCGCGATACGAGCGAGGGATTCGCGCGAGTCGGCGGTGCCGGTCCCCTGGCCTCCGAGGATGAAGCTCGGCCTCACCATGATGGGAAACCCGATCTCCTCCCCCACCGCCATTGCCTCCTCGATCGAGGAGGCGAACCCCGAAGCGGGAACCTCGAGCCCGATCTCGGCCATCGCGAGCTTGAAGCGGTCGCGGTCCTCGGCGGTGGAGATCGCTTCCGCCGACGCGCCGATGAGCTCGATCCCAAGGGCATCGAGCACTTTGCGCTCTTGAAGGGCCATCGCCAGGTTCAGTCCTGTCTGTCCTCCGAGTGTCGGCAAGATGGCGTCGGGTCGCTCGCGCTCTGCGATCGAGGACAGGACGTCCGGGTCCAGCGGCTCGACGTAAGTGCGGTCCGCGAGCTCGGGGTCGGTCATGATCGTCGCGGGGTTCGAGTTCGCGAGCACCACCCGATAACCCTCCGAGCGCAGCACCCTGCACGCCTGGGATCCTGAGTAGTCGAACTCGCACGCTTGGCCGATCACGATCGGACCGGAGCCGATCACGAGGATCGTCTCGATGTCGGTGCGCCGTGGGCTCACGCCGCTCTGTCCATCAGCTTGCAGAACTCGTCGAACAGATAACGCGCGTCATGGGGACCCGGTCCCGCCTCGGGGTGGTACTGGACGCCGAAAGCGGGGATCCCCGAACATTCGATGCCCTCGACGACGCCGTCGTTCAGATTGACGTGGGTGACACGCGCCGCGCGCGGGCCCGTCTCGGGAAGCGAGGACGCGTCGACGGCATAGTTGTGGTTCTGGCTCGTGATCTCCACCTTGCCGGTGTCCAGACGCCGCACCGGGTGGTTGCCTCCGTGGTGGCCGAAGGGCAGCTTGAAGGTCCGCGCTCCAAGAGCGGCGCCGAGGAGCTGATGACCCAGACAGATGCCGAAAACGGGCACTCTGCCGAGCAACGCCTCGACGATCGCCCTCTGCGCACCGAGAGCCGCCGGGTCACCGGGTCCGTTCGAGAGGAATACGCCGTCAGGCTCGAGCCCGAGGGCATCGGCGGCGGGAAAGGAGGCGGGGACGACCGTCACCCTTGCCAGCTTCCCGAGGCTGCGAAGCATGGTCTCTTTCACGCCAAAGTCGTAGGCGACCACCCGCAGCCGTCCATCACCGCGTTCGTAGGGCAACTCCGTAGTCACCTCGGACACCAGGTCTCGCCCGGTCGTGCCCGGCTCGGCTGCCGCAACGCGGAAGAGCTCTGACTCCGGCGCCGTGCCAAATGCACAACCCATCGCCCCGTCGTCTCGCAGATGACGCGTGAGACGCCGCGTGTCGATACCGCTTATACCCGCGATGCCCTTCGTGACGAGAAAGTCGTGCAGGGATCCCGCAGCGCGCCAGGAGGAGGGGCGCTGCGACAGCTCACGCACCACCAAACCACGGCACCAGGGACGGCTCGCCTCGTCGTCGGTGGGACTGACCCCGTAGTTGCCGATGTGCGGATAGGTGAAAGCGATCACCTGTCCGGCGTAGCTCGGATCGGTCAACACCTCCTGGTAGCCGGAGAGGACCGTGTTGAACACGAGCTCCCCGTGCGACACGCCTCCTTGCGGCTCGGCCCCGATCGCTTCCCCCTCGAACACCTCTCCGTCGGCGAGCACGAGGAGGGCGGGTCGCAGTTCCTCGGATGGCGCGATCACCGCTGTGCAACTCCGTCTATCACTACGGGTTCACCTCTGTAGAGCGTGTGGCGGACCCGGCCGGTGAGCTTTCGTCCCACCCAGGGCGAATTGCGGCTACGGCTCGCGAAGCTCGCCGGTTCCACGAGCCAGGTCTCGGACGGGTCGATCACACAGAGGTTCGCACACGCCCCCTCGACGACGGGACCCCCCTGATCGCCGCCTTGGGGACGTGCCATCCCGGCGATGCGCGCCGGGCCCCACGACATGAGCCCGATGACTTCACGTGCGCTCAAGGTCCGAGACGCGCGATCCGCAGGATCTACGTCCTCCGTTTCGACTGCGGGGTATCCCAAGCTGAGCGCGCCCAATGCGACGGCGACAGCGGTCTCGAGGCCGATCATCCCGGCGGAAGCCTCCTCGAACGGTTGGTCCTTCGATTCGGGCGGGTGCGGCGCGTGATCCGAGGCCACCGCGTCGATCACTCCCTCGGCACATGCTGCGCGGAGTGCCGCGACGTCGGAGGCACTGCGCAAGGGCGGGTTGACCTTGAACACCGGATCGTAGGAGGCCACCTCCTGGTCGGTCAGAGAGAGATGGTGCGGCGATACCTCCGCGCTCACCGCTACGCCGCGCGCTCTCGCGTCGGCGACGAGTTCGGCGGAACGAGCGGTCGAGAGGTGAAGGAAATGGACCCGACCCTTGGTTAGCCTCGCCAGGGCGATGTCGCGAGCGACCATCAGCTCCTCGGACTCTGGTGGCGCGCCCGGCAGACCGAGCCGGCTCGACCACGCGCCTTCGTTCATCACGCCGCCCCCTTTAAGAGCCGGCTCCTCGCAGTGTTGAGCGAGGACGACCCCCCGGCCGGCTCTACTGAGCCCTCTCGCGTATTCGAGCGCGCGCCGCATGACCCCCGCGTCTGCGACTGCGGTTCCGTCGTCCGTGAAGATCCGGACGCCTAACGCGGCGAGCTCCGCCATGGGCGCGAGCCGTTCGCCGAGCCGGCCCACGGTGATTGCGCCGGCGGCGGCAACCTCGCACGTCGCTCCCCTGCCGAGGCCGAGCACCTCGGCCGCCACCGCCGCATTGTCGATCGGAGGATCGGTGTTAGGCATCGCGACGACCGCGGTGAAACCACCCAGCGACGCTGCGCGCGCCCCACTCTCCACGCACTCTGCGTCTTCATCACCCGGCTCGCGCAGATGCACGTGGATGTCGACGAGGCCCGGTGCTACGAGACATCCGGATGCGTCGAGCACCGTCACCCCACTCGGAGCATCGAGCCCGGGCTCGACGGCGAGGATCCTCTCCCCGCTCGTCAATACGTCCGCCCGGCGCTCACCCGTCTCGTCGAGGACCGTGCCGCCACGGATGAGAACGCCCGGACCGCCGAACGGCGCCGAGCCCGTCGCTGTTGCGCGCTCAGCCATCATCCTCCGGTCGGATCACGGAAGTGCCGCCGGGTGTCGGCTCGATCTCGGACCCGGCCGAGTCGGATATGAGCATGAACAGCACGGCCATTCGGACCGCGATGCCGTTCGAGACCTGGCGCAGCACCACCGAGCCGGGACGGTCGGCGACTTCGTCGGATATCTCGACACCGCGATTGATCGGTCCGGGGTGCATCACGATGGCGTCATCGGCGAGGGCGGCTGCCCTTCGCGAGTCGAGGCCGTAATGGGCCGAGTACTCACGCACAGAGGGCAGATGCGTTCCCGAACCCCGCTCGAGCTGGAGCCTCAGCAGGTAACAGACGTCCACCTTTCCGAGCACCGCATCGAGGTCGCTCGTCACCTCGGCAACCGGCCATCCTTCGAGCGAAGGTGGAAGAAGACTGCCGGGGGCGACGAGCACAACCTCCGCACCCAGGGAGCTGAAAGCCATGATCCCCGAGCGCGCCACCCTGCTGTGTCGGATGTCCCCGACGATCGCGACCCGCAGGCCCTCGAAGCACCCCACTCCGACGTCGTCGCTCGTGCGGCCGGCGCGCTCGGCGAGGACCTGTCGGATCGTGTAACAGTCGAGCAGGGCCTGGGTGGGATGTTCGTGCCAACCGTCGCCCGCGTTTATCACCGAGCCCTCGACCCACCGGGCGATCGCGGCGGGGGCTCCCGCGGCACGGTGCCGGACGACGAACGCGTCGACTCCCATCGCGCCGATCGTCATTGCCGTGTCGCGAAGCGATTCGCCCTTGGAGAGCGAAGAGCTACTGGCACTGAAGCTCAAGACGTCGGCGGAGAGTCTCTTCGCAGCAGTCTCGAACGACAACCTCGTCCTCGTCGACTCCTCGACGAAGAGCGTTACCACGGTCTTGCCCCGGAGGGCCGGCACCTTCGGGATGGGCCGACGCGCCACCTCTCCGAAGGCATCCGAGAGGCGCATCACCTCGGCGATGCCCTCAGGCCCGAGATCGGAGATCGAAAGAAGGTGTCTTCGAACGGCCGAGCTCGTCATCTGGGCACCACGTCGCCGAGGACCACCCCGTCGAGGCTCACGTCCACTTGCTCGTCGATCCGGGTCGGCATGTTCTTACCGACGTAGTCGGGTCGGATCGGGATCTCGCGGTGTCCCCGGTCCACCATCACGGCGAGCTGCACGGCTCGTGCCCTGCCGTAATCGGAGAGGGCGTTGAGAGCGGCGCGCACGGTCCGGCCCGTGAAGAGGACGTCGTCGACGAGGACGACGAGCTGGCCGGCGAGGTCGCTCGGGATCTCGGTCACGGCCTCGGGGAGCACGGGGCGGATACCGATGTCGTCGCGGTAGAAGGCGACGTCGAGCATCCCGCAGGGGACGGTCGTCCCCTCGATCTCCTCGAGCACCTGCGTGAGCCTCCGCGCGAGGCCGACCCCGCCCGTCTGGAGTCCGACGACCACCACGTCGGACAACCCGTGGTTCCGCTCGACGATCTCATGGGCGATCCGCGTGAGCGCGCGTGAGACGTCCTCCGCAGAAAGGACCTGGACCCGAGGAACGAAAACCCCACCGCGAGGTGGGGTCAGTCTGCGCTCTCTCTCAGCCACCAGGGCTCCTCCACGGTCCGTTCGGGCCTCACAGGACCCGCTTCACGGTCGCCCCGAGACGCTATCACCGCCCTCCGGCGGAAGAGTCGAATTCCTCGTTGTCGACTCGTTCGTCCTTTCGTACCTGCCCGGCGATGGTGGAGAGCACTCCGTTCACGAAACGTCCCGACTCGTCGGTCGAATACTGCTTCGCGAGCTCGACTGCCTCGTCGATCACGACGGCGACCGGCACCATCGGGAGCTCGAGAAGCTCGAAGGTGCCGAGGCGCAGAATCGAGCGGTCGATCACCGGCATTCGCTGCAACTGCCAGGCGAGTGCCGCAGCCCCTATGAGCGCATCGATGCGATCTCGCGCCGTGCCCACCCCGAGGACGAGCCGCACGGCGAAGGGATCGGGCCGCGCTGCCAACGCTTCGAGCACCCGGGGGGCTCAACGCCCTTGAGCTCGGCCTCGTACAGAAGGGACAGCGCGCGCTCTCGTGCTTCGTGGCGTGGTCCTTCGTCGGGGGTCGTGTGGGAGCCCGAAGGCTCAGGCACGGGTTATGTACTGCCCCGTGCGGGTGTCGACCTTGATGCGCTCGCCGGGATTCACGAACAAAGGGACCTGCAGGACGAGGCCCGTCTCCAGCGTCGCGGGCTTTCGCGCACCCGAGACCCGGTCGCCTTGGATCCCCGGCTCGGTCTGCGCGACTTCGAGCTCGACCGCTGCAGGAAGGTCCACTGCGATCACCGACCCGTCGTACATCTCGAGGACCGCAGTATCCCCCTCTTTTACGAACTTCGCTTTGTCGCCGAGCGTTTCCCTCGAGACTTGGAGCTGGTCGTACGACTTCGTGTCCATGAAAACGAAGTCGTCTCCGTCGGGGTACAGGTACTGCATCTCACGCTTTTCGACGATTGCCTGCTCCACCCGCTCGTCCGCCCTGAAGGTGCGGTCCAGTACCGCACCGGTGCGGACGTTCTTCAGCTTGGTGCGAACGAAGGCACCCCCCTTGCCGGGCTTCACGTGCTGGAACTCGACGACGGTGAACAGACCGTCCGCCAGGTCGAGGGTCATTCCGTTTCTCAGATCGTTGGTCGTGACAGCCATGAAGGGACAATCTCCGGTTCTATGCCGCCGGGACGGCGAAGTCCTTCGTGAAGCGTGTGAGGGTACGCGATCCGTCGCCGGTCACGACGACGGTGTCCTCTATGCGCACACCACCTATCCCGGGCAGGTACACGCCGGGTTCGACGGTTACGACGAAACCGGAGGCGAGGATAGCAGTGGACCCCTCCGCCACAGCCGGTGCCTCGTGGATGTCGAGCCCCACCCCGTGACCTGTCCCGTGCTCGAAGGCCTCGCCCCAACCCGCAGCGTCTACGAGCTCCCTACATGCGCGGTCGACGTCGCCTGCGCAAACTCCTTCTCGCACCGAAGAGACGCCAGCGGACTGAGCCTCGGCAACGACTGCGTACACCTTGGCGAGTGGCTCCTCGGGCTCTTCTCCGACGAAGACAGTACGCGTCATGTCGGACCGATAACCCTCGTAAGTTGCCCCGAAATCGATCACCACAGGCTCGGCTCGTCCTATCCGCCTAGGACAGGGACGCGCGTGTGGTTTTGCCGCGTTGGGGCCGGAGGCGACGATGGTGTCGAACGCACGATCCTCCGCCCCGAGGCGCCGCATCGAGGTGTCGAGGGCGAGGGCGAAATCCTCTTCACTTATGCCGTCGGCGAGCATCGGGAGCACCTCGGCGAGAGCTTCGTCCGCGATCTCGGCGGCCTTCGCCATGCGGTCGATTTCCCCTTGATCCTTCGTCTCGCGCAGTCGCTCGACGAGACCTTCGGTGGCGACGAGCTCGGAGTCGGCGAACAGGCTCACCATCCTGCGCTTGGCCCCCCAGCTGATGTTCTCCGCCTCGAGCCCGAGTCGATGCACCCCGATACGCTTGGCAAGCTCCGCCAAGTGCTCGCGCTGCTGTGAGACCCGCCCTACCCGGAGCTCTACCTCCGAGCCGAGGCCGGCGGCATCGAGCTGCTCTGCGGCCTGTGTCCGGTATCTCCCGTCGGTCACGAGAAGGGCGGCGTCCTCGGTGACGAGGAAGGTCGCGGCCGAACCGCTGAACCCCGTGAGGTAGCGGACGTTCACGAGGTTCGTGACCAGCAACGCGTCGGCCTCACAGGTCTCGAGCTCGCCCCTCAGCTTCGGGAGCCGCGTGGTCATGTCGAGCGGCGAAAGCTTCGCGTTCACAGGAGTGCGGACCTCTCTTTCGTTTTCATAACGGCTCCGCGTGTGCCAGCCGCCTCCGCACGGTTCCCCCCGAGAAGCTCTGCCGCCGCTCGCAGCGCCAGCCCATAGCCGATCGCGCCGAAACCGGAGACCGTGCCGTCCGCTACCGGTGCGATCACCGACACATGGCGCCAGGGCTCTCTCGCATGAGGGTTGGACAGATGCAGTTCGACGACGAAGCCTTCGAAGGACAAGAGAGCGTCGTGGAGGGCCCACGAGTAGTGGCTCAACGCACCGGCGTTGATGACGATGGCAGACGCCCGTCCCCGCGCTCCGTGCACGAGCTCCACGAGCTCGCCTTCGTGGTTCGACTGGTGGTGCTCGATCGAAAGGCCATACTCCTGCGCAACCTCGGCCGCCGCCGCGACATGGTGGGCCAGGGTCTCCGGGCCGTAGATCTCAGGCTCCCGCTCGCCGAGCAGATCGAGATTCGGCCCCGAGAGAAGCAGGATGTGGCGCCCCGTCGCCTCCGAACCCGTCACGCCGCACATCCCATGTCGGCAAGGGTAGCCAGGACGTCGGTTTGCGGGACCCCGCGCACCAGTTCCACCCCGCCAGGCCCGTCGAGGACGAAGGTGAGATCGTGGCGGGACTTCTTGTCGCGGCTCATGAAATCGACGAGCTCCCTTGCGGAGACCCCGTCCGGAAGCGCCGAGGGAAGCTCCATCGAGTCGAGAACCTGGCGGTGGTATCGGACACGGTCGTCGTCGATACGTCCGAGACGCCTGGCGAGCAGAGCAGCGAACATCAACCCGATCGCCACCGCTTCCCCGTGGCGCAGATCGAGGGTCGCGGCATCGCCGCGCAGCGCGATCCCTTCCAGCGCGTGCGCGAGCGTGTGCCCGTAATTGAGGAGCGCCCTTTGGCCACCCTCCCTCTCGTCGACCGACACGACGGCGGCCTTTATTGCCACACACGATGCGATCTGCTCTTCGAGGGTCGGGCCGTTCAGCCCCTCCGACGCCCCCCTCGTATTCGGACCCGCCGAGGCCTCAGGGCGCAGGAGGGCGCCGAGGAAGGAGCATTTCGCCATCTCCCCCCGGCCCGACAGCCATTCGCGCCTCGGGAGGGTTTCGAGGGCATCGGTGTCGCACAGTACGGCCGCCGGTTGCCAGATGGCGCCGGCGAAGTTCTTGCCCTCTTCGATGTTCACGCCGGTCTTTCCGCCGATGGCTGCGTCGACCTGAGCGAGGAGAGTCGTGGCCACGTTCACGTATGCGATCCCGCGCTGGTACACGGCGGCGGCGAACCCCGCGACGTCGGTTACCACTCCGCCTCCCACGGCGACCACGACGTCGCTTCGGGCGAGCCCTGCACGTGCGAACGAGCGGCAGAGCTCTTCCACGGTATCGAACGACTTCGCCTGCTCTCCGTCCGGAATGACGAAACGCGCCGAGGCCATTGCGGGGTCGATTTCGAATCCGACGGCGTCCTGGGTGACCACCGCAGCACGAGAGGCTCCCTCGGGCATACATCTCGAAAGCAGGTTGCTGGCGCCCGGACCGATGTGCACGTCGTAAGGGCGCCCGGGGACCTCGACGCGTACGGTTTTCACCGGCTCTCGAGCTCCTGCTCCGGGTGCCGCTCCCTCTGATCGCGGTACGTCCGCTCGACCAGCTCCGCTAATTCCTCCAAGGACCGCCCATCCGTGTCGACCGCGGTGTGGCAAACCTCCTCGTAGAGCTCGCGGCGCTGCGCCGATATCCGTCGCAGAGACTCCGCCGCATCGCCGTTCAGGAGGGGTCTTCCGGTTCCGTCACCCACCCGCCGCGCCAGGGTCGCGGGTTCGGCCCGAAGCCACACGACGACCCCGGAGTCACGAAGAAGGATGCGATTGGAAGGGTCGAGGACCGCACCGCCTCCGACCGAGACGACCTGGGCAGATCGCCCGGTGAGAACCCTTCGCAATTCCTGCGACTCGCGAGCACGAAATTGCTCCTCCCCCTGCGAGAGGAAGAGGTCCGCCACCGAAGTGCCGCTCTCGCGAACGACCTCCTCGTCGGTGTCCACCCACGGCATGGACAGACGGCGCGCGAGGAGCTTGCCCAAGCTGGTCTTGCCAGCGCCCATCATCCCGACGAGAAGGAGGTGGCAGGCCATGATCGCCCAGCGTCTCTTCGCAAAGGGTCTCAGCCGCGGGCCGGCGCGGAGAACGGCGAAGAAGACGCCGCAGAGGAGGAAGCAGAACCGAGCGAGGCCAGGAACCCGTCGCGGTTACGCACGACCTCCGTAAGCGAGTCACCGCCGAACTTCCGTAAAGCCTCGGTGGCGAGCACGAGTGCGACCATCGCCTCTGCCACCACTCCCATGGCCGGAACGGCGGTCACGTCGGTCCTCTCCTTGAACGAAACCGTGGACTCCTTCGTGGCTACGTCGACAGTCTGGAGGACCGGACGGTTGAGTGTCGCAAGCGGTTTCATGCCGACACGCGCGACCAGAAGGCCGCCGCTGGACATGCCGCCCTCGATGCCTCCGGCTCTCGTGGTCTCCCGGCGGTACTCGCCGGAGTCTGCATCCCAGGTGATCGCGTCGTGCGCCTGCGAGCCGCGCCTCGCGGCGACGTCCTCGGCGTCGCCGATCTCCACCTGCTTCACCGCGTTGATGCTCATGAGCGCCTGGGCGAGGAGACCGTCGAGCCTGCGGTCCCAATGGACGTGACTTCCAAGACCCACGGGCACTCCGTAGGCGAGAACCTCGACGACCCCGCCGAGCGAGTCGCCTTCCTTGGCCGCGGCCTCGATGGCACCGACCATCCGCCTTTCCGCCTCGGGGTCCGATGAGCGCACCGGAGATGCATCTACGAGATCGACGTCGGCGGGTCCCGGACGGGAACCCGGAGCGGCCTTCTCGCCACCCAGCTCGACCACGTGGCTCAGGATCGACACGCCGAGGTGGGACAGAAGGGCCTTGGCGAGACCGCCCGCCGCGACCCTGGCCGCCGTCTCACGGGCCGAAGCGCGTTCGAGGACGTCGCGTGCGTCGTCGAAGCCGTACTTCTGCATGCCGGCGAGATCCGCGTGTCCCGGACGGGGTTGGGTGAGCACCTTCTTCGGCGTCCCGGGATGGGGCGACATCTCCTCTTCCCACTTGGGCCACTCGGTGTTCGCTATCTCCACGGCGACCGGTGATCCGAGCGTGCGACCGTGGCGGACCCCGCCGAGCAGCGTCAGCTCGTCCTGCTCGAACCGCATCCTGGGCCCCCGACCGAAGCCGAGGCGGCGCCGCGCGAGCTCGCGGGCCAGGTCGTCGACGGTGACGGGCAGGCCTGAGGGCAATCCCTCGACGATTACGACCAGCGCCTTGCCGTGCGACTCACCGGCGGTCAAGTAACGGAGCATCCGGAGGAATCTACCGCCACGACCTGCGTTTCTGTGGGCTGGTCGCTCCCCGGGGCTCGTCAGCCGCCGCTGTGGAACAAGGCGTTGGCGATGGGTCCCCCCCAGAGGACCGAGATGAGGGCGCCCGCGGCGAGGAACGGGCCGAAGGGGATCCGGGTCTTGCGACCCCCCCCGGTCACGACCATGACCACGAGCCCGATAAGCGAGCCCAGGACGAACGCGGCCAGGAACGCGACGAATGCGCGCCCGAACCCCAACCAACCAACCCCTCCACCGACGAGCCCGGCCAACCTGACGTCTCCGTACCCCATGCCCTTCGGCACGGTCAGATGAAGGAGGAAGAAGGCTGCGAAGGCGACAGCGCCGGCGATCGCTGCGCGCCCGAGCGATGCCCACCTGTCGTCCACCTCGGAGGCGATGACGAACAGCGGCACCACCACCACCAACGTCGGGTAGATGACACGGTTGGGTATCAAAAAACGCTCGAGGTCGATGAAGCTGACGGTCACGAGGCTCAGGCCGAGGACGTCGTAGGGAAGGAGCGCGACGTCGCCTCCCATCCGAGCTGCAAGACCGGCCAGGACCGCCGCACAGGTGGCTGCGAGCAACAGCCGGCGCGCCCTTCGGTCGAAAGGCTTGCCGCATGACGAACAGACGAACGCGCGCCACGTTCGCACGAGCGGCACGCTCGCCGCGCCCGAAGCGGCTGCACCGCACGAGGCGCATGTGACAAGCGGACGCTCCAAAGGACGGCGCGAGCCCAAGCGGTCGACCACGACGTCGAGGGCGTCGCCCACGGCGAACCCCGCACCGCCCGACAGCGCCGTGAGGAGCGCGTCCACTCGAGCGGACGCTAATCGAGCGACCCTGGCGGTCCGGGTCTTTTACTACTTCTTGGCGGGTTCGTAGAAGGGGTTCGCGCCGCTCGCATGGTCGGTCACGTCGACGACACGGGTGATCTCAGGCACCGATTCCCTCAGCGCCACCTCGATCCCCTGCGACAGAGTCACCGTCGCGAGGCCACATCCCTGACACCCTCCGCTGAGGCGCAGGTAGGCCACGTCGTCCTCGACTGCCACGAGGTCGGCGCGTCCCCCATGCGTCGCGATCGACGGGTTCACCTGTTCCGTGAGCACAGCGAGCACGCGTTGCGCTACCTCACTCGAGAGGTCCCCGGTGGGCGGGATCGCATCGCCGGTCGGAGGCGTGTTCGGGTTGAGGATCACGAGTCCACCGTCGCCCTCGTCGGAGAAGTCGAGCCGCGCACCGATCAGGCGCGCGGCACTCGACTCGGGTACCACGATGCTCAGGCCTTCCGAGGACGAGACGTGGTCGGCGGTCCCTGCGTCGGCCGCCGCCTGGAAGTAGATGTCGTAGGTATAGGAGCCTTGACGCGACCCCGTGACCTCGATCCAAAGGGCGAGCTTTTCGGGATCGGCTTCCTGGGCACGGGCGTCGATCACGACGGCCCGCGCCTCGGGCGTTACGACCACCACCCCGCCACCACTGTCGCCGTTCCGGGACACGTCGTCGGCCATGACCATCACCTCCCCGCGCCATCATAGGTTCGTGGCCCGCGTCCTCCTCCTCGTGCCTTCTTCGACGTACCGGGCTGCGGATTTCCTCGACGCCGCACGAAAACTCGGAGTGGAAGTGGTCGTGGCGGGCGAGGAGTTGCACGCCTTGAGCGACGTCATGGGCACGCGTGCCCTTCACGTACCGATCTCCGACCCTCGGTCAGCTGCCGCGAAGATCGTCGATCACGACCGAGATACCCCCATCGACGCGGTGGTGGCGGTGGACGATCAGGCGACACTCGTCGCCGCGCAGGCTTCGGCGATCCTCGGATTGGCGCACAACCCCCCCGACGCCGTCGCAGCGGCGCGCGACAAGCTCCTGATGCGGACGATGCTCGCCAGGGCGGAGGTGCCACAACCCGATTTCAGGGCTGTCCACCACGACACCTCGGAAGAGGATCTCGAGAGCATCGTCGAAGAGGTCGGCGTGCCGTGCGTCATCAAGCCCACCACCCTGTCCGCGAGCCAGGGCGTCCTGCGTGCGGATTCGGTCGACGAGGCCACCAGGGTCATTGAGAGGGTGTGGCGGATCTCACGAGCGGCCGGGCTAGCGCCCTCACAGCCTCTCCTCGTCGAGACCTTCGTTGCGGGTCCCGAGGTCGCGGTCGAAGGACTCCTTCGAGACGGCGCTCTGGAGGTGCTCGCGATCTTCGACAAACCCGACCTCCTCGACGGACCGGCTTTCGAAGAGACCATCTACGTGACGCCCTCCCGACTCGAAGACCGTGACGTGAAGGCGGTGCACGCGGCCACTCAGGCCGCGGCGTCGGCGCTCGGCCTCACCGAGGGTCCTGTCCACGCGGAGCTGCGAATCTCGGGCGGCAAGGCGTCGATGATCGAGATCGCAGCCAGGACGATCGGCGGCCTTTGCTCGAGGGCGCTGTCCTTCTCGACCGGCCGGACGCTCGAAGAGATAGTCCTGTCCCAGGCGCTCGGCTTGCCCGGCGAGCCACCGGCGCTCGAGTCGAAGGCCTCCGGGGTTCTCATGTTGCCGATCCCGCGTTCGGGCCGGTTCGAGGGGCTCGGTCGTACAGCCGACGCGTTGGCGGTTCCGGGCATCACAGCAGTCGAGACGACACTCGCACGGGGCCGACACGTGGACCCGGTCCCCGAGGGCAACCGTTACGTCGGATTCGTCTTCGCGTGTTCGAGGACCCCCGAGCAGGTCGAAAGAGCCCTGCGTCATGCGGGCAGCCTCATCGAGGTGAGGGTGATCTGAAGGCTGAGTGCAAAGGCCCTGCACCTGCGCGAATGCCGGGTGACGCGCGCTGCGGCCGGTACGGTGGGCGGGTGCGAGTGCTACTCGTCTCGACGTACGAGCTCGGCCACCAACCCCTTCACGTCGCGTCCCCCGCCGGGACGCTTCTTCGCGGGGTCACGAAGTCAGATGTGTCGACCTCGCCGTCGAGGCTTTCGACCAGCAGCTCGTGCAGTGGGCAGAGGTGGTTGCCCTCTCGGTTCCGATGCATACGGCCTTTCGAATCGCTGCAGATGTATGCACGAGTATCAAGGCCACAGACCCCTCCAAACCCTTGTGCATGTACGGGCTCTACGCGCACGTGGCCGAGGCATCGCGCTCGTGCGCAGCGGTGGACATCTGCATCTCCGGTGAGTACGAGACCCCACTGGTCGAATGGGTGGACGCGCAGCGGGGCTCCGGGGGTCTTCGCATAAGGACGGACGCGCCGTCGAAGAGCGTCGTGGATCTTCGCCGCGGAAGTTTCGGCGTTCCCGCTCGCCATCTGCTGCCCCCATTGGATCGTTACGCGAAACTGGCCGCCTTCGGCGAAACACGTATCGCGGGTTACGTGGAGGCCGCACACGGCTGCTCCCACCGGTGTCGCCATTGCCCGGTACCGGTCGTGTACGACGGGCGCACCCGCCTCGTCGGGATCGAATCCACCCTCGCCGACGTAGCCCAGCTGATCGATCTCGGAGCGAGGCATGTCACCTTCGGGGATCCGGACTTCCTGAACGGTCCCCACTATGCGATGCGGGTCGTGGACGCCTTGCACTCGGCTTTTCCCGAGCTCACCTTCGACGTGACAGCGAAGGTCGAGCACATTCTCGAAAACGCCTCGATCTGGCCCAAGATGTCGGCGTCGGGCTGTCTCTTCGTCGTGTCGGCGTTCGAGTCCGCAAGCGACAGGATCCTGGCCCATCTCCAAAAGGGCCATAGCGCGGCCGACGAACCCGAGGCCGTGGCACTGCTTCGTGCGTCGGGGATCGAACCGCGACCATCCTTCTTGCCGTTCACACCGTGGACGACCGCACGCGACGTCTTCGACCTTCTCGAGCTGGTCGAGGAGTGCGACCTCGTGGGGAACGTGGACCCAGTGCAGCTGTCGATCCGCCTCCTCGTGCCGCCTGGCTCGCTGCTGATGTCGTCGGACTCGCTCGAGGGCCTTTTGGGTCCTTATGACGAAGAGCACCTGAGCTGGACCTGGCGCGCGGGCGATGCCCGGCTCGAAACGCTCGCGCAGAGGATCGCCCATCTGGCCGAGCGTGCCTCGAACGAAGAGTGGCCTGCGGAGCTCGCGTACCTCACCATAAGGTCGGAGGTCGTCGATCAGCTCGGACGCTTCGGTGCTCCGGAACCGAAGAAGGCAATGGCCCGACTGCGCTCTCCGATTGCTCCCGACGAACGACCGCGGCTGACCGAGAGCTGGTTCTGTTGCGCTGAACCAACCGGGAACCAGCTCGCCCGGGTGACCCATCCATCGACAATGGGAGTACCGGCCTGATGGCAACACAGCAACAGAAGCCGTGGCAGGGCGTGCCGAAGGATGCTCACGAATGGATGAGCTTCGAGGATCCCGATTACGAGCGCACGTGGATGTTCGACGTCACCTTTCTCGAGAGCCGATGGACCTGCATATACGGACGCGGCTGCCAGGGGGTGCTCACGGGGCCGGCCCCCGAGCTGGTGCAAGGGTGCTGCTCATATGGGGCCCACTTCACCGGATCCAAGGACGCCCGCAGGGTCGAGGCGGCCGCTGCGACCCTTGGTCCGGAGCATTGGCAGTTCCACGACAAGGCCCGGGTTCGAGGTTCGAAGGCGTTGAAGGTAGTGCAGCGAAAACAGTCGGGAGAGCTGACCACTCGTCTCGTGCAAGATGCGTGCATCTTTCTCAACCGTCCTGGGTTCCCGGGCGGTCCGGGATGTGCCCTTCACCGTGCGGCTCTGGAACGCGGGAGGCAACCTCTCGAGCTCAAGCCCGACGTGTGTTGGCAGTTACCGCTGCGACGGGACGACGAAGCCGGCGAAGGTGGCCATGTCACTTCTGTGATCAGGCAGTGGGACCGCCGCGACTGGGGCAAGGGCGGGTCGGAGTTTCACTGGTGGTGCACCGAGTCACCGGAGGCGTTCGTCGGGACAAGGCCGGTGTACGAAGAGCTCGAGCACGAGCTGGTCGCCATGGTAGGAGCGAACATCTACCGCCGGCTCGTCGCGTATCTGCGAGCGCGCACAGACGTAAGAGTTGCGAACGGTACTCGGCCCGGACGCGCAGGGACGGGCCTCAGAACACAAGGGCGCCGCGCGGCACCCGGAGCCGAACCTTCTCCACAGAGGGTCGCGCTACCGCACCCGGCGGTGAGGCGGAAAGCTACCCGGAGGCGCTGATGCCGGGCTTGGCTGAGGGCGCTATGGCCTAATCGGCCAGCGGGTCGTCCTCGTCCGCGGAGCGGGGGCCGTTCGGCGCGGTTCCCAGGATCTCCTCGAGCTCGTCGGACTCGGCAAGGCACCACGAAGCGTGCTCGTCTTCTGGCTCAGCGCCGCATTCCGGACAGCGCCGGTGTGCGGTCGCGACGGAGCGCTTCAGACTGCGTGCTTCTTCGAACCGGCGATGCCGTCCCTTTTTCACGGGCGACCCTCCGTCGGGACTAGAGAGACTCGGGATCCGGAAGTTTACCCGCCGCCCTGGGGCCTCCTGCACCCGGCATAGACCCGTCATATGGTTTTCGGGTGGCGGACGACTTCGACCCGACGGCTATGACCCGGAGATTCAAGGACCGGGCCAGGGCGGTTCGCGACCGAGGCATACCGCCGATCGAGGGTCCCGAACGCCGGCGCTTCATCGAGCAGGCCCAGCTCGACTACATGGATTACGCCATGATCGGCGACGCCGAGGCCACTCTGGAAGAAGGTGTGCTCACACTCCGGATCGATCTCGCGCCCGCCGAGGCGAGCACCGAGGAGAGGGCTGATCCCCCAGAGCCCGGGGAGCCGGATCCGGGAGCCGATCAGCCTCCGTAATTCATCCTGGTGTCCTCCATGCGAAGGACCTGCAGGGCCTCGTCGGCCTCGTCACCGTGTGGCACATCGTCTTCGCCGGCTCCTAGCGCACCCCAGTCGCAGTCGACAACCTCGCCGACGAACAGGCTGTGTGAACCGAGGGCGAGCTTCTCCCGCACCTCGCAATCGAGCCACGCGAGCGCTGAGCCGAGCACCGGTACGCCGGTCGAGTGCTCTTCGACGGCCAATCCCTGCATCGTTCCGGTGTGGGACGTCTCGTCGAAGCTCTGGTCCTCGACCGGCTTCACGAACTTGCGGACCACCGCGCGATCTGCTCGCGAAAGGACGCTCAGAGCGAACACGCCGCTCTTGTCGAGCAGCTGGTGAGTTACGGCGTCTCTCTGCACGCTCACAGCGACCAACTTGGGTTCCATGGCGACCTGGGTAACCCAGCTGATCGTCATGAGGTTCCTGCGGCTTTCCGCACGTGTACCCAAGAGGTAGAGACCGGTGGGGAGGAGCCACAGCACGCGCCTGCGCAACCGGTCGTATCGAACAGGTTCCTTACCCTCGGGGACGGGTCCCACGTCGTGGTTCACTTCCTCGAACCCTGCGCCTGTTCAATCTGTTGGTCCACCCGCGCCTGTGCCTCGATCAGGGCACGCTCGGACGTTGCCCGCTCGGTCGCGGATCGCTCGAGCAACACTGGTCGGTCACTAGGGTTGCCTGACGCACCCGGCGGACAGGGACGTCCTCCGGCTGCGCAGAAGCAATTCTGGCCGGCGGTTGCCGCCGAGCCATATGCGCTCGACAGCACGTCCGTCAGTTGCGCGTCGGGTGTTGGGAGATTCTGATTGGCGCTCAAGGCATCGGTGACCAGAACGTCGCATTCGGTCCTCAAAAGCTTGAGATCGGAGGCCATCTGGGACTGGGCCTCGGTCACCCGGTGAAAGTCGCCCTCGATCGTGGATACCGCTTGCGAGAATTTCGGGTCCGGCGACGTCTGGATCCAGCTCTTCACCTGCTGAGCGACTGTGGAGCCCGCGTAGGTGTTTCCGCAACCGCCGAGCGAGCCAACCGCGGCGATCAGGAGCGCCACAGGCACGAGGACTGTCCGGAACGTCACAGCTCATCTCACAGCTCTGAGTGCTGTGCTCCCCGCCTGCGAGGGCGCCGATGCGGGAAGAAGAGACCGAGCCAACCGAGACCCAGCACGACGACGGAAATTGCGATCGAGAGCCCGAGCAACAGCATCTCAAATCGACGCTACTCGAAGCGGACCAGCAGATAGTCCTGCTTTCCGCGGCGCAACACCACAAATCTGTCGAAGAGAAGATCTTCGCGCTTCACGCGTGCATCCGGGTCGGCGACACGCTCGTCGTTCACGTATGCCCCGCCCTGCGAGATCAACGTGCGCGCGGCGGTCTTCGAATTCACGAGTCCCGACCGCGTGGCCAGGTCGACGATAGCGATGCCCTCGGCGTCGAGGGACGACCGGGGCAACCGGGCAGAGGGGGCCTCGTTGAGCACGAGGAGGAGGCCGTCCTCGTCGAGGGACGCAACTTTCTGCGAGAACAGAGCATCGGCCGCCCGCTCGGCGCGACGTGTCTCGGATTCACCGTGGACCAGTGTGCAAACCTCCCGGGCGAGGGCTCGCTGGGCTTCACGTTGTTCAGGGCGACTGGCACGTGCCTCGTCGAGGGCACGGATGGTGTCGTGGTCGAGAAAGGTGAAGTACCTCAGGTACTCGGAGACGACCTCGTCCTCGGTCCGGAAGAAGAACTGGTACAGCTGGTACTGACTCGTGCGCTCGGGATCGAGCCATACCGTTCCCGATTCGGACTTGCCGAACTTCGTCCCGTCCGCCTTCAGGACGAGGGGTGAGGTCAGACCGTAGACCTGTTCGCGCCGCATCTTTCGTACGAGCTCGACACCCATGAGGATGTTGCCGTACTGGTCGCTGCCGCCTACCTGCAACCTGCAGTCGTACTCCTCGAAGAGGTGCAGGAAGTCGTAGGCCTGCAACAGCATGTAGCTGAATTCGGTGAAGGAGATCCCGTGCTCGGGACGCTCGAGGCGTGTGACGACCGATTCGCGCTTGATCATCTCGTTCACGCTCGCGTGCTTTCCGATGTCTCGCAGGAAGTCCAACAGGCCTAGTCGCGAAAGCCACCGGGAGTTGTCCACAAGGAGGGCCGATTGCGCGCCGTGGCCCTCGAAGTCCAGGAAATTCTCCAGCTGTCTGTGGATCCCCTCGAGGTTCGTGCTCAGTTGTCGCTCGTCGAGTAGAGGTCGCTCGTCGGTCTTACCCCCGGGATCTCCGATCAAGCCCGTCCCTCCTCCTGCCACTGCGATCGGACGGTGCCCTGCGAGCTGGAGCCGCCGGAGCATGCACAGCTGCAGAAGTGAACCCACGTGCAAACTGTTGGAGGTGGGATCGAACCCGATGTAAGCGGTGATCGGTCCCTGCGCGAGCCGGACGCGCAGCCCCGAACCGGCCTCCTGGTACCAGAGCTTGCGGAACTCCAGGTCCTCTACGAGGTCCGCGTGCGCCATGGTGCGCTACACGCCTCCCGAGGGGAGCACCATCGCACCTCCGTCGACGACCAGAACGTGGCCGGTTATCCATGAGCCCGCTTCCGAGGCGAGGAAGAGCGCGGCCTTTGCGATGTCGTCGGGTTCCCCGATCCGCCTCAGGGGAAGCTTTCGTGCCACTGCGTCACCTGCGGGCTCCCACAGCGCCTTCGCGAATTGCGTCTTCACGAGTCCCGGTGCCAGCGCGTTGACGCGAACTGCGGGAGCGAGCTCGTAGGCGAGTTGGCGCGTCAGGTGGGCGACCGCGGCCTTCGTCACGTTGTACCAACCGATCCCGGGCTCTACCGACAATCCACCGATGGAGGACACGTTCAGCACGCAACCACCTCGTTCCTGCATGGAGGCTCTCCAGGCGAGCTGCGTCCAGGTGAGGATCGCCTGCTGGTTGACCTGTACGGTCTTGGTGGCGCGGGCCTCGTCGATGTCCATGAGGCCACCGAAGTGTGGATTCGTCGCGGCGTTGTTCACGAGCACATCGACCGCCCCTAAGCGTTCGACGGTTGCCTCGATGCAGGAGCGTGCTGCGTCGGGATCACCGACGTTCGCAGCGAACCATTCGACTTTCCCCTTCGAGCCCGCCAACGAGGCCGCTGCTTCTTTCAGCCCTTCGGATCTTCGTGAGGAGAGCATCACGTCAGCGCCGGCTTCTGCGAAGCGGGAGGCGATCGCGAGGCCGATACCCCGCGATGCTCCGGTCACCAATGCGCTCTTTCCGTCCAGGCGCAGCTCCACGGCCGACACCATAAACCAGCCCCCCGCGACCCCGTCTGTTTCGCTACGGCGAACCCCTGCATCTCTCTTCTCCCCCGTGGCCGTAGCATCGGCACGGTGAACCGGCTCGCATCGGAGACGAGCCCCTACCTCCTCCAACACGCGGACAATCCCGTGGAGTGGTATCCCTGGGGCGAAGAGGCCTTCGCCCAAGCTCGCGAGCTCGACCGGCCTGTGATGCTCTCGATCGGCTATTCGTCGTGCCACTGGTGTCACGTGATGGCCCACGAATCTTTCGAGGACCCGAAGACCGCTGAAGAACTGAACGCTCGCTTCGTCGCGATCAAGGTCGACCGCGAGGAACGTCCCGACGTCGACGCGATCTACATGGAAGCGGTCCAAGCGCTCTCGGGACGAGGCGGATGGCCGATGACGGTCTTCCTCACACCCGACGCACGTCCGTTCTACGCCGGGACTTACTTTCCGGGGAGGGACCACGCGGGGATGCCGTCTTTCAGACGGGTACTCGACGCAGTCGACGAGGCATGGCGAAACAGTCGCGAAGAAGTCGAACATCAGGCCGAGGCTCTTACCGATGCCGTCTCCCAGAGAGTCCGCCTCGACGCGACCGCAACCGAGGATGCGTCGAAGACGACGCCTTATGAAGTAGCCGAGACCTGGCCCCGTCTCCTCGACGCGGCCGCCGGCGAGCTTTCCCGGCGCTACGACGAGCGCTTCGGCGGGTTCGGTCCGGCCCCCAAGTTCCCCCATCCCGCCCTCATCGAGCTCTGTTTGCAGCACCACCGGCTCACCGGCCACGAGCCCTCACTTCGGATGGCCACGAAGACGCTCATGGCGATGGCGGCGGGGGGGATCTACGACCACGTCGGTGGCGGCTTCCACCGTTATTCGACGGACGAGCGCTGGACGGTGCCGCACTTCGAGAAGATGCTCTACGACCAGGCGGGGCTGCTTCGCGCATACCTCCACGTGTGGCAGGCAACCGGCGAGCGGCAATGGCTCGGAGTCATCGAGGAGACCGTCGAGTACGTGCTTCGCGACCTGGGCTCGGAAGGTGGGGGGCTCTGTAGCGCGGAGGATGCGGACTCCGAGGGGGAAGAGGGACGCTTCTACGTCTGGTCGGTCGATGAGATCGCGGCCGTCTTGCCGGGGGCGGCGGGCGACGCGGCGGTCGGCTGGTACGGAGCCACCGCGGACGGGAATTTCGAGGGTCGCAACATCCCGCGCAGGCCTCCCGAGGGCCCCCTCGAGCGCACCGCCATCGTGGAGGACGCAAGACGAAGGCTCTTCGAGGCGCGCTCGCACCGGGTGAGACCCGGGCGTGACGACAAGGTGCTCACGGAATGGAACGCGATGTTCGCTTCTGCGCTTGCAGAAGCCGCTTCTGCGACGGGTCGCGGGGACTGGGCGGACGCTGCACAGGGTGTCGCCGAGTTCCTCCTCGCGGAGCTGAGACGTCCCTCCGACGGAAGATGGCTCAGGTCGTGGCAGGGCGGGCGGGCCCGCCACCTCGCGTACGCGGCGGACCACGCATGGGTCGTCGACATGCTCACGAGGTTGTCGGAGCTTACGGGGAGGGCGATCTGGCTCGAGAGAGCAGGTGAAGCTGCCGCGGAGCTCGTCCGTTTGTTCTACGAGGCCGGCTCCCCGCTCAACACCACCGGATGCGACGCGGAGAAGCTCGTGGTCAGGCCGATGGAGGTCTCCGACGGGGCGACGCCTTCGGCCACGTCAGTGGGCGCGGCGGCTCTCCTGCGTCTCAGCGCTTTGAACGGGGACCTGTCACTGCGCGAGGTCGGTGAGTCGCTTCTTGGCGCTGCGATGCCATTCGCCTCGCAGCAGCCACTGGCACTTGCCGGCGCGGTGGCGGCCGCCGCGCTCTCGGGCGGCGGGATCACCGAGGTGGTCATAGCGGGAGACCGCCCGGAGCTCGTCCGGGCAACCCGGCAGAGGTACTCCCCGTACCAGGTCCTCGCGTGGGGAGAACGACACGGGTCGGCGATCTGGGAGGGCCGTGACCTGGATGCCGCTTATGTGTGTCGGCGCTATGTGTGCCAGGCTCCTTCCGCGACGGTGGAGGACCTCGAGCTGCGCCTGGAATCCGAGATGCGGCGGGAACAGGAGCACTTCGCCGAGGCGGTGGGTGGAGCGAGGCCGGCCCCGTAACCACAAAAGACGGTCGTAGGTGGTCCAGGGCTGATAGAAGAGGGCGGAAGACCCGTGACCGACATCGACGTACCCAGATTCGAGCGCAAGGCGCGCGCGCCTCGGGCGGCTTTGACCGGGCCCGGGCTCGTTGGTGCACCTTCGGCGCTCGCACCCAACGGCACTTCCCGTCGGCCCCGTCATGCGAGAACCGACTCTCCGGGTCGCAGGAACCACGGGCGGCGCGCGCATCTTCCTCCCCTCGTACGCGGCACGAAAAGGTGCATGGTGCTCGCCTGCTCCGATGAGGACGTCTCGGCGGTGGACCTGGCGACGGGTGCAATAGTCCGCCTGCGCCTCGACCAGAGCTCGGAGGGTGAGGTCTCGTTCTCGCCCTTCGAGCTGATCGAGACCGCCTGGGCCCTCGACCCCGAACGCGACGACCTCGCCCAGCCCGAGGCCGTCAATGTCGAGCGGTTACCGCAGGCGGTCGGGACCATGAAGCCGCGCAAGGCGAGACGACTCCTCCAGCACCTCGTGGCACCTTCCGACCAGAACCTTCTCGGCTTCGCCGGCAACTCGGCGCCCTACTGGGAGTTCGGAGGCATGCAACCGTCGGTCGCGCTCGTCGTGCCGAGCCGTGGACCGCTGTTGTTCAGGCGCCGCTCCGACGACGAGGTCTGGGCACGGTTCGGCTCTCCGCGGGTCGACAACTGGCTGCCCGTCGAGGATCGCAGGGCTGTCGCGGCGCTATGGGCGTCACGGCGCGACCGGCTCGCCGGAAAGGATCTGGCGAAGGCTCTCGGTTTCAAGCCCCACTTCATGGTGGTGACCCTCTCGCGGCCGCGAAACGGCCACTGCTACAAGTCAGTGGCGGCGATACTGCCCCGCCCCTGAGCTCAGTTCAGCGCGCCGCCTTGCCGGAGACCAGCGCTCCGGAGGCCAGGTCCTCCGCCATGGCCCACCCGAACGCGACCAGCCGGTCACCGCGCTTCAAGCTCACGCCCTTGAAGAAAGGCTTTGGTTCGTCCGGCGCAGTCACCTTGGGGCCGCCGAGGTCGAGGGCACCAGTGGTCGAGTTCTCACCTTTCAGTATGAAGGTGCGGTCGTCGATGCGCCCCTCCGCCCCGAACCGCTTGGCGAGGCGGCGGCCCCACGCACGCTCCTCACCCGACGCCTTGTGGCCCGGACGCGGGACCACGTCCGCCAGGCCGCTGAAGACGAGGTAGGCCTCGGGAGTGGCGAGCCGCGTACCGACGAGGACGTCCTCGTCAGGGAAAGCCAGGAGGGCGCGGCGGTACTGGTCGCCGAGAAGCAGGCGCATGGCTTGCTCCGCCTTGGCCGTGCGATCGACGGTCGCCAAGCCGACGAGCAGCGAAGGGGTGCCCCCGATGCGCTCGAGTGTCGCGAAGGCGTAGCCCCGCAGCTTCGTCCCCTCCCGGGCGAGCGTGATGAGCACCCACTCCTCGCACTGCTTCGACAGGAACCCGATGTCGAACCCGGGCTCCCGGTCCACGCACAGGTCGGCCATCTCGGCCAGCTCGGCGTCGCTCAGCGCGGTGCAGTCCTTGGTCCCTACCTCGAACGACATGACCGTGTACGTCCTCCAGCTGGTCCGTGTGGGGGGTCCCGAAGGGGCGGCGACGCCCGTTCGGCTTTGGGGGTTCCCCTCCAGAATACGGGACGCGCGCCGCTGCGCCCACTCGGGTGCCGGGTCGTCCCACCTGGCGCCGCTTCACGCGACGATCGAATTCGGCCCGAGCAGGGCGCGCAATTCCCCTATGAGTCCCCTGCGGCTGTCCACGTTGAAGGTGGCGGGGAGCCTCAAAGTCGTCTGTCCCACGTGCAGGAGCACCGGCTCTTGTCCCGGGTGCTCGGTGAAGAGCTGCTTCAGGCGGTCGACCACGCCGTCGGTCAATGCGCTGAGTGGCAGCTTCACCCGTAGCTCGCCGGCCCCCTCGCTGGACAGCTCCGGACGGTACGCCTCCATGCAGATGAGCTTCACCTGGTCGTCGCGCGTGTCCACCCTGCCTTTGACCACGCAGATGGCGTCGTCCGCCAGGATCCCTCCGACCGTCGCCATCGTCTTCGGGAAGACGAACACCTCGATCGACGCGCGTAGGTCCTCGAGGACGAAGGTCGCCATGAGCTCGCCGCGCTTGGTGTAGCGCCGTGAGAGGGCCGTTATGACTCCGGACACCGACCGCACCTGTCCTTCTCGGCCCATCGCGTCCACTAGCGCCGCGTCGTCCTCCTTCAGCTCTGCGATCGAGCAGTCGCAAAGACGCAAGAGGGCCGCCTCGAACCCTTTGAGGGGATGGTCACTCACGTAGAGGCCGAGCATCTCCTTTTCGAACACCAGACGCTGCGATTTGGAGAACTCCGTCTCGGGAACCGGGGCGAGCGAGTGGTGATCGTACGCAGAGGAGCCGTTGCCGTTGTCGGACGGGCCCTCGGGCTGCCATGAACGAGAAGAGGGTCGAAATGCCGGCCTCCTCCTCGCGCCGACGCTCGAGCGTCCGATCGACGATCTCCTCGAAGACCAGGCACAATCCCTGGCGTGAGTGTCCCAGTGAATCGAAGGCGCCGGCTTTCGCGAGTGACTCGACGGTCCGCTTGTTCAACACGACGGGGTCGACTCGCCGGCAGAAGTCGTAGAAGTCGGCGAACGGCCCGTTCTTCTCGCGTTCGGACACGATGCGATCCACGAGGCTCTCGCCGACGTTTCGGACGGAAGCGAGTCCGAAGACCATCGCCCTCCTGCCGTCTTCTTTCGCCACCGGGGTGAATTCGGCGAACGAGGTGTTCACGTCGGGCACGAGGACCTCGATACCCATGACCCTGCACTCACCCAGATAAACAGCCGTCTTGTCCTTGTCGTCGCGTACAGAGGTGAGCAACGCAGCGAGGTACTCGACCGGGTAGTGCGCCTTCAGCCAGGCCGTCTGGTACGCGACGAGCCCGTACCCGTAGGCGTGCGACTTGTTGAACGCGTAGTCCGCGAACGGCTCGATGATGTCGAAGAGTTTGATCCCGAGCTGCTCCGAATAGCCGCTGTCCACGCATCCGGCGACGAACTGCTGGCGCTCGGCGGCAATCAGGACTCTGTTCTTCTTGCCGCATGCCTTGCGCAGGTTGTCCGCTTCTTCGAGTGTGTATCCCGCGAACTTCTGAGCGACCCTCATAACGGACTCCTGGTAAAGCATGAGCCCGTAGGTGTCGCTGAGCATCGCCTCCATCTCCGGGTGCAGGTACGACAGCTGTTTGCGGCCGTTCTTCAGCTCCGGATAGTCGCGGTGCATGTTCGCCGCCATGGGACCGGGGCGGTACAGCGCCACGAGAGCGGCCACGTCGTGGAACGAGGTCGGGGCGAGGGCGCGTAGCGTCGCCCTCATCGCGCCGCCCTCGAGCTGAAAGACCCCGATCGTCTCGGCGCGGCGGAGCATCTCGAAGGTGGGCTCGTCGTCGAGCGGGACCGAGTCGATGTCGGGTCGGCCACCGCTCTGCTTCTCGATGAGGTCGAGCGCCATCTCGATCACCGAGAGGTTGCGCAGACCGAGAAAATCCATCTTCAGAAGGCCGAGCTCCTCGACGCCGTGCATCTCGTACTGAGTGACGATCGGCGCTTCGGAGGGATCCTGCCCGTTCTCGGGCTTGCGTTGGATCGGGAGGTACTCGGTGAGAGGGTCTTTCGTGATCACCACCGCTGCCGCGTGGATGCCGTCTTGACGCCGGAGACCCTCGAGGCCCTTGGCGACGTCGATGACGCGGCACGCCTCGTCGTCATGCTCGTACATCTCCCGGAGTCCCTGAGCTGCCACGTATCCGTCTTCGTGACCGTCGACCCTCTCGAGGCAAGCCTTCAAGGGGGTGTCCCTGCCCATCACGAGCGGTGGCATGGCCTTGGCGATGCGGTCGCCCACTGTGTACGGGTAACCGAGCACTCGCGCCGCGTCGCGCACCGCTGCACGGGCCTTGATGGTGGAGAACGTCACAATCTGCGCGACATGGTCGGATCCGTAGCGCTCCGCCGCGTAACGGATCATCTCGCTGCGAAAGCGCTCGTCGAAGTCCATGTCTATGTCGGGCATCTGCTTTCGCCCGGGGTTCAGGAAGCGCTCGAACAGCAGATCGTTCTCGATCGGGTCCACCCCGACGATCCCTAGGCAGTAGGCGACACAGCAACCCGCTGCCGAGCCGCGGCCCGGGCCCACGCGGATCCCGCTCGTGCGGGCATGCCGGATCAGGTCCCACACGACGAGGAAGTAGGCGGAGAAACCCATCTTCGCGATCACGCCGAGCTCGTACTCGAGCCGCTCGGCGACCACGTCGGGCACGGGAGCTCCGTATTGTCCGACCGCGCCCTCGAAGGTGAGATGCCGGAGGTACGCGTCCGCCCGGCATTCGTAACTCTCTCCGACGAAAGAATCCGGAACGGGAAATTCCGGTAGTGCGTTCACGCCGAACTTGATCTCCACGTTCGCCCTCTCGGCGATGAGAAGGGTGTTGTCACAAGCTTCGGGCACCTCAGCGAAGAGATTCCGCATCTCCGCCGCGGTCTTCAGGTAATGCTCCTGTCCTTCGAACTTGAACCGCTTCTGGTCCTCGATGAGAGCGCCGGTCTGAACGCAGAGCAAAGCGTCGTGGGCTACGGCATCTGAACGGTGTGTGTAATGGCTGTCGTTGGTCGCTAGAAGCGGCGCTCCGAGACGCTTTGCGATCTTCACGAGCGCCGGGTTCGTCCGCCGTTGATCTGCGATCCCGTGGTCCTGCACCTCCACGAACAGGCTTTCGCGCCCGAAGATGTCCTGGAGGCGACCGGCCAGCTTGAAAGCCTTCTCCTCGTCACCGGACAAGAGCGCCTGCAGCACGACTCCACCGAGACAACCCGTGGTAGCGATCAGGCCTTCTCTGTGTCGCTCGAGGAGCTCCCAGTCGACCCGACCCTTGTAGTAATAGCCCTCGAGGTACGCGTCCGAAGAAAGCTTCATGAGGTTTCGGTAACCCACGCTGCTCTCCGCCAGGAGGGTGAGGTGGTAGTAGAGCTTCTCTCCGCCCTCGATCTCGCCTCCGGTGTCGTCGACCTTGCCCCTTCGCACCGGCCTTTCGTGACGCGACTCGGAAGCCATGTAGGCCTCCGTCCCTATTACCGGGTTTATCCCCTGAGCGCGACAGCGCGCGATAGAAGTCGAGGACCCCGTACATGTTCCCGTGGTCGGTGATCCCGAGGGCGGGTTGGCCGTCTTCCAGCGCGGCAGAGACGACATCGGCGATACGTGACGCGCCGTCGAGCATCGAGTACTCGGTGTGCGTGTGCAGGTGAACGAACGACTGCTCGGCTGCCATTGCCCCCGGGTCCTCCTCGCCGGCGCTTGGTCCCCGACCTCTTTCTTTCTACGTAGGCAGCCGTTCCTGGTCAGCACCCACAGCTTCTGCAACCCCGGACGTAGAACGCCCCGGGGTCCTCGCCGGACCGGAGGTCGGCGCCGGGTCGACTTACAGAATTGTGATTCGACGATACCGCACCGTGGCCCCGCTCCGGCGGTGCTCGGGACCCCTTTCACGGAGCGGCCGCAGGCCCGCTGAGGGCCCGCAGAGGCGGGCCCTCACAGGTAGGTGCCGGGCCTCGAAACGACGCGCTCGTCGTCGTGCCCTGGGCCGGTCCCGGGCGGCAGCTCCCGGTGGCGCATCTGGTCGAGCTGTGCTCTCGCAGCCATTTGCTGGGCTAGGAGCGTCGCCTGGATCCCGTGGAACAGACCTTCCAGCCAGCCGACCAACTGGGCCTGTGCGATACGCAGCTCCGCCTCGGAGGGAGTCGTGTCGTCGAAGGGCAGGGCCATCCGGTCGAGCTCCTGAGCGAGGTCCGGGCTCAGGGCACTTGCGAGCTCCCGGATCGACTGTTCGTAGATCTCACGCAGGCGGCTGCGGCCAGCTTCGTCCAAGGGGGCGCTTCGCACCTCGTCGAGGAGCTGTTTGACCATCGACCCGATTCGCATGACCTTGGCGGGCTCCTGGACCGCCTCGGCGACCTCGGTCTGCTCGTCGGTGTGCTCCTCGCCGCGCGCCAGAGCCCCCGCGGAGTCGACCAGCACTGCGTCGGCCGGGTCCGAGCTGACGGCGGGGGTTGATTCCTCGGGCATTTGCGCTCTCCTCGTGTCCAATCGCTGCCTCTGCCTCTTGTCTACGGCGCCCGCCACGCGAGAAGCGGCACGTACATCTCGGAGCTGGTAAGTGACCCGTGCCTCGCGGCGAGACGGGTCTCACCCGTGTCGGCCGGATCCAAGAACGCAACCGGTTCTCGCGCGACAAGGGCGACGTCACCGAGACGCCTCGAGACCTCTGAGTCGAGTGGTCCGCCGAACCACCCCCCTTCCACGATCTCCTCCTTCGTCCGCGCCCAAGCCTCCGAGCCGTGCGCCTCGACCGCCGCCTGAATGAGGTCCTTCTCGGCCCCATTACGGGCGTGGAGCCACCGGAACCTCCCCTCGCCCGACACCAGCTCGATGAGTTCGAAAACCTCCGCGTCGATCATTCGCACGGCGGGACCCACTTCGACCTGTCCGTGGTCCGAGGTCATCACGAGCACCGCACCGGGCGGAAGCACCTCGATCAGGTCCCCGATCAGGCGGTCGACGCAGCGCAACTCGGCTTCGTAGAACGCTCCCAGTCCATGCGCGTGCGCGACCTTGTCCAGCCCGTCGTAGTACGCGTAAACGAACTCCTCGCCGCCTTCGAGCAGGCTTCGGACGTGGACGACGAGGCTCGAAGGCACTCCCCATCCGACGAGCCTCGTGCCGCCCAGGTGCAGGGCGGTGAAGCCGGTCGAGGCGAATTCGGACCTCGTCACCGCGGGAGGGCGGGCTCCCCCGAAGGGCGTGGCAGGTTGGAACCGGGCGGCGGGCAGCAACCGGCGCATGTCTCTGCCGGCAGATCGCCACTTCAACACGTTCAGCACGTCGTCGTCGAAGCGGAGTCGATAGCCCACGACGCCGTGTTGCGCGGGCACGAGGCCGGTCGTGATCGAGGTCAAAGCGGTCGCGGTCGTCGTGGGCACGACAGACGTGATCGCCCCCCCTTCCCCGGAGGACAGTGTGGGCGCGGTGCTCCGCGCTTCTCGCAACTGTTCCCATCCGAGCCCGTCGAGGACGAGGAGCACCACCTGTCGCGCGCCCACGGCGGGCCCGGGCAGCCAGTCGGCGGGCGCGTCCCCGTTTCGCGCCGAAAGCGCCTCGGCAACCGACGAGATGCAGGCTCCCCCATAATCGGGGAGCAACGGCGTGTCCGTCGATGTGGTGTCTGTCGGGTCAGCGCGGGGTGCGACGTTCTCGGTCAACCTGCGCACTGTACCGACCCTCATCGTCGAGCCCGATGACCGCAGGTAGCATCGCCTCGTGAAGGTCTCCACCAGGGGTGACTACGCGAGCAGGGCGCTTCTGTATCTCGCTCTGCATGCCGACGCGAGCTCCCCGACGTCGGTGCGCGACATAGCGGACCGCACCGGGCTGCCTCAGCCTTATCTCGAGCAGATCCTCCTTGCGCTCAAGGGGGCCGGTCTCGTGCGCTCGAAGCGCGGGGTCGGGGGAGGCTACGTGCTCGCCCGACCCGCCTCGACGATCACGTTGAGCGAGATAGTGAGCGCGGTGGACGGACCGATCGTTGCGGGCGACTTCGGCCGGCCCCACGAGAACGGCGCCTGCGAGCACGAGGGCCAGTGCGTCCTCCTGGCGGTGTGGTCGGAGGTGGGAGAGCACATGCGGGAGCACCTCGGCTCCTTCACGCTCGCCGACATGGTGGACAGGGCGCGTGGCGGGGCGCCTGCACCGAGCCTCCACTGACCGGAGTCAGGCGAGCGGGTCTCCTCGCTTCTCGTTCCAGTGCACGATCGCCGCGGTTTCGTGCTCCCACCCGAGCACCCCGAGCGAGGCGACCCCCAAGACGAATAGGGCACCGTCCCGTGCCGGGAGGCTCAGCCACCGGGCGCAGATCACCCGGAGTATGTGCCCATGTGCGAACACAAGGGTGTCGTCGCTCGTCGATCGGGCCAGGGCGACGATGTGGTCGGCTCTCTGCGCGACTTGGTCGATCGTCTCGCCTCCCAGCACACCGTCTTTCCAAAGCGTCCACCCGGGACGCGTCTCCCGGATCTGGGCTGTGGTCAAGCCTTCGTACTCCCCGTAGTCCCATTCGCGCAGATCGTCGCAAATCTCGGCTCTTGCCCCGAAACCGGCGAGCTCGCAGGTCTCCCGCGCCCTCGAGAGCGGGCTCGTGAGCACTCTCGCAAAGGCGTGCCCCCGGACCGATCTCCCGACTTCGCCAGCCTCGGCACGCCCCTGGTCCTCGAGGGGAACGTCGGTCCTTCCCGTATGCCGCCCGGCCCTGCTCCAGGCCGTGGTCCCGTGACGCACTAGGACCAGGCGCCCTGGGTATACCGAGGAGGAGCCGGGCACCACCGAAGCGCAGCACTCCCCGACCCTTGGCGCAACCCTGGTCCGGCCCAGGTCCATCCTCCGGGCGCGCCGGGCGTCTCACTGCGGCTCACTTCGGCGCCAAAAGGGGCCAACCCCGGAATGACGGGGACGACACCGATGTTGTTCAATAGCGAGGCAAACCGACGAGAGGAATAGATGGCGACAGCTACGAGCGGCACCGACAGCATCAGGTTGTTCCTCGACGACCTCGACCAGCACCCGCTCCCGGGCCCGGAGGAGCAGGTGGAGCTGGCCAAGAGGGTCGCCGAGGGCGACGCAGACGCGCGCGCGGCGATGATCGCCGCCAACCTGAGACTCGTGGTGCACTGGGCCCGTAGGTACCAGGACCGGGGAGTGGACTTCGGTGATCTGGTCCAGGAGGGCACCTTCGGCCTGATGCGCGCGGTCGACAAGTTCGACTGGCGTCGTGGCTTCCGGTTCTCGACCTACGCCACCTGGTGGATTCGCCAGGCGCTGCAACGCGCCGTCCAGCAGCATGGGAACACGATCCGGGTTCCGATGGAGGTTGCGGAGCAGTCCCAGCGCGCGGACCGCCTTACGTGGGAGCTCGCGGCCGAGCTGCAGCGCGACCCGACGCCGGAAGAGGTGGCAGAGGCGAGCGGAGTGGACCCCGCAGGTCTCGAGGCCCTGCGCGACATGGCTCGGGTCGTCGCCAGTCTCGACCAGCCCGCCGCGGTGGAGAGCGGGACCTCCCTCGGGGAGCTCGTCGCCGAGGACGAGCACCGGTTCGAAGAAGAGGTGGAGCGACGTTTGGTCTTCGACCGCATCCTCGCCGCCGTCGACGATCTGGAGCCTCTCGAACGTGACGTGGTCCGCATCCGTTTCGGCCTCGACGGGGGTACCCCCGCATCGCTCCAGGCGACCGCTTCGCGTCTCGGAGTGGGCGTGCGTCGCGCGCGTCAGGCCGAGGCTCGCGCACTTCAGCGTCTCGCGAGCGACCCGGCTGTAGAACAAGCCCACCGGGCAGCCTGAGCGCGACCGGATAAGGGCGGACGGTCCGCTCGAAGAGAGTTAGGGCGGCACCAGTCGGTCGAGGACCGAGCACAGGTCCTGCGGTAGCGGCGATTCCCAGTGCATGCGGCCTCCACAGGGATGCTCGAGCTCGAGTCGTCGGGCGTGGAGAAACAGCCGGCCCGCGTCCAATCCGAGCTCGCGCGCGGAACGACCGTGTACCGCACGGCCGTAGCGGTCGTCCCCGACGACGGCATGACCGATGGCCGCCAGGTGGACTCGGACCTGATGGGTCCTTCCCGTCATGAGCGTCGCCTCCAGCAACGTGACGGCTACGGGATCGCGGTAGCGCCGCTTCACCTCGTACTCCGTGACAGCCTCCTTGCCGCGGGCGGTCACGGCCATGCGATCGGGTCGCCTCGACGAGCGACCGATGGGTGCCTCGACGACCCCCGCGTCCGGCTCGACGATGCCGTCCACGAGCGCGCTGTAGATGCGGCCCGCGCTGTGCTCTCGGAACTGACGTTGAAGGGACCTGCGCGCGTGGGCCGTCCGTGCCACGACGAGGAGTCCTGACGTCCCTTTGTCGAGTCGGTGGACGATCCCCGGCCGCCGCGGATCGCCGAGGCCCGATCCCGAAAGTGCGCCGAGATCGGGATAGCGCGCCAGGAGGCCGCTCACCAACGTCTTCGATTCATGGCCCGCTCCCTCGTGCACCACCAAGCCCGCCGGCTTGTCGACGATGACGATCGCATCATCCTCGTAGCGCACCTCGAAGGTGACAGCGGAATCAGCTTCGGGCAGTGGGTCCTCGCGCACGACCGGTTGTTCGACTCGAAGGCGCTGGCCTTCTTGCAGCAACCGGCTCCGCACCGTTTCGGTGACGTCGTCGACGCGGACCTTTCCTTCGCCCACGAGGTCGGAGGCGGCCTTTCGCGACAATCCGGTCACAAGTGCGATGACCTTGTCGACACGCTCCCCGGCCAGGGACTTCGATACCTCGAAATCGAGGGGGGTGTCCTTCATCTCTCGGATCGCCACATGAGCACCCCGGCCCAAATCGCGCCTATCACGATCGACGCGTCGGCCAGATTGAAGGTGGGCCAGAAGTGGAGGGCGATGAAGTCGACGACCGACCCGTGGTACGAACGAAAGATGCGGTCGGAGAGGTTCCCGACCGCCCCTCCCACGACCATCCCGACAGCGGCGGCCATCGCCGAAGATCGGACGTGTCGCATGAAGGCGAGCAGCACGACGACCATGACGATGGCGATCCCCGCCAGGGCCGGAGCCCACCCTCGCCCCAGGCTGAACGCGCTGCCCGAATTGAACGTGAGCTCGAGGTCGAGCTTCCAGATGACGTGTATGGGACCGTGTCTGAGCCGGTGCACAGCCCAGGACTTCGTGAGTTGGTCCGCCGTGACCACGCATGCCGCCACGGCCGTTGCCAGCGCGAGCTTCTTGAACGTGCCGCTCGCGCGGCGACTCGAGGACGTCAGCGCCTGTGCAGTCCCCCGCTCTTGCACCCGACGCAGAGCCGGGCGAAGGGAAGTGCCCGTAGCCGGGCCTTCGGAATGGGTTGTCCGCAGTTCTCGCAGTACCCGTAAGTCTTGTCCGCGATAGCAGCGAGGGCCCGGTCGATCTCTTCGATGGAGGCAATGGCCTGAGCGGAAAGCGCAAGATCCCGCTCGCGGTCCACCGCGACCGTTCCACCTTCTCCCGACTCCTCGTCGAACTGGACATCTCCGGGTTCGCGCTCGAGGGCGAGCGATTCGGCCTCTGCCCTCAAGTCGTCGGCCTGGCGCTGGTAGACGGCGCGCTCGGATAGGAGCAGCTGGCGCTGTTCCTCGAGGAACTTCTCGTCGTCGGCATAAGGCCCGCGGGTCGGCTTGGGCGGCGGGGTGGGCCTCGGTGCCGGCGCGGGAGCCGCTTTCGGCGCGGGCCGCGTCGCAGGTGCTGCCGCCGGAGCGCCTTTGGCCGTGCTCGCTCGGCTCGTGGTCGCGACCGCAGCCGGCTCTTCAACCTTCCCGGTCGATCCGCCGTGCCGGCCGTCGAGCTGCGCGCTCTCGTCGCCCCGCTTCTTGGAAGCGGCCTTCTCCGCAGGTGGACGGGTGGTCGAAGCCGGAACACGCTGCTTACCCGTCGCTTTCGCGGGGGCGGGGCGGCCGGTGGCAGGACCCTTCTTCGCTGCGGTTTTCGACGGCGCGGGCTTCGTCGCCGGTTTCGCGGGGGCGGGGCGCCTCGACGGGACGGTTTTCTTGGCGGCCGCCTTCGTCGGCGGTCTCTTCGCCTGGGCCTTCTTCGTGGCCGCCGGCTTCGGAGGTGTCCGGCGCGAGGGGGCCGCTTTTTTGGCGGCGGCCTTGGTAGCCGGTTTCTTCGCCTGGGCCTTCTTCGTGGCCGCCGGCTTCGAAGGTGTCCGGCGAGCCGGGGCGCCCGTCTTCTTCAGGGGCCCCTTACCCGTCTTCCTGGCAGGAGCTTTCTGCGGGCTCATGAGCTGTGCTCCTTCGGTGCGCCTCCTTGGACGCGCCCGGTTGCAGTCGTCTTCGTGACGTGTCGGATCAGTTCCTCACGCTTCGTCGGTCCACCCCTCGGGCCCTCTGTTCCTGGAGCAGGTCCGGTTGTGGTTCGCGGGCACTGAATCGGCACGAGAAACTGCGTGACGATAGCGTCGCCCGAAAGCCGCGGCAATACGTGCTTCATGGCTCTCGCCGTCCTCCAGATCGGGCGAACGCGCTAGGCCCCTGCGACCGTTCCGGGCGCCCGAACGCCTCGCCACAACAAGCTTTGGTCCACATACATTCCGCGAGCATTGTCTCGGCGACCGGCGGTCCCTGCTGAAGCGAAGCAGGTGCCTAATACTCTGTCGTCATGGCCGGCCAATCGCGTGGCGATGCACCGTACCCGCAGGTAGAGCAGCAGCCTGACTACCCGAAGTTGGAGCAGCAGATCCTCGATCTGTGGACGCAGGAGCACACCTTCGAGGAGTCGGTTTCGAACAGGCCGGCGTCGGAGCCGTCGGGCCAGAACAACGAATACGTCTTCTACGACGGTCCGCCTTTTGCCAACGGACTTCCCCATTACGGTCACCTGCTCACCGGCTTCGTCAAAGACGTGGTGCCGCGCTACCAGACGATGCGCGGGAGACGTGTGGAGCGTCGCTTCGGTTGGGACTGCCATGGGCTGCCGGCCGAGATGGAGGCTGAGAAGGAGCTCGAGGTGAGCGGAAGGGCGGGAATCGTCGCCCTCGGCATCGGGCGCTTCAACGACTACTGCGCCGCGCTCGTGCAACGGACTACCGACGCTTGGGAGTGGTACGTGACCCGTCAGGGTCGCTGGGTGGACTTCGCCGACTCCTACAAGACGATGGACGTTCCTTACATGGAGAGCGTCATGTGGGCGTTCCGCCGCCTCTGGGACAAGGGTCTGCTCTACGAGGGTGAGCGCGTCCTGCCCTTTTGCTGGGAATGCGAGACACCGCTCTCGAACTTCGAGACTCGCCAGGACGACTCCTACCGCCCACGGGAGGATCCCGCCGTCACGGTCGCCTTCGACCTCGAACCAGCCGACCGTGCGGGGTCGCAGTCCGGGGAATCGGTCGTGGACGGCCCTCTTCGGGTCCTCGTCTGGACCACCACTCCATGGACCCTTCCGTCGAACCTGGCGCTCGCGGTCGGCCCAGGGATCGAGTACCAGGTCTTCGAGCTCCTCGGGAAGCCGACCGTCATAGCTGCGTCACGCGCCGCCGCGTACCCGGAGCTGATCGGCGGCGCCGAGCCGATCGCCTCTTTCACCGGCGACAGGCTCACCGGGCGCAGGTACCGGCCGCTATTCGACTTCTTCTCCGATCGTCCGAACGCCTTCGGGGTGCTCGCCGCGGACTTCGTCGACACCGAGGAAGGCACGGGCATCGTCCATCTCGCCCCGGGCTTCGGAGAGGAGGACTATTGGGTGTGTCGCGACGCGGGCATATCGGTCGTGTGCCCGGTCGACGACCGGGGGCGGTTCACGACTGAAGCACCTCCCTATGCCGGGTTGCAGGTCTTCGAGGCGAACCCGAGCATCGTGGACGACTTGCGTTCCAATGGCGCTCTCGTCGAGTCGACCCGTTACACCCACAGCTATCCGCACTGCTGGCGCACCGACACTCCACTGATCTACAAGGCGGTCAGCTCGTGGTTCGTGAGCGTGAGCACGATCAAAGACCGGATGGTCGAGCTCAACCAGGAGATCGACTGGGTCCCGGCTCATGTCCGCGACGGCGCCTTCGGGAAATGGCTGGAGGGCGCACGCGACTGGGCGATCAGCAGGAACCGTTTCTGGGGCGCGCCCATCCCGGTGTGGAAGAGCGACGACCCGGCGCATCCGCGCACCGACGTCTACGGCTCGATCGAAGAGCTCGAACGGGACTTCGGGGTGTCCGTGACCGACCTCCACCGTCCGGCGATCGACGAGTTGACCCGTCCCAATCCCGACGACCCGACCGGTTCGTCGACCATGCGCCGAGTCTCTGACGTCCTCGACTGCTGGTTCGAATCAGGTTCGATGCCCTTCGCTCAGGTGCACTACCCGTTCGAGCGTGCGCGGTGGTTCGAGTCGCATTTTCCTGCGGATTTCATCGTCGAGTACGTCGGTCAGACGCGGGGGTGGTTCTACACGTTGCACGTGCTCTCGACCGCGCTGTTCGACCGGCGCCCCTTCGACCACTGCGTAGCCCACGGCATCGTGCTCGGCGACGACGGGCGCAAGATGTCCAAGCGCCTCGGCAACTACCCGGAGCCCGACATGGTGTTCGAGACGTGGGGAGCGGACGCAATGCGGTGGTTCCTCGTCTCTTCCCCGTTCTGAGAGGCCAGGACCTCATCGTCCACCGCAAGGGCATGGACGAAGCGCGCAGGCAGGTGCTGAACCCGATTTGGAACGCCTGGTACTTCCTCGCGCTCTACGCAAACGCGGACGGCGTGCGGGCGAATGCGAGGGCGGACGCGCAAGGCGTCCTGGACCGCTACGTCCTCGCCAAGACGGCGGCTCTCGTGGCACAGGTGACCGCTTGCATGGACTCCTACGACCTCTACGGCGCGTGCGCTTCCATCACGGTGTTCCTGGACGCGCTCAACAACTGGTACATCAGGCGTAGCCGGGACCGCTTCTGGAGACCGGCGGACGCCGGGACCGCCGACTCCGACAAACTCGACGCCTACGACACGCTCTCTGCGGTGCTCGAGACGCTTTGCAGGGTCACCGCGCCCCTCCTTCCCTTCCTCACCGACGCGGTGTACCGCGGCCTCACCGGGAAGGGCAGCGTGCACCTGGCCGACTGGCCGTCGCCGGACGAGCTTCCGTCGGATCCCGAGCTCATAGCGAGCATGGACCTCGTGCGGGAGGTCTGCTCAGCAGCACACGCGGTCCGAAAGGCGAACGGGCTGCGCTCACGCCTTCCGCTTCGGAACTTGACGATCGCCACGGCACATCCGGAACTCCTCCGTCCGTTCGTCGACCTCATCAGCGACGAGGTCAACGTGAAGTCGGTCACCTACAGCGAAGAGGTGACCGATGTCGCCGAGAGCGTCCTCACACTCGTGCCCCAGGTTCTCGGCCCCCGCCGAGGACCGCAGACCCAGAGGCTCATACGGGCTGTCAAACAGGGCCACTGGCGTGAGGTGCCCGGTGGGGTCGAGGTCGACGGCACCTTGCTCGGAGCCGTGGACGGCGAGTACGAGCTGCGCCTCAGGCCTCGCGACGAGGAAAGAGGTCGTGCGCTCGTCTCGGACCATGGGGTGATCGTCTTGGACACCGAGCTCGACGAGGAGCTCGAGCTGGAGGGCTTGGCACGCGACGTGGTCCGGCAGATCCAGTCAGCTCGTCGGGAAGCCGGTCTCGAGGTCACCGACTGCATCGACCTCAGGCTGAGCGCGCCACCTCGGGTTGCGTCCGCCATCAGCTTGCACCGCGACTACATCTGCGAACAGACCCTCGCAGTGAGCGTCGAGGTGAGCGAAGCCGAGGAGCTGTCCGTGAATGTGGCGAAGACGCCGTGTCGGAGGTAGCCGGTTAGCGCTGGAACCCGCTCGGCGTCGGCGATCGGTCGCTTCCTCTGTCCTTCTCGGGCGCCGACCCGGAGATCCCGGGGCCATTGGTGACGGTCCCAGTCCCCGTGCCGGGCTGGGACTGTGAGCTCTGGCGATCCGCCTGCGATGAGTGCGCCCCCGACGACGAACCGCCCGGCAAGTTCTTGTCCAGTAAGGCGAGCATCTCGCCGAGAGCGCTGCGAAGACGGTTGCGCTCGCTCTCGAGGTGATCGGCGACCGCTTCCACCTCCTTCTGGAGCTGTGACCGTTGGGACTCGAGACGCGAGACGTCCTCGCGGAGCTTGCGCTCGGTGTCCGCTGTGACCGAATGAGCCTTCGCCTCCGCGTCGGCGATCAAGGTGCGCGCCTCCTTCTCGGCCTTCGAGACGAGCTCGTGCGCTTCGGACTCTGCCTGGGACTTCGTCTCGTCTACGAACTTCTGAGCCAGAAGCAGGGTGCGCTGCAAGGTGTCGTCGCTCACGAGCTCCTGGTCGCTGGCGGGCGCCGCCTGCGCGGGACGCTCCTTCGCCTCGTTGAGGGACTGCTCGAGGTGCGCAATGCGCTCCGCGGCCTGCTTCAAGCGCTCGTTTGACTGCCGGAGCTGCTCCTGAAGCGCCTCTGCCTCGACGGCGACCCGCTCGAGGTACTCGTCGACGTCGTCGATGTGATAACCGCGCAACGTCTGGCGAAACTCGACCGTTCGCAAACTGTCGAGGCTGGATTGCTGGCTCGACTTGGGGCTGTTCATGAATCGCGATCCTAGTCAGGAGGGCCCTTCGGGACAGAGGATCCCTGCAAGCTCGGGTTCAGACCCGGCTGAGGACCACCGCCGCGACGATCTGGAGGCCGATCACGGCCACGATGATGGACAGGTCGATGGCCATGCCGCCCGCACGCACGGGGGGCAGCATCCTCCTGATCGGTCTGAGCACAGGCTCGGTCACTGCGTCGAGGGCCCGAACGACGCCGAAGAAGGGGGTTCCGGGATGAACCGGGAACCAGCTGACCAACGCCCTGGCGATCAGGATCACGACGTACACCTGGGCGAGCCCGTAAAGGATGCTCCCCAGGCTCGAGGCGAAAAGGACTGCAAAGTTCGACATTGTCGACATCGTCCGAAGTCCGGGTCGGCCCCGTCAGCTGTCCGTCGCGACCCTTACGGGCGCAACAGGCCGTTCTCCTGGAGACGCTGACGCTCTTCGGCCGACACCTGTACGTTCGAGGGCGTCACCAGGAACACCTTGTCCGCGACGCGCTCCATCTTGCCGCTCAACGCGTACGCGACTCCGCTGCAGAAGTCGATCATCCTCCGCATCAGCTCACGATTGGCGACCTGAAGATTGACGATCACCGGTTGGTTCGACATGAGGCGGTCGGCGATCTGTCGTGCGTCGCCGAACTGCATAGGGGCCACGACGTGTACGCGCGCACTGGCGTCCACGGGCGCGGGACGCACGACGAGCGCGTGGGGTGATCGTTGGGGCCTGCAGACTCGATTCCTCTCGAGGCAGCGGACGAATCGTGCTCGCCGTGACCGGCATCTCGGGCTCTTCGTGCGTCTCGGGTTCGAGCGTCTTGTGGAGCCCACGCGGTCCCCCGGCCACGCGCGGTTCATAGTCCTCGTAGTCGTCGTACTCGTCGTCGACAAGACCGAGGTAGACCATCGCTCGCTTGAAGAAACCAGGCGGCATCTCTTCCTCCTCGTGCGCAGCGTACTGCCTCGGATCTGGAGAGGCTCGGCCCGGTCGCCGCTCCTCAGCGGCAGATCGTGTCACGTTCACCGAACAGTGCGCGCCCCACGCGAACCATGGTGGCGCCCTCTCCCAATGCGGCCTCGAGGTCGTCTGACATCCCCATGGACAGCTCGGCCAGGCCCAGTGTCTCTCCGAGGCGGGCGACGCTCCCGAAAACCTCCCTCGACCGGTCACCGGCTCCGGGAGGGCCGACGGTCATGAGCCCCCGGAGGTCGAGACCGAGATCCCTCACGCGCTGTGCCAGCGGCTCTGCGCTCTCGATGGGACACCCATTTCGGCCGGGCAGGCCGGTGGCTTCCACTTCCACGAACACGCTCGCGCCTGGCGCGTGTTTCGATATCGACTCTGCCTCCTCCGGACGGCTCACGCTCTGCCAGAGCGACACGACTTTGGCGAGGTCCTTCACCTTGCGGCGTTGGATCCTGCCGAGGTAGTGCCAGCGGACGGCAGACGCTTCGCCTGTGCCGAACCCGTGCGGGTCGCGACGCAACGCGTCGGATTTCGCGAGGAGTTCCTGCGCGTAGTTCTCTCCGATGTCGCACAACCCCGCCGAGGTCGCGCATACGACATGCTCGGGACCGAAACCCTTCGTGACCGCTACCACCTCTATCTCTCCCGGCTCCCTGCCGGCGGCCGAGATCCTCGTCGATACGTCCTCGAGCCGTCGTCTCAATTCTTCTGATGACGGCACCGCGTTCGCGCTCAGCGGCTTGTCGTTCTCGTTCACGAGCGTTCAGCGGTCATCGGAGATGGACTCGTGCCAAACGAACAGAGCTTGTCGTTCTGCCTCTCCCCTGGAGCGGTGGGAGAAGTAGCTCTCGGCTGCGCAACCCGTGCACGTTTCAGTATCGAGCGCGACCCGTACCTCTTGTCTTCGAAGCACCTCTTTCACCGCCCGGGGCAGATCCAGAGCCGGCCGGCCCTCGCGCGTGAGCGAGCGGACCCCGGGACCGTAGCGGGTCTCGAGCTCTCGGAGCTCGGGTCCGTCGAACTCGTAACAACAGGGATGAATGCAAGGGCCGAGGCCCGCGTACAGCGTTCGAGACCCGAGGGATCTCATCGCGGCGAGCGCCGACTCGACGACTCCTGAGAAGAGGCTCCTCCAGCCGACGTGAACGGCGCCGTAGGTCCCCTCCGCCGACCCGAGCGCCACCGTGACGCAGTCTGCGCTCAGGACCGTTAGGCAGAACCCCGCCGACGTCGCGAGCAGGGCGTCCGCCTCCGGTGGGCCGCCGTCGGGTGTGGGCCGCCAAGGTTCGTAGCCTGCGCCGGGCGGGAGGTCTGTACCGACCTCTGACCCCGCGAGCAGGACCTTCGCTCCGTGGACCTGCCGCATCCGCTTGAGCACGAAAGATGCCGGGACGGCGACGGGCGCGACGGCGCCGAGCCCTACGAGCCTCTGGTCCCCTTCGCCACGGCCGGTCCAAAGGGCGAGGACCCCGCTCGGCCCTAGGCGCCGAGCCGGGGACGGATCAGCGCAGGAACGAGGGGACGTCGAACTCGTCGTCACCCAGGTCCAGGTCGTCCTCGACGGGTGTGGCGAAGATGTCCTCGTGCACGGCTTCGGCGGCCGGTGCGGCAATGTGGGTCTGTGCGAGGCCGAGCACCTGGCTCCTGTCCTCGGGCCTCGGCTCACCTACTCGGGCTTCCTCCCAGCGCTCGAAACCGGCAGCGATAACCGTGACCCGCACGCTTTCACCCATGGCGTCGTCGATCACGTTGCCGAAGATGATGTTCGCGTCCGGATGGGCGACACCGTGGATGATCTCCATCGCCTCGTTCACCTCGAACAGTCCGAGATCCGGGCTTCCTGCAATGTTCACCAGGATCCCGCGCGCCCCCTCTATGGACGACTCGAGCAAGGGGCTCGTGATGGCGCCACGCGCTGCGTTCACGGCCCGTCCCTCTTCCGAGGCGGAGCCGATTCCCATGATTGCGGTGCCGGCCCCCGAAAGCACCATTCTCACGTCCGCGAAGTCTGTATTTATCTGGCCGGGGACCGTGATGAGATCGGTGATCCCTTTCACCCCTTGCAGCAGCACTTCGTCGGCCATCTTGAAGGCGTTGACCATCGATGTCTTGTCGGTCGAGACGGTGAGAAGGCGGTCGTTGGGGATGATGATGATGGCGTCCACCCGGTCCTTCAGGTTCTGGATGCCCGCCTCCGCCTGCACGGAGCGGGTCCTGCCCTCGAAGGAGAACGGGCGTGTGACGACCCCGATCGTGAGCGCTCCGACCGAACGAGCGATCTCCGCCACGACGGGAGCGCCACCGGTGCCCGTACCGCCGCCCTTGCCGGCGGTGATGAACACCATGTCGGCGCCCTTGAGGGCCTCTTCGATCTCAGAGCGGTGCTCCTCTGCCGCCTGGCGTCCCACCTCGGGGTCGCTGCCCGCGCCGAGACCACGGGTGAGCTCGCGCCCTATGTCGAGCTTCAGATCCGCGTCGCTCATCAACAGAGCCTGCGAGTCGGTGTTCATCGCGATGAACTCGACCCCCTTCAGGCCGGCTTCGATCATGCGGTTCACCGCGTTCACTCCGCCGCCGCCGACGCCCACGACCTTGATCACGGCGAAGTAGCTGTTCTGCGATGGACCGGTCATCGACTCTCCTGACTCACCCGAAAAGGCGCGGGCCCTGTTGGGAACCCCGCCGTCTGCCCCGAAGGTGCGTGGGCTCCGACGAGTCGCACCGACCAGTGACCTCACCGTTAACCAAAACGTCACACCGGAAAGGGCTGAATCACGATACGGCTGCCTCCGTCAAGCGGTCAAGCAGGGTTAGTCGCCCGAACCGCAGGACAACGTGCTAGCGGCCCTCAGCCCGGCGTCACCACGGGCTCGTCGGGAACGGTGAGATCGATGAGCGCCGGTGCCTTGATCTGCGCTCCCGTGAGCAAGCTCGCGAGAGCTTCGAACTTCTCGGGCAGCTGCGACAGCGTCCCGAGCGAGGCGCTGATCCCGTCGCCGAGATCCAAGCTGACCGACCCTCGCGCACCCGTCCTCACCGCGCGCACCCGTCCCTCGAGCAACGGGGGGACGGAGCTGGCAACCGTCAGCGCCGCAGCGTCGGACGACGGCACCGACGCGCCCGGCGCTCCCGGTGGTCGTGTCGACCCGGCCACTTGGAGGGAGACAGTGGAAGGCGGTGGCTGGCCGACGTAGGCGAGGACCCGCCCCGATCCGTCGATCAAGGCGACTTTGGACCCTGTGGCGATCGTGGCGACCGGTTTGCGCTCGGCGATCTTCACGACGACCGAGTCCGGCCACCGGACGTCGACGGTGGCGCTCTGGATCCACGGGAGACGCTCGAGGCGGGCCGAGATCTCAGAGGGGCTCAGGTCGATGAGAGGTGGGTGCTGCGAGAGGCCGGCCACGCCGATGACCGTCGCAGAGCCCGTATGGACCGACCCTTGCACCTCGATGTGCTGCGCGGAGAAGAGTCCGCTGTGGAGGACCACGAGGGCGATCGCCGCTGCTGCGCACAATGCCCCCGCCACCACGAGGACGCGAAGGCGTCGTCTGCCCAGTTGTCTCGTTACGGCCACCCGTCGTTCCCGTATGCGGGGGTCCATTCCGGGGTGCAGAGCCCTGGTCAGGACGCCGCTGTTCACGGGTCCCGCTCCGGGCGCCCGGGATCTGGCTCCGCCAGACGGTGAGGTCGAGGGGTATGCTCGACCTCTACTCGAGGTTTAGGTTGAGGGTTGGGGCCCACCAATATGGTGGAAGGCGGCGTGTCTGCGAACCCGACCAGGCACACCTCCGTCGTCAGCGTCACGTCGGTGGTCTGCGCGACGATGTCTCGGACCCGGTCGATCAGGCGCCTCACGTCGTCGGCAGAGCCCCCCTCGTCGGCCTGGATGAAGTTCGCGTGCTTGTCGGAGACCACCGCCGTGCCCAGCCTGAGACCTTTCAGGCCGGCCGCCTCGACCAGGCGCCCTGCCGAGTCGCCGGCTGGGTTCGTAAAGATCGACCCGGCATTGGAGCCCCCCGGCTGGTGCTCCCGTCTCCATCGGACCACCTCGGCGATCTGCGTTTCGGCGGCCTGTTCTTCGCACCGGGCGAGCGCGAACTGCGCCCAGAGCGCGACCTCGCCGGCGCCGAGCGCCGATCGCCGGTAGCCGAGGTGCAGGCGGTCCGCCGCCGCTTCGACCATGGCAGCCGAGGCCAGATCGAAGCTGCAGTAACTCTCCAGGACGGCCTTGGTGTCAGAGCCGTGGCCCCCTGCGTTCATTCGCAGGGCTCCCCCGACTGAGCCCGGTACCCCGACCGCCCATTCGAGACCCGAGAAACCGGCCTTTGCCGTCTTGCGAGCGAGGACCGGCAGCTTCGTCGCGCCCCCGGCACGGACCGAACCCGAGTGTTCGTCGACCTCGACCCAGTCGAAGCCTTCGCCGAGCTCCACCACCACTCCCGTGAACCCCGCGTCCGAAACGAGGAGGTTCGACCCCTGTCCGAGCACCAGCACGGGTATCGGGCCCGCAGAAACAGCGAGCGCTTCGTGCAACGCGATCAGGTCCTCGCCCGAATCGACCCGCACGAGGAGCGCGGCACGCCCGCCCACCCGGTACGTCGTCCTGGCTCCGAGGGGCGCATCCACGAGCGCTCTCGGGCCGAAGAGCTCCCTCACCGCTCGCACCGCCGCCCCGAGCGCCTCGTTCACCTCGGTCCCCGGGCCATCGACGTTCACCATGAAGGTTCGGCCTGGAGCTCGTCCGGCAGAGTGGTGAGGTCTCCAGCGCCGAGTGTGAGGCACAGGTCACCCGGACGTAGCAGCCGCGCCACCGTCTCTTTGAGCTGCGACCTGCCCGGCACATAGGCGACTTCGGTCTTGGGATGCGCCTCGTGTATCGCGTCGGCGACGATGCGCCCGGTCACCCCGGGCAGCGGAGACTCCCCCGCGGGAAAGACGTCTGTGATCACGACGAGGTCGGCTCCCTCGAAGGCGTCCGCGAACTGAGCGCCGAGAGCTGCCATCCGGCTGTAGCGGTGGGGTTGGAAGACGACCACCAGGCGGCCGGACCCTGCGGTCCTCGCGGCGCGGATCACCTCCTTCACTTCCGTCGGCAGGTGCGCGTAGTCGTCGACGAAACGAACCCCGCGGGTCACTCCACGAGACTCGAAGCGTCGTGCCACGCCTGCAAAACGAGCGAGCGCGCGACGAACGGGGTCAAAGCCGACCCCCACACGCCGCGCCGCCACCGCTGCAACGGCCGCGTTCACCGAAATGTTCGCCCCGAGCACCGGGAGGCTCAATCGCCCGAGCGACCGGTCGTCCTCGCAGAGATCGAAGGTGACGCCCGAGGACGAGCTCTGCTCGTTCTCGATCCGGTAACGCGAACCCTCCGAGCTCCCGACGAGGTCCGCTCCGTGGCGCTTGCCGAGTTCGAACGCGACGGGATCATCCGAACCCACCACGACACCGCCCGGCCTTGCCGTGCAGAACGAGTCGAATGCTGCGACGAGCTCGTCGAATCCCCCGTAGTGGTCGAGGTGGTCGGGCTCCACGTTCGTGACGACCGCTATCTCCGGGTCCAGAGCGTTGAACGTGCCGTCGCTCTCATCCGCCTCCACGACCATCCATTCGCCCGAGCCCCAGACCGCGTTAGTGCCGATCTCGTTCACGTCCCCGCCTATGAGAAAGCTGGGCCGCAGACCCGCTTCCACGAGTATCAGCGAGAGCATCGATGTGGTCGTGGTCTTCCCGTGGGTTCCCGAAACGGCTACACACCGCCTGCATGCGCACACCGCCGCGAGAACCTCGGAGCGCTTGAGGACGGTGATTCCACGACGTCGTGCCTCTTCGACCTCGGGATTGGTGGACGGGATCGCCGTGGACACAGCGACGATCTCAGCCCCTTCCACGTGAGAAGGATCGTGGCCGATCGATACAGACACGCCTGATGCAGCGAGACGCTCCGTTGCAAGCGAAGGCTTGAGGTCGCTGCCCGTGACCTTGTGTCCCATGGCTGCCAGTACCGAAGCGATCGCGCTCATTCCGGCGCCACCGACCCCCACGACGTGCAACGACCGCCTGTGCGAGAGGTCCACGGGGGGCGCCGACGTGCGCCGGGTGCTCATCGGCGCGACCTGGCGTTGTCATCGACCAGTCGGACCACCGCTTCGAGGGCGTCGGGCCGGCCCAGACCGGCGGCGGCTTGTCTCATCGAGGTGAGCTTGTCATCCGCGAAGAGCCCGTCGAGGACGCTCGCCAAGTTCTCGGCGCTGAGGGAATCGTCCTCGATCATCACCGCTGCCCCGGCCCGCTCGAGGACGGACGCGTTCTGCTTCTGGTGGTCGCCCGGCGAACGCGGAAGGGGGACGAGGACCGAGGCGACCCCGACGACCGTCAGCTCCGCGATCGTGTTCGCCCCGGCCCGGCAAACCACCACGTCCGCGGCCTCGTAGAAACGGGCCATGTGCTGCTCGTAGGCGACCTGGCGATACCACAGTCGGTCGGTTCCGGTACCGCTCTCCTGTGGTGCTGCCTCCTCCGAGGCGAGCCGCCCGAAGTCCCGCCTTCCGACGACGTGGTAGATCGCAACGTCTGAGCGTTTGTGCCAGAGGTGGGCAAGAGCAAGCACCGCCTCGTTGATGCTGCCTGCTCCGAGGGAGCCTCCCACCACCGCGACCAGCCGCCTGGTGGACGGGACCCCCAGTGCGGCTCGCGCGGAGTCATGCCGTGCCTGATCCCGTACCGACGCCATCACGATCTCCGGACGCACCGGAGCTCCCGTGACGACGGAATTCGCCAGTGCCGTCCCCTCGAAGGCCACTGCCGTGGCGCTCGCGAACCTGGCGATGAGACGGTTCGCCGCGCCGGGCACGGCGTCTACGTTCACGAGGACGACCGGCACTCGAAGGAGCCTCGCCGCGAGTGCCGTCGTGACAGAGGCGTAGCCCCCCATCGCCACCACGACCGAGGGGCGCCTCGAGAGGACGATGCCGAGTGCGCCGAACAGGGCCACAGCCAGTTGTGCGCACGCAGAGACGTTTGCAGCCGCAGCGCGCAACCTCGCGCCTCGGGCTGCGCCACCACGCAGGAAGCCTCGTCCCGGCAGCAACGTCGCCGGGAATCCCGCATCACGAACGAGTTGAGCGTCGAGCCCCCGGCGCGATCCGACCAACTCGACCGCGTCGTGCCCGTGCTTCTCGCAGATAGAGCGCGCCACCGCCAGCGCCGGAACCACGTGGCCACCTGTGCCCCCGCCGGCAACGAGGGCGAACCGCCTTGGGCTCACCGAGCGGGAGAACGCCTCGCGTCAGCGGCGCGTACCGCCGATTCTGCTCCGGGAGAGCTGACACGTTCGTTCGCGGCGACGTTGGCGAGTATTCCTGCGGCCACCATGGTTATGACGAGGGACGACCCCCCGAAAGAGATGAAGGGCAGCGGTATCCCCGTGACGGGCAGCACGCCGACGACCGCACCGATGTTGATCACGGCCTGCGCTGTTATCCAACAGGTGCAGGCGACGGCCAGCAGCCCGCTGAATCGATCAGGAGCTCTTGCTGCCGCGCGCACTCCGTACCACGCGAGCGCGGCGAAGAGACCGAGAACGAGAAGTGTGCCGATCACCCCGCCTTCCTCTCCTATCACCGAGAAGATGAAGTCGGTGTGCGCGTTCGGTAAGAGTCCCCACTTCTCTCTTCCACCTCCGAGTCCCAGCCCGTAGAGGTGACCGGAGCCGAGACCTACGAGAGACTGCACCACCTGGTACCCCGATCCCTTGGCATGCGCGAAGGGGTTCAGGAACGACAGCAGCCGCGCTCGTCTGTAGGGCTCGGCCAGCCCGACTATGAGACCGATCGCCGCGACGCCCCCTAAGGCCTTGAGCACCGGCTTCAACGGCACGCCGCCGGCGTAGAGCAATGAGAAGACGATGCAGGCCAAGACGAGCGCCGTGCCCATGTCCGGCTGTTTGAGTACGAGGATGGCCGACACCCCGAGGACGAGCAGGAGCGGAACCACGACCGCCCGCGCCTCTCGGACGCGCGCGGCACGCCTTGCGAGAAGATCCGATGCAAAGATCGCAATGGCGAGCTTCATGAGCTCGGACGGCTGCAGCCTCAGCTGACCGAACCCGATCCAGCGGCTCGAACCTCCTGCTGAGACACCGACTCCCGGGACGAGAACCGCCATCAAGAGCAGGAGCGTTCCGATCAGCAGGACGATCCGCAAGCGGCGCCAACGCTCGTAGTGCACCCGAGCCGTGACGACGAGCGCGATCACGCCGAGGCCCATCCAGAGGACCTGGCGTTCGAAAATCGTCCAGACCGACCCGTAGAACTCGAGGGAGGTGTACGCCGAAGCGGACAGGACCATCACGAGTCCCACTGCGCACAAAGTCCCCGTCAAGGCCAGGATGGCGGTCCGGGTGGAGACGAGATCTGTTTCGCGACGTCTCGCCGCCGGAAGGCCTGCGCGAGCGCTTCCGCCGCCCTCGAGCAGCCGCAGATGACGCGGTCGATCGGGTGGGGTCCGGCCGCGTTGAGCCGGAGCAGTTCGCGCGTCCATGCTCACGTGCACACCCCGGGACGAACGGTGGGCTCTCGTGTCCGACCGGCTGCGCGCTGCATGCCTCGCATTGCACAAGCCTCTCGCATCGACGCTTCACAATGGGGGACCGGACGACTCTCGGCCGCCCTCGAACGAGCACGAACGCGGATCGGCATCAGGGTCAGTGGGTCGTCGCCGAGAGGAAGTCCGCGTAGAAGATTCCCAGACCGAGCGCCGCGAACAGACCGGCCATAATCCAGAAGCGTACGATCACAGTGGTCTCGGGCCATCCGAGTAGCTCGAAGTGATGATGCAGGGGCGCCATGAGGAACACGCGTCGATGGAAGACGCGGTAACTGATCACCTGGATCACGACGGAGAAGGTGACGATCACGAAGAGCCCGCCGATGATGGGCAGGAGCAGTTGGAGGTTCATCTGCAGACAAAGTGCCGCCAGAGCCGACCCTATTGCAAGCGATCCGGTGTCTCCCATGAAGATGCGCGCTGGGGCGGCGTTCCACCACAGGAAACCGAGGCACGCGCCCGCAGCGCCGACCGACGCCAGAGCGAGATCGAGCGCAGACGAGACATGGTAAAGGGAGAGGTGGCGGAACTCCCAGTACCCGATGATCGCCAGGATCGCGAAGCAGAAGGTTGCAGAACCCGAAGCCAAGCCGTCCAGGCCGTCGGTCAGGTTGACAGCGTTCGCCGTTCCCACGATCACGAACACGGCCCAGAACACCCAGCCCACGCTCCCGAGGTTGATACCCAGGGAATTCGAGCGCGTGAAGGAAAGGTGCGTGTTGACGCCGGCCCAACGCTCAGCGGCGACCGCGAAGCCAACGGCCATCACGACGAGCGCAATGAACTTCCCGCGCTTGGTGAGGCCGAGGCTCCGGCGGTGCCTGACCTTGATCCAGTCGTCGAGCAGTCCGATCGCCCCTGCACAGACCGTCACGAGCACGATGAGTATCCCGGCTCTCGAAAACGCCACATGGGTGCCGGCGTGGGCGACCAGGTAACCCGTGACCGCACCCGCCACCATCGCCACTCCCCCCATCGTCGGGGTACCCGCTTTCACAAGGTGCATGAAGGGTCCGTCGTCGCGAATTTGTTGACCGAGACGCCTGCGGCTGAGCCAACGGATCAGCAGCGGCGTTCCGAGACCGGCGATCCACAGTGCGATCCCCCCAGATGCCATCAGGCTGATCACTGCGCGCTTCCCTTAGCGGCAGATCGTCTCGAGGCGATCTGGCTCGCGGCCGCGCGGATTTCGTCGCGGTCGTCGAAGGCCAGGCGCTCGCCGCGGACCTCGATCTCCGACTCGTGGCCTTTACCGGCGACGACGACCACGTCTCCGGGCAACGCCGTCGTCAACGCCATTTCGATCGCACGCCGGCGGTCTGGCTCCGTCAGGGCCTCAGCCGAACCAGGCACACCGTTGAGGACCTCGCCGATTATCTCGAGCGGGTCCTCCCCCCGGGGGTTGTCGGAGGTGACGACGACGACATCTGCGTGGCGCGCCGCTGCCTCTCCCATCGCCGGTCGCTTTTCGTGGTCGCGTTCACCGCCGGCGCCGAATACCACGATCACGCGGTGGCCCGGCGACATACGCCTCGCGCTTCGGAGCGAGACCTCGAGACCCTCAGGGGTGTGCGCGTAGTCGACGATGACCGCAAAGGGCAATGGTGTGCCGACGACCTCGAAGCGGCCGACCACGGGCTGCGCGCTCTCGAGACCCTTCACGACGACATCGTCACTGACCCCGAGTGCTTCGGCTGTGGTCGCCGCCGCGAGCGCGTTCGCCACCTGGAAGTCGCCGGCGAGCCGGATCGATACGCGGCGATTCCGCCAGGTGAAGCGCGTCCCGACGGCATTGGACTCGATATCGGTCGCGTCGTCAAAGGAGTACCCGATGACGGGGATCTCCGCCTGAGCGATGAGACGTTCGCCCCACGGATCGTCCGAGCGCACGATACCGAGCTCGGCACGATCGGGTGAGAACAACGATGCCTTCGCTCGGAAGTAGTTCTCCATGGACCCGTGGTGGTCCAGGTGATCGTGGCCGAGATTGGTGAAGACAGCCGCCGAGAAGCGGATCCCGTCGACGCGCTGCTGCGTAAGAGCATGTGACGAAACCTCGAGTGCCGCTGCTTTTCGGCCTCCGTGGCGCGCTTGCGCGAGGAGTCTCTGGAGATCGGGAGACTCAGGCGTCGTACGCGGGCCTCCGAGGGTACCGATCACGGTCGTTCGCATCGCATTGGCTTCGAGTATCGATGCGACGAGGTGAGTGACGGTGGTCTTTCCATTCGTGCCGGTGACCCCGATGGTCACGAGCGAGCGCGCGGGACGGCCGTAGAAATTGGCGGCGGTCATCGCCATTGCGTGGCGCACGGTCCCCACCGGCACCAGGACCTCGGGCACGTTCAAGTTCAGCTCGCGCTCGCCGAGAAGACCGACCGCGCCCCTCCGTACAGCCTCATGTGCGAAGTCGTGTCCGTCGCTGTGTTCTCCCGGGACGCAGCAGAAGAGGGCTCCCGGAGTCGTCCTCCTGCTGTCGTACCCGACCGATGTCACATCGACGGCACTGAGAAGGCCGCGAGTCGACACGGCCTCGACGTCTTCGAGCAAGCGGTCCATTCGCACAGTCGGGGTCCCGCCGGGCGGATCACGGCCCTTCCGTGGGGTTCCCGGGCGGGCAGATCGTATCGGGCAGGCGCCTCGCGATCGGGGCCGCGTTCACCGGCGTTGCCTCACGGTTTGGCGCTGGGAAACGGAACGGGGTCTGCCTTGCCGCCGGTGGTGCCGCCCTGTGGCGAGGTGGGGACGCCGTAGCGATGAAGGGCGTACTGCATGACCTGGGAGAAGACCGGTGCGGCGACCACTCCGCCGAAGATCGGTAGTGGTTGGTCGAGAACGACGACCGCGCTCAACGCGGGGTGCTCTGCGGGCACGAAGCCGGCGAAAGTGGCCATGTACGCGCCCGGAATGTAGCCGCCGTGCACAGGGTCGGGGATCTGGGCCGTTCCGGTCTTTCCGGCGACCGAGTAACCGGGGACGCCGGCGCTCACGGCGGTCCCGTCCTGAACGACCTGCTCCATCATGGTCGTGAGCTGTGTGGAAATCTGAGGCGATAAGGCGCGGTGTGTCGCCATCCTCGGGGTCACTTCCAAAGAACCGTCACTCGAGACGGTTGCTCTGACAAGGCGGGGTGGGACGAAAACCCCCCCTGTCGCCACCGTGTTGATCATGTCGAGCACCTGTTGAGCGGTCACCGCGTCGTCCTGGCCGATCGGCGTAGATCCCATGTCCGATCCTGACCACTGAGATGGATCGGACTTCACGATGCCTTGCGACTCGCCTGGGAATCCGAGACCTGTCGGTTGCCCGAAACCGAGGGCGGCGACCTGAGCCGCCAGGCGCGCCTTTCCGAGTCCCTCTGCTATCTCAATGGTCCCGACGTTCGAGGACTGAGCCAGTATCTGCGTAGCGGACAGGCGCTCTGTCGGATGGTTCTCCGCGTCGTGGAAGGTCCACCCGTCGATCGAGATGGAATTCGGCACGGTCAGCACCGTGTTCGGAGAGACGATGTCGTCGGACAGTGCGGCCGAGAACGTCACGAGCTTGAAGACGGAGCCGGGCTCGTATACCTGGGTGAGTGCCAGGTTCTGCGGCGCCTCCACCACTTGACCGGTGGTCGGGTCCTTCACGAGGTTGGCCATCGCCAGGATCTCGCCTGTGTGGGTGTTCATCACGATCGCGATGCCGCTCTTGGCGTGTGAATTGTTTATGGCAGTGCCGAGGGACTGCTCCGTCGCGTACTGCAGAGGCTGATCGAGCGTCAGCTCGACGCCGGTTCCTTCGCGCCCGCTCGACAATTGTCTGGTGCTTCCGGGGAGCACGAGCCCCGAGGGAGAAACCTCCTCTTCGACCGTCCCCGCCCGTCCACTGAGCATCCCGTTGAATTCGGTATTCGAGGCCTCCTTGGCCCTGGCCACTTGCGCCCACTGTGCCGACGACCGAAGTGGCGAGCGGACCCGACGGATCTAACCGCTGAGAGTCCGGCAAGAGATTGATGCCTGCGAGGGCGAGCTTGCTGACCTTGGCGGCGACGGTCTGGTCGATCTTGTGCGCCAGGTACACGAAGCCCGAATGCTCAGAAAGCTCTGCCTGGAGCTGATCTTCGGGAACCTGGAGGACGGGTGCGAGCTGCCGGGCCTCAGTGGCGGGATGCTTGACGAGGAACGGGTCGGCCACCACCGTCGTGCGCGGCACGGAGATCGCGAGGACCGCACCGTTACGGTCGAAGATGCCCCCGCGCTGCGCTGGAAGGTTCAGCTTCTGCGCGACTTCGGCTGATCCCATCTTGGCGTAGTGCTGGCTCGAGAAGACCTGGACGCCGACGATCCTGATCGCGAGCGCGAGGAACACAACCATCAAGACGATGCGCATGATCGCTGCTCGCCTACGCGACAGGCCACCAGCCCGCTTGGCTCGTCTCGACCGCCCGGAGGGCACCGGCGCCTGCTTGCGCGCCCGACCCCAGCCCGGCGGGTAATGCAGGTCCCGATCTCGTCGAGGCTCTTCGAGGTCGCGCAGGTCTCTGACTTCGCGAAGCGCGCGCAGATCCGAGGCATATGCTGCGCTTCGCTCGAGTCTTTCCCTGCGTGCCCGCCGCAGACGTTCGCGTGCGGCCGCCAGCTCACGACGTTCGTAACCTCTGGCTCTGGCGGCGATTCCGCCTCCCGGCGCAGCTGGCCCTGCGAGACCAGGCAGGCGCCCGTCTCGCACGTCCGGGCCCCGAGGCCCGGCGCTCACCGACCCCCGCTTCGGGAGGCGGACTGCGAGCCGCCACTCGAAGTAGCGCTGTTTCGTGCCGACACCTTGGCCCCAGGTGTCGAGGCGACCGGCGGGCGGCCACCGCTCGCTGTTCCCGAAGTCGGAGCCGACAGGTTGGCCTGCGGAAGATCGTTGACGTTCGTTGGTACGACCAGACCCTGTTTCTGCGCCTCGGAGAGAACGCTGGAAGGCTGTTCGAGGTTTGCGACCTGCAGCTCGAGATTGCGATGCCGCGTGAGTTGCGAGCTCAGCTGGTTCTGAAGACGCGTGAGACGGACCTGTCCTTGAGTCAGGTAAGCGTGCGCGCCTGTAACTGCGAGCAGGCTTCCCATCGTGAGTAGCACACACAGGACGGCGACGGTGCGCTTGCGGTGATCACTACGCCTCGTCTTGCGAGGTCGGGGCGCGAGCGCCCGGACCGGTGGACGCCGCTGCGCCGGACGGGCTGAACCAGCGCTCTGACGCGCCCTCAGCTGCCGGGCAGGAACGGCCATCAGGCGGCGTCCCTTTCGAAGGCACGCAACCTGGCGCTTTCGGCTCTCCGGTTGCCGGCGACCTCCACCGGTGTCGGCCGACGGGCACCTCGAAAGACGAGATGGCCCTTCGACCGCGCTCCGCAAGTGCACGGCAAGGCCGGCGGGCATTTGCATCCACCCGAGACGGCCTCTGCGAAGGTCGTCTTTACGATGCGATCCTCACCCGAGTGATAGGCGAGCGCGACGCATCGCCCTTTCGGCGCGAGAGCGTCGACGGATTTCGGCAACGCCTCCTTCAACAGCTCCAGCTCGTCGTTCACCGCTATTCGAAGCGCCTGGAACACTCGCCGCGCCGGATGCCCGCCGTGACGCCGTGCGGCCGCCGGGATGGCGTTGCGGACCACCTCTGCCAATTGCGTGGTCGTCGTGAGCGGTCTCGCCACCACCACTGCGCGGGCGATCCTCCTCGCGAAGCGGCTCTCACCGTTCTGCGCGAAGAGGCTTGCCAGTCGTTCCTCTTCCCACGTGTTCACGAGCTCCGAGGCCGCAGGCCCGTCCGAAGGGTCCATCCGCATGTCGAGGGGCGCCTCGTGCCAATACGAGAATCCACGAGCCGCCACGTCCAGCTGCCGGGAGCTCACCCCCAGATCGAAGAGAACTCCACTCAATGTGCCCGACGGATAACCCTCGTTCGCGGCCAGCTCGACGAGGTTGTCGAAAGTCGCGTGCCGGACGATCGCTCTATCGCCGAATTCTTCGAGTCGCGTTGCCGTTATCTTCACTGCCTCGCGATCCCGGTCGATGCACAGCAAGCGAAGGCCGCGGTGGTTCGACAAAAGCGCTGAGGCGTGACCGCCGTTTCCCGCGGTGGCGTCCACCACGAGCCCTGGCGGCACCGGAGCGAAAAGGTCGACTACTTCGCCGAGCATCGCCGGCTCGTGGAGGTGGGCCTGGCTCATCCGCAGCCCCTCGACTGGCGGGATGCCGTCGGGAGAGGTTCTCCTGCGACTCGGTTGGAAGCGGGCGGAGGAGGAGTCTTCCACCGAACCAGCCGAGGGGCTGCGCATGCTCCTGGTACACCTTCTGCTCTTCTGTGAACGGCTGTTCTTATATGCAAGGACCGCCCTCAGTTGTCCGATCCTTCCGTCAACCGGTGCTCGTCCGGTCCCACCTTCTCCTCCCAACTCTGCGGGTTCCAAAGCTCGACACGATCGATCACCCCGAGGACGAGGACATCGGATTCGAGCGCAGCGAACGCTCGCAGCCTGGCGGGGATCACCATCCGCCCTTGGCGGTCGATCTCCAACTCGTACGACGAGGACGCCCGCACCCTCGCCTCGTTGCGCTCCCTGCGGCCCACCCCTGCCCGCTCTTGCATGTCCCCCATCTCCGCGTCGAACTCCTCGGGCGTCCACAGCGCGAGGCAGCCCTCGTGGTGCTGAGTCAGGTATCCACCGTGCTCGAACGCCGGACGGAACTTGACGGGGAGGATGACCCGGCCCTTGTCGTCGATGGCGTGCTCGTATCTCCCGAAAAACCGTGCCAAAGACCCGAGCTCCCACGGCTCTACCCCCGGCTAACTCGAATCGGTCGGGGCTCCCCTTTACTCCACTTGCCTCCACTTTATTCCCTACGTCACCACTACGTCAACAAAGGTCCCCACTTCCTTCCCGTTTGTGGCCCCGCTCCCCCCCGCTTCGGACACGGAGGTCCCTTTTGGCACGCTCGCCGCGCCCGTAGTCTCGGAACGTGAGAGCAAGCACCTCTGAGAGGTGAGCCCCGGCGAGCTCACCTCGGTGCTCTTCGGCGTCGGGATCCTCGCCGGCGGCCTCGGTGCTCTTTTGGGACTGGGGGGTGGCTTCATAGTCGTCCCAGCCCTCACCTTGTTCTTCGGCGTGAACATCCGCCTGGCGATCGGGGCCTCGATCGTCGCCGTGATCGCCACGTCGAGCGGCGCGGCAGCTGCGTACGTCCGCGACCATTTGGCGAACCTGAGGCTCGGGATGTTCCTCGAGATCGCGACGAGCACCGGCGCGGTAACTGGGGCGTTTCTCGCCTCTGTCCTCGTTTCTCGCGTCCTTTACGTGATATTTGCCGTCGCGCTGGGACAGTCGGCGTTTGCGGTCGCCAGCCGTAAGAGCATCGAGCATCGCGCTGCACAGCCGCGCGACGCACTGGCCGACCGCCTGGCGTTGCACGGCTCCTATCCCGACGCCGCGCGCAGGCGGGTCGTCGACTACAGAGTTGCGCGCTCGAAAGTCGGGTTCGCTCTCATGTACGTCGCCGGAGTGATAAGCGGCTTACTCGGGATCGGCTCGGGGACCTTGAAAGTCCCGGCGATGGATCTCGTCATGGGTCTTCCCATCAAGGTCTCCACCGCAACGAGCAACTTCATGATCGGAGTGACCGCAGCCGCTTCCGCGGGGGTCTACTTCGAGCGAGGCGACGTGGACCCCTTGATATCGGCCCCGGTGGCACTCGGAGTTCTAGTGGGTGCGCTCGGGGGCGCCCGCCTACTTGCCGGCATCCGACCTCGCCGGCTCCGCATCCTCTTCGCAACAGCGGTGCTGGCCGTCGCCATCGACATGCTGGTCACCGGAGTGACATGAGCACCCCACCCCCCGAGGTCCCGCCGCACCCAGACAGAGACCTGTCACGACTCGAAGTGGTCGTCGCCACGGTGCTTCGGCTAGGGGTCGGAATCAGCTCAGCCGTGATGGTCGTCGGCGCTGCCGTCACGCTCCTGGAACCTTCCACTGAACGTGCGGCTCGGCGATCCCTTGCTCAGCTGCGGCACGGGTCGCTGCATCTTTCGGGACTCCGCATCCCGCACAGTGTCGCCGCCGTGGCACAGGGACTGGGCCACGGGTATGGGCCTGCGATCGCCATGCTCGGGCTTCTCCTGTTGATCGCCACACCTGTATTGCGCGTCGGCGTGAGCGTCGTCGCTTTCGTCCATGAGCGCGACCGGACATTCGTGCTCATAACCTTGACCGTCCTCGTGGTACTTCTGGGTTCGTTCGCCGTCGGGACCTGACGGCCCGTCAGGGCAGTGCCTCTGTGATCGCATGCTCGATCGACGCCATGAGCGACCGCCCGTCATGCGACGAAGCGAGCTCCGGGAGCACTTCGGCCAACCCGGCGCTCCGCATGCCGATCTCCAAGACAGCGGCGTCTCTCTCGGTGTCGTTCAGCGCGAGCAACCCGACGATGGCGGCGGCCTCGAACGACAGGTGAGCCACGGTGAGAAAGCGCGCTCCTTCACGCGTGCGACGCTGGGCCAGGCCGACCAACTTCGCTCCCCTCACCATGACCTCCCCCGGGCCCACACCGCCGAAGCACACGACGCTCGCCCACGGACCCTCCAGTGACCTACCGAGATGGACATCGAGAGGTGCGGCGCCAAGGGCGCGTAGCGCATCACTCCACGTCTCGCCGAGCCAGCCGGCCGAGCGGACGACATCGTCTTCCCACAAAGGGTCTGTCTTCGGCAGCCACACGTCGACCCAGACCTGCGCGTCCGGAGAAATGAGCACAGCTCCTCCCCCCGCGCGACGACGGACGACCTCGATTCCCGCCCTCTCAGCAGCATCGAGAGCAATCGTCTCGAGAGGCTGAGCGCTACCGAGGACGAGCGCCGCGCCGCTCACCCGGCAGAACGCGGCCGCACGCGACGTGCGGTTCTCCGGCGCGGGCCACTCGCCGCACAGATCTCGGGCGCCGGCCACCCTGTGCTCGACCGACCAGCGCCGAGCTTCGGCCACCTCAGGCGGTCAACGACTGTTCACCGAGGTAAGGAACCCATTCCTCAGGCGTCCCGCTTGCAGCCAGTAACCAAACCCGCTTCCGGGGGGCCACAGGTTGATTACGTAGAACGAGCCCGACCTCGTGTGGCAGGCGGTCCTCCTTGCGAGTGTTGCAGGGACGGCAGGCAGCAACGACGTTGTCCCACGAGTGAAGACCTCCGCGACTGCGCGGTACTACGTGATCAATGCTCTCGGCTGTGGAACCGCAGTACTGGCAGCGGTGACTGTCGCGGGCGAACACCGTCCGTCTGTTCACCGCGAGCGTCCGGTCGTGCGGCACACGCACGTAGCGGGCAAGTCTCACTATCGACGGCTCGGGAAGCGCACTGCGTTCTGAGCGAAACAAGCGCTCGGTTGCATGGACCAACTCCGCCTTGGTCGCAAGGACCAAGAGAAGCGCCCTTCGCGTTGAGACGATACCCAGCGGCTCGAACGTGGCATTCAGGACCAGAGCCCGTCCTGACCCGTTCGCACCAACCACCGAGTCGGTCAACATCGGCTATGAGGCTACCAAGAGGGGCCTCTATTTCCCTGCCAAACAACCCCGGTCTTGTCTCAGCGCTTTCGCCATTCGCGGCCTCGACGACACCATTCGAGGAATGACCGGACCTCCGCTGGCGTCGGGTACGAATCTCCTGATCCCCCATACGCGGTCTGCATTCGGAAGCGCCACAACTCGGGGTCGGGCAATGGAATCGGAGGCCATCGGCGCCACCACCGGGGCCGTGCGAGACGAAGGATCTCCGAGAACGCTGCGGGCCAGAGCCAGGGGTGGGAGGCAACTGCCCGGAAAGTGACACCGGCGGCGCGTCTCGCGTCGATGGGGGGCGGCTCAATTGCGCCCGCATTATCGGCGTTCACAGCTCAGCCAAGAACGCTCAGGCCCGCCGCCAGCCACCCGACCGCAGCGGCTCCCACGAGTGGCGCAAGCTCGCCGTGTTGCGCCGGCACGATCCTGGCTCGTTCCGAGAACGAGAGTCGGGCGCGCGCTTGGAGTTCGTCGTTGGCGGGAGCGAAGAAACGATCACCGAACCCGAGCGCGACCGATCCCGCAACGACGGCGAGTTGGAGGTCCAACAGATTGGCGACCGATGCGATGGCGCGTCCGACAAGGCGGCCCGTCCGTACCCGCACCTCCGCGGTCGCGTCGACTGGAGGCTTGCCGGTGATCTGTTCGATCGCCCTGCCGGATGCCTCCGCCTCGAGACAGCCGCGCGCACCGCAGCCGCATATATGCCCGTCCGGCTCGACGTTCACATGTCCGATGTGGCCTGCATTGCCGGTAGAGCCGTCGATCAGGCGTCGGTCAGAGACAATTCCGCCTCCGACTCCGGTGGAGACGACGACTCCCAAGAAATCTCCGACCCCCCGCGCGACACCCACCCAGCCTTCTCCGAGTGCCAGAGCCTTGGCGTCGTTGTCGAGAGCGACTTTCGTACCGATGTGGCGATTCAAACGCTCCACGAGGGGGAAACCGCGCCAGGCCGGGATGTTCAAAGGGGAGACGCGCCCTTCGGCGAGCGACATCGGTCCCCCGCATCCGACGCCGCAGACGACGATCCGATCATCTCGCGATCGGGCGGACGACGCCTCCATGGCGGCGTTGACGAGAGCCGACAACTCTGTGAAGAGAACCTCCGCTTCGTCGGTTTCGGGAGTCGGGGCGCGGAAACGAGCCACCACAGCGCCCTCGCTCGTGACCAGCCCTGCCTCGAGCTTCGTTCCCCCCACGTCGACAGCGAGACACAGCTCCACCCGCGGCTCCGACGGGGCTTTCTCGGCGCGCTGTGTTGGCGGCCGCGACTCAGCGGTTGCGGCGGAAGCGCTCGCGCAGCCAGGTGCGCGTGTCGCTTACCGCGTTCCCGAAGCCCTCCTTGCGCAGCGATCGGCCGATGTCCTCCCAGCCCGCCTTACCCATGCGGTGGAGGTTGGTCCAGAAGACCACAAGTGACCCGAACATGATGAGGACTCCGAGGAAACCCACGGCAACCGAAGTAGTGAAGAAGGCGAGCATCACGACGAGACCCGCTATGAAACCGAGCACGGACCATTTGAGATAACGCCCGGCATACCGGTAGACGCTCTCGGAACGCACCCTGTCCGCGAACTTCGGGTCCTCCTGGACAAGGGCTTGCTCCAGCTCTTGCAACACCCGCTGCTCGTGCTCCGACAGCGGCAACCGGGGCTCCTTCCCACTTCATCGCCGCGCCACTACGCGACCGGGGCAATCTTCGCGCAGCGGCAAAGGCGTGACAACGCCACCCCACGCCCCCGGCGCGATTACGGCCTAAATGGTCTGGGTGGAAAACCCCAGCTCAGGACCTTCGAGGCTCGGGCTCCGCGGGACCCCACCGCGCGTCGGCCGGGCGCTTTGTCGCCATTCCCGCTGCGCCGACGAGCGAAGCAGTTCCGACGGCGGAGCGACCGTAACGGGCGCGAATCTGAGTGACGGCGGCCTCGACCTCCTTCCAGGCCTCGTGCTGTGCAGCACACGGATCGCCTCCGACCGAACGCGGATCACGATCGTCGCCGGCCCCTTGCGCCTTGTGTTCCCCGGAAGAATCGAACGTCAGCTGTTGTTGCGCCGGCTCCATTCCCCTCTGAAGCGAGGAGACCGACACCCCTATCAATCGGACCCCCTCTGAGACTTCGACGGCGTCCAGCAATGCAGCAGCCACAGCAGAAACGAGCGCGTGACGAGTCGCTCGGACTCGGGAGCGTCTGCGACCTGCTGATCGTCCGCCGGTCCGCGTAACGGAGTTTCAGGCTTATGGTCCTCCCCCGAAGGCCGTTGGCTTTGAGCCTGTTCGCGACCGCGTCCGCCATGCGTACAACATGGTGATGCAGCTCGATGCGATCGTGGATGTCTGCGGCAAATGTCTCTTCGTGCCCGACAGACTTCGTCTGGCGTTGTGCCTCGACCGCCCGCGTGTCATCTCCGTTGGCCAGACAGGAGAGCTGACGTCCCGCCGCCGTTCCGAGCGCCCGGCACAGGACGCCCTCGGGCATTGCCGCCAACTCGCCGACCGTCGTGACACCCAGCTCTTCGAGTCGCTTTCGCGTGGCCGGGCCCACCCCCCAGAGCGCGCCTACCGGAAGCGGGTGCAAAAACGCGATCTCCTCCTCCGGATGGACCACGACTATGCCGCGGCCTTCGGCGGTGCCGTTGGGCGTCGCCTGGGGTTTCGCGGCTCGCGATGCCAGCTTGGCGAGCAGCTTCGTTCTCGCCACCCCTACACAACACGCGAGCTCGAGCTCCTGGCGCACGGCCGACCTGAGGCGAGCGGCGATCTCCAGCGATGAGCCGAACAGGCGCGTGCTCCCCGAGACGTCGAGGAACGCCTCGTCGAGCCCGAGGCCCTCCACAACCGGTGTGAACTCGTTCAGCACGCGGTGAAGACGCTCGCTCATCTGTGCATAGCGGTCGTAGCGTCCTGCGACGAAGATCGCGTGCGGGCACCGGCGACGGGCTTCTACGGAGGACATCGCCGAGCGAATCCCGTAGACCCGCGCTTCGTAGGTGCACGAGGCCACGACACCACGCGAGCCCGCGCCTCCCACGATGACCGGCCTGCCCGCCAGTTGTGGATTGTCGAGCACCTCTACGGAAGCGAAGAATGCATCCATGTCCACGTGGAGGATCGTGCATGCGTCGCCCGAACCTGCCCCGGCGTCGTCTTCGGCGCCACTTGCACGCAAGCCGGAGAAGCTCTCAGACACTGAGCCTCAGGCGCCGGAAACCCTCCGCGTGGTCCACACCTGCACGGGCTCCGTCCTCTTCCGCTCGCATCCTGACCGCACGTCTGGCCCAGTCGCCCCCGTCGGAGAATTGACTCCTATGACAGGCGACAGCAGCCATCTTCTGTTCGATCGTCGAGCTCACATCGACCCATACATTGGGCTCGAGCGTGCCGGACATGAGAGCCATGGACACCTGGTGGGCCTCTCCCGCCTCGGGAAAGTAGTGGGGCAACGCGGCAGCCGGGGCCGCAGCGTCGAGCGCTGCAAAACCCACGACGCGGTGATCCCGGTGGTTGAAGTAGTCCTCTCCGAAGATGACGGCCGTAGGGTCCGGGCACAAGAGGGTCACAGGGCGTATACGCCTTATGAGCTTGACAAGCTCGAACCGAAGCGACGTGTCGTCGGCGAGCTCGCCGTCGGCGTATCCGAGAATGTGAGGGTCCGCGAGGCTGAGAACATCGGAAGCCTTGGTAGCCTCGGCCGCCCGCAGACGCGAGAGCTCGACTGGATCGGTAGCGGCGTCCGCGCTCCCCTTGTCGCCATTTGTGCAGATGACGACGTGCACCTCAGAACCCTTGCGCGCCCACAACGCCAAGGTGCCGCCACAAGAGACATCGGCGTCGTCGGGATGGGCATAGATCGCGAGCGCCCGCTCGGGGACCTCGTCCAAGAGCTCGGGCACCTACCGGTCAGCTCCGGCGTTTGGGCTCGGTGGTCTTCGTGAGCAGGCCGACCTCACGCTGGAAGTCGCCTACATCCTCGAATCCTTTGTAGACGGATGCGAAACGCAGGTAAGCCACGTCGTCGACCTCACGGAGACGCTCGAGGACAGCGAGCCCGATCTTCTGGCTCTCAACCTCTGCACCCTCACCGCGCAGCGATTCCTCCACCTGCATTGCGAGCTCTTCGAGCGTTTCGTCTGTCACGGGACGGTTCTTCGTCGCCGATCGCATGCCTTCCACGAGCTTGGAACGGTCGAAGGGCTCACGGTGGCCCGAGCGCTTGTGCACCCAGAGTGGCGCTTCCTCGAGGCGCTCGTACGTGGTGAAGCGCCTGCCGCAGGAGAGACACTCCCTCCTTCTCCTGATGGCCGCACCCTCTTCGGCAAGGCGCGAGTCGACGACCTTGTCATCGAGGGAGTGACACCAAGGACACTGCACAACGCCCAACCGTACCGCTGAGATGGCGGAGGTCAGCCGCACGAGATTCCCGCGGTCGGCCCTGCCGGACGAGCCTGAGAGGGTGCTCGCGCCGCGAAAGGGTCAGGGAAGGACCAGGCGCTCACCTGGTTGGATGTCGTCGCCCCCCGCCTCGGACTCCAGGCGGGCCTCGACCGAGCGCGGATCGCCACCGGGATCCAGGCGCTGAGCTATGTCCCAGAGTGTGTCTCCGGGTTGCACGACATAGACCTCATGAGCGACCAAAGGGGACCCGGCCCGGGCGGGACCGGAGGTGGCGAGGGGATGACCCCCGGCTCCGCCCCAGGGCAGGGCTAGGGCGACCACTATCGCGGCCACCACGATTCCGACGAGCAGGCGGGTTCGGCGCTTTTGCGCCCCGTCCGACAGGTCCGTGAGCCTTCTGCTCGGCTGACAACTGCGCGGACGTCGAATGGACGGCGAAGCCCCGGGGCTCTGCCCCCGCTCGCCACTTCGTGGACGTGCCGCCGTGGCCGGCACGTGACGCCGCACGTCTCGAGCCACGCGGTGGTCCCGGTGAGACTTCTCCTGACGAGGACGCACCAGGGTCCTGGTGACCGGCGCCTCCGAATGCTCGAAACCGTCGGTGATCTCGAGCTCCAGTACCGAACAGGTGTTCCCCACAGACCCATCTGACCACGAACGTGTGTTCGTGTCAAGGCCGTGTCGCGAAGGCCAGGGCGATCCGGACTCGTGGAGCTCGGGGCTGGAGGAGGGCAGGCACAAGGTCATGCCCGGATGATCCCAGCGGGCTGTATCGCCCTGGGACGAGCCCCACGTCCGTGGATCCGGCGAACAGATGTTTGCCTTGGAGCCGCGATGGCCTTATGCTGCACGAACTGGTGTTCGCCGAGACGGAGGGTTGACATGACCGAGACGCTCACCGGCAAGCGTCAAGCGATCCTCGACTTCATCGAGCGGAGCCTCCGCCAGCGCGGTTACCCCCCTTCGGTGCGGGAGATCGGAGAAGCGGTGGGCCTTGCTTCTTCGTCCACGGTGCATGCGCACCTGGCCGTGCTCCAGCGGGAGGGCTACTTGAGGCGCGACCCGACCAAGCCACGAGCGATCGAGGTGCGATACGACCCGTCCTCCAAGGCAGCGATGGCGGCTCGACCTGTGCGCAACGTCCCGCTCCTCGGTGACGTCGCAGCGGGATCGGGTGTCATCGCAAGCGAGAACGTGGAGGAGCTCCTGCCGCTTCCGGAGGACTTCACGGGAACCGGCACGCTCTTCATGTTGAGGGTCAGGGGTGACTCCATGATCGAAGCTGGAATCTTCGACGGCGACTTCGTCGTCGTACGCCAGCAGCCCGAAGCCGACAACGGCGACATCGTCGTGGCAGGCATCGGTGAAGAAGAGGGGACCGTGAAGACCTTCGCCCGCCGCCGCGGCAAGGTCGTGCTCACTCCCGCCAACCCGGTCCTCTCCCCCATGGAGTTCGATCCCTCGGAAGTCCATATATATGGACGAGTCGTGACGGTGCTCCGGCGCCTGTGATCAGAGGCGGCCGATCGCTTCCTGTGTCACTCGCCTGACAGGAAGCTCTCGAGCACAGCCCGGGCGTGGAGCAGCTCCTCGGACGAGACGTGCTCTTGCGGTGTGTGCGCCAGCTCCGGGTCTCCCGGTCCGAAGTTGACCGCAGGGATACCGAGAGAGAAGAACGTCGACACATCGGTCCAGCCGACCTTCGCACGGGGCGGCCGTCCGGTAGCCCGGACGAGTCTGGAGAGGAGAGGGTTGTCGAGCGCGGGTGGAGCCCCCGCCGCGGCGTCCTGCAATTCCAGGCCGTCGCCCGCGCCCGGATCGATCACGGGGTCGAGATAGGCGCGAAGAGCGGCCTCTGCCTCAGCGATGCCGCGCTCGGGCGCGAACCGATGGTTGAGCTTCACCGTCGCACGGTCGGGCACGACGTTGCCGGCAACGCCTCCCGAGACCGCGACCGCTTGGAGCTGTTCGGTGTAGGTGCACCCGTCGAGTACGACTCGTCGCGGCTCGTAACTAGCCACCAATTCCAACAAGGGCCCGAGACGATGGACGGCGTTCACCCCCATCTGGGGCCGAGCCGTGTGGGCTCGACGCCCCGTCATCGTCGCCGCCATCCTCAAAGTGCCTTGGCAGCCTGCCTCTGCGAATCCGCCCGTCGGTTCCATCAGCACAGCCACGTCTGAAGCAAGGAGATCTGGCCGCTCTCTCACCAGCACGCCGAGACCGCTCGCATCATGCTCGATCTCCTCGCAGGCATAGAACACGAAGGTCGCGTCTACGCCGGCGCGCTCCACCTGTGGCAAGAGTGAGAGCATCACGGCGAGACCACCCTTCATGTCCACCGCTCCGAGTCCCCACAGGGTCTCCCCTTCGACGCGCGGTGCGGCGTCGTCGAACGGGGGAACCGTGTCGAGATGCCCGGCGACGAGCACTCGGGCCTCCCGGCCGAACGACGTCGCTGCGACGACGTTGTCGCCGACCCGTTCGACCCTCAGGTCGCGGTGGCTTTGCAGCTCCTCTTCGACTCGCGTTGCGAGCGCCGCCTCGGTCCTGCTGACGGACCTGATCGACACCAGCTCGAGGGCGCTCGACAGCAGATCGCTCACTGTTGCACGGCTTCGGTCAAGTCGCGACGCCGTGATCTCTTAGCAACGTCTCCAGTTGTGCGCTCGCGTGACGTTGGCCGGGTTCGAGCCTCTTGATGACGAGAACGCACGGGAGGAAGAACTCGCCCCCGGGGTACTTCCTCGACCTCGACGCGCTCACCGCCACGCTCCAGTTGGGGACGACCCCACGACTGATCTCGTCGCCGGTCGAGGCATCGATGACTGGGATCCCGGGGTTGAGGATCACACCCTCACCGAGGACGGCGCCCTCGCCGACCCGAGCGCCTTGGGTGACCATGCAGCGGCTTCCTATCAAAGCGTCGTCTCCGACGATCACAGGAGCGGCGTTCGGGGGCTCGAGGACGCCTCCGATGCCGACTCCGCCCGAGAGGTGCACGCGCTCTCCGATCTGCGCGCACGAGCCCACCGTCGCCCACGTGTCCACCATCGTCCCCGCCCCCACGCGCGCACCGATGTTCACGTAACTGGGCATCAGCACCACACCCCGGTCGAGGAAGGAGCCCCATCGCGCCGACGCCCCGGGAACGACCCGCACTCCCAGAGATGCGTAGCCAGACTTGAGCGGGATCTTGTCCGCGTACTCGAAGGGACCGAGCTCTGTCGTCGCCATCTCCCGGAGGCGGAACAACAGCAGGATCGCCCGCTTCAACCAGGCGTGTACGCGCGTCTCGCTCGAAGAAGGGTTCACCTCTGCCACTCGCGCGGTGCCGGTGTCGAGGAGCTCCACTGCTCGTGTGACGACATCGAGGGCATCCCGGTCCCCGGGCGCCAAGGTGTCCGAACGTGCCCAGAGGTCTTCGATCCGTGCTTCAAGATCGGACATCAAACCCTCCCCTGAAGGATCTTTCCGTCGCGGCACTTTCCGAACGCCGTCTCGAGGTCCCCGTTCACCTCGAGCCGCTTCGTAGCGAGCTCGATGCGCTCGTCGGGTTGCACCGCAGCGATTCTCACAAAATCCCCACCTTCCTCACCGTAGAGATCGCCCGGACTCACGAGAAGCCCTCCGGAGGCGGCGAGCGCCTCGGCGAGGACCCAGCCGGGGCTGGGAAGCTCGGCATCGGTGCGCGCCGTCGTCCATTGCGGTGCAAGGACCCAGAGGTAGAAGCCGCCCTCCGGCATTTGTGTCTCCAGCCCGACCGCGCCGAGTGCCCGCGCGAGGAGCTCGAGCCTGCGCCGATAGCGATCGCGTTGAACCCCCACGTGCGCGTCGTCTCTAAGTGCCGCGACCGCTGCTGCTTGAACGGGCCCGGGGATCATGAGGCCGCAGTGTTGTCTCAGGGTGCTCAGGTACCCGACGAGCTCGGGGTCGCCCGCATAGAAACCCGCTCGGAGACCCGCCATGTTCGAACGCTTGGAGAGCGAGTGGACCGCTAACACGCCCTCGAGACCGCTCGGACCCCCGCTCAGGATCGTCGAGGGACGGTCCGTCGCCCAGGTGAACTCCGCATAGCACTCGTCGGAGAAAACGGGCACTCCGTGCTCCCGGCCCCACGCGGCGGCCGCCGAGAGATCCGAAAGGGTGCCCGTCGGATTCGATGGGCTGTTCACCCACAACATGAGGGCGCTTTCGGTGACCTCTTTCCCGATACGAGCAAGGTCCTCGGGGCCCGTCCGGTCATGCCCGACAGTGATAAGCCTGCAACCCGCGATCCGTGCGCCCATCGCGTACGTGGGGTACGCGATTCGCGGCGCTATGACGACGTCGCGATCGGGCCGGCGCAGCCGCATGTACCAGGCGCTCGTTGCGACGAACTCCTTGGTCCCGACTGATGCGGCGATGTGCGCGGGGTCGATCGGGACACCGAATCGGCGCTCGATCCAAGCTGCGGCCGCTTCGCGCATTTGCGGGGCGCCGATCGAAGACGGATACCCCCGTTCGGACCCGCTGGTCGAAAGGGCTTCTACGACCGAATCGGGAGGAGCGTCACAAGGGGTACCCACTGACAGGTCGACGAGCCCACCCTCGTGCCCGTTCGCCAATTCGGCGAGGCGCGCCAAGCGGCTGTAGGGATAAGGAGGCGGCGTGAATCCCTTCGAAGACTCCAGAGTCACGACGCCATGAACTCCCCGAAGCGCGCACGCCCGGCTGCGTCCAGGACGGCGTGCACGACGGTCGCCCCCTCGCCGTGGGACTCCTCGACGACCTCTCCCTCCCGATGGAGCGCGGCCAGGACGTCGCCCCGTTCGAAGGGCACGATCAGCTCGACGACCCGGTCCGCCACCCTGAGCCGGTCTCCCATCGCCCGAACGAGGGCGTCGGTGCCCTCCCCCGTCACCGCGGAGACCGCCACCGCACCCGGGTGCCCTTCGGTGAGGCGCCGGGCGGGCGGGTTTCGGTCGATCTTGTTGACGACCAGAAGTTCCGGCACCGACGAGGCTCCGATCTCATCGAGGACCGAGCGGACTGCTTCGATGTGCGCCTCAGGGTCGGGCGCTGACCCGTCCACGACGTGCAGGAGCAGGTCGGCATCGCGAACCTCTTCGAGCGTGGACCGAAACGCTTCGACCAGTTGGTGCGGCAGCTTGCGCACGAAGCCCACCGTGTCGGAAACCAGCAACGTCTCGCCCCCGGGCAGGGTCAACCGCCTCGTGCGCGGATCGAGCGTGGAGAAGAGCCGGTTCTCCACGACGACGCCCGCCCCCGTCAAATTGTTCAAGAGCGTCGATTTTCCGGCGTTCGTGTAACCGACGAGCGAGACGGTGTGCTGGCGAGAGCGTTCTCGCGCCTTTCGCTGGGTTCGGCGAGTGGCCGAGACCCGCCGCAGGTCCGACTCGAGCCGGTCGATCCTGCGCAGGAGCCTGCGGCGATCAACCTCGAGCTGCGTCTCCCCGGGACCTCTCGTTCCGATCCCACCGGCTTGTTGGGACAGTGACAGGCCCCGTCCCCGAAGGCGCGGAAGGCGGTAACGCAAGAGGGCGAGCTCGACCTGCGCCTTTCCTTCCTGACTGCGCGCGTTCTGGGCGAAGATGTCGAGGATGACGGCGGTACGGTCGATCGCCGTCCGGCCGAGGATCTGCTCGAGGTTGCGCTGTTGAGCCGGCGACAGCTCGTCGTCGAACACCACCGTATCGGCGTCGCACGTCACGGATACTTCACGCAACTCCTGAGCCTTGCCTCGACCGAGGAAGGTCGCCGGGTCCGGCCGCTCACGCCTCTGCACCATCCGGGCCACCACGTCGGCGCCTGCTGTGTCCACGAGAAGAGCCAGCTCGTCGAGATCCGACTCGACCACCGGCAAGGAGCTCCAGCCGAAGACCACGCCCACGAGCACGATCCGCTCGCGAAATCGCGCGTTCTATTAACGTCACACGCGCTCCACGAGGCCATCGCTTCTTTTCTCGCCGGCGCCATCAGATGCATCCCGGATCGGCGCGAGCTCTCCGACGAGTGCCGCGAGGTCTGCCTCCAACACGGAGACGTTCGCGATCTTGCGTGTGGGCCCCCCGAGGACGAGCCCCCCTTCGCCGAGGCGCACTTGCAGCGTGCCGCCCCGCATCACGACGTCCACTTCGTACCCCGCTAGGCCCCACCTCTGAGCTGCGGCCGCGGCAGCACAGGCGCCCGTGCCGCACGCCAGTGTCTCGCCTACCCCGCGCTCGTAGACCCGCAGGCCGATGGAGGCCTCGACATCGCCGGGTCGGAGGAACTCGACGTTCGTCCCGCCGGCGACCGAGTGCGAGAGGCGCTCACCGGACACCCGGACCGTCTCGTCGTCCACTTCGTCGCACAGGAGCACGAGGTGCGGATTGCCCATGTCGACCGCTACCCCACGCCGAACCCCGGGTGGGTCGTCCACATACAAGTCGTGGCCGAGCTTCGCCTCACCCATCTCGACCGTCGCGAAGCCGAGGCCGGGCTCGATCGATCTGTAGACGACGTGGCGCACGCCGGCCCCTGTCTCGACCGAGACGTCGTCGCCGTGAACGAGTCCCGCGTCCGAGGCGGCTTGGACCAGGCACCTGATTCCATTGCCGCTCATCTCCGCGCCAGTGCCGTCCGCGTTCGACAGCTCCATGAGGAGATCGGCTTCGGTGCTCGAAAGAAGGACCCTGAGCAACCCGTCTGCACCCACGCCGCGGCGGCGGTCGCAGAGCGCGCGTACCTCGTCGCTCGAGAACCTCCGGCGATCCTGGGGATCGATCAGCACGAGGAAGTCGTTGCCGGCGGCGTGGTGCTTGACGAGCTCGATTCTCTGACTCGCGGTCCCGTCGATCACGTGTATCAGTCTCCCACTCACGAATGCGCCGACGCTGCGGAGCCTCGCGCTCGTGCAGTAAGGGCGCCGGGCCGCCCGGATCTTCCGTGCGTTTGGTCCCATACCTCGAGCAGCTGTTCGAGTGCTCCCTTCGAATGGTCAAGCCAGATCACCCTGGGATCGCGGCGGAACCATCGCCATTGTCGTCGGGCGAAGGACTTCGTCCGCCTGAGCGACTCGGCCAACGCTTCGTCCAGGCGGACACCGTCTTCTATATGGGAAAGCAACTCGCGATATGCGAGGGCTTGGCGTGCGGTGCGCGAGAGGCCGCCCGGATGCCGCCAGAGGGACCGGACCTCTTCCAAGAGCCCGTCCTCCATCATCTCCTGTAGCCGCCTCTCGATGCGAGCGTCGTGCACGGTCGCATCGAAAGGAATGCCCACGAGCACGAACCGGGTCGGCTCATGAGAACGCAGGCCGGGTCCGAATGAAGAGAAAGGTCTACCCGAGCCGATCGTCACCTCGAGCGCCCGAACCACTCGCCGCCTGTTGTGAGGGAGGATCCTCGAGGCGGCCACCGGGTCGCGCGCCACCAGCTCTGCATAGAGTTCCCTCAGGCCCTGCGCGCTCTCGGCTCTCTGCTCGAGCTCCCCGTGCAGGTCCGGCCATCTCCCGGGGAGATCCAGCTCATCCACGACCGCCCTCAGGTAGAGAGCCGTGCCTGCCACCAACAGGGCCCTGTGCCCTCTCGCCTCGATTGCGGCGATGACGTCCCGAGCCGCGTCCTGGAACTGGCGGAGGGTGAACTCCTCCGAGGGATCGACGATGTCGAGCAGATGATGCGCGATGCGTGCCCGCGCATCTGGTGACGGTTTCGCGGTTCCTATGTCGAGACCGCGGTAGACGCTCATGGAATCCACGGAGACGATCTCCGCATCATGTCGCTGGTCGGCGAGCTCCACTGCGAGCCGGGACTTGCCCGACGCGGTCGGCCCGAGCAGCACGAGGTGACGCGGTGGGCCGATCGTGGGGCCGGCCACTGCTAAGCGACGGAAACCGGCAAGCTCCGCCTACGGACCGTGTGTGCGGGCGCCCGGGGCAGCGATTCGAGGGTCCCGAGCAGGTGATGAGGTGCGGCCTTCGTTACGCGCACGTCTGCGAAGGAACCGGATGCGACGAGGTTCCCGTTGCCGGATCGAGGTTCGGTGTCGTCCTTCGGGGAGAAATGGACCAGCTTGTTCTGTCTCGTCCGGCCACTCCACGTCGTTCGATCCCGCTTGCTCGGACCTTCTACGAGAACCTCCTCGACCCTTCCCAGTCGCGCCTCGTGACGGGCGAGCGAGGAGCGCTCCACCACCACACGGAGACGTTCGAAGCGCTCGGCTATCACCTTCTCGGGGACGAACTGCTCGGTCATCGTGGCGGCTCGCGTACCCGGTCGTGGCGAGAAGATGAAGGTGTAGGCGCTGTCGTAGGAGGCCTCCGCGACGACCTCCAGCGTGCGTTCGAAGTCGTCGTCGGTCTCGCCGGGGAAGCCGACGATTATGTCGGTGGTAACCGCCAGATCAGGAACCGCCGCTCGCGCGGCGGCGAGCCGCGCGAGATAGCGCTCTGCCGTGTAGCCCCGTCGCATCGCACTCAGGACGCGGTCGCTTCCTGCTTGAAGAGGCAGGTGAAGGTGTTCGCAGACCGCCTCCGTCTCGGCCATCGCCTCGATGGTCTCGGGTCGCAGGTCCTTCGGATGAGGGCTCGTGAACCGCAGTCTTCGGATGCCCTCTACCGTCCCGACTGCGCGGAGCAGATCGGCGAACAGCGGACGCCGCCTGGTGATGTCTCTCCCATATGAGTTGACGTTCTGCCCGAGGAGGGTTATCTCGCTCACGCCCTTCGCAGCGAGCAGTTCCACCTCCGAGACGAGCTCGTCGAAGGGACGGCTCACCTCGGGCCCGCGCACCTGGGGAACGATGCAGAAGGCGCAGGAGTTGTCGCAGCCGACCTGGATGGTCACCCAAGCCGAGGACGAGGACTGTCGGCGCGCCGCACCGCCTGTCGCCAGGACGTCGGCCCCGTGAGCCGATGAAGCCTCTTCGATCTCGACTACCGGACCACTCGAACGCGCCGTACGCAGTAGCACGGGAGCCCTCGAGAGGTTGTGGGTCCCGAAGACGACGTCGACGTGCGAAGCTCGCTGGCGTACGAGATCACGGTCTTTTTGAGCCAGGCAACCTCCGACGGCGATCTGCATCTCCGGGTTACGCTCTTTCAGCGCCTTCAGTGCACCTAGATGACCGTACAGTCGGTTATCCGCATTCTCACGGATGCAGCATGTGTTGAGGACTACCACGTCGGCTTGTGAGACGTCGTCGGTCGGCTCCATCCCGTCTTCGACGAGAAGGGCGGCGATCCGCTCCGAATCGTGCTCGTTCATCTGGCACCCGAAGGTGCGGATCTGGAACTTGCGACCCACCTCGCCAGTGTACGAGCCCGGCGATCTACGACCTGTCGGAGATCTCCGCCACTATGTCGTAAGGCGCGTGTGGCCGCGGTAGCCTGCCGCCTGCGCCGTTCACCTGGAGCCCGTCCAGATCGGCCTTCAGAGGCAACACACGTCCGGGCACTCCGATCTCGGACATCGCCCCTTCAGCAGCCCGGCGCACCTTCTCCGCCTGTGACGCGTCACAGATCCCCAAGACGCTCGGACCTGCACCCGACCAGCAGGTCGCCAGCGCGCCGCCTTCGAGCAACCTGCCGAGCAGCTGTGGTGCTTCTGGGAACAGCGGGCTCCGGTAGTCCTGATGCAATCGGTCCTCCGTCGCCTCGCGGAGTAGCAAGCCCCTGTCGGCCAGTCCCGCCAGCAACAGGGCCATGCGGCCCAAGTTGAACGTCGCGTCCGAGCGCTTCACCTCGAGAGGCAGAGCCTGGCGGGCCTTGGTGGTCGCCAGGGAGCGTTCGGGCACCACGACCACGTACGCGAGGCCGCCATCGAGGGGAAGCCTCACGGCCCGGACCGATCCTCGTACGAGCGTGGCCGCCACGAGACCACCGACGACAGATGCCGAGGCGTTCTCCGGGTGTCCGTCGAAGCGGGCAGCGACCCCGAGAGGATCCTTCGAGCCCGCTGCGGCGGCCGTGGCGACTGCGAGCGCAGCGCTCGACCCGAGCCCCCTTGCCACCGGGATCTGCGAACGGACGGTTATCGCGAGGTGGTCGTGACCTGCGACGTCGATCGCCACTCGCGCTGCGAGATGGCCCGCCTCTTCCTCCAGGTCTGCGCCTTCGCCTTCGGCGCGAACGGTCAGCTTCTGCGCCGGCTCGACCTCGACTTCGACGTAGAGCTGCAGCGCAAGGGCGAGGGTGTCGAAACCAGGGCCGAGATTGGCCGTCGAAGCTGGAGCCCTTGCCCGCACGCGCCTAAAGGGTAGTGCGCTTCTGCGGACCGTTGCTCGTTATCACAGATGCTCCAATCGCCAGACGAATGTCGGGTTGCGGATGGGTTTCGCAGTTCGCACTCTTGCTGTCAACTTCTCCGATCCGACGGTCACGGTGAGCGTCCCGACGCTCGTGCCCGCACGTGCGGGAACCCGAATGCGAACCTTGGACATCGACATGTGTACAGCGGGCGTGTAACCCGGCATGACGAGTGCGCTCATCGCGCTCCGGAGGACGCCGGCTACGGGTCTGGAAACCCACTTCACGCTCACAGAAGCGATCCTCTGATCGGCCTTGACCACCTGCAGCTCCCGTAGAGCTGAAGCGGTCGCGTCGAGAAGGGGGACAGTCGCCCCGGCCGCGGCGTCGAGGGGGCTGGGGCCGGCCTGGCTGGTGACTGCGGCGAGCACCAGAACCTGGTGCCCCCCCACGTCCCTTTCGGCAGCCAGTACGAGACAACCCATTGCGGCATCGGTGAATCCCGACTTGATGCCGATTATCCCGTCGGTTCCGATCTGCTTCACATAATTGCTCAAGAGGCCGGCCATGGGCAGGGTCACCGTCGGCTGATCGACGACCGAGCCGAATGTGGGAATCGTCATCGCCAATGACGCCAGTCGTAGCTGATCGGCGGCGGTGCTCACCGTCTGAGGATGGATCCCGTTGGCGTCGGAGTAGTGCGTCGAGGTCATTCCGAGCTGGTCCGCGGTCTCGTTCATCTTCTCCACGAAGGCGTCCGTGCTTCCGGCGTCCCAACGCGCGAGCACGTCGGCGAAGTTGTTGGCGGAGTGGACCATGAGGCCGTCGAGCAGCTGACGCTCGCTCAACAGCTCGCCCGCGACGACGGGAACGTTCGTGTCGTCGTTCTCCGCGTCCGTGTTCGCTTCGGCTACATCGTCGGCCTCGATCGGTACCATCGGTCCTTGAGCTCCGACCGCCAGCGGATGGTCGCGAAGAGTGAGGTAGGCGGTCATGATCTTGGTCACGCTGGCTATTGGAACGGGCGCCTCGGTGCCTGACGGAAGGACGAGCCCGAGCGCCGGAACGGCGATGGCGGCTTCGCCCTGAGCAGGCCACGGGAACCGGGGAAGCGACCCGGATACTTCGATCGTGTGCTTCACGAGGATCCGGGTGGTGGGCGGCGTCAGTGGCTGGTTGATCTCGAGGCCCCCCACCAGGAGCACGATCCCGACCATGGCGATCAAGACCACGAGCCACGCCAGTCGGCGGCGGGTCTTCGCGTGCCGCGGTCCGCGTCCCCGCTCGGGCTTCTCTTGCGTGTCCTGCGCAACCTTCGCCGAACGGGGCGCTCGTGACATAGCAAGGAACGAAGAGAAGCTGCGCGCGTCGGGCTGCCGTACGCCCCGCAGGCGTCGGCTCACCACCGCCTACCTGCTCGAAATCTGCTCCAGCTCCTCGGGGGTCATGAGAACCGCGCGCGCCTTGGAGCCCTCCGAAGGTCCCACCACTCCACGTCGTTCGAGGAGGTCCATGAGGCGGCCGGCGCGAGAAACCCACTCGGAGCTTGCGCTGCAGCATGGAGGTGGACCCTAGCTGAGAGCGGACCACCAACTCCATGGCAGCAGGAAGCAATTCGTCTTCGTCGTCGTCGCCGACTCGGGACCCCGGACCGCTACCGACCGACCCTTCCACTCCTTCTATGTACTGAGGCTGGCGCTGGCGACGCCAATGTCCAACGACGGCGCGAACCTCCGTCTCGGTAACCCAGGGCCCCTGAATTCGCCGTGGGACCGACGACGACGCGCCAAGGAGCAGCATGTCGCCCTTTCCGATGAGGCGCTCTGCACCGGGCTGATCGAGGATCACCCGGCTGTCCGCTAGGGACGAGACGGAGAACGCAAGCCGTGAAGGGATGTTTGCCTTGATCAATCCGGTGATGACGTCGACCGACGGCCGCTGGGTGGCCAACACGAGATGGATGCCCACCGCTCTTGCCATTTGTGCGATTCGGCAGACCGACTCCTCAACGTCCCGGGCAGCGACCATCATCAGGTCGTTGAGCTCGTCGACCACGACGAGTACGTAGGGGAGCTGGTGGTGAGGTCGCTCTCCGTTCAAATCGGCCTTCATCGCTTCGACGCGTTTCGCCGCACGTCCGGCCGGCGACAAAGCGTTCACAGCTGCGGGATCGTCTTCTTCGGCCTCTTCGTCGTACTCTTCTTCGTCCGCCTCTTCTTCTTCGTCGGATTCGGCCTCTTCGTCCTCGTACTCGTCTTCCTCCTCTGACTCTTCGTCGTACTCAGCTTCGTCTTCCTCGTATTCGTCTTCTTCCTCGTACTCTTCTTCGTCCGCCTCTTCGTCTTCTTCCTCTTCGTACTCGGCCTCTTCGTCGTACTCCGCTTCGTCTTCGTCTTCGTCTTCGTACTCGACGGCCCCACCGAGGTCGCCGTTGGTCACCGCCGCGTTGTATCCGTCGATGTCCCGCATGCCGACCTCTGCGAGCAGGTCGTAGCGGTGCTCCATCTCCGTGACCGCCCACGCGAGCGCATTCGCGGCTTTCTTCGGGTCCACCACCACCTGCGTGAGCAGATGAGGAAGGCCGTTGTACTGCCCGAGCTCCACCCGCTTCGGGTCGACCAGGATCATCCGCACCTCTTCGGGAGTGGCGCGCATGAGGATGGAGGTGACCAACGAGTTGATGCACGAAGACTTTCCGGCGCCCGTTGCGCCGGAGATGAGCAGGTGCGGCATCTCGGCGAGGTTGACCATGACCGCCCGGCCGGCGATATCGCGTCCCAACGCCACTTCCAACGGGTGGGTGGCTCGACGGGCCTCCTCCGAGCCGAGTACGTCGCCGAGGGTGACAAGTTCTCTGCGGCGGTTCGGTACCTCGACCCCGATCGCGGATCGCCCCGGAATCGGCGCGAGGATCCTGACGTCGGGTGAGGCCATCGCATAGGCGATGTCCTTGGCGAGGCTCGTCACACGCGCGACCTTCACGCCGGGTCCGAGCTCGAGCTCGAAGCGCGTGACGGTGGGCCCGACCGTGTGACCGACGAGACGTGTCTCGACACCGTGGGCGGCAAGCGCCTCGACGAGTGCGCGGCCGGCAGACGAGATCTCGGCCTCGTCGAGCTCGTGAGGTTTCGACCGGGCCAGGAGCTTCGCCGGGGGCAACCTCCACTCCCCTGCCGGCATACCGAGATCGAGTTCCAGCTGGCGACCGGGGGCCGATGTCACCGGACCCGAAGAAAGAAACGAGCCGTTGGACTCCTCGGACGAGGCGCCTGAGGAGCCCGTGGCGCCTTCGCCAACCTCGGATCCGATACCTGCTTCATCGGTTTCATCTCGGAGCGGGCCGTCGTCCGCGGGCTCAACAGCCAAGGGCTCGGGAGCGCTGCGCAACGAGGAAGCAGCCGCCGTCTCGGGTGAAGTGGCGCCGGGGTCGTCGACTTCGTCGAGCTCCTCCTCGTCCTCGACCTCGTCGTCCTCTTCGTCTTCTTCGGATTCCCCCCGGATCCGGTCTGCTACGGCCCTGGTGGCGTTACCGATGAAACCGAGAGCATCTCGGACGCTCACGCCGGTGAACAGCACGACGGAGAGAACGAGAACCGCTACGAACACGACGGCAGCACCCCAGCCGCCTAACGCGTCCTCGACCGGGCGCCCGATAGCCGCCCCGAGCAATCCACCCGCTCCGGACAGGCGCGAGCTCGGCGCACCGAGACGCGGGGATCCCCCGGCGAGCTCAGCGAGCCCGCCGACCGACGCCAGAGCGAGCACGAGTCCGATTGCGGCACGTGCGGGCTCGTTCTGATCCGAATCGCGTCTCGCGAGACCCGTTAGGAGCATCACTCCCGCTGTCACACAAGCGGGAGGAATGAGAAACCGGCCGAAACCGAAGAGCGCCCCCAAACCCTCGCGCACTCCATGGCCGGCCGGTCCGAGACCGTCCGCGTAGAGCGCCAGCACCGCGAGGATGCCCAGGGTGACGAGGGCGATGCCCCACAGGTCGTCCGAGTGGGCTCTCAGGACTGCGACCACGGCATCCGACGCTCCCGCGGCCTGCCTGCGCCGCGCTCCGCCGGCGGGGCGCCTCGAGCTCGCCGACCTCCCGCCTCGGGCGCTCGATCCTCTCCTGCTCGACCTCCGCGAGCGGGCGCGAAGTCCTCGTCGGCGGGTCATCACCACAGTAACAACAAACCTAACAGCAGCCCCACGAGCATCAGAGGAATCCGCACCGGGTGAGCCGGGTGCTGCCGACGACCCCCACGCCCCTCTGGGCGCCCCGCGCTGGATCAGACGGTCACGATCACCGGGACGATCATCGGGCGGCGCCGGGTCCGCTCACCGACGAAGCGGCCCAACGCCTTGCGCGCATGGCGGTGAAGCGAGTCGCTGTCCACAGGCCCCTCGGCCAGTGCTTTTTCGATGGCGACCCGCACGACGTCGCTTGCCTCGCCGAGCAACTCCTCCGCCTCGGGCGCGTGCACCCAGCCCCGCGTGACGATCTGGGGGTTGCTCACGATCTCGGACGCGTGCAGGTCGACCGTGGCGACGACGACGACTACTCCCTCGTCGGCGAGAACCCTCCTGTCACGTAGGACGCCGTGGCTCACGTCGCCGACCGTGCCGTCCACGTACAGGAATCCCGCGGGCACGGCATCGGCCGGATGCAGACCCCGGTGATCGAGAACGAGCGAGTCGCCGTCCTCACAAACGACCACCTTGTCCTTGGCCACCCCCATGAGCTCTGCGAGCCGGGCGTGGTTGACCAGGTGTCGGTACTCGCCGTGAACCGGGATGAACCACTCGGGCCGCACCACAGACAACAGGGTCATTAGCTCGCCCTGACGAGCGTGACCCGAGACGTGCACGGGCTCGACTCCGGTGTGCACGACCTCCGCACCGCGCCGGTGCAGTGCGTCGATGACTTTGCCGACGCTCCATTCGTTGCCCGGAATCGGATGGGCGCTTATCACCACGATGTCGCCGGGATGCAGGGCGAGGAATTTGCTCTCCCCCTCGGCCATCAAGGCAAGCGCGGAGAGCGGTTCGCCCTGTGAGCCCGTCGAGACCACGCAAACGCTACCTGGTTGCATCTTCTCGACGTCTTCGACGTCAACGAACGTGTCGGGCGGCACGCTCAGCACGCCGAGACGAAGCGCAAGCTCGACGTTCTTCGCCATCGAACGCCCTAGGGTCGCCACCTTCCGATTGGTCGCGATGGCGGCGTCGATCACCTGCTGTATCCGGTGGATGTGGCTGGCGAAGCACGTCACTACGACCCGGCGCCCGCTCCATGATTCGAAGAGCCTGAGCAGCGTTGCACCCACCTGGGTCTCCGAGTCGGTGAACCCGGGCTCTTCTGCATTCGTGGAGTCTGCGAGAAGCAACCTCACACCAGGTCCCTGGGCGAGTGACCCCAGCCTTGCAAGGTCCGTGAGCCTTCCGTCGACGGGGGTGAGGTCGATCTTGAAATCGCCCGAATGCAGAACCACCCCTTGAGGCGTATGGAACGCGGTGGCGAAACCGTGCGGAACCGAGTGGGTCACGGGGATGAACTCGACGTCGAAGGGTCCGACACTGATGCGGTCGCCGTCTCGCACCTCCACGAAACGCGCACGTTCGGACATGCCGGCCTCGTCGACGCGGTTCCGAGCCAGGCCGAGCGTCAACGCCGACCCATAGACGGTGACCGAGAGCTCCCGCAACAGGTAGGCGAGCCCTCCCGTGTGATCCTCGTGCCCGTGCGTGAGGATCACGGCCTCGACCTCGGCGGCGCGCTCTCGTAGGTACGACAGGTCCGGCAGCACGAGATCGATGCCGGGCATGTCCGCGTCGGGGAACATCACCCCGCAGTCGAGAACCACGATCCTGCCGTCCATCTCGAGGCACGCGCAGTTTCGGCCTATCTCGCCGAGACCGCCGAGGAAGCTGATTCGAACCGGACTTGGCAAAGAGCTGCTTCGCCTTATGACGTCGCGGGCTCTGAGCCGAGGTGCATGACGACCTCGAGCGCTCGCTCGTCGAGGCCGGCGGGCGCGGGGCCGAGCGGCAGGCGGCATTGACCCGCCGGCAGGCCCAGTGCACGACAGGCCGCCTTCGCCGGAAGGGGGTTCGGAGATGCCTCCGAGGACTCGAACTCGTAGGACTCGAGGAGCCTTGCGTTGGCCGATCGAGCCCCTTCGACGTCCCCCTTGGTGAACGCCTGGATCATCTCGCCGATGGAACCCGGGGCCCAGTTGGCCGCGACACTCACGACGCCTGCCGCCCCGACGGCGAGGAGGGGAAGTGTGAGCGCGTCGTCGCCGCTGTAGAGCTCGAAGCCGCCAGGTGCCTCCGCGACCAGCCGAGCGGAAGCCGCCGGGTCCCCGGCCGAGTCCTTCACCGCTACGACGTTCGAGACTTGGCGTCCGAGACGTAGAAGGGTGTCGTGCGCGATCTTGCGGCCGGTGCGCACGGGGATGTCGTAGACGACAACAGGAAGACTCGTCGCGCCGGCGACCGCCTCGAAGTGCGCGAAGAGACCTGTTTGCGAGGGACGGTTGTAATAGGGGGTCACCACCAGCACGGCGTCCACACCGGTGGCTTCCGCCATATGCGTCCGCTCGATCGAATGGCGCGTGTCGTTGGTGCCGGTGCCGGCGATGACCGGGATCGTGACCGACTCTGAGACGATGCTCAGGAGTTCCACCAATTCCGCATCGGAGAGAACGGGACCCTCTCCGGTCGTGCCCGCGACCACGAGGCCGTCGCTTCCGTGCGCGGCGAGCCATTTCGCGAGCCGCGAGGCACCCTCAAGGTCGAGCGCACCCTTCTCGTCGAAAGGCGTGATCATCGCCGTGACCACCGCCCCGAAGCGGCCCGTGTCGCCTACCACGGGCGGTCTCCGCCAGAACCATTGGTGTCAGGGTGTCCCGAGTTCGGCCCGGTCAACATCGCGCGCCAGGCTAGCGCCCCGCCCTGGCGCTTCTGCGGTGGAATCGTCCCCGAGACCACGAGCACCGGCAGGTGCCCGGATGCGAGCTCAGGAAGCGATCGAGTCCGTCTGCGGTGTCGCCTGAAGCGTGTCGTACTCCTCCCCGGTGTCGACCCAGTCCTCGAACGCGATCGCACCGAGCTCGGTGAAGCGCTCCCGCAACCAGCCGTCGGCCGCGTCCAGCAGACCGAGCTTCTTCAGGTTGGGAACTATCTTCGAGAAGAGCATCACCTGGAACATCTTGCGCTCCGGAACCTGCATCAGAAGAGGAGCGACCTCTTTTCCGTCGATCCCCATCCGATCCCAGACCTCTTGCTGAAGGAACCGGTCCCGCATTCTCACAGCTGCCTCGAAGGCGAATTCCTGGCGCTCACGTAGCTCCGCCGCGGACAGCTGCGAGTAGTACTCCTGGAGGCTCAGGACGCCGAACGCGACGTGGCGCGACTCGTCGGACATCACGTAACGGAGAATCTGCTTCAGCAAAGGCTCGGTCGTCATCTGGTGCATGAAGCCGAATGCGGCGAGAGCGAGACCCTCGACCATGATCTGCATCCCGAGGTACGTCATGTCCCACCGGCTGTCGGAGATGATGTCGTCGAGCAGCAGACCGAGGTGGGAGTTGATCGGGTAATGCCCCGAGAGCTTCTCGTCGAGGTACTTGTTGAACACCTCCACGTGACGGGCCTCGTCCATCACCTGAGTCGACGCGTAGTACTTGGCGTCGATCCAAGGGACGGACTCGACGATCTTGGCGGTGCAGACGAGCGCACCCTGCTCGCCGTGCATGAACTGCGACAGGGTCCAGTTCTGGCTCTGCACGCCGAAGTCGAGCCACTCCTTGTCCCCCCAGCTCTCGAGCGAGGTGCCGGTCGTATCGATCCCCTCGTTGAGGCCGCCGTTCGCCACCGCGTTCGCCATTACGACCTGCTCCTGATCCACTTCGATGTCCCAGGGCAGGTCGGTCTGCGCGTTCCACTGGGACTTCTTCGCCTTCTCGTAGAGCTTGTCGAGCTTGGGACGCTGGCCCTTCTCGTAGTCCCACGTGAAGGCGGTGTCGAAGTTGGAGTGGACGTTGTGGTTGATCGAGTCCCAGTCGGTGTTGACCACGGACATGATGGCGGTGAGGTCGTCGAGCTCACTGCGGCCGATGATGTCGGCCGTCGCGCGCATCTGCGACTCGTCGCTCTGTTGGCTCTGTGCGGTGTCGGTCATTGTGATTCCCCCTTACCGGACCTGAGCCGGTGATTGGTGGTCTTGACAGGTGAGACAGGTGGGACACGTGAGACAGCAGTTCCGCGGCATGTGGCGCGACATGCGAGTCACTACCCATGACGCGCACCCCCGGCAGGACGAAGGTCGAGACGAGGTGGTGGACGTCTTGAAGCTCTGTGAGATCCACATCGTCGGCGGGGCAGGCGATGTACGAGATCACGATGCGAGTTGCCCATTCCGCTACCCGCTGAGCCTCGTCGTGGCCAAGCCAGCGCCCGAGGAAGGGGGCAACGAAGGTCGAGGAAATGTGGAGCACATTGTCGAGGTGGCTGAACGCGAGGTGCGGGAGCACGACCTCCGGCTCGTTCTCGAGCAGATATGCGAGCGCCTCGTGCCTACTGATCCGCAAGGCCGCCTCGTGCATTCCGGTCACGAGCACGTCTTCGATGTCCGACGCCTCACCCATCCGCACTGCCAGCGAGGTGAAGAAGCGCGACAGCTCGGTGTCCACGACTGCAGCCAGCAGCGCCTCTTTGCCTCCGGGAAACGCCCGGTAGACGGTGGCTCGGCTACATCCGGCCTCTCGGGCGACATCGTCGAGCGTCGTCTTGGCTATGCCTTGACGACCGATGCACCGCAGGGTTCCGTCGACCAGACGGACGCGCTGAGCTCCGAGAGACGCTGCTTCTCCGGGACGCGCGGTCGGGCCGCCACGCAGAACGGGTGCGTCTGCGGTGCCCATCCCCTCCCCGTGAAGGAGCTCGAGCCTGGGAGCGCCTGCCACCAATGAGACAATACGGCTAAACGTGTCTCATTGTCAACGACTTCCTCCGTTCCTGGAAGCCGTCGGGGCTCCGCCCACCACCCCGGGCAACAGCTCGTGCCTGACCAGCTCCGACACCTGCGAAGGGTCGGTCAGGTCCCAGTGGCCCGGGGACGAGATGTACGAGAGGATCATTCGCGCCAGGTAGTCCGCTGCCTCGTGGACCCGGATCCCCGGCGCGAGCTCGTGACGCTGAAGGTACGGGACGAGCACCCCGCTGATCATCGCCACCGTGCGGTTGGACTCCACGGTCAGCTTCGGCAGGAGAACGCCGGGCTCGGTCTCGAGGACGCGCTGGAGCACTTCGTGCTCGAGGACGGCGCGCCGGGCATAGACGAGACCGCGTTCGAGGATCTCCTCCAAAGACGAGGCTTCTCTCACCTCCTCGTACAGACGGCCGAAGAAGGTCCGGTACTGCCAGGAGACCACGGCGTCGAGGAGCTCGTCGCGTCCGCCCGGGAAGTAGCGGTAAACCGTCGCCCTGCTCAGTCTCGCCTCTTGCGCGGCGTCTTCGACCGTCGTCTTCGAAAGACCCCATCTCGCGACGCACGAATATGTCGCCTCGACGATTCGCTCACGAGTTGCGTCGTCCATCCGAAGAAGCCTATCTACGCGTCGACCAACCTACGTGAGCGCGATTGCGAGCTCGGGACCGCCTCAGAAGCCGAGCAGTTGGTCGAGGCCTACGGTTAGACCCCGGAGTCCACGCACTGCCTTCACGGCCATCAGCACTCCGGGCATGAACGAGGTGCGGTCGTAGGAATCATGACGGATGGTGAGCGACTGGCCCACTGTGCCGAGAATGATCTCCTGGTGCGCGACAAGGCCCGGCAGCCTCACGGAATGGAACCGGATGCCTCCCGGTCCCTCGCCGCCCCGTGATCCCTTGGCGACTTCGTTGCGAGTGCGGTCGCCCTGCCAGCTCGCCACTTGCGCCGATTCGCGCGCCTCGGCGATCCGGCGCGCGCTCGTGAGCGCCGTCCCCGACGGTGCGTCGAGCTTTCCGTCGTGGTGAAGCTCCACGATCTCAGCACCGTCCATGTACGGCGCCGCTAGCTCCGCCAGTCGCATCATGAGCACGGCTCCGATCGCGAAGTTGGGAGCTATGAGGCAGTTCGAGCGCGCCGAAGCGAAAAGCTCGCGAAGCTCCGAGACTGTGCCCTGGGGAATGCCCGAGGTCCCGACGACCGCGTTGACGCCGTGCGCTGCGCACCAGCGCATGGTCTCGACTGCGACATCTGCCACCGAGAAGTCGACCGCCACCTCGGCGCTCGCGCGTTGGAGTTCCTCGATGGTGCCCGCGATCTGCAGCCCGGTGGCGTCCGAGCCCGTCACTTGACGCAGGTCGATACCTGCAAGAGGTGGATCGACCGCCGCGACCAGCTCGAGCTCGGGATCACCGAGGACGGCGCGACATACCTCCCGGCCCATCTTCCCACCCGCACCGACGACCCCCACGCTTGTCACGGTCGATCAAACGCGAAGCTCGTCGGCGTCGAACGGACCCACCACCGAAAGGGTACGCGTCCCGCTCGCGAGCTTCTGCGCCAGGTTCCCCACGTCCTCTGACGTGATCGCTTCGACCTTGGCAAGGAGATCGTCCACCTGCATCACGTGCCCGTGCAGCAGCAGGCTCGACCCGATCCTGTGCATGCGTGCACCGGAGTCCTCGAGCGCGAGGAGCATCTCGGCTCTCAAGTGCCCTTTGGCAACGGCGAGCTCCCTGTCCGTTACACCCTTGGCAGCGAGCGCGTCGAGCTCGTGGTTCACGAGGTCGAGCACCTCTTGCGAGTGAGCCGGGGCAGTGCCGACGTTCACGCTGAGGCTCCCCGTGTCGTCATAGTGGCTGCGCTCGGACCAGATGGAGTAACAGAGCCCTCTCTTCTCGCGCACTTCCTGGAACAGCCGGCTGGACATTCCCCCGCCGAGCACGTGGTTGAAGACCGCGAGTGGCCAACGTTCCTCCGAGTGGCGATCGGGTGCGCGCATGCCGAGCACCATGTGGACCTGCTCCGTCGGTCGGCGGGTGACGACGATCTCCTCGGGAGCACAGTCGGGGGGCGTGCGCGTCGGCATGGAGCCCCCGGCGCTGTCCGGAGAAGCGCCGGTCGAGCTCCGACGCGAGCTGTTCATGGTCTATGTCCCCTGCGGCGGCGAGGACCAGGTTGTTGGTGCGGTAGTGGAGGTCGAAGAAGCGCCTTATCTCGTCGGTGTCCAATTCCGAGACGCTCGACGCGGTCCCGAGCACCTCGCGCCCGAGGGGATGTCGCGGGAAGAGTGCTCCCGTGCACCGCTCGGCGGCGAGGTCGGCAGCCTCGTCGGCGTGCATCAGGATCTCGTCGAGGATCACCTGACGCTCGGCGTCCACGTCCTCCCCGCGCAACGCCGGATCCGTCATGATCGCGCTCAGCACCTCTAGCCCGAGGGCCACGTTCTCGGACAAGAGCCTTATGTAGAAGGCGGTGTACTCCTTCGTGGTGAAGGCGTTCATGTCGCCGCCCACTTCGTCCACCGCCTCCGCGATCTCGGCCGCCGTCCACGTGGGCGTTCCCTTGAAGAGGAGGTGCTCCATGAAGTGAGAGGCACCTGCCCTGCTGTCGGACTCGTCCCTCGAGCCGGTCCCCACCCACGCCCCGATCGCGACGGACCGCGCGTCGGACATCGTCTCGGTGACGAGACGTGCTCCACACGAGAGCGTCGCGACTTCGATCAAGTTTCGGCCTCCCGCCTCATCGGCCCAAGAGCGGCTGCGTCAGCGGCGGCGCGGGCGCCTGGCACGCGGGCGGTCGTTGCGGTCCCGCGGCGAGCGTTGACGGTCGGCGGCAACGGCGGGAGCAGGTCCGAGATCGCCCAGCTCGTTCGCCAGCTCGGCGTCGAACGCCTCTTCGAACGAGGTGACCGCCGGAGTGGCGGTTGCACCTTCGCTGCCGGCGCGGCCCCGGGCGGAACCGTCGGCTGCACCGTTACCCCCGTTCGCGCCGGCCGGCCGGCTTTCGAGGTCTTCGGCCAACGAGAGCGAGACCTTTCCCTGCGGATCGATGTCGTCCACGCGGACCCTCAGGTCCTGCCCGAGGGCCAGGACGTCCTCGACCCTCTCCACCCGCCTACCCGCACCGAGCTTCGAAATGTGGAGCAGGCCGTCACGGCCGGGGAGGATGTTCACGAAAGCCCCGAACTTCGTGATGTTCACGACCTTGCCCGGATAGACCTCTCCGACGTTCGCCTCGGGCGGTTCGACGATGAGGAAGATGCGCCTCCTCGCCTCTTCGACGGCGGCGCCGTCCTTCGCACCTATCGTCACGGTGCCCACGAGCCCGTCGTCGTCGACGGTGATGTCGGTGCCGGTCTCTGCCTGGAGAGTGTTGATCATCTTCCCCTTCGGGCCTATCACCTCGCCGATGCGGTCGATCGGGATCTCGAACGACACGATCTTCGGAGCGTTCGCGGACACGACCTCGCGGGTTCGGCGATCGCACCGTGCATGACATCGAGGATCTTGAGGCGCGCTTCTTTCGCCTGACGCAGGGCGTGCGCCAGGACGTCGGCCGGGAGACCGTCGATCTTCGTGTCGAGCTGCAGGGCGGTGACCGTGTCGCTCGTGCCGGCCACCTTGAAGTCCATGTCCCCGAAGGCGTCCTCGGTCCCGAGGATGTCGGTCAACGTCACGTACGTGCCTTCGTCGTGCACGAGACCCATCGCGATCCCGGCCACTGGCGCCTTTATCGGGACCCCGGCGTCCATGAGCGAAAGGGTCGACCCGCACACCGAAGCCATCGAGGTGGAGCCGTTCGACGAGAGGACCTCCGACACGAGCCGCAGGGTGTAGGGGAAATCCTCCTCGGACGGGACGACAGGGAGCAGCGCGCGTTCGGCGAGAAGTCCGTGACCTATCTCGCGGCGCTTGGGGCCGCGGATGAAACCCGTCTCACCCGTCGAGAAGGGCGGGAAGTTGTAGTGGTGCATATAGCGCTTCGACTCCTCGACACCGATCGTGTCGAGCATTTGCGACAACCGCGGCATGCCGAGCGTCGTGAAGTTCAGTACCTGCGTCTCGCCCCTCTCGAAGAGTCCCGAACCATGCGCGGTGGGAACCAAGCCGACCGCGGCCGACAGCGGCCGTATGTCGGCCGTCCCCCGCCCGTCGATGCGGACGCCTTCGTCGACGATCCGCTTTCTAACCAGCTTCTTCGTGAGAGCCCGCACCGCCGCCTTTATCTCTCGCTCGCGTTCGGGGAATTCGGTCGAGAGCTCGGCGATTATCGACTCGGTGGCCTCGTCGAGCGCGGCGTTGCGCTCCGCTTTCTGCGTGATGGTGTTTGCCTTCGACACAGCGTCGGTCCCCACTGCGGCCACGCGCTCGTAGACGTCCTCGGCGTAGTCGGAGAAGAGGTCGTAGACGATGGTCGGCTTCTTACCGGCCTTGGTCACGAGCTCCCGCTGGAGCTCGATGGATTCGCGAATCCAGGTCTTTGCCGTCTCGAGGCCGTCCGCAAGGGCCTCTTCGGTCACCTTCGGAGTGCCGGATTCATAGAGGTCCCAGGAATTCTTCGTGCCACCCGCCTCGACCATCATGATGGCGATGTCCGAGCCGGGTTGGTCGGAGAGGGCTCTTCCCGCGACGACGAGCTCGAACGTCGATGCAGCCCCCTGTTGGTAGGTGGCGTGCGGGATCCAGGTCCCCTCCGCGGACCATGCCAGCCTGACGGCGCCGATGGGGCCGTCGAACGGGATTCCCGACACCATGAGCGCCGCGGACGCGCTGTTGATCGCGAGCACGTCGTGCGGGTTCTCGAGGTCGGCACCTAGCACCGTGCCGACGATGTGCACCTCGTTTCGGAACCCGGACGGAAAGCTCGGACGAAGTGGCCTGTCGATGAGGCGGTCCGTGAGGATCGCCTGGTCCGTGGCCCTGCCCTCACGGCGGAAGAACGAACCGGGGATCTTGCCCGCGGCGTACATGCGCTCCTCCACGTCGACAGTCAGGGGGAAGAAATCGGTTCCCTCGCGCACCGATCGCGCTGCTGTCGCTGTGACGAGGATCATGGTGTTGCCGATGCGGCCCACCACGGCCCCGTCCGCCTGCCCGGCGAACCTTCCTGTCTCGAAACTCAGGGTGCGATCGGTACCACTGATCGCGCCCGAAACCTCAATGGCGTCGGCCATGTCGGAGCTCCTCACTCTCTACGCTCGAGCGGACATCCGGCCAGGCCAGTTCCCAGTGGTCGACCACCCGCATCGCTTCCCGCGCCTTGCGGGCGAGGTCCGCGAACCCTGGTGACCGGCAACTGGCAGCTGACGACTGACAGGCGCCCGGTGCTCATCTCCGGTGCGGAGCCGAGGAGCCGAAACGGTCGTCACCGCCCGGTACCCCCTCGCTCCGAGTGCCCGGCCGTCTCCGGCCGGCGCAGTCGGCTACCTGCGAATACCGAGCCGGCTGATTATCGACCGGTACCGCTCGACGTCGTTGTCTCGGACATAGTCGAGCAGACGACGACGCCGGCCGATGAGCTTCATCAGGCCACGACGGGTGTGATGGTCACCTTTGTGGACCTTCAGATGCTCGGTCAGGTGCGATATCCGCTCGGTGAGCAGCGCCACCTGAACCTCCGGAGAACCGGTGTCGGTCTCGTGGAGGCGGTACTCGGAAATCGTCGCAGTCTTGTCTGGCATGTCTGAGGGGAACGACCTCGGGCTTTCTGGGAAGTCCCGGGAGCGGGGCCGACCAATCGGCGCACCTTTGCTCCGTCCGGATCCGCCGGGTCCAACCCGGCGTGGCCGCCACTGTACCAGGGCGGCTATCAGGAGGTACTCGGCTCGCGCTCCAAGAGGGCCCTCGTGTTCTCCACGTCGCGCTCCATTTGCGACAAGAGCGCTTCGGGGGACTCGAACCGGCGATCGGGACGCAGCCGGTCCACGAAACTGATCCTCGCATCCTCTTCGGGGAGGTCTCCGTCGAGGTCCAGGATCACGGCGTCGAGCACGGCGGGCCGGCTCCCGGACAGCACGACGGACTGATGGATCGATCCGTCGGGCCGCTCGTACCAGCACGCGTACATCCCCGAAGCGGGAAGGGCCGTGTCGGGAGCCACCTCGACCTGGGCTGTGGCCAGGGGGACCTGCGATGCGCCGCTCCCTCCCGTTGCCACGACCTCGCCCCTCACCTGATGGTGACGTCCGAGCAGGAAGCTCGCCGATCGGACGTCTCCGGCTGCGAGCGCCTTTCGGATGCGCGTCGAGGACACCACCTCCCCCGAGGGGTCCTCCTCGAGTCCGACCCCGACCACCTCGAAGCCGTTGTCCGCGCCCATCTCCGTGAGGAGCGCGACATTGCCCTTGCGGCCGTGGCCGAAGTGGAAGTCCTTCCCCACGACGACCAGCCGCGCGCCGAGCGACCCGACGAGCACCTCGAGGACGAAGTCCTCCGCAGACTCGTTCGCCCTGTTCTCGTCGAAGGTGACGACCATCGTCTCGTCGACCCCCGTCGTGGCGAGGAGCTCGAGCTTCTGCTCGAGGTCAGTGAGCAGAGGCGGGGCGGACTCGGGCCGCACGACCTCGGCCGGGTGACGGTCGAACGTCACCACCACGGGACGCAGCCCGCGTTCTGCCGCCATGCGGACGAGCTCGCCGATGAGATGGCGGTGCCCCAGGTGCACGCCGTCGTACGCGCCGATCGTGATCGCCGCGGGATGTGCAGGCGCGATCTCGTTCTCCGGACCCATCACGATCTTCATGACGAAAGCGAGGTTACTGGCGGCCTAAGCCGCCCCGGGTCTTGCCGCCAGGACACACGCGGCGACCATGCGATCGGTCGCCGTGCCGTCGTAGACCGCTAGGAGCACACCACGCTCGTCGACCAACGCCCACGGTCCTTCACCGGGCGCACCGATCGCGACCTTGTCCAGAGGCAGACCGTTCGATACGAGCCTCGCGACGTCGGCACCCACCTCGACGTGTTCCATGTCGCGAAGCGCCTTGCTCGGGCTCAAGACCGAGTCGACGCTCACTTCGTCCACGGACCCCGCCTCGGAGACGCCGAAGGAACCCACACGCGTGCGACGGAGCTTGCGCAGGTGGGCACCTCCTCCGAGGATCGTGCCCAGATCGGCGGCGAGGGTGCGGACGTAGGTGCCGCTCGAGCAGTCGACGCTGATCCGGAATACACACGCTTCGTCGGACGGCGCGACGTCGAAGCGGTCGACCGTCACGGGCCGGGGGCGTCGCTCCACCTCCACTCCGGCACGCGCGAGCTCGTGGAGGCGTTTACCCCCCACCTTGAGCGCGGACACCATCGGGGGGACCTGCTCGAGATTCCCGGTGAGAGACACGGCGGCTTCGCGTACGTCTCGAAGAGCCACGGCCGACATGTCCCAGGATCCGGTCACCTCACCGGACGCGTCGAGGGTCGTGGTCGCGGTCCCGAGCACCACCTCGCCTTCGTATGACTTGTCGGCGGCGCTCAAGAACCTGAGCATTCTCGTGAACCGTCCGACCCCGACGAGTAGTACCCCTGTCGCGTCCGGATCGAGGGTTCCCGCGTGACCGATCCTGCGCTGGCCGAGGAGCCGCCGGCAGCGCGCCACGACGTCGTGCGAAGTCCAACCCGCCTCCTTGTCGACGACGAGTAGTCCCTCGACGACCGGGTTCGGCTCGCGGGTTGTAGCCACCCCGGTCATCGCCCGCGGTCTTCGTCGTCGGCTCGTGTGTCCGCGCCGACGCCGTCCCCGTGGCGCAAGCGCACACGCCGGAGGATCTCCTCCACGCGCTGGCCCTGAGCCACTGCGGGATCCGAGGCGAACTCGAGGTGCGGGGTCCTCTTCATCCGGACCTGGGTGGCGATGGAATGCTGGAGCTCGGCACGGTGGGCTTCGAGAGCCTCAGAAGCGGCTTCTCCGAGTGTGCTCAGGTAGACGACGGCGCGGCTCAGGTCCGCAGTCGTCTCGACACCCGTCACGGTGAGCAGGCCGAGGCGCTCGTCGTTGTCCGAGAGCCTTTCCAGCTCTTCTGCGAGGACCTCGCGCAGCAACTCGTTGACGCGGGCAATACGCGGATAAGGCGCATGAGCCAAGCGGTCGCGTCTACGTCCGCCCACCCGTCCTCCTCGCACTCTCACCCCGCTCGGCTCGTCAGCCGGTCGCGTCCTCAGGTCCGAGGAATCTCGCGCTCCTCGTAAGTCTCGATGACGTCGCCTTCCTTCAGGTCCTGGAAGTCCGACAAGCCGATGCCGCACTCGAAACCCGACTGCACCTCTCGCACGTCGTCCTTGAACCTGCGCAAAGACGTGATCGTGCCCTTCCAGATGATGACCCCGTCGCGAAGGAACCGGACCTTCGAGCCGCGCGTGATGACACCGTCACGTACGTAGCAACCGGCGACCGCGCCGAGCCTCGGGACCCTGAAGACCGCACGTACCTCCGCTTCTCCGGTGACGACCTCGGTGAACTCGGGGGCGAGCATTCCCACCATCGCCGCCTCTATGTCTTCGAGCAGCTTGTAGATGATCTCGTATGTACGGATCTCCACGTTGCGCTCGTCGGCCAGCTCCCTGGCGCGGCGGTCGGGACGCACGTTGAACCCGATGATGCTGGCAGTGGAGGCGGCGGCCAGCTGCACGTCGTTCTCTGTGATCCCTCCGACACCGCGGTGCACGAAGCTCAGCTTCACCTCGGGGCGCTCGAGCTTTCGAAGGCTGTCGCTTATCGCCTCGAGCGTCCCCTGCACGTCCGCCTTGAGGATCAGGTTCAGGGTCGCTGCCTCGCCGCGTTGTATCTGTTCGAAGAGGTCCTCGAGCTTGGCCCCCGGCGCGGTCGGAGAGGGCGCGTGGCCGGCGACCCGGAACCGCCTCTCCCGGGCCTCGGCGATCGTCCTCGCTGTCGACTGGTCGACGGTGACGCGGAACTCGTCCCCCGCCAGTGGGGGCTCGGAGAACCCGAGCACCTGAGCGGGCGCGGACGGAGGCGCCTCTTTCACCTGGTCCCCGTGGTCGTCCACCAAGGCCTTCACCCGACCCCATGCGGCTCCCGCGACGATCGTGTCCCCCACCCGCAGAGTCCCGCGCTGGACGATCACGGTGGCGACGGGGCCCCTGCCCGCTTCCAGATTCGCCTCGAGGACAGCACCCCGGGCCCTGCCCTCGGGGCTCGCCTTGAGCTCCTCGAGCTCGGCCACGAGGGCGATCTGCTCGAGCAGCTCGTCGATGCCTGTCCCGTCGAGTGCCGACACCTGGCAGACGATGGTGTCGCCTCCCCAGGCCTCTGGGACGAGCCCGCGCTCCGAGAGCTGCTGCATGACGCGGTTCGGGTCCGCGTCGGCTCGATCCACCTTGTTTATGGCGACGATGATCGGCACGTCCGCGGCACGGGCATGGTCGATCGCCTCGACCGTCTGGGGCATCACTCCGTCGTCGGCGGCCACCACCAGGATGACGATGTCGGTGATCTCCGCGCCCCTGGCGCGCATCGCGGTGAACGCCTCGTGGCCCGGAGTGTCGATGAACGTGATCGGGTTGCCCCTCGCCTCGACCTGGTAGGCACCTATGTGCTGGGTGATCCCACCCGCTTCGCCCGCGACGACGTTCGTCGACCTGATGCGGTCGAGGAGCAGGGTCTTGCCGTGGTCGACGTGGCCCATCACGGTCACGACCGGTGGGCGCAGGCGTTGGTCCGACTCCGGTTCCTCTTCCTCGTCCTCGAAGTACTTGGCCTGGAGCTCCGCCTCCTGTTCCTCGCCGGGGTCGACGAGCCTTATCTGGGCGCCGAGCTCGGCGGCGAAGAGCTCGATCATGTCGTCGGTGAGGGACTGGGTGGCCGTCACCACCTCGCCCTGAAGGAAGAGGAACCTGATGACGTCGCCCGCGGACCGGTTGAGCTTCGGGCCGAGCTCGCGCGGAGTCGAGCCGCGCTCGACGATGACCTCCTGCTCGGGCACCGGCGCGTTCGACGGCGTGTAGGTGGTGAGCTGGGTGGGCTCGAGCTCCTCGAGATTTCGGCGCCGGCGGCGGGGCCTTCGTGCCGGTGGTCGGCCACGCCCTCCGGGGCCCCCTCGGAAGCCGGGCGGGGCCCCGCCTCCGCCTCCCCCGGGACGTCCACCAGCGAATCCCCCCGGTCCCCCGCGCCCGCCGAAGCCGCCGCTCGGCCCGGCGCGAGACGGGCGCCCACCACCAGGACGTCCTGCTCCCTGCGGCCGCCCCGGGGCGCCCCCGCCCTGCGGAGCACCCGCGCCGGGGCGTCCCGGTGGGGTTGTCCTCCGACCGGGCGGAGGAGGTATCGGCCTGCCCGATGCGGATCGAGGTGGGCCAGGCGGCGGCGGGATCGCACGGTCGGAACTCGATGCGGGTGGGGCCTCCGGCGCGGACGATGCCGGTCGCGAGGGCCCGCCGGGGCGTCCTGCATCGCCCGGCGTGCCTTGTTTCTCAGGGGGCCGTGCAGGTGCCGATGGTGGTGCGGCGGTGTCGGCGGCGCGCGCCGCGGCTGGGGGAGGTGTCGCCTGGGTCGAAGGCCTCGGGGCGGGTCTCGGCGATGGGGTCGTTGCGGGGGCGGTGGGGGAAGTGGACTGCGCGACCTCGCTGGCGGGACGGCTCGTGACGAGGCCCGAACGGCTCGTTCGTGAGGTCGAGGTCTCCGGAGCGCGTGCGGCGGCAGCCGGAGGTTGTCTCGCAGCAGCGGGTGTCTCGCCCTCTCCTGTCGACTTGGCGGCCTTGCTCGCCCTGGCCGATGCGACCCTCGGCCGCTCCTGGGTGTCGGCGGCCGCACGGGAAGAGGTTGCGACCTTGGCAGGCGCGGGCTCCTCGGTCGCGACCGGGCGCCTCAGACCCTCTGCGTCCGCCTTTCGCCGGACGCGATCGGCCTGCGCGTCCTCGATGGACGACGAATGGCTCTTCACCCCGATGCCCAGCGCGAGCGCCAGGTCCAGCGCTTCTTTGTTGCTGAGACCGAGCTCGCGTGCCAGCTCGTAGACGCGGATCTTCTTCGGCAACTGCTCTCAGATTCCTCTTTCTTGTCGATCCGAGCTCCGACGCGGCTTCGGGCTCGGCACACCATCCTCGCACACCGCCAATGCGCGGCTCGGGCCTCGGACTTCGCGCCGAGCTTCGACGAGCGCCTCGAGGAGACGGCTTTCTGCCCCCGAAGCGAGCTCGACTCGAAGCGCACGACCGAAGACCTTGCGTCGGACCGCTCTCTCCCAGCACGGCGCCGAGTCCCTGCAGAGCCACGCACCGCGGCCGGCACCGCCGATCCGCAGCTCGCCCGTCGCTGTCGAGGTCACCCTAACGAGCTGCGAAGGCGGTGCGACGCGCCTGCAGCCGACGCAGGAGCGCTCGGGCGCTATGCAGAGCCCTCCGTGGCTTGCGAGGGCTCCTTCTGTGCCTCGTTCCGTTGGTCACCGGGCTCCGGCTGAACCCCGGGCTCGCCGGTGGCGCCGGGTTCTGTGGGTGCGCCGCCGGCGTCGCCGGACGCGGCCCTCGACCACTCGTCGGCCGAAACCGCTTCACCGCCCTCGGCGGGCTGCCAGACCATTTCGCCTGCTTCGTTCTCGACCCACTCGCCCTCGGCCCACTGTTCGTCGTAGGCGGCCTCTTCCTCTGCGAGCTGCGATTCGCTCTTGATGTCGATCCGCCATCCGGTGAGCCGGGCCGCGAGACGTGCGTTTTGGCCTTCCTTGCCGATGGCGAGCGAGAGCTGGTAATCGCTGACGATGACGGTGGCGGTCCCGGTCTCCTCGTCGAGACGCACCTCGCGCACGCGCGGGCTGTAGGGCGGCCTGGATGAAATCGACGGGGTCGTCCGCGAACGGCACGACGTCGATGCGCTCTCCTCGCAGCTCGTTGGTGACCATGCGCACACGCGAACCTCGCGCTCCGACGCATGCGCCGACAGGATCGACGTTCGGGTCGTTGGACCAGACTGCGATCTTTGTCCGGTGCCCGGGCTCGCGGGCCGCGGCGCGGATCTCCACGACCCCGGACGAGATCTCGGGGACCTCCAGCTCGAACAGGCGCTTCACGAGCCCTGGGTGGCTCCGGCTCACGACGATCTGGGGGCCCTTCGTCGTCTTTCGGACCTCGACGATGTAGGCCTTCAGGCGCGACCCGTGCTCGTAACGCTCGTAGGGAACCTGCTCGGCCTGCGGCAGCAGCGCCTCGACCTTGCCGAGATCCAACAGCGTGTAGCGGTTGTCGGTCTGCTGAACGATGCCCGTGACGATGTCTCCTTCACGCCCCGCGTACTCCTCGTACTTGAGGTCGCGCTCCGCCTCGCGGATGCGCTGGAGGATCACCTGCTTCGCGGTCTGGGCAGCGATGCGACCGAAGTCGTGAGGGGTGTCGTCCCACTCGCGCACGACATTGCCGTCCTCGTCGAGCTCCTGTCCGTACACCCGGATCTCACCCGAGTCGGGGTCGATCGTGACGACAGCCTCCTCGGCCGCACCCGGGCGCCTCTTGTACGCCGCGACGAGCGCGTTGGCGAGGGCGTCGAGGAGGGTGTCCACCGAGATGCCCTTGTCCCTCGCGATCTGGCCGAGGGCGTCGAGGAATTCGAAGTTCGTCTGGCTCATGGTCTTGCCCTCTCCTGGGATGCAGACGACGAATGCTGCGAGTGTGAAGAGCGCTGCGAGTGTGAAGAGCGCGGCGAGCGCGCAGCACGCGAGGGCTCCGGCCACTCGAAGACGGTCCGGGCGCGTTCGATCTCGGAGTACGAAAGACGCCTCGTGCCTTCCGGCAGGTCGTCGCCTTCGACGACCACCCCCTCGTCGTCGGCGTGGCGAAGGATGCCCTTTACGCGCCGCTCACCTTGTCCGCCTTCGAGGGTGCGGACAGACACCGTCTCGCCCACCGCCCGTGCGAACTGCGCAGGGGTCCGAAGTGGTCGTTCCACCCCGGGGCTCGAGACCTCGAGGGTGTAGCGGCGTCCAGGCTGAGGATCGTTCGAGTCGAGAACGATCGACACCTCGCGTGTCGCCTGTGCGATGAGATCGACGTCCGCGCCGCCACCGCGGTCGACGACGACCTTCACCATCCCGCTTCGGACGTCCAGCTCGACGAGCTCCAACCCGAGGGTCGCGACAGTGGACGCGAGCAAGCTGAAGAGCTCCCCGTCCACTGCTCACCTCCCGTCGATATCGACCGATCCCCTGCGTCCTCACACCGTGACACGACCGGAAGGCACTGGCGAAAAAGAGAAGCGTGGGCGCCCGCCCACGCTTCGTCTGCACCTTCCACCCGGTTCGAACGGCACGACCAGCATACCAGCCGCACATTTTCGAAAAGCCCCGCGATACGAGGAAAAACACCGGCCGTGGACGAACGGACGGCTGGCACCGTCGCAGGAACAGGGCTGCCGAGCACCTACCATCGTCGCCGTGACGAGGCCGCACGAAGCGTTCGCGACCGGAGCCTCCGTGTGATGAGCGAGCGGATCCTCGCACCCCAGGCGGTCGACTTCCCACGTTGGTACCAGGACGTCCTCGCCAAAGCGGAGCTGGCCGACAACGGCCCCGTTAGGGGGACCATGGTGATCCGCCCCTACGGATACGCGATCTGGGAGCGCATGCAAGGCGAGCTCGACGCGCGCATAAAGGCCGCCGGAGTCCAAAACGCCTACTTCCCCCTCCTGATACCGGAGTCGTTCCTCAAGCTCGAGGCCGAGCACGTCGAAGGCTTCAGCCCCGAGCTCGCGGTGGTCACCTACGGGGGCGGAAAGCAGCTGGAGGAGCCTGTCGTCATACGTCCGACCAGCGAGACGGTGATCAACTCGTTCTTCGCCAAGTGGGTCCATAGCCACCGCGACCTCCCGATGCTCCTCAACCAGTGGTGCAACGTCGTGCGCTGGGAGATGCGCCCGAGGCTCTTTCTGAGGACGACCGAGTTCCTGTGGCAGGAGGGTCACACCGCCCACGCGACCGAGACGCACGCGAGGGACTTCGCCTTGCACGTCCTTCGGAAGATCTACGAGGACTTCATGGTGAACGTCCTCGCCATACCAGTCCTCGTGGGACGCAAGACCGAGCGCGAGCGCTTTCCCGGTGCGGTCACGACGTGGACCTGCGAGGCCATGATGCGCGACGGAAAGGCCCTGCAGATGGGCACCAGTCACGAGCTCGGACAGAACTTCTCGCGTGCGTTCGACATCACCTACCTCGACAGCACGGGAACCCGGCAATTCGCATGGCAGACGTCGTGGGGCACCTCGACCCGCATGATGGGCGCTTTGGTGATGGCCCACGGGGACGACAAGGGCCTGCGACTCCCGCCGAACCTCGCGCCGGTGCAGGTGGTCGTGCTTCTCGTGCGCGACGAGGACGGTGCAGGTACGAAGGCACAGGCCCTTACAGCCGAGCTGCGTGAAACCGGCCTCCGCGCCGAGCTCGACTCGCGCATCGACACCTCGTTCGGCCGCCGCGTCGTCGAATGGGAGCTGAAGGGAGTTCCCGTGCGCATCGAGGTCGGGCCGCGCGACCTGAAGGAGGACAGCGTCGTCCTTTCGAGGCGCGACGACGGGACGAAGACGAAGGTCGCTCTGGGACAGACGGCGCAACTCGTGAGAGAGGCTCTCGGCCAGGCACAGCGCGCCCTGTTCGAAGAGGCCGATGGATTCCGTCGGGCCAGGACGACCCACGCTGCGAGCATCGACGAGGCCATCGAGGCGAGCCGAAACGGCTTCGCGAGCCTCCGGGCATCTCTGGTGGAGGGAGCCGGCGAGCTGGCGATCAACGAGGCGGGGGCTTCGGTGAGGCTCCTGCACGGCGAAACCGACGAGACGGACGGAACCGAAGAGCAGATTGCGGTGGTGGGCCGGGCCTACTGATCCTCGTCCCGACGGACCGCCTTTCGGATCATGTCGATCTTCTGCGAGGAGCGGTTCACGTCAGCGCCTTTCTCCTCCACGAGCACGCGACGGTCGGCGGCCGCTTCTTCTTCGGCGCCGTCTTCGGCTGCGGCGAGTCGCGCCTCGAGGCCCTCTGCGACGATCTTCTCCGCCTCCTCGACGAGGGCGTCGACCATCTCCGCCTCGGGAACGACCCGCACGATCTTCCCCTTTATGAAGAGATGTCCCTTTTTCCGGCCGGCGGCGATGCCGAGGTCCGCCTCACGGGCCTCTCCCGGACCGTTGACGACGCAGCCCATGACCGCCACCTGTAGCGGCAGGTTGCGCGACTCGAGCGCCGCCTGGGCCTGCTGCGCGACCTTGATGACGTCGATCTCCGCGCGCCCGCAGCTCGGGCAGGCGATCAGATCGAGGCCCTTGCGCTCGCGCAGGCCCAGGTACTCGAGGAGCTGGCGGCCGGCTTTTGCCTCCTCGACCGGGTCAGCCGTGAGCGAGTACCGGATCGTGTCGCCGACGCCTTCTGCGAGCAGAGTTCCGATGCCGGCGGTCCCCTTTATCAAGCCCGCCGGCGGCGGTCCGGCCTCCGTCACGCCCAGGTGCAGCGGGTAGTCGAAGGTCTCGGAGGCCAGCCGGTAGGCGGCAACCATCAACGGCACCGCCGATGCCTTCACGGAGATCTTTATGTCGGTGAACCCGACGTCCTCCAGGTACCCGATCTCCATGCGCGCCGACTCCACGAGTGCCTCGGGCGTGGCGCCGCCGAAACGCTTGTAGAGCTCGGGGTGAAGCGACCCGGCGTTCACCCCCACCCGTATCGGGACCCCGCGGTCCTTCGCCTCCGAGGCCACTTGCTTGATCTCGGCTTCCTTTCGCAGGTTGCCGGGGTTCAGGCGAAGCGCAGCAACTCCGGCTTCGAGTGCGGCGAGAGCCATCTCGTGGTGGAAGTGGATGTCGGCGACGATCGGGACCGGCGAACGCGGCACGATGTGCGCGAGACCCTCCGCGGCTTCCTGCTCGTTGCAGGTACAGCGCACGATGTCCGCACCAGCCGCGGCAAGCGCGTAGATCTGGGCGAGTGTGCCCTCGACGTCCGCCGTCTTCGTCGTGGTCATGGACTGCACCGAGATCGGCGCTCCCCCGCCGACGGCGACTTCACCCACGTGGATCCGTCGTGTCGGCCTTCGCTCGGGCAGAGCTGAGACCGGACGGCTCATCGCCCCACTCTACGGCCGGCGGTCGGCGCAACCGGCACGGCGACCTCGCCGGTCACGTCGTGGCGAGAGCTCACTGGAACGGGTTCGCCACTGGGTGGGTGATGTCGAGGTACAGCGAGCTCACCACGATGAAGCCGAAGAAGAGCACGAAGGCGTAGGCGATCGGCATGAGCTTGGTCACGTCCGCGTGATAGTTCCTTCCCCGGCGCGACCGGATGCGCTCGTAGACGGCGACGACGACGTGACCGCCGTCGAGGGGGAACATCGGTAGCAGGTTGAACATCCCGACGAAGACGTTGATCGCGACGAGCACCTCTATCAGCTGGGCCGCTCCCGCCTGGGCCCCCTGGGTAGCGGTCCGGACGGCCCCATAGATCGACTCGATGCGCGTCCCGTTCTGTGCGGCCTTGTTCGCGGCTGCACGGTTGGTGAGGTCGTGGAGGTAGTTCGATACGCCGTGCGGGGAGAAGACCTGTCCGAGAGCGGACACCGACGAGGAGATTGCGCGTCCCAGGTCGATCGTCGCACGCCCGAGCGCCGTGAACGGGTTGGACTTCGTGTCCGGGCCACCACCGATCTCCACCCCGATCCGCGCGTCGGTGGCGGTCGAGCCCGAGCCCTTAGTCGCCTCGGGGGTGACGACGATCGTCTTTTCATGACCGGAGCGTTCGACGACGAAGGTGACCGCTACGCCAGACTTCTTCGACACCGAATTCACCAACTGGTCAGAGGAGTTGACCTTCTTGCCGTCGACGCTCCTTATGACGTCACCTACGTGGAACCCCGCCGCACGTGCGGGATCGGCGCCGTGGGCCAGCGGTGAGAACGAGGTGATCGCGACCTCGTTGGGCGCCGGCGTGCCTATGAAGACGAGCAACCCCCAGATCAGGACGAAAGCCATCACCGCGTGCATCGCTGATCCTGCGACCGCGACCATGAGCCGATTGTGGAAGGGCTGCTGCCTATAGGTGCGCGGCTCGTCTTGCGGGTCGACCTCTTCGGTGTTGGTCATCCCGATGATCTTCACGTAGCCCCCGGCCGGGATGGCCTTGATTCCGTACTCGGTCTCTCCCCTGCGGACCGACCAGAGCCGCGGTCCGAAACCGAGGAAGTATTCCGTCACCTTCATGTGGCTCCACTTGGCCGTTGCAAAGTGGCCGAGCTCGTGGATCATGATCATGATCGCGAGGGCGACGATGACTATGAGGACGTTCGTCGTGTGTGTGGCGATGGCGGCGATCACTACGAGCGCGACGATGGCGAGGAGCTGAAGGAGTGACTTGTTGTCTCTCACTCCCCTGTTTACGTGGTCGTCGGCCCGGTAGTTCACGTTGGGATTGTCGGCATGCTCAGGTGGAACCTTCGCGGGTCCGCAAGGACCTCTCCGCGAACAGCCTGGCACGCCGGTCGGCCTCCACCACGTCGGCGGCCCCTGTGGCAGGGCTTTGCTCGACGGCCTCCAGCGTGTCCGCCACCACCTCGGCGATCTGTGCCCACCGGATCCTGCCGTCCAGGAAGCCGGCGACCGCCACCTCATTGCCCGCGTTGAGCCACGCCGGTGCCATCCCGCCGTCGCGCCCTGCCTCCTCGGCGAGCGACAGACACTGGAAGACCTCTCTGTTCGGAAGCTCGAAGTCGAGACGTGAGAGCTCAGACCATTCGATCGCGCCGAAAGGTGTCTCGAGCCGCTGCGGGTAACCGAGCGCATATCCGATCGGCAGACGCATGTCCGGGCGCGACAGCTGAGCGATGACCGCTCCGTCGGTGAACGCCACCATGGAGTGGACTATCGACTGGGGGTGTATCAGCACCTCGATGTCGTCGAATCCGACGCCGAACAACTCGTGAGCCTCGAGGACCTCGAGCCCCTTGTTCATGAGCGTCGAGGAGTCGACGGTGACCTTCGGACCCATGTTCCAAGTCGGGTGAGCGAGCGCCTCGTCGACGGTGACCGAGCCCAGCTCCGGCGCCGACCTGCCGCGAAAGGGCCCGCCGCTCGCGGTGAGAACCAAGCGGGCGACCTCCGTCATTGCACTCGAGCTCCTCAGGCACTGATGGAGGGCGCAGTGCTCGGAGTCCACCGGGACGATCTCGGCACCGAGGGTCGCCCGCGCGACGCGAACTACCGGCGCGCCGGCGATGAGCGACTCCTTGTTCGCGAGCGCCAAGCGCTTGCCCGCCTCGAGCGCGGCCAGGGTCACGGGAAGCCCCGCGAATCCGACGACGGCGTTCAACACGACATCGCCGGTGCGCGCCGCCTCTGCCAGTCCCTCCTCCCCTGCCAGCACCTCGGTCCCCACCGGTACCTCGCCCTCGAGCTTCGTGGCAAGCGACGCGTCGGAGATCACGACGACCTCGGGCCGCCACTCGCGTGCCTGAGCCGCGAGCTTCGCGAGGTCCGTCCCTGCCCCGAGGGCGACCACCCGGAAACGTCCGGGGGCGCTTCGCACCACGTCGAGCGCCTGGGTCCCGATCGAGCCGGTGGAGCCGAGGATGCTCACCGGCACGGGCCCCCCGGGCCGGGCGGTGTTCAACACCATGTCGTCGACGCCATGTCACCAAGTGTGCCCGACGAACGTGGGCATCTCTGCTCGGGAGGCTCAGCCGAGGTGGAGGAGCCTCACGAGGTAATAGGTCGCCGGCAGGACGAAGAGCAGACCGTCGACGCGGTCGAGGATCCCCCCGTGTCCGGGCAGGAGAGATCCCATGTCCTTCAGGCGCAGGTCACGCTTGATGAGCGATTCGCACAGATCGCCTATCGGGGCGATCACGGCGACCACGACCCCGAGCGCCACCGCCTTCGAAGGCGTCCAGGGATGGACTTGGCCGGTGATGCCCACCGACGCGGCGATGGCGAGCACGGCCCCTCCGATGAGGCCCTCCCAGGTCTTGTTCGGGCTCACCTTCGGCGCGAGGGGGTGGCGGCCCAGCCATCCCCCGATGGCCAGGGCGCCCACGTCCTCTGCGACCGTCGCCACGACCGCCCCGAGCAAGAAGGCGACGCCGTGGCGGTGGGGGTACTGGCTCGGGGCGAGCATGAGCCCCGCGAACGACCCGAGGAGCCCGACCCATACGAAGCCGAAGACGGTCGACGAGATGCCTTCGAGCGGCGAGCCGTGCTCGACGCCGATCAGGTACCAGACCATCGCGGTCATCGCGAGGAGCGCCAGGACGAGCGGTAGCGCAGCGACGCCCTTCGAGTACGCCGTCACCATGACGCCGACCGTGGCCACGAGCCCGAGCAGGGTCGCCGGCTTGCGACCGGCGCGGCGGAAAGCCGCGTAGCACTCGGCTGCCGCGAGGGTGACCACCACCGCCGAGAGCACGAGCATCGCGACCGAGCCGGCGGAGAAACACGCGAGCGCCACGACGGCGAAACCCACACCGGTGGCGATGGCGACAGGCACGCTGCGCCCGGTGCCGCTCCCCGTCGCGTCGCCGCTCCCCGTACCGGGACGAGGCGGACGGCGGTTACGGTTGGCGCGCCTGCGCGACGACGACGCTCCCGCCGAGCGCGCAGCGCTCCTGAGGGGCGACGAGCTGATGGACGCCACGAGGGTGTTGTCGGTGTCTGCCGAGGCGTCGCGCCCCGCACCCGACGTGCTCGGGATGCTCAGACGCGTCGTCGTCGCGTCCTCGGTGGCCGAGCTTCCGGACGCTTCGGAGGCGGCCTGCGCCGATGCGACTTGGATGCCCGGAGGTTCGGTGTCCTCCTCCCACCACTTCGAGCCGGAGAAGGTGCCATCGTCGTCCTCGCCCTCGGGGTCGTCCGCCCACTTCGGCTCGCCCGTCCAGCTCCGGGTCCGACCGCCACGAGGAGCCCGGGTGGGGCGTTCTTCGGGAGCGTCGCGCTCGGTGAAGTCGTCGAACTCCCAGGGGCGACGTTCGGACAGCGGCCTGTCCTCCATGGCACCGACGCGTGTGTCGTCGTCCGCAAGGAGGGACGGCTCGAAAGCTATGTCGTCCCACTCGTGTTCGTGCTCGCGCCACGACGGCCCGCCCCCGGGCGGAGTGAGGGGGTCGGAGAGAGCATCGTCACCGCGGCGGTCGATGATCGCCGGGACCTGCCCGGTGGGCGGATCGGCCCAGTGCGGAAGAGCCGGGTTCGCGCCACTCGGCTCGCCCGGCACATATCGCGAGGCCTGTGGGCCCTTCTTCTCGGAGATGTCGTCCGAGGCGGACCAGGCTTCGTACTCCGGCGCCTCCGTGCCCTGCCGTTCGGAAGATGATCGAGCTGACTGAGCGATCGTCTCGGCGGTCTCCGCACCGAAGATCCGCACCCGCTCTGTTATCGGCTCTTCAGTCTCCGGATTGTCGCTCTCAAAATCGTCGGACTCGTCCAATTCGCCCTCCCCGGACGCGCGTCAGATCTCGAGCAGCTCTTGCTCTTTGTGAGCAAGGAGCTTCTCGATCTGGGCCACCATTTCTTGAGTGAGCTTCTCCAGCTCGCGCTCTGTGCGCTCGAGCTCGTCCGAGGAGAGCTCGCCATCGTGTTGCAACGACTCGAGGTCGTGTCTGACCGCGCGGCGGAGGTTTCGGACGGCGACGCGCCCCTCCTCCGCCTTGTGCTTGACGACCTTCACGAGCTCCTTTCGCCGCTCCTCGGTGAGGGGCGGGAAGGCGAGGCGGATCACGTTTCCGTCGTTGGACGGAGTGATTCCGAGATCGGAAGCCTGTATGGCCTTCTCGATGCTCGCGAGTGTGGAGCGGTCGTAGGGCGAGATGACGAGCAGCCGCGCCTCGGGGACGCTCAGTCCGGCGATCTGACGGAGCTCGACTTCGCCTCCATATGCGTCAACCGTGAGATGCTCGACGAGGCCCGACGCTGCGCGTCCGGTGCGGACCGAACCGAATTCAGCCTGGGTGTGCGCTACGGCCTTTTCCATCCGCTCCTTGGCGTCGGTCAATGCGAGCTGTGCCAGCTCACCGTCGCTCACGGTGACGTCGCCGCTCGGCTCGCCAGGGTCCCACTCACTTGATAAGCGTACCGATCTCCTCCCCCGCGAGGGCGCGACGGAGGTTGCCTTGACCCATCAGGTCGAACACCAAAACCGGCAGCTGGTTGTCCTTGCAGAACGTGATCGCGGTGAGGTCCATGATGCGTAGGTCCTTGTTCACGACCTCCATGAAGGTGAGCTCGTCGTACCGCATAGCGGAGAGGTCGAGCTTCGGGTCGGCGCTGTAGACGCCGTCCACACCTGAGTGGGTGCCCTTCAGGAGGATCTCGGCCTCGATCTCGGCTGCGCGAAGAGCCGCCGATGTGTCCGTGGTGAAGTAGGGGTTCCCCATGCCGGCGGCGAAGATCACGACCCGGCCTTTCTGAAGATGCCTTATCGCACGTCGGCGGATGTAGGGCTCTGCGACCTCGGCCATCTGCACGGCGGAGAGGACGCGGGTGGGCTGACCGAAACGCTCTACGGCGTCCTGGAGCGCGAGCGCGTTTATGACCGTGGCGAGCATGCCCATCGTGTCCGAGGTAGTGCGGTCGATGCCCTGGCCGGCGCCGGTGGTGCCCCGCCAGATGTTGCCGCCACCGACCATGATCGCGAGCTCGAGGTCGAGCTCGTCGCGTGCCTCTGCGATCTCGTGGGCGAGCCTCTCCACCACGACGGCGTCGATCGTCTCGTCGGAAGCCGACGAAGCGAGAGCTTCGCCGGACATCTTGAGGACGACCCGTCGCGGCCGAGAGGCCTCCTGCGCGGTGGCGCTCGGTATCGGCTCCACCTCGGGGGCCCGTCAGCCGCCGACGACTACCTGCGCGAAACGCACAACTTCCGCCTCGCCGAGAAGCTGAGCGATCGTCTTTTTCTCGTCACGGGCGTACTTCTGCTCCAACAGCACCCTTTCGGCGTACCACCCGCTCAGCCGGCCCTCGACGACCTTCCCGAGGGCCGCCTCAGGCTTGCCCTCGTTGCGGGAGATCTTCTCGAGCGTCTCGCGTTCGGCCTCGACCTCTGATTGCGGCACGTCCTCCCGCCGCACGTAGCTCGGGCGCGCGAACGCGATGTGGACGGCGACGTCGTGCGCGAGCTCCTCCGAGCCGCCGCGCAGCTCGACGAGCACCGCGTTGACTCCCCGGCCGGACTGCACGTGCAGGTACGAGCCGACCACCGAGTCGTCGCCGAGCTCGAACCTCACGATCTCGCCGACAGAGATGTTCTCCTTCAGGGTCGCCCGAAGCTCGTCGATCGCATCGGACCTCTCTTCGGCAGCCTGCGTCCCCTTGGACGCCACCAGCTGCGCCAGCTCGTCCGTCAGCGAGACGAACGAGTCGGACTTCGCAACGAAGTCCGTCTCGCAGCGCAGCTCGACGATGGCGGCATTGCGGGCTGAGACCGCAAGCGCGACCGCTCCTTCAGAGGCCTCGCGGCCGGCGAGCTTCTTCGCACCGGAGAGACCTTTCTCCCTGAGCCACTTACCCGCAGCCTCCATGTCGCCGCCGGTCTCCTCGAGAGCGCGCTTGACGTCCAGGATGCCGGCGCCTGTCTGGCGCCGGAGGGCTGCTATGTCCTGTGTAGAGATGTTCGCCAAAGCTGCTCAGCTCTCCTGTGTCGTTTCCTCGGCCGCCTGTCCCTGGCCATCTGATCCGCCTGCGGCGCCCGGCGCCGTCGTCGCGCCCACAGCCGCGGCGTCAGGCCCTTCGGGCTCCACCACTTCCGTTTCATGCGGAGCCGGTTCCTGCGGACCCGAGGCCGCCTCTTGTGCGAGGCGATCTTCGCTCCGCTGCTGAGCGGCCCTCTGAGCCCCCTCGCGGTGTTCCGCCACCCAGCGCCCTTCGACCACCGCTTCGGCCATCACCCGGCACATGAGAGCTCCCGAACGAATCGCATCGTCGTTGCCCGGGATCACGTAGGTGATCACGTCGGGATCGCAGTTGGTATCGACCACGGCGACGATCGGCATGTTCAGCTTGTTTGCCTCGGTGACGGCGATGTGCTCCTTCTTCGTGTCGATCACGAAGATCGCGTCGGGAAGCCTGTCGAGATCTGCGATCCCCCCGAGGTTCCTACGCAACTTCTCGAGCTCACGCCGATGACGCAGCCCTTCTTTCTTGGGCATCGCGTCGAAGTCGCCGGCGCGCTCCATCCCTTGGTACTCGCGTAGCTTCCCCACCCTGGACGAGATCGTCGCGAAGTTGGTCAGCATCCCGCCGAGCCAGCGCTCGTTCACGTAGGGCATACCGCACGCTCGGGCGTAGGTGGCGATGGGCCCTTGTGTCTGTTTCTTCGTGCCCACGAACAGGAGCACTCCGCCGCGGGATACGAGGTCCCTCACGTACGAGTACGCCTGTTCGAGTCCCTCGAGTGTCCTGCGAAGGTCGATGATGTAGATCCCGTTGCGCTCGCCAAGGATGAAGCGGCGCATCTTCGGGTTCCACCGGCGAGTCTGATGGCCGAAGTGCATCCCGGCCTCGAGCAGCTGCCGTGTCGTTACGACGGCCACGGGTGGTCCTCCCATCGGTTCGTCTTCCCCGGGTGCTGCGCCCCCTCGTTTGGGGACGACCGTGGACGCGCCCGGGTGATTATTTGCTTCCCAAGGTCGCACGCGCCACATGGCGCGCGGCTCACCGAAGGTGAGCGCTCAGAGCCTAGCGGAGGCCGCCCGGTCGGACTGCGTCCCCTCGCGCCGACCCTTGTCGTTGGGGCGGGCGTCGGCCTTTTCCGATGTCCGGTCGTTCAGGCGGGCCCTCAGCTGCAGCACTGCCTTGGTGTGGATCTGACAGACCCTTGACTCTGTCACCCCGAGGATCTCGCCGATCTCGGCGAGCGTGAGACCTTCGTAGTAGTAGAGAGAAAGGACGGTTCGCTCACGTTCTCCGAGGTGCATGATCGCCTCGGCGAGGATCTCCTTCGATTCCTTGTCGTCGAAGACCGCCGCGGGCCCCGGCGTGGCATCGGGAATGGTGTCCCCGAGGCTCGTGCGCTGGCCTCTCTCGCCGCCCACCGAGAACACCTCGTCGAGGGCCGCCACCCCGACGAACGAGAGCTGTCGGAGAAGGTCCTGGAGGTCCTTCTCCGACATGTCGAGCTCGGAGGCGACCTCAGAGTCGGTGGGGGTGCGAAGCAGTGTCGCCTCGAGGGTCGCGTACGCCTGTTCGAGTGCACGAGCCTTCGCCCGGACCGAACGCGGAACCCAGTCGATCGCGCGCAACTCGTCGATGATCGCCCCCCGGATGCGAGGGATCGCGTAGGTCTCGAACTTCACCTGCCGCACAGGGTCGAAACGGTCGATCGCGTCGATGAGGCCGATGATCCCGTAGCTCACCAGGTCGGCGCCGTCGACGTGTTGGGGCAGGCCAACCGCCACCCGGGCGGCGACGTACTTGACCAGTGGCGAGTACAAGACGATCAGCTGGTCACGGATGGAACGGTCGCTGTTGCGCTTGTACTCCTGCCACAGTCGTGCCGTGGAGGCTGCAGAAGCGTCTTCGTCCGTTGTCACAGCCGTCTCCCCCTAGGCACGGGGATGGGTAGCTCCGTACACAGAGAGCAGCCTTTCTTTGCTCACGTGAGTGTAGACCTGCGTGGTCTGGAGGCTGGCATGCCCGAGCAGCTCCTGGACGACGCGCAAGTCCGCTCCGCCGTCGAGAAGGTGCGTGGCGAAGCTGTGGCGAAGAGCGTGAGGATGAGTGGGGACCGCGCTCCGGCGATCCAAGATGCGCCTCACGTCCCGGGGACCGAGACGACGCGCCGAGCGGTTCAAGAAGAGCGCCTCCGCCGGGGAGTCCTCCGTGACCACCATCGGGCGGCCCTGCGAGATCCAGCGAGCGAGCAGTCCGCCGCATCGCTCGTGCATCGGCAGCTTCCTTTCCCTTCCTCCCTTGCCCCAGACGGACACTGTGAGCGCGCGAACCTCGACATCGGCGATGTCGAGCCCGCAGAGCTCCGAGACACGCAAGCCGCATCCGTAGAGGAGCTCGAGGACAGCCTCGTCGCGCAGCTCGAATGCCCTCGCGGGCGGGCTGTCCACGCCGGCGTAGTCGGCACGAGGGTGGTCGAGGAGCTCCTCGACCTCGCTGCGGTCGAGCACACGCGGAAGGCGCGACCGGCCACCAGGAGCCGAAAGAGTCCTGGCGGGGTCCGTGGTGAGGACCCCGCGCTTCGAGAGCCACGCAAAGTAAGAGCGCAACGCCGCCGCCTTTCGCGAGATGGTCGTCCTCGCGTACTTGCGCGTCGAGAGGTAGGCCAGGTACCGGCGGAGCATGATCCGGCTCACGTCTGCCGGGCGCGTCGCACCCGTTCGTTCGGCCCAGGATATGAACGACTCGACGTCGCACCTGTACGCGCGAAGCGTCTCGAGAGATCGCCCTTCGAGAGACAGGGAGAACTCGTCGGTGTCCCAGGCCATTTCACGACGCTACCTGCCCGTACGGGAAATTCCGGGGAACTATCATTTTGCGGTGCCCGTGCCGGCGTCGGTGTCGCACGCCGGGGTGCCCCCGCCGTTTCGAGCCGCACCTCGACACAGCGTGGGTTGGGCACCGAAGTGATCTAGGAGGGGGCCGTGGCAAGGAGCATCGACCGTCGTTCGTTCCTCGCACACGGTCTTCTAGGCGCCGCCGGCATCGCCGCTGCCGGGCTCGGCGGCGGCACGCTTCTGTCCGCCTGCAGCTCCGGATCGACACGCTCGCTGCGCAGCGGCTCGAGGGACGGGGTCTCCTCCGCGCCTGCACGCCGGGGTGGCTCTTTGGTCTTCGGCGTAGAAGCAGAGCAATCGAGTCTCGACCCCGCAGTGGCCCGCTTCGACGAGTCTGGGGTGCTCTACGCCAGAAGCGTCTACGACCCGCTCACCATCATCGCCTCCGACGGGTCCGTCCAGCCGTACCTCGCGCAGGCGGTCACTGCGAACAGCGACTTCTCGGTGTGGACGATCACCGCCCGTCCGGGGGTGGTGTTCCACGACGGGTCCGTCTGCGACGCGCACGCGATCGCCAACAGCATCAACCACATCGTCGGTGGAGAGCTCGGCTCGGTCGCTTTGAAGCCGCTGATAGAGAGCGTCAATGCGACGAGCGCTCAGCAGGTCACCATCACGCTCAAGCAACCCTGGGTTCCCTTCGACTACTACCTCGCCGGGGGGGTCGGCGGAAACGCCGGTTATGTGGTCGGCCCCTCGGTGATCGCTCAGTCTTCGGGCAGCGGCCAGGTGATCCCCGTGGGGACGGGGCCCTTCAAGTACGAGGCCTGGGTGCCGAACGACCACTTCGCCCTCACCCGCAACCAGTCCTACTGGAGACCCGGCATGCCCTATCTCGACGCGATCACCTTCAGGCCGATCCCGGATCCGGATTCGCGCTCGAGCTCGCTGCTCGCAGGGACCATCAACCTCATGCACACAGATGTAGCTCAGATAATCGACCAGTTCCGAGCGAATTCCTCTTACGGCTTCATCGACGACCTCGAAGGTGTCACGGGCGAACCCGACATGGACTTCATACTGCTCAACCTCGCAGAGGCTCCGATGAACGACCTGCCGCGTTCGCCAGGCAATGGCAATGGCCATCGACCTGGGCGCATACAGGACCGTGATCAACAAGAACCTGAATCCCGAAGCGACACAGCCCTTCGTGTCGGGAACCCCTTATTACGCGCCTACGAGCTATCCCTCCTACAACCCTGCACGCGCCAAGGCGCTGATCCAGGAGGTTCAAGCCTCTACCGGGCAGCCGGTTTCCTTCACGTTCGGGTCGACCACGTCCTCTGCGGCCGTGCAGGCCGCGCAGTTCCTGCAGTCACAGCTCGAGCAGGTCGGCATGAAGGTGTCACTGGCAACGTTCCAGCAAGCCGACTTCATCAACAATGCGCTCGCTGGAAAGTTCCAGGCTTACGAGTGGCGGCAGTTCGCGGCGGTCGACCCGGACCTCAACTATGTCTTCTGGAGCCCCACCACGATCTTCGGAAGCATTGCCACCAACTTCGCGAGAAACACCGACCCGCAGGTCGAGACGTTCCTCCAGCAAGGCAGGAGATCGTCTGACCCCGCTGTCCGTGCGCATGCCTATCAGCAGGTCGCAGAGCGCTTCGCCCAGGACCTTCCCTACATCTTCTACGACCGCGCGGTCTGGGCGATCGTGGCGGAGGGCAAGGTCCAGAACTTCAACAACCCCACGACCCCCTCAGGGACAAAGGCTTACGGCATGATCGTGGGGACGATATGGCCCACCCAGATCTGGCTCGAGTCCTGAGCGGCGCACGGAGGGAGACAGCTCGGTGAGCAGCAGGATCCTGCTCGTGGAGGACGACGAGAGGATCCGCACCTCCACCCGCCTTGCGCTCGAGGACGAGGGGTACGAGATCTCGGAGGCTTCGTCGGGGGAGGCTGCGCTCGAGACGTTCACGGAGTTGCCGGCAGACGTGGTCCTGATCGACCTCATGCTCCCGGGCATCGACGGCTTCGAGTGTTGTAGACGTCTTCGTCGCCAGAGCGCCGTGCCGGTGATCATGGTGACGGCTCGCACCGACACCCACGACGTCGTCGCGGGCCTCGAGGCGGGAGCCGACGACTACGTGACGAAGCCCTTCGTCGTAAAAGAACTCGCGGCGCGCATCAGGGCTCTGTTGCGCCGCGCACGATCGGCCGGAGAGCCGAGCATGTTCTCGTTCGGTGACATCGAGGTGCGCCCCGACGAAGGAACGGTGCTGAGAGGTCGCGAGGAGGTCCATTGCACCCGCACCGAGTTCAGACTCTTGTGCGAGATGGCAGCCAATCCCGGGAAGGTCCTCAGCCGTGAACAGCTTCTCGATCGCGTGTGGGGCTACGACTACTTCGGCGACGGGAGGCTCGTCGACGTGCACATACGGAGGCTCCGCACGAAGATCGAGTCGGACCCCGCGTCGCCGCGCCACATCCTCACGGTGCGGGGCATGGGCTACAAACTCGCCGTCTGACCCGTGCGCCACCTGCGACGCCACAGCAGCACAGCGGGACCTGAATCCCGGCCGAGCAGGTTCCTACCGTGGCATCAACTCGGGCTGCGGGCGAGGGTCACCACGACTTTCGCGCTCGGCGCACTCGTCCTGTCGGCGGCGATGGCGGCTCTCACCTACTTCGCCGCGCGGCAGTTCATCCTCCACGAACGCGAGGGCGCGATCCTCAGGCAGGCCTACGTAAACGCCTCCTTCGCGCGCTCGTCACTCCTCGGCAAGAAGGCCGACGTGACACAGTTGCTCGCTTCGCTCGACACCGTTCCGGGGTCCCTTTCGGTGCTCGAGCAAAACGGACAATGGCACGCGACCTCTTTGTCGGTCGGGGAGGAAGCCATACCCGCCGGGCTGCGGTCTCTGGTCCTCCAAGGCAGCCCGGCCACCCAGCATTTCTCGCTGGCGGGATCACCGCAGATGGTCGTCGGTATCCCTCTGCCCGCTGCCAACGCCGCATACTTCGAAGTCTTCTCGCTAGACGAGCTGGGTCGCACGTTGCAGATCCTCGCATTGGCTCTCGGCGGGGCGGCTCTCATCACGACGGTCGCCGGAGCGGTCATCGGAAGGTGGGCGAGCACGAGAGCGCTTCGCCCCCTAGGTGTCGTCTCCAAGGCTGCCGAGACGATCGCAGGCGGCAAGCTCGACACTCGGCTGGCCGCCGGTGACGACTCCGACCTTTCGGCCTTGGCCGGGTCGTTCAACCGCATGGCCGATGCCGTCGTCGCGCGCATCAACCGCGAGGTCCGCTTCACCTCGGACGTGAGCCACGAGCTCAGGTCGCCTCTCACCACACTGGCGACCTCCGTCGGCGTTCTAGAGGCCCACAAGGAAGAGCTGCCCGCGCGCGGCCGTCGCGCGCTCGACCTCCTCAACTCGGAAATACGCCGTTTTCAACAGATGGTCGACGACCTCCTCGAGATCAGCAGGGCAGACACCGGATCGGCCGAGCTTCTTCTCGACGAGGTCAATGCCGCCGAGCTCGCCGTGCAGCTCGCGCAGACCTCGGACGCCAAAGGCGCGCCGGTAGAGATCGATCCGAAGGTGAGGCAAACGACCCTCGCCGTGGACAAACGCAGGATCGAGCGCGTGGTCGCAAACCTCGTGGCGAACGCCAGGCAGTACGCAGGAGGTGTGACCCGCCTGGCGGTGGAGAGGTCGCCGGGTGCCGTGAGGCTCGTCGTCGCGGACCGCGGGCCGGGGGTCCCGGCATCCGAACGCGAGCGCATATTCGAGCGCTTCTACCGCGGCGACGCGGCGCGCCGACGCGGCGTGACCGACGGAACGGGGCTCGGGCTGTCGCTCGTGGCAGAGCACGTGCGGCTCCACGGGGGACGCGTCTGGGTCGAGAGCTCGGATGACGGCGAGAACCGTTTCGTAGTGGAGCTGCCCCTGGAACGAAGCGGCGGCCGGGACGAGCACGGCCCCGAAGCTCTCGCCGAGGCGACCACAGCGCAGCCAAGAGCCGGGTCAGTTGCTGAAGAATCTTCACCAGCTGTTGCGAATGGCGCCGCAGGAGCGGGCCAAGCCGACGGACGCGACACGGAGCCTCGGCCGCCGGTGAGGGCCAGGTGAGACGCTCGCCCAGACACCTGGCACCGGCGGCTCTCCTCATAGCGCTCGGCGGCCTCCTCGTCTTCGGGTGCGGGGTACCGAACGACAACGGACCGACCGCGCTGTCGAAGACGGCGGTCCCCTTCGGCCTCCTCGGACCATCGAGTCCACCCACCACGACGCCGAGACTGCTCTCGCCCAGAGCCGCCGCGGTGCGCATCTTCATGCTCGACCCCTCCGGTCATCTCGTCGCCGTGGAGCGCGAGGTTGCGGCCTCTCAGGACACAATGGCCTCGATCCTCGAGGTGCTCGTGCAGGGACCCACCCAGACGGAAACCGCTGCGGGCCTTCAGAGCGCGATCCCTCCACAGACGACCATCGTCGGCGCGAGCGTCGACACCTCGGGCCTTGCGACGGTGGACGTCGGCGGCACCTTCGGACAGCTCGTCGGACGAGCGCAGGTGGTGGCGGTGGCACAGATGGTCTTCACCGTCTCCTCGATCCCCACGGTCCAGGTGAATGCCGTGACGTTCCAGCTCGGCGGTCAGCCGATCGAGGTTCCGGTGGACAGCGGAGCCCAAGTGCCCGTCGTCAACACCGCACAGTTCCCGTCTCTCGCGCCTCCCGCGCCGTCGCAGCACGGGGCGGGTTGACGATCCCTAGCGCTCCTCGCCGGCGCCGGCCCAGTCGACGCGTGGCGCGTTGCCCCACAGGCGTTCGAGGTCGTAGTAATCGCGGGTCTCCTCGTGGAAGACGTGGACCACGAAGTCGCCGTAATCGATGAGCACCCATTGGAGATCCCGCAAACCCTCGACACCGAAGGGAATCCGCCCCGTCTCCTGCTTGACCTGGTGCTCGATCTCTTCGGAAAGGGTTCGCACCTGACGCGAGTTGCGGCCACTCGTCAACACGAAGGCATCGGTAACCCCGAGGAGCTCACCCATGGCCAGCACGACCGTGCGATTAGCCAGCTTCGCTTCAGCAGCGCGCGCTGCGATGAAAGCAGCTTCAGGGACGGCCTCCCGCTCTCGACCCGCCAGGACCTGACGGGCGGGAGCGGTCATACCCGGCTACCCGCCACGCCCATCCAGAGAGCTCGAGCTCCTCATCTACCGACAGAGTACATACCCAAATCGCGGATGCGACGGATCGCCGGTTCGGGGATGAGAAAGTCCACGCTGAGGCCGTCGCGCAGTCGTTGACGAAGCTCGCTGCTCGAGAGCTCGATCGTCGGCATCCGGACCTTTCGCTTGCGACCCGACCATTGAGAATGCTCTCCGGCCGGCGCCCCGGGGACAACGCCCCCACGATCGACGACGACCAAGGTGACACGGTCCTCGAATTCGTCGATGCGTTGCCAGCTTCGAAGTTCGGACGCCACGTCCGAACCCACGACGACGTACAGCTCCGCCTCGGGGAATCTCTCTTCCAGCTCGCGCACGGTGTCAGCGGTGTAGCTGGGGCCGCCGCGGTCGAGCTCGAGCCTGCTCGCCTCCACCCGGTCCACAGATTCGACTGCCGCCTGGAGCACTGAGAAACGGTCTTCGGGGCTCGAGACACGCCTCGTGCCGACCTTTTGCCAGGGCTCGTTTGCGACCGTCAGCATGATGAGGTCCAGCTCGAGGTCGTCGCGGCACCACGTGGCAGCGACCAGATGTCCGATGTGGACGGGATCGAACGTCCCACCGAAGATCCCGATGCGCCGCATTCGCCGAGCGTAGGTGGTGCACCGGGAGCGACCGGCGAACGTCCTACTCTTGGCGGATGCGCTCGGTGGATTGGAGCCCACAGAGCTGGCAGATGCGGGAGGCCGCGCAACAGCCCCGATGGCCCGACCACGACGGCCTCGCGCACGCGCTCTCACAGCTGTCAGCGTTGCCGCCCCTCGTGTTCGCGGGTGAGGCGCGAACCCTCATGGCCTCGCTCGCAGAAGTGGCCGGAGGCCGCGCCTTTCTCCTCCAAGCCGGGGATTGCGCCGAATCGTTCGCCGAGTTCTCCGCCGATACGATCCGCGACAAGCTGAAGATCATCCTCCAGATGGCCGTCGTCCTCACTTACGGCGCGGGCGTGCCCGTCGTGAAGGTGGGCCGGATGGCGGGGCAGTTCGCCAAGCCGCGCTCGTCGCCCACGGAGATGGTCGGTGACGTCGAGCTAGACGCGTTCCGTGGTCACATGGTGAACGACGACGCCCCAGAGCCAGACGCCCGAGTCCCAGATCCAATGCGCCTCGTCGCCGCCTACCACCAATCCGCCTCCACCTTGAACCTCTTGCGCGCCTTCACCAAAGGCGGGTTCGCGGACCTCTCGCAGGTGCACCTGTGGAACCAGCAATTCGTCGCGGCGAGCGAAGAGGGCCGGCGCTATGAGCAGATCGCGGGCGAGATCGACCGTGCGCTCAGGTTCATGGAGGCCTGTGGCATCGACCTGGGAAGCGAACGCTCGCTTCACCAGGTCGACTTCTACACGAGCCACGAGGCTTTGATCCTCGGTTACGAGCAAGCGCTCACGCGACAGGATTCGCTGACCGGTGACTTCTACGACTGCTCGGCGCACATGTTGTGGGTGGGCGAGCGCACCCGCCAGGTGAACGGCGCGCACGTGGAGTTTCTTTCGGGGATACGCAACCCTCTCGGGTGCAAGATCGGCCCCTCCGCCACCGAAGACGACGTCATCGCGCTCTGCGACCGTCTCGATCCCGAGTGCGTGCCCGGACGCCTGACCCTCATCGCCAGAATGGGCGCGGCTCGGGTGAGAAAGGCGCTGCCGCCTCTTCTCGAGGCCGTACGCAAGACGGACCACCTCGTCACGTGGGTGTGCGATCCCATGCACGGCAACACCTTCTTGAGCAACGGAGGACGAAAGACCAGGCGCTTCGACGACATCCTCGACGAGCTGAGAGGATTCTTCGAAGCCCATCGCGAGGTCGGCACGTGGCCGGGCGGAGTGCACGTGGAGCTGACGGGCGACGACGTGACCGAGTGCCTCGGCGGGGAGGGTGACATCGCAGAGGAGCAGTTGAACGACCGCTACACCACGGCGTGCGATCCGAGGTTGAACGCAAGACAGTCGATCGATCTCGCGTTCAGGGTCGCAGGGCTTCTGCGGAGCTGACGATCCGCTACTCGGCGATGCGGATTCGAGGGGGCTTCTTCGATCGTCCGCGTGGCGTCTTGTCGCTCCTCCTGCCGAGCGTCCTTTCGTTGATCGTGCTGGGAGCGTTGTTGAGCGCGCCAGACGCAGAAGGCCCCCGGTCGCACGACGTGAGAGCCCTTCCACCGAGCACGAAGACGGTTGCGAACGTGCCCGCCTATTGGCTGGTCGGGTCGGACGGGGGGATCTTCAGCTTCGGCGGGCTCCCCTTCTACGGCTCCATGGGAGGTACGAAGCTCAAGAAGCCCGTCGTCGGAATGGCCTCGACGCCCGACGGCGGGGGCTACTGGCTCGTCGCGTCCGACGGCGGCATATTCACCTTCGGCGACGCCCCCTTCGACGGCTCCACGGGAAACCTGAAGCTGAATGCTCCGATGGTCGCGATGGCGCGCGACGCGGCCACCGGGGGCTACTGGATGGTCGCGACCGACGGCGGAGTGTTCAGCTTCGGCGCACCGTTCTACGGGTCGATGGGGGGCAGGCGTCTGAACGAGCCGATCGTCGGCATGGCCTCGACGCCCGACGGCGGGGGGTATTGGCTCGTAGCGTCCGACGGCGGAATATTCACCTTCGGAGATGCGGGCTTCTACGGCTCCACAGGTGCGATTGCCCTCAAGAAGCCCGTCGTATCCATGGCCGCGACCCCCGACGGAGGGGGCTACTGGCTCATCGCGTCCGACGGCGGCATATTCACCTTCGGGGACGCTCCTTTCGAGGGCTCATTGGGAAGCGACCCGTTGACGTACCCGGAGGTGGCGATCGCCGAAGGTGGAGCGTCCGGTGAAGTCGGCTACTGGATGACCAACTCGAACGGGGCGGTGTCGTCGTTCGGTCCGGCTGGGAACTTCGGCTCAGCGCCCCAGCACCTCCAGGCGCCCGTCGTGGGTATGGCCGAGGGCCCCGGCAACGGCACGTTCACGAACACAGCATTCCCCTCCGGCTCCTTCGGCTACGACATCTCGAACTACCAGTGCACGAGCGCTCTGCCCTCGGGACACACCATCGGTATCGTCCAGGCGACAGGCTGGTCGAAATCGGCGCCGAATCCCTGCATATCCCAGGAAGCCAACTGGGCAGGCGGCGGGCTCAACCTCTACATCTTCTTGACGTACGGGACCGACGGCACTCCCCAGGCGGGCTGCAACGGAGACCAGGGTTGCAACTTCGGCTTCGAGGCAGCCCAGTACGCGTTCAACTACGTCCAAAGCCAGAAGGTGAACCCCTTCGTCACTTGGTGGCTCGACATCGAGTGCACGGCCAATTGCGCAAATTGGTCCTCGAGTACCGCGGAGAACGACCAAGTCATGAACGGGGCGCTCGTAGACCTCCACGGTCTCGGGATCAACACGGTCGGCATCTACACGAGCCCGCTCACTTGGAACTCGATAGCCGGCAACTACCAGCCGGCGGTCCCGGTCTGGATCGCGTGGTGGACGAACAACCCTCAATCCAACTGTGCGAATGCTTACTCGTACGCCGAGAGCAACGGGAACAACCTCCCCCGCGGCGGCATCCTTTTGACCCAGTACAGCGACAACCAGGGAGGATTCGACGGGGACTACGCCTGCTGAGCCGAAGGGACTCGGAGAGCGTCCGCCCGCGAGCCCTTCAGCTGAGTTTCAGACCGCTCAGGTGGCAGCTGTCGTTGTAGCGAAGAAGGCGAAAACCCTCCTCCCCGTGTTCCCACTCCGTGAGCGAGGTGTGATCAGTACGCAACTTGAGCCTGCTTCGTCGTCGCTCGAGGGGCAGGAACTCGAGGATCGAGGCCTCGATGACACCCGCATGACAGACGACGACGAGGAGGCTTCCCCGATGGCGTTCAACGAGCTCGGAGAGCCTTCGTGACGCTCTGGCGACGAAGCTCGTCCAGCTCTCGCCCCCGGGGCTCAGCTCGACCGAGGGATCTACGTCGAAGTCCGGCTCGCCGTAGCGTTCCACGAACTCTTCCCACCGCAGCCCGTCACCTTCGCCCGGATGAAGCTCGCAGAGAGAGCAGTCGCGGACGATGTCGCGCCCCCCGCCGATGCCCGGAGCTGCAATGAGCGCTGTTTCGTATGCGCGTTGAAGCACACTCGAGTAGAGGACGTCCGCATCGGCGAGCTCCCGCGAATGCACCAACCGGTCTTTCAGCGCCTGGGCCTCCTTCACGCCCCTCTCGGAGAGGCCGGTGCAACCCTTGGGCCCTCCCACGACGCCGGACAGGCTGCAGCGCGACTGACCGTGGCGGATGAGCACGAGCCTCGTCGTTGTCCCCGAGGGACCCGGTGACCCGACCGTCCGGATCCCACGAGGTGGCCCGGAAGACGTTGCGCTCACGCGAGGTCGGCGACGAAGTGCTCGAGCTGGCGGAGGTTCCGGCATTCCACCACTTCGTCGCAGTGGACCGCGTACTCGCCGACGATCGAATCGCCGCTGCCCCAGTAGGAACGGGGCTCGGGGTTCAGCCAGTAGAGGTGGCGCGCCCGTTGGCGCATCTCCGCAAGGACCCAGGCCTGGGACGCGTGGTAGTTGTTCCTCGCGTCACCGAGCAACAAGACGCTCGTCCGGTTGGTTATCTCTTCTCCCCACCGCTCCCAGAAGACCGACAGCGCGTGCCCGTAGTCCGAATGACCGTCGACCCACACGACATCGGCCTCGGTGTTGATCCGGTGGACCGCCTCGGCGACGTCGTCTGCATCCTCGAAGAACCTCGTGACCTCGTCGATGCCGTCTATGAAGACGAAGCTCCGTACCTTCGAGAACTGGGAGCTGATCGCGTAGACGAGGTGCAAAGTGAAGCGTGCGAAGGCCGCTACGGACCCCGAGATGTCTGCGACCACGAAGATCTCCGGCTTGGCCGGACGCGGATAGCGGAATTTCGGGTCGACGGGGACCCCACCGGTGGAAAGCGAGTGACGCATCGTCGACCGGAAGTCGAGCGGACCCTTTCGCCCGTGGCGTCGTTTACGGGCGAGCCTCACTGCGAGCTTGCGCGTGAGCGGGTGTATCGCGCGTCGAAGGGAAGTGAGCTCCTCCCGTGTGGCATGCATGAAGTCGATGTCCTCGGGCAGGGGCTTCCGAAGCGACCGCGCGAGCGCCTCGGTCCCGCGGTCGGCGACGAGCCGGCGGCGGATCTCGTCCTCGATCTCCTTGCGGAGGCGGTCGAGGCGTTCCTGAAATTCGTCGCGCGCCAGACGTTCCTCGAGCGCCGTGAACTTGCCTTCCGTCGTCTCCTCCCGCGCGGCGCCCACGAGGCGTTCGAGCAACCTGTCCAGATCGAGGTTCCGCAGTGTTCGGTAAAGGTAGTAGGTGCCGCCGACCGGCCTGCCCGGCTCCATGCCCGCGTAGCGTGAGACGGCGTGGCGGGCCAGCGCCGCTGTCTGTGCGTCGTTTCCCGCGAGCAGCGCTCGGTAGAGCATCTCCGCGAGGTCCTCGTCGGAAAGCGCCCCTCCCCCACCGCCGGCGCGCCCATTCCCCTCCTGCGCAATGTCGCCGGGGCTCTCGAGCGTTTGGCCGTCTGCGTCAGCCTCTTCCTGTGGATCGATCGAGTACTTAGATCCGCGCATCGAGAAATAGACCTCGAAAGCAGTGTCGAACGCGCGCCAGTGAGCGGAGGACTTCACGAGTGTCGCCGCGAGCGCGTACTTGAGCGCCTCACGATCCTCGATCGGCACGTGATGGACGGCTTCGGCCGCGTCGAGGCTCTCCGTCAAAGACACCGGTAGCCCCGCTTGGCGGAGCTCGTTCACGAACCCGGTGAGGACGTCGAGCAAATTCCGGCCTAGGCAGACTGTTCGTCGCCGAGCGTGAGCTCCTTCGCCGCCCGTTCGAGATCGCTTCTGTACTTGAGCAGGACATGCAGCGTCGCCTTGGCCTGCTCAGCGTCGATGGACTCGACACCCAGCACGACGAGGGTGCGTGCCCAGTCCAGGGTCTCCGAAACCGACGGGTACTTCTTCAGGTCGAGCGTCCTCAAGGAGCGCACGATCCTTGCGACCTGGTCGGCCAGCTCGTCCGAGATAGCCGGCACCCTCACTTTCACGATCTCCCTCTCCCGCTCGAGGGACGGGTAATCCAGGTGCAGGTAAAGGCACCGCCGCTTCAGCGCCTCGGAGAGCTCACGGGTGTTGTTGGAGGTGAGAAAGACGAGCGGGACACGCTCGGCGCGTACCGTACCGAGCTCGGGTATCGAGACCTGGTAGTCCGAGAGGATCTCGAGCAACAGGGCCTCGGTCTCGAGCTCGACGCGATCGACCTCGTCTATGAGAAGCACCACAGGGTCGATCGACCGGATCGCCTCGAGCAGTGGGCGGGCGAGCAGGAATTCCTCTGAGAAGATGTCATCCTGCAGGTCGCGCCACTCGCGGCTCGCGCGCTCGCGCGCACCTGTCGCGGCGCCTTGGACCGGTGCTTCACCGTCGTCTTCGACCACCCTCTCGGCCTGTATCCGAAGCAGTTGCTTCTTGTAGTTCCACTCGTAGAGGGCCTTCGACTCGTCGAGACCCTCGTAACACTGAAGGCGGATGAGCCTGCTCGAGGTAGCTCTGGCGACGGCCTTGGCGAGCTCGGTCTTGCCAGTCCCCGCCGGGCCTTCGACGAGCACCGGCTTTGCAAGGCGGTCTGCGAGGTGGACCACTCCTGCGATCCCCTCGTCTGCGAGATAGCCGGTATTGGCGAGGCGCTGTCTTACCTCCGCCACACCTCCGAAGCGTGGTGGTCCGGGGTCGGGGAAATCGAGCTCCCCGGCGCCTGTTCGAACCTGCTCGGTCACGGCTTCCTCCTGGCTGTCGCCTTCGAGACCTTCACGCCCGCACCTGGCCGTCCCCGCGAACGACGTACTTGACCGACGTCAGCTCCCGCAGCCCCATCGGTCCGCGGGCGTGCAGCTTCTGCGTCGAGATCCCGATCTCGGCGCCGAGACCCAGCTCGGATCCGTCGACGAAGCGCGTGGAGGCGTTCACCACGACGGCTGCTGCATCGACCTCCCTGCAGAATCGCTCCGCCGCCGACAGGTCAGAGGTGAGGATCGCCTCCGAATGCCCGGTCGAGTACCGCGCTATGTGCTCGATCGCGCTGTCGAGACCGTCGACCACCGCCACAGCGAGCTTCAGGTCCAGGAACTCCGTCGCGTAGTCGTCCTCCGTCGCGGGTGCGGCTTGTGGAACCAGCTCCCGAGTGCGGGCGTCTCCGACCAGCACCACGCCCTCCAGAGCCGAAGCGGCGCGGGGGAGGAACTCGGGGGCCACGGCGCGATGTACGAGGAGAGTCTCGGCGGCGTTACAAACCCCCGGACGCTGAGTTTTCGCATTCACCACGATCGCGAGGGCTGTCTCGAGGTCTGCGCCCGCATCGACGTAGATGTGGCAGTTGCCGTCCCCATCCAGGACCACCGGGACAGTGGCGTTCTCGCGCACGCTCGCCAGAAGCGACGGGCCACCTCTGGGAATGAGACAGTCGATTACACCTTCGAGCTGCATGAACTCGGTAGCAGCCTCGCGGCTCGTGTCCTCCACGAGGACGACGGCATCGGGGGGCAGCCCGGCCTTCGAGAGAGCCTCGCGGAAGCACGAGACGATCGCCCTGTTGGACTCGATCGCCGAGGAGGACCCGCGAAGCATCGTTGCGTTGGAGGACTTGAGGCACAGGCCCGCCGCATCCGCGGTCACGTTGGGCCGGTTCTCGTAGATGATCCCGATCACCCCGAGCGGAACGCGCACGCGCTCCACGCGCAGACCGTTCGGCCGGACCCACCCCTCCACCACCTCACCGACGACATCCGGCAGTGAGGCGACCTCGCGGAGGCCCTCCGCCATCGCACGCACGCGATCATGGGAGATCCTCAGGCGGTCGAGCTGGGCCGCGTTGTGGGACCCCTCGGACTCGGCTCTTCGAAGATCCTCGTGGTTGGCCTCGAGGATCGAGTCGGATCTCTGCTCGAGGAGCTCGGCACTGAGCCTGAGCGCCCCGTCCCTGGCGGCGCCCTGCACCGTTGCGAGTTGGCGGCTCGAAGCCTTGGCGCGGCGTCCGAGCTCGCGAAGTGGGGATTCAGCCACGCTCAAGGGTAGCGGCCCTCACGAAAGCACTACCAGGTCGTCGCGGTGAACGACCTCGTGAGCCGAGTTGGCGGGCAGCTCGCTGCTTCGACGCCCCGCCCACGAACGTATGAGGTCGGAGCCGTGGCGCGCTAGTCCCTTGGCGAAGACCACTCCGTCGTCTCCTGCAATCTCGACAGCCGACTCGGGGGCGAACTTCCCGTCGACCGAGATCACCCCGGCAGGCAACAACGACGCGTCACGTTCGACGAGCGCTCGACGCGCACCCTCGTCGACGACGAGCGTCCCTTGCACGCCCACCGCGAACGCGATCCAGAGCTTTCGTGCCGGCAGTCTCCTCGGACGCGGCCGGAAGACCGTGCCTATCTTCGCGTCGGGAACGAGCGACTCGGCCAGAACACCGGGGCGGGTGGCGTCCGCGATCACAGTCTGGACACCCGACCACGCCGCGATCTTCGCCGCCGCGAGCTTGGAGGCCATGCCACCGCTTCCCAGGTCGGAACCCGGCCCCGAGGCCACTGCCTCGAGGCGCTGGTCGACCTCGAGCACCTCTTCGATGAGGGACGCGTTGGCATCCTTTCGCGGATCAGCGCTCAGGAGGCCCGGCGCGTCGGTCAACATCACGAGCACGTCTGCCCCGACAAGATGGGCGACGAGTGCCGCCAGACGGTCGTTGTCACCGAAACGGATCTCGTCGTCGGAGGTGGCGTCGTTCTCGTTCACTATCGGCACCACACCGAGCTCGAGGAGTCGCACGAGCGTCTTGCGCGCGTGCAGGTACTGCTGACGGTGCACGAAGTCCAAGGGAGCGAGAAGCACCTGACCGACCGAGAGTCCCCTACGGGCGAAGGCGTCGTCGTAGACCCTCATGAGACGGTGCTGGCCCACGGCCGACGCGGCCTGAAGAGTGGCGAGGTCGGAAGGCCGCTCCCCTTCGCTCAGAGCGAACCATCCCGCCGCGACCGCTCCCGAGCTCACGAGGACGACCCGGTGCCCGTGAGAGTTGAGGTCCGCCACCTGAGAGCACAGCGCCCACACCGCCTCCTCGTCGATGCCTCGTTCGGCCTTTCGGGTGATGGACGAGGAGCCAACCTTCACGACGACGGTACGAGGCGTCGCCGGATGCTCTGCCATCTGGGACGGGCTGCTCATCTCGCCCTGCGAGGCCTGCGCTTCGGGGGACCTGCCAGGGCTGGGTCGATGGCGTCGGCGTCCTCGTGGTAGCTGAATTCGAGGGGGCCGATGCGCACCGTGTCCCCGTCGCGGATCCCTGCACGCGCCAGCGCCCGCTCGACGCCGAGTCGACGGAGACGGTCCTGTACGTAGGCGACTGCGTCGTCATCGGTGAGGTCGGAAAGCGACACGGCACGCAACGCCGCGCGCCCTTTCACGACGAAGGCTCCGTCATCGTCGCGAACGACATCGACGCCCTCCCCGGCTGGGTGGTGGATCACGACCGACCGGACGGGACGCTCCGTCCGCCGGCGGTCTTCTTCGACCAGTCGCGCGAGCTTCGAAACGAGATCGTCGATCCCTTCGCCGGTGTGAGAGGAGACCATATGTGAGCAGGTCCCAGGAATGCGACCACCTTCGCGTGCGGCGTCGAACAGATCCGACTTGGTCCCGACCACGATCCTCGGCCTGTCGAGAAGCTCAGGACGGTAGCGTCCGAGCTCGTCGAGGAGTACTTGCTCCTGTTCGGCCGCAGAGAGACCGTCCGCCGGAGCCAGATCGAGCACGACGAGGAGCACCCTGGCACGCTCGACGTGACGGAGGAAGACGTGGCCGAGGCCGCGGCCCTCTGCAGCTCCCGCGACGAGCCCAGGGATGTCGGCGACGACGAAATCGGTGTCGTCGGCCGGGCCTCCGAACCTCACCACCCCGAGGTGCGGAACGAGGGTCGTGAACGGGTAGCCGGCGACCTTCGGCCTCGCCGCCGAGACGCGAGATATGAGCGTGCTCTTGCCGGCGTTCGGGAACCCGACGATGGCGACGTCCGCCAGAAGCTTGAGCTCGAGGCCCAGCCAACGCTCCTCACCACTCTCGCCCTTCTCGGCGAAGGCCGGGGCCCTCCGCCTGTTCGTGAGGAACCTGGCATTGCCCCGACCACCTCTGCCTCCTTCTGCGGCCATCCACCTGTCCCCTGGTACAGAGAGGTCGGCGAGCAGGCTCGAGTCCTTGGCGCGCACCACGGTGCCAACGGGGACCTTCACGACGACATCGGCTCCGTTGGCGCCGTGTCGCCGCTTTCCCCCCCCGCGCACGCCGTCCCCTGCTCGTCGATGCGGATGGTCTCGAAAACCGATCAACGAAGCCTGGTCCTCGGAGGCTTCGAGCCAGACGTCCCCACCCCTGCCGCCGTCACCGCCGTCGGGACCTCCTCGCGCGACATGGGCCTCGCGGCGAAACGACACGACACCTGCTCCGCCATCGCCGCCCTTTGCATGAATCTGCGCCTCGTCGACGAACTCCGACACACGAAGATCCTAAGAGAACGGCGATTGAATCCTGATCGTCTCTCAGAGACCCGACTCACGTGCGATCCGCTCCACGCGGCTTTGAACCTGCGCACGTGCCGTCGCCGCGTCGATCGTGAGACAGATCCCCTCGGAGACGACCTTTTCCCCCGCCACCCAGACGTCTGTGACCCGGCTGCTCGTCGAAGCCCAGACGAGGTGGGAGACAAGGTCATCGGCGCGGAGGATCGGCACGAACCTGGCGTCTTCGATGTCGACGTGGATCATGTCTGCGAGATACCCGGGCGCGAGCACACCTGTCTCGATCCCGAGTGCTGTGGCGCCTTCCCGGGTGGCGAGGGCCAGCGCTTGGTCGACCTGCACAGCCGTTGCGTCGTTACCCACCGCACACGCGAGCATCGGAGCCAACCGCATCTCCTCCCACAGGTCGAGGTCGTTGTTCGATGCGGGACCGTCCGTGCCGAGGCCCACCCTTATTCCCTTCGAGAGCATTCGTGACAGCGGAGCGACTCCGCTTCCGAGCTTTGCGTTGCTCTGGGGACAGTGCGCGACCGCGACATCGTGCCGGGCGAAGATGTCCATGTCGTCCTCGCTGAGCCACACGCAGTGCGCTGCGAGTAGCCGCGCGTCCAGAAACCCGAGGCGCTCGAGGAGCTGCGGCACCGAGGCCCCGTGGGTCTCTTTGATGCGAAGACCTTCTTCCTGTGTCTCCGCCACGTGCGTCGTGACCAGTGCCCCGGCCGTCGGCCGCCGCCTCGGCGACCGCGGCCAATGCCTCGACGGGAAGGGCGTAGGCCGAATGGGGCCCGAGCCCAACGGTTATGAGTCCCTTGGCGCCGTCCGCTTCGGAGCGGATCTCCAGCGCGCGCTCGAGCATCTTCGGCCACGTCCAGGACGGGCCGGCGCCGGGTAGGTCGAGAATGCCCGGAGTGACGACACAGCGCATTCCGGCATCGAGCACCGCTTCGATCAGTCTGTGATTGTGGAAGTAGAGCTCGCAGGACGTCGTCACGCCGCATCGCAACAGCTCGTCGCAGGCGAGGAGCATGCCCCAGTAGACGTCGTCCTCTGTCAGGTGCGCTTCACGGGGCCAGATCGCTTCGCGCAGCCAGCGATCGAGCGGCAAGCCTTCGCCCGCGCCTCGGAGAAGGGTCATCGGCGAGTGCCCGTGGGTGTTCACGAGTCCGGGCATGAGGAGGCCCCTGCACCTGATGGTCTCCCCGCGGTGCTCGGGCGCGTCCGAGGACGCTCCCACCCAAGCGATGCGTTCTCCGGTTACGTCTACGACGCCGGGACGATGAACGGCCGAGGACTCGTCGCAGGTTACGACGGCGGGTGCGACGAAGCGCGTGTTGCCGGTGTGGCACGAACGGCCGGACATCGGCCGCCGATGTTAGGGCAACCCGCTCGCGTACCCCTACGAGCTCGGAGGCCGGTTTCGCCGGCCCGTCCTCAGCTGATCGACTTGCGGAACTCGATCCCCTCGCTCATCACGGCGATGCCGTCAGTGATGTCCATAACGGGGGTCACCGTGAACTCCATGAACGGAGAGAACTTTATGGGGCCTTCCATGATGCTCGCCGGGTTGTCCGACTCGACCACCGCGTATCCACCTTCGCCGTCGAGGCGAGTGAGGAACTGATGGAACGTGGCATCCGACGCCGGAGCCCACTTGCTGAACACCTGCAGGGTTCGTTCGACAGCAGCTTCGTTCTCGCTGCCCGATCCTCCCGAGCGTGGCTTCCAGCTGACCAGATACTTCATCCTGCCCCCTCTCACGAAGAGCCTCCCGGCTCAGGCCCACAGTCTCGGTACGGGCACTTCCACTGTCAATGGCCGCAGCGCATCCCTTATCGTCTCGGCCCGTGCCGACATCCGATCCCGGCCCCGGGGACTCCCTCGAGCACGGGGAGGATCGACGAACAGCCGCCGAGCAGCGCCGGTCCTTCGAGCTCGCCCGGCGCGCGGCACAGCAGATCCGAGAAGTGAGCGCTGTGGAACGCCATGATGCAGCGGTCGTCCTCGGCACCGGTCTCGCCGGAGCCGCCGAGTCGCTCGGAGCACCGGGCACGCGTCTGGCGTTCGCACAGCTCGCCGGTTTCCCCAAGGGTGTGGCGGTGGGCCAGCGCCCCGAGGTGTGGTCCGTGGAGATCGCCGGCAAGCACGTGCTCGTGATGAGGGGACGGCCGCACCTCTACGAGGGTCATCGGCCGGCCGAGGTGGTGGTACCCGTCCGGGCTGCGATCCTGGCCGGATGCCGGACTCTGGTGCTGACGAACGCTTCAGGGGCGATCCGAGGTGGCTTGTCGCCCGGACAGCTCGTGCTCATCTCCGACCACCTGAACCTCACAGGAGTCTCCCCGCTCACCGGGCTCGAGGTTTCGGACGAACCCGAACACACCGACGAGGCAGGAACTGCGGGCGGCCCGTTCGTCGACCTCGTCGGGGCGTGGTCGGAGCGACTGCGCGCTCTTGCACGTGCGATCGATCCATCCTTGGAGCAAGGTGTCTACGCGCAGCTTCCGGGGCCCCATTTCGAGACACCTGCCGAGATCCGCATGCTCCAAACACTCGGCGCCGACCTGGTCGGGATGTCGAGCGCGATCGAGCTGATAGCCGCTCGGCACCTCGGTGCAGAAGTTCTCGGCGTATCGCTCGTGAGCAACGTCGCCGCGGGCATCGGTCAGGCCGCAGTCAGCGGTGCGTCGGTCGTCGAAGTGGCACGCCGCAGCGCCGAGCGCCTCGGGGAGGTGCTCCTCGAGCTCTTCCTCAGGCTCGAGGCGTGAGCTAGGCGTGAGCTAAGAGCTCGACTCGGCCTTCACGTCGACGAACTTGCGTCCCTTTCGAGTCGCGAAGGTGACCACTCCCGTGGCAGTGGCAAAGAGGGTGTCGTCTCCGCCGCGGCCGACGTTCTCGCCAGGATGGAACCTGGTACCGCGTTGGCGCACGATGATCGCCCCGGCCGGCACGGTCGTCCCCCCGTAGGCCTTCACACCGAGCCGCTTGGAGTTGGAGTCCCGGCCGTTGCGGGTCGAGCCCCCACCCTTGGTCTTGGACACTTTCTCGGTCCTCCTGAAAACTCGTTCAGCGCGCCCGGGGCACGCCGATGTCGGTGATCTCCACGGTCGTGTAGCGCTGCCGGTGACCCCACCGGCGGCGGTACCGCGACTTGGGACGGTAGGTGAAGCCCTTCACCTTCTCGCCGAGCTCCTCGCCGAGCACGCGGGCCGACACCGAGGCGCCCTCGAGCTGCTCCGGGGTGACGAGAACCCTGTCACCGTCCACCACCAGGACGGGGGCGAGCTCGATCTCCGAGCCCTTGGAGTCGCCGGTGAGCTCGACCCGGAGCTGCTGCCCGGGCACCACCTTTTCCTGCTTTCCTCCACTACGGATGACCGCGTACACGAGCGGGAGAGTCTACAGGAGGGATTCGTCTAGAACGATCCCCCTGCCGCCGCACACCGTGCAGGTGACCGATAGGGATTCCACCAACCCTTCGGAGATTCTCTTTCGGGTCATCTCGACAAGCCCGAGCTCGGAGATGTCGAAGACCTGTGTCCGGGTCTTGTCGCGGCTGAGAGCCGAGCGGAGCGCGGCCGCGACCTTGCCACGGTTTTCGCGGACCTCCATGTCGATGAAGTCGACCACGATGATCCCGCCAATGTCACGTAGGCGCAGCTGGCGCGCGATCTCCTCGGCTGCCTCGAGGTTGTTCCGGTAGACGGTTTCCTCGAGGTTCGACCTCCCGACGTTCTTGCCCGTGTTCACGTCGATCACGGTGAGCGCCTCTGTTCGCTCGATGATGATCGAACCTCCCGACGGGAGCCAAACCTTGCGATCGAGAGCCTTGTGGAGCTGCTCGTGGACGTGGAAGCGCTCGAAGACCGGCAGGCCCTCCGCCACGGGGTCGTAGTACTCGACGCGGTCGGCTAGCTCCGGGTTCACCTGCTCGACGTACGAGCGCACCTGCCCGAAGAGGTCCGGGTCGTCGATGACGACGCCGCGATGCTCCCGGTTGAATTCCTCGCGCACGATGCGCACCGCGAGGTCCGGCTCCCGGTACAGGAGCCCCGGGGCGGTGGAACGCTTCGCCTCCTCCTCGATCGCGCTCCACTGGGCCATCAGGCGCTCCACGTCGTGCGCGAGCTCCTCCCGGCTTGCGCCCTCGGCAGCGGTACGGACGATCAGCCCGTGGCCCTTCGGCCGAGTGTCGTCGACGATGCGCCGTAATCTGCGCCTCTCGTTGTCCTCGAGCCGCTTCGAGATCCCGAACGCGGACGAGTTGGGAACCATGACCACGAAGCGGCCGGGCAACGAGACCTCTTGGGTGAGCCTGGCTCCCTTTGCACCGATCGGGTTCTTCGTCACCTGGCAGACGATGAGCTGGCCCGGCTTGAGCATCTGCTCGATCCGCAGGTTCGATGCGGAGCCGGTCTCCACGTCCTCGCGGTCGTAGCGCACGTCACCCCGGTAGAGCACGGCGTTCTTCGGGGTGGCGATTTCGACGAAAGCCGCTTCCATCCCCGGCAAGACGTTTTGCACACGGCCCACATAGATGTTTCCGTCGATCTGGGTCGTGTCGTCCGAAGCCCTCGAGACGAAGTGCTCGACCAAGGTACGGCCCTCGAGCACGGCTATCTGCGTGGCGTGTGGGCGCACGTGGACACACATGAGGTACCGGCCCACGGGCCGTCCCCTGCGCTCCCGGCCACTTCGCCTGCGCGACCTGCCTCCGCGACCGCCGGGCGTCGTTTCTTCTTGGGACTCGGCCGTTTCGCCCGCTTCTGGCGCCGGGACGGCTTGCGTGGGTGCGATCGCCGCTGACGGGGGGACCGCGATCGTCGGGACCGGGGTCGGCGGTAGGGGAGGAGGCGGTGCGGGCCTCGAGTCGCCGATACGAGGCCTCGGCCGGGCCATGTCGGCGCCCACCTCTGTCTCCAGCGCCTTCTCTGCAGCCGGCCCGGTATCGGCGGCTGGCGGCGTGTGGCCGTCGTCGGCTGGCCCCGATGCAGCCGGTGAGCCTTGGTCTGCGACATCGCCGACCTCTGCGCCGGCGGTATGCGCATCCGCGGCGCTCTGGGCAGAAGAGCCCGATTGCCCTTCTACGGCTTGTGGACGCGGGCCACCTTGCGCGGCCCGTCTGCGTCTACGCCGTCGCGCCGAGGAGGGGCCGGTCCTTTCTCGACTGCTTGCTTCAGAAACTTCATCCGCTCGAGATTGCTTGGGTCGATCTGTTTCCGCGGGGTTCGGCGGCGAGCCGACAGGCTCGCCCTCCGGCGCCCCGGGCCTTGTTTCGGACATTTAGGAGATCCCTTCGTCTACTTCTCACGAGACGCCCGCCTTCGCGTCGGCACTGATCGCCGCACACAGGTCCAGAGGCTCGAACTTCGAGCCGTCGCGCTCGATCCATTGATGTGTTCTTTTGATGAGGCCGAAGCGCTCGCCCATCGCGTCGGCGAGTTCGGCCGGCCGTACACCACGCGGGCGCGTAGCGAGCTCCACTACGAGCTGTGCTCGGTCATCGCGGGCGTCCCGGCCGTGGACTTGTGAACCGTCGTTCGGCCGCCGTTCTGATACGACCGCCATGGAGAGGATGCTCGGACGCACGTCGTCAGTGGTACGACGACCTTTTCTCTCGCGCTCGATCACGAGGCTCGGGCGCTCCATCACACCCGAGACCCTTTCCGAGAGCTCGACGTCGTTTCGGCCCGCAACCGCAATCTGCCAAGTACACGAGGTGACTTCCTCCTGCAGCGAGCCCAGTCCGGCGTCGAGCGCTACGCAACGCGTGATCTCGATCCCGCTTGGCAAGGACGGCTCGAGCATCTCCGCGACGACCGGCGCACCTTGGTCGTGGTCGAGGGTCACGTCGAGGTATTCGGCCGTCGACTCGCAACCCGTGGGAAGGGCGAGCCCGAAGCTCAGCTTGGGTCGGGGCGAGAAGCCGCGCGTGTAGGTCACCGCGACCCCCGCGCGCCGCAGCGCTCGCTCCCATACTCGGGCGACGTCGCGCTGGCTCGTCCAACGGATCCTGCCGAGCTTCGAGAACCGCAGGCGCAGGATCACCGCGTCGCACCCGAAGCCGTCACCAGATCCTGTCCGGTGCCCTGGCTGCCGCCCGCCGGCGGAACAGCAGATGCCACCACGTGCTCCACACCGAGACCCGTGCAGGCCCCGCAGTCGTAGCAGGGGGTCCATCGGCAGTCCTCGAGCCCGTGCTCGTCGAGCGCCTCCCGGAAGTCCTGCCACAGAAAATCGCGGTGCAGGGAGGCAGAAATGTGGTCCCACGCGAGCACCTCGTCCTCCGGGCGGTGACGGTGCACGAGGTCGTCGAGCGTCAGTCCCGCTGCCTCGAGTCCCCCTTTCCAAAGCTCGAGGTCGAAGTGCTCGGACCACTCCTGGAAGGTCCCGCCCGCGCGCCAGACGTGCTCCACCACCGCTCCCACCCGCCTGTCGCCGCGGCTCACGATCCCCTCGGCGACGCTCGCCCGTGGGTCGTGCCATCGCAAGGACACGCCACGGGCCCCCCGCAGGTCGTCGCGCAGCAGACGGATCTTGCGCCACAGGTCGTCGACCGTGTCCTGGCCGAACCATTGAAAGGGCGTCTGCGGCTTGGGGACGAACCCGCCCACCGACGCGGTGACCGTGACGGTGCGATGGTGCGCATGACCGATCTCGGCGCATCGCCGGGCCAGAGCGGCGATCCCCAAGACGTCTTCGTCGGTCTCCGTCGGGAGCCCGATCAGGAAGTAGAGCTTCACCCTCTTCCAACCCTGTGCGAAGGCGGAGTCGACAGCCGAGTAGAGATCGCTTTCCGAGATGAGCTTGTTGATCACCTGACGCATCCGCCAAGTTCCACCCTCGGGCGCGAAGGTCAGGCCGGTACGTCGGACCTTCTGGATCTCGGCCGCGAGTCCCACCGTGAACGCGTCCACGCGCAGGCTGGGCAAGCTCACCGAGACCTGACCCGAGCACTCGGGATCGTTTATGACCGACGAGACCGCGCTCTCGATCCCCGAGAAGTCGGCGGACGAGAGGGAAGTGAGGGCCACCTCGTCGTAGCCGGTTCGAGCAAGACCGCTGCGTATCATCTCGTCGACCTGGGCGGCAGGACGCTCCCGCACGGGCCGCGTGATCATTCCCGCCTGGCAGAAGCGGCATCCGCGCGTGCAGCCGCGAAAGATCTCGACGTTCAGCCGGTCGTGCACCACCTCGATGAGCGGGACGAGCTGTTGTTTGGGGTACGGCCACCTGGCCAGGTCCGCGACCACCCTCTTTTCGATCGTGGGCGGGACCCCTTCACGGATCGGCACGACCTCCGCGAGGTGGCCGCCCTCGAAGCGTGCCTCGTAGAGCGCCGGGACGTAAACGCCGGGGACGCGCGCCAGATCGAAGAGAAGGTCTGACCGGGACGAGCTCCGATCGTCCTTGTGGAGGGCGAGTGCCTCTGTTATCTCCCCTACTACTTCTTCGCCGTCTCCGAGTACGAACGCGTCGACGAAGTCCGCCAAGGGCTCCGGATTGAAAGCGCAGTGCCCTCCCGCGATCACCAAAGGTGCGTCGTCGTCACGCTCGGCGCTTCGGACGGCGACCCCCGAGAGGTCGATCAGGTTCAGAACGTTGGTGTAGGTGAGCTCCGCGGAAAGGTTGAAGGCGATCACGTCGAACCCGGAAGCCGGCATTGCGTTCTCGAGCGAGAAGAGCGGTACGCCGGTCTGGCGCATGACGCTCTCCATGTCGGTCCATGGTGCATAGGCGCGCTCGGCGACCGCGTCGTCGCGGTCGTTCAGGATCTCGTAGAGGATCTGCAGGCCCTGGTTCGGAAGACCGATCTCGTAGGTGTCGGGGTAGACGAGGAGCCAGGAGACGAACCCCTCAGCGTGAGATGGTTCGCGCGCCCCAAGCTCGCCACCTATGTAGCGTGCCGGCTTCGTCACCTGGGCCAGGAGTGGTTCGATCCTCGGCCACAGGGAATCCATTTGGGGCGAGTCTAGAGGCGGTCCCCCTGAAGCCGAGGACCTCACGGTGCCCTGGGTACGGGGTCCCTCCGACGGTCCGACCGCTGATCCGCAAAAAAGGACCCCGGACGACCGGCCGACTGTCTCCGGTCGGCCTGCTGCGCCGATCCGCCCGCGGTGGTCGTGGGCGTCACACAGGGGACGGTCGTGGTCGTGGAGGAAGGTGCCGAGGTAGAGGTCGAAGGGGCCGAAGTACCCGACGTGGCGCTGCCGGACGAGGCGTTGCACAGAGGCCCTGAGCCCGTGGCAGGTGGCGCGGCGACGTTCACCGGTGTCGCCGGCTTTGTGACCAGATACTGGAACGCCTTCGCAACCACCGGAGCGGCAGCGGTAGAGCCGTAGCCACCTCCCTGCACCACGGTGGCGATCACGTACTGCGGGTCGGGAAGCGGGCCCCAACCGACGAACCACGAATCGGCGTTCTGGCCTTCCTGTTGAGTGGCAGTACCTGTCTTGCCGGCGATCTGGAAGGTTGGGGGCAACGATTTGAAGTCTCCGTATGCGGTTCCGTTCGGGTTGTACACGACACCCTCGAAGCCGCTCAGCATCGCCTGGTAATTGGATGGCGAATAGCTCACGCGTCCTGTCACCTTCGGCGCGATGCGCTGGATCACCTTGTGTGTCACGGGATCCACGAGCCCCGCTGCGATCTCGGGCGCGTAGCGCGTCCCTCCATTGGCGAACGTGGCGTACGCGACGGCCTGCTCGATAGGGGTGATGACCGTCCCTCCCTGACCGAAAGCCATCTCGAGGTTGTTACCGGTGAACCATTGGCCGTTCGGGTAGTCCTTCGGGTCCTGGGCGTGCTCGCGTGCCACGACCTGAGGCGAGTCCACCCGTGCGAAGTGGGTCTCACCCGGGAGGTCGATCCCGGTCACCTCGCCGTATCCGAGGGCGTTGGCCGAATCCTGTATCGGCGTCTGGCCGTACTGGCCGTTGTTCTTGTAGGAGTCCCAGAAGTTCACCCCGAGGTTGTAGAAGAAGTCGTCACTCGAGACCGTCAAGGCCTGCGACACGTTTATGCGCCCCGGGATCCGCTCTCCTTCGTTGTCGTGGAAGGTCGCACAACCGGAGCCGCTTGTCTGGCAGCCGGGGATCTTGTACGTCCCCGAGTCGTCGTACTCGTAGTTCGGGTTGATGAGCCCGTCCTGAAGAGCAGCGGTGGCGGTCGCCAGCTTGAACGTGGAACCGGGCGTATAGAGCCCGTCCGTGACGAGATCGTTCAGCGACCCATTTCCCTCCAGCTGCTGATAGTGGGCGTAGCTGATCCCGCTCGGCGTCCACCAGGTCGGGTCGTAGGTCGGCGACGACACGAGAGCCAGCACCGCGCCGTTGCGCGGGTCGAGCGCCACGGCTGCTCCTTCGTGCGATGCGCCGTGAAGCGAGGCGATCTCTTGGTCGAGTGCCTGCTGAAGGGTCTGCTCCAGACCTGCGTCGATGTTCGTCACCAGGTCCTCACCGGGGCTCGAATCCGACGCCCCGAGGCTGCCCACGACTTGTCCCTGCGCGTCCACCTCTACGCGGTCCACCCCCGGTGAGCCCCTCAGGGCTGCCTCGTACTCGTTCTCCAGCCCCGTCTGCCCGTACTCGTCGCCGAGCTGGTAGCCCGCGTTCTTGTTGGCCGAGAGCTCCGAGGCAGAGATCTCTCCGACGTAGCCGAGCATCTGGACGCCCGTCTGGCCCATCGGATACGTCCGGTTGGTATCGGCTACCGCGGATACTCCCGGGAACTCCGAGGCGTGCTCTCCGATGTACAGGACGTCCGCCATCGGAGCGTTCTCGACGATCGGTACGGGCTTGTAGAGGCTGTACTGGGTGTTGGAGAGGTCGGCTTGGATCTGCTCTGTCGTGAGCTGAGGGTTGACACTTTGTAGCAATGCGGCGAGCCGGCCCACGACTTGGGGATGTTGCTGTGCTGCTACCCGAGAAAGCGTTATGTCCTCGGTGACTTCGTTGCCCACCAGGGGCGCCCCGGATCGGTCGAGGACGAGCCCGCGCGGCGCAGGCACCTCCACATTGCGAATCTGGTTCGCCGTCACGGCTTGGGCGAAGCTCTTCGTGTCGAGCACCTGTAGGTACCAGAGCCGCACGAACATCAGGCTGAACGCAGCTACGACCAGCACCCCCACGACCCTCAGGCGTACGACGGTGCGTGCAGGAGAGGGCTCGGAGGGGACGACCCGCTCCACCACGGATCGTTTCGGGCGCATGCGGGGGCCGCTCCTCGCCGGCTGAGGCGACCGGGAGGACGGACGCGCCTTGGAGGGCTTCGGATACATGTGCGCGCCGCGCACGGGGTGCCGCAGTCTGCCGGGAGCGAGGCTCGGCATCCTCGACATGATCGAACGGGCAGGGGCGTCGACGCTTCGCAACGGGCGCGAGAGGTGCTTGCGCCAACGGCGCCTGCGCGACGCTGGGCTGCCTGTGCCGAAGGCTGCCCGCCGCGCCCGTGACTCTCCGACGGAGCGCATCGGCGTGGAAAAGCGCTTGTGCCAGTGACGGTCGGATTTCCAACGTTTGAGGGCTTTCGAACCCGGGATCCCGAGCCGACGCCGTCGCGGATCGCCCGCAGGTCTGGGGCCCACTTGGAAGCGCCTGTGGCGCCTCATCGCGGACCCCCGAGCTGGCCCGTGCCCGAGGCGGCGGGCTGTGGAACACCCCACGTGACGAAACGCAGGAGCGGTATCGCCAAGATCGCGGCGGAAGGGGTGCCTACGGCGACTGCGGGTACGAGGTACGTAGTGAGCTGCTGAGGTTCGCCGAGCAAGGCCCCAAGGATCGCGTAGGCGACCATCCCTGCGGCGGTCGCGCCGGCGGCGACCACGGGTGGCAACCACCATGAGCTGCGAACGAGCCCCGCTGTCGCAAGCCCGACCCCGTAGCCGAGCAGGCAACCGACGAGGGCAGAAAGACCGAATGTCGTCGGAAGGAAGAGATCGGCCACGAGCCCTGAGGCGAAACCGAACCAGGCACCGCGTTCGGGACCCCCGACGTACCCGGCGCAGACGGGCAGGAGGAGCATGAGGTCGGGGTGAGCGCCGGCCACGCGCACCGGTTCGAGGAGCGTTTGCTGGATGGCGAGGACGATGAAGACGACGATCGTCGAGCGGGCGAAGTCCGCGGTCGTCATGTCAGCAGCGCTCGCTCTGAGCCGGCTCCCATTCCATGACGTCCACGTATTGAAGCGACGACAGGTCCGAGAGGGGCTGCGCACTAATTGCTTCCTGAGTCGACGAGGGCGTCGAGGAGAAGGATTTGATCTTCGCGACCGGGATGTTCGGAGGGAACGACGCAGCGGCCAAGCCGCTCGTGAAGAGCGTCTCGTTCTTGTGCAGGCCGGGAGTCTCGGGCGGCACGAAGTTGAGCGCAAGGGACTTCCCGATCCCGCTCCCCTGGACCTCCGCGTACATCGGGTGGTCGGCTGCTCCGAGACGGACGCCGACCACCGAGTCCGGATCGGTGACGAGACGGACGGTGCTCCCGTCGCTCCACGCCTCGATGATCTGCCCGACGAGCCCGGAGCCACCGACCACGGGCATCCCGACCGCCGCCCCCGCCGCGGTGCCCACGTTGAGCTGCAGCGTCGCGACGAAGTCGGACGGGTTGAGTGCGACGACCTCCGCCGGCAGCACCGGGATGCATCCGACCCACGGAAGGTGATCGAGCTGCGTGAGGGTCGCGATCTCCTGGCGCTCGGCCTGCGACTCGAGCGCCTGACGCTGATACTGGCCCAGCTCGTTTCGCAATCTGGCGTTCTGCTGCTCGACCGAGCCGTAGTTGACGGCCCCCGCGAAAAAGCTGCCGATCGGGCGGACCACGGCGTCCACGCCGTGTTGCACGGGGCTGAACGCGTCGTGTGCCACGCGCTTTATTCCGGTTATCGCGCTGTGGCCGCCGCCTCGGTAGTCGAGCGTGATGATGGTGACCGACGCGAGCACCAGCAGACCGATCGTGATGCTCCTGCGCGAGCGCCCGGGGCGCCTTCGCCTCGCCACGGCGGGTACGGCTCAGCCGGTGCCGCGCAGAGCGCGGACACCACTCACCCTGCCGAGGAGGTGATGAGGACTTGCTTGAGAGCTTCGAACTCCTCCAGGCACTGTCCACTGCCGATGGCCACGCAGTTGAGGGGATCCCTAGCCACCACCATCGGCATGCCCGTCTCCTCCTGCAGGCGGGCGTCGAGGCCGTGGAGGAGTGCGCCTCCGCCGGTGAGGACGATTCCCTGCTCCATGATGTCGGCGGCGAGCTCGGGAGGCGTCTTGTCGAGTGTGACCTTGACCGCGTCGACGATGGCGGACACCGGCTCGTCGATCGCCCTTCGGATCTCCTCCGTCGAGACCACGACCGTCTTGGGGAGACCGGTCACGAGGTCGCGCCCGCGGATCTCGGCGTGCAGCTCCTCCTCGAGCGGGAACGCCGAGCCGAGTGCGATCTTGATCTCCTCCGCCGTGCGCTCCCCGAGAGCGAGGCTGTACTCCTTTTTGATGTACGAGATGATCGCTTCGTCGAGTTCGTCTCCACCGATGCGGACCGACTGGCTCGTGACGATTCCACCGAGCGAGATGACCGCAACCTCCGTCGTTCCGCCCCCAATGTCCACGACCATGTTCCCGGTCGGTTCGTGGACAGGAAGACCCGCGCCGATGGCCGCAGCCATAGGCTCCTCGATTATGTAGGCCTTGCGCGCCCCCGCGTACTCCGCCGCTTCCATCACGGCGCGCTGTTCCACTCCAGTGATCCCCGACGGAACACAGATCACCATGCGGGGTTTTGCGAAACGGCGCTGATGGACGCGCTGAATGAAGTAGCGCAGCATCTTCTCGCAGATCTCGAAGTCGGCGATGACGCCGTCTTTGAGAGGACGTATCGCCTGGATGTGACTCGGTGTCCGGCCGATCATCCGCTTCGCCTCAGCCCCCACAGCCAGCGGACGTCCGTCCTTCACGTTGACCGCGACTACCGACGGCTCGTTCAGGATGATGCCCCGACCTCGGACGTACACCAAGGTGTTGGCGGTCCCAAGGTCGACTGCCATGTCACGGCCTAGAAGAAAGAACCGGTTGTCAGCCATGGGCGGAGATCCACCTCGTTGGTATTCGGAGGGCGATTTGTCGGACGAACCTGGAGACCGAAGCTGCCAGGGAGACTCGACGGAGTCCCGGCGAGCCGCTTTCAGGCAAGGCTAGAAGAACACTCGGAATCCGACAAGGCGGCTTTTGCTCGATTGCGCGAGATCAGTCGAGCGACGGGAAGAAGATCCGGATCTCGCCGCGCTGCAGAGGTCGGTGAATCCGAGCCGTGAACGAGGTTCTCGGCCATGACCGTGCCCAAATCGCCCCTGATGGTGCCGGGCGGTGCTTCTGCGGGATCCGTCGGCCCGATGAGATTACGGACGATGCGCCAAGTCTCCTCGGGCCCCTCGACGACCATGACGAAGGAGGGACCGCTGGCGATGAACTTCAAGAGTCGGTCGTGGAAGGGCTTTCCCTCGTGCTCTTCGTAATGCTGTCTGGCGGTCTCCTGGTCGATCTGGCGCAGCTCCCCCGCAACGAGCCGCAATCCCTTTCGCTCCATACGGGCGACGATGTCGCCGACCAGTCCCCGATCGACTGCGTCGGGCTTGCAAATAACCAATGTGCGATTCATGGACACCGTCTCCGCGGGCTGCTGTTGCTCACGGGGGCGGAAGGCTACCCCCTCCGCTCTGATCAGCGGGAACGAGCAAAGCTCGGACATCGGCGACCACGTAGAGCGACCCTGTGACGACCAAGCGCCCCCCGACCGCCACCTTCGACAGGCCTAGCGCAAGAGCCTCGGTGGCGGTCTCGGCGACCGCAGCGCTCAAGCCCGAGGCGCGGGCCGCCTCTGCGATCTGGTCCGCGGGTAGTGCCCGTGGTGAGGGAGCGGTGCACGCGACAACGGTGCGAACCCCTGCAGTGGCCAGGGTCTGAAGCATTGCGCTCGGGTCGCGACCTGCGAGCATTCCGACGATCACCACGCTGTCTTCGGACGCCGGGAACTCTTCGATCAGGGCGCGTGCGACCGCCTCGGCGCCTGCCACGTTGTGGGCGCCATCCAGCACGATCAGTGGCTCTCGGCCGACCACTTCGAGCCTGCCGGGGATCTGCACCGTGGCGAATCCCTCCTCGACGACCTCGCCTGACAGCGCTGTACCGAAGAACGCTTCCGCAGCGGCGAGTGCGACGGCTGCGTTGTCGCCTTGATGGGCGCCGTGCAGGGGCATGTACAGGTCCTCGTAGCTCGTGGCGGGAGTGCGAACGTCCAACAGCCGCCCACCGACCGCAAGCCGGTTCGAGACACAGGCGAATTCCTCGTCTCTCACCCACGTTTCGAGCGCGCCGACCGATTCTGCGGTGCCGCAGAAGATCTCCAGCAACTCCGGTTTCGTCTCGCCTATCACGACCCTGCAACCGGGTTTGATGACCCCCGCTTTCTCTCCCGCGATGTCTTGCAATGTCGGGCCCAGGATCTCCACGTGGTCGTAGCTCACGTTGGTGACGACGGAGACCTCAGGCTCTATGACATTCGTCGCGTCCCAACGCCCACCGAGACCGACCTCGACCACCGCAGCGTCTACAGCGGTATCGGCGAACCACCAGAAAGCGGCCGCCGTCAGGAGCTCGAACCGGCTCGAACGCTCCGGCAGCATCGGTTCGACCATGGAGAGGGTACGCAGGACCTCCACGAGGTCGTCGTCACATATCGGCTCGTCGTTACGTGCGATGCGTTCGTTGACCCTGGCGAGATTCGGGCTCGTATACGTGCCGACGGTCAGGCCGTTCGACATCAACAGCGAAGTGAGCATCTTGGCGGTCGAGCCCTTGCCGTTCGTGCCGGTTATGTGGATAGCGGGAACGGCTCGCTCGGGGTCGCCGAGCAGGCGACAGATCGCCCGAATGCGTTCGAGAGTCGGCGCCTTGGCCCGGGTGGGCATCGACCGCTCATAGTCGGTGTGATCGTCGAGCCACGCCACCAGCTCGTCACGGTGCGTCTTCTGGCTCTGTGCCTCGCTGCTCATGAGGCGCCCGCGCGCCATGGCGCCTTCACGGGTTGGTGTTTGTCAGGAGGCAGCGCGGCGTGTGCGTACCGACTTGGTCGGTTCGCCTTGCGGCACGAGCGTGGGGTGAACCCTGTCGAGGACCACGGATCGGTCGATGACGCACCGACCGACGTCACTCCGGCTCGGAAGGTCGTACATCACGTCGAGGAGGACTTCCTCGAGGATCGCGCGCAAACCGCGTGCTCCGGTTCCGCGTAGCAACGCCTGCTCAGACACCGCCTCGAGAGCGTCGTCGGAGAACTCGAGCTCCACACCGTCGAGGTCGAAGACCCGTCGATACTGCTTTACGAGCGCGTTCTTCGGCTCGACGAGGATCCTGATGAGCGCTTCTTTGTCGAGACTGGAGACGGCCCCCACGACCGGAAGGCGCCCGATGAATTCCGGGATCAACCCGAACTTCATGAGGTCCTCGGGTAGCACATGCCTCAGGACCTCGGCGTCGAACGCTTCGGAGCTCCGCCGCACCTCGGCACGGAAACCGATCCCCTTGCGGCCGATCCGGCTCTCGATGATCTTGTCCAGTCCGGCGAACGCGCCACCACAGATGAAGAGGATGTTCGTAGTGTCGATCTGTATGAACTCCTGGTGCGGGTGCTTGCGCCCGCCTTGAGGAGGCACCGACGCTGTGGTCCCTTCGAGGATCTTCAAAAGGGCCTGCTGAACTCCTTCGCCCGAGACATCGCGCGTGATCGAGGGGTTCTCGCTCTTGCGGGCGATCTTGTCGATCTCGTCGATGTAGATGATTCCCGTTTCGGCACGCTTCACGTCGTAGTCGGCCGCCTGGATGAGCTTGAGGAGAATGTTCTCCACGTCCTCGCCCACATATCCGGCCTCCGTCAACGCCGTCGCATCGGCTATTGCAAACGGCACGTTCAACATCCGGGCGAGGGTCTGGGCCAGGAGGGTCTTGCCGCAGCCCGTAGGTCCGAGAAGAAGGATGTTCGACTTCGCGAGCTCTACATCTGTCGATTGCGCGGGTCCTGCCTGAACTCTCTTGTAATGGTTGTAGACCGCGACCGACAGGATCTTCTTGGCATACTCCTGCCCGATCACGTAGTCGAGCAAGAACTCGAATATCTCGCGGGGCTTCGGCAGATCGTCGAAGGAGAATTCAGTGGTCTCGGCGAGCTCTTCGGCGATGATGTCGTTGCAGAGGTCGATGCACTCGTCGCAGATGTAGACGCCGGGTCCCGCGATGAGCTTCTTCACCTGCTTCTGCGACTTGCCGCAGAAGCTGCACTTGACGAGGTCGCCTCCGTCGCCGAACTTGGCCACCGTTTCCCCCTTGCTCTCGACAGAGCCTAGGCCGCGCCCACCGCTTCAGCGGCGCCAACCGCGTCCCGGGTGGTGATGACCTCGTCGATCAGGCCGTAGGACACTGCTTCCTCGGCGGTGATCACGAAGTCGCGGTCGGTATCGTGAGCGATCTTCTCGAAAGGCTGACCGGTGTCGGAGGCGAGCATCGAATTGAGCAGGTCGCGCATCCGGATTATCTCCTTGGCCTGCAGTTCGATATCGCTCGCCTGGCCGGCCGCGCCCCCCAGGGCTGATGCAGGAGGATGCGCGCATGTGGAAGTGCGAAGCGTTTGCCCGGGGCGCCAGCCGCCAGAATGACCGCACCCGCCGAGGCCGCCTGCCCGAAACAGAAGGTCGACACGTCCGGCTTCACGAACTTCATCGTGTCATAGATGGCGAACAACGCAGTGATGTCGCCGCCTGGCGAGTTCACGTAGAGGTGGATGTCCTTGTCGGGGTCCTCGTACTCCAAGAACAGCATCTGGGCGCATATGAGATTGGCAACGGCGTCATCGATCGGCGTGCCGAGGATGATGATTCGTTCTTTGAGCAGCCGGGAGTAAAGGTCGTACCCGCGCTCGCCGCGGCTCGTCTGCTCGATGACCGTGGGCACGAGGTAGGAGCGGGCATCGATGCTCATCACTCGACACCTGCAGATGCTTGAGCTTCGACTCCCACGTCCTCGCCACCTTGTTCGCCATCAGGGACGCCCACCCCTGGTCCCCTCTCGCCGGCCCCGGAACCTTCGCGCGTTCGCGGTTCCTGGGTTGCGACGTCCACTCTCAGATCATCCCGGGATACGGGCTTACCATCCTCGTCCACGAGCTCCACGTGGTCGAGGAGCCAGGAAAGGGCCTTCTCTTTCCGTCGGCCCGAGCGTACCGCGGAGAGCCTGCCGGACCGGTCGAGCCTCCTGCGAACCTCTGAGGGATCCGACCCGGCCTGTTCGGCGATCTCCCCGACCGCTCGGTCAAGTTCTTCGTCTGTTACGTCGACGCCTTCGGCATCGGCCAGCGCCCTCAGCGCGAGGTCCGCACGGACGTCGCGTGCCGCCTCGTCGCGGATCTCGCTCTGCAATTGTTCCGCCGTGCGCCCCGACAGCTCCAGGAATTGCTCCAAGGTGAGCTTGCGCGCCTCGAGCCTGTGCGACAGGTCGTGGACCCGTTCGCGGACCTCCTCCTCGACCAGGGACTGAGGGGGCTCTTCCTCCACCAGAGCGATCAGGGACTCCAGCGCGTGCTCACGCAGGGCGAACTGAGCCTGGACGAGCTTGATCTGCTTCAGTCTGTCTCGCAGGTCCGAGCGAAGCTCGTCCAGCGTGTCGAACTCGGAAGCCTCCGACGCCCAGTCGTCGGTGGGCTCGGGTAGCACCTTTTCCTTCACGTCCTTCACGAGCACCCTGAACTTCGAAGCCGGTGTCGTCAACGCAGACTCCGCGCCATCTTCTGCGTCCGGGCTCGAGAACTCCAGGATTTCGCCCGGCTTCGTCCCCCTGAGTTGCTCGTCCAAGCCGGGTATGTCCGAACCGGCGCCCACCTCGTAGAGATAGTCCTCGAGGTCGAGATCGTCGGACGCGGCACGCGACCCGTGAAGGTCGATGGTGACGTAGTCGCCGTCGTGGGCTGGGCGTGACACCGACGACAGCTCCCCGGACTGTTCGCGAAGTCGGTCGACCTGAGCGTCGACCTCCTCTTCTGTCACATCGAGGGTCGGAACGGTCACCTGCAGGCCCTGGTAGCCCGGCAGCGAAACTGTCGGACGGACCTCGACGATGGCGTCAAATGCGAGCGGGCCCAAGTCCTCGCCGGACACGATGTCGATCTCGGGGGCTGCAATCGGGTCCAGATCGGTATCCGACACGGCACGGGCATAGAGGTCAGGTAGAAGGTCACTGATCGCCTGTTGTCGCAGGACCGAGGGACCCCCGATGCGTGCTTCGAGAACCGGCCGAGGAACGTGACCGGGGCGGAAGCCGGGCACTCGAAGCTGACTGGCCAAACGGCGGACCGTGGCGTCCACCGCGTCGTTCACCTCCGCCTCGTCGACCTCAACCGACAGGCGGACTCTGTTTCCCTCTACTTGTTCGGCGGTTGCACGCATGTTTGGTCGGCGCCTCGCATAGGACGACCGAGTCTATCGACACCAAAACCGGCCGAGATGGGTCGTCTGCACGGTCCGCAGCGGGTCGGCGCTCAGATCATGAAGCCCATCGATTCAACGACTCTTTTCGCAAGTTCCCGGTCACCTTCGAGACGAACGAGCCGTGCCGACACCGCCGCGCTTCCGTCGACGCGTCCGCACGACAAGCGCCAGAATGCTTCGAGCTCCATCGTCAGGGTTGCGGTCGGCGTGCCGTCGATCTGCGTCTCGAGCGCACGACCATCCTTCACCTCGACGTCGACGCGGCGCGCCAGGTCTCCCACGACTTCGAAGCGCACCGATGCGTCGTCAGGCGCGCCGGCCTGCTTGCCGACGACGTAACCCATGGCCGAGACGAGACGGTCAAGCGCGACCGTTGCTGCGCCACAGTCCCGATGTCCCGGTCGTCCGGTGGCGACACGGATGTCCTGTTCGTGAACCCAGCAGTCCATTGCACGGACGTTCATGAACTCGCGGTACGGGACGCGCCCGACGGGGCTAGGGCCGACCTCCTCGAATCGATCGGGAGGCCACGAGCGCATCTGCTCGAGACGAAGTGAGGTCACCTCGACGAACTCTGCGAGCACTTCGGATCCCTGATGCGCACGGCGTGAATCGACCCACGCCTCGTTGATCGCACCAATGGCGTTGCGCACGTGCTTCGGTGGCTCAAAGGGCGCTTCAGGTGTTGGGTCCCCTAGGAGCGTGCGTTCTGTCCCCACCATGTGCGATACCAGATCGCGCACACTCCATCCCGGGCATTCCGAGGGGAGCTCCCACTCGTCTGCTGACAGGTCCGAGCACAGACGCCGGATCGCAGCCCATTCCTCCTCCAGGATCGCCACGGTGGGCTCGGATTCGTTGGTCACACCAATCTCCCTTCGCCACGGACGGCCCAGGTGAGTTCTCGTTCCGCCTTTTGATCCCCGGGCCTGGGCTCTTGCGACCCGGGTTTGGGGGTTCGAGGTGCGACAACGTGTTCGCACGGCGCCCGCCCCACAGGGACGCCGCTGACGCCCGTCCCCCGGCATCCACGCTTGGTGCGCAAGGCGAGGGTAGCGTTTCCGGGACCCCTTTGGCGGGGCGTTGGAGTGAGGAGGGCCATTGTGGCGTCGTACGAGGGCTACTGCGTGAAGTGCCGTGAGAAGCGGACCTTCGACGGTCAGGAGGTCGAGCTCGCCAACGGGCGCAGGGCCGCTCAGGGCACCTGCCCTGTCTGCGGCACCAAAATGAACAGGATCCTGGGCAAGAAGTAACCCGAAGTAACCCTGGGTCGCCCCCTGGGGCGCCTGTTTCGCCGAGCAGGTGAGGGACCCGGCGCGAACATTAGGCGGTGCGTGTCTGGGAGATCGCGAAGCCCGCGCCGATAGACAGCCGCCCTCTTCACCTCGTTGAGAGGTCTCTTCCCGAGCCTGGTCCGGGTGAGGTACGGGTCAGGGTCTCGGTCTGCGGGGTGTGTCGCACCGATCTTCACCTCGCCGAAGGCGACCTTCCCGTACATCTTCCAAATGTCGTCCCGGGACACGAGGTCGTAGGCGTCGTCGACGCACTCGGACCCGCTGCCCGGCGGTTTTCGCTGGGCGACCGAATCGGCATCGCATGGCTCGGCGGGACGTGCGGTGTCTGTCGTTTCTGCCGGCGGGGCGACGAGAACCTGTGCGTGGCGGCAACGTTCACCGGTTGGGACCGTGACGGCGGGTACGCCGAGGCCACTTTGGTCGACGAGCGGTACGCATACCGTCTGCCGAGCGGCATAGCCGACGACGAGGCGGCCCCCCTGCTTTGTGCGGGCATCATCGGCTACCGCGCACTCAAACGCTGCGAGCTCCCGCCGGGCGGGCGTCTCGGAATTTACGGGTTCGGCGGTTCGGCGCACATCACAGCCCAGGTCGCCATCAATCAGGGCGCCGAGGTCCACGTGATGACCCGATCCGCACAAGCGAGGCGCCTCGCCACAGAGCTGGGAGCTGTTTTCGTGGGGGGCGCCCTGGACTTCCCCCCTGCCCCCCTGGACTCCGCCATCGTCTTCGCACCCGCCGGTGAAGTGGTGCCGCGCGCGCTCGAGGCGCTCGATCGTGGGGGCGTGCTCGCGGTGGCGGGCATCTACCTGAGCGATATACCGAAGCTGATCTACGAGGACGATCTGTTCTTCGAGCGGGAGCTTCGGAGCGTCACGGCCAACACCCGACTCGACGGAGAAGAGTTCCTCCGACTGGCGGAAAGACTCGGGATCGCCCCGACCACCACTGCCTATACCTTCGAGGACGCCGACGCGGCCCTCAGCGACCTCGCGCACGACCGCGTGAACGGTGCGGCGGTGATCGAGGTGGGGCCTCGCTAGATGGAAGCGACCGTCGGCCTTGTGGCGATGTGCCCGTCTCAGGTCAGTTTTCGCCCGGGGTGACGGCCGCCGAAGATGGGTGGAGCGCCATCGCCCGCTGTATGTCCGCCGGATGCACCCGCGGCCGGAACGGGAGGATGACGGCATCCTGATCCCCTCCGTCCACCGCGGCCCGGAAGCCGGACCGGTGAGAGCGGGCGATCCCGGCACTCGCGAACGGGGTACGCCTCTCAGAACGTCCTCTCGCCGCGCATGCACCGAGAACGAGAAGGTTCAGTCCAAGAAGCACGTCGACAACCACCATGACCCAGTCCTCCTGCCTGCCCCCTCCTTGCATTGTTCGCAGAGTTGGACGAACAGAAGCAGGGCCGAAGGTCCTGTCGTTCGAGGGAGTTTCGGCAGACTTTCAACGAAGATCGACCACGCCGAGCCCTTAGGATCCGTCCATGCTCATTTCGACGATGAACGACGTTCCGGGCTATCAGATCACGGAGGTCCTGGGCGAGGTCTTCGGCCTGACGGTGAGGAGTCGCAACGTCGGCTCCCAACTCGGCGCTGCATTCAAGTCGCTGGCTGGAGGAGAGTTGAAGGGCATGACCAAGAACCTCGTCGCGAGTCGCGAGGAGGTGATCGGTCGCATGGTCGAGGAGGCGCAGGCCAAGGGCGGCGACGCAGTGCTCGCGATGCGGTTCGATACCTCCGAGATGGGCGGCAACTGGACCGAGATCTGCGCATACGGGACTGCGGTGAGGATTCGCAAACTGAGTTGATCGACTCCGAGCACCCACTGCATTTGCTTCAGGATTGACCTTGACGAAAAAGTGCTCCTGGGCGGGTATCGCCGCTGTTTCGGGTCGGTCTAGTCCTCGGATATCTCGGCTGGGTTTTGCCGAGTCCCGGTGACTCGCTCGTTACCCCGACCCTGATCGTTGCGGCACTCGGCCTGGGGATCTGCATTGTCGGTTCCGCTCTCGCATTTGCGCTTGCGCATCGACTCGAAGCCGTGATGTTCACAGGCATCGTCCTGATTCTCACTCCATTCGCGTCGGTCTGGACCTACGATTTATCGCTTCCAGCCCACATGGCTTGGGATTCAAGTGCAAGTGCCAGAGCCAAGGCAATCCTCTTCGGCCTGAACCGTGGCCACTTGAATGTGACGGTGCCTCCTCAGCGTTGCATGACCGTCACCACCGGAAGCATGGGCCCCTTAGATGCGCCCTATCGGGAGTGCCCCACTTCGACAGCCGAAGGTCACTTCGTCTCGTTCTTCGCGGCGGGTGCTCGGTCTCGCGGCATCACCTACACCGACCGCGGTCCAGAGACATTTCTGGATGAGTGTTACAAGCAATTGGATGGATCGTGGTACATGTTCACTTGGGGCAATCTCTCGAACCCCGCAGATCCCTGCCCCGTCGGGTATGAGTTCCATGGCGGCCCTTGAAAGGCAGATGTCCCCGTCTGCTGCACGGCCTTGCCGTCGACGTCGCGTAGTCTGTCCATCGTCGTCCTCTTGTACGGGTATCCGAAGCATGTGTGTTCGGAGCGATGTGCTGAGAGGTATTCCAGGGCCTGAACGGAGGAGATCCGGATTCAGGCCCCCGACATCCGGGGAGTAGCGCAGCTCGGTTAGCGCACCTGCTTTGGGAGCAGGAGGCCGCGGGTTCAAATCCCGCCTCCCCGACTCGAGCCCCGGTATCCGCGTGACTGGTACACCCGCGTATTCATCGGGCGCGACGAACGGAAGGGTCCGCCACAAGTCGCATACATGCCGCCGCTCGCGCCGTGCATCTGAATGAGAGCTCTCCCATCTAATTGCACGACAAGAAGAGCATCCAGCGCCCCTACTCGACACGACCTCACGCCTGGACGCCACTACGACCGTCAACGACGCCATCGAAGCCGGAAAGGAGAACGGGTGGGAAGACCTCTCGCCCAAGAACCGGCGAGGACACGAGGAGATATGGCGCAAGTACGTACGTGACTCGATCGGTCGCAAGAAGATCGCCACTCTCAATCCGTACGAGGTCTAGATCAAGAACGACCTCCACTGCTTAGGCTGACGTCACATGCACGTTGTGTGCGACAAATCACTCACTCAGCTCTGGCGCTTCCTTGCATGCGAGTTGCGGTCCGATGAACACCAATCCCTTGAGTCTCTCATCTCCGACAACGAAGGTGACCTCGCCAGCCCGCTCAAAACCCGCCGATTCGTAGAATCTGATGGCCGCACTAAAGTGAGCGGCTGTATCGAGCACCGGCCAAAGACCTCGACTGTGCGATTCATCGACGGCTGCGCCCAAGAGAGAGCGAGCAATCCCTGTTCCTCTAACTTCTGGCGATACGAACATGCGAGCGATAACGGCCAGGCGTTCCTGTTTCACTCCGGTGCGCTCAACGGCACGTTCCATGGTGACCGGAAAACCCTCCGAGTGAACAGCTGCGTGACCCACGATCTTCGAACCGAGTTGGGCCACCCATGCAGCCAGCTCGTAGGAAGGTGCGAGAAAGTGCTCGACGTCGATGACCCCGAGCGGTGGGTAGCCATCGGCGTCTCGAACGAGCTTCGCAAGCTCCAATAGCTCGCTGAAGTCTGATTCGCAGCGTTCTCGGATCATCACACCAGATTGATCCTCAAAGAAGTTGTTCCCGGAGAATTGCTAGTTCTAGGCCCAGTACATCGCTGTGGCGATCGCGTTTCAGATCGCCGCGATCGAGTGCGGCGGTACTTGAAGGGACGCCCTTAAGGAGCAAACTCGTCAATCAGGCGAGCGAGTTCTAGGGGCAGCGTCCCCTTGCACACTGTGTCCCGCGTCGGCGACGTGCTCGACGCGGGCGTCGGGACGGCGACGGAGGAGCTCAACCTCGTCAGCATCGTCCACGACGGATTGAGACAGGGTGCCTCTCACCAGCATGAGAGGGGCCTTCGAGTTCGAGATGTCTTCCCACAGCGCGGTGTAATCGGTGAAGACCTGCGAGGTTCCCTTAAAGCGCCTGTACCTCCAAACCCAACTTCCATCAGACCTCTGCACAGCATTGTGGAGGATCCCGCGTCGCAGTGAGGCTTCGGAACGGGTCGGATTGAATTCGATGGTGCGTGCGAGGATTTCGTCGAAGCTCGTAAAGCTCTCGGGACCGTTGACAAAAGCCATAATTTGAGAGGACTTGCCGGAGGTCACTCCCGGCGTGATGTCCACGAGCACTAGACGCTTCACCAACTCAGGAGCTTGGCGGGACAATGAGATGGCTGTGAGCCCTCCGAGCGACATCCCGATCAAAGCTTTCGCTTTTGGGGCTAACGACCTGACGGCCTCCGCGACATCTTTTGCGTTGTCCTGCGGAGCGAGCGAGCCATTGTTGCCGTCGTCTGAATGACCGTGTCCGGGCAAATCGACAGCCAAAAGGGAACGGCCGAGCGCCAAGGCGACAGTGTCCCAGGTATGGGCATTCTGGGCACCTCCATGCAGAAACACGAGCTCGGGCTCGCATTCCCCCCACACCAGGCTGCTTATGTTCCTGCCACCGCCGACTTCTACCGCTTCGCGACGAACGACTGGCGGCTTTTCAAGGCTGATTCCGAACTCGGCCGCGTTCTCCTCGAACAAGCCGAACTCGTCGTACTCGACTTGTGACACGAGTTGAACGCTAATCGAGCGTTTCCCAACCTTGTCTCCGGTAGGTTCGAACGTCCTAGCGGTCGGGCGCGCCTCGCAGCGACGAATTGCGCTCCTCAGTCGCTTCCGGGCGCCCCGAAGGATGATGCGGGTCGATAACCGGACGAGCTGAACCGATTGGCCGGGTCAGCGCCCGCGGGGCGTCTTCTGGACTCTTTGTGATCCCGGATTGTTTCCTCTCTCGGGCTGCCATGCCTCCCCCTTTCGGATCCGTTTCCATCCGAATTCTCAGAGATACCCGATTCATCTGACTGAGGAACGTGTCTCGAAACATCACGTTCGCCCAGCTACCAGGAAGGTCAACACGTAAGTGCTTGACGCGACCGAAAAAAAAAAGGCCTAATCCATGACCCCGTGACCACGGCGCCCGGGGCTCGATCCCCGGATTGAGGAGACCTCCGGGCGCGGGCCGAGGAAGACGGTGCGACTGCTCCGGTTCGAACAATCTCGGGTCGGGGTCTGCAAGACTGCGAGGCCACGCGGGCGTAGCTCAATGGCTAGAGTCCCAGCCTTCCAAGCTGGTTATGCGGGTTCGATTCCCGTCGCCCGCTCCAACAAATGCGCTGCTAGGGACCCTGCAGAGGTCGTTCGACTTGTGGAAACACTCGGCGTGCGCGATCCGTGCGCGCGAACTTTCCAGCGCGATTGCCGTTTGCGCGCTCGGTTGCCTACGTTTTGCAGTTCGCAATGCGGGCTTTGGGACGGCTTCCTTCCGCTAGCGCCAGCTCCGTCAGAACCTCGGCGATCGCCCCGTCGCGCTGTGCCGTGGCGTGCTGGTAGATGAGGGCCGCGCGGGGCTCGCGTGCGCCATACGCCCCGTGAGCTCCTGGGACGATGCGGACGTCGAAGCCCTGGACGCGGCCAGCACGATCGTGTCGCGGCGACGTTCGAGGCTTTCCCGGAAGTGGGCGGCGTTGGCCTCACCATCAATGTCGCCTCGGGGAGTAAGCCCACAGAGTCACGGCCACAGCTACCCGAAACTGATTTATTGCCTGCATCATTTACATCTCCTCCATTCGTTCATTTGAGTGCCACCGATAGCGATCTCTTGTGAGCAGGCCGGCAGCACGGAGATTCAGGTCACTTACCGTAAAAGATGGATGTGAACACATAATCTCCACCGGATGACGAATAAATGAACTAACGCTGGGCGTTTGCCGAGACGCCACGGTGCTTGTTCTACTTCTCGGCAGGGTGTTGGTCGGCGCCCACGGCTTCGAAGAAGGAAGGAAAGATGGGACTGTTAGAGGGACAGCGAGCGATCGTCACCGGCGGTGCCTCGGGGATCGGTAGGGAGACGGCTCGCCGGATGGCAGAAGAGGGCGCGTCCGTTGCGGTCGTCGACATCAACGAAGAAGGCGCGCACGAGATCGCCAAGGAGATCGGAGGGACTGCTCATATCGCGGATGTCACGGATCCGGCGGGCTTGCAGCTAGCCGTCGACCAAGCGGTGGAAGCCATGGGGGGCCTGACGACGCTTTTCAACAACGCCGGGACCGGCGATCAGGCTCCCCTCCACGAACGTCCGCCGGAGGACTGGCACAGGTTGATAGCCGTGAACCTGACGGGCGTCTATCTCGGCTTTCGCGCAGCCGTTCCTCACATCCGCGCTTCTGGCGGAGGATGCATCGTCTCGACCGCCTCGATAAGCGGGACGCGCCCCGCTGCCGGAGAGGCGGCCTATTCCGCAGCAAAAGCAGGTGTGGTCGCCCTCACGGCTTCGGCGGCGCTCGAGTACGGGCCGCAAATTCGGGTGAACTCGGTTTCTCCCGGCATGATCGTGACCGCTCTCACCGAACCACTTCTTCAGTTTCTTCCTCACGAGCGACGGAGGTTCGAGAAGGACACACCCGTGGGCCGACTCGGCGAGCCACGCGACATCGCCGATGTCGTCGTCTTTCTCTGCTCTGACCTCGCCCGCTTCATCACAGGTCAGAACATCGTCGTCGACGGTGGGCTCACCCTGCATGGTTCGGGGGTCGATGGCCTCTTCGAGCAGCTCTTCGGGAACAGCTCCTCGGTAGAGGAAGGAGGCAGAGTGCTGCGAGCAGGTGGCGGCTGAATCAGGCGGGCCCAGTGCGGGATCCGGTTCTTTTGGGACAGAGCGCGGGATAATGGCGCGAGGAGGGCTTCATGCCGCCATCTCGCAGGCTCAACGTAATGGTCAAGTGGCCTCCGGCGGTCGCAGTGACGCGCCTGACAGCAACCGGCAACAAGGTCTGCTACGTCGTCGTTGCGAACAAGATCGTCGCCTACAGAACGGGCCGTTCGAAGGTCGTATTCATCGGGGCGACGGACGAAGGAATAAATCGGGTCGTCACCTCGGTGGCGGGCCGGACCGAGGAGATCCTCTCCAACCATGACCTCACACACTTCGAGGCACACGTCATCACCACCAGATCCCTTCCGCGCGTCGATACCTGGCGCAAGCTCGAGCGAGCACTTCTTTTGACCTTTCGCGACCTTTTCGGCGAGCCACCGTTGTGCAATCGCCATGGCGCCGGGATTGTCGAGGAGGACGAGTTCAACTACTTCACGCGTGAGCGAGTGCGCAACGTGCTGGAGGACCTCGGCTAGTCCGCCGCAACGGCAAGGTCCTCAGGACGCCGGATCCATCTCCGCGCTCTTACCGTGTTTCCAGTAACCCCTGGCCGTGACGTACGCGCGCACGACACCCCGTTCTTCGAAGAGATGCCGGCGGACGCGCTGAATCGCCGCAGCTTCTCCTGCGACCCAGACCCGATCCTCCGCATCGAGCTCGGCGAGACGCACGATGTCGAATAGAGCGTCTCCCGGCGACGACAAGGTGTCGAGCTCGTGCCAGTGGACCGCGGCGCCGCGATGGTCGGGCATCTCGACACGGGCGGCGTTGTCCGCGATCTCCAGGTGCACCTCGATCTTCTTGTCCTCAGGCAACACCTCGAGCAACTGGCTCACCGCCGGAATCGCCGTCTCGTCACCTGCGATGAAGAAACTCGGGGCGGCCGCGTCGACCTCGTAGCCGCGTCCGGGTCCCGAGACGCCGACATCGTTCCCGACCTGTGCCGATGTCGCCCAGAAAGACGCAACACCTTCTCCGTGGACAACGACCTCTATGTCCAGGGCATCGCTCTGGCGATCGAGCCTCCGAGGCGTAAAAGTGCGGATCGAGGGGCGCGTTCGGTCAGGCAGCAGGAACTCGTTTCCGTTCCACGAGGGCAGCTCAGGCGAGCCCACACCTGCGGACGGCAGAAGGATCCTCACGCTCGCGGCGGGGCCGAAGGGTCCGAAGCCCTCCAAGCTGGGGCCTCCGAGGGTCACCGCCACCAGACGAGGGCTACGTCGAACCGACTTCACGACCTTCACCATGCGAAACGGCGGTGGAGGACGGCGCTGGCGTCTGGACCGGCTCGTCACTTCCTTTTCGCTCACCACGAGGAAGCTTCCCATCAGAACCCGGGCCGCGTTGCGCCGAAGGGTCGAAGCCCGAGAAGATCGTTGGGTGAACCCTGCACCGAAAGCCGCCTCGGCAGCCGGAGCTCGATCTTTGCGCGCGTGCCTCCTTCGTTACAGGGTCATGGCCTACGTGACAGCGGTGCTCCTCATCGTCCTGGTTTTCGTGGGCGTGCCTCTGCAAGTCGCCGCGGGAGACGCAAAGGTCGTGAATGTCGTGGGAACCCTCCATGGCTTCTTGTACATCGTTTATCTCTTCGCAGCCTTCGACCTGACCCGCAGGATCGGGTTGGGCCCGTGGAGGATGGTCCTGGTCTTGCTCGCGGGCACCATCCCGTTCTGCGCGATCGTCGCGGAGCGGCTTCTCACGAGGTTGATCGAGCGCGACCAATTTGCCGCGCCAGCACGGGGCACCGATCTAGCGGAGGGCGGAGGATAAAGCCGTGGCTTGGATCGGATTCGCCAAGAACCAGAGCAACCGCCGGGCGGATTGGGGGAGCCGCCGGTCGATCGTCGCTCACGTCGCTCTGGCTGTGTGGCTGCCCGGGTGCGCGACAGCCTGTTGGTGGCAGGTCAACATAGCCCTCTCGGGCGACAGCATCGGGTGGGTCTACTCCGTCATGTGGCCATGCTTCGCCGTCTTCGGGGCCGTGTTCTGGTGGACGCTGATCCACGACGATCCCGAGACCGTGGGCGCCAAAGGCCTAAGGCGTCTACAGGAAGCCGGCGGGGATCAAGCGCTCGACAGCGCCGAGAACACCATCTCGTCGGACGAGCTGATCGACATGGCGGAGGCGGAAGATCCCGAACTAGCGGCCTACAACGCCTATCTCGCGGAACTCGCGAGAACCCGGCCGAAATCCTGGATCCGCCGCTGAGAATGCCGAGGCGAGGCGGTCAGGTGGATACGACGACGCTCAGAGAGAACCCGTCATAGCCCTTTAGCCCGACGGTTTGAATCGCCGTTGTGCTCACTCTCGCGTCAGCTGCGAGTATCTCGTTCGCCTGTCTGATGCCTTGCACTCCTGCGTCTTCACTCGCAGCGTCCGCGACCGCCCCGTTGCGTACGACGTTGTCCACGACGATCACGCTTCCTGGATGGGTTAGGTCGAGGGCCCACTTGACGTAATCGGGCGTGCTCTGCTTGTCGGCGTCGATGAAGACGAGATCGAACTTCTCGGCCGTCTCCTTGGAGATCTTCGGAAGGGTCTCGAGCGCGGGGCCGACCCGAATGTCCACGACCTTCGTAAGGCCCGCCCGATCGATGTTGGCCTGGGCCAGCTCGGCGTGCTTGGGATCGACCTCCAAGGTGACGAGCCGGCCGTCAGCGGGCAGGGCCCTGCCCATCCAGATCGCGCTGTAGCCGGCGAGGGTGCCCAACTCGAGGATCTTGCGGACCCCGATCATCTTGACGAGGAGGTGCAGGAGCTTTCCCTGGTTGGGTGCGACGGCGATCGGCGGAAGCCCATGTTCGGTGGTCGACTTCGACGTGGCCAACAGCACATCGTCCTCGTCGACGAGGGTGTCGTTGATGTACCTGTCGACTTCGTTCCAGAGGTTCTCGTCCATCTCGATCCTTTCGGTGGTGAATCTTCGTCGCCGGGCTCTGAAGCGACGTCTGCTCAAACGGTCGTTCCCGATGCCTCGCTGTCGGAGGGGAGAGTCGCCGGCGATCGCGCTTGCGCCCACTTCGTGGCCTCGCGCTCGGCACGCACGTGACGCCAACGCAGGAAGATGAATCCCGCGATGCAAAGGACCGCCACGGCCACGAGGACGTACCCGGCGAGGCTGAAGCCGTGGGTAAGACGGTTCCACTGACCACCGAGGCCGTAGCCGGCGCCTGCGAGAGAACCCACCCAGACGAGGCTCCCGATGGAGGTCAGGATGACGAACTTGACCGGTTGCATCTCTGCGAGGCCGGCGGGCAGCGCTATGAAGGTACGGATGACAGGGATCACCCTGCCGACGAGGACGCTCCACTCTCCCCTGCGCTCGAACCACTGTTCGGCGCGATCGAGGTCTCCGCTGGTAAGCAGGAGGTACCGTCCGAAGCGGTTCACCAGCGGCCGACCGCCGAAACGACCGATCGAGTAGCCGATCAGAGCACCCACCGTCTCACCGGCGGTCCCGATCACGATCACCAGGCCCAGGTTCAGGTCACCGCGCACGCCCGAGATCACAGCGCCGCTCGCCAGTGCCCCGGCGACACCCACCGTCACCTCGGACGGGAACGGGATGCAGGCGGCTTCAGCGACAGTCAGAAGGGCGAGCGCCAGATATCCCCACGAAGACAGAAAGTGCTCCACGGCGCGTCCTTTCTACTCGCTCGGCCGTGCCGGTCCCGCAGGTAGCTTCACCCTTCGATGCCGGAAGCTCGGGAACCCAGCTCGCCGCCTCCCCATTCGTCGCTCGCCCCCACCGGATTCGTCCGGTCCATGGGAGGGGTCAGCATCGCCTATTACGAGCTTGGGGGGACGGGCCCCGAGATCCTGTTGGCTCACGCCACGGGCTTCTGCGCTGCCGTACTCGAGCCTCTCGCCGTCATTCTCGGTCGCAGATTCCACTGCACCGCTTTGGACTTTCGTGCACACGGTGCGAGTTCGCGCCCGCAAGACGGGAATTTCGACTGGCGCGGCTTCGCGTCGGACCTCCTCGCCGTGGTGGACACGCTCGGTCTGCGGTCCCCGGCCGCCTTCGGGCACTCCTGCGGTGGCGCGTCGCTGATCCTCGCCGAAGAGGCCAGGCCCGGAACCTTCAGCTCTATGTACTGCTACGAGCCGGTGATCTATCCAAAAGACGTCCCACTCGCGCCGAGCCTCGAGGCCAATCCCCTTTCGGGTGGAGCCCTGCGACGTCGCAGCACGTTCCGGTCACGTGACGAGGCGCTGGCCAACTTCTCCGAAAAGCCCCCATTCGACCGCCTGCGCCCTGACGTGCTCTCCGAGTACGTGGACAACGGCTTCGCCCGGGCACCCGACGGCGCGATCCACCTCCGCTGCCGGCGAGAAGACGAAGCACAGATCTACGCGTACGGGTTCTCGCATGACGCGTTCGCCAAGATGCCAACGGTCCGTTGCCGGGTCGCGCTCGCTTGCGGAGAGGAAACCGATGCCTTCGGTGTGGACTTTCTCGAGCGATTCGCCGGGCGTCTCGCCTACCCGTCGGTGAAGGTGCTGCCGGGTCTCGGCCACTTCGGGCCACTCGAGGACCCTGAGGCTGTCGCAAGGGCCGTCGACGAGGAGCTGTCCCGGCCCAGGTGAAAAGGGGTCCGCAGAAGCGAAACACCCCCGGCGTACCCTCTCGATGTGGCCAATTCGACAGTCGCACCGCTCGGTGGATTCCCCGACCTCTCGGGTAGAGCCTGATGGCACTCGAGTTGCCGAGCTCGCTCTCCCCGTCGAAGGTGAGCAAGTTCACCGATTGCGCTCTCGCCTTCCGCTTCAGTGCGATCGACAAGCTCCCAGAGCCGCCGTCTCCTCAAGCCATCAAGGGAACGCTCGTCCACGGTGCACTAGAGCGGCTCTTCTGGGACCTCCCCCGAGGCCGGCGGTCTCCGGCCGCTGCGCGCGAGGCCCTGGACGCCGCTTGGGAAACCCTTCGCCTCGATCCCGAGACCGAGAGCCTCCTCCCGGCCGGTTCCGAGGAGGACGAATTGCTTTCAGAAGCGTGGGGCCTCGTAGAGAGCTACTTCCGTCTCGAGGACCCCGACACCGTCGACGCCGCCGGTGTGGAGCTGACACTCGAGGCCGAGGTGGGTGGAGTGATGCTGCGCGGGATCATCGACCGACTGGATGTGTCTGCGGACGGAGGGCTCGTCGTCGTCGACTACAAGACCGGGCGGGTGCCGTCCGAGGTACAAGAACGTGCCCGTCTTTCGGGTGTCCACTTCTATGCGCTGCTCTGCGAGGAGGTGCTGGGTGTGCGCCCTTCGCTCGTGCGCCTCATGTACCTGCGTCGGCCCGTGACCATCGAGACGACTCCTTCGGATCAGGCGATCCGCGGACTACGCCAGCGGACTGCAGCCGTGTGGAGGGCGATCGAACGATCGTGCGCAGACGAGGACTTCCGTCCGCGACCGGGTCCACTTTGTGACTGGTGCGCCTTCAAGGATCGCTGCCCCGCGTTCGCCGCACGAGCACCTTTCGACGGCGATGCAGCCGTCGCCGTAGCCTCCTGAACGGTCCCTCGCCCCAGTCGATCAGCCCTACGGCGTCGTAGAGGTGCCCGGCGTGCCCGAGGGGTTCTCTACCGTCACCGCCGAGATACGCCAACCGTTCGAGGTGTTGATCAGGTTGACCGTCACGCGCAACGTGTCGGAGACAGGCGTGTTCACCTTCGAATTCTGGTACTTCGTATCGAGCACGGCGTAGACCTGTGTACTCGCACCGCTTATCGGACCGAGGAAGATGCTCTGCAGCTGGCCCTCGTAAGTGGCATTCGCCTGGATCAGCGCCTGACGGATGTTCGAGTTGAACGTCTGCTCCGCCTGCTTGTCGAACACTGATCCCGGGTCCGCCCAGTTCTGCAGGGCGGTGAAATCAGCGTCGACCGTCGTGGGCCGGAAATTGGTCAAGTCCAGGAGGAAGGTGGTCGCTGCCTTCTTCACGGCCTGCTGTTGACTCAACTGACCGTTTGCACTCCCCCACGACAACCCGAACAAGATCGCAAGCACCGCCGCGATGATTGCGAGCGCGCCCATCCCGATGATGGGCCAGCTACGCATCGCATCGGCGCGGCGCACGATCCGAGCGCGCCGCGACTCACCACGACGCAACTCCCAACCGGCCTCGGTGTCCGAGTCCGGTTCCTCTGAAGCTCGTTCGTCGTCGTCCCACGCCGCGGCGGCGAAGGGCCCTTCCACGTCGTCATCCTCTTCGGCAGCGGCTTCGCGGAGGCTTTGGCGCCCACGTCTCCGAGCCCTTTCGCGTGTCGTCGGGCCCGGCCGGCGTCTGCTCGGCGCGCCGACGACCGACACACCTTTCTTATCTGTGTCCTCGGAATCCTCTTCGGCCATGTCGTCCCCCCTCATTGCGGCTTGCGCTTCGAGCTCCTTGCCACCACGTGAACCGGTCTTGCCGATCTCGCGCTACGACGATGGCCGAGTGTCACGAGCCACCCCAGAGCCACCAATCCGGCGAGCACGGACAGCAGAACGGGGGACCCGCCTCCGTGGAGACGAGCAGCGGAAGGCGCCGCGGAAGACGGCTCGGCTCCGCCACCTCGGACCTGGGCGTCGGCGGTACTCGGAGGCACCACCTTCGCGTCGGGACCGGCCGGGTGGAAACCGGCCTGGGTTACGGGACCCACGCCCTGACCGAACTCGGTGTCACAGCCTGCTCCCGGCAACACGGGCGGCAGGCTGGTCGGGGCCGAGTACTGCTCCGGCGCGGGCTGGGTCGGAACCTGGAGCGGGGGGATCAGCAGCCGCGTCCGCAACCACTCCTGGTTCGTCCGTGCCGTGTCATTGCTGTTCAGGGCGATCGCCGGTCCGGTCACGGCGAGCTTGCCCACAGCCCCGAAGAACTCCTTGTTCGTCGCCAGGGCCGTGGAGAGGTCCTGCAGGTTCGGCGAGGAAGCCAGATTGCCGGCGATGTTTGCATTGTCGTGCACGATGCATGCCAGGTTGGGCTCGTTCGCGGTCACGAGCGACTCGAGATCCGAGGCGGCGTTCGATCCCTGGTTGAAGAGCTGCGAAAGGTTGTTTGCGTGCTTCGCGAGAACTTCGGCGAAAACGGCGGTGTCAGCGAGGTCCTGTTGAAGGGCCGAAGCGTTCTGGGTGACGGTGTTCAGAACCGGCGGCGCGTTCGAGAGCAAGGATTCGAACTGCTGCTGTTGCGCCAGGAACTCCTCGCTGAAGATCTCGCTTGCCGACGCGATGGTTCTCAGGCTTCCTGCATTGCCGTTCAACGCCACGGCGGTCTGATGGAGCAGCTCGTTCAGGCTCCCGACCGGTATCGCCTGCAGGAGTTTGGTGGCCTCCGCCACGACGGTACCGACGTCTGCGGGAATGGGATCCGGGGCTGCGGGCACCGTGGCCCCGTTCTGCAAGAACGCGCTCGCCCGGTCGGCCTCCTTGCGCGAGCCGGAGAGTGCTGCGGTTGTTATCGCGCCCGACGCGCCCGCGCCTGACGACGATGCGGGGACCAACTGCACCTCTTGCTCCCCGAGAGGGTTCGCGATCGCCACGCGTGCCACCACGTCCGCCGGTACCGGCTGTCCGTGGTCGATGGACATCGTCACCTTCGAGCCTTTCGGCACCAGAGAGACCGACTTCACAGAGCCGACGTCGACGCCGTTCAGGGTGACGTTGAAGTTCGGTGAGAGCCCTGCCGCGGAGGGCAACACGGTGTAGACGGTTGTCGTGCTGGAGAGCGGGTTGCCGAGCAGGTCGAAGAAACCGTACGCCACGAGGGCGACGGCAAGCACGCCGAAGGCGACGAGGTTTGCGACGATCCGGCGCGTGATCATCCGGCCGGCCCGCAGCTGGTCGTGGCGTAGTTCGGGCTTCCCCCGCCGCCTGGTACGCCGCACACGATCAGGTCGTTGAGCACCTGGACGAAGTTGTTCACCACTGCGGTGGACACCGTGTAGTTGTGACCCGGCAGGTACTCCAGCAGTTGGGCGATGCCCACTTGGTTCTTGGCGAGCTGGTTCGCGAGAGCCGAAAGGGCGTTCAGCTGATCCTCCGTCTGAGGAACCCCGGTATCGAGCAGAGAGCGACCCTGAACAGCCAGGTCGTTCAGTGACTGGAGCAGTTGCTCGAACTGGGAGGACTGCTGCGACAACGTCTGCGTGGTCTGGGCGAGGTTCGCAATGGCCTGGGCGTTCTGCTGTGCGTCCGGCGCAAGGGTGGCACTGAACTTGTCCAGCTGGTCGATCACCGACTGGATCTCACTCGAACGCGTCGCGTACCCGCCGAGGACCGTACTGAAGTTGTTCAGCAACTGTCGCAGCTGCGACGACTCGTTCCCGAATCCCTGCGCTCCGTTGTCGATCATCTCGGCGAGCTCTGCAGCATTCACTGCACCGAAGACCTGGGTTCCGGAGGAAACGAGCTGCTGGATCCCCGGGATGAACTCGGTATTGTGTATGACCGCGCCGCTTCTGAGCGGAGGCCCCGAATCGGTCTGCGACACGAGCGAGACGAAGTGCTCGCCCAGGATGGTGGTCTGCTTGAGCTGGGCGCTCACGTCGGCGGGGACATTCGCGTCCTGCTGGATCGTCATCGTGACCTTGGCCTGGTCGCCGTCCAGCGAGATCGATTTCACGCTCCCGACCGAGATGTTGTCGAACTGAACCGGCGCGCCGGCCACGAGGTCGTTCACGTCGCTGAACACCGCAGAAGCCGTGATAGTCCCCGCGCCTCCCCCCGAGCAGGCCGTGAGCACCCCACCTGCAAGACCGACCGCGCCCAATCCGAGCACCGCCCGGAACGCCAGCCGCTTCAAGCGGTCAGGCGGTCTCAAAAGAGACTCCCGAAGAAGTGCACCGCTCCGGACAGCCCGTGGAGAAGGCCACCGAGGAGGCCGCCGCCGCCATTGGAGGAGCTAGGACCTTGCGGGGAGGACGGGTTCAGCTGTGAGGAGCTGGCGCCGTTGGAGCTCGCAGATGCACCGCCCGACAGGTCCGAGGGGGGGATCTGCGAGAGTTGCTGCTGCTGCGAAGGGGTGAGCCCCGGGATCTCCGTGAGGCCCTTGGCGATCGCCGCTTGGGCGCCTTGCGCACTCTGGGAATTCTGGGAAGAAGACGAACCGCTTCCGGAGGCACCGCTCAAGATGTTCGGCAGGGCTGACAAGAGCGGGTCGAAGAAACCGGAGTCCGGATTGCCGCAACTCTGAAGGGTCGAGAGCTGTGAAGCGCTCAGACCCGCACTGTGGTGGTCGAGCACTCGACGACAGATCCCGGCCAACCTGTCGCGCACGAGGCCCGCCACCACGTCGGAGGTGAGACCGGGCGCAGTGGGCACATTCAGGTTCAACCAGTTGTAAGTGGGGTCGTATGCGCGCCCGGCACCGGCGAACAGCGAATCCGTGGATGCGAGGCCCTGGTCGATCGATCCCAGGTTGCGGTCGAGCGACCGACCCACCTGGGTGATAGTTGCAATGTCGCTCTGCAGGGGCTGCAGATTCGGGTTGAGCAGCTGGGAGAGCTGAGCCGACATATTCTCGAGCTGGTCGATCGCATCGCCGAGGGGACCCGCGTTCTGCGCGATCACGTTTCCAACTGTGTTGTAGGCCTGCAGTAACTGTGTAACCGTCCCTGTCCGCTCTCGCAGCGTGCCCGTTATCTGCGCCAGGGAGCCGTTGAGCTGCCCGAGCTCGGTGCCCTTTTGCGCCAAGAGGTTGAGGGTCCCCGCCCCCTGCGATATGAGGACGTTCAGGCCCTGGCCCTGTCCCTGGAGGTCCTGGGCCAGGTTCGAGATCACCCCGCCGAGAGCCTGCGGGTTCACCTCGCGTAGATAGGTCTGCAGGTCCCGAAGTATCTGGTCCGTCGAGACCGGCACCGACGTGCGGGTCTCCGGGATGAGAGATCCCGCGCCAAGCGTGGGGCCCCCGCTGTAGCCGGGGGACAGCTCGATCGACGGCTCACCGAGCAACTGGGGGTTCGTCAGGGATGCGCGAACGCCTGCAGGCAGTGCCTGGCCGGCGTTGATCGACATCGTCACGAGCACCTCGTTCGCCTGAGGCTTGACTTTCGTCACACTCCCCTTCGCGACGCCGAGGATGTCGACGGAGTTACCGGGGAACAGACCCTCAGCACTCTGGAACACCGCACGGATCGTGTAACCGGAGCCGCCCGACCCGCACGAAGCCAGGAGTGTCGCGGCGAGGAGCACACAAGCCCCGACGACGCCGACGCGAGCGAACCGGTTCGCGCTAACGCTCCTCGCAGCGCTGAACGGCCTCACGACTTGCCTCCGAGCAACGGCGAGAAGATCTGCTGGAGGGGGTTCGCGCTCGTCGAGGCCGAGCTCGTGTTCTGTCCCGACGTGGCCGAGGAGCCCGAAGTACCCGAAGCGCCGGAGGCCGAGGAGCTCGAGGAGCTATTGCCGCCAGGGCCTCCGGAAGGGGTTGCGGAGTTGTCGCTCACGGGCGGACCGCTTCGCTGGTCACAGGCAGTCGGATCGGGCCCGAGCACCTCGTCGAGCGCCTGATCGAGCTCGCCACAGTTCCCGAGCAAGCTGTAACCGCCGCTCAGGCTCAGAAGGTTCACGTATTGGTTGGCCCAGTACGGGTTGGGCGTGTTGTTCGGGCCCGAGACCCCGATCGACTGGAAGCCGGTGATCGCGCTGTCGAGGTAGGACACCGCTTGAGCCAGGTCGTCCTGGTGTTGCTGGATCACACCGAGCACGGAAGTCAGATGGCTTATAAGGCCCTGCAGGGTGGGCTGGTTCTGTCCGATGAGGCTCGCCGTCTGAGTCGCGATCGCGTCCGTGTTGGCGATGAGCGCTCCCAGCTGGCTCGAGTGGTCCGCGAGTCCCTGGACCACCGTGGCCAGGTTGTCCACCAACGAGCCGAGCGCCTGGTCCTTTTGGGCAACGGCCGCGGCCACCGAGTTCGACGCGTCGATCAGGCTCGAAACCTGCGAGCTGCGCTGGTTTATGACCTGGGTGAACCCTCCGAGACCCGAGATGATCTGAGCGACCTCGCTCTCCTTGCCCTGCGTTATTGCCTCGACGGACTGAAGAAGCTGGTTGAACGCCGCGACATCGGAGTTCTGGAGAAGGTTCCCCGTCGTGTTCTGGAGATCCTGGAACTCGACCGGGACGGCGGTGTCGGTGATCATGGCCCCGGACTGAAGTGGGTGTGACCAACCGCTTTTCGGCTGGAGCGTCACGTCGAGCACACCGAGGACCGTTTCGACCTCGATGGCGGCCGCCGTCTTCTGAGGCAGGACCACTCCGTGGTTCATCGAAAGGTCGACGACCACCGCGTTGCCGTTCAGGTGGACAGCGCTCACGCTTCCCACCTTCACCCCTGCGACGCTCACGGGCGCTCCCTTACCGATCCCGGCGGCGTCCTGAAAGCGCGCGTGGAGGGTGTAGCTCGGCAGGAAGACCGACCGGTTGAGGAAGAGGACACCGGCAATTACGACAAGCGCCACGACGACGGCCACCAGGCCGATGATCCGAGGGTCGCGTTCGGTGAAGGATTTCATGACGACGTCACCTGTCGCTTCACGGGGTGCCTCCCCCGCTCGCCTGGCCTGCGACCGAACGAAGCAGCCCGCCGACGCTCTCGCTCGTGCCGCTCGAAGACGTCGGCGTGCCGAGAATTCCAAGAGAGCTGGAGCTGCTGCTCGAACTGGGGAGTCCCGACGCAGGCGGGGTGCCGCCGGGCCCTGAGCCCGATGGCGGGTTCGAGCCCTGGTAATAGTTGCAGCCGCCGGTCTCGTTCGCGAGGCACGAATAGACGATCTGGATCTGGAACCACTGGCCAAACGAAGAGATCTCCTGATATCCGGCCAGGCCCGAACCGAGGGTCGAAAGGCCTTGGGAAAGCTCGGACTCCCGGCCCTGGATCTCCGCGGAAACAGCCTGGAGATCGGTTATGGCATTCGAGAGGTTGCCGTGAGTGTTCGATTCGAGAGACGCGACCTCTCCGGAGATCGTCCCCAGGTTCCCGACGGTCTGGTCGAGCAGGTCGTTGCGGCTCGCCAGTGTCTGTGAGACGCCCTGCAGGTTCGCGATCACCTGCCCCAGGTCGCTGCTTCTGGATGACAGAGCGCTCATCACCTGGTTCAGGTCGGTGACGAGCTGCCCCACCTGGCTGTCGACCGACCCGACTGTCTGTGACACGGTGGCGGCGTTCTGGATCAACTGGTCGACCTGGGTCTCGTCGCCATTCAAGGTGTTTGCGAAGGCCTCCACGATCTCGTTCGACTGCTGAGGGTGCAACGCGCCCAGCAGTGGACCAAGTGAATTTAGAAGCGCGCCCACATCGGCTTCGGGAACGCTGTTCGACAGCGGGATCATTGATCCGGCCTTGAGCAGGCGGCCGCTACTCGAAGGAAAGAGATACAGGAATTTCTGCCCGATAACGTTCTGCCACTGAAGGCCGGCTTGTGTCCCGGACTTCAGGTGGACGTTGCTGTTGACCGAGAAGGTGACGAGGGCGTGCCCGTGCTGGAGGCTCACCGAGCTCACCTGCCCGACGGTCACACCGGCGATCTTCACGTCGTCGGACGGGGTGAGCCCCGTCGCGTCGGTGAGCTGGGCGCTGTAAGTGACGCGGTGCGAGAAGAAGGTGATGTTCCCGATCCGAGCGGCGAGCCCCGCGAGCAGGATTAGACACACGAGAGCGAATGCCCCCACCTTCAGTGCCGTCGGTTGGAAGATCCCGCTTCGCCGCACGCGCACCCAAATGCTCTGTAGCGACCATCCGATCCGTCCGAACACGCTGCTCATCACAAACCACCCAGCAAGGAGCCCAGGCCCGACGAAGAGCTGTTGGCGCCGTTCGAGCTCACGGAGCTCGAAGAGGAACCGCCGCCCAAGAGCTGGTTGATGATCGAACCCACGCCGCTCGACGATGAGGAGGGCTGGGGTGTGCCGAGGATCTTGTTGATTCCGGTCGAGAGGTTCTGGGCGGACTGCTTCGTGTTCTGCGACACGGGCGCCGCCGTGGTGGGTGCCGGCTTCGACTGCGCAGCATTGAAAGCCGCCAGCTGACTCGTGCACTTGAACGGAGAACCGGCACCGAGAAGCGCCTGTTGCAAAGGTTGAAGTGAAGACAGGCCGGGTTGGGCGGGGGCGATCAGGCCGCACACGAGCTGGTTGATGTCGCCGAAGAGAACGAAGGTGTTGAAGTAGGCGAAGTGTGATCCGTCCGGGAGCACCTCGGCCGGGTCGAGGCCTTTCGCGAACACGCCGGCGTACATACCGAGACCGGCGATCACCTGTCCGATCTGGTTCTGCTGGGCGAGGATGACCCTCGCTATGTCGTCACCGGAGTTCAGGATGGTCTCGAAATCCGGGTGATACGCGGCAAGGAAGTCGGCGAGGTTCTGGGCGAATGGAGTGAGCGTTCGTAGCAGGCGCGCGTACTCAGGTGCCGCTGCGTTGAAAGCGGGAAGAGCGATGTTCGACGCCTGCGAGATGGCGTTGAACGACGAGGCCGTGGGTTCGAGCGTGTTAACGAAGCCACTGAAGGAGTCGAGCGCGTTGAGCTGAGCCGGCAACGTCTGGTCGAGGAGAGTCGCCAGCTTCGCCCCCTCGTTGATGCTCGCGGCGATCGTGGGGCCCTCGCCGACCGACGCCTGAGCCAGGTCGCTTATCACCGACGACAGATCCTGCGAATCGATCTCGTTGAGGAGGGGAGCTGCTGCTGCGAAGAGGTCTCCTAGCTCCGGGTTGACCGCTGTCCGTGCGATCGTCGCGCCCGGAGACAACGCAGAGGCTTTCTGGGAGGGGAACGTCAAGACGATCTGGTCGGCTCCGAAGACGTTCAGAGGGGCGATGGTCGCAGAGGCGTTCGAAGGCACCGTGAAGTTCGGGTTGATCGCCATCGTCACGTGCGCCTGTCGGTCGTCCAGGTTGATGTTGGAGACCCGGCCTACCTGCACGCCCCTGTAGACGACTTCGGAGCCCGCGTGCAGACCTTCGCCCGATCTTGAGAAGGTGCCTGTCAACTGGTACTGGCCGGAGAAGGCCCCGTTCGATGCCTTCACGATCACGACCACAGCGCTGATGACGACGACGAAGGTGACGACCACCGTCACGAGCCGCACGAGGCGGTTCTCGAAGAGACCCTTGACCCCGGTCATCCGACCAGCCTCGCGGTGGAGCTCGTCCCGCCGAACATGACGGTGGAGAGGATCAGGTTGAGGATGACGACCGCGATGATCGATATCCGGATGGCGCGACCCGCGGCCACGCCGACGCCGGCCGGGCCACCGGTGGCGTTGTAGCCGTAGTAGCAGTGGACCATCGTCACGGCGATGGCGAAGACGATGGCCTTCACGAACGAGTAGAAGACGTCTATCGGCGGCAGGAAGAGCTGGAAGTAGTGCTGGTAGACACCGGTCGAGAGGCCGAAGAACTTCGTGACGATGAGCTCGGTCGCAAGGAAGCTTGCGAACAGGGCCGCGAGATACAGCGGGATCATGCAGATGAGCGCTGCCCACACCCGCGTGGTCACGAGGTAGGTGAAACTGTTGACACCCATCACCTCGAGCGCGTCGATCTCCTCAGAGATCCGCATCGCGCCGAGCTGAGCGGTGAACCCCGCCCCCACCTGAGCGGCGAGGGCCACGCCAGCGACGAGTGGGGTTATCTCACGGGTATTCGCCAAGGATGAGATGATCCCGACGAAGGCTTGAGCGCCGATCTGCTGCAACCCGGTGAAGCCCTCGAGGCCGACCTCGGTACCGGTGAAGAAGGCAATGCTCGTAACGACGAAGAACATGCCTCCTCCGATCACGAGCGCCCCGGTCCCGATCGTTATGTCGGAGACGAGGACCGTGATCTCGCGTCGGTAGCGCAGCCCCTTGGGCAGGTCCCATATGACCTTCAAGTAGAAGCGGATCTGGTCGAACGCCAGGTCCAGTACGTTTGCGAATCCCTCCCCCGCAGACGCGACACGGTCCTTCACCGGGGTCGTGCCGTTCGGGGACGGGGCCTCGCCGGGGACGTCTATCGCTGCTGTCGTCGCCTCTTGAACGGTCGTCGAGCTCATCAGATCGTCTTCTGGGGTATGAAGTTGAAGTAAACGACAGTGAGCACGAAATTCACGAAGAAGGCGAGCACGAACGTGACGACGACCGCCTGGTTCACGGCGTCACCCACACCCTTCGGGCCGCCCTTGGCGTACAGGCCCTTGTAACAGGCGACCATCGCCGCGAGGAACCCGAAGACGGCCGCCTTGAACAGGGCCATCCAGAGGTCGGCCAGCTGGCTCAGCTCTGAGAAGGTCGCAAAAAAGCTCGACGTCGTTATGTGTATCGAGCGGGTCCCGAAGTACCACCCACCCGCGATACCGGCCACGCTCACCACCGCGTCGAGCAGCACGGCGATCACCATCGATGCCATGAGCCGAGGGAGCACGAGACGGTGCAGGGGGTTGACCGCCATGACCTGCATGGCGTCGAGCTCGTCGCGGATCCGCCGGGAACCTAGGTCGGCGCACATGGCCGACCCCCCCGCTCCCGCGATCAACAAGGCGGTGGCGACCGGCGCCTGCTCGCGCACCACCGCCAACACCATCGCAGCACCGAGCTGCGACTGCGCACCGATCTGTTGGAGAAGAGACCCGACCTCGAGCGCTATCACGATGCCGAACGGGATCGAGACGAGTATCAGCGGAAGGGTCGTGACGCGTGCCAAGAACCAGCACTGGTCGAGGAACTCCCCGATGGGGAGCCCGCGGCGGAACAGGAGGCGCATGGATTCGAGGGCCACGGCGAACATGGCCCCGATCTCCTTGAAGATGTTGGTGACCTTGTCCCCGATCGGTCCGGGTAAGTCGACGAGGGGTTTCACACGTTTGCCACCGAGCGTCTTGGCGACCTTTTCGCCAACCGGCCCGGTCAACGTGCTCAACGGCCAACCCCCTTCAGTCTGCGCCCGGACGCGCGTGGACGGCGCGCCTGTCGTGGAAAATCCGGCACGCCCACCCAGCCGGCGCCCCGCCCGCCGACCAATTGTGCACGTTCGATGGGCGCACCATCTACGTGTACATGGCAAAACGTTTTCGGGGCCGGGTCCTTGTGGACGCCCCGCGACCTGTCCGGCCCGCTCGCAAACGCCATTGCGTAATCAACTCGAAATATATAGAGCACGGTATGCCCTAGACGAGCAGTAGTGGCACGCGACCAGTGGCGCGGCGCTACAGCCCGCCGGGGGACCCCGAGATTTGGTCTCGGGGGGCAGGTCGACCGCACCCGAGGTCCCCCAAACGGACCGCCATCGGAGTCGGCGACTGAAGGGACTCGGTCCGCCATTGTGCCCGTGCGGGGATCGGGGGCCCCCCTGCGGGGATCGGGGGGCCGGAGACCGAGTGACAGATGCCGACAGCCGAAGTCCTGCGTCAGCTATAAACCTCCCAAAGAAGACGACGCCCCCGAGGTGATACCGGGAAGCGGCGATGAGGCGGAGCTGACGGGAGTGGTGGTGCTGGTGACCGGGGCGACCGACCTCGTCCCCGAGCTCGCAGCGGAGCTCGCAGCGCCCGTCGCTTGCTCTGCCGCCGCACCCGCAGCGCCCAGGGTGCTCGAGGCGGTCTGACCTACCACCGGAAGGCTCGACGCAGCTCCGCTCAACGTGTTCAGCACCTGGCCGAGCGACCCCTGGACCTGAGGGGCGGGGACGGGGAGGGGCAAGGACGGGGTCGAGGAACCGGGCGTGCCGGTAGCGCCAACGCTTCCGCCACCGGAACCGCCCGCGACGCCGGAGCCCGCGCCGCTCGAAGCTCCGGATCCAGACGCCTGTCCGGATGTCGCGGCGCCCGAGCCGCCGGCGGCGGAGTCTGCCGAAGCAGGTGATCGTGCTTGGGAGGAAGCTGCTTGCAAAGCCTGTGATGCCTGGCCCGCTCCTGGGGCAAGCGGCTCCGTGGGCGTCTGAGCCGACGCCGGGATCTGGTTGAAACCGGCGAGCCCGACGGACTGCTTCGCGGTCGAGCCTGCGGAGTCGGAGGTGACGTGGGGCAGGCTCACAGCACCTGTGCTCGGCGGGAAGAGGACAGGTACGCCCTCGAGGACGCCACCGAGCACCGCACCGACGGCCAGACTCGCAGCTCCTCCCACGACGAGCCCGCTCCTACCGAACCAACGCTTGCGGGTTTTTGCCCGCATCACGTCGTCGAGGCTCGATCCCCAGTCCTCCATACGAAGGCACGCGTTGTGCAGCACTGCTTCAACCATGGTCAACCTCCCAATCGGTGATCTCCACCGTGAGTCCCCTCACTGCCTCCGTCACCTGCTCGTGGTACGTACCAGGAGCAGCCCCGCCGGAGAGCGTGAGCACTGTCTTGAGTACGACTTGACTGGGCGCGTCGCCGATCGCCTCGATCGTGACGTCGAGCGGGGCGTCGTGCGCCGAGACCCGCGCGCCGTTGAGCTGCGCGGGCATCTGGATACCAGGCGCCAGTGCGCTCCACCAATCTGTTCTCTGCTGGCCCGCTGCGTGCAGGCCGCCGAAGTACGCCTCGAGCGCCGCTGCTTCGACCGCCAGTGGGGCGGGAGACTGCGCCCATGCCTGGTCGGCGTTGCCGGCCAGCTGGAGAGTTCCCATCGGCTCTTCGTTGTGGGTGAGGTCCAGGCCCTCTGCCGCTAGCGCCGGAGGTGCGGGCACGCTGTAGGCAGTCGCCCAGGTCTTCGGCTGCGTGTTCGGCGTGCTCTTCGAAGGTGTCACACTCGTCTCGACCGCTTCGACGAGATACCTGTTCGGCGTGTACCACAGGGCGTTTGTGGGCCAGCAGGTGTCGAGCACTAGTGCGTCCCCGGACAGCTGCGGTACAGCGGAGCCAGCGGTCACGACTCGGTGGCCGGTGACCTCGAACTGATGCGTGACGCACCCGGACTCGTAGTCGATGACATCGCCGGGCACGAGGCGGTTGACGCTGGCGAAGTAGCTGACGTCGTGAGCAAGCAGGACCGAGGTTCCCGCAGCACCCGGCAGCGGTGTCGAGTCCGCGTGTCCGACAGCCACGTTCAAGACGGTGTCGGTGGTTCCCTGCTCGATGGGTGCAGTGACGCCGAGCTTCGGCATGTCGAGGACGCCCGCGAGCTGGCCGTCGGTGGTGGGAACCCGCGCAGCACCTGACTTGCACGAAGCACCCTTGTTGAGCGAGCTCTGAGCCGAGTTCACCAACGTGCTCTGCCCCTTGTGCGCGTGGGACGTCCAACCGAGGCGATAGCCGAGCACGCCGAGAGCGCCCCAGACGAGCAGGATCCCGACAACGATCCGTACCCGCCCGAGAGTCCTCTTCTGGACCACCGGCCTGCCCCCTCAAGATCCGTTTTCGGCGCTTGCCCGCTCATGTTCGGTCTCCGCGTTCAGCGATGGACCCTCGAGACGAGCCTCGAGACGAACGAGAGCCTCCTCAGTCTCGGCCAGCCGATGAGGCCACCGCCAAGCAGCGCGATGCCGACGAGAAGAGGCATGGAACCGGACCACCACTCACCTGTGTGCACGGCGGTCGGGGAGGTAGCCGACGCAACCGCCGGGACCGGCGAAGGTGACGAAGACGATGCGGTAAGCGCGGGAGCCGGAGTATTGGCGAGAGTCCCTGTCGTTCCGACGACACCGGTGTTCACCGAAAGGGCCCCGACGTTCGCGGAACCGCCAGGGAATGAGGCGCTCTGGAGCAGGCTCACGACCGTTCCCTGCACCAGGGAGGTGGCACCGGTCGTCGTGGAGTTCGTCTGTACTGCACCGTGCGAGATCGTCGTCTGCAGTGGTGTACCCGCGAGAATCGTCTGGTCGATGTTCGGCGGCACGCTTAACACCTGCTGTGAGCCGGGGATGTTTATGTCCACGGTGACGACGTTCGCCAGGCCCGTCGGGCTCCACTTGCTCCCGTCAAAACCCGAAGCCGACTGTGCGGGTGCGACCTGGATGTCGACCAGAGGTGCGCTGTCCTGTGGGTGCGCAGAAGCGGCATCGGTGACACATTCGGCGAGGGTGGGCTGTGCGCTCACACCCGCAGGCGCCGCGCAGCCGACGCCCGGGAGGATCGCTATGTCGAGCGAGGACCCCTGTGAGACCGACTGGATGCCACTTGCGGTCGTGACGGACGACGTCTTCGACTGTCCCGCGTCGATCGAGATCGTCGGGTCCGCGGTCTTCGTCACGACGTGGAAGAGGTTCTGCAGCACCTGGTTGATCCCGGAGAGAACATTGCTTGCCGGCGGTGCCGCGCTCGCCACGGTGGTAAGGGCGGAGCAAACGGTGTTCAGAAGTAGGCCGGTCGTGCCGGAGCTGTTGCAGGAGCTCGATCCGCTCGTGAGCGGAGTGGACGGGAGAGACGGTAGAGACGGGAGAGACGAAACAGCCCCGAGGATGGGAGACAGGATCCCGTTCAGCCCCACGGTGATGTTCGATACTTCACCCATCGCGGAAGCCGACGGCCTGCCGCTCGAGTCCATAGCGGCTTGTGCGTAGGAGCACGCGACACCGAAGGTGACGGTGAAAGGTATTCCCGAGGGTGTGGCCCCTCCTTGGGCGCAAGTCGGGTTGGTGCTCCCGTTCGTGCGACCGGGAACGTTTTCGGTGGCCTTCTGGTCCGCCTGTGCGATCGAGGAAGTAAGCAGCGTCCCTTCACCTTCCGAGGACGCCTGAACGCCCGGCTGCTGGTCGCAGAGGCTCGCCGATCCATCGGCGTTCTTGTTGAGGATGCTCGTCACCCCGGAAGCCCCGTTGTCGTTCACGCATGCAGACGAGGTCCCGCCGCTCAGCTTCGTGCCGAAGAGGTTCACGACGAGCCCGCTTCCGAGGGCCGTACCGGTCAAACCAGTCGTGGGGGCCGTCGCCGCCGAAGCTGGAATTGCGGCGCTGGCACCGATCAACAGGGCGGTGGCTGAAAACGCGACAACGACAGCCGTAAGGAGTCGTGCGGCGGACGCGCGAAACACGCCCTCGGACTTACCGAAAAGTCGAGCCATGTCTGAATCCTTTGCTCCCCCGGATTAACCGGTCGCCTTACCTGAAACTGAACTGCAGTAATGGCCGTTGCCCGCCTACCCCCCCACAAGGGCTCGGCTGCCCGGTTAGCTGAATAACCTAGCTGGGGGGATTTCCTTGCGGTGACGCAAAAAAGGCTCGGATACCGTTCCGTCCCTGGTACCCACGGTCCTTTCGCGGCTACAAACTTGGTCGTCCCCGGCGCGCTGGGACGTCGGTCGCCGGCCATTAAGCCGGGTCGTGGGAGGGTCCGCTTGGGGGCAATTTCCGCCGTCGTGGGTTCCAGGCAAACAGAGCGAGGGGTGGAACAGGGTTGCCGGCGCGAGTACTCTTTGTGGTGGGAACGGCACTGAGCTACCACCTGGCTGATGTTCCGGCCAAGTGTCCGGACACAGGAGTTCGAAGGGGGGGCCGGGGGTGACGACGCTTCTCACTGGTGGGGGCACGCGAAGCCGCGAGGCGCTCGACGACGACGTCGACCTCGCACGCGACAGGGTCCTCGTAACACGTGCTCAAGGGGGAGATCGCGCTGCCTTCGACGATCTCTACGTCCGTTACTACAGACGTCTCTACCGCTTCTGTCTGAGGCGTCTGCACGACGCCCACGAAGCAGAAGACGTCGCGCAAGAGTCGTTCACACGAGCGTGGCGGGCTCTGCCCAACTTCGCGGGGGACAGGCGGTTCTATCCGTGGTTGAGCGTGATCGCCGCCCACCTGTGCACCGACGTGCTCAGGCGTCGCAACCGTTCGACACCGGTCGCCGAATTCCACCAGGGGAATGTCGCTAGCACCGAAGACGGCGGCGAAGAGCTCATGATCGCGGCGGTCGACTCGGATCTCGTCGCTCGAGCCTTCCAGCGCTTGTCCGACAGACATCAGCGGATCCTCAACCTTCGTGAAGGTTCTGGCTGGTCCTATCAACGCATCGCGGACCACGAGGGCGTCGGCATAACGGCGGTGGAGACATTGCTTTGGAGGGCACGTCAAGCCCTGAAACGAGAGTTCGCCGCTATTGCCGGTGCCGAAGGCCGTACAGCAGGCTGGCTCGGCGGTCTCGTCTCATTGGCGACACTGCGCCGGTTCTTGCATCTTCCGGTTCACGCAGCGAGGCGCGCTTTGAACTTCGTCCACACCGCGCCGGCCGTCGCCGTTGGTTCTGCGGCTGCGGCGACGGCGATGGTTGTGGCTGCAAGCCTGAATCCACCTGCGTCGAACCCGACCCAGACTCCCGTTTCGACGGTCTCGGGCGGGAGGGTTGCGACGAGCGCTGCAAATCCCGGCGCGCCCGCGACACGGACCGGTGGGTCCGGAGCCGGTTCGCAGGGAGGCTCTGGTTCGGGTTCTGTTCCCGCCTCTGGTGGCGCGGCTTCAGTGGGCTCCGCGGGTGGATCGCTTCCGACGGTTCCCTCCGCAAACCCGACCCAGACGGTCGGGGGCGTACAGGGCACGATCGGCGGGACTACCGGCCAACTCGGGTCGGGTGCGTCGATCAACGTCCCGAACAATCCGACGTCTGTGGTGCCTTCGACATCGGGTCTTCCCGGATCCGTCGAAGGCTCGACGACGGGGATCGGAAGTGTGCTCGGTCAAGTCGGTCAGATCGGAAACGTCGGTCAAAGCCCTACCTCGGTACTCGGACCTGTTGGGACCGCACTCCCCGCAGTGACCAACGTCACGACACCGGTGGCGGGTACGACCGGCCCGGTCACACAGGGCGCGGGGAGCTCGGTCGGCGGCAGCCTCGGTGCCGTAGGGAGCACCGTGGGCGGCGCGGCGGGAGCCGTGGCGAGCACGGCCACGACCATCGTGAGCAATGCCGCCTCGTCCTCCTCGAAGTGCGGAACGCTCGGCGGACTCCTCAACAGTTCGAGCTGCTGACGCTGAACAGCTTCGACACAACGCCCGGGGAGGACCGCGGGTCGAAAGGCCGTCGCGAACACTAGGTTGTGACTACGTGAACGAGCCGAAGACCGACGACCTGAACTGGCACCTCGGTTCGTCGGCGCCCGCAACCCAAGAGCAGCCCGCCGTGACCCAACAGCACGCGGCGACCCACAGCGACGACGCCATCATTTCGGTTCGCGGCATCACGAAGAAGTTCGGCAGTCACACCGTCTTACAGGACGTCACCTACGACGTCCCACGCGGAAAGACGACGGCGATCATGGGACCGTCGGGCACCGGCAAGTCCGTGATGCTCAAGGTGATCATCGCTCTCTTGAAGCCCGAGGCAGGGCAGATATTCGTCGAAGGTGAGCCGATCGTCGGCGTGAGCGAGAAGAACATCTTTCGCATCCGGCGCAAGTTCGGAGTCCTCTTCCAGGATGGCGCGCTCTTCGGTTCGATGAGTCTCTATGACAACATCGCGTTTCCGCTTCGCGAGCACACCAGCAAGACCGAGCGCGAGATACGCGGGATCGTTCTAACCAAGGCCGAACTGGTCGGACTCGTCGCGCACCTGAGCAAGTTGCCGGGCGAGGTATCAGGCGGTATGCGTAAGCGAGCAGGCCTCGCGCGCGCTCTCGTGCTCGACCCCAAGATCATCCTTTTCGACGAGCCGGACTCCGGCCTCGATCCCGTCAGGGTGGCATACCTCGACGACCTGGTGAACACCGCTCAACACGAGACCGGCGCGACGTTCTTCATCATCACGCACAACATCGAGTCGGTGATGCGGACCGCCGACTACATGGGGATCCTCTTCCGTTCCCGCCTCGTCGGCTTCGGCAGCAAGGACGAGATGACCAACAGCTCGAACCCGATCATCGGCCAGTTCCTCGCAGGAAAAGCCGAAGGCCCGATCGGAATGGACGAAATGGCTGAATCCGACGCCGACGGGGTCAAGGCGTCGTCCAACGGGAGCGAGGGAGCTGCGACGCCGGCCGCAGGAACTCCCGCCACCAGCGCACGCGCAGTCGGCAGCTGACGCCACGGACCGGCCCTCGCCGAGGTGAGCATCGCGCGCAACTTTGCTGCAAGGCCCGAGCTCTCCGAGGTGGCGGCTGCCTTCGAGTCCTTCGACGATGCCGTCGATCGTGCACTGGACCGCTTTCGCCGGCGGCGGTTGCCCGACTTCCTGGCATCGGTCTCGTCCTTTCTCGGAGACCGTGGCCTCATCTGGCTGCTCTTCGGTTTGGCACGGGCCCGGCACGGCGGTCGCCCGAGAGCCGAAGCGCTGAAAACGCTTGCCTACACCGGAACTGTTGCCCCCCTCGTGGCCTCCGCCTTGAAGGGGGCGATCGGCAGAGTACGTCCCGAGCTTCGCCAGGGACCTCATCTCCTCGTGCGCGTCCCGCGCACGGCGAGCTTCCCCTCGGGACACTCCTTGGCTGCCTGGTGCGCCGCGACGATGTTCGCCGAGCACGACCGCAATGCCCCCGCCTACTATGCGGCGGCCACCGCTATATCCCTGAGCCGTATCCACGTTCGTCTCCACCACGCGACGGATGTGGTGGCCGGCTCGTTGCTCGGCATCGCACTCGGCAGGTTCGGAGTGCGCCTCCTCAGAGGGCGAAACACTTGATGGATCCTCGTGGAATGGCGCGCATGTCGCCAGTGTTGAAGGTCGCATGACGGCGAGCGCGTTCTCGGTCACCTACGACTATCGCTGTCCGTTCGCACGAAACGCCCACGAGCACGTCGTCGCCGCGAAGCGTTCGGGCGTCACCTGGGACGTGGAGTACAGCCCCTTCTCGTTGACCCAGGTGCACGCAACCGAAGAGGGGCGCTCGGTGTGGGAGGACCGCGGCCGCGAACGGGATCTGCTCGCAATCGAGGCGAGCATTGTCGTGAAAGAACACCATCGCGAGCTCTTCGAAGAGGTTCACCTGGGCCTCTTCGCTGCTCGCCACGACGAAGGGCTGGACCTGCGATCCAGAGAGGTGATCGGTGCCGTCCTTCGTTCCCGCGGCGTCGAGCCCACCCCGGTGTTCGACTCGATCGACCAAGGATGGCCCCGCGACGCCTTCAGAAAGGCGCATGAGGCTGCGGTAGCGGATCACTCGGTATTCGGCGTCCCCACTTTCGTAATCGGAGACAATGCTGTCTTCGTGCGAATCATGTCTCGGCCCGGTCCCGACCCCACTTCGAGCGTGGAGGTCGTAAACCGGGTCCTGGAACTCTCCTCGGGACATCCCGAGCTGAACGAGATAAAGCACACGACGATTCCCCGCTGAACCACCGTGTGACTACTGAAGCCGCGAGCGGCTGCTTCAGCGCCGAGTTTTTGCGAGCTCACCTGCGAGCGCCTGGGTCGACGACACCTCGTCGGGTTTTCCGAACGCCACGAAGCAGAACTCCGTGGCACCAGCCTCCTCGATCCTGCGAACCTGCTCCGCAACCTCGTCTTCGCCACCGACGATCGCGACGTCCGCGGGGCCCGAGGCCCCCTCCCGGTCGAGCATCGCACGGTAGGACGGCAACTGACCGTAGGTGGAGAAGACCCGTCCCGCTCGGTCGCGTGCCGCCTCGGGATCAGATGTCACGCAGACGGGAAGGTGCACGACGATTTGCGGCTCCGGCCTTCCTGCTCCACGAGCAGCCTCGCGGACAGTCGGCCCCACGTGTTGCTCGAGAGTTCTGAGGCCGACCATCCAGGTGACCGTTCCCGCCGCCTGGCGCGCTGCGACTCGGAGCATCGACGGACCGAGGGCCGCGACGAGGACCGGTGGGGCCATCGCCCCGGGCGTCTCCAAAGCCGCGAAGGTCGCAGTCTTCAACAGCTCCCCCTCGAACGAAACCTTCTCGCCGTTGAGCAGGGGCTGGAGGACCGAGAGGTATTCGCTCATGTACCTCACGGGCCGCTCGAATCTGAGGCCCCACATGTTCTCCACGACGACCTGGTGCGACAGCCCTACGCCGAGGATGAGCCGCCCTCCTGTCGCCGACTGAACCGTCAGTGCCTGAGCGGCGAGCATCGCCGGATGGCGGGGATACACCGGGATCACCGCTGTGCCGAGGTCGACAGAAGGAACCTCCCGACCTACCACCGCCAACGCTGTGAGCGTGTCCCAGGCGAAGATCTGAGAAGCCCACAACGTCGCCACCCCGTTCGCCGCCAGGCCCCGGGCGCGTTCGACCAACTCGTCGACGGGTCCCGCTGTATCCAAACCGATACCGATGCGCACTTCGACTCCTCCGTTCCTCCGATCGCCTGGTGCCCAGCTTTCCAGCTCCTCGTCGGGATGCGGCGCTCTCCGGTACGGTCTCGGCGGTGTCCACATCGGTCCTCTTCGAACTGCACCCTGACCTTCGACCCATCTCCTTCCTCCTGGGGAGATGGGCTGGCGAGGGGCGCGGCGAATACCCGACGATCGAGCCGTTCGACTTCGGCGAGGAGGTGACCTTCTCACACATGGGAAAGCCCTTCTTCGCCTATACCCAGAGGTCGTGGTCGCTCGATGAAGGCGCGCCCATGCACACCGAGATGGGCTACTGGCGATGCCGGTCTTCCGTTGAGGGTGCGCTTGTGGACGTGGTGGTGGCCCATCCGACCGGTCACATGGAGCTTTCGGAGGGATCGCTTGAAGGTTCCGTGCTGACTTTGTCCTCGGTACGGGTAGAGAAGGTGCCGGGCGCAAAGGACGTGGCGCGCATCGTGCGACGTCTGGCGGTTCGTGGTGACGAGCTCAGCTACGAGCTCGACATGATGGCCGTGGGACGTGAGCTCGTGCCACACCTACGCGGGGTTCTCCGCCGTGTGGCGGGTCCCTGAGACGAAACGGGAAGGGAGAAACAAGGATGTCGGTTGCGATCGTGATGGGGAGCGCCTCGGACGCCCCCGTTATGGAGGGTGCTGTCGAAGCGCTGAAGGAGTTCTCTATCCCGGTTCAGGTCCGGGTGCTTTCTGCTCACCGCACTCCTGACGACACGATGGCGTTCGCAAGGCAGGCGTCGTCACAGGGGATCAAGGTGCTGATAGCCGGCGCGGGGGGAGCGGCACATCTCGCCGGAGTCCTCGCGGCGGCTTCGACTCTTCCTGTCATCGGCGTCCCGATCGCAGCCGGTGATCTCGGCGGCATCGACTCGATGCTCTCGACAGTGCAGATGCCCAGAGGGATCCCGGTGGCCACGGTCGCTGTCAACGGCGCGAGGAACGCGGGCCTGCTGGCCGTCCGGATACTGGCCCTGTCGGACGACCGCGTCGCAGACGATCTGGCGCGCAGCCGAGAGAGCCTCGCCGAACAGGTGAGGGCGGCGGACAAGGAGATTCAGGCCCGCTATTCGGCCCAGTCGGCCGGATGAGTGACTGCGTCCACGTGGATGGTGATGGACATGTCCCGCACGCTCGCGCCGGAGCCCGGCGGATACCGACGAAAATGCCGGACGTAACGTCTGGGTAGTCGAGCTGCCGAAGCTCTCGGGGAGGCATGCGTCTTGCGTATCGCATTGACAGGGTCGAGCGGGCTCATCGGACAGGCGCTATTCACGCATCTGCGCGACGGCGGCCACGACGTCGTGCGAATGGTCCGTCGTACACCGGGACCCGGAGAGGCCCACTGGGACCCTTACGAGCGAAGCATCGACATCGACGCGGTCAGGGGATGCGAAGCAGTCGTGAACCTGTCGGGTGCGGGGATCGGAAACCGCCGCTGGTCCGAAAAACGCAAAGAGATGCTCCTCGGCAGCCGAATCGCTTCGACGAGCTTCCTCTGCGAGACGATCGCGTCGCTAGCGCCGTCGCCACGCGTGGTCGTAAACGCTTCGGCGATCGGCTTCTACGGGAACCGTGGTGACGAAGTCCTCACTGAGGACAGCTCGAGAGGAAACGGGTTCCTGTCGGATCTGTGCGAGGCGTGGGAGGCGGCGACCGCGCCGGCCCGTTCGAAAGGGCTGCGCGTCGTCCGCCTCCGCTCGGGGGTGGTGCTCGCAAAGAACGGGGGCGCCCTCGGCCGTCAACTGCCATTGTTCCGTTTGGGGTTGGGAGGCCCACTCGGACGCGGTGACCAGTGGCTCAGTTGGATAACACTGCGCGACGAGGTCTCGGCAATTTTGCGGTCGATCGAGGACGAATCGATGAACGGCCCGGTGAATGCCTGTTCGCCGAACCCCGTACCGAACGCCGATTTCACGCGCGCCCTCGGCCGGGCACTAGGGCGACCGGCCGTGCTTCCGGTGCCGGGCGCAGCGTTGCGGCTGGCCCTCGGGACCGAGATGGCAAACGAGGTCGTATTGGCGAGCCAGCGCATCGTCCCCGCGCGCCTAGAAGCGGCGGGTTTCAGCTTCGAGCAGCCTGCGATCGAAGGAGCACTCTCGGCTGTGCTGTCTGCCTGACGCCGGACGCACTCGCAACGCTCAGGAGGCGGAAGGTGAGAGCATCTCGAGGGAAGTGGCGAGATCGACCTCACCCGGCAACAGGGCGAGCACCGGCACGGTGACTCCGTTCTCCACGTATTGACGTATGTGTGAACGGCATTGAGGCCCTGAACCGTGCACGATCAAGTCGTCCACGACTGCGTCCGGGATGGCCGCGAGCGCCGCCTTCCTGTCGCCGGCCTCCCACGCCTTCCACATCCCTTCGAGAGCTGGCCCGCGTCCAAGCCACCTGTGGAACGCCGCATAGACGCCGACGTTCAGGTACGCCGCTATGGCCATGCGACCCACGAACCTGGCGCGCTCGGCGTCCTCGGTGAGGCAGACGAAGATGCGTGCGACAATTTCCTTTCCTTGGCCCACCTCGGGTGCCACCTGCTTCACGTCGTCGGCGGAGAGCCAGTTGATAACGGCACCATCGGCTTCTCGTCCCGCCAAGCGCAACATGCCCTTTCGGAGCGCCGCCACCAAGATGGGCGGCGGCTCCGCGACCGGACGCGCGAGACGAAAGCCGTGGACCGAAAACGTGTCGAAGTCCCGGTCCACCTTCTCGCCGCTCAATGCCGACCTCAAGAACCACACGGTGTCTCGCACCCTCTTGTACGGGTCGACGAAATTCGAGGCGTTCCACTTCTCGACGATCACGTCCGAGGACGAGCCGATGCCGAGGGCGAAACGGCCCGGCGCGAGCTCAGCCATGCTCGCCGCCTGGACCGCCAGGAGGCCCGGGCCGCGGGTGTACACGGGAACGATTGCCGTCCCGAGCCTGAGACGTTTGGATGCAACCGCGGCCAGCGCCAACGGGGTGAAGCCGTCAGCCGCGTTCGCCTCTCCCGTCCAAACGTCGGTGTACCCGAGCCGTTCGAGGCGTTCGAACCATGATTGGTGCTCGGAAAGGGGCACTCCGTCGAACGGAACCGTGATGCCGTAGCGGTCCATGCCCAGAGTGTTACACCGGTGAGCGAACCTGTCCCCATGCACGAATCGCAGCACCAGCAGGCCCGCCTGGACAGGCTGGCACGCAAATGGCGCGCTGACCAGCCAGAGCTCCCCTTTGCCACGTCGGGTTCGGGGATGCCGCGGCCGTCTCGCGCTCTGGACCCTGGATTCCCCGCCGCTTCCGCTTCGGACGCCTCTGCGGTGGGGGTGGGCCCTCGTGCGCACCGGGCGCGACGCAGGCGCACTCGGGACACCGGGGATTGGCGGATGGACGAGCGGACGCGCGCGGGCGGGGCGGGCGGGGCTCGCTGCAGCCCGCGCCTCCTTGGCAGCGGCGAACAGCCGCTTTGCAGAGGGCGACGCCGACGCCGCCTGACCTTCGCCCGTTCAAGGGCCGGTGATCGGACCCGCATTGCCCGACGGGCGCTACGTTCTCTTCCGTGCAGTCGCTGGCTGAGCGCCTCGGTTACGACGAGAACTCCAAGTTGCTGATCTTGAACTGCGACGATCTCGGGTTGTGCCATGCGGCGAACGTCGGCGTGTACGAGGCCCTTCGCACGGGTCTCGCGACGAGCGCGAGCCTCATGGTGCCCTGCCCGTGGGCCAGAGGCGCCGTCGCCGGTTACAGAGGGGACGACGTGGGGGTGCACCTCACATTGAACGCCCAGTTCGATCTCTATAGGTGGGGACCGATCACTTACGCGCCCTCGCTGCTCGACGGAGACGGCGGCTTTCCTCGCACGGTCCACGACGTGTGGGACCACGCCGACCTCGACGAGGTGCGGCGCGAATGCCGTGCCCAGGTCGAGCGCGCCATCCTCTGGGGATTCGATGTGAGCCACCTCGATACCCACCTCGGGACCATGCAGATGAAGGCCGAGTTCTTCGACGTTTACCTCGAGCTGGCTCTCGAATTCCGGCTACCGCTCCGCCTGTCGGGGCCGGACACGGAACCGATGATCGGCTTCCGGTTTCGCGAGCTTGCAGACCAGGGCGGAGTCCTCTTTCCCGACGACCTCGTCCACGTGAACGGCGGGGTCGGCGCCCGTACGGCTCTCCTCGAAGCGATCTCTCAGCTGAGACCAGGGGTCACAGAGGCATACCTCCATCCCGCCGTGGACAGCCCGGAGCTTCAGAGCCTCGCCCCCGACGCGGTTGCCCGTGCCGATGATCATCGTCTCCTCGTCACCGATCCCGATCTCCGAAAGGCCTTGGACGAGCAGGGGATCATCCTCGTCGGCTACAGAGCCCTTCGCGACCTCATGCGTGAAAGTACCTGAGGAGTATCGGCCGCGCGTCGATCAGTACTCGGTGACGCCTGCTATGTCGGCCTGCAGCTGCTTGTACTCCGGTGAGTTCGTGATCGGCAACAGTGACATGACTTTCGCCATGTTGCCTGTGACCTTCACCTTCCCCTGCATGAAGGCAGCATTTGCGTCGAGCTCACCCTTTTGGATCTTGAGCGCGTCGGGGTAGGCAGTGGTGAGGGTGACCTCTGCGTCGTCGAGGTGACCGAGCTTGCTCTCCTGAAGCTTGCCGTTCTCGAGGACCCAGTAGTACTCGATGTCGCCGTCGGGGCCTCCAGTCACCACGTACTGCATGCGGGCGGACGCGCCAGGCCGTTCGGGCTGGCTCTCCGACATCTGCCTCGTCTCGTCGAGCCATTCCTGGGTGAGCCACTTCGGCATTTGTCATCCCCTCCCTGGTTGGTCACTTCGGGCCAAGGCGTCGCCGCTGGACCGGGCGGACATCGCGCCCGGCATGCTAGCCATCGTTACGCTCCTGCACACCGGCGAACAGGTCGTTCTCGAGGATCTCGGCGCCGTCGGGACCGACCGGTCCGGTCGAACCCGGGGCCCCTTCGTGGCGCCCAGGGACGCTCACGCCGACGAGGCTACGCGCGAGCACGTACTCGTCGAAGGGATGAACCGTCCGCGCGACCTCGGGGGGAAGTCCGAACCAGAAGGGTGACTTCGGATCGACCTGCGTGGCGTGCGCGAGGAGCGCATCACGCTGCACCTGCGCGTACTCGCCCAGGTCCACGACGGTAGTGAACCTCTGGCCCTGCGACGAAGCTCTCTCCAACCACTTCTCGTCGAACGGAGACTCGAGCCCCAGCTCCAGGTACTTCTCGTGCATGGCCAGGATTCGCCTGCCGGACCAACCGACGTAGTAAAGCTTGAGTGGCTGCCAGGGTTCTCCGGCATCCGGATAAGCGCTCGCGTCCCCCGAAGCTTCGAAGGCTGCGACCGAGACCTCGTGGACCCTCAGGTGGTCGGGGTGCGGGTATCCGCGCTGGTCGTCGCCGTAGGTGACCACGACTTGTGGGCGCTCAAGCCTGAAGACCGCCACCAGGCGGCCAACTGCCTCCTCGAGAGCCACACGGGCGAAGCAATCCGGCCGCTCGTTCGCCGGTGTGCCGGGCATCCCGGAATCCCGGTAGCCGAGCATGACGACCTCGTCGTAGCCGATGATCCGGGTCGACTGCTCGAGCTCACTGATGCGAACGCGCTGGCAGGTCGGCCCTGACCTCGGGCGAGTCCATCGCGGGGTTCAGGATGTCGCCCTCCTCACCGCCGGTGCAGCACACGAGCACCGTTCGTACCCCCTCGGCGTGGTATCGGGCGACCGTGCCTGCGCCCTTCGATGCCTCGTCGTCGGGGTGGGCGTGGACGGCGAGCAGGCACAGGCGCGACGACACCCGCCCAAGGTACAGGCGGCGGCGGCGTCGCCGTACAGTGCGAAGTCGTCGTTCGGAAAGGGCGCTGGCGGCGGGAGGCGCGGCGGGAGGGTGGGTGGGCTCCCATAGACTCGCCGAGGACGTCGCCCGCGGTTCCGTCTACCAGGAGGACCCACTGCGATGGGTATGTTCCAGCGCTTTTTGAACATCTTTCGTGCCAAGGCCAACAAGGTCCTCGACCGCGCCGAAGACCCCCGCGACACGTTGGACTTCTCCTACGAGAAGCAGCTCGAGAACCTGCAGAAGGTGCGGCGAAGTGTCGCCGAGGTAGCCACTGCACGTAAGCGGATCGAGATCCAAGCCACCCAGTTGCAGCAGCAGGGTTCCAAGCTTCAAGAGCAGGCCCGTCTGGCACTGACACAGAACCGTGAGGATCTCGCGCGGGAGGCCCTCACGCGTCGTGCGGCGATCGGGCAGGAGCTGACCGACCTTCAAGGCCAGCACGAGCAGATCGCGTCTCAGGAACAGAAGCTCATCCTCACCTCCCATCATCTGCAAGCCCAGGTCGAGGCGTTCCGGACCCGCAAGGAGACTCTGAAGGCGAGCTACACCGCCGCCGAGGCCCAGAGCCGGATCGGTGAGGCCACGGCCGGCATCTCCTCCTCGATGAACGATGCGGGCATGACCATGCAGCGCGCCCAGGACAAGATCGCCCAGATGCAGGCCCGTGCGGGGGCCATCGACGAGCTGCTTCAGTCCGGTGCCCTCACCGACCTGACGACGAACTCCGACGACATCCAAGTGCAGCTCGACAAGGTCGCTGCGACCTCGCAGGTCGACAGCGAACTCGCGCAGCTCAAAGGTGAGCTGGCGGCTGGAGGCGGGGCGCCCGTCGGCCTTCCGGCGGGCTCCGAGCAGGCGCCGAGCGCTGCGGGGTCGGCGATGTCCACGGCCTCGGCTGCCGAGCCCGATGCTTCGGCAAACGAATCATCCGACGAGAGGTGACGGACTGAGATGGCGATATCGCGCCGCATTCCACCCGACCGGGGGCTCACGGCCCGGATGTTCCTCACCGGTTTCTTCATCGTGGTGCTCTACGGCGCCGTCGTCTCGCTGCTGTTCTTCCTGAAGCTCAACCTCGGTTTCATCATTTTCATCGCGCTCGCGTTCGCGTTCTGCCAGTACTGGTTCTCCGACAAGATCGCACTCTGGGGGATGCACGGGCATGTGGTGAGCCCCGAGGAGGAGCCCGAGCTTCACGGTGTCGTGGACCGCCTTTGCGCTCTCGCGGACATGAGGAAGCCGAGGGTGGCCGTGGCGGAGGTCGACATGCCCAACGCGTTCGCCACCGGGCGCAACCCGAACAATGCAGTCGTCTGCGCCACCCGGGGGATCCTGCGCAGGCTCGAAGAGCCCGAGCTCGAGGCGGTGCTCGCGCACGAGCTCTCCCACGTCGCCCACCGCGACGTGGCGGTGATGACCATCGCCAGCTTCCTCGGGATGCTCGCGGGCCTGCTCACGAGGGTGATGCTCTATGCGGGGCTCTTCGGAGGCTTCGGCGGTGGTGGCCGAGACAACCAAGGCGGTAGTCAGATCGTCCTCGTCGAGATGGCGGTGCTCGTCGTATCGGCTCTGGTGTACGCGATCAGCTTCCTGCTCACGATGGCGCTGTCTCGCTACAGGGAGCTCGCCGCTGACAGGTCAGGGGCCATCCTCATCGGACGACCCTCGCTTCTCGCGTCCGCACTCATAAAGGTGACCGGGGAGCTGGGGAGGATCCCGACGAGGGACCTGAGGTCGGCCGAGCACTTCAACGCCTTCTACTTCACACCGGCGATCGCAAACGGAGCGAGCCTCTCCTCGCTTTTCTCCACGCACCCTCCGCTACAGAAGCGTCTCGACCAGCTCGCAAGGCTGGAAGCCGAGATGAACCAGGCCTGAGCGGCACGACCGCAACGCGAGAGCTCTCTCGGCTACCAGCTGCATGGGTCTTCTAGACACGCTTCTCGGACGCACAAAACCCGTACGGGCGAACCTCGACAACCTCTTCGCGCTTCCCGGAGCGGCCGTCACCCTCCAGGTCTCGTGCGGGCTCGTTTCGACCCGCAAGGCAGGTGTCTGCTTCAAGCCACCCGCGGGCCAACCTTTCGCCGAGATGCAGTCGCAGATCGACCAGTTGCTCCAGACTCCGGACGCCGATTCGGCAGCCAGCGCCGGCGCCCAGAGTGGCCCCACCAGCAGCGCGGCCGCCGGCCTCGAGGTGCGTCACGCAGCCGACAGCTTCGGCTACCGCTGGATCCTCGTCGAAGGCGGAGAGATCGAGGATCTCGTGACGAGGGTCCACATGGTCCACTCCTCCTTCGAAGAAGGAGGGTGGAGCACCCAGCTGCTGTGCTCTGTGTTCGAGTTCGGCCCCGGGCCGGATGCGGCTGCGACGGGCGCAGGCGTGGCTCTCGATCCTTCAGCGCCGGCGCCCGATACGGTCTCGACGAGCGGCCCGGTGTATCTCGTCTACCTCGCCAAACGGGGAACCTTCTATCCCTTCGCGCCCACCGGGAAGGAGAAGCGAGACACCGAGCTGGAGCTGAGGCTCAGAAGCGTCGTCGGCACCGACCTTCCGGTCGACTCCGACCTCTCGCACTGGTTCCCGATCTGGGACATTCCACTCGCCTGAGCGCCCTGTCCGTTCACGGCCGGCGCGGGGAGCTCAAGGCGTCGCGTCAGCCGTGGACGGGGCCGCCGAGGGCCTGCGCCATGAGCGGTAGCGCCCAGTGGAGGTCTGCCTGCCAGTAGGGCCAGCCGTGGTAACCGCCCGGGTAGAAGTGCGTCGTGAACGGCACCCCTGCAGTCTCGAGGGACTTCACCATCGAAAGGTTCATCTGGAAGATGAAGCTCTCGAGGGCGTATCCGCCCGGATCGAAGTTGGCCGCAGGATCGAGAGCGTCCCCTTGTGAGCCCCCGGGAGTGCCCGTCCCGGAAGCGAGGAGGATCTTGGTGCCCGAGAGGTCTGCGGCCAGGCTGGCCGGGTTGTGTGCCTCCCAGTTCGCCCTGTCACTCACCTGATCGCCCCAAACCGCAGCCGTAGGGGTCCCGTAGGAGGCGTGCAACTCGCTGAACGCGACGCCGGAGACGGGAGCACCGTAGAGCATGTCGAGGGCGCCCGAGAAGCTCGCTGCCACCTTGAACATCCTCGGGTGGCGTGCCGCGTACGAAAGCGCGCCGAATCCTCCCATCGACAGGCCCGCCACACCGATGTCCCGCGACTCGGTGGCATAGCTGTCGTTCACGTAGCGCTGAAGGACGTCGATGTCGTAGGTCTCGTACTGCCATTCGCCGTCGAGCCAGTTGCTGTACCAACCGGCCTCCGCGTTCGCGCCGTCGTCGGGCATGACGAAAACGTAGGGGTACTTAGAGGAGTTGGCGGTGATGAAGGTCTTCAGATCGGTGTTGGACTCCCAGGACTTGTACGTGTCCCCGGCACCGTGGAGCAGGTAGACGACCGGGTAGCGCTCACCACTCGTGCAATAGCCCGCGGGAAGGATGACGTTCACGTCGTTGCTCACGACGTGCACACCCTGCGGAAGCGGGACCGTGTCGGTCAGGAAGTACGGGCCGGAGTCCGATGCGGGGGTCCGGGTCGGACAGCCGGGTGCGAAGCTCGGGACCACGCCGGCGCGCTGGGCCACCGCCGATCCGCCGGGGAAGAGCGCCAACGCCACGACCCCGAGCGCCCCAATGAACGTCCACATCCGCAGTCGCATCGCCCGCTCGGTCCTCCGCTCTCTGTGTGCGCCGCCATGGAAACGGTCGGGCCCACAGAGCCTTGTGTGGCGGGTGGCCGCCTGGGGGTCGGGCCGCCTTCAGAGGGGAGGTGCGGCCGAGTCGATACGCCCGGCCATATCCAGATCGAGGTTCGTGATACCCCCAGCCGAGTGGGTCGAGAGACGCAACGTCACCTCGTTCCAGCGGATGTCGATGTCGGGATGATGGTTCGCCTCTTCAGCCAGCCGGCCGACCGTGTTCACATAGGCAAGCGCAGCCGCGAAGTCCTTTCCCTTCCAGCGCTTGACGAGCTCGTCGCCCTCTCGTTGCCATTCGGATTTCCGATCAGCGAGTGAGCGATCCACTGCGTCGGGATCGAGTACGTCCATCGATGCGAAGTTACAGCCTCGTCACGGATGGATCATGTCCTGCGGGCGCACGGCCTCGTCGAACTCGTCACCAGACACGTAACCGAGGGCGACGGCAGCCTCCCGGAGTGTCGAATTCTCGGCGTGAGCCTTCTTCGCCACCTCCGCAGCCTTGTCGTAGCCGATCAACGGGGTCAGGGCCGTGACGAGCATCAGGGACTCCTCGAGATGCTCACGGATACGCTCTTCGTTCGGCTTGAGCCCCTCTATGCAGTACTTCTCGAAGGTGGAACAGGCATCTGCGAGAAGCCGGGTGGAGCGCAGGACGTTGAACGCGATCAGAGGCTTACAAACGTTCAGCTCGAGATTGCCCCTGCTACCGGCTATCGCGACAGCTGAGTCGTTGCCCATCACCTCGATGCACACCATGATCATCGCTTCGCACTGAGTGGGGTTGACTTTCCCCGGCATGATCGACGAGCCGGGCTCGTTGGGCGGAAGGACGAGCTCGCCGAGCCCGCTTCGGGGACCCGATGCGAGCCACCGGATGTCGTCTGCGATCTTGGTGAGCGAGACCGCGGTCGTGCGGAGGGCCCCACTCGCATGCACGAGCGCATCGTGGGCGGCGAGAGCCGCGAACTTGTTCGGGGCAGAGACGAATGGGAGGCCTGTTATTTCGGCGATGTGAGCCGCAGCGCGCGCGCCGAACTCAGGATGAGTGTTGAGCCCCGTACCGACGGCGCTTCCGCCCAGAGCAAGCTCGTAGAGGCCCGGAAGGGTCTGCTCGATGCGCCGCACGTCTTCTTCGAGCTGCGTGACATAGCCGGAGAGCTCCTGTCCGAGGGTGAGCGGCACGGCGTCCATCAGATGCGTCCGGCCGATCTTCACGATTTCGGCATAGGCGTCGGCCTTCTCGGCGATCGCATCGCGAAGCGAACGAAGCGCGGGCAACAAGAGCTGGGTCAGCTGTTCGGCCGTGGCGATGTGCATGGCCGTGGGGAATGTGTCGTTCGACGACTGCGACATGTTGACGTGGTCGTTCGGATGTATCGGGTCCTTCGATCCCAGGCGTCCGCCGACGAGCTCGATGGCCCTGTTGGCGATGACCTCGTTCGCGTTCATGTTCGTCTGAGTGCCGCTCCCGGTCTGCCAAATCCGCAAGGGGAAGTGGTCGTCGAGGACCCCTTCTGCCACCTCACGCGAGGCGCGCACTATGAGATCCGCCCGGTCGCGATCGAGCTTTCCGAGCTCGGCATTCGTGAGGGCACTCGCCTCCTTCAAGATCCCCACCCCGCGTAGCAGCGGACGCGGCATCGTGTCGTCACCGATGGGGAAATGGACCAGCGAACGCGCTGTCTGCGCCCCCCAGTAACGATCCGCCGGCACCTCGATCGCACCCATTGAGTCGGTCTCTACGCGGGCTGCATTCAAAGCATCACCCCTTGTCGGTTCCGAAAGCCTCAGTGAGCGTCGAGCCGGCCAACGCGACCGTATCGAGGTCGTAGACGTTCGGAAGGTTGAACACCAACCCGTCCAAACCGGCATCGAAGAATTGAGCCACCTTTTCCACCACCTCGTCCGGCGCGCCGGCCGTCACGGCCTGGCGAAGCGACTCGGCGTCGCGTCCCGAGCGTGAAGCCACCCCGTCTACGAGGTCGTCGACCTCCTTGGGCGTGGGCGCGATGACCAGTGTCCCTAGACGCGTTTTCGTCAGCGTGGACGGATCTCGGCCGAGCTCTTCACAGTGGCGGTCGAGCACGCTCAGCTTGTGCCTGGCGACTTCTGCGTCGCCGAAGATGTTGCACGCGTCCGCGTATTTGGCGACCAGACGAAGCGTGCGGCGCTCACCACCTCCGCCGACGAGTATCGGAGGTCCCCCGGGTTGGACAGGCCTCGGGCGGTTCACGGCGTTGTTGATCGTGTAATAACGGCCATCGAAGCTCGGGGCTTCCTCGCGGAACATGGCCCGACAGATCTGCAGCGCCTCCTCGAGGCGCCCGTACCGCTCGGAGAGCGGAGGGAACGAAAACCCCAGGCTCTCGTGCTCGTCGTCGTACCACGCGGCACCGATCCCGAGCACCGCGCGGCCCCCGGACAGCACGTCGATGGCGGTGACCTCCTTTGCGAGCAGCGCCGGGGGGCGATAAGTCACTCCGGTGACCATGGCCCCGAGTCTGGCTTTACGCGTTCGCGCGGCAAGCCCCCCGAGAAGGGTGTACGACTCGAACATCGGCTCCTCGCGACGGCCTACGAAAGGGATCTGAAAGAAGTGGTCCATGACCCAGATGGAGTCGAAACCAGCGTCCTCTGCTGCGATTGCAACGGAGCAGACGCGCTCGAATAGCTCGTCTTCCCCCACCCCGGGAAAGGTGAAGCTCGGGATCTGCAGGCCGAACCGAGTCAGCTTTGCCATTTCCCGAAGCTACCTTGCGAGCCGGGACCTGAAGCTTCCGGCAGCCTCCACCTTCGCGCCCAACCCGCGGGCGCTCTCAGCCAAGGCGGCGTCGGACGTCACTACGGTGACCTCCGACGGTCTGGCTTCATCTCCGAGCATCTCCACGATCAGCCGGTCTGCAGCGTCGGGGCCGCCCGGAGCGAAGACCACAGAGACACCCAAGTCGCGGCCCTGGCCCTCTTCGCCCGGTGTGGGTCTACCGTCGAACACGACGGTCACCTTCTCTCCCGCTTCGGCTAAGGACGCGAGGTCGGACACGAGATTCCCGCGAGCCTTCGGACGGTCGCGCCACCAGCCGTCAGGCCGGGATCCGATCACGTTCATCCCGTCGACCAACAGTGCCATGGTCAGGAGGCTACGAGAGTCTCCTCGCCGTGGTGCCACTCGCATGCGGTCAGCCCGTCTGCCTGGAGGGCTTCCAGGGTCCGCAGAACCTCTTGCACGCTTCGACCGGTGTCGAGATCGTAAACCGAGGCGAACCGGATCACGCCTTGTGGGTCGACGATGAAAGTCGCCCGGAGCGCCACGCCTTCCTCCTTGTCCAAGATCCCGAGGTCGCCCGCGAGCTCGCGCTTGATGTCCGAGAGCATCGGGAAGGGAAGCTTGCGCAGGTGCGGATGCTGGCTTCTCCACGCGAGATGCACGTACTCGTTATCCACGCTGGCACCGACGATCGAGGCTCCGAGCGCTGAGAAGCGCTGCTCGTCTCTGCCGAAGCCGGCTATCTCGGTCGGGCAGACGAACGTGAAATCCTTGGGCCAGAAGAAGACGACCAACCACCTGCCTTCGTAATCCTTGAGGCGTACGCGCTCGATCTTGGGGTCATCCCTCCCGATAACCGCAGCCAAATCGAAATCCGGAAATCGATCTCCCACTGTCAACATTGTGTGCTCCTTGTCCTCTCTAGCTCTTCGCTGTTTGCCGAATCCTCTTCGCCTTCTTCGGACTGTTCGCGGCGCAGCTCTTGCAGGTTCCCCGAAAGATCACCTGGGCTTCGTCGACCACTCCCCAGTCACCCGACGCCTCGAGGCAGGGCTTCGATCCGATCACGCAGTCCACGTCGCTCACACGTCCACACACCCGACATACTGCGTGGTGGTGCCAGCCGGTACCTGCCTCGAATAGTGCTCTGCCGGGCCCCGCGTCCGCTGCCATCACGAGACCAACGCGCACCAGAACGTCGAGCGCGCTGTAGATGCTCGTGCGCGAGAGCTGTTCTCCCGAATAGGCAAGGGTCGAATGGACCTCATCGGCGCTTCGATGACCACCGAGACGGGAGAGAGCCTCGAAAACCGAGAGGCGGGCGCTCGTGACCCGCAGACCGGCCGCTCGCAAAGCCGCCGCGACCTCGTCGTGCCCATCCGTGGATCCCACACCAACTTGAACAATGTCCAGATAAGGGCTATTCCCGCGAGAGGGACTTTTCAGGGTTCTTCGAGCTGGACCCTGAGAGCCTTGAGAGTGGTGGCAAGTAGCTGGTAATGGGCGACGAGCATGACGAGCTCGATCAGAGAGGCCTCGTCCATGCGGCAGCGGAGCTGTTCCCAGGTGCCGTCGGAGATCGTGTCGTCGCGGTGCAATTCGTCTGCGGCCGAGAGCAGGGCCCTCTCCTCGGCGTCCCAACGGCGGTCGTCTAGCGGACCTCGTAGCGACGCGATCTCGTCGGCGCTCACGCCGACCGAAGCGGCAATGGGGACGTGCTGCGCCCATTCGTATTCGCTCTTCCGGAGGTGAGCGGTTCTGAGGATCAGCAGTTCCCGGTGCCGCCCGGGGATCCTCCCGTCGAGGAGACTGCCTCCGAAGCCCAGCCACTTCCTGAACAGCTCGGGGTGGCGGGCGAGCGTCGTAAATACGTTGAGCGGGCGCTCGATCCCTCCGGGAGAACGAACGACGAGCGCGCGCAGAAGGTCGTTCCACTCTTCGCGAGGAAGAGGATCGATCCGCGGTATCTCGCGTTCAGGCATGGGCCTCCAGGATGTGCATGCACATTATCTGCGTGGCTTCGACCACCAGCCCCCTTCGCTCTCGGCGAACCCCTCGTCCGCAAGCTGCTCGAGAGCCAGCGCGACCTCGCCGATCGGCATCTCGCAGCGGCGTACGACCGTTTCCAGGCTCGCCGGATCGTGGTCGAGGATTCGAAGCACACGAGCCGCGAGGGGATCGGAAGGCCTCGTTCGACGCATCATTCGGGGCGCGACGCGCGAGGCGTCGTGGTCGGGACGCGAAATGTCCGGCGCGTTCGCGATGGCGAGCTCGACAAGGACCATCACGTCTTCGACGTCTCTTACTGGAGCTGCACCATCGACGAGCAATGCGTTGGTTCCGGCTGAGGCAGCGCTTCGCACCGACCCGGGCACGGCGGCCACGGTCACGGACCTTTCAGCCGCGTACTTGACGGTATGCAGAGCTCCCCCTCGAAGGTGGCTCTCCACTACCACGACGACATGGGCCATGGCGGCGATGACCCTGTTGCGAACGGCGAACCACCATGCTTGGGCCCCGGAGCATCCGGGGGGCAGCTCGGAGACGACCGCACCCAGTTCAGCTATTTGCCGTCGGATCGCGCCCTGGGAACGATTGAGAGCAGAATCGAGCGGCGCACCCATGACCGCGATCGGCGGTGCAGCGTTCGCGGCGAGCGCACCGCAATGTGCGGCCGAATCGATGCCACGCGCCAGTCCGCTCACGACAGCGACTTTTGCCTCGGACAGTCCACGCCCCAACTCGGAGGCGATTCCGAGCCCGTAGGGTGTCGCGCTTCGTGTGCCGACTATCGCCACTCGGGGCAGACCGTCTGCACAGGTGGGCTCACCCAGGGCAAAGAGGACTGCGGGCACATCGCAGTCACGGGCGAGGGCCCACGGATAACCCTCACGGCCGTGGAGGAGCACCGACGCCCTCGCTTGCTCGCAGGCCCGAGCTGCCGAGTCGACAAGGCGCGTCGTGGCCTTCTTCATGTAGGCGCGCTCGGGATCTGCGGGGTGCCGCCCCTCCACTATCGCTTCCCACGCCTCTGTGGGCGAAACGCTGTCGAGGAATTGCCGCAACCTCTTCGGTCCGGCGCCGAGGCTCGCCAAGGCTGCGGCGTAACGGGCGTCATCGGAGGTCGGTGGGGTGTCGCTCACTGAGAGGCTTCCTGGAGGAGAACCGACCGGGCCACTCTCAAGGACAGCGCCTCCGCCACGTGGCGCGTGTCCACCAACGCCCCGGCGCCGTCGAGATCCGCGATGGTACGGGCGACGCGCCTGACGCGGTGAAAACCGCGTGCGGAGAGCGCGCCGGAACGTACCCTGCGTTCCAGCAATGCGGCGGCATCGGGGCTCAAAGGGGCCGTCTCGTCCAACGAAAATGCGGACAGCTCTGAGTTGCACCGGACACCTCTCAACTGAGCCTCCAGTCGTGCGAGGCAAACCCTCTCCGCAATCTGCTCGGACGTCTCGGACGGAGGACCCGATACCAGCTCCTCCACGTCGGGTCGGCAAATGGTGATGGCTAGGTCGAACCGGTCGAGCAGTGGACCGGAAAGACGCCTGGCGTAACGAGCGAGCGCGCGCTCGCTGCATCTGCAAGATCCGCTCACGAAACCCTCCCCGCACGGACAGGGGTTCATCGCTGCGACGAGAAGGAACTCGGCCGGCAGGTCTGCACTCGCACGCGCTCTGCTCACATGGACGAAGCCGTCTTCGAGCGGCTGGCGAAGCATGTCGAGGACTGTCGCGGCGAACTCCCCGAGCTCGTCGAGAAACAGCACACCGCGGTGTACAACACTCTACTAATATTCCCTGATGTGAAGGCTGCCTGCATCTACGTCCGGATCTCCTCCGACAGGGGCGGGACCAGGGCCGGCGTCCGCCGTCAGCTGGAGGACTGCAGAGCCTGGGCCAAGAGCCACGGCGCGACCGTCGCAGAGGTCTACGAGGACAACGACGTGAGCGCCTACAGAGGAAAGCCTCGCCCGGGATACCGCCGGATGTGCGAGGCCCTGAAGGCCGGAGAGCGCGACGGCGTGATCGTCTGGCACAACGACCGGCTGCATCGAAACGCCCGTGAGCTCGAGGACTTCATCGACCTCATCGAGGCGACCGGAGCAGCCGTGGCGACGGTCACGAGTGGCGACTACGACCTCACGACCACCACGGGACGGGCAATGGCGCGCATCGGCTGTGCTCTGGCTCGTCTCGAGTCAGAGGACAAGAGTCGAAGGATCAAACGCCAAGCTCTCCAAGCCGCACGAGAGGGACGCAGGTCCGGCGGCGGTACGCGGGCCTACGGGTATGAACCAGGTCATCCAAGCGCGTCGTACCCGCTGAGGCAGCCATCATCAAAGAAGCCGCTCGCCGCATCCTCGCCGGCGACACGCTGCGCTCGGTCTGCCGAGACCTGAACGAACGCCACGTGCCGACCGTGACCGGACGTCCCTGGACTTCGACGGTCCTTCGGACGATCCTCACCTCCGGCCGCGTATCCGGTCAGCGAGAACACCACGGCGAGATCGTCGCCACCGGGGACTGGCCCGCGATAATCACTCCCACTCAGACAGCAAGGCTGCGCTCCATACTTCGGGATCCGAATCGCCGAAGCGTGCGTGCACCTAGGCGATACCCGCTCACCGGCATCGCGCATTGTGGACGTTGCGGTGCCAGGCTCGTCGCCCGTCCCAGAGACGACGGCCAACGTCGTTACGTGTGCGCCAGGGGCCCGGGGTTTTCGGGGTGCGGCAAGATGTTCATAATCGCCGAGCCGCTCGAACAGTTCGTCGCCGAAGCCGTATTGCACAGACTCGACACGCCGAAGCTCCAGAGGGCCGTCGCCAAAACGCTGGCAGCCGAGGACGAGGCCGACACACTGCAGGCGCAGCTCGAGGAGGCCGACTCGGAGCTCGAAGAGCTTGCGAGACTGCGGGGCGAAGGAAAGATAAGCGTCCGCGAATGGATGGCAGCCAGAGCACCCGTCGAACGCCGACGCGAGCAGGCGGCGAAGGCCCTGCATGGCCTTTCAGGCGCTTCTGCGCTTGACGGCTTCGTCGGAAGACCGGGCGTCCTCCGGGCACAGTGGTCGAACCTCGACCCTGCCCGCCAGCGCGCCATCATCGCCGCTGTTCTCCCGAGGATCGTCATCCATCCCGCCATCGTCCGGGGCCGCAATCGCTTCGAGCCTGGGCGTGTCGAGCCCGTGTGGCGCGCCTGAGGGAACTTCCTCACGCCCACTGACGAGCAACACGGCAACCTCTGCAATCACAGTGTCGTCGGTGACGCCACTCGGGAGGCCCTGCGCATCTGCAGTTCTCTCAGCCCACGCCTTTGCTGCTTCTGCCAGCTCGGTATCCCGGGCGCCCGGCGCGCTGCGGCGCCGGGCGCCTCTGCTCGACGGGCTCATCGATCCCACCACGCCCACACCGCCGGTGGCCCGTACCAACGTTCTGCGTCCCTCGAACGCCATGTCAGCTCCGGCCATCGGCCCACTCGCTTACTGGCTTCCTCGATCGCTTCGTGGGACGTAGTTGCAACGATCTGCTCGACCTTGGGGTGAAAGCCCTGGGCGCATTCGTAGCGGTGCAGGCCAAGTTCGTGACCATCTTCGAGACCCTTGCGGACGTACTTGGCCAGGTACCTCGCCGCCACCCTGGCTTCGCCGAGGTGCCCGGTCCCGATCGGCACGTCGCCCAAGAGCTTGATGTGGACGATGCCCCTCCCCCACGCCTCCTTGATCACGGAGTGCCGGATGAACCGCTCCACGGCGAAGTGCAGGTGCAGGCCGTGCCCGCCCGGATGCCACTCGGGCACCCACAGGTACGGGAACGGTTCTCCGAGCGCATCACGCAGTTCCCGGAAGAACTCCCCTACGTCTCGGCGAAGCTGTCGCGGTTCACGACAGGAGTCCGCGTAAGTCAGAGTCCCAAGACGGTTGAGGCGGTTCGAGGCGGCGTATCTTCGGATGCAGGTCGCCGCCCTTCTCCCAGCTTCCTCAGCCGACCGCTGCGGATCTCGTGTCACCTGACGGAGATCTCGCCCGGGGTGATCCCGTCCGGCAGGACGAAATACTCCGCCAGCCTCCAGCGCGTCTGGGTAGAAACCGAGAACCCAGCTTCCTCTTCTTCGTCCGAGTTTCGTTGCTACTTCAAGGGAAGTGCGCCCGCCTTCGGCGGTCGCGGCCCTTTCGAGTTCGTCCATGCCCGGAGCATCCGGCGAGGTTGTGACGCTTCCGAGCACAAAAAGCGCAGCTCAAAAGAGCATTACGGTCTCCAGCGGACGCCAACGGTCCATCGTGGACAGTCCTGGCCACTTCTGGCCATTTCGAATGTTGACCTTCAATTGTCCGGGCAGCGCCCGCGTTCTCAGTCACGACACGATCAACACTCGAATCGGCGATCAGGGGCCGGCGAGCGGCCGCCTACGACCATTGTCGGAGTTAACTAGAGACGGAGCCGTCAAGGATTCGCTACGCCGGCCTGGGGCCGTCCTTGACCGCTCCGAAATCCGGAGCAGAACCTGATCTCGCAGTGCCGGACACTGTTACCTGCAGTAACCCTCCTGGCGAAGAAAGTTGTGTAGGTCAGCCAGATAGGCAGAACCGGTGAACGTGTAGCCGAAGTTGTCGGCCGATGACCCCGACGGAGGAGTGAGTTGCCCGCTCGCCGCCATGGAGTCGAGCCTCGAGAAAGCAGCGGACTGCAGTCCCAACTCGCATTCGTCGGCGGCCCAAGCGGCCAGAGAAATCAGGGCGTCGTAGGGGGGTCCGGTGAACATCAGTAACTGCGAGGCGTCGTCGCGGATCTGTGTGGGGAAGTCGGCGGTGACGTCTTGGTACGCGCCGTTTTGGAATCGCAGAATCTGAATCGGGCCGCGGCAAGCCCCACAGGTGAAGTGGCTGTTCCAGTCTCGGTTGTATCCGTTGATCACCACGTGCCCGTCGAGGACCTGTTCGCTCGGGAATGCCCGTCCCTGGTCTCGGTCCGTGGAGATATATGAACCTTGCTCAAAGGGGTAGTAGGCCCGCACGATTCCGCAACAGGTCATGCCCGCAGCCCAGCCGTTGAGGTAGACGAGGGGTCGACCTGCGGTTGGGACTTCGAGGCAGGGCAACGCTTGTTCCCACCCCCGGGCCCAGGACGAAACCTCTTCTTCGCTCACCGGAGAATCGTTAGCGGGGTTCGGTGGGCTCAGAGCTTCGTCGAACAGCGTCACGCCGTTGTCGCGAAGCGCGATCCTTCCGCCCTGGACGACTGCGGGTCCGCCCGGTTCTCCGGGCGCGCTCCAACTGAGTGTGAGGATGGCGGCCCCATCGATGACGGAGACAGGGCTAGCGGCACCGCTCATTGCGCAGGAGATCGACGTCGCGCCGTCTTGCAGCATCGTCGTGGACGTGGTCGAAGTAGGCGGAATGGTAGTCGTCGGCACAGTCGATGGGAGCGTCGAGGCGGCACTCGCCTGGATCTTTGTGGTGGACGCTGGAGGCAGCCCACGGGGCGATGCCGTTAGCGCGGAGCCTGCCCCCGCTAGCGCGACAAGGAGCAGAAGGATGCCGACACTTGCCCAAGAAAGCAGACTCCGTGGGCGATCAAGAGCCATCGTTTCCTCCTGGATGGATCGTCCCGCTAAGTCGATCGTTGGACAAGGGTCCTTAGTCCCAGCCGCGATCGCAGCCGTCGGCTGACGTTCCGGTCCGTCCACCTCACATCAAGTCGGCCATGAGGTCTAAGAGGAGGCTGAGGCCGACGTTAAACGGAGTGCACCTAGCACCCAGAGTCGAATGGCGCTTATGACTGCGCCCAGGTGCCGTAGAACCCGGCGTCACCGAAGCTGAAGATTCCACCGTCAGCGGCCACAAGCCAGTAGCCACCGCCGTCGGAAGTGCCGGCCATGCCCACGACGGGCTGATTGAGGCGCATGGCTCCGGTCGATCCGTAGAACCCGGCGTCACCGAAGCTGAAGATTCCACCGTCAGCGGCCACAAGCCAGTAGCCACCGCCGTCGGAAGTGCCGGCCATGCCCACGACGGGCTGATTGAGGCGCATGGCTCCGGTCGATCCGTAGAACCCGGCGTCACCGAAGCTGAAGATTCCACCGTCAGCGGCCACAAGCCAATAGCCCTTTCCATCAGGCGTAGGCGACATTCCGACGACGGGCTTGTTTAGGTGGATCGATCCCGCGGAGCCATAGAACTGCGCGTCACCAAAGGTAAAGACGCCTCCGTCAGCGGCGACAAGCCAGTAGCCACCGCCGTCGGAAGTGCCGGCCATGCCCACGACGGGCTGATTGAGGCGCATGGCTCCGGTCGATCCGTAGAACCCGGCGTCACCGAAGCTGAAGATTCCACCGTCAGCGGCCACAAGCCAATAGCCCTTTCCCGAAGGAGTCGACGCTATGCCGACGACTGGTTGGTTCAAAGGCGCACCTCCGAGCGAGCCGAGATACGCCGAACCAAAAGCCACAGCAGATCCATCTGATCCGGCTTCGCGGTAGCCCGATGTCGACGGGTCACCTGTCATGCCGACCACCCGCCCCGGACGGACCTGTCCGTAGGTTGCCGCGATCGTGCTCAAACCACCGTTGAAAGCAATGCTGTCCCCTACAGCCGTGCAGACCAACGGGGAAGTACACACAACTGCCAGCGGCGATGCGTTCACGCCTGTGCCGATATTCCACGTCGACCCGTTCCACGTCTCGAACAGCGACGAGGAGCTGAATCTGCTTCCTTCGAGCGTCCCAACTGCCGCGCAGAACGAGGGTGACACGCAGGAGACCGCGTTGAGTCTGTTGTACGCGTACCTGGAGTTGTTGGGACTCGCCACGATGGACCAAGACGAGCCGTTCCAGCTCTCGACGAGCGTTTCAGCAGCGTTGCCCGGTTCCCAGTCACCCACCGCCGTACACGACGTTGCCCCGGTACACCAGACACCGCTGAAGAAGGTCATATACGACAGCACACCCGGGGGTCTCGTATCGGTCCACGACGTCCCATTCCATACGTAGGCCTCCGGGGTCCCGGACATGCCGTTCGGGCCGGCGTACTCCCCGACTGCCATGCATGCGTTTGACCCAGCACAAGAGACGGCTGAAAGTGATACAGACCCTACGGTGGCGGAAGATGTCCACCCGGTCCCGTTCCAGTGTTCGATCGCTCCTCCTCCCACCGCGAAGCAATCAGTCGAACCCGGACACGAGACGCCGGCGAGAACCCCGCCGGGAGACGGGCTGACGATGGACCAACTCGATCCATTCCAGTTCTCGACCAACGTAGTGCCTGTTGTTCCTGTGAATCCCGTCCCCACTGCCATGCAAAACGTCGTCGAGGTGCAGCTGACTCCGGAGAGATACGACGAGGTACTGTCCGGAGGGTTGGGCGCGGGATCGATTGCCCACGAAATCCCATTCCATCGCTCAATCAAGCTTTCTGATCCGCCCGATGGCTGTGATTCGCCAACTGCGACACAGAACGTCCGTCCAACACAGGACACCCCGTTCAGGGTGCTGTATGGGGCGTTCGCCGGGTTGGGATTCGGGCTGATGGTCCAGATCGGCGAGGTGAGCCCCGACGCCGATGCTGCGGAGGTGGCACATTCCAACACGCCCATTGTGAGAGCCATGCTGATGGTCGACATCACAATCGCTCGAGCGATTTTCGTTTTCGTGCTTGCGATCGGGCAGCACGACCGTGTTGAGGCGCCCTTTACGGACAGCAGGATGAACTCCTTCGGCTTGAGGCCTGACTCTCTGAGCGCCTCTACAGGAGAAAGGAGGCCCTCGGGAACCACCTCGCGAGGCATGGCTTCAAGACGCCTCAAGGCGCGATTCGAGAGCTTCACGGGCGAGTTCAGACACGGTCTTGCCTTCGCGAGCGGCTACCGCTTCGGCTCTCTGTCTCAGCTCTCGAGGCAGCCGAAACGCGATTGCCGGAGAGCGCCCGTTTTCCAACGATGGGCGGCCAGGCTTCCTTGCCGTCTCGACGAGTCGGTCCACGTAGGCGTTCGTGATCCGCCGTCCCTTCTTGTCTCGCACTACCTCTTTCTCGAGATCCACGTCCGGACCGATAGGGGTGTCGAGCGTGACCTTCGGTCGTTCTCTCCTTGCCATCTCAGCTTCCCCTCTTGAACCCGTGAGGCATGGCGTGGATGACAACGAGCACGTCGTCTTCTTTTTCCACGGCGATCACCTCCAACATGACTCCTCGCTCGTCAGGACCGACATAAAGCCATCCCCGGTCGCCCCGGTTCGTGGTGATCGGGACCGGCGTGGAGGTTGACATGACGTATCGCACATGAGCACGTCCTAAGCGGTGCTTCCGGCTCGCCGTCGTGAACCTGATCTGCTTCATTTAATAATGTCAAACCAAACTAGTTTTGTCAAACACAACCCGTTGGGCTTCAAACGACGGTTTCGCATCCAGGGAACTTCGGTAGAGCGTTGTATGTGCGAGGCTCGCCTCGCCCGGACGCAACCATTCGGTGCCGCCTCCGACCAGAGCAACTTCGGTCGCGCTGTGGTGTGGTGAACGAAAAGGCGGGCGCTCTGGGAGGCCGCTATCGGCTACCGCCACACCCGCCGCCGACCAGATCTGCATCACCTCGAGCGCCTCATCGCGCGTGAGCTGCGGCAGGATCCCCTGCAGCCGTCTGGCGAGCATCGTCTTACCGGAACCTGGAGGGCCAACCAGGAGCAGGTGGTGACCTCCTGCCGCCGAGATCTCGAGCGCTCTGCGGCCGACGAGCTGTCCGCGCAACTCGGACATGTCGGCGAGACGCTTGTGTGCCGTGCTCGAACATGGATTCACCTCTTCCCATTGGCCCCGTCCTTGCACCGCTTCCACGAGACCCAGCAGGTTCGAGGCCGCGAGCACGTCGGAGCCCGCCACGAGTTGCGCCTGCGCCGCGCAGGCACTCGGAACGATCACCTTCCGGCCGGCCAGAACCGCCGACAATGGAACGACCCCCGCAACCGGCCGAAGGGAGCCGTCGAGACCGAGCTCACCTATGAAGGAGTGATCCTGGATCTTCTCGGGTTCGAGCTGACCTGTCGCCACGAGAATTCCCACGGCGATAGGGAGATCAAGCCAGACACCCCCTTTCTTTATGCCCGACGGAGCGAGGTTCACCGTGAGCTTGCGACTCGGCCAACTCATGCCGCTCGTGACGACGGCTGCACGCACACGATCTCGCGACTCGCGCACAGCGGCGTCCGGTAGCCCGACGATCGAAAAGCCCGGCAATGAGTTCTCCGCCACGTGGACCTCTACGGCTACCGGACGGCCTTCGACCCCGTGAAGGATGGCCGAGGAGATGCATGCGAACATCATGTCTCCCCATAGGAATGGCGATGCGGAAGGGATCCCGCACCGAAAGATTCTTGGAGGGCCGTTAGAACGCCGGCCGCACGAGGCGTGATACCGAGGGTATCGACCGGCTGTTACACCGTGCCCGAGACCCCGGGCACGCGCCCCACGAGGCTCGAGTCCAAAGCGGCAGAGCCTTACGCTTCGAGCATGGCGAACGGTCCAGAAGAAGACACAGAACACACAGAAGAAGACGAACCCGCTCGACGGAGGGTCCCGTGGGAGCCGGCCGAAGTCCTGGCTGCTTCGATGCTCGTAGCGGTCGGGCTGGTGGTCGTCGGAGGACTAGCCACGGCGGTCGCCGCAACCGTCGGCACCCAAGTCGTGTCAGGGCCGCCAGATTTGATCTCGACAGGACTCGAGATAGAGAGCGGCTCATCGTGGGCGGGGGCAGTCTTCTCCCTGATACTTCTCGGCACCCTGGCGCTGGGCTGGTGGCAATTCCAAAGGTGGTCCGTGGCTTCCGGTATCGGGGGAGAGGGTGAGGAAGAGGAGCCTCCCGACACCGACGTCCATGTCTGGCGCGCTGACCGGATCGTGCTCTTGAGCCAGGTGGCCCTCGTCATAAATGCCGCTGGGGCCGTCGCCGGTTTCGTCGGAACCCTGATGGACGTTGCGGCCGGACCCTCGATCCCGCTCGATTGGTCGCGCGCGATCGGAATCGGAGCCGGCGCAGTCGGAGCCGTCGTCATCTCCTTTGCAGGCGTATGGGCGGGGACGAGATTACGTCGCGAGCCGCAAGCGATTTGAGGCCCGCGGTCCTCTGTCTGTCATCGACGAAGCACTCGGGATGACCGACGATATCCGGGGCGGGCCGCAAGCTCACTCGGGCTTTTGCCATGCAGCGTCCCGGGGACCTAACCCACGGACCTCCGAACGCTCGCCGCCGCGTTCACGAGCGCTCGGAACAGCGACAAGTCCTCGCCCACTTCAGGGTGCCACTGCACCGCGAGCAGGAACTTCAAGGCCGGGTCCTCCACTGCTTCGATGACGCCGTCGTCGGCCCACGCCGTCGGGACGAGCCCCGACCCGAGACAGTCCACCGCCTGATGGTGATGTGTGGGCACGCTCAGGCGTTCGGACCCGAGAACCTCGAACAATCGGCTCCCCGGATCGATCCGGACGTCGTGACGCGCGAACCTCCCAGGTACCGGGAGATGGGCCGTGTTGCCAACCGCGTCGGGAAGGTGCTGATGAAGTGTTCCTCCTCGGGCAACGTTCAGCACCTGAAGCCCTCGGCATATCGCGAGTAGCGGGATGTCCCGCAAGCAGCACGCATCGAGCAGCTTCACCTCGAAAGAGTCGCGGCCGGGGTCCGGTGGTTGCGCCTCGGCGTGCGGTTCGGCCCCGTACAGGCGAGAGTCGAGATCCCCTCCCCCGCTCAGCAAGACGGCGTCGAAGCGCTCCGAGATCACCCTCGGGTCCGCGGTCGCTGCGACGACAACCGGACATCCTCCTGCGGCTTCGATCGCGGCCGGGTAGGCACTCGGCACGAGCGTCGCCATGTCGTTCCATGCGCCCCAGGTCGCTTGCTGGTCCGAGCCCGATATCGCCACCAGAGGGGAAGGCACTGGCTCCTTCAAAGCGGTGTCGTGTACGCGGAGGAGATACCTCCGTCCACCACGAACGCGGTGGCTGTCACATAAGAGGAGTCATCAGATGCGAGAAAGGCCGCTGCCGCTGCAATCTCATCGGCCTCCGCGAAGCGCCCCATCGGGACATGGACCAGGCGCCGGGCGGCGCGTTCGGGGTCCTTGGCGAACAGATCGCGGAGCAATGGTGTGTCGACCGGGCCCGGGCACAACGCGTTCACCCGCACGCCTTGGCGCGCGAACTCGATGCCGAGCTCACGTGAGAGGGCGACGACGCCGCCCTTCGAGGCCGTATAGGAGATCTGTGAGGTCGCCGAGCCCATGAGAGCCACGAACGAGGCCGTGTTGATCACAGATCCGCCACCTCGTTCGAGTAGGTGCGGGATCCCGTACTTGCAGCAAAGGTAGATGCTCGTGAGGTTCACGTCTTGAACCCGGCGCCAGGCATCGAGGTCCGTCGTGAGTATCGAGTCGTCCTCGGGTGGTGAGATACCGGCGTTGTTGAGACAGACGTCTATCCCGCCGAATTCCTCCGCAGCGGTTTCGTACATGGCGCGCACCGAATCAGGGCGTGTGACGTCGACCTGAAAGAAGATCCCGCCGACCTCTTCGGCCACACTCTTACCTTCCTTCTCGACCAGGTCGGCGATCAGGACGTTCGCGCCTTCGGACGCGAACCGTCTGGCGCTCGCCGAGCCGATCCCACCTGCACCACCGGTTACGACGGCGACCTTGTCCTTCAGCCTGCGGGTCACCTCATAGCCTTTCGAAACCACGCATGAGCTCCCAGTCGGTGACGGCCGCGTCGAAAGCTTCGAGCTCAACACGGGCCATGTTCGTGTAGTGCTTCACCACTTCCTCTCCGAAGGCATGAACTGCAATGGAGCTCTTCTCGAAAAGCTCCATTGCCTCTGCGAGAGTTCCGGGGATTCGTTGTGGACGCTTCGCGTCGTACGCGTTTGCCTGATACGGAGGCTCGAGGGGAAGCTCGTGTTCTATTCCGTGCAAACCGGCGGCGATCATGGCGGCGATCGCCAGATAAGGGTTCACATCTGCGCCGGGGACCCTGTTCTCCACCCGGAGCGATTTCCCACGGCCGATCACTCGAAATGCGCAGGTCCTGTTGTCGAAACCCCAAAGAAGCGCTGTAGGTGCGAAACTTCCTGCGGCGAACCGTTTGTAGCTGTTGACGTTCGGAGCGAACATCAGGGTCAGCTCGCGGGCGGACGCGATCAGACCGGCGAGGAAGTGCTCGAAAGTCTTGGACATGGGAGCCTCGCCGCCACGGTCGAACACGGCCTCGTCGTCGAGGTCCAGCAGTGAGAGATGGATATGGCAGGAGCTTCCCTCACGCGTGTCGAGCTTCGCCATGAACGTGATACTCATGCCCTCCTGGGCCGCGATCTCCTTGGAGCCCGTCTTGTAGACGACATGGCGGTCTGCAGTGTCGAGCGCTTCGCCGTACCGGAAACCGATCTCGTGTTGACCGAGGTTGCACTCGCCTTTGGCCGATTCGGGAACGAGACCCGCACCGGCCATGTCGTTGCGGATACGCCGGAGCAATGGTTCGATTCGCGCGGTCCCGAGCAGCGAGTAGTCGACGTTGTACAAGTTGGCCGGAACAAGGTCCCTGTACTTCTTGCGCCACGCCTCTTCATAGGTGTCCTGGAACACGACGAACTCGAGCTCGGTACCGACCATCGCCCTCCAGCCGTGGTCGGCGAGACGCTCGATCTGGCCCCTGAGGACGGCACGGGGAGAGGCGGTAACAGCAGATCCGTCCTCCCAGCAGGCGTCCGCGATGCACAACACGGTGCCGGGATGCCAAGGCAGCCGGCGCAGGGTCTCGAAGTCCGGTTGCATGACGAAGTCGCCGTAGCCGAGGTCCCAGGAAGACATCTCGTACCCGTCGACGGTTCGCATGTCGACATCGACGGCGAAGATGTACGTGCAGGCCTCCGCCGAGTTCGGCACAACCTCTTCGAGGAAGTACGACGCGTGGAAGCGCTTTCCTTGAAGACGACCCTGCATGTCCGCTACGGCGAGCACCACCGTGTCGACTCGGCCCGCCTGAATCTGGCTGCGGAGCTCGCCGAGCGTCATCAGGCCAGCGTCACCGGCTTCGAACACCGCGGTGACGGTAATTGAAATCCTGATGCGTGGCTAACTCGTGGCGACGAAGTCTGACAGTCCCTGAGCGATCGCAGCTGCGGCCTGCTGTTGCCAGGAAGGCTGTACCAGCAAGGACGCGTCTGTTCGCGTTCTGCATGTTGGCGCATTCGATCAGGACCTTGGGGACCGTGGAGAGATTGAGCCCTCCGAGGTCGCCGCGAGGCTCTATCCCGTCGGTCCCGTAGTAGTCGCTCACCGGCTCGCCCGTCATGCGGGCGAAGGCGTCCCTCATGGACGCAGCCAAGCTCTCGGACGGTCCCACGATGGCGTTGTTGACCCCGTCTGCTACGGGTTCGAGAACGGTGAAGCCCCGTCCGGAAGGAGGCCCTCCGTCGCCATGTATGGATACGGCCGCGTCGGCGTCTGCGTCGTTTGCAATGGCGGCGCGCTGATCCACACAAGGTCCCACCCCGTCGTCGCTCTGACGCGTGAGGACCACATCCGCTCCCTCTGCCTCGAGATCGGCTGCGAGGTACTGCGCCACGTGCCAATTGAACTCGTGTTCCGAGTACCCGCTCGGGGTCTGGGAACCGACGGTGTCGCAAGCCTCCGATGTCCGCCCGTTCCATATCGGGCGGCCTATGGCGCCCGGCGCAGATGCGTTGCCTCCGTCGTGACCGGGATCCAGGGCGATCACTGTGCCGGCGAGCGGTGGCCCCGGTGCCGTGCCGAGGTAGGGCGCGTCGCCGAAGGTGAAGACTCCCCCGTCGGCGCCCAGCATGTCGTAACCCCCGCTGTCGACATCGGCTGCGGCGATCACCGGACGGTGGAGCGTGACGCCGCCCATCGACCCCAAGAACGGGGCATCGAAACTGAACACGCCGCCGTCGGACGCGACGAGCCAGTAACCACCCGTCGCCCGATCCGGCGCCATCGCGACGATCGGCTTGTTCAGCCTCGTCGCTCCCGTGGATCCGAAGAAGGTGGCGTCGCCGAAGGTGAAGATGCCCCCGTCTGATGCGACGAGCCAGTAGCCGCCGCCGTCGGGAGTGGAAGCCATTCCCACGATCGGCTTGTTGAGAGACATCGCACCCGTGGATCCGAAGAAGGTGGCGTCGCCGAAGGTGAAGATGCCGCCGTCCGACGCTACGAGCCAGTAGCCGCGGCCGTCGGGAGTGGAGGCCATTCCCACGATCGGCTTGTTGAGAGACATCGCACCCGTGGATCCGAAGAAGGTGGCGTCGCCGAAGGTGAAGACGCCGCCGTCCGACGCAACGAGCCAGTAGCCGCCATCGTCGGGTGTGGGCGCCATCGCGACGATCGGCTTGTTCAGCTTGAGCGCACCCGTGGACCCGTAGAAGGACGCGCCTCCAAAGGTGAAGATGCCGCCGTCCGAGGACACGGTCCAGTAACCCGGACAGCCGCCGCTCGTCGACGGGACGAGCGCGACCGGAGGCCAGTTGCTGTGGTAGGTCTCGACCGAACCTGAACAGTCCGGGTCTGCCGCGGCACGCGTCTTCGACGGCTGGAACGAGACCCACGCGAGGGCGGCGGCGAACGCGAACGCGCAGGCTGCGATCCGCAGAGCCCTCCCCCTTGCCCTCACGGCTCAAAATCCTGCACCAACTCGGCAACGGAAACTAGGACCTGTTCGCGCTGTCGGTAAGGAGCTTCGATGGACCCGGTCGTACAGCCGGAGAAAGGGTCGCCTATCGTCTCGGTTCGTGAGCACCTTCACCTGCCGCATCGACGCGGACGAGGCAGACGGGACAGACGGTGTCCGTCTGGCCGTGAAGGACCTCATAGACATGGAAGGGTTCCCGACCACAGCCGGCTGCCTCGCCGTCGCCGAGCTCGCACAGCCTGCGGAAAAGGATGCTTCGTGCCTCGCGGGAGCGAGGGGGGCCGGCGCGAGGATCGTGGGACGCACGAACCTTCACGAGTTGGCGCTCGGCGTAACGGGGATCAACCCGTGGTACGGCACACCGCGCAACCCACTCGATCCGACACGGGTGCCGGGCGGCTCCTCGAGCGGCTCGGCCGTTGCGGTCGCGACAGGCGAAGCGGACGTGGCCTACGGCTCGGACACGGGCGGTTCGGTTCGGATCCCCTCGGCATGTTGCGGAACGGCAGGACTCAAGACCACCTGGGGGCGTATATCCCTCGAAGGCGTATGGCCGCTCGCTCCGAGCTTCGACACGGTCGGTCCGATGGCCCGCGACGTCGCCGGACTCGTCACAGGGATGCAACTGCTGGAACCGGGTTTCGAAGTCTCCCCGGATACGCCGGGGCGCGTTGCGCGGCTCCGAGTCGAATGCGAACCCTTGATAGACGGCGCGATCGGTGCGGCACTTGCGGCGACCGGGTGGGACGTCGTGGAGATCGACCTTCCCGAGTGGGACGAGGCAACGGTGGCGTGCGGCCTGTTGCTCGTCGCCGAGGCCTGGACCAACGACCACACCTACGTCGAACGCTTCCCCGACAAGATCGGCCGGGACGTGCTCGAGAGGCTTCAGATGGGGCGCGACACCGACGCGGACACGGTGGGTTCCGCGCACGAGGCGAGCGCCAAATGGGCCGAGCGGCTCGCTGAGCTCTTCGAGGAATTCGACCTGCTCGTCACTCCGACTCTTACTATCTTCCCGCCGCTCGTCTCCGAAGGAGAGAACCTCCTGATGGCACGCTGCACCTTGCCCGTCAATCTCGCGGGCGTACCAGCCCTGTCCCAGCCGCTCCCCACCCCTGGAGGCCTCCCGGCGAGTCTCCAACTCGTCGGGCCCGCCCACTGCGAGAATCGTCTCCTCGCAGCCGGGCTCGTGGTCGAGGACGCTCTAGGCTCGTCCTGAGCGAAGGTTGGCGAAGGGGTTAAGCGTAAGCTCAGCGGCCCCTGAAGCTCGGGTCACGTTTCTCGACGAAGGCCCGGATCGCCTCTGCTGTGTCCTCGCTGAAGAAGTTCACCGTCTGAGCCATCGCCTCGTTCTCGAGAGCCTCGGCCATGGTGGTGTTCAGGCCGTCGTTCAGGAGCTTCTTGGTCATGGAGAGCGCCAGCGGGGGGCCCTGCGCGAGCCGTCTCGCCCAGCCGTCGACGAACTCGTCGAGCTCGGAATCAGCCACGACTCGGTTGACGATGCCGAAAGAGGCGGCTTCTTCGGCCGAGAGGATCTCCGCGAAGTAAGCGATCTCCTTCGCCCTGTGCAATCCGATCATGCGCGGCAGGAGCCACGAAGATCCGCCGTCCACCGAAAGGCCCCGTCGGGCGAAGATCTCGGAGAACCTCGCGTTGTCGGAGGCGACGACGAGGTCACACCCGAGAGCCATGCTCATCCCGGCCCCGGCGGCCACGCCTCTCACCTTTGCGATCGTGGGCTTGGGCAGCTCGTGGAGTGCGAGCATCGTCCGCCCGAAGAAGCGCATGCGCACGAGGTGGGGATCCGAGGGGTTGCCGCTCACGCCGCCGGGATCGGTGATGTCGGCTCCGGAGCAGAACGCGTCGCCTGCGCCGGTCAGCACGAGGACGCGGTCGTCGACCGATGTGGCCGTCTCGAGGAACACTTCGTGGAGCTCCCTCCACATGAGTCCGTTGGCGGCGTTCTTGCGTTCGGGACGGTTGAGGGTGATGTTGACGATTCCCTCTTCGCGCTTTACCAGGATGGTCTCGGTGCTCATCGCCGACACGATACGGGCCTCGGTATCGGACGGAAAACTCCGGGCCGCTCGAGGCGGTGGGGAGCCCGCCGCGCGCTAGAAAGCGCCTTCGAGCACCTCCACCTCGAGTCCGCCGTCTCGGGCCCTGGTCACCGCCGCCACGTCGAAACGCAGCTCCCTGCCCCTGCGCCAACGGGCGGGGGTCACCCGGCGCTGCTCTGCCAGCCATGTGGCGGCGAGTCGCCTGATCCGGCGTTGTTTCGTCGGGTTCACGGCTTCGAACGGTGTCCCGAATGCAAAGGAGCTGCGCGTCTTCACCTCACAGAAGACGACGATGTCCGCGCGCCGGTCCTCCACGACGAGGTCGATCTCGCCCAGGCGGCACCGCCAGTTGAAGGAGAGAGGCACATACCCGTGACTTTCGTACCACCGCGCGACCGCCCGCTCGCCGCGAACTCCGAGACTCCCGCGGCCGTCAGATGCCACGCCGATCTCCGGCGCGGTCGGGGGCGCCTCGACCTCTCAGGGCATCGTGGCGTCGCGCTCGGGCAGCCTCTCGATGTTCACGTCGCGAAAAGTGAGAACGTGGACGTTCGGGACGAACCGAGCGGGTCGGTACATGTCCCACACCCACGCGTCGTTGAGCTCGAGCTCGATGCATGTGGGCGTCGCCTTGTCGCGGAGGCTTACCTTCACCTCGTTGGTCAGATAGAAGCGCCGGTCGGTCTCCACCACGTACCGGAAGAGCGGGAGCACGGTCCGGTACTCCTGCACGAGAGCAAGCTCGATCTCGGCCTCGTACCGTTCGAGGTCCTCTTCACTCATCGGCCTGCCCTCCAACCGCAGTCAAGGACGGGCGGCTCGCTTCTCCTTGATCTTGGCGGCCTTCCCTGTTCGGCCACGTAAGTAGTAGAGCTTCGCGCGACGAACGTCTCCCCGGGTCACGACCTCGATCTTCGAGAGGACCGGGGAGTGGACCGGGAACGTCCGCTCCACGCCCACACCGAAGCTGACCTTCCTGACGGTGAAGGTCTCCCGGGCGCCCGTTCCCTGCCGCCTGATAACCGCCCCCTGAAATACCTGGTCACGCTGCCGGTTTCCTTCGACCACCCTGACGTGCACCTTCAGGGTGTCACCGGGTGCGAAGTCGGGGACGTCCTCTCGCAGACTCTGACTGTCGACGATGTCGGTCGGGTTCATAGCGCGCGTCCTTATCGCTCTCACCGCAAGGGGGCCGTGGCTTCGGGCGTCCAGGGCCGGGTAGGCCGAGCACTCGCCGGGGCCTGCCAGGATAGCCGCTCAGAATTTCGTCCAGGAGGCGCTGCTCCTCGTCGGTGAGGCCCCCTCGCCGCTCGATCAGGTCGGGACGGCGATGCAGAGTCCTCCTGAGCGCCATGGCCCTCCGCCACCGCGCGATGCGGCCGTGATCGCCGCTGCGCAGGATCTCGGGGACCTCCCAGCCCCTGAAGTCTGCGGGCCTCGTGTACTGCGGGTACTCGAGGACACCGGACGTGAAGCTCTCGTCGTACCCCGAGGCCTCGTTTCCCATCACCCCGGGTACGAGCCGGGCGACCGCCTCCACGACGACGCACGCAGCCGACTCCCCGCCCGCGAGCACGTAGTCACCTATCGAGATCTCGCCGTCGACGAGGTGGTCGGCCACCCGTTGGTCGACTCCCTCGTATCTCCCGCAAAGGAGCGAGAACCCCGTCGACTCCGACGTGCGCAAGGCTGCCAGTTCGACGGCCAACTGCTGGTCGAAACGCCTTCCGCCCGGGCCGAGGAGAAACAACGGCCGGGGAGGGTCGACCGCCTCGACCGCGCCGAAGACCGGCTCCGGGGCCAGCACCATCCCAGGGCCGCCCCCGAACGGGGTGTCGTCGACCGACCGCCTCGGATCCTGGGCCTCCGAACGCAGGTCGAAGACCTTTATCTCGAGCAGCTCCCCGGCCCGGGCGCTGTCCGAGGAGCGAAACCGAGAAGTAGTGCTCGAGGAGATCCGGGAACAGAGTGAATACGAAGATCCGCATGGGTCGCACGGCGTGGTCGTCGGTCTGCAGTTCGGCCGTCAGTCGAGGAGACCGGAGGGCAGGTCCACGACCACCTGCCCGGGCTCCCGTCGGGTAACGAATCGAACCGGAACGAGCCCTCCGCCATCGAGCTCGAGCAGATCGCTGGCGGGATTGGCCAGCACCGCCTTCACGGTCCCGAGCGCGTGGCCGGCCGCATCTCGCACCTCCGACCCGATGAGCTCGTGAACCCAGAACGCCTCCGGGTCCTCGAGAGCCGGAGCCGACAAGGGGGCGTCGCGAAGCAACTCCGCCTCCTCCCGGGAGCCGACGCCGCGAAAGAACACGAGCCACCTGTCGTGAAAGGGCCTCGAGCTTTCGATCTCCAACAGGCGTCCGTGCGCTCGAAGGGCCGATCCGGGTGCCACGCGCTCGGTGCGGTTCGTCACGAGCTCCACGACGACCTCACCCGCGAGCCCGTGCGGCCTCACGATTCGGCCGACTTCCAGCAACGCCGGACGACCGCCAGCGATCTCTAGTCGTCTACGAAGTCGACGTTCGTCTCCACGCCGTCGCGCGAACCGGCCACGCGCACGACAGTGCGTATGGCCTGGGCCACGCGACCCCTGCGGCCGATCATCCTGCCCATGTCGCCGGGAGCCACGTGGATGCGGAACCTGAGGCTGCGCCCGTAATCGTCGGACTCGATAACGACCGAGTCGGGCTCTGTCGCGATGGAGCGTGTGATGTAGTCGAGCACTCCCATCGCGGTACCGCCCTCGATTCGGTTTCCCGCCATGTCATCGAGCTCGTTACCCTGCACTTCGTTTCCGATTGATGCCTCGTTGCCGGGCATCGGCTCGTCGAAATCGACCTCGTCCTCGCTCATCGAGGCGACGTCGCAGGCTGGAACTCGTCCCACGCTCCGGAGTTGCGGAGAAGCTTTTCGACCCGCTCCGTGGGCTTCGCTCCCTGCCTCAGCCACTTGAGCGCCTTGTCGTTGTCGACGTCGAGCACGGTCTCGGGGTCTGCCTGGGAACGCCCGCGCGGAGCGTATGTACCCACGATCTCGATGAACCTCCCGTCGCGGGGCGAGCGGCTGTCTGCAGCCACGATCCGGTACGTGGGCTGCTTCTTCTTCCCCATTCGCATGAGCCGGAGCTTCACGGACATCTGCTTGCGGTCTCCTGTTCCTCGATCGCCGGGCCACCGGGCGCCCGGCGAATCCGAAAGCCTACCTGTGCCTCGACGACCCGCTCGATTTCGGGGTGACGCGGCCACCCTTCTTCTTCTTGTTCCTCGACCCCTTGCTGGCGCCGGGCTTGGAGCCCCCACCGGCGGCTGAACGCGACACCTCGGTGCCTTCCGGTGCGTCGAGGCCGCCCCCGAGACCGCCGGCGCGAGACCCGAACGGCCCGATGCCGGTGCCGCCGCTGCCCAGCGCGCCCATGAGATCGTCGTCGCCGAGCTCTCCGAGGGCTCCCGGATCGAATGCAGGCCCGCCTCCGCCGAGCATGCTCTTCAGCATCCCCGGGGATCGCATGAGCTTTTGCGCCTCCGAGAATTGCTTCAGGAGCTGGTTCACGTCTTGAGTGCTCGTTCCGCTGCCGCGCGCTATGCGCGATCGCCTCGACCCGTCGATCAAGGAAGGTGTCGCGCGCTCTGCCGGTGTCATGGATCGGATCACGGCCTCCACCTTCGCGACCTCGCCGTCGTCGATCTGCGCGCTCGCCTGCTTTAGCTCCTTGCCGATGCCCGGCATCAGCGACAACAGGCCGCCGAGCGGGCCGAGCTTCTTCACCTGCTGAAGCTGGGAGAGGAAGTCTTCGAGACTGAAGCGTCCCTCGAGCAACTTCGCAGCGCTCTGCTCGGTCACCTCGCGGTCGAACTCGCGCTCGGCCTGCTCGATGAGCGTGAGCACGTCCCCCATGCCGAGGATGCGGCTCGCCATCCGGTCCGGATGGAACTGGTCGAAGTCCGCGAGGCGCTCCCCGGTCGACGCGAAGGCGATCGGCTTTCCGACCACGCGCTTCACGCTGAGCGCCGCGCCCCGCGCGGATCACTGTCGAGCTTGGTGAGGATCACGCCGTCGAGGGCGAGGGCTTCGTGGAAGGCAGCAGCGGTGGCGACCGCGTCCTGCCCGGTCATCGAGTCGATTACGAGGAAGGTGTGGTGAGGATTCACCTCGGCCGAGATCCGGCGCACTTCTTCCATGAGCGCTTCGTCGATCGTGAGGCGTCCGGCAGTGTCCACGACGAGCACGTCACGCCCGGTCCGCCGCGCCTCTGTCACACCGGCTGTGGCCACTTTTACAGGATCTGTGGTCTCGCTGAACACCGGAACCTGGGCCTGAGCGCCGAGGATCCGCAGCTGTTCGACGGCTGCGGGCCGCTGGAGGTCAGCACCGACGAGTAGCGGATTACGGCCCTGTTGCCGGAACCAGCGGGCGAGCTTCGCCGCGGTCGTGGTCTTGCCCGAACCCTGAAGGCCCGCGAGGAGCACGACCGTGGGCGGCGCGGACGAGTAGGTCATCTTCATCGTCGCGCCACCGAGGGTTTCGACGAGCTCCTCGTTGACGGCCTTCACCACCTGCTGCCCCGGAGTGAGACTTCGCGACAGGTCCTCCCCGACCAGGCGATCCCTCACCGCGTCTGCGAACGAGCGCGCCACGCCGACGTCCACGTCGGCTTCCAAGAGGGCTGTGCGAATCTCCCTCAGCGCACCGTCGACGTCAGCCTGCGAGAGGCGGCCGCGGCCGCGCAGGCGGCCGAGGATTCCATCAAGGCGGTCGGAGAGCGCGTCGAACACGGGTTCCTGAGGCTATCGGAGAGTGCGCGAAAGGGGTCGCCGGATCAATCGAAGAGGGCGTCCACGAATTCCGACGGTTCGAAGGCGATCAGGTCGTCTGCGCCCTCGCCGACTCCTACGAGCTTGACCGGCAGCCCGAGCTCGCGGCGGATCGCCACCACTATGCCGCCTTTGGCGGTCCCGTCGAGCTTCGTGAGGACCACGCCGGTCACACCCACGGCATCTAGGAACTGACGGGCCTGAGCGAGCGCGTTCTGCCCTGTAGTCGCGTCGAGCACGAGGAGCACCTCCGTCACACGACCCGGGGGACGGCTAGCCACTCGACGGATCTTCTTGAGCTCCTCGATGAGGTTCACCTTCGTGTGCAGACGACCCGCTGTGTCGGCGAGGACGAGGTCGCGCCCGCGTGCCGCGGCGCTTCGGACCGCGTCGTAGACGACTGCGCTCGGATCTGCACCCTCGTTGCCCTTCACCATGTCGACACCCGTACGCTCCGCCCAGGCGGCGAGCTGTTCGACCGCGGCGGCTCGGAAGGTGTCCCCGGCGGCGAGGAGGACCGATCGGCCCGAGGCTGCCTGGTTGCGAGCTACCTTTCCTATGGTCGTCGTCTTGCCCACGCCGTTCACCCCGACGAACAGCCAGACCTCGACCGTCTGAGCCCCCTGCCCTTCCCCATCCTCTTCTTCGCCGAGTGCGGTGGAGTCTGCGGGCGCTGTCTGTTCACGTCGCGGACCATGACCGTCGCCCGCGACGTGCGCACCGTTCGGCGATTCGAGAGCGACTCGCATGTCATCGCGAAGCGCCCCCACCACCGCGTCCGGGCCTCGCAGTTCGCCCTTTCGCACACGCGCCCGGAGGTCCTCGATGAGAGTGGTCGTCGTCGCGACGCCAACGTCGGCTCGGAGCAAGGCCTCCTCGAGCTCGTCCCACGTCTCGTCGTCCACCGACCCGCGCGACCGCAGGGATCTCACGTAACCGGAGAAGAGGCCGCGTGTCTTGCCGAGGCGTTCCCGCAGCTGCGGTGGTGCAGCAGGGCGCTCCTCGACAACGGCGGGCTCGGCTCTCCCCGAAACGGCGGCCTCGGGCGGCGGTTCCTCGCGCCTGGCCGTTGGCGTAGCGCTCGGTTCGGGGGGCGTAGCGCTCGGTTCGGGGGGCGCAGCGACGTCCGGCTGTCTCCGCGGTTCGAGGACGGTCGTCCCGGCGCCCCGCGGCTCGGGGCCGGATGCGGAACGACGCCGTCTGGGCAGATAAGCGAGAGTCCCGGTGACGAGGACCACGAGCACGACGGCAAGGACGATCCAAAGGGCGATCATGCGACGCGCAGCCTACCCATGGCGCAGGTCGCGTCCCCGCAGGCGAGTGACGGCCCGCCTCGCAGATCCACCGGAACTCTCGTCTTGTGCTGCTACTACGGAGCAGCCACCGCCTCGTCCGGCTCCACCCGTTTGGCGACCTTCTGGCTTATGACCTTCGAGGAGCCGCCCGGCGTCATCGTCACGCCGTAGAGCGCGTCCGCAGCCTCCATGGTCCGTTTCTGGTGGCTGACGATGATGAGCTGCGCCTCGTCGCGGAACTCGTGGAGCAGGTCTAGGAAGCGGTGGAGGTTCACGTCGTCGAGCGCCGCTTCGACCTCGTCGAGCAAATAAAAAGGTGAGGGTCGGCTGCGGAAGACGGCGAACAGGAACGCGAGAGCCACGAGCGAGCGCTCACCGCCCGACAGGAGCGAGAGCTTGCGTACGTTCTTGCCCGCGGGCCGCGCCTCCACCTCGACTCCGGTGTCCAGGAGGTCCGTGGGCTCGGTGAGCACGAGCCGACCGGTGGAGCCCGGGAACAACGTGTCCATGAGATCCTGGAAGTGCTCGTTCACGTCTGCGAACGCTTCGGCGAAGACCCGGACGATCTCGTCGTCCACGGCGCGGATCACCTGGTGCAGTTCTCGTCTCGCCCGTCGGACATCATCGATCTGCTCCTCCAGGAAACGGTGTCTCTCCTCGAGCGTGCCGAGCTCCTCCAGAGCCAACGGGTTTATCGGACCGATCGTCGCCAGCTCTGCTTCCAGTGCACCCGCACGCGACCCTCGCGTCCACGCCGTCGGGCAGGGACGGGCAGACAGCTCCCAGAGCCTCGCCAGGTTCCGCGCCGAGCTCGCGACGAAGCGCCTCGGTCGATGCCTCGTAACGAACTGATATCTCGGCGAGATCGAGCTCCAGCCGCTGTACACGCTCGCGCGTGCGGGCAAGGCGCGAGTCGGCCTCTGCTCGCTCACGGCGAAGCGTGTCGAGTCGAGCCCCGCCGGCTCTGACTTCTTCGAGGTGGCGCGTCCTTCTCGTCTGCACGGTCTCGAGCAGTGTCTGCAGGCGCCCGGCGCAGCTGTCGACGGTCCCGCCGAGGTGGTCCAACTGGGTGGCGTCCGCCTCGAGCCGCCTACGACGCTCTCCGGCCATCGCGCGCTCCGCACTGTGACCGGCCAGCCTGCGCTCGGCCTCCACGAGACGATTGCTCAGTACCGAGCGTCTCTCTGCAAGCGCTGCGATCTTCACCTCGAGGTCGCGCCCCATGGCCGCGACCTTCGCTCGCCTTTCCTCGAGACGTTCCCGCACCCCCTCGGAGTAGGTCCTCGCAGCAAGCAGACGGCTGTGCGCGCGCTCCGCCGCCAAAGCGCATTCGTTCGCCTGTCGACGCGCCTCCTCCGCGGCACGCTGCGTATCGGGAGAGGACGCGGCGCACAGCTCCCAGACCGACCCGACGAAGCGGTCCCCCGCTTTGTCCACGACCACGATCTCGGGGTGCGCCAAGGAGAGTTCCAGTGCCTCCTGCCAACCGTTCCCCACGCACGCGACGTCCTCGAGTAACCGGTCGAGTAGTCCTTCGACCCTCTCGTCACCGGCGTGCACGCGCTTGCGCAACCACAGCGTCCCGGGGGCGAGTGCGGTCCGCGAGCTGCGGTCCTCGTCCGGGGCGTCCTGGCCCGATCGCTTCGAGCGCGCCACGAGAACGGCACCCCGTGAACGGATCGCGGCCAGAGCGCCGAGCGCGGACCTCGCAGCGTCGAGGTCCTCCACCACCACGGCACCCGAGACGGAGGACAGCGCCGCATCGAACGCGAGCTCGTAGCCTTCGTCCACTTTCACCAGATCGCCGAGGCCTCCGAGGACCCCGCGGGCTCCCGACAACCGAACTGCGGACGCGCTTCCCCGTATCTCATCGACCGCGCGCTCGAGGGCTTCCGCCCTCTCCTGCATGCGGTGCTTCTCACGCTCGGCGTCGCGCAGGGTCTCCTCTGCTTCCCGCACCGCGGCGAGATCACCCGACGCGGTGTCGCGTCCCGCGAGCTCGGACGCAAGGGCGTTCTCCGACAGCTCGATTTCGGCCGCGACCGGCGTGAGCCCTTCTTCCTCGCGCCCGATCGTTTCCAGCTCGTCGGACAGGCGCGCTGCGTCCGCCTCGAGCGTCGACACGACGTCCGTGCCGGCCGCAACCTCGATCGCCATCACGACCGAGCGGCGGCGCTCTGCGACGAGCGCCGCGAGCCCCCGGCAGCGCTCCGACATCGCCTGCACCCTCGTGAGAGCGACGACGAGATCCTCCTCTCGCCTCGAGGCGAGCTCCGATGCGGCGCTGTCTGCCGCTTCGTCGATCTCGGTGATCGAGGACCGCAGCGCCTGTTCGTCCTCGGCGAGCAAATCGCGCTCTGCGGTGGCGGCCCGGCGGCGCTCGTCGAGTGAGGTCAGCTCGGCACCCACGAGGTACATGCGAAGTGCCCTCAGCTCTTGCGCGAGCTGGGCGTGCGAGCGTGCCGCAGCCGCCTGTCGCTCCAGGGGCCGCATCTGGCGACGCACCTCGCGAAGCAGATCGCCCAGGCGCTCGAGGTTCTCCTCGGTGGCGGCAAGCCTGCGCTCGGCGCGCTCACGACGCCGACGGTGTTTCAGGACCCCCGCAGCCTCCTCGATCACTGCCCGTCGGTCTTCGGGCCTCGCGTTCAGGATTGTGTCGAGCTGCCCCTGTCCCACGATCACGTGCTGCTGACGGCCGACGCCCGAGTCCGACAAGAGCTCCTGAACATCGAGGAGCCGGCACGGCTGTCCGTTGAGCGCGTACTCGCTCTCACCGGACCGGAAGAGCGTGCGGGTGATGGTGATCTCCGCCAGGCCCCCGGGCAGCTTCCCGGCGCGATTGTCGATCGTGAGGGAGACCTCCGCCCGTCCGAGGGGTGTCCGCTCGCCCGAGCCCGCGAAGATGACGTCCTCCATCTTCTGGGAGCGGACGGTTCGCGGGCCCTGCGCGCCGAGCACCCATGCGACGGCATCGACGACGTTGGACTTGCCGCTGCCGTTGGGACCGACCACCACGGTCACGCCGGGTTCGAGGACGAGCGTCGCCGGGTCAGCGAAGGACTTGAAGCCCCTCAGCGTCAGCGACTTCAGGAACACCGGCTCACCCTACCTGCACGGTTGCAGCGGATCGGGGACACCACAGCCTGTCGACCTGGACTTTTAGCGCGCCGGGGCTACGAGTTCCTCAGATCTGGCAGTGGTCGCACAAGAAGGCGGACCGACCGTTCATCTTGACGCGCACGATCGAGTTCCGACACCGTCGGCACGGCTCGCCCTCTCGGTCGTAAACCTGATGCTGACCCTGATACTCCCCGACCGCGCCGTAGAGATCGCGGTACTGCTCGTCCGCCAGGGACGAGCCCCTGTACTTGACCGCCTCGGTGAGCGTCTCGACCATCGCGCGGTAGAGGCGCCGGATCTCCTGGGAGCTCAAGGAGTCGGAGTAACGGTCGTAGCGGAGGCCCGCGGCGAAGAGGATCTCGTCGGAGTAGATGTTGCCGATGCCCGCCACGAACTTCTGGTCCATGAGAAGTGTCTTGAGCCCCACGTGTCGCGATGCGAGGAGCTGACCGAAACTGGTCCAGCTCATCACGTCGTCGAGAGGGTCGAACCCGAGATGGGCAACCTCCGGGACCTGCGAGCCGAGCTCCCCGGGCGAGGTGACGAACATCTCCCCGAACGTACGTGGGTCGACGAATCGCAGTTGACCACCCTGGGTGAAGGTGATCACGACATGTGTGTGGCGCAAGGTCGTGTCCTTGGCGCTCTTGGTCCGCAGCAGCTGCCCGCTCATACCGAGGTGGACGATCAGGACCTCCTCTGCGTCCAGGCCCAGCAGGAGGTACTTGCCGGCGCGGCGGATGTAGGTGATCTTCTTGCCCTCGAGGTGCTTCTTGAACTCCGCGGGCGTGCGGTGTCTGCGGATCGATCGCTTGCCCTTTACCTCTATTTGCTTGATTCTCCGGCCGACGACCTCCTTCTCGAGGTCGCGGCGGATCGTCTCGACTTCGGGCAGCTCAGGCATCGGTCGCACCTGCAGCGTCGGCCGCCAGCGTGCCGTTCGTGCCGAGCAGGTCCCATGCGACCTTCGCTGCGGCCTGTTCGGCGTCTTTCTTCGAGCGCCCCTTTCCCACGCCCAGGATCTCGCCACCCACGTACACCTGTGCCGTGTAGCGCCGCGCATGGTCGGGACCGGTTCCGACGACCTCGTACCGCGGGAGCTCGCGCACCTCACGCGCCACGATCTCCTGAAGCCGGGTCTTGAAGTCCTCCGAGCCGGGCCCCGCCGCTGCCTCGGCGATCCGTGCCTCGAGGAGCCGCATCACGAGCTTCGAAGACGGGTCCCAACCACCGTCCAGGTACACCGCACCGATGACCGCCTCTGTGGTGTTGGCGAGTATCGACGGCTTTCGCCGGCCTCCCGACGAGGCTTCGCCGCGCCCGAGCTTCACGACGCGGCCGAGCCCGAGATCGCTTCCCAACTCTGCGAGCACCGCCGTGTTCACGACCGCGGCGCGGACCTTGGCGAGTGATCCCTCGGCGAGCTCGGGGTACAGACGGTAGGAGTGCTCGGCGACCACGAGACCGAGGACGGCGTCACCGAGAAACTCGAGTCGCTCGTTCGAGGGTTGGCCGCCCGCCTCCGCACACCATGAGCGATGCGACAGCGCCTGGTCGAGGAGACCGGGATCCGCGAATTCCCAGCCCAGTGTCTCCTCGAGCTGACCAAGGTGTTCCCGCCCTTGTCGCACTTGACGACCCGCGTTGTCGTCCGAACCGATTCCAGAAGTCGTTTCAGCCCACCCCGAGCTTGGCGACGATGTAGTCGACGGCATCTCGCACCGTACGCAGGTCCTCGAGGTCCTCGTCCTCGATCCTGAAGCCGACCGTCCGCTCCCCGAGCTCCTCCTCGAGCGCCTCGACGAGCTCGATCAGAGCAAGGGAGTCGGCGTCGAGGTCCTCGGCGAAGGAGGAGGACTCTTTTATCGTCGAGGGCTCGATCTCCAAAATGTCGGCGAGCTGGTCCCGCACCAGCTCGAACACCTGCTGGCGGTCGAGCGGCGCTGTAGAGGTGTGGGTCTCTGCGGGCACCCTGGTATCTCCCTGCGGTCGGTGAGCGGGCAACATCTTACCTTCCCGCGGGGTTGCCTCCCGAGTTCTCCCTGGTAGAAGCCAGTTTTAGTGCCTCCGGCCCGAGGCTCAGGCCGGGACGACCGACTGCGCCAGGCGGTCGACGAGCCCCGCAGTGGCGAGGTCGTGGGCGACCTTCACCGCAGAGACGATCGCTCTCGCCGAGGAGGAGCCGTGGCTTATCACGCAGACCCCGTCCACCCCGAGGAGCATCGCTCCGCCGGTGTTGTCGGGGTCGAAGGTCTCGGCCAGAGGCGCCAGATGGGGAAGCAGCACCCGTCCCGCCTGCTCGGTGGCGTCGTCGGTGCCGAACACCGCGAGCACCGCGTTCATGAAGAACTTGAGAGAGCCTTCGAGCGTCTTCAGCGTCACGTTGCCCGTGAAGCCGTCGGTCACCACCACGTCGGCGGGAGCGTGCAGCAGGTCGCGCCCCTCGATGTTCCCGACGAAGCGGAAGTCGACGGCGCCCGTCAGCGCGGCGTGCGTCTCCTTCACGAGAGGTGACCCCTTCGAGCTCTCCTCCCCGATCGAGAGCAGCGCCACCGACGGGCTCTCCACGCCGTAGCGAGCGGCGGCGTACGCGGCGCCCATCTGTGCGAATTGGACGAGCATCGCAGCGGTGCACTCGGCGTTCGCGCCCGCGTCGAGTAGGACCGTCGGGTGGGAGACCAGGTTCGGGATCGGGGTGGCGATGGCGGGGCGTACCACACCTTTGAGTCGACCCATGCGCAGCAGAGCGCTCGCCATCGCCGCTCCGGTGTTGCCGGCGCTCACCATTGCAAGGGCCCGGCCGTCGCGCACGGCCTCGGCGCTTCGCACGAGGGACGAGTCCTTCTTACGCCGCACCGCCTGAGCGGGATCCTCGTCCATCCCGACGACCTCGGAGGCAGGCAGGACCTCGAGACCTCCGGTGTCGGGGAGTTGAGCAGGCGGGCCGACGAGGACCACCTGGATGCCGAGTGACTCAGCAGCCTGGCGCGCGCCCGAGACGATCTCCGACGGTGCGCGGTCGCCGCCCATCGCGTCGACCGCTACGGGGAGGGTGCTGTTCAAGCCGGTGACTGACCCGGGGTCAATCGATCTCTATCGCCTGGCGACCCTTGTACCAACCGCAGGTCGGGCAAACGACGTGCGGCAACTTGGCGTTGTGACATTGAGGGCAGATGCTCCTGGGCGGCATCGGCAACACCCAGTTCGATGCTCTGCGGCTGCGGCTCTTCGCCTTGGACGTCTTCTTCTTCGGTACTGCCATCGTCGCTCACCTTGATGTCGTCGCCGGCACGAGGGACGTACCAACATAGCTGCTCGTCCCTCTCCGAGATGCCGAGGAGAATGCCGAGGAGAATCCCCGGGAGAACCCCCGAGCCTGCTACGGGCCCGAGTGCTCTTTCTGTCCGGCCCCGGCTGATTCGCCGAACTCGAGCGCGCCGAGCGCCGCCCAACGCGGGTCGGGTGGCGACTGGTCGCACGAACAAGGGTCTTCGTTTCGGTTGGCGCCACAGTTCGGGCAGAGCCCCTTGCATTGCTCCGTGCACAGGGGAGCGAGCGGGAGCTCGAGCAGTACGGCATCGTGGATCATCGGCTCGAGGTCGATCCCGTGGTCTGTGAGGGGATACGTATCGGAGCCGTCACCACCTTCGGTGAAGTGCTCGAGAGCGCGTACCTCGACCACGCCCGAGGCGGGTGCCAGACAACGGCGGCATTCCCCCGTCCACGGTGCCCTCACGACGCCGGTGGCCGCGACACCGCCGAACACGGACTCGAGAACGAGATCCGCCTCCACCTCGCTACCTTCCGGCACCGCACTCCCCGAGGATCGGAGGTCGTCGATGACACCGCGGACGACCTCGTGCCAGCGCGTTCCGATTGTGCGCCGGAGCTTCGCGACGTGGACGACGAAGGGTTTTGCCGACATGGCTCCCTCCTTTTTCGAGATGACCCGGGGGGCTTGCGTCAAGTCTCGTCCTGGTCGAAGAAGCCCCCGTCCCCGACATTCTCGTCTCTGTTGCTGGCGGTCGTGCCCGCCTCGGTCGACACACGCCAAGCCGTCCCCTCGGGGATCGGCGCGGGCGTCGCTCGAAGCTTCTCGCGGCCGGCGAGCACAGTCTTGAGCGTCCTCTCCAGCACGATCTCGAAACTGGCGAGTTTCTGGTCGCAGAAGTCCTCGGCCTCGTGACGAAGCCGGCGGGCTTCTTCACGGGCTTCCTCCACGACCTTCTGCGCTTGCTGGTTCGCGTGGCGCACGATCTCCGTACGCTGCACCATCCTCTCCGCCTGCGCCCGAACCTCCTCGAGCAGGTTGTTCGCCTCCCGCCTGCCGGACTCGATGAATTCGTCGCGCTCGCGCAGAAGCCATCGAGCCTGCCGCATCTCGTCCGGAAGCCGCTCGAGCGCGCCCTCGAGGACGGCGATGAGCTCGTCTCTCGAGACGAGCACCGAAGTGGAAAGGGGCATCGCCCGCGCGCTTGCGACCATTCTCATCGCGCGCCGAAGGAGGCTCTCGGCGTCCTCCGAGTCGCTGATCTTCCCCGCTCCAGAGCCCTCCTCGCCGAACTCGTCGTCTTCGAACGGGTCGACGAGCGGATCCTCCAGAGGTTCGCCGAACGGGTCGAGGTGGTCTTCTTCGCTCAATTGCCGAACTTCTCCTGCAAACGCTTCTCGACAGCCTTCGGTATGAAGGCCGACACGTCGCCTCCGTAGCGCGCGACCTCGCGGAACAGACGTGACGAAAGAAAAGATGCCTTCGAGCTCGTGGGTATGAAGAGGGTGTCGATACCCGAGAGCTGCCTGTTCATCTGCGCCATCTGTAGCTCGTTCTCGAAGTCCGATACGGCACGCAAGCCCCTCACGATGGCGCTCGCCCCCACGTCCCGCGCTACGTCGACCACCAGCTTCGACACCGAGACGATTCTCACGTTGACCATGTGCGCCACGGCCTCTGCGAGCATCTCCTCGCGTTCGGGGAGTGTGAAGAGGGCTTCTGCTTTTTGAGGGTTCCGCAGACAGGCCACGACCACCTCGTCGAAGAGGTGCCCAGAACGCTCGACCACCTCGAGATGGCCGTTGTGGAAGGGATCGAACGATCCGGGGTAGAGGACGACCGTCAAGAAGCACCTCTCACAAAAGGTCGATGAGCGGCCGCACGGACCACCGTTACGAGCGTACCGCCGTATCGGCGACTCCTGACGACATCGAAGTGCTGCGGTATCTCGAGCTCGCGACCCGACTCGAGGACGGCCACTTCGCTGTCCAGGAGCTCGAGGAGCCGCGCCCAGTCGCCGAACGCGTAAGGAGGGTCGACGAAGGCCAGATCGAAGCGGTCTTCCTCCCCGCCGCGGCGGCTGCCGACCCATTTGAGGACATCGGCCTTGACGAGGCGCACGGGGGCGTCGCCGAGACCCACCGAGGTGAGGTTTGCGCGTACCGCCCGCAGGGCCACCGGGTCCTTCTCCACGAACACGGCTCTTCCTGCGCCACGGGAGAGTGCCTCTATGCCCATTGCGCCGCTCCCGGCGAAGAGGTCCGCGACGTGCGCGTCGTCGAGGTCGAGGATGCTGCCGAGCATGTCGAAGATCGCTTCGCGCACCCGGTCGGAGGTCGGACGTGTCGAGCCGCCCGGCGGCGCCTTCAGGACGCGGCCCCTGCTGTGGCCCGCGACTACACGCAAGTTCTTGGCTTTAGCTCTTGAAGAGGAAGTCCGCTTCCTCCTCGCCGACGAACAACCTGATCTCTTCTGCAAGCGATCGGCTCGCGCTCAGGAACGGGTCCTCGGAAAGAAGAGCTTCTGCGACCCGGCGCGCCTGCTCGAGCAAAGGACGGTCGCGGCGCAAGGACGCGAGCGTGAGGTCGCTGCGTCCTTTCTGTCTTGCGCCGAGGATCGAGCCTTCGCCGCGGATCTCGAGGTCCACTTCCGCCAGCTCGAAGCCGTCATTGGTCTGCTCGAGCGCCTCGAGCCGCGCTCGGGCGGAGTCGGTGCGCTCCGTCGTGGCGGACCCGAGCAGGGCCCCGGAGGTGCTCTTGGGTTTCGGCCGCTGTCCTTCCAACAGATAGCACCAAGAAGCAAGGTCCGAGCGACCGACCCGCCCACGGAGCTGGTGCAACTGCGCGATCCCGAACCTCTCGGCATCCTCGATCACCATGACGGTTGCGTCGGACACGTCCACCCCCACCTCGATGACTGTCGTCGACACGAGGACCTCGACATCGCCGCGGCGGAACTCCGCCATGACCCCTTCCTTCTCGGACGACTTGAGCTGACCGTGGAGCAGCCCGACGCGCAGCCCGTTCAAGACTCCCGATGCGAGACGGTCGCGCTCGGAGGTAGCCGACCGCGCTTGTATGCGCTCGGATCCCTCGACGAGCGGACAGACCACGTAGGCGCGATGGCCCGCTGCGACCTCATCCCGCACGCGGTTCCACGCCGCCTTCTCGTCCTCCCCGTCGCGCACGAGGACGGTCTCGACCCGAGTGCGACCTGCCGGCAGCTCCGTCAGCTCGGTTAGATCGAGGTCTCCGAACACGACCATCGCCGCAGTGCGCGGTATGGGGGTCGCCGTCATGACGAGCAGATCTGGGTCCGCCCCCTCCCCACCGGTCACGTCCCGTCCCTTGGCGCGTAGCTGTGAACGCTGTTCGACACCGAACCGGTGTTGCTCGTCGATCACGACGACTCCCAAGCTGTGGAACCTGACATCGTCGGTGAGAAGCGCGTGCGTGCCGACCACGATGTCGAGCGAACCGGTGGCGAGCGAGTCCTTGAGACGCGACCTGTCGCGTGGTGTGGTGCGGTTACTGAGGAGCATCACCGACAAGGGCCGGGATCCGCCGAGCCTGGTCGCGTCGGGCACCGACAGTTCGGCCAGCAGGTCTCTCACACCGAGGAGATGTTGCTCGGCCAGAACCTCGGTCGGCGCCATGAGCGCACCCTGGTGGCCCCCTTGGACCGCGTACAAGAGCGTGCACAGCGCCACGACCGTCTTTCCGGCACCGACGTCACCTTGAAGCAGGCGATGCATCGGCAGCGGGCCGGCCAGATCACGGCGGATCTCCTCGACCGCCGACAACTGTGACTTCGTGAGCGGGAATGGGAGCTGTTCGAAGAATGCCTCTACCAGCCCGGCGGGTCCGCTCTGCGCGTCTGCGGCAGGCCCGACCGTATGCCTTATGCCGCGCGCGTCGCGCGCTGCGACCTGCTTTTTCATCACGACCTCGAGTTGCAGCCGCAGGAGCTCGTCGAACGCCAGACGGTTTCGCGCCCTTGCGAGCTCGGTGAACGACTCGGGGCCGTGTATCTGCGCGAACGCCTCGTTGCGACCTGCCAGTGCGAGCTCGTCGCGCCAGCGCCCGGGCAGTGGATCCTCGAGCTCGCCGGCGCGGCGCAGCGCCTCCGATACCCAGTCTCCGAATTCCCAGCCGGCTATGCCCGAACGCTCCGAGGTCGGGTACACCGGCACGATTCTGCCGGTGCGGTTGCCGACGAGGTCCACGACCGGGTTCGTGAGCTGCCGCCGGCCGCGATAGGTGTCGAGCTTCCCGAAGAACAGGGCCTCGGTGCCCGCAGGCAACTGCTTCGCTCGCCAGGACTGGTTGAAGAAGACGACGCGGAGCCGGCCGGTGCCGTCGTCGACGTCGAGCTCGACGATCGGACGTCCCTGGCGCGTCCTGCGCTGCGACACTCGCTCGACTGTCGCGAGGACGAGGGACTCCTCCCCCACGCGCATGTCCGCGACCTCGGAACGATGGGTGCGATCGATGTAGCGACGCGGGTAGTGGGTGATGAGATCCAGAACCGAATTGATGCCCAGCTCCGAAAGCGGAGCGGCCCGTCTCTCCCCGATCCTGCGTATCTCGCCGACGGGGATATCGGCGAGCTTGCCAAGTGTCGTCCTCGTCGCTGTGAGCGAGCTCACGTCGCGCTGAGACCGGTCATCCGACGCGTGTGCGATCGTTCATTCGATGCTGAACAGATACGGGTAAAGCGGCTGCCCACCATGGTGCACCTCCACCGCGACAGCAGTTCGGTGCTCCGAGAGCCATTCCGTGATCTCGCGCGTCTGGCCCCGCGCTGCTCCTTCGCCTTCGATGATCGTGACGAGCTCGTGCTCGTCACGGAGCAATTTCCCGAGCAGGCCGCACGCCGCCTCGGCCATCGAGCTTCCGACGACCTCGATGCCGTCACGCGAGAGGCCCATCCACTCTCCGGCCTTTATCGGTCCCGAAGTCCCCGACGAGTCGCGCACCGCCTGGGTCACCTCCCCGGCGACGACACGGCGAGCAGATTCCGACATCGACCTGACGTTCTCCTCCGCGCCGGCTTGTGGGTCGTACTCGAGCAGGGCGGCGAAACCCTCGACGATCCCGCTCGTCGGCACGACGCGCGCTGTCTTCTTCGCTAGCTCACACACCTGCATGGCGACGGGGACGATGTTCTCGTTGTTCGGGAGGATCACCACCTCGTCCTGCACCGCGTCCTCCACGACCCTCAGGATCTCTTCGGTTGAGGGGTTCATCGACTGCCCGCCCGGGACCAGATGGTGCACCCCCAGCGAACGGAAGATCCTCCCGACGCCTTCCCCGTTTGCGACCGCGACCGCGGCGGTGCGCACGTGAGAGGTGTCTGTGGCGGCTTCCACGGCGGGGGCCCTGGCCGCCTCGCGTACCCAGCGCTCCTCGTCGATCTGCTCGGCGAGGTCCGAGACACGGATGTCGCGCGGACGTCCCACGTCCAAAGCGGCCTCGATGGCCGCTCCGACGTCGTCGGTGTGTATGTGGCAGTTCCAGAGGCCGTCGCCGCCCACGACCACGATGGAGTCGCCGATTCCCTCCCAGACGTCCTTGAACCCTGCTACCGCTTCGTCGGGCGCGTGGAGGAAGTACATGACCTCGTACCTGAGACCGGTGTAAGTGCTGCGCGCCTCGTCGAGCGCGACCGCCCCGCCACCGGCTTCCTGCCTGCGAGCCGGCCCGTTCGTCGCACCGCCGGGATGCGATCCCTGCTCGCCGAGAGTCCACTGCCCGGAGCTGTCGGAAGATTCGTACAAAGGCGCGTCGGGCAGGGGCCTTCCGTCTACTACCTTCAAGAGGGAGTCGAGGAGCAGCAGGTACCCCACTCCACCCGCGTCCACAACGTTGGCCTGCGCGAGCACGGGCAGAAGCTCCGGGGTGCGCTCGAGGCCTTCTTTCGCGGCGTTGCGCGCCGACTCGAGCACCTCCACGAGCGGCGCCTCAGCACCGACAGCCTTGGCGCCCTCCGACGCGGCACGGGCGACGGTGAGGATCGTGCCCTCGGCCGGGCGCAGGACCGCTTTGTAGGCCGCCTCGCTCGCGGCCTCGAGGGCCCGGGCGAGATCGGGAGCTTCTGGGCAGTCTCCGTCGGGGCACTCCGTGAAGACCCCCACCAGGCCCCGTAGCAGCTGGGACAGGATCACCCCCGAGTTTCCGCGGGCGCCCATCAAGGACCCATGCGTTATCGCCTTGCACACTGCCGCCATGTCGCGCCCCGAGCCGTCGTCAGCGTCCAGCTCGTTCACGACCGAGTCGACGGTGAGCGCCATGTTCGTGCCGGTGTCCCCGTCGGGCACGGGGTAGACGTTGAGACGGTTGATCGCCTCTTTGTGGGCATCCAGGGCCTGCCGGTACGTGCTCATCACCCGGGCCAGGTCGGCCGCGCAGAGCCGCCGGAGTGCCTCCACAACAGCGATGCTAACCTCGACCTCTGCTTCACAGGCTTATCGGCTGCGGATCGCCTTACCGGTCCATAGGTCCATTGAGGCCCTCGTCGACGGAGCCTGGTCGATCAGAGTGACATCCGGCGTCGCGTGGAAGGAGTTGACGCGTCATGGCAGCGGTGTGCGAAGTGTGTGGCAAGCATCCGTCGTTCGGCATGAGCCTCAGCCACTCGCATCGCCGTACCAAGCGCCGTTGGAACCCCAACATCCAGCGGGTCCGGGCGGTCGTCGACGGCACGCCCAAGAGGTTGAACGTATGCACTTCCTGCATCCGGGCCGGAAAGATCACGAAGCCACCTAGGCGCAATGTGGCCGGGCCCGAACCCGCCTGATCCTCGAAGAGTGCCCGCCTAGGGCTTCTGCTTTCGTTCAGCGAGCCGGGCGGCATACACGGCTGCCTCGGTCCTGCGGGCGAACCCCATCTTGGCGAGCAGGTTCGACACGTAGTTCTTGACGGTCTTCTCCGCGAGGAACAACTCGTCTGCTATCTGACGGTTCGTCTTGCCGTCCGCTATCAGCTCCAGGATGTTGCGTTCCTGCGTGGTGAGCCGCGCCAGGCGCTCGTCCTCGACCTTCTCGCCACGAAGGCGCTCCATGACCTGGCGTGTGAGGGCGGGGTCGAGAAGCGAGTCGCCGGCCGCGACGCGACGAACCGCCGACACGAGATCGCCGCCTTTGACCTGTTTCAGGACATAGCCGCTCGCCCCGGCGAGGATCGCGGAGAACAGAGCCTCGTCGTCGGCGAACGAGGTGAGCATGAGGCACTTGAGCTCCGGCATCGCCGAGCGCAGGTCTCGGCACACCTCCACTCCGTCGCCATCAGGCAGGCGCACGTCGAGCACCGCCACGTCGGGGCGCGTGGAGGGAACCCGGCCCACCGCCTCCTCGGCGGTCGCGGCCTCTCCCACCACCTCCAGGTCGGCTTCGGCGTCGAACAACTCCCGAAGCCCGCGCCGGACCACTTCGTGATCGTCGAGCAGGAAGACCCTCGTGGTCACGATCGATCGGCCCCTTTCCTCGTCAGCCTCGTTGTGAGCGTCTCATCGGGCGAGCTTGACGCACCATATGAGCTCGGTCCCCGTCGGCGCCGCAGGCAGAACCTCGCAGGTACCGCCGAGGAGCTTGGCCCTCTCGGCGAGGTTCGAGAGGCCGCGGCCGCCCGCTTGCGCCAGTTCCGGATCGAGACCCACCCCGTCGTCGGTCACGCGCAACGTGAGGTCGTCGCGCTCGACCTTCACCTCTACCTCGATCGCCGATGCGCACGCGTGACGGACGACGTTCGAGATCGCCTCACGGAGGCTGACGAGGAGGTGCTCGGCGGATTCGTGATCGACCGTCGTGTCGATCGGCCCTTCGAAGTCGACGCGAGCGTCGAGGCCGAGCCGCCCTGCGGCCTCGTCGGTGAGATCGAGGATCTCGGCTCTCACTCCTCTCCCGGTCACGTGCCTCGGCCGACTGATCGCGAAGATCGTCGACCTGATCTGGCGGATCGTCTCGTCGAGGTCGTCCACCGCTGAATGGACCCGCTCCTGGGACTCGGCTCGGCCCGGCAGCCGGGTGGCGCTCTGGAGCATGAGCCCGACCGCGAAGAGGCGCTGGATCACGGTGTCGTGCAGGTTCCGGGCGATGCGCTCGCGCTCCTCGCTGAGCGTCAGCTCCCGCAATCTCGCGTAGAGGCGCGCCTTGTCGATGGCGAGTCCGGCCGCCAGCGCGAGCGCCGAGACCACGTCGCAGTCGACCTCGGTGAACTGCTCTCCGTCCTGCTTGTCGCAGAGGTAGAGGTTGCCGAACTCCTCGCCCTGTACCTTGACCGGTACCGCGAGCACCCCCTCACCGTCCGGCTCCGGTCCCACCTCCTCCACGAGGCGCTCGGGATCGATCCCGGCCGTTATGAACTGCGACAGACCCTCTCTTTTGCTGTCCAGCACACCGAGGGCGCCATATCGCGCACCGGCCAGCTCGACGGCCCGGCGGACGATGCTGTCGAGCACGGTCGGGAGGTCCAAGCCCTCCTCGATGAGGAGCATGGCGCCCACGAGCGCTTGCAGCCGTTGCGGGTCGGTGATGCGACGAAACGGCACCTGACAAGGCTATGTCGCCCGCGATCAGAGCATCGGGTGTTCGTAACCCACGGGTTCGAGGCGGGCGCCCCCGAACATCCGGCGCCCGGATTCGGCTGTGCAAACCCCGATCTCGAGTGGCGGTGGCAAGCCCGAGGTGACGAAGGTTGCGACCAGGCGCTCGGGTTCGGCGGTGGCGATGACCAGCTCGTAGTCCTCCCCGCCTCCGAGCGCGTCCTCGGCGCTCGCACCTTCGGCCACCGGTACACGTTCGAGCTCGAAGCCGACGCCCGAGGCATCGGCCAGGTGCCAGAGGTCGGCGGCGAACCCGTCGGAGACGTCGATCATCGCGGTCGCACCTCCCCTCCCCGCGGCCTGCCCTGCCGCGATGCGCGCTCTCGGTCGCAGGTGGGCCTTCACGAGAGGCGAATCGCGAAGTGGACCGGTGCGAACGGACCCTTCGCTCCTCGCCTCCTTCCCCGCCTGCGTCCCTGCTGCTTCGCGAAGTGCCCTGAGCCCGGCAGCAGAAGAGCCGAGCGGCGCGGTGACGAAGAGGGTGTCGCCCGGCACTGCTCCCGACCGCAACACCGCCGAGCGGCCCTCGGGGACGCGCCCCGCGACCGTCGCCGCGACGACGAGCTGTCCCGCCGAGGAAAGGTCTCCACCGACGACCGGACAGCGGTGCTCGGTCGCCGCCGCCGCGATCCCCTCGTACAGCGAGCGCAGGTCCGTGCCCCTCGGCGCTGCCACCCCCACGACCGCGTGCGCGGGCGCTCCTCCCATCGCGGCGATGTCGCTGAGGGCGCAGACCAGGGCGCGCCAGCCGACGTCGGTGAGCCCGAGCAAGTCGAGGTCCGCGTGAACGCCGGCCACGGTGAGGTCGGAGGTGAGAAGGAGACGATCACCGTCCTGCTCCAACACGGCGGAGTCGTCTCCTATCCAGACCTCGCCGGCAAGCGGTGACATGGGCGCGCCGCCGACGCCGCCCTTTCTCGCCGCCTCCCCGAGAACCTGCCGGATCATCTCGATGGCTGCGAACTCGCCTTTGCCGGCTTCCTCCCGGTCACTCTGAGTGCCGCTCAACTTGGGTATAGGCACGTCAAATGCCTACCATTGAGGTCCCCGCCGTCGATCGGGCGCGGCGAAGGTGGCGAACGCACGGAGGTCTCCCCCACCCCATGCCCTCTACCGGACAACGACCCCCAACCAAGAACCGACGGCTCCTCGAATGGGTCGACGAGGTGGCGGCGCTCACGACTCCAGAGAAGGTCGAGTGGTGCGACGGCTCGTCCGACGAGTACGACCGCCTCTGCCAGATGCTGGTCGACGCCGGCACGTTCACGCGTCTCGCTGACGCGAAGCGACCCGGCAGCTACTGGGCGCGGTCGGATGCCAGCGACGTCGCGCGGGTCGAGGACCGCACCTTCATCTGTTGCGCCAAGGAGGGCGACGCCGGCCCGACGAACAACTGGCGTGACCCCGACGAGATGAGGGCCACGCTGTCCGAGCTGTTCAGAGGGTCGATGAAGGGGCGCACGATGTACGTGGTGCCCTTCTCCATGGGTCCCCTCGGCTCCCCTCTCTCCCAGATCGGCGTCGAGATCACCGATTCGCCGTACGTGGCGGTCTCCATGCGGATCATGACGAGGATGGGAGACAGGGCCCTCGAGGTCCTCGGCGAGGACGGATTCTTCGTCCCGTGCCTGCATTCCGTGGGTGTTCCGCTCGAGCCCGGGCAGAAAGACGTCCCGTGGCCCTGCGACCCGGACAACAAGTACATCGTCCACTTCCCCGAGACCCGCGAGATCTGGTCCTACGGCTCGGGCTACGGCGGCAACGCTCTGCTCGGGAAGAAGTGTCTGGCGCTTCGCATCGCGTCGGTCATGGCGCGCGACGACCTGTGGCTCGCAGAGCACATGTTGATCCTGAAGCTCACCTCGCCCGAAGGCGACGTGCGTTATGTCGCGGGAGCGTTCCCCTCGGCTTGCGGCAAGACGAACCTCGCGATGCTCGTCCCCACCATCTCGGGCTGGAAGGTCCAGACCATCGGCGACGACATCTGCTGGATGAAGTTCGGCGACGACGGTCGCCTCTACGCCATCAACCCGGAGGCAGGTTTCTTCGGCGTCGCCCCCGGCACGAGCACCGAGACGAACCCGAATGCGATGAAGACGCTGCACTCGAATTGCATCTTCACCAACACGGCGCTCACCGACGAGCTCGACGTCTGGTGGGAGGGGATGGGGAAGCAGACGCCGCCGCACCTCACCGACTGGAAGGGCCAGGACTGGACGCCCGCCAGCGAGACGACGGCAGCGCACCCGAACGCCAGGTTCACGGTCCCCGCCGCACAGAACCCCGCGTGCGCGCCGGAGTGGGAGGACCCTTCGGGCGTCCCGATCTCGGCGGTCATGTTCGGCGGTCGGCGCGCGTCCGTCGTGCCGCTGGTGACCGAGGCCTATGACTGGGAGCACGGAGTGTTCCTCGGTTCGATCATGGCGTCGGAGACGACCGCCGCGGCAACCGGAAAGGTCGGGACGCTGCGCCGCGACCCCTTCGCCATGCTTCCGTTCTGCGGCTACAACATGGCCGATTACTTCGCGCACTGGCTCACGATCGGGAAGGCGACCGACAGCTCCAAGCTGCCGCGCCTGTACCTCGTCAACTGGTTCCGCAAGGGCACGGACGGAAAATTCCTGTGGCCCGGTTACGGCGAGAACTCGCGGGTGCTCGCGTGGATCTTCGCCCGCACGGCCGGTAGAGGTGAGGCGGTCGACACGCCTGCGGGTCGCGTGCCCGCGGAGCGCGCCATAGACATAGATGGTGTCGAGGTCACCGAGGGGCAGATGCGAGAGCTCTTGAACGTCGACGAAGCTGAGTGGAAGGCGGAAGTCCCTCTCATACGCGAGCACTACGCCAAGTTCGGTGACAGGCTCCCGTCGGTGCTCGCCGCTCAGGTGGACGCGCTCGAGCATCGTCTCGACTGACCGCCGGCGAGGGCTACTGGTACAACAGGGGCACGTTGCTCCCGGAGGAAGGATCCGGGGAGGAGAGGAGGCACCATGGCGGTCAACGCTTACGTGTTGATCCAGACCGAGGTCGGAAAAGCCGCCAACGTGGCCCAGCAGGTCGGCGGCATCTCAGGTGTCGTCTCCGCCGAGGATGTGACCGGCCCCTACGACGTCATCGTGCGTGCCGAGGCGGCCTCGGTCGACGAGCTCGGCCGCATGGTGGTGAGCCAGATCCAGCTCATAGAGGGCATCACACGCACCGTGACCTGCCCGGTAGTGAACCTCTGAGGAACCTCTGAGGAAAATCTGAGGATCCGGAGACGGACTTCTGACGAGGGGTCCGAAACCGATGCCCGTATCCGTCAAGTCCGGAGGCAGCGCGCGCCGATAACTGTCGGTATGCCCCAAATCTCTCCCGGGCCCGGACCCCGCCGCTGGGCGGGCGCCGGCTCCTCGTCGATCAGCGGTTCGTTCGCAGCCGGCATGGAGGCGGCCGGTGCGGCCTGCGCCGGGCGCTCGCCGAAGGCCATCGTGGTCTTCGCCTCCGACGACCACGATCTCGACGATCTCGTGAGCGGGATCGCGACCACCGCCCCGGACGTGCCGGTGGTGGGATGCACGACCGCCGGTGAGATCACGTCGACCTCCGCGGGCTCGACAGGGCTCGTCGTCTTCGCCCTCGGGGGTGAGGGCTTCTCGGTCGCCACCGCCGCGGTCAAAGACGCCGCCTCGGACCTGCGCGGCGCAGGTGCCCGCGTAGCCGAGGTTGCGCTCTCGGGTTGTGAGGGCGAGCACCAGGTGCTGCTCCTCCTCACAGACGGGCTCGCGGGCGACCAGCAGGAAGTGGTGCGCGGCGCATACGCGGTGGCCGGTGCGGCAGTTCCCCTCGTCGGTGGATGCGCCGGGGACGACCTGCGAATGAAGCGGACGCGCCAGATCCACCACCGGGAGGTCCTGACCGACGCCGTCGTCGCCGTCGCGCTCGGTTCCGACGCACCCATGGGAATCGGTGTGCGCCACGGTTGGCGAAAGGTCGGCGAGCCGATGGTCGTGACGCGTGTGTCGGGCACCCGCGTGCAGTCTCTCGACGACCGCCCCGCGCTCGACGCGTACCTCGAACGGCTCTCACCACCCCCCGAGGTCCACAGCGACCGCGCCGCGTTCACGCACTTCGCGCAGACACATCCTCTCGGGCTCGAGAAACGAAACGGCGAGGCGATCCGTTTCGTGGCCGAGGCTGACTTCGAGCAGCGAGAGCTCGTTTGCATCGCAGAGGTCCCTGAGGGCGGCCTCGCTTATCTGATGGAGGGCGACATCGAATCTGTGCTCAGCGCCACGGACCAAGCGTGCAGGGACGCCCTGAGGCAACTCGGCGGTTCCGCCCCTGTCGGCTTCCTTGCCTTCGACTGCATCGCGCGCAGAGGCATCCTCGGAGACGAGGGACTCGGCCAGGAGGTCGTGCGCCTCTCGGCGAACTCGTTCGGCGCCCCGCTCGCCGGCTTCTACACCTACGGGGAGTTCGCCCGGACCGAAGGTGTGAACGGGTTCCACAACCAGACACTCGTCGTGCTGGCATTGGCGTAGACGAGCCTCGAGGGCGGGGCGACACCTCACCATGGTCACCAGCGGCAGCTGGGCGCTTCAGCAATTGGTGCGCTACCTCGCAGAGCTGGCTCCGGCCCCCGACGGGGTTCCCGACCGGCGCAGGACACTTCGCGTCGGGATGGAGCGGGCGGCCGAGGTGCTCGACGCAGAGGTGGGCGCGATCGTCCTCGACGGGAAGGTCGCCGACACGGTCGGTTTCGGAGCCCGTACCGTGCCCGAACGAGAGCTCGTGTCCGCGACGGACGGCGCCATCGACTGGCTTCCGGTGCCCGGACTCGGCGAGTGCCACTGTTTCAGTGCACCGGTGGGCCAAGGCGGGCACATCGTCCTGGCGCGCTCGGGGGACTCCTTCGACCCCGAGGAGCAGACGATCATCCGCCGCGCTCGGTCGCATCCTCTCGCTGAGCCTCCGCTCGGTGGACGCTCTGTCGGCGGAGCGATCGCTGCGACGGGAGAGTGACAAGAGAGCGAGAGAGGCTCTGCGCGATCCGCTCACGCGCCTTCCGAACAGGGCGCTCCTCCTCGACCGGCTCGAACGCTCGGTGAGACGAGCGTTGCGTCGCAACGCGACCATGGCCGTGTTGTTCATGGACATGGACGGCTTCAAGGTCGTGAACGACACCCTGGGCCACTCCGCCGGCGACGCGCTGTTGAGGGCGGTGGCCGAGAGGCTCTCCGCCGCCACGCGCTCGGTCGACACCGTGGCTCGCCTCGGTGGTGACGAGTTCGCCGTGCTCATCGACGATCTCGAAGGGATCGAGTTCGCCTACGCGGTGGCCGAGCGGATCCTCGAGGCACTCGAGCCTGCATTCGAGGTGTCCGGAAGGCACGTGAGCATCCGAGTGAGCATCGGGATCGCGATCGGGCCCCGGCCGGACGAGGCGCCGGAGCTCTTGCTCAGGGACGCGGACCTGGCGATGTACCGCGCCAAGGCCGACCGACCAGGCCGGTACTGCGTCTTCGCGCCGGCGATGCACGAGGAGCTGGTCGAGCGCATAGAGCTCGAAGCGGAGCTGCGCGAGGGGATCGGCCAGGGGGAGCTGGCATGCATGTACCAGCCGATCGTCGACCTGCACGACGGGCGGATGTGGGGCCTCGAGTCCCTCGTGCGATGGCGCCACCCGGAGAAGGGCCTGCTCAGCCCCGCGGTCTTCCTCCCGATCGCCGAGAGGGCGGGGATCATGACGGCCCTCGGCAACTGGGTGCTCGAGGAGAGCTGCAGGCAGCTGTCGCGCTGGCAACGGGGCTTCGAGCATGCCGACACACTGCGCGTGAATGTGAACCTCGCGAGCAGTCAACTGGCCTGGGAAGGGCTTGCACCTTTCGTCGCGCGCAACCTTTCCGAGTGGCAGCTGAATCCGTGCCAACTGGTCCTCGAGATAACCGAGAACGCCGTGATCGCAGCGCAGTCGCGTGCCGATGCCTGCTTGGCGGAGCTTCGCGAGATCGGCACCCCGGTGGCGCTCGACGACTTCGGCACCGGCTATTCCTCACTCAGCCGGTTGCGCGAGCTGCCGGTCGACATCTTGAAGATCGACCGGTCCTTCGTCTCGGGTCTTCCCGGCGACTCGAGGATGCGCGTGCTCACTGCGAGCATCGTGCGTCTGTCCAGGGAGCTGCAACTGGTGACGATCGCAGAGGGCATCGAGACCGAAGAAGAGCGTCTCGCGGTCATCGACTGCAATTGCGAGCTCGGGCAGGGTTACTACTTCTCGCGCCCGGTTCCGCCCGAGCAGCTCGACCGCGTCTTCGGGTCAGGACTGTGCCTGCCGCTCGGCCCGCAACGCGCTGTGTTGCTCGGTTAGAGCAGGACTCCCGGCGCCGCTTCAGTCGATAGCACCCGCTTCACGAAGGCGCTTGACCCGATCTCCGTCGATGCCCCACGCGCTCAGAACCTCCTCGGTGTCCTGACCGGCGACCGGAGGGGGCCTGCTGATTCCAGCCTCCGTCCTGCTGAAGCGCGGGACGGGGCCGGGCTGTACGACCCCTGCCACCTCGACGAAGGTATCTCTCGCTGCGTTGTGCGGATGGTGGTGGGCCTCCCAGGGCGAGAGGACCGGAGCGCCGCACGCGTCGGTCCCGGCGAAGAGCTCCGCCCATTCGTCGCGGGTCTTCGTGCGGAACACCGCGGCGAAGCGCTCTTTCATCTCGGGCCAGCTGCCGCGGTCCATCTGCGCGGGGAGGTCCTCCCCGTCGAGACCCACGACCTTCAACAACTCGGCATAGAACTGGGCCTCGATCGCCCCGATGGCGAACCACTTTGCGTCCTTGGTCTCGTACACCTCGTAGAAGTGCGCACCGGTGTCGAGGATGTTCACCCCGCGTTGCTCCTGCCACCAGCCGAGCTGATGGAACGCGAAGGTCATCGTCATGAGCGACGCCGCGCCATCGACCATCGCGGCGTCGACCACCTGTCCCTTGCCACTCTTTCTCGCTTCCAAGATCGCGCAGACGAGCCCGAATGCAAGGAGCATGCCTCCCCCGCCGAAGTCTCCTACGAGGTTGAGCGGAGGAACGGGACGGTCCTCTGCACGTCCGACCGACCAAAGCGCTCCGGAGAGCGCGATGTAGTCGATGTCGTGTCCGGCGGTCTTGGCGAGAGGACCATCTTGGCCCCAGCCGGTCATGCGGCCGTAGACGAGTCGCGGGTTTCGCTCCGAGCAGTCGTCGGGCCCGACGCCGAGCCGCTCGGCGACACCCGGCCGCCACCCCTCGACCAGTGCGTCGGCATCGCGGACGAGATCGAGGACGAGGGCCACGCCTTCGGGATTCTGCAGGTTCACCGCCGCAGAGCGCCGGCTCCTGTTCAAGATGTCCCAGTGCGGGCCGTCGGAAGGAGAAGCACGCGTGCCGGTGGGACGATCGATCCGGATCACGTCAGCCCCGGCGTCGGCGAGCAACATGCACGTATAGGGGCCCGGTCCTATGCCGGCGAGCTCGATCACCTTCACCGACTCGAGGGGACCGCTCACGACGAGCCCTTCAGTTCTGTCGAACGCATCGCAGGATGGTTGTCTGGCTACGGGACCCGGGTCAAACCGTTGCCGGTGCAATGCTCGGAGGCCTTGTCACAGCGCCACGATCGTCAGGGAGAGGGCTCACCCCGGGTCACCGTGACGGCGTACGCACCTGGTCGCGTGAACATCATCGGCGATCACACCGACTACAACGCCGGGCTGGCCCTGCCTATGGCGATCGACCTCGGCACGAAGGTGGTCTTCGAACCGGACGACTCCCGCCGCATCTTCCTCCGTTCCTCGGCCGAAGCCGATCCTGCAGACGTGAGGCTCGATCCGGGTCCCGACGAGATCCGATCCCTCGAGCCCCCCTGGGCCCGATATGTCTCTGCGATCATCGGCGAGGTTCGACCTCGCCAGGGAGGCTCGGGAACGGTCGATACGACGCTGCCCGTGGGAGCAGGCCTGTCATCGAGTGCGTCCTTCGAAGTCGCGCTCGCACTCGCTCTCGGGGTCGTCCGGGGACCACTCGCCCTCGCAAAGATGTGTCAGCGCGCCGAAACAGTCGCCACAGGGGTAGCGGCAGGGCTCATGGATCAGCTCGTCGCCTGCGCCGCCACGGAGGGACGTGCATTGCTCATCGACTTCTCCGGGCCAACGTGGCGGGAAGTGGCGATCCCCGAAGGCTTTGAGTTCATCGTCGTCGATACGGGGCAGCGGCGCACTCTGGCCCACTCTCGTTACGCAACTAGACGATCGGAGTGCGAAGAAGCAGCCACGCTGGCGGCCAGTCCTCTGGGTTGCATCGATGAAGCTGATCTCGACCAGATCACGGACCCTGTCCTGCGCCGCCGGGCGCGTCACGTAGTTACCGAGTGCCAGCGTGTCCGACGCTTCGTGGGGGCGTTGGAGCGATCGGACCGGGAGGAGGCCGGACGTCTCATGAACGAGAGCCACCTGAGCCTCTCCGAGGACTTCGACGTGTCGACCGACAGAATGGACGACCTTGCCCGAAAGCTCGCCGACACAGATGGGATCTTCGGCGCGAGGATGACCGGGGCGGGCTTCGGAGGCTGCCTCGTGGCGTTGGCGGAGCCCGGCTCACTGCGGACCGATGAGCTCAGCTCCGCTCTGAGATGCTCCGTCCGACGCGTGATCCCGGCCGGTGCCGCCTCGATCAGGCTCCCTTGTTGAGCCTGCCTCGAAGTGCAAGAAGGCTGAGAGCCATGCTCGCAAGTCCAATACCTCCGAGCGCTCCAACACCCTCCAACAGGACGTGGGGCTCCCAGCCACGCACGATGAGCGACCTCAGGGCGTCTAGCAGGTACGTAATGGGGTTGTAGGTGGCGACCGTGGAGAACCACCCGGTCAGAACTTGCTTCGGCATCACCGCGTCGCTCAGAAAGAAGAGCGGGAAGAACAAGATGTAAGAGGCGTTGACTGCAGCCGGGCTCGCTGTCTTCAGGGCGACAGCGTAAGGGAGACCGGTGAACACAAGGCCCCAGAGAGCGGAGAACGCCACAAACGTGAGTACTCCGGGGCCTCCGGTCGCAAAACGTACTCCGATGCCGAACCCGATCGCGAGAACGGGCACACAGAGGGCGACGATCACGACGACGTCGGCGACCATCAGCCCGAGCAGGAGGGCCACTCGACGCACAGGAGTGATGCACAGCCGGTCGAAATATCCACTTTGGATGTCGGTGACGAGCACTTGCGCCCTCGACATCCCCGTCACCGAGAAGGCGATCGCCATCGGCAGCAAGAACGCCTTGTAGCTGAAGCTTCCAAGCGACCGGGCGACATTCTCCAGGGCTCCGATGTTCACTGCGTAGAAGAACGCCGGAATGAACAAAGCCGACAACACCGACGCCGGCTCGCGCGGTATCTGACGCAGGGCACGTCCGGCGACGCTGAACAGGTCTCGAGCGAACCCCGCCTCGCGGGCGGTGACGACGGTGGAGGTCGAGCTCAACTGCCGACCTCCACGCGTTCGATGTGGGAACCGGTCAGCTCGAGGAACACGTCGTCGAGAGTCGGCGAGCGCGAGGTGAGGCTCTTCACCGCGAGACGGCTCTTTTCGAGCTCGAGCGCCACCGGGCTCAGAGCCGCTGGCGCATTGGGGCTGCTGATGACGATCCTGTCGGCGTCCATCGATACGCCCTCCACGAGCTCGAGCCCCCTGATCCGGTCGAGGGCGTGAGCGTCGGTCCCTTCTACCTCGGCGATGATGAGATCCCTGCCCACGTTGCGTTTGAGAGCTTCCGGCGGACCTTCCGCCACCAGGCGTCCGCACGAGATGATGCCGACGCGGTCGGCGAGCCTGTCTGCTTCTTCTAAGTACTGGGTGGTGAGAAAGATCGTGATCCCGAGCTCGCGGTTGAGCCTCTTCACCTCCGTCCAGAGCCTCTCCCTGCTCTCGGGGTCCAGGCCCGTGGTCGGTTCGTCCAGGAAGAGGACCTCGGGGTTGTGCACCAGCGCGGCGGCCAGGTCCAGCCGTCGTTTCATGCCACCGGAGTAGGTCCCTATCCGCCGGTCGATCGCTTCGCCGATGTCCACGAGACCGAGCACCTCGTGGACGCGTCGTCGGATCTCGTACGTGCGAAGCCCGTAGAGATGCCCTTGGAGCTCGAGCAGCTCCCTTCCGCTCTGGCGGTCGTCGAGTGCGGCTTCCTGCAGGGCGACGCCTATCGAGACCCTGACCTTCTGCGTCTCGTCGGCCACGTCGTGCCCGCACACCCAGGCACGGCCGGCGCTCGGTCGCAGGAGCGTGCACAGAACCCGGATCAGCGTCGACTTGCCCGCTCCGTTCGGTCCCAGGAAGCCGTAGACCTCGCCACGGGCGACCTCGAGATCCACACCTGCCACCGCCACCTTGCTGCCGTACCGGCGCACGAGCCCGCTCGTCCTGACAGCGGGACAGGCATCTCGGCCCCCGCCCCGGTTGTCGACATCCCCTGGATACTCAGCCACACCTCTCATACTCGTCAGTATGTACTATGCTCGTCGGTTGCGCAACTGATATGACCTTCGAACCCCTGACCCCCGAACGCAGGCGACAGCAGACCCGCGACTACCTGCTGAAAGCAGCCGAGCAGGTATTCGCACGCCGCGGGTTTCACGGCGCGACCTTGGACGAGGTGGCCGCGCTGGCGGGGTTCACGAAGGGAGCTGTCTACTCCAACTTCAAGAACAAAGACGACCTGTTCATCGCACTTCTCGAGTCCCGCTACGAACACGAGATGGAGACTCTGCAAGCGATCCTCGACTCCTCTGTCGGACCCCCGGAGACCCATTTGGGCGACTTCGCGGCCTTTTTGGGAGAGCAGTACGAGGCCGAGGGGGAAACCTGGGTCCCACTCGATCTCGAGTTCGTCCTCTATGCGATGCGAAACCCCACGGCTCGCCGGAAGCTCGCAGCGTTCCGACGCCGGGATCTCGAGTCGGTCGCCGAGTTGATCGCGGCCGAGCGCGAGAGACAAGGAATCGTCGGCGCTGAATCACCGGAGCACGCCGCCCGGATCGTCGTGGCCTTGATGCGCGGGATCGGCATCATGAGGATGATCGATCCGCAGACCGTGGACGAATCGTTCTTCGAGGACCTGATGGACTTCTTCTACCGGGCGATGGTGACAGAAGGTCGCACCGAGGACCGCCCTAGAGCCGGTACCACGAGACGCCTGAAAGCGCTTCCCTCGACTGGCCGCCCGAAACGCAAGCCACCTACGGCCCGTAGACCCAAAAAGAAAAACGACTCTCGTTAGCCGACTTCAGAGCTCGCGAAGTAACTGCTGTCTCTTGCTTTCGAACTCCGAGGCCGACACGATCCCCCGCCTGCGCAGCTCGTCGAGCTGCACGAGACGCTCGGCGGGACCCCCCACGGCGCCGCTCCCGTCTGCCAAACGGGTCCCTGCCGGAGGCGTGTCCATGGACAGCTCGGGGGTCTCGTAGACGAACTGGCGAGCGCCGCGGTGCCAGTTGGTCACCTGTTCGGAGATGAGGTTCTGGAGCCCGGTAGGACGCGGGACGTGCTCGAGGACCACGACGCCGCTTTGCCCTCCGACCTCGATCATCAGCTCGCCCGAACCGATGAGCCGGCCCAAGATCGTCTGATGGCACGACAGCTCGTTGATCCTTTCGAGGCGTATCTCGAGATTGCTGCGGGAGAAGACCCCCGAGCGGCGAATGACGCGCGAAGACGTCACTACGAGGCTTGTACTCGCGCGTCGCATGTACCTGCCGACCAACCAAAGAGTCGTCACGGCGACCAGCGCCGCGAGCAGGTACGCCACCTCGACGGGGGCCCCGGAGAACACGATCACGACGACTACGGCGAGCGCGACCGAGGCGCCGACCGACAACAGGGGCCAACCGAGGTAGGACCAGTGGGGACGGGTCTCCGCCACGAACTCCTCGCGCTCGCCGAGCAGTCTTGCCGATCGGGCCATCTCGCTATCCCAGCTTCGAGGCGATGTTCCCGGCCTGGCGGAGTACCGAGCCGTCAGCTCCCGCACTGCTGTAAAACGCCGTCGGACGTTCCAACGCCTCCGTGATCATCGCCTCGAGCAGTTCGATGAAAGAAAGAGCCGGGTCGACCCACAAGTAGCGTGCAAGGGATCCGGGGACTGTGTTGACCTCGTTCACGAACGCGGTTTCGCCGTCGGAGAGAAAGTCGATCCGCGCCACGCCCCGGATCGAGCAGAGTCGCGCCACCTCGTGCGCGGCGTCGCGGAGAGACTTCTCGGTGGCGTCGGCCAACGCTGCTGGAAGCTCGCGGGGGGCGCTTGCCATGCCCTCCGCCCCTACGTACTTGTCCGAGTAGGCGAGGATCTCGCCCGGTGAGGCAGAACGGATCGGGCGCTCGATCGCAGAGAGCGAGAGCTCGGGCCAGCTGCGCACAGCGACGTTGAGGTCGAAGAGGTCGTGGCGGTAGGGCTCTACGACGGCGCCCGCGCGCAGATGGGTGTTGGCTCGAAGCCTCGCTCTCGCCGTAGGAAGGTCTTCCACCACCTCCACCCCGATGGAGGACCCGCCGTAGCGCGGCTTCACGATGTAGGGCCCCACAAAGTCCAAGTCCGCTCCCCTCTCTTCGAGGAGCACCCTCGGAAGCGTCGGCAGACCCACCGACTGCACGACTGCGACGAAAGCAAGCTTGTCCATGCCCATTGCGGCACCTGTCATGGAGGGACCGGTGTACGAGATTCCGGCGAGGTCGAAAGCCGACTGCAGCGAGCCGTCCTCACCGGGGCCGCCGTGACAGCAGTTGACGACGACGTCGATCTCCAATGGACGGGGCCGCCCGAGACGCGAGCCGGAGGTGGAGAAACCCCCCCCGTCTCCTGCTAGGAGCCGCAGCTCCTCCGCCTCCCTCGGCAACCCCTCCACGAAATGGGCGGCTTCGAGTGATGCGGGCACGCGGTGGAAAGATCCCTTCTTGGACCAGTAGACGCCCGTCACATCCCTTCCGGCGTTTACCAGTTCGTGCGCGGCCTGAAGTCCGGTGAGGATGCTCACGTCGTGCTCGGGGGAAGGACCGCCGAAGAGAACGGCGAGCTTGGCCGCGGAGGCCGTCGCTGGGCTCACTTCGATCTCTCCCGACGTGCTCTCTTCATCATGCGCTGGTCTCTCACAGACACCCGGGCCAACAATGCCTCATGAGAGGGCCAAGGGCTCGCATTTCAAGGGTAGTGGTCGGGAAGGTCGTTCTCGTAGAGGACCGCGTCGCCGGGCCCGAGATGTCGCTTCACCCATTCAACCGCCTGCTGACGGTGGTCGACGAGGATCGCGTCGCCGGCGCCGCGCGCGCCGTCGATGGACTCGATCGCCTTCGAGTAGCCGGAGCGCAAAGCGCGCCGGTTCGTACGACCGACGATGAGGAAATCGGTGGCGACGGCGGCGGCCTCCTCTGCAAAGCGGGCATTCTCCGCCGCTTGCCGCTCTCCCATCTCGACCATGCCCGGTGTGACGACGGCACGGCGGTTTTCGCCGGGCACAGCGGCCGCGAGCGCGGCGAGGGCAGCGCCGGCTCCTGCGGGGTTCGAGTTGTAAGTGTCGTCCAGGACGGCGAAGCCGCCCGCCGACGGGCGCGGCTCGAGGCGGTGGGGCGCGGTCGGCAAAGAAGCGAGCCGTTTTTCGACCTCCGCCGGTGTCACACCGAGCTCCAGGGCAACCGCCACCGCGCATGCAACGTTGCCCGGACGAGCCGAGGAAGGCGCTGACGTGCTGAGCACTTCACCTCGCACGGTGACGACGAGACGGCCTTGGCCCTCCTGCACGCGGACGTCGGGTTCGTTCGACCCGCTCGCTGTCTCGGAGCGGCCCGAGACCCGCCAGACTCGCTTTCCCCTTTTCTCCTGCTCGTCCGCCAACCCGGCGAGCCTCGGATCGTCCACGACCAGTACGCACACCGCAGCGGTCTCGAGGATCTCCGACTTCGCCACCACTATCTCCTCTTCGGTGCCGAAGCGCTCTAGGTGCACCGGGCCTATCGCTGTGATGACCGCGACATCCGGAGGGATCCATGTGCACAGCTCGGCGATCTCACCTCTTGCGTATGTGCCCATCTCGGCCACGAAGACGTCTGTGGAAGCGTCGAGATGCTCGTCCACCGCCCTGGCGAGGCCGGCTCGGTTGTTGAAGCTCGCCGGGCTCGACAGCGCGGCCATCGATCCGGACAGCAGATGTGTGACATACCCCTTCGTGCTCGTCTTGCCGTATGAACCGGTGATCGCGACGACCTTCGGTCCGACTCGCCTCAACCGCTCACGGGCACGGCGCACGTGACGGTCGGCGAGGTGTCTCTCGAAGGGCGCGGTCGCGAGGCACGCCACGTCGACGACGGGCGGACACAGAAGGGCGCCCGCAGCGCATATGAGCGCGGCGAACCCCGAGAACACGCCCGCCATCACGACGGCGATCTGAAACACCGCCCATACGGCGGCGAGGGTTCTGAGCCTGCGCGTCCATCGAAGAGGGGACGTCCTTCCGCGGATACCGAGCCCGAGAGGCCCGACCGCAGTCACGGCCGCGGGTGAGAATGCTGCGACCGGCCACCGGGCGGAGAGCACGAGCCCGGCCAGGGCGATCACGACGCCGATACGGTTCAGACCCGATGCGTTCCACCACCTGAGCGCGAATCGTGAAGCCGAGTCGTGTAGGTAGTGCTCGCGCTGTGCGACCCGCAACCAGCGCAGTCCCGACAGCCCCGTCGCAGCGATGCCGGCAGCTGCGGCGGCCCACCCCAGTGTTCCCCCGTGCTGGACGATCGCCTCCACCATTGCGCCGACGTTCATAGCGCCCGCGTCGACCACACGTGATCAGCTGTTCGCGATCGCACGGTCGACCGCTGCTCTCAGTTCTGCCGGCCGCTCGAGGGGAAGGAGATGACCGACCCCCGGGCACAACGTCAGGTTCGCGTGGCGGACCCTCGCCGTTATCCCCTCTGCCACCGAAGGCGGCACTTCGCGGTCGTCCTCGCCCCATACCAGCTCCACGGGGCACTCGATGGCGGCGAGGACGTCGTCGTAAGTCTCGTTGACCAGGCGGACGAGCACCTCCCGCATGACTCCATGGGCGCTTCGGTAGTCCGCTGACCCGTAACGACTGCGGGCGCTTTCCAGTCGTCCTTCCCCCACCAGCCCGAGCCTGTTGAGCGTTCGGATCGTGCGGAACCCGACGGGGGACTTGGACCCGCCGCCCAGCCGGCGAACCAGAGGAGCTCCCGTCAGAACGACCGCCTGCACGAGACTCGGGTGACCCGCCGCCAGCGTCGCGGCCACCCTCCCACCGAGGGAGTGGCCGACGACGACCGCCTTGGAGCCCGCAGCAGCGCCGGACGCGATGACCTGGGCGACCACAGCGGCGTACTCCTCGGATCCCCAGGCCTCCGGAGGAGGCGGAGTGGCCCCGAACCCGGGCAGGTCGGGGGCGACTGTCGAGATCCCGTCAGGGGCGCCGGGCCCGAGCGCCCCGCTGAAGTCCGCGTGAGTCCTGCGCCATCCGTGGAGCGCGACCACCTTCGGCGACCCGTCGCCCCACGTCTCACCGAACAGCCCACCCGGAAGTGACCGGATCACGACATCGGAGGCTAACCGGCGCTCCGTTTCGCTCCCGGGCCGACCCTCTTCCGCCCGAACGCGAATAGTCCCAGCAAACTCGGCTCCCCTTGCACCCAGATGGTGACGAATAGTGCTTTCGACGCGCCGCGTGCCAACTGCTCGGCACGGATCGAACCATCCACCCCCGCGACACAACCCCTCTGTACGTTCGGCGGGTGATCGATTCGCTCCTCGACGGGCTCACGCCGGCCCAGGCAGCGGCGGTCATGTCCGACGATGCACCCCTCTGCGTTGTGGCCGGCGCCGGCTCTGGCAAGACGCGGGTCCTCACGAGAAGGGTGGCCCGGAGGGTTCTCGACGGATCCGCCGACGCGGAGCATGTCCTGGTGGTGACCTTCACCCGCAAGGCCGCGAGCGAGGTCCGCTCCCGGCTCTTCGGGCTGCGTGTCCCCGACGGGGTAAGGGCGGGGACCTTCCACGCCGAGGCGTTCGCGCAGCTCCGCACCTACTGGTCGGACCGCGGTAGACGTCCTCCGAGGATCATCGACGACCCCGACAGGATCCTGCGCGAGCTGCTCGACCGCCATCTCGGGCCGCGTGGCCTGCCACGGGAAGTCTCGATGCGCGAGCTCGTGAGTGGTCTGGCCGGAGAGATCCACTGGGCCCGTGCGCGTCTCGTTCCGCCGGACCGCTACCCGGAGGTTGCTCGGCCGGCCGGAAGGAAGAGCGCACTCGGCGCCGACCGGGTAGCGGAGGTCTACGGGCAGTTCGCCGAAGAGAAGCGCAGGCGGGGCGTCATCGACCTCGACGATCTGGTGGACCAGTGCACACGGTTACTCGAAACCGACGATCGCGCGGCAGCGGCCCAGCAGTGGCGCGTACGCCACCTCTTCGTGGACGAGTTCCAGGACCTGAACCCGGCCCAATGGAGACTCCTTCGGGCTTGGCTCGGTGACAGGAAGGATCTCTTCGTCGTTGGTGACTCGCTACAGGCGGTCTATGGATGGAACGGCGCCGACCCCACCCTGCTCGATCGACTGGGCGAAGAGCTGCCTGACACAACCGTTCTACGCCTGGGTGAGAACCTCCGGTCGACTTCCGAAATCGTCCAAACGGCGAGGGCCGTTCTCCGTCGGAACGAAGCGACGACAGCATCCTCGGCGGACGAGGTCATCCCCTCTTCGCACAGTCATGGACCCGTCCCTCAGGTAGCGGGATTCGAGTCGGACCATGCCGAGGCGTTGGCCGTCGCGAGATGGCTGAGATGCGCCCATCGCCCGGGGCGCAGCTGGTCGCAGCTAGCGGTGCTCGCCCGCACGAATGCGCGCCTGCAACCTGTCGCCGAGGTGCTCAGGCGAAGTGGGATCCCGTTCCGCCTGTCGACACGCTCATCCGCCGACGTCGAGGACGGCACGAAAGATGCCTTGCGCGTCATTCGAACACTGCCATCCGACATGCCCCTGAGGGCCGCTCTTGCCGAAGTTCTGGCGGCAAGGCCGGCTTCCGACGACGCGTTCACGAAGCGCAACTTCGTCCCAGACGAATTGTGGGACCTGGTCGACGAACACGCGGCCTCAGATCCAAATGCGACCGCCGAATCGTTCTTGTCGTGGCTCGCCGCTGAGACGCGGGGTGAGGGTCCTTCAATGAACGGCGACGACAAAGTCGACCTCGTCACCTTCCACAAGGCCAAGGGACTCGAGTGGCCCGCCGTCGCGGTGGTGGGACTGGAGGACGGCCTCGTCCCGATCGCGTACGCAACCACCGACGAAGCGCTGGCCGAGGAACAGCGCCTCCTCTATGTCGCGCTCACCCGTCCGGGGGAGGAACTTTGGTGCTCGTGGGCCCGCAGCAGGGTGCGTGACCAAGACGAGCGGGCATGGTCATGTGACCCGTCCCCCTACGCCGACGCGATCCGCTGCGCCACGAAGGCTCTCGAACCCGACGGTGACGTCGAGACGACGAGGATGCACCTGCGCCGCCTGCGCGCGTGTCTGGCAGCGACGGGCTGACTCCCTCCAAACGCGCTAGGTCAGCCGGCGAAGTCCACGAAGGTCGGGGCGTGGTCCGAGGGGAGCTTTCCCTTGCGAGCGTTGCGATCGATGAGGGCGTAGGTGCTCCGGTCCGCCAGGGGCCTGCTCACGAGCATGAGGTCTATCCGCATCCCGAAGTGCTTGTGGAAGTTGCCGGCGCGGTAGTCCCACCAAGTGAAGAGCTGCGACTGCGGATAATGCACGCGGAAGACGTCCACGAGCCCCCAGTCCTCCAGGTCCTTGACGGTCGCACGCTCCGGCTCCGAGACGTGGGTACCACCGTGGCAGGCCGTGGGGTCCCAGACGTCGCGATCGTCTGGCGCGACGTTGAAGTCGCCGCATACGGCTACGTCGTCGGTGGGTTTGCAGGTCTGCTCGATGTGCGCACGCAGGTCCTTGAGCCATGCGAGCTTGGCGACGTAGTGCTCGCTTCCGACGCTACGGCCGTTCGGTGCATAGATGCTGTGGACGCGGATACCGCCGCACGTGGCGCCCATCACCCTTGCGCCTTGCTCGTCGGCACCTGTGACGAAACCGGACTGGACGTCGGAAAGACCGACACGGCTCGCAATGGCGACCCCGTTCCAGCGGCCCTCCCCGTGGGACGCCGACTCGTAACCGAGAGCCGAGAGCGCCATCGCCGGAAACGCAGAGTTCGAGACCTTCGTCTCCTGCATGCACAAGATGTCGGGCTGGGCATACCCGATCCATTCCTCGACCTTGGAGAGGCGCGCCGTGAGCGAGTTCACGTTCCATGTCGCCAAACGAAGTCCTGACATCGGTTCTCCTCAGCTGTCGACGATCACGAACAGGAGGTCCGCCTCACAGGCGAGGTCCCCGTCGACCGTCGCCCTGCCGCGGCCCGTGCCGGCCCTGGAAGACAGCCGACCGAGCGTGACTTCGAGCTCGAGCGAATCGCCCGGGATCACTTGGCGCCTGAAGCGCGCCTTGTCGATCCCCCCGAACAGGGGTAGGCGACCGGCGAACCGCTCGTCGGCCAGCACGGCGATGCCGCCGAGCTGCGCGAGTGATTCGACCATGAGCACCCCCGGGAGCGTCGGGCGGCCGGGGAAATGACCGGCGAAGAAAGCCTCGTCACCGCTCAGGTGCCAGCGCCCCCGCGCCGCCTGGCCAGGTTGGAGGTCCAGAACCTCGTCCACGAAGAGAAAAGGTGGACGGTGCGGAAGGACCTCTTCGGGACGGACCACTGACGGCCGAGGCTAGCGGCTCGCTTCGCTCGTGCTAAGTGCCCGCCACCGCCTCGTTCGACGGCCCGGGCTGGATCTCGTCGTAGCTCGTCGGGTTCCAGGTAGCACCCGACGGAGGAAGGAAGAAGGGCGGCCACAGGGTCTGAAGTGACTCGTCGTAGACGTAGTTCTTGAGAAAGCCCTGGGCGGAGTATCCGTAGCGACCCACCGGGCCGCGGTAGTCCTGTGCGAGTGCGCCGACGATGGTGAGAGTGGGGCAGGTGTTCACCCCGCCTGGACAGTTCTGTGAGTTGTAGTCATTGGCATAGAAAGAGCCACCTGCCGCGAGCATTGCGGCGTCGATCTCGGTGCTCGAGGTGGTCGTCACGTCGATGAAGTTCTGGGTCACGAGTCCGAGCGCGTCATGAGGATCGTAGTCGACACCATTGACGGTGGTCTTGTTCGCCGAAGGGTACGTTATATCGCCCGTTACGTCGATGTTCCCGCTGGCGACCAGGGTGAGGAAGCCCGTCATGTTCCCACTCACGTTGATATTCCCCGTTACATAGAAGATCGCCGACTTCAGGTTGGCGAATGTGACAGAGCCCCCGCCTGTCGAGCCTCCACATGCGGTCGTCGAGTTACCACTCTGGCCGAGCGTCCCACCGGACCATGTGATCGTCGAGCCGCTCAGGGTGAAGGTCACTCCGCTTCCGCTGTCGGTGATCGTGCAGCCGAGTTGCTGGGCGGGCGCGAGTGCAGCCCCCGTTGAAGGTACGGGCTGGTTGCTCACCAACGTCGGGGCGCCACCGGCAAAGGTCGGCGACCCGCTTCCGCAGCCGGGGTAATTGCTCCAGTAGGGCGACGACATGTAGGAGTCTGCGCTCTGCACGGTCGCGTCGAAGGCCGGGTTGCCACATATGTAGAAGCCGTCGTTCGAGAAAACCGGGCCATTCAGGGTGTCCCCCGTGACGAAGACGATGTCGCACAGGTCGTTCCCTGACTGGCCCTGGTAAAAGGCACAGCTCCCGCTTAGGCCGCCGGCTCCCGGCGGGCTCGGCAGGTTCGGGTCGATCTTCTCGTAGTTCGTCCAGTAGATGTAGTCGAGCGTCGATTGAGGAACCAGGGCGTAGGTGAAGTTCCGCACGACCGCCCGCGAGCCGTTCCCCGCCTTACCACTCACTTTGAGGGTCACGCTTCCGTTCGCGACGCTAGGGGTGTACTCGAACCATTGGGGCGGGTTCGTCGTTCCTCCGACTTGCTCCCAACGGGCGAACGCCGGGTTGGGTGTGGAGGGCTCGTTCGACTTGCTGTACTGGGCGTAGCTCTGGTTCGCGTCCAGGTTCTGGATGTAGTCGTTGAGCCCCGCCTGGGCAGCCTCGTACGCGGCATTCCAGTTCAGGTTCCCCGTGGTTAACGGCAGCTGGTTGTCCGTGGTCGTGATCACGACCAGGGGGATCGTCGCCAACAGCGCAAGCGCGGCTATGACGATCAGCATTGCCTGGCCGGCTTCGGATCGCACGGGGCCTCGGCGGACGAGCCGCTCGAGGATCGCCGTCAACATGGCGTGGCTCCGCTGCCCTTGGCCGCGGTGCACGCGTACTCGACGTTCCACGCCTCAACCTGTTGGTCAGCCGTCGTGGTCTTCGTCATATACCGCGCTCCATAACGAGGGCTGTCCATAGTGAGCGTGATCCCTATGTAGTTGTAGTAGTTCCACTGCTGCGCACTGACGGTGGTCACTGTGACCGAATTCGATGTGAACGTCGTAGCTGGTCGGGTCCAGGTTCGAGGCCAGAACGGTCGCAGAACCATTGTTCTTCGGCCACCGTCAACTGCTTGCTGCCGTCGGACATGGTGGTCAGCTTGAAGTCGAAGCTTGTCGGGCTGCTCCAGCTCGAGGAGTCGAGAACCGCATTGAATTTCAACTCGCTGGCGGTCGGCGCCGCGGTGAAGGCTGTGCAAGGCGCGAGGGCGTGATGCCTCGCCACCGGCGGGCTGCACCAGGACGTCGCTGCATGGACGTCTCGTACGACTGTCTGCTCCGCCACCTGCAGCTGGTCAATTGCCTGATCCGACTGCGACAGCGTGTTGGACTTCGAGTTCAGAACTCCGACCGACGTGTCGACCACGATGATCACGATCGACATGATCAACATCGCGATCAGCACTTCGATCAGGCTCAAGCCGGCCTCGTTGCGCCGCATCCTCGTCACTGGACACCCACATCGATCGCGGAGCCGGAAGGCACCTGGACCCAGTTGACCGAGCCGCTAACCGAGTAGTTGACGTACACCCCGCTGGTCGTGACCTGTACCACGACGTTCGGGCTGCCCGAATACGAGGAGGAGTAGTGCTCACCGAGGCTCGCATTGTTGTAAGTAGCCGCTATCACGTATGTCCCGTACGGAAGGCTCGACAGTGCGTCGATCGCGGCGTTGCCGACATGCTGTTGGAGAATGCTCGATGTAGAGGTTTGGAAGTTGGTGTCGCCTCCGTAGACGGCGGTGATGTTGTGTGTCCCCAGAGTCAAGGAGGAGGTGCTGTATGTTGCGAACCCTCCGCTCAGGGTCCCGGTCCCAAGGGTGGTGCCACCGTCCTTGAAGGTGACGGTGCCCGTGGGTGTGCCCGCACCTGGCGAGACCGGCGCGACCGTTGCGGTGAAGGTGACCGACTGGCCGAAGAAGCTCGGGTTGACGCTCGAAGCGAGCGTGGTCGTCGTGTTCGCTTGGTTCACTGTCCATGTGACTGTGGGGGCGTTCGACGACGACGCGGTAATTGGTCGAGCCGAAGAAGTACGCGGTGATCGTGTGTGAGCCAGTCGTCAACTGCGACGTCGTGTATGTCGTGGTCGCGCCGCCGACCACGGGACAGTTGAAGGGGTTGGGTGAGAGCACGTAATTGTTGGTGCTGACGCAGGCGACAAAGTTGCCATTGTCGTAGTAGCCGATCGTGCCCTGTGCTGACGACGGGGACACGGAGGAAGTGAACGTGACCGATTGACCGAACACCGAGCTTCCATTCGAAGCGATGGTGACGGTCGTGCTGATCTGGTTCACCACCTGCGACAGAACGCTCGAGGTCGAACCAGTGAAGTTCGTGTCGCCTCCGTAGACCGCGGTGATGCTGTGGGTGCCGATGCTGAGGGTCGAAGTCGAGTACGTCGCGACCCCTCCGCTCAAGGTCCCGGTCCCGAGGGTTGTGCCTCCGTCCTTGAACGTGACTGTGCCGGTCGGAGTGCCTGTCGCCGGCGAGGCCGCTGCGACGGTGGCGGTGAACGTGACGGACTGGTTGTACTGGCTCGGGTTCAGGCTCGAGGTGAGGGTAGTGGTGGAGCTCGCCTGGTTCACCACCTGCGAAAGAGTGCTCGAGGTGGAGCTCTTGAAGTTCGTGTCGCCTCCGTAGGCGGCGGTGACGCTGTGCGTGCCGAGCGCGAGCGACGAGGTCGTGTACGTGGCCACTCCACCGCTCAAGGTCCCCGTTCCGAGAGTCGTCCCTCCGTCCTTGAACGTGACGGTGCCGGTCGGAGTTCCCGTGGAGGGCGAAGCCCCGGCGACCGTCGCGGTGAACGTGACGGACTGGCCGTAGACGCTCGGGTTCGAGCTCGAGGTGAGGGTAGTGGTGGAGCTCGCCTGGTTCACCACCTGCGAAAGGGTGCTCGAGGTGGAGCTCTTGAAGTTCGTGTCGCCTCCGTAGGCGGCGGTGACGCTGTGCGTGCCGAGCGCGAGCGACGAGGTCGTGTACGTGGCGACTCCACCGCTCAAGGTCCCCGTTCCGAGCGTCGTCGCTCCGTCCTTGAACGTGACGGTGCCGGTGGCAGTGCCCGATCCAGGTGACACTGCGGCGACGGTGGCGGTGAACGTGACGGACTGGCCGTAGACGCTCGGGTTGGCGCTCGAGGTAAGGGTCGTCGTGGAGCTCGCCTGGTTCACCACTTGCGAGAGAGTGCTCGAGGTGGAGCCCGAGAAGTTCGAGTCACCCGCGTAGACGGCCGTGATGCTGTGGGTCGCGACCGAGAGGCTCGACGTCGTGTAAGTCGCGACATCGTTGCTGAGCGTCCCGGTACCGAGCGTGGTGGCTCCGTCCTTGAAAGTCACGGTCCCGGTCGCGTTCCCCGGAGCCGTCTCGGACACGGTCGCCGTGAACATGACAGATTGGCCATAAGTGCTCGGGTTGACGCTCGAGGTGACCGAAATCGTGGTGCTCGCCTTGTTGACGGTTTGCGTCACGTTTCCCTGCTGCATCGGCCAGTAAGAGGTCGGCGAGAGCCCGCCCATGTAGGTGGCGAAGGCCGATGTGCTCGCTTCTCCGTAAAGGGTGGTGATCTGCGCCGCCGAGAGCTGCGACGGGACGATGGCCGCTTCGGCCAACGACCCGTTGAAGTAGCTGGACGTGGGGGCGTCGGGCCAGCTCGACTCGCTGGCCCAGCCGACGTGCCAATAACCCGTGTAGCTCTGCGCCGTGGTGACCGACGAGTTGGAAACAACCTTCGTTCCGTCCACATACAGCTGCTGACCGGACGCACCGAGCACCGCCACGGCCAGGTGCCATTGACCGTTGTTGTAAGCCGAGGGCGATGTCACCTCGTCGGTAGCCCCGGGGTAGACGCCGAACACCAGTTTTCCGCTGTTGTCCAACCAGAGCTGGCGGTCCCAGCTCGACTGGCCCGAGTTGCCTTGGACGTTTGTGAATCCAGCTATGGACCCGCCCGAAGAGCTACTCGACTTGAACCAGGCGACGATGGAAAACGTTGTGGGGCCCGAGTAGGAGTTCGTGGTCTGCACCCAACCGGTCGAGCCGTCGAGAGAGATCGCGTTTGCGCTCAAAGTCGTGGGGCCGCTGGTCCCTATGGTTACCCCCCCTTGCGGAGTGCCCGTGTTCCCGTGACCCGTGACGTCGGCAAGGGTCGTGGAAGTCGTCGTCGATGTCGCGTACGAGGTGTCACCGCTGTAGGTAGCGCTGATGGTGTCAGTGCCCCCCGACAAGGCCGTCGTTGTGCAGGTGGCCTGATAACTGCCCCCCACGTTCGAGAGCGTTTGAGCCGTACAGCCGGATATCGAGGACCCGTTCTGGTAAAAGGCCACCGAGCCCCCGCCGTCGTCGGGCGAGACGGTGGCCGTGAGCGTCACCGACTGGCCGTACGTGCTCGGGTTGGCGTTCGAGGAGATCGTGGTCTGCGTGGCCACTGCCGACAAGAGCCGCGCATTGGATCTGGGGTTGAAGTGGCCGTACCACGAGTCGAGAGTCGCTTTCGGTGCGTCGCCGGTAGTGACCGACGTAAGGACCGTCGTGGACAGCACGTTCGACGAGGATCCCTTGAAGTTCTTGCTTCCGTGGTAGACAGCCGTGATCGCGTGTGTCGACCCGGGAACCAGTGACGACGTCACGAAGTTAGCGATCCCGTCCTTCAAACTCGACCTATCAAGCACCTTGTTGCCGTCTTTGAAGACGACTTTTCCAGTCGGCGTTCCCGACGCCGGGGAGACCGGCACCACTGTTGCGACGAAGTTGACCGGTGCGCCGGGCTGTACAGGATTCGCGCTCGATGTCAGTACCACACTCGTGTCCGCATGCGTCACCTGCCGGGTGAGTTCCCCGGACCTGGAGGAGCCGACGTCGGCACTGCCTTCGTAGACGGCTGTGATGTTGTGCCTGGTATCCGACAACGATGATGTCGTGAAGACGACGAACCCATCGTGGAGGTTGCTCGAGTGAATCGTCCTGGTGCCGTCTTCGAACAGGACCTTGCCTCCGGGCAGGCCGGAGCCCGGCCCGACTGCGACGACACTTGCTGTGAAGGTGACGGCTTGGCCCTGCGTGCTTTGGCCCAGATTCGAGACGAGGGTGGTCTTAGAAGCCGCCTTCTTCACCTCGACGTTTAGCGTGTGGGATGCCGATGCCGCAAAGTTCTGATCTCCGCCATAAACCGCGGTGATGCTGTGGGTCCCGCCCGCGGCGAGCGTTGAGGACGTGTAATCGGCTACACCGTTGGTCAACGTGGCAGTTCCCAGGAAGCCGTCTCGGTCTTCGAACGTCACCGTACCGGTAGGGCCTACCGAACCAGCTGAGGCGCCCGTGACGGAAGCGGTGAATGTGACGACTTGACCATGCACGACACGCACAGCGCTCGAAGTGAGCGTGGTGTTGGTCCTGCGCGAGGTCGAGGGAAGGGCCGACTCGTTCAGGGCACCCGAAGTCCCCGCAGAGGCATTGGAGTGCGACGGGTTCGGGATCTGGGACGTCACCGCAGGGACGTGCGGAGTTACACCTCCGCGTGATTGTGGATTCCTCTGAGTGTTCGACCGACGCGGCACCGATCGGTGACGGGCAGCCGAAAGCACCGTGGGCCGAGGCAAGAAGTGGACGTAAGAAGCGAGGATCGCATCGACTTCTGTGCCGGCTGACGAATGATAGGCAGTTTGAACGGCACACCCGCTTCCACCGGGACATGTCGCTCCCAGGGAGAGCGTGGGCATAGCCAGTGACCCCGAACCGCAGGACGAATCGGTGCCCCCCGTGGGTGTCGAAGCGGACGCCGTGACGCTCGCCCCTTGAAGCTGGTTGCCGTGGGAGTCGGTGACGGCGACCTGGACCGGCGTGAGCGAGAAGTTCGCTGTGGTGTTTCCTCCGGGCGTGAGCGATGACAGGCCCACTCCGTCCGCGGTGCTCCCGTTGGATACTCCATTGGTGTATTCGTCGGGAAGGCCGTTGGCGTCGTTGCAACTCGTAGGAACGACTGTGTAGCCCGGGGTGGTGCTGCGGAAGGGGAAGACCTGGGCCGGAGAGGTCGATACATAGGGACTAGTGAGGTACGTGCTGTTGTAGAAGGAGAGTGGCAGCGCTAACGATCCGCCAGGATTGCCGTTGACGGCGAGAGTAGGCAGGTTCCCGGACGATGTGGTGAAGTTCTCCGACACATGGGCAGCCTGCGCGTAGTAGAGCGGAGCCGAGCCCGGAACGGTGGTGACGTTCCCGGCGGTGACATTGGCGGTCCAGCTCGGCTGAGACGGAACGCCGTTGGAAACGTCGTTATTCGAGTCGATCCAGCCCGAGCGGTACGCCGTCACGGTGTACGAACCAGGTGCCAGGTTGGCGAACAAGGCACAACCGGCGTCCGTGCTGTCGACCTGCTCGGTGCCGGGCGGTGTCAGCGTTATCTGCACGAGCGACTGCGGGTTCCCGAGGTCGTCCGTGATCTTCACGAGAATCGAGCCGTCGTTGGCGTTGAGGGCTGTGGCCGGCACCGCCACCAGAGTCGATTCCTGGACGAGCTTGTTCGTCGCCGAAGATCCGCTCCACCAGGTACCTGAGGCACCCGCCTGCCAGCTGACCCACACGGTCACCTTCAGCTCGTTCGGCACACCCGACTGAGGTGCCGCACAGGCCGAGGTTCCGGGCTGGACCTCACGCTCGACCGAATAATTGACGCCGCCCTCGGAAACCGACGAGACGGCCGCAACGCTGCCCAACCCGCTGAAACCCATCTCCGTGAGGAGCTGCGTTGCGCCTGACTGAACGGCCGAGTCGAGCTCTCCCGACGCGATGTCAGTGGCTACCTGCTTGAGGCGCGAATTGCCACCGACCTTCAGGGCGGTGGTCACGAGGCTCGTCGACGCGACCAGTGCCGCGAGCAGGAGCACGAGCGCGAGGAGGACCTCGATCAATGAGAACCCTGACTCGTCTCCCGGGCGCGGCCGTACCAGCTTGCTCGTCGCGCGGCGAAGTCGGCCGACGACCAGGCGAAGAATCGAGTCGCTCCTGGCCACGACGTTTAATCGACACTTTCGGGCCCATTCTTGACCAGGGCAGAGGCTTAAGGGACGAAGTGCCCTGCCGGGCTCACCTGGACCTTTGGCGGGTAGACCGCCCCCGCGACGCCACGGCGGGCAGCGCTAGCTCAGCTCCTCGGCGCGCCACGTCCAATTCGATCAACACGAAGGCTCTTCTATCCCCGCGTTTGAGCACCTCCCGGGCGCTCGTCGGGGCCGGCACACCGAGGCCCTTGAGCGGCACGTAGCAGTGCATCTGCCCGACGTCGACCATGGCTCCGTGCGAGGTGAACGACGTGACTTGCCCTTCGACTCGGCTTCCGATCGGGTGCTCGCTCACGAATTCGAGGAAGGTGACGGGGTCGTTCGTCGCTCCTTCGAGGCCGGCGTCCGCCTCCCGGCGCGGACGGCTGCGGCCGACTTTCGGTGCGGGCCCGGTCACTTTCTTTTCCGGCCTCGCGGCCTTCTTGGCCACCTTCGTGGCCTTCGCGAGGACCTTGGCGGTCTTCGAGGCCTTCGAGGCCTTCGTGGCCTGTTTCCTCGCGCGCCCGGCGGAGGAGCTCGCCTTCTTGGCCGGCGGCGGCGCCTCTCGTTTCGGGGCCTTGGTCGCCTTCGTGGCCTTCTTCGCAGGAGCTGCCTGAGTCCCCTTCTTCTGCTTCGCGACCTTCTTTGCCGGCGCGCGCTTTGCCGGGGTTGCCGGCGCCTTCGTCTGAGGGACTTTTCGGGGAGCCTTGCGCGGCACAGGTTGGGCCGCCGCCGAGCCACGAGGACTCGTTTTCGTGGCACGACCGCGTGGACTTCTCACCGGAATGCGGGGGGTGAATATCCATCCGATCCCCGGCACGGGTGTACCGCCGATGAGCCTCCCTTCGTCGAAGAGCCATGGATGATCGGAATGAAACTCCTGAAATGAATCGTTCGAGAGGATCTGAGCGGTGACGCGTTCGGCGATGCGCAGGAGGAAGGCGTCTCCCCTGCCGATCGCGCCTGCGGGGGGCGAGACGATCTCGCCATGCGCGATCGCCTCGTCGAAAGCTTTTCTCTCGCTCGGGTCGATCCTGTGACCGAAGGTCGCGTCCACGACCACGATCACCTGCTGGTCGGGGAACTGCCGCTGGAACTCGCTCACCGCCTCGTCGAGCTGGTCGAGGCTCGGTGTCGACCGTCCCTCGGTAGCTATGTTCGATCCGTCGACCACCACGAACTTGCTGTTCATCGCTGGCGCCAGTCAACCACCGCTGATTCGACAGCCGTAGGATGCTCGAGATGGCCGGCACGGACCTGAGCGGTGAGGTCACCGAGCTTCTCAGGCAGATGATCCTGAATGCCTGCGTCAACGACGGGACGGCAGGCTCAGGGCACGAGCATCGAAATGCCGAGGTGCTTTCGGCTGTGTTGGACGTTCCTGGGATCGACCTCGAAACCTATGAGCCCTTGTCGGGTCGCAACTCGGTTGTAGCACGTGTCGAAGGCCGCTCGGCCGGTTCGCCCTCGCTGCTCCTGCTCGGACACACCGACGTCGTCCCCGCAAATGCAGACGACTGGCAGCGCGATCCCTTCGGGGCCGAGCTCGTGGACGGCGAAGTCTGGGGACGCGGAGCCGTCGACATGCTGAACCTCACCTCGTCCATGGCTGTGGCGTTACGCCACCTGGCGCGAGACGGCTTTCGCCCCGACGGCGATCTGTTGTTCATCGGCGTCGCCGACGAGGAAGGCCTCGGAACGCACGGCGCGCAGTGGCTTACCGAGCAGGTGCCCGAGCACGTGCGCGCCGACTTCGTCATAACGGAGGCGGGGGGCTTTCCGATGGTCGGTCCGGGGGGAGAAAGCGATGTACGTCTGCCGGTCATCACCGGCGAGAAGGGCGCCTGGTGGTGCACGCTCACCGTGCGCGGAACACCCGGTCACGCCTCCCAGCCGCTTCGAACCGACAACGCTCTCGTAAAGGCTGCAGAGGTGGTGCGGCGCCTCGCCGAGCACCGACTGCCAGCCGAGATCCACGAAGCTTGGCGCAGGTTCGTAAACGGGATCGGCCTGCCAAAGGACATCAGCGAGGAGCTCCTTGATCCCGAGAGGGTCGAGAGTTTCTGCGAGAGCTTCCCGGCCCTTGGCCTGGCGCGCCAGGCCCATGCCTGCACCCACACCACGATTGCGCCGACCATGATGACCGCGGGCACGAAGGTGAACGTGATACCCGACCGCGTGCAACTTCAGGTCGACATCCGTGTGCTCCCTGGCTGGGGAAAGCCGGAAGTGGAGCAGATGCTCGCCGAGGCGCTGGGTGAGCTTGCATCCGATGTCGACGTCGTTTGGCACTCGGAGGATCCCGCCACCACCTCTCCGGCGGACACCCCCCTGTGGGACGTGCTCGAACGCATTTCCCGCCATGCATATCCCGAGGCCCGCTGCGTTCCTTTTCTCACGGTCGGCGCCACCGATGCTCGGTTCTTCCGCCGGCTCGGAAGCGTCGCGTACGGGTTCGGCCTCTTCAGCAGGCGTCTCACTTTCGAGGACTACGCGACCATGTTCCACGGGATCGACGAGCGAGTGGACGTCGACTCCCTGGGCCTGTCCGCTCAACTGTGGTACGGCGTGGCCCAAGATCTCCTCACCTGAACGGCGGATCGTGGGCGTGTCGTCGAGGCCTCACAAGATAGAGGCCGTGCTGTTCGACATGGGAGGCGTCATCGTCGATGGCCCCTTCGACTCTTTCAAAAAGTACGAGCGTGAAAACGGCTTGCCGGAGGACTTCATCCGCCAGCTGAACACGGCGAATCCCGATGAGAACGCCTGGGCCCGGTTGGAGCGGGGTGAGCTCACATTCGACGACTTCTGTGAGGCATTCGAGAAGGAGGCCGCCCTTGCGGGAGGTCGCCTGGACACCCGCAAGCTCTTCGATGGCCTCACGGGAGCGATGCGACCCGAGATGGTGGAGGCGGTGCGTCGCTGCTCCGCCCATTTCAAGACTGCATTGCTCACCAACAACTTTTCGTCGATGGAGGGCCCGTGGGCGGCCGAGCGCTCGGACGCCGCAGAGCTTCTACGGCTCTTCGACCTGGTGCTCGAGTCATCGGTCACCGGGATAAGAAAACCCGATCCCCGTTTCTACATGCTGGCCTGCGAGAAGCTGGACATCGAGCCGCAAAATGCGGTCTTCCTCGACGACCTAGGGGTGAACCTCAAGCCCGCACGAGCGCTCGGCATGACCACAATCAAGGTCGTCCGAACCGACGACGCCATCAAAGCCCTCGAAGACGTCGTCGGCATAGCCCTCAGCTGAATGCCGTGATCCTCAGGGCTGGTTCACCGTAGAGCCGAACGACTTCGCATCCCCGAACGGGTAGACGTTGCCGTCGTAGCCCACGAGCCAGTATCCGGCTCCGTCCGGTGTGGCGGTTATGTTCGTTATGAACGAGGTCAGTTGGTCCGAGGTCGGTTGTCCGTCGTTGGCAGCGTCGCCGAAGTTCTCGACGTCTCCGCTCACGTCCACCAGCCAATAGCCCTTTCCATCGGCTGTGCGAGCGATTCCGATGACGATGTCCGAAGACGATCCCCGCCACGATCCGAGGGTTGCGGCGTCACCGAAGGGGTAGACGGTTCCGTCGGCACCGAGCATCCAGTAGCCGCCGCCGTCGGGCGTGCTGACGATGTCGATGACGTCGTCGACGTTGATCCCTTCTCCGACAGCCGAGCCGTGGTAGTTGGCGTCGCCGAAGCTGTAGACCGAACCGGTCGAATCGACGAGCCAATACCCCTTGCCGTCTGAGGTGGAGGCCATCCCTTGGATCGGATTGGTTGGGTTGATCTTCTCTGCGACGAGTGACCCATAGCTGACGGCGTCTCCGAACGGAAAGACGTTGCCGTGCGAGTCGCAGAGCCAGTAGCCGTTCCCGTCCGGTGTGACGGCCATACCGTCGATCGACTTGTCCGGCGAGCTCGCGCTACCCAGGCTGCTCGCGTCACCGAAGGGCGAAACCGTGCCGTCGGCGGCCGCCAGCCAGTATCCGTTTGCGTCCGCCGTCGATCCGAGAGCGATCGTCGGCCGCTCGAGTTCGGGGACGGCCTCCACCATCCCGATCACCGGTGCGTCCCGGGCTGCGGTCGCGGCGGAGCCCTCGTACTGTGCATTGAAGCTGAAGATGCCGCCGTCGGCGGCCACGAGCCAGTAACCACCCGACGCGTCGTCGAGTGCCATTCCGACGATCGGTTGGTTCAACCTAAGGGCTCCCGTGGATCCGTAGAAGGGTGCATCCCCGAATGTGAAGATGCCGCCGTCGGACGCCACCAACCAGTAGCCACCTCCGTTAGGCGTGGGTGCCATTCCGACCACCGGCTTGTTGAGCCTAAGGGCGCCGGTGGATCCGTAGAAAGGTGCGTCCCCGAATGTGAAGATGCCGCCGTCGGACGCGACCAGCCAGTAGCCGCCGCCGTCGGGAGTCGGCGCCATTGCGACCACCGGCTTGTTCAGCCGAAGGGCGCCCGTGGATCCGTAGAAAGGTGCGTCTCCGAAGGTGAAGATGCCTCCGTCGGACGCCACCAACCAGTAGCCGCCTCCGTCAGGAGTGGGTGCGATCCCGACGATGGGTTGCTTCAACCGCAGGGCACCCGTCGACCCGTAGAACTGTGCGCCACCGAAGGTGAAGACCCCCCCGTCGGACGCCACCAGCCAGTAGCCGTCGCTCGAGGGGTCGAGCGCCATTCCCACCACCGGTTTGCTCGGAGTTATTCCGCTGGAAGGAAGATCACCGTTCGCAGGCGCCGAGCCGAAGTTGAACACCTGTCCGGCGGAGGTCGCCACCCAGTATCCGGGTTCCACCGTGGTGAAACGGGGGCTTCTGTGTGCGGCGCGCTCCAAGCTCTGGCGAGTGACCGCGTACGAGGCGGGCGCGGGCAACTGGGACAGGAGGGCGGAGCCGACCATAAGGGCCGCCGCCAGGAGGGCGCGCCTCAGCCTTGGGTTCGAGCTATCGAGCAGATGCACCAGCGACAATTTGCCTCATGAAAAGGCACGAGCCAAGAGATCTTCCTGTTCGAGCTGGTGGAGGGCGGCGCTTCCCGACGCAGGACTGGCAGATTCCACCCTGCTCACGTGGGTGAGCTTGTATCTCTCGCGCAGCAGGCGATGAAGCCGGCCGTGGGCATAAGACCAGGCCCCCATGTTCTCAGGCTCCTCCTGGACCCATACGACCTCGTCCGCCCCGGGGTAGCGGCCGAGTGCGCCGGCCAAGCTCTCCTCCGGCCACGGATAGAGCTGCTCCACTCGCACGACGGACACGGCCGCCGGATCGAGACCCGGCGGTGGCAGCTCAGACCCCTCCGAAAGCAGTTTCTCGCGTCTCGAGACGAGGTCGAAGGCGATCTTTCCCGAACAAAGGAGAACCCGCCGTACGGTCTGCGGATCGACCGCCGCCTCTGCCCCAGCGGTTGCGGTTGGGTCGTCGAGCACCGATGAAAAGCCGCCGGAGGACAATTCCTCGATCGCAGACCGACTCGGCCGCGCTCTCAGCAAGTACTTGGGAGTGAAGATCACGAGGGGGCGCCTGATCGCACCACGCACCTGCGAGCGCAGCAGGTGGAAGTACTGGGCGGCGGTTGTCGGCTGAGCCAGGCGCATGTTTCCTTCCGCGCACAAGTTGAGGAACCTCTCGATCCGCGCGGACGAGTGTTCGGGGCCCTGGCCCTCGAAACCGTGCGGGAGAAGGAGCACGAGACCGGATTGCTGGCCCCATTTGTCCTCTGCCGCCACGAGGAAGTTGTCGATCACGATCTGCGCACCGTTCGCGAAATCTCCGAACTGCGCCTCCCACGCCACCAACGCTTCGGGAGCTTCGACCGAGTACCCGTACTCGAAGCCCAGCGCCGCGTACTCGGACAGCAACGAGTCGAGCACCGTGAAGCGACCGGTGTCCTCTGATTCGAGATGCGCCAGAGGGATCCACTCGCGCCCGGTGTCGTAATCGACGAGCAAGGCGTGACGTTGGCTGAAGGTACCTCTTCTCGTGTCCTGGCCCGCCAGGCGCACGTCGGCTCCCTCGAGAAGGATCGACCCGAAGGCCAGGGTCTCCGCGAGTGCCCAGTCGACATGTCCGCTCTCGACGAGTTTCGAGCGTTGCTCGAACTGACGTGCGAGCTTCGGATGAAGTGTGAAGTCCGGTGGGACGGCGGTGGCGGCGCGGACGAGGCGCTCGAGCACCGGACGGTCCACTCCGGTGCTCATGTCCTGTCTCTCGGGGACCGGCGGAGGCGGAGGCGGGAGCGAAGTGAGCTTCGGGGGTGCTGCTTGCCTCGTCTCGTCGAGCGCACTTTGAAGGCGCGCCTGGAAGTCGTCGAGCGCTTGTTCGGCCTCCTCGAGCGTGATGTCGCCCCTTCGAACCAGCGCTTCGGTGTAGAGCTTTCGGACCGAACGCAGCTTCTCGATGATTGCGTACATCTTCGGCTGTGTGTAGCTCGGGTCGTCTCCTTCGTTGTGCCCGTAGCGCCGATAACACACGAGGTCGATGACGACGTCTTTGTGGAACGCCTGGCGGAAGCCGAACGCGAGACGCGCCGCTCGTACGGCTGCTTCAGGATCGTCACCGTTAACATGCAGGATCGGAGCCTGCACTGTCTTGGCGACATCGGTGGGATACACCGAGGAACGGGCGGACTGCGGTGCCGTCGTGAACCCGAGCTGGTTGTTGATGACCAGGTGCACCGTCCCGCCCGTCGTGTAGCCGGTCAGCTGTGAAAGCTCCAACGTCTCTGCCACGACTCCCTGCCCCGCAAAGGCGGCATCACCATGGATGAGAACAGGGAGCACGTCGAAACGGCGCCCTGAGCTCAGCTGTTCCTGCTTCGCGCGTGCCATGCCTTCCACCACAGGATCGACGGCTTCCAGATGCGACGGATTGGCCGCGATCGTGACGACGAGCTGTCCTCCCGTCCTCCCGACGAACTTGCCTACGACGCCCTTGTGGTACTTGACGTCTCCCGATCCCTGAACCGACTGGGGATCCAGGTTTCCCTCGAACTCGGCGAATATCTCCCGGTAGGACTTGCCGGCGACGCTTGCCAGGACGTTCAGGCGACCGCGGTGAGCCATTCCGAGGACCGCCTCGGACATCCCCACGGACACGGCGTCGTCGAGTAGGGCGTCGAGGAGGACGATCGCGGACTCGGCTCCTTCGAGCCCGTAACGCTTCTGGCCCACATAGCGGGTGTGCAGGAAACGCTCGAAGGCTTCTGCCGCATTCAGCCGGTCGAGTATGTGGCGCTGTTCCTCGTTGGTGAGAACGATGGACGCACCTTCTACGTGCTCCTGCACCCAACGCTTCTGAGCGGGATCCTGGATGTGCATGTATTCGATCCCGAGCGTCCTGCAGTACGCATCGCGAAGAACGTCCAACGCTTCGCCGAGGGTGAGAACGCCCTTTCCTGCAAGGCCGTCCACCAGGAACTCCCGGTCGAGGTCCCAGATCGTGAGCCCGTAAGAGTTTGGGTCGAGCTCGGCATGAAGCGGGCGGCGCTCCGCCGAAAGCGGGTCGAGGTCGGCGATCAGATGGCCTCGCACCCTGTACATGTTCACGAGGCTCTGGACGTGCGCCTGCTTGACGGCCTTCTGATTCTCCGCGTCGAGGGCGTTCGTGTCCTTGTGCCACGGGATGGGCTCATAGGGCACGTCCATCGCTTCGAAGACTTCGTCGTAGAACCTGTGCTCGCCCATCAGTCGCTGCGCGACCTCTGCGAGGAAGAGTCCCGACTCCGCACCTTGGATTATCCGGTGGTCATAGGTGGAGGTGAGCGTGACAACAGGCCCCACGCCGAGTGCCGCGAGGCTCCGTCGGTCGGCCGCCAGGTATTGCGCGGGATAACCGAGTGCGCCCACGCCGATGATCGCGCCTTGTCCCGTCATGAGGCGCGGAACCGACTGGACGGTGCCGAGGGTCCCGGGGTTCGTGAGCGTCACCGTGGCGCCTGCGAAGTCGTCGGCTGAGGCTTTGTTCGTGTGGACCTTCCGAACGAGGTCTTCGTACGCGACGACGAACGACCGGAAGTCCATGGCCTCCGCTTCACGGAGCACCGGGACGAACAGTGTCCTCGTCCCGTCGGGTTTGGCGACGTCGACCGCCAGACCCAGGCCCACTTTGGAATGGTGGACAACCCCGGCGGTCCCCTTTCCGTCGGCGTCTGTTACATAGCTGGAGTTGATGGCCGGGACCGCCCGAAGGGCCCGGACCACCGCGAACCCGATCAAGTGGGTGAAGCTCACCTTCATCCCGCTCGTGAGCGCCAGATGCTTGTTCAGCACGGAACGGTTGACCTCGAGGAGCTTTGCCGGGACCGTGCGGACGCTCGTCGCAGTCGGCACGGAGAGCGATCTCTCCATGTTCGAGGCGAGCCTCGACGCAGCACCGCGAAGTGGGACCGGCGATCCATCGTCGCGTGCTACCGCCGGTTCGGCGACCGCCGTCTTCGACTTGATGGGCGTCGCGGCCCCGTTACCGGTGGGAGAGGGCTTTGAGGTGGTGTCCTGCCGAGACTTCGGGGAGCTCCCGCCATCGCTAGTTCGAGGCGCCTCCTCCGTGTCGAGGTTCGAGCGCCCCGCAGCGGTCGCAACGTCCGGCGCGGAGCTGGGCGCGTAATCAGCGAAGAATTCACGCCACGATTCGCTCACCGCCGACGGGTCTGCGCGGTACTGCTCGTACATGTCGTCGACGAGCCAGGCGTTTGGACCGAAGGCGCCCCCCGTGGGCACGTTTGCGGGGGATCTGCCGTCGTCCACGGCCACGATCCTAACGGTCCCGATGAAAAAGTCCCCTGGTCGAGTGACGAACGGCAGTCGACCGGTCACAAAGCCGTGAGATCGCTCACGGGATGATGATCAAGCTGCTACGCAGCGACCCCTCTGGTGCCGCTGTGTGCGGTTGCAACGCACGACCTCGCTCTGGATCGCGAACCACGTGCGCATCTCGTCGCCGAGGATCTTCAGCTCATCGCGCGACACGAGATCCCGCAACCAGACCGGGTTCACTTGCAGCACCGGGCGGTGATTGGAGGAGACGACTCCGCAGTTCTTCACGACTGGAGTTATCTCGTGGGTCCAGGGCCCTCCGCAAGCACCGTCCGCGCTGGCCGTACCCATCATTGCTCCAAGTGCAGCCTCGGCTTCTGCGAGGCTCGAGCGGTTTCCGCTGATCTCGTTCATGTCGCCCCCCGGCGGATTTCACGGAGGTCTCCCCGAAGACCTCCTATGTCTATGTGGACAACGGTGGGGCGAGGCGGACTCTTGCGGAGAATCCGTGCCGTCGGGCAGCGATCTGGCGCAGGCGGACGCTCCCCCGCCAGGCTGTCGCCGTGCCAGATACGGCCCTCGGCCTGCACGTGGTGGAGCACGCGCCGAGCCACGGGGCCCCCACAGACCCCGGTTCGCCTCTCGTGGTCCTGGTCCACGGATCGCTCGACCGCGGGACCAGTTTCGCCAGGGTCGTACGGAGGCTTTCGGACCTCCACGTGATCACCTACGACCGCCGCGGTTACCACCGATCCCGCGAGGCCGCCGGGCCTGGCGCCGACCGAGGGGGGTCCCCGTTCGAGCGACACGTCGAGGACCTGCTCGAGATCGTGCGCGGCCGCAAGTCCGTTTTGATCGGGCACTCCTTCGGTGCCGACATAGTCCTCGGCGCCGCGGTCGCCGCCCCGCCCCTCGTGAGGGCCGTCGGCCTCTACGAACCCCCCACTCCATGGTTCGATTGGTGGCCAAGGCGAAGAGCGCTCGACCCTGCGGGCGATGCCGCTGCACACGCCGAGGCGTTCTTCCGGAGGGTGGTGAGCGACGAGGCCTGGGAGCGCCTCCCCGAACATGCGAAGCAGGAGCGGCGTGCGGACGGTCCGGCGCTCGTCTCGGAGCTGGCGGACCTGCGAGAGCGTGGCGCTCCCTTTGGCACCGGTGAGGTGGTCGTCCCTGTAGTGCTCGGCAGGGGCGAGCGATCCATCGACCGCCACCGCAGGGCGACCGAGGCACTCAGCGTGCAGATCGAAGGAGCGGTGATCTTCGAGATAAAAGGCGCGTCACACGGGGCTCACTTGAGCCACCCTGATGGGTTCGCTCAGTTCGTCCGACTGGCCGTGAAGAGATCAGCCGATGCCGAGCGAGCCGGTCACCACGGAGGCGACGGTCGATTGGGTGGCCGCGTTCGAAGCGGGGGCGGCGGCGCTACCGGTGAGCAGCTGGTCGACCACCGAGACGAGACCTCCGCTTCCTCCGACGACCGGAACCGGTGAGAGAAGCTGGCTGACGGTCCCGACCACACCCCCCGACCTGCTGGGTCCGGGTGCCTGTCCGGTCGAGCTCCCTCCGCTCGAGGCCGATGCGCCTCCCGACCCGCCCGTCGTGTTCCCTCCTGGGGAGGCCGAAACCGAGCCGCCTGACGACGGTATCGCGCCCGCGCCGACTCCTCGAGCCGATGTTCCCGGGGCCGCCTGCGTCGACGCCAGGGGCTCCGTGAAACTCGCCGTTGCGGCGTTCGGTAGCGATCCCGACACCCCTTGGGGAGGAACCGATCCGGTGCTGGAGCCAGGAGCCGCAGCCAAGCCACCGGTAGGGGAGCCGGATGTGCCGGGTACGGCGGTGCGAGCACGAGCCGTGCCCGTGGGGGGTTTCTTCGCGGACGTCCGGGGGCTTGAAGTGGTCGAGAAGAGTGCGATCGCGACCGACGCCGCGACCACGGCTGCCGCGGGTATCCAGACAAGCCTCCTCGAGCGAGCCGGATTCCAGCGCTCAGCCGAGGCGACTTTGCGGGCGTTCTTCGCGGGAGCACGGTTGATCCCGCGGTTTCTGTACATGTCTCTGTCGGCGGCGTCCACGACGTCTTTCGGTTCGGTGCCGTCCTGCGGATAGCCCGCCGCTCCCCAGGCGAACGAAGGAGCTCCTGCGTCGGCAACGCGCCGCATGAGAGCGCCCGCGACATCCACCGACGTGAACGGAAGCACCATCACGAACTCGTCACCACCGAGACGAAAGATGGTGTCCTCGTCGCGCAGCTCGTCGTTCAACGCGCCGACCAGTGAGACGAGCGTGGCGTCCCCGGCGGCATGGCCCTGGGAGTCGTTTATCTTCTTCAGCCCGTCGAGGTCGACGGCGACGACTGTTACCTCGTGTCCCTGACGAGACGCCGCAGAGAGTGTCGCCTGGATCGTCTCGTCGAATGCACGCCGGTTGCCCACTCCGGTCAGAGCGTCCGTCCGTGACACACGCTCTATACGCGCCGTCACTTCCACGGTCGCTACGGCCGTGATGCGGTCTAGCGCGCGGTGGATCTCGAGAAGGTTGCCGAGACTCGAGGTGAGAAAGATCTCCCGCAGGCGCGACAGGTGCTCCACGACGCCGCCGACCGACCGGTGGGCGCGTCCCCAAGCGCGTCCGGCTGATTCGAGCTTGCCGGGAACTGCGCCTCGCATATGGTCGAGCAAGGCTTCGAGCACGTCACGCGCCTCGCGCTCGGGGAACGCAGCGTCAGCTTCCGAAGGTGACGCAGGTTCGGCAACGGACACGGCTTCGAGCCAGCGCTTCAGCAGCGCCGCGGTTCCGGGGGGAAGAGATTCTTCAGATGCGAGCGGGGCCTCGTCGACCCCAGGACGCGCGTCATTCATCGCCGTCGTCTCCGGATGGGACAATCTGCGACCCCCTGGTGCCCCTGTCGACGGAACCACATGTCGTGGTTCTTAACTCACAGTACGTAGCTTGAAACGCCGGCCTTTCGACTTCCTTGCGGCCAGCATCGAACATTTCCGCGCTTTCGCCAAGCTTGCGATGAACAACGCTCAGGGCAGGCTCAAGTCGTCACCGGGAGTGACACTCACCCACAAAAGGAGCTCCACAACTTTCACTAAGAGTGATCTGACGGGAACCCCAACACCTTCTCGGCGATGATGTTTCGCTGGACCTCCGCTGTTCCCCCTCCGATCGTGAGGGCCGGCGAGAACTGAAAGCCCTTCGCCCAAACGACCGAATCCGGCGACGGCGACTGCCATCCCCCGGGGGGGTCGTTTACGGCCCGATGTTGCAGGCCCTCTTCCGGGCCGCCGTCAGCGAGCAGGCCCCACGATCCGGCAATGTCCACGGCGAGCTGCATGATCCGTTGCCCGTGGGAATCGGCGAGGGCCTTGCGCACCGACGACTCGGGCCCCGGAGGCCGGCCGCTCAACTGTGCGCCCACCGTACGCAAGCGGATCAGACGGAGTACCTCCCCCTCCGACCAGAGGCGGGCGAGTCGTTCGCGCATCAGCGCATCGCGCACCGGACCGTGTCGTCCGACCAAGTCGAGGAGATCCTGAGCGGTCGGGCCTTGGCCCCAAAGAGCGCCTTCCCCGGAGAGCGAGACACGTTCGTTTCCGAGGGTCACCTTCGCGAGCGCCCAGCCGCCGTTCACCTCGCCTACGAGATTTCGAGCAGGCAACCGCACGCCGTCGAGGAACACCTCGTTGAACAGAGCTGCGCCGGTCATGTCGACGATCGGTCGAACGGTCACGCCTACCGAGTCCATGGGGCAGATGAAATAAGAGATGCCGCGGTGTTTCTCCGCATCGGGGTCGGTACGGGCCAGCAGGATGCCGAAGGAGGCTCCTTGGGCAAAGCTCGTCCAGACCTTCTGACCTTCGACAACCCATTCGTCTCCGTCCCGGATCGCCCTGGTCGCCAACGAAGCGAGATCCGATCCCGAACCCGGTTCACTGAAGAGCTGGCACCAGGTCTCCTCCCCTGAAAGCAGCGGAAGCAGGTACCTGTCTTTCTGCTCCTGCGTGCCCGCGTGAATGATCGTGGGAGCCGCCCAACCGATTCCGATCGGATTGGATGGACGGCGCACGCCCGCGCGGCGAAGCTCTTCGTCGATCACCAACTGTTCGACCGGTCCCGCGCCCAGTCCCCACGGACGCGGCCAGTGTGGCGCGACATATCCGGCCTCCGCCAGCTGTCGTGGGGTTGGTGAAGGGTTTTGCTCCAACCAGTTCCGGATATCCACTCGTGCCGGATGGTCATCCGGTGCCGGCGCGAGGTCCATCTCGGCGACAGTAGAGCATGTGACTCGGATCGGCCGGCGCACTTAGGCTGGCGAAGTGGACACCAACTGGAATTTTGCCGACGTCTGGGAGCTCGTAGCAGCCGAGTACCCGAACGCGCCGGCGCTCGTGGACGGACAACGCCGCGTCCGCTGGAAGGAGTTCGACAAGCGCGCCGACGCGTTGTCCAAGTGGCTCGCCGCTCTCGACGCCAAGCACCAGGACAAGGTCGCCCAGTACCTCTTCAATTGTCCCGAGTACCTCGAATCGGTCTTTGCGTCCTTCAAGGTCGGCCTGGTGCCGGTCAATACCAACTACCGCTACGGGGACGACGAGCTCGTGTACCTGTGGGACAACGCCGACGCGATCGCGGTGGTCTTCCACGGAGCCTTCGCCTCCCGGATCGAGCAGCTCCGCCACCGCGTCCCGAAGGTGCGAGGTTGGCTGTGGGTCGACGACGGGACGGACCCGTGCCCGAGTTGGGCCACCCCGTACGAGGAGATCGCGTCGGGCTCCGGTGCCCCGAGTTCCGACCGCTCCCAGGGACGCGCCACGGTCTCGTGGAGGCGCGACGGCGACGACCTGTTGATGCTCTACACGGGCGGCACCACAGGAATGCCGAAGGGTGTGATGTGGCGCCAGGACGACCTCTTCGTCCGGCTGAACGAGGGCAACTTGATAAAGGTGCCCGAGGACGACGGGCTCGAGGGAGTCAAGACGACACTCGTAGGACCGGGCCCCATCCTTCTTCCGGCGTGTCCGCTGATGCACGGCACAGGGCTGTTCACCTCCCTCGGCACCTTGTCGGTGGCGGGTTGCGTGGTCACGCTCCCCGGTCGACGCTTCGACGCCGAAACTCTGCTCGACACGGTCGACGCCGAGAACGTGAACGCACTGGTGATCGTCGGCGACTCCTTCGCCAAACCGATCCTCGCTCAGCTGGACGCCCATCCCGGAAGATGGGGTATGCACACCCTGATCGGCATCATCTCGTCGGGGGTCATGTGGAGTGAGGAGACGAAGCGCGGGCTCTTGCACCACAGGCCCTCGATGGTCCTCATCGACGCCTTCAGCTCGTCGGAGGCGATCGGCATGGGCAGCTCCGTGTCGACGGGCTCGGCAGCGGAGCACACGGCTCGGTTCACGCTCGGAGCAGGCGTCAAGGTGATCGACCCCGAGACGGACAAGGACGTGCTCCCCGGCTCGGGGGAGATCGGGGTGCTGGCCCTCGGCGGGAGAAACCCGCTCGGTTACTACAAGGACGCCCAGAAGACCGCCAAGACCTTCCGCGAGATCGACGGGATGAGGTTCTCCATCCCCGGCGACTTCGCGACGGTGGGCGAAGACGGATCGATCCAGTTGCTCGGCCGAGGTTCGGTCGTCATCAACACCGGTGGCGAGAAGGTGTTCCCCGAAGAGGTAGAAGAGGTACTGAAGCGCCACGCCTCCGTGCTGGACGCCGTGGCGGTCGGGGTCCCCGACGATCGTTTCGGCGAGATAGTCGTCGCTGTCGTCGAACTGCGTCCTGGCGGGAGCCCGACCGAGGACGAGCTCATCTCTCACACCAAGTCCCGCCTCGCCGGATACAAGGCTCCGAAGCGCGTACGGTTCGTGGAGAGCATCGGACGCTCGCCGTCGGGGAAGGTCGATTACGCGAAACTGCGTGAGGAGTCCGTCGAATGGGCGGGCGCTGGCTCGAGCAAAGCCTGACGGGCTATCTGACGCTAGGAGAGACGTAGATGAAGGGAGTCGTGCTCGCGGGCGGAAGCGGCACACGTCTGCATCCACTCACCCGCATCACCAACAAGCACCTTCTGCCCATCTACGACAGGCCGATGATCAGCTACGCGATCGAGGCTCTCGTACTCGCCGGGATCAACGAGGTGATGCTCGTGACAGGCGGGACCCACGCTGGTGAATTCCTTCGCCTCCTCGGCAACGGTCACGAGCACGGGATCGAGCGGCTGTCCTACTCGTATCAGGACCGGCCCGGAGGCATCGCGGAGGCCCTCGGCCTCGCCGAGCGGTTCGCTGCGGACGAGCCCGTCCTCGTCATGCTCGGCGACAACATCATCGAGAGAACGTTCCGGCCGACCGTGGAGCGCTTCAATGCCCAGGGTTCGGGCGCGCGCATAGTGCTGACAGCCGAGGACGACCCTCTGCACCTCCGACACCTCGGCGTACCGGAGTTCGACGACGAAGGCCGGATCGTCCGGATCGTGGAGAAGCCCGAGGAGCCTCCGAGCAACTACGCGGTCACGGGTATCTACTGCTACGACCCGGACGTGTTCAGGGTCATCACCACCCTCGAGCCGTCGGGAAGGGGAGAGCTCGAGATCACAGATGTGAACAACTACTACGTGGAGAAGGGGGCGATCGGCTACGACGTGCTCGACGGCTTCTGGGGCGACGCAGGGGAGTCGATCGACGCGTACTACGCCGTCAACGACTTCGTGCGTCAGAACGGGGCGAACAAAGCCTGAGGCACACCGGTTCTCAGGTGTCGAGGAAGCGACGAACCGCGAGGGCCGAACCCGCAGTCCCGACCACCAACCCGACGATCACCACAACTGCGTTGGTGGCGAACACCTGAAGGCCCGGCATTCGCATCTGGTACAGCACACCGGTGTGCGCTTCGTCCAAGAGGAAGTGCAGCCCGAGGACGACCAGCGCTGCGATGAGCGCCCCGAACAGTCCCTGGACCATGCCTTCGAACATGAAAGGGATGCGGATGAACCAGTTCGTCGCTCCGACGAGCTTCATCACCGCCACCTCCCGGCGCCGGGCGAATATCGCCAGCCGGATCGTGTTCAGGATCAACACCGAAGCGGCAAGGAGCAGGATCAGGGCCAATCCCACCGCGACCCACTGGAGGATGTGGGTGACCTCCTCCATGTTGCGAAGCGCCTGGCTCGGGAAGCTCACCTGGTTGATCGGGCTCTTCCCCTGAAACTGGTTGTAGATCGCCTGGGCTTCGTTCGGATTGTCCAGGACGCACCGCAACGAAGAAGGGGTTGTGGCGACGGTGAGGGACTGTGACTCGTCGACCGGTAGGAGGCTCTTTGCCTCGCCATAGTCGTAGGACTGCGAGCGGAAGGCGCAGCTCCTCACGAAGGGCAGCTGCATGAGCTCCTGGTCGACAGCCTTCTCCTGGGACTGGGAGACGCCGGGGTTCAAGAAGACGTCGACGTTCACGTTGTGCTGCCACTTCGTGGTGGCGTGCGCCACCCCCTGTCGAAGGAGAAGCGCCGCGCCGACGAGGGAAAGCGAGACCGCCACCGTCATGACCGCGGCAACCGTCATGACCCTGTTGCGCCAGAGGTTCGAGGCGGTCTCGCGCGTGACGTAGCCGGCGTTCGCGGCCATCAGGCCTCAGGTCCCATAGCCGTAGACGCCCCTCGCCTGGTCGCGTACCAACGTGCCGCCGTCGAGCTCTATGACGCGACGTCGCATCATGTCCACGATGTTCGCGTCGTGAGTCGCGACTACGACAGTCGTGCCTGTCCGGTTGATTCGGTCGAGAAGGCGCACGATTCCCTGCGAGGTCTTCGGGTCCAGGTTTCCCGTGGGCTCGTCGGCCAGGAGGATCAGGGGCCGGTTGACGAACGCACGCGCGATGCCCACACGCTGTTGCTCCCCACCCGACAGCTGGTTCGGGAGACTGTCCCGCTTTCGGCCGAGCCCCACGAGGTCGAGCACCTGAGGGACCTGAGAGGTGATGACGTGGCGAGGGCGCCCGATGACCTCGAGCGCGAAGGCAACGTTCTCGAAGACGGTCTTGTTCGGGAGCAACTGATAGTCCTGAAAGACACACCCGATGTTTCGCCGCAGGTATGGCACGCGCCACTTGCTCAGCCGCGCGATCTCCCTTCCCGCAACCCAGATGCGCCCGCGGTCGGCTAGCTCCTCCCGCAGGAGGAGCCGGATGAAGGTCGTCTTTCCCGAGCCGGTGGCCCCGACGAGAAAGACGAACTCGCCTTTCTCTATATCGAGGGTGACGTCGCGCAACGCGATGGTGCCGGTGGCATAACGCTTGGTGACATTCTCGAAGCTGATCATCGGTCCAGAGAGCCCCCCGGCGACTCTCCTGCGCGTCTGACGACGAGCGGGCGCACGAGTCGCACCGAGGCTAGCAGCCTGGCCGGGCACCTACACGAATGAAGAGCAACTCTCAGGGCTCCTGCAGCATCGTCTTCGTCAACCCGCGCTGCGGCGCCTCCGTAATTCAGCCTCGATGAACCTTTCTATGTCGCCGTCGAGGACAGCGTCGACGTTTCCGGTCTCCTCATTGGTTCTCAGGTCCTTAACCAGCTGGTACGGCGCCATCACGTACGACCGGATCTGGTTTCCCCATGCCACGTCGACCTGCGGCCCGGAGATCGACTCGAGCTCCGCGCGCCGCTCGGCATGCTGACGCGCCGCAAGCTTTGCACCAAGTATCTGCATGGCCCGCGCCCGGTTCTGGTGTTGTGAGCGCTCGTTCTGGACTGAGACCACGATCCCGGTCGGCATGTGCGTTATGCGAACCGCGGAGTCCGTCTTGTTGACATGCTGGCCTCCGGCCCCCGAGGACCTGTAGGTGTCCACCCGGAGGTCCTTCTCGTCTATGTCCACCTCGTCAGCCACGTCCTCGAGAAACGGGATGACGTCCACCGAGGCGAAGCTCGTCTGACGACGGTGCTGCGCATCGAACGGGGACATGCGCACGAGCCGGTGGACGCCGCGCTCTGCCGAGAGGAGGCCGTACGCGAAACGGCCCTTCACGATGAATGTCGCGGATAGAAGGCCTGCTTCGCTCCCCTCGGTGGCTTCGTCGATCTCGACCTCGAAACCCCGTCGCTCGGCCCAACGCTGGTACATGCGGAGCAACATCTCGCACCAGTCCTGCGCGTCGGTTCCGCCGGCGCCCGCATGAAGCTCGGCCACCGCGTCTCGCTCGTCGTACTCGCCGCTCAACAAGGACCGGAGCTCGAGCTCGTCGAAGCGGAGCGACAGGTCGTCGAGTGATCGTGCGAGCTCACCGATCAACGAATCGTCTTTCTCCTCGACCATGAGCTCGTAGAGGGTCTCCGCGTCGGAGACGCGCCTTTCGAGGTCGTCGAGCAGATCGATGTCGGCCATGGCCCTGCTGAGCCCCGACGTGACCTCGCGCGCGCGATCAGGATCCTCCCAGAGGTCCGGTCGGGACACCTCCTTCTCTAGCTCCGCCCGAAGCTGACGGAGGTTGCTCAAGCCGAGATACCCCTCCGCCTCGGTGAGACGCGACCTCAGGTCTGTGAGCTCGCTTCTCCAGTCGCGAGGTTGGGGCTGCGGCTCCTCAGGGCGCGCCATGACACAGCTTGAACTTCTTGCCGCTGCCGCACCAGCACTTGTCGTTCCGACCAAGCTTCTGACCAGGGGAGTTCATGATCGGAACCTGGGAATCGGGGTCCTTCGGTGTGGCGATGCGCGGCTCACGAGCCCCTCCGTTTCCGGAGACCTGCTGCGGGCGGCGTCGGGTTCCTTGCGCGACCCGGGCCTTGTCGGTCGAGGGCCCGTTGCCCGAAGCTGCAGGAAGATCTGGCGGGCCGAGTGACGGTCCACCCGGAGAGGGAAAGTCGTTCTGGAGCTCTTGTGGTGCGGTGGCACGGAACACGTCGAGGATGCTCGGCCCTTCCGTGGGATCCTCCGCCGCCTGGTAACTCGCCTGAGTGAGGTCCGGTTCGGCCGAGGGCTGGGCCACGACCTGCACGTGCATCACGTACCGGAGGTAGTCGTCGTCGATCGACTCCATCATCTGGCCGAACATCTCGAATCCTTCCCGCTGCCATGCAACGAGCGGATCCTGCTGTCCCATCGCTCTCAGGTTGATCCCCTCGCGCAGGTAGTCCATCTCCCCGAGGTGCTCGCGCCAACGTTGGTCGATGATCTGGAGCATCACCTCGCGCTCGACGGCCCGCGCCTCGTCGGCTCCTCCCGGGAACTGTTCGTCGCGCGCTCGGTACGCATCGAGAGCTTCTGCGAGGAAGCTTTCGGATATCTGCGCGGAGGTGGTCGCCTCCTGAAGGTCCTCGACTGTGAATTGCGTCGGGAAGTACTGTGCCACCTCCGCGAGTAGGCGCTCGAGATCCCAGTCTTCGGGGAACTCGTTGGGGCACGCCGCCTGTACGAGTTGCTCGATCGTCTCCTCGAGCATCTCCTCGGTCCTTTCCTTCAGATCCTCCCCGTCGATCACCTGCATCCGGCGGGCGTAGATCACCTTCCGCTGCTCGTTCAGGACCTCGTCGTACTTGAGGACGTCTTTTCGGATCTCGGCGTTACGACCCTCAACCGTGTTCTGCGCCCGCTCGATCGCCTTGGTGACCATCTTCGCCTCGATCGGCACGTCTTCGGGGAGTGTCTTTGTCATGACCCATTGCATCGCCCCGGTCGCGAAAAGCCGCATCAATTCGTCTTCTAGGGAGAGGAAGAACCGGCTCTCACCGGGGTCTCCCTGGCGACCCGACCGGCCGCGTAGCTGGTTGTCGATACGCCGCGACTCGTGGCGCTCGCTGCCCAGCACGTAGAGACCGCCAAGCTCGCGGATCCGTTCCCCCTCGTCGGCGCAGTCCTTCTCGAAGTGCGCCAGGAGCTTGTCGAGCTCGGCCTGAGACTCCTCGCTCTCGAGATCGAGACCCTTTGCGGCGGCTTCACGCTCCGCGAGGCCTTCGGGGTTGCCCCCTAGGAGGATGTCGACACCGCGACCCGCCATGTTCGTGGCCACGGTCACGCTGTGAAGCCTGCCGGCTTGGACGACGATCTCAGCCTCCCGGGCGTGTTGCTTGGCGTTCAGCACCTGGTGTGCGATACCCCTGCGCTCCAGAAGCTTCGACAGGTGCTCGGACTTCGCGACCGAGGCAGTGCCGACGAGAACCGGCTGCCCGTGCTCGTAACGTTCGGCGATGTCGTTCACGACGGCAGCGAACTTCGCGTCCTCGGATTTGAAGACGAGGTCGGGATGGTCTTCACGGATCATCGTCTCGTTGGTCGGTATAGGGACGACAGGCATGTTGTAGGTGTTGGCGAACTCCGAGGCTTCGGTCTCGGCGGTACCGGTCATCCCGGCGAGCTTCTCGTAGAGCCGGAAGAAGTTCTGGAGGGTGACGGTCGCCCAGGTGTGGTTCTCCTCCCGGATCTGCACCCTCTCCTTGGCCTCGACTGCCTGGTGCAGCCCGTCGGACCAGCGGCGCCCCTCGAGCGTGCGGCCGGTGAATTCGTCGACGATCTTCACTTCGCCGTCTGTGACGAGATAGTCCTTGTCGCGATGGAAGAGCTCCTTCGCGCGTAGAGCCTGCGTCATGTGATGCACGTAGTTGACCGAGACGAGGTCGTAGAGGTTGTCGACCCCGATGTGCCGTTCGACCTTCGCGATCCCCTCCTCGGTTGGGACCACGATCTTCTTCTCTTCGTCTACCTCGTAGTCCTCGTCCTTGTTCAGGATCCTGGAGATGCTCGCGAACTGGTAATAGAGCTTCGCCGACTCCGATGCAGGGCCCGAAATGATGAGGGGCGTGCGCGCTTCGTCGATGAGGATCGAGTCCACTTCGTCGACGATGGCATAAGCATGACCTCGCTGGACCATCGCATCGCGCGCACGGGCCATGTTGTCGCGCAGGTAGTCGAAACCGAGCTCTGTGTTGGTCCCATAGGTGACGTCACTCGCGTACGCCGTCTGCTTGTCTGCGAAGTCGGGTATCTCCGGGCTCACCCGGCCGACCGTCAGGCCCAAGAAGCGGTACACCTGGCCCATCCACTCGGAGTCCCTGCGTGCGAGGTAGTCGTTCACCGTCACAACGTGGACACCGCGGCCAGCCAACGCGTTCAGGTAGACGGGAAGGGTGGAAACGAGGGTCTTTCCCTCACCGGTCTTCATCTCGGCGATCCACCCGAAGTGAAGGGCCATGCCCCCCATGAGCTGCACGTCGAAGTGCCTCTGGCCGAGCGTGCGCCAGGCCGCTTCACGAACTGTTGCGAAAGCTTCGATCAGCAGGTCGTCGAGGCTCTCGCCGTTGTCGAAGCGCTCGCGGAACATCGTGGTACGCCCCGCGAGCTCGGCGTCGGACAACGCCTCGATCTCGGGTTCGAGATCGTTGATGAAGGGAATCAGCTCAGCGAGGCGACGGACCTTTTTTCCTTCGCCGGCGCGCAGGGCGCGCGTGAAAACGCTCATGGGTCAGCGAGTCTACCGCCGGCCCCCCGCCGTTCCGCGGCGCTCGAAGACGCTCGGACGCGCCCGGACGAACCCTTTTAGGACGCCTTCGCCTGGTGCTTCTGGTGACGTGGGTGGGACCGGGCGATCAACTTTCCCTTCAGCCTTTCCACCTGGCGCTCGAGCTTTCGCGAAACGATGTCGACGGCCACCAGAAAGTCGTCTGCCGCGGCTCGGGCCCGAAGCGTATGGCCGTGTCCTGTCGCTTTGACCTCGCAAACCCTGTTCGAAGACGCCGGCGCGTGCGGATCCTCACCGAGTTTCACCTCCGCCCTCTCGATCACCGTCGCGCGCCTGAAGACCCTCGTCACCTTGGCCTGTGTCAGATCCCGCACCTCGTCGGGAACCTCGCTCTTGCGGCTGTGCACGGCGACGTCCACTTTCGATGACCTCCTGCTCGATGGCTGCTAACGGGCTGGTGGCTCTCACCCTTTCTTTTCGACAGCGGTCGGGTTCCTTTTCGACAGCGGTCGGGTCGTGGGCTGCATCCGGCTGACCTGGTCTTTGGCCCCACACTCGCCTGCGGAGGAGGTGGCGGCCCGGCACCGGCGGCCGTCACAGGCCCTTCGGTGCCGCTTCGTGGCCGGCGTCGCTCCTTCTCCACCGTGCGCGGCGATCTGTCGCGCCGATGGGCAGGACTTACCTCTAAGCCGCACCATGCTCAGCAACCACGAGTTGCCTTACGTGGGTCGTTTCGCCTGCGACTGGCTTCGACTTGCAACCACAGACCCGGGTGCAGCCCACGACGGAATTCTACGCCCGGCTGCGCGATATGTCCCGCGCACCGGCATCATCTTCGTCAGATCGTTACCTTTGCAGCGGCGCCGGTTCAGTAGCGGTACTCGTCGGGCTTGTAGGGCCCGTCCACCGGGATACCTATGTACTGAGCCTGTGTCTGCGTCATCTTCGTGAGCTTCACACCGAGAGCATCGAGATGCAGACGCGCGACCTTCTCGTCGAGGTACTTGGGCAACACGTAGACCTGGTTCCGGTACTCGTCCGCGCGTGTGTAGAGCTCGATCTGCGCCATGGTCTGGTTCGTGAAAGAGTTCGACATCACGAAGCTCGGATGACCTGTGGCGTTGCCGAGGTTCAACAACCGTCCCTCCGAGAGCACGATCACGGCGTGTCCGTCGGAGAAGACCCACTTGTCGACCTGTGGCTTGATGTTGACGCGCTCAACCCCCGGTACGCGTGCCAGGCCCGCCATGTCGATCTCGTTGTCGAAGTGGCCGATGTTGCCCACGATCGCCTGATGCTTCATACGAGTCATGTGCTGCGCGGTGATGACGTCGCGGTTGCCCGTTGCGGTGACGAAGATGTCGGCGTGCTCGACCACATCCTCCAAGGTGAGGACCTCGTAGCCCTCCATCGCGGCCTGCAGAGCGCAGATGGGGTCGATCTCGGTGATCACGACCCGCGCCCCCTGACCTCGGAGAGATTGTGCGCATCCCTTCCCCACGTCGCCGAACCCGCATATCACTGCGGTCTTTCCACCGATGAGAACGTCGGTGGCGCGGTTGATCCCGTCGATGAGGGAGTGGCGGCACCCGTACTTGTTGTCGAACTTCGACTTGGTGACGGAGTTGTTGACGTCGATGGCCGGGAAGAGCAGCTCGCCTTTTCGCTGCATGTCGTGCAGGCGGTGCACCCCGGTCGTCGTTTCCTCGGTCACCCCTCGGATCGCACTCGCGATGCTCGTCCAGCGGTTCGGGTCCGCTATCTGGCCCTCTGAGAGAAGGCGCAACACCACCTCGAACTCCTCGGACTCCGCGCTCGAGGGGTCGGGCACCGCTCCTGCCTTCTCGAATTCGACACCCTTGTGGACGAGCAGAGTCGCGTCACCACCGTCATCGAGGATCATGTTCGGTCCACCCTCGGGCCAGCTGAGCGCCGTGATCCGTGCACCACCAGTACTCCTCGAGGGATCTCCCCCTTCCAAGCGAAAACGCTCACACCACGCAGTTCGTCCACCTTGCCGTCGGGCCCGACGACCACTGCCGCAGCTGCGTGGTCCTGGGTGGAGAAGATGTTGCAGCTCGCCCAGCGGACCTCGGCACCGAGGGCGACGAGCGTCTCGATCAACACGGCCGTCTGCACCGTCATGTGCAACGAGCCTGTGATCCTGGCCCCACTGAGAGGCCTGCTCGAGCCGTACTCGGCACGCATCGCCATGAGACCGGGCATCTCGTGCTCGGCAAGTTCGATCTCACGTCTGCCGAAATCCGCGAGCGACAGATCGGCGACTTTGTACTCCAGTTCTCGTTCACGCAGCTTCGACATGGCGGACATCCTCCCATCTGGGAGGACCCACCGGCGAAACTCGCGCCGCGTGCCGTCCTGCTCAGGCGTCAGGCTTCCAAGAGTCTCTGCTTCACCTCGTCCAGGATGGGCACAGGCCCGGGATCGACACCCTCTCTCGCTGCGAGATGGAGCGACACGAAGTCTCCGATCAGCACGAGGTCGAGGAGCTGCGCAAGGTCACCTTCCCCGCTCGCTCGAACCTCCAAGACGTCTGATACCACCTCACGCATCACCTCTGAGACGATCTCTATGCGCCTCACGACCTGGGGATGCTCGGCATCGTGACGCAGGTTCACGAGTGTCATCAGCTGACGCGTGACGTCGCCGTTCTGTCCCCACCCGGCTATCTCGTTGTGGCACAGCTCGGGAATCACGTTGCAGAAAGCCGGCGACTTGGCGTTCTCGTTCACCTGTGTCTTCCAACGCAGGGCAGCGGTCGCACCCAGCGTGTGAGCGCCGTATATGAGCGGAATCGTGCGCCCAATGCGCTGCGCGATCTCTTCCGCCAAAGAGCCCGGCCGCACGAGCTCGTCGCGTCGTTGACGCAGCTGGTCCACGGCGAGCGCGATCCATTGCGCCGCACCGGGGAACAGGCCGATCTCCTCGAGCACGATCAGAGGTGGGATCGACATTGCTCCGAGCGCGACGCGCGGGCTGGGGAAGGCTGGCGGGCACCGCCACGATCGGGGCACCCCATTCGTCGGCGAGCTTGGCGAGCTCACCGCCGCTCGTCACGGCGACGAGGCTGGCACCGGCGCTCGCGGCCTCGCCCGCAGCCTCGACGGTCTCCTCGGTGTCGCCAGAGAAGGAGATGGCGAAGACGAGCGAACCCGGGCCGATGAAATCGGGACGGTCGTACGACTTGACCACGACGACGGGCACAGAAAGGAAGGGTCCTGCCACCGCGACCATCACGTCGCCGGCGATGCCGCTCCCGCCCATGCCGAGCACGACGACGTTCTCGACATACTCGCGTTCGGGCAGGCCCTCTTGTCCCTCCCCCGCCACGACCGAAGCGGCCACCTGCTCGGGAAGGGCCGCTGTCGCCTCGAACATCCCGAGGGTGTCGAGGGGACCGTCTGACGCCGCGGCACCGGTCACGGCTGCTTGCCGGCCTTCTGCGCGGTCCGGACGACGCTTTCTGCTTCCGCCTTTTTCATGAGCCTGTCGTGCTCAGGGTCGTCGACGGTCGTCGCCTCGTCGATGAGCATCACAGGGATGTCGTCGCGGATCGGATAGCTCCTCTTCAAGCGGGGGTTGTAGAGCCTGTCCTCGTCGTGGAAGTACAGCAGGGGGCCCTTGTCCTCCGGGCAGACGAGGACCTCGAGCAGCACGGGATCGAGGGGCATCACAAATTCCTTTCTGCTACGTCCGTCCGAATCAGTCTCTCAGGGCGGGAGCGCCGGCCCCGATGAGTTCGAGCAGCTCGTGAACGTGGCGATCGCAGTCAAGTTCGTTGGTCGCTTCGACGTTCAGCCTCAACATCGGCTCGGTGTTCGAGGGGCGAAGATTGAACCACCAGTCACCGAGGTCGACGGTTATGCCGTCCATACGGTCGATCTGCGCGCCTTGCGACTCGTAGTGGGCGGCGACCGTCTCGATGGATGCGTTCGGGTCCGCAACTTCCCGGTTGACCTCACCCGAATCGGCGTACCGCCGGAAGGGTGCGAGCAGTTCCGACAGAGACTGCTCGGACTTAGACATCACCTCGAGGACGATCATCGACGAGATGATCCCCGAGTCAGCCCTGTAGTTGTCCCGGAAGTAGTAGTGCCCTGAGTGCTCACCGCCGAAGACGGCACCCGTCTCGGCCATGACCTTCTTTATGTAGGAATGCCCCACACGTGTTCGTACGGGGTGACCGCCGTTCGCCTCGATCGTCTCGGGGACGATCTTCGAACAGATCAGGTTGTAGAGGATCGTCGAGCCCGGGTGCTTGGCGAGCATGCTCTTCGCGACGAGTGCGGTGGTGAGCGAGCCCGACACGCCTTCGGCCCTCTCGTCCACGAGGAAGACCCTGTCCGCGTCTCCGTCGAAGGCGAGCCCCACATCGGCGCCGCTTTGGACGACCGCCGCCTTCAGGTCGGCGAGGTTCTCGGGCTGGATAGGGTCGGCGGGGTGGTTGGGGAACGTCCCGTCGAGCTCCGGGAAGAGCATGATCAAGCCGAACGGGAGCGGTTCGAAGACCGGCGGCACGACGAGTCCACCCATGCCGTTCGCCGTGTCGGTCACGACCTTCAGCGGGCGAAGGGCGGAGACGTCGACGAAGGAGCGCACGTGCGCGGCGTAGTCCTCGAGGAGGTTCCTCTGTTCGAGGCCCCCGGACTCCGCCCCCATGTCCTCACCCGAGGAGAGCGCTGCCTCGGCGCCCGAACGGATGTCGCTCAACCCGGTCTCCACCCCGACGGGCCGCGCACCCGATAGACACATCTTGATCCCGTTGTACTGAGCGGGATTGTGCGAAGCGGTGAACATCGCCCCCGGCGAGTCGAGCTTGCCCGAAGCGAAGTAGATCATGTCGGTGGACGACATCCCGAGGTCCACGACCGAAACCCCCGCGCTTCGCACACCTGAGATGAACGCCTCCGAGAGCTCGACTCCCGACTCCCTCATGTCCCGGGCGACGAGGACGCTTTTCGAATCTGCGAAACGAGCGAAGGCCCAGCCGATCGCTCTGCAACGTCGGGCGTCGAGTTGGTCGGGGACGGTCCCGCGGACGTCGTAGGCCTTGAAGACCGGATCGAGGACGCCCATCAGGAGGGCGAGCCTACATTCGAGGCGCCTTGGCCCCCGGGGCGGTGGGTCGTGGAGGTCACGTCGTGAGCAGGACGTCACGGCGTACGAAGAGGAGCACGAGCAGGACGAGACCGACGATGCTCATCAGTTGCCCGGCAAGCCCGCCGGATGTGGAGCCGTACTCGAGCGACACCGTGTGCGAGGTCGGGACCACGACCATGAGGTTCGGCTCCGCGCGCCAGGGACCCGACGCACCACTCGCATGCCAGGCCGGAAAGTACGAGACCCGAACCAGCACCGGCACGCCGGTGCGGTCGACGTGAAAGCTCACCTCGTCGTCGGTCATCCGGATGTCGCTCACCTTCACCTGCGGCAGCTTGCGCCCCCCGACGGCCGCGTCCACGTACACCTGGTTCACACGTCGCCACGAGCTAGGTCCCCCTTGGGTGAGCTGCTGCGCCCAGAGGGCGGGGTTCGAGTACCAGCGTTCCGCCACGGGCAACCAGGAGGACTGTCCGTCTGCGGTCCCTTCGAGTACCTCGGGAGAAAGCGCCAGGGGACTCACGATCGGGGCGTCGTGGACGAGGTAGATCTTCCAGGTGGTCGTCACCGTCGTTCCTTGGTTCTGCGTGTGCCACGGACCGGTCGATGCCACCGGCGTCAGTGCAGGATCGGCGTCCGCCTGAGCCTGGACGGTGCGCGAGGAGGCCATGAAGTAGCGCACGCCGAGCAGCTGCAGGTGCGCCACTCCGAGCGCGACGTCGAGCGGGCCATACGGGAGGTTCACCATCGCTTCGGAAGGGCCGGTAGACAGCTCGGCCTGGTTCAGGAAGTGATAGGGGGTCGTGCCCGAGGACTCGAACAGCAGACCCTCCATCGAGTCGAGACAGCCGCCAGTCCACATCGGCAGATTCATGAGCGACTCGGGGGTTCCGAAGCGGTTCAGGTTGACGCTGTACTCCCACATCACCCTTCCGCATCCGTAACGGCGTGCCACCCGGTCGAGCGCCGGCACGATGCCGTCGTGCAACTCGGTCCAGCCGGGCTTCCGCTCGTAACCGGAGTAGTTCCACTGGGCCCAGTCGGTCACGTTGCTGTGCGCGATGTGCAAAGGCCCCCAGTTGGTTGGTGCGCCGGGAGCGACTGCGAGGTCCGGGACGACGACGGCGAGCGCCCCCGCGAGAGCAAGAAGGGGAACCGCGACCGCACCCGGAGACCACGCAGCGCTGCTGTGTCTTTGTCTGGTCCGCTCGAGTGAGAAGCGCTTCCCCGTGCGCTTCGTACTCGTTTCGTCGGAGGTGCCCGCCGAAGAGAGTGAAGGCGTGTCGAACGATGTCGCCGCGAGCAACGCCGGCGCCAGAGACGCGACCCGGGCCCCCACCCACCAGCGGGCACGGAGCTCACGCACCAGGCGCGCCCCCAGCACGCCCAGCTCTGCCACCCCGAGTCCTGCGATCAGGTACACGCACACCCACCACAACGGCAAGAAGCGCGTGTTGTAGAGCTTTCCCTGGGGGTCGAAAGCGAGGGCGAGCGCAGACGCCGTCCCGAGGCAGAGAAACAGGATGCCGACGCGATCGCGCCTCAGCACCAAGATCACCGCGCCGATGGCCGCGATGGCCAGCGCCCAGCGACTGCCGCCGGGCGCAAGCAACGACGCGAACGTCGTCACGTTCAGCCATCCCATGTTGGTGCTGTACGCCTGCTCCGTGATGAACGGGACGAGCCAGAACGACGCCAGGAGCAATCCCACTCCGACGGTCGACACCATCCACCAGATCCTCTTCATGGTGGGCACGCAGACCAGGAGCACCACGAGCGCCCCAACCAGTGCGAACAGAGCAGTGACGACGTGGCAGAGGATGCATGCTGCGAGAAGCAGCGCCGCGGGCACGCGCATCCGCCCGGTGCGCATCCCGCGGATCGCAAGACCTAGAAAGACGAGAGCGAGCGACAGCCCGAGCGAGTAGGCGTACTCCCCCGCGAGGGTGGAGAAAAGATCCCCTCCGTAGATCGTGTACGACTGGTCGAAGAGAAAGGGCAGGGTCGCCACGGCCAAGAGCGCAGGGCGAGGGCGTTCGAGACCCGCCAGACGGCCGAACGCCCATGCGGCCACCGGCAGGGTGAGCGATCCGAGGATCGTCATCAACTTGAACGCGACGTTGAACGGGATGATGTAGCCGCCGACCGCAGCGAGCGCATCGGGCAGGGGGAAATAGAACGTGTTCAGCGGGAACCCGTCGTACGCACCCGGGTCCCATCCCGTCACCCTGAAGTGCGGCAGCAGGTTGGTCTTGAGGAATTGGGCGAGGGCGACATGGGCGCCCGTGTCGCCGCCGGCGACCGTGGTGTTGGCCAAGAGGAGACCCGGGTCCATCGCCCAGATGACGAGCCCGACAACGGCTCCGACAGCCAACAAGGTCGCGATCCTCGGAGCAACCCGGCGCGTCACGGCCACCAATCGTGCCCGAACGGAGGTCGCCAGGTCGTTCAGGCGGAGCAGGGAACGGCCGGGGGAGAGAACCTCAGCGCAGAACCCCGGTGGGGAACGCCACCACGATCACGGCGAGAAGATTGAACGTCGCATGGGCGAAGATGCACGGACCCAGCCGCCCCGTCCTGTATGCCAGCACGGACAGCACGACTCCGAACGCAGCCAACCCGAGGAGCTGCAGTAGCTCGAAGTGCGCAAGCCCGAAGGCGATGCCGGTGGCGATGCAACCGAGCACCGGGGCTGCGACGGGCCCTGCCGACCCGAACAGTCGCACGAAGCCCCTGAGCACGAGCCCACGGAAGAAGATCTCCTCGACTACGGGCACCACCACCACTGTGAGCACGGCGATCACGGCGAGGTCGGCACCCGGGAACCCACCGGTCAGATGCTTGGCAGGTTGGGAGAGCTGCTTCTGGAGGTTCGGAATGAGCGGCTCCAATGGCAGGTACAGAAGAGGCAGCAGAACGATCTGCCCACCGACCCCTATGAGGGGCCCGATCAGGAGGTCGATCGGGCGGAAGGCGATCCGCATGTCACGTCGGATGCTTCCCGTCCCCTGTGTCCTGCTGGCGAGCCAGGCCGCGCCGATGAAACCGATCCACAGCCCGACGAGGCCGCATATGACCACCCATGCCGGAGGCACGGCGCGGCCCGCAAGCCGTGACAGGTCCGAGAGGTTCCCCGACGCGGCGGCCGCAACGAAGAGGAGGATCGCGCTCAGGACCTGACCGGCGAGAAAGCCCCCGACGGCGATACCCACCCATGCGCCGCCCTGCGACGTGCTCCGGGGAGGCAGATCGTCGCCCCCCTGATCCGACGGACGTCTCTTCGCCTCGCGATAGGGCTGCCAGGGCTGCTGCGGATACGGCTGCCAAGGCTGCTGCGGATAGGGACCCTGAGGCGGGCTCGGGTATGGAGGGGGGTACGCCTGTGGAGGCAGAGGAGGCGGAGGAGACCGCGGAGGCGGCGCGTCCTTGTCGGGGCCGCCCGCTGGGTGCTCCATCCGAGCAACGTTATCGACGCTGCTCAGCGTTGGATCCCCTCACTTCGAGCTTCGTCGTCGGCGTCGGATGCACCCGAAACAGGCCGCGCGATCTCGTCGGATGTGCTTACTTCGAGGTGGGCGCCACGTAGCATGGGGAAATGAGTCCGCTCCCCGACCGGCGAGCAGGTCGTCCCACGCCCGGGGGCACCGGGGGCCCGTTCCCGGGACAGAACCAGCCCGCATCCGGGAGCGACCAGAGCTGGCGCTGGGTCTTCGGACTGCTCATTCTCGCAGTCATCGCGGTGGTCATCATCCCGCCGCTCCTGTCGAAGCCGGCCGTGACGCAGATCTCCTACCAGAAGTTCGTGGGGACGGAGCTCGCCCAGCGTCAGGTGCAGACCGCGAACGTCGACAACAACACAGGCGTCATCACCGGCAAGCTGAAGAGCGGAGTCAATTACTCGGTCAACGGTCCGAACCCGACCACCGAAGGGGAGGTGCAGACCCTCACCTCCGAGGTGCCGTCGGGCAACGTCAAGTTCTCGACACCCCAGCAGAGCGCCCTCGACCAGTGGCTCCCGACGATCCTCATCATCCTCTTGATGGTCGGTGTGTTCATCTGGTTCAGCAGGCGTGCTCAAGGCCAGATGACCGGGATCATGTCGATCGGGCGCTCGCGGGCGCGCCTGTACACGACCGAGCGGCCCCGCACCACCTTCGCCGACGTCGCCGGCTACCAGGGCGTGAAGGTCGAGATCAGCGAGGTCGTCGACTTCCTCAAGTCGCCGCACCGCTTCCGCGACATCGGAGCGAAGATCCCGAAGGGAATCCTCCTCGTCGGCCCCCCGGGTACGGGCAAGACCCTCCTCGCACGTGCCGTGGCGGGCGAAGCCGGAGTCCCCTTCCTGTCCGTGAGCGGCTCGGACTTCATGGAGATGTTCGTCGGCGTGGGCGCGAGCCGGGTCCGCGACCTCTTCCAGACGGCGCGCAAGCAGGCTCCCGCGATCATCTTCGTGGACGAGATCGACTCGATCGGTAGAAAGCGCGGCGCCGGCCTCGGGGGCGGCCACGACGAGCGCGAGCAGACGCTCAACCAGATGCTGAACGAGATGGACGGGTTCGACCCGGCGGAGGGGGTCGTGATCATGGCGGCCACGAACCGTCCCGACATCCTCGACCCCGCCCTCCTGCGGCCCGGGCGCTTCGACCGTCAGATCGTCGTGCCGCTCCCCGACCTCGAGGAGCGCCTGCCCATTCTCCAGGTCCACTGCAAGGACAAGCGCATCGGTACCGACGTCGACCTCCAACTCGTCGCTCGGGGAACGCCCGGCATGAGCGGGGCGGACCTTGCCAACCTCGTGAACGAAGCAGCGCTGCACGCAGTGCGCCGGGGCTCGCACCAGGTGGAGATGCGCGACTTCGACGCCGCCAGGGACCGCGTCCTCATGGGCCAGGCCAGGGAGAGCCTCGTGCTCACCGAGCCCGAGAAGGAGCGGGTCGCTTTCCACGAAGGGGGCCACGCCGTACTCGCTTACGTGCTCCCTCACGCGGACCCCGTCCACAAGGTCACGATCCTTCCTACAGGTATGGCGCTCGGTGTCACCCAGCAGCTCCCGCTCGAGGAGCGCCACATCTACCCGCGCGAGGTGATCGAGGACTCCTTGGCGGTGCGGATGGGCGGACGCGCGGCCGAGCTTCTCGTCTACGGCGACCTGTCGACCGGAGCGAGCAACGACCTCGTCGGGAACACCGAGCTCGCAAGGAAGATGGTCCGCGAGTGGGGGATGAGCGAGGAGCTCGGCCCGATGGCCTGGGGCTCACAGGGAATGGTGTTCCTGGGCGAGGACCTCCTGCACTCACGCGACTATTCGGAGGACACAGCGAGGGTCGTGGACTCCGAGGTCGCGCACATCCTGCGCGTGCAGGAGCAGCGGGCGATCGAGATCCTGAGCCGCCACCGCGCCGGCCTCGACGCCGTCGCCAGGGGGCTCCTCGAACGAGAGACCCTCGACGGCTCCGAGGTGTCGAAGCTCGTGGACACCGCCTACGGGAGGCCCGTCCACGGAAGCGCGGCCGAGTCCGTCGCGCACTTCGTGGCCCCCCGCGGCGGCGCGCCGAACGGCAATCCCGAGGCAGAGCCCCCGGGAGGAAACGGCTCCTTCGGTGAGCCCGAGCCGACCTCGCAGCGTTCGCACAACCAGGGCGACTGAGGCCGCGCCCCGCCTGGCGCTCACGAGCCCTCAGGGCAGCGCGAAAGAGGGAAGCACCACCGCTCCGAGCACGCCCGGCGACGCGTCGAGCTCGACCGCCACCGGACCGCTCGACGATACGACGAGGGGAACGTCTCCGATCGCCGCGACGACCGCGGGGCTGATCACGAGAGCGCGTCCTGGAAGCACCGCCTTGGCGCGCAGGCCCGCCAGCGCGTGCGCGTGTCCGCCGGCGAGGCTCGAGACACTCACCTTCACCGGTGACGACGAGGCATCGGAGATGGAGAGGGCGGAGGCCGAAGTGCCCTTGGGGACCGCTGGGACGAGCGAGCGCGACGCCCCCCCCGGTACACCGCCGACGACCCCGATCTGCGGGCCCGGGGTCTGCTTCGGTGAGGAGACCTCGCGCGCGACCACGACCGCAGCGCCGTTCGTGGCGTCGAAGGTGACGGCGTAGGAGCTGCTCGAGGGAATGCGCGTCTGCTGCTCCGCCACGAAGTCGGTCGTCGACTGCGGCCCAACGGTGATCGTGAGCGGTTCGGCGTTGCCCTGCGCGAGGCCGATGCGCACCGACACCTCCGCCTTTTGGTCGGAAGGGTTGAAGACGTGGAAGACGAGGCTCCCACCCGAAGGTTCGAGGTTCTCGGGGAACTGCCACTGAGAAACGGGTGCCTGGACGCCGAGTAGGAGCGACGAACCGCCGCCCCCGCCGGAAAGAGGCGTCGATTGAAGTTCCGAAGCGACGACCGTGCCCGAGGACGTGGACACGACCGTTGCGATCTGCGGGTCGTTCATGACATGGTCGCCCACGTTGTCGACCACCACACCTCCGGGCGGGACCGGCACGCCCTCGTACGCCGGTGGTTCGACGACACCTGACGTGGACGTGTCGAACTCGACATTCGCGACGGCCTCTGTCGTAGAAGGGTTGTAGAGCCACAGCGCGAGACCGGCGCCCGACCCGGTCGAGCCGTGGGCGAAATACCACACCGAGGACGTCGAGGACGCGCACGGACTGGAGCTCCAACCGAGCGCGTTCGAGACGACCTCCGATACCGCCACTCCCCCGCCGTCGAGTACGACCGTCGCCGCGTTCCATGCCGATATGCCGGATTTCGCAGGGTCGACAGCCACCTGCGATCCCGGTGTCACCACGACCGGTATCGACCGTGGCGCCTGGCCCTGCACCACCGTTGTCACCGTCCCCGTCACAGCCTTCGAGCTCGCGCTGGTGAGCTCGAGGGTCGCCGAGGCAAGCGAAGCCGAATCCGTGCCGCCGGGGCAGAACCACGCCGAAGACTCCGACCGCTGCGCTGCGACGGTCGACCCGGCCGCCGACCCGTCGGGTGTGGCGCTGCTTGCGGGCACGACCACAGAGCCACCGCGGCCCAACTCGGCGTCGGCCACCGATGCCGCGACCACGACCACGATCGCCACCAGCACGAGGCGCGAACGAAGCCCGGTCTGGCCGAGGACCCGTCGTCTGATGCTCCGCGCCGATTCGTCCTCGGCCGGCATGCGCACCGGCCAGCCCGTGTCGGTCACCTGACGAGCTCGTGGACGCGTTCGGCGGGACCGCCAGCGGCCGCGTCGGCCGCGTCGGCTGTTTCACCGGGATTCACCGGACGGACCCTTCTTCTCCGGCGCAGGGCGTCGGCGAGCCGCCGCAGGGTGCGCCGCCGTATCGCCAGCACCCCGATGACGAAGACCCACAAGGCGGTCTCCGCGGCGACCTCGACCCCGTGGGACCACGAACCGACGTACCTGAGGGTCACCTTCGAGGGCCTTGTGATGTCGAAGCTCGGCGCATACCCGAAGGTGGCTTGCTTGCGCAGCGGCGGCGGGCTCGAACCGGCGACCTCCACCTGCCACGCGCGACGCGGCGCAACCGCGCCGAAGAGCGTCCCCGCGTCCACGCGCCCTGTCACCGCCGTCGCCCCGGGTGGTCCGCTCAGCACCGGATCCCATCCCGAGAGGATCTCCGCGCCGGAGCGCTTCGTCGGCAACTTCGGCGCGTGAAGGGCGCGTACCGCAAGTGCGGCGTCGTCCGTGAAGACGTCGAATCCCGTCTCGCCGATCACCTGTCGTAGGTCCACCTGGTCGGACAGGCTCGGTAGCAACTGGGGCGGAAGCGGCCGCGACAGGGTCGCGACCGATCCCGGAGCCGTCGGCGCCAGAGTGGAGAGCACGACCACGTAGCGCACCGCGTAGGGCGCGAGAAGGTGACCGAGTTGCACGGTCTCGCGCGTCGAGGCCGAGACGGACCGCTTCGCCGATGGCGGTCGCGGGCCCGGGGCTGGATCCCGGCCACATGGCGGTTGCGTCGGGCAGGCCCTCTTCGCTGAGCGAGTACGCGAGGCCCGGAGCCACCTGCCATCCGGAGCCACCCGGCAGCACGGCGGGGTCCCCGACCCACAGGACCCGGAAGTTGCCCCGCGTCTGGTGCGCCATCCACGAGGTCGCCTGGCCGTAGCCGCTCGTCGGGAGGTCCCAGCGGCCCGAAACGCTCGCGGCGAGCATCGGGATGGTGCCGAGCGCGGCGAAGAGCGCCGCCGCCACAGCCGAAGCCTGGCGCCACCCGAAACGATGCCTCGAGAGGTCCTCCTCGAAAGCAGCCATGCCGAGCCCTCCCGCCATGGCGATCGCACACGCCGCGGGGACGAGGAGAACCAGCGCGTCGACTGCGAACGGGCCGAGCCAGCCCCGGGTCCCGGCCCAGGCGAGCAACCAGGACACCGCCGCGAGCACCCATGCTCGCCCCGCCCACGCGAGGCGCGGGCCCGTGCCGATCATTAGCCCGAGAGCGCCGGCGACCAGCAGTCCCCACGCGAGCGGTGTGTCCCCGATCGGCCCGACACCGAGGTGCAGGAGCGAGCCCCAGCTCGGGCCCGAAGAGGGCAGCGAGGCGATCCCGAACAGCTGCTCCCAGCGCGCGGGGCCTACGAGCACCGAAGCCGACCACGGTGCGAGAAGGACCGCCGTGAAGAGGGTCGCCCCGCCTCCGACCGCCACGATGCGCCCGGCAGAGCGCGGCCCCCCGCGCCACACGACGAGACTCCCGATGGCGAGCCCCACCGTCACTACGAGGGTGAGGACGGCGCCGGTAGGCGCAACGGAGGTGAGGAGAGCCTCGAGCACCCCGAGCCCGAGCGCCCTGCCGGCGATCGACCTGCGCCAGGGTGGAAGCGTCCTCTCGCTCGCGACGGTCTCGAATCCCGACGCGCCCGAGGCGCGTGCGAGGCGCCCGACGATCCAGGGGCACGCCGCGTAGACGAGCAACGCGTCCCAGCGCCCGTTGGCGAACGCGTCGTACGGCAGCGGGACGACGAGATAGAGAACTGCGGCGACGATCCGCGCCCGCGCCGAGCCGAGCCCGCGGATGAGTCTCGACATTCCGAGACCACCCACCGGCACACAGCCGAGAACGAGGATCTTCTGCAGGAGCCCGGTCCCTCCGAAGAGCACGAGCCCTCCGAGACCGAGAAAGCCGGTACCGGGGGTCGCAGACGCGACGGTGCCGACCCCGTATGGCTGCCAACCGGAGACGAACCTGTGCAGGAAAGCGCTCCAGCTGGCGAACGGGAGGAATTGCCCCACATAGGGCATGCCGCCTGTGACGAGGTCCCTCGTCCCGAAGACGAGCACCACCGCCATGAGCAGCCACATGCCGCCGCGGATCGCGCGGGTGTCGCGCGCCACACGTTTGCGCTGCTCCTCTGTCCGCGCTGCAGCGCGGTCCATCGGTAAGTCGGAGATCTCCTCGAGCTCGCCGAGGCGCGCCGCGCTCACGCCGTGGGTGACCGCACGTCGCAAGAACGCGTTGAAGCGCGCGCTGCCGCGCAGCTGCAGCCGGCGGATCGATGCGTCGTCCAGCAGCCGCGTCGATTGCACCCGGGCGCGCGCCACACGGAGGCTCGAGCGTTCGGTGAAGTTCCACCTCCAGGCGTGGATCACCGCCGCGGCACGGTCGCGGTGTCCCGTCAACCAGCCGATGAGGATCTCGGCCACCGACAGGATCGCCATCTGCGGCAGCACACGGGCGCGGTGGAAGCGGCCGTAGTTCTTCAACACGGCGCGCATTTCGTGTCGGCGCTCGAGAGCCTGGAGCGTCACGTGTTGCGTGCGCTTTCGCGGACCGCGCACGAGCGCGCGTCGAAGACGCGAATGCCGCGACGCACCCTCCGCCTCGACCCCGCTGCGCTCATCGCCGCCGTCGGAGGAGGAGACCGGCATCGCGGTGCGCAACCCGACCGGGAGCTCCCGGTGCCCGGAGGCGATCAACTCGAGATGTCTCACCCGGGCCATCGGCGTGACGACGACGCGCGCTCCTGCAACCTGAGCGCGCCAGCAAAGGTCGAGGTGTTCGCCCATCGCGAACATCTGGGGGTCGAAACCGCCGAGCTCTGCGAAGAGGTCCGCTCGTACGAGGGTGCAGCCGCCGGTCGTGAGAAAGACGTCGCGCACCGAGTCGTGCTGACCGTGGTCGATCTCGCCGGTCCCCACCCGGTCGACCACCGCTCCGAATTTGTCGGCGGCCATCCCGACGTGGAGAAGCCTGCGGGGGTCCTCCCAGCTGACGAGCTTCGGGGCCACCACTCCTGCGTTGGACCGGAACGACTCCTCCACCAGGGCGCTCACGGCGTCCCGCTCGGGCGCCACGTCGTCGTGGCAGAAGAGGAAATGCGAGGCCCCTTCGACCATCCCGAGCACGGCGTTGGCCGAGGCCCCGAAGCCGGCGTTGCGGGCCAGCCTCCTCACGTAGGCCCCCGGGAGAGCGGCGGCGACCCTCTCCGCCACCACCTCGCGACCCGCGTCGATCACGAGCACGGAGAGCTCGGGGTAGTCGGAGGATGCCAGGGCCGCGAGGCCCTCCTCGAACCATTCCCCCGGGTCACAGGCCACGACGACTGCGACGACCTGCGGGGCCAGCGACCCGAATTCGTCCTCCGGGTCCTCGTCCGGTCCTGTGTCGCCCGTGACCACCAGGGGGAACAGGCTACCCCCGCCCAGTGCTTGCAAGTGTTAGCACTTTAAGCTACATTAGCTAGCAGCAACGTACAGCAGGCAACGACACGAGAGGATGTGATGAGGTTGCCAGAGCTCAAGGACGTGACGGACGGGATCACCCGTGCCGCCCGTGACGCGACCTACGTCGTCGTCGGGCTCGGCGTGCTCGGGTTCCAGCGTGCGCAGGTGCGCCGACAGGAGCTGCAGAGGCGTCTTTCCGACCCGAGGGAGAAGTTCGAGGGGCGGCTCAGCGACGTGCAGGGGCGCCTGAGCGAGGTGCAGGGACGCCTGAACGAGGCCCGGGGCGAGCTGGCCAAGCCGATCCAGGTCATCGACGACACCATCGAGCAGGTGATCGGCCGGGTCGAAGCTTCGTTCGAGCCGATCGAGGAGCGCCTGCCCGCACAGGCCCGCGAGATCGTGGAGCAGGTGCGGAGCTACTCGCGTGACGCCCGCCAGCAGATCCGCAGCATCGTGCGAAACGCGACGAGCCCGAGCGAGACACAGAACCCGCGCACAAAGGCCGCCTGAAGAAAAATCTCAGTACCGACCGAGAGCCGCCTGAGAGTCGCCCCGAGCGACGTTTCTCAGGCGGCTTTTGCGTCCCAGTCGTCGAGTATGTCGCGCAACGTATTGGACAACTCGATCTCGGGTTTCCAGCCCGTCGCCGCCTGCAGCTTGGCCGGGTCGCCGCGCAGCACCGGGACATCGACGGAGCGCACGAGCTCGGGATCGACGACGAGCTCGAGCTGCACACCGGCGAGTTGGAGCAACTTGTGCGCGATCTCCTCGATGGAGACGTCGCGTCCGGTGCAGACGTTGTAGACCTCCCCCGGCTCTCCCCCCTCGATCAACATGCGGTAAGCGCGGACCACGTCGCGCACGTCGGTCAGATCCCTGCGCGGGCTCAGGTTGCCGACCGGCACCTCCTTGGATCCCGAACGGCGCGCCTCGACGATGTGCGAGGCCAGAGCCGCCACGACGAACGAGGGCGCCTGGCCGGGACCGACGTGGTTGAAGGGGCGCACGCGGATCATCTCGAGGCCGTGGCCGAGGTGCGCCTGCACGGCCAGGAACTCCGCAGCGACCTTGCTCGCCCCGTAGGGGGTCACCGGCGCAAGCGGTGCGCTCTCGGAGATCGGGAGATCCCCCTCCGAGACCGTCCCGTACACCTCGGCCGAGCTCGTCACGAGCACGCGTGGTTTGTTCGCACACGAGCGCGCAGCCTCGAGGACGTTCAACGTGCCGACTGCGTTCACCTCGAACACCGTGCGCGGGTCCGACCAGGAGCGGCCCACATGTGTCATTGCGGCGAGGTGGTAGACCGCATCGGGGGCGGACCTCACCAAGAAGTCCGAGACGGCCGCCGCGTCTGTGACATCGACCTCGTGGTCGACCGAGATCACTTCGTCGCCCATCTCGCGCAGGTGCCCGGCCAACCACCCGCCGACGAATCCACTCCCACCTGTCACCACAGCGCGCACGCAGCCGAGAACCTTAGAGCCCTGCGGCCCAGCGGTAGGCGCTCACGTGCAGCGACGCGCTCGCCTCCCAACTGTGAGCGGCTGCGACATCCAGGCCCAGCTTTCGCCGCTGCGCGGATTCGTCCCCGTCGAGCGCCGCCTCGAGCGCCCGTGCCAGCTCGCCGACGTCGCCCGGGGTCACGGTGAGCGCAGCGCCCTTTGCCATCTCTGCCATCACGGTGCCTGAGGTCGTAACGAGCGGCGTCCCGCAGGACAGAGCCTCGAGGGCCGGCAGCCCGAATCCCTCCTCCTTCGCCGGGTAGGCCACGACCGAGGCTTGACGGAGGAGAGCCGGGACCGCTGTGTCGGCGACGTAGCCGGTGAGACGGATGCGGTCGCGGTTCGGGGACGCCGCGACGCGGCTCTCCACGTCTTTGGCGCCCCAGCCGGGCTTTCCGGCGAGCACGAGCTCGATCCCCCGGACCTTCGCGGCGAGCACGTCGAACGCGGCGACGAGGTCGGGCACGGCCTTTCTCGGCTCGAGCGTCCCGAGGAACAGCACGTAAGGCGTCCTCAGCCCGAGATCGGTGATGATGGCCTCGTCTGCGGTCCGCAGGTCGGAGAAGGTGCCTTCATCGTCGGCGCCTCGGGCGGTGGCTGTGTTCGCGGTCTGCGGATACGGAGCGAAGCGCGCGAGGTCGACTCCGAGCGGCACGACGAAGACCCGTCCTTTCGGTTCCAGGAGGGAGTTCAGACGGTCCGCGGTCAGGCGGCTGTCGCAGAGCAGTGCCCGCGCGCGACGCGCCGCCGCCGATGTCGCGCGCCGGAAGAAGCGCACCTTCGTGCGCTCGTGCCATTCGGGATGGTCGAAGAAGGTCATGTCGTGGATCGTGACGACGCACGGCGCCTTGGTCCGCTCGGGCATCGTGTAGTGGGGGCAGTGGTGAACCGCCACCCCCGATCTGTCGACGAGCCCGGGGAGTCGCAACTGCTCCCATGCCAGGCGCAGCGGCCTCGGGCCCGGCGCACGAGCCACCAGCGAGACAGATCCGTGTCGTCGTGCGGCGTCCTGCCATCGGGAGGGGTCGTCACGTCTGGTGAAGAGTGTGAGGCGGACGTCCCCGCGCTCTGAGAGAGCACCTACGAGGTCCAGCGCGAAGCGCCCCACGCCGACGGCCTGTGTCGGCACGGCGCTCACGTCGAGCGACACACGGAGCGGGTCGTCACCGCCGATGCTCATGCGAGCGACCCCCACAGCTGCAGGTGTGCGCGTGCTGTCGCCTCCCACGTGAGTGGCGCGACGTGTGCCCGGCCCGCCGCCACGAGGCGCCCACGCAGGGCGTCGTCGCTCGCCACCTCTACGAGCGCCCCGCCGATCTGCTCGACGTCGTAGGGGTCGACCTCTATCGTCGCTCCCCCGCTGCTCGGCACGGCACTCGACACCACCGGTGTGCCCATGCGCATCGCCTCGAGTGGCGGAAAGCCGTATCCCTCGCAAAGCGGCACGTACGCGACGAGCCGGGCCTTCGAGTAGAGACCCGCCAGGGCCGCTTCCTCGACAGGTCCGGCCATGGCAACTCCCTCCCGGGGGTCGACGCCGCGCCCCCATCCCGAAGGGCCGGCCACGACGAGGGGCCAATCCTCTCCGAGACGTGCCCGCGCGAGTTTGTAAGCGTCGAAGAGCCTCTCCAGGTTCTTCCTCGGTTCCAGAGTCCCGACGCAGAGGAGGAAGCCACCGTTCACTCCCAAGCCCGCGAGCAACTTCTCTGCTGCGACGTGATCCGGTTCTGGGAGGTGGTCGCTCCCGAAGGGGATGACCCTGATCCTCTCCGTGTGCACCCCCGCTTCGGTGAGCGTCTGCGCCACCGCGTCCGACGAAACGACGACGAGGGCCTGCGAAGAGACGAGACGCCGCAGCGCACGCTCGTGCCAGTTCCTGCCCCGTCGGGGGAAGGCCGCGGGCAACACCCTCCAAGACAGGTCGTGGACGGTGACCACGGGACGGGCGTGGCGCGCCGGCGGCATCGCAAAGCTCGTAGCGTGCACGACACCGAAACGGCGGGGGACGTCGTACAGACCCCTGTCCCATGCGCGGGTCAGGACGGTTCCCGGCAGCGGCGATCGGACAAGAGCCAACCCGTAACAGGCGAGGGGGTCAACGGGGCGCGGTCCCCGGCTGGCGAAGAGGGTGATCCTCGAAGCGCTCTCGGGCTCATCGGTTCGATGTGCGGTCGTCTGGGTAGCCCTCAGGCCTTGGAGCAGGCCCTTGACAGAGGTGCCGATGCCGCCGGGTACCTTTCGTCTCAGTTGCTCGACCACGACCAGCACGTCGCTCACTGGTCGACGCTCATCGCGCTGCACGTCGGTAGATGTCGGAGAGGCCGTCGGCGCAGGCATCCCAGCTGAAAAGCGCCGCCCTGTTCTTTCCACGTTCTACGAGGCCCGAGCGCGCCGTCTCGTCGGTGAGCAGCTCCCCGAGCGCGCCAGCAAGCGCGTCGGCATCTCCGGGTGGCACGAGGAACGCCCCGTCGCCGGCGACCTCGGGCACCGCCCCGGCCGCCGTGGCCACCACGGGCACCCCCGCTTCCATGGCCTCGAGCGGCACGAAACCGAAGCCTTCGTAGACGGAGGGATAGGCGAGCACAGCGGCAGACCGCAATGCGTGCGCGAGGCGCGCAGCGTCGAGATATCCGGCGCGTACGACGCGATCGCGATGGTGCGCAGCTGCGAGAGCCTGCTCCAATGCCTCGGTCCCCCATCCGTCAGCGCCCGCGATCACGAGCGCGAGGTCCGAAAGATCTCCGGCGGACCCCCCCACCAGGCGATCGAACGCACGGACGAGGAGCGGGTAGTCCTTTCGAGGTTCCACGGTGCCGACGGCCAGGACATATCGCGCCGCTCCCGGTGGCAGCGCCAGGGAGGTGGTGGGCTCCGCGTCGGCGAGCGGCGGGATGCCGTGGTGGACGGCCGTCACTCTTGCCGGATCCACATGCAGCTCTTGAACCACCTCTTCGGCGACGTAGCGAGACGGCGTATGGATGAAGGCTCCCCTCTCAGCCGCTCGGTGCACGAGCCGCGGAAACGCGAGAGACGCCGTATCGCAAAGTTGCGGGAAGCGAAGCGCGGTGAGATCGTGCACGGTGACGACGCGCCCGGCCCTTCGCGTCGGGGGGACTACGTAGTTAGTCCCGTGCACGACGTCGACCGCGCCGACGAACCACTCCGCAGGTGGACCTGCCAAGTGTGACCAGGACAAGTGCAGGGGTCGCGCGGGCATCGCACGTTGTGAGTTGCGGACCCCCGAGGGCAGTTTCCGCCCGAGCTCGTGGCGGCGGCGCCAAGAGACGGCGAAAGCCGAGAGCTCGATCCGCGGATGGCGCGCCAAAGCCCCCAGAGCTCCTTCGCAGAATGCCCCGACTCCCGTCACGACTCCGAGCAGCGGCGTCGCGTCGAGGGCCACGCGAAGGGGTTCGCGTGCTTCATCGGGCGACCGGGGCACCCGGCGAGCCTCGCACATCGCACCGGCAGGGGACCGCCTGTCACCCTCTAACCTCGCGGGGGTGATCACCGCGCTCGCCGGAGGAGTGGGTGCCGCGCGCCTGCTTCGTGGGCTCGTCAGGGTCGTGCCCGAGAACGAGGTGACAGTCATCGTGAATACCGGCGACGACACCGTCATGCACGGACTGCACGTGAGCCCCGACGTCGACACGGTTCTGTACACGCTGTCGGGATTGAACGACGACGAACGTGGATGGGGACTTGCCGACGAGACATGGAACGCCATGGAGGCTCTGGAACGGCTGGGTGGAGACGCATGGTTTCGCCTGGGCGACAAGGACCTGGCCACTCACCTCTACCGCACCGGGCGGCTCTCGGCCGGTGCATCGCTCTCGCAGGTCACGGCCGAGCTCTGCGGCTCGCTCGGGATCGTCACGCGCCTGATTCCGATGTCGGACGATCCCGTCCGCACCCGCCTCAAGCTCGTGGCGGGACCCGAGGTCTCGTTCCAGGACTACTTCGTCCGCATGCGCCACGAGGTGGCCGTCGAGTCGGTCCGTTTCGACGGCGCCGAACGCGCTGAGCCCTCGCCCGGCGTGATCGAAGCGATCGCGAACGCGGACGTCATCGTCGTGTGCCCCTCGAACCCTTTCATATCGATCGGTCCGATCCTCGCTGTGCCTCACGTTGCGGAGGCGCTTTCGGAGCGCCGCAGCGACGTCGTGGCGATATCGCCGATCGTCGCAGGGGCGGCTCTGAAGGGGCCCGCCGATCGCCTCTTGTCCGAGCTCGGCCACAGTGTCTCGGTGACCGCCATCGCGAGCATCTATGCGCCCTTCGTCTCGACGCTCGTCATAGACGAGGCGGACACCCACCTGGCGGAGGCGGTCGAAGGCGCGGGCGTGCGCTGCGTGGTGACGAAGACTGTCATGCACACCCCGGGTCACGCTGCGGAGCTAGCCCGGGTGAGCATCGATGAGATCAGGGGATCACGTTGCACGGCACCGTGACAGTGGAACCGGTCACAGGCATCGGCGAGATCAGACCAGGTGACGATCTCGCCCTTGTCATCACGAAGCAGTTTCAGTTGCAGCCCTACGACGTGGTGGTCGTCACCCAGAAGATCGTGTCGAAAGCCGAAGGACGGCTGGTCTCGATCGATCCCGCATCTGAATCCGAGCGCACGCGTCTCGTCGAGGAGGAATCCGTCCGCGTCCTTCGGCGACGGGACCGCCTGATGGTCACAGAGACTTCGCACGGCTTTGTGTGCGCGAACTCGGGCGTCGACCTGTCGAATGTCGAGGACGGGTTCGCCGCCCTCTTGCCTCGAGACCCCGACCGCTCGGCGCGCCGCATTCTGGACGGCCTGCGCAAAGCGAGCGGGGTCGACGAGCTTGCCGTGATCGTTTCCGACACATTCGGACGGCCCTGGCGCAAGGGATTGGTGGACGTGGCGATCGGTTGCGCCGGGATCGGCGCGGTGATCGACCTGCGCGGGACCACCGACTCTTTCGGACGCGAGCTCGAGACGACCGAAGTGTGTATCGCCGACGAGGTCGCCTCGGCGGCGGAGCTCGTGATGGGCAAGGCCTCGCAGATCCCGGTCGCGGTCGTGCGCGGCCTCGAACCTGCGCTACTCCGGCACGGTTCTGTGAGCTCGGAGGTCGTGCGGCCGTACGCGGAGGATCTCTTCAGGTAGCGGGTGCCCCTCAACCCCGCAGGTGCCCGAGAACTCCGCGGATCCCCTCCTCCAGCGTGGTCCACGATTTCCATCCGAGATGTATTCCCGCGCGCTGCGGGTCGAGGGCGCTGCGCCTCAGCTCGCCCAGCCGCTCGGGCGCGTGGACGGGAGGGACGGAGGCCCCCGCCAGCTCCGACATCACCCCGGCGAGCTGCTTCACCGAGATCTCCGAGCCCGTCCCTACGTTCAACACGAGCCCCCCGCCTCGCGTGGAGGCCCTGACGAAGGCGTCCACGACATCGTCGACGTAGACGAAGTCCCTCGTCTGCTCTCCGTCTCCGTAGATGGTCACGGGCTCCCCCCTGAGCAGACGGTCGGCGAAGATCGCGACCACACCTGCTTCGCCGTGGGGATCCTGGCGCGGTCCGTAGACGTTTGCGAGAGCCAATGCGCAGAACTCGATCGAATGAAGCTCGCGGTACGCGAACAGATAGTCGATGGCGGACTTCTTGGATACACCGTACGGAGACAAGGGCCTCTGTTCGTGCGACTCGCGAACCGGGAGGTCCTCGGGATCGACATCCCCGTAAAGGGTTCCGCCACTGGCTGCGAAAACGATCCTGCTTCCCCCCGCTGCGCGCGCGCCTTCGAGAACGCGAAGCGTCCCGAGCACGTTCACCTCAGCGTCGAAAACGGGGCGTTCCACCGAGACCCTGACGTCGGCCTGAGCAGCCAGGTGGTAGATGACACTGGGCCGGCTGCGCTCTATCACCTCGATGAGCGCGCCCGACCGGATATCGAGTTGATGAAAGGTCATCTCGTGCTCCGGGCGCGAGCGCGCATCTGCGAGGTTCGCCAACGAGCCCGATGTGAGGTCGTCCACGACGTCGACGCGGTGACCTTCGGCCAGGAGGCGATCGACGAGGGTCGAGCCGATGAAACCCGCCCCGCCGGTCACCATCACGCGTTCTTTGCCAGCGCTCAACTCGGGATCTCCTCAGGAACTCGGGCCCCGGCCAAACACGAACCAGCCTCGATCATCTCGCCGTCTCCGACGACGGTGAGCGGCCGGAGCTCACAAGCGGTCCCGAGACGCGACCCACGACCGACGATGGAACCGGTTACCCGCGCCCCGGCGTCGATATCCGCGTCCGCGAGGACCACCGAGCCCTCCACGATCGCGGATGGCCCCACTACCGAACGCGTGCCTATCACGCTGCGTGCGACCTTCGCACCGTTTGCCACTGTTGCACCCTCACCGATGAGGGCCTGCGGTCCGATGCTTCCTTCGATCGAGGCAGCGCCGATAACCCATGCGCCCGGCGACACCTCGAGTGCGCGCGGCGCAGGCGGCATTGGGCGGCCGCCGGAGAGAAGGTCTGCGTTCGCTTGGAGATAGGCCTCCGGCGTGCCGGCGTCGAGCCAATAGTCGTCGGTCGCGAGCGCGTAGAGAACGCCCTTTTCAGCGAGTGCAGGAAATGTCTCACGCTCTATGGAGGCGCGGCGGCCTGAAGGCACGACCGACAGGACCTCCGGTTCCAGTACGTAGGTCCCCGCGTTTATGAGGTTCGAGGGAGCGGTGCCGGGAGCGGGCTTCTCCAGGAACTCGACGACTCGACCCTCGTCGTCTGTGACCACGACTCCGAAACGCGACGGTTCGTCCACCGGAGTGAGATGGATCGTCGCCCATGCCGACCTCTCGCGGTGGAAGGATATGAGCGAGGACAGGTCTAGGTCGGTAAGTACGTCACCGTTGACGACGACGAAGGTTTCACCGACATGGCCGCATTCCGCTGCAAAGCGCACCGCCCCTGCGGTATCGAGGGGCTCGGGCTCCACTGCGTAGAAGAGCTTCACACCCCCGGCGACGGCGCCGGGATAGGCCTTCGTGAACGCGTCGGGTCTGTAGCCCATCGACAGAACCGCCTCGTCCACGCCGTGGGCGGAGAGTTGCGAGAGGACCCGTTCGAGCATCGGGACCTCCGCCACGGGTAGCAGCTGTTTGGGCGTCGTGTAGGTGAGGGGACGCAGACGTGTCCCCTCCCCGCCGACGAGGATCACAGCCTTCACAAGAGCAGTTTCACTGTTGCGCTCTCGGGACCTCGGGCTGAACGGATCGTCAAGGCCTGGTCGTGGTGGTCGCCGCCGGCGTGGTGGTGGTCGTGGACGGCGCTGTGGTGCTCGTGGAGGGCGCGGTGCTCGTGGGAGTGGTGGTCGGGGTCGGGGTGGTGGTCGGCGAGGTGCTCTGTCCGGAGACCAGGTCGAGCAGGGTCACGATCGTCTCGCCGCTGGGCTTGGGCACTGACGACCCTTGAGGTACGTAGGCCACCGTGATGAGCTGTCCGTTCGACAGCTTCACGTTCGAGGGATCCGTGGACGTGACGGGGTGATTCGCTCCGGCGCCGCTGAAGCTCGACCACGTCGTTATCTCGACCACGGCACGCTTGTGGGCATCGGGGGTGCCTGCGGCGCATGTCGAGCCCGAGTGCAGAGCGCCCTTGCCTGGCAGTTTCAGAACGCCCGGGGCGAGCTCGAGGCCGTGGTAGTCCTGGACGAAGTCGGCGAGGGTGGCGTTCGACGACACGCCCGACTTCACGCGGACGATCCCGTCCCCCTGGGTCCCCACGGTCGGCGCCGTCTTCGACGACGGGTTCGCCGCGAGGTTCGGCTGGAGCTTGCCGCAGACGTCGAAGGCGAGAGCCGCATATCGCGCCGAAGTCGAAGAGGCGACCGGGTGTTGACGTTCGTAGCGGCTGTACGCGATGAGCGCCACTCCCAGGACACAGATCAGCACGAGCCCCGAGTACCACCTAACGGGGGCCTGTCCCCTGTAGGTCCTGCCGCCACCGGTGGCCGCGGCACGCTCGACCCAGCGACCCGTCCCTCTGCCTGTCGCGCGTCGCGGCATCAGGCGCTTCTCTTCGAAGTTTTGAGCATCTCTCTTCGGGTTCTCAGGTATGAGGGTCCCGGGACCGCGACGGGCGGGTACCGGATACTACGGGGCGACTCTCAGGGCCTCGCCTGCCCTGGAAGGGCAGCTCGCGACCGGCAGGCAACCCTAGTCGGCCGGTGGGGCCGCGAGGTGGGCACGAGTCTCGGGGCGAGCGACCTGCTTGGCGCATGCCACGGCGAAACGCAGAGCGAGCAGGACCGCTACGCCCGGCAGAGCGGCGCGCCGCCAACCGCGGTAGGACCGGCGAGCGAACCTGAATGCCGAGCGGTGATGCTCGAGCATCATCCGGTATGGATGCCGAGACGTCGATACCCCGCGCAGGTGCGTGACGACGGCTTCGGGTATGTAAGCCACCCCCCAGCCGGCCCGATGGGCGCGCCAGCACAGGTCCACGTCCTCCACGTACATGAAGAAGGACTCGTCGAACCCTCCCAGCTCCGAAAGGACGCGCCGGCGAGCCATGAAACATGCTCCAGACACCCAGTCGACCTCGATGGCCGAGGTCGTGTCGAGCTCGTCCATCCGGTAACGCCGGGTAAAGCGGTTGCCGGGTAGGAAAGTCCCGAGGACGACGTGTCCGGCGGCGTCGGCGATCGACGGGAACCGGCGGGCCGAGGGATACCGGCTCCCGTCGGGTTCCTCGATGCGGGGCCCGGTTATGGCGAGCATGGGATCGGCGGCGAGCGCCCCCGCCAGGACACCGAGCGCCCCGGGGTGAAGTGCCACGTCGGGGTTCGAGACGAGCACCATTTCGGATGCGATCTCCGCGAGACCGAGGTTCGCGCCGGCCCCGTAACCGAGGTTCTTCTCCGATCTCACGATCTGGACGTCGGGTTGAGCAAGCGCGAGCGCATCCGCCGAGCCGTCGGTGGACGCGTTGTCGACCACGATCAGCTCTTCGACGGCCTCCGCTCGAAACGAGCAAACACATTCGATGAGCGCGTGGCCTGCATTGTGATTGACCACGACCGCCCCCACTTTCGGAGGTGTCGATCCCGCCACGGGTCTGTCAGATCCGGCGGGAGAACCGGTACCGCAGGAGCGTCCGCAGCGCTCCGATGCCGTCGCGCCAACCGATCTTCTTCCCCTCGTCGCGTTCTCGACCGGCATAAGAGACAGGTACTTCATAGATGCGGTAGCCGCGGCGGAGCACCTTGGCCGTGAGCTCAGGCTCCAGCTCGAAACGGTCCGAGCGGATCTGGATCCCGTCGAGAACACGACGATCGAAGAGCTTGTAGCAGGTCTCCATGTCCGAAAGCGTCGAGCGGTAGAGAAGGTTGGTGAGAAGGGCGAGCACGCGGTTTCCGATCCAGTGTGAAGGGAGCATGTTCTTCCGCTCGCCCGTGAAGCGACTTCCGTAGACCACCTGGGCCTTCCCCTTGAACATCGGTTCGAGCATCCGGGGCCAATCCTCGGGGTCGTACTCGAGGTCAGCGTCCTGGATGACGACCAGGTCCCCTCGTGCACTCGCCAGTCCGGTGCGTACGGCCGCGCCCTTTCCGCGGTTGCGATCGTGCGTGATGACCCTCACGGTCGAGTCCTGCAGGGTCGACAGAACCTTCTCGGTACCGTCGTTGGATCCGTCGTCCACGACGATCACCTCGAGCTCGAGCGGCACTTCCACCCGGCGGATCCGCCTGATCACCTCGGCGACGGTCCGACGCTCGTTGTAGACGGGGACTATCACCGACATCGTGCGAAAGCTCGGCTGCGCGACCTCCTCCGACAATGTGTCCACTCTTCAGCCCCCGGGCACCCGGCTCGCAGGCGCGGCGATCGAGGAACCGACCGCCTCCTGAAAATAGCGGAGCGTCCTACGAAGGCCGTCGTGCAGATCGACCTTGGGCTCCCATCCGAGCTCTTCGCGCGCGAGCTTGATGTCGGGCCTCCTACGGGTCGGGTCGTCAGTAGGCAGAGGCTCGTTCACGATCCGAGAGGAAGAGCCCGTCAGCTCGATGATCTCCTCTGCGAGGCTTCGCACGGTGATCTCGGCCGGATTGCCGAGGTTCATCGGGCCCTCGAGGTCCGAGTCGGCGAGAGCGAGAATGCCGCTCACGAGATCGTCCACGTAGCAGAGGCTACGGGTCTGCGTGCCGTCACCGTAGACGGTCAACGGCACACCCCCGATCGCCTGCACGATGAAGTTCGACACGACCCTCCCGTCACCGGGACGAAGGCGCGGGCCGTAGGTGTTGAAGATCCTGACTATTGCCGTGTTGGTGCCCTTCGTGCGCCGCCATGCCGTCGTGAGAGCCTCTGCGAAACGCTTGGCCTCGTCGTAGACGCTTCTGGGACCCACCGGATTCACGTTGCCCCAATACGACTCCGGCTGAGGATGTACCTCCGGATCGCCGTAGACCTCACTGGTGGACGCGAGAACGAACCGCGCTCTGTTGGCTTGGGCGAGCGAGAGCGCGTGTCGGGTCCCCTCGCTGCCGACGGCGAGCGTCTCGAGGGGCCGGGCAAGGTATTCGGGCGGTGACGCGGGACTAGCGAAGTGGAGCACCACGTCGACGGGGCCCGCCACGTCGAGACCGGTCGACACGTCGGCGACCGACAGCTCGAAGTTCCCGTCGCTCTTACAGGCTGCGACGTTCTCCGTCGATCCGGACGAGAGGTCGTCCACGCAGAGCACAGTGTCACCGCGAGTCAAAAGGGCATCGCAGAGATGCGAACCGAGAAAGCCCGCTCCCCCGGTCACCACTACTCTCTTCGCGCTGCTCATCTCCGTCCGATCCCGGTATAGGAGAAGCCCATGCGTCGCAACGCGGCGGGGTCGAGCAGGTTGCGCGCGTCGACCACCTTCGGAGTCGCAAGGAGGTCCCTGACCTTTACGAAGTCGAGCCACCGGAAATCTTCCCACTCGGTGAGGACGACGAGTAGGTCCGCTCCTTCACAGGCTGCGTATGCGTCCAAAGTGATCTCGACACCCTCATCCAACTCGGGCACCGGCGACTTGACCGTCGGATCGAAGACCCGGACAGAGGCCCCCGCATCCACCAACCTCCGTACCACCTCCACCGCCGGCGAGTCGCGTCGGTCGTCGGTCCCCGCCTTGAAGGTGAGACCCCAAACCGCGAACATCTTGCCTGCGACGGCGCCCTCGCAGAACGTGGAGATCTTCTGGAGCACCGAATCCATCTGCTCGTCGTTCGTCGAGAGCACCTCCCGCAGGAGCGGAAAGTCGTAGCCGGCGTTCTTCGCCATGTACAGCAGCGCACGCGTGTCCTTCGGGAGGCAGGACCCACCCCAGCCCGGGCCGGGCCGCAGGAAGTCGAACCCGATTCTCGGGTCGTAGCCCATCCCGAGGAGCACGTCACGCACGTCTGCTCCCACCGCTTCGCAGAGCCTTGTCACGGCGTTCACGAAGCTCAGCTTCGTGGCCAGGAATGCGTTCGATGCGTACTTGATGGTCTCGGCAGTGGCCGGATCCGTGATTATGAGAGGCGCGCGCGTCGACGCAAATAGCGCACCGACTCGCGCTGCTGCCGCCTGGTCGTCTGCCCCTACGACGATGCGATCCGGGTTGAGAGCATCGTGAATGGCGCTCCCTTCCCGAAGGAACTCGGGATTCGAGACGACAGCGACGTCGGGACGTCCGAGAAGCTGCTCCACGAGGAGCGTGGAACCGACCGGAACCGTCGACTTGTTGACGACGATCGCGCCGTAGAGGAGCTTCGGACCTATCTCCTTGGCGACCGCCTCGAGAGCAGATACGTCTGCTGTGCCGTCGGGCAGGCCCGGCGTAGGGACACAGACGAAGACGAACTGGGCTCCTTCGACGGCGGCGCTCGCTCCCTGCACGAAGCGCAGTCGCTTCGTGTCGAGACCTTCGCCCATCAGCTCCGCGAGACCGTCTTCCACGATGGTGGGCTCCCCGCGGGAGAGCCTGTCGACCTTCGATTGGTCCACCTCTCCGCAGCACACCGAGTGACCTAGGTGAGCGAGGCACACAGCGGTGGTGAGCCCCACGTAACCCGCGCCTATGACCGCAACCTTCGACACGTGCTCGGGAGCCGTGCCTGCGCCGCCCCTCGCAGCGGAGGACTCTCTCACCGGTTTCCTCCCGAGACCACCGCGGCTCTCGCGCCGATGGCGGACAGCATGCGTTCGAGCGCGTCCTGCCAGTGCGGCAGAAGGTCGAAGCCTGCCATCTGGAGCGCTGAGTTCTCGAGGACCGAGTTCGCCGGACGCGGAGCGGGCCGCGGAGGCTGAAGGTCATCGGTGGATATCGGCTGAACGCGAGAGGAATCGAAACCGGCTGTCTCGAGCACCGCCCTCACGAACTCGTACCACGAGGTCGCTCCCTGATTGGTGACGTGGAAGACGCCGGGCAGGCGCGCCGTGGCGAGCACCAAGATCGCGCCCGCGAGATCGGCGGTGAAGGTGGGACAGCCCCGTTGGTCGTCGACAAAACGCAGGGAACCCTCACCCTCGGCGAGAGCAAGCGCGGTCTTTACCATGTTCTTCCCACGTGCGCCGCAGACCCACGAAGTGCGCACGACAGTCGAGGAGTTGTCGAGCACGCTCTCTCCCCCGAGCTTGCTCTGCCCGTACACCGACAGAGGATTAGGACGGTCCCATTCGTGGTACGGACGGTCCGCCGTGCCGTCGAACACGTAGTCGGTCGAGACATAGACGACGTGCGCCCCGTAACGGCGGGCGGCTTCTGCGACGTTTCGCGTGCCCATGGCGTTCACGGCGAAGGCTCTATGGGGATCCGACTCGCACGCGTCGACCGCGGTCCATGCACCCGCGTGGACCACGACATCGGGTCTCACACCCTCGACCGCGGCCATAACCTCATCGCGGTCCGAGACGTCGAGCTTCGAGCGGTCGGCCCCCACCACTTGCCACGATGGTCGTGATCCGAGCCTGCCCGTCGCAGCCCTGTTCGCGTCCCCCCCAGGGGGCACCGCCCCGCCGAAGGCGTCCACCAGGTCGCTGCCGAGCTGACCTCCAGCTCCGGTAACTAGGACCCGCACCGAAGGCCTTTCGTCAAAGGAGTCGCTCTCCGGCACATCAGCGGGTCCAGGCGGTCTCGACCACCGGCGCCCGGCCCAAGAGGGGCTCCCACCATGCACGGTTCGACGCGTACCACCGGACCGTTTCTGCGAGTCCGTCCTCCAAGCTGATCGTCGGAGCCCAATCGAGCTCGTCCCCGATCTTCGTGCAGTCGAGCAGGTACCTGCGGTCGTGTCCGGGCCGATCCGGCACGATCGTCTTCAGGGACGACGGCTTGCCGAGGGCATCGAGCACCGCGTCCGCGATCTGCTCGATGCTCATCTCGATACCGCTTCCGACGTGGTAAGTCTCGCCGATCTTTCCATTATCCAGGACGGCCTCGACCGCTCTGCAGTGGTCCACGACGTGCAACCACTCCCGCTTGTTCTGCGTGGATGCGTAGAGGGGAAGCGGATTGTCCTCGAGCGCATGGGTGGCGAAGAGCGGGATGACCTTTTCGGGGAACTGATACGGGCCGTAGTTGTTCGAGCAATTGGTGATCGTGACCGGCAACCCGAATGTCTCCGAATAAGCGCGCACCGCATGGTCCGCTCCGGCTTTCGAAGCGTTGTAGGGCGTCCTCGGCCTGTAGGGGCTCTCTTCGTTGAACGAGTCGTCGGAATCGAGCGCGAGGTCCCCGTAGACCTCGCAGGTGGATATGTGGTGAAAACGCGACACGCCTGCGAGGCGAGCCGCCTCGAGCATCGTCTGTGTACCGATCACGTTCGTGCGGAAGAACCGTCCCGGGTCGAGAACGGCCAAGCTGTTGTGCGACTCCGCAGCGAAGTGGACGATGGTGTGGATCTCGTGCTCTCCCAAGATCGAGAGGGCCAACTCGGGATCACAGACGTCGCCCTGGACGAAGGTGATGCGGTCCCCGAGGTCCTCGATGTTGGTCAGGCTTCCCGCGTATGTCAGGGCGTCGTAGACGACGACGCGGTCAGCCGCGTGGGTCTCCACCCAGTAACGCACGAAGTTGGATCCGATGAAACCGGCACCGCCGGTGACAAGGATGTTCACGGACCGCCATGGTAGACGTGCGCCGCAAGCTCACTTGAACGATTGGTCGAGATGGACCACGTCGCCAGCTGTCACCAAGCGCGATCCTTCGGGGGTGCGCAGCACGAGATGACCCTCCTCGCTCAGCTCGACGGCGGTTCCTGCGTAGATCTCCTCACCCACGGACACCGTCACTTCTCTTCCGAGAGTCGCACAACGCCTGCGGTACTCGGCCATCTGCCGCTCATGACCACCGGTACCGGCGAGGTCGCGAAGACGGCCTTCGATCGACTTCAACACCGCATGCAGCACCACGCGCGGCATGAGTCTCTTCGCTCGTCCCCGAAGGGCACTCTCGCGCCACAACGACGTCGCGGCGTGCTCGACATCCGACGATTCGTCCCCGGCGCCTGCGTCCTCGAAGAACCCCGGTACTGCCTGGTTGTCCGGGGCAGGCCACAGGACGTTCAATCCGAGCCCGATGACGACGCCACGTCGCTCGTGTGCTTCACCTCGAGCTAGTGGGATGCGCTCGCCCGGCACCGATTCGGCGAGGATTCCAGCCAACTTCCGGGATCCGACGAGAAGATCGTTGGGCCATTTGAGCTGCGGATCGAGTCCTGCGAGCTCCGCGCAGGCGTCGGCCGCCGCCAGCGACACGACGACGGTCAGCAGATGCAGCTCGTGCAAATCGAGATACGGGCGCAGGAGCACCGATGCCAGGAGGTTCGTCCCAGCGGGAGCCTCCCATCTCCGTCCCAACCTGCCCCTGCCGGCGCTCTGGTGCTCGGCCGCAGCGACCAGACCTTCGGGTGCACCTCGTGACGCCTCGTCTACCAGGTAGCGGTTAGTAGAGTCGACCGTCTCGAACCACCTGATCTCAGCGAATCTGGTCCCTTCTGGGCCCGGGATCGCCTCGTAATGCCACGACATCGGCTCGCTCGACGTGGCGAAGAGCATAGGCGGCATGCCAGTGTTTCCCCGGTATTCGCCGAGCTCGATAGATCTCAGAGGTAGCTGGTGTTCGAAAAGGTCCTGATAGCAAATCGCGGAGAGATCGCGGTCCGGGTGATCCGAACGTGTCGCGAGCTCGGTGTGCGCACGGTGGCGGTGTACTCCGAGCTCGACCGGGACGCGTTCCATGTGCGACTCGCCGACGAGGCGTACGCGCTCGGCGGACAGAGCGCAGCCGAAAGCTATCTCAACACCGATGCGATCCTCGACGCCGCTTCACGTAGCGGGTCACAGGCCATCCATCCCGGTTACGGCTTCTTCTCCGAGAACGCCGAGTTCGCGCGTGCGATATCCGCGGCGGGCATCACCTTCATAGGGCCTCCGCCCGAGGCGATCGAGGTCATGGGTGACAAGATCAGCTCCCGGAGAGCAGCACAGTCCGCCGGGGTGGCCGGAGTCCCAGGACACACAGAGCCGGTGACCGATCCGGCCGAGGTCCTCGAATTCGGCAAGAGCTTCGGATGGCCGGTTGCGATCAAAGCGGCCTTCGGCGGGGGAGGCCGGGGCATGAAGGTGGTCGCGGAGCCCGCGCAAGTCGAAGAGGCCATGGCCTCGGCGCAACGTGAGGCACAGGCGTACTTCGGCCGTCCCGAGATCTACCTCGAGAAGTACCTCGAGTGGCCGCGGCACGTTGAGATGCAGATCATCGCGGACGCACACGGGCACACTCTTTGGCTCGGCGAGCGTGATTGCTCCTGCCAGCGCAGACATCAGAAGCTGATCGAGGAGAGCCCAGCGCCGGCGTTCCCCGCCGAAGTGCGAACAGCGATGGGCGCCGCTGCCGTGCGTGTCGCAGAAGCCTGCGGGTACGTGAACGCCGGAACCGTCGAGTTCCTCTACGAGGACGGCGATTTCTTCTTCCTGGAAATGAACACGCGCCTTCAGGTCGAGCATCCTGTTACCGAACTCGTAACGGGCCTCGACCTCGTCGAATGGCAGTTCCGCGTCGCTTCGGGAGAGGCACTCGGATTCAGCCAGGAGTCTGTGGCACACGACGGTCACTCGATAGAGGTGCGGATCAACGCAGAGGACCCCGCCGGTGGCCGGTTCACTCCGTCACCGGGGACGATCAGCAAGCTCAGGCCGCCGGGTGGCCCCGGCGTGCGCCTCGACAGCGGCTATGAAGCTGGCGACACTGTCAGCCAGTACTACGACAACCTCGTCGCGAAGCTCGTCGTCTGGGGCCACGATCGTGAAACGGCGCGTCGGCGCATGCTCCGCGCTCTCGGCGAGCTCGAGATCACCGGCATCTCCACGACTGTGCCGGCCGACCGCGTCATCCTCGAGCACCCCGACTTCGCCGAGGCGCGCCATTCGACGAAGTGGGTCGAAGAACGCCTCGATCTGTCCTCTCTCGCACGAGAGACCGAGACGGGTGCCGTTCCAGATACCTCGGACGAGAACGGCCAGCGAGTTCTGAGAGAGGTGACCGCCGAGGTCGACGGCCGACGTTACGAGGTGAAGCTGTGGGTCCCCGAGCTCGCAAGCGCGGCCGCGCCTTCGGGCAGGAGCGGCAGCCGTCCGTCGAAACCGCGTACGCAGACGGCGGGAACGGGCTCAGGGGTCGTGAGCGTCCCGATGCAGGGCACCATCGTGAAGGTCCTCGTTTCCCCTGGTGACGAGGTCGAGGTGGGCCAGACCCTGTGCATCTTGGAAGCGATGAAGATGGAGAACGCGATCACCGCCGACAAGGCCGGGACAGTGAAGGAAGTCAAGGTCTCGGCTGGGGACTCGGTCGGCCCGGGTGACGTGGTCGCCGTGATCGAATAGTGGACGCCGGCTCGGCCAAACGAGCCGCACGAGACACCGTCGAGGCGCGCCGCCACGAACTGGCTGTGCTCAGTCGGCGCATCCACGACGACCCGGAGCTCTGCTTCGAGGAATTCCACGCCTCAGCCGGCGTCGCCGAAGCTCTGGCAAGTGGCGGCATGGCGGTCGAGCGCGGCGTCTTCGGACTGGACACGGCCGTCATCGGCCGCGCCGGATCGGGGCCTCTGTCCCTCGTCATCTGCGCGGAGTACGACGCACTCGAGGGTGTCGGCCATGCCTGCGGGCACAATCTGATAGCAGCCGCCGGTGTCGGGGCGGGACTGGCGCTGGCGACGGTGGCGGAGGACGTCGGGCTCTCCGTCACCGTCCTCGGAACCCCGGCCGAAGAAGGAGGAGGCGGCAAGATCCTGCTCCTCGAGCGTGGGGCGTTCGAAGGCGCCCACGCCGCGATGATGGTGCACCCGTGGCCCGAGGACCGTCTGGACGCCCGCTGCCTGGCCGTCGACCACATCGAGGTCCGATTCAGCGGACGGGAGGCGCACGCCTCCGCTTCGCCGGAGAAAGGTCGCAATGCAGCCGACGCCCTCGTGGTCGCACAGGTGGCCATCGGGCTGCTCCGACAGCACATGCGACCCTCCGACCAGGTCCACGGCATCGTCACCAAGGGAGGCGACGCCGTGAACGTCGTACCGAAGGAGGCGATCGGGCGGTTCATGGTTCGAGCCGCGTCTCTCGACGACCTCGCGTTGCTTCGTCCTCGCATCGACAACTGCTTCGAGGCGGGCGCGCTGGCGACGGGGACCGAACTCGAGATCCGAAAGCTCTCCCCTACCTATTCCCAGATGGATTCCGATGCCGCTCTGCTCGACGCCTGGCGACGCAACGCCGAGAGTCTCGGCAGGAGCTACAGGGCCGACGACACGGGAGTACCGGTCCCGACGTTCTCGACCGACATGGCCAACGTCTCTCTCGTCGTGCCCTCTATCCACCCGCTCATAGGCATCGATGCGAACGGCGCGGTGAACCACCAGCCCGAGTTTGCAGCGGCGTGCGTCGGTGAATCTGCGGAGAAGGCGGTGGTCGACGGGGCGACTGCGATGGCATGGACCGCCATCGACACGGCCACCGATCCGCTTTTGCGCGAGCGCCTGCTCGAGCGCCCGAAATAGACACTCCTTCGGAGGATCAGCTCGTCCTCTAGTGGCTACAGCAGAGCGTCAGCGGCTCGGACGGTAGACCCCGAACGCTTCGCGAAGCACGTCGGAGACCTCCCCGAGCGTCGCCATGCTGCCAAGAGCCTGCCGCATCGGAACCAGCAGGTTCTGCGTGCCGCGGGCTGCGGCGGCTAAGTCCGCGAGCGCGGCGTCGACCGCGCTTTGGTCCCGCTCCGCTCGTACCGCGCTCGTCCGCGCGACTTGGGACCGCTGCAACTCAGGATCGATGGGGAAGACGTCTGTGACCTCTACCTCGTCGTCGACGAACCGATTGACCCCTACGAGAACCTTGTCGCCGTCCTCGACCGCCTTCGCGTAGATGTAGGCAGCCTGTTCGATCTCGTCCTGCATGAAACCTGACTCGATGGCGGCCACGGCCCCTCCGAGCTCGTCGATTCGCTCAAGGTACTTCCAGGCTGCCTTCTCCACCTCGTCGGTCAGATTCTCCACGAAATAGGAGCCGGCCAGCGGGTCGACGGTGTCGGTGACACCGGACTCGTAGCCGAGAACCTGTTGAGTCCTGAGGGCGACTTTCGCAGCACGGGTCGTCGGAAGCCCGAGTGCCTCGTCGAATCCGTTCGTGTGAAGGCTCTGCGTGCCACCCATGACCGAAGCCAGCGCCTGGAGGGTCACCCGGACGATGTTGTTCTCCGGCTGTTGCGCCGTGAGCGTCGAACCACCGGTCTGTGTGTGGAACCGGAGCAGCTTGGAGCGCTCGTCTGTGGCCCTGAATCGCTCGGTCATCAGCCGAGCCCACATTCTCCGCGCTGCCCTGTACTTGGCGACCTCTTCGAAGAAGTTGTTGTGGGCGTTCCAGAAAAAGCTGAGTCGTGGAGCGAACGAGTCGACCTCGAGGCCCGCCTCCATCGCAGCTTCGACATACGCGATCCCGTTGGCCAACGTGAAGGCGACCTCCTGGACAGCGGTGCTGCCCGCCTCTCGGATGTGGTAGCCGGAGATCGAGATCGTGTTCCACGAAGGAAGGTTCTCGGCACAGTACGAGAACGTGTCGGTCACGAGCCGCATCGAGGCGCGGGGGGATAGATGTAGGTGCCCCTGGCCACGTATTCCTTGAGGATGTCGTTCTGGACTGTTCCTTTGATGTCTTTCGCTGCGACACCCTGTTCCTCGGCCACCAGCTGGTAGAGCAACAACAAGATTGCGGCGGTGGCGTTGATGGTCATCGAAGTTGTGACGTTGCCGAGGGGTATGTCCTTCAACAGCAGGCGCATGTCGGCGAGTGAGTCGATCGCAACACCCACCTTTCCGACCTCTCCCTCGGCCCGTGAGTGATCGGAGTCGTATCCCATCTGCGTCGGAAGGTCGAACGCGCACGATAGGCCCGTCTGCCCGGCCGACAGCAGGAACTTGAAGCGCTCGTTGGTGGCCTCGGCCGTGCCGAATCCGGCGTACTGACGCATCGTCCACAGCCGGCCGCGGTACATGTCGGGATAGATCCCGCGGGTGTAGGGGGGCTTGCCCGGTTCGCCGAGCTGTCCCTCGGCGTCCCAGCCCTCGAGGTCCGAGGGCCTGTACACAGAGGCGATCTCGATTCCCGAGTCCGTGCGACGAATGCCCGGCTCTTTGCCCGTGTTCTTCCCCGAAGACGCCTTTTGCCCAGTCTGCGCCGACGCGTTCGCTCGAGAGGTGGTCACCCGAAAGAGGTTACGACCTCAGGAGTCCCCCCGTCGTGGGCCGTGCCGTGAGGCATGCACAGGTCGTCGTACTCGGCGATGACGATTGGTGGAGCATCCTCACCGCAGGCCGGGCAGCTCGGGTCCCGCCGCACCTTGAAAGTCCGGAACGACTCCTCCAGGGCGTCGTAAGAGAGGAGCCTGCCCACAAGCGGGTCGCCGATTCCGAGCAAAAGCTTTATCGCTTCGACCGCCTGGATCGAGCCAACGATCCCGGGAAGAACGCCGAGGACTCCGGCCTCGGCACACGATGGTGCGAGCTCGGCGGGCGGTGGCTCGGGGATGAGGCACCGGTAGCAAGGTCCGTTGTAAGGATCGAAGATGGTCACCTGGCCCTCGAACCGGAAGATCGATCCATGAATGACGGGGATCCGCTTCAAGAGAGCGGCGTCGTTCACCAGGTACCGCGTCGGGAAATTGTCGGTTCCGTCGATTATGAGGTCCCATCCCCTTCCCGAGGGCCCGTCGAGGATGTCGAGGATGTTGTCTGCGCCGAGCCGCACGTCGTAGGTGACGACGTCCACGTCCGGGTTGAGAGCGACGAGAGTCTTTTTCGCCGAGTCGACCTTTCGCTCACCGAGCCGGTCCATAGAGTGCAGTATCTGGCGCTGGAGGTTGGAGGCGTCGACGACGTCCATGTCGATGATGCCGATCGTGCCGACGCCCGCGGCGGCGAGATACAGCGCGGCAGGTGAGCCCAGCCCACCGGCGCCGAGCAGAAGGACCTTCGAGTCGAGCAACTTGAGCTGACCCTCGACCCCCACCTCGGACACGAGGAGGTGGCGTTGGTACCGGCTCCGCTGGTCCGCCGTCAGGGTCTGTGGGGTCCGCCATGGCCGCCCTTCGTCCTTCCAGCGGTTGAAACCTCCCGCCAGCGAGACCACGTCCTGATAGCCGAGCTCCGCCATCGTCTTAGCAGCGAGCATCGATCGGGCACCCGCTGCGCAATAGACGACGACGGGCGCCGACTTGTCGGGTATGCGCCCTTCGACCTGAAACTCGAGAAAGCCCCTCGGGAGGTGAACCGCGCCGGGAAGTGCGCCCTGCTCGTACTCGTCGGCCTCCCGGACGTCGAGGAGAACGACCTGGTCGAGAAGCGCCTCCACGTCGACGCCCCCGACTTCGGCGATCGAGGACTTCGCCTGCTTGATGAGATCTCGCGTGGTGGCCATGCCCTTAAAACCTTACCAGTCAGGTCGGCATTCCCTCAGCTCCGGGTGCGGTGCCAAGCTCCCACCGTGGAGCTCGCAGACGTCCTGCGCCTCAGGCACATGGTGCGCAGTTTCTCGGGGAGCCCGGTGCCCCCTTCCGCGATCGATGCCATCGTGCGTGCGGCTCGATCGAGCCCGCGTGCCGGGAACACCGACGGTTGTGACCTCGTCGTGCTCGTGGGCCCCGACGAGACGGGGCCCTTCTGGGAGGCGACGACCACTTCCGATTGGCGGGAGCGATCGCCACGCTGGCCGGGGCTCTCCCGGGCCCCCGTGGTCATATGCGTGTTCGTGAACCCTCGTGCGTACCTCGAGCGCTACGACGAACCCGATAAGGCCAGAAGCGGACTCGGAACCGAGGAGCTAGGAGGCGGAGGGGAGCCGGCGTGGGCTGTCCCGTTCTGGTTTGTCGACGCCGGGTTCGCGGCGTACGCAATGTTGCTCTCCGCCTGCGACTCGGGCTTGGCCGCTTGCTTCCTGGGCAACTTCCGCGGAGAGGCCGAGATCCGTGAGCGGTTGGGCGCACCGGGCGGGCACAGGTACCTCGGCGCCGTCCTCGTGGGAGAGCCCGACGGGGGCGACTGGGAGTCCTCTTCCGCTTCGAGGAGAAGGCGCGACCCAGACGAGCTGGTACATCGTGGGCGGTGGTGAAGGGTCACACTGTCGCAAGCATCCGCGTGAGATGACGAGCAAGGACAAAGCGCGACGTTCGGCGTATGACGACTGCGATCGAGCTAGTTCCCGACCCTCTCCAGGCTTCGACCGTGCGAAGCATCCGGATCTCACCGTGGCGCGACCCGGTGGTCGATCCCCTCGGCTTCGACCCGAGGAGGTGGTACGTGGAGCATTTCTGGCTGGCGGTCCTCGGCCCAACCACGACGTGGTTGATGAGGCGTTTCGTGTCCTTGCTCGAATCGAGTCCCGACGGCTACGAGCTCGACGCGCAGGAGATGGCGCGCTCGCTCGGTCTCGGGGGCCGAGAGGGACGACATGCTCCGTTCCTCCGCGCAGTCGAACGATGCGTCAGCTTCGGTCTCGCACGCCGGCAAGGGCCCTCGGCCCTGGCCGTGAGGCGCCGGATCCCTCCACTGCCTAGGCGACACCTTCTGCGTCTTCCGCCGTCGGTTCAGCAGTTGCACGAGGAGTGGGAGCTCCTCCAGTGCGCGGCGCCGGCATTGGAGCACCAGAGAAGACGATCTCGGATGCTCGCTCTCGACCTGTTCGAGATCGGCGAGGGGCCGGAGTCCGTCGAGATGCGGCTCGTGCGATGGCGGGTGCACCCGGCGCTCGCGTACGAGGCATCACAGTGGGCCGAAGCGCTCTGCCGGCGCGCGCTGGCGGTCGAACCGGCTCCTTCCCGCCATCGCGCCGGACCCTCTGGTTTGAGGCTAGTGCACCCGGCACCGACTGTGCGGTCCTAGACGCTCTTGTAACGACGCGGTTGCCGACTGGAAACACGGTGTTCATCTCATGTTCGTAATCTGCGAGGGTGCCGACCTTCGTGTTGCGGGTGGCGTTGGCCGACCGTCCCGGGGCTCTCGGAGCGGTTGCCAGCCGCATCGGTTCGGTGCGCGGGGATGTCGTGGCCGTCGAGATCGTCGAGCGTGGCGGGGGTCGGGCGGTCGACGAGTTCGTCGTCGAGCTCGCGGACGAGGCCAACCTCCCGCTTCTTCTCAGCGAGATCGCCGAAGTGGACGGTGTCGAGGTTCAGGAGGCCCACCCCATCTCCGGTGGGCTTCGTGATCGGAGCCTCGACGCCTACGACACGGCTTTGCTCATCGTCAGCCAGCGGAGCCCGCAGGAGGTCATGGAGGCTCTGACCACGCGGGCCCTGCAGGAGCTTGATGCCCAGTGGTCGGCGGTGGTCGACGTCGAGCAGCAAACGATCGTCGCGTCGCAGGGCCCCGCGCCTGCTGCCTCCTGGATCGCCGACCGAATCGACCACTCGGGACGGGGCGAGTCCGAAGAAGAGAGCTTCGAGCTCGGATGGGTCGAGCTCGCAGCTCGGAATCTCGCGCTGGTCGTTTGTCGTCCCGGCTGGAGCTGGGCACATCGCGAACGCGACCGGATGGGCGCCTTGGCGAGGCTTGCCGACGCGTGCTGGGTCGACGTGTCAGAGTGCGAAGCACGCGCGAACGCGACCGCGGCCGACGAGCTTCCCGATGTCCGCGACTGCTGCCGGTAGTCGCGCAGGACGCTCGTCAGGAGGTGAACGAGTCGAGAAGCTCGAGAAGCGTACGGACCCCGAAGCCCGTTCCACCCTTGACCACCGGCCCCTCGGTCTCGTCGGAGCGGGCGGGTCCCGCCATGTCGATGTGGACCCAGGGCGTGTCCCCGACGAACCGGGCCAGCAGGAGCGCCGCAGTGATTGCGCCTGCCTGTCCTGACTTTCCGACGTTCTTCATGTCGGCAACGTCCGAATCGATCTGGTTCTTGTATCCGTCGGGCAACGGAAGGGGCCACAATGCCTCGCCCGCCCGAGCCGCCGCAGCCATCACACGGTCGACGAGATCCGCATCGTTGCCGAAGAGCCCCGCAATCTGGGTCCCGAGCGCCACCACCGCCGCACCGGTGAGGGTCGCCAGATCGATGATCACATCGGGCTCGAGCTCTCTGGCGAGCGACAGACCGTCGGCGAGGATGAGCCGTCCTTCGGCGTCGGTGTTGAGGACCTCGATCGTCTGACCGTCGCGGATGGTCAACACGTCCCCGGGCTTTGTGGCGCGCCCGCCGGGCATGTTCTCGGTCACGGGAGCGATCGCGGTGACGCGCACCCGGACCCCGAGGTCGCCACAGGCCGAGAGCGTGGACAGGACGGTGGCAGCGCCGCTCATGTCCGTCTTCATGGTGACCATGCCATCAGCGCTCTTCAGGGAGAGGCCCCCCGAGTCGAAGGTGATCCCTTTTCCGACAAGCACCACGTGCACGACCCGACCGTCGATCTCGACAGGATCCGGCGGCTCGTAAACGGCGCGGACGAGTCGCGGCGCTTCGGCCGAGCCGCGTGCGACCCCCATGAGCCCACCGAGCTTCTCCGTCTCGATTCGTTCGTCGTCCCACACCTCGAAAGAGGTGTGGGCGCTCTCGCGAAAGAGCTCCGCGGCCGCTTGTGCGAGGAGTTCCGGGTTCATCTTGCTGGGTGGCTCGTTCACGAGGTCTCTCGCACCACACACGGCCTCGGCGATGCGGCTACCTCTTGCGATTCCCGCGGACAAGGTCTCGGCCTCGATGTCGTGACCACCCACCACCAGGGAGTCCAGGATCGGGTCCTGAGGTTTGCTCTTGTGAGAGGAGAATCGGTAGGACCCGAGAATGGCTCCTTCGGCGACGGCCTGCGCGGCGATGCCGTGCGATCTGGTTGAAGCGTCGGGCGACTTCGAGCTTCCTGGGACCGGCAGGTTCCGGTGCCCGAGCCCGATCTCGCGCTGGGGTCCCACCGACGCGTTCTTCGCAGCACGCTCCGCCAACTGCGCGGTCAGCACGAAAAGAGCGGTTCCGGAGCGGCCCGCTGCACGGACGAAGTTCGCCGCCGCACGACGCAGATCGTCCGGACCTGTGTTGTCACGCGACCCGCAACCGACATAGACGACGGACTGCTCGGTCCCATCGCGCAGCACGGTCAGGGTCTGCCCGACCGCGGCCGTGAAACCCTGACGCTCGAAGAATTTGGGTCCAGGGTCCGAACCGACCATTTCTGAAAGCGCGGTCCAGGGGCCTTCCGCGAAGACTGGCCCGTCCGCCGACTCGTACATCGGGACGCCGATTGCGGTCGGGTGCTCTCGGAGGTCACCGGATCCAGGACCGTCTTCGTCGAGCACCACAGGCGTGACCGGGAGCCGGCCCGAGTCGCTGCCTTTGGGGCTTGGTGAACTCATGGGTGTGGTCCGTCTTTCGTGTGGTCGGGCGCGCGCCGCTCTTTGGAGCGGGTCAACAGGTGCTCCTGCTCCTGCCATCTGGCCATCGTCCAAAGGAGATCCGACATCCGGTTCAGGTACTGACCGACATGGGAGTCGGGCGCCGGGGGAGCCGCTGTCACGAGCCGTTCAGCTCTTCTGACCACAGTTCGGGCTATGTCGAGTGCAGCGGAGACCCGGTTCTCGCCGGGAACGACGAATTCGTTCGGCATCTCGAAACGCTCGCTCAGTTCGTCGATGCGGGACTCGAGCGCACTCACCATTTCCGCCGTGACGAGCGTCTCTGCGGGCGCGAGTCGCTGCCTGCGCTCGGGAGCCGTCGCCACCTCGGCCATGAGTACCCAGAGGTCGCGCTCGAGGCCGACCACGATGTCGTCGAGCTCACTTGGATGCCCGGCCTCGGCGCGAGCCAGCCCAAGAAACGCCTGTGCCTCGTCGACAGCACCGTTCGCCTCGATGGCTGGCGAGTCTTTTCTTACACGTCCCCCGTAGAGCAGCCCGGTGGTGCCGTCATCACCCTTGCGTGTGTAGATGCGCACCACCGTCGTCGGATGCTAACGGTTGGGGGTTCGAGCCCGGATCGGTTGCGCCGGCTCGAGCCCTTAGACTTCTTGGGCCGTGTCCAACGACGCCCAGGTGAGATCCGCCGCGCTGGACCACGACGCCCTCCCCCTCGACGACCGGGGCGCCGCGTATCTCGACGCGGTCGTCAGCCGAGTGGTGATCTTCGACGGCGCCATGGGCACGAACCTTCAGCTCGCGGAGCTCGGCCCCGAGGACTTCGGCGGTGCCCAATTAGAAGGGTGCAACGAGGCCCTCGTCCTTTCGAAGCCCGAGGTCGTGGCGGGCGTTCACGCCTCTTTCCTCGCCGCCGGTGTCGACGTGATCGAGACGGATGCCTTCGGGGCGTTCGGGCTGGTGCTGGCTGAGTACGAGCTCGAGGACAAGGTGGCGGAGATAAATCATGCAGCGGCGCGAATCGCCCGCCAGGAGGTCGACGCTGTCACGAGCGACACTCACCCTCGCTGGGTGGCAGGCAACCTCGGGCCCGGCACCCGGTTTCCGACGCTCGGCCAGATCTCGTACGCGGCCCTGCGCGACGCGTACGAGGAGCAGGCGACCGCTCTACTCGAAGGCGCGGTCGACCTGTTGGTGATCGAAACGGTGTTCGACCTTCTGCAGGCCAAGGCTGCGGTCAACGGCGCGAAACGAGCGATGACAACCGTCGGCCGCCGGGTGCCTCTTCAGGTTCAGGTGACGATAGAGCTCACGGGTCGGATGCTTCCGGGGACAGAGATAGGTGCGGCGCTGTGCGCGCTCGAGGCCATGCGCCCCGACGTCATAGGCCTCAACTGCGCCACCGGGCCCGCCGAGATGGGAGAGGCCGTTCGGTACCTGTCACAGCATTCCCGGTTGCCGATCGCCACCCAACCAAACGCTGGCCTTCCTGCTGTCGTCGAAGGTGCAATGCATTACGACCTGACTCCGCAGGAGCTAGCGGACCATCTCGAACGGTTCGTGACCGAGCTCGGCGTCACGGTCATAGGAGGGTGCTGCGGCACCACTCCTGAGCACCTCCGGGCGGTGGTCGAGAGGTGCAGAGGGCTGGAGCCCGCCAGACGCTCACCGCTCCACGAGGCCGGTGCGGCCTCGATCTACAGCCAAGTTCCGTTCCACCAAGAGACTTCGTTCCTCGTGGTGGGTGAACGCACCAACGCGAACGGCTCTAAGCGCTTCCGTGAGGCGATGCTCGCCGCTGACTGGGACACCACCGTTGCGATGGCCCGCGATCAGGTGAAAGAAGGCTCGCACCTTCTCGACGTGTGCGTCGACTACACGGGGGCGGACGGGGTCTCCGACATGACCGAAGTCGCCAGCCGCCTCGCCACTCAGGCGAGCGTGCCCCTCATGGTCGACTCGACCGAGGCCCCTGTGGCCGAGGCTGCGCTCATGTGGCTCGGCGGGCGAGCGGTCCTGAACTCGGTGAATCTCGAAGAGGGCGATGCTCCCGGCACCAGGCTCGACAAGTTCCTGACCCTTGCGCGCGAGTACGGCGCTGCCGTCGTCTGCACCTGTATCGACACGGAGGGCCAGGCACGTACCGCCGATTGGAAACTCAGTGCTGCACGTGCGATCCATGACGTCGCGGTAGGGCGTTACGGGCTAGAACCGTCGGACCTCATCTTCGACCCACTCGTACTACCACTCTCAACCGGAATGGAGGAGTCGCGTCGCGACGGGATCGAGACCATCGAGGGGATCCGGCGGATCAAGGCCGAGCTTCCGGGTGTCCACACGGTCGTCGGACTGTCGAACGTCTCCTTCGGTCTGAACCCGGCCGCCCGACATGTCCTGAACTCGATGTTCCTGCACGAATGTGTCGATGCGGGCCTCGACGCGGCGATCGTCCATGCCGCGCGCATCATCCCGCTCTCGAAGATCGAGGACAGGACACGTGAGGTCTGCCTCGACCTCATCTACGACCGGCGAAGTGCTGATTACGACCCTCTAGGCGAGCTCCTCCGGATCTTCGAAGGGGTATCCGCCACTGCCCTCGCCCGCGAGGACCGTTCTGGGTGGACAGTGGAGCGACGCCTCGAGCAGAGAATCGTCGACGGGGACCGCGACGGTCTGCAGGACGACCTGGAGGAGGCCCTCGGTGCCGGCCGCGGTCCGCTCGAGATCGTCAACGACTTCCTACTCGCAGGGATGAAGACGGTCGGGGAGCTCTTCGCTTCCGGAGAGATGCAGCTTCCTTTCGTACTTCAATCGGCAGAGACGATGAAGGCTGCCGTGTCGTACCTCGAGCCCAAGATGGAGAAGGCCGACCAGGGCGGAAAGGGCACCGTCGTTCTCGCAACGGTGAAAGGCGATGTCCACGACATCGGTAAGAACCTCGTGGACATAATCCTCACGAACAACGGCTACGAGGTGGTGAACCTCGGCATCAAGGTCGGCATCGGCGAGATGGTCCAGGCAGCTCAGGAGAAATCTGCCGACGCGATCGGGATGAGCGGGCTGCTGGTCAAGTCGACACTGATCATGCGTGAGAACCTCGAAGAGCTGAACGCGCGCGAGCTGTCGGACATCCCGGTCCTGCTGGGCGGTGCAGCTCTCACGCGTACCTACGTCGAGAAGGACCTCCGCCAGGTCTACAAAGGCCGACTCTTCTACGGACGCGATGCCTTCGAGGGGCTCAGAACCATGGACCGCCTGGTCGAGCTCAAACAGACCGGGGAAACCGACGACGCATTTGGCCGCGAGCTCGGGGGGCGCAAACTTCCGCCTCGAAAGAGCCAGATGGTGGAAGGAGACGGCTCGGATTCTCCACAGCGCTCACCCGAGGTCGAAACCGACAACCACGTCTTCGTACCGCCTTTCCTGGGCACGAGGGTTGCGAAGGGGATCGCGCTGGACGACATCGCCTCGTACCTGAACCTGACCGCTCTGTTCCGCAACCAGTGGGGATATCGTCCCGAGAAAGGCGAGGCCGACGCAGAATTCAAAGAGCGCGTGAGCGCCGTGCTTCGCGAAGAGCTCGACAAGGTCAAGGCCAAGGACCTGTTGGTGCCCCAGACCGCTTGGGGATACTTCGCTGCCAACGCGAGGGGCGACGACCTCGTGCTCTGGACGGATGAGTCGCGTTCGAGCGAGCTCGCCAGTTTCAGGTTCCCCAGGCAGAAAAAGGACCCTTGGATGTGCATCTCGGACTTCTTCCGTCCGGAGGACTCCGGTGAGCCCGACTACGCCGCGTTCCATCTCGTGACGATGGGCCCGAAGGTCTCCGAAGAGACCGGGAGGCTTTTTGCCGAGAACCACTACAGCGAGTACCTCCACCTTCATGGGCTCGGCGTCGAGATGGCCGAGGCGCTGGCGGAGTACTGGCACCGCAGGATTCGCGAAGAGTGGGGTTTCGCCAAGGAAGACGGCCCCACGCTCACCGGGCTCTTCCGACAGCAGTACCGCGGCGGCAGGTACTCCTGGGGCTACCCCGCTTGTCCGGACCTCGAGGACAATTCGAAAGTTGTCGACCTGCTCGAAGGATCACGCATCGGGGTGACCGTGAGCGAGGGCTTTCAGCTTCATCCCGAGCAGACGACCGACGCCATCATCTGCCACCACCCGAAGGCCAAGTACTTCGTCGCCTGAGGTACAAAAGATGGGTCAACGGTCCGCAACCGGCTCCAGGAGCTCGATGCGGTTGCCGAATGGGTCCGCCACGTACACGCGCCGGTATCCGTCGAGTGGAACTGCTTCGACCTCCACGCCTGCCCGCTCGAGCGCGGCCGTGAGTGACTCGAGGTCGGCGACGACGATCGCAGGGTGCGCTTTCTTCGCCGCACGGAAGTCCTCTTCGACGCCCAGGTGCATGTTGAGGTCTCCGCTGGTGAACCAGCAGCCACCCCGACTCGCCAACTCTTCGGGCTTCGCCACCTCTTTCAACCCGAGGAGCCCCGCGTAGAAGAGCCTGGCCTCCTCTTCACCACCAGCGGGCATGGCCAACTGCACGTGGTCGAACCGAACGAGCGGCATCAGGGCTTCGCTCTCGCTTTCTGCCCGCTCAGCCCACGAACTCGACCCCAGCGAGTGTTGCCGCAGAGGCCGCGTCCCGCGCGTGATAGCTGGAGCGGGTGAGGGGCGAGGATTGCACGTGCGAGAACCCCATCGTGTAACCGACCTCACGAAGCCGTTCGAATTCCTCTGGCGCCACCCAGCGTGCGACGGGCAGATGAGCAGCACTCGGACGCAGGTACTGACCCAGGGTGACGACGTCCACACCGACGGACCGCAGGTCCGTCAGCGCACCCACGACCTCGTCCTCTGTCTCTCCCATTCCGAGGATCATCCCCGACTTGGTTAGGAGCCCCGCGTCCTTCGCCCGGGCAAGTACTGCGAGACTGCGCGCATAGCCCGCGGACGGTCGCACCGCACGCTGGAGCCGGGCGACGGTCTCAAGGTTGTGGTTGAACACGTCCGGCCGGATGGAGATGATCCGGGCGAGCGCCCTGTCGTCCCCCTTGCAGTCGGGCACGAGGACTTCGACCTTGGTCGAGGAGGAGCGCTCTCGGATGGCGGTGACGGTCGCGACGAATCCGCTTGCGCCCCCGTCCTCGAGGTCGTCACGAGCAACCGCTGTAACGACCGCGTGCTCGAGTCCAAGGCGTCGAACCGCCTCGGCCACACGCTCCGGCTCACCCGGGTCGGGAGCCAGCGGATGGCTGGTGTCGACCAGGCAGAACCCACAAGCTCGCGTGCATCTCTCGCCGTTGATCATGAAGGTCGCGGTCCCCTGTCCCCAGCACTCGAAGATGTTCGGGCACCCCGCTTCTTCACAGACCGTCACAAGGTCGAGTGCACGCATTGTCCGCTTGAGCCCCAGGAAGTCGTCGCCCATGCGCGCTGCAGTCCTGAGCCACGCCGGCTTCCTCGCAGCGACGGCGATGCCGGCTTCCGGATCCACACCCGCTCGACGCAAGCGGATGCGGAGCTTCTCCCCGCCGTTGGAGCGCGGATGCTGCACCGGTTCCTCCCGATGCGCGCCAACCTTGAAAGGGCGTTCGAGCCGCACTTGTCGGTGCGAATTGGACGAGACCACATCCTGTCGTTCGAAAAGGCCGTCTTCGGCCCATGCGGTTCGGGCGCGGGAGACGAGGGCGTCCATGACTTCGTGCATCTCGGCCCGTACACCTTCTGCGGCCATGGAGGTGACCGCCTTGTCCGTTATCCCGCAGGGGACGATGCGCGAGAACCAGGACAGGTCCGGGTCGATGTTCAGCGCAAGGCCGTGCATGGAACGGCCCTTCGATACCCTCACCCCTATCGCGCAGACCTTTCTCGGAGTGTTTCCGGCCGGGTCGACCCAGACGCCCGGGAATCCCTCGAGACGGCCGCAGACCAGACCGAAGTCCGAGAGCGTGTCGATCACCACCTGTTCGATGGTCCTCACGTGACGTGGCACGGCTCCGGACTGGAGCGGTACCTCGAGAATCGGGTACGCGACGAGCTGCCCCGGCCCGTGGTACGTGACGTCACCTCCCCGGTCCGTCCTCACCACGTGCGCACCCACCTCGTCCGGGTCCACCAGGACGTGCGAATGCTGCGCATGCACGCCCAAGGTGAAGACGTGGGGGTGCTCGCACAAGAGGAGGTAGTCGTCTCGGGAGCGAGCGTGGAGGGCTCGCTGAAGCAGATGCGCCTCGGTGTACGGGACCGTTCCGAGCCAGCGCACCCGTAGCACGCGTCGACCCCTCGTCAGAGCTCGGCACTCCAGTCGTGCGTGGCGAGCAACTGCACGACCCGCGCCAGGAACGCCGCCGCGTACGCCCCGTCGACGGCGCGATGGTCCCAGGACAGGCACAGAAGGCCTATCGAGTGGATCGCGATCGCCTCAGTCCCATCCCCCTGGGCGACCACCACAGGCCGGCGCTTCACCCCGTCGGTCGACAGGATTGCAACCTGCGGCTGGTTGATCACCGGCGCGGTGAGAAGGGTCCCGAAGGGTCCGGCATTGGTGAGAGAGAAGGTCCCGCCGGAGATGTCGTCCGCGCTGAGCTTCTTGGTTCTCGCCCTGTCGGCCAGGTCTCGGACGTGGCGGGCCATTCCCCGCAGCGTGAGCTCCTCGGAGCGCTTCACCACCGGGACTATGAGGCCCTGATGGTCGAGATCCACGGCGATGCCGAGGTTCACCTGATGATGGACGATCAGCGCGTCATCCCCGACCGAGGAGTTCAGATTGGGCCATTCGTGGAGCGCTTCCACGGTCGCGCGGGCGACGAAGGGCAAGTACGTGAGGGAGAAGCCCTCCTCGGCCTTGAACCTCGGCCCGTGGGAAGCGCGTACGCGCTCCACCTGTTCGTAATCAGCTTCGAGGACGACGAGGGTATGGGCCGATGTCGCCTTGGACCGCACCATGTGCTCCGCCGTACGCCTTCGAATATTCGTGAACGGCACGACCTCGTCGGTGCCGGCGCGGACGATCCCTTCCTGCGCCGTCGAGCCGGCGCTCACGGGCGAGGGCCGAACGGGCTGCGCCGGAGGGGCGGTCCCGGGCGCCCGGGCAGGCGCGCCGGCTGGTGCCCTCGGCGCCGATGCTCCCGACTCGCGTCTCGAGTCCACGACCTTCAGGACGTCGGCGCGCGTGATGCGTCCGCCCAGGCCGCTGCCGGGAACCTCGGAAGGGTCGAGTCCGTTCTCTTCGAGCAGGCGGCGCACGACGGGCGACAGGACGCGACCCGAGCTCTCGGCCTGGCCGTTCGGCGCGCGTACGGGTTCGTCACCCGAAACGTCGGCGGCTGCTGCCGGCTGGGCGGGTGCCCCCTTCGATCCATCGGGCTGCGCGACAGGCGGCGCGCTCCGCGGTGGGCCCTCCGAGGCGCGTGAAGCCTCGGCGCGTTCACCTTCGTCCGCCGTAGCTGCGGGCGCGGGTGGCGCAGCGGGCTCCTGCCCGTTCTCCTGCGCAGGCGCGGAAGGCTGGGTCTGCGCGACAGCATCCGAAGGGGCACCCGCCGCGCCTGCGTCGCCGACTCTGGCGAGAACGGTTCCCACGTCTACCGTGTCGCCTTCCTGCACGAGTATCTCGGACAGGACCCCGCCCGCAGGAGACGGCACCTCCGAGTCGACCTTGTCGGTGGAGACCTCGAAAAGAGGCTCGTCACGGTCCACCTGCTCTCCGACCGACTTGAGCCACCGCGTCACCGTCCCTTCGGTGACCGTCTCGCCAAGCTGAGGCATCACGACGTCAGCCAACGTGCAACCCCCTTCCCGTGAGGGCAAGCATCGTCTCACCGAATCCCTCGGAGAGGGTCGGATGCGGTTGGATGAACTGGGACGCCTCCTCGGGAGTGGCCTCCCAGTTGACCGACAGGTATCCCTGGCCCAGCTGCTCGGTCACCCATGGGCCCACCATGTGCACGCCGAGCACACGCCCGGCGCGGCCGTCGGAGGTGCGCTCCGCCACTATCTTCACGAGCCCATCCGTCTCCCCGAGGATCCGAGCCCGGCTGTTGCCACCGAAGGGATCCTTCTTCACCATGACCTCGTGGCCGGCCGCGCGTGCCGCGTCTTCGGTCAGACCTGCGAATGCCACCTCCGGGTGGCAGTAGATGCACCAGGGCACCCTCGAGTACTCGACGGGGATCACGGTCTCACCGAGCATGTCCTTGATGGCGACGATGGCCTCGGCGAAACCGACGTGAGCGAGCTGTGGCGTGTCGACGACGTCTCCGACAGCCCAGACGCCCTTCGCCGTCGTGCGCATTTGTTCGTCCACCGAGACGAAGCCTCGTTCGCTGACGGTGACCTGCGTATCGCCTCCGAGCAGACCCTCGGTGAGAGGTCGCCGGCCTACCGACACGACGACGGCGTCCACGGTCACCGAATCGCCATCACCGAAGCTGACGGTGGTTCCCGAACCATTCGGGTGGTGTCCATCCACCTTCACTCCGGTGTGAACCGCGATGCCCCTCTTTTTGAACGAGCGCGCCACTACGTTCGCGACGTCGCGGTCGCAACCCGGCAGGAGGTTGGGCAGAACCTCCAGCAAGGTGACCTGACTCCCGAGGTCCGCGAACATGGAAGCGAACTCGCAACCGATGGCGCCCCCACCGATGACCGCCACGGAGGAGGGGAGCGCATCCAGAGCGAGGACCTCGTCGGAGCTCAGGACGAGCTTTCCGTCGATGTCGAAACCGGGAATGGTGCGCGGCACGGAGCCCGACGCGAGCACCACGTTCTTCCCCTGGACCTGTTGCGTCTGCTCGGAACCCGTCACCCGGACGCTGCCTCCACCCAGGTACGTGCCCGTTCCGTTCAAGACCGTGATCCCCCGCCCCTTCATGAGACCCGCCAACCCGCGGTAGAGCTGGTCGACGACCTTCTGCTTTCGCCCTTGGCTCACCGAGAAGTCCACCTGCGGTTGGCCGGCCTGCACTCCGAATTCCTTCGCGCCAGACACGGTTCGCACGACGCTGGCCGTCTCCAGGAACTCCTTGGCCGGAATGCAGCCACGGTGCAGGCACGTCCCACCCACGAGGTCTCGCTCCACGGTTGCGACGTTCAATCCGGCCGACGCGCCGTACAGGGCGGCCGCGTACCCTCCCGGCCCTCCTCCGATCACGACGACGTCGAAGCTCTCACTGCTTTCGGGCGTGCTGACCACCTCCATCGAAAGCGCCGGGCGCGTCTTCCATGGCACCGGCTCGTTGAGCCGACGCAATCTCGGCCGTTGGTCAGACTAATGGCGTTCTCGAGGTCGTTCGCGGGAAGCGAACGGGATCCGCATGCGTGTGCGGGATCAGATCTCGGGAGGAACCGGAAGTGGACGCCTGCCCGCGAAACCGTCCTCTGGCAGATGCCACCAACCAAGGTCGTCCTCGCCGAGTTGCCAGCAAAGGAGCACGAGCCGTCCGCTCGGACGACGACTCGGGAAGTCGACGAGACCACGGGAGGGGTCGCGAAGGATCACACCCCGCTCGGAGATCTCTTCAAGAGCCTGTTGCGGAGTTATGAGTGGAGGCGACTCGCCGGGGTGGTCGGAGCCCGGTGGCTGCGCACGTGCGCTTCCCGCTGAGACCCCGTCTTCGGCGCCTTCGTCGTCGGAGACCGCTTCGTTCAGCTTGGAGTGCCCGTTACCACGAGCACGCGTGGCAGCCTCGGCGGCCTTGCGGAGCAGCACGACCAAGCGACGGAGCCGAGGCAGATAGGTTCTTGCCTCTTCAACGCTCCAGCTGTGGATCTCCTCGGGCATCTCGATTCACGGTTCCGGCCGGCGCTCTACGTCCCGCTCGTTCGGATTGCCTACTTGGGCGGCATCCGGATGCCGCCGTCCAGGCGTATTACCTCTCCGTTCAAGTAACTGTTCTGCGCGATCTGCGCGACGAGCTCGCCGTACTGAGCGGGCTGGCCGAGTCTCTTCGGGAAGAGGACCGATTGCCCGAGAGCCGCACGCTGGTCCTCGGGCAACATCGCCAGAAGCGGCGTGTCGAAGAGCCCTGGTGCGATAGTCACGACACGGATCCCCACGGCAGCCAGGTCCCGGGCGGCCGGCAGCGTCATACCGACCACCGCACCCTTCGAGGCCGCGTACGCCAGCTGTCCGATCTGTCCTTCGAACGCGGCGACCGAGGCGGTGTTTATGATCACGCCCCTCTCGCCTTCCTCCATGGGCTCGGTCACCGCGATCGCCGACGCGGCGCGAGTCATCACGTTGAACGTACCGATGACGTTGAGCTCCTGTATGAACTTGAACGCCCCGAGGTCGTGCGGCGAGTTGTCGCGATTGATCACCCGTCCCACCCAGCCGGTCCCGGCGCAGTTGACGGTTACCCGCAGCTTGCCGCCTTCGGCCGCTTGATCAACGGCGCGCTCGACAGTCGTCGGGCACGGTCACGTCACCACCGACATAGTCGGCGCCGATCTCGTTGGCCAGCGCTTTGGCCCCTTCCTCGTTGCGGTCGAAGACCGTGCAACGCACGCCCAGGAATGTGAGCTTTCGGGCCGTCGCCGCCCCGAGGCCCGAAGCACCACCCGTCACCAGAGCAGAAGCACCGTTCAGATCCATGGCGGCATGCTATGAGTCGCACGGACGACGACGCCAAAACCCTTTCGTGTCACGTGTCGAATGCGCCGCCTGACGTCCCGCGCTGGGTCATAGCGGCCTCGACGGCCAGGAGATCCACCCGGTCGTTCATCTCGTCGTTCGAGTGCCCCTTCACCCACGCGAAACGCACCTCGCGCCCGTTCTCGAGAGCCTCGGTCAGCAGCGGTTCCCAGAGGTCCCGGTTGGCGACGGGCTTGCCCGCCGCGTTGCGCCAGCCGCGCCGGCGCCATGCCTCCCACCAACGGTCGCGGAAGGCGTTCACGACGTAGGTCGAGTCGCTGCGGACGAGCACGGGGCCGCCGATCGCCTCCAGGGCGCGTAACGCTGCGGTGATCTCCATGCGCTGGTTCGTTGTCCGAGGCTCGGCCCCGCTCGCGTACGGACCCCCTGGCACGGCCCAAGCCCAGCCTCCCGGACCGGGGTTCCCCAGGCACGAGCCGTCGGTGTACACGACGGTCTCCTGTGCCGCGCCTGTCATGGGGCCACAGCTTTAGCATGAGGGTCGTGCTCTTCGACGGGATGTCCCACCAACTCCCCGACATCGATTCGGAGGAGACGACCGAGTGGCTCGACTCCTTCGATTCGGTTGTGGACTCACGTGGCCGGGTCAGGGCGCGCTTCCTGCTCATGAAGCTGCTCGAGAGAGCTCGCGCGAAGCAAGTGGACTTCCCCTCCACCGTCTCCACCCCCTATGTGAACACGATCCCGCGCGACCAAGAGCCGTGGTTCCCGGGGGACGAATACATCGAACGGCGCATTCGGGCGTACATCCGATGGAATGCCGCAGTCATGGTGAGCCGTGCGAACTACCGCAGCGAAGGCATCGGTGGGCACCTCGCCACCTACGCCAGCTCGGCGGCGCTGTACGAGGTCGGCTTCAACCATTTCTTCAGGGGCAAGTCCGACGGAGGCTTCGGGGACATGGTCTTCTTCCAGGGCCACGCATCACCGGGGATCTACGCGCGGGCATACGTGGAGGGGCGTCTCACCGAGCAGCAGCTCGACCACTTCCGCCAGGAAGTCGGCGGAAACGGCCTCCCGAGCTATCCGCATCCTCGCCTTTTGCCCGACTTCTGGGAGTTCCCCACGGTGTCGATGGGCCTGGGCCCGCTTTGCGCGATCTACCAGGCACACGTGAATCGCTATCTCTTGCATCGTGAGCTCGTCGATACGTCCAAGAGCAGGGTGTGGGCCTTTCTCGGCGACGGGGAGCTCGACGAGGTCGAGTCGATCGGCGCTCTCGGGGTAGCGGGCCGTGAGCACCTAGACAATCTGATCTTCATCGTGAACTGCAACCTGCAACGTCTCGACGGCCCGGTCCGGGGAAACGGCAAGATCATCCAGGAAGCCGAGGCGATGTTCCGCGGCGCGGGTTGGAACGTCATAAAGGTCATCTGGGGATCGAAATGGGACGAGCTGCTCGCCGCCGACGTCGACGGCGTGCTGCTCGACAAGATGAACACCACCCCCGACGGTGAATTCCAGAAGTACGCCACGGAGTCGGGCGCCTACATCCGCGAGCACTTCTTCGGCCCAGACCCGCGGCTGCGAAAGCTCGTCGAGCGGCTGTCGGATGCAGAGCTACAGGCTCTTCCCCGAGGCGGTCACGACTACCGCAAGCTCTACGCCGCCTACAAGCTCGCAACCGAACAGGTGGGTATGCCCACGGTGATCCTCGCCAAGACCATCAAGGGCTGGACCCTCGGCCCTCAGATCGAGGCCCGAAACGCGACGCACCAGATCAAGAAGATGTCCAAGGAGCAGCTTCGAGCCCTGAGAGACCGCTTGTACCTCGAGGACGAGGTGCCGGACGAAGCCCTGGAGCAGGAGGTCCCGCCTTACTACAGTCCGCCCGAGGGTTCCCCGGCTCACGAGTACCTCGAAGCGCGCCGAAAGGTCCTGGCGGGCCCGCTCCCGACGAGGACCGTGCGTCCGAAGCCCGAACACGCGCCGGAAGAGAAGGTCTTCTCGGACCTGCTCGGAGGTTCGGGAAAGCAGGCGGTGTCGACCACCATGGCCTTCACGCGGCTCCTGCGGAACCTCGTGCGTGACCAGAACGTCGGACGCTTCGTGGCTCCGATCGTCCCCGACGAAGCCCGGACCTTCGGTCTAGAGCCGCTCATAGCCGAAGCGAAGATCTACGCGCCCGAGGGTCAGCTCTACACGCCCGTGGACGCGGACCTCATCCTCAGGTACGCCGAGGACAAAAACGGACAGGTTTTGCAAGAGGGGATCACGGAGGCCGGTGCAATGGCGAGCTTCATCGCGATGGCGACGGCGTACGCCACCTGGAGCAGGCCGATGCTGCCGGTCTACCTCTTCTACTCGATGTTCGGGTTCCAGCGAACTGGGGATCTCGCCTGGCTCCTCGGAGACATCCGCGGGCGGGGCATCCTCGCCGGCTGCACGGCGGGACGTACCACGCTCCAAGGCGAAGGACTCCAGCACGACGATGGGCACTCACCGCTGCTGGCATCTGTGAACCCCGCATGCCGCATCTACGACCCCGCCTTCGCGTACGAGATCGCCGTGATCCTCGAGGAGGCTGTCTCGAAGATCCTTGGCCCCGAACCCGAGGACAGGTTCTGGTACCTCACCCTCTACAACGAGAACTACGAGATGCCACCCATCCCCGACGACAGAGAGGGCCAGCCGGTCCGCGACGGAATCCTCCGCGGCATTTACCGCTTCGCGGGACCCGCCCTCGAGACCGAACAGAGAAAGGCGCGGGGACGAAACGGCAGACAGCGCCGCGCCAGCCTCCTCTTCTCAGGGCCCATGTGGCAGGCGGCGATCGAAGCACGCGAGATGCTCGCGTCGGACTGGGGTGTGAGCTGCGACGCTTGGTCCGCGACCTCTTACTCGGAACTTCGATCCGATGCTCTTTCGGCCGAGCGCTGGAACCGGCTGCACCCCGGTGAAGCGCAACGCGATCCCTACGTGACACAAGCTCTCTGCTGCGAGGCGAAGGACGAGACAGCGCCCGTGGTGGCGGTGAGTGACTACCTTCGCTCTGTGCCCGACCAGATAGCGCGCTGGGTGAGCCGGCCTTGGGTGTCGTTGGGGACAGACGGGTTCGGGCGCTCCGATACACGTGCGAGCCTTCGCCGTTTCTTCGAAGTGGACGCCGCGCACATCGTCGTCGCCACACTGGCAGCCCTTGCCCAACAGGGCGATGCGAAGACCGACGAGGTCTCCGATGCGATCAACCGCTACGGGGTGGACCCCGGATCAGGCGATCCCTGGTCCGACTGACGTCACGGAGGGAGTCACAGCTAGGCTCCGCTTCGGTGCAGCTCCACTTGAGTCAGGATGCCGAAGCGGACGCGCTGCTGTCGGAGGATCCGCTCGCACTACTCATCGGGATGGTTCTCGACCAGCAGGTGCCGCTCGAATGGGCCTTCGCTGGACCGCTCGAGCTGAAAAAGCGACTCGGCCGGCGGCTCGACGCCAAAGAGATCGCGACCATGGAACCGGAGGCCCTGGCGGAAGCCTTCACGAGAAAGCCGGCGCTCCACCGCTACCCGGGCTCGATGGCCAAACGCGTACAGGAACTGAGCAGGGTGGTGGCGGACGACTACGGCGACGACCCCAGTCGGATCTGGACCGGGGTGAGCTCGGGCGAGGAATTGCTCGAGCGCCTGAAGGCTCTGCCGGGCTTCGGAGATCACAAGGCCAAGATCTTCGTGGCACTGCTGGGCAAACAGCTCGGAGTGCGTCCGCGCGGATGGGAGAAGGTCAGTGCACCCTTCTCCGAGCGGGGAAGCACCCGTTCGGTTGCCGACATCGTCGACCCGGAGTCCTTGGCGACGGTGCGCGCCTATAAGCAGCAGTTGAAAGTCGAAGCAAAGAAGAAGCAGCCGGTCTCGACCAAGCGAGGGCGTTGACCCAAGCGCGCTCTGCGGCTCGGCCGAAAGGCATCGCGTCGAGAAGGCTCTATCTCTGCACGGCCGACAGGCCGGATCTCCTGCAGTTCGTCGAGGCTTGCATCGAGGGCGGGGTGGACGTCGTCCAACTTCGGGAGAAGGACGCAGAAGCCCGAGCCGTGGTCGCGCGCGGGAACGAGCTTCAGACGCTTTGTGCCGAGCGATCGGTCCCGTTCGTATTGAACGATCGTCCGGACCTGGCGCTCGAAATAGGTTGTGACGGCGTACATCTCGGCCAGGAGGACGCGAGCCCCGTCCTGGCACGAAGGATCCTCGGTGACGACGTGCTCGTCGGGCTTTCGACTCATTCACCTCCACAGCTCGCCGCCGCAGCCGACCAGCCCGTGGACTACGTGTCGGCGGGCCCGGTGAGCCCCACACCGACGAAGCCCGGACGAGCAGGGACAGGTCTCGGATACGTGAGCCACGCGGTCGGTGCGTCGTCGCGCCCTGTGTTCGTCACGGGTGGGGTCTCTCCCGACACGGTTCCCGCCATGGCCCGTGCCGGCGCAACGCATTTCGTCGTGGTGCGTTACCTCACCGGTTCGTCCAACCCCCGGCGCAACGCCGCTGTGCTGCGCGAAGCAATCGACAACGCGCTGGAGACGTCTCCTACGGGGGGCGCCTCCTGAAGCTGGCGGCGGATGGGTCGCTCAGATACCTATGCGTTGCGCCAACAGCTCGCGGTGATAGCTCGGGTCACCGAGCAACAGCTCCGACGACTTCGCCCGCTTGAAGTACAGGTGCGCGTCGTGCTCCCACGTGAACCCGATGCCGCCGTGGATCTGGATGTTCTCCGCGGCTGCGTGGAAGTAGGCCTCCGAGCAGTATGACTTCGCGAGGCTCGCGACGACCGGAAGCTCGTCGGAGTCCTCGGCCGCGGCCCATCCCGCGTAGTAGGCAGCGGACTTTGCAGACTCCACCTCGAGCAGCATGTCCGCGCACTTGTGCTTGATCGCCTGGAAAGAGCCGATGGGCCTGCCGAATTGGATACGGGTCTTCGCGTACTCCACCGACATGTCGAGGCATCGTTGGGCGCCGCCTACCTGTTCCGCGGCCAGTGCGACCGCAGCGAGGTCGAGTGTGCGGGTGAGGACGGGGGCGGCTGCTCCGTCCTCTCCCACCAGTCGTGCCGGCGTCGATGCGAACTCCACTCTCGCCTGCTTGCGGGTCTGGTCCATCGTTGCGAGGGGAGTTCGGGTGAGACCCTGAGCATCGGCTTCCACCGCGAAGAGGCTGAAACCTCTCGGCGAACGGGCCGCAACGAGGAGGAGGTCCGCGTTGTGCCCGTCGATGACGAACATCTTGTGACCGTCCAGTTTCCAGCCACCGCCGTCGGACGTCGCTTTCAGCGCGATGGCGTCCAGGTCCCAGCGCCCGTTGTCCTCGGTGATCGCCAGGGTGGCGATCACCGAACCCGCTGCGATCCCCGGCAACAGGTCCTTCTTCGCTGCCTCGTCCCCCGACGACAGAAGGGCGTTCGCGCCGAGAGCCACGGTGGCGAAGTACGGAGCGCACATGAGGGAGGCTCCCATCTCCTCGAGCACGACCACGAGCTCCACGTAGGAGAACCCGGCCCCTCCGTACTCCTCGGGGATCGTGAGAGCCTGGAGGCCGAGCTGGTTGGCCATCTGGTCCCACACCGCCCGGTCGAAACCTTCCGTGGTCTCCATGAGCCGACGTACCTCGGTCATGGGTGACTTGTCCTCTAGAAACCGCTTGACCGCGCGCCTTAGCTCTTCCTGCTCCTCGCTGAAGGCGAAGTTCATGTAGCTGTCCCCTCTCTTCCGAGACCGTGCCTGTCTACCAGACGAAAAGCGGCATTGACCATACGGTCAAGTGGAGCCCGAGGCACCGGGCGACGAGCGAATCACCACCAAATATGCTCGTCTCGGCGGGTTGGCGCGGACAGGAGGCACGGTGGCTCACTACGAGAACAGCGCGGTGGAGGTCCACAGGGTCGTCGTGGGTCCCGTCGACAACAACGTGCACGTGGTGAGGTGCAAGCACACTGGTGACGCTGTCCTCATCGATGCAGCCAACGAGCACGAGCTGCTCCTCGACATGTGCCAGAAGCTGGGGGTGCGAAAGGTCATCGAGACCCACGGGCACTGGGACCACATCCAGGCTGTCCCGGCGGTGCGCGAAGCCGGCTTCGACGTGGCCGTGACCGCCGCCGACTCGGAGATGCTTCCCTCGTACGACGAGATCCTCGAAGACGAGTCGGTCATAGAGGTGGGCGACCTCCGAATCGAGACGATCGCCACGCCAGGGCACACCCCGGGCTCGATGTGCTTCTACGTAAGAGACACGCCGCTCTTCTTCTCGGGTGACACCTTGTTCCCTGGCGGCCCCGGAGCCACCAAATTTCCCGGTGGCGACTTCGACGCGATCATCCGTTCTCTAGACGACCGCATCTTCGCTCGTTTCGGTCCCGACACATTGGTACTGCCCGGTCATGGGGCCGATACCACGATCGGTTCAGAACGTCCGCACCTTCAGGAGTGGATCGACCGGGGCTGGTAAGCACCGCTCGGTTGGGTGACGACCAAGCAAGCCGACGACGAGGTGCCGAGAGCGCTCGCACCGGCACCTCCCGAACACGGGCTCACCATGTCGCGTATCGGTTGGTTTCTGGCAGTGATTGCCATTCCCGCCGCTGCTCTCGCCTCGGGCCTCGACCTGCCCGATGCACAGGCGGCTAGCTCACAGGACTGGCCCCCTTTCGTCCTCGTCGGCGGCTTGCTGTTGATCGGCGTCGTCGCGAACGGCGACGGAGTCTTCGAAGCTGCCGGCACACGTCTCGCAAGATTTATTCGGAGCGAGCTCGGTCTGTTCGGCGCCGCCACACTCGTCGTAGCCGCGGTCACCGCAGTGTTGAACCTGGACACTTCCGTGGCGTTTTTGACTCCTGTGCTCGTACACCTCGCCCGCGCCCGGAACCGTTCACCGGCACCTGTCCTCTACGCATGCCTCCTCCTGTCAAATGCAGCATCCCTCCTTCTACCGGGCTCGAACCTCACGAACCTGATCGTCCTGGGACAGCTCCGCCTGTCGGGAAGCCACTTCGTGGCGCGGATGGCGCCGGCGTTCGCCGTATCGGTCTTGCTCACCGCACTGGTAGTCGCCGCCTTTCACCGCAGAGAGCTCGTCAGCGTTCACAGAGTTGACGACGACGTACCTCGAGTGCAGAGGCGATGCGGCGCGCTCGGCGTGTCCGCAGTCATCGCTGCCACCGCGTTGGTATTGCTCTTACGCTCACCCGCACCGTGGGTGGGAGGTATCGGGGTCGCGGCTGTCGCACTGAGGCTTCTACAGCGCCGCGAACGCCTGCCGTACCTGGTCGAGACGCTCGGTCCTCAATTGCTCCTCGGCCTGTTTGCATCGGCCGTTGCCCTCGGAACCCTCGGGCGATGGTGGAACGGCCCCTCGCGACTGTTGGGCCATCTCGACTCTTGGGGGACCGCGACGTTCGCAGCGGTCACGTCGGTCGTGACGAACAATCTTCCCGCCGCATCGCTTCTCGCTTCACGGGTCCCGCCTCATCCTTTCTCGTTGCTGGTCGGGTTGAATCTGGGACCGAACCTCTTCGTCACGGGATCGCTATCGTCCCTTTTGTGGTTGAAGAGTGCCCGTGCCGCGGGCTGCACCCCGTCCATCACACACGTGACACGGCTCGGGATCGTTGCCGTTCCGGTGTCCATGGCCGCTGTGCTATTGGTGCTCGCCGCGGCGGGCAGGCGCTGAGAAAGGTTCCCACCGGCGCGATAACTCGAGGGAGCTAAGGAAACAGCCCTCTCGCTGCCGTTGCCGCGGCGATGCGCTCAACCGCCACTACCCCTGCTGCACGGCGCATGGAGACGTCGAGGCTCTGTGCCCTCTCCCAGACCGCGGCGAATGCCTCGTCGATGGTGCGTGCCAGACGGGTGGCGACGAGGTCGGTGTCCCACGGATACCCCTGGCGCCCCTGTGCCCACTCGAGGTAGGAAGCTGTGACACCGCCTGCATTCGCCAGGATGTCGGGCACCACCGTTATCCCTCGCTCGTCGAAGATCCTGTCGGCCTCGGGCGTCGTCGGGCCGTTTGCGGCTTCCACGACGACACGGGCGCACATCGCTCGCGCCGCTCCGGCGTCGACCGCCCCTTCGAGAGCTGCGGGGACGACGAGCTCCGCTTCGAGCGACCAGAGATCCAACGGGTCGATCGTCTTGCCCCCTTCGAAGCCGGCGACTCCCCCGCTCCGTGTCACGTGGTCCGAGAGATCAGAGATGTCGAGACCGCCGGGGTTGTACACGGCGCCCGTGATGTCCGAGACCGCCACGACCCGCATTCCTGCGGAAGAGAGCAGGAAGGCCAGCGGTGCACCGACCTTCCCGAAACCCTGGACCACGGCACGCGCACCGGTTAGCGCAAGCCCGAGTTCTGCGAAGACCGAACGGACGCACCGCACCACTCCCGATGCGGTCGCTCCCGTATGCAGGCGCATGCCACCGACGGAAAGAGGCTTTCCGGTGACGACCGCGGGCATGTCGCGTCCCTGGAGCATGTCGAGGGTGTCGAGCAACCAGCCCATAACGCGCTCGTCGGTGTTGACGTCCGGGGCGGGTATGTCGCGTTCGGGACCGAGCAGCGTCGCGACCTCGTACGTGTAACGCCTGGTCACGCGCTCGAGCTCGCCCGAGGACAGAAGATGGGGATCGCACCGCACCCCGCCCTTTCCGCCGCCGAAAGGGATGTCGACAACAGCGGTCTTCAAGGTCATGTCTGCCGCGAGGGCTGCGACCTCGCTTGCGACAAGAGCCGGATGGAATCGGATCCCGCCCTTTGCCGGTCCTCGCGTGGTGTCGTGGTGGACGCGCCATCCCTTGAAGACCTCGACGTGATGGTCGTCCATCCGGACGGGCACCGCGACTTCGAGGACGCGCTCGCACACGGAGAGAATCCGCTCGATGTCAGGATCGATCTTGCCGAGCGACACGGCGTCGTGGATGCGTTCGAGGACCGCGTCCCACGGGTCGTAGCGAGGCTCCGGTGCTTCGGAGATCTCCCCCGAAGACGACGAATGTCCTTCTGGTCCGCCCTCCGGCGCGGGTTCGTTCTGTGGCGTGTGCCCTCCCCCCTTCAACCCGACGACCGTGCTTTGGCCTCGGAGCTATGGCCACCGTTAGAGGAGCCGGTCCCTCGTCCGGCCTGCGCCCGCCTTCGGCGGTCCGCCATCGACTTGACCCTTCGTCTGGAGGAGAGACCGTGTGGACGGGCAGAGAGGATGTGCTCCTCCTCGTCCTCTTCCGACTTCACTCCCGCCACGAGAGGAGAGCGTGCCAGGGAGAAGACCCCGAGGACGAGGATCACGAGACCGATCGCCTCTCCGGGGCCTCGTACGCCGCCGGTCTGCAGCTGATCACCGAAAAGGCCTATGCCGATCCCGATCGAAGCGAGAGGGTCGACACACACGAGCGTCGCTTGTGACGCGGTGATCGGACCGGAATGAAAGGCGTTCTGGGCCAGGAACAATCCGGCGAGTCCGCTGGCCGCCAGGGCGTAAGGCGGCCATGCGACGAACACCGTGCCCCAGCCACGGGTGATGTCACCGTTCATCTCCTTCATGATCGCGGCGGTGAACGCGAACATGATCGCCGCGGACACCCCGAACATCGACGCGCGGAATGCGACAGGCCCGATACGCGCGAAGCCCGACGCACACAGCGCAGGAAGCGACCACTAGACCGGAGACCAGGAGCCAGTCGCCAAGGTCCGGTTGCTGTCCTCCTCCACCCGGCTGTGCGAGAGCCAGGAAGCAGGCCAAGCCGCCGGCCGAAAGGATCGCGCCCAGCCACTCCCGAAATCCCAGTTGGTGACCGAACCAGACTCCGAGTATCACGACGAGGAACGGCAGCTCGAGAGTGAGAATAGGCTGAACGGTGCTCAAGCGGCCGAAGTGCAGTGCAGCGAATTGCAGGAGAAAAGCGCAGACCATCACGCCGAACCCGGCTAGCCAGACCTTTCGTCGGACGGCGTACTTGATGAGGCTCAGGCGCATGGTGGTATCGCTCGGCGCTGTTTCGACTCCCATCCGCTGAAGGATGGTCGTGAGAGCATTCGAGAACGCCGCTGCCACGGCCAACAGGTAGGCCATTGTCACCTTTTTACCCCACCGAGGTTCCTCTGAGGCTGGTATCGGAGCGGGTACGGCCCGTGTGGCCTTTGGCCCCGTGAATAAACGTCCCATTACGCTCGGACGTGTGACGCAGAGCAGGGCACCCGGGAAGATAAGTGAGAAGGAGTTCGAGCAAGAGGCTGTCGCGTTCCTCGACGCCTCGGCGGAACCGAGGGTCGAGGAGCACCTGCGCTGGGGGGAAGGATCAGACCAGATTTCTGTGCTGCCCGAGCGCACCCTCGAAGAGGAACAGGCGGAGCTCGAAGCAGCACGCGAATGGGCGGCCCACCGCTTCGACGCGGGTTTCGGATGGGTCACCGGCCCTGAGCGTTACGGCGGGAGAGGCCTTGATCGTGCCTTCCAGCGCCTGTACGACCAGATCGAATCGCGTTACGCGACCCCGCCCATGACCCCTTACGGGATCGGGCTCGGGATGGTCGCCCCTACGATCCTCGCCCACGCGACCGACGAGGTGAAGGACAGATACCTACGGTCGATGTGGCGCGGTGACGTCGTCGCTTGCCAGCTGTTCAGTGAGCCCGCTGCGGGAAGTGACCTAGCGAGCCTCCAGACGAAGGCGGTGCGCGACGGCGACGAGTGGGTCGTGAACGGTCAGAAGGTCTGGACCTCGGGGGCGCACCTGTCCGACATAGGCGAAATCATCTGTCGTACGGATCCAGAGGCTCCTAAGCACAAGGGCCTCACGGGATTCGTGGTGGACATGCACGCCCCGGGGGTCGACGTGAGACCGCTTCGCCAGATGACCGGCGGGGCTTCGTTCAACGAGGTCTTCTTCAACGACGTACGCATCCCGGACACACACCGCCTCGGCGACGTGAACGGAGGATGGACAGTGGCGCTCACCACCCTCATGAACGAGCGCGCCGCCATCGGCGGAGGCCTGTCGGGCGGAAACAACACTCAGCGTCTCATCGAGCTCGTACGCCACCACGGTCGTGACACCGATCCCCTGGTACGTCAACAGTTGACGGAAATCGTGATCAACGGAAAGGTCGCGTCGTACACGAACCTCCGCGCGATGGCGAAGATCGCAGCCGGTCAGCTGCCCGGCCCTGAAATGTCCATCGCGAAGCTGTCTCTCACGTTGAACATGAGGAGGATGGGAGACCTCCTCTCGAGCGTGCTCGGCCCGAAGCTCGTAGCCGACTCAGGCGAATGGGGAACCTTCGCCTGGGCCCAGTTCGTCCTCGGGATCCCAGCCATGCGCGTAGCCGGGGGCACCGACGAGATCCTGCGCAACATCGTCGGCGAACGCGTCCTCGGACTCCCGAAGGAGCCCTCCGTCAAGTCCTGATCGCTCGGGCTTGTACGGATCGGACCAGGGAAGCCACTCGGCGAAGATCCAGCTTCGCCGGTGGATCGCGCTGAGCCCGTAGCCGCGCAGCGCGCGCTTGTGCGTCGGAGACGGATATCCCTTGTTGCGATCGAATTCGAACGCCGGATAGGAGTCCGACAATTCGCGCATGAGGCGGTCACGCGTCACCTTCGCCAGGACCGACGCCGCCGCCACCGACACGCAGCTCGCGTCGGCCTTCACGAACTTGTGCACCACCGGACGAAATTCCGGAGGCAGCACCTGCTCGTGGTCGTTGCAGGCCCGGCTCACGAAGTCGAAGTTGCCGTCCAGGACCACGGCCTCGGGCAACATGCCCGTAGGAAGCTGGGCGAAGGCGCGGCGCGTGGCGGTCACCAGGGCCACGGTCATCCCGTAGCGGTCGCACTCCTCCGCCGAGGTGTGACCCACCGCCCATCCGTCGCACCATGCTGCGACCTTCTCGAAGAGCCGTTCACGGTGAACCTCAGCGATCTGTTTGGAGTCGCGGAGGCCCCGCGGCATCCGGGCTACCGGCTCACGCAGGACCGCGACGCCCACCGACAAAGGCCCTGCCCAGGCGCCGCGTCCGACCTCGTCGACCCCGGCCACGAGCTCGTACCCGCTCTCCCAGAGGACCCGTTCGCGCTTGCGGCCCGGTTTCCTCGCGGCGACGCGTGCCCGAGGCGGAAGGATCCGCCCACCCCCGGGACGGGCTTTGTTGTTCAAGCCGCTATTGCCCAGAAAAGGGCGTAGGACACATGATTGCACCGTCGAATCAAAAAGCCAGGCCTGAGGATCCCTGCAATCGAGGGATCGGAGGAGGGCGAGGGCATGGCAGACGTGGGCGCGCAAGCGAGCGGTGAGGGCGTAGTGGCCCAGGATGCGGAGACCGCAGGTGAGCTGACCCCGGGAACCTCGGTCGACGTGCGCAACCGGTACGTGGGTTCGTGGAGCCACGGATTCGAGGTGGCAGAGAGCATCAACGGCAATGGATACCGTGTCCGGCGTCTGTCCGACGGCAGCATCCTGCCCGAGCCGTTGTCGCGCGAAGAGTTGAGACCGGAGCGTCGGAAGCGAAATTTCTGGTGGTACTGATCGCCCACGTCGACAGCCGTTCCCGCGTCAGGGCTTTCTAGGCGCTACCCAGGAGGGCGACGAACTCTTCGACCGGAAGCGCCGTCAGGGTCTTCGTCTTCAACGTCCCGCGCGCGCCCAGCAGAACGGCCACGCGTGCGACGGTCTTCTCGTCCGGTGCCTCGACAATTGTCGCGAAGTCGAACTCGCCCAGCAGGGCCCATTGGCCGACGACTCTCGCGCCCATCGCATCAACCTCCGAATTGACCTCGTGGATGCGCCCGGGGTTGTCACGCAAGGTGGCCATACCTTCGGGACCGAGCGTGGACAGCATGAGAAACGTCGACATCCGAGGCAACCTAGTCCGACTGCTCGATCCGCGAGATGGCTTCACGCTCGGATTCGTCGGGGTCGGTCGACAAGAAGGCGTCCAACATCTCGCGCGCCACCTCTTCGGATGTGAGACGAAGTCCGAATGCAAGGACGTTTGCGTCGTTCCAACGCCTCGCCCCCTCGGCCGTAGTGGAGTCGGTGCACAGTGCGGCCCGGACGCCTGCGACCTTGTTTGCGGCGATCGTCACACCTGTCCCAGTCCAGCAACAGACCACTCCCCTGTCTGCAGAACCCGAGGCGACGGCCTCGCCGACTGCCCGGCCGACCTCGGGCCATTGTTGCCCCGTGGCCACCATTTCCACCTCGTGACCTCGCTCCACGAGAGCGCCGAGCACCGCATCCGGTAACGCACCTTCTTCGTCTGTCCCGAAAACGACCCGCATCGAGCCCAAGGTAGCGTTCGATGGCCGATTGCGAATCGTGGAGTTACCTTGCCAACGTTGCATCAAGCCCAGTCCGGGAGCTCGTCCGACAGGGCCCACCGCCTGAAACGGCGTTTCTACCGGGCAGGCCGGCGACTGTCGCAGGCGGACTGGTTCCCGGGCACCGCACGCTTGGCCGGACCTGTCCGCAAGATCGCCAGACGCATCTACAGCGTCCACCCCCCGGTGGTGGAGGATCTGGCGGGATGGTGCCGAGCGCGAGGCTTGGACGTCTGGGTGATCTCACCACCCCATGAGCTGGTCCGACGATCACCGCCTTCTCTCGGGACCGACACGCATCCGAGCTTCGAGCGGCGAATTACGAAGAGCATCGGCGAGCGTTTCCTCGCCCGTCTACCTTCCGCCGCGCTCTGGGGGGAGAGCGGGTTGGTCGTCCTGCCGGGAGGCGAGTTCGCAGCCGAAGCCGTCTATGGGCTCAACCTCCTCGAGATCGACCCTGGGTACCGCGCGCCGATGCCCTCGCGCCGTGTGGAGAAATCGGGGGACTACTTCACGCTGGTCGGCAAGTTCTCGAACGCGAGCAACTACTACCACTGGATACACGATTGCCTCTTGCGGCTCCACGGGGTGGAGGATCGGTTGCCTGTCGACGTCAGGTACGTCGTCCCCCCGTTGTCTCATGCGTACAAGCGAGAGACACTGCACCTCTTGGGCTTGCACGAAGAGCAGCTCCTCACCTTCCAAGGGGAGGAGGTTTGGGAGGTCGAACGGCTCTGGTTCGCCTCGATGCCCCCGTCGGGTGCGGAGGTTCCCGAAGCCGTCGAGTGGCTGCGCCAAAGGATCTTCTCGGCCGTCGGGATCGGGAATCCTGAGCCGTGCCGCCGGTTCTACATCTCGCGGAACAGGGCGCGGCACGCCCGGGTGTTGAACGAGAGCGGGCTCACGCCGATTCTGGATGCTCACGGCTTCGAGATCGTGGAGACCGACGAAATGTCGATCTCCGAACAGGCCCGATTGTTCTCTCAGGCCGAGGCCATCGTCGCACCGCACGGCGCGGGCCAGACGAACATGATCTTCGCGGACAACAGGTGCAAGAACCTCGAATTGCTCGAGCCGCGCTGGGCGTCCGAAGGACACGCATACGTGTTCTGGACGCTCGCCGAAACCCTCGGTCAGTCGTTCACCTATCTCGTCACCGACTCCGTGCCGAACCCGAACGACCACAAGCGAAACGACCTTCGGGTGCCCTTGGACGTCTTCGAAAGCGCCCTCGGGGTCCTCACGTCCTAGGCCATTAGGCTCGGCGAAACTATGGAGGTCGAAAACGAAACGCCAGCTCACGGCGCCCAAAGGCGGGTGTGGATCGTGCCCCACACGCACTGGGACCGCGAATGGTACGAGCCGTTTCAGACCTTCCGGCTGAAGCTCGTGGACCTCCTCGATGGTCTCGTGGAACTCCTCGAGCGCGACTCGTCGTACCGGACCTTTCTCCTCGACGGCCAGATGGCCGTGGTCGACGACTACCTCGATGTCCGTCCGGAGAACGAGGAGCGCATCCGTTCTCTGTGCTCGTCCGGCAGGCTCACGATGGGGCCCTGGTACATCCTCATGGACGAGTTCCTGGTTTCCGGCGAGACGATCATCCGTGACCTTCAACTCGGCATGAGCCGCGGCACCGCCTTCGGCGGTGTGATGGAGGTCGGCTACCTACCGGACATGTTCGGCCACATAGCCCAGATGCCGCAGCTGCTTCGCCTGGCCGGATTCGAGCACTCAGTCGTCTGGCGGGGCGTTCCGTCGCAAGTCACACAGAACGCTTTTTGGTGGGAGGCGCCCGACGGATCGACGGTGCGGGCCGAGTACCTCGTCGTGGGCTACGGAAACGGAGCGTCGATCCCAGACGACGCCAAGGCCCTGGTTCGGCGAATATCCGATCACGAGAAAGAGGTCTCCGACTTCCTGATCGGCGACATGCTGTTCATGGACGGCACCGACCACCAACAGCCGCAGCCGTGGCTCGGGCGCGTCGTCGCAGAGGCCAACGAGATCCAGGACGACTACGAGATCCGAGTCGCGTCGCTCAGCGAGTATCTCTCCTCGGCGCCCTCGAAGGACCTCGAACGCTGGAAGGGCGAGCTCAGGTCTGGGATTCGTGCGAACGTCCTGATGGGTGTGGCATCGAACAGGGTCGACGTGAAACGAAGCGCGTCGTCGGCCGAAACCGAGCTCGAGAGGCGCGCCGAGCCGTACAGCGCCCTGTTCCTCCCGCCCGAACGCTGGCCTACCCGCCTGCTCGAGTTGGCGTGGCGCGAGATGGTGCGCAACGCCGCCCACGACTCGGTCTGCGCATGCTCCGTCGACGACGTTGTCGATGCGGTGCTCGTCCGCTACGCACAGGCCCGTCAGATCGCCCAAGGCCTTTCCGAACAAGCGCTTTCGCACCTCGCCCGGTTCCTGCCGGAAGCCGGTGCTTACGTAGTCAACCCCTCTCCCTTCACCCGAAGGGGAATGGTGGAGATCGTGCTTCCGGGTGACGAGACGCCTGCGAACACCCAGAGGCTTCCGGAGGAGCCCGGCGCCTTCGGCATCCCGCGGGGCCTCGGGGCGCTCACACTTGATGCCGCTACTGTCCGCACGATCCTCGGGATGTTGCCGGACGGCAGCCAGATAGACACCCATACATGGATCCAGGACGTGTCGGTCTCAGAGGACGACACCGGCATCGACATCACGATCGCCTTCGGTGGCGAAGAGCGAATCGGTGTTCCGATATCGTCGATCAAACAGGACCTCTACACGAGACTCGGAGCGCGCCCCGACTCCGTGGTGAGGGTGCGAATCGACCAGCCACCGACCAGTGCGGTCCTCGCGTGGACGGAGGATGTTCCGGGGTTCGGCTGGGGCAAGCTCTCCCTCGCGCCGCTCACGAACCCGGTCTCCGCCGAAGAGAGTGGGGGCGACCCCAGGTCGGGGCCCGTCACCATGCGAAATGGTCTCGTCACCGTGGAGGTCGACCCCACCGACGGAACCTTCTCGATCGACGGGACGCGGGGATTCGGAAAGCTCGTGGACGGAGGCGACCACGGCGACTCTTACAACTACTCCCCTCCCGTCTCGGACCGGCTCGTCGAGGCTCCCGAAACTGTCGAGCTCGAGGTGCTCGACCGCGGCCCGGTCCGAGCGCGAGTCCTCGTGCACTCGCGCTACAGATGGCCCGAACGCGTCGACGAATCCACCCGTTCGCGCTCCGGCGACGTCGGTGTCGACATCTCTACGACCGTCGAACTTCGAGCCGAGGAACCCTTCGTCCGCATCCACACGAAGTTCGTGAACCCGTCGCGTGATCATCGCCTGCGTGTCCATCTGCCCCTGCTCGAGCCGGCGGACCTTTCCGAGGCAGAGTGTGCCTTCGCGGTCGTCCGCCGAGGCCTGGACGCCGAAGGCCGTACCGACGAGCTCGGTCTCCCCACGTTTCCCTCGAAGCGATTCGTAAGCGCAGGAGGCCTCACGGTCGCTCACGAGGGTCTCGTCGAATACGAGCTCGTGGACATCACGGGCGAGGACCAGAGCCGACGGGCCAACGAGATCGCCCTCACGGTCCTTCGCTCGACGGGGATGCTCTCGCGCCTCGGCATGGCTTACCGCCCCCTTCCAGCGGGACCCATCATCCCTGCGGATGGGCTGCAGCTGCAGGGCCGTCCGATCGAGTTCAGTTACGCGATCTGCGCGCGATGCGACGATCCTTACGAGTTCGCCGACGACGCACTGCTCCCCCTCGAGATCGTCCATTCGCCCGGCGGTGGGTCCTTGGAGCCGCGTACTAGCGCACTCGAGGTCGAAGGCGCGAAGGTGTCCTCTGTGCGCCGAGTGGCGGGCGTGCTCGAGGTACGGGTGTTCAATCCTGCCGATTCCCACACCACGGTGCGCGTCCCGGGCCGAACCGGCTGGCTCGTGGACCTCAGAGGACGGACACTCGAGCCTTTCGACGGGGCTTTCCCCCTACGCCCCTTCGGTATCGCCACCTTCCGCTGCGCGCCCACGTGAGCCACGCCGGCGACGCACCGGCTCTTCCGCACCGGGACGCGTCCCGTCGGTAAGACCACGAACGACCGCGCTGGACGCTGATTCGACCTGGGTGGCAACTCGCAATCCGGAGGAGATCAGCTTTTCACCACGCTCGCGCAGGTCTTCGAGCTCGGCCACGGCTTCCGAGAGCCGCTCCCACCGGCGACCGATCCGACGGTCGAGACGGTGGGGCTCGGCCCCTGGGCGGTAGAGCGACCAAAGCTGTACACGCCCGACGTCCTTCAGGACCCGCGGGCGCAAAGCGCTGAAGGCGTAGCCCCCGTTGTGGGAACTTCCATCGTCCGAGTCTTGGTCATGCTCTCGTGACGCTCGTGACGAAGCCCCCGTCTCCTCGAGCAGGCGTCCGTGGAACTCGTCGGTGACGAGCACACTGCCTGGTGCCGCGATGTCGGCCATGCGGTTGGCGAGGTTCACCACAGGACCGTAATAGTCGCCGTCCTGTACGAGCACCGGCCCGACTGCGAGAGCCACCTTCACGTCCGAGAGCATCTCGTCGTCCGCATAGGTCTCGGCCAGAGCAAGGGCGATGTTCGCTGCGGAGGTGAGCGACTCGGTGACGAACATCGCCTCGTCCCCGATCATCTTCACGACCCGTCCCCCCCGGGCCGTGACCACGTCGTGCGCCACGTCCTCGAACCTGCTCACCATGACGCCGAGTTCCTCCTCCGAGAGCTGCTGGCTGAGGATGGTGAAGCCGACCATGTCGGCGAAGCCGACGCAGAGCTCAGGAAGGCCGGCGCTCCTGCCGGCGGTACGACGTGTCATGGCCCGACGAATCGCCGCCTGGACGTGGCGCCTCCAGACGAATTCCAGCAGGCTGGCGGTGACGGGGAGCATCTCGTGGGCGATGCGGGCGAAGTGGTCAGCGGCTTCGACGCTGTCGTCGGACTCGGGCATCGAGAACATCCCGACCATCGCCGGAGAGACTTGCGCGTCCGCGATCCGGGCCATCGACGAACCGATCACGCGAGCTTGTTGCAGCAAGGTATCCACGTCCGACAAGCCGAGCGTCACCATCGACTCGAGGTCTTTGATCGCCTTGATGTCAAGATCGGTGAACATCTTCTCGTCCGGGGTGGGGTCGGGAAAGCCGAGAGCTCGCCAGAACTTTCGGTTCAGCTCGATCGGCGTCCCGGTGACCCGGGCCACCTCCGCCTCGTCGTAACGAGCCTCGCTCGGGACGAGCAAGCGATCGGCAACGAGAAGATCTAGAAGGTCGTCTCGCTCTGCGCGACGAATGTCGTCTTCGGAGGCGCCGCTGTCCCTGAGCAACTTGCGGATGCGCTTCAGGGCGGCGTCGTGTGCCCTGTCGGTTTGGCCCCTCATGTCCGGGGGCCCAACTGTCCGAACTCGGGTTTCGCCGAGCGGTGCATGAGCGCCTCGATGGCTTCTGAGGGTGTGTGCACACCGTCGAGGACCGCTGCGACCTGTTCGGCGATGGGCATCTCCACGTCGACGTCTTCTGCCATGTCGAGAAGAGGCCTCGCCGTCTTGACTCCCTCTGCGACCATCCTCGTCCCGGAGAGGATCTCGTCGAGCGTGCGGCCCCGGCCCAGCTCGACACCCACGCGCCGGTTGCGGCTGAGGGGACTCGTGCAAGTGGCTATTAGGTCGCCGACACCTGCAAGCCCGCCGACCGTCACCATCTCTCCACCCATCGCGATTTCGAGCCGGCCCAGCTCGGCGAGGCCTCGGGTCATGAGAGCAGCACGAGAGGAGTCGCCGAGGCCCAAGCCATCGACGATGCCGGCGGCGACTGCGAGCACGTTCTTCGTGGCGCCTGCTATCTCGCAGCCGATCACGTCGGGGTTGGTGTAGACACGAAACGCATCGGTGCGAAGCAGCTCCTGCACCTCTTCGGCGGCTGCGGGATCCGTCATCGCGACGACGGTCGCGGCCGGGTGGCCCGCGGCGATCTCGTGCGCGAGGTTGGGGCCGCTGATCACTCCGCGGGGGCTGGCCGGCAGCACCTGCTCGATCACCTGGGTCATACGCAGCTTGGACTCGCGCTCGATGCCCTTGGCCAAGCTGACCACCGGAACTCCAGACGGCACATGGGGTGCGAGCTTCTCGAGCACGTCCCGAAATCCGTGTGAGGGAACCGCCATCACCACGAGCGAAGCCGACGAGACCGCGTCTTCGAGTACGGCTGTCGAAACAAGGGAGTCGCGCAGCAACGTCCCCGGCAGATAGTCGCGGTTCTCGTGGGAGGTGTCGATCTGGTCGGCGAGCTCCTCTCGGCGCGCCCACAACACCGTCGGGGCACGGCCGGCGGCGATGTTCGCCACCGTGGTCCCCCAGGTGCCCGCGCCGATCACGGCTACTTTCGTGTACACGGACCCACCCTACGATCCCTCAGCGAGCGGCACGGCTCCGGTCGAAGCGCCATAGGATCCCTCGCGATGAGCGAGCAGGTCCTGCCTCGATTGAGCGGCAGCGTCGTGCTCGTTCCTGTAAAGGCGTTCTCCCACGCAAAAAAGCGCCTGGCTCCGTCATTGGATCGCGTCCAGCGCGGCGAGCTGGCGAGGTCGATGGCTGAGCACGTGCTGCGCGCTGCCAGGCCGCTCAGAGCTGCGGTCGTGTGCGACGACGAAACCGTCGCCGAGTGGGCCGGGGCGCAGGGCGCGATCGTGCTCCGCGAACCGGGCCGCGGCCTGAACGGTGCGGTCGAAGCGGGAGTGGCGAAGCTGGCGGATGCGGGAGCCGCGGAGATAGTCGTCGCGCACGGCGATCTGCCGCTGGCCCACGGTCTTTCCCACCTCACGGGGTTCATGGGGATCACCCTCGTACCCGACAGGCGCGACGACGGTACGAACGTCCTTTGCCTGCCCGCCGGCCAGCCGTTTCGTTTCTCGTACGGGCCAGGTTCCTATTCCCGCCATGCAGCAGAGGCTCGCCGCCTTCGCGTGGCGCTCAGGACGCTGCGAGAGCCGGATCTCGCGTGGGACGTGGACGAGCCTGCGGACATCCCGACGGGCTTGGTGCCATTCGCCTGAAGATGCGAACGGGGGGCCCGAAGGCCCCCCGTCGACTCTCTTCGTGGGAATGGCCGGATATTCCGGCCGATCCCAGTTGCGACTACCGGTTAGCGGCTCGTCCTGCGCGCAGGTGCACGACGGGTGACACGACGAGCGGCTACGCGCTTCGGGGTCGATTCCGAAGATGCAGCCTTCTTCGTGGTCCGCCTGCGTGCGGGAGCCCGCTTCGTGGCGCGCTTCTTGGTCGTGCGCTTGGCGGTGGCCCGCTTCTTGGTGGTGCGCTTCGCAGCCTTGCGTGCGGGAGCCCGCTTCTTCGTGGCCCGCTTCTTCGTGGTCCGCTTCGCAGCCTTGCGTGCGGGAGCCCGCTTCTTCGTGGCCCGCTTCTTCGTGGTCCGCTTCGCAGCCTTGCGTGCAGGAGCCCGCTTTGCGGTGGACCGCCTCTTGGCAGGGGACCGCTTCTTCGTGGTCCGCCTCGTCGCCTTGCGTGCGGGAGCCCGCTTGGCGGTGGACCGCTTCTTGGTGGTCCGCCTCGCGGCCTTGCGTGCGGGAGCCCGTTTCGTGGCCCTTTTCGCACTCTTCCTTGCTCTCTTGACTGGCATCGTAGACGCCCTCCTTAACGGCCTTCTGGCCGATCGCTTATTTGCTTTCCTCGTCGGAACACGTCTCAGCGAAAAGCTCGCCTCGACATGCCTGACGGCCTTTCTGGCCGATTGCTTTGCTGCTTTGCTCGCCGCGACACGCCTGCGGCCTGTGGGGCCGGGACATGTCTGACGATCTTTTGCGCAGGACCACCACGGGCCCCGGTCGAACTTTCGAGATCATTTGCGACCACATAGACGGCTGATCTCGAGACCGCGTCCACATCGCGTTTCGCCATCGACGCCGTCTCGAAGACGTCGTCAACGCGGTACGACACGTTCAATGCACCTCCTCCATAAAATGCAATCTCACTAATAACAGAGGTTTTTCGCGCAAAAGTCAAGCATTCTCATCATCGCGTCCACTTTCGTGACAGGAATTCAGCAAGGAAGTGTGCGACAAAGCGAGAGAACTCACTCGTTCAACGTAGGTGTCGCGCAGGTCCATCGTCATTCCTCAAAGAACGAAAGCCGAAGTCATGCCACGATTTTCACCATGTCAAACCTGCCTGACGGCACCTACGACGTCATCGTGATCGAAGCCGAGATCCTCGACGACGGCGACATGCGCATCGAGCTGACGATCACCCTTGGTCCCCACATCGGGGAGATCGTGGTGTTGAGAGGACGACATGTGCACAGGCGCAACGACGAGCCTCAGCCAACCGATCCGCTCGATCTCCAAGGATTGTGCGGGACGCTCCGAGTGAAAAAGGGCGTTCTGAGTTTTCGTCCCGAACGAGGTGACTGATCCGGGGAATTCACGCGCTCACATTTCACGCGCGCCGCGAGACGCGGTTCTCACAGAAGGCGAAGCGCTCGCGGCGATAGAGCGGGCGGCGAGACGAGCCGACTACGGGCTCTACCTCGGAGCAGGAAACTTCGGACCGGTCTTCGCCCCACCAGAGCAGGCAATTCTGGCCCTCGGGCCGCCGAGGTCGGGCAAGACATCGGCCCTGGTCATACCCTCTGTACTGGCCGCCCAGGGTGCCGTCGTCTCCACCTCCACCAAGCCCGACGTTCTCTCTTCCACCGCTGCAGCTCGGCTTCGAAGAGGACCTTGCTTCGTCTACGACCCGAGCGGAACAGTCGACGCGCCGCCAGGCGTAAAGCAGGCGCGGTGGTCTCCCATCGCGAGATGCAAGTCGTGGGACGAGGCACTGTTGGTCGCAGGAAGCCTCGTTGCTTCCGTTCGACCGGCGGGATTCAGCTCTCGCGCAGATGCTTTCGACCATTGGACCGAACGCGCTCAAGCCTTGCTTGCCCCCTTGCTGCACGCCGCGGCACTCGGGGGTGCCGACATGGCCGAGGTACTGAGATGGGTCGACAGGAGGGAGTCGTCACACTCACTGCGCATCCTCGAGCAAAGGGGTCGTGACGCTGCCATCGATCAGCTCGCCGGCATCGCGGTGACCGAAGCGCGAGAGCAGAGCAGCATTTGGTCGACTACGTCGGGAGTGTTGTCGGCGTATCGGAGCGAAGCGGCGCTCGCAACCACTGTCGCACCCAATTTCGACGCGGGGTCGTTCGTAGAATCCGGCGGGACTCTCTACATATGTGCGACAGGTAGTCGACAAGCACTCGCCGCACCGTTGGTAGTGGCCCTGTTGAACGAGATACGCGACGAGACCTACAGACGGTTCGCACTACGGGTAAACACTCGGGCGAGCAGAGAGGCGTACGGAGTCGAGCAACGCGCCGGCCACGACGCGCCGATCGTCTTCGCGCTCGATGAGGTCGCCAACATCGCGCCGTTGCCGGATCTGCCGACGATGGTGAGCGAGGGCGGGGGCCAGGGATTGTTGACGCTCGCGTGCCTCCAGGACCTGTCACAGGCCCGTGCGCGTTGGGGCGCCAGGGCTGACGGATTCCTTTCCCTCTTCGGCACGACCGTGGTGCTGCCCGGTATCGGTGACGTGCGCACCTTGGACGCTCTTTCGACACTTGCAGGAGAGCGTGAGGTCCAGACCCAATCGATAAGCGCGCCGGTCCCCGAAGGCGTCCCTGGGCTAGCAGAGGCCCTGGTCACACGGCTTCTGCGGGGTCATTTCCCCCGACGCCCGGAACGAGCGCTCACCGTCACCACCTCTGTCGCGCAACGCCGCTGGCTTCCGCCTGATGTGATCTCCCGCGGGCGGCCCGGCTGCGCCTTGATGGTCGACTCTCACAATCAGATGAGCTGGATCGGCCTCACCCGTGCATTCGAGACGAGGCCTTGGTGCTCGGTGGTGGAGGGTCCCCGAGCCGTGCGCGAGCACCAGCCGGATCGCCGGCTCGAGCCACCTTCCCGGGGGCTGGAGGGGCCCGTCTTGACCTAGCGGGTTTACGAACATATGTTCGAGATCCCCTTTATGAACGTCACCGGAACCGCTTCGTCACGAGGTCCCGTCCCATTGGACGTCACTGCTCGTCTCGCGGCTCGGGTCAGGCCGACCTCTGCGAGAAAGGACTGTCTCCTTCCGCTCCCGGCGCCGCTTGTCGCCCTCTTCCCAGGCGGCGCGCTACAGAGAGGGACGGTCGTCGGGGTCGACCCGGGCGGCTGCACCGGGGGTGCGACAACTCTGGCCTTCTCGATCCTGGCGGCGGTCTCGAGATCCTCCTGGTGCGCCGCGGTGGGGACAGTCCATCCGGGGGTGCTCTGCCTGGAGGAGCTCGGGATCGACCTGGAGCATCTCGCCATCGTCCCCGTTCCACGCCTCTCCCCCTGGCCGGAGGTGACGGCCATGCTGCTCGATGGATTGGACGCCGTGCTGCTGCGGCTCCCGTGGCCGGCGCGTCCGCAGGTGGCCCGACGTCTCGTGGCCCGGGCACGAGAGCGCCAGGCGCTACTGGTCGTGCTCGGACCGCCGGCGTGGTGGCCCGAGCCCCCGGACCTGCGCCTGGAGATCACGGACGCGAGGTGGCAGGGGGTGGGTGAGGGCCACGGGTACCTGCGCGCAAGGCACGTCGTGGTGAGGGCGAGCGGGAGGAGAATCGCCGCCCGACCGGTGGAGGTCCCCCTCTGGCTCCCGGCTGCTTCCGGGGCGATCGAGTCCGCGACCCCCATGGAGACCCCTCTGCAGAAGCGCATAAAGAAACAGTGAAGAGAAGGGCGGAGACCCATGGAGAGGCAGCTGGTCGTCTGGTGCCCTGAGCTGGTCGAGGAGCACGAACACGGCCGCGAGGCCAGGGCTTTCGCCAGGGTCCTCATGACGCTCGGCGAATTCTCGCCGCGTGTAGAAGCTGTGAGGCCCGGCATGTGCACTGTCGGCACCCGGGGTCCTTCCAGGTACTTCGGTGGCGACGAGTCCCTCGCCTCCCAAGTCGCCCGCGGCCTGTCGGCGGTGGAGGGGCCGGGAGGACCGGCCGCCGGGAGCGTCGTGATCGGCGTCGGAGTCGCGGACGGCTTGTTCGCCGCTCTCATAGCCGCGCGCAGCGCCCTCGAAGATCGACGGACGCGCCCTTTGATCGTCGAGGCTGGGGGCGCCCGCGATTTCCTCGCGCCAAAGCCGGTCACCATCCTCGACCGTCCCGAGTTGGCCGATCTCCTCCTGCGCCTCGGGATCACCACGCTCGGCGCCTTCGCCGCGCTCCCCCGTGCGCAGGTGCTCGCCCGCTTCGGAAGGGACGGCGCCATGTGCCACGAGGTAGCGGCCGGGGCCCGTTCGGAGTTGCCGGGTATGCGGCTCTATTCGCTCTCCGATCTGGTGGGTACCCACGCCGGGGCGCCCACCGACGCTGCAGGGGCGGCGAGGGGTGCGAAGCGCGCTAACGGCCCGACGCAGAGGGGGTTCTTCGGGGACGACGCCGGCGCCACCGAACGCGCCCGCAACGCAGTCGGCGCTGTCCAGCGCCTCCTCCATCCGGAAGCCGTCGTGAGGGGAAGGCTCCAAGGAGGACGAGGACCCTCCGAGAGATCCCGCCTCGTTCCTTGGGGCGAGGAAGGCGCCCAACAGAGACGTTTCCGCGGAAACGTCGCGCCCTCCCTCTCACCTTCCTGGCCGGGACAACTCCCCTCTCCCTCGCCGGTCATCGTGCTCGAAGACCCACTCCCCGCGGAGCTGACAGACCATGGAGGCGAGCCGGTGTGTGTCAGCGCGCAGTGTTTGCTGTGCGCCACCCCCGCCCGGTTGTCGGTGGCGGGGTCGGCATGGTGCGAGCTGGCCGGATGGGCCGGTCCCTGGCCGTGCGACGAGCGTTGGTGGTCGAGACGCGGACGGCGCCGGCAGGCCCGCATGCAGGTCCTCACCACCGATCAGGCCGCCTACCTGCTTGTACGACGGGGGGGCTGGTGGGTGGAAGGGATCTACGACTGATGGCAGAGGTGGCGTACGCCGAGCTGCACTGTCATTCGAACTTCAGCTTCCTCGACGGCGCGTCGCACCCTGACGAGCTGGTCGCCGAGGCCATGCGGCTCGAGCTCGAAGCGCTCGCCATCACCGATCACGACGGTCTCTACGGGGTGGTCCGCTTCTCCGAGGCGGCGCGGATGCTCGGCGTCGCACCCGTCTTCGGCGCAGAGCTCACGCTGGTGGGCGTGGCTGGACCCGCAAAAGGCGAGGCACGCACCGGCGTACCCGACCCCCCCGGGCGTCACCTCGTGATCCTGGCGCGAAACCCCATCGGGTACGCGGCCCTGAGCCGGGTGATCTCGGAAGCCCACCTCGCCGGCGGGGAGAAGGGTCGTCCCACCTGCACGTTGGAGGATCTGGAGCGCAACGACCGTGGGGGCTGGCTGGTCCTGACCGGTTGCCGCAAGGGCCCCGTTCCCGCTGCGCTCACAGAGGCCGGACCCGCTGCCGCGGCGCGCGAGCTCGACAGGCTCACCGCCACGTTCGGGGCGGACAACGTGGTGGTGGAGCTGTGGGACCACGGCGACCCGCTCGACACGGTGCGAAACGACGCACTCGCCGAGCTGGCCGTGAAGGCCGGGGTCGGCTTCGTCGCCACCAACAACGTCCACTACGCCAAGGCTTCCTGCCGTCCACTTGCGACCACTCTGGCGGCCGCACGTGCGCAGCGGCCGCTCGGGGAGCTCGAAGGTTGGCTGCCCGCGGCCGCCACGGCGTGTCTGCGCTCGGGCACGGAGCAACATCGTCGCTTCGCGCGATGGCCCGGTGCTGTCGATCTCGCCGCCGAGCTCGGGCGCGTGTGCAGTTTCGACCTGCACCTCGTCGCCCCCGGCCTGCCCGACTGCAGGGTGCCGCCCGGTCACAGCGAGCAGAGCTGGCTCGCAGAGCTGGTCGGGAGAGGGGCCACCGAGCGCTACGGACATCGACGCGACGAGCGCGTGTCGGGCGCGTGGGAGCAGATCGACCACGAGCTCTGTGTGATCGGGAAGCTCGGTTACGCCGGTTACTTCCTCATCGTCTGGGACATCGTCGAGTTCTGCAGAAGCCACGACATCTACTGCCAGGGCCGCGGGTCCGCCGCCAACTCGGCGGTCTGTTACGCCCTCGGCATCACACGTGCTGACGCGGTGGGGCTCGGGCTCCTGTTCGAACGCTTCTTGTCCCTGAGCGCGACGGGCCACCCGACATAGACGTGGACATCGAATCCACGCGGCGCGAACAGGTGATGGCCTACGTCTTCGAGAGATACGGGAGGCACTGCGCGGCTCAGGTGGCGAACGTGATCACCTACCGCCCGCGCTCGGCGGTGCGCGATGTCGGAAAGGCGCTCGGGTACACCCCCGAACAGGTCGACTCCTGGGCCAAGTCGCTCGACGACAACTCATTCGGGTCGCGAAACCCCTACGGGGCAAAAGAACACGCTCGGGCAGGAGGAGGTGCGCGCATCGAGGGGCTGGCGGCGGTTCCCCCCCTCGTCGCTCAACTCGCGCGTCAGGTCCTCGGTTTCCCCCGTCATCTCGGGTTGCACTCGGGAGGGGTGGTGCTCTGCGACCGTCCGGTGATCGAGGTGTGCCCCGTCGAGTGGGCACGCCATCCGGGGCGGAGCGTCCTTCAGTGGGACAAGGACGACTGCGCGGACGCGGGGCTCGTGAAGTTCGACCTGCTCGGTCTCGGGATGCTCGAGGCCCTGCACCGCACGGTGGACTTGGTGCGCGCCTGCCACGAGGTGGACGTGGACCTCGCCACGATCCCACAGGAGGAAGCCGTCTACGACATGTTGTCCCGCGCCGACACGGTTGGCGTCTTCCAGGTCGAGAGCCGCGCGCAGATGGCCACCTTGCCGCGCATCCGGCCGCGATGCTTCTCGGACCTGGTGGTGGAGGTCGCGCTCATACGGCCCGGGCCGATCCAGGGTGGATCGGTGCATCCCTACATAAGGCGGCGTCAGGGGCTGGAGCCCCCCGATCCCCCGCATCCCCTTCTCGCCAGGGCCCTCGAGAAGACCCTCGGGGTGCCGCTGTACCAGGAACAGCTCATGCAAATAGCCATCGACGCGGCGGGCTTCACCCCCGCCGAGTCGGACGAGCTACGTCAGGCGATGAGTGCGAAACGCTCCGGAGCGCGCATGGCGCGCCTCAAGGACCGTCTCTTTCGAGGCATGGCTGAGAAAGGGATAACCGGTGAGGTCGCGGAGGAGATCTTCGAGAAGCTGGCAGCCTTCGCCAACTTCGGTTTCCCCGAGAGCCATGCGGTTTCCTTCGCCTATCTCGTCTACTCGAGCGCCTGGCTGAAGCTGCACTACCCGGCAGCGTTCTGCGCCGGGTTGCTGAACTCACAGCCGATGGGCTTCTGGTCTCCGCAGTCGCTCGTCGCAGACGCACGCCGCCACGGCGTCGTCGTGCACCGTCCGCACGTCGATCTCTCGGGAGCAGAAGCAACTCTGGAATGGGACTCGGCACCGCCCGGGCCGCAAGGGCCACAGCCCTCTGTCCGTCTCGGCATCTCATACGTGCGTTCGATAGGTGAGGAACTCGCTGAACGGATCGACGGGGGCCGGCCCTACTCCTCCATGGAGGACCTCGTGAGGCGCGCCGGAGTGGACCGTGCACAACTCGAAGCGCTCGCCACGGCCGGAGCCTTGGAGGCGCTACCTCCTCGCGACGGCGCAAGGCCCATCGGCGACCACAGGCGCAACTACGGCGATGCCTCGACGGCGAATAGCCGGAGGCTCTCGCTCTGGGCGGCCGGTCCCATTTCCGAGGCGAGACCGGAGCGACTACCCGGACTCTTGGTCGGCGAGGACGCGCCGGAGTTGCCTTCTCTCACCCAACTCGAGGAAGCGACAGCGGATGTCTGGGCCACGGGCCTCACCGTGGGGCCGAGCGCAGTCGAGCTCGCACGCGAGCGTCTCGACTCCCTGGGCGCGATCCCTGCAGGGCGGCTGCTCGGGGCGGAGACAGATGGCAAAGTCCTCGTCGCCGGTGTGGTCACGCATCGTCAGCATCCCGAGAGCGCGAAGGGGACGGTCTTCTTGAACCTCGAGGACGAGACCGGGATGGTGAACGTGATCTGCTCCCCCGGCGCATGGGAAAGATGGCGGCACGTGGCGCTTCGTTCCCCGGCCCTGCTCGTACGCGGACGCCTCGAGCGAACGGAGGGAGCGGTGAGCGTGGTTGCCGAGAAGTTCAGCGCCCTGGAGCTCGGCGCGCCGGTTCCTTCCTCACGCGACTTCCGCTGAGGTCCCAGCGCCTCGATACCTCAAGCGCCGAAGCCGTCGTGCCGAAAAGTTGTAATGGCGATGTGCAACGGCTGCCTGATCCTCCACAGGGACGGCGAGATCGCGTACTGCTCAGAGGAGCTCGACGGAAAGGACTGCGCCGGGTACGGCGAGCCTCATCTGGCGGGCGTCATGGCCTGCAGGGTCACCTCCCGAGGGTCGCGTTGCCGCCACTGCGACGAAGCGATGCGCCTGCGGCTGATCATCGCACCTCCGTTCCGGATCGAAGGTCCCCTCTCGCCCGTCAACTGAGGTCCCGGGACGAAAGTCCCGCCGCGGCGAGGGCCGAAGGACCTTTGTGCAAGTTGATGGACTATTGACCCTTTCCCGCGCGCATGTAGATCCGTAGGGTCCTGCCCGAACACATCCACTTTTCTCGGATCGGGAGGCAGGACTTTCGTGATCGGCATCGCTCGAAAAGGACGTATCGGCGCGTTCGTAACGGCGGCGGCCACGGGCCTCGGAACGCTCACCCTCGCGGGCGGCACGGCCGCCGGCACCTCTGTGGCTCAGAACTCCGCACCGGTTCTCAAGCTGACTCCCGCGATCCACATCGGCCCGGCCCATACGACGAAGGCGAGCTCTACGAAAGCTGCCGCTGCGGCTGCGTGTTGGCAGTCTTCGAACTGGTCGGGTTACGCCGTGAGCACGAACACCGTCTCGGGGCTGCCGTGCGTGCCTGCGAGTGGCAAGACCTACACGTCGGTGACCGGCACCTGGAAGGTGCCGGCAGTGAGCCGCACCGCGGGAGCTTCCTACTCCGCGGCGTGGGCGGGCATCGACGGCTTCACCAACTCGGATCTGATCCAGGCGGGAACCGAGCAGGACTACTACAACGGTGCGGCCCACTACGACGCCTGGTGGGAGATCCTCCCGGCCGCCGAAACGGTGATCCCGTCGGTGGCCGTTGCGCCCGGCAACTCGATCACGGTGTCGATCACGAAGCTAACCGGTTCTTCGTGGACGATAAGCCTGAAGAACAACACCACGGGCACGTCTTTCACCACCGTGCAGAGCTACTCGGGCCCCGGTACATCGGCGGAATGGATCTTCGAGGCGCCCCAGGTGAACGGGCGCATCGCCACTCTGGCCCACTACGGCTCCACCGTCTTGGACCCGGGCACCGCTGACGCAACGTCACCTGGTCTGCAGGCCGGCACCGGAGGAGAGATAGAGCAGGGCTACTTCTGGTTCACGCAGGTCGTGTCGATCCCGTCCCAACCCGACTCTGACGCGGACGGATTCGCAGTCGCATACGGCTCCACTGAGCCCGCCTCCCCCGCCTCGTAAGCGGTCGGTCGAGCGACGATGACGCACAATCCGGAAGGGGCGAGATTCACCGCGACGGTCTTCAAGTGCTTCGGTTGGGGTTTGTTCGTTCTCGGAGCCGTTTCGATCGCCGTGATCGTGGGTGAGATGACACAGCATCAAGCACCGGTGGCGGACCGAATAGCCGTTGCGGTGGGAGGCGGCGTGTACCTGCTCCAGTGGTCGCTCGACCAGTGGAATGCACGGACTCGTGCCGAGTTCATTCCTGCGTCGAACGGGAGCAACTACGTGGCAACTCGCTCCTAGGCTCGCAGAGCCGCTCGGCCTGCACCCCACGTGATTCTGTGAGGTCGATCCTGGGTACTGATGCGCCATGCTGCTCGATGTCCTTATTGCAATCATCATCGTGGCCATCGCCGCTGTTTTGGGCATCGTGGTCCACCCGGTCCTCTGGATCGTCCTCATAGCCGCGGGATTGTGGCTGTTCGGCAGGCGCGGTAGGCGCCACGCCCGTTACTGAACCCGAAGAGTCCGGCCCTTCGACGGTCCCTCTTCCCGTACGAGATGTTTGCTGGCGGGGGAGGGCTCGAACCTCCAACCTTTGTTTCGGCCCCTGGTGAGGGGTTCGCCCATAGCGAAAAGGCTGCTCAGAGCGTCACCGCGCGACACGGACTGACACGGTTTCCCACTTCGCTATTGCACGGATGTTGCACGCCCATCCCCCGGCGAAAGCTGCCTCACTCCGGCGATTCGTTGGGGATTCGGTCCAAGATCCTCATCAGAAGATCTGCCAGGAGCACTGCCTCTGAAGCCTCAGTCGGGTCGTCGTACTGGACCTCTCGATGGCTCGTCGGATTCTTGATCGTTCCGATTGCTCCGCTGAATAGCTCCCGCCTGGCGCTCTGTTCCCCCTCGTCAAGGCTGGTGTCACATAATCGGCCGCCTGGGCCGAACGCAGTCCGCATGAGCTTTACCCCAATCGCGGACGCCGGCAGTCCTGCCATTTCGCGTACGTGGACCTCGACAGCCTTCATCGCAGCAAACGCCGCCATTTCGTAGTCACCCATCAGGAATTGTGGGCGGACTTTCGACTCCAGGGCGGGATGCAAGTCCACATTGAGCCGGGCCGATGCTCGCAGTCGCGCCAGATCACCCGATTGGGCGACTGCGCGGCCGAGGCGTGTCACTTTGATCGAGTGAAGTCCGGATTGGTCGAAGCGGTCCTCCATGACAAGGCCGTTGTTGTGCAACCATTCCCAGGCTTCACAGAATGCGTCGAGTCCGGCTTGAGAGTAAGAGACAGTTCCTTGTTTGGCTGACAGCATCCAGTTTCGACTGTTCCACTCGTTGTTCTCGATTGCATCTTGCAGGATTTCAAGCGCCAAAAGGTCAATCGGGAGTTTCCGCGCCTGTTCGTCCGTTATCAGAAATTCCCGCATTTCGGCCTTCCACCCTCCGGGCGGCTACTTGAGCAACGACCGCATTATCCGCCGCGAGAGCACCGTTCGTCTTCGCATACGCCTTCCGGCGCACCACGCGCTTGCCGTAGGCGGTCGGGCCCTTCTCGGCTGCCTCGACGTTTCCGAGGTCCCTTGCGGCTCTGTAGAGCTGGCTGCGAAGCGACTTGGCCATCGCTGCACCTCCTGTCTTCGTCGACAAACCTACGGCTGGCGGTCAACGGTTGAAAGAGCCTTTTGGCCCGAAGCGAAGCCAACGGATTCTCGGCGGGTCGGCCTGTATAACTTTGTGCCCGCCGAACTGATGGCGCGCCTGGGTCACACGACACCAGACATGGCAATGAGGTACCAACACGCGACGCAAGAGCGGGACAGGGCGATCGCCGACAAGCTCGGCGGTTTATTCCACGCGGTCGAGGCGGTGTCGGACAACTCCGGCTCCGTACGGCAGCTGCGCCCATAACACGAACACTCGTTCGGTGGCGCGTGACCGTAACCGTGGAGAGAGAATGTCGAGATGGTGGCTAGGCGTCGAGAGATCCTCGACGAAGAGGTGCTGACCCAATACGGACAGGCCGACGCGGTTGCCGGCGAACCGGTCTTCAGAGACAGGCCCCGGATCAAAGACTCTGGCCGGCTCTCGTTGATCATCGGTGAACTTTCAGCCGACGAGGCGTGTCGCTTAGTTCAGGGCCGGAGGTGTTATAACCACGCTGATTGCGACGTCAGGCACACCACCGCGGGTGCCCTACGTAAGGGCGGGTTCACGGTTGAGCACGCCCCTACCCACAAAAACCCCAATCACGCTCGAGCAGAATGGCCCCAGGACTGGGGGGACGAGACGGCGGGCGCGTTCAACCTATGCTTTGAGAGTGACGATGAAGGTAGCTAGCCATGTCTGATCAGATTCGAATTTCTCATGGCTGTCTTCCTTGGAAGCCAGCCGCCGACGCTGAACAAGTTCGCGTCTTTGACGAGTACGACATCCCGCTTCAGGGGGTCCTCGTCCAGGATGGCTGCCTCTACTTATTCGACTGTCTCGTTGGACGGATGACAAGGCCCGGTATCTGGCTTTACTCCCTGATTGGCTCCGACGAGTTCGCCGAACTTGACGCTGCGGAGGGGCAAGCGCTCGACGACCTGACTCTTCAGATTCAACGCACCCGACCAGCAGTCGTGGCCGTGTCTTTTCGCGGCGAGGGGATCGTGACCTCAGTCGAGGTATGGGAGATGCCAGAAGGGTTCCAAGTAGCTCTTGATGAGCTGAAGCAACGCACCCAGCAGTGGATCGAAGACCTCATGCAGAGCAAGCGAGAGCTAGACCAGCTCGGCTCGCCCACTGAATGGGAGCGTGCGGGCTCTGCCTCGTAGCTAACTGGCTATTGCACGCGTGTTGCACGAAACGCGTCACTGTCCAACTTCACTCACGTTCTTGCTGGTCAGATCTTTGCTGGCGGGGGAGTGTAGGAATTCATGACATAGGAGACATGGCTCGTGCAGCAGCCAAAGGCCTGTGTCAAGACATAGGAGACAGCTGAGTTGGAGGGTCTCCTATAGAGCAGGGGCGTTTTCTCGTCGAGTCGTATCTGAAAGAAGGCCGTTCAGTTGCGGAGCTCGCTAAGGCTCACGAGGTAAGTCGGGGCTGGATCTACAAACTCCTCGCCCGCTACCGAAGAGAGGGCTGGGCGGGAGTCGAGTCCCGGTCGCGTCGTCCTCATCGGTCGCCGACGCGGATATCTGATCTCTACGAGGACGAGATCGTCACTTTGAGAAAGCAGCTCCTAGAAGCCGGCTTCGACGCGGGGGCTCAGACGATCCACTATCACCTCTCCAAACGTCACAAGAAGGTGCCTTCGGTCTCCACGATCTGGAGGGTGCTGTCGGCGAGGGGCTTTGTGACCCCGCAGCCGCACAAGAGGCCGAAGAGCTCCTACGAGCGCTCCGTCGCGGAGCTTCCCAACGAGTGTTGGCAGGCAGACGTCACCCACGTCGAGATATCTGACGGGTCGTCGCTCGAGGTGTTGAACATCATCGACGACCACTCCAGGTTGTGCGTGGCCTCCAGGGCCTTTGTCACCACCCGCTCGGTCGACGTGGTGCGGACACTTCACAATTTCAGCAGAAAAGTGGGGATTTCCGGCCTCGTTTCTCTCGGACAACGGGGCGATCTTCACCGCCTCCTATGTCGAGGGGGTGTCGGCGATGGAGGCGGAGTTGCTCTCGCTCGGAATCAAGGTGAAGCACTCGAGGCCCTACCATCCGCAGACCTGCGGAAAGGTAGAGCGCTACCACCAAACTGTGAAGAAGTTCCTCGCCGCCCAGGAATCGATCGAGAACAAGAAGCAACTGCAGCGTGACCTCGATCGCTTCGTCGCGTACTACAACGAGGTGCGTCCTCACCGCGCCATCAAGCGGAAGACACCGCTCGAGGCGTTCGAGGCGCGCATCAAGGCGCATCCGATAGGGCCGAAGATCGATTGCGAGGGATATCGCGTCCGGCGCGACAAGGTGGACCGGTCAGGGCAAGTGACAGTCAGATACAGAGGCAAGTTGCGACACATAAAAGTGGGAAGGGCCTACACGGGCTGGCGTGTGATCATGCTGGTCGCCGGGCGTGACGTGCGGATCCTCGGGCTAGACGGCTCGCCGCTCAGAAGGCTCAGGATCGACCCAACGAAGGACTACCAGCGGCTGCCCTGAACAGGGCCTTTCTGTGTCTACGATGTCTCGCGACATCTGAGAGGAGCTGTCTCCGATGTCTCGCGACACCACATTTGCTGGCGGGGGAGGGCTCGAACCTCCAACATCCGGCTCCAAAGGCCGGCGTTCTGCCGATTGAACTACCCGCCACCGGCTTGGCCCCCACAGGGAGCCGGTCGTGGAAAGCCAGTGTGGCAGCCTCTGAGGGCTTCCTACTATCGTGCCGCAGGAAATGGGATCGCTGATCAAAAAGCGGCGCAAGCGGATGCGCAAGAAGAAGCACAAGAAGATGCTGAAAGCCACACGCTGGCAGCGCCGGGCTGCGGGTAAGTAGGCATCTTTCCGCGGGGCGAGCCCAGGACCGTCCGGCGATCGGCTACCGGTCTTCCGAGGGAACCGCTCGCGCAACCACAATGGGCGCTCTCTGCGGCCCCACCCGAAGTGAGCTTGGCTCCTGGATCGGCGCGTCCTGGCTGATCTCGACGAACCACGCTGCGCCGCTTCCTGCCAGCCGGGGGCGCGACCCCGTGGCTTCGCGAAAGCGGTCTCTCCACTCTGCGAGTCCCGGTTCCACGTCGACGGCGGCTTCCTCGAGGTCGTTGAAGCCGGGCGGTGCTGACAGGTCTGGGTCCGGCACCGGACGCGCGGCGCCGCTCGCGGACCGCCGCTCGTCCCATCGCCTGTAGACCTCCGCCGTGGAGACCGAGAGCGGCGGAAGCAGCAGCAGGAAGCTGCGGTCCTCGTACGGAAGCGGTTCCACGTTCTCTCCGATTCCCGTCACGCGCGCCCTGCCGCCCACCATGCAGAAAGGGACGTCCGCACCAAGACGCGATGCGAGCGCAGGTTCGGTGAACCCTGCCCAACGCAAAACCGCAGCGGCATCCGCGGATCCACCACCCAGCCCGGCGCCGGGCGGAATCCTCTTCACGATCCGCACGTGAGCGCTGCGCCCGGTGAGCTCCAGAGCGCGGCTCACGATGTTCTGCGCCCCGAGAGGGACCTGCGCGATCCCCCCGCCGCCGATCAGATCGTCGACGACGGTAAGCCCTTCCCCCCCGGAGATCTCGAGGGTGTCTGCGAGATCGAGGCTCACCATCTCGGAATCGAGAAGGTGATAGCCGTCCTCGCGTACGCCCGTGATGCGCAAAGAGAGAGTGAGCTTCGCCCTGGCGCTGAGGGTCACGGGGCCACTCACGAAGCGAGTCTGCCCCACTCCTCCACCGACAGCTGCTCCGCCCGTGAACGCGGGTCGATCCCCGCAGCTGCGAAGGCCTTGTCGTCGACGACCCCGGCGAGTGCGTTTCGAAGGGTCTTTCGCCTGTGCGCGAACCCGGCGCGCACGACACTGAAGAGACGTTCGGCAGTTACGACAGAAGGGTCTACGGCAACCTTCTCACGCCGGACGATCCGAACGAGAACGGATTCCACCCGCGGGCGGGGGAAGAAGACCGACGGGGGAACGCTCGCCACTACTCGAGCCAGAGCGTGATAAGCGACTTTCACCGAGACTGCGCCGTATGCCTTTTGCCCTGCGCCGGCGGCCAACCGCTCTCCCACTTCCCGTTGGACCATGACGAACAACCTGCTGATCACCGGCACCTCGTCTAGAACACGTATCACGACCGGTACCGAGACGTTGTAGGGGAGGTTGGCGACGAGCATCCACCTGTCACGGAATGCGTCGTCCACCTTCTCGGAGCCCATCAACTGCGCCCAGTCCAAGCTGAGCGCATCCGCTCCGATCACTCGGACGTCGTACGGAGCCACTTGTTCGCGAAGCAGAGGGAGCAGACGATGATCCGCTTCGATCGCAACCACATGTGCGCCAGAACGCGCGAGCTCGATGCTCAATGCTCCGAGCCCGGCCCCGACCTCCACCACCGGCTGACCGTGCTCCAGCTCGGCGAGGCGCACGACGCGCCTCAGCGTGTTCGCGTCCACGACGAAGTTCTGTCCGAGCGCCCGGCTCGGGCTCAAGCCGTTGCGGTCGAGGAGCTCACGCAGTTCGCCGCGGCCGAGGCTCACCTTCTCGCACCCGCCGCGGACCTCTCCACGCACAGCCCGCGGTGGGCGGGTGCTACCAGGTCACACGTACGTCGATGACTCCGCTCGAGGGATCGGCCAGTTGGGAGAACGTCTGCTCCGACAGGTCGATGATGCGTCCCTGGACGTAGGGACCGTGATCCTCCACGGTGCAGGTGGTGGAAAGGCCGTTCGACAGGTCGGTCACCGTGACCTTCGTACCGATCGGGATGTTCAGGCTGGCGCATGTCCCCGCCGGCGCCTGGTACCACGACGCTTCGCCGGTCTCTTGGTTCTTCGAATCCGATGCCGTGGCAGCGGCGGGCGGCGGGTGCGCCACGGTCGTCGTCGTCGTCGGCGGGGGCGGTGGAGGATGGGGCGCGTTCGTGGTGGTGGTTGTCGACGTCGGAGCGTCGTAACGCACCGGCGCGATCGCGATCTGTGTGGTGCTCGTCGTCGACCCGTTCGCGGCGGCGTCGTCCGAACGGATCATCCGATACGTCATCTGGACCACTGACGTCCATGACGTAGCTGGAGCCGCCCTGTGCGTGGCGTCGCGATGATGGACGCGCGACCGTGCGGCGCCGCCGCGTCTCGCATCGGCGAACACCTTTCGCGACAGTACGTGTCCAGGGTTCGAAAGCAGGAGGAGCGGCACCAGCACCACGGCAACGCAAAGCGCGAGCCTGAGAGCGGGCCGCCACCCCCCGGCGCTCTTCGTCCTCAGATCTCCACCCTTCTTCTGTGGACAGATTCAACTGCGTCGGGATCGCCGAAGACGCTAGGCAGACGATGGGAGATACTTCAAACCCGTCCCGCGGATAAACATGTATTTGTCTGCAGCTAAATGTCTGCGCGTGACGACATGAGGATTGCTTGCCCAACGTCGACCGGCGAGCACTGACGGCGTCTCATGTCGCACCCTCGTGCTGGTGCGTGCATAATCCCTGTTGGCCCTGTGTTTTGTCGCCCTTGGAGGCCAGATCGGGCATTGCCGCGCTGAGGAAGATGTCCGACGCGTTGCGCGTGTACAGTTGATTTGGCTGCATAGCGTGAGTTGTCGCAATTTTTTTCACTGATGGCTGCTCACGATCCCGAAAGCAGTACGCGTCGCACGCTGCGTCGACGTAGCGACCTCTTCGACTGACAGAGATTTCACGTCCGCGACCGCCTCGCCCACGACACTCACCCAGGCGGGTCGGTTCTGTTTTCCGCGATGCGGCACAGGAGCGAGAAACGGGGCGTCGGTTTCAACGAGAAGGCGCTCGAGCGGGCAGATACGCAACGCGTCGCGTGACTCGGACGCGTTCTTGAACGTCACGATGCCGCTGAACGATAGGAAAGCGCCGATCTCCAGACAGCGCCGTGCCTCTGACGGACCGCCGGTGAAGCAGTGGAAGACAATTCGCTCGGGGAGCTCTTGTGCCGACAGCACATCGAAGGTGTCGTCCCACGCTTCACGTGTGTGCACGACCAGAGTGAGCTGGTTCTCGCGGGCGAGCGCCACCTGAGCGCGAAAGGCCTCGCGTTGCGCAGCCTTGGGCGAATGCTCGTAGTGGTAGTCGAGCCCGCACTCCCCGACCGCGACCACGACGTCCGGATGCTCTCCGATTGCCCGTGGCACGAGAGCCTCGACCTCAGAGGTCCCACGGCTCGCATCGTGTGGGTGCAGACCGATCGTCGCCCAAGCTTCGACCGAGCCCTCGCCGCTCTGCGTGTCACGCAGTTCCTCCGCGATGTTCAGCGCCTCGAGCGAGCTCTGGGCGTCAGTCCCCACACAGATGAGTCCGCCCACTCCTGCGCCCACGGCCTCGACGGCTACCTGCTCTACGGTTCCCTCGGCCCGGTAACGGTCCTGGAGGTGGCAATGGGAGTCGATCCACCTGAGCCGCGCAAGGGCCTGCGGGTCGCGGTTGGAGCTCACTCGTTCTTACGCGGGAAGAGCGGCGCGCCGGTCTCGACACCGAGGCCTCCGGAGTATCCGCCCCATGTGGAGTCGGCCGGGACGCGACGACTTTCCGGGCTTCCCTCGAGCCCGAGACGGCGCCATATCTCCGTACAGGTCCCGGGCATCGCCGGCCACGCGAGCAGAGCCACCACCCGCAGGGCCTCCAGCGCGCTGCCGAGCACAGCGTCTACCTGCGGTCCGGGCTCGGCCTTCCAGGGCTCTTTGGCCTCGAGCTCGGCATTTGTCTCCCGGATGATGCTCCAGGTCGCCTCCAGCGCGATATGCGGTTGGAAGCTCTCCCATGCCGCGGCCGTCCGGGACACGGCGCCGGCGACCACATCCTTCAAGCGGCTCGCGGGATCGGCAGCGGGCCCGACCCCACCGCACTTGGAGGACACGAGGCGCGCGACCCGGGCCATCAGGTTCCCGAGGTTGTTCGCCAGGTCCGCGTTGTAGCGCGCCACCATGCCTTCGTAGGAGAACTCGCCGTCAGCTCCTAGCGGCGTGTCACGCAGAAGGTGGTAGCGGACCGGGTCGACCCCGAAATCCGCAATCAGCGCATCGGGGGAGATCTCGGTGAGCTTCACCGGCGTGACACCGTCGCCCTCCGATGCTCCGCCCCCGGGTTCTCCGCCCCCGAGCCCTCCGCCCCCGAGCCCTCCGCCCCCGAGCTCCGCAGCAGCCGCAGCCGCGGTCGCCGCCTCACGGATACGCGTCTTCGACAGGCGGGTGCCCCCGACCAAGAGCCACCCGTGCACGAACACCTGCGAAGGCGGATCGATCCCCGCGGCCATGCACATCGCCGGCCACCAGACACAGTGGAACCTGATGATCTCCTTCCCGATGAGGTGGTGGACCGACGGCCACCACTTTGCGAATCGCTCCTCGTCCTCGCCGTAGCCGACGGCGGTCGCATAGTTGATGAGTGCGTCGTACCAGACGTAGAAGACGTGTCGCTCGTCCCACGGCACAGGAACCCCCCAGGTGGTGGAGGTCCGAGTGATCGATATGTCGTGCAGACCGCTCTTTATGAAGGCGAGCGCCTCGTTTCGCTTTGCGGGTGGTCCGACCGCGTGCGGGTTCTCGTCGTACCACGTGAGCAGGCGGTCCTCGAACGCGCTCAGCTTGAAGAAGTAGTTGTCCTCCTCCAGCCATTCGACGGGCCGCAGGTGCAACGAGCAGACGTGCCCCTCGAGCAATTCGGACTCGTCCTTGTACTCCTCACAACCGACGCAGTACCAGCCGCTGTAGGTGCCGAGCTCGATGAACCCGTTGTCGTAGACGCGCTGGAGGAACGCCTGGACCGCGGGTAGTGGCGGGCCTCCGTCGTGCGGATGAAGTCGTCGTTCGAGATGTCGAGCCCGTGCCAAGCCTCGCCGAACCTCTTCGAGGTGGCATCGACCCAGTCGCGCGGGAAGCTCCGTTCTCGTTCGCGGCGTGTGCGACCTTGTCACCGTGCTCGTCGGTACCCGTCAGGAAGAAGACCTCGTCCCCGAGAATCCTGTGCCAGCGTGCCAACGCATCGGCGTTCACCGTCGTGTAGGCATGACCGACATGCGGCGCGTCGTTCACGTAGTAGATCGGCGTCGTGATGTAGAAACGGCCCAACGGTCTCACCAATTCGCGACGTGGCAGGCTCCGTGGCCCGTACGCTCGACGTAACGCTGGTGGTACTCCTCGGCAGGCCAGAATGTCGACGCCCGCGCGATCTCGGTGACGATCGGCCGCCGGAAGCGCTCCTTGAACGTCTCCAGCGCCTCGCGTGCTACGCGCTCCTGCTCGTCGTCGTGGACGAAGATCACAGAGCGGTACTGGGTGCCGACGTCGGGGCCCTGTCGGTTCGGCGTCGTGGGGTCGTGGTGCCTGAAGAACTCCTCGAGGAGCTTCTCGTAAGAAACCTTCGTCGGGTCGTAGGTGACGAGCACGGATTCGGCGTGTCCGGTCCCACCCGAACAGACCTGCTCGTAGGTCGGCTTCGCCACCGTCCCGCCGCTGTATCCCGAGACGGCGTCGACCACACCGGGGACCGAACGGAAGAAGTCCTCGACGCCCCAGAAGCAACCGGCTGCGAACGTCGCCACCGCCAGGCCCGCAGGAGCCTGGCCCGGCTCGAGCGGCGGACCCTGTGTCTTGTCCAAACCGAACCTGGCCATCACCTTCTCCTTTCGTCGGTGCTTCGGACCCTGAGCGCGAGAGCGTAAGCGTCGCGGCGGGCGATCCCGAGCTCTGAGGAGACCATAGAAGCAGCGTCGCGGGCGCTCTCGCCCGCGAGGAGCAGCTCTTTGACGGCCTCTGCGATCTCTTGCTCCGTGGGGGCCGGTTGCGGAGGCGCGCCCTCGAGCACGATCACCACTTCACCGCGCACCTCGCGCTCCGCGAAGTGGGCCGCCGCCCCATCGAGGGTCCCGCGCCAGACGTCCTCGTGGAGCTTCGTGAGCTCCCGGGCGACGCAGACGCGCCGGTCCTCGCCGCAGGTCTCGGCCATCTCGCGGAGTGTCCGCGACAAACGGGTCGGCGCCTCGTACACGACGGCCGTCCGCCTCTCGTCCCGCAGCTCCTCCAGACGGGCCCGCCTCTCGGCACCGCGACGCGCGAGGAAACCTTCGAAGCAGAAGCGATCGGTCGGAAGCCCGCTCAGGACAAGAGCGTTCAACAGAGCGCTCGGCCCGGGCACCGCGCTCACCGGCACACCGGCTTCGATCGCGCCGCGTACGAGCCGGGCACCTGGGTCGGACACGGACGGGGTCCCTGCGTCGCTGACCAGCACGACGCAGTGGCCGTCGCCGGCGAGCTCGAGAATCTCCTCCACCCGCGACTGCTCGTTGTGCGCGTGAAGTGACATCAACCGCTTTCCCCGGATCCCCGCATGCGTTAGGAGCTCGCGCGTCCGTCTCGTGTCCTCGCAGCAGACGAGGTCTGCATCGCGCAAGGTCTCGATCGCGCGGGAAGACAGGTCGCCGAGGTTGCCGATGGGCGTCGACACCAGGACGATCCCGCCCGTCAACGGATCTCGCGCAGCTCGAGTCGGTCCCCTTTTTTGAGGCCCCAACGTTCGAACGCCCCGGACTCTGCCTCGAGGACACTTCGGCAACGCAGACGCGGCAACGTCATCCGCCAGGGAGGCAGGTGCAGGACGTCGAGGACCGTCATGTCGCGACCCAGAAAAGCGACGTCCACGGAAAAACGCATGCCCATCGTGTGGACGGAGCGGGTCCGCTTCAGGATCAGCGCGCCTTCGTAGCCCGAGCGCCCGAGAAGGCCTCGGAAACGCGAGGTGTACGAGTCGGCGACCTCCGCCGCCGCGAGCACGTCGTCGTCGCGCAGCAGCCAGACCGTGCGCGCCTCGCCCGGCCCGTCGTTCATACGTTGAACCTGATCTCCAAGACGTCGCCGTCGTCCACCACATAGTCCTTGCCCTCGAGCCTGAGGCGTCCCGCAGATCTCGCGGCCGTCCAGGTGCCGAGTTCGATCAGTTCGTCCCACCGGATCACCTCCGCGCGGATGAAACCGCGCTGGAGATCCGAGTGGATCACACCGGCGCATTCGGGAGCGGTCGCCCCCGCCCGGAAGCTCCAGGCGCGCGACTCCTTCTCTCCCGTGGTGAAGAAGATGCGGCGCCCGAGCAGGTGGTACGCCGAGCGCGCGACACGGGCGAGCGCTCCCTCGCCGAGCTCCAGACCCTCTAGGAGTTCCGTACGCTCGGAGGGCGCCAGCTGTGCAGCCTCCGCCTCGAGCTGGATGCACGCCCCGAGGGCCCCGCCGTGCTGACCGAGCTCCTCCGAGACCGGCGCGACGATCGCCTCTGATTTTGCGAGTTGGTCTTCCCCGAGGTTCACCACCGCGAGCACCGGCTTGTCGGTGAGGAGGAAGAGACCCTTTCGCAGCTCTGTGTGCTCGGGCGGTAGGTCAGCGCGGTAGAGCGGAGTCCCCTCCGACAGCTTCTCGAGAGCCGCCTCGAGCGCCGCGACCTCCTTCGCCAGCGCCTTTTCGGACTTCGCCGCCCTTCTTCTCTTGTCGAGCTGCGCCTCCAGAGTGCCGAGGTCGGCCAGCACGAGCTCGAGCTCGAGTGAGTGCAGACCCTCCAGGGGATCGGACTCCCCCGGCACCTCGGGGTCCTCGAACGCGCGCAGCACCATGCACAGGGCGTCCACCTCCCGGATCCCGGCGAGGAACCGGTTCCCGAGCCCCTCTCCGGTCGAAGACCCCGGTACCAACCCGGCGATGTCGACGACCTCGACGGTCGCCCTTACGACCTTGCGGCTCGCGCTCATCTCTGCGAGCGCGTCGAGGCGCGAGTCCGGCAAGGGCGCCGATCCGACGGATGTCTGAGTGGTGGTGAAGGGGCGGGGTGCCACCGGAGCAGACGCACCTGTCAGCGCGTTGAAGAGTGAGGTCTTGCCGGAATTCGGCAAGCCGACGAGACCCAGGCGCTCCACGGGTCACGACCCTAATGGCCTCGACTGGTAAGGTTCCCCGCCGTGTCGAAGCGCACCAGCAAGCGAAAGACGCGCAGCAAGAAGAAGGCGAACCACGGCAAGCGTCCCAACGCGGGCCGCGGCTGAATCGGCAAGTCCGGCCGAACTCACAGGGCGCTGAGAGCCGGGAGCCCGAGACTCAGGGCCTGTAGGCGACTTCCCGCTCGTCGAGCAGCGCGACCAGTGGCGTCGGGAGGTCCGAGATGATCCCGTCGACCCCGAGATCACACAGCCGCGCCATCTCCTTCGTGTCGTTGATCGTCCAGACGTGAACAGCGAGGCCGCACCCGTGAGCCGCCTCGACGAACGGCGCGTCGACGACCACCTGTCCTCCACGTACGGCAGGGACCTGAAGCGCGCTGTGGCGCATGGGCGGTGGCTTCTCGCCCTGTCGTAGGGCGCGCCAGAACATCGCCACCTCCAGCGTGCCGGCGGATGTCGCGACGTCGGGGGCCAGCTTGGAGAACGCTTCGGTCGCCGCGTCGAGAAAAGATGCGACGATCACGCGTCCGGTCTCACCCCAATCGGCGAGCGCCCCCGCGAGGAGCTTCTCGTAGGGCTCGACCGCGGGCGCGGTGGCCTTTATGTCCAGATTGAGCGCGACATGGGGATGGTCGCTCATCATGTCGAGAACCTCGTCCAAGGTCGCCACGCGAAAGTCCGGGTCCTGCGGCGCGCGGCCCCGGTACGGATACGACCCCGGCGCGAGGCCCTGTCTCTCCTCTCCGCCCGCGACGAACCAGTGCGCGTTGTCGAGGACCCTGATCTCGGCGAGCGTGAGCGAGTGGATCGGCCCGTGACCGTCGCTGGTCCGGTCGACGGTGCTGTCGTGGCACACGACCAACTGCCGGTCAGCGGTCGCGTGCACGTCGAGCTCCACGCCGGTACAGCCCAGCTCGATCGCCCGCCTGATCGCGAAGAGCGTCGAAGAAGGGGCCTCCCATGCACCTCCCTGGTGCGCGTATGAGATCACTCGGCGTTCGAGCCAGGGATTCGGGCCTTGCCGCAGGGTCACACGAGGGTCCTCACACCGGGGCCCTCACACCAGGCTCCTCAGATCCTTTTCGGGTCTCGCCCCGATGTGCGAGATGACCTCGGCTGCGCAGAGCCCGCCGAGTCGCGCACAGCGCCCGGGCTCGTAACCGTGCGTCAGCCCGTAGAGAAAACCGGACGCGTACAGGTCGCCCGCCCCGGTTGTGTCCACGACCAGTTCGACCGGCTCCGCCTCGACGTAGCAGGGTCCCGACGCGCTCACGGCGACAGAGCCGAGAGGCCCGCGCGTCACTCCGGCCAGGACGCCGGTCTCCGATATCGAGGAGATCGCGTGCTCGAGGTCGGGCGAACCGAAGAGGAGGCGCGCCTCTTCGTCGTTGGCGAAGAGGACGTCGACGGACTCGTGAAGGAGGTCGAGGAACTCGCGCTGGTGGCGCTGCACGCAGAAGGGGTCGGACAGCGTGAGGGCTACCAGCGAGTCTGTCGAGTGTGCGAGCTCCATGGCTCTTCTCATGGCGGACTTGGCGACGTCCACGTCCCAGAGGTACCCCTCCAGGTACACGACCTGTGCCCTCGTTACCAGATCCTCGTCGAGATCCCCCGGCCCGAGGGTCGACGCGACGCCGAGGTGGGTTGCCATCGTCCGCTCGCCGTCGTCGGTCACGAACACCAGGCATCGGCCCGTCGCGGCATCGGCGCCCGGATCGTCGGAGACCTCCGCTATGGCCACCTTCCCGAGCTCGACACCCGACGCCGCCATGTCGTGGACGAATACCTCTCCGAGCTCGTCCGCAGAGACCTTTCCCACGAAACCGGCGCGACCGCCGAGCGAGGCGACCCCGACGGCGGTGTTCGCGGCCGATCCCCCCGACTTCTCGGTTCCCGGGCCCATCTCTCGATAGACCCTTGCCGCCTCGGTGAGGTCGACGAGGGTCATGGCTCCCTTGGTGAGACCGATCCGCCTCAACTCGTCGTCGTTCGTACGGGTGAGGACGTCCACGAGGGGCGAGCCGACCGCGACCACGTCGAGCCTGTCATCGGCCGATGCGGCCTGAGGCGGTTCCGGCTCGATCGTGTCCCCGGCTCTCATACGACAGAGCAACCTATCTCCAACCGCGGAGCGTGCCCTATAGCCTGCGAAGGATGTCCGGAGCTGATCCGTCCGCCGCATACCGGCTGCCCTACGGCATAGAGCCTCATCGGTACGACCTCCTGCTCCGGCCCGACCTCGAGAGCGCTTCTTTCAAGGGTGAGGTGCGCATCGGCGCGACCGCTCACGACAAGGCGTCGGAGATCGTCCTGAACGCGGCGGATCTGGTCATCGACTCGGCAGTCGTTACCGACGGCAACGGCGGCGAGCTGAGCACCGAGACCATGCTCGACGCCGAAGCCGAGCGGCTGACCCTGGTCCTCCCCGAACCGGTCGAGGCCGGGGACCTGAGCGTCGCCCTGTCGTTCACGGGAACGCTCAACGACCAGCTGCACGGCTTCTACCGGTCGACCTACACCGACCCCGAAGGTTCCCAACAGACGATCGCAACCACCCAATTCGAGGCAACCGATGCCCGCAGGGCGTTCCCATGCTTCGACGAGCCGGACCGAAAGGCCGTCTTCTCGGTGACCGTCGACGTCCCCGACGGCCTCGACGCCTTCTCCAACGGACCCGTCGTGGAACGCACGCCGCTCGAGGACGGAAGGACGAGAGTGCGCTTCGGCGACACGATGAAGATGTCGAGCTACCTCGTCGCTCTCGTCGTGGGCCCGCTCGTCGCCACCGATCCCGTCGACGTGGACGGGATCCCCGTGCGCGTGGTGCACGTCCCGGGCAAAGAGAAGCTGTGTGACTTCGCGCTCGAGGTCGCGTCTCATGCGCTCCGGTACTTCGCCTCCTGGTTCGACATCCCCTATCCCGCGGAGAAGCTCGACCTTCTCGCCATCCCCGACTTCGCGTTCGGTGCGATGGAGAACCTCGGCTGTGTGACCTTCCGCGAGGTGCTGCTCCTCGCCGACCGTGCGAGAGCGTCGCGCGTCGAACTGGAACGGATCGCGGACGTGGTCTCGCACGAGCTCGCCCACATGTGGTTCGGAGACCTTGTAACCATGAAATGGTGGAACGGGATCTGGCTCAACGAGGCGTTCGCCACGTTCATGGAGATCATGTCGGTCGAGGCGTTCCGGCCCGAGTGGCAACGCTGGGTCAGCTTCGGCTTGGAGCGCGAGGCGGCCATGGCCACCGACGCCCTGCACAGCACGCGACCTGTCGAGTACCCCGTCGGTCCGCCCGAAGAGGCTCAAGGCATGTTCGACGTGCTCACTTACCAGAAGGGAGCGGGCGTCCTGCGGATGCTCCAGCAGTACGTCGGCGAAGACCGGTTCCGAGACGGCGTGCGCAGGTATCTCGAGCGCCACAGCTACGCGAACACCGAGACCTCCGACCTCTGGGACGCCCTCGAAGAGGCGAGCGAACAACCGGTGCGCGACATCATGGACACTTGGATCTTCCAGGGCGGGTTCCCCGTGGTGTCCGTGAGCACCGAGCCAGATGGGACGGTGCTTCTGGACCAGCGGCCTTTCGCCTACTCGGCGCCTCCGCCCTCCGAATCGAGCGCGATCGGATCTGTCTGGCAGGTCCCGGTCGTGGGAAGGCAGCTCGAGTCCGGGTCCTCCCGGCCCTCTTCGGAGTCGGCGCAAACCACCAAACTTCTTCTGTCCGACAAGGCCGAAGCCCTCGTCGCTGCGCCCGGCGGGCCTGTATCGGCCGGCGCCGGCGTGCCGCTCCTGCTCGTGAACGCATGGGGCGACGGGTACTACAGGGTGCGTTACGCAGCGGACCAGGTCCAACTCCTCGCACAGCAGATGCACAGCCTCGACTCGCTCGAACGGGCGAACCTCATCGGAGACACCTGGGCGTCGGCGGTGGCGGGCCACTCAGAGCTCGACGACGTCCTTAGGATCGTCGAAGCGCTCGCCGGTGACGAGGACCCTGATGTGTGGACGAGGGTGACGAACACCGTCGGATTCCTGCATCACGCTCTCGACGACTCAGCTCTTCCGGCACTGGCGAGCTACACGCGCGCACTTGCGGGCCCCGCGTTCGAGCATCTCAGTTGGCAGCCACACCCGGGCGAAGGAGAACGCACCCCGAGACTTCGAGCGCAGTTGATCACGATGCTCGGCGTCATGGGACAGGACCCGCAGGTTCGTGCCGAGGCTTCGAGGCTCGAGAAGGCGGAGCGCGAAGGACAGGCTCCCATCGACGCGGACATCGCGTCGGCTGTGACGAACGTGGTCGCCAGCTGGGGCACGGAGGCCGACTACGAAGCGTTCCTCGGGCGCTACCGGAACCCTGCCACCCCGCAGGAGGAGTCGCGATACAGAGCCGCCCTCGCTTGCTTCGGCGACCAAGCGCTGGCCGAACGGACTTTCGAGCTCGCGACGACGGAGGTGAGGACGCAGGACACGCCGTACCTGGTGCTCGCGCTCCTGTCCAACCGCAGCAACGGAGCAGCGACGTGGAAGAGGCTGCGCGACCACTGGGACGACATCGTCGCCCGTATCCCCTCACAGACGGTGCCGCGGATGCTCGAGGGGACGAAGACCCTCTGTCGCGACGAAGAGATCGCGAAGGACATCAGGCGCTTCCTCGACGAGCACCCCGTACCGAGCGGTCAGAGGACGGTCGAGCAGATCCTCGAGCGGCTCGCCGTCAACGTCGCGTTCTCGGCGAGACTGGCGAAGGACGCCGCCTCCACGCTCGAGGCCGCGACAAGGCGCCTCGGCTGAAAGGAGAAAGGGGCCTTTCCATGGACGTTCTCGATCTCTACGACAGGGGCACCGCATGGTGCGCGACGAAGTTCCCCGACACTTCCACCCCGCTCGAAGCGCCGACACCCTGCGAGGACTGGGACGTGCGTGCCCTCATGAACCACATGCTCGACGCACAGAAGTACTTCATGGCCCGCGCCCGCGGCGAAGAAGTGACCCCGACACCGGGGATGCCACCGGATCTTCTCGGGGACGCGCCGAGGTCGCAGTACATGGAGCAACGTGACGAAGCCATGTCGGTGTTCTCCGAGCCGGGCGTCGTCGATCGAAGTGGTGTCCTCATCGGGATCGGGTTCGTGGACCAGCTCATCCACGGCTGGGACCTCGCGGTCGCCACGAACCAGAAGGCGGACATGCCCGAGGACCTCGCGCAGGTCGCCTTCTCTCTCGTCGACGGGAGACTGACCGACGACCAGCGCAAGACCGGGTTCAAGCCGGCGGTTGCGGTTCCCGACGACGCACGCGCGCAGGACCGGCTGCTCGGCTACAGCGGTCGCCGACCCTAGAAGGCCTTGGCCGGCGGGGCTCTCTCAGAGGCGAGGTTGGCCTCGCTCGTCGCAATGGCACGCGCGACGAAGGGCTTCATGCCCGACGACGAAGGAATGGCGCTCTACGAGGCGGCCGTGCGCGCGGGCAGGTGGGCAGGCGATGCTCGCGCCTCGCACAGGGGAGCTTTTCACGGGGGCACCTTCGTCGAGATCGGCGCGTGGTGCGGAAAGTCGACGATCTATCTCGGCGCGGCGGCCGAGGAGACTCGGGCCTTGTTGTTCAGCGTGGACCACCATCACGGGTCAGAGGAGAACCAAGAGGGTTGGGAGCACCACGATCCCGGGGTGGTGCAAGGCTCCACCGGGAAGATCGACACACTTCCGTTCTGGCGGCGCTCGGTCGACGGGGCAGGCCTCGGGTCGAGCGTCGTGGGAGTCGTGGGCGACTCTCCGAAGGTGGCGTCGCGATGGTCCACGCCGCTCGACCTCTGCTTCATCGACGGCGGCCATGGAACAGAGCCCGCGCACGCCGACTACGAGGGTTGGGCCCCCCACGTCAGGACCGGAGGATGGCTGCTGATCCACGACGTCTTTCCCGACCCTGCAGACGGAGGGCGTCCGCCCTATGAGTTGTGGTGCAGGGCCCTCGAGTCGGGAGATTTCGAAGAGGACGGTGAGTGCGGCTCGCTCAGGATCCTGCGGCGCGTTTCCGCAGCGGGCGCGGCGGTTCGGTGAGGTCGAGGTCAGCGGGGAGAAAGTCCCCCCGAAACAGTCCTGAGCCGGGCGTGCACTCGGCGAGCGCGTCGGCGGCGAGGATGATCGCCGCCGCGGTGTAGGTCGTGCGCTCCTCGAAGGGGAAGGTGATCTCCTCGGGGTAGACGATCCCGGTCAGGTAGGCACCGTCGGGGCACCTGTGGGTTCGCGTGCAAGAGAGGAGCTTCGTGGCATCGGCCCTGCGCCCGATGGCGTCGAGCGCGAGCGAGCACTCCGCGGTCTCGGCGGCGGTCACCCATGGACCCGTCGATACGCAGCGGACGCCCAGCCCGTCCATCACGAAAACGTCCCACCATTCGTCGATGCGCCTCTCAGCGCCTTCGCCGGTCAGAGCACCCGAGAGCACGGGGTAGTACCAGTCCATTGCGAATTCGTCCTTCGGTTCGAAGACCTCGGGCCGGTGCGCCACCGCGTGCGCGAGCCTGCCGGCAGCCAGCTCCCAGTCGGGTCGCTCGTGTCCCAGCTCCTCGGCGCACGCGACCGCACACCGCAGCGCGTGGTAGATCGATGACGAGCCGGTGAGAAGCGGATAGCGCCCGGGTCGCCCGTCGGGGTCGGCCGACCACAAGATGCTGCCGTCGGTTCGCTGGAAGCGCAGGACGAAGGCGAGCGCCGAGTCGAGAACGGGCCACATCTCCTCGAGCTGGGAACGGTCGCCCGTTATGCAGAAGTGGTGCCAGACGCCCGTGGCGACATAAGCGCAGACGTTGGTGTCGAGGCGTGGGTCCTTCACGCCGCTACTGGCGAGGTAGTAATTGAACCACGACCCCTCGGGCAGCTGTGACTCCGAGAGCCATCTGTAGGCCAGGACGGCTTCCTCTTCGAAACCTGCGACGGTGAGCGCCATCGCGCACTCGACGTGGTTCCACGGGTCGCTGTGGCCGCCTTCGAACCACGGGATCATCCCGTCCGGGCGTTGGACCGCGACGATCGAGGCGGCCGACTCGACCACCTCCTCCGCCTCGATCACCCCCGGCACTTCGGGCAGCTGAGCGACCCCGGTAACGGCTTGCTCTGCGGTTGTCATGCGGGCCTCCCGAGGTGCACGGTCTGTCGTTCTGCCGGGGTCCCGGCATGACGTCTTTCGAAACCGGCCACTTCGGCAGCCGGAGCGGGCTTTCGCAGGTAGACGACGATGCTCTTGCCGATCAGAGGGTTGAGCAGCCGGTCCGCCAACCGCGTCACTTTGGCGCGCGCGTGATGTCCCACACGAGGACGCCGTGGTAAGCGCGCACGAGGACGTGGTCGTCTCGCTGCGGGCCCACCGCGCAACGCAGCCACCAGTAGGGCGAGTGGAGTGCGTGCGCATGGTGATGCGCGAAGGGTTCGAGACCTGCGTCCTTCAATCGGCCGAGAAGGCTCGACCGGCGGTAGATGCGTACGTGGCCGCCTTCTGTCTCGTGGTATTCGCGCGAAAGGGCCCAGTTCACCAACTCGGGCCCGAAGCGAGGCACCGTCACGGCCATCGTCCCTCCCGGCCTGAGCACCCGCACCAACTCGGTCATCGCTGCTGTGTCGTCGGGTATGTGCTCGAGCACCTCGGCGGCTATTACCCGGTCGAAGCTGCCGTCGGGGAAGGGGAGCCGAAGGGCGTCGGAGCCGGCCACGGCGGCTTCGAAGCGCGAAGGGACCTCTCCGGCATCGACCATCGCCCCGAGCGTGTCGCGAACCTTCGCGAGCTCCTCGACGCTCCTGTCGGCCGCCACGACGCGCGCGCCGAGACGGAAGGCCTCGAATGCATGGCGACCACCGCCACATCCGAGGTCGAGCAGGCGCTCGGTCTCCCGGACCCCGAGTCGTGCGAAATCGACGGTCAACATGCCGCCGGGACCTTCGCCTCGAGTAGCTGCGCGTACTGCTCGGCTGTCTGCTGCGCCGTCTCGCGCCAGGTGAAGCGCGTAAGCACCCTGCGCCGGCCCTCCGCACCGAGGCGAGCCGCGAGCTCCTCGTCGTCGAGCACCCGCCGCATCCCTGAGGCCAGGGCCTCTGCGTCCCCCGGAGTCACGAGGACCGCGGTGGTCCCGTCCGCACCCACCACCTCGGGTAGAGCTCCCCCGGTGGTCGCGACGAGAGGGACACCGCAAGCCATCGCCTCGATCGCCGGCAGCGAGAAGCCCTCGTACAAAGACGGAACCACCGCGACCTGGGCCCGGGCGTAGAGGAGCGCCAGCTCGTCATCGGTTATCCCGCTCACGCAGCGCACGACTTCTTGAAGCCCGAGGCGGGAGATGGTGCGGGCGACGCGCCCTTCCTCCTTTGGGCGCCCTATCACCACGAGCTCCACGTGTCGCTCGGTCCGCAACTTGGCCACAGCCTCGAGGAGGGGAACGAGACCCTTCATCGGCACGTCGCTCGACGAGGTGACGATGATCGTCCCCGGTGTGCGCTCCACCTCCGGGCGCGGGCGGAAGACCTCGTGGTCGACTCCGATCGGCACGACCGTCATGCGTGCGGGGTCCACGCCCATTTGGACGGCGATGTCTGCCTTCGAGGACTCGGAGACGGTGACGATCCTCTCGATCTGCTTGGCGACGCGCACCTGCATGCGAAGGAAGCCGAACCAGCGTCGCTGCGTGAGGCCGTTCCAGATGCTCTCCGCATGAGCGAGCGCCAGCTCGCGGTCGACGGTGATCGGGTGGTGGAGGGTCGCGACGAGGGGCCATCCGTCGTCGAGCATCCCGAGCAGACCGGAGCCCAGGCACTGGTTGTCGTGGACGACGTCGAACTCGAGCCGCCGCGCCTCGAGCTCCCGCCGTGCCCTGAGCGAGAAGGTGAGGGGCTCGGGGAAACCCGCGCCGCACATCACCGCGAGCTCGAGCCAGTCGATCGAAGTACGCATCTCACGGGGATGAGGTACGCGAAACGGATCAGGGTCCCGGTACAGATCGAGGCTCGGTAGCGGTGTGAAGCCCACCCCCTCGTCGAGCTGCGGCCACGGCTGGCCGGAGAGCACCTCGACGCTGTGGCCGAGCTCGACTAGCTCGCGCGTCAAGTGGCGCGTGTAAACGCCCTGGCCGCCGCAGCGCGGGTTACCCCGGTACACGAGGAATGCCACCCGGAGGCCGCCTGGTCCCGGGGGCGCGGGGGGACGCCCGGACGGGACCTCAATGTGCTTGCTCCTCTGCCAGGACTCGCGTATCTCCGCCCATTTCGCGATCGGTCCCTTAGGCACTCGAGCTGCCCGCCGCGGCGATCATGGCCGGTCAGCCTCCCCCGGATGAGAGCCCCGTTGCAAGGAGGAGGCCGGGCAGGGACCTGAGACGATCGCACGGTCTTCGAGCACCCGGGACTAGCGTGTGTGCGCAAACGCTCCGGGAGCGCCCACCGCATGGCCGTCGAGATCCTTCACCTGTCGAGCATCTTGAAGAGCGCCGTGGTGGACCGGAACGGTGAGCACCTCGGGAAGGTCCAGGACCTGATCGTCCGGGTGGGTGAGGCACCCCATCCTCCCTTGTCGGGAGCCGTCGTGAAGATCGGGCGGCGGGGGATGTTCGTCCCGATCCATCAGATCGCCGACATCCGTCCGGGACGGGTCGAGCTCACTGGCGAGACCGTGAACCTGGGTCGCTTCGTGAGGCGCCCCGGCGAGCTGCTCCTCGCCGGTGACCTCATGGCAAGGCACCTGATCAACATCTCGGGTGCGCGCCTCATCAGGGCCAACGAGATCGAGATAGCGAGACTCGAGGGCCGGTGGGAGGTCGTCGGCGTCGACCCGAGCTCGAGAGTCTCCCTCAGGCGTCTGTTGCCGCGTCCCCTCGCACGTCGGATCAAGGCCGGCAACATCGTGGACTTCGCCAGCATCGAGCCCTTCGTCTCCCACGTGCCGACGGCTCGTCTACGGATCCCCTACCGCAAGCTCGCGCGCCTGCACCCGGCCCAGATAGCCGATCTCGTCGAGGCCGCCTCGCACGACGAAGGCGAGGAGATCATCGAGGCGGTCGGCCAGGACCGCGAGCTCGAGGCCGACGTGTTCGAGGAGCTCGACGAGGAGCACCAGCTCGAGTTCATCCGGTCACGGTCCGACGCAGAAGCCGCACGGCTTCTGTCCACCATGGCGCCCGACGACGCTGCCGACCTCATCATGGAGCTCGACCAGGAACGGCGGATCCCCGTTCTCACGCTCATGCCGGCAGCCCACCAGCGAAAGATCCGCGCCCTGCTCAATTACAACCCCGAGACGGCGGGCGGACTCATGAGCCCCGACTTCCTCTGCCTGCCGGAAGAGACGCCGGTCTCGAAGGTGCTCGATGCGATACGGGCGAGCGAGGCCTCACCCGAGGCGTTGGCAGTGGTCTTTGCCTGTGACGGCGACCGCCATGTCACTGGTTCGGCGTCGGTGGTCGTCCTGCTTCAGGCGGAGCCGTCTGCGCCGCTGTCCTCGGTGGTGCGCCCGAACCCCGCCCACGTGCACCCCGACTGGGACATTCACGCCGTGGTACGCAAGATGTCGGACTTCAATCTGACCGTCGCACCGGTCGAGGATTCCGAGCACCGGATGGTCGGCGTCATCACCGTCGACGATGTTCTCGAGCTCCTTCTGCCTCAGGGGTGGCGACGCGACTTCGGCATGGCGGTGGTCGAGGACTAAGGCCCCGGGTATCATTCTCCCTGGCAGATCAGCCGCGCATGCCCGCAGAGCCCACGGATCACACGCAGGGACAAGGGCATCGAGACGTGCGCCGGCTTCTCGGCGAGCCCGGCGCCCACCGGGCGACACGGTTTCGATGTTCGGCTGTCGGAGGGCGAGACGAAGGAGCAGCGCTGCACGCTGACAGTGGGTCACCACGACCGCACAGGCGCGCACGCCACCACTCGGGGAACCCTGCCACCGGACTGACCGGGGGCTGACCTTCCTGGGCGTGCGCGCCGCGAACGCACGTCCGAGAACCGGCACCCTGGAGGTCCCAAATGGCCGAAGAGGCCTTCGAAGCCGAGAACGACCCGGCTGTCCTCGACGAGGCACATCTGGGCGACATCCGGGGCGCCCTTGGGACCGTCAGGCTCCACGACGAGGCGCAGAGGCGCTCGTGGAAGGCGCGCATCCTCACCCTGGCAGCCATCGTCGGACCCGGGCTCATCGTCATGGTGGGCGACAACGATGCCGGCGGGGTCGCCACGTATGCGCAGGCGGGACAGAACTACGGGCTCAGCCTCCTTTGGGCTCTGCCTCTGCTCATACCGGTGCTGATCGTGAACCAGGAGATGGTGGTGCGACTCGGTGCCGTAACAGGAGTTGGACACGCGCGTCTCATTCGTGAACGCTTCGGAAAATTCTGGGGCGCTTTTTCAGTGGGCGACCTCTTCGTATTGAACTTCCTCACGATCGTGACGGAGTTCATCGGCATCAGCTTGGCTCTCGGGTACCTGGGAGTGAGCTCCTACATCTCGGTCCCTGTCGCCGCGGTCGGTCTCGTGGCGATGACCGCCTCCGGCAGCTTCCGCCGCTGGGAGCGGTTCATGCTCCTGTTCGTCGTGGCCAACTTCCTCGTCATCCCCCTGGCGATCTTCTCGAGCGGTCATTCCCATACCGGTTCGGTGCTCCACGGGTTCGTGGTTCCCGGTGTGGCGGGCGGGTTCAACTCCACTTCGGTGCTGCTCATCATCGCGATCGTGGGGACCACGGTCGCCCCCTGGCAGCTCTTCTTCCAGCAGTCCAACATCGTCGACAAGCGCATCACCCCGCGGTACATGAACTACGAGCGCGTCGACACGGTGCTCGGGTCGTTCGTCACGGTCCTCGGCGCGAGCCTCATCGTGATCACAGCTGCTTTTGCCTTCGACAACACCCCACTGCGGGGGAAGTTCACGAACGCAGCCGGGGTTGCCCACGGGCTGGCGCGCTTCGTCGGGCACGGCACGGGCGTTTTGTTCGCGATCGTCTTGTTGAACGCATCGATCATCGGCGCGGCCGCCGTCACCCTGTCGACCTCATATGCGTTCGGAGACATCTTCGGGATCCGCCATTCGCTGCATCGCCCGATGCGAGAGGCGAAAGGCTTTTATCTGATCTTCACTGCGATCGTTGGATTTGCCGCCGCCATCGTCCTCATCCCCCGGGCACCGCTCGGGCTCATCACCACCTCGGTTCAGGCGCTCGCCGGAATCCTCCTGCCGAGCGCGACGGTGTTCCTGGTGCTCTTGTGCAACGACAAAGGAGTTCTCGGGCCCTGGATCAACCGGCCGTGGGTGAACGCGCTCGCCACCCTCATCGTGTCGGTGCTGCTCGTCCTCTCGCTGATCCTCATGACCACGACGGTTTTCCCGCACATCAACGTGGGCCTGCTTCTCGTCTTGCTCGGTATCGCGCTGCTCGTCGTACTCGGAGTCTCCGGTGTGCTCTATGCGAAGGCGCTCGCGGGTCGTCCACCTCCCGTGGCGGTCGCGGGGCCAAAGCGCGAGACGTGGCGGATGCCGGCATTGAACCGGCTCGAGCCCATGTCGTGGTCGCGAGGCCGCACCGCCACCGTGTATGCCATGTACGGCTATGTGTTCCTCTCGGTGGCTCTGCTCTTGGTCAAGGCGATCCAACTCGGGCTTCACAAATAGTCCCGAGCGGGCGGTTCGTCAGGCTCCTCGTGCGGGCAGCAGCTCGTCGAGGGTCACGGTCTTCAGGTCCAGCTCGTCGAGCCTACGCGCGAGCAGCTCGAGCGTGGCATGTGTGAGGGCCGCGGTCCCTCGCGGGGAGTTGACCTCGTTGTCGTGCAGGAGGACGATCGCACCGGCACCGAGCTTCCGGTCGACGCGTGCCATTACCTTCTCCGGTTCGCTCTCGGCCCACTCGCGACCCCACGCCGACCACAACACCGTGTGCATGTTCTGGCGCCGGGCCTCCAAAACGCTCTGGCTGGTGAGCTGCCCGTATGTGGGCCGGTACCAGCGCGGGCTCGCGCCGGTGGTGTCCTCGAGCGCCTTCACCGAACGGGCGAAGTCGCGCCGGACCCAGGCAGGGGACCTGAGGAGATGGTGCTCGTGGACGTAACCGTGGACACCGACGCTGTGGCCCCTGGCGAGGATCTCGCCGACGAGGCTCCTGTGGGTCTCGGCGAGCGTTCCCAAGAGGAAGAAGGTGGCCCGAAGCGAGAGCGCGTCCAGGATCTCCAGGGTCCGGGGGGTGTTGTCGGGCGAGGGCCCGTCGTCGAAGGTGAGCGCCACGGACCCGGAGGAGGATGGACCGCGCCACGTGCAAAGCCCGGAGGGCAGCGCACGCAGGGCAACCGGAGAGAACTGTCCGAGCACGCAGACGCTCGGGAACCAGTATCCGACGAGCGCGGTCGCGCCGACGCCCGCCGCCAGGCGCGTGCTCCTCACGCGACGCCGAGAGCGGTACCGGGCCCGGCCTCGTCGAGCGGCGAATCGTCGATCGGACCCTCTTTCGACCCCGTCGGCGCGGCCTGGAGCACCCGGCGGTGCTCGTTGCGGTGGCGCATGAGAATGATCGACGAGGAGATGATCGCTGCGGCGGCGCCGACGAGAAGAGCCACACGCGGGCTCGAGGCCTCCGAGATCCACCCGACGAGGGGAGCGCCGATGGGCGCCGTGCCCAGGAACCCGATCGCGTAGAGCGCCATCACGCGCCCGCGCATCTTCGGGTCCACGCGCATCTGGATCGTGGAGTTGGCGGTGGCGATGAACGCGATGGAGAGGGCCCCCATCGGGACGATCAGCACGAAGGCGCTGACCAGAGTCGGCGACAACGCGACCGCGCCGATGAAGACGCCGAAGACGGCCCCGATCGCGCAGAGCCGATGGATAGTCGGTTTCGAGCGGTGGGCCACCACGAGGCCGCCCACTACAGCGCCCGTGGCCATGAGCGATGTGAGAGCCGAGAAGGTCCCGGCACCGCCGTGGAACGTAAGGCGCGCGAGAAGCGGCAGGATCACGTTGAAGTTGTAGACGAGCAGCCCGATGACGAACACCAGGATGAGCGGCTCCCGCAGGCGTGCGTTGCCCCATGTGTACGCAAGGCCTTCGCGCAGCTGGCCCTTGGCTCTCTCCACCCGATCGGCCGGGCGGAGCTCTGCCGTGCGCATGAGGAACAACGCCGCGATGACGGCCAGGTAGCTCGCGGCGTTCACCTCGAAGCACACCGCGATACCGACCGTCGCGATGAGGACTCCCGACAGCGCAGGCCCTATCACGCGCGCACCGTTCATGACGATGCTGTTCAGGCTCACGGCGTTGGGCAGGTCCTCCTTGCCCACCATCTCTATGACGAACGTCTGACGGGCGGGATTGTCGAAGAGGTTCACCATCCCGAGTGCCAGGGCGAGCAGGTAAACCTCCCAGAGGTGCGCCGAACCTGAAGGCCCGTGTCCGATCTGCACCAACAGCCCGAGTACCAGAGCCAGGGCTCCGGCCGAGACCTGTGTGCCGAAGAGCAGACGCCGCTTGTCCACCCTGTCGACCACGAGTCCTCCCCACGCACCGAGCAGGAGCATCGGGAGGAACTGCAGGGCGGTGGTGATGCCGACGTCGAGACCGGCCTGGCCCTTCGGGGCCAAGTAGCGGACGACGAGCCACGCCTGGGCGACGCTCTGCATCCAGGTCCCGCTCACGGAGATGATCTGGCCCGTGAAATACAGCCGGTAGTTGCGCACTCCCAAGGAGCGGAACGTGGAATTGGCGACGAGCCTCACCCGGCTCACGACAGCTCAGCCAAGCGTTCGAGAAGCTCCACGAGCTCCTCGAGCCGCTCGAGTTGCGCCGGAGCCAGCCTGCCGAGCTTCTTGGTGAGATAGGCGGTGCGAAGCGAACGGCTCCGTTGGATCGCACGGCGTCCGGCTGCCGTGAGCTCGACGCGCGCCACCCTCCTGTCGGAGGGCTCGACCTTCCTGGTGAGCAGGCCGGAATCGACGAGTGCGTCGACGAGACGCGTCATGCTCGGCGGGCGCACCTGCTCCGCCGCGGCAAGCTCACCGAGGGTCGGGCTGCCGCTTCGCTCCACCGAGACGAGGACGGACAACTGCGAAGGCGTCACCTCCTCGGCCACTTGCTGGCGCACCTTCCGAGAGAGCCTCATCACGGCCAAGCGCAAGCGCGCGGCGGCCTCGGCCAGGTCCCTGTCACCCCCGCGTCCAGGCTCCGAGCTCGTGGCGAGCCCGCCATCGCTTCCGGCGGCCACCGGCGGGCTAACGGTACTCATACTTCACCATTCTAATTAGGTTTGCTAAAGAATGCGCCGCGCAGGCGCGCCGCCCCTCCACTCACGCTCCATCGGGCCGGCGAAGCGGCACGGCCGTAGCATCGGAAGATGCTTCCCGACTACGCCGAGTACGAACAGGCCGTCGGCCTCGACTGGTACGAGCTCGACCCGAACCTGCGGTTCCTCCTCGACCGGTTCCTGCCGGACCAGGAGGATCGCCGTTTCGCGGAGGAGCACGTCGGGCGCTTCGGCGCGCTCGTCGGAAAGGTGATCGCACCGAGAGCGGACACCACCGACAAACACGGGCCGGTGCTCGAGCGCTACGACCGGTGGGGTTACGAGGTGGACCGGGTGCGTCACCATCCCACCTGGACCGATTCAAAGGAAGACCTCGTGCGGAACGGGTTCGTGAGCCTCGAGTCCTATGCCGGTCGTAGCGTGCCGGGGGTCGTGAGCGCCTCGTTGTCGTACCTCGTGTCGCAGGCCGAGACAGCGATCTTCTGCGGGCTCGGAATGACCGGCGCAGCGGCCGACATCGTCGAGCGATACGCGCCTTCGACCGTACGCGAGGAGCTGCTGGGACACCTACGCAGCACCGATCCCGAGTACGCCTGGGAGGGCGGCATGTTCCTGACCGAACGCCAAGGCGGGAGCGACGTCGGTGCCAACACGACTCGCGCCGTGCGCGACGGCGAGGAATGGAGGCTCTTCGGCGACAAGCACTTCTGCTCGAACGTCGACGCCGAGGTCTTCGTCGTGCTCGCTCGTCCGGAGGGCGCCGCCGCCGGTAGCCGGGGTCTGGGGACGTTCATAGTTCCTCGCCTATCACCGGACGGTGCCCCGAACGGGTTCACTATCAAAAGGCTGAAGCCGAAGCTGGGCACGGTCGGCGTACCGACGGGTGAAGTGCATCTCGAGGGCGCCCTCGCCTGGCTGGCCGGGGGAGGTTCGGGAGAAGACGCCACAGCCGGCGACGACCCACGCCGTGGCATCAACCGGATGATGGAGATGGTGAACGGCAGCCGCTTCGGGGTCGCGTTGATGGGTCTCGGCATCCACAGGCGCTCGTTCTTGGAGGCCGCCATCTACGCGGCAAAGCGTTCGCAATTCGGAAACCGCATAGACAGCTATCCCCTCGTGCGCGAGACGCTCGTCGACCTCCTGGTCGACCTCGAGGCGGGGATGGCGGCGACATATGAGTGCGCGTCCGCCTTGCGGACCTCGAGCGACGCTGAATCAGGAAGAAGGCTGCGACGGATTCTCATCCCGCTTGCGAAGATGCGCTGTACGCGCTTCGCCTTGTGGGCGGCCTCGAATGCCCTCGAGGTCCTCGGCGGCAACGGGTACATGGAGGACTGGCCGATGGCTCGCCAGCTTCGCGACGCGCAGTGCCACACGATCTGGGAAGGAACGGAGAACATTCTCTGCGTCGACGTGAGACGCGCGATGCGCTCGGAGCAGGCGCACCTCGACCTCATCGAGCGGGCCGAGCGTGCCCTCGACACGGCCGCGGGGCGCAAGGTGCTGGCCGGTGCCATCGACCTGGTCGCTGCCGCCGTCTCGGACGCCCGCAGCGCGATCTCGTATCTCGAGGGCGCCGAGGAAGATGTGGCGCTCTTGCACTCACGGAGGCTCGCGGAGCTCCTCGCCGACATGACCGAAGGGGCCCTGCTCTTGGAGGAGGCCGCTTGGGACCTCGAGCGCAGGTCCGACGCCCGAAAGGCGGTGATCGCACGCCGGTTCGCCTCCCGGCGCCTCGGGACACCCGCTGTGAGGGGCATCACAGATCCCGACCGCAGTGCCCTCGATCTCTTCGAGCCCCTCGTCCGTTACGGACCGGTGGAGGAGTCCGACCTGGCGGCGTGAGGGGTCAGATCTTCGGTACGTAGGCGCCCCGGCCGAGAGACACGCTCTCGAAGGGATCTGCGCTCTCGTCGACTCCACCGCGGACCTCGGTTACCCAGTCGAGCCTGCCCTTGAGGATCCGCTCCACGCCGCCCTGAAGAGTGGCCGACGATATCGCGCACGAGCTGCACGCCCCGCGAAGCTGCACCTCCACCTCGCCCTTCTCGAGGTCGTACGAGACGAGCTCGAGGTCGCCGCCGTCGGCTTGCACCGCGGGGCGCATCAGCTCGATCAGCTCCGTGAGATCGTTCTCGCGCTTCATGCGCTCAGCGTCGCTCAAGTTCTCCACCCCACCATTCTGCCGGGCGCCGGGGCCACGCAGTGCACCGAACCCGTGCACTCACGTGATCGTGCCTGCGTACGGGCGCTGCCCATGCCCGGCCATGGAGTGTTGTTTCGGCCCCTGGGTAGCATGAAGCGTGCCCATGCCCTCCCTCGCGAAGGTCGACGCGGGCCGAGCCCGGGTGGCAGGCCGTCTCGGGCTTCTCCTTCCGACGTTTCCTCAACACCGTGGCGAGCCCCCCGCCTCGTCGCAACTGGGGAAGATCTGCCGACGTGCGGAAATCGCGGGTGCAGACGCTCTGTGGGCCTGCGACCACATTTTCTGGCACACGCCGGCGCTCGAGTGCTTCGCCGCCGTGTCGGTCGCCGCGACTGCGACAGAACGCGCCGCCATCGGGTCGTGCGTCCTCCAACTCCCCCTCCGCCAACCTGCGGTCGTCGCAAAACAAGCAGCGTCCCTGCAAGGCCTCTCGGGGGGCCGCTTCGTCCTCGGGGTCGGCATCGGGACTCATCGCGGTGAGTACGAAGCGGCCGGCGTCTCGTTCGAAGGCAGGGGGCGCCGGCTCGACTCGGGCATTTCGGCACTGCGAGACGCCTGGTCCAGCGCTGACGGCAACGATCGCTATCGGCAACTCCCGGCTGTCGACCCGGTGCCGATATGGGTGGGCGGCTCGAGCGAGGCGGCGCTGCGGCGCGCTGCGCGTGTGGGCGACGGGTGGATCCCGCTCTTCGTTCCGGCGGACGAGTACGCGGTCCGTGTCGAGAGGCTTCAGAAGGAGGCAGAGCGCACCGGAAGGGACCCAGCAGAGATCTGCCGTGCCATTGTGGTATTCGTGGCCATGGGAGAGTCGCACGCACGCGACCGGGCACTCGAATGGATGTCGTCGTTGTACTCACTCGATGCGGGCGCGTTCAGGCGCCACCTCATCTTCGGGAACGCCACCGAGGCTGCTCGCTCGGTGTCCGACTTCTACGAGGCGGGCGCCGACCATGTTGCGATCTTCGTGGCTTCCGACGAGCCGATTGCGCAGTTCGAGGACCTCACTGCGGAGCTCGCTGAGCTGAGGGGGGCACGACCATGAGCCAGGAGGTGAGCGTTCTCGGGATCGGGATGACCCCGATGGACAGACGCGATCAGACCCCCGAAGAAATGGCGAAGAAGGTCGCAAGCGAAGCACTTGCCGACGCGGGGATATCCGCGTCGGATGTGGCGCTCGTGGTCATGGCGAACGCGATGGGAGGCCGACTGCTCGAACAGGGATGCATCCGCGGCCAGTCTTGGCTGCGCGGGTCCGGGCTCGGATCGTGCGGAGTGGTCAATGTCGACAACTCGTGCGCCGGGGGTTCCTCGTCCCTTCACCTCGGTTACGTCGCGGCTCTCGCAGGTGAGACACCCGTGCTCGTCGTGGGCGTGGAGAAGATGTGGACCGGAGACCGCACCGGCACGCTCGCAGGTATAGAAGACGGCCTGCCCTCCGACGAGAGGGCGGCGCTCAGGGGCGAGCTGCGCAACGACGCCGGCAGTGTATTGATGGGGCTCAACGCCACCTGGGTTCGCCACCAGATCGAGGCCCGCGGCACCTCGGTCGAAGAGATCGCCGCCACAGCCGTCAAGTCACGCCGTTGCGCCGCGCGAAACCCCCTTGCTCAGTTCCGCAAAGAGATCACGGTCGAGGAGGTCCTCGCCTCCCCGCCGGTCGTCGAGCCTCTGCGGCGCCTCATGTGCTCGTCGTTCACAGACGGCGCAGCGGCCGTCGTTCTCGCCAGCGGCTCCGAGCGAGGCGGAGTACGCCTTCGGGCGAGCGTGCTCCATTCGGGCTACGGAGAGCTCGACTACCACGACCGTCTGGCACAGAGCGCCGAGTCGGCGTGGAAGGTCGCAGGGGTGGGCCCCGAGGACATCGACGTGCTCGAACTCCACGACGCCACTGCAGCCGAAGAGCTCTACGCGCTCGAGTGCCTGGGTTTCTTCGACATCGGCGAGGCCGGTGCCGCCACAGCCGCGGGACACACGGACGTCGGCGGGCGAGCGGTGTGCGTCAATCCGAGCGGCGGCCTGTTGTCGCGCGGCCATCCGCTCGGCGCGACTGGTCTTTGCCAGGTCGTCGAGCTCGTGCAGCAGCTGCGCGGGAAGGCGGGGGGGCGCCAGGTGGAAGGTGCCCGTCTCGGGATGTCGGTCAACACCGGAGGGATCATGGCGGGCCGCGACACCGCCCTGGCCGCGATCCACGTGCTGGAGAGCGTGTGAGCGAAGTGCGCGGAGCGGTTGTCACCGGGTGGGGTGTCGCGCTCCCCGACAAGGTCGTCACGAACGAGGACCTCTCTGCGAGTCTCGACACCTCAGACGCCTGGATCACCGAACGGACGGGGATCAAGGAGCGACGCATAGGGGGCACCACTTCTCAGCTCGCCACCGACGCGGGACACGAAGCGCTCCGTCGGGCAGGCCGGACCGGCTCTGAGATCGATCTGCTCGTACTCGCGACCTCGACACCCGATGCTCTCGTTCCGGCCACCTCGGCAACGGTCCAGGCCGCGCTCGGAATAGGCGGCGGCGCATTCGACGTGAATGCCGCTTGCTCCGGATTCGTCTACGCCCTCGTCGCCGCGCACGGCATGGTGCTCGCCGGCGCCGACCGGGTGATGGTCGTCGGATCGGAGACCTTGTCGAAGATCACGGACTGGGACGACCGCTCCATAGCGGTCCTCGTGGGAGACGGCGCCGGCGCCGTGGTCCTCGAGGCGGTCGAGGGTCCCGGCGAGCTGCTTGCCTGGGATCTCGGCGCAGACGGTTCACTACGTCGTCTGCTCACCTGCGACCATGGCGGATTCCTCTACATGAACGGGAAAGAGATCTTCCGCCACGCGGTCCACGCTGTAGTGAGCTCTTCGATCGCCGCGCTCGGACGAGCAGGCTTGTCCCCGTCCGACGTCGACCTCTTCGTGCCCCACCAGGCGAACGCGAGAATCATTGCCGCCGCGAGCCAGAGGCTCGGACTCGCGCCGGAACGTTGCGTCGTCACCATCGACCGATACGGGAACACCTCCTCGGCGTCGATTCCGCTGGCGCTGGCAGAGGCGCTCGACGACGGCAGGCTGCGGGCGGGTGGATTGGTCCTCCTCTCAGGTTTCGGTGGAGGCATGACCTGGGCGAGCGCCGTTCTGCGGTGGGGCGGTTGAACCAAGCCGGACACATGAAGCCAGCGCTCGTGGTACTTGCAGGAGGACTCGCAAAGCGCTACGGCGGCTGTAAGCCGCTCGCTCCCGTCGGTCTTTACGGTGAGGCGGTCATCGACCTCACCGTCTCCGATGCAATGGCGGCCGGCTTCGGAAACGTCGTGCTCGTGCTCGGGCCACAGACCGCTTCGGCGATCAGGTATCACGTGCGTAGGACCTGGCCCGGAGCGGTGCCGGCGTCATCGGTCGTGCAACCGGTCCCGCTCGGCACGGCACACGCCCTCTTGTGCGCGCACGAAGCGCTGCCCGAAGGTCCTTTCGCCGTCGTGAATGCGGACGACGTCTACGGGATCGATGCCCTGTCTCTGCTGGCGAGACACCTTTCGGACGACGCCGACGCGAAGCACGGGCGCACCCATGCGATGGTCTCGTTCGCCCTTCGCGACACCATCGTGACGGAGAGCCCGGTGACTCGTGGTACTTGCGTGATCGGTGACGACGGCGAGCTCGTGGGGATGGTCGAACGGAGAAAGGTGGTCGGGCACGACGACGGCCGCTTCAGCTCTTCCGATGGGGTCGAACCCGCAGAGCTGGACCCACAGACTCCGGTCTCGGTGAACCTTTGGGGTTTCACGGGTGCCGTTTGGCCGGTGCTGGAGCACGCGGTATTGGCCGCGCATCCCGGCGTCGGACCGGATGGATCGATCGTCGACGAGACGAAGGTCGATCCCGACCTAGAGGTTCTGCTCCCCGAGGTCATAGGACAGATGGTCTCGGGCCGTGCCCCGGGTGGTGTCCAGGTCGTGCGCGTCCTGAGGGGTCCCGGCCGTTGCCTGGGCGTCACCCACGCCGACGACCTGCCGGTTGTGCGTGGTGAGCTCGCGGCGATGATCGGACAGGGCCTGCGGCCGGAAGCGGCGTGGGCTACGACTCGATAGGGTCCCCGTCGCGTCGTCGGCTCGTCGTGCATGGCCGAGTCCAAGGCGTCGGCTACCGGGTCGCGTGTGCACGCCACGCTTCAGCTGCAGGGCTGAGCGGCTGGGTCCGCAATCTCCATGACGGGTCCGTCGAGTCCGTGTTCGAGGGAGATCCCGACGCGGTCGACGCGATGACGGCGTGGTCGAAGAAGGGACCACCCATGGCGCGCGTCGAGAGGGTTGAAGTTTTCGAAGAGCCTCCTCAAGGCGAAAACGGCTTCGCGATCCGCTGAGACGCGGCGAGGCCCCGAGTAGCCGGTCCGGCCGAAGCCGCCCGCACTTCTCGGGGCCAGCACCCTCGGCTGGACGGGCACCTCTACCCGGGGTCGGACGACCCCCGGTGCAGGTGTTGTCTTGGGTCCCAGGGAACCGAAGACTTCCGTCCGCCTGACCGATGAGCCCGTCTCCGGGCTATCTCCTCACCGCGGCTTTTCAGCCTCGGCAGATCCTCACCCGGTCGTCACCCACCAGCTGTCAACACTCTGCGCTCGGGCCAACAACAGGTCAAGGGAAGTGCGCGAAATCCCTATGTTCTCCAGAGAAATCCGCTGATCGTCCCCAGCTGCGACGCTTTCTTCCCCAGGATCCGCTTCAGTGTTCCCCAGGTCATCCCCAGGTCACGGGCGTGGATGTGGCCGCGAGTCAGGTCTACCCAGGTCGGCGACAACAGTCATAGCTGCGTGCGAATTACTCGGGACCTTCTCCCCTACCGCGTCCGAGGCAGGAGGACGACCATAAGGACGTGTCCAGCCAGACCGAGGACCTCCTGGTAGAGAACCTGCCTGTGAGCGCGTGCCGTGAGAAGTTGGAGGCCGCGACCATGGGGCGGCTGGGGGTGAGCGTGGACGCCCTACCCGTGGTGCTCCCCGTGTCCTATGCGCTGGACGGCGATTTCATCGTGATCCGAACCGAGCCGGGCAAGCTCTCGGCTGCGATCGACGAGACGGTGGTGGCATTCGAGGTCGACCACTTCGACACCGAGCGCGAGAGCGGTTGGAGCGTCCACGTACAAGGGCGGGCGCGAGAGATAACAGCCTCGGGACGCCTCGAAAAGGCCAAATCCCTGCTGGTTCGTCAGGCCAGGGACGACGAATCAGCCGACAGCTTCATCGAGGTCGACATGGACATCGTCACCGGCCGTCACATGGAGCCCCGTACCGGCAACACGTCGCTACCGGATTGAACGGCCCCGGGGGCTCTGAGGCTCCCTGGGCACGACCGGTCACCTCGATCTCGGAGCTCGTCTCTCCGACATGGGACGCAGTAGTCGTCGGTGGGGGCCACAACGGGCTGAGCGCTGCTGCATACATCGCGCGGGCAGGCAGGCGCGTCCTCGTGCTCGAGCGAAGCGATCGCCTCGGTGGTGCTTGCACCTTGGAGACGCCATTCGGGGACCCGGCTTGGCAGATCAGTCCTTGCGCCTACCTCGTCGGCCTCCTCCACCCGCGAGTCATCGAGGAGCTCGGGCTCGCATCGCGCGGGCTGAAGGTCCATCTGGTCGACCCGCACCTGTGGTGTCCTTTCGAGGACGGCACTTCGATCGCCTTGTGGGACGACCTCTCGATGAGCGCCGCTGCGATATCGAGATTCGCACCCCGCGACGTCGAGGGGTACATCGCATATTGCGGGCTCTTCGGGCGGATCCGCCGAGCCCTGCGGAGCCCTGAACGCGACACGTGGATCGGCGATGCGCCCGACCGCGATGCGATCGAGTCCCTGCTCGCGCACGACGCGGAGGCGGTAGAAGCGACCTTCGAGGCGTCGATCGCGGATGTCCTCGAGCGCTATATCACCGACGAACGGCTTCGCACCGCGCTGCACGGACAGGGCATCATCGGCACCTACGCCGGCCCCCGTGATCGGGGCACCGCTGCGGTCCATCTCATGCACACCTGCGGGACCATGGAGGGCAGGCCCGGCGCCTGGGGGTACGTCGAAGGAGGGATGGGCCGGGTTTCGCTGGCCATCGCGGCCGCCGCAAGCGCAGCAGGGGCTGCCTTGGCGACAGGCGTCGAAGTGATGCGCGTGCTCCCCGGGGAGGGGGTTCTACTCGCCGGAGGCGAACTCGTTCGCTCGCGCGCAGTCGTCTCGAACGCGGACCCAAAGACCACGTTGGCGATGTGCGAAGGCGACGTTCCCGAGAACTTCCGCAAGAGGGTCGATGCCTGGAGGTGCGACAGCCCGGTGCTGAAGATCAACTGTGCACTCGAACGGCTCCCCACTTTCAGGGGCTCCACGTCCTCGCTCGACCCCACGGACAGGAACGCCACGGCATTCTCCTTCTCGCCACATCGGGCGATGGTCACGATCTCCACAGGCGTGGATGCCACACAGGCGGCATGTGAAGCAAGCAAGCGCGGAGAACCCTCGCCCTCGTGGTGTGAGCTGTACTTCCAGAGTGCCTACGACCCTTCCGTCTCGCCCGAAGGCCGCCACGTCATGAGCGTCTTCGCCCAGTACGTCCCCTACGGGCTCTCACGCGGTGACTGGGATACACGTAGGGAGGAGATCGCAGACAAGGCGATCTCCGAGGTCGCCCGCTTCTCCCCCGACATCGAAGACGTGATCTTGGAACGCCAGGTGCTCGGGCCGCCGGACATCGAGCGGCGCATCGGATCGACCGGCGGTCACATCTTCCAGGGCGAGTGTCTACCGGACCAGATGTGGACGAACAGGTTCGCTCCGCGCACCGCCATACCCGGTCTCTACCTGTGCGGTGCTTCGACTCATCCCGGGGGGAGTGTCATCGCGGTGAACGGTCGCAACGCGGCAATGGCGTTGCTGGACGATCTTCAAGGCCCGGACTGACCTTGCGCAGAACATCAAACGCCCTTCGTACCGCCGGTACGCTCGCGCACCACCTCACCGGCATCTTTGTCCTGGCGGAGCCCTAGGAATCTCGGGTGACGCAAAAGCCCGTCCCTCGTCCACTCCGTGAAGCCCACCTCACCGACGAGACCAGGCCGCACGAAGTGAGTGCCCCGCTCGAAACGACGGTGGCCGGCAAAGGGAGAGCGGTCGACCTCCATGGCAGCCAACCTGTTTCTCAGGTCCTTCAGGATCTTGTCGTCGAATCCCGTTCCGACCTTTCCTGCATAGACGAACCGGTCGCCCTCGTAGTAGCCGACGAGCAGAGCGCCGAATCCGATCCTCGTCCCACCTGGATCCGTATACCCGCCGATCACGAACTCCTGGCCGCGGCTGCACTTGAACTTGAGCCAGTTGGGTGAGCGCGACGACGAGTACGTGGAATCCGCCCGCTTGGCGATGACCCCTTCCCAACCCCTGGAACACGCGTCGGCGAAATACTTCTCTCCATCTGCGTTGCGGTGAGTGGTGCGTTTGAGAGGCGAGGCGTACGAGAAGGCGCCCTGCAGCAACTGCTTGCGCGCACGAAGCGGCAGGTAACGCGTGTCTTGGCCGTCCAGATGCATGACATCGAAGACGTAGTACGTCACCCGCACCGGGCTGCGCCGCGCTTTGTCGGGGTCTGTGATCCCCGAGCGCTGTTGGAGAAGCGAGAAGCTGGTCCGTCCCTGCTCGAAGGCCACGACCTCGCCGTCGATCACAAAATCCGCCGAGAGCTGCAAGGCGATCTGGTCGGCAATTTCGGGGTAAGTGTTCTCGAGCCGGAGCTTCTTTCGTGAGAGGAGCCTGACTCGGTTGCCCTCTCGGAACGACAGGCAGCGGATCCCGTCGAGTTTTCGCTCGAATATCCACGCCTTGTCGGAGAACCGCTTGTCGGTCAACGTGGCGAGCATCGGGTCGATCCATTCAGGGTGCTCGGCCGGACGAAGCCTTGCCTTGTCGGCGGACGACAGGACCGCAAAGTTGTCGGGATCTCGACCCATCGCCACCTCCTACCCTCAAAAGCTCACGACCATGTTCATGCCCTACAATCCGACGGGCAAGCTTGTCGGAGGCGTCGATGGAACTGAACCCTTTCAGTCACGAGTTCCACGAAGACCCGTACCCGATCTACAGGTGGTTGCGCGACGAGGAACCCTGCTACCACAATGAGGCCCTCGGTTTCTTCGCGCTCTCGCGATATCAAGACGTACTCGAAGCGTCCCAGCAACCCCTGCTGTTCAGCTCCGCCGAGGGGACGACACTCGAGAAGATCGACACGGGCTCTCTGTTGCCGATGATGATATTCATGGACCCCCCGCCGCACGACGTCCACCGCAAGCTGGTCGGAAGAGCATTCACCCCGAGAGCATTGACAGACCTCGAGCCCTATGTCAGGCGCTGCGCCGTGGAGTTCCTCGAAATGCTGAAGGAAAAAGGCGGTGGCGACTTCGTCGAGGAATTCTCCGCGGTCCTGCCGATGAACGTGATCATGGAGCTGCTAGGGGTCCCCGATCAGGATCGAAACGCGCTACGAAAGTGGATGGATGCGACCCTCGACCGCAACGAGGAGCCTCCCTACGTCCCGCAACACGCCCTCGAAGCCATGGGGGCGTCCCTTCAGTACTGGATGGACCTCGTGGCCGAGAAACGTCGCGACCCGAGAGACGATCTCATCGGCCGGCTCTGCCAAGTTGAGATTGAGACCGCGGATGGAGGAAAGGCAAAGCTCACCGACAACGAGGTAGTGGGTTTCTGTTCGCTCATCGGTTCGGCGGGAACCGAGACCCTCACGAAACTCCTGGCGAACGCCGTTGTGCTTCTCGCCCGTAATCCGGGTCAATGGGGGGTCATTCTCGAGGACCGCTCGACCATTCCCGGGGCGGTCGAAGAGACGCTGAGGTACTGGGCGCCGTCTCAGTACCAGGGTCGTGTGCTGACTGACGACGTGGAGGCCCACGGCGTGAAGATGCCTCGGGGCTCGAGGGTGTTGTTGCTCACCGGCGCAGCCAACCACGACGAACGCGAGTACAGCGATCCCGACCTCTACGACATAGGCCGATCGCAGCATCTCGCGCTCGGCTTCGGCCACGGCGTCCACTTCTGCCTCGGAGCCGCTCTCGCCCGTCTGGAAGGACGGGTCGGGCTGGAGGAATTCGCAGAGCGGTTCCCCGCCTATGAGGTCGACGAGGAGAAGGTCCGACGGGTGCACATGAGCAACGTCCACGGCTTTTCGAGCGTTCCGTTCCGGGCAGCCTGACCCGGCGAGACGAACAAAGGGGTGATATGGAGATCGGCGAGTTGCTCTATGACGCTTTCAGCAGGATCCGGGAAGAGGTTCACGAAGTCGTGGACGGGTTGACTTCCGAGCAGCTCTGCTTCCGGCCGGATGGCGACGCAAACTCCATCGCATGGCTCGTGTGGCATCTCACGCGCATCGAGGACGATCACATCGCCGGCGTCGCCGATACCGAACAGCTATGGGTCTCGAAAGGTTGGATGAAACGCTTCGACCTTCCTTTCGAACCCTCGGCGACCGGCTACGGGCACAGCGGCGAGGAAGTAGGAAAGGTACGAGCCAGCGCCGAGATCCTCACCGGGTACCACGACGCCGTCTTCGAGCACACGACGAGATACGTAAGAGCGCTCGACGCCGCCGATCTCGATCGCATCGTGGACGAACACTGGGACCCACCAGTCACGCTCGGAGTAAGGCTGGTGAGCATCGTGTCCGACGACCTTCAGCACACCGGTCAGGCGGCGTATATAAAGGGTCTCGCCACCTTCCCGTAGGACTCCGCCTATGCCAGGTAGTGGGCGACTTTCCTGAGATCGTCGACGAGGTGCGCGTGCTCGGCACGGCGCGCGGCCTCGTCGGGGGCTCGAAGCACCGCAGCCGGATGCGTGGTTGCCATCACCGACAGGGCGTCGAGTGTTTGGAGGATCCTTCCTCGGTCGCGCGTGACTCGGAAGTCGCGCCCCATGAGAGCCTGCGCAGCCGTCGCTCCCAGGCAGACCACGATCTCCGGCTCGACAGCGTCGATCTCAGCACGCAACCACGGGCCGCACGCTGCGACCTCACGGGAGGACGGTTTCTTGTGCAGCCTGCCCTTGCCACGGGGCTCCCACTTGAAGTGCTTCACCGCGTTGGTCACATAAACCTTGGCACGCTCGATACCGGCCTCGACCATGGCCTCGTCGAGCAGGCGCCCTGAAGGACCGACAAACGGATGCCCCTCCGTGTCCTCTCGATCGCCTGGCTGCTCCCCCACCATCATCACACGTCCGTGTGGGTCACCTTCCCCGAACACGGTCTGAGTGGCATGCTCGAAGAGCGCGCAGCCTTTGCAGCTTGCCGCTGCCTTTCGCAGGGCAGCGAGGCTGCGGGTGTTGCGAGGCAGGTACTCCGCGGCGCTCGTGGCGCTTTTTGGTGCCGTCGTCAACGACTTGCCGCTGAGTCGCGTATGCGGTCGTACAGAGCGGCCACCGGACCGAGAATCCTGTTACCCGGTGGTGAATCGGGCAGCCGCGGGTGGGGATGGCTCGGTGCAGCAAGCTTCGCAGCGCGGTAACGCTCGGCCAGGGCGATCAGCTCTTCGCTCGACGCAAACCCCGCGAGAAACGGAAACGCTTGAACCTCCTCGAGGCGCGCGTGCTCGAGCACGCTCGACTTGAGGCTGGCAAGCTCCGTCGAGAACTCTTCGCTTCCAGGGGCGAGCTTCTCCATCCGCGAGAGTCGTTGCTCGGCTTCCCCCTGCTCGTTTACCCGTGCCTCCACCAGCTCTGCGCCTCCAGGAACCTGCCGCAACGCGGGATAGACGACGACCTCTTCCGCCACCTCGTGTCGCACGAGCTGGTCGGTGAGCTTCCAGAAGAACTCCCCCGCGTGTCGGGCCCCGCAGCCTCCAACTCTGCAAAACGCACCTTTATCTCTTCGTGGTCCTGCTCGAGCGCTCCCACGAGATCCGCCGGTGGCGGTACGGCCGTCGAGGCCGCTTCGCCGCCAGGGCCCGCCCTTTCGTCGTCCTGCATGTCACTTGCCACAAGGAGGTCCTACCCTTCATCGGAAGTCGTTACCCTTGCTGTTCGTGTTCGTTCCGGGGCTTTCCTCCGGTGTGACTGCGGCATCGGCCCCGAACGTGGAGGGCTGGCTGCAGGTCGGCGAGCTCGGCCTGGCCTTTGTCCTTTCTGCTCTCATAGGGCTCGAACGCGAGGTCCGGCAGAAGGCAGCGGGGCTTCGGACCCACTCGCTCGTTGGAATCGGCGCCGCGCTCTTCATGCTCGTCAGCAAGTACGGCTTCACCGACGTGCTGAAACCGGGCCATGTCGTCCTCGACCCCTCCCGGGTGGCCGCTCAGATCGTCACCGGCATCGGCTTCATCGGAGCGGGGTTGATCTTCGTGAGGGGCGACTCGGTGAGGGGGCTCACCACAGCGGCAGCGATCTGGATCACGGCTGCGGTCGGTGCCGCCGCCGGGGCAGGGCTCCCGATCCTCGCCGTCGTTACGACGGCTTTCTACTTCGTGGTCACACTGGTCTTCGCCCCGGTCGCACGAATGCTTCCCCGCTCGGCCACAGCGACCTCGCTGATCCGCGTCCGCTATCCCGACGGAAGGGGCATCTTGCGGGACATCCTCAAGGTGGCGACAGACGGGGGCTTCGCTGTCGATCACGTGTCGACCGCATCGTTGGGCTATCGCAGCTCGCGTCCTCCATCCGACCAGGACGGCAGGGACGAGGCAATGGTGGAGTTGACCTTGCACCTGCACGGGCGTGGCTCGGTGAACGATCTTGCCGCCGCTCTCTCGGAGATCGACCACGTGGAAGCCGTTTCAGCGGACGACGCCAACGTCGCGAGCGACTGAGCTGCCCGGGCATGGCGCCTTCCATCGACCTCAACGCGGACGTGGGCGAGGAGGAGGACGCCGATTCGGTCGGTCCCGAGATCATGCGGTTCGTCACGAGCGCGAGCGTCGCCTGCGGTTTTCACGCAGGGAACCCCGAGGTGATGCACCGCACAGTGGAAGCGGCTGCAGCACAAGGTGTGGTGATAGGTGCGCACCCTTCATACCCCGACCGAGAGGGATTCGGACGTGTCTCGATGGACCTGGATCCGAGCAGGTTGACCGACGAACTGCTCTACCAGATAGGTGCCCTCGACGGCGTTGCGCGTCGAAGTGGCGTCGGCCTGCACTACGTGAAGCCGCACGGAGCCCTCTACAACCGGATGGCTGTCGACGAGGTCACAGCAGGTTCCGTGCTCGACGCGCTCCGCGAGTACGGCGGTCTCGCGCTTTTGGCCCCTGCGGGATCCCTTGCCGTTGCTCTCGCCGAAGCCGCTGGTCTAGAGGTCGCGACCGAGGTCTTCGCGGATCGTGCATATCTCGCTGACGGAACGCTGGTACCAAGAGATCGCCCCGGCGCAGTCTTGACCGATGCGTCGGAGGTCGCCCGACGCGCTGTCTCTTTGGCCACGGAGTGCCTCGTCGAGACGCTGGACGGACCCCCGATCGAGCTTTCGGGATCCTCCATCTGCGTGCACGGTGACACGCCCGACGCGCTCGACATCGTCCGGGAAGTCCGCGATCAGCTTTCCCGGGTCGGTGTCGAGGTCGTTCCGTTCGTGAGATGACGCTTACACGAAATCTCAGGCGATTCGGGGACACAGCGCTCATCTGTGAGACCGAGGATTTTCGAGAAGGGCATCGCCTTGCCGACGCCATCGAGAAGCTCGGCTGGAAAGATGTCGAAGAGGTGGTGGTCGGCCACCGGTCACTCACACTCGTGGCTGATCCCCGGTCGTTCGACTTCGATGCGGCGGTCGAAGAGATCTCGTGTTTGACGCCTCCCGCGAGCCTGGAGCGCGAGCCGCGTCAGCACCTTTTGCGCGTCGAGTTCAACGGGCCCGATCTTCAGGACGTCGCGGCTGCGAGCGGGCTCGGGCCGAGGACTCTGGTCGAGAAGGTGGTCGAGACCGACTTCGAGGTCGCGTTCTTGGGCTTCGCACCCGGCTTCGCCTATTTGGCGGGCCTGCCCCCGGGGCTCTCCTCACTCGCCCGGAGGTCGACGCCGCGCACGGCGGTGCCGGCCGGCTCGCTCGCCATAGGCGGAGGGTTCGCCGCGGTTTATCCGCAACGGTGCCCCGGTGGCTGGCACCTCCTCGGGACGACCGATACCCGCCTCTTCGACCCAGGCGAGCCGCCCTATGCCGTCCTGTGGCCTGGTGACCGCGTCCACTTCGAAGAGGGCGATGTACCAACGGACGTGCACAGAGACGGGCGTGCAACGCTGCGCGCTTCGGGGAAGCGTCACGTCGAGGTCCTACATCCCGGACTCATCTCGGTCGTCGAGGACCTGGGACGCATCGGGATGGCGAGGATCGGAGTCCCCCACGCGGGCGCCGCCGATCCAATTTCCCTCCGGCTTTCGAACCGTCTCGTGGGTAACGACGACAATGCCGCCGCGATCGAGGTGAGCGGGCAGGGCCCCACGCTCGTCATGAGCTCCGATACCCATGTCGCGGTCGTGGGAGAAGTCGTCGCTCACCTCGACGGCACGCTTGTTCCCCTGAACACGCCGCTCCCTGTCCGCAGCGGTCAGGTGTTGCGTCTCGGCAGGACCGGAGCCTCTGTGCGCGCGTACGTCGCATTCGGAGGTGGGATCGACCTGCCGCCCGTTCTCGGGAGTCGCTCCTCGGACATGCTCAGCGACATCGGCCCAGGCCCGTTGGAGCCCGGTGACCTCCTCGGGCTCGGTCCCGTCGTGCGCCCGCGCGGGCGTCTCGTAGGAGAGGTTTCCAGCCACGCCAAGCGAGTGATTCGAGTAGTGCCGGGGCCCGATGTCTTCGCCGAAAGGTCCATGGAGCGTCTCGTCTCGACTACCTGGGAGGTGGCACCGCAGAGCGACCGCGTCGGGATCCGAATCGAAGGCCCTGCGATCCAGGCTCCATCCCGAGGAATCCCGTCGCGCGCCACCGTGACCGGCGCGATCCAGGTTCCGGGCGACGGCACCCCGATCGTTCTCATGTGCGACCACGCGACTCTCGGCGGCTATCCCGTGATCGCGACTGTGATACGGGCCGACCTCGGTTTGCTCGGGCAAGTCGGGCCCGGAAGCGAAGTACGGTTCGAGCTCATCGACCTCGGTGGCGCCAAGGAAGCTCTGCGCCTTCGCGAACGCGAGCTAGATCAACAGATCGACGGCTGGTACCCGGTACGCTCCGACTGACTTTGCGGCTCCCTCGTCCGGATAGCGCTCAGGTCTGGAGATCGAGCACTGCCTCAGCGAGCCAACCGAGCTCTTCCTCCAAGCTCTGCTCTTTCAGCTCCCGCGCGGGAAGTGGGCGGAGGACGAACTTCGAGAGGCCTGAATCCTGGTACCGACCAACGATGTCTTTGAGCCCCCTGTCACCGACGGCCACGACTTCGAGGGGGTCCAGACCCGGGCGACGGCGTGTGAGCTGATTCAACACTTCCGGCTCCGGCTCGGAGCGCGAGTACGCGATGCTCATCCCGTAGTGCTCGGGATCGATCTCTCGACCGGCGCGCCGGGCGGCGTCTTCGATGCTGCGGCGCGCGCCTTGCGCCTCCCGGGGCGCCAAGAGCGCACCGAGCCAACCGTCCGCAATCCGCCCCACCCTGTCTAGGGCCTTCGGCCCGATCCCGCCGAGCCATACCTCGAGAGGCTCCTGGACCGGTAACTCACCGAGCTCGAGCTCCTCGAAAGTCCATTGTCCGAACTCGGACGTGACCCGTCCACCTGCCCACCACTCGCGAGCGAGCCGAAGTCCGTCCTCGAGTGCGAGGCCCCGCTCTGCCGCTGCTGCCCCGAGCGCCTGACGCTCGCCTTTCCCGCCGATACCCGTGACAAAGCTGAGCAGGAGCCTGCCTTTCGAGATCCGGTCGACCTGCGCGAGGCCTTTTGCGAGCAGGAACGGATTGCGGCCGAGGGATACCACGTTGGCACCGAGCTTCAAGCGTTGGGTCCGGGCGGCTGCGAAGCCCAGGCCGACCAAAGGGTCGACGACCCGCGACAAGGGAAGATCCGAGAGCCACATCCCGTCGAACTCACTGCGCTCGAGAAGGTCCAAGAACTCTCCGAGGCGTGCCCCGCTCGCAGCCTCTGTCGGCGGTGCGACCGCGAAGCGAACCTTCATTTGGTGGGTCCACCGAGGAAGTCGACCACCGACCGGCTGAATTCGGGCTTCGCCACCGCCGAGATGTGATCCCCGGGGACACTCACGAAAAGCGCGCCGGGTATGGCCTTGGCGAGTGAGTCGGGTGCGCCGACCATCGTGTCCTTCTCACCATTGACGACCAGTGTGGGTAACGAGATCGCGCCGAGCTCGTCCATTGAGAAGGGATCGGACGTCGCTCGCTGCGAGGCGGCGAGAGCGAGTGTGTCTGCGCCTGTGGCATCCGCGAAATTTCTGAACGCGAGGGCGCGTGCGTCGGTGACGGCGGTCTTGTCCTGGGTCTCGAGGGCCTCGACGACGGCCTGGGCCTGATCGCGATGGACGGTCGTTGCCTGCCCTAGCCCGAGACCACCGAGAACGAGCGAGCGCACGCGCGGCTCTTTGAGTGCGAGCTCGATGGCAACGAGGGCTCCCATGGAGTAGCCGACCACGTCGACAGGGGCGAGGGAAAGAAGGTCGAGCAGCTCCCGGACGTCTCGGACCATCGAAGCCCGGCCGTAGTACGCGGGATCGTGAAGTTTCTCGGAACGACCATGGCCGCGAGCGTCGAGGAGCACTATCCGTCGGTCAGCGTCGAGCAATGCCCCGACCACGCCGGTTCGCACCCAGTTCGTACGCGAGTCCGAAGCGAACCCGTGAAGCAGGAGAGCCGTCTCACCGACGCCGAGGTCGGCGAAAGCAAGTCCCACACCGTCGCTGGTCGAGAACCGCCTGTATTCGATCTCCATCAGGGGTTCCCCTCCCGGCATGTCCACGCGGACGTGTGCCGGAGTATGCACGCAGGCGCGCCCAGAGGACAACGAGGGGTTGGGCCTGCGATCGGCATGGGTAGAAACCGACCGGCGACAAGGCCGGATATCCGCCCTCGCTCGCCTCAGGGAGGGGTACCTCATGCCAGCGCAATCTCGATCGGAGTCACAGTCGATCCTCGGTGAGGGCTTCAGGAGCGACAACCGACGGCCCCGGACATTCCGAGCGGGAAGACGGTGCAGCTTCGCGGGGTGTTCCACGCTTCTTTCGATCTACAACGAGAGCGACCGCTGCAGTACGCATGAGACCTCCATCGATGTGTCCTGCGAATCGTCCCAGGAGCCGGCCCTGCAGACGGCATAAGCCACAAATGCCGAGGCGGGACTCTCAGGAAACTCGGCTCGGCCAGAAAGCCTCCGCCTGGCGGGAATAGATGATGTGTCAACCCTGTTGGGAACGGTAGTTGACAGATCAACTGCTAGATCGGAGGCTCTACCATGACCAGCGTCGAGACAACACCCCGTGAGGCCCTGACAGGCGAATACGTCCTGGATACGGCGCATTCACGGATCGGGTTCGTGGCCAGGCACGCGATGGTCACCAAGGTACGTGGTTCGTTCAAGGAGTTCGAGGGAAGGGGCTACTTCGACCCCGCCGAGCCCTCTAATTCCAGGCTCGAGCTCACGATTCAGGCGCGAAGCGTCGACACAGGAAACGCCGACCGAGACAGCCACCTGCGCAGCAACGACTTCTTCGACATGGACAACTATCCCGAGATCAAGTTCGTGAGCACGTCCGCGGAGAAGGAAGGTGAGACCACCTTCCGGGTCACCGGGGACCTGACCATCAAGGGCACAACCAAGCCCGTCACGATCGAGTTCGACTACAACGGGGCCGCTGTCGACCCTTTCCAGAACGAGCGCATCGGATTCGAGGGGAGTGTGACCGTCAACCGCAAGGACTGGGGCGTCAACTGGAATGCTGCGCTCGAAGCCGGTGGCGTTCTCGTGAGTGACAAGGTCGTCCTCGAATTCGACGTCTCTGCCATCAAGCAGAACTCCTGAGGATCGGAGCCGGACGGTTTGAAACCCGTCCGGCTCTTCCACTGCCGACGGACGCGACAAAGCTCTTCCGCGTCCGAAGAGAGTCGCCATAGGCTGATGCTGTGAAGTCCCCGAGGTGGCTGACGCCCGAAGAACAGAATGCGTGGCGGGGCCTTCTGCGTTCGCAGGCACAGCTGATGGCGGTTCTCAGTCGGGAGCTTCAGGAGGAGTCGGGCCTGTCGAGCCAGGACTACGGCGTTCTCGTCGCCTTGAACGAACAGCCGGATGGCCGCATGCGCGCATTCGAGCTCGGCAGGGAACTCGCGTGGGAGAAGAGCAGGCTCTCACACCACATCACCCGGATGGCCGAACGCGACCTCGTCAAGCGCATGCGTTGCCCCACCGACCAGCGCGGGTCTTTCGTCGCGATCACCAACACGGGGCGAAAGGCTCTCCAGGCCGCGGCACCGGGTCATGTCGCTGCCGTCCGCCGCTACTTCATCGATCAGCTATCGGCATCCGAGATTGCAGCTTTGACCAAGATCGCAGAGAAGACCTCCTCGGCTCTTCTGTCCGCGTGCGATTCGCAGGACGGGGTCGCCTGAAGCGCCCGGGACCAAAGTCCTTCAGAAGAAAAGGCCTTCGGTCCCTACGGTCGCCCCGCGCTTCGTCCGATACCTCTCCGAGAAGAAACCGGGAGGTACGGGAGATGGTGATGCAGGTCCAGACCCATTCGAGCGCAGCAGCGGACCATCCCACGTCCCGTGAGGCTGCCAATCCCCCGATGGCGATCGTCCAGGGCACCTTCGACGGATGGTTCTGGGCCGAGTGCCGCCGATGCACGTGGCCCGGGGCGAGCCACCGGGACAAGGCCCATGCCAGGGCCGAGGCAGACAGGCACAACGAGGCTTATCACGCAGAGCATTTCTGCTCTGTGTCCGATCGGGGTCTACCAATAGAGGAGTCGCTCAGTACGGCATTCGGCGATTATCGGGCCGGGAGCTACGACCAAACCCTCGTGGTGTTGCGCAAGCTGCTCCTGGACGCCGGTCGCAAAGACGGCAACGGGTGCCACGAGCTCTCATCCGCTCGACGCGAGCTGTCGATACGCGCGCTTGCGTTCATCGCTGAGATCGCTCCCCGGCCGAGTCGCCGTGAGACGGCGGCCGCTCTCATGATGGCAGGTGCCCTCCTCGGCGCTTGAGCGCCAAAGAGGGGCTCACTCGTACTGCAGCGCCCGGACGACAGGACTTCGAGAGACTCGCCAGCCCGGCCACAGCGAGGCCGCCGCGGCTACCGCTATAGCAAGCGGGACATAGAGCACGAGGGTCGCGGCATCGATGCGGTAGGGGTCGTGGTACCCCACGAGCAGCGGAACCACCTGTACGAGCGAACCCATGTCAAAAGCGCCCATCGCTACGCCGAAGACAGCGGCGACGGCGCCTGTTGCCACGGCCTCGATGATCACCATCTGGAACAGGCCGCTTCGTGCGAGACCTGCTGCGGCCAAAAGCGCGAATTCGCGTCGACGTTGCAACCCCTCCAGAAGAAGCGTGGACAACACACTCACGAACGACACGAGGAGCAGCGCCCGCTGCAGCGCCCAGAAGGGCGCGAGCTGTGCGGACACAGAGGACGAGGCGGTCGCGAGCACCTGGGAAGGAGTGGAGAAGACGAGGGCCGGCGACAGATGCAGTGCGCGCTCACGCGCCGCCAGGGAGTTCAAATCAGTAGTCGGAGAAGCGACGAGATTGACCGACGACGGGAGCTGTGAACCGAATAGGTGTTCGAAAGTCGCCGGCGTCACGCTTACGTTGTCGCCGGTGTAGTCGCCGTTTTCCCATACCGCCTCGACCTTCAGACGCGCGACGCCTCCGGGCGTATCGACCGGCAAGGTCGAGCCCGGGCGGAGCCGAAGACGCCGGGCCAATCCCGGACCGACCATCGCCTCGCCGCTTTCGAAGGCGGCCTCCGTAGGCTGACCGAGGTCGATCGCCGGTCCTCCGGACAGACTGGGGTCGGTCTCGACGACCACTAGCCTGCCGGAATGCTGACCGGTCAGGGCGACAAAGAAGGATCGCGTACGGGTGACTCCAGGCATCCGGCTCAGGCTTCCGAGGTCGGAGCTTGGGATTCGCCCGTCGAGATTCAAGCCATTCTTGTTCGAGAGAGTGGAGACGAGAACGCTGTGGTGCTCGGCGGACCTTGCCATCCCGGCCGCGATCGTGTCGTGGGCGGACTTGTTGAAACTCGACGTCATGAGCGCCACGCCCACGGAAGAGGCCACTGCGACCGCCATGACCGCCGTCCGCCCGGGCTCTCGCACGAGGTTCGCCATCGCGAGGCGCATTACGCCACCCCACCTCCGTGCACGCATGATCGCGCCGAGTGCTACCGGCGCCCAGAAGCCAACAGCTCGAACAGTGGAGAACACACACAAGAGAAAGAGAGCAGTGGCTGCGGCGGGCTGCCATGGATCGAGAGCACCGTGACGTTGTGCAAGCCACGACCCGATCAACCCCACGAGTGCGAGGGCGATGTAGAGAGTGCCACGTCGAATAGAGACCGACGTCCGTTCCTCGACTCTGCGATCGCGACCGGAGATCTCTGCCGCGACGTCGAATCGTGAGGCAAGGCGCACAGGACGTACGGCTGCGATCGTCCCGATCGCAATTCCGATCAGAGCCCCTATGACATAGGTGAGCGCGGAAGAGTGGACCGCGATCGTCGCACCGAGTATCTGCGACGCGTACGTGCTCATCGAATGGATGGTCGGGGCGGCGAGGACCCCACCCGCCGCCGCACCGATCAACCCGCCCATAGCCCCGAGGAGACCTGCCTCGAAGATCGGTCCGGCCGCCAGCACCATCGGCGGAGCCCCGAGCGCCGCAGCTATCGCTCGCTCCCTCCGACGTTGCTCGAGTGAGAGGTTCATGACGTTGTAGACGAGGACGACTGCTATACCCGACGCCAGGACCGCGAGGAGCGTGAGGAGCGGCGTGATCGCACCGATGGCGACGTCGAGTTGAGGTGGGGACTCGGTAGCAGACAGGACCCCGTTCGATGGACCCACGACGCGCTCGAGCCGAGCCTGTAGCGCCGTGACCGGAGTCCCGCGATCGGGAAGGACGTAGATGGCGTCAAGTCGCCCGGCCCTGTCGAACAATGACTGCGCCTCGCTGAGGGGAAACACCACAGTCGAGCCGCCGCCAACTCTGTCGAGCTCCGGGACCTCTAAAGCCTTCGACAGATCAGTGACCCCTCGCGCCGTCTCGACCCACGAAGGCCCGCTCATGTGTGATGCGAGATACGTCGAGACGAGCGCGGGACCATTCGTGGACGCAGCGAAAGACGCTCCGCCGCAAGCCGGCTCGCCCACCAGCGCCCCTGCCCGGCAATCGAGACCGAGCGCGAGCACCCTCAAATTGCGGCCCGATCGCATATGGACCACCGTGGCGACCTGGACGACGGGAACGGCAGCTCTGACTCCGGGAGTAGACGCGATCTTCGAGAGGAAGCTGGAGTCGAGTCCGCCGGACGTGTCGGCTCCGACGACCCTAAGCGGAGCGACACCGGCGAGTTGACGGGCGAAGCTCTCAAGCGATGTCGTGACGCTGGACCTGACGATCACCACGGACAGTGCCAGAGAACTTCCGGCGGCGACCGCTATGACGGCGACGACGCTCCTCAGGCGAAACGAGAAGAGGCGCCTGAGGTCCAGGAATCGGATGGCCCGGATCATGCCTGTGCGAGATGTCCGTCTGTGATCTTGAGGAGGCGGTCTGCGATCAGAGCCGCCCTGTCGTCATGTGTCACCAACAACAGAGCGGCGCCACACCCTCGCACTTCCGCAGTGAACAGCTCGAGGACGGCCGAGCCTGTGACCGAGTCCAGGTTCCCCGTCGGCTCGTCGGCGAGTATCAGCTTCGGGCGAGTCACGAGCGCTCGCGCTATTGCCACCCGCTGCATCTCGCCACCCGAGAGCTCGGCCGGGTACCGGGAGGTCTTCGAGTCGAGGCCCATCGATCGCAGGGCCTCGAGCGCCCGTCGGGCGCTGTCGCGTACCCGGTCGAAGACGAGCGGGAGTTCGACGTTCTCGCACACGGTGAGCGAAGGGATGAGTTGGAAGAATTGGAACACGAAGCCGACTTCGCGCCTGCGGACCCTTGCCCTCCCAGCGCCGCCGAGCTGTGCGAGGTCCTCTCCGCAAACCCGGACACTGCCCGCATCGGGTTCGTCCAGGCCGCCCGCCATGTGCAAAAGGGTCGACTTGCCCGATCCGCTCGGGCCCACCAAGGCCACGAACTCGCCGGCGTGGATCAAAAGGTCGGCGTCGGAGACCGCCACGACGTCGTCGTCCCCTTGGCGGTAGTGCTTGGTCACACCTTGCATCTCGAGAACGGGTGAGCTTCTGAGGTCCGCCACCCGCGCACGGTCCCCCGAGTGATTCATCGCCGGCCGCCTTCTATCGGATTCCGCCTGAGACCTATTCGGTCAGTTCACCTGTCTTGGGATTTACAGAGGTGGGTCGACCGACGGCTGGTCGCCGTCCATGACGTGCTCGGTCCAACGAGCGCCGTCCCACCACCGCAGCTGGTGACGGCCGCCCGGGTCGGGTTGCCAGGAAGGTGGGACTGCCGCTAGTGCTGCCTGATCGGGTGGGACTGCGACCGTACCCGGAGCCGGAGGGGGCATCGTTAGGCCCGTGCCGGGAACTGTGGCCGGTATTCGGACAGTCAGCTCCGCCACACGACCGAGCGCCGCCCATGCCAGTACCAGAAAAGCAGCCGCCTCCACGAATGACGGCAACGACAGCCCGAGGCGAATCGACAGAACCGAATGTGGTGGCGGACCAAAGACGATCCCGTCGCACACCGCTCGGACCACGCCTGCTGCGGCAAGCGCCCACAGCCCCACCGCGAGAACGACGAAACGTCTGGTGACGATGAACTGACGACTGTGGGCGATCGCCAGCACGACGACGAGCCCGGCGAAGGCGATCGCAAAGATCGCCGCATTGGTGACAGCGAGGGTCGCGTCTTCAAGGGACGCGTTCGGCAAACCGATGGCAATGGCGAGGAGAAGCACCGAGGCTGCACCCGCCAGGCGAATTGGTGCCTGATGATGGGCAACCGCTGACTCCTGCTCCAGCAAGGCGCGACGGGCGGCTCCTACCACGACGAGCGCGCACCAGCCACCTACCCCCACCGCTGCAACGACATCTGCGGCTGTCGAAACGTCCGTCGCCTGAGTCGCCGCAATGAGGAGGCCAAGCACGAAGATCAAAGTTGCCAGTGCGGCGCCGTTCGCCTCCCACATCCGGGTCCACTGCCGGGTCACGAAGAGGTGCCATGCCACGAGGCAGACAGCACCGAGCGCAACGAGTCCGGAGACGAAGATCAACCAGGCACTTGCCGTAATGAGGTTGTTGCTGGTCGTGAAGTCACCTGACGGGTTGAATACGGCATAGGCGAGCCCGCCGAGCGAGCTGCCGAGAGCCAGCAGGACGGCTGCGACGGATGCCACGACCATGGCCTCCCGCGAGCGCACGATATCGAGCATCTACGAGCTCCTTCGAAGACGACGGATGCGGCGTCGTCCAGTCTCTCAGCTTTCGAGGGAAGAGCCGGCGTTTGCCGAAATTGCTGGGTGTGCAGAGGTCCTTTCACAGCATCAAGCGCAACTCCTCGGCCTGGGCTTCAGAACCGTTCCGAATAGCCTTCCGTGTACCCGTTGCGACGAACCCCGCCCGCTCGTAGAAGCGACGCGCGCGCAAGTTTCCGTGAGACACCCACGCCGAGAGCCGGTCGGCGCCGGCAGACCTCGCCCATTCGCTTACTGCAGAAAGAAGCGCATCGGCGACCTGGGTTCGCCGATGCGTGTCATCCACCCACATCGAGATGAGCTCAGGGAACCTTTGATCCCTCCCGACGGTAAGTCCCCCCGCCAACCCGATCGGCTCGCCGTTTTCGTCAAACACGAACCATGCGACTTCTTCGATGCTGCGTTTCCACCAGCTGTCAGGACGCCGGGACTCCTCTTCGAAGGTGGAGGCGAAGGCGGAGGGCACTTCGCGAAGTGCGCGCAGCCTGATCCTGCGAAGGGTCTCCCAGTCATCGGCAGCCAGACGCCGCGTTCCTTGCACCTCCGCAGTCTCGTCTGCGACTAGATCTTGCGGGCGGTGTCAGGCGGCCACGACGGCAAAGCCGCCGTCAGATGCCGCGGATCCGGTCCGCGATCGCTCGAAAGACGGGACGTACAGCGCCGACCCCGAGAGCACCCACCCCGATTCCCATAATGACAGCGGTGAGACCCACCACGTCCACGGTCGCGACGAACCTCGCTCGATCGTCCTTGACGGTAAAAGCACCGAGCGGCATGGACAGCTTGATCGATCGTCCTACCTCGACCGTCATGGCCATCGGAACGAACTCACCTTCGCCGACCGGCACGGTCTTGCCCAAAAGGATGACTTCCGCCTTTCCAACGGACTCTTCTTGCGCCGCGAGGCTGCTCATCTCGGCTCCCATGGTGACTCCCTCCCGTTGTGCGGTCTTTGCCTCAAGTGCGGATCGTCATGTGCCGAAACCCACGACAGCCTCCGAGGAGACAAGGTGGAAACGCGCGAGCCCGAGGACCTCGATCACCTGAGCACAATATGCCCCAGTCCTCCTACGTTCGTCGCAGGGACGAGGGTCTGTGTGCGTAACCGCTTCCTCGGAGACTGGAGCGGTGGCTTCGAGGTCTACGAGGTTCTCGACTTCGGATACCGCATAGTCCGGATCACTGACGGCCATGTGCTGCCCGAGGTCTTCGGACCCGACGAGGTCCGCCTGGAGCGCCGACGCAACCCGATGCGCGGCATCGACGAGTCGTACCTGGACCGGGGAGTCATTCTTCGGAATTCTCCGACCTGACGGAGCCACGCATCTGTCTTCTCACGTTCAACCAGGCGTGAGCGCCTGCACCAGACCCTCGGGATCCGCCACGGTGACTGTGAGCGCCGAGTGCCCTGATCGCCGCATCCGAGACGGAACCTTCTCTGCGAAGTGGACGCATGCTCCGGCATCCCGGTTCGTGCCGAAGGTAAGGCCGTCGTCGACGAAGGACGCGCGAATCCCCACTGACGTCCACCACCTGTAACCGCGGGTCGTGTGCGCCCCAGTGACGTTGGTGAGTGGTGTGGCAATGCGGAACAGGCCGTAAGTGGCGATGAACTCGTCCTCCGTGAGCGTCACGGCATCGCTCCACGGACGCAGGCCGAAAGGCAGCCAGAACGGAGCAAGCCGGAAGTCGACTGCGTACTTGAAGCACCGGCTCACAGCTACCCAAATTATCCCGGCCTTTCGGAACGAACAGAAACCTTGATAAGTGGGCTGAGTTCAGGGATCCTTGGAGCGCCTCAAATGAGCGATCCACCTCGTCCGACTGAACCGATCGCGGCCGGAGCTGCGGCGGCCCTTTGCCGTGATGACGATATTCCCGATCTCCACGAATTTCTCGACCGGATGGGCGTCTCAAACGATCCGGAGCGCACCGCCTGGTGGCACACGCGCAACCCAAATCGCTGCACGCAGTGGTCGGGTCCGTGGATCACCCGGCGAGAGGGGGCGGTGGTGGGTACGGTTGCAGATGTCGCCTTCCTGCTCCGGGTCGACGGGAGGAACCGTCCAGCCGCGTGGGCCATAAATGCCGTGGTCGACGCGACCTGGCGGGGTTCGGACGTGGCCTCCGAACTTTGGCAGGCCCGTAAGGGTCAACGTGTGCTTCGGGGCGGACTGGGACTGTCGAAGGCGGGATTGGCGTGGGCTCTTCATTGTGGATGGCACGACATGGGAGTCGTCCCGAGCTTCTTCTGTCTGTTGGATGCTCGAGCGTTCTCCGCTTGGACCGATGTGGATCATCGGTGGTTGCCGGTGGTGCGCCCATTCGTCCCCGCTGCGGTAAGGCTAGGTCGATGGTGGTCGCGGCGACATCTGTCCGGCGTCGAGACGACGAGCATCGAATCGTTCGATGAGAGGGCCGATGCGGTGTGGCGCGATGCTTCGCCCTCCTACCGGGTCATCGGCGTCCGCGACGCGCCATGGCTACGGTGGCGTTTCGACGAGGGACCTCTCCGCACTTCCTACCTCCGCTACTACGTGTCACGCGGTCACAGCCCCATCGGCTACTTCGTCCTTCGACCCGAGATGCGACGTGGTCACGCCCTGTTCAACATCGTCGACTACCTGGCCACACCAGACGAAGGGGGCGCCGTTTTCGCCTCCGCCGTGCGCATCGCCGCAGGGCACGGTGCCGGCGGATTGTCCTGCCATACGCTTAATTCCCTGGTGTACCGGCAGCTTCGTTCGTTGGGTTTCTTTGTCCGAGGGAAGGCGATCCCCTTCGTAACCTACGCGCACCCTGACGACCCGGATCGGGAGGTCGTCTCCCGCCCCGCCAACTGGTTTCTCACCGCCGCCGACAGCGACGTGGACACTTTGCGCTGAACGGTGCCGTTCGCAACTGGTCAGGCCGCCGAAGACGATCCAGGACTTTCGAAGATGCCTCTTTCCAACGCGACAACAAAGCTCTGTCCCAGATCGTTTCGCAACAAGCTCGCGATCTCGCTGTTGTTCGCCGTGACAATGTTCCAATCGATCTCAGCTGGACCGGTCGGAGCAGCGGGAATTTCGGTCAGCCCGAGCTCGACGCCAGCTTTTTCGAGTCCCTCATGCCCCAATGGCTCGCCCGCGTACAACTATCCGGGCAGTGGCGACGCTGCGGATCCGGACGTCGTCTACTCCGGTGGCAGCTACTACGCCTTTACGACCGGTAACGCCTCGGGCAATCACATCGCTGCCCTCGTCTCTTCGTCGCCGAGTACCGGCTACACCTCTTACACGAAGCAGTGCTACGGCTCGAGCGCCCTTCTGAATCCCTCGAGCTGGGAGCAGCCGAACACCCAGACTTCGCCCGGCGTCTTTTTCTACGGTGGCAAATGGATCATGTTCTATGACGCCTCGACAAGCGGTAACAGCAACGACAGTGGTCATGACTGCCTAGCTGTGGCGACGACGCCGTCACTGAGCCCTGCCGCTCCGCAGTTCACGGACCTGACCCATACTCCCTTTCTCTGCCAGCCCACCGGCTCGATCGATCCGAGCCCCTTCGTGGACCCCGCAAATGGCGAGGCATACCTCCTTTGGAAACAGAACGACGGCGGATCTTCGGCACCTGCGTATATATGGTCTCAGCCACTCGACACCACAGGCACGAACTTCGTCGCCGGCAGTCAACCCACCCTGCTGTTCTCGAACGACACGACCAAGTATCCGTGGGAGTCGACCGTCGAAGACCCGTCCATGGCCTATATCGCGGGCGACTACCTCGTGCTCTTTTCAGCGGGTATCTATACGAGCCCTTCGTACTCCGAGGCGGTCACGAGCTGCACCGGCCCGAGTGGACCATGCGGTGAACAGGACCAGGTACTTCGGAGCTACGGTTCCGTTCTCGGACCAGGAGGTGGCACTCTCTTTCTCGATACGGGCGGCCACTGGTGGATGGACTACGCCGCCTGGGTCGGGGGCTCCGCTGGTTGCACCGACTACGGGTGCGGCGCCGCGAGAAGGTTGTTCGTTGCTCCTGTGACGGTTACCGGAGTCCCGCTCGAGGTCCCATGCTCTGCGCCGGCTGGATCGAAGCAGGGTTATTGGCTCGTCGCTTCAGACGGCGGCATCTTCAACTTTGGCAATGCACCGTTCTGCGGTTCGGCGGGTTCGACCACGCTCAATCAGCCGGTGGTAGGCATGACGGGAACAGCCGATGGCGGTGGGTACTGGTTGGTGGCTTCGGACGGCGGGATCTTCACCTTTGGCGATGCCCGGTTCTACGGGTCGGCGGGCGCATTACGCCTGAACGCTCCTGTTGTGGGCATGGCAACGACAGCCGACGGAAAGGGTTACTGGCTCGTCGCATCCGACGGCGGGATCTTCACCTACGGAGATGCCACCTTCCACGGCTCGACAGGCAACCTCCATCTCAACGCCCCGGTCGTCGCCATGGCTGCAACTCCCGACGGCGGTGGGTACTGGTTGGTGGCAAAAGATGGAGGCGTCTTCAGCTTTGGAGACGCCGCATTCCACGGCTCGACAGGCAACCTCCATCTCAACCAGCCGGTGGTCGGAATCGCCCGAACAGCGGATGGAGGCGGGTACTGGCTCGTTGGTTCAGATGGTGGGATCTTCGCGTTCGGAGACGCCGCATATCTCGGGTCGGTTCCAGGCGACGGCCTACACATCGAAGACGTCACAGGGATGAGCGCGGTTCCCGGCGGCGGTGGATATTGGCTCGTCGGTTCCGACGGTGGAATATTCACATTCGGCAATGCAGGATTCGACGGATCCATGGGAGATGCAAGGCTCAACAAGCCGGTCGAGGGAATGGCCGCGACGAGCTAGCGACCTGCACCCTCGACAAATTCCTCAAACGTAAAGGGCCTCCTTCTCGGAAGCCACAGCTGGTGGTCAGCCGACGATGTGGTCGAAAGGCGTGGTCGCGTCGATCAAGTTGAAGACCGTCGTCGATGACTGAGGTGTGGCCGAGGTCGCAGTGAAGGCCGTAACGCTGTAGATCTTGGTGTTGTCAGGAGCTTGCACATCGCTCTGTGGGAACGTGAGCGTGATAACACCGGTCGAGGCGTTGTACGAGCCCTGGATCGCGGTCGTCTGCGGGAAGGTCATGTACTTGCAATGCTCTTCCGGATTGTTCACCGGAACACAACTCGTACTGCCGAGGAAGAAACTCGGCTTACCCGTGCCACCGACGCCGGCGTTGTTGTCCATGCCTACGTAGAAGATGGTCCCGTTGCCGACTTTACCGGGCGTGACTTCGGTCCATCGCACCATCCAGCTCGCATCGGGCCCGCCAATGCTCGGAGACACAGCGAGCGTGGAGAGGTTCTTGACATTGATCGTCGCTGTCATCGTCTCCTCTGAAACCTCGGACAAGGATGCTCCGACAATGTCGAGATTGGGACTCGAAGCGGTGCGGCTTCCGTTAGCCGAGTAGAAGGCATCTCCGGTCGGATCCGTAACCGAGTCCTCGGCGAGACCAGGACCGCCGTTCTGAGTGACGGAATCTCCGGCAATCAGACTTCGGCCTGCGATCTGCCTGCTGATCACGTCGGGCCCGGTGTCCTCGCCACCCTGGTGATTTCCCGACGTGTCATAGACATATGAAACGACTGCCGCCCCTTGGTTGTCGATCGTCACCTGCAGGAAGTCTCCGAGGCTCCGGTCGCCACCGGTAGCACAGCCGAGGCCGTTGGTGCAGATCTGACCGTGCTTCACAGATGTCTCGCTGACGCGGGCCAGCTGGTAGGTAGGAGATGAAGCGTTGGCGTTGAGGCTTTGACCCATCTGGACGGTCCACTGCGCGTTGGTGAGACTGTCGGCGCCATAAACGGTGCAGGTGCCCGACCCGCTCGTGCAGGTTCCCTTCTGACTGAGTTCGGCGGTGTGGTACCACGCGACGTCCACCCGTCCTCCGCTACCTGCGACGATCCAGGGGAAGGTGTTGGTTCCCGCGCTTATACCGCTTCCAGTTATCGCCTGCGGTGTCGACCAGGTCACGCTCGCAGGATTGCTCATGGTCGCCGGCTCGAGTGAGTGGACGACGTAGATCTGCTCGGGTGCGGTGAGCGCGCCGAAGTTGGGGTCGGAACTGCTTGCATGGTCCACCGGGCCCGCAGTGAAGGCGGAATACAGATAGCCCGCCGAGTCTCGAGCAATACTCGCGAAGTTCTCGCCTGCAAGCTCTTCGGGGTTGCCGTTTTTGTCGACACAGCTCGGGTCCGGGCAGAGCGAGCCGTCGAGGTTAGGGCTCTCCGACCAGGAACCGCTGGTGGTGGTTCCTGTCGAGATCTTCCCTTCGGCGATCATGACGCCTGCTTCCGAGCCGGCGCTGTTTCCATTGGTCGTCGTGTGCGCAATGAAGACGTTCCCTGTTTGGTTGTCTACGACCTGATTGCCTGAGATGCCCTCATTGTCAGTGACGCAGTCAATCGCAGCTCCTGTGCATCCTGAAGACAGACCGGACAGGTTGGTCACAGGAGAGAAGGTGGTGCCGTTGTGGGACACCGTCTCAACGAGCTGGTTCCCGCCACTTGGCAGCGCTGTGTCGACCTGGTCGAAATCTTGATAAAGGGTGAGATCGCCCTTCGCGAGACTGCCAGTTGCAGCGAACCACATCCTGTCGTCGGGCGTGTTGGTTCCAGCTCCATCGCAGTTAGTCGACCAAGTTGATCCACTGTTCGTACTCACGCTGTTCGAAATATTGGTGAGGCCCTGAAGGTCGGAAAAGTAAAGCGCGTTCCCGCTGTCGACATAGAGGTCCGAGTCGCCACCTCCGATACAAGTTTCGGGCTTTCCGAGCGCGACAGTCCCCGGAACGACGTGATACGAATTTCCGTTGTCCTGCGAGGACCAGAGGTAGCTGATCGTGGTGGAGAACCCGTTCGGCACACTGCTGTATATCTGGCCGGTGCTGTCCACCTTGACATCGGGCTCGAAACCCGGGCGCTGTTCGTCGACCACCACCGCGTGGGAAAAAGCGAGGGCGGGTGCCGCAGCGGTTCCTGCCGCGGAACCTGAGGCCGAGGCGACGACGCTTGCGAAGATTCCGATCGGTGCAGCTAACAGGAGGGCAAGCACCAAGGGGAGAAAGGTCCTGCCGTTTTTGTCCATGGCACTTTCCTTCCGATCGCTACGGGCCGTCAGTTTTGCATTCATTGGGTTATTAGGCGAGCGGAGCTCTTCCGGAGCCCCAACGCGGCCCCCGGACAATGCCCTGGGCGAACTCGTGTGCCTGCTCCTATCGTTCGCTAGGCGAAGGGTTCGGGGGATGGTCCACCCCCGGACGGGCGGGTAGCGGCGACCGGGTCCAGGGAGAAGGAGGCGCATGCGAGCGACTGATGCACGGAGCCGGGGACGTCCGCATCGAGGAGGTGCCAAATCCCTCCATCATCGAATCGACGGACGCGATCTTGAGGGTGACGAGGGCGTGCATCTGCGGCAGCGACCTTTGGCCGTACGCGTCCATGGAGCCATCGGAGACCGGACAGTCGATGGGACACGAGGCGATCGGCGTTGTCGAGGACGTCGGCGCAGATGTTCACAACCTCCAACGCGGCGACCTGGTCGTGATGCCGTTCGCATCCTCCGACGGCACCTGCGAGTTCTGCCAGCAGGGCCTCTACACCGCATGCGTCCATCGCAGCTTCATTGGGAACGATGGCCTTAACGGCGCCCAGGCGGAGGCGCTTCGCATTCCCTATGCCGACGGCACCTTGGCCCCCGCTCCCTGTCGGCGAAGACCACGCCGCGATGGCGTCGCTGCTCACGCTGTCGGATGTGATGGGTACCGGCCACCATGCCGCGGTCGTCGCGAAGGTAGAGCCGGGCAGGATCGCCGCCGTCGTGGGCGACGGCGTTCCCCAGGACGAGGTGCTGCCATCTTCCCAGCCAGCTTTCTTCGGCAGCATCACCATTGGCGGCGGACCCGCGCCCGTCCGCGCCTACATCGAAGAGCTGCTTCCCGACATCCTCGACGGTCGCATCGAGCCCGGGAATGTATTCGACCGCAACGTCGGACTGGACGGCGTGCCCGACGGTTACCGGGCCATGGCAAACCGAGAGTCGATCAAGGTCATGGTGACCCCATGACACTCGACTCTTAGAAGGTTTGGCGACGTCCTATTTTCGGCAGACGTCGGCGAGCGACGTCCCCTCCAGGCTGGCGGGAACGGGTCGGCCGAGTAGATCAAGGAGAGTCGGCGGTAGATCCAGGATCGAGCCGGCTCGCCCGGCGGGATAGTCGAGACCATCGGCTCGCCGCGTTGCACGGTCGTCAAGCGGCTCAGAGTCCGTGCAAACGATTGCAAATGCGTTGGTCGTGTGAGCTCCCGGCCGGTTGAATGGGACAGGCCCGATGAGCCCGGCCGTCGGGTGTTCGAGCGCATCGGTTGGTCCATCCCACACCACCACCATGTCGGCGTAGCGATTCGGGCTCATTGCCTCTTCATACGGTTCTCGGATCACGTCCTTGACAGCGGGGCGGCCGGTTCTCGGATTTGTACATGCGCGGACGGCTTCCTCGACCTCGTTACAAGCTGCGTCGTAATCAGATTCGGAAACTATTCCGTTCTCCTCACGACCCGCGAGGTTTACCCGCACCATCCCCTCGGCGAACGTCGGGAGGGCGAAGGCTCTCATGCCGGGCCACCGCTGTCGGTACCGTGCGGCGAACTGCCAGTCGAGGGTGTCCCCCTTTTCCACCTGCGCGGGTCCGGGAGGCCCCTCCTCTGCAGGGATCGCATTTCCCACGGAGCCCACTGACGCTTTGCGGAACTGCTTCGCAAGGCGGCGCCTGATTGGACGCAGGTGAGTGCGAGCGATTCGCTCGAAACGGCCCACCAGCCGCGCCATTGGATCTGCCGGGCCCAAGCACAGCCGGTCCATGGCTTCTCTCCACACCTCCGAGCGCCGCGGGACCACCAAAGGACAGCCCTCCGTCTTCCATTTCGGCGCGTCTGCGGAGCGAAAAGTTGCAGCTTCTCCTGAGAGCCGATGAAGGAGCTCGGGCAGCAACACGACGGACGGTACATCTCCTGGACCACTGCCGGTACCGAACAACGAGTAGACCACGATGGCCGTCTCGGCCGGGCTTGCCGACACCATGTGACCGACGGCATCGTCGACCGCTGTGTACGTCCGCTCAAGACAAGCGGCGACGTGACGGGTGTCCACCACCTTCGCCAAGGGATGGCTGGTATCGACCCCGTGCCAGAGGAGCTCGCTTGCGTCGTGGGTCTCGGACATGACCACGAGGCCAAGCTCCCAGTCCGGGAACTTCCGTTGGAGCATCGACCACGCCTCGGCTCGCCTACGCGCTCCGACCGCCAGACCGTCGACCACCGCGTCGAGCCTCCTGCGGTTGTGCCATCCCGCATCAAAGGCATTCCTTACGCCGGGGTGCCGGCCGACCTCCCTATCGATCGCGTCTATGAGGCCGGGCGGCCGCGATGCCCGTGGATGATGCGGCGAGTGAGCCCCCCACGCCAACACCTCGACCACATCTGGAGATGAGCCAAGTGGACATCCCGGCGCGTCGAAGACGATGGTCTTGAGCCCGAACACCAGCTCGTAAAATGGCGGAGTACCGAGATGGTCGACAGCAAAGGGCTTGAAGGCCCGATAGGTCCGCGGGTCGAACCGACAAGCGTCCCAGGTGTCGGACGGCCTGGGTGTCCGGCCCGCGAGGAAGTGATTGTTGATCGCGAACGACGGGTGCCAGGGGGGCTCGGTCTCGAGGCGACACCAGCTACCGCTCGCCCAGAGCCTGGCGAGATTCGGAAGTCGACCGGCGCGAATCAGAGATTCGATGTAGGTGGATTCCGCCCCATCGAGTCCGATCGCGAGCACCCGCTTCACCGGCGACAGAGAAATCCACGATGGACCCTGTGGAAAGAGGCACATTCCCCCAGACGTGAGTCTCTTCGGGAAGCGGAGGCGTGCCAAGGTCGCGAGCTAACTCGTCTGCCCCGGGCACGGCGATCAGCTCGCATTCAAGGTCAGAGCTTTTGCTGAAGGTTCGCCCCGGTCCCAAAGCGGGTCGTCCGATTATGGATTGGGAATCAACTCTTTCAGAAGCGCCCTCACCCGATCATCGATGTCGTCTCGAATGAGCCGGACGTCCTCGATGGGCTTGCCAGCCGGGTCGGGAACCTCCCAGTCCAAGTACCGCTTGCCGGGGTAGACCGGACAACTGTCGCCGCAGCCCATGGTCACGATGACGTCCGTTTGCTCGGCCATCTCGTCTGTGAGCTTCTTTGGCTGCTCTGCCGAGATATCGATGCCCCACTCGCCCATGACTGCCACCACGGCGGGATGTAAGGCCTCACTCGGGGCCGATCCTCCTGAGTGCACTACAACTCTGTCTCCGGCTTGGCGGGCAAGAAGGGCCGCAGCTATTTGTGACCGCCCGGCATTGTGCACGCAGAGGAACAGCACCTCAGGTCGACCCGCCGTCATTCCGCCGCCACTGGTTCGGCGCGAGGTACGAGGATGTCACTCGCCTCCTCGGGTGAGAGCCGAGGATAGAGCACCGCGATAGCACACAGCGCAACGATGCCTCCGACCAGTTGTGCGATCACGAAACTCGGTACGGCAGAAGGAGCAATTCCGGCGAAGGTGTTGGAGAACATGCGCCCGACCGTGATGGCAGGGTTCGCGAAGCTCGTGGACGATGTGAAGAAATACGCCGCCCCGATGTAGACCCCTACCGCCGCTGGTGCGCTACGGGAACGGCCCGCCCGGGCCAGGGAAAAGATCACAAGCAAGAGGCCGAAAGTGGCCACGATCTCGGAGAGAAAGTGAGCGGGCGAGGCCCGGTGCTTGGTCGAAAGCTCGGTGACGGGGAGCGAGAACATGACGTTCGCCACGACTGCTCCCAGTACGCAGCCCGCGACCTGAGCAGGCAGATAAGCAGCAGCCTCTCGCAACCGCAAGCCCCCGAACGTGGCGTCTACGAACGACACCACCGGGTTGAAGTGCCCACCCGAGATCGGGCCGAACATCAAGATGATGGCGAACAGACCTCCAGCCGTCGCCGCCGCGTTCTCGAACAATTGAAGTCCTGTATTGCCCGGAGAAAGTTGCTCGGCGGCGATCCCTGAGCCGATCACCACGAGGGCCAGGAAAGCTGAACCCAAGAACTCAGCAAATAGCCGCCGCCAGAGGGCTGCTTCGGACACCTAACAACAGGAGGTTGCGTTCGAGGCGACCTCATGTTGCAGGTCACAGCAGATGCTGGTGCCATCGCCGCACGATCCGGCCTCGGCTGGTGCGTCGGCCAGCACCGTATAGACCTCCCAGGGAGTCGTATCGGGGTCTTCCACCCAGACTTTGTCCTGCACGGCGTAACAGCACGTCGTCTCGTGTTCCTCGGTGACGGCAAGACCTGCGTCGGCCAGTCTGTTGCCCGCTCGGGCGACCTCGACTTGCGTCTCGACCTCGACCCCCATGTGGTTGAGGGCGCCGCTGATGCCAGCACCCCTGGCTTCTGATGTCTCGATGAGCACCAGCTTCAGGGGCGGGTCTGCAATGGCGAAGTTGGCGTAACCAGAACGGACCTTGGCCGGAGACGAAGCGAAGAGCTTGGAGTAAAAGCCAATGGCCGCATCGAGGTCGGAGACGTTCAGGGCCAGTTGCACACGTGACATGGTGCCTCCCAATCAGATTGACGACGGTCGATGTAACCAGTATTGTTTGTAACATCGATATCTGTCAATGGGAGTGAGGGTGCCTTCTCGCAAAATCGCCACGGTGACACCAAGCGAGTTGTGCTGCAGCGTGCTCACCCACGAGCCGCTGTCGAGGCGTGAGGCCGAGCGAACGGCGCCCGTCCTCGCCGCCTTGAGCGACCCGGTTCGCTTGCGTCTGCTCTCCATCGTCGCCGCCGAGGACGAGGTCTGTAGCTGCAACCTGGAAAGACCGCTAGGCAAGAGTCAGCCGACAATCTCGCACCACACCCGCATCCTGGCGGAGGCGGGTTTGATCGTCGGAGAGCGGCGGGGCAAGTGGACCTGGTGGCGGGTCGTACCCGAACGGCTCGAAGACCTGCGGCGCTTGCTCGGTGGTCGATAGGCGCCTGCTTCGCGCTACGGCACAGGCCGATCTGCTGCTTTCGAGGCCGCACAGGCTGGGCCCGATGTCTTGCCTTGTGAGTCGGAGTGCGTCCCGTGGCGTCGAAGATCTTCGCCCCGATGCGGGCAAAGGACGCGAGGTGCTCTGTTTGACAACGACCTTGGAACCGTTCGCCGAGATGGAGAAGGCTGGTTCTGGAGGTTTCTCGCTCATGGCGATGTGATGAACTCGCGGAGAAGCTGTCTGCAGTGCGAGATCCAGGCAGTTTGGGTATGAAAAAAACAGGTAGGGGCGCAGGATCGGCCCTATCGATCGACTCAGTCTCGTCGAGCCTGCGCCATGATGTCGATGTGTTGGGCGCCGATTGAATCGAACTCGCGCAGCACATCATCTGCCCTGAGTTCACGGGCCGTGCTCGGATCATTTGCCGATCCAGTAAGCACCGTAAAGGTGTAACCGAGGTCTTCGAGTGATGACAGCACACCCAGTGCTGACAAACCTGAGACATCTTCAAGTGCCGACGGTGTGAATTCAAAGAATAGAAGCGGCCGGAACCGCTCGATCGTCTTATAACCACCACGGAAGACCTTGCCTTCGGCCCCCTCGACGTCAACCTTTATGGCGTCAACCTGTCGGTTATCAGCAAGTAACTCGTCCATTGGTACTGCTTGGATGAGGTCCCCCGCTGCCAGTGCCTCTTCACCTGAAGTGACTTGCGATACCGCGCCGTTGCTCTCTAGGCGACTATATCCGAGGATCTCCCGTCGATCGCTCAGCGCAAAAGGGACGACCTCCACGTTCGCGGAGCTGTTTGACAAAACGTTCAGGAGGAGCATCGACAGATTCTGAGGGCCCGGTTCGCAAGCTATAACTCGTCCTGCGGGGCCTACCGCGCGACTAGCCAATACCGTGAAGTAGCCGATCGATGCTCCCACGTCCACAAAGCACTGTCCCGGAAAAAGTTGGGAACGCAAGGCCATGGACACCTCTGGTTCGTACACGCGATGCGATCGTATGGTGCCACTTATATCGCTGTCACCGTCAGATGCAACGTAGATCGTTGTTCCGTCCAGCAGACGAATTGCCTCAGGAGCTCTCGCTTTCCATGCGTACAGTGAATTGAGGCGCTGTTGAAACTCCCCTGATCGGATGAATAACTCGAAAAGCCTGTCGAGGGAGAGCGCGTCAGAAGCCAAGAGTTGCGAATAGTGCCGCATACCACCCGGATCGGGCTCGCGCCCGAGCAGGAGCCGATACGCGTAACGAACATCGGCCCTCGTGGCTGGTTCTTTCTGGCATTCGGTCGGTCGAACGAAAGGCGCGATGGTGCGGAGGCGGCGTTTGCCGTGAGACATTATTTCTCTGCATCGAGCGCCAATCGAGTCTTTCATTGCGGAACGAAGATCCTAACTACTACCCGCTATAAGCAACGGGTTTCGTTCGTCTCGTCACGCCTTCTCCGAGCGCCGGAGAGCTGCCATTTCGACCGGACCGTGCTGCTATGGCCGGCTGCCGCCACGTCCGAAGCACGAGGTTGGGGACCCAATGCTCACGCCCCATCCTGGCCATATCACCTGTAGTGCATAGAACAGACGCCCTCCAAAGACCTCGCTTGCACTTCGAGCGCGGACCAGCAGCTACGCCGAGGGTGGGCAACCTCGCGAATGACGTGCATCTGTTCGCGAAATCGACTTGACAATCGCTCCCCGAGCCGTCGTTCGGCGTGAATTGTCGCCCGGATCGGGCTGGTATTCGGTATGGGCCTTCTGTATTCGCCGACTCCCCGGACGGGACGTTGGGGGATGGTCCCGTCCAATATCAATCGGCTCAAGCACTACGGTTCAAGTGGTTCCGTAGATGCTTCTGACCCTCGCAATCGCGGAACTGAGTACGGCCTTCACGTCAGAAAAATTCGCTTCCGAGTTGAACTCAGCGAGACGATGTTCCCACTGCCGTCCTGGGACCCGTAGCTCTATCGCCCCACGTACGGTCTGTAATGCTGCATGACGGTGAGAGAAGTGGCCGGTCACCTGCTCGCACGAGGTGGCAAGCGCTCCATAGAGGGTGTAGCGGCCATCGACTGGCCCCTCGACTCGATCAGCGGAGCGATCCCAATCATCTTCAGTCGGTACAAGGGCGTCGGCTGTCAGCAGAACTTGAAGTGCCTCTTTGACAGCGGCTTTGGATGGAGGGCGACTTGGTCTGCCGAGATCCACCCTTCCATCATCCCGGAATCCCCCCCATTCGCCGGGTCGGCGGCACTAGAGACTCGCACGCCCAATCGGTTGCGCATTTTCCAGTTGGGCATGCTGGCCCCATAGGCTGGCTGCAAGAGCGCACCACGGGGGATGGTCATGAGCTTCAACATCTTCGACCCGAGCCAGTGGGCGGATGTGAGCGGCTTCGCCATTGTGGTGGTGATGTCTTTGCTCACTATCGCCATCGTCCTCGGTCGCCTTGTGGCTAGTGCGAAGTGGACGGACTGGCTAGACGAAACCCACGGCCGAGGTTCGGTGGATGACCCCTGGGAGAACGACAACGCCCACGTGACGTGACGAGGCGGAACATCCGGCCCAACAATCCGGAGGGCCTTGTCAGGACTGCTCAGAGAATCAACGTCGGCAAGACATGCTGGACTCGTATCTCGAGACGTCGACGACTGCTGAGCGCCAATCGCCGCTTTTTACCGGCGCCGGTCGACCGTACGAAATCGTAGGGATTTGGCTCGAGCTTGACTGCTGGAGTCTCATTTCCCTTGTGGGCCTTACGACGCACCTTTAGCCCGAAGGCCATCGAGGATCATGGGTAGCAGCCGCTCCGTCTGCTCGCGGGTGATCGTCGGGCTCGTGCACATGGGGCCGAGGAGTTGGGTCACGTCCGCGCCCGCGACGTCAGCGCGCACAACGCCGGCCTCCTGTGCCCGGCTGATGACGAGATCAGTGGCGCCATCGATCCGCTCCCTCGAGGAGAGCTTCAGATCGGGGTGTTCCTCGAACGCCTCGCGCAGCTCGTTTAGGAAGGTGCGCTTGCTCTGGGCGTAGCGGACGAACGCCTCGAGAAATGCGACCACAGCCGGCCACGGCCCGAGGGTGGCTACAGCCTCCTCGGCGGCTTGGACCAATTCCTCGACGTCCACCGTGTACACGGCCTCGACCAGGTCGATCCGCTTTGGGAAGTGACGGTAGAGGGTGCCGACACCAACCTCGGCCTTGCGAGCCACCGCCTCCATCGAGGCACCGCCGCCTTCTGCGACGAACACCTCCCGGGCTGCTGCGACCAGGCGCTCGTAGTTGCGCTGGGCATCGGCCCGCATGCTGCGGCCACCAATGCTGTCGCGACCCCTGGTCTGACCAGGAGCACTCACGAGGCTGTCTTTGCTGGTCATGGGCTTTTTTGTCCTCGGGCCAAAAACGGCTTGCTAAACGGAGGCACCCTCCGTATAGTAAACGGAGGTTCACTCCGTTTCTTCAGGATACCAGCGCAAAGGTCGAAGTCAATGCCCCAAATCGCCTCTGTCAGCTCCCCCCGCCGCCTTGTCCCCGCCGCAGCGCGCCGTCACACGGCACCCGACAATGGACACCACCTTGCTAGCCGGACCGTGTTCCTCACCGTCATTCTCACTGCACAGCTCATGGTCGTCCTCGACACGACGATCGTGAACGTGGCGCTACCTCACATCCAGCTCGGATTGGGTTTTTCCAGCTCGAGCCTCTCGTGGGTGATCAACGCCTACATCCTCACCTTCGGGGGCCTGTTGCTTCTCGGCGCCAGGGCCGGCGATCTTCTCGGCAGACGCTCGATCTTCCTCGTCGGCATCGCGCTCTTCTCGTTGAGCTCCCTCGTCGGGGGGTTCGCCTTATCTCCCGGGATGCTGCTCGCCGCCCGAGCCGTTCAGGGGATCGGGGCCTCGCTCGCTGCACCATCCGCCCTGGCCCTCCTCACCACGGTCTTCCCCGAAGGGCCCGAGCGGCTTCGGGCGATAGCTCTGTATACAACGATGTCTGCCGCAGGCGGCGCCATCGGGCTCGTGTCCGGCGGACTCCTCACCGAGGTCGCCTCCTGGCGCTGGGTCATGTTCGTCAACGTGCCCATCGGTTTGGTCCTCTTGCTCGTCGCACGCCGAGTGGTGCCCGAGACTGAACCTCGCCACGGACGTTTCGACCTGCTGGGCGCCATGACGTCGACCGGCGGAATGAGCGCCGTCGTGTTCGGCCTCGTTCGGGCAGGCAGCCACGGCTGGACGAACCCTGCGACGCTCATCGCCTTCTTGCTCGGTCTCGGTCTGCTCGGTTCGTTCGTCGTCAACGAAAGCCGCGCAGAGGAACCCATCCTGCCGCTGCGCTTGTTTGCCCACTCGACTCGTTCCACCGCCAATGTCGCTCGCGGCCTCGTCTACGCCGGGATGTACGGCACCTTCTTCTTCCTGTCGCAGTTCTTCCAGGACGTCCAGGGATACTCGCCGCTTCGCGCCGGTATCGCTTTCCTCCCCATGCCGGCGGCTGTTTTCCTGGCGTCCCAATTGACGAGCCGAGTTCTCAGCCGCCGCTTTCCGCAGAAGGTGCTCATGATGTCGGGGGCCACGTTCGCGGCCATGAGCCTCCTACTTGCCACCCAGATTCATGCGGCCAGCACATACGGCGAGATCGTCGTCGCGATCGTGCTCCTGGGAGTCGGGGCTGGTATCTCGTTCGTGAGTCTGACCACGGCGTCGCTGACGGACATCGAGCCGCACGACGCAGGGGCCGCCTCGGGGCTCGTCAACGTCTCTCAGCAACTCGGTGCCGCACTCGGTCTCGCAGTGCTCGTTACGGTGTTCGGCGTCGTCACCAAGCATGCGCAACTCGGGGGGCATGTGGCCCGCGACGCTGTCTTTCGCCTCCGCGCCGTCACGGTCCACGGCCTCGACGACGTGTTCGCCGTCGGCATCGTCTTCACCGTCGTCGCCCTCGTCCTCATCGCGTGGTTCGTCAGGGCACCGCGCCACGCGGAGCCCACGCCAGCAGTGGAATCCGCGGATGCCCGGGGCGAGACCGCTGAAACAGAAGAGCGGCTCGCATATGTCGCCGAAGCCAGCTGATCACAGGTACGAGCCGGCTCACCATCGGCGTCGATGACGGAGAGTCCAACCCGTAGGCCGCTCCAAATTAGAGAATGGCGCATTCGCTGTCTTCGGCGTCCGTCTCATGGTCTAACAACACTTGACTCGCAACGCACAGTGATCAGGGCCCTCGTTGGATTCGCAGCTGAAGACATCTAGTCCTCTGAAGGAGCGGTCGGCAGTGTGATCGGCGGAAACCCGAATGGCCCGGTCGTCGAACTTCTAAGCGAGAGATGGCATGACCTCTCATATGTCAATACTCTGGGATCGCCGAGTATCCGCACTTTCCGCACAGGTCGATTGAACCGGGTTCTCGTATTTATCTGCGCGATCCCATCAGGCAGCGTCTCGACGGTCTTCCTCGACGTGTAGGACCTCAAACTCCATCGGTGGGAGGTACCCGAGTGAGCTGTGCCGCCCCTTCGGGTTGTAGAAGGCTCGATCCACTAGGTAATCGCGATCGGACAGCTCGATCTCGGTTCGCCACTTCTTGCGATTGAGCAGCTCGACTTGCATCGATCCCCCAGAACGCTCTGTGACCAGGAACTGTGACCAGGAACGATGTGGTGGGGGTGAGCGGACTCGAACCCGCCGACTTCTACGTTGCGAACCTCTAATGACCCGCCTCCTCCCACCTCGGAAAAGACCGACTCTTCCAGTTCAGAGGATGATTCCGAGTGACCGTTTCTAAGCGAGATTGACATCGGTATACCGCCCCTTCGCGCCCGTGGCGCGCCCAGACTTACGTCGCCGATTCGTACATAGAACCACCCGACCATCTGACACTCATCTGCACACGGGGCAGGGAGGACAACCCCCTCCCACCGGACAGAAGTGGGACAAGCCGGGACAGGGCTCACCCGAGATGGAGGGTGGTGGGACAGAGGCGGGGTGTGTGGGCTGGAGCGGCGATCGAGGTGCGGACAGGAGCGCAACCTACGAGAGCGCCGGGCAGCGGGGGGCCTCTGTGGAATGACCTTGCGAAGCCGGTGCGGGGGTCCGGGTCCGAACGGGGTCAAGACGACTCCGGTCATGCACGCGAGCGGTGTTGCCTTCAGCAGGCTCCGACTAACCGGAGTAGGCACCAACACCCTTGGGTTAAGGCGACGCTTAGAAGGACAAGGTCAGAGAAGCACGAGAACAACAACCCTCACGCCCGTTCCTGACGAGCCCGCATCTACGGAAAGTGAGGCCGGATTTGTTTGTCGATCAGCCTTCGTGCTCGGCCAGGGTCCCGCCGCTGGTGCCCACGGCGGTGCAGGCGGCTGTCGAGGTGCACGACACGCCGCTCAGATAGCTGTCCCCAGGCCCGCCCGGGTTGGGAGTCTTCTGCGTCGCCCAGGAGGTGCCGTTCCAGCGATCCGCGAGGGTCAACTGGTCCCGGGAGTTGTTCAGGTAGAAACCCACGGCGGTGCACGCGGCCGACGAGGTGCACGAGACGCCATTCAGCCCGCCACCGCCGGGGTTGGGCGTCGTCTCGATGGCCCAGGAGGTCCCGTTCCATCGCTCGGCGAGGGTCGACCCGGTACCCGGGCCGGTCCCACCGGCGTCGCCCACGGCGGTGCACGCGGTCGTCGAGGTGCACGAGATGCCGCTCGACGCGTTCGTCCCCGGGGCCGCTCGGGTTGGGTGTCGTCTGGATCGTCCAGGAGGTTCCGTTCCAGCGCCTCCGCGAGGGTCAATAGGACCCCGGAGTTATTGTTGTAGTAGTAGCCCACGGCGGTGCACGCGGTCGTCAAGGTGCACGACACACCGCCTAGTGAGCTGTACCCGCTACCGCTGGGGTTGGGCGTCGTCTCGACGGTCCAGGTGGTCCCGTTCCAGCGCTCGGCGAGGGTTAACCCGTCGCCCCCGTAGCTGTTGCTGGAGTAGCCCACGGCGGTGCACGCGGTCGTCGAGGTGCACGACACGCCGCCCAGCACGCTGTTCACGGCCCCGCTCGGGTTGGGCGTCGTCTCGACGGCCCAGGAGGTTCCGTTCCATCGCTCCGCGAGGGTCAACTGAACCCCAGAGTTGTTCAGGTAGTAGCCCACGGCAGTGCACGCGGTTGCGGAAGTGCACGACACACCGCCCAGCACGCTGCTCTCGGCCCCGCTCGGGTTGGGGTTCGGGGTCGTCTCGATGGCCCAGAAGGTCCCGTTCCACACCTCGGCAAGAGTCAAGGGGACGCCAGAACTGTTGTAGTAGTAGCCCACGGCGGTGCACGCGGTCGTCGAGGTGCACGACACAGCGTTCAGCTCCTTTAAACCGGGCGGGGTGGGATTCGGCGTCGTCTGGATGGCCCAGGATGTCCCGTTCCATCCCTCGGCGAGGGTCAACGCGACGCCAGAGTTGTTCAGGTAGTAGCCCACGGCAGTGCACGCGGTTGCGGAAGTGCACGACACACCGCCCAGCACGCTGTTCTCGGCCCCGCTCGGGTTGGGCGTTGTCTCGACGACCCAGGAGGTTCCGTTCCATCGCTCCGCGAGGGTCTCCTCGACTCCAGAGCTGTTTGTGTAGTTGCCCACAGCCCCGCATGCTGTCGCAGAGATGCACGTGATTCCGTTCAGTGCACTGGATTTGGCTCCGGTGGGGTTCGGCGTCGTCTGAATCGACCACGAGGTGCCGTTCCAGCGCTCCGCAAGGGTCACGTAGACGCGCGCGCTGTTGTGGTAGTTGCCCGCGGCAGTACACGCGGTCGCAGAGGTGCACGAGACACCGTTCAGCGCGCTGCTAGTCGCCCCACTTGCGTTGGGCGTTGTCTCGACGGCCCAAGAGATGCCGTTCCAGCGCTCAGCGAGGGTCACCCCGTTTCCAGAGTTGTTGACATAGTCGCCAACCGCGGTGCATGCAGCTGCGGACGTGCACGACATGCCCCTCAGAAAGCTGCTTCTCGCCCCGGTGGGGTTAGGCGTCGTTTGGATCGCCCAGGAGCTTCCGTTCCAGACCTCTGCAAGGGTAACCACGACGCCGGAGCTGTTGTGGTAGTCCCGACCGCGGTGCATGCGGTTGCGGAAGTGCACGACACGCCCCTCGAGCGCGCTGCTCGTGGCCCCGCTCGGGTTGGGCGTCGTCTCGATGGCCCAGGAAGTTCCGTTCCACACCTCGGCAAGAGTCAAGGGGACGCTAGAACTGTTGTAGTAGTAGCCCACGGCGGTGCAGGCGGTTGACGAGGTGCACGAGGCGCCGAGCAGATAGCTGTTCGTGGCGCCGCTCGGGTTGGGCGTCGTCTCGATGGCCCAGGTAGTTCCGTTCCACACCTCGGCAAGGGTCACCTTGACACCAGAGCTGCTGTTGAGGTCGTTTCCGACCGCAATACAGGCACTTGCGCTGGGGCAGGACACAGCCACGAGGCTGCCTTGGGCCAAGGGGTTCGGCGTGGGCTGGACCGACCAGCCCGAAGAGGCACCGGCGCTTCCGGGCATGGCCGCGACCAGACCAAGGGCAAGCGCCAGGACACCTAGAGGCCTCGTGACTCCGGGTCCCCCCTGGCGTACCGACCGCGTTAGGCGCGCCCAGGAGTTTGTTCGTGCGGGTGGTCGCGAGCTCAGCGCAGGTCGCTTAGCGGACATGGCTTTAACCTCTCGGTACTGACGTTGAAGAACCCTTACTGCCAAGTTGTGCCTTTAGCAGCCTGATGCGCCAGGGACCTTAGTCCTGAGTCGTCACAACCTTTGCAGCGCGCCTTCGCAAAACTCACGCGGCATGCGCCCAAAAAGCGGTCCTTCCTCTCTCTAGGCCGCGCCCCGCGGATTGGTGTAGTTCGTCGACGATTCGAACATCGACGTTCGTCCCAGTTTGTCATCCAGCGGGGCCGAGAAGCCGCTGAGTTATGGCACCGCAGTACATGATTGCTCCTCGTAGTCGTTCGCGCCCGGGCACGCCCAAAATCAGAAGGGAAGGAACCGATACACCGCGCAACGCTTCTACCAGGAAAAGTTCGGTGGAGGTGAGCGTGTAGGAATTCATGACATAGGAGACATGGCTCGTGCAGCAGCCAAAGGCCTGTGTCAAGACATAGGAGACAGCTGAGTTGGAGGGTCTCCTATGGAGCAGGGGCGTTTTCTCGTCGAGTCGTATCTGAAAGAAGGCCGTTCAGTTGCGGAACTCGCTAAGGCTCACGAGGTAAGTCGGGGCTGGATCTACAAACTCCTCGCCCGCTACCGAAGAGAGGGCTGGCCGGGAGTCGAGTCCCGGTCGCGTCGTCCTCATCGCTCGCCGACGCGGATATCTGATCTCTACGAGGACGAGATCGTCACTTTGAGAAAGCAGCTCCTAGAAGCCGGCTTCGACGCGGGGGCTCAGACGATCCACTATCACCTCTCCAAACGTCACAAGAAGGTGCCTTCGGTCTCCACGATCTGGAGGGTGCTGTCGGCGAGGGGCTTTGTGACCCCGCAGCCGCACAAGAGGCCGAAGAGCTCCTACAAGCGCTTCGTCGCGGAGCTTCCCAACGAGTGTTGGCAGGCAGACGTCACCCATGTCGAGATATCTGACGGGTCGTCGCTCGAGGTGTTGAACATCATCGACGACCACTCCAGGTTGTGCGTGGCCTCCAGGGCCTTTGTCACCACCCGCTCGGTCGACGTGGTGCGGACACTTCACAATTTCAGCAGAAAAGTGGGGATTTCCGGCCTCGTTTCTCTCGGACATAACGGGGCGATCTTCACCGCCTCCTATGTCGAGGGGGTGTCGGCGATGGAGGCGGAGTTGCTCTCGCTCGGAATCAAGGTGAAGCACTCGAGGCCCTACCATCCGCAGACCTGCGGAAAGGTAGAGCGCTTCCACCAAACTGTGAAGAAGTTCCTCGCCGCCCAGGAATCGATCGAGAACAAGAAGCAACTGCAGCGTGACCTCGATCGCTTCGTCGCGTACTACAACGAGGTGCGTCCTCACCGCGCCATCAAGCGGAAGACACCGCTCGAGGCGTTCGAGGCGCGCATCAAGGCGCATCCGATAGGGCCGAAGATCGATTGCGAGGGATATCGCGTCCGGCGCGACAAGGTGGACCGGTCAGGGCAAGTGACACTCAGATACAGAGGCAAGTTGCGACACATAAAAGTGGGAAGGGCTTACACGGGCTGGCGTGTGATCATGCTGGTCGCCGGGCGTGACGTGCGGATCCTCGGGCTAGACGGCTCGCCGCTCAGAAGGCTCAGGATCGACCCAACGAAGGACTACCAGCGACTGCCCTGAACAGGGCCTTTCTGTGTCTACGATGTCTCGCGACATCTGAGAGGAGCTGTCTCCGATGTCTCGCGACACCACAAAAGTGGAGGTGAGCGGACTCGAACCGCCGACTTCTACGTTGCGAACGTAGCGCTCTACCAACTGAGCTACACCCCCGTAGCAGCAAAAAGGTTAGCGTCTGGAAAGCCCTTCCTGACCTCCGTAATTGTCGCCGGCAATAGGGCCCCGTAGTTTGGCTATTCGTGGCAGATGTCACTCTTGGACTGCAGCGAAGAGTTGCCAGTCACCCGGTACGCCGCGCAACGCATGCGTGCCACGGTCTTCAAATTTAATTCCCGACCCTGCGACAAGGTCGGTCACCGTTCGCGACACAAGTATCTCGTCCGGATCAGCCAGGTCAGCTACCCGAGAGGCTGTGTGCACCGCAATGCCAGTGATGTCGGCTCCAACGACTCCGACTTCCCCGCTGTGGAGTCCCACTCTCAGCGTGATGCCAAGCTGTCGCCCGCCCGCGACTATCGCGCTCGCGCACGATATAGCTCGGGCAGGAGCGTCGAACGTGGCGAGCACTCCATCTCCAGTTTGTTTGATCAACTTTCCCCGGAAGCGCTCGATTTGGCGCTGGACCATGGCGTCGTGACGGCTGACGATCTCTTGCCACCGACGATCACCCAGTTCAGCGACCTGTTGAGTGGAGCCGACGATGTCGCTGAACATGATCGTGGCGAGCACCCTGTCCACCGAACGAACTTGGCGCTCTCCGGTCAGGAACTCCTCTATGGGGCCAATGAGTTCTTCGATGTCTCCCGAATAAGGGAGTGAGTCTCTGCCCGGGAGAGTGACGAGCTTCGCTCCTCGTATGTGGTCCGCAAGATAACGCGCATGACTTATCGGCAAGAGGAATTGATCGGTTCTGTGGACCACGAGGGTAGGAACCGAGATCGCGGGAAGGACAGCTCGGACATCCAGATGGGTGTAGAGGCGCGACAGAGCACGGGCGGCCGCAGGGCTCGCGCCACGCCGAGCGGCGCGTGCCCACCACTGGCGAAAGCCCGGATCATCTGCGAGGCTCGCCGCGTAGATGACAGCGTCGTTAAGTTGCTCGGGTAGCGTCGAAGTACCCGTGGTGTCGATGGTGGCCTCACTCCACTGAGCTACGGCTTCTGCGTCGAAGCCGAACGGATAGTCGTGATCGCTCAACCAGCGTGCTGTGCTGTTAATGAGGACGAGAGAGCTCACCAGCTGAGGATGCGTCGCAGCGAGCATCATCGCTACGGCTCCGCCAAAGGCAGGGCCGAACAGAGCAACACGTGTGGCCCCCGCAGCGTCAAGGACGGCGAGGGCATCATCGACAGTTGATTCGAGGGTCGGGGTCTCAGACATTGACAGAGGATCTGAGAGGCCCACGCCGCGCAGGTCGAAACGGATCAGTCGACTAAAAGTCGTCAGTCGTTGGACATAACGCTCCCAATGTGGCTCCTCCGAGGTTTCATCGATGGAGATGTTGGTCCCGTTGGACAGCTCGAGGACTTCGAGCGGTCCCTTGCCTTCGACCTGGAAAGCGAGGTGCACATCGCCGTTTTGCGCATATCTCGTTTCAGCCGACATCGCCGACAGTTTTGCATGGTGTGCGTCGGGATAAATGGGCTCGCTGGTCGGCGCCCTGCAGAACTTACCCTCCTCTCTATGGGGGCTCTCACAGAACCGTGGAAGCGGTAACGTCCGAGACGTGACCGAACCGGTGAGATGCAGTTTTTGTGAAAAGCGTCAGGACCAGGTGCGCAAAGTCATAGCTGGGCCCCACTCCGTCTATATATGCAACGAGTGCGTTGATCTTTGCGTCGAGATCATGAGAGAAGGTATCTACGAGCAGGGCAGCCGAAGTTGAGACTTGGCCTCTGTCAACTGTCCGTCCCGTCCCGATGAACGAGCCATACCCGTGCCTGCGCCCTCGGCCGGATCACCACCTGGTCGATATCCACATGGCTCGGCCGCGTGGCTGCGAACGCCACCACGTCGGCAACGTCGTCCGCCGTGAGCGGAGTCAGGCCTTCGTAAACAGCATCGGCACGGGAACGGTCGCCTTCGAAGCGCACCAAGGAGAAGTCAGTCTCAACGAGGCCCGGATCGATCTCGGTGATGCGCACGGGCTTTCCGTTCAGCTCTATGCGAAGCACGTCGTTTACCGCCCGCACGGCGTGCTTGGCAGCGTTGTAACCGCCGCCGCCGGCATAGGGCTCGAACGCGGCCACAGACCCGATGTTGATCACATGTCCATCTCCGGATGCGATCAGCCTGGGTAGAAGGGCCCGGGTCATACGCATCAGACCCAAGACATTCGTCTCGTACATCGTCCGCCACTTCTGGTCGTCGGCGGATTCCACCGGCTCCATGCCCAGCGCGCCGCCGGCGTTGTTCACCAGCAGCCGGCAATCCTCTCCGACGGCGTCGCAGAACTGGTCCACTGAGGTTTGGTCTGTGACATCGAGGGTCGAGCCCCGGGCTCCTGACCCGATCTCGGCGACTTGTGACTCGACGCGTTCCCGCCGTCGCGCACCGAGGACGACCTCGAACCCTTCGGAGGCAAGCCTCCGGGCGGTGGCGGCCCCTATACCGCTCGAGGCTCCGGTAACGACGGCAACGCCACGCTCACTCACCGCCGCGAGAGTAGTTATACCGGTCGAGTCGTGGAACCGACGTCAACTTTTTCCTCTACGACGAGGGAACCGTCACCGGCAAGACGCTCGAGCAGTTAAGGCCTCCAGGAAGCGCCGGTCCGGGCTCGGCGAGTAGAGGGGGTGTCAGCAATTCGGGCTTCTCCTGCAGGAAGTCCATGACCGTGTTTGCGTTCGCGTCGCGGTACGTGCATGCAGGCAGGTTCCACTTGTGCTCGATCGTCGCGAGGACCGACGTGTGGTCGTAGACCAGGTTCGAGACGCCGCTGGGCTTCGAGTACGGCGAGACCACAACCGTCGCCACGCGCGGGCCGTAGACGTCGTAAGCACCGTAGAAGCTGCCGTTGCTCAGGTCCGGCTGGATACCGTCCGGTGGGATGGCAGGGGGGACAGGGACATGGTCGGCAAACCCGCCGTGCTCGTCGAAGGTCCAGATGAGGAGGGTCCGCCCCCATGCGGGTGATTGAAGCACCGCGTTCACCACCTTCGCCACGAACTCCTCGCCGTACGCGACATCGGCGGGAGGCTCCTCGTCACCATTCACCGTCTGCATGAAGTTGTTCAGGTCCTGTACCTGGGCGAGGTTGCCGATGCCGGGAATGGAAGCGATGCCACTTCCCACTTCGGTTACCGCCCCGAACTCCGGGTCCACGAAGCTCACCGACGGCAAGGTGCCCGCCGCGCAGTCGGCGAAGAAATTCTCCACCGACACGATGTGATCCGGGTACTTCTCGATGGTGGTAGGGATGATCCCGGTTGCCGGGAGATCGGTGAAGTAATTGCGCCAGGAGATCCCGTACTTGGAGAGCCGGTCGAAGATCGTCCCGTTCGGCGGCGGCGACGCGATTGCGTTTGGACCCTTCGACGGATCGATGATCGTGTTCAAGTCGGTGGAGATGTCGCCGAAAGCGGTGCCGGCCATGAGGAACCGGCGGTTCGGATAGGTCTGGCAGGGAGCAGAACAGAACCAGTAGTTCGCGATCGTGAACCTCTCCGCCATCGAGTGCGTGAAGGGCAGTTCAGCCGACGTCCAGTAACCCATCGGCTCGACGTCGCCGTTGGCCAGAACGAATCCCTTCATTTCCCGGGCTCGAAGCGGCACCTGCTGAAGGGACTTGGACCAAGCGAACGAAGCCGGGTCGTAGCTCGCTGCATATTCCGACGCAGGCTCGACTCCGGAGGACCAGTACATCGACCCGTGGGTGCAGTCCCAGCTCTGGTCCACCCCACCGGGATCACAGGTCGAGTCCATGTGATACGGCTCGATCTTGTTTCCATGGGCGTCGTAGTTGACGTAGACGCCGCCCTCATAGCTGGGCCAACCCGATCGTGGTGCCCCGGTCGAGTTGAAGGGACCCACGACGTCCCGCCGCGTCTTCGACAGATCGCCGAGGAAATTGTCGAACGAATGGTTCTCCATCATGAGGACCACGACGTGATCGAACGGCATTGCCGGATTCGCCGTACCCGCCGTCACGTGGGGATATGGAAGTGAATTCGGGAGGCGCACCGAGGCGCTCGCGAGCCGCGTCGACAAAGGCGGAGTCGTTCGTGAGAGGCGTGCAGCACCGATTGCCCCTGCTGCCGCGAGTCCAGATCCGAGAAACGCCCGCCGCGACAGGCGCGTCGTAGCCGACATTTATCTTGCTCCCGTCACATCGGCCTCCAAGCGATCCCGCCTCGGCGAAGATGCCGAAACGCTTTGGGATCTTCAGGCTGTGCCCGAAGAAGTAACGCTCGTTCGCGCTGCATCTGGCGTTGCGGGTCCCCGGTGGCCCTGAGGGCGCTGAGCCCCTGCCAGGTGGTCCGGCAGGCTCGCGATTACGTCAGGATCTGTCGAGAGATTCCTCGATCGTCTGGCGCAGGTGCGACTGGACGATCGTCGAGGTGAGGTCGGAACGGCTTCGCTCTACGACCGCCCGGAGAGAGTCCGTCGCCCTTCGAAGACCTCCTGTGATCGCATCGGGATACTCGATGCCGACGAGAAGGTCGTAAGCATCCTCCATCGTGGCGAAGAGAGCTTCGGCGCGCTCGGTGTCCCCCGCCCGGAGGCGGTCGAGCAGGTTCCTGCGCAGCTCGGACGCCGCTTCCGCCAGACCGTTCAGCCACGCGGCCAGGCCCACCTGCAATTCCTCAGGGCCCGGAATGGTTTCTTCCTTCACCAAGGCCTTCGTGAGGCGGGCCTCGGCGTACTCCTTCTCCGCGTCGTGGATGAAACCGGTTGCTGCGAGGGACGGAAAGGGCTCGAGCACCTCTTGTGCGCGTCGCAGCGAGCGCTCTGCTTCCCCGAGACGCTGCAATGCGGCTTCGGTCTCGGACCGGTGCACGGCGCGTATCGCAAGGCCCGATGCGCGAATTGTCTCCCGACACCGTGCGAGCGCCTCTTCGCGCGCGAGATGTGTTGCCTCCAGGCGCTCGCGGGCGTCCTCGCTCAGACGTGAGAGCTCTGCGCTGCGCGACCCCCCGGGGACCGGATCCTCCGGTAACGAAGTAGTCGCGTGCGTCAGCGGGCGGCGACCCGGCGGGGCGCGATCGAGGCGTCGCGGTCAGCAGGGCGCGGGAGGTACCGCAGCTTGAGCTCACGCTCCTGAGCGCGGTTCCTGAGACGTACGAGGAGAGCGATGTAACCGCTCATCGCGAGCGCCGCAATGGCGGTAAGGATCAGCACCGGCCTCGCTTGCGGTATCGCTCCGAGAACGCCGCTACCGATGAACGTTACGAACAGCGCGACCAGGACGTCGCGCCGACGCTTGCAAGCCTCGGGCCTGAAGTAGGGATCCGGGCGTCTAGCCGAGCTTCGCTTGGCGTGACGGGCGACGGGGACGACTGCATCGGGACGCACCACGATCAACCCGTTTCGATTCGTTCCCACCGAGCGCCGCGCGAGGTGCGCGGACGGCAAGGTCGTGTCGAGACTGTGTATCGGATCCACGAGAGACGGTCCCGTGCGCTCGAGAACGCGTAGCTGACGGTGGAAGGCGCCGATGGAGTCGGTGGAGCGCCGCTGTGCTCCCCGGCGCAAGAGGCTCGGTCCGAGCACTACCGCCCACACCAATACGAGAATCAGGAGGACCACGATCGTCAAAGAACCCTTCGACCTACCTTCCGATGCTGAAGGACCCTATCTGCGAGCCCTGCGCTACTGGTGGATGGTCGGGAACGCCCGCGCCCCCGTTGTTCCCTGGGTTTCGGGATTTACTAGCCCGACCCGACACACGCGTGCAAATGCAGCTGCGTCGTCCAATCGCAACAGAGCCGCATGTCGTGTCATGGCGAACACAAGCTGTGGGACGCGGAAAATACATCCGCGTGATAACACGAACGTGATTGAAGATCGCCGTCGAGGACGGATGCGTCTTCTTTACTGCTTCTATGAGAGCTCTATGCGCGCTCCGTGCGACCGTTCTATGCGACCGGGAGGCGCCTGGAGACCCTTCCGGCCAGGCCGCTCAGCATCTGTTCCCAGGTCCTGTCGCCGAGAATCCACAGCCACACCTCTCGGCGGTATCCCGCCACGATGTCCATGAACGTCTCGCGTTCGGTCCCTACCGGTTCGAGCGTCGCGCGCCATCTCTCCCAAAGCCAGGTCCCGAGGCAGCTCTGGTAGCGCGGGGGTTCGCTCTCCTCGGGATCGAGCGCCGTCTCCCGAAGGTGAATGCGCAGGTCGACGGGTTCGGCGGGAGCTTCGAAGCGAAGCCCCTCGCTGGTCTCCAGGATCGTCGGTCCGTCGAGCTCTGGATGTGTGATCAACGGTTCTTCACCACCGGCGCACGATCGGTGCCCTCGTAATTGCCGAGGTGCTCCTCGAACTCGATGAACAACGGGGCGTCCGGGTCGAGCTTGCGCTTCAGCGTCCGCTCCGCGATGCGCTTGTCCAGGTTGTCGAGCTTGACCAGCGCTTCGGGATTGTCGAGGTCCCGGATGTCGAGGCGCGCACGCGCCCGGTCGAAGGCCTCCTGGCCGGCCTCGGTCCGGATCAGGACGCTCGACCAACCCGACATGGACCCCACGCTGCCGACCGAGATGTCGGCGCTGCGGCCGAGGAAGTCCGCACACTCGTCGCATCCTTTGAGCGCCGCTCCGTGGAAGTCCTTGATCGGCTCGTCGACCGCTACTTGTCCGTCGGCGTACTCGACGATCATTCGGCCGTGGATGACGTCCACCTTGCTCACGCGGTCGAGGTCGAGACCACGGCGGTCGCGCAGCTCCCGCAGCATGAGCGCCTCGTAGTCGAAGCTCTTCGTGCACAAAAGGGCGATCGTGAGGACGATCGCATCGACGCGGTGAACGCCCGTGGGCCAGCGCCTCGCCTGCATGGCCCTGATGCCCTCGATCTCGCACGGCGTACCGACGACCGCCAGGCGAGGCCTCGCAGGAAGGTCGTAACGGCTCAGGTCGAGGCCGGCGAGAGCCATCGTCTGGTTGTAGAAGCTGCCCGAAGAGGCGGCTATCTCCTGAGGAGTTGTGGCCACGGTAGCCACACCCTTCCAGGGCTCGTCGGGATCGTCACTCGGCTTCGACACGAGCGCGCCGTCTATGTCCCCTCCGGCCAGGAGCGCGAGCAGGAGCGCCGTGACGATGCCTCCGTCCTGGAACTCGTCGCGTTGCACCCCGGCTCGCACGGCGTACTTGCCCACCACCGCGCCGAGACCGTCGCCGGGGGGTCCGCCCGTGATCTTCCAGTAGGTGTCAGCCGAGTCGGACTTGGTGACGACAGGAGCGTCCGCCGCGTCGGCTTGCGCCGACGAAGGAGGCCACAGCGCCTCGTAACGAAGGCCGCCTCGCGGACAGAAGTCCCAGCACAGCGAGCACCCCGTGCACATCTTCACGAGCTCCGGCAGCCCGGTGTCCTCGTTCACCCCGATCGAGTTCGAGGGGCAAGCGGCCACGCAGGTGCCGCACTGGATGCAGCGATCGGCGAAGATGACGCCGGCCTCGAGCTCCCAGAACCACGTCTTTCCGGGGGGATCCTCGACGCTGTTCATCTGCTCGCGGATCGAAAAGCCCTTCACTGCTTTTGTCCTGTCAGCTCTATCGAGGTGTCCAGACCTTCGAGGGTGGCGCGCAAGTCCTCGTTGGGCGTACGGCGCGCCCAGTTGTAGAAGGGCTCTCCATTGCGAGCCTCCGTGCGGTAACGGTTGACCACACGGAGAAGCGCCTCGGGGACGTCGTCCACGGGCCGCGCTCCTTCGATCCAGTCGATGAACCCGGCATCGAGGCCCAGTGATCCGCCCATGCCGATGTCGACCGCCTCGGAGATGTGCTCGGCGACGTGCGCCGTGTCACCGCGAAAGCCGATGTCCGCTATCTGCGGCTGCGCGCAAGAGGCGGAGCAACCCGAGAAGTGCATTCGGATCACCTTGTCGGCGCGCGAACCGTTGGCACCTTCTCCGACGTGAGCCTGTTCGGGGAGGTGCTCATCCATCCATCTCGCCCAACGCACCGCGCGCTCTTTCGTCTCGACGACGGCGAAGCGGCAGAACTCGTTCCCGGTGCACGCGACCACCCCCCGCACGAAGGGCCCGGGGGTGGGTGAGTACTTCTGGAGCAGGTCTTCGGCGAGAAGATCGCCGAGGCGCGCCTCGGGAACACCGCTGAGCACGAAGTTCTGGTCGGTGCCGAGACGGATCGTGCCGTCGCCGTATATGCGCGCCAGCCGTGCGGCTTCGACGAGCTCCATGCCGGTCATGCGCCCGACGGGCACGCAACACCCCACGTAGTAGCGGCCGGGTTCGCGCTCGCGGTGCACCCCCACGTGGTCCCCGCGGTAGCGGCGGGTCAGCTCCTCCCCCGCCGGCGCCAGCCCGAACCGTGTCCGGGCGGCCAGCTCGGCACGGAAGCCCTCGGGGCCGAGCTCCTGCACGAGATAGCGCATGCGGGCTAGGCCCCGGTTCTCACGGTTGCCGAGCTCGCCGTAGGTCTGGGCGATGGCTCTCGTGATCTCGACCGCTTGATCGGGCTTCACGAAGACGTCGATGTCCGATGCGAAGCGCTCGCCGTCCGAGAGCCCGCCTCCCGCCAGGACATTGAACCCGAGGCTCCCGTCACCGGTGCGCGCGGGCCATAGCCCGATGTCGTTGATCTCGGCCTGCGCGCAGTCCTCGAGACAGCCGGTCACGCTCATCTTGAACTTGCGGGGCAGGTTCGCGTACTCGCGGTTGCCGGTGAAGTACTGCGAGATCTCGAGCGCCACGGGCAGGGCGTCGAAGGCCTCTTCCGCGTCGATTCCCGACACGGGACAGCACAGGACGTTTCGCGCCGAGTCGCCGCAGGCCTGCACGGTCGTCACGCCGACGTCCGAGAAGCGCTGCCAGATGCGCGGGACATCCTCGATGCGCACCCAGTGGATCTGGATGTCCTGGCGCGTGGTGATGTCCGCGTAGCGGTTTCCGAACAGGAGGCTGTCGTCGGGCCCCTCGCCATACGCGTCGGCCGCGATCCCTATCTCACGCGCCTGGTCGGCGGTCATGACGCCGCCCGGGACCTTCACCCTCAGCATGAACGCGTCGCCGCCCTGGCGCTGGGGGTAGAGGCCCACCCACTTGAGGCGCTCGGCCTCGCCCTTCACCTTCGCGATCGCGCCGGGCCCCTCCTTCGAATAGCGCTCGATCACCGCGTCGGCGACGTCGAGGGGGTGGCGCGCGAGCTTCCAGCGCTCGACCTCGCTCAGCTCGCCGATCCTCCTGTAGGGACTTACGAACTTCATCGGGCGCGGCGTGCCCCTGATCTCGACCCCGTAGGGCAGGTCCCGCCGCTTCGGCATTTAGGCGTGCAACCCGCACTCGGTCTTGTCGCTGTCCGCCCAGCGGCCGGCGCGTGGGTCCTCGCCGGGCTCGACGGGACGCGTGGTGGGCGCGCAGCCGATGGACAGGTATCCCCTCGCCACGAGCGGGTGCACGGGAAGCGAGTGGTCGCGCAGATACCCGTCGATGTCGACGTCCGTCCAGGTTGCCACCGGGTTCACCTTCACGAGACCGCGCACCTCGTCCCACGACACGATCGGGGTGTCGGCGCGCGTCGCGGCGTCGCAGCGCTTGATGCCGGTCATCCAGGCCTCGCGACCCGAAAGCGCATTGTCGAGCGGAACGACCTTGCGCAGGTCGCAGCACCTCTCGGTGCCGCACGGCCAGGCGTCGGCCTCGGGCCCCGGAGTCACGACGCGCAGGTTCAGGTCGTAGAGGTCCCGGACCTGCTCGACGAAAGCGAGGGTCTCGGCGAAGTGGTAACCCGTGTCCAGAAAGAGGACCTCGATACCGGGGTCCACGCGGACGGCCAGGTCGACGATCACGCAGTCCTGGAAGGAACAGGCGAGCGAGATCCGTGAACCGAAACGTTCCGCTGCCCAGGAGATCACCTTGGTCGCGGGCTCGGTCTCGAACTCCTGTGATCGCGCGGAGAGCTCGGCGAGGTCGATGTCGGCTCGAGTGGCTGCGACCATCTTCGGTTCCTTTCTGTTGCTCTCGGACGGTTGAACCGGGACCGGGTGGACCTGGGGAAACGCCAATTCTGGCCACGGCGGAACGGGAGTGGGACTCAGCCGACCGCCCTCGGCTTTCCGAGGGAACCGATTTGCCCGGTCGACCTCCCGATAATATACATGACTATTCGGATCAGGATTTGAGCATTTTCGGGACGGTGCCTCCTCGATGACGACCACGATCGACGCTCCAAGCAGGCACGACGTCACGTCGCAACCTCGAAGAGGGTCCGGATCCGGGACTGTCGGGACCCCGAGGCGCCAGCCGGATCACCTCGACCTCCTCGAGGCGCACGCCGTCTTCGTAATGAGAGAGGTCGCCGCAGAGTGCGAGCGGCCCGTGCTCCTCTTCAGCGGGGGAAAGGACTCGGCGGTCCTCCTTCGTCTCGCCGAGAAGGCTTTTAGGCCCGCGCGCTTTCCCTTCCCCGTGATGCACGTCGACACCGGACACAACTTCGGCGAGGTCGTGGAGTTCAGGGACAAGCAGATGGCCGAGCTCGGCGAGGAGTTGATCGTCGCCTCGGTAGAGCGGTCGATCGAGGCTGGGCGCGTGGCCGATCCGGGGCCGGGCCGTTCACGGAACCGCCTGCAGAGCGTCACGCTCCTCGACGCGATCGCCGAGCATGGCTTCGACGCGTGCATCGGAGGTGCGCGGCGCGACGAGGACAAGGCGCGCGCCAAGGAGCGGGTGCTCTCCTTCCGGGACTCCTTCGGCCAGTGGGACCCGAAAGCCCAGAGGCCCGAGCTCTGGCACCTGTATCACGGGCAGGTCCGGCCCGGTGAGCACGTCAGGGCCTTCCCTCTCTCTGACTGGACCGAGCTCGACGTCTGGCAGTACATCCGCCGGGAGCGGATCTCCCTTCCGTCGATCTACTTCGCGCACGAGAGGAATGTCGTGGAGCGCGACGCGATGCTGCTGGCGGTGAGTGAGTGGATCACGCCCGGGCCGGGCGAGGCGACCGAGAGCGCGACCGTGCGTTTTCGTACGGTGGGAGATGCGACCTGCACGGGCGCAGTCCGCTCACAGGCCTCGACCGTGGACGAGGTGATCGCCGAGATCGCCGCCTCGCGTGTGAGCGAGCGCGGCGCGACGCGTGCGGACGACCGCTTCAGTGAGTCCTCGATGGAGGACCGAAAGCGGGAGGGCTATTTCTGAGTGAAGGCTCAGAGCTCCTCCGCCTCGCTGCGGTGGGCTCGGTCGACGACGGCAAGTCGACCCTCATAGGCCGGTTGCTCCACGACACGAAGCAGCTCTTCGACGACCAGCTCGAAGCCCTCTCGCAGGCGAGCCGCCGCCGCGGTGTCGACGGGGTCGACCTCTCCTACATCACCGACGGCCTGCGGGCCGAGCGCGACCAGGGCATAACGATCGACGTGGCGTACCGCTACGCCACGACCCCGAAGCGCAAGCTCGTCATCGCCGACTGCCCGGGTCACGTGCAGTACACGCGCAACATGGCGACCGGAGCGTCCACCGCGGACCTCGTCGTGGTGGTGATCGACGCGACCGCGGGCCTGCGCGAGCAGACTCGCAGGCACTGTTGCATTGCGGCGCTCCTCGGCGTGCGCCACATGGTGGTGGCCGTGAACAAGATGGATCTCACCGGCTGGGAACAGGGTGCGTTCGCCGGAATAGACGGCGAAGCCCGCCTCCTCGCTTCGCGGCTCGGGGTCGAGAGCGTCGTGAGCGTGCCGGTCTGCGCTCTCGACGGCGACAACGTCGCACGCCGCTCGCAGCACAGCCCCTGGTACGACGGGCCCACGGTCCTCGAAGCCCTCGAGCGGGCAGATGCAGGAGCATGGGCGACGGAAGGCGGAGCGGGTGCGCGCCTCGCGGTGCAGTGGGTGACGCGCCATCCAGGCGGGGGGAGGAGCTACGCGGGGATGATCACGGGTGGCCCACTGAGAAAGGGGGACGAGGTCGTCGTGCTGCCGAGTGGCACACGCACCCGGATCGCGAGCCTCGGCACCTTCGACGACGAGCTCGAAGAGGCGACCGCGAGGATGTCGGTGACCGTGCACCTCGAGGACGACCTCGACGTCTCCCGCGGCGACATGATCGCGACGCTCGACAACCCACCCGAGGTGGAACGAGAGCTCGTCGCCACCCTGTGCTGGTTCGGAGAAAGGCCCGTGCAGGCGGGGCAGCGCTTCCGGGTCAAGCACACCACGCGCGTCGGACGTGCGATCGTGTCTGCTGTGCGCTCGAGACTGGACATCGCAAACCTCGAGCTCGCCCCGGCCTCGGAGATCGCGGACAACGAGATCGGGGTCGTGGAGCTATCGGTCGGCACCCCTCTGGCGATCGACCCGTACCGCACCAACCGGGTCACGGGCAGCTTCGTCGTCATCGACGAGTCGACGAGCGCCACCGTCGCCGCCGGCATGGTGGGCCCACCCGCATTCAGCACGCCCGCCGCTGCGGCCACTGCGGCCACTGCGGTCACTGCGTCCGCGACCACCACGGCAAACCCAGCCCCCACCGGCTAGCGAGGGCGAAGGCGCGTGGACGGAGACGTCGCACCCGTCTATCCCGTCGGGCTCGTCCTCGAGGGAAAGCGGTGTCTGGTGGTCGGCGGCGGGAAGGTGGCTGCACGGAAGATCCGTGGGCTTCTCGCATCGAGGGCCGCGGTGACCGTCGTCGCCCCGCGTGTGCACGAGGCGGTCACGGTGCTCGCAACGGAAGGGGCGATAGACGGCATAGACGGGCCTCCGTTGAAGATCGAGCTGCGCCGCTACGAGCCGGGCGAAGCGGGCCGCTACAGCCTCGTCTTCACGGCGACGAACGATGCGGAGACCGACGCGCAGGTCCATCGGGACGCGCTCGCAGCCGGTGTCTGGGTCAACAGCGCCGACGACTCCGCCAATTGCACCTTTGTCCTTCCCGCCGTGCTCCGCGACGGTCCGGTGACGGTCGCGGTCTCGAGTTCCGGCACGAGCCCAGCGCTGTCCAGTTGGCTGAGGGACCGCATCGCCGAGGAACTCGGAAACTCGATGGGTTCGGTGGGCGCCCTCGCAGGACTGCTCGCAGAGGTCCGGAGCAGGCTCAAGGCCAGGGGCGAGAGCACCGAATCCTTCGATTGGTCGCACCTGCTCGCCGGTCCCGTCCCTGGTCTCGTGGCTTCCGGGCGCATCGACGAGGCTCGGGCCCTGGTCGAAAAGGAGCTCGGTCGCCCCTCCGGAGGCGGGCCCGGGCAGGCGGGCTGAGGCCCGACGGACGCCTTTTCAAAATTACTGGACAACAATTACCCCCCATACGGCATACTTGTTGGGTGGAAAGTATCGACCGGCTGACCGGGGGCGAGGCAATGGCTGCAGCCGCGACGACGATGCCTGCCGGTAGCGACGCAGGCTCGGCCGCTCCGGCGACGCGGGCACAGGGTGGCGGAGGGGCCGGGGTCGTCCCCGACGACGACGAGGTCACCGACTCCATCATCCGGGCGAGCCGGGCTCTCGTGGGAATCGCCGTCCGGTCGTTGGGCGAAAGTGACGAGGAGGTCACCCTCCCGCAGTACCGCACGTTGGTCACCCTCACCTACGGCGGGGGCAGGCGTCTCGCCGACCTCGCTTCGTCGCTCGGCGTGAGTCCTTCGACGGCGACGAGGATGTGCGACCGCCTCGTGCGCAAGGGACTCATCACCCGCACGCGCGACGAGATCGACCGCCGGGAGGTGAACCTCGAGGTCACCGCCGCGGGCAGGCAGATCGTCGAAGGCGTCATCGAGCGCCGTAGGGCCGACGTGCGCGAACTTCTCAAGCTCATCCCCCGCGGCACGCGCAACCAGCTGGTCGTCTCCCTGAACGTTCTCGCTGCAGCCACGAGCGAGGCGCCTGAGGTCCACTGGTCCCTGGGCTGGCACGACTGACGCTGCGCGCTCAGGCCACGTAGACCGTCTTCGCTTCGCAGAATTCCCTGATGCCGAGGGCCGCGAGCTCCCTTCCGTAACCCGAGCTCTTCGTCCCTCCGAACGGCAGCTCGGGCATCGAAGCGACCAACGCGTTCATGAACACCATGCCCGCGTCCAAGTCCTCGACGAAGCGGCGGCGCTCTGAGGCATCCGTGGTCCACGCGCTCGCACCGAGTCCGAAGCTCGTCGAGTTCGCGAGCTCGATCGCCTCGTCGAGGCCTTCCACGCTGTAGAGCATCGCCACCGGGCCGAACACCTCTTCGCTGTGTACGCGCATCTGAGGTGTCAGACCGGCGAGCACCGTCGGCGGGTAGTACCAGCCCCGACCCTCGGGCACCTCACCTCCGCAGAGGACGGTGGCACCCTTTTCGACGGCATCGGACACCTGTGACTCGACGTCCTCGCGACCCTGGCGCAGCGCGAGCGGACCGACCTCGGTGGCCGGGTCGAAGGGGTCGCCGACGGTGAGGCTTTCCATCTTCGATACGAAGCCCTTCTCGAATTCGTCGTGGATGTCGCGATGGATGATGAATCGCTTTGCGGCAATGCAGCTCTGGCCGTTGTTCTGAACCCTCGCCTCGACCGCTATGGAGATGGCGTGTTCCAGGTCGGCGGACGGCATCACGATGAAGGGATCGCTGCCCCCGAGCTCCAGGACCGACTTCTTTAGCGCCCGGCCGGCCGCCTCGGCCACGGAACGTCCCGCGCCTTCGGAACCCGTGAGCGTGACCGCTCGCACCCTTGCGTCCTCGATGATCGAAGGGACCTTCTCCGAGCCGATCAGAAGGCTCTGGAATGCGCCGCGCGGGAACCCGGCTCGCAGAAAGAGGTCCTCGATCGCGAGCGAGGTCTGCGGGACGTTCGAGGAGTGCTTCAGGAGACCGACGTTGCCCGCCATGAGAGCGGGCGCGGCGAAGCGCATCACCTGCCACATCGGGAAGTTCCACGGCATCACCGCGAGCACAGGGCCCATTGGGCGGTAGACGATCCGGCTGTCCGATGCCTTCGTCGACACGACCTCGTCGGCGAGGTACTCCTCTGCATGATCGGCGAACCAGCGCAGCGCCATCGCGCACTTTGCGACCTCCCCTTTGGCCGCGGCGAAGGTCTTGCCCATCTCCGTGGTGACCACGCGGGCGAGCTCGGGCAGCTCAGCCTCGAGGAGGTCCGCCGCCGACGTCGCCCACCGGCCGCGCTCTTCGAACGACGTGTCTCTGAGAGACACGAACGCAGCCACCGCGGCGTCGAGCTTCGCGTCGATCTCCTCGTCGCCGAGCGGTGCGAATTCCTTCTCGGTTTCCTCTGTGGCCGGGTTCACCGTCGCTATAGCCATGGCACGATCATCCCCTCGAGATCCTCGTTGTGAACCTACCGCCGGCTGCCGCCTCTTCCGCCGGGCGTGCGAAGATCGTCGAGTGGCAGCCGAGGACTCCCATCCGGCCCGGACGCAGGCTCGAGACGCGCTGCAGAGGGCGCGCGGTCTCCTCGCAGCGGCGAAGAGAGTCGTCGTTCTCACCGGTGCAGGGATATCGACCGACTCGGGCATTCCGGACTTTCGCGGCCCGCAGGGCGTCTGGACGAAGAACCCCGAAGCGGAGAGGCTCGCGACCCTCCAGGTGTACATGTCGGACCCACAAGCGCGCCGGGCCAGCTGGCGCAATCGTCTCGAATCGCCGAGGTGGGGGGCCGACCCGAACCCGGGTCACCTCGCATTCGTCGAGCTCGAGAAGAGGGGCATCCTCGACACGCTCGTGACGCAGAACGTCGATGGTCTGCACCACGCCGCCGGGAACGATCCGGCGCTGATCGTCGAGATCCACGGCAGTATGCGCGAGGCGATCTGCATGAGCTGCGGGCACGCGTCTTGCGATGCCCGAAGTGCTCGAGCGCGTGGAGGCCGGCGAGGCCGACCCGGAATGCCTGGCGCCCGCAGGTGCCGGCGGCGGCGCCAAGTGCGGAGGCATCCTCAAGTCGGCGACGATCAGCTTCGGCCAGAACCTCGTGCCCGAGGATCTCGAGCGCGCGGAACGTGCGGCGGCTGGTTGCGACCTGTTGCTCGCCGTCGGTTCGACGCTCTCCGTCTATCCCGTCGCCGGCCTCGTCCCCACCGCCCGCCTCGCAGGGGCGAAGGTCGTGATCGTGAACGGCGAGCCCACCGAGTACGACCACATAGCCGACGTCGTCGTGCGCGGGCAGATAAGCGAGGTGCTGCCGGCGATCGTCTCGGCTCGGTGACAGGGCCGCTTCAGCTGTTCAGAGGCGGTTCAGCTGTGGCTGCTCAGCTGTCGCGTTTCTTCAGCCTCGGACGAAGAGCGAACCACCAGATGCTGGCGATGGTCCCCGCAAGGCCCGCCGCCGCTGCGGCGCGCTTGAAGAGCTTCGATGAGTCGGCCACGACCGCACGCTACCAGCGCGCTCGAAAGACGCAGTGTCAGGTCTTGAACTGGAGATCGCCGTAGCGGGTCAACAGCTCCTCCACGGTGCCGCGTGTCCTCTTCGCTCCCGCCATCCCGTAGATGGGCGCCATGGCGCCGCGCGCGCCGGGAGTGCTCCGCACCTCTGATACGGCATCTTGGAGGTCCTCGACGAAATGTTTCGCGACTCCCGGCTGCGCGTGCCGCAACGTCACGCAGAGGTGCGCGGCAGGAGGGTTCTGCAGGCCGTTCAGGCTCCACCCCCTGCGGCTCATCTGGTCGACCACGGCGTAGACGTCGAGGGTGTCCGATGCGAACGCGATGACCCACAGGGGGTCGCCGAGCACCCTCAGGTCCCCGATCGCCTCGATGCCGCGACGTATCACCGCCGCGGCTTCGAGGACCGCCTTCGTTGCGATCGTGTAACCCTCTTCGCCGAAGGAGACCATGGCCGCCCAGCATTCTGCGAAGAGCGCGCCCGGGCGGCTGCCGGCGAAAGTCGGTGAGTAGTACAGGCCACCCATCCACGACGCGTTGCGGTAGTACTGGTACTGGCGCAGCTCGCGGTTGCGGTAGAGGATCACCGACGTCCCCTTCGCCGCGAAGGCGAACTTGTGCGTGTCCGCCGAGATCGAGGTGACTCCAGGGAGGCTGAAGTCGAAAGGTGGCACCGGATGCCCGAGCTTGCGGGCGAACGGGAGGACGAAGCCCCCGAGGCACGCGTCGACGTGGAAGCCGACGCCGCGCGAGAGCGCGAGATCCGAAAGCTCCTCGATCGGATCGATCACCCCGTGGGGGTAGTTCGGAGCGGAACCCACGACCACGACCGTGTTCGAGTTGATGAGCTTCGAGGCGGCGCGCACGTCGGCGCCCCAGTCACGACCGAGCGGCACGGGCACCAGGCGCATACCGAAGTACGTCGCGGCCTTGTCGAACGCGGCGTGCGCGCTCACGGGTACGACGATCTCCGGCTCGTCGATCCCGCGCTCGGCGACCGCCTGGTCCCTGTAGGTCCTCATCGAGAGCAGGATGCTCTCGGTCCCACCCGAGGAGACGGTCCCGCACACGCTCTCGAGCCCGCCCTCGCCCCCGCCGAGCATGGCTGCGGTCATGGCGACGATCTCCGCTTCGTACTTCACCGCGCTCGGCCACAGCTCGGGATGGAGAGGGTTCGCCTGCGAGTTGATGGCATAGACCTCGTTCAGGAACGAGACGTGCTCGGGACTGCCGTGATAGACCGCGCCGGAGGCAAAACCCTCGCGCCAGGTCCTTTCCTCGAGCGATGCCAGCTCGCGCATCTCGGAGAGGATGTCGTCACGGTCCATGCCCTTCTCGGGCAACCGTGTGAACGTGTGGTGGGTGTCACGATAAGGACGAAGCTCAGCCTCCAGAGCTTCTGCGACCACATCGAGCTCCGATGGCTCCATCGCCGGCTCTCCTTTGCCCCCGTTGCAACCGAAACCGTGCCTGCGCCCGTACCAAGAGGATCACACAGCAGTGGCCGGGTGGCGCGGCTCTTTCACCAGCTCGACGTCGGGAGGAAGCCCGGTCACCTCGAACTCGTCCTTCGTGACCTCCACGGTCACTCGCGAACCCGCCAGGGGGATCCGCTCGACCTTCAGGTAATCGATGCCTTCGGGCAGCACGGGAGCCAACCACGTCTTTCCGTACGGCACCCAGGGATCGAGCCTCAGGAGCGTCCGCAGACACAGAAGCGGCGACGCCGCCGCCCAGGCCTGGGGTGAGGAGGAAGTCGGGTACCCCACCGGCGACGACAGCTCGTCGCGATCGAGACCGCTGAACAGCTCGGGAAGCCGTCCTCCGAGGTGCACCGCTGCGTCAAAGAGCGCACGCACGAGATGCTGCGCCTCCTCGATGATGCCGTAGCGCGCGAGGCCTGCCGCGACGATCGCCGTGTCGTGGGGCCACACCGACCCGCAGTGGTAGCTGATCGGGTTGTAACCCCCCATGTCGGAGGAGAGTGTCCGCACTCCCCAGCCGCTGAACATCTCCGGGGACATGAGCTTCTTCGCGACTATCGGCGCCTTTTCCTCGTCGATGATGCCGGTCCAGAGGCAATGTCCCATGTTCGAGGTGAGCGAGTCGATCGGTTTCTTCTGCGCGTCCAGGCCGATCGCGTACCAGCCCCTGTCCTCCAACCAGAAATCGCGGTTGAAGTCTTCCTTCAGGCGCGTCGCCTTCGCCCTGAACCGTTCGAAGGTCGGTTCGTCGCCTTCCTCGCGAGCGAAGTGCGCACGGGCGAGATAAGCGCTGTACACGTAGGCCTGAACCTCGCAAAGGGCGATCGGCGCATGCGCGACGCGGCCGTCCGAGTAGCGGATCCCGTCGCCGGAGTCCTTCCAACCCTGGTTCGCCAGTCCCCTGTCCGTGGCCCTGTGGTACTCCACGTACCCGTCGCCGTCGGAGTCCCCGTAGTGCTCGATCCACTCGAGCGCCCTCTCCGCGTTCGGAAGGAGCTCGTCCACTGCCTCGCGCGCGAGGCCCCAGCGGCGCAGCTCGCCGAGGAGCATGACGAAGAGCGGGGTGGCGTCGGCGGTCCCGTAGTAGATGCTCCCCCCACCGAGTGACAGCGACGGCGCCTCGCCGAATCGCATCTCGTGGAGGATCCTGCCCGGTTGCTCCTCGCTTCGCGGGTCGATGTCGGTGCCCTGAAAGCGCGCCAGGGTCTGGAGCACCCCGAGCGCGAGGTCCGGATCGACGAGGAGCGCGAACCACGACGTGATGAGCGAGTCCCGGCCGAAGACCGTCATGAACCACGGCGCGCCGGCAGCCAGCACGACGCGCTCGGGATAGTCGGGGTCGAAGATCCGAAGCGCCCCGAGGTCTGCCGCACTTCTCGCCAGCACGGCCTTGAGGCCGTCGTCGTCGGTGTCGACCTGGGGGACCTGTCGCCGCCATTTCGCCAGACGCTCCGCCGGCGCCGCGCGCTCGACGGGCTGACCGCACAGGTACCGCGGGTCGATGACCTTGCCTTCGATGACCGGGTGCACTTCCACACATCCGTGCCATTCACCGTGCGCCGGCACGATCGCCTCGAAGGTGACGAGGTCCTCACCGAGCGACGACGGGCTGGGCGAGAAGTTGAGGCGCGTGCCCCTGCTCACCGTCCCTCGTCTGTAGGAGAGCTCGAGGCTGTCTCCCTGCACGGTGCGGGCCGTCGCGCCGTCCCTGTCGGCTGCGCGTCCCTCTTTGACCGCGAAGAGGTCGGCGAAATCCGCGTCGACGAACAACTCGATCGAGCAGAAGGTCGGCTCGTCCCCGAAGTTGCGGATCTTCAGGTCCTCCCTCATCCCCTGCCCCACGTAGCGGGAGCGAAAGATCATGAGCGTCGAGTCGGCGTGGCCCGGCCGGGGATGGACCTGGGAGACGAAGGTGCAGGAGAACGGGTCGTCGGAGACGGCCGCCAGGGCCTCGGGGCGGCTGGCGTTCACCCTCAACTCGAAGCGCGAGAGGATCCTCGTGTCGCGGACGAAGAGGCCCTGCGCGGCGCCGGTGACCATGTCGCCCTCCCCGCCGCTGATCGTGAAGGTGGACTCGTCGACGAGGGTCACCACGCCGTGGTCGAGCACGGAGATGCTGCCAGAGAAGGTCCAGGGCTCGGTCAAGGCTCGCCCCTGTGCCAGGCCCGCTTTGGTTGCATGGACACAGGACGCTACCGACGCCACGTTCAGCGGTCAGATCGGAGCCTCCACCAGGTCCGGGGGCCGGTAATTGTCACTATGGCTATAGTGCAAATGAGGCTCCGGCGATAGACTGCGGTTCGTGGAACCGGCTGCCGAAACAGCCCCCGGAGAGCCACTTCTCGAGGTCGAGGACCTGCACGTGAAGGCCGAGGGCCACGAGATCCTCCATGGGATCGACCTCCGCGTCGGCGCCGGGGAGCTTCACGCCCTCATGGGCCCGAACGGGTCCGGGAAGTCGACGCTCGCCGGCACGTTGCTCGGCAGTCCCGCTTACGACGTGACCTCGGGGGCGATCCGGTTCAAGGGCGAGGAGGTCACCTCCTGGCCCACCGACGTGCGTGCCAAGGCGGGGATGTTCCTCGCCTTTCAGTACCCCGAGGAGATCGCAGGCGTCCCCGCCGTCCAGTTCCTGCGCCAGGCGGTTTCGGCCCGCGCCGGGGAGGACCGCTCCGTCTTGGAGGTCCGCATGTCGATGATGGACTGGATGAAACGGCTCGGCATCGAACCCGCATTCGCGGAACGCCGTCTCAACGAGGGGTTCTCCGGCGGCGAGAAGAAGCGCAACGAGATCCTCCAGATGGCTCTGCTAGAACCGGAGCTGGCGGTGCTCGACGAGACCGACTCGGGCCTCGACGTGGACGCCTTACGCGTGGTCGCAGCAGGCGTCGGCGCGGTCCGCGAGGAGCGAAGGGGACTCGGGGTTCTACTCGTCACGCACTACACGCGGATACTCGACCTTTTGAGCCCGGACGTGGTGCACGTCCTCGTCGACGGCAGGATCGTCGACACCGGCGGGCCCGAGCTTGCCGCCCGCCTCGAGGCCGAGGGTTACGAGCCGTGGCGGAGGTGACGAGGCGAAGATGACGAGGCGAAGATGACGATGAGCCCGCTCGCGTCCAAGGCGGACTTCCCCCTCCTCGCCCAGCGGATGCACGGGAAGCGTCTCGTGTACCTGGACTCCGCCGCGTCCTCGCAGCGGCCGCAGCTCGTGCTCGACGCGATGGACGACTACTACAGCACCACCCACGCCAACGTGCACCGAGGCGTCTATGCCATCGCCGAAGAGGCCGACCGCCGTTACGAGGAGGCTCGCAAAGCCGTAGGCAGGTTCATAGGCGCGCCCGATCCCGAGCACGAGGTGATCTTCACCAAGAACGCGACCGAGGCGATCAACCTGGTGGCGCTCAGCTGGGGACGAAGGAACCTGCGCGCCGGAGATGCGGTGCTCCTCACCGAGATGGAGCACCACTCGAACCTCGTGCCGTGGCTCGCGCTCGCGGAGGAGCTGGGCCTCGAGTTGCGCTGGCTCGGAATCGATGACGAGTACCGGCTGGACCTGAGCGACCTCGACCGCAAGCTCGAGGGCTCCAAGCTCGTGGCGTGCACCACGATGTCGAACGTCCTCGGGACGATCCCTCCCTTCACCGAGATCGCGCGCGCGGCGAAGGCGGCCGGGGCGACTGTGCTCGCCGACGCAGCACAGTCCGTCCCTCACTCACCTACCGACGTCATCGGCCTCGGATGCGACTTCCTGGCGTTCAGCGCGCACAAGATGCTCGGGCCGACGGGGATCGGGGTCCTTTGGGCCACGCGCGAGACGCTCGAGGAGATGTCGCCGTTCCTCGGCGGCGGGGGGATGATCCGCGACGTGCGCCTCGACGGCTTCACGCCGAACGTGCTCCCGTGGAAGTTCGAGGCCGGCACGCCGCCGATCGCGGAAGCGGTCGGGCTCGGGGCTGCCGTGGGATACCTCGAAGGGCTCGGCATGGACTCGGTGCACAAGCACGAGGCGGAGCTCGAATCGTACGCCGTTGACACTCTGAAGGACCGTTTCGGTGACGACCTGCGGATCTTCGGTCCGGGCAGGGGCGAAGACCGCGGCGGGGTGATCTCCTTCGCCTATCGCGACGTGCACCCCCACGATCTGGCGCAGGTTCTCGACCAGTCGGGTGTGTGCGTGCGCGCCGGGCACCACTGCGCGAAGCCGCTCATGCGACGGTTGGGGGTCAACGCAACCGCTCGCGCTTCCTTCTATGTCTACAACGACGAGTCCGACGTCGACGAACTGGCGGAGGCGGTGGCGCAAGCCGGTACCCTCTTCGGATGATGACGGGTCTCGAAGACCTCTACCGGGAGATCATTCTCGACCACTACCGCAGCCCGCGTAACCGTGGCGAGCTGCAGGTGCCGCCCGCTCACCGGGTCGAGGGGTTCAACCCTCTGTGCGGTGACGAGGTGGTCGTGTACGTCGAAGTGGACGACGGCAAGGTCTCCGACATCCGGATATCCGGACAGGGCTGTTCTATAAGCCAGTCCTCGGCGTCCCTCATGTCCGCTGCGGTGAAGGGCAAGTCCCTCGCCGAAGCGCGCGCCCTGATACGTACCTTCAAGGCGATGATGTCCATTCACGAGACGCGCCTCGGCGACGGCGAGTCGGAGACGGCGGGCTCGAACGGCTCGGCGTCGGAGGACGCGCTGCCCGCGGACCTCGACTCGCTCGGCGAGTTGGCCGCGCTTCAGGGCGTCGTGAAGTTCCCCGTTCGAATCAAGTGCGCCACGCTGTCGTGGAACGCGCTCTCCCAGGGGCTCGACGAGATAGAAGCCGGCTGATCCCTCAGCAGGGCCGTGGATCGTAGGGCGGGACGCTCGAGGACGGCGGACCCGCAGACGTTGCTCCGGTGCCCCCTGATGAGGCCGTGGTCGCCGAGCTCGACGCGGAGCTTCCCGACGGAGAGCTCGCCGAGGGTATCTGTATCGGGTCTCCGTACTGGTTGAGAGGCGGAGTGGTGACCTGCTGGGGCTGGGTCCCGAGGAACTGCGCGATCGTCTGCTGCGCCTCGGGCTCCTGGACGACCTGGACGTCACCGTAGGAGTTGCTCACGCCGTTGACGGTCGGAAGCGTCAGGCTCGAGAGCTGCGATCCGGAGAAGGCGTGGTAGTGCTCGGCCAACGAGAACATCGTGCCGAACGACATCGACTGGTCGACGGTGATGTCGTGGACGAGCGAGGTCAGGAAAGAGTTCAGGTGTAACGGGTTGTAGTCCGACTTCGCCTTGTTGATGACGGCCTCGACGATGATGTTCTGGCGCTCGATGCGTCCGAGGTCCGAGGTCGGGTCGTAGTGCCAGTAGCCGTACTCGTAGTACTGGTAGTAGCGGGACCTGGACAGTGCGAGCGCCATGTTCCCCGTCAGCGTCTGGCAGCCCGCCGTCGGGATCTTCAGACCCGAGTTGTTGTTGCCGTTGTCGTCGTCACGCACGGGGTACGGAAAGTCGAGATTGATGCCGCCGACGGCGTTCACGAGGTTGATCTCGTCGGTGAAATTGAGGATCACGAAATGCTCGATGGGAATCCCGAAGGTGTTCTCGATCGTCTTGACCAGCGCGTTCGGCCCGTTGTTGAACGCCGTGTTGATCTTGTTGTCGGTGCTCAATCCCGTTCCCGACGACATGCCGGAGAGCTGGACGAAGGTGTCGCGTGGGATCGAGAGCAACCGGGCTGTTCCGGTGGCCGGGTCCACGTGAAGGATCTTCAACGTGTCGGACCGCTGGCCGCCGACCTGTGTCGCCGTGCCGAATGCCTTGGCGGCGGCACCGGTGTCTCCCGCACGGGAGTCGGAGCCGACCACCAGGACGTTGAAGGGCTGCGAGTCGTCTGCCGCCGCACACGCCGCGCAGGCGATCGTCTTCACCTGTCCCCATTGGTACCGGACGTACCCGTAGACGGCGCCGGCGCCGACGAGAAGGATCGCCATGACCACGACCGTCCACCTGAGGATCCGCTCACCGCGTGTGCGCTTGCGGCGCGGCAGCTCGCGCCCGGGCGAGGGCGCGGGCTCGGGACGGGGTCCCGGTTGCGGTGCCGTGGCAGGGCGGCGGGGCGGAGGCGGGGCGATGACCGGGGGGTTCGAGCTCGAACCGATCCTCGTCTGTGACGAACCGACCCGAGTGGCTCCGTTGGAGCTCCGCCCGATGACGCCCGCGCCGGAACCCCCTTCGGGCTGGCGCGCCATCTCAAAAAGTTACCGGCTCGCGCCGCGGAGTTGAGGTCGCACTCACAACGGCTCCCCGGCTCGGTCTCCCTGCCCCTGCTCCTGCTCGGCGTCAACGCCGGCGGAGGCGGCGTACGCGGCGTACCCGGTCCGGTCGAGCTCCTCCGCGAGCTCGGGACCACCGGAAGCGACGATCCTTCCGCTCACGAGCACGTGTACGACGTCGGGGACGAGGACGGTGAGCAACCTCCTGTAGTGGGTGATGGCGAGGACTCCGAGCCTCCACTCCTCGACGGCGGCCCAGAGGCGCTGCGCGACCGAGCGGAGGCCGTCGATGTCGAGTCCGGAGTCGATCTCGTCCAGCACCGCGATGTGCGGACGGATCACCGCAAGTTGCAACGTCTCGCTGCGCTTGCGTTCCCCACCGGAGAGGTCCACGTTCAAAGGACGCTCCAAGAAAGGCGGCTCGAGACCCACACGCGCTGCCTCTTCGATCGCTCGTCTCGCCGCTGCGAGAGCCTCTGGCGCTTCGGTGCGCGAGGTGGTTCTGGTCGCGCCGCGTCCGTCGGCGGGGGCCACCGCCTCCGCCAGTGCGTCCCTGAGACGCACTCCGGGAACCTCGATCGGGTACTGGGGGGCGAGGTAGAGGCCGAGGCGCGCTCTGCGCCAAACCGGGAGGGAAAGGAGGTCTTCGCCGTCGAGACGGACGTCCCCGCCGATCACCTGGTATCCGGGTTTGCCCATGAGGACGTGGGCAAGGGTGCTCTTGCCCGATCCGTTCGGGCCCATCACCACATGGACCTCACCGCTTCGCACCTCGAGATCCACTCCCGACAGGACCTCTCCCTCACGCCCGGGTACACCTGCACGCAGTCCCCGGATCACGAGCTCGTGGGTCGCGTTCGAGGTCGTCGCCGTTCTCTCGTTCGTCGCAGTCGTGGGGGTCACGGAAGCTCCACCAATACGTCGTCACCCTCGACACGCACCTCGTAGACCGGCACCGGCTGAGTGGCCGGAAGGGAGCAGGGTTGGCCGGTGCGCAGGTCGAATGTCGAGCCGTGCTTCCAGCACTCGAGCTCGCGTTCCTCGCTCAACACCTCTCCCTCCGCAAGTGAGTAGTCCTCGTGGCTGCACCGGTCGCCGATGGCATAGAACTCGTCGTCGATCCGCACGAGCGCAATCCGGTGGTCCCCGACGTCGAACCGCTGCGCCGAGCCGGGGTCCACGTCGTCCTTCGCACACACGCGCCTCACCTCACCCATGCGCCTCTACACCCCGCTGCCGGCCCGGACTGCGAGGTGGTCTCGCACCGAGGCTTCGAGGAACTCCCCCACTCCACGGAACGGCGCTCTCGCCGCGAGTTCGGAGAAGAAGCCGAGAACGACGAGCCGCCGGGCGATGTTGGGTTGGATGCCTCTCGACTCGAGGTAGTACAGCTGCTCTTCGTCGATTGGCCCCACCGTCGAGGCGTGCGAACAACGAACGTCGTTCTCGTCGATATCCAGGTTCGGGACGGAGTCGGCGTGCGCGCCTTCGGAGAGGACGAGGTTGTGGTTCGTCTGAAAGGCGTCCGAGCCGTGAGCCCCCCGGACGATGCGGATCAAGCCGCTGTAGACCGAATGTGACCGGTCGGCAACGGCGCCTTTGAAGAGGAGCTCACTTCTGGTCCTGCGCCCGTGGTGCTCCTGAAGTGTGCGGAAGTCGTGTACCTGGTCGCCGGTCCCCAGGTATGCAGCGAGAAGAGCGGACTCGGCGCCCTGTCCGGAGACGTCGGAGTCCGTGCGGACACGTGCGTAACCTCCGCCGAGGCTGGCAGTGAAGGAGCGGAACGATCCGTGCTGGTCGACGCGGCTCGTCTGGAGGCCGATCTGCCGGACGCCGGAGGAGAGGACCTGCAGGTTCGCATAGTCGAGGCGGGCGTCCTCCGACACGATCATCTCGGTCACGGGAACCACGAGCGCTCTGTCGGCCGCCGTCGCGCGGGTGCCGCTGTCTTCGGCCTCGCCGGTGCCAGTCGAGTCGGCTCCGCCGGTACCCTCCGTCGCTACCATCTCGATCAATCCCGCTTGAGCCGACCGTCCGACGTTCACGACCGTTCGCGGAAAACAGGCCAGGCCGCGGCCTCCCTCGCTCTCGCCGGCGCGGCGGCGCGACACGATATGCACCACCACCACGGGGTCCTTGAAGACGGCTTTCTGTCCGACCTCGACGAGAAGCGCGTCTGCGAGAAAGGCGTCGTGCATCTCGCCGAAGGCGTCGTGCGCTCGCGCCAGCTGGCCGAGTGACTGCGGAGGCTGGCCGTCGCTCCAGCTCTCACGAACGCCCAGAATCTGCAGCTTCTCCCCGTCTTCGGCCTCCGGGCCGAAGCCCACTGAGCTCACTAACCCGTTCCGGGTCACGACCATGGCGGCACGTGGGCCGAGCATCTCCGTGAGTGACTCTGCGAGAGCCAGGTCCGAGGAGGGATCGGACTCGATATCGAGCTCGGAAGCAGGAGCGAACGCATCTATGTCGAAGCGGTCGATCCCGCTGTAGCGCCAGACCTCTTGAGACTCATCGGGAAACGCAGTCGCCTCGAGCCGCTCGAAGGCTTCCGCGCGACGACGCGCGAGCCACTGCGGTCCCCCCAGTGAAGCGGACGCGTCAGAGGTGAACTGGTTCAGGGCGATGCCTTTCGGGGCTTGGGAGCTTCGGTGAACGAGCCCGGAGAACCGGGGCTCGAACCGATCCTACCGGGCCCCGATAGGGCTCTGAGCAGGAAGAATTGTCCACGCCCAGCCACCGCTCGCCTGCTCGGAAATGTCACACCCCACCACTACGGTCTGGGCGCAATGGCTTATGGAACTAGTCACACAAGACGTCGACGATCGGAAGCCGAGATCGGGATGATCCGAGCGGCGATCCTCGACATTCTGGCCGAGCAGCACCCGGCCACTTGTCGCGGTCTCTTCTATGCGCTCGTGACGCGGGGTCTGGTCGCGAAGACGGAGACCGAGTACAGGAGCACTGTCGTCCGGCTGGCTTCCGAGATGCGCCGCGCCGGGTCTCTGCCGTATCAGTGGTTGGCCGACAACACACGGTGGATGCGAAAGCCGAACACGTGGAGCTCCCTCGAAGATGCCCTCGAGGAGACGGCTCGCTTCTACCGTCGGGCCCTGTGGCAAGAACAGGACTCCTATGTGGAGGTCTGGCTGGAAAAGACGCACTCGCCGGGGTGATCTACGAGGTCACCGAGGAGTGGGACGTTCCACTGATGCCGACCCGAGGTTACGCCTCACTCAGCTTCCTCCACTCCGCAGCCATGGCGATCGCGCAGCAGGGAAAGCCGGCATTTCTCTACTACCTCGGCGACTTCGACCCCTCCGGTGTCGACATTCCTCGGGCGGTCCTCCGGGAGCTGCACCGGCAGGTGCCTCACGTCGATATCACATTCCCGCACCGATTCTTCGTCAGATCGTCGGGGAAGCGATCCTCACCCATGTCGACGCCGACCGACTGCGGGCGATCCTCGGCGTGAAACACGAGCGTGAGACCCTGGAAGCGCTGAACCTGCAATTGCAAGGCGCCCGATGAATTCCCAGCTTCCTCAGAAGAGATCCCGGACCTTGGCCTTAGTGTTGATGGGATGTCACCCACACCGGAAGGACCACAAGCCGGCGTCATAAAGATCGAGCGCTCCGGCCACGTCGCAACCCTCTGGCTCGACCGCCCCGAAGCCCGAAACGCAATGGCTCAGTCGTTCTTCGAGCAATTGCCGACGGCTATGTCGGAGCTTTCGGCCGACCGGGACGTGAGAGCCATAGTCGTCGCCGCGCGGGGTCCGCACTTCAGCGTGGGCCTCGACCTGAAGGCCATGGCCGGCTTGCTGTCCGACACGGGCGGAGACGCGGGCGAAGAAGAGCGTCCACCGCCGCAGTCGATGGCAGCCCGGGCCCTGGCAGCGCGTTCGAACATCCTGCGACTGCAAGGGGCCATCACCTCGGTGGCCAGCTGCCCGAAACCGGTCATCGCCGCCGTTCACGGCTATTGCATCGGTGGCGGGGTGGACCTCGCCAGTGCGTGCGACATTCGCTTGGCGAGCGTGGACGCCGTGTTCTCCGTTCGCGAGACGCGAGTGGCAATCGTCGCCGATCTGGGAAGCCTTCAGCGCCTGCCACGGATCATCGGAAAAGGACCCCTCGCAGAACTGGCCTACACCGGAAAGGACATCACGGCGCAGCGGGCGCGCGAGATCGGTCTCGTGAACGACGTACTTGCGGACGCGTCAGCGACCCAGGAAGCCGCCGCTGCACTGGCGGCCGAGATCGCGTCCAACTCGCCTCTGGCCGTTCAAGGCACGAAGGCTGTGTTGAACGCCTCCGAGGAGAGGGACGTCGCAGAAGGCCTGAACTACGTCGCCACGTGGAATGCGGGCTTTCTCCAGTCGGACGACCTCGTCGAGGCGATGTCGGCATTCATCGCCAAACGCGACCCCAAGTTCAAAGGCCGCTGACCGCCGGGCCTCAGGCGCGCCGGTTCCAGGGCCAGCGGCGTCGGCCCATGCGCCGGGGTTCAGCGCGCTTCTCCTCGGTCCTCACCTCCGACAGGGTCTGAGGCACGACAGCGTCGACTATGTCCTCTGCCTCCTCGAGCAGACGTGCGACGTCCGGGCCTCCCGGCACAGGCTCGTCCTCGACCGGTGGCTCAACGAGGCTCCCCCGCACCCAGCCCGCTCCGGCGAGGCGTCTCTCGTAGGAGGAGCAGTTCTCAGGACACCGCCAGGGAGCCTCGGGTGCGAGATCGAGCTCGCAGAAACGAACCACCTCTCCGGTCGCGTATGTGCGGCTCTGGAAGTGCTTGCACTCCTCACGCATCGGCACCGGCTAGATCCTTTCAAGCCCGCAAAGCACGTGAGCCTCATGACGTCCGTCAATCAGCGGAACGGCCGACTGCCACCCAAAGGCGTCAGCCGACCGACCCCTCCATCTGTAGTTCGATCAACCGGCTCCACTCGACCGTGTACTCCATCGGAAGGGTCCGGGTGACCGGCTCGATAAAGCCGTTGACGATCATGCCCATGGCCTGGCTCTCGGAGAGTCCGCGGCTCATCAAATAGAACAGCTGGTCCTGGCCGATCTTCGAGACCGTGGCCTCGTGTCCGATCTGCGCATCTCGTTCGGCGACCTCCATGTAGGGCTTCGTATTCGACTTGCTCTGGTCGTCGAGCAGAAGAGCGTCGCACCGGACGAAGCTCTTCGTCTTCTTGGCGCCCTCATCCACGTGGACCTTGCCCCGGTAGGTCGTGATGCCTCCGTCCTTCGATATCGACTTCGAGATGATCGTGGAAGACGTCTCGCCGGCGACGTGGAACATCTTCGCTCCTGCGTCCTGATGCTGGCCTTCTCCGGCATATGCCACCGAGAGCACTTCACCGGAAGCCTTCGGGCCCATGAGGTAAACCGACGGGTACTTCATGGTGAGGCGAGAACCAATGTTGCCGTCGATCCATTCGACGTGAGCTTCCGCTTCCGCTCGCGCTCGCTTGGTGACGAGGTTGTACACGTTGTTCGACCAGTTCTGAATGGTCGTGTAGGTGATGCGGCTCCCGGGCAGAGCGACCAATTCGACGACAGCAGAGTGCAGGGAATCGGTGGAATAAACCGGCGCGGAACAACCCTCGATGTAGTGGACCTGCGCACCTTCGTCCGCGATGATCAGCGTCCTTTCGAACTGCCCCATGTTCTCCGCGTTGATCCGGAAGTAGGCCTGCAGCGGCATGTCGACCTTCACGCCCGGTGGGACGTAGATGAAGGACCCCCCGGACCACACCGCCGAGTTCAACGCAGCGAACTTGTTGTCGTTCGGCGGGATGATCGTGGCGAACCACTTGCGGACGATGTCGGGGTACTCGCGGACCGCCGTGTCCATGTCGCAGAAGAGGACACCTTGCGCTTCCAGGTCTTCGCGATTGCGGTGGTACACGACTTCGGATTCATATTGTGAGGTGACCCCTGCGAGGTACTTGCGCTCTGCTTCTGGGATGCCGAGCTTCTCGTAGGTGTTCTTGATTGACTCGGGAAGTGCATCCCAGTCCTTCACCTGACCCTGCATGGGCTTCACGTAGTAGTAGATGTTGTCGAAGTCGAGGTCCGGCATGTTCACCGCGAACCAGGGAGCCATCGGCTTCGCGAAGAAGCGCTTCAGCGATCGAAGGCGAAAGTCGCGCATCCACGCCGGCTCGCCCTTCATCTCGGACATCTCCCGGACGATCTGCTCCGAGAGGCCCTTCTTGGGCTTGAAGACGTAGTCCTCGACGTCGCTCCAACCCAGCTTGTAGCGACCCAGATCGACTTGGGTGTTGACCATCATCACCTCGGGGCCACAGCCGCCTCAGGACCATCCGGCGAGGCGGATTTCGTGACCGATCTACTCGGGATTTCTCCTATGACCATAGTAACAACCCTGTGTGTCCTCCAGAGCCTGGATGGGACCCGGCAGCCCGGCCACCAGCCCGAACGATGTCTCATACCCGTTCGCACCGACGTCCTCACAAGGGCCGGTGCCTCAGGTCTCCTGAAAGGTCACGCCGCCTGGAAGGTCACATTGAAGGGCGAGGCATGTCCGATTGGCAGCACGACCGGCTCCCCGTCCAGGGTCACAGCGACGGAGAAGGCCGCCCCGAGCCTCAAAAGGATCGATCCCGTCACCGGGATCTGCTGTGTTTGGCCGGCGCGCATCGTGCCGGTCCAGATCACGCGTCCTGTCGACACGTCGGACGCGAGGATCCAGCACGGCCCCGAAGCTGACAGCGCCACCACGTAATTCGAGGACGGAGCCGAATAGGCCGCAGCCGCCGTCGTCGAAGTGGTCGGCTGAAGTGTCGGCGCGGTGGTCGAGGTCGGCGACCCGTGACCCTGCGCGGCGGAGTGGTGGGGCTGCGGCGAAGTGGTCCGGGTCACCGCCGACCCGCTGCGCGAAGCGTTGTGGGAGGGCGTCTTGGCCGAGGGCTCCGCCAGTATCGCGACCGCCACCACGGCTGCGAGGAAGACGACTGCCGCGGCCGCGACCATGGCGTGCCGCGGCGCTTCGAAGTTCCGGGTCGTGCTCGCCTTGAGCACCTTCTTGTACTTGGGACTCCCTGAGGCGAGCTGGGCAACCGCCTGGGAGGGCGCCGCCCGATAGACACTCCGATGGGCGCTTACCCTGGCGGGCGCGGGCGCCTTCGCCGGCGCTGGAGCGGGGGCCGGCGTGGGTGCAGGAGCGGTAGCTGGAGAAGCCTTCGAATCAGGGCGCCTTCCCGCTCTCAGCCAACTGGCAGCGACGGTGCGAATCGGCGCGGCCGTGGAGGCGGTCTCACGGCTCGGGCCGGATCGGCCGATCAGGCTCCTGGCATTTGCGGGGGCAGGAGCCGCGGGCGAAGGAGCCGCGGGCGAAGGAGCCGGAGGTGATCCGTTGCCGTTCGAAGCACGACGCGCCTTCTTATCGGAGACCGGGTTTCGGTCTGAGAGATGGCGCAGCGTCTCCAAGGTGTGGTGGTAGTCGCGCACAGACTGTCTCTCGTCGAGTGCCCGGCGCCACGTGGCCCGAACGACCACGGCGCCCACTATTGCGATCGCGCCCAGCAGGAGGACGAGGGTCATCATCTCTATTCAACCGAATGGTGGGACCGATGGGTACCGCGGCGACGACAACGTTTCATTCTTCCTACGCAGCGCACAATCACATCGATGCAATACGCCTAGCCACGCACGCAAGCCGGACCGGCTTCCAGCAAGATGTGCGCGAGTCAGGCTCGATCCGTCTCAGAACTTGAGCACCGCGGGAATGACGTAACCGGGGTCCGGTGCCCGGGCAGGAGGTCGGCGGCTCAAAGCCGAGTCGATCGCAGAAGCGAGACGGCTCTCTTTTTCTTTGTCCATGGACTCGGCGCGGTCGTGGAACTCGGGCATGACCTCGGACGCGAACAGTTCGAGCGACTCGCATATGTGCTCGTGCTTGTTGCGTCCTGCCTGACTCACGAATATGAGCTGGTCGACTCCGGCGTCCTCATACGCCCGCACCAGTTCGCGGATTTGCGCCGGCGTGCCGATGGCGCCGCGGAGGGAACCCATGCCCTGTTCGAACAACTGCGCACCGAGTGGGTGGCCGGTACGCGTCTGCGATCGTGCGGCTGAACCCGAACCTGTCGCGGTTCTGGAGGAACTCGCTCCACACGTCGGTCATGCCGGGACGGTGCGCGCCGAAGGCGTAGTAGTGCGCCAACGAATAACCGAAGAAGTGACAACCGTCGAGACCGCGATCGATCGCCGTCTCCTCGTCGTGGTGGCACATGAACGGAAGTACGCACGCGAGGTTCGCGTTGACCGTCTCCCCCGCCGGTACACAGTCCTCCGATGCGACTGTCGAGTAGTAATCGTCTGCCCACGCCTTCGCCTCGTCGGCATCGATGAAAGAAAAGGAAAGAGCGCCGATGCCGAGTATGGCAGCGAGATGAATCGTGTCGCGGCGGCTGCACGCGACCCACAACGGAGGATGTGGACGCTGCAACGGCTTCGGTACGACGTTTCGCGCAGGCATCTTCAGGAACTCGCCGTCGTATCCGGTGAAAGGTTCCTCCACCATCATCCGGACGACGGCGTCGAGCGATTCGCGCCACTGCGCTCTCTTTGAGTCTCGATCGACGCCGAAACCGCCGAGCTCGGCCTCGGAGCTCGACTCCCCCGTGCCGAAGTCGACCCTGCCGTCCGACACGAGGTCCAACGTCGCGATCCTCTCTGCGACCCGAGCCGGGTGGTTGTAGCCCAAGGGCAGTTGGACGATCCCGTGGCCCAGGCGGATCTCACTGGTCCGTTGGCTCGCCGCCGCGAGAAAGACCTCGGGGGCCGAGGAGTGCGAGTACTCCTCGAGGAAGTGGTGCTCGACCTCCCACACGTAGTCGAAGCCCAGCCTGTCGGCGAGCTCGACCTGCGACAGAGCGTTGCGGATTAGCTCGTGTTCGTCCTCGGCGGCCCAAGGACGGGGGAGCTGCAGCTCGTAGAAGATGCCGAACCGCATCAGCTCTCGGAGCTCTCCAGCATGGAGTCGATTAGACGCTCGACGATCTGGCGATCCCGATCGGACAGCCGCTTGAACTTCAGCGACAAAAGAGATCCGTCTTCCTCTAGGCGTGTCTCGCCCGTGCCGAGGCTCCGGCCAGCGGAGCTGCGGCCGGCGGTCGTTCGGCCGATTCGTGCCAACAACTCCTCGACGGGAAGTTCGAGCGCGTTCGCAACGCTCGTCAAGACGTCTCGACTCGGGTTCGGAAGGAGACGGATCCCTCCTATCGCCTCCTTCCGGCCCGTCTCGAGGTCACGCCATACCGATTCCGAGACCTTGGCCTTTCGAGCCGCGTCTCTACGGCGCAGCCCGCGCTCTTCGCGTTGTTCAGCGAGCCAACGCCCGAACTCCTCCCACTGCTGAGCCTCGTCCACAGAGTCAGCGTGCCGTCTTCCGAACCCCGCGTCCAGACGGGGTGACAGTCGACTTCGCCCCGAGCTCACGTCCGAAGCCCGTAGTGCGGAAGAAACGCCGGGTCGATCGCCGAGCGCGAGGGGTTCGAGCGGTCACGCTTCGAGAGGACAGGGTCCGAAACTCCCCAGTCGGCTGCCACCTCGGTGTCGTCCCACGCCAAGCCCAGCTCGTCGGCCGGGTTGTAGTAACCGTCCACGAGGTACCAAAGAAGAAGGTCGGTCAACGAGGCAAACCCGTGCGCCACTCCGGGCGGGATGAAGATCCCGCGGTCGGTGTCGCCGTCGAGGTCCACCGAAAGAGTCGCGCCGTCCGTCGGGGAACCGACCCGCAGATCGTGTAGGACGACGCGTGCGCGCCCTCGCAACATGTACCAGTAGTCCGCCTGGTGCAGGTGATAGTGCAGACCCACGACCGCTCCCGCCTGCTTCTCGGAGCGGTTGGCCTGGATCATCTCTCGTCCGTGGGTGAACCACGACCGGCGATAGGTCTCTACGAACCGTCCTCTCTCGTCACCGTGGAGTTCGGGCTCGACAAGGACCACGTCTTGAACCACGTCGGAAGGGATGATCTTCGGCACGCCGGGCAAAGCTATCGAGAGCGCCGCAGCCCGGCGAAAGCGGCGACCGGGCGAGATCCGGGCGAGTTTTCCAAGAGGCTCTCAGGCAGAGAAGGTCCCGAAGCCGCCCCGGTAGAAGAGCAGCGGTCTTCCCCCGTTGACGCCCATTTCCTCTACAAGCCCGAACACCACGAGGTGGTCACCTGCGTCATGTGAGGCCACGATGCTGCACTCCACCCAGGCGATCACCCCGTCGAGGACAGGGGCGTCATTGGCGGCCGCGCGCCATCCGACACCTCCGAACTTGTCCCCACCCGAGACGGCGAAGTCCCGTGCGAGCGCCTCTTGATCCTCCGCCAGGACGTTCACACAGAACCTTCCCGCCCGTGCTATCGGCGGCCAGCTCGTCGAGACCTTCGAAGGCGCCAACGCGACCATCGGTGGCTCCAACGAAAGAGATGTGAAGGCCTGGCCGGTGAACCCGTACGGGAGGCGATCCTCGGAACCGGTGACGATCACGACGCCGGTGGCGAAATGGCCGAGCGTCTCCCTGAAGCGGGCCTCGTCGAACTGGCGCCCCATCAACCGTTCCCGAGGTCCAGGACCGCTCCTTCCGCTGCGGCTGTCACTTCCTCGAGCTTCCTCGCCTCCGGCAGGTCGCGCACCTCGTCGAGGATCGCGTCGATGTCGTCGTCGGAGTGTGTGGGGTCGTGATGGAAAAGGGCGAGCGATCTCCCGCCTGCTTCGGCTGCGACGTGGAGCGCGTAGGAGATCGTCGAGTGTCCCCAGGTCTTCTTAGCCGGATACTCGGATTCGGTGTACTGGGCATCGTGAATTATGAGGTCCGCCCCGTCGCAGAGCTCCAGCACGGCCGCGTCGATCGAAGTCATGTCGTCGGGAGCCTGGTGATCACAGACGATCGCGACTGAGGCACCTTCTGCATCTATACGGAAGCCGAGGGTGGCGCCGATGTGAGGAACCAGCCTCACCTTCACCTTTGCCGAGCCGATTGCCAGGTCCTCGTGGCCGACTTCGTGGAATTCGATGTGACCTTTTAGTTCGTCGACGGTCACGGGGAAGTACGGCGGCTTCACAACCGAGTCGATCACTTCCTGGAGGGTCCCGGACTCTTGAGGTGGCCCGAAGACCTGCATCTTCGCCCCCTCGCGAAGCAGCGGTGTGCAGAAGGGCAAACCCACGATGTGGTCCCAGTGGAGATGGCTCAACAGACCGGTCATCTCGATCGGCTGGTCGGCGCCGAGACGCCCTTCGAGCGCGTATCCGAGCGGACGCAGGCCACTACCGAGATCGATCACGATCGGCTTTTCGTCGCTCACTTCCACGGCGATGCAGGCGGTGTGGCCCCCGTAGCGCAGGTAACGCTCACCGGAGACCGGACACGAACCCCTCACCCCGTAGAAGCCGACGCGCAGCTCGGAACCCCCTCCCACTGCACCACTAGCCTGCCCCAGATGGACCTGCGCACTGTAAGCGCGAACGGGATCGAGTTCACATGCCTGTGCGAAGGTCCCGAAGACGGCCCTCTGGCTCTCTGTCTGCACGGGTTCCCGGACACCGCCAACGGTTACAGGCACCTCCTTCCCGCTCTCGCACAAGGGGGATACAGGGCCGTGGCTCCCTGGATGCGCGGATATGCCCCGACGGAAATCCCGAAGGACGGGAGATACCAGACAGGGGCTCTCGGCGCAGACGCGTGTGCGCTGCACGAGGCACTCGGCGGGGACGAGCGGGCCGTCCTCATAGGTCACGACTGGGGAGCCGCAGCTGCGTACAGCGCCGCACCACTCGAGCCCTCGAGATGGCGGAGGGTCGTGACGATGGCCGTCCCTCCCCTCGGCGCGGTCGCGACCTCCTTCTTCGAGTACGAGCAGCTGAAGCGCAGCTTCTACGTCTTCTTCTTCCAGACACCGCTCGCAGAGTTCGCTGTCTCGAAGGACGGGCTCTTGTTCATAGACAAGCTCTGGGCGGACTGGTCACCGGGATACGACGCGAGATTCGATACTTCGAAGGTTAAGGAGGCGATCGGCGACCCTGCGAACCTCGAGGCGGCGATCGGTTACTACCGGGCGATGTTCGACACGTCGCTGCACGACCCCGCCTATGCCGCTGCACAAGCTGCGGCCGGCTCTCCCCCGCCGCAACCCACGCTCTACCTCCACGGCGGACAAGACGGCTGCATGGCCTTCGAGATGGTGGGCGACGTGCTTCCGTTCCTCTCCGAGGGCTCGGAGCAGACCACGATTCCCGGCGCCGGTCACTTCCTTCACCTCGAAAGGCCCGAAGCCGTGAACGAGGCGATCCTTCGCTTCCTCGGTACTTAGTCCCAGGCCTCGTTCTCTTCGTAAGGACGGCCGCGCGCGGGGGCCGAAGCGCGTTTCCAGACCATCACCTTGCGACGGAAGTAACAGACCTCCTCGCCGCGCTGGTTGAAAGCCTTCGTCTCCACCGTCACCACTCCACGGTCGGGCTTCGAAGACGAAGGCACCTTTTCGAGCACCCTCGACTCCGCATAGATGGTGTCGCCGTGAAAGGTCGGGCTCCGGTGAGAGAGGGACTCGACCTCGAGGTTGGCGATGCAGGAACCGCTCACGTCGGGGACGCTCATCCCGAGCGCGAGGGAGTAGACGAGATTGCCGACCACCAGGTTGCGGCCGTGCACGGTCTCGTGCTCGGCGAACCAGCTGTTGGTGTGCAGCGGATGGTGGTTCATCGTGATCATGCAGAAAAGGTGGTCGTCGTACTCGGTGATCGTCTTGCCCGGCCAGTGGCGGTAGACATCACCGACCTCGAAGTCCTCGAAGTAACGACCGAACGGACGCTCGTGGACGGTCATGGCGAGTCGACTCTACGACGCGGGCCGAGGACGGGTGGTGAAGCCGAGGGCCCAGTCCTCTTCGGCGTCCCCGTCGATCGTGAGGCGCCAAGTGAAACGGTTACCGGAGGCAAGTGGGAGAGGCCCGAGGTTCACCGCCAACGCCACGTCGATGGGCGTGCCCTCGGGAACCGTCGGAGGTCGCTGCACGTTGAACTCGCCTCTCACCTCGACGGGGTGCGTCCCCTCCGGGGTGTCCACCATCACAGGACGTCCGTCCGCGTCCTCGAGATAGAGCTCCCAGTGATGCGCCTTCTCCGCTTCGTGCCACCCGACATCGATCTTCATGGCGATGGCAGAAGGTGTCGGGTCAGGCCCGGTGAGAGACCAGCCACCACCGAGCACGAAGAGCTTTCCGTCGGCGACCTGAGCTGCGTCGCACAACAACATCGTCACTTTCACGGAAGGCGAGGCTATAGGGGAACCGAGCCGGATAGCTTCTCCGGAGTGTTCAAGGCCCTGCGCGACGACGTCTACCGCCGTCCCCTCGCCACCGCGCTCGAGCGCCTCGGCATAGGGCCCGGCTGGAAGTGCGTGGACGTGGGGGCTGGAGGAGGAGACGTCTCCGTCGCGCTCGCCGAGATCGTCGGGCAGTCCGGCCGCGTCTATGCGGTCGACAGCGATCCGCGCGCCAGGGACGAGACGGCGGCGGCGGCGGCGGCCTACAGCCAGGTGCTGGCGATAACGCAGGCAGGAGAGGACCTGTTGCTGCCCGAGCCCGTGGACCTCGCGTTCTGCCGGTTCCTCTTGATGCACGTCGTCGAACCGGGGATCGTGCTCGGGCGCATGCGCGCCGTACTTCGAGTCGGTGGCTTTCTCGTGGCGCAGGAGCCGATCACCTCCGCCGGCCGAGTCGGAGGCACGCCCATGTCGATGGCCGACGCGCGCCATGCAGACGTCGGTGCCCTTCTGCCGGGGCTCATAAAGGACGCAGGGCTCGAGATCACCGACGCCTGGGCGGAGGCGCCCGCAGGCGCGGGACCCGGTCCGGTCAGCGTGTACCTGGCTTCGCTAACCGGTGTCGACCCCGGTGACGAATCGGTCGTGCTGCCGCCGCTCGTGACGGTCATAGCCCGGGCGCCCACGGCGAATTCGACTTGAACACCCTCGCTCGACAGTGTCAGGAGTCGGAGAAATGGAAGCGCACGACCCGAACGACGCCACCACGTCCGCGGCGAACGTCGCGAGCTTCGCGAACGTCACGACCTCCGACCTCGAGTTGGCTTCGAGAGCCGTGGAGCTCGCCGGGTCGGCGGTGATCGCGGCGGTCGCGAAGCTCGCCTCTTCGGGCGACCCGGAAGCCGACCAGGTGATCTCCTACGACGTGGCACACGCAGCGGCCGGGGCGCGTACGGCCGAGGCAGCCCTCGAGTACGCGCAGCACGGCCGAACCGAGGCGCTCATCGTGTGCGCCTTCATCGCAGACGTCGTATGCGACGTCGCCTCACGTGCCGCGGGAAGAGTGGAGCTCTGGGGCATCTCGCGCGACTGGCTCGCTCCGGTAGACGATTTCACCGAGCGCTTCCGCGACCCCGTCCTCCTCGCCGGGATGTGCGGGCAGGCCGGAGACCGACACCTCGACCCCGATTTCGAAATGGTGCGCGACACGTTCCACCGCTTCGCCGAGGAGCAGCTGCGGCCGCGCGCCGAGCAGATCCACCGAGAGAACGAGGACATACCCGAGGACATCATCTCCGGCCTCGCCGAGATGGGCGCGTTCGGCTTGTCGATCCCCGAGGACTACGGCGGGTTCGCAGGCGGGGGCGAGAGCGACTACCTGGGCATGGTCGTGGCCACCGAGGAACTGTCGTGGGGATCGCTCGGGGCCGGTGGCTCGCTCATAACGCGCCCAGAGATCCTCTCGCGGGCGCTCGTGGCCGGGGGATCGGACGACCAGAAGTCCAAGTGGTTGCCGAAGCTCGCATCCGGAGAGGTCATGAACGCTGTCGCCGTTACCGAGCCGGACTTCGGCTCCGACGTGGCGTCCATCTCCACCTCGGCGACGCCGACGGACGGCGGCTGGCGGATAAACGGGGTCAAGACCTGGTGCACCTTCGCGGCGCGGGCCGACATCCTCATGCTCCTGGCGCGCACCGACCCGGACAGGTCCAAGGCTCACCGCGGCCTCTCCATATTCATTGTCGAGAAACCGCGCGGTGACGGCCAAGGATTCGTGTTCACGCAGGACCCTGCTTCCGATGGCCGCCCACGGGACGACCCCGCCGGGCGCATGGAAGGGCGCCCGATCGACACGATCGGCTACCGCGGCATGCACTCCTACGAGATCGCCTTCGAGAACTGGTTCGTCCCATCGGAGAACCTCGTCGGGGAGTCCGAGGGGCAGGGCCGCGGTTTCTACCTGCAGATGGAGGGCTTCGAGAACGGCCGCCTCCAGACCGCCGCCCGTGCGCTCGGGCTCATGCAGGCGGCCTACGAAGCGGCTTACGAGTACGCGGCGAACCGTGTGGTGTTCGGCAAGCCGATCCTCGAGTACCAGTTGACGCGGGCGAAGCTCACACGGATGGCCGTGCTGATACAGGGAACACGTCAGTTCTCCTACCAGGTCGCGCTGCCTCATGGCTAAGGGGGAGGGCTCACTCGAAGCCTCGATGTTGAAGGCATACGTATGCAGGGCGGCCGAATGGGTCACGCGTGAGGCCATGCAGGTACACGGGGGCATGGGTTACGCCGAGGAGTTCGCCGTGAGCCGCTACTTCGTCGATGCGCGCGTTCTCTCGATCTTCGAAGGGGCGGACGAGACTCTCGCCCTCAAGGTGGTGGCCCGCCGTCTCGTAGAGCGGGCGAAGAGCTGAAGAGCGGTCCGGCAGTCCGGCCGGCAGATCTCTAGGTGGCCGACCGGCTCAAGCCTGCGCGCTCACCGCGGGTGACGAACTTCGTGGCCATCTTGCGGCTCGCCTCGTCGATCATCTCGTCGCCGAACATGACAGCGCCCTTGCGATCGGTCCCCGTGGCCTTCTCGTACGCGTCGAGGATGTCCCACGCCCTGTCGAACTGCTCCTGCGTCGGTGAGTAGATCTCGTTCAGGGCGGTCACCTGGTCTGGCGTGAGAGCCCATTTGCCGTCGTAGCCCAAGATCCGCGTGCGTGTCGCGAAGTCCCGTAGGCCGTCCATGTCCTTCACCTTCAGGTACGGGCCGTCGATCACCTGGAGGCCGTTGGCCCTCCCTGCCATCAAGATGCGCGAGAAGACGTAGTGGAAATGGTCACCCGGGTACTCCGGTATCTGAACCCCACCCGTGAGGACCGGCATCTCCATGGAGGCTGCGAAGTCGGCGGGCCCGAAGATGATGGTCTCGAGGCGCGCCGAGGCCGCGCAGATCTCGTCGACGTTTATGAGACCGCGGGTCGTCTCGATCTGCGCCTCGATGCCGATGTGACCCGGGGGCAGCCCGTTCGTCTTCTCGACCTGGTTGAGCAGCAGGTCGAGCGCCACCACCTCGGCGGGGCTCTGGACCTTCGGGAGCATCACCTCGTCGAGACGCTCGCCCGCGTTGCCGACGACCTCTATCACATCGCCGTAGGTCCACTCGGTGTCCCATGCATTGACCCTCACGCACAGGACGCGGTCGTCCCAGCTCTGCTTGCGGATCGCCTCGACCACCTTCGCACGTGCGGCTTCTTTCTCTAGAGGAGCCACCGAGTCCTCGAGGTCGAGGAAGGACATGTCCGCGGGAACCGAAGGCGCCTTCTCGAGGAACCGCTCGTTAGAACCGGGTGTGGAGAAACATGAGCGCCGAGGAAGGTTGCGACTGCGTTCTGACATACCCGAATCCTACTTTCGTGCCGCTTTCACTCTCCAAGTGAAGGAGCTTCAACGATCCTCGAGCAATTCAGGAGGCTCGGGGCAGTCGAAGTCGGTCAATGCGACAGCGAGGGCACGCGCTCCGCTCGGCCCTACGACCTTCTCGACATTTCGGTGATCCACGAGCACGCGGTGCGCGTCATCCGAACGCATGCGCGAAGCCATCACGGCGAAGAGACGTCCGGGGAGAACACGGCCGACCCCCGACTGCACCCATACCGGGACCTCGGCTGCGCGCGCCGATTCGAGAAGTCCTCTGCGCGCCGGGTCGATGACCATTCCTCCCCGCCCTAGAGCGTCGACCTCGACCAGCACGAGGTCGGCGCTCGCGACTTCGCCGATCCCTCCTCGACTCACAGTCCGCGACTGCCGAGGCACCACTTGACGAGCCACGTATTCGGTCGGGTCCTCCTCGAGAGCCTCTGCGCACCACAGCGCCTCGGCAACGGGATCGCCCGCGCACAAGACGCGCGCCGCCATCCACCAGAGCGGGCCACAGCCGGGTTGGCGGTCGAGCAAGCGCCGGCATGCGGGCACGAGAGCGGGCGCCTCGGTCTCCGCCAGGTCCGCAAGCGCCCATGCCGCCTCGGAGGCGAGAATCGACGAACCCGCCCAACCCGAGCGCGCCACGTGACGCAGGCGTTCTATCGGATGCACAACATCGACGTTATTCGACGTGATTCGAAGTTTGCTCGCGGAGGATCGCATACATGGAACTTTCTTCCGAATCGCGACTCCGAGGCCTTTCGCGCCTTTTTGACACTCTGCGCAACTTTGCGCCCTCGCGAATCGCGCGAAACGCGAGTCGTCGAAGAGGCAAATGCTTGCGTGCTCGGTGAAGAACGGGCTAGACACTTGACCCATTGTGAGTCGCGCCGGAAACGGTCGATTGGCGCGATCGAGGCGGGTACCCTCATCCTTGCGGGGCAACTCGGCTCGGAGAGTCGGGCTAGTCGCGATCAGTGCCGCAATGGCGGCAGCGGTGTCCCTCCCGCTGCTCCTCCTCGCATCGACCTCTGCAGCTGATCCCCTTTCGAGCGCGCAAGCGGAGGCTTCTGCGCTCACGAAGCAGATCCAGGCGGAAGGGCAACGCCTCGACGTGCTCTCACAGCAGTACGACGCGGCTCAGCAACAGGTTCAGCAGCTCTCTGTGGAGATGGCGCAAACTGACAGCAACATAAGCGTCACAAAAGAAAAGGTATCGGCCGCTGAGGCGACGCTCAGACGGCAAGCGCTCTCGGATTACATGAACGGCACCGACGGATCGCTCGATGCGCTCTTCGCCTCGGGGGGTTCGGAGATCGGGGTTGCGCAGGAGTACCGGACCGTCGCGGCAGGCAACCTGTCGACGTCGATCGACAGCCTCCACCAGCTCCAGGCCCAGCTCAGCTCCGAAGAGTCTCAGTTGCAGGCGACCGAGACGCAGGCGCAGGCGGCGCAGAGCCAGGCTGCGGCGGCGAGGCAGTCCGCCCAGGCCACCCAGCAACAGGAGCAGCAGACCCTCGGAAGGGTAAAAGGCCAGATCGCCACCCTCGTCGCCGAGCAGCAGGCCGCAGAGGCGAGGGCGCAGCAACAGGCGTTCGAGGCACGCGTGGCTGCTCAGGCCGCTGCCGCGTCCGCGGCCGCGAGGCGGGTCGCAACCTCGTCGAGTGGATCGATAACTCGCTCAGCGTCGGGGCTCGGGCCTGTCGTGACGACCATCGCAGTGGCTCCCGGCGGCGAAGGGGCTGTCGCGGCGGCGAGGAGCCAGCTGGGTGTGCCCTATGTCTGGGGAGGCGAGTCGCCCGGGCGCGGCTTCGACTGTTCGGGGCTCACACAATGGGCGTGGAGACAGGCGGGTGTCAGCCTCCCCCGCACCGCGCAGGCGCAGTACGACGCCATCGTGCACATACCGCTTTCGTCTCTCGAGCCTGGTGACCTGCTGTTCTGGAACGACGGGACGAGCAGCATCCAGCACGTCGCGATGTACGTGGGTGGAGGCGAAGTGATCCAGGCGCCCGAGACCGGGGAAACGGTGAGCTACGCCGGCATCTGGAACAACGGACTGGTGGGCGCCGGCAGGCCTTAGGACCGGTCTACTCGCCTCGCGGTTGCTGACCCTGGTCGGCCAGCCAACCCGGCGGGACCTTTCCCTCCGCCCCTTCGATACGCGGCCCGGGGGCCCGTCCGAAGCGGTAGGCCACAGGCTCCCTGCCGGCCTGCACGACGATCGCCTGACCCGATGCATCCCCGGTCAGCGCCTCGAGCACCGCCTCGGCCACGAACTGAGGAGCTATGAGCGGAAAACCCGTGCCGAGGATCGCGTCTCGCACCTCGCCGTCGATGAGCGGGGTGTCGACGAGGCCCGGACAGATCGCGTTGATCGTGACGTGTTGCGCTTCGAGTCGCGGGGCCAGGGCGCGCACGAGCCCGACCAGTGCATGCTTCGTCATCGTGTAGAGCGGATCGGCGGGGAACGCGATCAGACCTGCCAGCGACGAGGTCACCGCCAGGGCTCCTCCGCCGTTCTCGACGATCTGCGGCAGGAGCGCGCGAATGCCGAAGACAGCCCCGTCGACGTTCACCGCCATGATCCTCCGGTAGGAGCGATCGTCGACCGCCGAAAGATCCTCCTGCCCGGTCGTGACGCCCGCGTTGAGGTACGCGACTCGAGCTCCTCCGGTCCTCTTGGCAGCTTCCGCGACCTGCTCCCACTGCGCCGGATCGCCCACATCGGCTTCTACGGCGACGCCGTCCAACTCGTCGGCGGCTCGCTTCGCGCCGGCGCCGTCGATGTCGACGACCACCACGCGCGCCCCCTCGTGGGTCATGAGTCGCGCCGTTTCGAGACCGATGCCCGATGCACCACCCGTCACGACAGCGACCTTCCCGTCCAGACGACCCATCGAGACACCTCGCCTTCTCGAGCCCCCCCGCAGGTTAGGTGCGGTGACTCGCCGCCCGCCGATCCGGGACCGGCGGTAGCCTTGACGCCGCGTGAAACCGATTCCCGTCTCGTTCCACATCGGGCCTCTGCTGGTCCACACCTACGGGATCGGCCTGGCTGTCACCTTCTGGTTCGCCTACCGCTACTTCGAGTCGCGACTTCGCCAGAACGGGTACCCGACGCGGTGGCTCACCGGTGTCTTCATATGGGTGGTCATCGCCGCGATCGTGGGCGCCCGGGCAGTGCACGTGCTCTCGGACACCTCTTACTACGGGTCGCACCCCGCTGAGATCCTCGCCGTCTGGCACGGGGGGCTTTCCTCCTTCGGCGGCCTTCTGCTCGGGATCCCGACCGGGGTCCTGCTCGCCCGACGGGCCTGCCCGCAGCTCGGGGTCGTCCGGGCTCTCGACCTCGTGTCGCCCGTGCTCATGGCTTCATGGGGAATCGGCCGGTTGCTCGGACCTCAGCTCATGGTGGACGGAGGCGGGGCACGGACCACCGCGTGGTACGGCATGTACTACGCGGGACAAGCCGGGAAACGCGTCCCCGTCCCGATCATCCAGGCGATCGACAGCTTCATCATCTTCGGGATACTCATTCTCATAGAGCGCCGTCTGCGCGACCGGCCCTCCGGTTTCGTGCTCGCAGCGACCGCCGGCCTCTGGGGCCTCGGGCGCTTCTACGAGGAGTTCGTATTCCTGCGCACGAGCTCGCCTCAGGGATCGCTGGCGGTGGAGATCGCAGGCCTGTGCCTGTTCGCAGCCGGGATCGCGACGATGGCATATCTCTGGCGCAACAGAAGCCGGTTCGCAGTGGCCGGCGCGACGGAGCCGGCTTACGCGTACGAGCCGGACCACCCCGTCAGGGATCACGAAGCGGCCGGAAACGAATACGCCGAGCGAAAAGACGACGAGCGAAAAGACGACGAGCGAAAAGACGACGAGACGGTCGGGGTGAGCTCCGAACCCGAGTGAGTTGGTTCTCAGCTCCGGATGATTGGCTCGGCAGGCTCGTCTTCACCCGGGGCATGGCGGTCGTCTACCTCATCGCGTTCGTGGTCGCTGCGAACCAATTCCGCCCGCTGATGGGGGAAAGCGGAATCCTGCCCGTGGGGCGGTTCGTGGCTAGGACCTCGTTCGTCAGATCCCCGAGCCTCTTTCACCTGCACTACTCCGACCGCTTCTTTGCAGGCTGTTGTTGGGCCGGGGCGCTCGGTTCGTGCCTGGCGATCGTCGGGCTCGTCGACCGTGCACCTGTGTGGGGCTGGATGCTCGTCTGGCTCGCTCTGTGGGCCCTGTACCTCTCGATAGTGAACGTGGGTCAGGTCTGGTACAGCTTCGGCTGGGAGTCGCTACTCCTGGAGGCGGGGTTCCTGGCCATCTTCCTAGGACCGGCGGGACTCGATCCTCCCCGTCTCGTCATGTGGCTCCTGCGTTGGCTGTTGTTCCGTCTCGAGTTCGGGGCCGGGCTCATCAAACTGCGCGGAGACCGCTGTTGGCGCGACCTCACCTGTCTCTACTATCACCACGAAACCCAGCCGATGCCGAACCCTCTGAGTTGGCGTTTCCATCATCTGCGTCCCGCGTTGCATCGCGTCGAGGTTCTGGCGAACCACTTCACCCAGCTGGTGGTGGTCTTCGGATTGTTCGCCCCTCAACCGGCCGCGAGCGCCGCCGCCCTGTTCATCGTCGTGACACAAGCCTGGTTGATGATGAGCGGGAACTTCTCGTGGCTCAACCTGCTCACGATCGTGATCGGACTGTCGGTCGTGGACGAGGGCCTGCTCCACTCCGTGCTCAGGATCGGTCCTCCGGCTCACCTGGCCGCACCCGAATGGCACATCGGTCTCGTGATCGCGCTGACGGCACTGGTCGTGCTCATGAGCTACTGGCCGTTGCGCAACCTCATGTCGGGGCGCCAGCGAATGAACGCGAGCTTCAACCCTCTCCACCTCGTGAACACCTACGGGGCCTTCGGACACGTGACCCGGGTCCGCCAGGAGGTGGTGATAGAGGCCACCACGGACGCGGCACCGGGACCCGGGGCGAAGTGGAAGGAGTACGAGTTCAAGGGAAAGCCCGGCGACCCGAAGCGGCAGCCTCGCCAGTTCGCGCCGTACCACCTGAGGCTCGACTGGCTCATGTGGTTCGTCGGGATCTCGCCCGTGTACGCGGATGGATGGCTGCTTCCTTTTCTCTCGAAGCTGCTCCAATCGGATCCGGCGACACTACGGCTCCTTCGCTCGGCACCGTTCGGAGAGGCGCGACCCACATACGTGCGGGCGCGTCTTTACCGTTACAGGTTCAGCGACGCCCAGGAGCGGCGCACGAGTGGTGCGTGGTGGGTTCGCAGCACTGCGGGTGAGCTCGTCCGCCCGATCTCGTTACACGGTTCCGGTCTCACGAATGCCTCGAGTTAGCGGCGGCTTTGCCGCCACGAGGACCGCAGGCGGCGTAGCGCGCCGACACGTCCTTCCGTACGGAGCCCGAGCCGTCTGGCGTCCGAGACGCTCAAGTCCCCTATGAGCGTGCCGAGCACGAGCTGCGCGTCCCCCTCCAGCACCAGATCGGGAGCTGCGCACTCTCCGATCCTGGTGGTGACGCGGCCGTCTGCAGCTTCGATGACAGCGGGACGGTCCCCGGCCCGCACCTCGATGCTGAGGGGAGGTCCCTGCGGTTCGCGGTCCTCGAGGAACTCGCTAACGGGGAACGCCAGCCAGTGGCTTCGGAACTCGTCACCCCGAGCCGCACCCTCCATGAAACGGGCGCCCCACCGCCCGAGCGAGCGGAGCACCGGTTCGAGCTCGTGTCCCGCATCGCTGAGGCGGTAGACGGTGGCCGCAACGGGAGGAGGGGCGAGCTCCCTGGTCACGATCCCCGCCGATTCGAGGTCACGGAGTCGCTCTGTCAGGAGGTTCGTGGCGATACCGGGCAGGCCGTGGAGCAGGTCGGTGTAGCGGCACTCGCCCTGCATCAGGAGCTCACGGACGATGAGAAGCGTCCAGCGGTCCCCTATGACGTCCAGGGCCTTGGCGACCGAGCAGTACTGCCCGTAAGAGCGCATGAACGCAGCCTAGAGGTCGGCCACGTGAGTTTCAATAGTTTTTACTTGACTTTTTCAAGTCCAGCGGATTAGACCATCGTTATGCGCTCGAAGACCCTCGTCCTCGTCTCGCTCCTGCTGGCGTCCTTCGCCATCAATCTCGACACCACGATCGTGAACGTGGCGCTTCCGACTCTCGTGCGGGAGCTCCACGCGTCGACGACCCAGCTCCAGTGGGTGGTCGACGCTTACAACCTGGTCTTCGCCGCTTTGCTCCTGACGTTCGGGAGCCTGTCCGATCGATTCGGCCGCAAGGGGATGCTGCTCGCGGGACTCGGCGTGTTCGGAGCGGCGAGTCTCGCCGGAGCGTTGACGACTTCGCCCGCGCAGCTGATCGCGGCGCGCGCCGTAATGGGTCTGGGCGCCGCGATGATCTTCCCGGCGACTCTTTCGCTCATCGCGAACGTCTTCACGGAGCGCCGGGAGCGGGCACAGGCGATCGGCCTGTGGGGCGCGAGCGCCGGGGCTGCCGTCGCACTCGGGCCAATCGTCGGTGGCTGGCTCCTCGAGCACTTCTCGTGGAGCAGCATCTTCTACTTCATGGTGCCGGTGGCGGCGGTCGGCGCCCTTTTCGTGGTCCTGAGCGTCCCGACGTCCAAGGACCCGTTCTCGCCCCGCTTGGACCTGAGGGGCTTCGCGCTATCGACCGCGGCAATGGGGGTTCTCGTGTACTCGATCATCGAGGCCCCGGACTACGGGTGGTCGAGCGCGAGGAGCCTCGTGGGGTTCGCGCTCTCAGCAGCTCTGTTCGTGGGGTTCGTCCTCTCGGAACGCTCGATCGCCTCACCCATGCTCGACGTCGGCCTCTTCCGCAACATGCGGTTCACGGCCGCAAGTGGTTCGGTGACGGTGGCCTTCTTCTCGCTGTTCGGCTTCATCTTCTTGATGACGCAGTACTTCCAGTTCATCCAGGGTTTCGGACCCCTCTCCACCGGCGTCCACCTCCTGCCCGTCGCAACCTCCGTGGCGGTCGGTTCCGTGCTCGGCACGCGCCTCGCGGTACGTGCCGGCACGAAACTCATCGTGAGCGCCGGCTTGCTGGCTGTTGCCGGGTTCTACGGATGGGTGGCCATTGTTCTCACGGCACACACCGGTTACGGGACCATTGCAGCGCAGATGGTGCTCTACGGCCTCGGAATGGGCTTCACCTCTGCACCTGCCACGGAGTCGATCATGGGTGCTGTCTCCCGCCACAAGGCCGGCGTCGGTTCGGCGGTCAACGACGCCACACGTCTTCTCGGCGGCACCCTCGGCGTCGCGGTGATCGGCAGCGTGTACGCATCGCTCTACGGAAGCCGGCTGTCGGACGAGCTTCCCGCGGACTTTCCCGCGGCTCTCTCACACGCCGCGCACCAGTCGGTGGGGGCGGCGTTGATCGTGTCCAACCGCCTGTCGGCTCTCGGGCACCCGGCGTTGGGAGGCGTCGTGCACCAAGCGGCTTCGCAAGCCTTTCTTCACGGCTTCAGCGTGGGTTGTCTCGTCGCCGGTGGTGTAGCTGCGGCAGGAACTCTCATGGCCGCGAGGTTCCTGCCGGCGCAGCCGCCGTCGCAACCCGCGCAGCCCGAAGAAGAAAGCGCATCCATCTCCTTGACACCTGCGGTGTCGGAGGTCGTCGTCGCCGAGACGGTGTGACCTCGCCTGCAGCGGAGTGCCGGGGCCAGCCCCGATCGATAGCCTTGCGACCCGGGGGCCGGCGGATTGGCTTTGGAGGCGGCGATGAGCGAGACCACTTTGGCCGGCGAGGAACGATCGGGTAGTTGGGGGTCTCTCCTTGCGCGGCTCAACCGTCAGTCGGTAGACCGTCATTTCGAGGCGTACAAGGACGTCCCCTGGGACGAGCCCGGATTCGGTATCGACCCCGCCGATCCTCGCTGGGAGCTCGGCCAGGACGATCCGCTCGGGGCGAGCGACTGGTACCGCAACCTTCCCCAGGAAGTACGAGCGCGCATCGGGCTCCAGGAAATCGCGATGGCGATGAAGGCGGGCCTTCAGTTCGAGAGCGTCTTGAAGCGCGGACTGCTCGAGTGGGCCTCGGAGCTGCCGAACCGCTCGCCGGAGTTCAGATATGCGTACCACGAGGTCATCGAGGAAGCCCACCACTCGCTCATGTTCCAGGAGTTCGTCAATCGCAGCGGACTCGAGGTGGGAGGTCTTCCAAAGATCGGGCGCATCGCCGCGCGCCGTGTCGTGAAGCTCGCCCGCAGGTTTCCCGAGCTCTTCTTCGTCTTCGTCCTCGGTGGTGAGGATCCGATCGACCACGTCCAGCGTAAGGCCTTGCGCAGCGAGAACGATCTCCATCCGCTTCTCGAGAGGATCATGCGGATCCACGTCACCGAGGAGGCCCGCCACCTGTCTTTTGCACGCCACTACCTGAAGATGCGGGTACCGGCCCTTTCTGCGCGTCGGCGGCTGCGTCTCGCCATCGGTGCTCCCCTCATTCTCGGAGTCATGGCGCGGACCATGATGCAGGTGCCGCCTCAGATGATCGTCGAGTACCGGATACCCCTCTCGGTCGTGCGTCGGGCGTACTACAAGAATCCAGTCCACAGAGCCGAGGTGGTGGCTTCGCTGTACAAGGTGACGCGCCTGCTCGAAGAGCTGGGACTCATCACCCGGGTTTCGAAGCCCCTCTGGCGAGCCTTCGGAATCCTTCCCGACTCGCAGTAGGAGTGTTCAGGATCCGGACTTCTGCTGGCGGACGAACTCCGCCGCTCCCGCGAGGAATTCCTCGACGTTCGCGGCCTTGCCCGTGGCCAGGTCGGCGAACCATGTGGGGACGTACACCTGAAGCGCGTCGGCGACGAAGGCCTCCATGATCGTCCCGACCGCTTCGTCGACGCTTATCGGATCGACCTGGGCGATCATTGGCTCGTTGTCCGGAAGACTGAACAGCTCCGTGTCCACGACGCCCGGGTAAACGACCATTCCTCTTACGCCGTCGTCCCAGAGGTCGACCGTCATCGCCTCGGAGAACGAGGCGAGGGCGGCCTTCGATGCGTCGTAGGCGGCCTCGTTCGGCGAGCTCAGCGGGGCGGCCACGGACGACACGTTGATGATCCGTCCCTCGCCGCGGGCGATCATCTGCGGAAGAAGCGCGAGGGTGAGACGCACCGGACTCGAGTAATTGATGCGCATCACGGCGTCGACCGTCTCGGGATCAAGCTTCGATACGTGGCGTCGCTTCGGTATGCCTGCATTGTTGACGAGGACGTCTATGCGGCCGAAGGCTTTCAGGACCTCTGCGGCGAGAGCGTCCACAGCCGCAAGATCTGAGAGATCCGTCACCCACATCTGCGAATCGGGAGAGTGCGTCCTGCATCGTTCCAGTACCTCTTTCAGCCGTTGCTCCCGGCGGGCGCAGAGCCCTACCGTCGCTCCGGCCTTGGCGAAGGCCTCCGCAAGGCCCGCACCGATTCCTGACGACGCCCCCGTGACCAGCACCTTGCGTCCGGCGACCTCGTAGGTCATCGTGTCTCCCCCTTTTCGTCGTGGCGCCTCATGTCCGCGCGCAATGCGATGAGTCAGCGGGCGGAACGTCGAGGGCCGGATTTCTGTCGAAGAACCCGACCGGCACGAGCGTGAATCCTGCGTACTCGACGGGCATGACGGGCCATTGCTCGGGACGAGGGATGTGCGTGACTCCGAAGGTGTGCCAAAGCACGATGTCCCGGTCCACGATCGAGCGGTTCTTCGACGTGTAAAGAGGCAAGCCGTCCCCGCCCTTGTGCTGGTTCGGACAGTCGCCCGCGGCGCGCCGTTCCTCGGGGTCGTAAGGCGTGACCCACAGGTTGTGCCTCGCGAACTCCGCCCTCTGTGCGACGCTCGAGCTCGGATCCGCGAGAAGAGTGGGTGTGTAGCCGGGGTGCAGCGCATAAGCGGTCGGGAGACCGAGCGAGTTGCGCGGCAGAGTTGTTCACGACTTTCCACGTTCGGCTGCGGGAGGGATCGACGTCGCGGCGGGCCTCGGTCTCGGTCTCCAGGAGTCTCGGCACCGACTCGAAGGCGTTGGCCCATGGGTTCGATGGCCCGGTGGAGACCGGGTGCGCTTCCATCTCGTAGACGGAGTTGGCGGGTCCGTCTACCTCCATGTCCAGTCTCACGTTGAAGAGATGCTGATGGAACGGTGCCGCAAGCTGCGGTGCGACGATCGAGGCGAACTGCGGCTGCTCCCCGGGAGAAAGAGCCATGGTCGACATGATGCCGGTGAGCTTCACCTCCAACTGGATCGTTCCGTCCAAGTAGAAGTACCAGAAGAATCCGTAGTCGTAGTTCCCGACTGTTGCGACGGAGCTAACGACAAGCCTTCTCGACCTTCGGACCTCGCTGCGTCCGGAGAGCAGGTCGTGATGCTTCCAAAGGATGCCGTAGTCCTCTTCGTGCATGCAGATTGCATTCGGAACCGAGTACGGCAGACCCTGCTCGTTGCCGAAGACCGCGTCGAAGTAATGGATGAGCCCGAGGCAGTCACATCCGAGCTTCAATGACGTGACCATCCGCCCGAGCCCCCACTCGCCCACGTCGAACGCGTTCTTCCAGCCGTGCAACGGCCCGGGATCGCCGTACGGTACGACCATCTCGCTCACCGATGCGCGGTGGATGATCGGGCGTACACGTCCTCCGTCGTCGTATCCCACCTGGTGCAGCACGAGACCTTCGACGGGGTCCATGCCCACCCTGAACGACCACTTCTGCCAGCGGACGAGGTTCCCCTCTACCTCGAAGCTCGCACCTTCGGGCTGCGTGATCTCCAAGGGCTTGAGGTCGGTCCGAAGCTCGCCGACATCCTCGGCGTAATAGCTACCCGGTCCGGGCGGGATGGGGACGACGCCGGTGTCGATCACCTCGAGGACCTCTCCCCTGCCCATGTCGACGAAGCCGAGGACGCCCTCTATCGGCCGCGCATAGCCGTTGTCCTGCGGGCCCTCGCGAAGAAACGCGATGCAGCGGCAGATTCGCCTTGCTTCCTCGTGGGGCTCACCAAAAACGCCTGCGGGCCAGGGATCGATCTGGACGCTGTCCATGTCTTCGATCCCCCGCTTCCGCATGGCCGCCTGCCAGGCAGGATCCCCTTGGAGAGCCACGATCGCGTTGAACGATTCCTCGAACAACAGACCTGGCCGCAGCTCCGGTCGTTCGACGAAGGAACGGACTTCTTGCGAGGTGAGGGAGACGACGACGTCGAAGAGCGTCGCCTCCGGTCCGGGCACCACATGGAGCCGAACGCGGCGCTCCGCCGAAGACCCTGCCCTGAAGGAGTTCAACTCCTCCTTCGAGGGCTCGTCGAGCCCGATGTATGCGAAGCGCGCCCTCTCGGTGAGGCGGTCATCGGACCTTGCCAGCGTCACGGCGGCGGTGATCTCGTCCGGAGCAAGAGGTGAAAGCGGGTGCGCGGGCCCGCCGCCAGCCGGCGCGTCCCCGGTGGTTCGGCCCGCTTCGGTGCCCGCTTCGTCGCCGTGATCTCGAGGCGGGGAGTCCACTGACATCGATGTCAGGGTAGATGTGCTTTTCCCCGGCCCGCAACGCGGTCCTTCAAACGGTCAGCGGGACCTCAAATGGTCAAGAGCAAGAGGTCGCCAGCTGAGCGCTGGTCGGCCAGCGGACTTTGGTCACCCATCCCAGACGTTCGAAGAGACGAATGAGGGACGCAGAAGGGTCGAGCTGGCCACGCAGTGCGCCGTGGCGAGCGACCGCGGGAAACGCGTGGTGGAGGTTGTGCCACGACTCGCCAAAGGACAGGACCGCCAGCGGAGCAAAGTTCCGGCTCTCGTCCTTGGTCTTGAACGGTCTCTTGCCAAAGAGATGGCAGATCGAGTTCACACTCCAGGTGGCATGTTGAAGCGCGATGATACGAACGAGTCCCGCCCAAACAAAAGCGGCAAGGGCTCCTGAAAGCGTCCTCGTGAGCGCCCATCCCAGCGCCAATGGCAAGAGAAAGGAGACAACGGCAAGCACCGGAAAGAGCATGCTGATCCTTCGCATGTCGGTGTCATCTACGAGGTCAGGCGCGAAGCGACCAGTCGACGTGGCGTCAGCAAGAAACAACCAACCTATGTGCGCCCAGAGAAAGCCTCTTATGACTCCCAAGGGGCGCCCATCGAACCTATGTGGAGAATGGGGATCGAGTCCCTGATCGCTGAACATGTGATGCCGACGATGATTGGCTACCCACGCCGTTGCGGAACCCTCGATCGCCATCGATCCAGCAACGGCCAGGACTATCTTGAGAGCGCGGGTTGCACGGAAACTTCGGTGCGTGAGCATACGGTGAAAACCGACTGTCACCCCAAAGCCGGTAACCACGTAAAAACCTCCGGCCATCACGAGGTCCATCACGTGCACCGCGTGACCCCACATCAAAGTGAGAACGACCACCAACCCGATCGCCGGACCGACCGTCAGGAGGCTCGTGACGAGGATCTGCCGTAGAGACGCGCGAGCGTTGGTCTCGCGAAGCGCGGGAGAAGCAGAATCGGGAAGAGCGAGTGTGGTCATTCGGGTTCCTTTCGCACTGAGCGCCCAGATCTATCGACAACTTGACGGGAGGTCTGAAAGGTCCCTGGCACCGGCCACATATACGTGGCCACCTCAAACGCTACCCCGTTTTGAAGTTGAATTGGGCCGATTACACATATCGAGACGAGCTCTCGCACTAAATTGCCTCGATATACTGGTTGTGGATCCTCTCGGTCCCCACTTATGCCGACTGGGTCGCTGAGGACCGCGGCACGTTCGACACGCTTCGGGAGAGGACAAATTCATGATTTCGGTCACCAATGACCTCTAGGGGCAACCGCCCGCGAGACCACCAGAGCTTCGAACGAGACCGCGGGGAAAGGGGACCCCGGTCGCGCTCTCCTCGAACACGGGCGAACCTCGACGATGAGGTGGTCGCGCTACGTGAAAGTGGACATTCGTACTCGGCGGTAGCGCGCACACTCGGGATGAAGCGTGCCGTCGACGCCCACGCAGCATTCATAAGGGTGATCCGCAATAAGCCGCTGGAAGAACGAGAGGCTTTCACCAAGCGAGAGGGGGAGCGCCTCGATCAGCTCGAGGTGCGCATCCGGAGTCGCGATGCCGAACAGCCGGTCAAGATGGAACGCCACTTAGAGGCTTTGGAGGCTCTGCGTCGGGCGATCCTGTAGTGCGAGGCCGCAATGCAATGCCCGTGCCCGGGCCTCTCCAGATGGCGGGGTCTCGTGTTTTTGAGGGTGGCCTTCGACTATCGATCTGGTAGCCTGTAAAGAGCTCACAGCTTCGTCATGCTGGTTGTGTGTTGTTGCTGGTTTCCTCTAGGTTTCCTGCAAAATCGTTAAGCGTGAAGGAAAGAGGCAACAAGCAATGGCAGCAGGCACGGTTAAGTGGTTCAACGCGACCAAGGGTTTCGGTTTCATCACCCCCGACGACGGCACGGCCGACGTCTTCGCTCACTTCTCCTCGATCGAGGGTGGGGGGTACCGGGAGCTGATCGAAGGACAAAAGGTCGAATACGACTCTGAGCAGGGTCCCAAAGGGCTTCAGGCCAAGCGCGTTCGGGTGCTGTGACGCCCCCGAAAGCTGCCGGGGCTCCGCGTCCAAGAAGCGACTCGGCGGAAAACGTTGAAGGCAGCTCCGGCAAGGACACAGATCGCGACGAGAGAGCGCTTGCATTCCGCGAGGAAGGTAGGACTTTCACTGCGATAGCTCGCGAACTCGGCCTTGACGGAACCGTCGAGGCGAATGCTGCCTTCAATCGCGCCTTGCGGCGTCGTCCATCGGGCGAACAAGACGGCTTACGCCAACGGGAAATGGCGAGGCTCGACGCGTTGGGCGAACGCGTCCGCCAGCGCGACGATCTCAGCGAGGAGGAGGTCGCTCGAAGAATGCGCGGGCTCGATCGCCTCAGAAAGACATTGCTGAGCGCCTAATAGCTTTCGGGTCAGTCCCCCAAAGTCCGCCGGTCCGCTTAAGACTCTCCATATGTGCTTCTCACCCCAAGCCGACCTCGTCGGTGGTGTTGTCATAGGCGCGATCGGCGTAGATGCCCTACGGCATGTCGACCATCGCCGCGACCACTTGGCCGTCGCTACGGTGCCGCTCATTCTCGGGGCTCACCAGCTGGACGAATCGCTCGTCTGGTGGAGCAAACAGGGCCATCTTGATGCACTCGTCGGAACGGTCGCTCTGTGGATCTACCTCTTGATCGCACTTGTCGTTCTACCGGTCCTCGTGCCGTCTGCGGTGCTGATACTCGAGCCGACGAGACGACGCCGGTGGGCAATGGCCCCTTTCGTCGCGATCGGCACGGCTGTCGGCGTGACCCTGCTTATCGCGATGGTCCGGGGCCCCATCGGGGCAACCGTCCACCCATATCATCTGTCGTACGCGGTGCGGGTAAGTGACGGCCTCCTCATCGTCACTCTTTATGTGGCGGCCGTATGCGGAGCTCTATTGTTCTCGGGCTTCCGAAATATCGCGATTTTCGGCTTTGTGAATGTCATCGCTGTGATCATCATCGCAAAGCTGACCATCGACGGATTTGCATCGATCTGGTGCGCATGGGCGGCTGTCACGAGCGGTGTCATCGCACTGCACATGCGCTTTTCAGGTCCGTCGTCGGAACGTCACCTTCTCAGCGCTTCGCGCCCGTAGTGATGGAGCGTCAGCCATCTGACGGGGACGAGCTGCCGGGGGACGAAGCCCTCGCGTGCGTGGTGATCAGCTCCACGAGCTGATTCCAGTATTGCGGCGGATAGTCGTGTCCCATCCCTTCGACGATCTCGAGCCGAGCCCCGGGAATCGCGGAGGCGGTCGCCCGTCCGGCGTCCGGCGGTATCAACCGGTCGGCATCGCCGTGTATCACGAGCGTCGGGACTTTGAGCGACTTCAGTGCGGTCTCGCGTGAGGGGGACGAGCCGACTGCCATGGCCTGACGGGCTCGGCCCTCCGGGTCCCAGCAGCGGTCGAACGCCGCATACGCGTCGGCGGTGATCCGCTCGATTTCGAAGCACGCCGGGCTACCCCAAGCGCGCAGCCCTTCGAGATGGCGCTGGGCGGCTTCGTCGCGATTCGTCGCCGGCGGAGCGGTGAAGATTGCCATCACGTCGGGAGCCAGCCCTCCGGGAATCGGCCCGGGTGCCGACATCACCGATGTCATAGAGAGGATCCGTCCCGGCTGTTGCAACGCCATGGCTTGAACGATCATGCCGCCCATCGACCAGCCCGCGACGTGGGCTTTTTCGGCACCGACCGCGTCCAGCACCGCGAACGCGTCGGTGGCCATGTCATCCACGGCGTACTTGGGGCCACCCTTCAAGTGGCTGGACAAACCGACGTCTCGGTTGTCGAAGCGGACAACCCGGAAGCCGCTCTGTACGAACTTCTCGCAGAGTTCGACCTTGAAATTGATGCACTGGCTGCCGAGGCCGTTGACCAACAACAAGACGGGATTGTCATCGAGGCCGAACACCTCGTAATACAACGACACCGCACCATTGGTCGTCGTGGACATAGTGCTCTTATTACCATCAGTACCGGTTGCAGTCACGGGCGGCTCCGGTGGTTGCAAAAAAATGCCCAGCCTCACACCACCTCGATATCCCCCTCGCCGGGTTGTTCGACAACTACCGTTGGCCTCTTGGGCGATGCGAAATGGCTGAATGACCAGAAGCGGGAGAGAGGAGCTCAAAGCGATGATTGGAACATCCGCATCGCGATGCGATCACAGTGTGCTGTCGACCGCAGTCGGCATACCCGCTGTGTCTATGCGTATCGCCTCGGAGCTCTTCGGTGAGGTTGGCGGTGTCATCAAGTCGGCGTACTCAGGTTTTGATTCCCTTCTCGAGAGGATCCAATCCGGAGCAGTCTTCTTCGATCCCGTCGAGGTCCAGAACGCGCAGCCACGGCCTGGTGAGGCCCCGCAGCCAGATTGTGTGGCCATCGAACGTGCTTCAGGCCGACGCGCTGGTGTGGAACGGAACTGGTCTCAGGAGAACCTGAAGAAGCGTTTCCAACCAGTGCTCTCGCCGGCGATCTGAGCCAGATTCTCAGACCTCGCGAGAGGCACCCGGGCTAGCCAGGTTCATCCATTCAGGGCTCGATCTCGGGCCCGCCTGCCCACGTGGCCGTGTCCCGTATCCGACCGGCGTTCTATCGTGTGCAAGAAGTTGAGCCCGTCGGGCACAGATGTTCATGTCTTTCATGTCCGAGACGGCAAGATCATCGAGTTCTGGGACAATCCGACCGACCGCTACGCCTTCGACGAACTCCTGAACGCTTGACGTCGTGACTCGGCGGGCGACTGCATGCATCACCGCCGTGCGCCTTTCCTGTTCGCCGCCCCGATGGTCATGGCCAAGTCCGGCCGAACCAACGCGAGATCCGTGTCGAACCGAACGTGGTCTTGTCTGCCGCGATGGCCGCCGAGGGCCCCTCTAGTGCGCCTCGTGGTGCTTGTCCGCTCAGGAACGTGACTTCTACTTTGGCCACTTGGTTCTGGCCGAACTCCAAATAACAAACGCCACGCCCGTCGTACTGGGACACTTCCCTTGTGCCCCGCACGACAGCGGCGATCCGCCCCGCCACCACGGCGGCCTGACCCTCTGCAAACACCCCGGCTTTGGGTGTTCCGACACTGGCGACGTCGCCAACGGCGTAGACACCCGGGAACTGCGTCTCGAGTGTCGTGGGATCGACCGGGATCCAGCCGTCAAGCGTCATGCCCGATTGCTCGACGACTTTTGGCGCCCTGTGAGTCGGTACTGCGAGGCACAGGTCATAAGGCATTTCTCCACCGTCGCTCAATCGAGCCACCTGACGTTCGGCGTCCAAGCCGTGAATGGTCAGGTTCGGGTACCAGTCGATCCCGCGCTCGGAGAATGCAGCGAGCAATGCTTTTGAGGCGTCTGGAGAGGGTGGGATCGGGACGGGTAGGGGCATGACCAGCGAGATCTGTGACCCTTGGCGAAGCCCGCGGGCCGTGAGGAAGTCGTGCATGAGAAGAGCCGTCTCACTCGGCGCAGGCGGACATTTGAACGGTGTCGACGTCACGGCTACAACAACACGCCCGCCCTCGAAATCCGCCAATACGTCGCGCAGGGCGAACGCATTGGTCTCGGTGTAGAAGTCGTAACCACCGTCCGAGAGTCCCGGTGTCAGCTCGGGATGTAGATCTGCGCCGAGTGCAACCACGAGAATGTCCGCGTCGAACGAGCCCGCATCCGTCTCGACTCGCTTGTTCTTGGCATCGATCGATCCGACTGTGGCCTGCACGAACCGAACGCCCGGCTTGATGCAATTTCGATAAGAGTGACGAACGTGTTCGGTCTCTGCCCGACCGAACATCACGTCTAACTTGGAGAACCCGAAAACGAAGTGGTCGCTTTTGTCGATGAGGACGATGTCCACGTCAGCACCGAGCTCTTCGCAAAGTCTGGTCGTAAGCTCCAAACCACCGAATCCCGCTCCGAGCACGACCACACGCACCTCCGGCACGCTAACCGAAAGCAATCTGCGGTGAACGGCGTCAAGGGGCGCCAGCCAGGGGGGTCACCGAGGGCCGCAGACGGTGCGTGTCTCGGTTATTCAGTACGCAACAAGGCAGCGGTCGGCGTCCTCGCGGCAATTCGTCCCGGCAAATAGGCGACGATGTTTGCGAGGACCATGGCGCCGATTGCCGCGAGGAAGACCTGCAAAACGGGAACGGTCGGCCTCGGAACGGCATAGATCTCGTGTGCAAAAGCGCTCCACAAAACTCGTCCGAAGATGATTCCGAGGGGCACACCCACGACGACCCCGACGAGAGCCGCCACCGATGCCTGCCACGACACGACAGAGGCGACTTGACGCTGAACGAAGCCGAGGGTCTTGAGCAGCGCAAGGTCTCTCCGCCGTTTGCGCACCGAGGCGACAAGGGTGAGGGCCAATGCCACGATCGCGCTCGCGGCAAGGCCCAGAGGCGAGGATGGCGGGTGTGGCCCCCATGGTCTTGTAGTTGACGATCTCGGCGGGCTGCTGGACCGGCAAGACCGTGAACGTACCTCCTCCGGAGTTCGGATCTGAATCCGACGATGCTCGAAGTAGTAGCGGCGATCCGTTTCAAAGACGTGAGAGCAGCCGCCTGGTCGACTCCGCTTCTCAACCGCACCGTGACTATGTCATATCCGTTCAGGTTGGGATCCGGGCTCGTCAGGGCCTGCTGCATCGCGGGGGCTCGACGCTTTTGGGGATGATTGCTCCCTCGCCCATCGACACATGGAGGGTCCCTGGGTTTCCGATAGCGGGCATCGTCGCGGTGCCGACGATGCGCAACTGAGTCGGCGGAACGTATATCGGGTAGTCCTTCGGGGTACCGTAGCTGGCGACGACCGTGTTACCGACGTGCTTGTGCAACTGCGCGAGAGTGGTTCCGCCCAGGACTATCTGGCCGTTCGCCTCGAGCTCGTGCCCCTAGAGGATCGGTGCTGTGATCGAGGCGTTCGGCTTCTCGATCAGGATCGGCACGGTCTGCCCGTCGATCTGTGCATCGGCGAAGTTGAAACCGCTCCAGCTGGAAACGTACTTGTCCCGCTCGAGGAGTCGGGTCCCAGCCGGCGGCACGGCACCACCGTTTCCCGCAGACTGGATCGCATAGCTCCAGTTCCATCCGTAGAGAGCGGGATGGGACACGAGGTTGCTGAGCCCGTTGCCGAAGGTGAGCGTGGTAACCACCACTGCCACCGCCAGCACCGCGCCGAGCAACGCGGATCCGACCGGCACTGCGTCTTGGCCTCTGCCACGCTCGACGGCGAAGCGGATGCCCGCGATCGACGCAGGCGGTAGCCCGATTCGTGCAGCCCCGCTGACGATACGCGAGTACTCCTCTGCGGGTGTCACGCTCTTCACGAGCTGTGCCGCGCCGCAGTGCCATGAACGTGAGGCCGATTGCGGCGCCCGTGAGAAACACGAAGAAGATCCCGAACCCCGCTCCAAGCACCGTCCAGTCGAAGTTGAAACCCGGTGAAGGATCGAGCTCGCGGACGACTCCCAGCGGGGACAACGGAGAGATCGCGATACACACCACCGCAGCGAGCAATGATCCGACGAGGACCGACCCGAGGATCCCTGTCAGTGAATCCGCAGAGAGCATCGAAGGTCCGGCGCCGAGGGCCCGCAGGACCTGGATTTCCTGACGGTTCGTTCGGATTCCGCGGCTGATGGCTTGGCTCGCGATTAGAAGCGCAGCGAGCGCAGCGATCAGCCCGAAGACACCGAGCGCGATCGATTCAGGCTTGGTTGCCCGTTCCACCTGGCCCTCGGCAACCGAGGTGACGTGGAAGTTGTAAGGGGTGCCCGACGGCAGAAGGCCGATCAGCTCCTTTTCGACTGCGCTCACGTCGCTTTCGCCCTGGTCGAGTCGAATCGAATAGGTCGGGTAAGCGACCGCTCCGTCCCTGATCAGACGCTGAGCCAAAGCCGGCGTGAAGATCGCGAAGGTCGGGTAGGCGTCCACCTCGTCGTGGACCACCGCGGTGTCGAGCGCGACGACCCCGACGAGGCGTCTCCCGGATCCGCAGCACGGGCGGCCCGACGGCAAGCCTGTCCCGGAGGCCGCCACCTCTGCGAGCGTGTCGAAACCGAAGGTGACCACCTGACCGACGTGCCAGTGCATCAACTCGAGCGTCTGTGACGTCACGGCGAACTGGTTCGCGCTGCCGGGCTCGGGCACCCTGCCCCCGGTCTGCGAGTCATCTTGTCCACGGAGTAGTAGAGGCCGTTTACCGGTGCGAGCTCGTTGACCTCGCTGTTGGCGAGAGCTGCCGGCAGGAAAGCTTACCGCTCGGGCCATAGGGGAGGCCGAACACCTGGCCCGCCGCGGCGACGCTTCGGACGTGGGGCAGGTGCGCGATCTCGTCGGCGAACGTCGGAGAGTACACGTTCGCCTGGGGTGAGCCACCGCTCAGGTAGGCCTGGAACTGCAGGTCGGAGGAATGCGAGGCCTCGAGGTATGACGGGAAGGTCGATTGGGTGCGTCGACCCGCGGCCACCGATCCCATGGCGAGTCCGCCGACCAACCCTACGAGCAGAGCCACCGTGAGGTAGCTACCTCTTCGCTGGCGCAGGGTGGACCTGAAGCGATACCACACGAAGAGCGGGACCGAACTGCCCACAGCACGAATCCGACGCCTCATGTGCCCCCTGTCGGTGCGTCCTTTGCGCTGAGGTCTTCTCAAGAAGTGTGTCCTCGCGGCCCAGGGCGTCACAAGGAGGTCACCGTGTGTCCGCTCCCCCATGCCTCTACGACTCTTGTCGTCGTCGTTCATTCTTGTTTGTGTTTGTCGTCGGTCGTGGGGGCGGAGGGAGTCGAACCCTCACTGTGGGCGTTTTAAGCGCCCTGCCTCTGCCGTTGGGCTACGCCCCCGGGACGTGGGGATCTTCACTGCGTCGGAACCTAAGACGTCACCACGGTGATCAGAGCTCTTGGTGATGACCGCCCGCGAATTCCACACCTGTTTCGTCCCACACGATTCTCTCTTCCGATCGCGGGTCGTCGACGATCCCCAGACGAGTTCCCAGCACCATGGTGGGCCGGCGTAAGGGGTCGTATTCCGGCCACTCGCCCAGGGCTTCGCATGACGGATCCCCTGTGCGGGCGAATGCGAGCCAGGCCTGCTGCATCGCCCACGAGAGCTGTGCTGCAGCCTCTCCCGAACCGGTGAACCTGCCGATTGCAGGTTCTCCGACCGTTCCGAAGACGAATGGGACCTCGAGCCCGTGCGACGAACCGAAGATTCCTCCAAGGAAGGGAGTCTCCCAGTCGAAGAGATAGGTGAATGTGCGGGGTTGGTGCTTGTAAGAGGCGCACGCGAGGGAAAGCGACGGCATCCGGAAGACATAGTCGGTCGTAACAGCGGTCAGGAGATCCTTCGGTTCTGTGGCCTCGCCGCGCGCCTCGCGGGCCGAACGGTAACGCTCGACGACGCGCCGCGCGACCTCGGGACTCGTGGCCCGGCCTATACGACGAACCACCCTCTCGAGTTCGAGCTGTTTAGCGCTCGGATCCATTGCGATGAAGAGGGCTGTTTCGTCACGGGTGGTCCCGATGAGCAAGGGGACATGGGAGCTCACTCCGTCGGCGATCGCCTCTGCGGGAGGCCGTTCGAGAAGGCCGCCGTCCACGACCGGGAGAAAGGGAAGCGGAAGGCCGCCCTCGCTTGGGACCTCGCCGGTGAGAAGTTGCGTGGCGTTTACGAGAGTTTCAGTTTGGAGTTCGCCGAGTGCTCGTCGCGAGAAGCCGGAGTGCCCCGCGAGCTCCGCCAATCGTTCCGAACGTCTCTCCGCCCACGCGATTCCTCCGGTAGCCGGCGGGCCCGCTCTGCAGTACGGCCTTGTGAAAGAGCCGTCCGCAAGCCTTCGTGGCCATGAGAGCCGCGATGCTCATCGAGCCGGCGGACTCCCCGAACACCGTCACATTGTGGGGATCACCGCCGAATCGCCCGACATTCTCCTGCACCCACTCGAGAGCCAAGACCTGGTCCTCGAGCCCCCAGTTGCCACAACCTGGGGACTGGCCGTCCTGGAGATGGCGGTGTGCGACGAAGCCGAGCGCACCTAGCCGGTAGTTGAAGGTGACGACGACGACGTCACCTCGTCGGGCCATGCGGTCGCCGCGGTAGATACCGCTCGCCCCGGTCCCCGTGGTGAAGCCCCCGCCATGGACCCAGACGAGGACCGGCCGCCCACCGGCGTCGAGACCGGGCGTCCAGAGGTTCAGCGTGAGACATTCCTCGTCCCAGTCCCGAGGATCGTCCGAGAGGCTCAGCTCGGGAGTGGGCGGCGGCTGCGGTGCGACCGGGCCCCAGGCGAAGCAGTCCCGCACCTCCTGCCAAGGCTCGTGAGCCTCGGGCGCTCGCCATCTAAGTGGTCCGGAGCACCGTCCGTACGGAACGCCGCGAAAGGTCCAGACGCTCTCTTCGAGCAGTCCTCTCACATCCCCGGAACTCGTCGCAACAACGCCTTTCAACGACCCCTCCCAATCGACGCCCGAGGAGCCCGCCGATCTCAAGACCTGGGGCTGTTTGGCCGATACACCGAATCGGTCCACGAATACAGCTCGACGCTCGACGGCACGGTAAACGGCACGGTAGAGGCCTCCAGGTAGCCGGTCAAAAGGCTGCCAGGTCACTTCCCCCACACTTCCGAGAAGAGATCTTGTCAACTACTGTTGTCAAAGTGGCTAAAGAGGTTGGTGTGCTCACGAACCGTAGCCACCGATCGATCGCCGCCTCGGCAGGGGCCAGGGCCTTGTGGTGCACGAGAAGCCGGGCAATGGCGGTTGTCGCACTCGCCACAGCATCGGTCGTCGGGCTCGGCGCAGTGATGGGCACCACGGCTCCGGCAGCAGCCGAGCCTTCCACGAGCTCCGACGCGGCCCCCGTTACCTCCATCGGACAAGGCCAGACCGAGGTTGCTTCCCTCGAGGCGCAGATACAGAACGAGCAGCAACAGGTCGGCGCTCTGTCGGAGCAGTACGACGAGGCGACCGTTCGGCTGAGCCAGGTCCGAACCGAGCTCGCTCAGAGCGATGCCGCACTGGACGCCAGTCGGCGTCAACTGGCGCGAGACCGTCACCACCTCCAGGTTGATGCCGTTCACGCGTACGTCCTGGACGCTTCCGAGACGCAACTGGCGTCACTTTTCGACTCGACGACCGACACAGCGGTACTTCGTGAGGCGTACCAGCGTCAAGCGATCGGCGACATAAACCACGACGCAGCGAGCGTGGACGCGACCCAACATCGGCTGGTGGCTGAGGAGACTTCCCTGCACGCGGAAGAGCAAGAAGCCGCGGCGCGTGCTCAGCAGGTGCAGCAGGCCGAGCAGGCCGCACAGGGAGCAAGCGAAGCGGCACAGGCGACGCTCACCAGTGTCAAGGGTCAACTCGCGCAGCTCGTGGCTCAACAGGCTGCCGAACAGGCCGCCGCAGAAGCCGCCGCGGCAGCCGCCGCGAAGAGCGCGGCGGCGAAGGCTCACGCCGCAGCCCAAGCAGGACAGGCAGCACAGGTGGCCGAGGCTTTGGGAGACGGCTCCGCTGCGGCTTCCGCTACGACTTCGGCAAACGAAGCAGCCGGGGCGGCCGGCTCGGGGGCGACGGTGGGCTCCGGCACCCCGCAACCGCCCGCAGGGGCCGGGGCGGTCGCAGTGCGGGCGGCCGAACGGTATCTGGGTGTTCCTTACGCGTGGGGCGGCGCGACCTCGAGCGGCCTCGACTGCTCAGGCCTCACGATGCTGGCATGGGAAGCCGCTGGCGTGGACCTCGTGCACTCCGCGGCCCTTCAATACCAAGAGACGCAGCACGTCCCTTTGAGCGCAGTGCGCCCGGGCGATCTTCTCTTCTATTACAACCTCGACGGGGACAACATGGTCGACCACGTCGTCATGTACGTGGGATCGGGTCCCTACGGAGCGAATACCATCATCCAGGCGGCTCACACCGGAACGGTCGTGGCGTTCGATCCGATCTTTTACCAGGGACTGGTGGGTGCGGGACGTCCCTGAGCACGATCAGAGCCTGAAAGGCCTCATGGCCTGCCAGATAGCATGACGCCGTGTCAGCGAGCCGCCCCACCGTAAAACGCGCGCACCGTGCCGACCTAGTGCCGCTTCCGAGGTCGGAGGAACCACCGCCTTCGCCTCGTCTGTCCGACGTCGACGAATGGGGACGATCCGAGCACATGCGAGAGATCGTTCGCAGGATCTATGCCCCTCTTTACAAGTACTGGTTCCGCGCCGAATGGGAGGGCCTCGAAAAGATCCCCCGCACCGGGGGTGCATTGCTGGTTGCCAACCACGCGGGCGCGATCCCGTCGGACGCGCCGGTGATGATGCACGGGATCGAGGAGGAGCTCGGGCGGCCCGTCTACGCGATGGCGGACTACTTCTTCCGCCAGACTCCGTGGCTCGGCACCATGTGGGCCCGGGTCGGCGGGCTTCCAGCCCACCCCGACAACGCACTCCGGCTCCTTAGCGACCAGGGACAACTCGCGCTCGTGTTCCCAGAGGGCACGAAGGGACCGTCGAAGACCTATGCCGACCGATACCGCCTGCGTCGCTTCGGCCGGGGAGGCTTCGTCGAGATCGCGATGCGCGCCGGAGTGCCCGTCATCCCGATCGCCGTCGTGGGAGCCGAGGAGTCGATGCCGATCCTCCTGCGCATGCCCTCGGTGGCTCGAGCGCTCGGAGTCCCTTATGTTCCCGTAACCGCGAACATGCTCGCGTTCGGTCCCCTCGGTGTCCTGGCGTACTTTCCGGCCAAGTTCAAGCTGCGGGTTCTGGATCCGGTCAAGTTCGACGTCCCTTCCGGCCAGGAGCGCTACTCGAAGAGCCGTGTAATGGAGGAGGCGGAGCAGATCCGTCTCCACATTCAGGAGACGCTCTACGAGATGCTTCGGGAGCGTCGCAGCGTGTGGTTCGGCTGATGGGCCGCCGTGTCCTGATCACGGGGCTGGACACTTTCTGGGGGGGCCGCATGGCCCAGGCGCTCGAGTCTGACCCCGATGTCGAGATGATTCTCGGCATGGGAACCCGCGAACCCTCCGTCGCGTTGGAGCGGGCGGAGTTCGTACGTGCCGACCAGGCGTACTCGATCCTTTCGCGCATCGTCCGCGCCACACAGGTCGACACGATCGTGCACACGTTCCTGATTGTGGACTCGACACGTGTCTCGGCGCGCGCCATGCACGAGATCAACGTGATCGGGACGATGAACCTCCTAGCCGCTGCGGGTCAAGCTGGCTCCCCGGTGCGCCAGGTGGTGGTCAAGTCCTCGACGCTCGTCTACGGGTCAGCACCGACGGACCCCATGTGGTTTCGGGAGGAGATGCCGCGCACGTCGCCGGCCCGTACCCGGGTGGAGCGGTCTCTCATCGAGGTTGAAGGGTTCGTGCGTGACTTCTCCGAGGACAACCCCTCCACCGTCGTGACTCTTCTGCGATTCGCGAACGTGCTCGGTACCGACATCGTCACTCCCATCAGCACGAACCTGTCGCGTCCACTATGCCCTTCGGTTGCCGGCTTCGACCCGTTGCTGCAGTTCGTCGAGGAGGACGACGTCGTCCGATGTCTCGAGCACGTCACGCGCCATCGGATCCCGGGCCTCTACAACGTCGCCGGCGCAGGCAAGCTCCCCTGGAGCGAAGTCATCGACATCTGCGGGACGCGACCTCTGTCTCTTCCGCCTGTGGCTACCAGACTCGCCGCAGAGCCGCTCGTGCGCTTGGGGTTGATCGAGTTTCCGCCTGAACTGGAGAGCCTGTTGCGCTTCGGCAGAGGGGCCGACACTTCTCGTCTCGACAAGACAGGCTTCACGTGTCGCTACACGACCGCCAGCGCGGTCGACAGCTTCATACGTGCGACACGGCTTCGCAGAAGCGTCGGAAAGGCTCCGCCCTCGTACACCTACGAGCAGGACATAGAGCAGTTCTTCCGGCATTCCCCCGCCGTGGACAGAAGCGGGGCCTGACCGCCCCGACTCGGCTCAGGGCCGCAGATAGATACGGCGCCAGTGCAACACACAGGCGAGGGAGATCCATAGAGCCTCGAGCAGAAGTGTCACTGCGGCCTGCGGGTGACCCATAACCGTGACGTGATGTTCGAGCTGCACCATCCAAGGTGTCTTGAGGCCCCCGTGTGTGAAGAGGAACGCCGTCAGCGCATGAGACCCGAAATAGACGACGAGGCTGTTGCGCCCGAGGGCCACGAGGGGCCACTGCACTCCCTTGGCGAGGCCAATCCCAGCGAATTCGAACCCGTTACGACGCCACGAAGGATGCGCCCCGCCACGTCGGTCCACCACCAAGTGCGCTGCGGCGAGAAGGAGGGCCGCGACAGAGGAGACGAGGAGCGCGAACGGCGCGGTCCACTGGTTCTTGAACCCGGGGACCGCCGAGCCGAGAAGCTTCGCCAGCGCGAGCCCACAGAGCGCGAGCGCGGCGACAATCAGGCTGGCACGCCAACGGGCCTTGTCTGTTCTTCCCGCCAGCAGGACATGGCCGACGGTAGCGCCGATACTCGCGGACACCAGGGCTCCGAATACCCCTATCAGGCCTTCGGGGTCATACCCGAATGTGCCCGCGGCGAGCAGATGGGGGGCGCCGAACACGGCGAAGTCGATCGTGTGCGAGGGGTTGCACGTTGGGGTGATATGACCGGCCGCACATGTGCTCCCCCAGATCGCGATCAGTGCGCTGTCGGCGAGCGCGAGGATCAAGGTCACGACAGCCCAGTTCTTCCAACCCTTCACGAAGACGTGCAGGCCTGCGATGACGAGAACGACGAACGCGTAGAGCTGGAGCACTCCGGGTACCCGCGCGGTCGAAAGAGACGGAGGGAACGTCGCCCCCGCGTCGACCCAGTTGTACACGAGCCCGACTCCGAAGAGGATCAGCGCGCGCTGGATAACGGGCCGGGGGCGGACTCTCTTTGCGTTCGCGAACGCCATCCCGCAACCCGATAGCGCCACGAACGTCGGGAACACCCAGTCGAGCGGATGGATGCCTATCCACTTGGCATGGTCGAACCATGACGGCATCACCACCCACGAGTTCACGCCGACGCTCACGATGAGCATTAGGCCCCGCACGACGTCGAGGCTGACGATCCTCGATGGAGCCGATCGGGGCTCTCGTCCCGTCGCCGCGGCCGCTCGGGCGGGCGGCGGTCGCAGTGACGGTGCTACGTCAACCGTCGAAGCAATGACCCCGATGATAGGGCTCGGAGGACAGCGGCCGCTGCACGCTCATCGCATCTTCAACCATGCCTCCGCAAGCTCGTCGTGGCGCACCGCCCACTCCTCCGCCGTTATCGCATAGCGGACGTGGTCCTCCCAACGACCGTCGATCTCCAGGTATCGGACGGCAACACCTTCCTCCCGGAGGTCGAGCTTCTCGACTACCCGCCTGCTCGGCCGGTTGCGCGGCACGATCGCTATTTCCACCCGGTGCAGGCCGAGATCCTCGAATGCGAAGCGAAGCACCACGACGACGGACTCGGGCGCGAGCGAATTCCCGGCAAGGGCCCTGTCCACCCAGTAACCGATGAAGGCGTTCTGGAAAGGTCCGCGCTGGATCGACGAGAGGGTGACCTCTCCGGCGAATCGTCCCTCGACGAACACCCCGAAGCCGTAACCACTCCCCATCTGACGCTCTCGTTCCCTTGCAGCGCATCTCGCCGAGAAGCTCGCTCGGTCCTCCGGTGTGGGCGGAGCGCCAGCGGGCCGAGGCTCCCATGGCTGCAGCCAGTCTCTGCAGCGTCTGCGCACCTCGTACCAGGCGTCGTAGTCCTCGTCGGACAACGTTCTCAGGCTCACGCGCTTGCCGTGGATCTCGAGGCCGGTTGTGCGCGTCGCCCTGATCATCGCACCTGCGCCTCCGCGACCACCCTCGATCCGATCGTCGACCACGCGAACACCGTTCGGGTCGCGTCGGGGCAGGTGCATCGCATGGGCACGCCCGGATGCTATGCACGTCCCTGGGGGGGACCGCCAGACGGGTAAGGGTCCGGCCACCCCTGAGCCTTCATCGGTAGCCTCTGCGAATGGTGACCCGTGCGCGTGTCGTACGCGTTTTGGTCCCGAAGGCGAGCTCGAAGGTGAATGTCCGTTGGTGGCTCATGTTCGCGGTCCTCTTTGCGATGAGCGCTGCGTGGAGCCTCGCAACTCCCCTGACCGCTGCTCCGGACGAGCCGGCGCATTTGATCAAGGCTGCCGCCGTCGCGCGGGGCCAGTTCTTCGGCAGGCCTGCGCTGGCCACGCCAGAAGGGCCCTCCCCGGTGGTGACGGTTCGGGTCCCGGAGGTGTTCGCGCGGACGCACCACCTCCCGGCCTGCTTCGAGCTGCGCCCCGACATCCCCGCCTCGTGCGCTCCACGGCTGACATCAGGCGCGCGGCTCGTTTCGGCGACCACCTACACGGGACGTTATGCCCCGCTCTACTACCTCGCCGTGGGCCTCCCGAGCCTGCCGTTTCCCTCTGTGAACGGCATGAGGCTGATGCGTCTGCTGAGCGCGCTGTTGTGCTGCATTTTCCTCGCGAGTGCCTTCGAATCGGCTTACGAGTCGAGCCGGTTTCGAGTAGCGGTCCCCGGTGTCGCAGTCGCGGTCACCCCGATGGTGTTGTTCTTGAACGGTACGGTGAACCCCAACAGCCTGGAGATCGCGAGCGCACTTTGCCTGTGGGTCTCCCTATTGGTACTCGTAACCAACGGCGCGCCGAGGAGATCGTGGCGAACCGTCACGAGGTCGGGGTTGTCGGCTGCCGTGCTAGTCGAGATGAGAGGCCTCTCGATCCTATGGTTCGCACTCATCGTCGCCACGGCACTCGCTGTCGCCAATCGGGATCGCCTGATGGACCTCGCCCGGGACATCGGTGTTCGGTGCTGGACGGTCGTGGTGGCGCTGAGCTCGGCCTTCTCGGTCTGGTGGACGCTGCGCTACGACTCACTCGCGCTGCTTCCCGTCGGGAGGCCCGATGCCCACGCGTCCTTCTGGAACCTTGTCAGAACGGCGACGGGACAAACGGGAACGCTGCTGCGGGAGACGATCGGCGTCGCCGGCTGGCTCGACACCCCGGCTCCCCCTGTCGCGTACTACACGTGGGTCGCTCTTGCGGCGCTACTACTTGCCGGAGGTGTCCTCGGCTCCTCGAGACGTGCTCGGGTTGAACGGCGCCGCGTCTACTCACTCGGATGCCTGGTGTTGGCGACGGTCATAGTGCCCGTGGTCATCGAGGTGTCGCAGGCGCGAAGGCTCGGTTTCGTATGGCAGGGCCGCTACACCCTGCCCTTGGCGGTGGGGATCCCCGTTCTCGCGGCGTTGTCGCTGTCCTCATCGCTCGATGCCGCATTCACGAGATCCGTCCACTCGTTCCACCGGGCTACAGCCCTCGTCGCAGTGGCGGTCGGCGCGGTCGTGTTCGTAGCGCAGGGCGCGATGTTCATCGAGGCTCTGCGTAGGTACACGTTCGGCTTGCGCGGCCCGCTGATTCCCTTCGGGGGCTCGTGGGCGCCACCGCTCGGGGCGCCGGCACTGACGGCGATCTTCTTCGTGGCGCTCTTGGTCTACGCGGCGCTCATCTCAGCGACCGAACAGCTCGGAAAGAGCCCCGAGGAGAAGGGTGACGTTCTTGCGGCGCGCTCCGTTGCCCATGCAGCCGATCCTCCAGACCTTGCCCGCCATCGGGCCGGCACCGGCGCCGATCTCGATCCCGTAGCGTTCGAGCAGGGCGGATCGGACCGCCGCTTCGTCCATGCCTCGGGGGAGGTCGTCCGGGACCCAGACGGTCGTTAGCTGAGGTAGGCGGTTTCCCTTCGGGGCTACGAGGCGCAGGCCCATGGCTTCGAGACCGTCTTGAAGTGCCTGTCCGCACTCCTGGTGACGCGCCCTCGAGCCTTCGAGGCCTTCGTCCAAGAGCGCCCCGAGCGCGGCGTGAAGGGAGAACACCATGGCTACCGGAGCGGTGTGGTGATACGTCCTGCCCGCGTTGGCCTCGACGTAACGCGCGATCAAGCCGAGGTCCAGGTACCACGACGAAGGTTTCTCGACGAAGCGCGACCTCGCTCTCGAGCTTGCGGTTAACGGGGCGAGGCCGGGGGGTGCCCCGAGACACTTCTGCGTCCCCGAATAGGCGACGTCCACATGCCACTCGTCGACCGTTACTTCGATGCCGCCTAGAGAGGTTACGACGTCGACGAGGAGAAGTGCGCCGTCGTTCATCTCGCTCCCGACCGCCTCGACGTCGTTTCGAACACCGGTCGAAGTCTCTGCGTGAACCATGGCTACAAGCACCGGAGCCGGATGTGCCTTCAGGAGCGCGGCCGGATCGAGCGGCTCGCCCCAAGGCGCCTCCACCCGCACGACGTCAGCCCCGACACGGCTTGCCACCTCGCACATCCGCTCGCCGAAGAGGCCGTTCACACCTACGACGACAGGATCACCGGGATTCACCAGGTTCACGAAGGAAGCCTCCATCCCTGCCGATCCCGTGCCGGAAAGAGGCAGCGTGAGGTCGTTCGAGGTGGCGAAGACCTGGCGGAGGCGGTCGCAGGTCTCATCGAGTAGGGCGAGGAATTTCAGGGTCGAGGTGGCCTAGGAGGGGGCGGCCGAGGGCAGCAGTGGCCTCGGGGTAGGGGTTCGATGGACCGGGACCCATGAGAACGCGCTCTTGGTAGGACATCAAGGGGATGCTATTCAGGTGCGGTGGCACGGCTCTGGCGAAGGTCGAACGCGGGAACCGACCCTGGGCCAGGGCCCTCGGTCTCGGTCATGGGGCAGCCGGACGGATCGGAGTCCACGAGCCTCGTCTCGACCCCCCGTCCGTTTTGCCGCGAGGCGCCCAGCCCCAAGAACGCTGTGGAGATCTTCTCGGGGGAGTGGAGCTCCATTCTTCCCCCGCCGTTCGAGGAACTGACAGGGGCGCAGACGGGTCTGTTCGACGACTCGCGGATCCACTGGGGAGCAGCACAGTTCGGGGGCATAAAGGGAATGCGCGTCCTCGAGCTCGGCCCGCTCGAGGGTGGACATACGTACATGCTCGACCGCAAAGGGGCGCGAGAGGTGGTTGCGATCGAAGCCAACCAGAGGGCGTTCCTCCGGTGCCTGATAGTGAAGGAGATCCTCGGGATCCCGAACAGTCGCTTCTTGTGTGGTGACTTCGTGGCCTACTTGCGAGAGTCGCTCGAACACAGGCATGGCGAACAGAGGGAGAGGTTCGACCTCTGCATTGCAGTCGGTGTCCTCTACCACCAACAGGACCCCGTCACGCTGCTCGACATGTGCACGAAGGTGAGTGACCGGCTCCTTCTTTGGACCCACTACTACGACGACTCCGTCATCTCCTCTCGCCCGGAACTGGCGGGACGTTTCGAAGCGGGCGCACAGGCTGAGACCGCAGGTTTTGCGCACACGCTTCACCGCCATCACTACGGAGAAGCGCTGGACTGGGGGGGGTTTTGTGGTGGACTCGAGACGACTTCCTCGTGGATGCTTCGAGACGACATCCTCGGGTGCCTGGAGCATCTGGGGTTCGAGATTCTCGGGGTTGAATTCGACGAACCTGCGCACCCGAACGGCCCCGCATTCTGCGTTGCCGCGAGCCGGCGAAACTGACCGCCGCTCAGACGCCCATCAGCGAATCGACCTCTTTCTGCCAGATGCGCATCTCCCCTGGGTCACGAAGCCGGCACCAGGTACCGAACAGTCCGAGATTCGGGTTGTAGAGGGGATCGTCACTCAGGCGCCCGCGGTCCCATTTGCTCAGGAAGTAACAGATGTCGTGCACGAAGCCCGAGATCCCCCTGCTTGCGGACTCGTCGTGGATCAGTTGGGCGTGGGGCGTGTACAGGACCGTGTAACCGGCGTCGGTGAGCCGCATGCAGTAGTCGACGTCGTTGTACGCGACTTCGAGGTTCTCGTCGAATCCACCTATCGATTCGAAAGCGGCGCGACGGCTCATCATGCAGGCAGCGGTAACAGCGCTGTACGGCCGCACCACCCTGTCCCAGGCAAGGTACCCGACCGCCCCTGGGTGCATCCCCGCGAACAGGTGTCCGGCGATCAAGCCCAATCCGAGCACGACGCCTGCGTGCTGGACGATCCCGTCCGGGAAGACAAGCCGGGCCCCGACAGCGCCGACTTCGGGTCGCTGCGCGTGTTCGACGAGCGAGCTGAGCCATCCATCGCTTCCCGCTTCTACGTCGTTGTTCATGAACAAGATCAGGTCGCTTCGCGAATGCGATGCAGCATGATTGTTGATGGCAGCCCAATTGAACGGTCCAGGATGCTCCAGCACGTGCAAACCGTCTCGCTCGAGCTTCGAGAGCAAGGCCCTCGTTTCGGGCTCGGTGCTTCCGTTGTCGACGAGCGTCACTTCGAAGTTCTCGTATCCGGGTGACTCGCGCAGTGATTCGACGCACTTTGCGGTCATTGACGCCTGGTCCCGGAACGGGATGATGATCTGGATCGACGGATTACCGAGGATCCGTCTTCTCACGTGGTACCAACCTTGGATCGGCCCGTCTTCTACTACCGCATCGATCGCCCTTCGCTCGAGAGCGTTCTCGAGAACGCGCCGGCTGGCCTTGTGAGCCCAGGGTTTCGCAGTGGGATCGTCTGCTGCAGAACCCTCCACCGCGCGCCAGTGGTACAGGACCTTCGGGACGTGCACCACTTCCCGCGCTCTTTCGGCTGCACGCAGCATCAGGTCGTAGTCCTGGCTCCCGTCGAACTCCGGGCGCAATCCACCGATCTGCTCGACAAGAGCCCGTCTAACGACCAAGAGGTGTCCCAGATACGGGTAGGTGAGCAACAGATCCGGTGCCCACCCTGGTTTGAAATAGGGCCGGAACCGCCTTACCACCACGTCCGCTGCGCGCAACTCCGTCTGCATGGTGTCCTCGTCGGTGTAGACGATGTCCGCCTCGGGCACCGGCTCGATCGCCGAGACGATCGAGCTGAGAGCGTGAGGATGAAGAAGGTCGTCGTGGTCCAAGAACGCGACGAATTCCCCTGTGGCGAGCGCGATCGCGTCGTTCGTGGCGCGCGAGATGCCGCCGTTCGTCTCTCTCCGTGCGACCTTTATCCTCGAATCCGACGACGCGATTTCGTCGATGAGCGCCAGCAATTCAGAGTCGCCGGAGGCATCGTCACAGACGCACAGCTCCCAGTTGCGGTACCGCTGGGACATCACGGATGCGATACACCCGCGGAAATACCAGATCGGAGGACGGTAGACGGGTACCACAACGCTTATCAGTGGCCCCGTCTCGGGTAGCGCACCCTGAGCCGCTACAGCCCGTGCTTCCTGGTCACGCACCCAGTTGGGATAGTCGGGCTCCACTCCTGCGTCGATTCCCCACGGGGGACGTTCGACCAACGCAACTTCGGCATCCGGAAGCAGATCGACGACACGATCGGCCAACCAGGAGAGTGCCGATCCAGGTCCTTGTGTGTGCTGGTCGAGGCTCCTCAGAGGCCTGGAAAGATCCTCGTTCCGCACGGCACAACGTAACATTCGACTCGTACGGTCGTGGTGCACGGTCGCTCCTACGACGCGCCGATACTCCAGGAGGCCCAGGTGAGGCAACCCGACTTCGGAACTCAAGACCCGCGGATTCTGCTCGAACGTCTCAAGAAAGAGCACAAGTCGCTCAGGTGGGAGCCCCTCCTGCCCTCTGACGTCCTTCTCACATGGCAGGAGCGACAGATGCGCACAGAAGAGTCCCTGACCTATCTCCATCACCACTGGCAACTTCCGAACCGGTACGACACGTCGGTGATCGAGGGCAAGGGACTGAAGGCGAGGTTGGCCGGGCGCGTTGCCGCATTCGTCTTCCGCGTCCTTCAGCCTTACTTGTCGGCGGAACAGGACCTCATCGCGAACATGGTCCGCATCAACGATTCACTCGCCAAGCGGTGTGACGAGCTGAGCGGAGCCATCGAAGCCCGACAGATCGCCGAAGCTTTCAGTCAGGCGAGGCTCGCCGCCCTCATCTATGACGGCGTCCCGGAATCCCACAGCGAAAACTGACATTGCCCTCCGACCTCGTTCCAGAGCATCCGCCCCGATCGATCATCGACCCAGGAGATCGGTCAGGGGACCGGCCCACCGTCGCGATCCTCGCCAGGAAGTGGGGAGGTTCCGACGAGGCCGGTTGGGCATTGAGGCAAGTGGCCGGTGCGATGGCATGCGAAGCGGACGTTCATGTCGTCACGCCGGAGGGACGGCGCCCCGCAACTCACTCCGACGGAGTGTTCGTGATTCACGATCTTTCTTCCGTCCCCGATCCAGCACTCGAGGCGCGCCGTGACGTCCTTGTAGCAGCCCTCGGAGACCCGGACGAACTTGAAACCGAGCCCTTATCCTCGACGATCGAGGCTCTCGTCATGGGCGAGCTGTCGAAATGCTGGGAGCCGGCGGTGCGCGCCCTGCAGGAGATCGCTCCGGACCTCGTCGTGCTCGCGGACTACCGTCAGGGCGGCGCAGTTCGCGCCCTCGATTCGCTGATGCCACCGCCGGAGGTGGTCGTCGTCCCGCTCGGCACCGACGTTGGAGCCATGGTCCTTCCCGCGTTCTCCGAGCTGTTCCGACGAGCAGACGCGGCCCTCGTCTTCACCGACATGGAACGTAAAGCGCTCGAGGCCGTCTATCGAGATCTCGAAACGCACCATGTCGGATTGCCGATGGCCGCCAACCAGAGCGTCCTGCGCGAGCCCAATACCTGGACCGGCGAGAAGGACTACGTCGTGGTGCTGAGCGGGGTACGCGAAGACTCGAACGAGTGGCCCTCGGTGCTCGCCCGGCTCCTGCAGGCGCGCTTCGCCGGCCGCAAGCTCGCCCTAGTTGCCTCGGACAGCTTCACCGTCATGGACGAAGGCATCTTGAAGCGTCCTCCGGGGGCGGTGAAGGGCAGCGACTTCCTGCGCCTCATGGCGTGGGCGGACGTGACCGTCGACTTGAGGCCCGGCCGTCTGTTCGCGCGCAGGACCCTCGAGTCCCTGCTCTATGGCACGCCCATCGTCGTGCCTGCAACATCCCGTGCCGAGGAGCACGCAGAGGCTGGTGGGGGCCTTTGGTACGAGAATCCCTCTGACCTTCTCTGCACCGTCGATGCTCTGTTGAGCTCCGATCTGGGGCGCCAGCTCGGTCTTCGGGGAAAGCAATACGCCGAGAACGCGTTACGGATCGACCGACCGATTCATCGACAATGTCGTATCGTCGTGCGGACTGCGGCCGGCGCGTGCCCGTGCCACCTCCACGAACAGCTGACAGCCTCACCGCTCTTCGTTGAGACGCTCCGCCAGTAACTCCTCGTAGAGAGCCTCGAGCTCGTCGGCCTCCTCCTTCACCGAGCGAACCTTCGTAGCCTCAGCACCCTCGGACAAGCGTCGTAACAGTCCCCGGTCGTCCAGCAATCTCGCGCATTTGCGCGCCAGGTCGGCAGAATCCGTTGAGTCGAAGACCAGCCCGTTCACGCCTTCGCGGATCACGTCCAGTGCGCCGAAGGTCTCGCTCGTTATCACCGGAACCCCGCTCAAGAGGTACTCCCTGGTGACGCGGTGGAAGGTCTCGAAGCGCGACACAGAAAGCCCCACGTCGACCGAACCGAAGAGCAGGGGGAGCTCCTCGGGGAGATAACTGCCGTGCAGGTCGACGAGCGGCTCTCCTCCGGCACTCGAGGCTCGAAGAAGAGGACCGACGACGAGCGGGTCCCCACCTCCGAAGAACCTGATCCTCCAGTCGTCGCGATCAGCAAGGGCAGGACTCGTAAATGCCTCGACGATCTCGTTCTGGCCTTTGGCGACGTCGAAGACCCCCGCAACGGCAAATACGAGCGGCGAACCTTGCTCCTTCGTACGCGTCCGGGGCTGTGATACCCACGCCGATGTGTCGAGCCCCATGCCGATCACGCGCACCTTGCGAGGATCGAGCGGCAAGCTCTCACAGAAGTAGTCCCGAAAACCGCTCGTGGAGAAAACCACGCGATCGAACACCCGACCGAACTGCTCGGTCGCGCGCGCGTCATCTTCCGTTGAAGGAGATCCGACAGAGTCAATTGCGATCGCCGGTACGAGGTTCCAGGCGCGTCCGGGTCCTCCTCGTCCTCGTCTGCCTCGATCTCCCCGGCGACCACCTTGCGAAGCCGGTGCCCGAGACGCGAAGGGTCGGATCTCAGACAGCCGGCGCAGCGCTCGGGTAGAAGCGGCGGCATGCAATACCCCTTCGGCCCCGAGACGGGCGAGACGGGAGCGATGTTCACGCAGAGATCCTCGGCACAGCTCACCGTGCGCAGGACCGGAAGGCCCTTTCGCGCTGCCACGTCGGGCAGATCGATCGGAAGGTTCACGTCGTCGATCACGTGCACGACGTCCGGTTCGAAACGCTCCAGGAAGAGGGAGAAGACGAGCGACTCGAGGGTCGAAGGCCCCGAGGGCGCGGACGCCGCCTGAAGAGCCCATTCCGCACCGACCCACGGTGTGCGCGGCACCTCGAACCTGAGATACCCCTCTCCACGATCGGTCCCGCCCCCGACCTCCTCGAGACCGGTCCGGCCGTCACGCGTGGAAAGGCGCACGAGCAGCTTCCTCCACGGCTCGGCTGGGCCCGCGCCGTAGAAGACTCCGACGTCCCAACCCTTTCTGGTGAAGGTAGATGCGTAACCTTCGGCCACAAGCGTCGTGCCGCTGTTCTCCTCCGGCGGCATGCCGTGGACCACATAGAGGATCCTGCGTGTCACGGCAACCGCCCGTCCGAGGTGCGCGGGGAGGTCGTCGAGCTCCTCGAGTGGCGGAACCATATGAGGGGCGCGACGAAGATCAAGACGCCCGCGACGAAACACAGCAGGCCCAAGAGCTCGAACGGTGGTACGAAGGCGAAGGATACGTCACTCGTTCCCGCAGGCACTGCGACGACCTGATACACGCCGAATGGTGTGATCGTCGCAGGCCGCCCATCGATGGTTGCCTGCCATCCCTCCATCGGTAGCTCCCGGTAGGTGACCGTCGACTCGGAAATGCAATGCACGGTTGCTTCGGTCCAACTCGACGCAGTGGCCAGACACTGAGTACTTGCCGGGCTGAAGAGCGGAGCGGGCGCGGGGAGCTCGTAGATGAAGACGAACGAGTCTCGGTAGACGAGGTGGGGAGCCGGCCGAAGATTCTGCGGCGGCCAGGGCGTTCCCGTCACGTCGTTCCCGCTCGCCCAGACGAGAACGTACTTGACGCCGTCGGCCTCATACGCATTCAAGTGCGCCGTCAGCTCGTCGGCCGGAGCAGGTCCATTGGGAGACGACCGCGAGGTCCCGTTGAAAATGTCCTGCGGTGAATTCGAATCGAGGTCAGAGGTGATGTGGTTGGCGAACGAGGAAGGCACGGGAACATCGTTCATGTTGAGGCCCGCGATCCCGAAATACGAGCCGAAGTTGGGCGCCAGCGGGCCGAGAGTCGCGAAACGCTGCAGACCCAGATGGGATTGCAGAAAGCGCACGGGTCCGAGGTCGACGGTGGCAGGCCGCGGTGCTGAGAGAAAGGGCATGCAGAACAGGACGAACACGTCGAGGGCGACGACCGCGTGCACCAGCCTGATGCCGACGATCCGGCCCCGACCGTGGCCCCGGGAGTGGGCCGGACTGCGTCGGGAGTAGACGAGCGCCCCGATCACCACGAGCGCGACCGTGGTAAAGGCCCAGAGGGAGTTGCCGAGGGCATAAGAGCGCGCCTCGTTTGCCCGGGACAGAGCGCCGTCGACATTCCAAGCGCTGACGAGCGCCCACGCCACGAGGCCTTCGGTCACCACGCCGGCACCGCACAGAGCTGGGGCCGACACTGCACGGCGCCTCAGGTCGTCGATCCCCATGGCAGCGAGCACGACGATCGACATCTCCCAGCTCGGTGCGGCGTAACGGAACGTGGCGACGTGGTCGAGCCCCGGAAAATGTGTGACGAAACCCGCGACGAAGGGCAGGCCGAACGTCTTGGCAGCCGCCAGTGCGGTCCACAGCGCGATTCCGATCCGTAGTGGCCTGAGCCTCTTCCCGACGGCGCCAACGAGCCCCAGCACGAGCAGGCTCGAACCCACGTACCCGCCCATGTTGCTCCAGAGCAAAGTGACGAGATCGGTTCCGTTCTTCGATCCAAAGGCGAAGATCGGCCCGTAGCCGTAAGGCACGATCGTCTGTGCGAGTCCCTGAGGGGGTAGGGACTGGGCCCCGAGCGCACCGCTCAGACCGCCGAGGTACGAATGACTCAGGTAGTCGGTGAATGCGATCAACAGCGGCGCGCTCACCAGCGCTCCGCAGAAGACCCCCGTGCCCACCTTGCGCGCGAGCCGGAGACGAGACTCCCGAGCTCCGAAAAGCCGTATCGACGCCCAGACCAACATGAAGAGGCCGTCGATGTAGGCGGTCTCGGGAAATCCGGCGACTATAGAGAGCAGCACGCCGATCGCAAGCAGGTGCCATCCGCCTCGTCGCCCGTGGGTCGACGCAGACAGGCAGCGTTCGATCCCGAGCAGACAGAGCGGAAGGAACGCGACAGGGTTCGAAACCGCATTGGACAACCACGCGAACGTCCCACATAGAGCGAAAGCTGCTCCCCCGGTCGTCGCCGCCGCGCTCCCGAGGCCCAGTGTGCGCAAGAGGAAGAAGGTGGACCAACCTGCGACGATCTCCAAGACGACATGGAAGATCGCGAAGCCGAGCCATCCGCCCATGAGGAAGACGAGCGGGAAGAACGCCCCCGCCTGCATCTCGCCTGCTAGTGGCGAGCCCAGCGCCTCGAAGGGATTCCACCACGGGATGTGGCCCGAGCTCCAGGTAAGTGCCGCCCGGTGCCCGAGCGCCAGGGTCACGTAACCCGAATTCGGGTCGATCGTCGGTGACCCCGGCAGAAGCTGTTGAGACCGACCGGGAGAGAGGTTGGCGAAGAGTTGAACGGGGTCGGTCACGACGACGTGCAAGAGGACGGGTCCGTTGGCGACCATGCACAACACCGCGATGATGAGGAGCGGCACAGCGTTCGGATGTGACAGGGACAGCGGCCCGCGTGGTCTCGTTTGCGGCATCAACATCGGCGCGGTCCCCAAGGTCCAGATGCGAGGGGATTTGTCAGCCGAGACGCTCTCGAATCGACCTGTAGACCGACTGCAGCCTCGTAGGCTCCGGACGGCCGCCTGCGGTCGAATCGACGGGCTGTGCTTGCGCTCGCGGTGCCGGCAGGTCTCGATCTCCGTCGGCCTTGAGCGAATCGACCATGCGCCGGCGGTGCTCGATCGCGTCGGTCCAGCATTCTCTGAACCTTGAAAGCCGCTCAGCCGCCGGCAGGTGAACAGGCGATTTCCGAAAGACGTAGCCGAACTCGAGTCCGTTCGGGTCCAGCTCGTCGGCGACGAAGGCTTCTACGAGGTCCCAAGCGTGTCCGAGTTGCCCTATTGCGTACTCGAGGACCGCATTGAACTCGTCGGGGCCCCAGCAGTGGACATGTATGGACTTGTCGCGTCGAGAGGCGAGGTCCGACGCCCGTTCCGCCTCAGACATCGCATAGATGTCCACCTTGTCGACGTTCAGCCTGAACTCGGCGATGTGCTCGTCATCGACCTCCTGAACGTCGCGTTCGTAGTCGCTTACCACGTGGTCCAGTGGCGTCGGCGGGCGGTCCCGGTCGAACGTGCGCCGGCGGTCGGGGACCAGGAGCACGAGATTGCCTCCCGGCCGAAGGACGCGCTCCACACCTTCGAGCAGCCCGAGCGGATTCGGCAGATGCTCGATCAGGTGGCTCGCCACGACGAAGTCCATGCTCCCGTCGGTGAACGCGTTCAAGGAGCTCGCCGCAAGGTCGCACATCACGTCGGGCTCCGGGAAGGGAGCGTCGCCGAGCTCCGGATAGAGCTCGAGGCTTTGGGCGGGCCTCCAGCGATCCACGAGAAAAATCCGCGACCCCGGGTACGGATTCGGAAACGGAACATGGCCGGGACCGAGGTCGAGGCCCACGCCGACCAGATGCCACGCGAGCGGACCGCGAGCGAGCCACTTTGGATCGGAGAAGAGGTCTCCCTCGCTCTTCACGCTCTTCATGCCTTCACGCCGCCGCAGGCCTCAAGCTCATGACCAGTCCGTCGAGAATGTCGTCCTCGGACACGAGACACTCGGAACACCCGAAGACGTCCATGATCTCGTGGAGCACCAGGACTCCTCCGACGATGACGTCTTCACGTCCACGAACCATTCCGCGGTGGCGGAGACGCTCAGCCGAGCGCTCCTCGGCCAGGACCTTCAGCCAAAATGCCACCCTCTCGCGACCGAGAAGGACGTGGTGCACGAGGTCGCGCTCGTAACGTGGGGCGCCGACCTCCATAGACGCAATCGTCGAGACGGTTCCCGCGAGCCCGATGACAACGCCGCCGGGCGCAAGCGCCGGAAGCCGGTTCAGGGCGTCGCGGAGCAACTCGCCGATGAACAGACGCGCGGATTGAATCTCGGCGTCCGATGGCGGATCGTGGTGCAGGAAGCGCTCAGAAACGCGCACGCAACCTATGTCGAGCGATACCGCAGTAACGTCGTCGACACGGTCACCGCGATCCGGGCCCGCTATCAGCTCGGTCGACCCGCCTCCGATGTCGGCCACGAGAAGAACATTCTCTCTGTGCATACGAGCGGGAAGTCGAGCGGTGGCGCCCTCGAACGACAGCCGGCCCTCTTCGAGGCCGCTCAAGAGCTCGGGCCGCGATCCGATCGCTCGCTCGGCGGCCGTGAAGAACTCCTCCGAGTTGCCCGCATCGCGGGTGGCCGAGGTTGCCACGACGCGCACGCGTCTCACGTCTTTTGCATCAATGATCGTCCGGTAATGACGGAGCACCTCCACCGTCCTGGCGATGGCCTCTGGCGCGAGCTCGCCGGTCGCATCCACCGCCTCCCCCAACCGGGTGATGCGCATCTGACGATCCAAAACCTTCCCCGATCCGTCGACGACCAGCAGTCGAGTGGAGTTCGTACCGCAATCGACAGCCGCGACGGCGCCTCCGCTGCCCACCTTCGTCACAGAGCTTCGTCCGTTGCCTTCGACGTCGGTCGGTGGGATCTCTCGTACCCCGTAACGTCGATGCCCAGAATTTGCACGACCCAACGGCCCACCGGGTCGTCTCCCCCTGCAAGCAACCACGCGAGATGTGCATGGAGGCACTTGACCCCCCTGCGCGTGCCACCGACTCCTCCGGAAGGACGCGGACCTTTGTGACCTGCCGGCAGATGTGCTTCACGTTCTGCTGCGTAGCGCTCGTGTGCCCGGGAGATCTCGAGGTCGTCGACTTCCTCCCGGGCGCGCCGGACGCCGCCTTCGGACTCGAGGCTGCTTACGACGCTGCGCAGGTCCGGATCGACGAGCCAGTAGCGCGTTGGCATCGGACGTCCGTCCTCGAGAAGCGGGGCGTTCTCGATCACGACAGGACTACCGTCCCCTCGACGGACGACCACCGCGAACGCACCCGACGGTTCCCGACCGAGCAGCCGCTCCACCTGTTGTGCGTCCGACGCCGGGTCGCATCGTTCCCGGGCCTCGCCGGGGAAGTAGCCGCGCGCGGCAGCCTCCGCGGAGGAGTGCGGCGACCTCACCGGCGAAGCTTCGCGTGGCGGCGCTCAGCGCCAGAACTCGAGGGTGTCCGCCACCCGGGTCCAGAATCCGCCCTTCGGCGTGATCCCACCGCCGTGGCTCGACCCTTCTGGGCGGCCCTCTGCAGCATTACCGCCCGACGCGGACCCCGCCGTCGTCGCCCCCGGGGCAACACCCGAAAGTGCACCAGCTCCGAGCAGTGCCTGGGACTGCGCGGAACCCGGTACCACCGGAGGCCCGTCGAGAGGCACGTGGCCCGAACCCTGTGATGCTGAGCCCGACGAGCCGGGGGCCGGAAGTATCTCGTACGCCTGGCTTCCGGGTGAGACGAGTCCGTAGTCGCGCCTTGCTATGTCCGCGACGACCGAAGGGTTCCTCAGGTCGGTGGTTTCCTGCTTCAAGGTGCGGTTCTCGTCTTCGAGCTGCCGCAGCTGCAGCGCCGTCTGCGAGATCTGGCTGCGCTGGGTGAGAAGCGCAGACAAGGGCAGCGATGTCACGAGCACCACCAGGGAGAACGCGCAGGCGCCGATCAGCAACGCCCGCCGCCGGCGACGCTCCGTTGAGAGCTTCTCCTTCGACCTTCCGACGGGGCTCCCTTGCGCGCGCCGTCCGTCACGGCTCGCTTGGCGCCCGCTCGCAGGCCGGCGCCTCGCATGCAGGCCGATGCGCCGCCAACTCGGCCGCGTCGTGCGCGTGGCCGGGCGCGGACTCATGCAGTTCCCAAGCGCGAGCGAGAAAGGCTCTCGCGGCCCCAGAAGGCGGCCGACTCACCGAGGTCCTCTTCGATGCGGAGGAGTTGGTTGTACTTGGAGACGCGATCCGAACGCGCCGGAGCACCGGCCTTGATCTGGCCGGCGTTGGTGGCGACCGAGAGATCCGAGATGAAGTTGTCCTCCGTCTCGCCCGACCTGTGGGAGATCACACACCCGTAGGTTGCGCGTTTGGCGGACTCGATGGTGTCGAGAGTCTCCGTCAGCGTTCCCACCTGATTGACCTTGACGAGGATCGCGTTGGCGATCCGCTGATCGATTCCCTCCTCGAGCCGTTTTTGGTTGGTCACGAAGACGTCGTCTCCGACGAGCTGAACCCTCTCGCCGAGTGCCGAGGTGAGGAGCTTCCATCCTTCGAAGTCGTCTTCCGCCATTCCGTCTTCGATCGAAGCGATCGGATAGCGCGCACATAGATCCACGTAGTACTCGACCAGCTCACCCGGCGAGAGGCGGCGGTCCTCGCTCGCCAGGTTGTAGGAGCCGTCCTCGAAGATCTCGCTCGAGGCGGGATCGAGCGCGATCGCGACCTCGTCGCCCGGGACACGCCCGGCGGCTTCGATGGCCTCTACCAACAGGGAGACCGCAGCTTCGTTCGACGCAAGGTCGGGTGCGAACCCACCTTCGTCCCCTACGCCGGTGAGAAGGCCGCGCGCCTTCAAGACCTTCGCGAGTGCCTGATACGTCTCCACTCCCCACAGAAGAGCCTCGGAGAACGACACGGCGCCGATCGGCATGGCCATGAATTCCTGGAGATCGACATTGTTCGGAGCGTGTACGCCACCGTTCAGGACGTTCATCATCGGCACGGGCAGGACGTGGGCGTTGGAGCCGCCGATATAGCGGTACAACGGGACGTCGGAATCGAGCGCAGCCGCCCTCGCAACGGCCAGCGAAACCCCGAGAATTGCGTTCGCCCCGAGACGCCCCTTCGTCGGCGTCCCGTCCGCGTCTACGAGCGCCAGGTCGATCCCTCTCTGGTCGTAGGCGTCGAAGCCCGTGAGGATCTCCGCGATCTCGCCGTTCACGTGCTCCACAGCGCCGAGAACGCCTTTGCCCCCGTAACGGGCCCCACCGTCGCGCCACTCGGTCGCCTCGTGTGCTCCGGTCGACGCGCCGGAGGGGACCATGGCTCTTGCGCTCGCACCGGACGAGAGCAGGACCTCGACCTCGACCGTGGGATTGCCGCGCGAGTCGAGGACCTCACGTGCGTGGAGATGCTCGATCTCGGTCACATGCCCCCTGTCGCTCGCCACGGATACCTCATGGGAAACCGCGGGACGTGGTCAAGTCGGGTGCCAGCGGCTCTTGCCCCGGTGACGTGGGTGTGGTTGCTGTTGTGGTTGTTGTGGCCAAAGTTACTAGGTCGGGGCAGACGCGGGCGCTTTTAGGAGACCGTTTCTGCACCCGGACGCTCCCGCGGAAACGTCTGCGCGGCCGACCGGGGCTGTGGGCATGGCGGCTGGGCTCAGGGAATACGTTGGCCCGATTCGATCCGGGCTTGGAGCCGGCCCACCGCCCCCCGCAACGCCGACTCGGGGTCGACCCCGGCGCGCCTGGCCAGATCCGCCGCGGCGAGGAGCATTTCGCCGACCTCGTCCGAGCTTTCCCGGTCCGGACCGGACCTGTCCTCGCCTCGATCCTCGGGCTGCGCGAGGGCGGCGGTGACCGCCTCGACCCTCGCGACCGATTCGGAGGGTGAGGCGACCACGCCCAGGGAGTCGGCCTTCCGCAGGACCTTGGTGGCGAGAGCCAGCGCCGGCATCGAATTCGCAGCCGCCTCCGTCACCGCTCCCTTCTTCTTCTCCTCGGCCTTCAAAAGCTCCCACCTCGCCGCCACCTCTTCGGGCGAGTCCGCCGAAGCATCGCCGAAGACATGTGGATGCCTCGAAACGAGCTTGTCGTGGATCGTCCGGGCGACGTCTGCGAGCGTGAATCGGCCCTTCTCCTGCGCAAGCTCGGAGTGGAAGAACACCTGGAACATCACGTCGCCGAGCTCCTCCTCGAGGTGCGCGATGACACCCTCTGGCACCGAGGGCTCGGCTCGCGCCACGGCGTCTATGGCGTCGAGGAGCTCGTAGGACTCCTCGAGCAGGTGCGGCGCAAGCGATGCATGGCTTTGGCGACGGTCCCAAGGACAGCGCGTGCGAAGCGTCCTCACGAGCTCGGCCAGGCGAGTTAGCTCGGTGAGCTCCGCCTCGCCGGTTGAGCTCATCCGCTGAGTGTGGCCGGTAGGTCCGCCGACGGGGAAAGCACGTACTTCGAAGCAGGAGGTACCGGAGGGCTCACGCCGCGCAGATGGCTCCATGTTCCGTAACGCGGGTCGACGGTGACGTGCGCGTCGGCGGTTATCTTGTCGAACTCGGAGGACACCTTGGAGTCCTGAGACGAAAGCAGCGTCTGGCGGATCTGGGACACCGCTTCGGTGAACGGGAGCTCGGGCGTGCCCGTCACCTCGATCAGCAACCAGACGGTGCCTCCGGTCTGCTGTGCCTCGCTTATGGGCTGGCTCACCTGCCCGGGTCCGAGGGACGCGATGGCGGAAAGAATCTGGGCGTTCTGGATCTGCGAGCTCAACACACAGGGAATGCCGCCACCGTTCTGCGCCGTCTGTACGTCGATCGAGTTCTGACGCGCCTCGGTGGCGAACGGGACGGACCCTGAGACGACTGCGTTGCGGATCGACTCCGCCTGCGACTGGGAGGTCACCGCTATGTCCGCGAGGCAGACCTGCGCGAATTGAGAGGCGTGGCTCGAATAGTAGGAAAGAAGGCCCGTTCCGCTCAGGTCCAGATGACCGAGCGCGGCGGCGAGTTGTTCTTCGTCGGCGAGGTACTCGATCTGCCTGCTCGCGAAGCTCGAAGGCACGTGCTGGAGCAGCTGGGATCCGGCGAGGCCGCAAGGCGAGGTACCCCCCGACGAGGAAGAGGGTTGGAGCTGCGAGGCGAGGTCGACGCGCGCCGAGGCGAGGTCGTCCGAGCCGACCGTGACGCGACGCCGCGCCAGGTCCTGGGAAACGAGCCTGTCGAGAACCATCGTGGACAGCTGATAGGAGGCGAACTGCGAGCTGACGGTGCTGCCCCCGACGCCTTCGAGTGAGCTCGGGACGTTCCCCTGCAGCTCTATGACGCATCTCGCATATGCGTTGTCCACCACGAGTGAGAGCTGCGAGTTGAGCTGGCTCTGCGTGATAGTCGTGCCGTTCACGGTCGCGGCGGGAGGTGAGACGTCGCAGCCCGTCCCGAGCAGTGACAGCGCCGCGAGTGCGGCGCCGAGGGGGAGGAACGAAATCAAGCGCCCACGGCGCGATCGACGTACCAGGCGCTTCACAAGCGCGGCATGCTACCGGGGGCTCACCGAGCCCGACGATTCACCCACCTGTCCGGACACCGTGATCAAGGCACCGGCGCAGGCGGCCTCCGGGCGCGGGACCGGCCGGGCTCCGGCTCTGGCTGTGGAGGATCCTCAGCGCCAGGGGCGGGAGGGAGCAGCGCGCGAAGCAGCTCGCCCAGAGCGCCGACTGGGTTCTCGCCTGGCGCGAGCGGGACGACCAGCTGGTGCGTGTCCGCCTTGAACACCGCCTCGGGCCTGAGCCGCCGCAGCCGGACCTGCGCACTGGCGGGCAGCACGAGGGGCGCGATCCGGCCCACGAGACGACGACCCTTACCACCTGGGATCCCGCTTCTCAGCTGACCCGGACGCGCCGGCGCGACGGAGACCTCGCGCACCCCCGTGCGCAGGCACTCGACCCGCAGACGCGCCACGTCGAGCAATCCCTCCGCAGGTCGCGGGAGCGGACCGAAGCGGTCGGCCCACTCGTGGCGCACGTCGTCCACTTCGGACTCGGAGGTCACCGAAGCCAGCCGGCGGTAGGCCTCGAGCCGGAGGTCCTCGCGACCCACGTAGTCGGAGGGCAGGTGCGCGTCCGAAGGGACGTCGATCGTCACCTCGATCGGCTGGCGGATCGGCTCTCCCTTCATCTCCGCGACGGCCTCCGCAACCATCTGCACGTACAGGTCGTAACCGACTGCCGCTATGTGGCCGGACTGGTCGCGACCGAGGAGATTGCCCGCTCCCCGGATCTCCAGGTCGCGCATCGCGATCTTGAAGCCGCTGCCGAGCTCCGTCTGCTCGCCGATCGTGCGAAGACGCTCGTATGCGGACTCGGTCAGTGCGCTGTCGCGCGGGTAGAGGAGATAGGCGTATGCGCGCTGACCTGCGCGGCCGACTCGACCACGTAGTTGATGGAGCTGTCCGAGACCGAGCCGGTCCGCCCGGTCGACCACGAGGGTGTTCACGGTGGGCATGTCGATTCCCGACTCGATGATCGTCGTGCAGACGAGCACGTCGTAGCGCCGTTCCCAGAAGTCCAGGACGACCTGTTCCAGTGACCCCTCGTCCATCTGCCCGTGTGCGACCGCCACGCGTGCTTCGGGAACGAGCACGCGGATGCGGGCTGCGACCGATTCGATGTTCTGCACCCTGTTGTGGACGTAGAAGGCCTGCCCCTCGCGAAGCAGCTCGCGGCGAATGGCCTCGACTACGGCCTGCTCTTCGAACTCGCCCACGTACGTGAGGATCGGTTGTCGTTCGGAGGGAGGAGTGTTGATGAGTGACAGGTCACGGATCCCGGTGAGCGCCATCTCGAGAGTGCGAGGTATGGGATTCGCAGTGAGGGTGAGCACGTCCACGCCGTCGGCGATCGCCTTGATCGCCTCCTTGTGCGTCACACCGAAGCGCTGCTCCTCGTCGACGACGAGAAGGCCAAGGTTCTTGAAGCGGACATCGCCCGCGAGCATCTTGTGGGTCCCCACCAACACGTCCACAGATCCGTCGGCGAGTCCGGACAGCACCGCTCGGGTCTGGGAGGGCGTCAGAAACCGCGAGAGCATCTCGACCCTCACCGGGAAGCTCCCGTAACGATCGGCGAAGGTCTGTGCATGCTGCTGGGCGAGGAGGGTGGTCGGCACGAGGATCGCCGCCTGCATCCCGTCCTGGACCGCCTTGAACGCAGCCCGTACGGCTACTTCGGTCTTGCCGAAACCCACGTCCCCACAGACGAGGCGGTCCATCGGCGTCTCGACCTCCATGTCGCCTTTCACCTCCTCGATCGCGCGTAGCTGGTCGGGCGTCTCGAGGAACCCGAAGGCCTCTTCGAGCTCGCGCTGCCATGGTGTATCGGGCGGGAAGCTGTGCCCACGCACCTGGAGCCGGCGCCGGTAGAGGACGACGAGCTCCTCGGCGATCTCGTGTACAGCTGCACGCGCACGCGCACGCGTGCGCTGCCAATCCGAGCCGCCCAGCCTGTTGAGCGAGGGCGTCTCACCGCCGGTGTAAGGCGTGAGCGCGTCGATCTGGTCCGATGGCAGATAGAGACGGTCGCCCCCCCGGTACTCGAGCAACAGATAGTCCCGAGAAGCCCCGTTCACAGTCCTCGTCACCATCCCTGAGTAACGGGCGACGCCATGCTGGCGGTGAACGACGAAATCGCCGGGGGCCAGGTCGTCGAAGAAGCCGTCCGTGGGGCGGGCGCGGGCGCGGGCGGGACGGTGCGCTCGCCTGCGTCCCGTGAGATCGGACTCCGCCAGCACCGCCACCTTTGCGGACGTGAGCAGAAAGCCACGGTCGAGGCCGCCCACGACGACCCGCAAACCACGCCCGCCGAGGTCCGTCCGTTCGTCGTCGACGACCGGCGCGGACAATGACTCCTCAGTGAGCACCGCCGACAGTCGAAGGGCGGAGCTCTCGTTCTCGGCACAGACGGTCACCGACCATCCCTCTTCCACGAGGGTCCCGAGCCGGCGCGCCCACGTTCCTCTGTCAGCGAGCTGCGGGTCCCACCCGTGAGCGTCGACGGAAGGCGTCGAAGGCCCTTCGGCTACGGGTACGAGGCTCAGGACCGGCGCTTCACAGCGCTCGAGCAGTCGCTCGTAGGGCACGTGAAGGCGGGGGAAAGCGGTGGCGGTCTCTTCACCTTCTGCTTCGGCGGACTCTTCGATCCCCCAGGTGACCGCGAGCGCGCCAGCCAGAGCGGATTCGTCGTCGATGAGCTCCATGGCACGGTCACGCATCCGCCGTGGGTCCACGAGCACCACTCGTCCGCCGCGCCCGACGATGTCCGGCAGGACACGGACCTCGTCGACGAGCCATGGAAGCCAGGACTCCATGCCGTCGAACAGGAGTCCCTCGGACATCCTCTCCCATTGGGACTTTCCCCACGGCTCGGTCCGCAATAGTGCCCGCGCTCGATCGCGAACCGCCTCGGTCGGCAGTAGCTCCCGGCACGAGAAGATGTCCGCGTAACCGATCTGGTCCCTGGATCGCTGGTCGCCAGGGTCGAACTCGGTGAGCCGGTCGACCTCGTCACCGAAGAAATCGATTCGTACCGGCATCTCGTCGGTCGACCCGAAGACGTCGACGATGCCACCTCGCACGGCCAGCTCGCCGCGGTGCTCCACCTGGTACTCGCGCCGGTACCCGAGGGCTACGAGGCGCTCGACCAGCTCGCTCTGGTCGATTCGTGCGCCGGCTTCGATCGTGACCGGAGAGAGGTATCCGTCGACGGGGGCGAGGCGCTGCAACAGAGCACGGACGGGAGCCACCACCACTGCCGGCACGAGACCACCCGCGGGCTCTTGATCCTGCCCGCGGTCCCGGGCGCCGAGACCGAGCCGCCACAGGAGACGCAGCCTGTGGCCCATCGCCGAGATCTCTGGGCTCACCCTTTCGAACGGAAGGGTGTCCCATGGGGGAAATACCTCGACCGCTCCTTGTCCGAGAAAGATGCGAAGGTCGTGTGCTACTCGCTCTGCGTCGGACAGGGTCGGTGTCGCGACGAGCAGAGGGCGGCGGTCGGACACCTCGCAGAGCCCGGCGACGAAGTAGGCGGTCACCGGCTCGGGCACGGCGACGGATCCCGCGCTCGTTCCCGCGCCGAGCGCGTCGAGCATGGCAGGCTCGTTGCGAATTAGAGAAGGTAGAGAGCGAAGGCTCACCGAGGCTCAGGTTACGGGTTCAGCTGGCAGGCTCGGCGTTGAACGCAGTCATCGCTGCCTGGGTACCCGAGGTGGCTATTGCCTCGACTGCATCGGCCGCGAGCTGGACCGCCAGGTCCAGGTCCTCGCGCTCCTTGCGCCCCGGACGCCGCAGCACGAAGTCGGCGCCCGCTTGGAGCCCCGGGGGTTTTCCGATTCCTATGCGCACCCTTACGTAGGAATTGTCGTGGAGGTGCGAGTGGATCGACTCGAGCCCGTTGTGGCCGGCGGTGCCCCCACCGCTCTTCACCTTGAGCCGGCCGCTCGGCAGGTCGAGCTCGTCGTGCACGACGACGATACGAGAGGTATCGGCGATTCCGAACCGCCGTGCGAGAGCGGAGACGGCGAGACCCGATTCGTTCATGAATGTGGAGGGCACTGCCAGGACGACCTGCCGGCTGCCCAACCGAACCTGCGCGACCGCAGACCGCGTCCCCTTCTCCGGGCGGAGGCGCTGTCCGTGTCTTTCAGCCACCATCTCGACCGCCTCGGCACCGAGATTGTGCCGGCTCCGCGCGAACTCCGACCCGGGGTTCCCGAGGCCCACCACTAGAAGGTCGGCGCTGGCCCCCCTCCGGGGTGAGCCGAATATGCGGCGCAGTCCGTCAGCCCTCTTCGGATCCCGACTCGCTCGAACCCTCGGAGGTCTCGCCGCGCTCGGCGGAAGCCGCAGCCTCGCCTTCCGCGCCCTCGCCCTCCTCGCCCTCCGCCACCGGTGCCTCCTCGACCTGTACCCGCGGTGGCTGGCCCGCGACCACCACGGACTCGGGGTCGACGTCGGTCCGCGTACCTTCCGGCAGGGAGATCTCCGCCACGCGAATGGCGGTCCCGATCGCCACCTCGGAGATGTCCACTTCGAGTCCGGGCGGGATGTCCGCGGGACGCGCGAAGACCGGCAGAGCGAACATCTGCTGATCGAGAACGCCGTCTGCACGGTTGAGCTCGGTGGCTTCACCTACAAGGGTGATCGGGACCTCGGCGGAGACCTCACGATTCGGGTCCACGACCTGGAAGTCGACGTGGATCACGTTTCCTCGCACCGGATGGCGCTGCAGCTCACGCGCCATCGTGAGGTAGCTCTGGCCGTCGACCTGAAGCGAGAGCACGGCGTTCAGGCCCGCTCCCGTCGTGAGTGCAGAGCGGAGGTCACGACCGTTCACGGTCACTGCGACCGGGTCCACACCCGGGCCGTAGACGATCGCGGGGACGCGCCCTTCGACCCGCAGCCGCCGGGAAGGCCGGCTGCCTGTCGGCCTACCGGGCTCTGCGAGCAGTTTGAACTCGGCCATCGATCTCCTCGAAGTTGAGGCGGTGAGAGACGCGCCGGCACCAAGTGGGGCTCGACGCGGCCGCCATATTACCCCTCCACCCCGGAGCTCGAGCCGGTCGAGTTGGTCGCATCAGCGGGGCCGCTCATCTCAAGCCAGGTTGTCGCCGCCGAAGATCTCTGACACGGATGTGTCCTCGAAGACGGCATCGATGGCGTCTGCGATGAGCTTCGCCACGGAGAGCACTTCGAGCTTTTCGATCCGCCGCTCCTCGGGGATGGGAAGCGTGTTCGTCACGACCACCCGCGAGAGCGGAGATTTCTCGAGACGCTCGAGCGCAGGGTCGGAAAGCACTCCGTGCGTCGCCATCGCCCAGACGTCGGAGGCGCCGCGTTCTGAGAGGAGCTCCGCCGCGGCGCAGATCGTCCCCGCCGTGTCGATCATGTCGTCGACGAGCACGCAACGCCGGCCTTCGACCTCTCCGACCACGTCGAGCGCCTCCACCAGGTTCGTGCTGTCGCGGGGACGGCGCTTGTGCACGAAGGCGAGGTCGGCCTCGAGGTGCTGACTGAATCGCTCGGCCACCTTCACCCGGCCGGCGTCGGGGGACACGACCACGAGGCCCTCGGTGCCGTGCTTTTGCAGATCGCCCACGAGGACGGGCATGGCGGTGAGGTGGTCGAAGGGTGCGTCGAAGAATCCCTGGATCTGACCCGAGTGAAGGTCGACGCTCACGACCCGGTCCGCCCCTGCCACGCTTATGAGATCGGCAACGAGCTTCGCCGTGATCGGCTCTCGACCGGTCGCTTTTCGGTCTTGCCGTGAGTACGCGTAGTACGGGCACACCGCCGTGATGCGCTTGGCGGACGCTCGCTTGGCGGCGTCGATCATTATCAACTGCTCCATCAGCGTGTCGTTCACCGGCCCGCAATGCGTCTGCACGATGAAGACGTCGCTGCCGCGAAGTGAAACGTCGTAACGACAGTGGACCTCGCCATTGGCGAACTCACGCAGGTTCGCCTCTCCCAGCCGCACACCCAGGTGCGCCGCGATCTCACGTGCGAGGTCGGGATGCGAGCGCCCCGAGACGAGCTCTAGCCGGCGCCGCGGCACGAGCTCCATCACGGCTTCGCCGGTCAGAGAAGCCACGTCGACGACGATACCCGAACGCTCAGCTGATCTCGCCGGGGGATACGTCTCTTTCGCCGGAGACGGCGCGTGACGACGTCGAGTCGTGAGGTTCGACGATCGAGAAGGGACCCACCACTGCCGCGTCCGCCACGTGTGCGCCCGGGGCCAGATGAGCGAAGGGCCCGATCCGCGCGTTCGCTCCGATGACCGCGCGCGAAGCGTGGCTGGATTCGACCACGGCGCCCTCCCCCACTTCCGTGTCGATCAGCCGGCTGTCGGGCCCGATCTCCGCGCCCGAGGCGATGTTGCATTCGCCTTGCAGGACGACGCCGGGCAGCAGGACGACGTCGGGTGCAAGGTGCACCGAGGAGTCGACGTAGGTCCGTTCGGGATCCCACATGGTGACGCCGCGCCGCATCCAGCGCTCGTTGATGCGATCACGCAGCTCGGCTTCGGCCACCGCCAGCTGGGCACGATCGTTCACTCCTGCCGCTTCCATCGGGTCGCCGAGCACGAGCGACTCGACCCTGTAGCCGGCGTCGTGGAAGACGGCGTAGACACCGGTAAGCGAGTGCTCGCCACTCCCACCGATCGGCTGGAGCCGCCTCAGGGCGGGGGCGAGCATCGAATGGCGGAAGCAATGGATCGTCGTGGCCACCTCGTCCACATCGAGCTCTTCCTCGGTGACGTCGGAGTCCTCTACGACCCTCACCACGCTCTCGTCCTTGCCGCGCACGACACGGTCGTAACCCAGCGGGTCCTCCAGCAGCGCGGTGAGAAGCGTCGCCGCGGCCCCCGCGGAGCGATGGTGACGGACGAGGGACGCGAGCGTGGGGGGACGTACGAGGGGCGTGTCACCGGGCAGAACGACGACATCGCCGTCCTCGTCGGCCAACGACTCGGGAAGCGCGGTAAGCCCGACCGCCAAGGCGTCGCCTGTCCCGAGCTGTTCGGGTTGCTCGACGAATTCGATCGACAACGACGTCGGCGCATGATCGACGAGGGTCTTGGTCACCCATTCCCCACGGTGCCCCACGACGACCACCACCTTCTCGACCGGCAATTCCGCGAGCGCGTCGAGCACGTGCAGGATCATCGGTCTGCCACACAGCCTGTGTAGGGGCTTCGGACGCGTCGAGTGCATCCTGGTTCCCTCACCTGCTGCCAAGACCACTGCAGAGAGCGGGCGGGGGGTCACGTGCGTAGTCTGTCACCTCGTGATCGGGCCCGACGTGGACGTCTGACCACCTGGTCCCGTGCCTGTTCTCACCTCGAAAGTAGACCGACGCTCCGAGACGTACGAGCGAAACCGCGGCGCCATGCTCGAGGCGCTCGAGCATGTCGGTGCCCAGCTCGACGCCGCGCGTGCAGGTGGGGGAGAGCGTTATGTCGAACGTCACCGCGCCAGAGGCAAGCTACTCGCCCGCGAGCGCGTCGACCTCCTCCTCGACCGGGATTCCCCTTTTCTCGAGATCGCTCCGCTCGCGGCGTGGGGCACTGATTACAACGTCGGTGCGAGCCTCGTCGCCGGCATCGGGGTGATCAATGGCGTCGAGTGTGCGATCTCCGCCAACGACCCGACCGTGCGCGGCGGTGCGACGAACCCGTTCTCCATGCGCAAGGCCAACCGCATGGCGGACATCGCGTCGGAGAACCGTCTTCCGTCGGTGAGCCTCGTCGAGTCCGGAGGAGCCGACCTTCCCACGCAGTCCGAGATCTTCATTCCGGGCGGCCGTGGCTTTCGCGACCTCACCCAGCGCTCGGCCGCCGCGATCCCCACGGTCTCGATCGTGTTCGGGAATTCGACCGCCGGCGGCGCATACGTACCTGGAATGAGCGACTACGTGGTGATGATCGAGGGAAGGTCGAAGGTCTTTCTCGGTGGGCCTCCACTCGTGAAGATGGCGACGGGCGAGGAGTCAGAGGACGAGGAGCTCGGCGGAGCTTCGATGCATGCCCGAACGAGCGGGCTGGCCGACTACATGGCCACCGACGAGCTCGACGCGATCCGTCTGGGGCGGGAGATCGTCTCCCGTTTGAACTGGACCAAGCGCGGGCCCGCGCCCACCGAGAGCGCCGAGGACCCGAGGTACGACCCGGAAGACCTCCTCGGGATCGGGTCGGCGGACCTCCGCGTGCCTTTCGATCCCAGAGACGTGCTCGCGAGGGTCGTCGACGGGAGCCGCTTCGACGAATTCAAGCCGCTCTACGGGACGAGCCTCGTCACCGGATGGGCTTCGATCTTCGGCTACCCGATCGGGGTGCTCGCGAACCATCAGGGCGTTCTGTTCAGCGAGGAGGCGAACAAGGCGGCGCAGTTCATCCAGCTCGCCAACCAGATAGATGTCCCGCTCCTCTTCCTGCAGAACACGACCGGTTACATGGTCGGCAAGATGTACGAGCAGCGCGGGATCATCAAGGACGGCGCGAAGATGATCAACGCCGTATCGAACTCGTCGGTGCCTCATCTGACGTTGAACATCGGCGCCTCGTACGGAGCCGGTAACTACGGGATGTGCGGCAGGGCCTACAACCCACGTTTCCTCTTCGCGTGGCCCAATGCCCGCAGCGCCGTCATGGGCCCTGCACAATTGGCGGGTGTGCTCTCCATAGTCGCGCGCGAGTCCGCCGAGGCGCGGGGCCTTCCTTTCGACGAGGAAGCCGACTCCCAGATGCGAGCCAGCGTCGAAGCTCAGATCGAGGCCGAGTCGGAACCGCTCTTCCTCACCGCGAGGGTCTACGACGACGGGATCATCGACCCGAGGGACACGCGCAGCGTCCTCGGCATGTGCCTCTCTGTCATCCACAACACGCCGATCCGGGGTACGCGCGGCTACGGCGTCTTCAGGATGTGACGCCGTGATCGAGAAGCTCCTCGTCGCCAACCGGGGCGAGATCGCGCGCCGGGTCATGAGGAGCGCGAAGAAGATGGGGATCGCGTGCGTCGCGGTCCACTCCGACCCCGACGCGCAGTCCCCGTACGTGGCGGAGGCCGACGAGGCGGTGCGCCTGCCCGGAGAGAGCTCCGCGGACACCTATCTGCGCGTCGAAGCGATCGTGGACGCCGCGTCGCGAAGCGGTGCTCAGGCGGTGCACCCCGGTTACGGATTCCTCTCCGAGAACCCAGAGCTCGCCCGAGCGTGCGAATCCGCCGGTCTCGTCTTCGTGGGCCCACCGCCCGAGGTGATCGAGGCGATGGGTTCGAAGATCAAGGCGAAGGAGACGATGAGTGAGGCGGGCGTACCGGTGTTGCCGAGCGTCGAGGTCCCGGTCACGAAACACCGTCGTGACTCGATGGAGAAGATCGAGAAGTCCGCCTCCGAGCTCGGCTGGCCCGTCCTGGTGAAGGCTTCTTCGGGCGGTGGCGGGCGCGGGATGCGCGTCGTAGCGGGTCCGAAAGACCTTGCGGGCGAGATCGAGTCGGCTCGTCGTGAAGCCGAGGCTGCCTTCGGAGATGCCACCGTCTTCATCGAGCCGTACGTGCCGCGGCCGCGACACGTGGAGGTTCAGGTGGTCGCCGACAACCACGGGACGGTCGTCCACCTTTTCGAACGCGAGTGCTCGATCCAACGGCGCCACCAGAAGATCGTCGAGGAGGCGCCTTCGCCCTCTGTAGAGCCCAGGCTGCGTGCACAGCTCGGCGACGCAGCGCTGCGCGCCGCGTGGGCGATCGGCTACGTGAACGCCGGGACGGTGGAGTTCCTCGTCATGGAGAGCGGTGGCTTCGCCTTCCTGGAGATGAACACGAGGCTTCAGGTCGAGCACACCGTCACCGAGTGCGTCACGGGTCTCGACCTCGTGCGCCTCCAGCTGCTCGTGGCCGACGGGTACCGCCTGCCACCACAGTTCCTAGAAGCACAGATCGACGGTCACGCGATCGAGGTCCGGCTTTACGCGGAGGACCCGACGGCTTCCTGGGCGCCGTCCGCCGGTCGCCTCCACCGCTTCGACTTCACGCCGGGGACCGCGAACGTCTCGTATTTCGAGGCCGGCGGCCCCGCCGGCTACGGCTCGGACGGAGTGAGGATCAGGATCGACAGCGGGGTCGAAGGCGGCTCGCAGGTGACGACCCACTACGACCCCCTCCTCGCCAAGGTGATCTCACATGCGCCCACGCGGTCCCAAGCTGCGCGGGCTCTCGGGTCGGCACTCCGGCGGGCCGAGATCCATGGTCTGCGCACGAACCGCGATCTCCTGGTGCGGTTGCTCGCGCACCCCGAGTTCCTCGACGCACAGATCGACACGGAGTTCCTGGAGCGCCACGATCCCGCCGAGCTCGGCGCTCCTCTCGCCTCCGTCGAAGCGGAGAAGGCACACGCCGTCGCGGCGGCGCTCGCCGCACAGGCCCATCGTCGCGCCGGGGCCCCTGTGCTGAAGGCGATGCCGTCGGGTTGGCGCAACGTGGCCGGCGCACCTCAACGCTGCTCCTTCGAATCGGTGCGGGGCGAGGTCGAGGTCTCCTACCGTTTCGACCGCACCGGACTCCGCGGGGAGGTCGAGGTTGACGGCGATGCCTGGGAGGATTTCGTGCTCGTCTCGTGCGATCCCGGAGAGGTCGTCCTCCGTCTGGGGGGGGTTGAACGGCGCTACCGCGTCCAGCGCGTCGGGCTCGAGCACTTCGTCGACGGCCCCGACGGATACTCGGCGCTGACCGAGATCGAAAGATTTCCGCCGCCGGGAACCCGGCTCGCGGCGGGTTCACTCGTGGCGCCGCTTCCGGGGACCGTCGTGAAGGTGCCGGTCGAGGTCGGGGCTCAGGTCGAAGCGGGGGACGTGGTAGCGACAATCGAGGCCATGAAGATGGAGCACGAGGTGCGCGCGGAAAAGGCCGGCACCTTGCGGGAATTGGCGGTGGCGGCCGGAGACCAGGTCGAGGCCGGATCGGTTCTCGCCGTGGTCGAGCCCGACGAATGAAACCTTGAGACCTCCCATCCGCATCGCCAACTGCTCCGGTTTCTACGGCGACCGCTTCGACGCGGCGCGCGAGCAGGTCGACGGCGGGGACATCGACGTGCTGACAGGCGACTATCTCGCGGAGCTCACCATGTTGATCTTGTGGAAGGCGCGTCAACGCGACCCGTCGGCCGGTTACGCCGCGACGTTCTACAGACAGATGGAACAGGTGCTGGGGGCCTGCACGGACAGGGGCATAAAGATCGTCTCGAACGCGGGTGGCCTCAATCCTGCGGGACTGGCACAACGCCTTCGCGAGCTGGCGCAGAAGCTCGGTATCGAGGTCAAGGTCGCACACGTCGGAGGAGACGATGTCCTCGATCACCTGCGAACCCTCGGGTCCGGCTCCGGTGCGCCGGGAGAGGCCGTGAGCGCGAACGCATATCTCGGGGGCTTCGGGATCGCTCTCGCACTCTCGGCCGGAGCCGACGTCGTGGTGACCGGGCGGGTGACCGACGCCTCGCTCGTCGTCGGGCCGGCCGTCTCGCATTTCGGGTGGCGACACGAGGATCTCGACGCTCTGGCGGGCGCGGTCGTCGCCGGTCACGTCATCGAATGCGGGGCCCAGGCGACCGGTGGCAACTATTCCTTCTTCAAAGAGGTAGACGGGCTCGAGCATCCCGGCTTCCCGATAGCGGAGGTGTTCGAAGACGGCTCCGCTGTCGTCACCAAGCACCCCCGTACCGGCGGAGAGGTGTCGCTGGGTACCGTGACCGAACAGCTGCTCTACGAGATCGCAGCGCCCCTGTACCCCAACCCCGATGTGACCGCCGATTTCTCCACGACCGTCGTCGAGCAGGTCGCCCCGGACCGGGTCCGGCTCTCCGCGACGAAAGGTCACCCTCCGCCTGAGCGTCTAAAGGTGTCGGTCAACCTGCTCGGCGGATGGCGCAACGCGGTCAACTTCGTGCTCACCGGCCTCGACGTGGAGGAGAAGGCGAGCCTCGTGGAAAGGTCCTTCGGTCGTGCCCTCGGAGGCGAAAGTGGTTTCTCGGTTTTCGCCGAGCACGACGTGCGCCTGATCCGGACGGACCGGGAAGACGCACCGACGAACGAAGAGGCGAGCGCCCAGCTACGCGTCAGCGTCAAGGACCCCGATCCGCAAAAGGCCGGGAGGACCTTCTCGGCAGCCGCGATCGAGCTCGCGCTCGCCAGCTACCCGGGCTTCTATCTCACCTCTGCGCCGACGGACGCGAGCGTGTACGGCGTCTTCTGGCCGACCTTGATCTCGCGCGAAGGCGTCGAGGAGTTCGTGGTCCACGACGACGGCACGCGCGACGTCGTACGCCCCCCGGTGAACCTTGCACGACCCGGAGCTGCGGAAACGCTTCCAGAGGAACGATCCTCGGCCGTGGCGAGAGACTGGGGACCGACCGGCCGGCTACCCCTCGGGACACTCGTGGGAGCGCGCTCGGGCGACAAGGGCCCCGATGCGAACGTGGGTCTATGGGCTCGCGACGACCCGACTTACGACTGGCTGCGTTCCTCTCTCACCGTTGGTCTCTTCCGCTCGCTCCTGCCCGAGGCGCAAGAGCTCGAGATAGACCGCTATGAGCTCGCGAACCTCCGGGCCCTCAACTTCGTGGTCCACGGGCTGCTCGGTGAGGGGGTCGCTTCCTCGGTCCGGCCCGACCCACAGGCGAAGAGCCTCGGCGAATTCATAAGGTCCCGCCACGTGCACATTCCCCTGTCGCTATTCGAGAGCGGCGACCGCATGGGACCATGGAACGGATCGTCCGGGGAGTGAGCCGATGGACTTCGTAGAGACCGACGAGCAGCAGATGCTCCGCCAGTCGGTGGCCGATGTCGCCGCCAAGTTCGGGCACGGTTACTTCATCGAGTGCGCACGCGCTGGCCGCAAGGCGGACGAGCTGTGGAACGAGCTCGCCCGAGCCGGCTACCTGGGCGTGAACGTGCCCAGCGAGTTCGGCGGTGGCGGAATGGGGATCAGTGAGCTCGCCATCGTCCTCGAGGAGCTCGGCGCCGCCGGGTGTCCCCTGCTGCTGCTCGTCGTATCCCCCGCGATCTGCGCGACGATCGTCTCGCGCTTCGGCACCGAAGGGCAGCAGAAGAGGTGGCTTCCCCGCTTCGCAACCGGTGAGCTCAAGATGGCCTTCGCCATCACCGAGCCCGACGCCGGTTCGAACTCCCACAGGATCTCGACGACGGCGACGCGCGACGGAGACGTCTACCGCCTCAACGGGACCAAGTACTACATCTCGGGTGCGGACGAGTCCGAGTCGGTGCTCGTGGTCACCCGCACCGGCACAGACGAAGAGACCGGCAGGGGAAGGCTGTCGCTCTTCGTCGTGGACCTCGGCGCTGCGGGCCTTTCGAAGACCCTCATTCCCGTGGAGATCGTCGCGCCGGAGAAGCAGTTCACGCTCTTCTTCGAAAACGTCGTCGTCCCCGCAGAGGACCTTCTCGGCAGCGAAGGCGACGGGCTTCGTCAGGTCTTCATGGGCCTGAACCCCGAGCGGATCATGTCGGCAGCGATGGCGGGCGGGGTCGGTCGTTACGCTCTCGAAAAGGCTGCGGCCTATGCGCGCGACCGTTCGGTCTGGGGAACGCCGATCGGGCGCCACCAGGGTCTCGCGCATCCGCTCGCCAAGGCGAAGATCGACGTCGAGCTCGCAAGGCTCATGTGCCAGAAGGCGGCGTGGTGCTACGACGCGGGGCTCGACGCGGGCGAGGCGGCCAACATGGCCAAGTACGCAGCCGCTGAAGCCGCCATCGCCGCATTGGACCAGGCGATCCAGACGCACGGGGGAAACGGCATGGCCTCGGAGTTCGGTCTCGCCGACATGTGGGGGATGACGAGGCTGCTGCGCACCGCGCCCATCAGCAGGGAGATGATCTTGAACTTCGTCGCGCAGCACTCGCTCGGCCTCCCCAAGTCGTACTGACACCCCCGGTGCCGCGCGTCGCAGTCATCGGAGCGGGGATGGCAGGCATCTTGAGCGTCGTCAAGCTCAAGGAGGCGGGGTTCTGCGACCTCGCGGTCTACGAGAAAGCCGAGGGCCTCGGGGGCACATGGCGGGCCAACACCTATCCCGGCATCGCGTGCGATGTTCCTTCGCATCTGTACAGCTACTCGTTCGCACCGAACCCGGACTGGAGCCACGTCTTCTCACCGGGCCCCGAGATCCTCGCCTACCTGGAGACAGTCGCCAAGGAGCACGGGTTCGACGACTATGTGAACTACGGAACGGAGATAACCGAGCTGTCCTTCGACGACGGAAGGTGGAGGATCTCGACGGCCGACGGGCAGATCGACGAAGCCGACGTCGTGATCGCCGCCACAGGGGTGCTGCACCATCCGAACTTCCCGCAGTTCGAGGGAATGGGGGACTTCGGAGGCGACGTCTTCCACAGCTCGAGATGGGATCATTCCGTCGCCATCGACGACAGGCGGATCGGCGTCATCGGCACGGGGTCCTCCGCGGTCCAGATCGTCTCGTCGATAGTCGGACGCGTCGCCGAGCTCAGTCTTTTCCAGAGGACAGCCCAGTGGGTCCTACCCGCCGACAACCCTCCGGTCGACGATGAGGACAGGTTCAGGTACCACGACGACCCGGCCCTCATGCGCCAGCTTCGCGACGACCTCGGGCGAATGTTCGAGGACAACTTCGCCAATGCGGTCGTGGACGCTAACGCCCCACAGGTCGACGTCCTCGACAAGCTTTGCAGGGCGAACCTGGAGAAGGTGAAGGATCCGGACCTGCGCGAGAAGCTCCGGCCCGAATACCGCGTCGCGTGCAAGCGGCTCATCGTCTCCCCCAACTTCTACGAGGCAATCCAAAGGCCGAACGCCCGGGTCGTCACCGAACGCATCCAAAGGTTCGAACCCACCGGGATCCGCACGGTGGACGGCGAACTGCACGAGCTGGACGTCGTCGTGGTCGCGACGGGCTTCCGGGTCGACCGCTTCCTCCGGCCGATGCGCGTCAAGGGCCGCGCAGGCGCTGACCTCGACAACGTCTGGACCCCCCGGCCCTATGCCTATCTCTCGATCTCGGTCCCGGGCTTCCCGAACCTCTTCATGTTGAACGGGCCTAACGGGCCCGTCGGGAACTTCTCGTTGATCGATGTCGCGGAGATGCAGCTGCACTACATCATGCAACTGATCGAGCTGTTGAAGGACCGCCGCTACGCGGAGGTGAGCGCGACACCCGAGGCGACCGCGCACCACGAGGCTGCGCGCACGGAGGCTGCCAAGAAGACGGTCTGGATGACGGGGTGCCGGAGCTGGTACCTCGACGACCGCGGCATCCCGGCGGTATGGCCGTGGACGTTCCGCCGCTTCCGAAAAGAGATGGCTGCGCCGAAGCTCGAGCACTACGAGCTCGTTGCCGGCTGAGAACGCCCCCGCGATCGAAGCCAGAGCCCGATCCTGAGCCACTGCTCCTGAGCCGCTGAGCCTTACCCTGAGCCGGTGCACTTTCATACCGAGCACCTCCTGCACGGCTCGCCCGAGGTGGTGGGCGGGGTCATATCGGACCCGCAGTTCTACGCGCAGCTCCAGCTACCTGACCTCTCCCTTCCGCAGATCATCGAGCACTCGGCGGATGGGGATGGCGTCCTCATACGCCTGCGTTATGAGTTCACCGGCAGCCTCGACCCGATCGCGCAACGCCTGCTCGGCAACGAGCGCCTGGCGTGGACCCAGGACGTGCGCTACGACCGCACGACACGATCGGGTTCCTTGGAGTTCGGAGCCGAGAAGGACCCGCGCAGGCTCCACGGCTCGGCGTCCTTCACGCTCGCGCCCGAGCCCGGCGAAGGCGGCACCTTGCGCAGCATCGACGGCGAGCTCGTGGTGGCCGTCCCCGCGATAGGGCACATGGCCGAGAGACGGATCGTCCCGGGCATCGTCCGCCGGATGGACATCGAGGCGGAAGGAGTGAATCGCCGCATCGCCGAGGCCGGATCCGGATAGGGCGCCCGCGGGACACGGCCCTGCGCGCTCCCCCGGGGATCAGGCGCCCTTCGCGAAGCGCCTCGCGTCCTCGGCCGCGTACTTGGCGACGACGTTGTCGACGGAAGCGGTCTTCTCCACCGCGGACGTGACTTCGGCGAGCCGTCCGCCGGGCAATGCGACGGTCATCTCCTCGGGTCTCATCCCGGTACGCGCACGGCTCAACGCGCAGCCGACGCTTGCTGCGACCTCGCCGTGCTCCTTGGCGAGGGCCACGATGTGGCACTGCGGCTTGCCTTCGATCCTCATGCCGGGAACTGCGTCGGACAGAACCATCATCTGCCGTCCGTTCACCCTCAAGAGGACGACGTCGGGCAGCGTGCTCGCCTCGGCCAAAGGCCCGTAGCTGATGACCTCCGCACGCTCTGAGACCGCAGGAATGGAACCGAAGTCGGACGGTTCGACCCAACCGGATTCGACGAGAGCGCCGATGTCTGCGTTCTGCGCCACCTCTTCGAGGCTCGCGAGGCCGTGGGTGTAACGACCGACCGAGCAGTTGCCGTGGTCGTCTGGCGCGGTGGTGAAACTGCGCTCGGCGGCGCGAACCCAGAAGACGCAACCCGCAGGCACGCGTCCGGTCCTGCCGTCCGGAGTCGGCTCGGACATCGGCTCGTCGAACGCGGCGACTCCCGAAGGCGGCGTCGTGGAAAAGGAGATCGCGATCGGGGGCACCGACAGGTGCAGTGTCGTCGAGAGGTTCTCGGACAGCGCCCTGCAGTCAGCACCGTTGCGGGACGCGGCCGACCCCGACCCGCCCGAGCCCGACCCCGGTCCCGACCCGGCCCTCGAGCCCGAGCCCGAGCCCGAGCCCGACTGTGAGTGTGCGTTTTCGGTCATCAGGGCCATATTCGACGTTCGGGGCCTCCGGGCACAAGCGCGCTCATGCGGGGACGAAGCTGAGCCGCACCCGCCGGCTCGAGTTGTCCCTGTTGGTGTCCACGAGGACCACTCTCTGCCAAGTGCCGAGCGCGAGACGCCCGTCGAAGACCGGCAGAACGAGCGACGGAGCTACGAAGACCGGGAGCAGATGGTCCGCGCCGTGGCCCGCCGATCCGTGCCGGTGCCGGTAGCCGGCACCACGCGGGAGGATCCTGTCGATCGCCGAAGCGAGGTCCTCCTCCGATCCCGAGCCGGTCTCCATGAGGGCGAGACCGGCGGTCGCATGCGGTGCGAACACAGAGCACAGCCCGTCGCCGTTCGGCTCGCAGAAGCGTTCGATCTCGTCGGTGATGTCGACGAACTCGCGGCGAGCGGTGTCGACGGCGATCTCGGTGCTCTCCACCCGCCTAGGCCCCCCTGGACAACCGTTCGCTCGCCGGCGACCCGGATTCCACTTGGTCGTCCCCGGCATGCGCCAGCACCCCGGCGAAGAACTCACGGTCCAGAAGTGGCGTCTGGGCGAGGAAGAGCTTGCCGTAGCGCTCGAAGTACATGAGCTGCTTGCCGAGCAGGAACGTCGCGCGGTCGAATTCCGATGCCACACCACCGCCGGCTTCCGCAGCCCGCCTCAACCGGCGCTGCGCCCGCAACCTGGCAATCACCGTGCGCAACGACCAGTCGTGTGCTTCGATCCCCCGCGCCTTTGCGAGCTGCGCCTGCGGAGCGGTGATGATGTCGGAGAGGCTCACCTCCCCGAACGGCTTCGTGAGGACCGGCTCGATGATCCCGCGCACGAACACGGCGAGCTGCGCGTCGTCGAGCCCGAGAGCGTCGCGCATCGCCGATCCGTACGTCCTCACGAGGTGAGCCGCGACGTCGTCCCACGCCGATTCGTCGCCGAGCACTCCCTGCAGCATCCGGATGAAGAACTTGTGGGTCGCCGGGTCGAGGCGCCCCACGATGCCCCAGTCGAGCACCCCGATGCGTCCGTCGCGCAACAGGAAGAGGTTTCCTGCGTGCACGTCCCCGTGGAACGCGCCCCACCGCACCGTGGTGAGCATGAAGGCACGGACCACTTGCTCCAAGAGGGGAGCCGGATCGACGCCGTAGGCGGTAGCCGATGCGAGGTCGTCGATGGGAACTCCCTCGAAGAGCTCCATCGTGAGGACGTTCGGGCCCGAAAGAGCCGCCACGACTTCGGGGACCACGACCTTCGGCAGGTCGAATTCCGTGAGGAGCAGGCGGAAGTGCTCCATCGCCCGGGCCTCGTTGCGCAGGTCGAGCTCCTCCCCTATCTGCTCACGGAAGCCGTCGAGAAGCTGAAGCAATGAACCCGCCGTCTGGTCACCCGTCTGTCTCGCCACGAGATCGAGAAGAGGTTGCAGCAGGTCGAGGTCCGTAGCCACGAGCTCGTCGATCCCCGGTCGCAGCACCTTCACCGCGACCTCCCTCCCGTCGTGCAGCCGCGCGCGGTGGACCACCGCGATCGACGCTCGTCCTATCGGGGCTGAGTCGAGCTCTGCGTACGCGTCGGCGAGCGGCATCCCGAGATCGGACTCGACGATCGCGCGCACTTCTGCGAAGGGGACCGCCGGCCCCGTGTCGAGACACGACCGGAACTCCTCAGCCATGTCGCTTCCGAACACCCCCGGTGCCGAGGCGACCAGCTGACCGAATTTCATGTAGGTGCCACCGAGGTCCTCGAAGGTGCGCCGGAGCGGCCTCGCCAGCTCGCTCGCAGGCAACGCCCCGCGACGCGCGTGGCGCAGCTGTCGCAGCGCCTGGCGCCCGAAGTGCCGACCCGCCACACGCACGATCATCCGCCCCCTGCCCAGCAGCTGGCGCCGCGTCGGCCGGGGCAGGCGCCTCGCGAAGACCCGCGGGACGTTCTCTTCGAGCACATCGACATCCTCGCACGGTGCTCGGGACGTCTTTCCCTCCTGCCTGCACACCTGGTTAGTTTTGGAGGCGATGGCCGAGGTCACTGTCGCAGCACAGCGCGATGGCACTTACACGGTGCGCGTCGACGACGGGCGCCGCAAGACGACACACGAGGTGACCGTCCCGGCCGGCCTCGTCGCCGACGTCGGAACCGACGAGACCACCGACGAGGGCCTCGTTAGGGAGTCGTTCGATTTTCTGCTCGAACGCGAGCCGGCGAGCTCGATACTCCGCCGCTTCAGCCTCGACGTGATCGGCGACTACTTCCCCGAGTACAGGAGCGTGATGAGGTCTCGGCTGCGCTCGTGACGGCTCGGGCCAAGCCGCTATCCGGAGACTGAACCCCCGGGAGGGACGGTGCCCGGCCCCTTGGCCGAGCAGGCGAGCGTCGCCGAATTCATCCCTGAATGTGCGAGCTGCGGAAGCTCGGGGAACGTCGGCCTCCCCGCCGCGAGGGCCTTTGTGTCGAGGAAGTCCATCAGGTCGTTCGCGTTCGCGTCGCGGTAGGTGAGCGCCGGCAGGTTCCACTTGCGCTCGACCATCGCGAGGACCGACGTGTGGTCGTGGACGACATGGGTCACACCCTGGGGCGCTCCGCTCGGCGAGGTCGCGGGGATCGCGTAAGGCGACACGACCACCGACGGGACCCTGAAGCCGAAGCGACTGAATCCGTCGTAGTTCGACTCACCGGGTTGGACGACCGGGGGCACGGGATCGGGGGCGAGTGCAGGGGGCGGCGGTACGTGGTCGTAGTAGCCGCCGTGCTCGTCGTAGGTGATGACAAGGAGAGTCTTGTGCCATGACGGCGACGCTCCCACCGCTCGCACCACCGATTCCGCGAAGGCCTCTCCGACGACGATGTTCTGCGGGTTCTCCTGCGACTGTGTCCCGTAGTCGGGATCGACGATGCAGAAACCGGGGAGGTCTCCCGAAGCGGCATCGGCGAAGAACTGGGCAACCGTCTTCTTCGTCGCCACGTTCTGCGCATCGGCGAACGGGTACAGCTCCGCGGTGGCGCCCGTCGGGAAACTGGCTGCGTAGTCGGCCCAGCTGACGCCGAACTCCGTCAGCCGGTCGAAGATCGTCCCGTTAGGAGGAGAGACCAACAGCGTTGCATCGGGCCCGGCGTTACCGGCTGACGTGCCGATGTCGTCGGTCATGCCCATGGAGGTCGCGGCAATCAGGTAACGGCGGTTCGGATCGGTCTGCCCGAGCACCGAACAGAACCAGCGGTCCCCGATGGGGAACTTCCGCGCCAGGCTGTAAGTGAATGGAAGGTCCGTTTCGTCCCAGTACCCCATCGCCACCGGACCACTTGGCGAGATCACGAAACCGTCGTTTTGCCCGTCGGCGTACTGCATGTGGGATGCCGCCCACTCCTGGGAGGGCTTCGCCGGCAGCTGGCACGTGGTCGGCATGTGAAAGGCGTGCTGGACGCGCCCGTCGGAATAGGGATTGGTGGCGGTGACGCCGCGGGGGTTCCAGCTCGTGGCGGTGCGCGGGTTCATGCGAAGGCCGTCGCCGCGTCCCAAGGTGCCGAAGAAGTTGTCGTAGGAATGGTTCTCCATCATGAGCACGACGATGTGCTCTATGCCCGGCAACGTGTCGGTTCCGGGCGCGAGGTTTTCGAAGGGCACCGACCCGGGCTGGCGCAGGGACGTCCGCCCGAGGGCTGCGAGCGCGGCACCCGGATCCGAGGCGGTGACCGCTGCTGCCGGTGCCGAACCCGAAACGGGGCGGGACGCCGTGAGGCGACGACCAACGAGGCCGGCGGCGAGTGCCCCACCGCCGGCGACGAGCAGCTGGCGCCTGGTGATGGGGCGTACCCGGCCGCGGCTCTCGCGCCAGTGGGAGGGTGCGGGTCGGTGCTCGTCGTCCATGTGCCCGGCGCTCTCCCTTCGGCTCGCCGGGAAAACGGGCACGTCGCCGGCTTCTCACGCTTCGGGGGTCCGCTTCGGGGATCCGCTTCGGTCAGCTCAGGATGTTGACCGCCCTGGAAATCACGAGCGCGACCGTGAGCAACGAGGCGAAGGACTGCACGAGCATGAGGATCTTCGCCCAGGCAGTGAGAGGCATCGTGTCGGTCGGGCTGAAGGCGGTCGCGTTGGTGAACGAGGTGTAGAGGTAGTCGAGAAATGTTGGCGACCAGTCTGGTGTGGTGGAGAATGGCGTCGACATCTGCGGGAACAGAAAGTCCGGTTGCCGCCTGTGGGGACGCAGGCGCGCGGCGGGTCCCCCTCGGTCGAGCTCCCAGTACCAGAGCGCGAAGACGATCACGTTGGTGAGCCAGATGGGCACCGACGAGACCACGAGCGCCCGGCCGCCGGCTCTGCTCCCGTACAGCAGGGCGTTGACCAGCTCACCGAGCGACATCACGTTTGCGAAGTTGATGATCGCTATGAGCACGATCGCGGCGGTACGGAGCCGGGTCGCCCGCTTCTGCACTCGTGGGGACGCTTCGATCCGTGGGGCGGCGATGAGCAATGCGAGGCCGAGCGCGCCCTCGAGCACGGGAATGAGCCAGCGTGGACCGAGGTACGCCGAGACTTTGTCCGGCAGCGCTATGTACATGAGGAGCGCGCCGAGGACGGCGAGCAACGGTGGCCAGCGCGGCTCCGACCGGGCCTGTTCACCCCACTCGGCCTCTTCGTCGATCTTCTCCGGGTCGCCATCTGCGGCGACATCGTTCGGGGGACGCAGCTGCACCCTCGCCTCTAGCGGCCCCTGCGACGGCGGCTTCGCCTCGATGTCGGCGACTCCCCTGGCGTGCGAAGCCGAGGCGTCGAGGTCTATTTGCGCCCCGTCCGGGTCGTAGATCGCTGTTATGCCCTCGACCGCAGGCATCTCCGGTGGAGCCGCAATCTCTGCACGGTCCCGGTCGGAAGCGCTTTCCGAATGGCCGACTGCGACGCCAAGCTCCCAGGCCGGGGGCCGCCACTGCTCGGTCTGTTCGTGCGGGGGGTCGCGCTCGTCGTCGGACGGAGCGCTGGTTCCTTCGAGCGAGCCGCGCCCCATTCCCCTGTCCCAGGCGGGCGGGCGCCACCGGCTCTCGTCGTGCTGTCCCGGCCCGTCGGGAGTGCCGGGCCCGTCGGGGGTGCCGGGCCCCGTGCGATCGGAGCTGTTCTTCTTGGATTCATGGCGCGGGTGGGCCTTGTGGGAGCTTCCTTTCGACGCTCCCTTCGAAGCCCTCTCCCTCGATGGATCCTTGGGGACCACCTCCAAAACGGTAGCGAGCTTGCAGGGGCGAAAAGCTGAACAAGACCGGCCGGCTCTTCGTATCCTCAGGCAGCAGACACGAAAGAGGAATGGATGAAGATCACAAGCAGACGAGGGGGCCTGTATTCAGGCGCGGTTCTGGGCGCTCTGGCGTTGACCGCGGCTGCCTGCTCGTCTTCCCCGGCGAGCTCGACCGGCGGGTCGTCCTCGGCTCACAACTCCGGTACGAGTTCGGCCACAGGTTCGAGGTCAGGTGCGACGGTCGGCGTCGCGAACAACTCGACCTACGGGAAGATCCTCGTCAACAGTTCGGGCAGGACGCTCTACACCTACGGTCCCGATGCGGGTCACGGCGGCCAGGCGACCTGCACGGGCGGATGCCTGCAGGCGTGGCCGGCGCTGACGGTTCCTGCCGGGACGAATCCGACCGGGGGAACGGGGGTGACGGGAACGCTCGCCGCTGTGAAGCAGTCCGACGGCACCTACCAGGTCACCTACAACGGCTTGCCCCTCTACACCTTCGTTCAGGACACATCGGCGGGCAAGGTGACCGGCAACGACGTGACGGACTTCACCGTCGCCACCGCTTCGACCGGAGCATCGTCTTCGACTTCCCCGGGATCGGGTGGAGGAAGCGGGACCACCAGCACGAGCTCGTCGAACAGCTCGGGCGGCAACGGGTACTGATCCGGGCGGGCGACGTGCGCAACCGGGAACGCGGCAGCTTGCTCCTCGACTCCGGGGGCACCGAGAAGGCCGATGAAGCCGGTCTTCACAGCGCGTTCCTCGCGCACGGCCCCGAGCTCTTCGGCTTCGCGCGCCGCTCGTTGGACGACAACGGCGCGGCCGAGGAAGTGGTCCAGGAGACTTTCGTGCGCGCGTGGCGTGCGAGGCACCGCTTCGATCCGAACTTGGGCACTCTGCGGACGTGGCTGTTCGCCATCGAGCGCAACGTGGTGATCGACCACGCCCGCTCGCGGTCGATGCGAAGAACGGAACCTCTTGGCCAGGACATAGCGGCAGAGCGCGACGATCTCGAGCACGCGATGATCGGCTGGCAGGTCGAGGAGGCGGTGCGGCGACTTCGGCCCGAGCACCGTCAAGTCCTGTTGGAGGTGTACTACAAGAGCCGGTCCAGTCGTGAAGTGGCGGGCGAGCTCGGGATCCCCGAGGGGACCGTTCGGAGCCGCCTCTTCTACGCGCTCCGGTCTTTGCGCCTGACCCTCGAGGAGATGGGATGGGAACGGTGAGCACGCCCGACTGCGACCACGTGAAAGGGCTCATCGCCGTCGACGTGATCGGGCGCCTGTCCGATCACGATCGGGTCGGGCTCGTGGCGCACCTCGACGGTTGCAGCGAGTGCCGCGCGGATGCGCGGGAGTTGAAGGGGCTTAGGTCGGTATTGCCCGAAGCGGACCTGGAGCACCTGGAGCCGCAGGATGTGCCGGTCGGTCTCTACGAGTCCGTCGTCGGACGTCTGACCTTCGAGTCGCACCGAGAGCGTCGCAACCGCCGCCTTCGTTACGCAGTCAGCGGTGCGGTCGCCGCCGGCTTGGTCGCGCTGGGGCTCGGACTCGGGCTGACGGGAGGTTCGCAGGCACAGACCCGGACGGTGGCTCTCGCCGGAACGCCCGGCGTCCACGCCACCGTCGCGCTCAAGGCCGAGTCCTGGGGAACCGCTGTTCGGGTTGAGGAATCGGGCCAACCCGGAGGCCAGGTGCTGTGGGTGTGGATGCGCACGAAGTCGGGCACCTGGTGGGAGGCGGGCACCTACCGTTCGGTCGCCGACAAACCCGTCGACGTACAGCTCGCCTGTGCGCTCGAGCTCTCGCAGATCGATTCGATCTGGGTGCGCGACTCGTCCGGGCGAACGGTCCTGCACGGATACACCGACTGATCGAAAGCGACCCCGTCGCCCTCGACTTGAGAGCTTGAGCGTGCTCTGATCTTGGCCGGGGCAAACGAGAAAGGCTCTTTCGATCATGAGCGTGATGAAGAGACTGTCGGGGATCGTCCAGGCGAAGGCGAACAAGGCGCTCGACAAGGCCGAGAACCCCGCCGACATGCTCGACCTCTCCTACGAGAAGCAGACGGAGAACCTCACGAACGTTCGCCGCGCGCTCGCAGACGTCGCCACCGCAAAGAAGAGGCTCGAGCTCCAGGCGGCAGAGCTTCAGGCGCAAGCTCAGAAGCTGCAGGACCAGGCAAAGCAGGCGCTTTCGCAGGGCAACGAGGATCTCGCGCGCGAGGCGCTCTCGCGCCGGGCCGCGTTGGCCGAGCAACTGCAGGGCCTCGGCACGCAGCATCAGCAGGTGGAGGCCCAGCAACAGCAGCTCGAGACCACGTCGCAGCGGCTGCAGGCACAGGTCGAGGCCTTCCGGACGAAGAAGGAGACGCTCAAGGCGACCTACACGGCGTCCAAGGCCGAAGCTGGAATCGGCGAGGCGGTGTCGGGAATCTCCGAGTCCATGGCCGACGCGGGGATGACCCTCGACAGGGCCCAGGACAAGATCGCGCAGATGCAGGCGCGCGCAGGGGCGATCGACGAGCTGTTGGACACCGGCGCATTGCCCGACGCACTCGGAAGTGGGGACGACATCCAACGCGAGCTCGACGCGACCAGTCAGCAGAGCCAGGTCGACACCGATCTCGCCGCCCTGAAAGCTCAGCTCGGGTCAGGTAGTGAGGCTTCCGGGGAACTGCCGCCGCCGGAGAGCAACGGGAGCAAGTCGTGATCGTGCGCGTGCTCGGAGAGGGACGCTACGAGATCGGTGATTCGGACCTCTCCGCCATCGAGAGCCTCGACACCCGGCTCGTCCAGGCCCTCGACAAGGGCGACGAGGAGACGTTCGCCTCCATCCTCGGGCAATTGATCACAGAGGTCCGGCGCAGTGGCCGATTGCTCGATCCCGACGACCTCCGCACCTCTGATCTGGCCGTGCCCCACGAAGGCTCGAGCCTCGGTGAGGTGAAAGAGCTTCTGGCCGAGGAGTCCTGACTCAGGATCTCGCCGCATAGGCGGCGTTCGCCAGCTCTACGAATTCCGACCGCTCCCCCTCGTCGAGAACCGAGAGCCTGACTCCCATTGCGCGGTCGGTCGCCGCCTCCGCTTCCTCCCAGGTCGCGCGGTGCGGTTCGGGGTCGGGATGTGGCTCGCTCCACCCGAACAGCGAGGCCATGAATGGAGTACGAACCATCAAAGCGACGCGCGGGTCGATGCCCGCCGCGACGATCGCGGCTCCGTGCAGACCCCCGCGCATCTCGCGCAGCACGTTCAGGCGGTGCAGCGCGACTTGCCTGGGCTCGGACGGCTCGTCGACCTCCGACCATGCCGCGAAGAGCGCGAGTCCGGCGGGTGAAGCGCCGCGCGCGACACGGCCTGCGAGCTCGGCGAGCCTCTTGTAGTCGGTCGCGCCCTCGCCCATGTGGGTTTCCGCCCAGGAAGCCCCGCACTTGGCGAACTCCATGGCAGCGTCCTTCCGGCTCATGACTTTCGCCGTCCTCTCCCAGGCCTCGCACACCAAGACAGGGTTGAAGAACACGAAAGCCGCCGCCACGACCTTGCCGTCGATGTCACCCATCGCCCCGCCGCGGCCTGCGACGTAGAAGTCGGCCCCCTCGAAGCCGAGCGACGCGCCGCGCTCGTAGGTGGCGCCGTCGAGCATGAAGCCCGCGGGGAGCATTCCGATCGCCTCGGCGCTCTCACGCGCAGCTGTAGTCGCTTCCATGGGCCTCCTTCCCGCCAAAGCGTACGCAGGCTCTGCTCTGGCATGCTCTTGCGACCCGCCGTCCCGAGAGGAGCTTTCAGGATGGGAGCCGGAAGAGCAGAGATCGACGTGGCGAAGGCACCCGACGAGGTCTGGGGGGTCGTCGGAGACTTCGGAGGCGTAGGCAGCTGGATGCCCGGGATCGAGTCCTGTGTCGTCGACGGTGACGACAGGATCCTGAAGATGATGGGCCTCGAGATAACCGAGCGTCTCCAGAGCAGGGACCCCGACGAGCGCGTCCTCGTCTACGCGATCGTCGGAGGGGTGCCGGTGCAGAACCACCGTGCAACCATCTCCGTCTCACCCGCCGCCGGGGGCTCGCACGTGACCTGGGACGTGGAGGTCGAGCCCGACGAGATGACAGATTTGATGCGCCAGACCTACGAGGGCGCGCTCGGGGCCCTGAAGGAGCGCCTCGAAGCCTGACCTGACCCCGAAAGGCTGTCTCAGTTGACGGCGCGAGTCGGGAGCGCGTCGACGTCGCGGAGTCGCTGCGAGAGCGACTCGAGGAGCTTCTTCACCATGGAAGGCGCCCTGCGCATCAGCTGGAGCAGGTCCCGGCGGTCGAGCTCGAGCACCTCCAGGTCGCTGAGTGCCTTCACGGTCGCCGAGCGCGGCTGTCCGTCGATCAGGGACAGCTCGCCCACGACGTCGCCGGGACCGAGACGCGCCAGACGCCGGCCGTTCCGGGTCACCTCCGCCCGGCCCGTGGCGATTATGAACGCGATCCCGCCGTCGGCACCCTCGCGGGTGAGCACGGTTCCCTTTTGAAGCTCCGCCGGCGCAGTGAGCGCCGCAACCTGGGACAGCTCCCTCTTGGAGAACTCGGAGAACATCGGGATCTGTGAGATGAACTCGATCCTGCGGTCCCGCCCCCAGCCAGAGGGCATCGGTGCATCTCCTCCTTGGCCCTTTGGGCAGCTCGGCTGGGAGTTTTCGCCATGCCGAAACCGCTTCGTCGCTTCGGCGCGGACTACCTGGAGCCTGCGCGCGGCGCCACCATACCGGATGCTCCCTCCTTTCCTGATGCCTCGCTCAGACACGGAGACGCCACCGCGCGTAACAAAGAGCGGACAACGGCGGTGAGTAACGGCGGGCGCCCTCGATCCGAACTTTACGGAGGAGTAAATTCCGTTATAAGCGCGCCGTTGGATCGTTCCAAACTGTGGAGGGGGCGGCGATCCTGAGGCCGGAAGCTTCCGGCTGGCCGGGTTTTGCTCGGCCCGTCGCAGGGGGAGACATGCGAAACGGACCCGGAACACCACCCCGGGGGGGTTGGCGTCAAAGCCGCTGGCTCCGCTGGGCAGTCGCGACCGCGTCGTCGGGACTGTTGATCGCGGCAATCACGTCATTTGTGACCGCGGGTACTGCGACAGCCGGCCAGAGCCCGGGTCAAGGCAATTCATATGCCCAGTCGCTGCAAGTCACGCCTCACGAAGGATCGCTGGCGGTCGGCGCAGTGTTCGGAGAGGCGCTGGCCGGCCATACGAACACCTTTGCAAGAGCGCAGTCGCAGGGCCTCGACCTGGGTGCCGTCGGTGTATCGATGAGCACCGACAACTGTGGGCAGCCGCCACAGGCTGCCCAATTCGTCCCCCAACCACTTCAGACCGAGACAGGCTCACAGGGAGCCTCTCAGGGTCAAACCCAGACGCCCAGCAAGTCCAACTACTTCTCCAATGAGTACGTGCTTGCGAACGACACTCCCTATGGGGAAGCCGACACCAACTACGCCGGTCCATTGGCGGATCCCACCGGAGCCTTCACAGTTTCGGGCATGAAGAGCAAGAGCTGGTCGGGCCTCGTAAACGGAACCAACGAGGCGGCCGCCACCTCGGACATCAAGTCGTTGAGCCTCGGAGCCGGCGCCGTCGTCCTGAACGGGCTCCACTGGGAAGTTATGGACCCCACTGGGGGCACGCCCACCGGGTCCTTCAGCATCGGGCAGGCGATCATCAGTGGCAACGCAGTTCCGAACCCCGGGGACCTGTCAGCGGTCCAGAGTGCGATCAACAAGGTTCTCGGGACCCTCGGACTGCAGGTCCAGCTACCGCAGACGAGCCTGACCCAAGGGCTCGAGGCGGTTTCGCCCCTCGAGATCGAAGTAGTGCCGAACGCAACCCGTGACTCGCTCGTCGACCCCGCCGTGGTCGCCGCTCAGCCGCCCTACTACCAGGCCACGAACGGCTTGGAGAACGGATTCGGGAGCGACAATCCTCCGCTCAACTCCCTCGGACAGACAGAGACCGGGCCCAACGGGCAGCAACTCGCAACAGCCCTCTGCCAGAGCGACACACCGATCACCGTCCTGGACATCACGATCGCCTCGTTCGACGGCGGTGGCTTCTTCAACGCGGCGTTGGGCGGTGTGAACGCAGGGAGCTCGCTGCTCCCCTCCAACAGCTACAACCTCGCAGCGCTCGGGTTCGGCACCCTGAACGTCGCCGGTACGAGCCAGTTGACCCCCGGGTCTGCCGGATCGCTCGGGACAACGGGCAGCTTCGGTCCGGGAGCAAACGGTACGGGCGGAGCCGGTGGAGGCGGAGGAGGGTTGAACGGGGCGAGCCCTGCAGGCGCCAGCCGCGGCGCGGGTGGCCTCGGCGCGGCGGGTGGCCCGCTTCTGGCCGCGGGGTTGGCGGGACTCGGTCTCCTCGGACTCCTTCTAGCGGCCGACGGGCGCAAGATGCGCATTGCGCATCGCACCTTGCCCTTCGCGGAGTAGGCCGGTGACAACGACGAACGGTTCTGTCGACGCGTCCGAGCAGCCACCGCCGAAGGCGTTCCCACTCGCGAACCGGCTCTTCAGGGGATACGCACCTGCCGCAGTACTCGCCTTGGTGGTCACGCTCGTGGCCGTCTTCGTCCCGAGCAAAGCGAGCCAGTCAGCGAATGCCTCCTCAGGTCCGGGTTCAGGCGGAGCCTCGAGCGCGCAGAGCGCACCATCGAGTGCCGGAGCCGGGACTGGGACTGCAGGTTCGAACACCGCTGGACAGAACGGAACCGGAGCAACCTCAGGGAAGGTGGCGAGCTCGGCGGGGAAGGTCCTGCCTTGTAGCGGACAAGCCCTCCAGGTTCCCGGGGACCCCTACTCCCCGCCGTGCGTGACGTTCTCGGGTAACAACAGCGGGGCCACCGCCACCGGGGTGAGCGGGAACGCGATCACCGTGACCGTGCGCCTCACCACCGACCAGAGCTTCCAGCAGACCCTGGCGACCCTCGCCGGCGCTCAGCTTCGTGACACAAACGCGGACAACCAGCGCACGCTCGACGCACTCGCGCAGTACTTCAACACCCACTTCCAGTTCTACGGGCGAAAGATCGTCATCAAGTACTTCACCGGACAGGGTTCGCTCTCCAACGAGCTTCAGGGTTACGGTCAAGCCGACGCCGTGGCCGACGCGAAGACCGCCCAGTCCCTCAGCGCTTTCGCCGACCTCTCCGCCGAGTCCGAGCCTTACGCCACGGCCCTGTGGCACAACGGCATCGTGGGATTCGGCGACCCCTACATGCCCGGCTACTGGCACCAGCAGCACTCCCCCTATGACTGGTCCCTTGCAACCGACGGCACCGACCTCGCGACCGACGTCGCCAATTACGCAGTGCAGAAGCTCTGTCCCGGGGGCACCCCTGCCTCGTACGCGGGAGGCAACCTGAAGAATGCCCCACGCAAGTTCGCCGGCATCGCCCCCCAGAACGAGCTGTACCAGGCGTCGGTCGGAGTCTTCAAACAGATCATGAACGCCCACGGGTGCAGCATCGACAACTTCGAGTACACGCTCGACCTCGGCACCGAGTCCCAGCAGGCAGCGAACCTCGTAGCGAAGCTGAAGGCCGGGGGGTACACCACGATCCTCTGCGGCTGCGACCCCATCTTCCCGGTGTACCTGTCGGGCCAAGCCGCCCAACAGAACTACTTCCCCGAGTTCGTGGAGATCGGCGCGGCGCTCGTGGACCAGGACTACGTCGGCCAGCTGTACAACCAGCAGTTCTACGAGCACGCTTTCGGGATCAGCCCGAACGAGGCCACTGTCCCCTATACCCAGACCCTCGGCTACGCCGCTTACAAGACGGTGCGTCAGCGACGAGCCGTCTTTCTTCGTCGACCTCATCTATCTGCAGATGGACATGTTGGCCATCGGGATCCAGATGGCGGGACCGGACCTGACACCGGCCAACTTCCAGAAGGGGATGTTCAGCTTCCCGCCCAAGTTGGGCCCCGCCGGACTCTGGGGCTGGGGGCCCAGCCAGTACACGATCCCGAACGACTTCCGAGAAGTCTGTTGGAATCCGACGATGGTCTCCCCGAACAACCAAAAGCAGGGGGCCTACACCCAGACGTCCAACCACGCGCTGGACCGCCAATAGCATCCCCAAGGGCCCGCCCGGCTGCCCCATCCCCTCGTCGTGAGCGTCGCCACCGGCGCGTTCAACCGGCGCGCAGCGTCCGCGCTCGAGCTGTGGAGCCGGATGTCGAACCGCGCCCGGACCGCACTCCTCATCGGAGCGGTCGTGGTCGTCTACTTCCTCGCATGGGCCGCCACGGGCTCGCACGGTTGGGTCCATCGGCACGCCCCGATCGGATTCATCTTGGTGGGGGTGGTCTACGGATCGGTTAACGCTCTCGGTGCGATGGGCCTGATCCTCGTCTACCGGGCGAACCGGTTCATCAACTTCGCCCACGGCGCTCTCGGCAGCCTCGTCGGAGTGCTGACCGTCGGACTGGTGAAGATCCACGGCCTCAACTACTGGGTGGCTCTTCCCGCGGCCGTGATCGTCGGCGGCATCGTGGGCTCGGTGATCGAGGTCGGGATCATCCGTCGATTCAAAGACCGCCCGAGATTGATACTGCTCGTCGCAAGCATCGGCTTGGCGCAGGTGCTCGGTGGGTTCGAATTCATCGGATCCCAGCATGAAGGCTTCACCGGACTGACGGGCGCATTCTCCCCCCCGTTCAACATCTCGATCCACATCGACGTCTACACCTTTCACAGCGCCGAGATCCTCGTCGTCGCCGTCGTCCCCTTGGTGATCGCCGGCCTCGCTTGGTTCCTGCTGAAGACCCACGCCGGCATCGCCGTGCGCGCTGCCGCCGAGAACAGTGACCGCGCCATGTTGCTCGGGATCCCTGTACGACGGCTTGCGACCATCGTGTGGATGATCGCAGGGGCGCTGGCGGTGCTCACGTACATGCTTTCGGCCCCGTTCGAGGGGGTGAAGCCGGGACTGGCGTCGAACGGTCCGATCACACTGCTTCCGATGCTCGCAGCTGCGGTGGTGGCGCGGATGGAGTCGCTGCCGCTGGCGTTCGGCGCGGGCATCGGGCTTGGGATCATGGAGGCAGTTGGTCCGCTGGAACACCACTGGTAATCCGGCGCTCATCTGGCCGATCTATCTGGGCGTGATAGTGGTCGCTCTTCTGGCGCAATCCGGCAAGCTCTCGCGCGCAGAAGAATCCGGAGCAGCTTCGTGGTCGTCGGTCGGGACACTGAAACCGATCCCGAGCGAGCTTCGAAAGCTGCCGGAGGTCCGATTTGCCAAGCTGGGCCTCATGATTGCGCTCGCCGCGGCGTTCATCTTCGTTCCCCACGGCTGGGGACCGAGCAGCCAACTGCTTGCCGGTTTCGCGATGGTCTGGGCCATGGTCGGCGTGTCGCTGGTCGTGCTGACGGGATGGGCGGGACAGATCAGCCTCGGGCAATTCGGGATCGCCGGAGTGGCCGGGCTGGTCGCGGGCAACATGGTCGCCCACTGGAACGCCGACTTCTTCTTCGTGATGGCGGTTTCCGGTGTCGTGGGAGCAGCTGTCGCGCTGTTGGTCGGACTTCCCGCCTTGCGCATCAAGGGTCTGTTCCTTGCGGTCACCACCCTCGCGCTTGCGATAGCTCTCGACCAGTACTTCCTGAACCAGGCAACACTCCCACAGCTGATACCTGCGTCAGGGGTGTCGAGGCCCCTTCTGCTTCAGCGATTCGACTTGAACAGCGAATACGAGATGTACCTCGTTTGCCTGGGTTTCCTGGCCCTCTCGATCCTCGCCACGGTGGGCTTGCGAAAGGCACGGGCGGGCCGGGTCCTCATCGGCATCAAAGACAACGAGCGTGCAGCTGCTTCTGCCGCGGTTCCCACGACTCACATCAAGCTCGCTGGGTTCGTGGTTGCCGGGGTCATCGCCGGGATGGCGGGGGCACTCGACGTACTCATCCTGCAGGCTCTCAACCCCGGCAGCTTTCCTCCGGTCGACAGCATCACGGTCTTCGCATACTCGGTGATCGGCGGGCTCGGGTCGGTCGCGGGCGCGCTGATCGGCATCCTGTGCTTCAAGTACCTCGAGTCGATCACCGCGCTCGGTCAGGTGCACCTGCTCATCAGCGGGGCCGCGCTGCTCTGGGTTCTATCCGTGCTCCCGGGCGGACTCGGCCAGGTCGTCTACAACGTCCGCGACCGGCTGCTCCGAATGGTCGCTGACCGCCGCGGGATCCTCGTGCCGAGCCTGGTGGCAGACAAGCGAAAGGCCGTAGAAGCTGCACCGGAGGATCGCGACTTGCTGGCTTCACTCGCAGCTGGAAACGGCGCGCGCCGTTCCGTCGAGGAAGCAGCTCAAGAGCCCGGTTCACTAACAGAGGTGATCGGAAAGGCAAAAGACGATGCACTCGTGAAGGAGCCTGGGCCGTGAGCAGCACATGGACCTTCACGACCGCACCCGGCGACTCACGGACTGACCCCGCGGCTACCACAGTCATCGAGCCGAGCGCCGACGGGAAGCTCCTCGCTTGCAAAGGCATCGACATGTCCTACGGGTCGGTGCAGATCCTCTTCGGTGTCGACTTCGATGTGGCAGAGGGAGAACTGGTCGCCCTCCTGGGCACGAACGGCGCAGGTAAGTCCACGTTGTTGAAGGGCATCTGCGGGCTCGTCCGTCCCAAGCGCGGCACGGTCTTGTTCAAAGGCGACGACATCACGAAGGTCCCTGCAGACGTGACGGCCCGCCGCGGGATCTCCATGATGCCCGGCGGAAAGGGAGTGTTCCCGACGCTTTCCGTCGCGGAAAACCTGAAGCATGGCCGCGTGGCTCATCCGCGACGACACGGCACGAGTGGAAGCGGCCGCGCGAAGAGGTGCTCTCGACTGTTCCCGATCCTCCGTCAGCGCTCCAATCAGATGGCCGGGAACCTCTCGGGGGGCGAGCAGCAGATGCTGGCCCTCGGATCGGCGCTCATGACACGGCCCGAACTGCTCATGATCGACGAGCTCTCGCTCGGACTGGCTCCCACCGTCGTGGGGCAGCTGCTCGAGGTCGTCGAGGAGGTACACAGGCGTGGGACGACGATCGTGATCGTCGAACAGTCTGTGAACGTGGCCCTCAACATCGCCAAGCGTGCGGCGTTCATGGAGAAGGGCGAGGTCCGCTTCGAAGGACCGACCGCCGAACTACTCGAGAGGCCCGACATCTTGCGATCCGTCTTCATCGCGGGCGCCTCGGCCGTGGACCTTTCGAGCGCGGTTTCCGCGAACAAGGTCGACGGGTCTTCGTCAGAAGGCGGGTCCATGCTCCTAAAGCCGCCGGAGCCCGATGGGTCCGCGGTGCCCGAGCCCGACACCGGCTCCAAGGTGGATCCTGGAGCGAAGCCGGTGCTCGAATGCCGGGGGGTGGTGAAGCCCTTCGGCGGGATCACCGCCGTGGACCACGTCGACCTGACCGTGCGCAAGGGCGAGATCGTGGGTCTCATCGGGCACAACGGTGCGGGGAAGACCACCCTCATGGACTGCATCTCAGGCTTCTTGGAGATCGACCAGGGACGCGTGATCCTGCGCGGCGTCGACGTCTCGGACTGGCCCCCCAACCTTCGGGCCAAGGGCGCCCTCGGTAGGTCCTTCCAGGACGCACTTCTCTTCCCCACTCTGACGGTCGCAGAGACGATCGCCCTCGCTCGTGAGAGGCATCTGCAAAACCGCGACATGTTCGCCGCCGCTCTCCAGCTCCCGGCGTCCTACGAGTCGGAGCTCGCCGCAATGACGGTGGTGGACGATCTCATCGAGCTCATGGGCCTGGGCGCCTACCGGGAGAAATTGACCGGCGAGCTCTCCACGGGCACGCGACGAATCGTCGACCTGTCGTGCATCATGGCTCAGGATCCAGAGGTCCTGATGCTCGACGAGCCCTCAGCGGGTATCGCTCAGAAGGAGACTGAAGCGCTCGGTCCGCTCCTGCGTAGGGTGAGGGACCAGACCGGATGCTCTGTTTTGATCATCGAGCACGACATGCCGATGTTGAGCGGACTCTGTGACCGCATGGTCGCCCTGGAACTCGGCGGCGTCATAGCCGAGGGCACATCCGGCGAAGTTCTCGCGCATCCCGCGGTGATCGCGTCGTATCTGGGGACCGAAGACACCGCGATCGCCCGCTCGGGCTCCAACGCCTGACTCCACCCGCGCGAACACCGCTAAATGCGAAGCAATCGCAAATGACCGGCTGACGCTGACGGTCCGCAGGTAGCGTTGGAGCAGATGAGCAGACCTCTCGCTCCGGCCGAGCGCAGCAAACCGCTGGTCACATCGGTGGACGACGTCCTCGCGCTCGTGCGCGCACGCGGGGGGCGGGCCACCACCTCGCGCAGGATCCTCCTCGAGGTGCTCTTCGAGTCGGGGGGCCACATGAGCGCCGAGGAACTCGCAGAGGCCGTGAGCTCACGCGCTCCCGACGTCCACATATCCACCATCTACCGCAACCTCGAGGACCTCCAGCGCCTCGGCGTGGTCGTGCACTCCCACCTGGGTCACGGTCCAGCGACGTATCAGCTTGCTGCCTTCGCCCATTCCCATCTCATGTGCGAGGGATGCGGAGCGACCCTCGAAGCGCCCGACGAGATGTTCCGGGGCCTCGCGCGCGCCGCCCGGAACCGGCTCGGCTTCACGATCGATCCTCGTCACTTCGCGATCTTCGGGCGCTGCAGATCTTGCTCGGAAGCCTGAGCATGGTCTTGGCTTGAGCGTTCCGGCCCTGTCGGAGGAGGAGCTTCGAGTACTCGGCTGTCTCGTGGAGAAGGAGCTCACGACCCCGCAGCAGTATCCGCTGACCCTCAACGCTCTCGCGCTCGCCTGCAACCAGAGCTCCAATCGAGATCCGGTCGTCTCCTATGAGGAGCACACCGTCGAGGAGGCCGTCACATCTGCCAAGGCGAAGGGTCTCGCGCGATTCGTGCATCCTTCTCACGGCCGGTCCGCGATCCGATACGCCCACACCTTGTCGGAGGCCCTCGGGGTCGACACGAGACAGCTCGCGCTCTTGTCGATACTCATGTTGCGCGGGCCACAGACACCCGGTGAGCTGAGAACCCGTACCGAGCGGATGGAGCGTTTCGACGGCCTCGTCGACCTCGAGCGCGAGCTCGAGCGTCTCGGCGAAAGAGAGAAGCCGCTGGTCAGGCGGCTCGGCCGACGCGCGGGACAGAAGGAGGATCGTTTCGCCCATCTGCTCGGCGGGGAAGGCGGGGCTCAGGACCATGTCGCCGCGGAGACCGCCGAGCCGAGTCGCCAGGACTTGAGCGTCCGGCGCGCGCCACAAGACGACCGCACTTCTGCGCTCGAACGGGAACTGCTCGAGCTGAGGCGCGAAGTGTCCGCCCTTCGCGCCGAGCTCTCCGACCTCAAGGCCCAACTTGGTTCTTGAAGTGCGGGCGGAAAGAGGCGCTGGCCCTAGCCTGTTGAGTTAGATGATGGAGAAACTGCGGCGGAGGCAGCTGCGTCGAGCGTTCCGAGCGGCGGCCTCGCTCACGATGATCGCGCTCGCCATCTACTTCCTCGCTGCGCGTGCGAACGAAATCCAGGAGGCGTGGGGGCTTGTCCAACGAGCACAGTTGCGGTGGCTCGGGGCCGCAGTGCTCTTCGAGATGGCTTCGATGGTCGTCTTCGCGAGGATCCAACGCGGTCTACTGAGAGCCGGCGGCGTGTGGCTTCCGCTCAGGACGATGATCGAGATCACGGTGGCCGGCAACGCCGTCGCCGCGACGCTCCCAGGCGGGGTGGCATGGGCGGCGGCCTGGGTCTTCGGCCAATTGAAAAGGCGCGGCGTCGATCGGTTCCTGCGAGTCTGGGTGTTCCTCGTCGCCGGCGCCGTCTCGAGCTTCGCTCTTTTCGTCGTCGTGGCCGGCGGCATATGGCTCGCAGGCAACCGCGGTCCTGTTGCGGGTCTCAGGTGGGGGGCGCTCGTCCTTGCGATGATCCCCGTGGCCGCCTTGCTCGTCTATCCCCTCAGGTACACCCGGCCGGTGAGGCGTCTAGTAGAGAGCTTGCGCCACGCGCTCGGATCCATCCCCGGGGGAAGGTGGCTCACGCGGTCCACGGAGACGCTCGTGAAGCGCATCGAGGCGGTCCACCTGAGCCCCGCTGGTTGGGCCGAGATCCTCGTGTTCGCACTCCTGAACTGGCTGTACGACTGCGCCGTCCTGATCATGAGCCTGCTGGCACTCGGCGTGCACGTTCCCTGGCGCGGGATCTTCGTCATCTACGGGGTTACTCAGATAGCGGCAGTCCTCCCGATAACTCCCGGCGGTCTCGGGGTCGTGGAGGGGAGCCTCGGAGCGTTGTTGCACGCGTACGGTGTGCCGACCGAGCAGGCGATCGCAGTGGTGATCGTCTACCGCTTCATCAGTTTCTGGGCTCTCGTGCCGATCGGCTGGTCGGTTTGGGTGTCGCTCGACCTCCTCCAGCGAAAAGGCGTCCGAGGCGCACGCGCGCACCCGTGGGCTTTTCACCGTCACGACGGGAAGGCGACCGTCGATCCCGGTATGGAGCCTCGACTTCTGCTGCCCGAACCCTCGCCGTGTGAAGGATGTCCCGAGAACCTCGAGTCCGATGGCGCGCAGACGAGCGCGCTCCGGGGACACAGAAGATGACGAAGCACCGGAAGAAGCTGCGATGGCGTCGACCGAGGGACGATGAGGTGGCGGGACCTTTCTGCGTGGTGGAAGCTCTTCGCCCTTTGTGTGTCCCTGAACCTGATCGAGGCCGGGCTCGTCATGGGCTTCGATCACGGGGCCCGACCCGACCTTGCACCGCAAGCGAGCGCCATCGCGCCGTTCGGGGTATTCGAGGATCTTCGCTGGATAAGCGTGTACCACAATTCGTGGGCGGCCTTCGTCGCGGAGATCGTGGCGATGCTCGCCGTGAGGGGCCTGTTGACCGCTGTGTCCGTATCGCTCGCCTGGCCCGGGCACCTCGCACGTCCGTGCGGACGCAGTCTCGTGTCGAAGGGGATTCTCTCGACCGCCCTCGCCACGGTGCTTCTGGCGCCGAGCGTCGCATTGCTCTTCGGCATCGCCGCGGTACCGGTCTCGTGGTTGTTCCTCGCAGCGGTCCCCGCAGCTCTCCTCGTCGCACTCCTGGTGCACCCCGTCGCTGTAAGCGGCGACTGGTGGCGCCGTAGCGTTTCCCTGAGGGCGATCGGATGGGTCGCCTTCACCTTTGTGGTTCTCACGGTATCGACGGCGGTGATGACCGCCGCCCCGGAAGGGCTGTGGCCGCTCATAGCCGCGTTGACCGGTTTGTTCAACGCGTGGTCGTGGGTCGGTCTCGTGCACGGGGTGGTCGACCGGAGGCCGGCGCGTCATCTCGTTCCGGTGGTACCTGTGGCACTCGCCGCGCTCGTCGGCATAGTGATCGGAGGAACCGTCCTCGGGTTCGTCCATGCCCGCCCGAGATACCAGGCGACGAGCGTTCTCTCTCCCGCTGCCAGGGAGACCGGGCCTCCGGTTCTCGTGGTCTCCGGCTACGGCTCGACTTGGAGCGGGAAGGAGATACATCCGATCCCGGGCAATTTCCTGGAGGAACCGTTCTCCTACCGCGGGCTCGACTCAGCGGGAGACCCGCTTCGCTACAGAAGCGCCGACACGGTGAAGCCGCTCGCGAGGCTCGAAAAGCTGCTGATCGCTCAAGTCGCGGTGCTGCATCGACGGACCGGGGATAGAGTCGCCGTCGTCGCAGAGAGCGAGGGATCTCTCGTCGCGAAGACGGCTCTTCTCGCCGAGCCGAGCGCGCCCGTGTCGACGCTCGTGATGGCGAGCCCCCTCGTGGCCCCTGGACGCGTGTCGTACCCGACTGCAACGGCGAGTGGCTGGGGTGTAGCAACACGCGAAGCGATGCAGCTCCTCGGGGGCGCCTTCCAGTCGGTTTCGCCGGTGGATCTTTCGCCCGACAGCCCGTTCCTCACCTCGGTCGACCGTGAAGCGCCTCTGCTCGAAAAGGCGATGACGTGTCCGATAGCGGGAGTTCGTCAGTTCGCGCTGTTGCCTCTGGCGGACGCAACGGTGACTCCGGAAGGAGGTCGGCTCCCGTTTGCCTCGGTCGTGGTTCCCGCGTTCCACGGAGGCCTTCTCACCACGGCGCCCGACGACAAGATCGTCGCTCAGGTTCTCGATCGCCGCCCGGTCGGCGAAAACCAGTTCCTGCAACTGGCGGAAAACGTCATCAGGTCGGCGGCGGGAGCCTGGCAGGTACCCGCCCTCTCGGCTTCCGACTACCCGGGCCCGGCCGTCGCGCAGAGGTCCGATTCGACCTGTGGTCAGGTGAGCCGCACCCTTCACTCACAAGTCGGTTCGTGATCCAGCTCGTCGGCTGCACATCTCCGGCGATTCGGCCGGACGCGCTCGAGCTACTAACCTGAACGTTGACGTGAACGGCAGATTCTCCCGGGACGGTACCCGCACCAGGCACTCGTCGGACCGCTACAAGTGGGTGGCCCTTTCGAACACCACCTTGGGTTCGTTCATGGCGGTGCTCGACTCGACGATCATGCTGATCGCGCTCCCCGACATCTTCAGGGGAATCCACATCGATCCTCTGCAACCGGGTAACAGCTTCTACCTGCTGTGGATGATCCTCAGCTTCCTGATCGTGACGAGTGTGCTCGTGGTGGGACTCGGACGTCTCGGCGACATGTTCGGCCGGGTGCGCATGTACAACCTCGGCTTCGCCGTATACACGTTCTTCTCGCTGCTGCTGACAGTGACGTGGATGTCGGGTAAGGCGGCCGCCATCTATCTCGTGGTCATGCGCGTGTTCCAGGGTGTCGGGGCCGCGTTCCTCCTCGCGAACTCGGCCGCAATCCTCACCGACGCTTTCCCGGAGCACCAGCGCGGAATGGCGCTCGGCGTCAACCAGGTGACGGCGTTGGCAGGCTCGTTCATCGGCCTGGTCCTCGGCGGTGTCCTGGCGCCCATCGAATGGCGGCTCATCTTCCTGGTCTCGGTCCCGGCAGGTCTCTTCGGGACGGTGTGGGCGTACATGATGCTCGAGGAAGTCGGTACCCGGCGGCGCAAGGTCCACATCGATTGGCCGGGGAACGTCTTCTTCGCCATAGGCCTCATCGCGTTCATGATCGGCATCACCTACGGAATCCAGCCGTACGGCGGAAGCACGATGGGATGGACCAGCCCCTTCGTGATCGGGTGCCTGGCGGGAGGCGCGGCGCTTCTCGCCGCTTTCTGTGTCACCGAGCAGCGTGTGCGCGAGCCGATGTTCCGGCTGGCGCTCTTCCGGATCAGGGCCTTCACGGCGGGAAGCCTCGCGACTCTCCTCTCTTCGATCGGTCGCGGGGGCCTCATGTTCATGCTGATCATCTGGCTTCAAGGGATCTGGCTGCCCCGCCACGGCTACGACTTCGCCCGTACTCCTCTGTGGGCAGGTATCTACATGCTTCCCTTGACGGCGGGCTTTCTTCTCGCCGGTCCTATATCCGGCATCCTGTCCGACCACTTCGGTCCTCGCCCGTTCGCCACGGGGGGGATGCTCGCCGCGGCTGGATCCTTCGCTCTGCTCGAATTCCTTCCGATCAACTTCAGTTTTCTCCCGTTCGCTCTGATCCTCCTACTGAACGGACTTGCGATGGGTGCCTTTGGGGCTCCGAACCGGGCCGCCGTGATGAACAGCCTCCCGGCTCAGCACCGCGGTGTGGGATCCGGCATGAACTCGACCTTTCAGAACTCGGCACAAGTCCTGTCGATCGGGATCTTCTTCACCTTGATGATCGTCGGGCTCTCGACCTCGTTGCCGAGCACCCTCTACCACGGTCTCGTGGCACAACGGGTGCCCGTGTCCGTTGCCGCAGCCGCCGCGCACCTGCCTCCGATCTCCACCCTCTTCGCGGCCTTCTTGGGTTACAACCCCGTTCAGCACCTCGTCGGGACGTCCGTGCTGGCGCAACTACCTGCGCACAATCAAGCAGTTGTTTCGGGTCGCGCGTTCTTCCCCGCCCTCATATCCGGGCCCTTCCGCGACGGGCTGCATGCAGCGTTGGACTTCTCCATCGTCGCCTGCATCGTGGCGGCAGCCGCATCGTGGTTTCGCGGGGGCAAGTACGTCTACAGGGAACCCGATGAGGCCCGATCCGACCGAGACGAAGAGACGACACGCCCCGTCGACGTCCGGACTTCACCTCAGCCCGAGGAGGCAGGGTCTCTCCTCTAGTCTCGTAGTCTCCGGGTGATGCTGACCTCGGCCGGCGCGAACCACGAGCCGCTCGTGAGCGCCCGTGGTTTGACCAAGGTTTTCGGCGCGGCTGTCGCCGTGGACGGAATCGACTTCGACATCGCCCGCGGCGAGTCGTACGGGTTCCTCGGCCCCAACGGCGCCGGCAAGACCTCCACGATGCGGATGATCGCCTGCATGTCCCCGCTGTCGGGCGGGACACTTCGCGTTCTCGGTATGGACCCCCGTACCGAAGGTCCTCGCATCCGCGCCCTCATCGGTCTGGTTCCGCAGGAGGACACGCTCGATCTCGAGCTCACGGTCCTGGACAACCTCGTGATCTACGGGCGCTATTTCGACCTGCCCAGGGCCGAGATCCGTGAGCGTGCCGAGAGGCTCCTGGAGTTCACCCAGCTGATCGACCGCGCCCGTGACAAGGTCGAGCCACTCTCGGGGGGAATGAAGCGTCGCCTCACCATCGCGCGAGCGCTTGTGTCGGATCCGGAGCTGCTCATCCTCGACGAGCCGACCACCGGCCTCGATCCTCAGGCTCGTCACCTCGTATGGGACCGCCTGTACCGCCTCAAGCAGCAGGGTGTCACTCTGATCGTCACGACCCACTACATGGACGAGGCGGAGCAGCTCTGTGACCGCCTGGCGGTGATGGACAGGGGTCGATTCGCCGCCGAGGGATCGCCTTGGGAGCTGATCGGTCGGTACTCAACCCGCGAGGTGCTGGAGCTGAGGCTGCGCAACGATGACCCCCGCGAGATCGCCAGGCGGCTCGACGGCCTTGTGGCACGTTCGGAGGCGCTCCCCGATCGGCTGCTCCTCTACACCGACGACGGCGACGCGCTCCTGGGCGAGGTTCACCGGCGTGGCATCGCGCCCGACAGCGCTCTCGTTCGCCGATCGACCTTGGAGGACGTCTTCCTGCACCTCACCGGCCGATCACTGATCGAGTAGCGGACGCCATGACCGACATGGTCGTTCAGGCGGGTGAACCGCCGAAGCGCACGACGCCGCGTTGGCTACGCGCGATGTCGTACTGGGCCTACCAGTACAAGACAACCTGGCGCGGCTCGCTCACGGTGAGCTTCCTGTATCCCGTCCTCTACCTGGCTGCGATCGGTGTGGGACTCGGGTCACTGGTGAACGACCACGCGCACAGGGTCGACGGCGTCTCCTACCTTCAATTCCTCGCCCCGGGTCTTCTCGCGGCGACCGCCATGCAGGTCGGGGCCAATGAGTCGATGTATCCGGTAATGGCGGCCATCAAGTGGCTGCGTACCTACCTGGCGATGCTCTCGACACCCTTGACCGTCACGGACGTCCTGTTGGGACACATCTGCTGGATCGCCCTTCGCCTTTCGATGGTGAGCGTCATCTATCTCGGCGTCATGGCGGCTTTCGGCACGGTGCACTCATACCTTGCCGTGTTGGCTTTTCCCGCTGCCGTGGCTACAGGACTCGCATTCGCCGCCCCTATCTCCGCGTTCGCCGCCACCCAGCAGAACGACACCGCTTTCGCACCCTTGTACCGGCTCGGGCTCGTGCCGCTCTTCCTGTTCTCCGGGACGTTCTTCCCGATCTCCCAGCTTCCGGGGTGGCTCCAAGTCGTGGCGAGGATCACGCCGCTCTACCACGGCGTTGATCTGTGCCGGGCACTCGTGCTGGGCCACGTGTCGCTCTGGCCCTCGCTTGCGAGCGCGGCGTACCTCTGCGCGCTAGCGGCGGCGGGAGTCGCGCTTGCGATGCGCACGTACCGCAGGAGGCTCGTCACGTGAGCGTCGCGTCCGTCGCCCTGTTCGGCAGCCGCCGGTCGCGGCGTCTCGTCGAGCGAAACGTGATGGTCTACCGCCGCGGGTGGATGTACTTCGTCTCGGGATTCTTCGAGCCGTTCTTATACCTGCTCTCGATCGGGGTCGGCCTCAACAAGCTCGTCGGGACGCTCGTCGTCTCCGGCCGTCCCATCGCTTACACGGCGTACGTCGCCCCCGGGCTTCTCGCGGCGTCGGCGATGAACGGGGCCATCTTCGACTCCACATTCCAGGTCTTCTTCAAACTGAAGATCGCAAAGACTTACGACGCAATCCTGTCCACCCCGCTCACACCGAACGATGTCGCGCTCGGGGAGCTCTCGTGGTCGGTCATGCGCGGCTCCACTTACTCCGCCGCATTCCTGGTCGTGATGGCGGGTTTCGGGTACGTCGTATCCCCCTGGGCGGCACTTGCCTTCCCCGCGGCGATCCTCGTCAGCACGGCGTTCGCGGCAGCGGGCATGACAGCCACTTCCTTCATGCGCAGCTGGCAGGACTTCGACAAGATCTCACTCGCCATCATCCCGCTCTTCTTGTTCTCCGCGACCTTCTACCCGCTGTCCGTGTACCCCGGCTGGTTGCAGCTCCTCGTCCGTGCGAGCCCGCTCTACCAGGGCGTGGCGCTGCTTCGCGGGCTCGACACGGGGGCGCTCTCCTTGTCGCTCGCAGGTCACGCCCTCTACCTCGCGGCGATGGGATTCGTGGGGCTGGTCGTCACGTCGAGGAGACTCGGCACGTTATTGCTCCCGTGACTCGATCAGTCGAGTCCGGTCGCCAGGTTCACGGATCCGCAGCTCAGATCACGACCAATACCGCGACGAACACTAGGTAAACAGCCACGATCGCCAAGCCATGGCCTCTTTTAAGACCACGAGCGCCATACGCTAGCGCCAGTATCCCGGCTGTGAGCCCGAGGTACCACGCTGCTTCGAGCAGGTCTGGGGCGCCGGGACGCTCAATGCCCGTTGCGGCGCCTAGAACGAGGAGCCCGATGACCGTATTCAGCGTGTTGCTGTTCATCGCGGTGCTCAAAGCTGCCGCCCCGCGGCCTTTTGAAGCCAGGTACACGGCCCCAACCGCATTCGGCAAGCTCGTCACGGCAGCGAGAAGGAGTGCTCCCACCACAACGCCGGACAACCCGTAATGATCTCCGAGCGACGAGCCCGACCGTTCCATCACGATGCTTGCGGCAATTACGAGCGCGAGAGCCCCAATGGCTGCCCACAAATCGACGGACCGGCCACGGGACGGACGGATCGCGTCGAAGAGCTCGGCCTCTTCCTCGTAGAGTGCCGCCCGGACCCAGCCTTTCCAGCGGCGCGGCATCGAGATCCGGCTCATGACTTGTCCCTCGCTCGCCAGGAGAGCAACGTAAGGCCCGAGTACCACCATCGAAAGGACGATCCCGATCGCGGGGGATATCACACCTGAGACCACGAGCATCCCGACGGCGGCGATCCACAATGAAACCGAACCACTGAGAACCACCACCCTCCTGTGAAGACCTATCCAACCGGCGACTGCTGCCGCCAGGCCGAGAAGTGCTGCCAGGTTGAACACATTCGAGCCCATCACGACGCCCGTTCCCACCGTCCTTTCCCCGTGCACTACGGCGGTAACGGCCGATGTGATCTCAGGCGAGTCGGCGGCGAGTGCCACGACGAAGCCGAGCAGGGCCTCAGAGATGGACGCACGACCGCCGAGGCGTTCTAGACGCGAAACCAGGAGCCAGCTACTGGACAAACTCAAGAACGCTCCAGCAATGAACGCAGCGAACTCGAGTGGTACCGGCGTCGGTGTTACGCCCAAGTCGACTCCTTCCGCAGACGCGGACTTGCCGACCAGGCTTCCCGGCACCCCGCCGAGACGATAGCCCCGGCCGGATCACGATGCCCGGACCGAGCCGGAAGGGCGGAGCACATAGCCTTCAGCGAAATGGACGAGGTCCAAGCCGACCCCTCGCGAAGGCTCGAGCTCACGGGCTGCTTCAACTTCCGCGACCTCGGAGGTTACGAAACCGCCGACGGCCGCCGTATCCGGTGGCGAACCCTCTTCCGGGCCGACGGCCTGAGCCGCCTCGACGAGGCTGACTGTGCCCAGCTCTCGGAGCTCGGACTCGCGACGGTCATAGACCTGCGAACCCTCGTCGAAGCAGACGAGCGCGGCCGGCTCCCCGAGCACGCCTTCGAGGTCGAGTATCACCACCTCCCGCTCACAGACGTGCTGCCCCCCGAAGATCACCTCGCCCGCTACTCCGAGCCGGCATTCGTGGGCGAGCGCTATAGCCAGCTCCTGGCCGGCGGCTCGGAGGCGATCGGTCGCGCGCTCGAGATCCTCGCCGCTCCGCGAGCGCTGCCTGCGGTCTTCCACTGCAGCGCCGGAAAGGACAGAACCGGCGTCCTCGCGGCGCTGGTGCTCGGGTTCCTCGGTGTACCCGACGAGGTGATCATCGAGGACTACGCGCTCAGCGCGCAGGCGATGGAGCGGCTGCTCGAAAAACTGCGCCAGGACTACGCGGACAATGCCGAAGCGATCGAACGGTACGCCCCTGCGGTCATCTCGGCCTATCCAGAAGCGATGTCCGGGTTCCTCGCGCTGCTCCGCGAGGAGCACGGCGACTTCGAGAGGCTCGCCGAGAGCCTCGGTGTTTCAGCCTTTGTCGGCGCGCTCAGGAGTTCGCTTCTCTCCTGAGCCGTCGAGGGCGCTTATGTCGTTCACCTGCATCGTGAACCACTGCTCGAGCCCATTGCGCCGGATCACCTCGACGCACGCCTTGCGCCGGCGCCGTCTCTCCCTCAGAGGCATGAACAGGCCCTCGTGGAGAGCGTCCGCCTGCTGCTCGATGTCGACGGGGTGCACGCTCAGGGCGTAGGCGCCTATCTCTTCGTGCGCACCTGTGTGCTCGGACAGGACGAGGACCCCGTCACGCTCGTTCACGAGCATGCCTTCCTTCGCCACCAGATTGAGCCCGTCGTAGACGGGATTCACCAACAGGACGTCGAAGAGCCGATACGCGGCGACGGCCTGGGCGAGGTTGTCCTCCATCCGGAGGTCGATCGGTTGCCATTCGACGTTGCCGTGCTTCAGGTTTATGTCTGCGACGAGCCGCAGGATCCTGTCGGTGTATTCGGCGTACTCGGCGACGTCCTGACGACTCGGCTGCAACATCGCGAGGAACGTCACGCGTCCCGACAGGTCCGGGTGTTTCTCGAGCATCCGGTCGTAAGCGAGGAACCCCCGGAGGATGTTCTTCGACAGGTCGGTACGGTCCACCCTCACGATCAGGTGCTCCCGCCGGACGTTGTCGAGCGCCTGGACGTACTGCGCTACTTCTCCCGAGCGGGCGAACGCTTCGAGTTGCTGCGCGTCGATCGATATCGGGTACCACCTTGCGGAGACGGTCCTGCCGTTCACCCATACCGTGCACTTGGTCAGGTCGACGGGCAGCTGCAGCAGCTCCTCGCAGGTGAGAAGGAAATTCCGGGCGTCGTGCTCGGTCTGGAAGGCGACCACGTCGTTGCCCACGAGGCCTAGCAACAACTCCTGGCGCATCCAGCCAGGGAGCACACGCCATGCATCAGGCTGCGGCCACGGTATGTGAACGAAGTGGAGCAGCGTGGCGTCCGGGCGTGCCTTTCTCACCATGTCCCCCACCAGGTACAGGTGGTAGTCGTGGATCATCGCCGTGCTGACACCGGCGTACTCGTCCATGGCGGCGACGACGGCCGCGGCAAACTTTTGGTTCACCTTGCGGTAGCCCTCGAATGCCTCGCGCTCGGCGACGGTGATGTTCGGTGCGTTCGAGAGATCCCAGAGGTTGTGCTGCACGAACCAGATGATGGGATTCGAGATCACCGAGTAGTACTGCTCGAATTCCTCGGGATCGAGATCGAGGATCCGCACGAATTGCTTGCTCGTCGCGTCACTCGCCGATAGGAGCCCCCCCGGGTTCTCGCGTGCGACGGCCAGGTCCTCGTCGGTTCTGGGCGCACAGATCCAAACACTTTCGGAGAGTCGGGGGATGAGGGAGCTGAGGGCGGTGACGAGGCCACCCGAGCCCCGGTGCTGTGCGCGCTCTCCGGACGCCTCGCGGCTGAACTCCACCGGCCCGCGGTTCGAAGCGATGATCCAGCGGCCTTCGCCAACCGCGGCCGCCTTGCTCACACGAGACATCTTGCCCGCTGGGAACTCAGCACGAACCCTTCGGCGGCACAACACGACGTAGAGCCCAGGTCAACGTGTTGCTATTTAGCCGCGACATCGAGACCAGGCTGCGCCGGCGTAGGCGAAGCGAGCCGGACACGGGCTAGACAGGTAGACGTCTATTCGTTGCGTGGTCGGCGCGGGTCTGCCCGCGGTTTTCTGCGTAGTGGGCGTACGAGGAGGACCAAATTGGCGTCAGAGGGACTGCACGAGCCACTCGAGATGCTCGACGCGCCGACCATCGACCGTCATCGCGCGACCGTCTCCCTCAAGGAGGAGCTCGAAGCCGCTGACTGGTACGACCAGCGCGTCAGGGCGACCGGAGACTCCACCCTCGCCGAAGTCCTGGCGCACAACCGGGACGAGGAGAAGGAGCACGCGGCGATGACCCTCGAGTGGTTACGCCGGCACGACCCGACACTCGATCGGCATCTGAGGACGTACCTTTTCACCTCCGACCCGATCCTCGAGATCGAAGAGGAGCAGACCGAGGCGGAGGTGACCGGCTCCGCATCGACGCCGGGTGGGACCTCGGCCGCGGGCGGCGACTCTTCTCTCGGACTCGGCAGCCTGAAAGGACACGAGTGATGGACCATCTTCTGAAGGCCCACGCTCCCATCCCCGACGCCGGGTGGGACCAGATCGAAGAGGAAGCCAAGCAGAGGCTGAGGACCTACCTCGGAGCCCGCAAGCTCGTGGAGTTCGACGGTCCCGGCGGCTGGGCGCGCTCCGCTGATCGACCTCGGCCGGGTCGATCCTGTCGGCGGTCCCTGCGAGGGCGTGAGCGCATGCACGCGGAGGGTCAAGACCCTCGTCGAGCTGCGCGCCGAGTTCAGGGTCTCGCGCCGCGAGCTCGAGGACGCGGAGCGCGGTGCCCCGGACATAGAGCTCGAGGATCTCGACCGCGCCGCTGAACAGATCGCCCTGGCGGAGGATCTCGCGATCTTCCAGGGATACCAGGGGGGCGGAATAGAGGGGATCATCGGGCTTTCCCCGCACCCTCACATTCCCCTCGGCCCCGAAGCCGAGCGCTATCCCAACGCCATGGCGAAGGCCGTGGACGTCCTGCGGCAGTCCGGCATAGGGGGCCCCTACGGCCTGGCGGTCGGTCCCAACGAGTACACCCGCATCATCGAGACCACAGAGCACGGGGGTTACCCCCTGCTCGACCACCTCCGTCAGATCCTCGGCGGGCCGGTCGTATGGACGCCCGGCCTGGAGGGTGCTGTCGTGCTGAGCGTGCGCGGAGAGGGCGACTTCGTCTTCTACTGCGGGCAGGACATTTCGATCGGCTACCTGGACCACGACGCACAGAGCGTCAGGCTGTATTTCGAGGAGAGCTTCAGTTTCCGGGTCAACCAGCCCGACGCCGCGGTCGCGCTCACGACCGCAGGGCCCTGAGTCCGCTACTTCTCCGTCACGATCTTGAATGCGGCCCGTCCGCTCGGCTCGAGCTCGCCGTCCAGGACCTTGTCCTCCAGGAGCGGCGCGACATCGGGCTCGATGAAGACCGGCGGCCCTCCGGGGGCTGTCACGATCTCGTCCTCGGCCTCGCTCTCCATGGCGACGTCGAGACGCAACGCGGGCTTCGAATCGCTCATCGTCTCTGATCGGTCGATGGAGATCCGCAAACCCGTCGAAGGCGGCAGATCAGCGCGCTGAAGTGCGAACGCAGCGCAGTAGCGGCGTGGTTCGTCACGGTAAGCATCGTTCGCTCTTCCTCCTCTGATTCTCGCTTGATCGCTGGAAGGAAACGGGAGCTAGCGCCCGACCGCCTCAGCGAGCTCGCGCTTGTTCATCTTGGAACGACCCCTGACACCGCGCTGGCGCGCCTCGTTGTAGAGCTGGTCGTACGTCGGGCCCTGCGACCCGCTGTGGGATCGCAGGCCCCCGCGGCGGCCCGACGAGATGTCCTCGACGGACGTGCGGCTTGCGGTCTTGGACTCGCCCGCCCGGGCCCGCTCCTTGTTCACCGTACGAGCCGCGATCTCCTCGGCCTTGCCCTCCGACCTCCCCCGTTCGAGGAGGCCCTCCTTCACGTGCTCGTACTGACGTTCACGCTTGTCGCTCCACTGCTGGCGCGGCATGGACGCTTTCCTTCCTCCGGGAGCCGGCTCCCTTCTCGCGGAGGCCGGTCTACCGGACCTAGGACCTACCAGTAGTACCAACGGCGCCGGCCCGCCGACGTGCCACGCCCGAACCCGAACCCGACGAGCCAGAACAAAAAGACGATCGCCGCAATTATCCAGAGAAGGTGAACAGCGAACCCGAGCCCCCCCAGGATCAGCGCCAACAACAACACCAGCAAGATGACCATGACATTCCCTCCAAATTCGCCGTCTCGGTTATTCCCCGAGTGGCGCCTCACCAACCCTGAGAGGGCTCCGCCCGATTTGTTTTCCCGGCTCCTGGCATCGTCGCGAGTGCCACCAACGCCCCGACGAGCATGAGCGCCCCGGCTGCGAGAAGGGAGATGTCGAGGCCCTGAGAGAACGCCCCGTAGGCGGCTTGGACCACCTTGTGCACGATGGAAGCGATGGCCGGGTTCTTCCCGGCTGCCGACGCGGCGGGACCGCTCACGTTCCCCGTCGTGACCGCGGTTACGACCTCGGAGCGGAACTGGGGAGGTATACCGATCGCCGCAAGCCTCCGCACGAGGTTGGTGGTGAGCTGCGCGTTCACGACCGACCCGAGCGCTGCCACCCCCACGACCGCGCCGAGCTCGCGGCTCGTGTTCGTGGCCGATGCCGCCATGCCCGAATGCTCCGGGGGGATCGACGAAAGTGCTGCGGATGTGACCGGCACGAGCGCAAGACCGAAGCCGATCCCGACGAGCGGGAGCGTCCATCCGAGAGTGGACAGCCCCGAAGAGGGAGTCAGGAACGCATTTGTGAGCAGCAAGCCGGCGCCGGCGAGAACACAACCGGCGGTCATCGGCAGCCTGGGTCCCGAGCGCGCCACCCACCTCCCGCTCAGGGCGGACACGACGACCATCGCACCGGCCATCGGGACGAAGTCCAGAGCAGTTCGATACGACGACTGTGAACCGACGACCTGGAGATACAGGGCTACGAAGAAGAAGACGGCGAAAACACCGAAGTAACTCGAGAAAGCCACGAAGTTCGAGCCGGCGAAGGCGGGTCTTCGAAGGAAGCGGACATCCAGAACGGGGTTGGAGACGTGGCGCTCGACGACGACGAAGGACAGCGCCGCCACCGCGGCCACGCCGAAGAGGGCGATGACCCACGAAGCCCTGTAGCCCGCGGTCTCACCGGAGATGACCGCGAAGGCGAGAGCCCCCAGGCCGACGGCGCCGAGGGCCGCCCCCGGCAGATCGAGCTTGCGGTTCTCGGGATCCGAGTTCTCGGGAAGAGCCACCGACGCGATGACCAAGGCGGCTATCCCGAACACGAGGTTGAACCAGAAGATCGCCCGCCAGGACCAGATTCCGGCGAGGACCCCACCGATCACCGGACCGAGCGCGAGAGCGAGGCCCGAGACGGCGACCCACAGACCGAGGGCGCGGGCCCTCGTCCCACGCTGTTCGTAGAGGTGCCGGATGAACGAGAGCGTCCCGGGTTCCGAGGCGGCGGCGCCGACTCCCATGATCACGCGCCCGGCTATCAGCACAGCGGTGTCGGTGGCGAGCGCGCTCACGACTGAACCCGCACAGAAGACGGCGACACCTGCGAGCATGACCTTCTTGCGGCCGAAGAGGTCCCCGAGGGTTCCGAACGTGAGCATGAGGCTCGCGAAAGCGAGCGCGTAACCGTTCACCACCCACTGCAGGGCACTCACGCCCGCGTGCAGGGCCGACTGCACGTCGGCCAGCACGACGCTCACCACGGTGTTGTCGAGAAACGTGAGGAAGAGCACTAGCAGCAGCGCGACGAGCGCCAGTCTCGACCTCATCGAGGACCCAACCTGCGCCGAGGAGCCGTTCTGCGCCGAACCACCCGGCTGTTCATGAACCGTGCCCATGCCACCGTGGGTCATGGCAGCTTCATCCGCTCAGGCGCGCTTGCCCTTCTTCTTTTGGTTCACGCGGTCGATCACCAACGAGACACCGACGCCGAACATCCAGACGTCCTTGGCGAGCGGCAAGCCGTCCCGGGTCGGCCTGATGCTGTTCTCTCTGCGCATACCGGGCGTCCGCAGGTACAGCCCCAGGAGCCCACCCGCGAAACCGGTGAGGCCGAGGCCGGCCCAGCGGCTCGGCACCAGTGGGATCACGAGGGCGCTCCCGAGCGCGATCTCCGCGGCGGCAAGAGCCTTCGTGAACGTCTGGGGGTCCAACTGCCCCAGGAACGGGTACGCCTCGGCGGCCCTTGAATGAAGCGCCTTGGCCATCTCGTCGTCAGCCTCGAGCTTGTCGAGGCCGGAGCTCAATATGAAGGAGCCTGTGGCGAGTCTCGTGGGTAGATGCCGGATCTTTGTTCGCATGTTCCGACGATACCCACACCGGGTGTCGGGTACCCACCCCACGCACGGGCACTCTCAGATCTTCACCCGCCAGCGCTGCGCATCCGACTTGCGCAGCTCGAGCCCGTTGCCCGGTCGCGAGAGGTCCGGGCGGAGCCGTCCGCCCTCGGGCTGCGCCACGCCGTCGAACAGGAGGCTCTCCACGCGGACGTGATCGGCGAAGTACTCCATGTGGCGGGCATTGGTCAGGGAGCACATCGGATGGAGGTGCATCGAAGGGACGCAGTGGCCGGACACCGCCAGGCCGTGCGAGCCCACCACCGCCGCAGCCCGGCGGAACTCGCTGATGCCGGCGCAGCGTGAGACGTCGATCTGGGCGACGTCCACCGCGCGCGCGGCGCACATCTTCTCGAAGTAGATGGCATCGTGGCCGTACTCACCCGCCGCCACCTCGATGTCGATCGAGTCGCGAATCGCGCGCAGACCCTCGAGGTCGTCGGATGAGACCGGCTCCTCGAACCAGGAGACCCCGAGGTCTGCGAGCCGGCGACCGAGGGCCACCGCCTGCTTGCGCCCGTAGGCGCCGTTGGCGTCGACGAAGAGCTGGGCGCCCTCTCCTATCTCCTTGCGCACCGCTTCGATCCGAGCCAGGTCGCCATCCGTGTCGTTACCGCCACCTACGCCGATCTTCATCTTCACCATGGGGATCTTCTCGGCGTGGACCCAGTTCCCTGTCTGGCGCACGAGCTCGTCGACCGTCTCCGACGTGAAGCCGCCACTTCCATAGATCGCCATGTCGTCGTGTACCTGACCGAGCAACCGGACCAGGGGTAGACCGAGGATCCGCGCCTTCAGATCCCACAAGGCGCAGTCCACAGCTGCGATCGCCATGGAGGCGATCCCCGGCCGGCCGACGTTGCGGACGGAATCGACCATGGTCTTCCAGAGGCGTGCCACGTCGAGGGCGTCCGAGCCCACGACGAACCCGGCTAGCTCGTCCTCTATCAGCCGCGCGGCGACGGCCGAGGTGTACGTGTAGCCGGTGCCTTTCACGCCCGCCGCGCTTCTCGCCTCCGCCACCACCGCGGTCGACTTCGTCCAGCACAGCGTGCCGTCGGACTCGGGCTTCTCGGTCGGTATGGCGTAGGCGTAGGCGTCGAGCGCCTCGATGCAGTTCTCCACTGCCTTTGTTCTGCGCTGTCGCTGCGGTATCGAAACTTCCCCACGAGGGTACGAACCATGTCGGAAACGCATGGGGCCCTTACCTGGGCATCTCGGAACCCGGAGGTGAGCTCATGGCAGAGGTCGGATACTTCCTCTCGAGCGAGGAGCACGGACCCAACCGGATGTTGCAATTCGCCAAGCTCGGCGAGGAGGCTGGTTTCCGGTCGGTGGTCCTCTCGGACCATTTCCATCCGTGGACCGACCGGCAAGGTGAGAGCCCCTTCGTGTGGAGCGTCATCGGGGCCATCGCGGCGGCAACCGACCTGCGGGTGACCACCGGGGTGACGTGCCCGACCGTGCGCACCCATCCGGCGATCGTCGCCCACGCGGCCGCCACCTCCCAGCTGCTCCTGGAGGGCCGTTTCGCGCTCGGCGTGGGCAGTGGCGAGGCCCTCAACGAGCACATCCTGGGGGACCGCTGGCCCCCGGCCGACATGCGCCTCGAGATGCTCGAGGAGGCGGTCGAGGTGATGCGGGAGTTGTGGGGCGGTGGAATGGTGACCCGTTACGGGAAGCACTACACGGTGGAAAACGCGCGCCTCTACTCGCTTCCCGACACACCTCCACCCGTCTACGTCTCGGGCTTCGGCCCTAAGGCGACGGCGCTCGCAGCGAAGATCGGCGACGGGTACGTGAACGTGACCCCGGAGAAAGAGGCGGTCGAGCTGTACCGCAAGAACGGCGGGAAGGGCCCGGCGCTCGGGCTCGTGAAGGTCTGCTGGGACGACGACGAGTCGGCCGCACGAAAACTCGCAGCCGACCTCTGGAGGACAACCGGTGTCCCGGGCGAGCTGAACCAGGAGCTGCCCTCCCCGGCCCACTTCGAGCAGGCGTCGCAGAACGTGACAGAGGACCAGGTCGCCGAGCAGATCGCGTGCGGGCCGGACCCCGAGCGCCACGCCCGGTCGATTCTCGGGTACCTCGAAGCCGGTTACGACGAGGTCTACGTGAGCCAGATCGGCGGGGACCAGCAAGGCTTTCTCCGTTTCTTCTTCGCAGAGGTCCGGCCGAGACTCGGTCTCTAGCGGCCATGGGGGAGGCCATGGGGAAAGAGACCCTCGACGTGGTGGTCGAGACCCCGACCGGTAGCCGCAACAAGTACGAGATCGATCACGGCCTCGGTCTCATCAGGCTCGATCGCCGCATCCCTTCGGCGACGATCTATCCCGCGGACTACGGATACGTTCCCGAGGCGCTCGGCCTCGACGGCGACGAGCTCGACGCCCTCGTGCTCGTAGAGGACCCGACCTTTCCCGGTTGCGTCGTCAGGTCCAAGGTCCTCGGCGTGTTCAAGATGAGGGACGAGAACGGCCCCGACGCCAAGCTCATCACTGTTCCCACGCACGAGCTCAGGTGGGCGGAGGCGTCGGACATCGGGGACGTACCCGAGTCCCTGCGCGACGAGATCGAGCATTTCTTCGACGTCTACAAGGACCTCGAACCAGGCAGTTCGACCGAGACGCAGGGGTTCGGCGAGCGAACCGAAGCGCTGGAGGAGTTACGGGCCGCCCGCGAACGCTTCGCCGAGGCTCGCTGAGGACCGCTCCGGCGCCGAAGCGCGAAGCGCGAGAGCCTGTCGCCGTGGGCGCTGTCCTCTCACCGAAGTTGAACCGGCTCGTGACAGAGGCGTGGAGCCAGGTGAGCGGCGCTTCCCTCGAGGAGGCGGGCCGCTCGGTCGACGAGGCCGGGCTGGTCGTGACCGGCAAGGGCGGCGCCCTTCCGTCGAGCTTCGCAGTGGAAGACCTCGCCGTCGCTTGTGTGGCGACCGCCCTCGTGGCGGGCTCGACCCTCGGCGGGCTGCGCACCGCGAAGGGGCCCGTGTCGGGTCCCGGTATCGAGATCGACCGTGACCACGTGTCATTGTCCGTCCGCAGCGAGAGGTACTTCCGGGCGGGAGGAAGACAGGGCCCTCTCGGCTTCGCCCCCCTCTCGCGCTTCTGGCGCGCGAGCGACGGGTGGGTGCGCACGCACGGCAACTACCCATGGCACGTCGCGGCACTGCTGCGCGCGCTCGAGGCCCGCGACGATCCGGAGTCGGTCGCCTCCGCGATCGGATCTGCCGCGGCGGCGGAGGTGGAGGACGAGGTCGTGGCCTCCGGCGGCGTCGCGGCAATGGTGCGATCGCAGGAACAGTGGGAAAAGCACCCTCAGTCCACAGCGGTGGGCGCCGAGCCACTGGTCGCTCGAGCCTCCATCGGAGAGGCTCCACCCCGCAGTGCCCCGGTCCAGCGGGGCGCTCTTCCGGCACAGGGGCTTCGGGTCCTCGACCTGACCCGGGTGATAGCGGGGCCGGTCTGCACGAGGTATCTCGGCGCGCTCGGCGCCGAGGTCCTCCGCATCGATCCTCCGCGTCGGCCCGACATGGAGCCTGGGTCCCTCGCCGACACGCTCGTGGCGAAGCGCAGCGCATTCCTCGATCTCCATGAGGAAAAGGCACTGGAGACCCTTCAAAACCTGCTCCGCGACGCCGACGTCGTCGTCTGCGGATACCGCCCCGGTGCGCTCGAACGCTTCGGTCTGGACGAGAGCTCCCTGGCCGAGCGCCAACCGGGACTGGTCGTCGTCTATCTGGACGCCTGGGGCCACAGCGGTGCCTGGGCGCCCCGGCGCGGTTTCGACAGCATCGTCCAGGCCGCATGCGGGATCGCGGTGGCGGAGTCGGACGGGGACGGGACGCCCGGCGCATTGCCGTGCCAATTGCTCGACCACGGGACCGGCTATCTCGCCGCTGCGGCGGCTCTCGAAGGGGTCCGCGCCCGGGCGTTGACCGGCGCCACCCAGGTCCGGCGCCTCTCTCTGGCGCGCACCGCGCGGTGGCTGGTCTCCTGCGCGCCTCCGCCAGGGCGCCCTCAGCCGCCGGTGAAGCAGGACCCTTCGCGCTTCGTCTCGCATCTCGGCGATGCGGCCGGACCGGGATCCCTCGATCTCGTGAGCCCACCGGGCGCACTCTGGGGACGGGCCCTTTCCTGGCCCGAGCGAACGACTCGTTACGGAAAAGACACGCCGGATTGGGAATTTCGGCGTTGATTTCCACCGCGGCACCCCGCTTCTAGAGCAATATGTGCGCCATGAACAAACGTGAGCTAGCCAAGGCAGTCGCAGTACAGGCGGATACGGACCTCCGCACCGTCACGGGGATCCTCGAGTCGTTCACCGACGTGGTCACCGCAGTCGTGTCGAAGGGTGAGCCCGTGGCGATCTCGGGATTCGCGAAATTCGTCAAGGTCGACCGCCCGGCACGCATGGGGCGCAACCCCGCCACAGGAGAGACGATTCAGATCAAGGCTTCGAAGAAGGCGCGCATCACACCGGTGAAGGCTTTCAAGGACGCGGTCATGGCGCCCGGCAAGGCACCGAAGCTGAAGAGGGGCGCGTTCCCGACCGACGAAGCCGCCGTGAAGTCCGCGGGGAGGTCCATGAGCGCGGCACCGACTCGCAAAGCAGCGTCGAAGTCCTCGACGACCGCGAGGAAGACGACCGCCAAGAAGACGACCGCCAAGAAGACCTCGAGGCGCGCTGCGCCTGCACGCCGTCCAGCGGCCAGGAAGACTGCCGGCAGAAGGCGTTAAGCCGGCACAGCCGACGCCCCGGCGGCACACTGCGTATCTCTGTCGCCGCCCGCTCTCGAAGGCTTTTCCTGCGCGCGCGCGCTCTGGACGTAAGCCGCGCCGTACAATCGCCCGATCGCGTGGCGAGTTGCGGTTCGACGAGGGCTCGCTTGCGAAAGGGTCCGGAGGTGACGTCGTGGACGAGGGGACACCGTCTCGCCTCACATACGGCGGACCTCATCCTCGAAGCTTGGGGTCCCGACCGCGAGTCGTGCATCGAGGAAGCGCTCCGCGCGCTCACCGAAGTCTTCGCCGACACCCGCCAAGCCGACGTCAGCACGAGACTGCCCTTCAGCGCGCGCTGCCGGAACCGATCCGGACCTTCTCGTCGCCGCCCTCGAAGAGGCGATCTACATGGTCGACACCCTGTCATTGGTCCCCCTCCGATTCCGGCTGAAGGTGATGGCCGGGGACGGTGGGAGAGACGAGCGGGATACGGGTATGTCGGAGGATCGGATCGTGAGCGGGCAGGTCGAAGTGGCCGCGGCGACTGACGTCGAGTTGATCGGCCCTGTCCCGAAAGCCGTCTCTTACCACGGTCTCGAGATGAGCAACCGGGAAGGCACGTGGAGATGCCGAGCCGTCATAGACGTATGAGCTTCGAGCTCGCAGAGGAGTCCGAGGGTCGCTGGCGGATCGCGCCCTTCGGCTCGATGCGCGTGCCCGGGGTGGTGTTCTCCTCCTCCGCGCTCCTCCCCGCCTCGGAGAAGACCGGTCGCTCGAACAGGTGGTGAACGTGGCGAGCCTTCCTGGAATCGTAGATGCGTCGTACGCGATGCCCGACATCCACTGGGGCTACGGATTTCCGATCGGGGGCGTCGCCGCGACCGATGTGGAGAACGGCGGTGTGGTGTCCCCAGGAGGCGTCGGCTTCGACATCTCGTGCGGCGTGCGCCTCCTGTTGTCGCCGCTCGAGCTCACTGATCTGAAGCCGCGCTTCGAAGAGCTCATGGACGAGCTCGACCGCCGGGTCCCGAAGGGTCTCGCGTCCGGCGGTATCTGGAGCATCAAGGACCGAGCGGAGATGAACGAGGTCCTGCGCAGCGGAGTAGCTCTCGCCGTGCGAAATGGGCTCGGCGTCGAGACCGATGTCTCGCGCTGCGAGGACGGAGGCACGATCTCCGGAGCCGACCCCGCGGCTGTGAGTGAACGAGCTCTCGACAGGGGGCTGCGCCAGGTCGGGAGCCTCGGTTCGGGCAACCACTTCCTTGAGGTTCAGGTGGTCGACCGCGTCACAGACGAAGCGACCGCCAAGCACCTCGGGATATGGCCCGGACAAGTGTGCGTGATGATCCACAGCGGTTCTCGGGGACTGGGTCATCAGATCTGCTCCGACCATGTGAGGACGATGCTCGGCGCTATGGAGAGCTACGGCATAACCGTCCCCGACCGCCAGCTCGCGTGTACGCCCGTGGAGTCGAAGGAAGGAAGCGCGTACCTCTCCGCGATGGCGGCAGCCGCCAACTACGGACGGGCCAACCGCCAGGCACTCACCCATGCCGTGAGGGGGGCGTTCTCGCGGACGACGGGCGCGGAACGGCTCGAGCTTCTCTACGACGTGTCGCACAACCTCGCCAAGCTCGAGTCACATGAGGTGATGGGCAAACGACGTCTGCTATGCGTGCACCGAAAAGGCGCGACGCGCGCGCTTCCCCCCGGTCACCCCGACCTGCCCGACGACCTGAAGCAATGCGGCCAGCCCGTGCTCGTGCCGGGTTCGATGGGAACCGCTTCCCACGTGCTCGTCGGGAGCGAGCCGGGTGGTGCCTTCTTCTCCACCTGTCACGGCGCCGGCAGGACGATGAGCCGGCACGCTGCGACCAGACAGGTCGAGGGATCCGAGCTGCGCAGGCAATTGGACAGACAAGGCGTGGCGGTGCGTGCAGCTTCGATGCGTGGCCTTGCGGAAGAAGCACCTGAGGCATACAAGGACGTGGACGAGGTGGTGGACATCTGCGAGCGAGCCGGGCTCGCAAAGAAGGTCGCACGTCTCCGGCCCGTCGGGGTCATAAAGGGCTGAATGACGGTGACGAGACGATCGGTTCCTCTGCTCGGACTTGCTTGTGTCTTCGTGGGCGCCTTGTCGTTGACCGCGTGTAGTCCTGCACACAGGGGCTCTGGTTCTTCAGCGGCGAGCGCCAGGAAGCTCTCACACAGGTCGACCACCTCCACGTCGGGTCCCACAACGACCACCACAACGACCACCACGACGACGGTGCCTGCGTTTCGACAGTCGGGAAAGATCGGCCCTGGCGCGAGCGGTCCCGCCGTGCTCGCGCTCCAACAACGTCTCTCGGCACTCGGGTACTGGGTCGCCACCCCCGACGGCAAGTTCGGTGACAGCACGCAACAGGCCGTCTACGCACTCCAGAAGGCAGCCAACCTGAGCCGCGACGGGATCGTGGGCCCCAATACGGCTGCGGCGCTCGCTCAAGGTGTCCTGCCCCATCCGAAGAGCACTTCGGGAAACGTGATCGAGGTGAACCTCACGAGCGATCTGATAATGGTCGTCTCCAACGGGAAACTCGACTACGTGCTGAACACATCCACCGGCGGCGGTTACCGCTACACGGATCAGGGTGTGAGTTACCTCGCGATCACGCCGGCCGGAACCTTCCACATATCCCGCCAGGTCGACGGCATGGTGACCGATCACCTGGGACAGCTCTGGCGTCCGAAGTTCTTCTACTCCGGGTTCGCCATCCACGGTGACTCATACGTCCCGCCCTATCCCGTGTCACACGGTTGTGTCCGTGTCAGCAACGAAGCGATCAACTGGATCTGGTCCAACAATGTCGCTCCGATCGGGACCGAGGTCTGGGTCTACCACTAGGGGTTTCACCGGCAGTTCATGAACGGTTCGCTCAACGTTCATCGCCTAATACGTTCGCGCCGCGAGACGAATCCATATGCTGCTTGTCGGATGAAGGCGAACCGGAGGTGAGGATGGGACTCGTCCGCAGGAAACAACAGAGCGACCTCAGCCGTTTCTGGCTGTTCGCCGATTGCAGTGAAAAGAACCTGCGACAGATCTCCAGCTTGGGACTGCGCATCAAAGTTCCTCCTGCCCACGCGCTCGTGAAGCAGGGAATGCGCGACGATCAGGTATTCATAGTGTTGAGCGGAACGGCCAGTTGCCTGGTCGACGGGACGCCGGTGGAGGAACTCGGACCCGGTGACTTCTTCGGCGAGATCGCCGCTTTGGACGGAGGAAGGCGCACGGCCACCGTCGTGGCGGACTCGGAGGTCGAGGTGATCGTGCTCGACCGGGCCGAGTTCGAGGTCCTGCTAGAGGGCTTCCCGACTGTCGCCCGCAAGATCCTGGCTGTGAGCGCGCGCAGGTTGCGTCAGGCGAACGAGCTGGCCGCGGTCTGATCGGGTCGGTCGCCTTCGCGTAGCCTCGACCCGGGCGGGACGGCCCCGTCCGGGAGCAGGCTCGAAGGTGGCCGATGAGCAGGACCGCAGAAAGGCTGGTGGAGGACACCGGAGCAACGGGCGACGCCGAGGTCATCCGGACCGTCGATCTCACGAAGATCTATCCGCAGATGGACGTCCCGGCCGTGGACCGCCTCAACCTCACGATCCAGCGGGGTGAGATCTTCGGACTCCTCGGACCGAACGGAGCGGGCAAGACCACCACTGCCGGCATGCTCACGACCCGCGTGGTTCCCACGTCGGGGGCGGCGTACGTGGGTGGAGTGGACGTCATCGGACATCCGGCCCTGGCGAAGCAGGTGAGCGGCATCGTGTCCCAGCAGAACACGCTCGACCGTCAGCTCACGGTTTGGGAGAACCTCTACTTCCACGGTCGCCTGTTCGGCATGGGCGCAGCCCTCTCACGACGCACCGCTGACCAGCTGCTCGAGCAGTTCCAGCTGGAGAGGTGGGCCAAGGCCTCGGTGTACGCCCTGTCCGGGGGAATGGCACAGCGTCTCATGGTGGCTCGGGCGATCTTCCACCGTCCGGCCGTGCTCTTCCTGGACGAGCCCACCGCAGGCCTCGACCCCCAAAGCCGGCTGGCGCTATGGGACACCTTGCGGCAGTTGAACGGCGAGGGCCAGACGATCCTTCTGACAACGCATTACATGGAAGAAGCGGACAAGCTCTGCGACCGTGTAGCCATCATGGATCACGGCAAGTTCCTTGCGCTCGACACGCCGGCTGCCTTGAAGCGCGGCATCGGCGCCGACACCATCGTCTCTGTGCGCGCGACCGGCGATTCCGACCGCTTGGCCCAGATGCTCTCCGAGGAGGTCGAAGGCGTGGCCCGTACCCGTGCCTCCGACGGCACCGTCCAGCTGGATGTGAGCGGCGGGCACCGGCTGGTTCCGCAGATCGTCCTCGTCGCGGAGCGCGAAGGATACGACATCGTGGACCTTTCGATCGCCGAGCCCACCCTCGAGACCGTCTTCATCACGTTGACCGGCAGGGAGCTTCGCGACTGATGGCCGTCTCCGAAGTCGTCAGGACACCGACAGCGGACGAACCGCCGGATCGCCACATCGAGGTGCGGTTGCGCCCGGTCGTAAGCGCCAGTTACACGGCGCTCGGGGCGCTACTGCTGCGTGACCTGGTGGTGCTGCTCAAGGACGTGTGGGTATTCGTGCTCCGAACGATCATTCAACCCTTCCTCTTGGTCTTCGTCTTTCTGTACGTCTTCCCGAAGATCGGACAGGGCATCGGCGGCAAGGGCCCGCTGGCCGAATCGGCCTTCGCCACGGTGTTGGTTCCGGGGGTGGTGGGCATCTCGATCATGTTCCAGGGTGTGCAGTCCATCGCCTTGAACATGGCGCAGGAATTCGGCTTCACCCGCGAGATCGAGGACCGGGTGCAGGCCCCGTGTCCCATCTGGCTGGTGGCAATGGCCAAGGTCATCTCAGGCGCCGCTCAAGGCCTCATCTCTGCCGCCATCGTTCTGCCCATCGCCTCCGTCGTCCATGCCGCCGGAGTGCATGCGCATCTGGATCTCCACTGGTGGATCATCGTCACCCTGGTGCCCCTCGCGTGCATCGCCATGGCCGGCCTCGGCCTCGTGCTCGGCACCAGCTTCGAGCCGCGCAACATAGGGCTCATGTTCGGGTTCATCATCCTGCCCATCACATTCCTGGGCGGTACGTACTACGGGTGGACCACGCTGTCGCCTGTCAAGATCGGCGGCTTCCACTGGCTGCAGACGCTGGTTCTCATAAACCCCCTCATCTACGTGAACGAGGGCATGCGGGCGGCGTTCACCGGCTTTCCCCACATGCACCTCTACGTGATCTATCCGGTGGTGGCGGGGTTTGCCGCCGTCTTTCTGACCGTGGGGCTACGCAACTTCCGTCGTCGCGTCCTCACGTGACCCGAACGCACACGACAACGCACTGAACGAACTCTTTCTCTGAGCATTTCTGGTGCGCGCACTTGCGTGGGTTCGGGAGAGGTGGTGGATCCTCGCGTCCGTCGCTTCCGCACTCCTCCTCGCCGGCTACCGCATCGGCGAGACGGTCATCGGGAGCCCTGCCGTGTGGCAGGACAGCGAGGACTACCTTGCGGTGTCCCGGCATGCTTGGCTCAGCGCGGCCCTCTGGACCGGCTCCCGACCACCTCTCGTTCCCCTCCTGCTCAAGCTCAGCGGTAGCTACGGCACCTACTCGATCGTGGAAGGGATCATCGGCTCTGCTGCGTGGGTCTTCCTGGCGTGGACGATAGGCACCTTCGTGCCGAGGGGGTGGCGGCGTCTCGTGGTCTTTGCCGCGATCCTCGGGTTCGCCGCGTCTCCCCTGATAGCCCAGTGGGACTGGTCGGTCCTTTCCGAGAGCCCTTCGCTCTCGTTTCTCGCCGTTTCGGTGGGTTGCGGCCTGTGGCTCGTACGGCGCTTCACGATCCCACGCTTCATCGCACTCGCACTGGCACTCCTCGTATACGCGGGACTGCGCGATACAAGCATCCTGGAGGTGGCGCTCTACGGCGCTGCGCTCACCGCGATCGGATGTGCCGTGGTCGGAGCTTCCGCTCATGGTCCCGGCCGACGCCTCACGATGATCGGTGCAGGATTCGAAAGAGCCCGGCGATGGTTCTTCGTGGGAAACATCTTCCTACTCATCGCCTTGTTGACAGGGGTGGCCGCCTCAGTCTCGCACCGCAATGAAAAGAACCTGGAGGACGTCTTCGTCGTCCGGGTCTTTCCTTACACGAACCGGGTGCAGTGGTTCGCTTCACACGGTATGCCACAAACAGCAGCCATCGACCGGATGGCCCTCACCCTCCCCAAAACTCATGTGGAACCGCCGGTCGTTGTCCCGCCACTCGATGAAAGATCCTGGCGAGACCTCCGCGAATGGATGGCCTCCCACGGCGAATCGACCTACCTCCTGTACCTGTTGACGCATCCCGCGTACGACTTTCGGGCTCCCTTCGCAAGGCCGCCACTCACCTTCAACAATGCTTCGGGGAACCTGCTCTCATATGGCTCGAGGGCGCGCTCGCTCTCCGAATTGGAAGACATCTTCGTTCCGAACAGATTCGTGGTCTTGGCAGCCGCCGTGTTCGCGTGCGCTCTCGCGATCCGCCGCCACCGAAGGGGTGATCCAGCTCGCAGGCTGCTGGTGGGCGTCGGCATCTTCGGTCTCATCGCGATGCTCATGGCGTGGCATGGCGACGGACAGGAGGTCACAAGGCACATACTCGAGGGCGACGTGGAGGTCAGGCTTGCCGTTCTGACAATCGCGATGCTCGAGGTCGCATTCGCTTTGCCCGCAGCGGTAATACACCGAAGCGCTCCGACTGAGCAATAGATTGAGCTCTTGCGGCTAGTTCCTTCGCGGAAGCTCACTCGGCTGATCGGTGTGCTCGGGTTCATCATCGCTTTGTTACTTGGCTTCACAACACGACTGTTTGTTTGGCCTCCGACCGATTCACCTGTCCACGTCGATGCAATCGTGGCGCTCGCAGGCAACCCGCCGCAGTTGAACGCCAAGAAGGCCCTCTCCCTGTCCGCCGACGGATACGCCCGGGTCGCAGTCCTCTCCCTGGGTGGCGACCCGCCGGCCCCGTGCCTGAAGGCACCGCGGAATGTCACCGTCGTGTGCTTCGAACCAAATCCGATCGACACAAGAGGAGAGGCCGAGTATGTGACGAGACTCGTCAAGCTTCGTCATTGGCACCGCCTGATGGTAGTTTCAACTCGAACCCAGGTGACCCGAGCCAGGCTTCTGTTCAAACGGTGCACGAGCGCGAAACTCGTCATGGTGCCCGCAAGTGTCCGAGCCTCTCAGCTGATCACCCGCGTCGCATACGAATGGGCAGCGCTTTTCAAAGCGCTCTTCGTCAAGACCAACTGCTGAAGGTCATCGCGGAGGAACATAAAGGGCTGTGCGAAGGGCTCCTTCTTCGAAGTCGAGCAGCCAGGTGCATCCCTTCAATCCCGGTGGTCGACGCTCGAGCTCGACACCGTTCTCAGTGGCCATTTCCTTGAGCAGACTGCCCATGATCTCACCGTGGGTGCACAACACGACCCCGCTTTGTTCGCCTGTCGCGCTCAGCTTTCTGACCAGACTCATCGCCGCATCGGGAGCATCGGGAGCGAGGGCGGGCGACCTCTCGATCGGCAACCCCGTGGTCGAGCTCAGAGGTTCGACCGTCTGGATGCACCGCAGGTGCGGACTAGAGATGATCTGGCTCGGTTGCAGCGGAGCGATGGTTCCCACAAGGCGCTTTGCCTGTCTCAGTCCGCGAATGGTCAAGGGCCTCAGCTCGTCCGGCTTGTCCCACTGCTCTTTGCGGCCTGCATGGCCATGTCGCACCAGAATTAGCCGCACTACTGACATTGCTGGTGACGAGCACGGTTAAGCATCTGGCGTCAGCTCGGCTCCGAGAGTCATCCTTCTATCTGAACAGAAGCGACGTACCACCGGTTTTGGAGTGTCGTCGTGACACTCAGCGAATAAATTGGATCGTTGGGATCAGCCCCGCCCGGAGGACCGAACGTGCAGGTCACCGGGACGAATCCGGTGCTACAGCCCCGATTGACCGCCAATCCCGCCCTGTAAGCGGCCCCGAACAGAGTCCCTACTGCCTGCTGGGTAGCCACGGACATGGCTGCGGCCCTGTTTCCCGTCGCCCAAGCGGAGACCAAGGCGTTTGCCGCTTCTTCCGCCGTAGGTTGTGGAGCCGAAGGCAGCGCGGGCGCAGTCGAGGTGGTCGTGCCCGGTGATCCTTGCGGACGGTGAACGAGAGTCGTCGTCGGTTGGGTTCGAGAAGGCGATGAGCATGCCCCCAAGGAGAGACCGCCACCCGCGAGACCGATCACCGCACACACGGCAAGTACGAATGGTCTCGTTGCGGACGAGGTGTGCGTCGGCTCGGGTCTCATGGAATGAGTCTCATGGAATGAACGGCCACGAAAACCCGCTGCCATTCGCGAGCCGCGACATACTCTATTCATTGGCATTAATTGGCGAAACGTTCAATATTAATTGGCGAAGCTTCAATCCGGGATCTCGGGCGCGCTGACCACCGGATTCTCGAGGAGACCGATCCCCTCGATCTCGACCCTCACGACGTCGTCCTTTTTGAGCCACCTCGGAGGGTCGAACCCGGAGCCCACTCCCGAAGGGGTCCCCGTGGCGAGGACATCCCCGGGCTCCAACGTGAAAACGGTGGACAGCAGGGCGATCATCTCCCAGATGTCGAAGATCATGTCGTCTGTGCGGGCCTCTTGACGCAGCTCGTCGTTGACCCATGTTCTCAAGGAGAGCCCGTGGGGCTCGGGTATCGCGTCTGGAGTTGCCAAACACGGACCCATCGGGCCATGGGTGTCGAAGGACTTACCGAGTGTCCAGGTTTGCGAGCGCCACTGCCAATCGCGGACACTGACATCGTTCACGATGGTGTATCCCGCAACGACGCTCCGGGCGTCTTTCGCGGGAACGTTCCGGCAGCGCCTTCCAATGACGACTCCGAGCTCTCCCTCGTAGTCGACCATCGTCGACACGCCGGGCACGACGATCGGCGCCCCCGCCCCGATGACACAGGTTGACTGCTTGTTGAACCAGACCTGGTGCTCGGGGCGCTCCATGCCGAGCTCGCTGACATGCTCCGCATAGTTGAGGCCTATTCCGAGGAACTTCGGAGGTCTCAGAACGGGAGCATCGAGGGTCACTTCCGCGAGAGGAATGCGTGGCGCCGAGGAAGACGCATGTCGGGCTTCATCCAGCCCGCCTGTCCCTCCGCCGGCGATCGACAAGATGTCCGGTGCCAGTCCGCTCAGATCAGCGATCTGGTCCTCTAGGAGTTCTCCGAACCCGGCGTGCCCATCCGCCCTGCTCTTGAAATTCACGAGCTTCATCCCACAGCCTTTCGTCTCACCGGCCCGAGCACGGTGGTCGCGTTTGCACCATGATTGCAGCGGCACCGATAGGGCCTCGACCACAACGAGGGAGGTATCGCGATGGTTGCGACGTACGAAGATGCGCAACTTGTAGTGCAGCTGGTGCGGTGGGGAACGGAGATGGGAGCGGACGAAGCAGCGGAGGTCATCTTCTCCGACGGATTCGACAGCGAATCCGCTCAGGCGAACGACCCGGAAGTGAGGAAGCTACTTGGATACGGAGAGACAATCGGCACCCTTGTCAAGCAGGGAATCCTGAACCGGGAACTCGTGCACGACCTGTGGTGGTCGAAGGGCGTTTGGGCACGCGTGGGCCCGGCGGCACTCCGTGTACGGGAGCGGTTAGGCGAGCCGAGGCTCTACGAGAACTTCGAGGCTCTCGCCGAGAGCGCCCCCTGACGCGTATCGGTCACTCGATCGGTTGATGCGCGAGGGTCGGGGGTTGACGGCCCGCCACGAGCCAGCCGATCACGGCCGCCCCCAATGGCATGGCGATGAGAATTCCAAGGAGATTGGCAACCGGGATGTTTCCCAGTGCCGATATCCCGCCATTCAGCGAGTTGCCCCGCAGCCAGCCGATCATTCCGACGTAGCCACCCAACGTGCCGAGAAGCGCTCCCAGGAATCCGAGCGCGCCGGCCGTGACTCCGGTGAGCGTCCGTCGGACGAAGCTTGAGGCTCCAGTGGCGGCAAGCGTTCGCAGATCGCTCGCCGTCTCGCTCCGCACGAGGCCCACCGACATGCCGAGAACGCCGAGGGCGATGACGACCCCGAAGATCGTCGCCCAGGTGATGACGGCGGACGAGGTCGGCTGATCGTTCTTCGACTCGACCGAGAGCTGAGTGGTCGATGCCGAGAGCTTGGCGCTGCTGATCTGAGCGGCTGTGAAGGGCTGGGCCCCCAGCACCAACCAGTCTGACGTGGTCTGCTGGATGCCGAACTCCCGCATTGCGTGTTCGGTGATCACGGTGTTGGGTGCCGACGTTCCTGTCGGAAACCCCCCGACCTCCTGTATGACCGGATTTGCAAGACAGTCTGTCGTCGCCGAACACGATTGAGAGGAACCGCCGCCGGGCCCTCCCCCAGGCGCATTCGCGCCGTATCCGAGTTGCAGGCCCGACACTCCGGAAAGTCCGGGCCGCGACGTGAGGACGTCAGCGTTCTGATCGACCTCCGACTGCTTGATCCCGAACGCCCGTAACAGCTCAGGCGTAGCCACGTAGATCTGGCCGTTCCAGCTGCGGCCTCCCTGTGTCCCGTTCAACCCGGCATCGGGTATCTCGAGCGGTATGAGCTGAGCACCGAGGCCCTTGGCGATCTCCTCTGCGCTCGAAGCGAGCTGACTCGGAGCGGCAACCTGCGGGGGTGGGGAGGTCTTGACGAGCTGACCCTGGGCGTTGCGCTCCACGAGCGGCTGGCCTTGTGGCGGCAGGTTGTCATGGAGCGCTAGCTGGTTCGAGGCGAGATTCGGGCCGGCGTAGTCGAGGACGTTTCCGTAACGCGATGAGGCGGCGAGCAAAACGATTACGGCGGCCAGCACGCCGACACTGATGGCGGCCAGCGCCGAACCGGACCGAGCCCGGTACCGGGAGAGATCGCGAAGCGCAAGGCGCGTCGCGATCGGCGCGTGTCGTCCGACACGCGCGATGAGGGAGAGAAAGAACGGTGCGAGGAGGATCAGGCCGGGAACGAGGAGCACTATCCCGAACACCAGCTCTGGTGAACCGCCGCTTCCGCTCCCGTTGTTGGTGCTTCCCGAGTAGCCGAGCATCAAGAACGCCAGGACGAGACAGATGATGCCCGGGATCATGGAGCGATGCACCTGACGTGGCGGCGCCGGTCGACCTGAGAGTGCTGTGACGATAGGCACCTTCGTGATCGCCCGCGCCGGCCTCGACGCGGCGAAGTACGCCGCTACGACGGCGAGCACGAGCGCCGCGGCTACAACGACCCAAGGCAGCGCAAGCACTCCGATTACGTGATGCGCGCTCTGCTCGAGCGTCGGGCGGTACGCGAGCCAGACCACGAGGCCGACCACAAAGCCACCGACGGCACCGACGAGACCGACGACCGTACCGTTGGCACGCATCACCAGGCGGACGTGCTGGTCGCTGGCACCCGTCGACTCCAACATCCCGATGGACCGGAGTCGGCGCTGTGCGAGGACAGTGAAGCCACCGACCGAGACGAGCGCGATCAGGAGCATCCCCATTACCAAAGCCGCAAGCGAAATCGTCTCGGGGTTCAGTGGATTGGACTGAGACACCGAAGCCGGCGTCTGGATGTCCGGTCCTATGGACCTCGGCGGAACGCCCGGTGCGTCGAACAGTGCCGTGACCTGTGTAGGGGCCTGCAACTGTCCCGGCACGACGAGTGCAAACTCGTCGAGGAGGCTCTCGGGATCTTCGACGACACCGACGACGCGCCGCTCGACCCCGCCTACTTGCCAGCTCTCACCGGCTCTCAGGTGCAACGCGGACGCAACACCGCTCGTTATGGCGACTTCATTGGCTGTGGCGGGATAACGGCCCGAGACGAGAGCGAGCATCGGCCCGCTGAAGGGACCGTGCGGATCCTCGGCGACGAGCTGATAGGTGTCGATCGAGCCCGGGATGGACATCGTTTGGCTTTCTATGACCTCGACACGGCCGAAGCGGTGCTCGATCCCGGAGATCTCGTTCGAAGCGCGGGACAAGCCGGCACCAGACTTGCCGTTCAAAGAGAAGGTGGCCGAGTCCTGTGCGGTACCGAAGCCGAAGTTTGCCGGCTGGGGCGTGTTCGTGGCGACGGCGGAGCCAACGATCGTCGCCGCCACCGCAACCACGATGAGTGCGAGGATCAGGATCTGTTGCCGCCACTCGCGGCGGAAAAGGCGCCAGGCCCACCTGACCACCGCGCGGCGCGCAGTCATACCGCCGTTGCCGCCCTCGAGTTCGGCAGACGGACGCTCGAGAGTGAGCGTCATCTGGCGGGTTCGGACTGGAGGAGCGACTCCGGTGCCGGAGGTGGCACCGTTTGGTCGACGATCCTGCCGTCCCTGATGAACAGCACCCGGTCGGCCCACGAGGCGAGCTGTGCGTCGTGCGTCACTACCACCGCCGCGAGGCCACGTTGACATGCGGCGAGCACCATGCGCATCACGGCCTCACCGTTGGCCGAGTCCAGCGCGCCGGACGGCTCGTCGGCGAGGAGTAGCTGACGCTCGCCGACCGAAGCCCGAGCGATGGCCACCCGCTGGCGCTCACCGCCGGAAAGCTCGTCGGGGAAGTGCGATGCCCGCTCCGGCATGCCGAGCTCCTCGAGGGCTGCCATCCCGACCGCGTGGGCTTTGCGGGATGCAACGCCGTCGAGCTCGAGTGGCAGCGAGACGTTCTCCACTGCCGTGAGGCCGGGCAACAAGTTGAAATCCTGAAAGACGTAACCGATCATCCTGCGACGCAGACGCGCCTTGTCGTTGCGTGACATCGAGGCAAGCAAATGGCCCCCCACAAAGACGTCGCCCCCGGTCGGGTCCTCCAAGCTCCCCGCGATCGTGAGCAACGTGCTCTTCCCGGACCCGCTAGGCCCCATGACCGCCACGAGGGAGCCGGCGTCCACCGACAGATCGACGTTGCGAAGAGCGTGAACCTCGGCCGCTCCGACGCCATAGACCTTCGATACGTCTCTCATTTCGAGGAAGCTCATCGCCTCACCGCCAATCTCCGTCTCAGGACGGGAGTAGTCGTAACGGGACTACGCGGCTGGTCGGCGCAACGCTTGAGCCGGCCGTCCGCTGCATCGAGCCACCTGATGACCGAGTCGAGCCTGAACAGCTCGGCGTCGACCACCAGGGCGAGCGAGAGGTCGAAGCGAGCCTCGTCCTCCTTCAGGCGCGTCCACTGCTGCATCAGCTCCACCAGGTATCGCCGGTGGACCTGGATGATGTCGTGGACCTCCACGCCGGGCACCTGCAGCGCCAGCAGAACCTTGATGACCAGCTCGTCTCTGGGAGGAGCTGTCAGGTCGGGCGGCGTGCACAACCACTTGGAGAGTTCGCCCTCTCCTTCCGGCGTGATCCGAAAGCCCTTCTGACGCTCGTCCTCCCCTGACCCCTCGGACTCCACGAGGCCGTCGCGCTCCAGGCGCCCGAGGGTGGTGTAGACCTGGCCGACGTTCAGCGGCCACACGTCTCCGGTGCGCTCCTCGAACTCCTGACGGAGCTGCAGGCCGTATTTCGGACCTTCGCTCAGGAGGGCAAGCAAGGCATGGCGGACGCTCATCGCCTGGCCCTTTGGGATCGCTTTGGTAGCATACTCGATATACTACCTGGCAGACTGCAAAAGGCAAGTGGGCACGGCGTGGTTGTCCCCGCGACGACATTGAGCAGGGTTTATGCGGAATGCTGCCCTCGTGATCGAAGCCGTCGTGTTCGACCTCGACGGGGTCCTCATCGATTCGGAACGGGTGTGGGACGAGGCCAGGCGCTCGCTCGTGGAGCGTTGCGGTTCGCAGTGGGCACCAGGGGCTACCGAGGCGATGATGGGAATGAGCGCCACGGAATGGTCGTCGTACCTCCACGACCGCCTGGGCGTCGTCCTCGACCCTTCGACCATCCGTGAGGAAGTCGGGGCCGGAGTCCTGGAGCGCTACAGGGCCGGCTTGCCTGTGCTCCCCGGCGCGCTCGAAGCCGTGGAGACGCTCGGATCGTCGTGGCGGCTGGCTCTCGCGTCCTCCTCGAACAAGGAGGTGATCGACGAGGTCTTGCTGGTAACGGGACTCGACCGGCTCTTCGAGGTCGTCTTGTCGTCCGAGGAGGTCCGAAGGGGCAAACCGGCACCCGACGTGTACCTGGAAACCGCCCGGCGACTTGGCACGACCCCGGCTTCGTGTGCGGTCGTGGAAGACTCGGCGAACGGGATCCGGGCGGGCGCCGCTGCCGGGATGATGGTCGTGGCGATCCCGAACCGGCATTTTCCCCCCGCACCCGAAGCGCTGGCACTGGCGAAACTCGTCGTACCGAGCATCAAGGACCTGACCCCGGCGACCATCGAGCGCTTGGGCTGACCAGAGGAGCTCGAAAGTGGCCGAACTGATCTATTCCGCGATCATGTCCGTCGACGGCTTCGTCGAGGACGACAAGGGTCGCTTCGATTGGGCCGCTCCCGACGAGGAGGTGCATAGCTTCGTCAACGAGCTCGAACGACCAGTCGATACCTACCTGTACGGCCGCCGGATGTACGAGACCATGCTCTTTTGGGAGACGGCTCATACCATTCCCGACCGGTCGCCGGCCACGAGAGACTTCACCGAGATCTGGCAGCGGGCCGCGAAGGTCGTGTTCTCGCGCACGTTGCCCGCGGCTTCGAGCGCTAGGACGCGCATCGAGCGCAGCTTCGATCCTGAAGGAGTCAAAAGGATCAAGGAAACCTCCCGGTCCGCGATCACGATCGGTGGAGCCGAGCTGGCCGCTCGGGCCTTGAAGAACGGCTTGGTCGACGAGTGCCGCCTCTTCGTCGTCCCCGTCGTCGTAGGTGGAGGTAAAAGGGCCCTCCCCGCCGGCCAACGCCTTCTCCTGGACCTACTCGACGAACGCCGGTTCAAGAACGGCACGGTTTATATGCGGTATCGCACCCTGTGACTCGCGCTCAGGGGAGCATGAGGGTTGTCCCCGATTGAAGGGGACATGCAGGAGATCCATGATCGAGCCTGCAACTGACTCGGAGGAGCACTTACAGTGATCGAGGCACGAGGGCTCACAAAACGCTTCGGAAGCCTCGTCGCCGTGAACGACCTCTCCTTCGAGGTCCTGCCAGGAAGGGTCACGGGGTTCCTGGGACCCAACGGCTCCGGCAAGTCCACGACCATGCGGATGATCATGGGTCTCGATGCTCCAAATGCCGGCGACGTGACGGTGGTGGGGCGTCGATACCATGATCTTCCCTGGCCGCTTCGAGAGGTGGGTGGGCTCCTCGAAGCGAAAGGCATCCATCCCGGTCGTTCTGCGCGCTCGCACCTTCTGGCGCTCGCTCAAACCAATTCGATCGAGCGCAGGCGTGTCGACGAAGTCATCGAGCTCGTAGGGCTGTCCGGTGTCTCGCGAAAGCGAGTCGGAAAATTCTCACTCGGCATGGGCCAGCGCCTCGGGATCGCGGCCGCCCTCCTCGGCGATCCGCCGGTCCTCCTGTTCGACGAACCGGTCAACGGCCTGGATCCCGAGGGGATCAGGTGGGTACGCACACTCTGCAAGAGCTTGGCTGGAGAGGGCCGCACCGTCTTCATATCGAGTCACCTCATGTCGGAGATGGCGCTCACAGCGGACGATCTCATAGTGATCGGCAAAGGACGCCTGATCGCACAGACCTCGATGGAAGACTTCCTCGCCCGAAGCTCGCGGCAGTCCGTCCGGGTTCGAACTCCTGCTGTGGCAGCGCTCACCCAGGCGGTGCGTGCGGCAGGAGGCATCGTGCTCGCCGAACCTGACGGTTCGCTCACCATCACCGGCATGGGGGCCTCTGACATCGGCGATCTGGCTGCTTCGATCGGTGTCGCACTCCACGAGCTCACACCGGTGGCGTCACTGGAGGATGCCTTCATGGAACTGACAGAAGAAACAGTCGAGTTCCGAGGTGCGTCATGAGTGCCCTTGCGCAGGCGCCGGCTGTCGCGCAGAGCCCTCGAGGACGTGCCGGGATCAAAGGCACGGTTCGTTCCGAGTGGACCAAGTTCTGGTCGGTCCGGTCGACCGTGTGGAGCCTCGCCGTCATGACCGTGGCCGTGATCGGCATCTGCGTCCTCGCGACGACAGTCGGAACCGGCAATCCAGGTGAGCACGTCGCCGACCCGACGAGGAGAAGTCTCACCGGCCTCTTCCTAGGTCAACTGGCGATCGGAGTGCTCGGGGTGATGGTGATCAGCGCCGAGTACGGCACGGGCTCGATCCGTTCGACCTTCGCCGCAATGCCGCGGCGGCCCGTCGTTCTGACGGCGAAGGTAGCGGTCTTCGGGCTCGTCGCGATCGTCGTCGGACAGGTGCTCTCGATTGCTGCTTTCTTCCTCGGTCAGGCTCTTCTACCTTCGTCGGTGGGCCACGCCACGCTCAGCCAGCCCGGAGTGACGAGAGCCGTTTTCGGAAGTGGGCTCTACATAGCTGCGCTCGGTCTGTTGGCCCTCGGTCTAGGAACCATCATCAGACATACTGCAGGCGCGATCGCAGCATTCGTCGGTGTCGTGCTCGTCCTGCCGCTCATCGTCCAGGCGCTGCCCACTTCGATCGTGCACGCCGTGACGCGCTACTTGCCCGAAGCTGTCGGGCTCAGCATGCTGTCGACGGACACGACTCCCTTTGCAGGCACTCCGATCTTCAACCCCTGGGCCGGGCTCGCGCTCGTGGCAGGGTACGCAGTTGCCGCATTGGCGCTCGGCGCCTGGTTGATGGTGAAGCGCGACGCCTGAAAGCCGGCTGCCGGGTCGGCGCATATCTGAGGAAGAATCAGATCGTGTCTGTTGTTACTCACCTGCCGGGCATGGTGACGACCGAGCACGAATTCGACGTCCCGTTGCGGCATTCCGAACCCGAAGGCGAACGTATCAACGTCTTCGCCAGGGAGGTCGCTGCCCCTGACGGACGGGACCGTCCTTTCCTCGTGTTCTTACAGGGCGGCCCTGGCATGGAAGCCGCGCGTCCCACGTCCCGCCCCATCTCGCCGGGGTGGCTCGAGCGTGCTCTCAAGGATTACCGGGTGCTGTTGCTGGACCAACGCGGCACCGGTCGTTCGACTCCCGTTGGGACCCTCGAAACGCTGACCGGCGAGAGTCAGGCGGACTACCTCAGCTGCTTCAGGGGGGATTCGATCGTGATGGACGCCGAGCTCATCCGCAACCAGCTCGGTGTCGAGCGATGGAGCGTCTTGGGACAGTCCTTCGGAGGTTTCTGCGTCCTGCACTACCTGTCGGCTGCTCCGAGCGGTCTCGAAGAAGCTTTCATCACGGGCGGCCTGCCGCCCGTCGGCCGCCACCCTGACGAGGTGTACCGGGCAACGTATGAACGGACAATCGAACGTTGCCGTCGTTATTACGAGCGTTATCCCGGCGACAAAGACCGCGTCCGCGAGCTCCACGAATGGATTGCAAAAGGACATATCCAACTCCCCTGCGGCGACACGCTCACGGAGAGGATGTTCCGTCAGCTCGGTTGGATGCTCGGGATGAGCGATGGAGCTGAGCACCTCCACTACATACTCGAGCTACCGCCGCAGTCGCGTGGCTTCCGTCATGACGTCCAATCGGGCTTGCCCCCCTTTTCGCGAAACCCCCTCTACGCCGTGATCCACGAGTCTTCCTACTCAGATGGCGCGGTCACGGACTGGTCGGCTGCACGAGTTCGGCCGGAGGCCTACAAGGACGACGATGGGTTGTTCACGGGTGAGCACGTCTTTCCCTGGATGTTCGAGGACTACGGGGCGCTGCAGAATTTTCCGCGAATGCGCCGAGCTACTCGCCGATCGTAAGTGGCCCCGGCTTTACGACCATGATCGCCTGAGCGACTGCGAGGTACCGGCAGCCGCCGTCGTTTACGCCGATGACATGTATGTCGAGCGGTTGTTCTCCGAGGAGACCGCTCGCCTGATCCCGAGCATGCGGGTGTGGCTCACGAACGAGTACGAGCACAACGGGCTTCGAGCAGACGGAGGACGCATCCTGGACAAGCTCATAGGCCTCGCCCGCGGTCACTGAACGCCGTATTCATCGTGGCGGCGCCACCAGAAATCGGTCTCGTTTCGGCCTAACGGCGCGCGGTCGAGCCACTGATAGGCGCCCCACAATCCATCCAGACCCCGGGCGTAACAAGAGTAGGTGTGGTAGACGACGCCGTCCTCGAGTGCGAAGGCGCTCATGCCCGGCATCTGCCGAGAGTAGGTGGCCAAATCCGTCCCCACGGGCGAGGCGTCGGGCCCGTCCTTCGCGTCCGGATTTGGCCGCATGTCGACTGTCCGGAAGTTGTACTCGATCGCGCCGGTCTGTTGCTGCTCCTCGGTGATTGCCGCTTGGAAGTCGTAGTTGAAGTCGGTGTCTAACGACGAAGCCCAAGGGAAGCTCCACCCCATGCGACGCTTGTAGGCCTGCAGCTTCTCCAATGGCGCCCGCGAAACAGCGGACAGGGTGACGTCGTGATTGGCGAGGTGCACCACGAAGCCGTTGAACCCATCGGCGATGGCCGAGCAGGCGGGGCATCCCGCTTTGTATTCGGGGCCGAACATGAACTGGTACACGAGCAGCTGCGATCTTCCCCTGAACAGATCGGCAAGTGTCGCCGGCCCTTCCTCCGTGTGGAAGCGGTACTCCTTTTCCACGCGCACCCAGGGAAGCTCCCGCCGCCTACTGGCCACCTGGTCGCCGCGGCGAGTCAAATCCTTCTCGGCCTCGAGCAGCTCCAGTCGTGCCCGACGCCACTCCTCTCGTGTACCCGTTCGATGATCAGGCATGTCTTTCTCCTTCGGTCTTTCTTCTCACGTCGATCCCATGAGACCCGGCACTGCCGACGGTGCAACAACGACAAGGGCACCGAGCCCCACGATCGCCACGGCGAGCGGCACGTCGAGCAGGGCCCTCGGCGCGAGCACCTTCTGTGCCACTACCAGAACGGCGACCACCGCCATCCACGTCACACTCATTACCCCGAGGCCTACGAACATGGTCATGAGCCCCAGGCTCGAGCCGACGCAACACAGCCCGAATCCGAAGCCCGAGCGGAGGTTCTGCCGGCAGCGCCGGCGAGCCCAGACCTTTACCGGCGTCAGCTCGTAGACCCCGGCGGCGATGGTCGCGGCCCCTGCCACAACAGTCCCGTGGGGGCGGTAAACGGCATAAACCACCATCCCGACGGCTGCCCAAACCCCGAGATACAAGGCGAGGAACGTAGGCACCGCGCTGAACCGGGCGACAGCGCGGGCGTGTCGCGAGACAGCCGGCACAGCGCCAGGGAGCATCATCGCCGCCATCATCGGTACCCAGACGGCGGCGAAGAACGAAAGCGAGCCAAGACCCGTCGCCGGGCCCATGTCCATCCCTCCCATCTGCCTGAGCGCCAAGACCCAGGCAACGACGCCCAGGGCGAGGGTGACGCACCCGGCCGCAAACGTCGTCGCCAGGCGCTCGCGGCGCAGGGTCATGAAGCTCGCCATTTCGTCGTTCATGGGCTGCGTTCCTCCGGGTGCCTGCGGGATCGCTTCCATCCGCTCGTCGTGTGGGCTCGTGCGCCTTTCGACCTGCAACTCACGGTAGCACGTAGTTGCTCCATGTGCAACCGATCTTTGCAGCTCAAAGTTGCCCTCGTAAGATCCGTTGATGCCTTGACAGGCATATAACCTGTTGGGCATACTTCGCGGTGTGACTCAACTCGCCGCGCTGGAGGCCTTGGCCGAACCGCGCCGGTTGGCCATCCTGGAACTGCTTCGCGATGGGGAGCAGCCCGTCGGGGAGCTCGTCGGCAGCCTCGGCATGAGCCAGCCGGCGGTGTCCAAGCATCTCCGGGTACTCCGGGAGGCGGGCCTCGTGAATTGCCGGGTGAGCGGCCAGCGCCGCGTGTACGGGATCCGCCCTCAGCCGTTAGCTGACCTCGACGAGTGGCTGTCCTCCTACCGCAAGCTCTGGACGACACACCTCGATCGCCTCGAAGTGCACCTCGACAAACGGAGGAGACGATGAGCGACACGACATTGATAGCCCGAGGTGACCGACCAGCAGTTCGCCTCGAACGCTATCTGCCCGACCCACCGACGGTCGTGTGGAGCGCCCTAACCGAACGAGAACAACTTCGTGCCTGGTTCCCCTGCGACGTGGTCGTCGAGGGGGGCGAGTGGGTCGTCGGCGCCGCGATCAGTTTCCCGTTCCCTCCCGAGATCATCGACTTGACCCTCACCGGAAATGTTCTCGCCGTCGAGGAGCCGAAGCTTCTCGCTTTCGCCTGGGGTGACAACGTCCTGCGGTTCGAGCTCTCCCCCGAGGGGGGCGGGACCCACCTGGTCCTAACCGAGGAGCTGCCACCGAGCACCGCGGCGCGAACCGCTGCTGGATGGGAAGATTGCCTCGATCGCCTCGCCCAAAGTGAACCCTCGCCGGAATCGTGGCAATCGCGCTTCGAGATGTATCGCGCGCAGTTTGAGCCGGTTCTTGGTCCTCAGGAGGGTCCGCCGCCTGGCTTCAAGGGCGGCCAACCCGATCGCCCCCGCTCACGTCGTTGAAGAAGCGTCGGCGTGGACCCCTTTGCCCACCTCGATCCAACTGATCACGTTCCCGTCGGCGTCCCTTACGACGGCCTTTCTCCCGGCGTCACCGACGGCCTCGATCGGTCCGGTCCTGATGCCCCGGCTCTGGAGGTCAGCGACGCATCGTTCCAGGTCACTGACGGAGATGGTCACAACGGTGCGGCCGGCACGCATCTTGTCTTCGACGACATAGATCCACCCGTTCTCGGCCGCGCGCCACATGACCTCGCTCTCGTTGGGAACGATGTCCGGCCGGCGCCCGAAAAGACGCTCGTACCAGTCCAGCGAAACTTCGAGATCCGCCACCGGCAAACTGGCGAAGAGGACCTCAATGGCCATGGTCAAGCCTGTCCGACGCCACCGGGCCCGGCAACTGCTCAAAGGCTTGGGCGAGCCGCGCCAGTAGGCTCAATCTCTGAGTGACCCAACCGCGAAATTGACCTACTGGTCGTCGAAGACGACGAAGCGCTTCGGACAAGCTATGTAGCGATCCTCCGCCACGCGCAATATCGTGTCGCCGAAGCGCGCAACACCCTTCAAGCCATCGACACACTCAATTCCCTCGAGAGTCGGTGCGGTCCTACTGGATATCTACCTACCGGATCGCAGCGGCCTCTGGTTCCTAGACCAGATCGAAGACCCTCCCCCGACGATTCTGATCACTGGGCACGACTACGACGATGAGATCATGCACAGGCGTTCGAAGGTGCTCATGTATCTCCAGAAACCCGTAACGCCCCCCACCCTTTTACAAGTGGTCCGCAGAGCCCTGAAGGGTGACGAAGGATCCGGGAGAGATTAGGTCCGGCGTCACACGATTCCCGCTCCGATGGGCTCACGTTCGTCAACAGGTTCGTGCAGCTCGTCTGCCTCGATGTGGAGGGTGGGCAGCCGCCGGTCGATCCAAGATGGAAGCCACCAGTTGCGAGCGCCGATGACGTGCATGAGCGAAGGCACCAGCACGGTGCGCACCACAAAGGCATCGATGATGATTGCGACAGCGAAACCGATTCCGAATTCCTGTATTACGAGCGCGTTGTTGATGAGACTGAACGACAAGAACACAAGGATCATGATCAGACCGGCCGCAGTGATGACCCTTCCCGTCTCCGCTTGCCCTCTGGTTACGGCCCGTTCGTTGTCCCTGCAGCCGATCCACTCCTCGTGCATGCGGCTCACCAGGAAGACCTCGTAATCCATCGAAAGCCCGAAAAGCACCGCGAACATCATGACCGGCAGGTACACCTCGATCGGCCCTGGCTTCGCGAACCCGAGTACCGGCCTCAACCAGCCGTACTGGAACGCGGCAGTGATCGCACCGAGCGCCGCGCCGATCGAGAGCACGTTCATAATGGACGCTGTGAGGGGCACGACGAGGCTTCGGAAGACCGCGGCGAGCAAGAGGAACGCGAGCACAACGATCACCACCACGAAAAGAGGCAGCTTGCTGGCCAGTATGTTCGAGAAGTCGATCCCCCCGGCGGTCCAGCCCCCCACATGGATCGCGAGCGACGTGCCAGCGGTCGCGCTCGGTACCTCGGCGCGGATGTGTTCGACAAGGTCAGTCGTCTGCTTGGCTTGCGGAGTGTACGACGGGTACACGAAGGAAACCGCTGCCTTGCCATTGGGGCTCACCCTTGGCGCGAGTACTCGGGCCACTCCGGAGCCGTGGTCCAGGCCACCGACGAAGGTCTTGAAGCGAACGAGATCGTCTGACGAGCCGATCTTGCCGACCACCTGGAGAGGACCGTTGAAGCCTGGTCCGAAGCCCTTTGCCAATAGGTCGTACGCCTTTAGAGTCGTCGAACCCGAAGGATCCTCGCCGGAGTCGGCGAGGCCAAGGCGCATGGAGAAGAACGGCAAGGCGATGACGACTATCACCGCCAGCCCGACGACGCTGAAGATCGCGGAACGGCGCTCGATGACAGCGGCCCACCACGCCCAGAAGGGACTGCCACCACGCCGCTCGATATCGGAGCCGACGCGATCGGAAGAGCGAAGTGCACGCCGGTCCCGGCGAGAGAGCACCTTGTCGCCATAGAAGCCGAGCATGGCCGGCAGAAGTGTGAGCGACGAGACCATAGTGAGCATGACGACGAATGCGGCTCCGAGCGAGACCCCGAAGAGGAAAGTGAGCCCGAGGGCAAACATACCGAGCAGCGCGACACATACAGTGAGCCCTGCCACGAAGACGGCGCGACCGGCCGTATTGAGAGCAAGAACGGCAGCTTCCTCATGGCTCAGCCCCTTGAGAAGCTCGCGTCGATAGCGGCTCACGATGAAGAGTGAGTAATCCACCCCCACGCCCAAAGCGATGAGCTCGGCCAGCTGCGTCGCGAACTGCGGCACGTTGAAGGCGTGGGACAAGATTCCGATGAGCGATGTCCCGATGCCGATCGCTATAAGAGCCGTCAGGAGTGGAAGGAGGGCAGCCAAAAATGATCGGCGAAACGCAAAGAACAAGACGACGAGAGCGAGGAGAGCCCCCACCGCGAAGTCGCTAGACCCACTTTGATTCTCACCGTTCTCTATCGCAGCTCCGCCGAGTTGGACGTTCAGCAGGCGTGGATTCACTGACTGCGCAGTATTGATGAGTGTCCGTGCCTGGTGAGTCGAAATGTTCTGCGGCTGAGCGTTGAGCTGGACGGTAGCGAGTCCGATGGTCCCGTCTTTAGAGATGAGCCCATTTCGATATGGCGAGGCGACCTCGGTCACGAAGTCCAGCTTTTGGACCTTCGACAACATCGCGTTGACCACTTGTTCGATCTCGGGATCATTCAGCGTGCCCGTCCTCGCCTGCACGACTATCTGGTCGCTGTCGCCGCTCTGAGCCGGGAAGTTCGCCTTCACGATGTCCAGCGCCTCGCTCGAGTCGGTGGAAGGGAAGGAGAAGTTTGTGCTGTAGGTCGATCCGACCGACCTCGCGATCCCTGCGACAAACACGAGTGCGATCAGCCATGAGAAGAGCACGGCCTTTCGATGACGAAAGCACCAGCGGGCGAACGCGGCCATTCAGCATTCCTCCTGGAGAGAGTCGGTGGCATCGATGAGACGAGCGGCAGTTTGATGATACGAGGCTGCGACGGATAATCGGCACACCTTCGGCGACCTGGGCGGCTTGACATGCTGCCCTCAAGTCATAGACTTCACTAGGTGACTAGAGAAGTGCTGAGGCAGTCGATCAGTATGCATTTGAGGCCCGATTCCGGCGTACCGGCGTACTTGCAGATCGTCCAGCAGATCAAGGCGGCCATACGGATGGGCCTGCTGGACGTCGGAGACAAACTGCCGACCGTCAAAGAAGTCGTCGCAGAGGTGGCCATCAACCCCAACACGGTCATGAAGGCTTACTGGGAGCTCGAACACGAAGGCCTCGTCGAGGGCCGCCAGGGTGTGGGTACCTTCGTCTCGCGCAGGCCCCTTGGTCCTCCACCGGGTATCCAAGCCAAGCTGGCGCGAAGTCTCGGCAGATGGATCGAGAGTGCTCGGTCCGAAGGCATGGACGACGAGTCCATCGAGTCGTTGGTGCGAACCACCTTGCACGACTCGATGGCAGAGCAGACCGCATGAGCGCGAACGTCCCAATTGTTCCCGCCGTCGCGACATCCGCGCTCGGCAAGCGCTACGGGTCGATGTGGGCGCTTCAGGAATGCTCGCTCGTCATCCCACAGGGTCATGTCACGGCACTTGTCGGGCCCAACGGCGCCGGCAAGACGACGCTCTTACGCATGCTCGCATGCCTGAGCAATCCGACGGCCGGGAGCGCATCGGTTCTGGGCCAGTCACCGGCGCAGGATGAGGAGTTCCTCTCGAGCATCGGGTACCTCGCCCAGGACATCCCCCTTTACAAGCGTTTGACGGCGCAACAGCACCTCGAGGTGGGCGCGCAGCTCAACCGCAACTGGGACTCGTCGGGCGCCCGCGACCGCTTAGCGGCTCTCAGGGTGCCCACGGATCGGCCCGTCTCGACGCTCTCCGGCGGCCAGCGTGCACAGGTCGCGCTCGGGCTCGCGCTGGCAAAGCGTCCGCGGGTGCTCCTGCTCGACGAGCCCGTTGCAGCGCTGGATCCACTTGCCAGAAGAGACTTCCTCGCTTCACTCACTTCTGCCGTGGCTGAGGGCGGACTCTCGGTGATCCTCTCCTCCCATCTACTGCACGACCTCGAAAGGGTTTGCGATCATCTCGTTCTGCTCGCGGCATCTCGCACACAGATCTGCGACGACATCGATCACATCCTTGCTACTCACAGGATGCTTGTCGGTCCGCGACGCAAGCTCTCCGATGTCGAGGACGGACTGAACATCGTAAAGGTGACGCAAACGAGCAATCAGACGAGGCTCCTCATCCGCGCCGATGGACCGATCATCGATCCGTCGTGGCAAGTGGACGAGGTCGGCCTCGAGGACATCGTTCTCGCATACATGGGCCAAGAGGAGCTCGACGCCGTAGCTCCGCTCACATCCCTCGGAGCAGCAACGTGAACCAGCTGATCTGGAGACTCCACTACCGACAGGTCTACTGGGCTCTGGCTGCCTTGACGGTCCTCGCAGTAGTTCTCGTCATCACCGGCATGAACATGGCCGACGATTACCACTCCTTCGAAGCAACGTGTGCCGCCACCCAGAGCTGCGGAGACGCTGCGGACATCTTGTTCCGAGGAGACGGCTTCATCATCGATCTGGTGGATCTCACTCTGGTCGTACCTGCGCTGTTCGGGATGTTCTGGGGTGCACCGCTCCTCGCCAAGGAGTTCGAGGAGGGCACGCAGAACCTTGCGTGGACACAGGGTGTGACCCGCAGAAAGTGGTTCAGCGTGAACCTGGGATGGGTCTTCACCGCAGCCGTGTTGTGGGCCGGTGTGCTCACCATCTTGGTGAGCTGGTGGCGTTCACCTGAGAACGCGATCGACACCCGCTTCGCCGCCTTCGACATTCAAGGCATTGTGCCCATTGCCTATGCGGTCTTCGCCGTTGCGCTCGGCGTCGCCGCCGGAACGGTAGTGAGGCGAGTTCTTCCGGCGATTGCAGCGACAATCGGTGGGTTCTTTGCCGTCCGACTGCCGATCGAGATGTGGGCGAGGCCACGCTTCCTACCTGCGGTAACAAGGATCTATCCGCTCGGGTCCCAGTCCAACGGCCCCAAGGGCGCCTGGGTTCTGTCCGGCCAGCTCCTGGGTCCAAACGGAACTGCTGTGGGCGGGGGGTTCAAGGGTTTCGCGATTCCTCAACAATGTGCCTCGCGGTTCGGCGGTGGCAGCGGCGCCACGGTCCAGTGCTTGGCCGCTCACGGGTACCGCCAGTCGCTCACGTACCAACCTGCGAGCCGATTTTGGGCTTTCCAAGGCATCGAAGCGGCGATCTTCGTGGCCCTGGCAGTCGTACTTCTCGTCGTCGCCTACCGCTTCGTATTGAAGCGCGATGCGTAATTGAGACATTCGAAACGGGTGCTTCTACGGAACGATTCCCTTCATCGTTCTTGGCAGAGGCCGATGGAATCAGAGGGACGATCCTGGTCTCTCCACGTCATCGGTGGGTAAACCTTTTGACCGAAGCCACGCTGTGGCTCTCCTTTGTGATGCGCGCGACAGCCAAGCGTCCTGAACGATCTCGGCCAATTCGTCCCGGCTTATCTCTCCGAGGCGGCTCGCACGCAACAGCACCGAAAGATGTCCTTTGAAATGCGGCGTCGTGAAGAACGGCGAGGCGGGGTCTTGAACAAGGGCCTCCTTGTCCCCCTCCGTCGGCACCCAGAAAATGATGACGTCGTCATAACGCTCACCCGTTTCAGGGTCGGCTGCATCTGGACGTGGATTGCGGAAGTAGACGAAGGATTTCCCACCCACCTGGTAGACAGAGTTGCCCGTGGATCCCTGGACCACGGTGACACTTGGCATTTCCCTCGCAAGCTCATGTACGTCCTCGAGCCGCGCGCGCCTCTCAGCCTTCCGACTCATACCAGAGCGGCCACCGGTCGATCACACTCCCTGACCAAGCGGCGCCTCAGTACGCCTGTCGGAAGTGTGAAAGCAGAAGGTCGCTGACAAGGCCGGGCTCGGTTTCAGGAAGCCAATGGTTTGCCGACTCCAGCACCTCGTAATGGTAAGGCCCGGTCACGTATCGACGGGTGAGGTCGGCGGCCTTTCGTCCCAGAGCGACGTCCCTTGCGGCGTATACGTACAGAGTCGGAATGCCCACCGAGCAATACCGCCATGAAGGTGTGAGAGGACCAGCGCGGTACCAGTTGAGAGCCGCCGTCGTTGCGCCGGGCTGTTCTAGAACAGCCATGTACTCGGCCTTGTGCTTTTCCGGAAGGCCTGAGCGTGCCAGTGCTCGCTCGAAGTACCGTCGGGTGGGAGAAAATTTGGCGCTCAGCTCTGGAAGCCATGGCAGCAGGAAGAACATGGCGTACCAGGACAGAAAGAACTGACGGCTGGTCAGCAAGGCACGAAGGAACGCCTGCTGATGTGGTGTGGCCAACGACGTCACTGTCAGAACGCGATCTGGGTGCCACATTGCGCAGGCCCACGCCACAGCCCCACCCCAATCGTGGCCGACAATGTGGAATGCGGATGCTCCTGCTTCGTCGGCCAGAGCAAGAACGTCACCAACGAGCTGATCAATCCGGTACTGGCGACGACCTCGGGGTCGTGCACCGGGCGAGTACCCGCGTTGGTCGGGCGCGAGCACGCGGTAACCGGCGTTCGCCAAGACAGGAGCGACTTCGGACCAAGCGGCTTTTGTCTGGGGATAGCCGTGCAAGAGGATGACGAGCTTGCCTTCCGATGGTCCCAGATCCCATACGTCGAAGACCAATCCGTCTCGGCTGTACTGCTCCATACCCGTGCACCTTTCCGATCTCAACGTAGCTTGGAAGGGAGGGCCGAGAGGTAGCGTCACCCGCGTGGGACCTGGGGAACGTCCTGCCTTCGCGATGGACAACGTCTACGACCGGATGCGGACCCCATCGATGTTTCGGATTCGGATGGGGACTTCGTAGGAAACGCTTTGCTGCGACGATGGCTTGCCCCCCCGAGGCTTGGACAGTCGAAGGTGGCCGTGAAACGTCGGTGCCGAAGTCCCCTTCTGAGTGTCAGGAAGAGACTCCGCGAGCAGTCACTCAGCAGGGACCCAACTTCCGTGGAAACCGTGAGGTACTCGCACCGGCAGATGGACCGACGCGACCGTCTCCAGCGTTCCAGCGTCCAACACGAGCAGGTCACTTCGGTTTGTGTTTCGGTCGTAAACGAAGCCCATGATCACACCGTCGTCCTCGGCAGTGTCTGTGCTCTTGGGAACGAAGACGAACTCGTCGGCTTCGCGTTCTGAACCAAATGAATGCATCTGCGAGGTTCCTGCCATGAGGTCATGCTTTATAACCCCATGAGAGGACGGGGCCTCGCCGTTCACAGGGGATTCTGAGAATTCGTTCGTGTATCCGAAGCGGTGTTGACGGCCTACCAGACGCTCGTCGATTCGGGGGAATTCTTGGCCTCGGTCGTCGAGCCGCTCCTCGAGCACTTTCCCCGCCGAGAGGTCGACGGTCCAACGATCGAGAGTGGACGGGCCTTCGTTTGGCCCGCGGTGCTCGGTAGCGAACATCTTGGGATGTCTGGTGACCTCCAAGACGACTCGGTCGCCGTCGTCATAGGCATTCAAGGGGTGGTACACGTAGCAGGGCTCCACCTCGAACCAGCGGACATCGCGGGAGCTGCCGTCGCGAGGCATCACCCCGACGCGAGGCGAGTATGTAGGGTCCCACGAGTACGGGATCGTTCCCCTGTCGAGGTGCGACACGCCGCCAGCCATCATCATCGCAACGACGCGGTCCGGTACTCTTCGTCGTCCGATGGTGCGGGCCATGATCCTTGCGGTGGCCTTTCGGAACGGCCTCGGTGCTGAGCTTGCGGCTTTGCCGGCGTCGAAGGTTACGGGAAGGTCGTAGATCACGACGTGGTTCTCCGTTAGGGAAAAGGCGTGCATCATTGGGCTGCCCCCGACTTCGATGTCGACCTTTTTCTTGATGTGTCCGTCCGTGCTGAGCACCGAGTACTGCACCCGGTTGGCCCAGCCGAAGAAATACGAAACTGCATGGAGCTCGCCCGTCTCGGGGTCACGAAGAGGATGGGCGGTATAACCCCCCGGCAAGGTTCCATCGAAGTCGCAGGGTCCAAGCGTGTCGAGCTCGAAGCTCAGCTCGTAGGGAAGTGGACCTGCCTCCACCAGAGCAAAGGTCCGTCCAGCGTGGCCGATGACGTGGGTATTCGGCGACAAGTCGAAACCTGCGTGCACAGGTCCTTTTGAATTCGCACGCCTTTCTCCGAGCTTGCGCCTTGCGGCTGCCGAGCGCACATAACGGTTGCGGTACCACTGCGCTTTTCCGTCGCCGATCCGAAGGCCGTGGGCCATTCCGGTGCCGATGAACCAGTGGTAGTCGGCGGGGTCTGATGCGATGGGATTGGGTCCGATCTTGAGATAGCGCCCGTCGAGGAAGTCGGGCAGGGCTCCGTCGACTGCCAAATCAGTCTCGGTGTGCTCCTCGTGGACCGGGGCGAAGTCTCCTTCGAGGTAGGGGTTCTTCAGTGCCTCCATCGGGTCTCCTTCCATACATAGCATCGCTATGCATTATCCATAGCAGCGTTATGGCACACTGTCAAGCATGAGCCCGAGACCCGCTGACCCCTCGGTGCGGGGCGCCCTCATCGAAACCGCCGCGCGAATTGTCGCGACCGAGGGGCGCGCCGCACTGACCCTCAGGCGCCTGGCGAAAGACGTCGGTACCTCGACAATGGCCATCTACACCCACTTCGGAAGCATGGAGGAACTGTGGCGGCAGGTTCGCCGCGAGGGCTTCGCCAGGCTTGGGTCGCTCCTCGAATCTGTGAAGGAAACAAAGGACCCAATGGCAGACCTGACATTGCTCGGGGCTGCTTATTACCTGAGTGCAACGGCTTCTCCCAACCTCTACCGCGCCATGTTCCTGGACGGTCCGATCGATGAAGCGGACCTCGCAACCGGACTCGAAACATTCATGTATTTGGTAAAAGGCGTCAGCCGCTGCCTCGAAAACGGCCGGTTCCCCGAGGCGAACAACGCCGATGCAGCGGAGCTCGCCGTCGAGATCTGGGGATTGACCCACGGGCTGGTAAGCCTTCAACTCGCGAACTTGTTGCCCCCCGAAGAGGTTGTCGCGCACATCCAGTCCGCTTGCAGAAGCCTCTTCATCGCTTGGGGCGACGACTCGGCGAGGCTCAAGACATCCACTACACGGGCACGCCGCCGCATGAATGAGTTGGACGCGTATTGACTAAACAAGCCAGTGACCAGTACGTGCGGCGTTGGTACGCCGTAGGCAATGAGCAGGGCCACCACGTCCCTCCCTATGTTGGCGACATGAGCGGTCGACGTGGAAGTGAGCAGTTCATGCGCACTGGTTGCGGACAGTTCGTTCTCGATGTCCTCCGTTCCATAAGGGAGCTCCTTCCGACATGTGGCGACCCTCTCTAAACCAAGCAGTCATACTTCGCCAACGTGCACTGACGTTCCGCTCAGTTATCGACGTCACTGTCCGCCGCTGTCAGGAACCACAGGCGCGGATCACGAACGAGCTGCGCGAAGGGATCTTCGTCCGAGACGCGGACTAAGAGTTGGTGTCCTTCCTTGCGCCGAAGGAATCCAAGCTTTCGAAGGATTGGATGCGCCTGGACGTTCAAAGTCCGGCAAAGGAGCACAGTTGCGCGTTCGTCGCCTGCAACTCCGGTTGCACACGCCAACAAGGTGGGTAGGTACCTGGGTGCCGCCAGATAGTCAACAACAGCGAGTGCTGGCTGCTGCTTCCACTTAACCGAACGAAGCACGAGATAGCCGACAACGTCTTTCTCATCCGTCAGGTAGAACCGACGATATTCGTTTCGGTGTGGACACTGGTCGAAGCGCCATTTCAACCATGTCAATGTGCGCTCCGGTATCACCGAGTAGGAGGACGACGCATCGCTCCACAAATCGTCGACACGTCGATCGAACTCGTCTATAGGGTGCAAACTCGCTCCTTTGCTTCGCGCTCGACAGCGGTGCCGCGCCAAGCTCGCAATTATCCGCAGCGACATCCGCACAGCCCATTTGCTGGACCTGGACACTCCGAGACGTTCGGCAACATGGCGAGCATCGACCACCCACAAGTACACGGGCATCGTGCCCACATGGCGAAATCCTCTGCGCAACGAATAGCGGTACCCGTCGTCTGAGAGGCCAAGAGCACAAGCCACGCGAACTTGGAGCTGCCTCCCCGACTCGTGCCTGGCCCTCGAAAAGTCATAGGGGATCCCGGTGTCTCGAAGGAGAGGGTCGGTCATGAGATCGACGCCCCAACCAGTTAGGCACCGTTCTTCGAGGACCTTGAGCTCGAACCGTATAGAGCCCTGTACGGCGACGATCTCACCTTTCTTTCGATAGATCCATAACGCGGGCTGTTCCGGTTGTTTGTATGGGTTCTCGAGAAAGAGCCAGCGGGTTCTGTGTGGATCGGCCTGACGGCTCTGCCGACCGAACACCCGTGACTGGAAGCGCTGGAGATCGACAAGATCGCCGCCGTTCCAACTCGATAGGTCACCCTGGGACCTTTCATCGAAGGCCACGGCGTCTCTTTCCTGCCGCAGGTCGAATTCGAAGCCTTACACTTGACAACCACCCAGACCTGACTCTTACAAAGGTGGCTCCCCAAACGGGATCAAGGTCACGTGGCAGCCCCAACGGGGTTCGAACCCGTGTCTCCACCTTGAGAGGGATCTCGTGCGTGATTTCGTGAGCTGGGGATATGTCCAATTGCCCTGGCTGTCGGCTTTTTTTGTTGTCCGTGGTAGTTCGCTGGCGACCATATTTGCGCGTTGCCACGTGCACGATCGCGGACGACGGTGTCGTCGACCACTGGCGCCCCGCCTGTCGGCGCCTCGAGGCCAGTGTCGTCACGGACGGAGTTGGCCAACCTGAGACGCTTGCGGGCTCTATAGGCCGCCTGGCGTTTCGCTCCGTTGTCGTAGAGCCTGGGTCTTCCCGAGCCGATCCGCCTGCCTCCCCGGCGCCTTGTACGCGCATCTTCCGACTCATGATTCTCTGTAGCTCCGGGGACTCCACGATTAGCTTCTGCGAACTTGACGCGCGCGAGTGCACCGGCGCCTCGTGCGAGACGACGTTCCCGCTTGGACCGGCTGGCTCTGCCCATGCGCTGCACGCTACGAGCACGGTGTCACAGACCTCCGATTTGACCTTGCTCAGCTCAGGCGACCCGACGCTCTGCAGCGTCGGGTCGCCCAGCACCAGCCCTTGGAAGTCAACTAGCGACCACCCGAGTCCGTTACGAAATCAAAGATTGTCGCCGAAATCTCCAACGGCGTCGTCGCAGGTCAGCATGCAGGTCGGCGGTGTGTGAGAACTTTCTTTACGAAGATCAAGAGAGCCGGCCCCAGAGAGCACTATTTAGGAGGTCGTGTGATTCAGGATCTGGACCTCCGCACAGAACCAAGTGCTGGGCGGGCAGTCAGGCCGGCTACCAGCAGCCGGCCGTGGGCCATGGTGGTCTGCTCCCCTTCGCCCCGCAGCCGTCAAGGCCAAGCCCTAGGGCGGCCTGCCGGCCGGCCTTGACCGCCGCTCATACGGTTTGCCCAACTGATCCTTACCGGGCGGAACTGTCTCTCACGGTGCCAGCCCCAGGTAGCGCAATCCCGGCAGTTGCGATCGGCGTCGTCGGGAGATCTGGCAGGCCCCCCTGTTGTTATGCGCACGCTGGCGTGCCTGGGGCTCGGGAACCGCACTTCAGGCTCTCGGTCTGCGTGTCGATATTTGCCTGGTGCAGGTAACTGCCGTAGCTGACGCCCTCGAACGGGCCCGGATTCTCGTGGCTGCACGGCGGTATGAGGAAGCCTCGGTGATCGCTTCGCAGTGCGTAGCAGAGAGGCCGGGTAATCCGCAGCCCCTAATCGTCCAAGCCAGGGCGGAAATGGGCTTGAGGCATTTCGATGCTGCCGAGCGGGCGGCGCGTTGCCGCTGTCGGGTTCGCACCCATGATTTCTGACGCTCACAGGGTGCTCGTCGTGGTCCTTACTAATCGTGCGTATGGGGCTGGCCGTTACGCCACTGGACGACCGGGGCGTCGCGCCGTGCGAGCGGCAAAGGAGTTTGTTCGCCTAGCCCCTACCGATGTGTCGTCATACTGGGCCTTGGCCGATGCGTCTGTGGCAGCCCACAAGCCCCGGGTGGCAGTTGCGGCCTCTAACACGGCCTTGCAACTCGCTCCGAGCTCGTCTCAGACATGGCTCATTCGCTGCCAGGGCAGCTCGGGCGGCGTATGACTTTCCTGTTGCCGAATCCTGCATCCGCGAGGCCCTTCGAATGGAGCCCTATAACTATCTTAGCTAACACTGAATTGGGTGTCATCCTGCGATTGCGAGGCCGCACTTCAGACGCCCTTCAGCAATTGGCTTTTAGCGCTGGTCAATTGACCCGTTGGCCCGACCGGCGAGGGCTCAGCTCCTTAGTTATGGGGCGGTGCCTTTCTTACTACTGACGCTGTTGGTGACATCGCCAGTCATCGTGGTACTCCACGGCTTGAGCATCGTGTGGATCTGGGGATCCATAGGCATCAACGCTTTGCTCTGGAGAGTTCAACCTACCAAGCGAATCGTGGAGCGGCGCGCTACGGCGATCGCGCTTTGGCGCAGCCGCCGACCGAGCCGACGATCCAAGCGCAAGGAGGCCCTCGTTCCAACGACTACCCCGATCCAGCCCTATCGGAGCCAATTGACAGTCTCCATCTTGTTCCTGCTTTTGCTCCTCCTCATCGCAGGCATTGTGACCGGCGCGGGGGCGCAATCAGCGCCAGCGCTTCTACCGCTTACCCTTCTGATCAATGTTCCAACGGCGGCCTTTGCCTGGTTCGTCGTCAAAAGACTGCGGCGTCGACCCTCGGTCGCTCGATGACGAACGAGCGCGATAGCCAGGAGGCGGTCCTCCAAAGTCTTCTCGCCGCGATGTCTACAACACCGACGATGTGCCCCTCCGCCTTCATATCGCAGGGCTTCTCCTCGACGCCGGGCGCACTATTGATGCGCTAGAACAATGTGCGGCAGCCCTAAAACTGGCACCCGATGATTCCGCGGGTACGAGCCTTCTCAGACAAATCACTGAAGCTCTGGCATCTCAGCCTTCGTCCCCCGAGACAGCGAAGACCGATCCCTCTCGGAGGCCGCCGCCGGTGTCAGCAACCGGAGACGACCCGGGATCCGACTCCACATTCGATTGGGCCAAAGCTGAGTGGCAAATGTCTGATGGGCAGACAGCCGAGGTGGGCGGCATCCCTTCCGGCCCGGAACTCGGCGTTGTTGAGCGGCCCGACATCAGCCTGTCGGACGTTGTAGGGATGGAACAGGTCAAGCGGGAGATTGAAGTTTCGTTTCTCCTCCCCATGAGCCGACGGAGCTGCGAGCGACCTGGCGCGTCGGTCGGTGGTGGGCTGCTCCTCTATGGCCCACCTGGATGTGGCAAGACCTTCATCGCCCGTGCCCTCGCCGGTGAACTAGGCGCGAGCTTCACTGCGGTGTCGCTGGCAGACGTTCTCGATATGTGGCTGGGGCAAAGCGAGCGAAACCTGCGAGGGCTGTTCGACCAAGCCAGAGCCAATTCACCCGCGGTCATCTTCTTGGACGAGGTCGATGCAATGGGGCAGAAGAGAACGAACCTCCGCTACAACCCGGCCATGCGTGGGACGGTCAACCAGCTCCTTTTCGGAGATGGACGGGGCTACTGGCACCAATGAGGGCGTCTACGTCATCGGGGCGACGAACCAGCCTGGGATGTCGATACTGCTTTGCGGCGTCCGGGCCGTTTCGACCGAACCCTCTTCGTCTCTCCTCCTGATGAATCTGCACGAGAAGGTGTCCTTCGCTTCCACTTGCGAAGCCGCCCTGTCGGGTCAATCGACTTCACCCGCCTCAGCCGAGTGCGACCGATGGCTTCTCGGGCGCAGACCTCGCCCGCATGTGCAAGTGGCTACGCGAGAAGCGCTCGTGGATGCCGCTCGTTCGGACAAGGCTCGCCCCCAATCGGAATGGCGGACCTTGAAAGGGCGCTTCGGCAGATCAAACCGTCAACCAATGACTGGTTTGCGACGGCGAAGCACGCCGCAAACTTCGCGAATCATGACGGAACGTACGACGATCCGTGGCGTTCCTCAAGGCCCGGAGGATGTGGTAAAGCCTTCGCCCATGCCAAAGCGCTGGACCGACGGGTTTATCGGCCCCCAGCGATACGTGCCGGTTGCGGGCGGTCCGTAACGGCTGGAATCCTCCTCGAACTGCACGGCATCACTCGCCCCTGCGAATTCCGAACAGCACGTTCCGCACTGCTTAGAGATGAACAGGCACAGTCGGTTATGGATAGGACGGTACGGGCTGCTTCCTGCGCCGCGGCGTAGAGAGTCTCCGGCGCTAGGTCCGCGCCGTTCGGCCAAGTGATGGTGTTGGCTTCGCGACTCGCCCTCAGCTTGCGGAAAAACGCTGGGTGCCGAAGCGGCTCGAAGACGGGCCCAAGCTCGAGGACGTAACCGAGATCTACCTCGGCGGCCAGACCGTCCACGTATGGACGCGCACCACATGATCGTGGAGTACCTCAGCTCGCTTCAGTCGGGGAGTCAGCCGCATAACGCCATGATAATCCGACGCCGAGCTCATGGAAGCGGTGGAATAGGAACGAGTTTGTCACCCCGTCGAGCTCGTTCCCAGTCTTCAATCAGTTCCTGCCGGTGAACTTCAGCCCATTCATTCACCATCCGAGAAGCCCTCGGTGGGAGAGCTCCGCCAACACGGAGAGATTCCGGATGTCGATCGAAGCTTCTCGGCCTCGGTAAACAGCGTGGAAGTGTGGTCGTCCTTCGTGCCGGACCTCGTCGAAGTAGATGTAGATGACGATGCCGTAGAAGCTGCTGACCCGTGGCATCTCGGACGTCAGGAACTGCGACGCTCGGCCGGAACCAGGAACTTCGTCACGGAAGTAAGCGCTTGATCGCCCAGGGAACTCAGAGCCTCAGCAATCGCTCTGTCCCGATCAGCCGTGGCGTGCTGGTAGCGCAGAGCCGCGGTAGCGCTGGCATGGCCCATGCCGCGCCATGAGTTCAGCCGTGCTGGCACCTGTGGCCGCAGCCCAGGTGTTCCCGCTGTGGCGAAGGTCATGGAAATGCAGGTACGCGAGGCCGGTCGTGTGACGGGCCTTGTCCCATGCAGCCTGGAGCACGTGTGGCCGGAGCGGCCCGCCCTTCTCTCCGGTGAAGAGGAGGGCGTCGGCGGAGGTGGCGACGAATTCGTAGGATTGCGCTCGGAGGACCGACTATCACTCGTGGGATGGAGACAGTCCGCCGCCCGGCGACCGTCTTGGGATCCCCGATGTAGAGCGTGCCATTGGCCAGGCTCACCGGCGCGCCGAATCGACACCGTGGCGTGAAGCAGGTCGACGTCGCCTCGCTGCAGGCCGAGGATCTCTCCGCGCCGCAGAGAGCAGAACGATGCAAGCAAGACAGCAGCCCGGAAGCGAGAGAGCAACGGCATCTGCGAGCACGTACGCCTCGGCGACCGAAGAAGCGATGGGCGCTCAGGCGACCGATCAGCGCCCGCACCGCGCACCCGACAAGGATTCTTGATCAGCAGCTCGTCGGTCAGGGCAGTGTTGAGGATTGCACGAAGAAGCCGGTAGCACCTGGCTGCTGTCGGCCTGTCCGGGACCGGTGTCGGCAGTCAGGTCCAAGTACCAGGCCCGGACGACGCTCGGTGATCCTCGACAGCTCGAAAGTCCCGAGCTTGGGTAGCAGGTGGAGCTTCCGCAACGACATGTAGAGCTCACGGGTTCGCGGACGAAGATCAGTGCGCAGCTTCAGCCAGTTGTAGTACCAGGTCGAACCTGACCTGCCCGGCTCGCGGATCGACCCAGATCCCTCTGGCCAGGTCGGCCTCGCAGCCCCAACGGGGTTCGAACCCGTCTCCACCTTGAGAGGGTGGATAATAGCCCAGGTCACCAGCATAAAATCATTGACCGTGCGTTCCCCGTGCATTAAACTTCTTTACATGACTCCAACAGCGAAGAGACGCAGGCCCAGGCGACAGTTCGGCGGTGTCCGCAAGCTCCCGTCTGGCAAATATCAAGGACCTACTGGCAGGACGGAAAGCAGCACACGGCGCCGGAAACGTTCACTCACAAGGCAGACGCCAATACGTTTCTTTCCACCATTGAAACTGCCATCGTCCGCAGTCAGTGGACGGACCCACAAGCCGGAACCGTGACGTTCCACGAGTATGCAGAGAAGTGGCTTGCGTCGGGCGTCAGGCGTGGCCGGATTCGTCCCACGACTGCGGCGAAATACCGGGGCTCCTTGACCGGCACCTACTCCCCACCTTCGGAGGGTGGAGCTCGCCAAGGTTCGGATAGGCAAGATCCGAGCATGGTACGACGACTTAGCAGCCGAGCATCTTCGACAGCGGCCGGGGCCTACCGACTCCTTGCGACGATTTTCAACGACGCGGTTCGTGACGAATCATCTTTCGCTCACCTTGCAACGTCGAAGGGGCGAGCCGTGAGCGTGCAGTCGAGCGCCCGACCCCAACTGTGGCCAATGCCAGGCAGCCATCGACGCAACGCCAGAGGAATACCGCTGTGCGATTCTGCTAGGCGCTTGGGGCCAACTACGTCGGGGCGAAGTGTCGCACTCCAACGCAGGGACGTTGACGTTGCCGCTGGCAGTGTGACGATCCCAGGGCATGGCTTGTGACCGAGGACGCGAGGCGATCCTTGGTGATCCCAAGACCGAGGCAGGCAAACGCACGCTCTATCTGCCACCCCACGTACAAAAGGCACTCAAGACCCACCTCAGCGCCCACGTATCATTCGGAAAAGAGCGTGGCTGTTTCCTGGCGCGAATGGCGAACCGATACACCCACGGACGTTTGCACGAGTCTGGACACGAGCCCGGGAAGCAGCGGGCCGACCTGACCTTCGCTTCCATGACCTTCGGCACTCCGGCCTGACATGGGCAGCGCAGGCAGGAGCGACCACGGCCGAGCTAATGCGTCGAGCGGGTCACGCGAGTCGGATCGCCGCCAACCGCTACCAGCACGCCGCGGATGACCGAGACAAGGCGCTTGCCGCAGCGTTGGGCAGCATGGCCGGGTAGCGTTGTAAAAGAACAGAGGAACCGATATGGCCGAGCATCACGACGTAGACGTAACCCTCACAATCAAGCGGGCACCAAAGGTACGTCGGAAGCATCCGGTATGGGACGTGCTCGTCATTATCTTTGCTGCCGCGCTGATTGGAGTTGCTGCCGGGGATTTAATTGTCGTGTTCGCTGTCGTCGCTGGCGTGGCGATTTTGTTGTACGTCGCGAGTCAGATATCGGAGGGGCGCCGCGAACAAGGCACGCCGAGTTAACCGCGGCTCAGAGGCCCTTTACGGACGACTCCCGCGCGATCCTGTCCTCGCTCGGTGTGCAAATAAACACGTCGACACGATCGTCAGCATCGCCCATCACTGAACGAATCGTCGTAATGACCGGCGTTCCACCGCCCCCGACCCACACGCGTCATCGACGTAAACATTCGTTTCAGGATCGAACTCCCCCAGCCGTTCGATCAGCTCGCGGACTTCATAGCGGCCCCTCCTCTTGTCTCGGATTTCAACGCGTTTCGCGTCGGCTCCGACTCTACCGAGACTGCCGCTTGCCACGTCAACCCTCCCGGGCTCCTGCGAAAAAAAATTTGTCTTGTCGCGTGCAGCACATAAAGACCATACGGATAAGTCATTCGCATAGATTATACACACGCGCTCCCTATACACATGCACTACCTATACGTACGCACTACCTAGACGTAACGACCGACACTCCCCCGGCGCCGTCGTTGACATCCCGCGGCGACAGGCGTACCGTCCCAAATGACGACGCGCCGCCAAGTCAAATCAACGCAATCCAACTCGACGCAACGCAGCGCATCGCAACGGGACAGGGGTCAGTCTTCGGACTGGCCCCTGTTCGTCAGAGGAAGCGCCATTGAAAGGACAAAGACGTGCGGAAGTTCGAGCTACCTAGCGGGGAGGTGGCTGACCTTGACCAGAAGTTCTCGGGTTCCCGGCAATGGATGGGTAACACATGGCGAGGCCACCGTAGAACAGCATGAGGCGACGGCCTCGCACTACAGTGAGCACGACCAGCGTGGCGAGAACGAATGTCGATGCGCCGCGAGGCTTGAGATTCTGATGCTTCCAAAAGAAACAGAGACTGAGGAAGTGGCGGTGCGGCCCGGTATCGTTGAAGGCCCTTTTGGCGATCAGGTTTCGGCGTGTCTGTACGTGCCACAACTACGGACCTCCGCGATCGACGTCCTCTCCGAGACGGGTGGGTTAATTGCCGTCCTGCCGCCTGGTGCGCGGGTCCCTTCGCCGTAACGGGGCCAGTAGACTGCGAATCCACGATCCCTGATTGTCTTCGAGGCGAGCGCGGGCCGCGGGCGTGAAAGGGATACCCACGACCGGCGCTCTTAGCCTCGTGCCGACCAGCGCCCCAAAGGGAAGCTGTCGGCGGTACGGCGCGTGTCGCAACGGATAGGAGTTAGAAAACTCCGTCGAGACGTTGGGGGAAGGCAACCCCTGCGCCGTGTGTTGCGTGCAGAGGTCGAGGGCAACTGACGAGAAACCACGACCCGCACAGCGTGCCCGACGATGCTTTGACCATTGTCAGGCGACCGATTATTGAGGCAATTGGCGAACCCATAGCTGCGGTTGCAGCCATTACGAATTAGGAATCAGACTCCGAAGGAAACAGATTTGGCGTCTGCACTCCGGCGATACCTGAGATGATGCCTTGGTATGCGGCGCGTTGTTTGCCACTGTCGAAATCCAAAAGACTGACGAGTCAAAAGTCATCCCCGTCACAGGCCATTGCAGTTGAACGTAGCTTTGAACCTCGGCGATTTCCGCGGTCGAACTTATGTTGGCGTGCGGCAACGGAAGCGTTAGCTGCCGAATAGCATGTTTCCTTGAGCTTGCCAAGGATGGACCATGATCTCGACAGATTTTCCCGTAACCTCGTTGGTGAGATTTTGGACGAGAGCGCCCACCGTTACGTTGCTCATCTGGTCGTTAGGAATGAAAACTCGATATCAGTTGACATTCGGTCCGTTCAGCAAAGCGTTCGACAGTTGTAAGCGGTCGTACCCGTTGCACATCACCACGTCTGGATCGCCCTTGACGGAGTCCCAGAGCGAAGCGAACCCGGTTTGCAGCTCGCTGCCCGGATTCCTCGTACTTAGGCTGCTGTTGAGGCGTTTTACATATCCCCCGCTGGCCGAAGTGTTGCAAAATAGGCCGTCATACGACGTTGCACGCGCTGACTGGTCCGCTGCACCCGACGTGACCGTTGGGCCAGAGGATGGCTGCGACGTCACGAAACCGACGTCATAACCCGTTCTGCCAGCTAGATAATATGGTCCAGCTTGGACGCTTCGCGGCGTAAATGTAATACCCCAAGGCGCCAGCAACATCATTGCCGATGTTGACCTGAACTGCCGTCAGTCCCGTAGATGTCGTAACCGACGCGCTGAGATCCAACTGTAGTAGCGGGTCCTTGATGGAGCTGACCCGATGCTGTTGTAAGATCGCCAGCGTCAGCCGCAACGATTACCCAGACGGTTGCACTTGACCCAAGAGTCGAAGTACCACCTTGTGCAACTGATGCGGAAACTGCCGTGCAAGACGTGATCGTCGGCGTGCCGAGCGGACCGACATAGCCGTTCGAAACCGTGCCCCGACCATTTATTATCGTTCTTTCCTCCGCTAAAAATGAGGCGTACAGGAGCGAAGTGGCACTGAGACCGCGAACGTTGTCAAACCCCTCGCCTGGTAAGCGGCTTGGAACGTAACGGAGTCAGATAGACCGGACGTGACGAACGACTGCACTTGGTCATACGCGTGGTACGTGATGTAATTCGGCCTTACGAGGTTGATTCCACTGCCAGGAGTGACAGTAGTTTCGTTCTCGGCAAAACCGGGGTCGATGCTTGTAAGGCCCGCAGTGTTTGACCCGCTGATCGTGTCCAAAACTTTGAACCGGTACGCTGCGCCGGCCCCACGAATGCGCGGAATTTCGTTACGCAGGGGGGTGTTTATCGGAAATAAAAGGCGAGCTGGGGCCGAAAGATCGAACGGCACGAAGCCGCTGCTCAGTGGGAAGTCGAGCGTAAACTCCTTCGCCATACGACCGTCGCTCTTTAGCAGCTCGTCCAGATACTCAGCGACGATTTGCCCTTGTTGCTTTTTGAGGCCACCCGCACCGGCCGCGTTGGCGATTTCCTTTTGATAGACCGTACGCGATCTGTAGATCGGTCGGCTGCTTCCACCATCGGGCGGAAGCTCCAGGACGTCACCGCTGAGACCTTCGCGGATTGCGGCATTCATCGCTTTGGTAAACGTTTCGTGACGCGTTGCTAGTTTCGATGCTTTGGGAGTGCCTAGCGGGTGCTGCGGCGTTGGTACGCCGTCAGTGCAGGCTTCGCTTCCCCCGTACATCTCCTTAATGGAGGGTATTCGAGCCATTTATGGCTCCTTCTTGTGAGAAGTTGCAGTGTTGATTAACAAAGCGACTACGCGTCTGACCGTTCGGTCCTTATGACACGTCTCTGCGCCTTCTCGTTTGCCGACATTGACCGCATCGGCCGCGGTTGTTGCATCGCGTCTCAGCTACACGACCGGCCTTAGCCCTTTGGCGTGTCTTTGCTGATTGCGATAGTGCCCGCGGGTCAGCGATGAGCTGCCGTGGGCGTCCCGTTGGGGAGAAAGGGGGGTTCCCCCTTGGGAGAACTTGTTAGCGACCCGTGTACGGGCCGAAATCAATAACTCTGCCGCCTTCTCGGGCAAGACGGATCGTTTCGAGCGTCCTCTGCACGGCGGCTTCACCCGGCATCGTCGGAACTGGTCCGAACGACCAAGGCGACGGTACGGCTGCTGCTGCTGGTGCGCGATTGGTTCGGGTTGGGGTTTCGATTCCGGTGGGATCAGCGGCTCATGACACTTGCTACAGACCGTGGCAGCCCTCGGATTCGGCTGGCCACATGAATGAATTGGATGATCGTATTCCAAGCATTCCTCCGAGTCCCCAAGGCTTTCGCATTCCCGATGAGTTCCGCGCAAATGATGGCGATTGCGACGGCTTGGTCGTCATGCGCCCGCTCGCATCATGGTCGAGTGCGCGCACCGCCGACCGGTTGCCTTGAAGGCGGACCCTGCCCAAGTTCGCTAAGTAGATCCTCGTCATTCGGAAGCGAGATTAGGCGGTTATGTAGCGCCAGAGTGAAGTGCCGACCTAGCCGACCCACCGAAGTAGCCGTGAAGGCGAAGGGCTTCGGCCCTTACCGGATTGTGCGCGGGCAGACGTTGAATCATGCCCGCGGCTTGCCAGGGGTCGGCCAATATCCTTGACATCGGTTATACCGCTGCACCGTCAGGGCGAGATACGCTTCGACTTCAGCAAGTTGGACCGGATGAGCGCGAGTGCCGCGCACAGCGCCTTAGCGAGTCAATAACAACGCGGTTTGCTGAGCCTTGCTCGGATGATACTGATTCAGCATGGCCGACCGCTACAACAGTGCTTGTCATCGCATTAATCCGAGGTCGCAAGCGATGAGGTAAACGAAACGCCCGGCTGTGCGGTCCGACCGCCTGGCAAGACCGCGGCTGCTTCGTAGGTCTTCGGAATCTACGAGCCTGTCTTCTGCCTGCGTCCAAATGTTCAGGTGCAGCCTGGCGAATTCGCTATCGCGCAAACCCTGCGCTTTGAGATCCTCGATGTCGAGCCACGGAAGCGGTCCCTCGACTTCGCTCACATGCCAGCGTTCAGGCTTGCTCTTCGCATCTTGGAGCACCCTGTATGACCAATGCCCAGGTTCGCCCGCGGAACTTACAGCATACGAAGCGACAATTGGGCACTTTTGCGAGAGACTCGAAACGATAGCGGTCCAAAGGCGTCGGGCTCGACGGCTTTCCTCCCACTGCGCCAGCTCGTCCACCAGAATTATGCTCGGCTTTAGGCCGAACGCGTGATCACCGTCCGCGCTGCGGACTTCCATCGTTGCATTCGTTGAACGATGGAGCATCTTTGACGAACGCACCTCGATAACCGCAATTTAGTTCTGGCGTCCGGGACACCAGTCCCGAAGCCGCATCGAGGAGGAGCGCAGCTTGATCCCTACTACCCGAGAAGACATAGCCTCTTGCACCTGGTTGTGCCGTAGTGGCGAGCCATACCAAGGCCACGCCTGCGAGTATCCGACGTTTTCCTCCCCCGCGGGGCCGTGTTAAATACGCCCAACGCGGACCATCCTGCGAAAAGAACCATTCCACATCGCGCCATTGAAAATCACAAGCCACGTCACCAAAGCGGTCGCCGCTCTCAAGGACCAAAGCGGCCAGAAGGTCAAGAGGCTGCGTCCGTTCCTCAGTGTTCGTCGCTATCGCCATAACCTTCTCGCACGATGTGTTCTAACTCTCGATCCATTTCTTCGTGTGCGAACGCGTTGGCACGAGCCGAAAGTGCGCATTGCTCCTCGAACCACGTGCGGTCCGGCTCACCATCTTTCAGGGCACCTGCCGCGGTCAGCCAAGCCTCAAAGTCTGGGGTTACTTCGGTCATTCGATGCTCTCCTTGAGAGTCTGAATCTCTGCCTCAATGCTCGAACGCTTCTGTTCAATCCACGGTCGGTGATTTGCGGCAAGGTCAGGGTTCGCCAACTGGTCAAGAACCCTCACGTGGGCTCTTTCGAGGTTTCGTAACCGTCGCTTGGGATTGAAGGCTCTCTCCTGTTCGGACGGTAACTGCCTCTACGTCTTGCTTCCTACGGAATATCTTCACGACAACCTCCAAGCGTCTCGTTCGGCGCCGACGTTCGTACGGTCCCGTCGTCCTCAAGGGCCTTTAGCGCCTTTCGCACTTGGGCGCGGGTGCAGTGTCCACCACCGCATTGATTCGCGGATAAGTTCGCTCGTACTGGGCTCGGCCAGTGCGCCGATGGCCTCGATAACTTCTCTTTCAAGCGGACTGGAACGGATCACGCCTGCCTCGCTTCCTTGGTTGCCTCCTCTGCGAGTTCGCGATAACCAGCCGCGAGTACCGGATCGGTGGCAGCTTCCGCCCTTGCTAGAAACTCGTCAGCGGCAAGGTCAGCGGTCACATCAACGACCACCCCATTTGCGAACATGTCACGTAGGCCCTTCTCAACAGCGGCAAGGACGGCTTCCGGACCGAGCGCGCCCACCTCTACTCGCATTTGGTCGCTTCCAAGTCAATATCCGGCGTCATAGTCGTCAATCTCTTCTCCTTCAGCGCGACCAAATACACAGCTCGTAATACTGGGTCGTTAGTCGTAGAAGCCTTGAACATCCATTCGTCACGCTCCCGTTCAACACGTTTTGCTTCGAATGCAGCTCTGCGAGCGCCCTTCATGGCCTGTTCGGCGTTGTATTGGTCGAGAACAGCGAGTATCCGCGTTATACGGTTGTCGGCATCCTGAGTTGTGGCAGCAACCCGTTGTCCCATGTCGGCAACTTGAGCCTGCAATGCCGCGGCTATCTCGGACGTTTGAGCCTGCACTGTGGCGGCCTTTTCCAGCATTTCGTCTCGCTCAACAAGTGCAGCCTTGATTCGAGCTTTGGCGGCTCTCTTCGCGGCTTTCGCCTTTGCGAGCATCGTTTGTTCCGCTTTCTGCCTCCACTGGATGATCTCAGCCTTAATCGCAGCCGTGAGTCGGGCGATAATGCGCTGTTTGGTTAGCTCTTGCCGTTCCTTGGCGAGTGCTTCATCAAATCGTGCGCACCACGCCTTCATTCGCTCCGTTCCTTGGCGAGACTTCTCCTGTGCTCGTGCCTTTGCGACGGGGTCTGAGCCAAACAGATCCCGAACGTGTTGCTTCATCTCCTCCGGAATGCGTTTTTGCAGCGATCCCACTGTTCATCGACGCTCATCGACGCGAGAGCCTTAGCAGTCGGAGCGCGCTGTATGCTCTTCCTGATAATCGTGCATGCACGATTTGCACCAATATTGGAGACCATCGGGAGCGTCCCGGTCGTCGCTGAAGTCGTTCGCAACTTCCAGTGTCCACATTTTGTGCATTTCTTCGTGCCGTTCACAACAGGATCGGCACCAACTATGGTCGTCATGCCTATTAACTCCAATTCCAATTCGTGTTGGTCGTACTCGGTCTAAGGCGCCTGGCCGTCGCTGCTATTGCGTCGTCGTCGCTCTGTGTGCGTGGTCTGACGATCCAATCGCTGCCCAAAGACAGCGGCAGCGGTCGCAGCTCGCCGTCCCGCTGAACCAACCAGCCCGCTAACGGCATCACGCTCCGGGTACCGTCCTCGTGTGTGCGTTCAATAACCCATCCCGCGCCAGGCAGCACGCCAAGCGGTAAGTCGTCCATGTAAAGAGCCTCCAACTCGGCGTTATGAGCCGCTTATACGCATTGCCCTCATATTGAAGGCGGCCAGGCGCGGCCAATCGCGCTGTCTTTACGCGGCCGCCAGATTTAATTAGCCGCTTATAGGAAATTTGCTTTGTGGCGAGAACGACCAGGCGGTGAGGCGCCTATTTGCGTCTTTTATCTCGGCAAATCTTCGAATTCCGGGGCATTGATTGAGCCCTGAGGCTTGACCGCACGGCAGGAGCGCCGGACTCTCTAACGACCGCGTCACGAGGTTCTTGGCCTCGCTCCGGGTGGCCTCATTTCCCTTGGCAATAGCAAACACCGTGCTGTCTCCACCCTGTGAAGGTGGAACGATTGCCTGGTCAGCGACCGATTTGACCTATCCGTGCGTTCGGCGTGCGTTATAGACCCTCAGAATGCCCTGATTGCCGCCAGGTCCATCCGAACCCTAGCGGCTCCTCAAGTGCCAGACCATTGCCTACAGCAAGTGCCTATGCGACGACAGCCTTTGGGGCGATAAAGACATGCATATTCCGTTCTAATAAGTACAGCCGCTCCTGAGGCAATACAGCGCAACACAGGGCAATATAGGGCAACAATGCGACCCTCTGACCTGCCCGTTTAAGGGTCCGATTTTGCACCCTCGGAGTCCTCGTACTCGTCGTCGTCTTGTGCGTCCACGACAGTCAACGCAGCCGCACGGCGCTGTCGTATCTGAGCACCCGTCGCACTCAATTTCTCGAGCGACTGCGCTGCTACCTCAGTCGAGGTCGCCAACGCTTGCAACTTTGCCCGAGCTATCGGAGTTAGCCAAGAGTTTCGGCGCACCGATTTGCCGCATTCGTACAGGAAGTCAGGGTTTCCCATAGACGGATTGGTACCGCCGCTGGTCCTTTGTCCTCACTCAGCCTGAAAATGTGATCTCCGAGCAACCGGGCCGTCGCCTCGCTTCTGCAATACCTTTCTAGTGCATCGCCATAGATGGGCTCGATAAGCCAGGGTGCTTGGGCAACAACCTCACTGCGAAAATCCGCTGACTGCCTCGACAACTCTCTCCGAATGTGCGCCGTGAACCATCGACTGCACGTGTTCTGGTGCAAACGGGAGCCACGGATAGTTACGCGCCGGCAATCCCATTGAACCGTCCTTGCGTCTGACTGGCTGTAGCTCGTGTTGTCCTTGCCATCGCGTCCTTAGAAACCTCTTGTGTTGCATCATCTTTTTGCGTTGTCGCTTGCCCGAACGAAATATAAATGCTTGACTGATCTCAACTCTCCCATGCCAACACGCGCGCATTATTGCGTGGACAGGGTGCTTGACATCTGAATCCCCATGCGTGAGTCCGTTTCAGCCAGCGAATTCGTCAACGCTCATCCCGCTACCGATGCCGTTGGAACGGATAGCGACGAGGCGTGGAGTGTCGAAAGTCTGAGTCCCCTGTGTCGGTCTCCCCTGGAGAGGCGACACGACCGACACGACCGACACGACTGGACGCGGGGGTCAAATTGTCCTTACAAACAGCCTGGTCAGACTCAGTTGTGTCTGTCATGTCTGTTGTGTCGTGTCTCCCCAGCGGGCCGACACGACTGGACACGCTCGGTTCTGGCGAGCCCGGCAACATCCAATATGTCCGCCGCGGAAATCCAAAGGATTGGGTCAGGACCCCCCAGGCGCTTCCGAGCGTGACGCGTGGCAAAGCCGGAATGTCCTGCGCGTGGCGGCTTCCTTGACTGCGGCCGAATCCATGCCCCCACCGTTCGAACCGAGGTAGTCATATAGCCATTCGGCACACTCGGACGTTGCCGACGCGGCACCAGGACCTCCCCTACGGCTGCCATGGCCTCGGACACTGACCGGTTGGTCTCTCCAGCCATTCGACTTTGCCGGTATAGATGGGTCCCTCGTCGGTCGAGGCCACCAGCTCGCTGACAATCCGGTAAACGAAGGTGGGTAGCCCCGTTGGGCCAAGGTTCGACTTTTCCAACCCCAGCAGAACGCGGCCCTCGTCCTCGGGGTCCTTGATCGCCACCAGCACTGCTCGCCCACGGCGACAAAAGCTCGGCTGCCCATGACGAGAGTAAGCGGGTCGACGCTCGATCCCTTGTTGACGTGGATGATCCCCAGCACGGCCACACCGGATCGCTTCGTAAAGGCCACTGTCGGTTCTAGTGCGATACGCACTTCGGCGTCCTTATGGGTGTCCAGAGCGTTCGACAGCCTGGACAACATCGGGTCGAGCAAGACAAGGACTGCCTTGACCTCTTCCACGGCGTGCTCTAGGGCCTTCACGTCGGCGGGCAATGACAAGGTGCCGTCGAGGCCATCGGCCGTAATCACGTCCACCCGGTAAATGAGCTTGGGATTCTCACCCGCTGCCATGAGTCGAGGCACGATCGTGTGCGACCAGGAATCTTCCGTGGCGACGACGATGATGGCGTGGGGCTCGCCGGTAGAATTCGCCCTTGATTTTCCGTCGTGATCCACGCCGCCAAGGTGTAGGCGATCGTGGACTTGCCATTTTCTTGTCCCGCCAAGAGCGTCAGTTCGCCCAACGGCATCCATCCCGCCAAAGCCACTTGACCGGCCTCGGCGTTATGGTCGACGTGTCAGTGAGGACGACGTGGCGCCCGGTGGGTTCGGCTTTAGATGTCTCGGTGAATTTCTCCATCGTCTTTCCCGCCGCAAGGTGGTCCGACGCGTCCTTTCCAACGACAGGCTCGAAACGCCGCACCGATAGGGCTACACCCTCTAGGCCGCGGCCACTTCCTCGGCGTGCTTCCGGCCCGTCTCGTCGCGATCGGAGACGACGACAACGTCGGCCCCTTTGAGGACCGGCGAGTATTCAGAGCGCCACTTCCCGGCCCCCATGGGATTGCACGTAGCGACCACCCCGGCACGTTCTAGGGCGTGAACGTCGGCCTCTCCCTCGGCGACATAAACGGTACGCCCCTCCGCTACCGCCTTGACGACGGCAGGCAGTCGGTACAGCACCCGCCGCGTCCCGTCGAGCTTCCATGCCCACCCATCTTCAGCGGTGGCATCGGGTCGACGTTGGCGGAAGTCTTTGGGCCACTTGCGCACAACTTGAAACAAGAGAGCCCCGGTCTCGTCCGTATAGTCGTAGGTGGCGACGATTCTTGAACCGTTGGACCGCTCCGGGCTGTCGAACAGGGCATCCCAGGGGAGATCGACCGCGGTCAGGATGGCTTCGGGGTCACAGTCCGCATGACAGTGCAATAACACCTTGTCGGCGCCGTGGTCCACGCTAAGGCTCGGGTTGCGGTCATCGTGTGCGGGGCAGCGGGCGCTATAGCTGTCCCCGCCACCCTTCGGATCACAGCCGCGAGCCGGTTAGCCGGTCGATGACTTCGGTCATCCCCATTAGAACGACTCGGCGGGCGTCGTCGCCATTCTGTAGTCGTAATAGGTACGGCCGGTGCTCGATACCCTGGGGCCAACATAGAGGATGGCTACGTGGTCCCCCTCCTGTGGCGACTGCTCGGCTACGGCGTTGCGCAACGCGGCACGGCCGCAATTGACGTCGACCAAGCCCCGCTCGGTGCGGAGGGTCAGGACCTGGAACGGACCATTGTCCGAGACGAGATCGAGGATTCGTTCAACGGTCCCCTCGATAGCGTCGTCGGTCTGTGGGTCCCACCGCTCAGGACGTTCTGCGTCGGCGGCTGCGCGCTCGCGCAGGTGCACGACTGTGGGTGAATCTGATACACTCATCTTGGTTACTTACTTTCACTTTCACTGTTGGGAACGTGCCGAGCCGGTCAAGGGCTCGGCCGTTCGCTTTTCTGGGGGGTTACTTCAGACAGCCAGACGGGCGAGTTCGGCGAATAATTCGTGAACGACGCGAGGTGTATCTCGCCACCTTCGGGCACGTAGACATCGCCATTGGGTTCGACACGGGCGAAATCCAGGGCCGCTTGGGCCAGGACGGCTTGTTGAGCTAACGCATTGGCAGCGTCCACGATTGCGGGCAGGCGAGTCAGCTTGTATGGGTGCGGGTTTTTCACGCTTCTCCTACTCTTAGTACGGTACTTTTCGCTAAGGACTTTGGCCGCTTTTTGCGCCGCGGACGGTCGGCTATTTCGTCCAGGGTCGGCGTCGCGCCGTCATGGTCGTCGCGGTATTTGTCGGATAAATTTCCACATCCCGGACAGCATGGGATGGGGTCCAGATGCCCGATGGTCCCGTCGCAGCGCGGGACGCTGCATTGGCGGAAGGGCCCGAGTGCCTGAATCTCTTGGAGTTCCAGCTTGCGGTCATGCTGGGCCTTAGTCGGCGTGATGACAGTTTTCAGGTACGTGTGGTCACTCTGTTCCATTGATATCGTTCGCTGCTTGGTTAGGCCCCATTTTTTGTCTTGGCGATATTGGGACTGCGTCGAGACGACAGTTTCGCCAACATCTTCCGGGTTGACTTCCTCCCTCTTCGGGGTGGATTTCCAAACGGGATCGTCGGGCCTGACGAACCAGGCGCGGTCGTCGTCGTCCTCGTCGTCCTCAGCCGCCTTGTCTGCCTCGTATTCCTCCTCGTCGCCATTCATCGCATGGCCTCGATGCGGTTCGCTTCGATGTAGGCGTCTAAGTCACGTTGAGCAAATCTGATCTTTCGCCCGATCCTGACCCCTGTGATCCTGCGTTCTGTCCACAACCGTTCAAGGTGGCGAATAGAAGTATTGAGATACGCGGCGGCGCCGCTCTTGTCGTAAAGGTTGGTACTTGAACTCATCCTGCTTCCTTCGCAGCCCTGCGAATTAAGGGATTGCGGACGCGGCGCTGCGCTCGACGGCGCTGGCGGAAGCGGAGGTCCGGGGCTGCAGGCGGCGGTTGCTGCCGTCAGGTCGTCGCTAGAGAACGCGCCGCGAGGCAGCGGAGGAGCTTGGGCGAGATCCGGTTCGGATCGGGCAACACGAGAAGGTGGCGGAATATGTGGCTCCGGTTGCGCCGGTAGCCAATTAGGTTCCGTAGCACTGTCAGTATTCGTGAGTGCTCGTAAGAGATCGGCAAGTGCGGTCATGACAACGACGGCGGCAAGGGCGGCACTTAGGGACCTGTCGGCAACGGAGAACATTTCGTCCCCGACGGCAAGGTTCGGACCTTCGTACCCCTCGGAGCTGTGGCCGTCATCGAAGACCCATAGAGCATTCAGAGCAGTCCGTAATGTTTCGACGGCGGCACTGACGGCACGGTGGCGACGGAGGCGTCTGTTGCTCTCAAACTTTTCAAGCTCCCGCCAATAACCGTCGCACTTATCAATAAACGCGTGGTGATCAGGCGCGCCGTCGTACTCCGACACGTCGGGGAGAAAATCACGATCATCCGTTGGCGCCCACTCGGCACCCATGCACTCCATTTGGCACCAAACTACATCATTGTCATTCCGCTTGTCAAGGGTTCGTGCATTAGCACTAACGCACCGAAAGGGCCTGCAAGGTCTGTCACCACCTACGCGGGTGGAGACACGGGTGGAGACAGATCGAGCCCTTGGAAACCCCAGGCCGTGCGTTCCTCGTGCGTTAGCGTGCGGTAGAAAACGGTTCTGAGCGGTAGCGAACGGTCCTGAACGGCTAGAGCACTTTCGCTCATAGTACCTGGTCAGAACCTATTTTCCCTGGCAGCCCCAACGGGGTTCGAACCCGTGTCTCCACCTTGAGAGGGTGGTGTCCTTGGCCACTAGACGATGGGGCCCTCTGGGTGTCGAGACTAGATCCTCGGTGGCTGTGACGCACCACGGCGATACGAAATTCGCAGCCCAGAGCACAATTTTACTCTCAGAACTAGCACTCGCCCCTTGGGAGTGCTAATCTTCAAAGCAGTAGCAGTCACCGCTTGGATTGCGGCTTTTGGGACGAAGAGCCCGTGGACGCCGTTTGAGGAGGTGATGGTCTTGGCTCTCGTTCGTTCAGACCCGTTCAGGGAAATGGACAGGTTGGCGCAGCAACTTTGGGGAATGCCCAACGGCTCACGCCCGCTGGCGATGCCAATGGACGCTTACCGTAAAGGGGATTCCTTCCTTATTCAGTTAGACCTACCGGGCGTCAGCTCGGACTCGGTAGAGATAACAGTCGAGGACAACGTCCTGACACTCAGGGCCGAGCGGCCTTCCCCTTCGACCAGCGAAGGGATCGAGACGCTGGTGTCGGAACGCCCGTACGGGACATTCACTCGGCAGGTCTTCCTGGGCGACAACCTCGATACTGAACACATAGAAGCCGAATACGAAGGCGGGGTCCTTACCGTCTCGATCCCCGTTGCAGCGCATGCGAAGCCCCGGCGTATCGAGGTAACACAGCGTGGGGACAGGCAACAGCTCACGACCTGACCCTTTAGGTCCCGGAATGGCCCGGGCAGGGCCCTGAGCGTTTCGCTCGCACGCGGCGAGGTCCTGCTCGGGCGATTCCACTCTCCGACCGGCCCCGGGTTTGTGAGTGCATTCCTGAGACCCCGGGAGTTGAGGCCATGGGGCATAATTTCGGGAGCAAGCACGAGCAAGGCGGTCCGAGTTGGTAGTAGTCGACGTACCAAGCTCAGTCTCCGAACGGCTCAACACCGCCAGCGCCCGCCGCCGCTGGTTCCCCTTCGACGACGACGTCATCGACTGGTCCGTCCCGATGTCGGCGGACTGGGCCTACATGCCGAGCGGCCACTCGGTCTTCGCCGAAAGCGGTCTGCTCGAGCGCTTGGACCTCGCGGATCGGGCCTTTCTCGAGCGGTGGGAGATCACCCAGCTCATGCGAAACGTCGCGCACGGCGAGCACCTGTTGAATCAGGGAATCCTCGCGATGTTGTGGAAGGTGGACCCTTACGACCCCAGCTACCGGTACCTCCTCCACGAAGTTGCCGAAGAGTGTCAACACATGGCCATGTTCAACCAGTGGGTGAGGCTGAACGCGGACATCGAGACGGTCGGCGCCGGCGAGGCCGATTGGGGTAAGGCGATCGGAGACTTCACCGAAGACCTCGCCGTTCGCCTGCCAGAGGCGTTCTGGGTCAATGTCCTGCTCTTCGAGTTCGTCGGTGACGACTTCAACCAGGCTTTGCGTACGGCAGAAGAGGGAACTTCCAGCGACGGACGGCCCCTCCATCCGATTCTCGTAGGCATCGGACGGGCACATACTGGCGAGGAGGCGCGCCACATTGCCTACGCCCGTCGGTGGCTGCACGAAGGCATGCCCGAGCTCCAAGAAGAGCAGGTGCGCGAGGTCCAGGCTCTCGCGGAACTGGGGGCCCAAACGCTCATGGACCGTCAGGGTTTCCTGCCGATCAGATACACCTCGCAGCTGACGCCGTACCTAACAGAAGAGGAGTTCACTGCTGCTCGCGGTGTGTCGCCCGCGAGGCGCGCAATGCTCGGTCAGCTTAAGAAGCTCCTCGAGGAGTTCGAGACACTCCGGATCGTGAGAGCCGAGAAGATGCGACAATGGGAGGACCGGGGCGCGTTCGGCTGACCTCAGGTCGGGTTGGTGGAAACGAGATCACGCGTCAGGTTGGCCTGGAACTTGAATGCTCCGTAAGTCCCGTTCGTGTTCGTCGCTTCGTGGACGTCGAGCCTGTGAATCGGGTCCAGCCATTCCTCGACCGTCGAGGTGGAGTCGAACTGCCCCTGGGTCGTCGCAGTGAAATCGACGACGTAAGCGGTAACCGCGGAGCCACCCACGGTTGTCTGCAGTGTTCGCGTGATACCGCCCTTGATGCTTATCGAGAACGATCCGCACGATCCCGTGCCGGAGAACGAGTACCCGACCTTGACCGGCCAGGCCGCGACCTCCAGGGGCGGGCTGAAGTTGCAGGTGAAGCTGACGCCTTCCTGTCGAAGCACTTCCGTCACGACCGAGACCCCCGAAGGTGAGAATTGGAAACTGGAGTCGTCGGCGGACTGACTTGTATCGGTGGACTGGTACTCATGCCACACCTGGGTCCACGTTCCGCTTCCACGGGACACGGGTGGGTCGATCACTGTGACTGCCTCCGGCGGCGCACTCCGGCTGTCACCGTTGATCGAGGCACTCCCGCTCTGACGGTACGTGTAAGTGCCGGCTGCAGGAGGCGTGAGCGAGGCTCCACCGCCGGCAGGTGCCAGGCCGGAGACCGGCGCTGAACCGGACTTGCCTGAATTCGACGAAGCGGCGGCACTCCCGTGCTGCCCACTTCCGGGGCTCGCAGCCGCAGAGGTACCGGGCGCACCTGACGCGCTCCCTGCAGGTTGGCTCGCCGTGGACGATATCGGACTCGCCGACGACGCCCGCCCCGCTCGCCCGGCAGACCCTTTTGAACATCCTGCGGCAAGTATGCCGAGCGTCACGGCCAGTACCCACGCGATACCGATAAATCGGCGGCCTGCCCTGTTCAAAAGAAAGCTCCTCTCCCCAGAGATGATGCAACCCCCACCTGTATTGTGCCGCACGATGGACCAATTGTTCTTCGCCATCGGAATTGTCATCGTTCTGCTAACCGGGGCGAGCGTACTGTTCACGATGGTCCTGCCTCGAAGCCCGAAAGGCTTCGACCGCCTGTCCGTGATGGTGAACCGGGCGGTGCGCATGGTCTTCCTGGCGGGCACGGTCTTCATCACCGATTACGAGCTGAAGGATGCATTCCTGGCTCCCCTCGGCCCCGTCGCTCTCATGGCTCAACTTCTGTTCTGGGCAGGTTCGTTGAGTGTCGGGTTCGCCCTCATGTTGGTCAACACCACTCACGACTTCGCACAGGCAATCACGCAGAGCACCACTGCGTTGTTCACAGTTGGTTCTGTCCACAGAGGAGGATCGACGAACATCGGAATCGACATAGCGGCGGGAGCGCTATGGGCGATCATCGTTGCCCTTCAGATTGCATATCTCCCTGCGCTCTATGGAGCTTTCAACCGTCGCGAGACGCTCGTCGCAATGCTCGAGAGCCGGGCCGGTGTGCCCGCATGGGGTCCCGAAGTGCTCGCCCGGCACCAGATCGTGGGCATCACTGACGCCCTTCCCCAGTTCTACTCGGACTGGGAGGAAGCCGCTGCGGACATCGCCGAGAGTCATACGACCTATCCGGTGCTCTTGCTTTTTCGCTCTCCAGAGCCTTGGTACTCCTGGATCGTCGGCCTGTTGGCGGTGATGGACGCTGCGGCGATGCACCTGGCTCTCTCCCCGAGCGACGCATCGTCTCAGGCCAGGTTGTGTCTCCGCATGGGATTCACCGCGCTGCACAGGATCGCGAAACTGCTCGGCTGGGAGGTGGATCCCGATCCCGACCCCGAGGGACCGATCGAGCTGACCTACGAAGAATTCGAGAGCGCAGTCGCGATGCTCGAGGAGACCGGATTCGGCTTGGAGCGGAGTGCCGAAGAGGCATGGACCGATTTCCGAGGTTGGCGCGTCAACTACGAGAACGTGGCTTACCGACTTTGTGACCGGGCTACCGCTCCTCCCGCGCCGTGGTCCGGGACGCGCAGTCATCTTCGATCTCGGACCGTGGCTCCCTTGCGGCCGCCTCAGCGTGCACCGGGCGGTTTCAGTTTCGAATCTCACCGACCTCCAGTCCTGTCGCCGACGTCTCGCAAACAGTCCGACGGTTAGCCGTCGAGAAGGGAGAAACCTGTGGCCGTTCACCACCTTGACCACGAGCAGCGCCGAACCCTCGAACGTTTGACCGGGCATCCGCTGCCCGCCAATCTCAAGCCACATCAAGTCCTTTCTCTGCTCGAGGCCGTAGGCGAGGTGAAGGCCGAGACCAAGGATCGCTATCGCGTGACAGTCGACGAGCGGACGGAGGTCTACCATCTGCCTCCTCATGGTGACGTCCCTGCGGACACCGTGGTGAAGCTCCGCGACTTCCTCGGATCGCTGAGGATCGAGGGCGAAGGCGCGAACTGAATCAAAGCGCCACTTCGAGGAGCGGGTCCCAGCACTCGACCGGGGTTTACCACGGCCATGTTGGAAGCGTCGGGATTCTGGGTATGACTGCACCGGGCCGGTTGCAGGTACTCGAGCCGGTGGCGGGCCCAAGACCTGCAAGTTTCTTCGGAGACTGTCCGCGAGAAAAGGAGAAATGACATGGGTGACTCCAAAACTGGACCGGAGGCTGCCGCTGAGGGCGTCGTGGAGGACGTGAAGGGCAAGGTGAAAGAGGCGGCCGGTGCTCTGGCGGGCCATGACGACCTCAGGCGAGAAGGCCGAGCACAGCAGGACAAGGCGGAAGCTGACCGCGACGTCGCCCGTAAGGAGGCGGAGGCCGAGAAGGCACGGGCCGCCGCAAAGGCTCACGAGGCGGAACAGAAGAGTCATCAGTCCTGAGATGGGAAACGAGTATCGACGAGGGGTGCTGTTCGACGTGGACGGCACCCTCGTCGATACCAACTATCTGCACGTCCTGACCTGGTCGCGCGCGCTTCGTGAAAATGGTGAGTGGGCGCCCATGAACGCCATCCATCGGTTGGTAGGCATGGGTGGCGATCAACTCGTTCCCCACCTGCTCGGACACCCCGACGACGCCGTCGAGGACGCACGAGGTAGGCAGTACAAAGGACTCATCGAAGAGGCGCAGGTCTTCCCCGGCGCGGCCGATCTCTTGCGCCGAGTTCACAGCGCGGGCCTCAAAGTCGTGCTCGCCACCTCATCGCCCGGAGAGGAGCTAGAGCACCTGCGGCGATTGATCGACGCCGAGGACGCAATCGACGCCCAAACGACGTCCGATGACGTGGAATCGTCCAAACCCGAGCCCGATGTGTTCCTGGCGGCGATGAAGGCAGGCGGAATCGATCCGCGAGGAACGCTCGTGGTCGGCGACAGCACCTGGGACATCGAAGCCGCCAGAGCAGCGGGCGTGGGCTGCGTCGCGGTCGAGACGGGAGGATTCAGTGAGCACGAGCTCAGCGAGGCCGGCGCGCTGCACGTCTACCGTGATGTCCGAGAGATCCTTCAGCAGTTCGACACGTCCCCGCTCGCGCTGCTCAAGGATCCCTAGGCGCGCGCTGTCACCGCTGACAAGCGGTCTATCTCCTCGGAAGTCAGTTCGAGCTCTGCTGCCGGCAGTATGTCGGCGAGCTGCTTCTCGCTGCGGGCGCTCGCAATGGGCGCCACGACATTCGGGCGGGAGCGCAACCACGCCAGGGACGTTGCGGCAACTGTGGTGTCATGAGCTGCTGCGACGGCGTCGAGTGCATCCAGGACCGCTTCCCCGCCTTTTTCCAGGTATTTCCGGGCGCCTCCGGCCCTCGGGGAGTCGACCTCGCCGCCGCCGGAGCGGTATTTACCAGTGAGGAACCCCATCGCGAGGGCGTAATACGGCAGGACGGCAAGCTCCCACGCCTCTGCGACGGGCAACAAGGTCCGTTCGAACTCTCGCTCCACGAGATTGTAGAAGGGCTGAAGAACCGTGAACTCGGCGAGTCCGAGCTCGCGCTGTAGCTCGAGAGCAGCGGTGAGCCTGGCCGGCGAATAATTCGAAGCACCGATGTGGCGGACCTTTCCCTCCTTTACGAGGGTGTCGAAGGCCTCCACGGTCTCCTCCAGCGGCGTCTCCGAGTCGTCGAAATGCGCGTAATAGAGGTCGATGTGGTCCGTCTGGAGGCGCTTCAGGGAAGCCTCCGCCTCGGTCGCGATCGTCTCTGCCCGTAAGTTGCGTAGCTTCGCGTCCCGGCCTCCCCCGACCTTCGTCGCCACGACCACGTGGTCACGATTGCCCCTGTCCGCCATCCAACGCCCGATGATCCTCTCGGAGAGACCATGTTCGACCAGGTATGAATTCGCCGTGTCGACGAAGTTCCCTCCTGCTGCGGCATAGGCATCGAGTACAGACCGTGACTGATCCTCGTCTGCGGTCCAGCCGAAGACGTTGCCACCCAGGCAGATCGCAAAGACGTCCAGCTCCGTGCGACCGAGGACAGTCATCGTGCGTCTTCCTCCATCGAGAAATTTGGCTCGGGGGGGAGGACTCGAACCCCCAATAACAGGGCCAGAACCTGCCGTGTTGCCGATTACACCACCCCCGAACGGGTCCTCCCAAACTAACCCACGGCACCGGCACCCGATGCAACCAGGTCGTGCAGGCGGGAGTACCCGAAAAGACGTCCGAGCCCAACGCCGAGCGTCTCCTTGGCGAAGTACGGAACAGCCGACCAACCCTTGATCGGTGAATCGGTCGCAGGAACGGGCCACACCTTGAGCCCCAGACCGCTCGCAATCGCCAGGCTGCGGTCCTCGTGGAAGCCGTCTGTAACGAGCAGAACTTCGTTCAGATCCCTCGCACGCAGAGCGTTTGCAGCGTCGGAAAGGTTTGCCCACGAGTCGTTGCCGCCCGCTTGGACGATGTCGTGGGCGGGTAAGCCGTGGTTCGCGAGCCACGTGCTCGAGGCCTCGGCTTCTGTGTAGCGGTCACCCTGCTCCTTGTAACCCGTTACCACCACGAGAGGCACGAGGTGTCGCTTCCAGAGGCCCTCAGCGACCTCGAGCCTGGCCTTCAAGTCGGGTGAAGGAAGACCGTTGTACTGCGCTGCACCCATCACGACGGCAGCCTGCGCACGGCGCGGGTCGGAATGCCTTGACGTGAGCCATACCTGCACCGCGGTCACCGCAAGGTAACCGACGACCAGCACGACCAGACCGAGCAACAGCTTCCATGCAACTCGAAGGACCGTTCCGACGAGCACCTCTCATCAGCCTCCCTGTCCCGAGGCTTCCGCCACACTGAGCCGTCGCCGTGCAAGAGCCAACCGTTCGAGAACCGGCTCCCGCCCGAGGACCGCCATCGACTCGAACAGAGGCGGCCCGACCCGGCGTCCGGTTACGGCCACCCGGATCGGCATCTGTGCCCGGCCGAGCTTGCGTCCCACGGACTGCGCCAGGTCGCCGGTCACGATGTGGAGGACGTCCGCGGTCCAGTCACAGTCCCTGTAAGCGGCCAGAGCGCCGTCGAGTATCGCCTGCGCATGGTCATCGGCGAGTACCGCCTGCCATGAAGTCTCCTCCATCACGGGTTGCTCGAGGAAGAGGAAGTCGACCATCGGGGGGACCTCGCTCAATACGGCTACGCGCTCCTGTACGAGCGGTGCCATTCGCACGAAAACCTTCTCGTCGAACCGCTCCGGAGGCCACGGAGCACTCGGTGGTGACAGCCACGGCCGGGAAGTGGAAACGAAATCGTCCACTCCCATGGCACGTATGTACTCCCCGTTCATCCACTTGAGCTTGTCGAGGTCGAAGAACGCAGGAGCGTGGTTCACCGCCTCGAGGCTGAACTCCTGCACCATCTCTTCAGTGCTCAGGATCTCCTTGCCCGAGGGATCGCTCCATCCGAGGAGCGCTATGTAATTGCGCATCGCCTCGGGCAGGTAACCCTCTTCCCGGTAGACCTCGACCGAAACCGGATCGCGTCTTTTCGAAAGCTTCTGGCGCTTCTCGTTCACGAGTAACGGGAGGTGCGCGAACTGAGGGACGAAGGATCCCGTGCCGAAGCCCGCTGTGGCGAGGTCCGACCAGAGGAGCAGACCCTTGGGGGTAGAGGGAAGCAGATCCTCCCCGCGGATGACATGGGAGATCGTCATGTCCATATCGTCCACCACGTTCGCCAGCACGAAGAGCGGCGCGCCATTGGACTTGACCACCACGAAGTCCTCGATCGCCGCGTTGGGGAACCTCACCTCGCCGCGCACCACATCGCTCACCACCGTCTCGCCCTCGTCGGGAACCCTCAGGCGGAGGGCGCCTGCATGGCGGTCGAGCTTCCGGTCACGGCAGAAACCGTCGTAACCCGGGGTGGAGTTGTCCTTGGTGCGTGCGTCTATCTGTTCGCGACTGCAGTCACAGGCGTAGACAGCCCCCGTGTCCCAAAGGATCGAGACGGCCTCCTCGTAGCGGGCCGTTCGTTGGGACTGACGGTAGGGACCTTCGTCGGGCTCCATGCCCAGCCACTCGAGCGCCTCCAAGATGCCGTCGACCCATTCCTCACGGTTGCGTTCGGTGTCCGTGTCCTCGATGCGGAGGATGAACGTGCCGCCGGTGTGACGGGCGAACAACCAGTTGTACAGCGCGGCACGGGCACTTCCTACATGCAGGTAACCGGTTGGCGACGGCGCGAAGCGGACCCTGGGCCGCGCGCCGGAGGCGGCGGCGTCCACTGGCGAGCTATTGGTCTTCGACGAGCGTGATGGCACCCGTCGGGCAGTTGCTCTCCGCCATGCGGAGCTTGTCGTTCAGTTCCGCAGGAGGGTTCTCGTCGAGAACGTAGAGAAAGCCGTCGTCGCGCACCTCGAACACCTCCGGGCAGATACCCATGCACACGGCGTTGGACGCGCACGTGTCGAAGTCCACTACGACCTTCATCCGGCAACCTCCGTCTGAGCGATCCCGCCTGTTCAGCGGTTGATCCTAGTGTCGACCTACTCCGGCTTGTCGCGACCGACCACCCACATGGCGAAGAATTGCGAACCGCCACCGTATGCGTGTCCCAGCGCGCGCCGGACCCCGTCGACCTGGTGATCGCCCGCCTGCTCACGCACCTGCATCGCCGCTTCCAGGAAGCGGAGCATCCCAGAAGCACCGATCGGATTCGTCGAGAGGACCCCGCCGGAGCAGTTCCAGGGGGTGTCACCCCCCATCGTGGTCGCGCCTGCGTCCGTGAGCTTCCATCCTTCGCCCTCTGCCGCAAAGCCCAGATTTTCGAGCCACATCGGCTCGTACCAGCTGAACGGTACGTAGACCTCGGCAGTGTCGATCTCTCTGCGCGGGTCGGTTATCCCCGCCTGCGAGTAGACGTCCTTGGCACATTCGACACCGGCTCTCGGGTTCACCTGGTCACGGCCGGCGAACATCGTCGGTTCGGAGCGCATCGCCATCCCGTGCACCCAGGCGGGTGGATGCACTGTTGCGCGCTCGCCCACTACGCGCTCCGAGGCGAGCACCATCGCGGCCGCACCGTCCGAGGAGGGACAGGTCTCGAGATAACGGATCGGGTCCCACAGCATCATCGAGTCGCGGACCGTCTCGAAGGAGATGTCCTCCATGTGCAGGTGCGCGTACGGGTTCTTGAGCGCGTGCTTCCGGTCCTTCACCGCGACGAGGATGCCGATGTGGTCGGGGGCAGCGGACCTGCGCATGTAGGCACGGATGATCGGTGCGAAATATCCACCTGCTCCTGCGAGGAGCGGTGGCGAGAACGGCTGCGGTACCGAGAGCGCCCACATGGCGTCGGAGTCCGACTGCTTCTCGAAGGCGACGGTCAAAACCTTCTCGTGCGTACCCGACGCTACGAGGTGCGCCGCGACGAGCGCCGTCGAGCCGCCTACCGACCCGGCGGTGTGCACCCTGAACATCGGCTTTCCCACTGCACCGAGTGCGGGCGCCAGATAGAGCTCGGGCATCATGACGCCTTCGAACATGTCGGGCGCCTTTCCGATCACCACGGCGTCGATGTCGGACCAGTCCATCGATGCGTCCTCGAGCGCGCGCTTCGCAGCCTCGCGCAGGAGCCCGGCGATGGAGACGTCGGTGCGAGCAGACGCGTGCTTCGTCTGCCCGACTCCGATCACGGCGAGACGCTCGGCCATCAGCGGGTCCCACCGTTCTCGGCCGACAGCCCGCACACGAGGTTCTGCTGCAGACAGGGACCAGATGTCGCGTGCGCCAGAGCTCTCGACGCCTTCCCGTTCATGATCCGGGAGGCCGCCTCGCCGATTCGTGTGAGGCCCGCGACCATCAGCGGGTTCGCCGCAAGTGCTCCGCCGGACGGATTGACGTCGACGTCGTCCGAGAGCCCGAGGGCGTCTTTGAGGATCAGCTCCTGGTGGGCGAACGGCGCGTGCAGCTCGGCGATCTCGACGTCGGCGGACGGTTGCGACTCGTCCGCCAGCAACCTCGCACCCACAGCCGCCCGGCGCGTCGAGGGCGACTTCGTCAGCTCACGTGCTCCGAGGGCGTGGGTCTCCATCCGGTGGTCGATGCCGGTGATCCAGGCAGGCCGGTTGGCGAGCTGCTCGGCGCGCTCCCCGGCAGCGAGCACGATCGCGGCGGCACCGTCCGAGATCGGCGGGAGACAGTGGCGGCGAAGGGGCTCCACGACGTAGTCCTCCTTCAGCAACTCCTCCACGGACCTGTCCCCCGTGACCTGAGCGTTCGGGTTGTCCTTCGCTCGCTTGCGGCTCCGCGACGCGACCTCGGCGAAGTCCTCCTCGGTCGCACGTCCCTCGTCGATCATCGCCCGCGCCTGAAGCGCTGCGAGCCCGACGGCGTCGGGCCACAGCGGCGCGAGGTAATAGGGATCGAGCTGCAGAGCGAGAACGCGTCCCACATCGCCTGGCGAGGACCGCCCGAAGCTGTAGACGAGCGCCGTGTCGACCTCGCCCTCCCGAAGCACCGTCCACGCCTCGTAGAGCGCCCATGCGCCGTCCATCTCCACGTGGCTCTCACGCATGGGAGGCCAGGCACCGACGGCATCGAGGGCCATGACGAAGCTGAAGGGAGCGCCGACCAGGTAGTCGGAGCTCCCAGAGCAGACGAAGCCCATGTCGTCCTTCGTCAAACCGATGTTGCCGAACACCTCGGCTACGACCGGCATGAGCATCTCGACCTCGTTGCGGTGCTCCTCACGACGAACGTTCTTCGATTGCGCGAACGACACGATCGCCACGGGCCGGCTCATGCGCTTCCTCTCATAGGTACTGCGAGAAGGTCTCGTAGGCTGCGTCGGGCTCCCCGGTGGGGCGGAAGTACTTCACGGAGGAGAGGCTCGGTCCGAGCTCGGAGCGGTCGACCCAGACAGCCTCCACGCGAAGCCCCATCCGGACCTGGTCTGCGGGGATCTCCTGTACCAGGCCCATGAAAGCGATGTTCGCACCATCGAGGAGGACCTGCGCGCAGATGTAGGGGAGCTCGATCGACTGCCCGGCGAACGGCACGTTCACGACGCAGTAAGTCGTGACTGTGCCGGTGTTGCCGAGCTCGACCTCGTCTGTCGTCGCGACGCCGTCGGTGGGACACGACCCGCGTGGCGGCACGTAGACCTTCTCGCACTTCGGGCAGCGCTGTCCGACGAAGCGGCCTTCCGCCACCCCCTTCAGAAAACGCGACTGCGCGAGCCCGGCAGTGAACTGGTACTCGACGCGTATCGGAGTGACGATGGTCGTGACCCCGGTGTCGGTCACTTCGGCTCCGGTGCGAAACACTCGATGTCGCGGATATGGCCCTGGCGCTCCGTCTTGGGACGGAACCTGGCGGTAACCCGCATGCCGGTTGACATCGCCTCCGGCGAACCGCCGTCGACGGCATGGAGCATGGAGGTCGTCGCGTTGTCGAGACGCACGAGCGCCCAGGCGAAGGGGCGGTCGAGTGGTTGGCCGGATGCCGGCTTGTGCACCCAGGCCCAGGTCGTGACCGCACCGCCGGGCCCCACCTCGACGAGCTCGCCGACATCCTCGCTCGTGATCGGGTCGTATTCGGTCGGGGGCACCACCACCTTCCCCGCCGATATCGCGCCGAGGATCCGTCCCTCTTTGAGGCCGGTCATGAACGCGCCGATGACCGGGCCCACCGAACGCTTGTACTCGTACTCGAGGACGTGAGGTGCGCGAAGCACGCCCTCCGAATCCACCGCCGAGCTCATCGCTTCACCTGCCCCCTCCCCTCGCTCACGTGGCGGAAAAATAGAACAGATTGCAGTTTGTTTTCCAGACCGCTCAGGTCACGTCGGCCCGGAGGGTCGTGAAGGTCCCGGCGACGGACAGCACGACCCCGTAAGCGAGGAGGACCAGGGCCCCTTCCCACCACGCGATCAGGTGGACGCTCGAGTTCGAGAAGACACCCCCGCCGTTCCTCGCTGCGCTCGCAGCCACGGACTCCAGCGCCTCGGCCGCCTGACCCGGCCACCATCTGCCGACGGAAGGCACCGTCCCCACGATTATCGGCTCGACGATCGCGATGACTCCGAGTCCCACGACGAGAGCAACCACCTGGTTCTTGAGCAGCGCTCCGAGACCGAGCCCATAGATCCCGTAGAGCACAGAAGCTGCCAGCACACCCGGGAACACGTGACGATATTCGGTGAGCATCCGACCCGTGTCGCCGAACCCTCCTGCGACCAGCCCGAAGCCGAGCGCCAGCGCCATGAGACCACCCGCGACCGCGACGACCATCCCGCCGGCGGCTGAGGCGGCGAGCTTGGCGCTCACCATGCTTCCTCTCCGCGGCTCTGCGAGCAGTGTCGGGGTGATGGTCTTGTGCCGGTACTCGCCCGTCACCGAGATGACCCCGAACACGAGAGCGAGGTCCACCGACACCGTCATCGTCGAGAGCACCAGGTCGAACCACCTCGACGTGCCACGGGCGGGGAAGAGCAGGGCCTCCAGCCCGTGTCTGTGCGGGGCGAAGGCGACGACGCTGCCGAGCGCACCGGTGAGCAGCATCGTGATGAGGAGGATGACCCATGTCGACCAGATGGTGCGCGCCTTCAGGAGCTCGGCGCGGATGAGACGCATCACCGGCCGACGGGCTGAAGGGGCATGTGCGCACCTTCGGTCATCTCGAAGAACAGTTGCTCGAGCGATTCGCCGCTCGAGACCATCTCGTACACGACGATGTGGTTGTCCGCCATGATGGGGCCGACGACCTCGGGGCTAGTCCCCTCCGCCACCACGGTGTCGGCGCCCTCCAATCGGACCGTTCCGACCTCGGGCCCGGCGCCCTGGAGAAGCGGGACGAGACGGGGGGCGTCGGGGGTGCGGACACGAACCGTGGTGGTCGCGCTCCGAAGCAGCTCCTGGAGCTGTCCGTGTCCCACGAGGCGGCCACCGGCGAGCACCACCACCTCGTCGACGGTCTGGGATGCCTCGGCCAGAAGGTGCGAGGAGACGAGGACGATCCGGTCCTCCGAGGCGAACCACCTGAGGAACCCCCGGATCCACGCGATGCCCTGGGGATCGAGGCCGTTCGCCGGCTCGTCGAGGATCAGGACCTCGGGTTCTCCGAGCAGCGCACGGGCGAGCTCGAGTCTCTGGCGCATCCCCATCGAGAACCCCCCGACCTTGCGCCCGGCGTCCTGCGAGATACCGACCATTTCGAGCACCTCGTCGGCTCTGCGCGTGTCGATTCCGGCGGCGGTGGCGATCGCTCGCAGGTGGTTGCGAGCGGTGCGCGCCGGGTGGAAACCCGAGGCCTCGAGCACCGCACCGACAGTTCGCGTGGGGTCGGGCAGGTCCCTGTAGGCCACGCCGTTTACCGAGCGCGCTGCCGGACGTCGGTGACACGAGCCCTACGAGCATGCGCAAGGTCGTGGTCTTGCCCGCCCCGTTCGGCCCCAGGAAACCGGTGACCCTTCCTGATTCGACGTTGAAGCTCAGGTCGTCGACAGCGACGACGCTGCCGAAACGCTTGGTGAGGCCGCGCAGTTCGACCGATGGCACGATGCGCGAAGCGGACCTCTAGAAGGTGAGCACCTGTCGGATGACCTCGCCGCGCTTTAGCGCATCGAAGGCATCCTGCGCCTTGGAGATGTCCATGCGGGCCGAGATCATGCCCTCGAGGTCCAGGCGTCCGGCCTTCCAGAGGTTGATGAGCGTGAGGAAGTCGCGGCGGACATCGGCCGAGCCGTAGTAGGAGCCGAGCAGCCGCTTCTCCATGAAGAACAGCTCGAAGCAGTTGAACTCCACCATCGCGTCGGCTTTCCCGGCACCGATGATCACGGCCGTTCCGCCGCGATGAACGGCGTCGTACGCGGCGCGGATCGTCTGGGGCAGGCCTATGCACTCGAAGGCGTAGTCGAACCCGTCTCCCGCGTTGAGCTCCATGTTCGCCGCGTCGACCTCGTCGGGCTTCACGCCGCGGGTCGCGCCGAAACGCAGGGCGTCCTTCAGCTTCGTCTCGATGGTGTCCACCGCGACTATCTCGGCGGCACCCGCTATGCGCGCTCCCTGAATGGCGGCGATCCCCACGCCGCCCGCGCCGAAGACGACGACGTTCGAGCCGGGCTTCACCTGTGCGGTGTTCAACGCCGCTCCGACCCCCGTCGTCACGCCGCATCCGATGAGCGCCCCGATCTCGTAGGGGACGTCCGGCGGGATCTTCACCACCGCCTGGACCGGGACGACCATCTCCTCCGCGAAGGTCCCGGTACCGGCGAAGCCGAAGATCGGGGTGCCCCCCATTGTGAACGGCATCGACCCGGCGATCTGGAAGAAGATGGCCGTGCAGAGGTTCGGCTGTCCTCGCATGCAGGCCCGGCAGGTGCCGCAGGGCGGGGTCCAGGCGATGATCACATGGTCACCGGGGACGATCCCGCTCACCCCCTCACCCACCGCAACTATCTCGCCTGCGCCCTCGTGCCCGAGCACCGCCGGCGCCGGCTGGGGCAACGTGCCGTTCATCGCCGAGAGGTCGGAGTGGCACACCCCCGCCGCGTGGACCTTCACCCGGACCTGCCCCGGTCCGGGGCCGTTCACCTCGATGTCGTCACGGGCCTCGACGACCTCCTTGCCGACTTCATGAAAGACAACGCCGCGCATCCTCAGCTCCCCTCAGCCTGTGAAGATCGATCGACAAGATTCGAGCATGAAGGGCCCTCCGCCGCAAAGGCGATCATCTTCTCTGCGCCCGGCCCTGGCCGTCGGGCAGCAGCAGCCGGACCGCCACCGCCAGCTCGTCGCGCACCCGCGTCATGTCGCTCCAGCCGCTGATCCACCCCACCATCGAGGAGTACCAGACGTGGCCGATGATGCGCGTTCGCTCGAGATGGTCGGGTGGGAATGGCTCGCCGATGGCCCGGATCACGATCCCGTCCATGAGCGCGGTGATCTGTTGCTGGCACTGCACCGCAGCCGGGTCCGAAGAAGCCAGGGAGGTGAAGACGGCGGCGACGAGCCGTGGCTGGCGAGCCATCGCGCGAAGCGCCCGTTCCAGGACGTCGACGACACGCTCGCGCGCCGTGACCCCGCGCGCAGGCGCCTGAGCGAGGCGCGTGTCCAGCTGCTCCACCCAGTGCACGAGGGCGGCCGCCAGGAGATGGTCCTTCGAGGAGAAGTAGCGGTAGACGGTCCCCATCGCGACGCGGGCCCGAGCGGCGACGTCACGCATCTGCACTGCTTCGTAGCCGCCCTCGAGCGCGAGCTCTATGGCTGCGTCGACGACACGTTGGCGGCGCGCTTCCTGGGCCCTGGTGAGGGGCCTCGCCGGAGCCCCATCAGGCTCCTCCGCGACGCCTTCTTCAGGGGAGATGGCCCGCTCGAAAGCTGCCTCCTGCACAGCGGGCAACCATACCCCGGCGCCCGGAGGAAGACCGGAACGCGTTCCAGTTTCAGGTCTCAGGCGGAGACGGCGGCTGCGGCTGCGACAGCGTGCACTTGGACATCGGAGCCATGCGCCTCCGACAACGAGAGGTCGTCGGCCGGCACCGGCCTGCAGATGTAGTAGCCCTGGGCGAAGTCGCAACCGATCGACCGCGAGCAGCTCCAGCGTCTCGCGGTCCTCGATTCCCTCGGCCACGACACGTAGCCCCATCCTGTGACCGAGCTCGATGGTGGCGCGCACGAGCTCGACGTCGCGTTTGCTGTCCTCGGTCAGCTTGGTGATGAAGGTCCGGTCGAGCTTCAGCTCCCTCACGGCGAGGCTCCCGAGATGTGCGAGCGAGGTGAACCCTGCCCCGAAGTCGTCGATGGAGACGACGACGCCCATGTCCTTCAGCTCGCCGATGACCCTCTTCGAGTGCTCGAAGTCCGAGATGATGCAGGTCTCCGTTATCTCGAGTACGAGGGCCTCGGCCGGAAGCCCGTGCCGGTCGAGAAGGCGACGCACGAGACCTGTGAACCCGGCGTCGAGGAGGTTCGTCGCCGACACGTTCACCGACATGGCTATCGGGCGATCGGAGGACCTCCAATAGGCGCATTGTGCGAGCGCCTCGTCGAGGACGAAAGCCGTGAGCTCGGGCATGAGCCCCGCGTCCTCCGCCAGCGGGAGGAACTTGAGCGGTGGGATCAACCCGAACCGCGGATGAGGCCACCGCAACAGCGCCTCGACGGCCACGATCTCGCCCGTCCTGAGGTCGAGCTGCGGCTGGTAGTGCAGGGCGAACGCCCCCGATGCGACCGCGGCGTGCAGTTCGTCGGCCAGCTGGAGATTGTTGCTCCCGTCGTCGAGGTCCTCGTCGTAGAGCGTGTAAGCCTGTTGCGCCATCTTCGCCCGGTACATCGCGACGTCCGCACACTTGAGTAGCTCCGCCGCGTCCGACGCGTGCGTGGGGGCGATCGCTATGCCGATGCTCGCGCTGATCCGGGCCTTCACGGCGTCGAGGACGAACGGCGCGGAGAGGCTCGTTGTTATGCGCTCGGCGACCCTCGTCGCCTCCTCCGCGTCGGCGTCCAGGAGGACGACGGCGAGCTCGTCGCCCCCCAGCCTGACCAGGAGGTCGGTCTTGCGGAGGGAGCCCGACAGGCGGGGGCCGAGCTGGCGGAGCAATTCGTCACCCGCCGCGTGCCCGAAGGAGTCGTTTATCTCCTTGAAATGGTTGAGGTCCACGAAAAGAAAGGCGAGGCTGCGTCTCGGCACGCGCTCGTCCGCCTGTTCCTCGAAGAAGGCGTCGAGGATGTGGAAGAGGTGGCGCCTGTTACCGAGCTTCGTCAGGTCGTCGGTTATGGATTGACGGTGTCGGTGCGCAGTGAGCGAGCGCAACCCATGCATGGAGAGCCAGAGCCTCACGCCCACGACCACGAGGCTCGCAGTCGCCAGCCCGATCGCCACGGGCTCGACGCGACGAAAGCTCCCGACGAAGAGGATGCTCAGGCCGGCCACCGCCGCAAGCCCCGGCAGCAGGAAGCCGCTCGGCTTCTCGGGCTCCAGATGATCCGCCGGCCGGGGAGGGATCCAGACCGCCATCGACATCAGGAGGAGCGAGGTGGGCCACGCGATCGCGTTGAGCACGCTCCCCACAGACGTCGCGGTGTTCGAGAAGAGATTGAAGGTGTCGCCCAACACGTTGACCGAGACAGCGGTCGCCAGGAGCACCCAGGGTGCCTTGCGGCGCCCGGAAAGGAGCACGGTGCCGCCGACGATCAGCGACAGGAGCAGAAGATCGCCGATCGGGTACGCGGTGTTCACGGCATCCGCCGCGGCAGTCCCGCCTGCCGAGTGCAAGATGCTGTGGAACGCGAAGGCGGCACAGACCGCCCCCGAGCCGAGGGCGCCCACGGCGCCGTCCAGCCAGCTCGGAGGAGTGAGCCGATTGATCTCACGCCGCATGAAGAGGACGATCGCCACGTAGGTCAGCGGATAGAAGCCGAGATAGAAGAAGTCAGCGGCGGAGGGGACCGAAGGGGTCGCCCCACCGACGGACTCCAAGGACAAGGTCAGGTCGCCGAGCGCCCAGGAGAGCATTCCGAGCCCCAGGAACAGTGCCATCCGTCTGCCGGGGTATCTCACGAAGCCCCGCACGATGCACAGGACGCTCGCGAGGATCTCGAAGGCGCCGACCATGAAACCGTCGACGAGGGGCGAGGAGTTGCCCTGGCCCCGCACGACGAGGGAGACGAAATAAGCGAGGACCACGGCCGTCATCGCGGCGTAGCAGCTCCACAGCCACGTCGTCTTGCTCCCGGCCAGCGTTGTGTCGGGCCGAAGGGCCTCTGAGCTGCTCGCCATCCGTTCCCTTCCGCTATCGAGCCTCGCTCGGCCGGATGCAGCAAATTCCCTGCTGAAAATTCGGCAATTTCACGCCCCCGCTTTAGCCACTATGCGTGGAAGACCAGGAAGAACTAGAAAATTGGAGGTGGAGGGGTCCGGGCTGCGAGTCGTCACGGCGGGAAAGGTGGTCGAAGCCGAGTGGCTGCCCACCGACGTGCCGGGACTCGCTCTCGCGGGAAAGCCCGTGTCGAACGGCTGGCGCCTCGTCCACATCGCGAGTGGGCGAGCCGTGTCCCGCTCCGCCGAGCACCCCGACCCCGAGGTGGTGAAGGAGCTGGCGAAGAGGGTCGCCGATCTGGCCGACTGGACCTCGGCGACCGTCGCTGCCTCGGTGCCGCGCCTGCGCGAACAACTCGACGAGGTGCTCGACGCGTGGCACGCCGATCACCCCGCCAAGCCCGTGCGTCGCGCCACGCCCCCTGAATCGCCGATCGACGACCTCGAGCGACTCGTCGCCAGGGTGCGCGCCTCGGAGCGCGAGCGGATCGTGCTGCGTGAAGTGCTCCGAAAGGTCGAGGAGAAGCTCCCGCCGGCGGCCTTCGCAGAGGTGCTGGCCTCGCTGGACGACTCCGAGCGCGACCTGGTCCGGTCGATCCTGCCCCGGGTCGCGGCGAAGCCGGCCGAAGACCCTCGGCCGGACGCGGATACGACCGCAGTGGTGCAGGCCATAAGGACGAGCCGGACGCCTGCGACCCGGGCACCGGCAGCTGCGAGGTCACCTGCGAGGCCGGGACCGCCTCGCGCCCCGGGATCCGACGCCGCCGCGAGCTGATCCTTCTCGCGGGCCGGGGTGCACCCGGAGTTCCCAGGTAGTTGCCATAGTTCTCACTTAGCCTTGACACAGTCCTAACAACGGGTTCGAATAGGTCTCCGGGTCGCTGAGTTCGGGCGACTATCGACAAGGCCAAGGATTCGAGCTTTCGCTGGCGGGGAGCTCGAGATCCACCCCATGTGCGTGGCTCCAGCCGCGCGCGCCCCGAGACACGAAAGCCGATTCGACCATGAGGTTGCCCGCCAAGATCGCCGCGGCCGTCGCCGGAGCCCTGTGCGTCTGCGCTGCTCTGACGATTCCCGCCGCAGCATCCTCCAGCCCGCGTCCCGCGAAGGTCGCGAGGCTCGTCTCCACGAGCGCCTCACCTGCCTATTGGATCGCGGGGTCTGCGGGCGGCGTCGGTGCGTACGGGGGCAGCACCTTCTACGGCTCGATGAGCGGCAAGGCCCTGAACGCTCCGGTGGTGGGGATAAACCCCACGCCTGACGACGGCGGGTACTGGCTGGTCGCCGGTGACGGCGGGATCTTCCCCTTCGGCGACGCGAGGTTCTACGGATCGGTGCCCGGAGTGCTTCCCCCCGGTGTGCGCCTCAACCAGCCGGTCGTGGGCATGGACGCCTCCCCCGACGACAAGGGATACACCCTCGCCGCCGCCGACGGAGGGGTGTTCACCTTCGGCGACGCGCCCTTCTACGGTTCTGTGCCGGCCGTCCTGCCGGTGGGCGTGAAGCTGAACCAACCGGTCGTCGGCATGTCCGCCACCCGAGATGGCCACGGCTACTGGATGGTCGCCTCCGACGGCGGGATCTTCAGCTTCGGAGACGCGCAGTTCTACGGCTCTGTTCCGGGAGTGCTCCCCCCGGGCGTCAACCTGAAGCAGCCCGTGGTGGGGATGGCGCCCACTCCCGACGGGAAGGGTTACTGGCTCGTGGCGGCGGACGGCGGGATCTTCACCTTCGGCGACGCGCCGTTCTACGGCTCGACGGGCGCGCTACGTCTCAACGCACCCGTCGTCGACATGGCCGCTACGCCCGACGGCGGTGGTTACTGGCTCGTCGCGCAGGACGGCGGCGTCTTCAGCTTCGGCGACGCGCCGTTTCGGGGATCGGGGTCCGGCTACATCCCCGTCGGCGAGTGGATCACCTCGATCGCGGAGACACAGGGCTCGGGCGGCGGGGCGACCGGCGACTTCACGAATCCGGTCCCGGTGGGCGCCGGGCCCCCTTATGCGCATGGCGCGTACGGCTACGACATCTCGTGGCCGCAATGCGGCGGCACCTACCCCCCGCCCGCGCCCGTAGCGGTGGTCGGGGTGAACGGCGGTTCCGCCTTCAGTGACAATCCGTGCTTCGGGAGCGAGGCCGCATGGGGTGGCGGGAATCTCAGCGTCTACGTCAACCTCAACTCGCCCCAGGGGTCGAACGCCTCTGAGTGGGGCCAGGGACCCGCCGGGAACTGCGCGCTGGGCGACCTCAACTGCGAGTCCTTCAACTACGGCTTCAACACAGCGCAAGCGTCGATCCAGAGCGCCTTCGTCGCAGGGCACGGGACGCGCACCTGGTGGCTCGACATCGAGACCGGCAACTACTGGACGTCGGACACCCAGGCGAACGACCAGGTGATCGCAGGAGCCCTCAGCGCCATCCAGGGATCGGGTTACTCGGCGGCCATCTACAGCACGAACTACCAGTGGGGGCAGATAGCAGGCACCTACGTGCCGAGCGTCCCGGTCTGGTATCCGACGGGCGTCGCGACTTCCACACCTTTCCACTGGTGCGCAACGCGCAGCTTCGCCGGCGGACCGGTCTATCTGGTGCAGGATGCTGCCGGTGCCTTCGACGGTGACTACTCGTGTTGAGCGCTTGCGGCCCGCTTTCGCGCGTATAACCGTCGCCCTCGTTGCGGTCGGCGTGACCGCGGCGGGATGTTCGGCGAAGAGCAAGCCGAGCGCCGCGCGCGAGGCGAGCACCACCACGACGACGGTGGCTCCAGCGTCTGCGACGACCACATCGTCGGCACCGACCACCACCACGACCCCGAAGCCTTTGTTTCCCTCGATCGTCGTCGAGGCCATGGCACAGTTCGTCCCGCTGCCCGCCGGCGCCGAGGCTCCGGCGCGCCTTCCCCCCTTCACGGGATATGTCACTGCACAGACCGGCGGCCTCGGAGGTGAGGCCAACACGACCTTGATCGCCACGCCGAGGCCGGTGGCGGTGAACAGCCCGGAGCTCTCGTCATCGGGAGGCTCGGAGCTCGCGAGCTTCTCGACCACGCCGACAGCGTCCGTCTCGAACGCGCAGTCCTCTCTTGCGCGCCAGAAGTCCCAGTCGATCGCAGCGTGCGGCGGCCCGTCGCAAACGGTGAGCCTGTCGAACGGGGTTCAGGCGACGACGTGCCCCTCACTCGACGGGGCAACGGTCAACTGGCTCTCCGCAGGTTGGCAGTTCCAGGTGCTCACCTTGGACGGGACCAATCCGTCGACGGCCGAAGCGTCGCAGATCGCGCGGACGATCGCCGCGAGCGGCCTTCCATCCAGCGCCGGCGGCGGCATCGTCACCGTCGAGGTGCCGGCGAACGCGTCCGTGGGGACCTTGGACACCGCGGCCCTCGCGTGGACGCTCGGCGCCGACTTCTTCCAGGTCCGCTCCACCGACAATCCGACCGACGCCATCGAAGTCGCCGCCGCGATGCGCCCCTACCCGCGCTGAGCCGTCTGAAGGCACCTTCACCGACTCGATCGGTGAGCGCGGGGCCCACCCTCAGATCACGCCGGGACGCACCACCTGTCCGGGAAGCCTCCCGTTCAGCAATTCGCCGTTCTTCACGGTCGGCACGCCGTTCACGATCGTCCAATGGATGCCCTTCGGGCGCGCCGAGTAGCGCGCCTCACCCCCGGGGAAGTCGTGCACCTGCTTCTTCGACTCGAGCTCGATGGTGTCGGGGTCGAAGACGAACGCATCCGCCGCATAGCCGGGCAAGAGCATGCCGCGACCTTCGAAGCCGAGGAGCGCCGCGGGCACCTGGGTGATCTGGCGGATGGCCTCCTCCAGGCTCCACAGCTTGCGGTCGCGCACCCAGAACGCCAGGAACGCGGTCGACCAGTCCGATCCGTCGTCGCGGTCGAGGTGCGCACCGCCGTCGGAGACCCCGATGATCATCGCCGGGTGGCGCTGTCCGACCGCCACCGCCTCCTCCCACGAACGGCTCTTGTTGACATATCTGAAGGTGGTGCCGAGGTCCTCCGAGACCGCGAGATCGAGCATCGCGTCGGCCGGGTCCTTGCCGAGCTCGGATGCGATGTCCGCGATCGTGCAGCGCACGAACTTCTCGTTCTCGGGGTGGATCACCTCGTCGACCTCCACCACCTTCCAGCGCGGGGGCGGAAGCGTCGAACCCTTCGAGGCGTCACGGTTCGGGTTCTCGACCGCACCTCGCATCTGCGCGCGCTGCCCGGCGTCCGCGAGCAGCGCGAGGCGCTCGTCCTTCTCGATCCCCGGGCCGACCACACGGTGCCACGCGGGCACACCCTCGTAGAGGTTCGTGCCGGAGTCGATGCGGAAGTCGCGGTCGAAGGGGTGGTTGCGAAGGAGCGAGTAGATGCCCACGCCCTCGCGCCCGGCCTCGTCGATCCAGGCGGAGACCTCCTCCCAACCCGCGCCGGGGACGTCCACCTTGGAGCGCCCGCCGAGACCCTGGAGGATGATCGGCAGCCGGCTCAGCTTCCCGAGGCGCACGAGGAGGTCCTTGTCCTCCTGGTCGAGGCCGCCGATCGCGCTTCTGTGCAGGTAGCTGATCGAGCCGCCCCGGTGCCTCCCGGCCTCCGCGCAGAGCGTCTCGAGCTCGGCGATCGACGCGAAGCGGCTCGGGACCGGGCGATCCTCACCATCTAATTGCGTCGGCCCGTGCGACGAGCTGAAACCGGCGGCGCCGGCCTCCATCGCCTCGGCCACGACGCGGCGCATCTGCTCGACCTCGTCCTCTGTGGCCTCGCGCTCGGATCCCTCGTCCCCCATGACGGTGCGCCTTATGGCGGAATGGCCCACGTAGCAGGCCATGTTGACTCCGAGATGGCCTTCGCGCTTGGCGAGGAATTCGGGAAAGGAAGTGAAATCCCAGCGGACCGCCGAGAGGGCGACGGGTGACATGCCCTCGACCTTGGCGAACATCCGTGCCAGGTAGTCGCGTTGGTCGGGGCGATTGGGCGCGACAGAGAAACCACAGTTGCCGGCGAGAACGGTAGTGACGCCGTGGTAGCACGACGAGGTGGCGTACGGCTCGAAGGTGAGCTGCGGGTCGTAGTGCGTGTGCGCGTCGACGATGCCGGGTGCCACGTGCAGGCCGTCGGCGTCTATGACCTGCTCCGCTTCTTTCGGGTCGACGAAGCCGATCTTCGCTACGCGGCCGTCCTTGACGGCGATGTCGCCCCGCCTGCGGGCGAGGCCCGAGCCGTCGACGACGATGCCGCCCATGATGGCGAGGTCATATTCAGTCATTGCTATGCACTCCAGATGATCGACTGCAGCTCCGAGTAAGCCTCGAGCCCGTAATCCCCACCGTCCCGCCCGACACCGGACATCTTGAATCCGCCAAATGGCGCCTCGTGGTTCCGTTGTGCCGTGTTCAACCCGACGTGTCCGGCGCGCAGCCTCCTCGCTACCCGGAAAGCCTTGGCGGTGTCACGAGAGAACACATAGTCATAGAGGCCGTAGTCGCTGTCGTTGGCGACGGCGACCGCCTCCTCCTCCTCGTCGAAGGGAACGACGACCACCACGGGACCGAAGATCTCCTCGCGTGCGACTGTCATCGTGTTCGTGCCGGTGATGAGCGTGGGCTCGACGTAATAGCCGCGACCGAGGTGACCGGGGCGCCCTCCGCCCGTGACCACCTCGGCACCCTCTTTCTCGCCAGCGGCGATGTGGGCCTCCACGCGCTCGCGCTGGATGGCCGAGATGAGCGGGCCCACGACGGTGTCGGGTTCGGTGGGGTCCCCGACCTTGAGCGCGCCCGCATACTTCGTCAGGCGCTCGGTGACCTCGTCGAAAACGTCTCGCTGCACGACGGCACGGGTCGGTGCAGTGCATATCTGGCCGGAGTGGAAGCTCCACGTCGAGCCGATGCAGCCCACCGCCGCCGCGACGTCCGCGTCGTCGAACACGACGCAAGCGCCCTTGCCGCCGAGCTCGAGCAGCAGTCGCTTCATCGTGCGACCTCCGCTCTCGGCGATGCGCGTGCCGACGTTCGTGGAACCTGTGAAGCTCACCATGTCGACGTCCGGCGACTCGACCAGCGCCTGCGCGGGTCCCGGGTCCGCGGAGTTCACGAGGTTCACGACGCCCCGCGGGAAGCCGACCTCCTCGAGGATCCGCACGAGCTCTACGATCGCCAGCGGGTCCTGGGGAGCGGGCTTTATCACCACCGTGTTGCCCATGGCGAGGGCTGGGGCCACCTTCCCCGCCATGTTCACGAGCGGGAAGTTGTACGACGTGATGCAGGTGACCACGCCGGCGGGCTGACGCAGCGCCAGCGCGCTGATGAGGCCGCCCGGCGCAAGCGGAGTCCCCCTCGCGACCTGGGGTGGCAGCGATCTCTCCGAGACGTGTCGGTGGTCGCGCGCGTACCGGTCGAAGCGGTCCGCCGCCACCGGCACCTGCATGCGCGACCCGACAGCCGCGGTGGCTCCGGTCTCGGCGATCACGAGCGGGAGCAGCTCGTCGGCGCGGGCCCTTATCGCCTTGGCAGCCTCGGCCATGAGGGCCAGCCGTTCGGCCGGATCGGTCGCCGCCCACGATCCGAGCGCCTCTTTCGCCGCTGCGGCCGCGGCCTGTGCGTCTGCGACCGTGGCGTTCGGAGCGAGTCCCACCGGCTCTTCGGTGGCGGGGTTCGTCACCTCGTAGGTCCCACCGGAGGCGTCCACCCATTCGCCGCCGATGAACAGCCGGCGTTCCTCCTTCGCCTCCTTCACCTCGTTCACCCGCCGGATGCTAGCTACGGCCCTGGCAGACCGTCGGATGGGGCCTGTTTGGCCGCCTGCTCGAAACGTCGAAGTCGAGGCCGAGGTCGAGGTCCTACGCGGCTGAGTGCGCGCCGGCCTTGCTGCGTCTGCGCCGCCTGAACGGCCCGGTGAAGCCGAGGAGCAAGCCGACCACGAGGCCCGCCGCCGTGAGGATGTAATAGAGCACGCTGTCGAGCGGGATCCTCGCGTACACCGTCAGCGCGACCGAGAGGAATATCCCGAAAAGGACCCCCGAGATCCCTCCGAGGACGGGATGTCCCTTGGCTCTTCTCCTCGCCATCTTCCGTTCTCCTGACTCAGGGGTTGATGTCGTCGTATGCGAGCTCGGTCTTGCGGAAGCCGGCGGCCAACAGACCTGCGCCGAAGACCACGATTCCCGCGAGTCCCGCCCAGCCGATGGGGTTCTTGAACCTGCTGCCTATGACCTGTACGTACACCGAGCCCGAGCAGATGAGCTTTCCGTTGTCCCTCTCGTATCCCGAGAGCTTCATCCGGATGCCGACGAGAACCGAAGGGACGTGGTACGACTCCTGACCTTCGTTCGAGTAGCGCTGGCTGTTGTGACCCCCCCAGTGCCATACCGTCACCTTGATCCCGAAGGGCACGGTCACCTGCACTGCGCCGTCGATCGGTCTGGAGGGACCGAAGTACCCGATCGGCTTCCCCTCCTCGTGACCCTGCCAATTCACCTTGTCCTTCTGGGGGACGGTGACGACGTCCGAGGAGACGTAACTGGTGGAGCTACGGGTGACGCCTTGGCCGACCCAGTGGCCCGTGGCCGTGCATGCGCCTGAAGGCGTCACCACGTCTGCCGAAGCGGTGAGCGCCGGTACGAGCACGACTGCGCCGGTCAGGACGGCGACAGCGGCGAAACAAGCGAGCAGCCTTGTCCGAAGCGTGGTCATCCGCCCCCCCGATGGCGTCTGATTTTTTCTTTGTTGCGGACATGTTTGCCGTCTGTAGTGCTTGTGTCAATAGACGCCGGGCTGCGATGTCCCTGGGCCCTGGCCCTCGTCCCCGGCCCTGGTCCTAGCGCTCCAAGGCGTACACGATCGACACCTGGGCGGAGCTTTCCTGGGTGCCGGCCTCGAGCGGAACTCCCGGGGCGGCGGGCACGGCAGCTCCGCCGGCCGAGCCCAGCCCCGCGTTGAAGTCGTACCCGATGGGAGACGGCGGCAACGGCGTCTGGTCGCTCAACGCACAGATTGGGCCGAGCCGCTCTCCCGCCGCCTGTGCCATCGACCTGGCATGGCTCACCGCCTGATGGACGGCCTGGTCGCGTGCCTCGTTCTCGAGCGTGCGCGGGTCCTCCACGGAGAACGAGAGCGAATCGATCCGGACCGCGTTGCCAGCTGCGCCCGCAATCGCGTCGATCACGGAACCTGCGCTCGAGAAGTCGCGCAACTTCGCTGTCATCGTGTTCGTCACCTGATATCCGGTGACCGCACCGTTCGAGTTGTAGTTCGGATTGATCGACAGGTCGGAGGTCTGCATGTCCTTTTCCAGGATGCCCCCCTGCTTCAGCGCCGACGTCACCGCGGTGGCCTTCGAGTTGTCGGCCACGAGCGAGGCCTGCGCGCTCTGCTCGGTGACGTTGATGCCGACCGAGATCGTGAGGAGGTCAGGTGGCCCCTTTGCATCTCCGGTGCCCTGGACCGTGAGCTTCGGCCCGGTCGATTGACAGCTCGCTCCCTGAGACGGGCCGGTGTCGTTCGACACCGCAAGTCCCAAGGCGGCGCCCCCAGTCGCAACCGCCAGGACGACTGCCGTCGCAACCACCGCCGAGGAGACTCGCCTGTGCATGTTCCTTCACCTGCTTTCGAAGGTTCGACAGTTCGGAGGTTTGACGGTTCCCGCCCGCCAAAAGTTCCGAGCGGCTTTCTGGCCGTGGCTGTGCGTTCCCGCGGAAACGCCGTCTCTCACGGAATCGCCCTGAGACCCCACGGAACGTGTGCACCTCACTTCGTCCGCAGGGCTGCTGAAGGTGTAAAGGCCCAGGTCAGTGACACAGCCGTTGCGTATCATCGAATACATGTTCGATCTCAAATCATGTGTAGAAGGAAATGTGGGGCAGGGCCTCACGGACTCCGAGCTCGTGGAAGAGCTCGGTCGACACGGAGCCGATCTCGCGGCTGCGGAATGCCACCAGGTTCTCCTCATCGCCGAGATCGACCGCCGCGACATCTGGTGCGACCTGGGCACGCGGTCGTGTGCGCACTGGCTGAGTTGGCGGATCGGTCTGAGTATCGGGGCAGCCAGAGAGCAACTTCGGGTCGGGCATGCGCTGGAGGACCTTCCTCTCATCCGAGCGGCGTTTGCCTCGGGGGAGATCTCGTACTCCAAGGTCAGGGCTGTGACCCGCATAGCGACGAAAGCGACCGAATCGACCCTCGTCGACTGGGCACGATGGGCGACGGCCGCCCAACTCGAGCTCATAGTGCGCTCGTACCGGAAGGCGGATCCGAAAGAAGGACAAGAAGCGCTAGAGCGCCACGAGCGAAGGTTCGTGCGCAGCTACAGCGACCGGGACGGGATGGTCGTGATCTGCGCACGACTCGCGCCAGACGACGCCGGTGTCGTGCTGTCCGCGATCGAAAAGGCGCGCCTTGCGATCGAGGAGGACGGGGAGGCCGAAACGGAGGATCAGGAATCATCCGAGTCCGCCGAGTCCGCCGAGTCCGCCGAGAACACGGAAGACGTTCCCGCGGAAACGTCTTCCACGAACAGCGATCCCAATCTGATGGAGCTCGTGGGCGAACGGGACGATGCTTACGCCAGGAACCAGGCTGACGCGCTGGTCGCGGTCTGCCGGTCGGTCCTCGAGAACGGTCTCTCCCAGTCGGACGAGACACCGGCTGTGTCTGTGGTCGTACACGTCGACGAAAAGGTGCTGAACGATCCGAGCGCAGAGGGCTGCAGCCATATCGAGGAGGTCGGGACGGTCTCCTCCCACACGGCCCGACGACTCGCCTGTGACGCAGGAGTAATGCGCCTCGTCTACCGGCAAGACGGCATTCTGGAGCCCGAAGGCAAGACCCAATCGATCCCGAGACACATACGCCGGGCGGTGCGGACTAGGGACATGGGATGTCGCTGGCCGGGGTGTAACCAGAGGCGCTTCGTCGACTGTCATCACGTCATCTTCTGGTCGAAAGGCGGCCCGACCAAGGTCTCGAACCTGGTCAGTTTGTGTAGGTATCACCACCGCCGCGTTCACGAGGGCGGATACCGCCTGGAGATGAACTGCGCAGGAGTTGTGCGGGTCTGGAATCCCGCTGGAGAAGAGATCGATATCGTCGCGCCGACACGGCGGGCGTCAGGACCGAGCCTTCGGGACCAACACACTCAGGGTGGCCTCTCGGTGCACGGAGACACCCTCTGTTGCGGTTACAACGATCCCTTCGACCTACACGACACGATGGAATGGCTCTACCGCGCCAACCACTCGTACACAGGTTCAGGTGACGCCGCTTGATCGGAGCCCGTCCGAGATGTCCTTCTTGTGGTGGACCACCTCGTGGAGGGTGTGACGAAAGACCCACCCGACATCGCGCTCGGTGGGCTCGGGGAAGTTATAGGTGCAACGCCTGGCCAGCTGCTCCTGAGTCATGCCGGCCGCGAGCTTCGAAATGAGCCGGGCTGCCACAGGAAGCTCCTCGGACACCTCCGCAACCCGTTCGAATCCGTAACCCGCATTTGCGACTCTTTCGTCGCGGTACATCGGAACGAAACTCGGAGTGTCCTCCACCAGTGCCAACAACGCGCGATCACGTTGCACCAGCAGGACGTCACGCACATGGCATGCGTACTCGAAGGGCGACCAGACGGACGGTTGCGATCTGATTCGCAGCGCTGAATCCTGGATTTGCGAGATGAGAGCGGTGATTTCAGCGACTTCACTCTCGATCAAAGCAGGAATCTCCGAGGTGTCGACAGCCCCGTAGTCGAAGCCGCATTCCTCGCACTCACCCACGCAGGAAGCTTGGCACTGATGGAAAGCCGTCGCTATTCAAATTCCGCGTGCGGAGGTCCTCCTCGACAGAGAACGGTACAACTCGAACGTTTCTGGATGGACGGCATCGAACGGCTCGATGTCCTCGGCAACCAAGTGAACGAGTTCCTTCATGACCGCCTCGACACCGGCGGGATTGCCGGCCACGTCTGCAGCTCTCATAAGGAGACGATAGAGACGTTCGTCGTACGGGCTCACCATCAGCCCGTGACGTACCGACCATTCGGCATCTGCCGCATTCCGGCTCGAAAGGCACCATTCCGAGTAACGGCTCGCGAGGTCCACGACCTCGGCTTCGATCATCGCGGAAATTCCCTCCAAAATGGCCCAATCCGCCGCGCGGAGACCTTCGAACGGACGGCCCCTGATGAGTTCGATCGCTCGCCTCCAGGCTTGCGGATCATCTGAACGCGAGAGCGCGACGAAGCTGTCCCAATCTGTCGTTACGCCCGGACCCAATGACAGACTGCCATGACTGCGTGGTAGATGATCCACCCCAGAGGACGTGGTGCCCAGCGCGCGACGTGCAGCGGAGGCGGTCGAGTGGAGGCTTGCCGGGGCCATCAGACGATCTGGCCAAAGTGCAGTCGCCCATTTTTCTGTCGTCGAAACAGATTTGCGGTGCATCGCGAGGTAGACGACGAGCTCTAGCGCCCATGCTCTCGTAAACGGACGCGCCGCTCCTATCACATCGACGGGGCCCAACACCCTTACGACTACCACTCCTTCCTGCACCTCGAACTCTTCCGTAATCGAGATCGAAGGCGCATCGTGCTCTTCCGAAGCGGGTGCGAAGGTTCCTTCCAGATCTGATGCCACACCCACCAGAGTCGTCACATTTTCGACGAAGGTTTCAGGGACCGCTTGTGGCCAGACCGGCGAGTCCCTCAGCGATGTGAGTTGATTGCCGAAGCCCTCGAAGAGAAGCGGTCCCCCATCGGCAACGACGCGCGTCCTTGCTCCGAGGTAATCGTCCGAGCAGAAGACAATCGACAATCCCAACGCGCCATCTCCGGCGAGTTCGACAAGCTCGGACAGAGCATCGCCTTCTGCTCTGGCAGCTCCTTCCATGCAGAGAACCAAACAGAGATCCCAGGCGTCTCCTCCTTCTAGCCACCTTGTCTCATAGTTCGTGGCGTGCCTTACGATCTCGAGCAACTTCTTTCGCTCCAGTACTCGGCGTCCCATACGCTGAACGACGCTGGCGATGCTGGTCGCATGGATCACACGTTCGAGCTGCTCGATCTCCGGGAACATCCCCACCACGACTATGTCCACCTGGTCCGACCATCTCGAGCACGCCATCTCGACCGCGATCGCCTGAGCGAGTTGCTCCGACTGTGATCCGCGTATCTCGAGCGATCCAACGCGCTCGAGGTCGAGCAGGATGAGGCCGTGCTCGTCGCGCCCGAGGGTGACCAGCCCGGGAACAGGTACATCTGACCCTTTCAAGGTGGGGTCGTTCCTGAGGCGCTCCAAAAGTCCGGATTCGCGCGGCAACAGCCAACTCGACCTGTCGGGCGATTCCTCGAAGGGGGGAGGGGGCTGCGAAGAAGGACCGTCGAGAAGGAACTCGACGACCTCCGGGAGCAATCGTGCCCCGACGAGACGAGGCACCTTCAAGTCGTTGCCTCGGTTGTCGCGACCGGTCAAGCTGGCCGATAGGAGGCGTTGGCCTATATCGATCCAATCGGCGGCGTCTGAGTCTGCGCCGAGCCTCAGACCCATCTCGAAATCGGAGAGTTCACCCTCTGGAAGAGTGATCCGCAGTCCACGACGCCGGTGCCTCTGTTGGGCACGGCGCATGCGGTCGAGCAGAGCGATCACGGACGCTCCGAGAATTCCGAAGCCGATCGGAGCTATCGGAACGGGATCGTGATGACCGTGATCACCGTGATGGCCCGACGCCGGATTGCCCGAGTCGATTGCGAACGACCTCGATCCATTGACCGACGAGGGTCCCGGCGGTGCGGGCGCATCGTCGACCAGGGAGGGCAACCGGACGTCTTGTCGCGGCCCGTCCGACTCGGAAGGGACAAACGGGGCGAACGCAGAAGGAGCCGGTCCCGGAGCAACGGACGAAGACTCGACGGGAGAAGAAGGTGGTGACGCAGGCAGCGCGAGGACCCACCCGGGGAAGATCCAATGTGCGTCCGTGAACTCCCGGCCGTCGCTCTGGGGCCGACCCAGATTGAGCGCGGCGACCTCGCGCCAACGAAGTGGGGAACCCAGTTGTTCCTCTGCGATAGACCAAAGTGTGTCGCCCGGTCTGACGACATAGGTCCGCGCTTCGGAACTGGCAACCTCCGCCCCCCCTTCTCCGTTCCCCGAGAGGGTCGACACGTGCGAAACGGGATCCCTTTCGTTCGCAGAGCCCGGCCATGTCGAGACGCGATCCTCGAAAAGGACGACCTCGCTCATCGTCACGGGATGGAGCTGCGCCGTCGCGACCGTCTGGATCCTCAGATGTGACGCTGTTCGTGGTGCAGGGAGGAGCGCGAGACACGCACCGACAAGAAGGGCCGCAAGGGACTGCGCGTGCCTGCTACCCGGTAGGCGAATCGTCGGGACACCCCTGAGGCTTGCAATGATCTCGAGAAGCACACATAGAGCCAGCCAGCACCAGGCGACCCAAGCGACCAAGACGACGATCTTTACGAGCGCGTCGTCCGACAAGTGGCTTTGCAGGAGGTGGTTCCAGGTTCCTGGATGCCCGATTTCGGTTACGACGTGACCGATTGGAGGCGCCAAGTGAAGACTCGTGAGGACGAGCGGCACCCCACACAGCACGATGGCGAGTCCAACTGCAGTTGCGAAACGTCCCAGACGTTCGAGACGTCCTAGACGTTGTAGACGTTCGATGGAACGGCTCCCCGTTCCGGGCCGAACACCCTTGGCGGTTGAATGATCGTTCATTCGCATCAATCCCTGTCAATCCGATCGAGTGACGCCATGAACGTCGGACGCGCTCGCGACCGCCGTCACGTTGATCCTGTCGATGCCGACGATCTGCAACATCACGGTCGGCTCGGTGTCCTCGATCCGAACGGTCACTGTTTGACCCGATACGGAAGTCGTCCCGTTCTGCCCAGCTGCGGCGAGGTAGGCGTCCGACGCCTGCACCGCAGCCGCGGGGTCGATGACCACCTGCCCCCGACGGAGCGCGTCAACCGATAGCTGGCCGGCGCCCGCTCTCGCCGCTTGCTCTGCGATGTCGTACGCCGATCGCTTGGCAGCGACCGCTCGGCCGGCGTCCACTACAAGTCCGATCAGAGCGAAAAGGGCGAGCGCGAACACGGCTACGAACGCCGTCAACGAGCCGGATTCCCGCTCGGTCCGCCACTCGTCGAACGGCTCGAACGGCGTCGAGTCCGCTGTCATCCGACGGACCTGTACGGATCGATCGGGGCGGTTTGGACGGCGGATACGACCGCCGAGCCGGGAAGGCCCGGAACGAGCAGGTCCGAGAACGCGACATGACACGTGACCGACACCCGTACGAAACCACCGGGCTCGAAGCGAGCGGTGTCGGTGCCCACCTCGAGTTCGACACAATCGTGGCCAAGGCTTTCGATGCCTGGTGTGGCGGCGGACTGCGCAGCCGGTTGTGCATCCGACGGGGAGGCCACAACGGCCGCGGCTTCGGCTCCGGCCCTGGCGGCACCGATCACCTGCTGGCGAGCGAGCTCGTATCTCCCGAACCCGACGGCGAGCAGAGCGAACACGACGACAATCGGGACGAGAAGAACGAGCTCGACAGTCATGCTCCCGTGGTCGCGGCTGCTGGTCTTCATCATCCGGATTCTCTGAATTCCTGAATCGCCCCGACGCGGACCGCCGATACGTGGAGATCCAGCCCCGGAATGAGTGACTCTGCGCTCGCCGTGACACGAAACTCGAGCAACCCGCCTGTCAGACGGCTCACATCGAAGGACGGGTTCACCACGACGTGTGACCCGGTCGCCGACAACAGGTCCTGGGCCTGTGCAATTCCGTCGGCATCCGACCCTCCTGCTTGCGTCGCGACCTGATCGCCCTGCGCAGCTGCGTTCTGCACCAGGCTCGCGGCGTGAGCCCAAAGACATGCCTGAACCGCCAACATGATCAGGAGCATGGCGACCGGGATGATGATTGCCGCCTCGACGACAGTCGACCCGGCCTCACCCCATCTGGACGAACCCCCACGGCTCCGAGCGACCTCGGCGCGGTGCGGTTTCAATTCAGGTTTATCGAGTTGGCCTTGGCGGTGATCTTGGACACGATGATGGCCCCAACGGCAATCGCCAGCGCCGCGAAGATCGCTGTGAGGATCACCTTCTCGACGACACTCCCCTCCTCGTTCCGATCGACTCGGTCGAGGAAGGTCGCGTTCGCTGCGACCGCACGGAGATACCACCAGACAATTCGGACTTGATCGAACATTTCCTCTCCTTCCGGTTTTCTTGTTTCGTGCGTCAAAAACCCCCGACGATCCGAGCGACGGCCGGGTACCCGATGAAGAGCAGAAAGCCGACTAGCAGGAACACGCCAGGTAAAAAGAGCCGCTCGGTGATCGCGTTCGCCTCCGCCTCGGAGTCGGACAGCTCGTGGCGGCGGATGGAGGCAGCCTTGGCGGCGAGCGTCGAGCGAATTCTCGCTCCCTGGCTGCCTGCCAGGCCGACCGCGGCGGCGAGTTCGTCGAGCTCGGACAGCCCATAGTCGGCGCCCACCTGAGCAAGTGCATCCCAAGGAGTCGTCCCGGAATCCCTGGCCAAGAGGAGAGCGGTCCGAAGGCGGATCGACACGTCGTCCTCACCCACCTGAGAAGCGGCGTGAAGCGCTCCTTCGATTCCCATACCTCCCGCGAGGCAAAGAACGACCAGATCGAGAAACGAGCCGACGACCCGCCGCGCCGCTCGGCGCTTACGTTTCGCCTCGCCCGACAACACCACGAACGGCAACGCGGCACCTGAGGCAGCGAAGGCGAGGCCGACCCACAAGGGCAGGAAGACCGATACATGCAGGTGGCCGGCGGTCACGATCCCCCAGCAGGCGATAGGTAAGAGGAAACCGACCGCACCACCGAGCACCGCTTGTGCACACAGGGTCTCGGGCGTGATGTCGACCAGCCGCAAAGACGGTTCGAGCCGCTTCCTGATCCAGGACCTCTCCTCGATCACCACTTTGAGACGGGCACCGAGCGATCGGTCGAACCGCCATTGGGGCGACGGATTCCCATCTCGTTGCTGCCAGTCGGTGTCCTTGTCCAGAGTCTCGAAGATCGTTTGAAGACTCGGTCGCCGGTGACGGACTCCTGCAACGAGACCGATCAGTCCGAGACCGGTTCCGAAGGAACAGAGGAGAGCCAAGGTCATGACGCGCTGTCCTCGGCCAGCCTTGCCGCAAGGCCCGCGCCGGCTGGGGCAAGGATGCGGAGCTGTGCCGGCGGGCGCACGAGCCGGACCATCAACGCGATACCCCCCGCGTAACAAACCCCGACAGCAGCGAGAACGAGTTGCCCGACCGGGCTGCCGAGAGGCGTGAGGTAGGAGTGGGCGATCACCATCAAGAGCACGGCGAATGACAACGAGAAGACGACGATCGTGCGGACACTGCTTCTGGCGGAGGCCCTGCTTGCTTCGACTCTCAAACGCATCGCGACCTCTTCGCGGATCGATTCGGACAGAGCCGTGAGCAGCTCCGCCAATTTCTGCGCTCGCGACGTCGCCGCAAGCAAGAGGGCGCAGGCCACCAGGTCGCAACTCGGGTCGTCCACCTCGTCGGCAAACGCTCTGATGGCGTCAGACATGGCGATGCCGCTCGCGAGCCTGTCGGCCAGACGAACCACCTGTTCCCGGATGGCCTGGGGGGACACCGGAGCGGTAGCCAAGATCGCCTCGCCGATTCCCGCAGATGCAGCGAGCGTGTCCCGGAGTAGTTCCGTCCACACGGCAATCGCCTCTACGCGTTCCGCAGCAAGCGTCGCAGAGGTGCGTCCGAGGACAGAAGGCGCATATGCGATCGCCGCAACGGCCAGAAGTGCTGCGACGGGCCACCTGGTGAGCAGCAGGACGACCAAACCTCCACCAACGGCGGGTACGGCTCGTCTCGTGAGACGGGGGACCTTCAGCCGCCTCCGCCGCGCGTTTTGTCCTCCCCCGGCGATTGCGAAAAGGAATCCTGCGAGGCCGAGCGCCGCACCGATCGCGCTCGCAACGACGAGTGGGTTCACGGCCATCTCGACACCTCCCTCCCAGCATTCGCCGGGTCGTAGCCGTGAGCGACGAGCTCGTCGAGGGTGCTCGAGCGCAACGGTGCGCCGACCAAAGCCCGCCGGTCCGGTCCGGGCTTGAAAACCTCGTTCGAGATCACCTGGAACCCGTCGGCGTCGATGACTTCGCGAACGGACGACACGAACCTTTCGCGGCGGACGGCTTGAAAGCGTGGATGACTGCTAACCCCGTTTCCCCCGATGTCGTTGCTCGTCCAACTCCAGAGGTGGTCCATGTTCGAGTGGGGGTCGTTCGAAGCGGCGTCGCGAACCTCCACGAACACCACGAAATGCACGGCGCCCGCTATCAAGACGTTGGTCGCCTCGAGCGGGAGTCGCTCAGGTGCCTGTACCGCGTACGAGGCGAGCCGCTTGAAGACTCCCGACGAAGAGTCCGCGTGGATCGTGCACATGGAGCCCGAGCGGCCTTGGCTCATTGCGTTCAACATCGGTAGGACTTCGTCGCCGAGAACTTCGCCGACGATCACTCGATCGGCGTTCATGCGAAGAGCGCGGCGAACAAGCCGCGCCATCGAGATCTCACCTTCACCTTCTGCATTTGCGGAACGTGCCTCGAGTGCGACGAGATCGGGATGGCGCTCCACCATGTCGTCGAGACCGAGCTCGAAAGCTTGCTCGATCGTCACGATTCGCTCACGGGGCGGAATGACAGATGTGAGGGCTCTCACGAGGGTCGTCTTGCCGGAGTTCATGGCACCGCCGACGACAATGTTCTTTCTCGCCCGGACCGCAGCCGCCAGGAAGCTCGCAACCTTGCGGTCCATTGCACCCAGGTCGACGAGATCGTCGAGCGAGAGGTCCACGTAACGATGACGACGAATCGACACCGACGGACGCCCCACCACCGACATCAATGCCGACAGCCGACTGCCGTCCGGCAATCTCAGATCGAGCTCGGGATGAGCAGTATCGAAGCGTCTCTCCGACAGCCCGAACCGTGCCGCAGCGGAGCGGAGCATCTCGATGAGTTCGTCGTCCGAGTCCGCGACGGATCCGAGCATCTCCTTCGTGCCGTCCGCATAGGTGACCCACACGCGGTCGCAGCCGTTGACGTCGATGTTCTCGACGTGCGGATCGTCGACGAGCGCTTGCAGACGGCCCAACCCGAAGAGGGAGTCGAGCACGACGTGAGCGATCCTCTGCTCCTCGACCGGGTCGAGCGGGTTCTCGCCGTCGGCCAGTCGCTGGGCGTCAGCCTGCCGAAGACGAGCCATCACTAGCTGACGGGCCAGTTCGCGGCGGTCGTCAGCGGGAAGGGTGCTCGCTCCGGACGCTGCGAGATCATCGGCAACCTCTGCGCGAAGCCTCGATGCTGAAGGGCGCGACTCGATCATCGAGATCTCGCCTCTACGGGCTGGTTGTTGAAGGCCTCGCGCTCTACTCCGACGTCGACCGAGGTGCCTTCATCGGTGATGTCGGACGGCGAGGCTGCATATGCTTTGAAGAGCGCTGAGACGATCCGTTTTGCCGCCGCGATCAGGGGAGATCTCAGCAGCGCGTTTGGTCGCCCAGGTCCGCCCGAGGTCATCGACGCTCCCTTGGGATCGTGCGGAATCACGTCGATTACCGAAACAGACAATGCAGCGGCTGCTTCGCTTGCCGAGTAGGGGCCTTCACCGAACAGGACGAGATCGGGGCGGCGGTGGCCGCTTTCCCACAACCGGTCGATCGCCCACCGTGCATGTGCCAGTCCCGAGGCGTCGGATCTCACGACCAATAGAGCACAATCGGAATCCTCGAGTATCCGGCGCTGTCCGATCGTCGTTTGCTCGAGGCGTCCGAGATCAGCCAAGAGGTCGACATCAGGTGGAACCGGCCGAGTCTGGACTCTGGCCAATTCGACATCGAGTGCCCGCGCGGAATCTGCGCCTAGAGGGCCAACCAGAACGTCGAGGCCACCTGGAAGTTGTTGAACGTGCTCCTCCAGGCGGATTGAGTCCCAGGTCTTTTGCCGCAGAGCGAGCACCAGGCTCGATACGCCACGCCGATTCGAAAGCCCGAACCGCACAGCGATGTCTCCGCCCGACGGATCACATTCTGCGAGTACTACTCGCCGATCGGAGGGCCACACTGCACCCAGAGCACAAGCCAGAGTCGTCACACCCGGAGCCCCTTTGCAGGAGCACACCGCGATCGTCGTCATGAGCCTGAATTGATAATTGCGATAGCCGCCTGTCCCGCCGCCGATGCGCTCGCAATGATCGGTGCAAAAGACCTCGGAACCATGAGCGAGATGACGATGGTGTTGTTCCCTGCCGAACCGCTTGGTTCTGCGACGGCGGTGACCAGAACGTTGGGGGCGAGGATCGTTCCAGGCCCATTCACCGGACCGGTAGCAGACTGCCCAACCGAGGTGGAGGCGTTGGTCGCCGTGTCTTGCGCTTCGGGCGGCCCAGTCATCACGACGTCGACTTCCTGACCCGGCGATACGCCGGCTGCGGGAAGTTGGCCTGGCTTCAGAGCGACGCCGACAATCGCCTTGCCGGGCGGCGGAGCACCGGTTCCCACCAGATCCCCGGGTGCAAGTAGCGAGTCCGGCACGAGGGAGGTCGCAGCCTGCCGTCCGACCACGTTGGCGGCGGCGTTTACCGGGATCACCGATATGCCGGAAGACATCGAGATCTTCACGATCTTGAGGTCGGATGGGGAGATGGTCTGCCCCTGTGATACCGGCTCCGCCACCGCCAGGACCGAGGTCTGACGGCCCGCATGGATGTATGCACTCGTGAACGCCGCAACGCACACAGCTACGAGGGCAAGAGAGGCGATCGCCAGGAGGGGACGACGGCGGCGCTTGCTCGGCTCGAGGCGAAGGTCTTTACCGTTCGCAGTCTCAAAAGGCCGGGTGCGGGACAGGGTGGCTACCACCTGCGTCATCCTCCTCTGTTCTCGTTCAGTTCGAAGTTGTGATCGACTCCACTTGCTCGACACGAAGCGGTTCAGACGACCTCGTCTGCAATACCGGAAGGGTGCCGCCGCCTGGGGCACCTGTCGCCGTCCAGGTGACGGTCCAAGTGACAGAAGCGGTTACTTGGTAAGCGCCATCGTTCGGGTCACCGTCGGGGCTTGGTTGTCCGGCCGACGATTGGCGGTATGTATACGAGCAGTTGGTTTGCTGATCCGACGCCGGTTCGTTTTGGTCATACGGAGTGCCGGGGCCCTGACAGACGACAGTGTCGCCGTCACCCATGGACCAGCTCACCGACGACGGTGTCGCAACGGCTGTCGCAGTGACAGGTCCGGCAGTTGCACTCGCGACGAAGGGACGCCAGGCCGCTTCATCGACCCAGAGCCATGTATTCAAATTGACGATCGTGTAACCGGAGGGATTCGTGTGGATCGAGGGGCCTGGTAGCGCGATCGAATCAGCCGCTTTCTCCGCAAGTACCAAAGGATCGATTGGAGCTGCCCCCTTGGGACCTTGTTTGCCGAAGGGAACCCAAGAGAGCCCGGTGCTCGGAATGAAATCCTGCCCATTGCAAGACATCACGTACCACTGACCAGGAGTGGGACCTCCAGGTGCCAGTTGCGCCGAAGTCGATTCTGCGAGAGGAACGAGAGTGCACAATTGTGGAGACGGACTTGATTCTTGGTGGGTCAAGCGCCCGTCGTGTCTAGAGCCGGAATGCCCGTGCGAGCCGTCCGAGCTCGAGGATGACGACGCACCTACCGACACCGTGTTACCTACGGCGCCAGCACCCACTCCCGCTCCCGCGCTCGTTGAACAAGCCAAAGTGCCAATAGCAGCAACAATGCTGACCAGGATCGTGAGACATTTAGAGCGCTTCGGCAACATGTCATGCGGCTGGGACCCGGAGCTCCTGGACACGGGACCTAGCAAGCTTCCTCTGCAACCGTCTGGGCTTGGACTTTCCAGGCCATGGCGGTGTTGATGAGTGTTGCATTTACCTTTTCTTGACCGGCGTGGCCTAGGACTCCCGGCACTGGGCGCATTGTTGTTTTATCAATGACGATCTCGTTGTCCTGCACGCAGGCGAGAAGCTCGCTTGTCTTGGCCGAACGTTCTAAGACTCGAACACTCAAAACCTTTTCGTCCCCGACCGCTACATCCCCGGAAGCTTGGATGTTGTGAAGATTTCTTTGCACCGAATCAAGAAGCGGTGAAGCGAAGGCCCTCGCCAGTGTTTGACTTTGCCAGTTACCTGAACGTGCAGCCGCGTCGTACGCTTTCAGGGCGGCTTTCCAGCCGGATATCACTGCAGCATCTGTCGCAGCTGATGAACGCGTTGAGCCGCACGCACTGGCTAAAGCGAAACACGAACAGGCTACGAACCAAGCGCTATGCCGCCATCGCGACGGAGCGTGCTGGACACGAATGATGCCCGCGGACCGTCGGAGGCTCGAGATCCCCCCGGACGCCCGCAGGCCGGTCCGCATTGGGGCGAACGGTAGATTTCCGGTCGGCGGCCGTCGAGCAACTATCGACCAACCGTGAGCACGTGAAGGCCCAACTTCGGACCACCCGCGCGCGACGTGACCGATCAATGCGAAACCGAAAGACCTGTTGGTACTGCGGCGCTCGTGGCCGCCGGCGGAGGCGCTGTCCGGACGCGAACGGCGACTCGCAATGCGAGATCGGTTGTAAAGGCGTGGCGTTGCAGAGCCGCGCGTTCGTATCCGGGTCCGGTGGCTCGAGCCACCGAATGCTGTGAAGGGGAGCACGGGGCAGAATGTGTCGGCCACCTTGCCGGCGACCTTGCTGGAAAGCTGACCGACGACCCCCCTTGACGACGAGCCAGCATTGGCACGCATCGGTTGACCGAAACAAGCTTGGCGCGTCCAATCACCTTTTAGGCTGGCAAGGCCATGTGCGGAAGAGTCGATATACATACGCCCCCGTCGGAACTCGCCCGCCTGCTCGAGACGGCCCTTGCGGCCGGGGTGGACCCGGAGGGACGTCCGAGTTGGAACGTGCCACCTGCCAGAGGCGTGCCCGTAATCGTCGAAGACAAAGGCGAGCCGAAGAAGCGAGAGGATGCAGAGCCAAACGAGGAGAAGGCGAAACCGGATGGCGACGAGCGTCAACCGCCCTCCTCGGGAGAACTGAGACGGCGTCTCGACATTTATCGCTGGGGCCTCCTGCCTCACTGGGCAAAGGACCCGAAGGCAGGGGGCTACAAGATGATCAATGCAAAGGCCGAAACCCTCACCAAGAGCTCGGCCTACCGGGTGCCATTCCGCCAAAGCCGCTGTCTAATTGTCGTGGACGGCTTTTTCGAGTGGCGTGCGAATCCCGCCGACCCGAAGAAGAAGGTGCCCTTCTATTTCCGCCGTTCCGACGGGGACCCCATCACGTTCGCGGGCCTGTACGAGACGTGGTGGGACAAGTCGCGATCGAAGGAACCGGACCCCGAGACGCTGCTCCGAACCTGCACGATCATCACGACGAGCGCCGGTCCGGACATGAGGGAAGTGCACGACCGCATGCCCGTCATCATCGAGCGCTCGGACTTCGACGCCTGGCTCGACCCCCTCCAGCAGGACCCAGAGTTCCTGTCCAAGTTCTTGGCTCCGGCGCAGGGAGGCACCCTCGTCAAGTATCCGATCGACCGAGCGGTGAACAGCCCCAGGAACGACGGTCCCCAGATCATCGAACCCGCACCGCCGGTCGAAGAGGCGCTGGAAGGCGGCTAGCAGGACCCACTGGAAATCCCTCCAAAAGTAGGCGTGGACAGCTATAACGATGGGGTCACGGCGAGGGAGGTCCGACATGAGGCGATCGCTTTGTTCAGCGGGATTCGTGCCCAGAGTCCTCGCCCGAGCTCTTCCCGCTGGCCTCCTCCCCCTCGTCGCACTCACGACGGTGGCGCTTGCCCCCGGGCGTGCGCTCGCCGCCCCGTCTGTGTCGTGGACCCAGATGAACGGCTCTGCGAACGGTTGCACAGACGCATGTCCTTCGAGTCCTCCACCGCGTGCCGCTTATGCGATGGCCTACGACCCGGCGACAAAGCAGTTAGTCCTCTTCGGTGGCCTCGATGCCTCTGGCGACAATTTGAACGACACGTGGACCTGGAACGGCACGACATGGACGCAGGTGGACGACAGCACCGACCCCGGATGCACGACGACCTGCACTTCCAGCCCGCCGCCCCGAGCCGCCTCCTACATGGCCTACGACCCTGCAACCCAACAGCTGATCCTGTTCGGTGGAAATGGAAACGCCGGATACCTCAACGACACGTGGACCTGGAACGGCACGACCTGGACGGAGCTCTTCCCCGCGACGCCCCCGGCCGGAGACTCGGGATTCGTCATGGCGTACGACCAGGCGAGCCAGCAGTTCATCTACTTCTCGGGACTCAACGGCAATGATCAGACCTGGAGCTGGGACGGCACGACCTGGACGGAGCTCTCCCCCGCCACCAGTCCACCGTTCAGTGTCGCACCCGATTTGGTTTACGACGCAGCAAATCATCAATTGCTTCTCTTCGCCGGTGAGGACTACGAGGGGAACGCCACGTGGTCCTGGAACGGCACGACTTGGACTCAAGTGAACGACAGCGCCGACCCAGGCTGCGGAAACAGCAATGCCAATCCCTGCCCGTCGAGCCCATCGGTTCGCAATGGAGCAGGCATGGACTTCGACCCGGCATCGGGCCAGTTCGTTCTTTTCGGCGGCCTCGGTTACAACTACTACACGAACTTCAACGACACGTGGACCTGGAACGGCACGACATGGACGCAGGTGGACGACAGCACCGACCCAGGCTGTGGCAACGGCAGCGTCAATCCGTGTCCATCCGGCCCTCCAGAACGCTCCACTTCCCGGCTCGTTTACGATCCGAGTACTGACCAGCTCGTGCTCTTCGGCGGGCAGGGTGGACAAACCCCGGGGGGGCCGGTTCTGAACGATACCTGGGTCACCCAACTGGCCGGTGTAGCGCCCCCGCCGAACTCGCCGACTGGCCTCACGGCCACCAACCAGGGCAACACGATCGTCGTCAACTGGAACTCCTCTTCCGGAGCGAATTGCTACGACGTCTACCGCTACACGCAGGGCACTGCGGCGACGCTCATAGCCACGGTCTGTCCCTCGGGATCGGGCTCCAGCTCGAGAACCGCAAACGCGAGATCTGCACAGACTGCCTCGCCTTCGGATCCGAGCTACACGGACACCAACGTCTCCTGCGGCGTGGCGTACTCCTATTACGTCACGGCCACGAACAGCATCGGGCCCTCCGGACCCTCGAACACCGCGAGCGCATCTGTGCCGTGCGGGACAGGTACCACCGCGTCCCAGGGGTACTGGCTCGCGGGCTCTGACGGAGGCATCTTCAGCTTCGGAAACGTCTCCTACCACGGCTCTGTGCCGGGAGACGGGATACACGTGAACAACGTTGTCGGCATGGCACCTACCCACGACTCGGGCGGCTACTGGCTCGCGGGCTCAGACGGCGGGGTCTTCACCTTCGGTGACGCCACCTACCACGGCTCTGTCCCGGGAGACGGAATCCACATAAACAACGTGAGAGGCATAGCCTCGACAGCAGACGGCGGCGGCTACTACATGGTCGGGACGGACGGAGGTGTCTTCACCTTCGGTGACGCCGCTCTACCACGGCTCGGTCCCGGGACTCGGCATCCACGTGGGCAACATCATCGGGATCCTTCCGACCCCCGACGGTGGCGGCTACTGGATCGTGGGATCAGACGGAGGTGTCTTCACCTTCGGTGACGCCACCTACCACGGCTCGGTGCCCGGAGACGGAATCCACGTGAACAACGTCGTGGGTCTAGCCCCAACCTCAGACGGAGCGGGCTACTGGATGACAGGCACAGACGGAGGCGTCTTCACCTTCGGTGACGCCACCTACCACGGCTCGGTGCCGGGAGACGGCATCCACGTCTCGAACGTGAGAGGCATCTTCGCAACCGCAGACGGTGCCGGATACTGGCTCTTCGGGACAGACGGAGGAATCTTCACCTTCGGAGACGCCACCTACGAGGGCTCGGTGCCGGGTGACGGCATACACGTGAGCAACGTCCTCGCCGGCGCGACCTGAGGGGGGAGCTGGCCCTTCTCGCCAGACAGGAAGCTCCCATGTGTTACCGAGATCGGGGGAGCACCGAAACCCTGTAGCCGAGAAGGAGCCCTCGAATGTCCCGCACTTCCCGCGCGACCCGGACCCCGGGTGCCGGGCACGATTCTGCTCGCACGACTCTCGGGCGTCGGCCCAGGCACAAGGTGATTGCGGCGTTCGCCATGTTCGGCGCTACCGCCTCGGTTCCCGGGGCGGTCCTCGCTCAACAGGCGCCGGCGCGTGCGGCTGCTTCGAGCACCTCCGCGTCGTGCGGGCCCTGGATGAATCCGGAACAGTCGCCGGACACCCGCGCACAGGAGCTGGTCGGCGCGATGACCCTCGCCCAGAAGATCCAGATGGTCCACCAGTACGTCGCGGACGGAGTCTTCTACGGAGCCGCTGGCTACACGCCTCCGATCCCCTCGTTGTGTGTCCCGGCTCTGATGCTGAACGACGCGGGGACCGGTCTCGCCGACGAGCAGGTCGGGGTGACTTCCTACCCCGCCGGAATCTCGCAAGCCGCCAGCTGGGACCCGGCGATCGAGCAGCAGCTGGGCGCCTCCCTCGGTTCGGAAGCGCACCAGAAGGGGATCAACGTGGTCCTCGGACCCGACGTGAACATCGCCCGTGTCCCGTTGAACGGTCGCACGAGCGAAGCGTTCGGCGAGGACCCGTACCTCGTGGGTCAGACGGCTGCGGCGTTCGTCGACGGAATCCAGTCGCAACACGTGATCGCGACGGTGAAGCACTACGACGCCAACAATCAGGAGACCAACCGCGAGACGATCGACGAGAAGATCGACGACCGCACCGAGCACGAGATCTATCAGGCTCCGTTCGACACGGCTGTGAACCAGTCGCACGCGGGCGCTGTGATGTGCGCGTACAACCAGGTGAACGGCGCATACAGCTGTCAGAACCCGGCGATCCTCTCGACTGACCTGGACGGGCAATACGGATTCCCCGGCTTCGTGATGTCGGACTGGGGAGCGACCCACTCGACGGTGCAGTCCGCGCTCGCCGGCCTCGACATGGAGATGGACGTCGTCCAGACGCCGGACGCACTCTCGACCGTGATCCCGAACAACCCAGGCTCCGAGGACTACTACAACGGGCCGCTCACGACTGCCGTCGAGAAAGGCCAGGTCCCGATGAGCGTGCTCGACGACATGGTCGAGCGCATCCTCCGAAGCATGTTCGCCGTGGGGCTCTTCGACCATCCGGTCTGCCTCGGAACCGGCAGCTTGGTCCGCCGACGTCGACACGACCGCCAATGAGCAGGTCGCGCTCAGAGCCGCTGAGGCGGGAACCGTGCTTCTGAAGAACGATGGTGGTGTTCTGCCGTTCGCCGGATCGGGCAAGCGCATCGCGCTCGATAGGACAGGGCGCAGGCGCGGCCGCCGCCCTGTACACCCAGGCAGGTGGGAGCGTCCACGTGAACCAGCCCGACGTCGTCACGCCCCTCGCCGCGATCACACAACGTGCAGCGCAGTCCGGCGACGCTGTGGTCTACGACGACGGGACGAACCTCCAGGCCGCGGCGGCTCTCGCCAAGACGGCCGACGTGGCCGTCGTCTACGCGGGATACGTCGAGTCCGAGGGAACCGACAGGACGAACCTCGACTACGACGAAGGAGCTTGCGATCTCACCTGCGTGACGACCCCGTCGAACGCCGATCAGCTCATCGCGGCTGTCGCCGCCGCGAACCCCCGCACGGTCGTCGTGCTGAACACAGGTGGGCCGTCGGTGATGCCGTGGCTCGGCCAGGTGTCGTCGGTGCGTGGAAGCCTGGTACCCGGGTGAGCAGGACGGTAACGCGGCGGCCGCCATCCTCTTCGGCGACGTCGATCCTTCCGGGAAGCTGCCCATCACGTTTCCCGCGTCGCTGTCTCAGATTCCGACACAGACACCGCAGCAGTACCCGGGCGTGAACGGGACCGCCGTCTACTCGGAGGGGCTCCTCGTCGGATACCGGTGGTACGACGCGCAGGGGATCACTCCTCTGTTCCCCTTCGGATTCGGGCTCTCGTACACGACCTTCAAGGTCTCGAACATGTCTGTCACCAGGAACGCCTCCGGGGTCGAGGTCCATCTCACGGTGAAGAACACCGGCGGGCGGACCGGGTCGGATGTGCCGCAGGTCTATGTGTCGGACCCGGCGTCCACAGGTGAGCCGCCGCAGGCGCTCGCGGGTTACGAGAAGGTCGATCTTGCGCCGGGACAGGCGAAGTCCGTGACGATCACTGTCTCCAACAGGGACTTTTCGTACTGGAGCACCTCGCGGCGAACCTGGGTCACCGCTCCCGGCTGCTACACACTGCGCGCCGGCGACTCCTCTGTGAACCTGCCTCTCACGGCCAGGGTCGGCCGCGCAGGAGGCTCGTGCTGATTTCGTAACACGTTTTCAAAGAATATTTTTTGGATGTCCTATTCACACCAGCCGTCACATGCGCGCACAATTCATCGGTTCATCTGGTTTTCGAACAGCCTGAAACCGTTCGAACCAGAACGAAGTTTGTTGCGGAACACCGACCTGACCTGACGCGCATGACTCTGTGGCACGATGGGTAGGTCTGTCCGCTAAGGCCAAGCCAGCGGATCTCGATGAACGAGCCAGGTCTTCGCTCGGTACGGGTCCTTCCACTTCCCTGTTGGGAGTTCTTTTCATGCGACGACTTTCCGGTCTCGATTCCATGTTCCTGTCGTTGGAGTCCGACACGAATCTGTTCCACGTCGGTGCGGTCGCGGTCCTCGACCCGTCCACCGCACCAGAGGGCGCGCCCCCGCCACACGAAGCGTTCGTTCGTGTCGTCGAGTCGCGCCTCGACCAACTGCCGCAGTTCCGCCGCAGGCTCGTAGGAGTGCCAACCGGATTGGACCATCCGCGCTGGCTCGAAGATACGAAGGTCGACCTGGCCCACCACATAAAGCGCGGCGCGTTGCCCTCGCCGGGCGGTGAGCGTGAGCTCACCGCTTACATAGCCGACTTCTTGAGCCGCCCGCTCGACCGATCGCGCCCCCTGTGGGAGATCCACGTGGTCGAGGGACTCGAGGGCGGCCTCGTCGCGGGGGTGGCGAAGATCCACCACTCACTCGTCGACGGCATCGCAGGAGCCGAGGTCACCGCGCACCTCATGGACCTGGAGCCGCTGCTCCCCGGCGCGCAGGCCGGCGCCGGTACGAGGGACGGGGAAGCTCCCCGAGCGAGCACCGAAGGGGAAACAGAAGGTGAAGGGGACGGTGACCCCAGTGGGCGTTCCCTCGCATGGGAGGTCGGCAAGAGCACGGTGGAGAGAACCTTCCTGGCGCTCAGGTTGCTCGGAAAGCTGACCATGACCAGCATCCGCATCCGGAGTCGAAACCGCGAGCGGGACACGATCGCTCCACCTTCTCCGTTCCGGGGGCCTCACACCGCGCTCACGACCAAGGTAGGCAACCGCAGGGCGGTCGGAATGGCCAGGGTCGAACTCGACGACGTGCAGCGGGTGCGCACCGCGACAGGAGCAACCGTGAACGACGTGATCATGATGCTCACCGGATCGGCAATTCGCGAGTACCTGGAGGAGAGAGACGAGCTTCCCGAAGCGTCCCTCGTCGGGTTCATGCCGATATCCGTTCGTCCCGACGAAAACGGGGGTCGGGACCCAGGGGACCACACCAATCGTCTTTCGGGAACCCTCGTGTCGCTTGCCACCGACGTCGCCGACCCGGTCGTACGCCTCATGACGGTGAGCGAGAGCGCCCGAAGTGCCAAGGCACAGGACAGACTTGTCGGTCCCGACTTCTTCTCGGAGATGGCGGAGCTGTCAGTGCCGGCGTTGCTCTCCCCCGCGGCACGTTTCGCCAGGGCCTCGGGATTCGTGACGCGTTGGCCACCGTTCAGCGTGGTCGTCTCGAGCTTTCCCGGCGCCCCGGTTGCGCTCTACTGCGGAGGCGCGGAGATGGTCGCCTATCACCCGTTCGGGCCGGTAGTGGATGGCGCAGCGCTCAATGTAACGGCGATGTCCTACAAGGACCACATCGCGTTCGGGCTGCAGACATCCCCGAACGCGGTGCGCGACGTCGACGCGCTTTCACAGAACATCCCTGATGCGATGCGGGAGCTGACGAAGGCGGTCGCCGCCTGCCACAGCAAGTCCCAGTCGCGGAGGAAGGTCGTCTAGGTGGCCTTGCGGTAGGCACGTACCGCAAGGGGCACGAACACAGCGGCGATCCCCGCCAGCCATGCCGCGCTCTGCCAGGCGTGGAGGCCGAGAGGTCCACCGAGGGCGAGCGAGCGCATCTCGTCGATCACGATCGTCACCGGCTGGTTCTTGGCGAATGCCTGCAGCCAGCCCGGCATGGACGGCACCGGGACGAAGGCTGCGCTCACGAAAGTCAGCGGGAACAACCAGACGAGCCCGAAGGATCCGACCGATTCCTCGTCCTTGAGCGCCAAACCGACGTACGCGCTGATCGTGCAGATGACGACGCCGAAGACGACGCCGAGGACGAGCATCAGCACCGCCGGCACGACACCGTTCTGGAAGCGGAAGCCCACCGCGTAACCCACGGCGAGGATCACCACCACCGTGAGGACAAGCGGAGGGTGTCCGCCGAGAGCCTTCCGAGGAGTACCGCTGAACGCGCCATTGGCATCGCCCGGAAGCGGTCGATCACACCCCGCTGCAACTGACGCGCCAATGCGATCGCGGTGCCGAAGGAAGCGAACGCCGCCGACTGCGCGATGATCCCGGGCATCAGGAAGTTGACGTAGCCACCGGGAACCTTCACCGGGATCGCTCCTCCGAACACGTACCGGAAGAGCAGTACGAACATCACCGGCTGGATGATCGTGAAGAACACGAATGCCGGGTTGCGGAACCAGATGATCAACTCGCGCCGGGTCAGCGTCACGGTGTCCTCGAAGCCGAGCTGCAGCCTCTGCGCCACGGGCGGCCGTGGTATGTCGAGGGGAGCGAGAGAATCGATCGTTGTCGTGCTCATCGGAGGCTCCAGGTCTTCCGTTCGTTCAGGGCCGTTTCAGGTGTCGGTTCAGGTGCCGGTTCGTTGCGAGCGTTCTGGTGCCGGTTCATTGCCGGCGGCCGCTTCGGCGACCACCCTGGGCAGTGCCGTTCAGGGCCTCCTCCGTGCCGTGCCCGGTGAGGGCGAGGAACACGTCGTCGAGCGACGGTCTGCGTATTCCGAGCCCTTCGCTGCGGATCCCGAGCGCATCTAGACGCCTGACCGTTTCCACGAGTGCGTCCGACCCACCCTGTCCGACTCGGATGCTCACGCGTGCCGAGTCGGAGTCCACGGTCGGTTCGCTGTCGGACAACGCGCTCACCGCTTCCGCAGCCTCGCCCAGCCGGCCACGCTCGACGACCTCGAACTCGACGACGTCACCGCCGATTCGGTTCTTCAGGTCCTGAGCCGTACCCGCCGCGATCACCTTCCCGTGATCGATGACCACTATCTCGTCCGCCAGCTCGTCGGCCTCTTCGAGGTACTGGGTCGTGAGAAGCAGAGTCGTACCGCCCGAGACGAGCTCCCGCATGACGTCCCACATGCCGAGCCGGCTGCGCGGGTCGAGCCCGGTGGTCGGCTCGTCGAGGAAGAGCACAGCGGGCAACGCAACCAGGCTCAGCGCGAGGTCGAGCCGTCGCTGCATTCCCCCGGAGTAGCCCTTCGTCGGCCTGTCGGCGGCGTCGACGAGGTCGAAACGCTCGAGGAGCTCTTCGGCACGCTCCTTCCGGGTAGCGGGGTCGAGGTGGTACAGCCGACCCATGATCTCGAGGTTCTGGCGCCCGGTCAGCTCTTCCTGAATGGCGGTGGACTGTCCCGCGAGCCCGATGATCTCGCGGACCGCAGCCGGGGACCTGACCACGTCGCGCCCCTCGACGACGGCGCGTCCCTGATCGGGAAGGAGCAGCGTCGTGAGGATCTTCACGGCGGTCGTCTTGCCGGCGCCGTTCGGCCCGAGGAGCCCGAGGACCTTGCCTCGCTCGACCACGAGATCGATGCCGCACAGCGCTTGCACCTCGCCGAAAGACTTGTGCACTCCCTCGACGAGGACCGCCGGTCCGCTCCATGTCCCGGATTGCTCGTACACGCTCAACCGACCTTTCTCCTACGTGCGTCATCCCGACGGTACTTATCGACGCCGGACGAGCCGGAAACTCATCGGCCCGTCCCCTTGGACTAACGAAACTTCGATATGACAGATTCCGAGAACCGGCGCAGGCTCTCGATTTTCTCGTCCAGCGGCTGCGGGTCGGGCCCGACCGAATACGGCCAGCGGAACCCCACGATGACGTCGGTCACGCCCAGATCCTCGAGCCTACGTAGGCCATCGAGGTCGTAGGCCTCGGCGGAGATGACGTGCACCTCGAATTCGTCGTCCTGCCGACCGGCGTCCCGGCGGAGCTCGGCAAGGCGGGCGAGAAGACCCGGCAGCTCGGACTGGTCCCCGCCGCCGTGCAGCCAGCCGTCACCCACGCTCGCCGCCCGCCTGAGAGCAGCGTCTCCGTGACCACCGATGAGGACGGGGATCGGCTCGTCGGGTACCGGCGCCATCTTCACTGCGGGCAGATCGAACACCTCCCCGTGGAACTCGAAGTACCCGCCCCCCGGATCCGTGAGCCCCCGGATCACCGCCAGGGACTCGTCCATCCGCTTGCCCCGCCCTTCCCAGGGGACGTCGCAAAGGGCGTAGTCCTCGGGCCACGGGCTCGTCCCGACCCCGAGAGCCAGCCGCCCACCGGTGAGAACCGCGGCCGACGCCGCCTGCTTGGCGACGAGAACGGGATGGCGAATGGGCAGCTTCAGCACGAACGTGACGAAACGGATCTCGGAGGTGACGGCACCGAGAGCTGCGATCAGCGTGAACGGGTCGAGGAATGGCTTGTCCTCCAGGAACTCACGCGTGCCGTCGGGATTGAAGGGGTAGCGCGAATCCGAGACCTCCGGGTATGCCACCGAGTCGGGAACGATGAACGAGTGGTAGCCGGCTTGCTCCGCGGCCCGTGCCAGCGGCACGTAGTAACTCGGATCCACCATCGACTCCGCGTAACCGAAGCGCACGTGCCGACTCAGGCGTTCGGCTTGTCACCCGAAGCAGCGGCTTTTCGCAGCGACTCGAGCTGGTCGATCAGGCCCATCCGTTCCTGTCCGACCTCGCCGAAGCGCGATGCGATCTCCTCGGGGGTCCACCGTCCTTCTTTGCGCATCGACCGGACCTCGGCGGGCTGGTTCCAAACCGAGATGCGCCCGCCCACGACCGTGTAGACCTGCCCGGTCACGTCCTTCGCCGCGTCGGACAACAGGTAGACGACCATCGGTGCCACGTCCTCGGGGTCCCCCATGTCGGAAAGTTCCTGGGGAACGTTCGCGGACATGCGGGTGCGTGCGATCGGCGCGATCGCATTGGCCCGCACCCCGTAGCGGTGGAGCCCCGCCGCAGCAGAGCGGACCAACGAGACGATGCCGCCCTTGGCCGCCGAGTAGTTGGCCTGGGCGACGCTGCCCGTGAACGCACCTGAGGTGAAACCGACGAGAGACCCTGACTCCTGCTTGCGCATGATGGCGGCCGCCGGGCGGAAGACGGTGAAATGGCCCTTCAGATGCGTGGCGATCACCGCGTCCCACTCGTCCTCGCTCATGTTGAAGAGCATCCTCTCGCGCAGGATCCCGGCGATCGCGACGACCCCGTCGATGCGTCCCCAGTTCTCGACGGCAGCGTTGACGACGCGCTCGCCGCCCTCCACCTTGCTCACGTCGTCGGCGACCGCGATGGCCTCACCGCCGGCAGCGCTGATCTCCTTTACGACGGCGTCCGCTACGTCGCTCCTCGGGTCCTCACCCGCGATCCCCACGCCGTAGTCGGCGACCACGACTTTCGCTCCTTCGGCCGCGCATTCGAGCGCGCAGGCTCGCCCGATGCCGCCACCCGCCCCCGTTATCGCGATCGCCTTGCCCTCCAAGAAACCGGCCACGCTTCCTCCAGCCCACCTGCCGTTCGTGTCACTTCGACATTAAGGAAATCCGTGCACCTCCACCCAATTCACCGATCGTCGTCCGGGCATCTCTCCCATTCCTCGAAAGTCGGAAGGCCGGTGGGATGGAAAGTGAGTCGGCAGTCGAGCTGCTAACCGATGCGCTCGGTTGCCTGAGACGAGAACGTGTTCTAGCCTCGCCGTACCGCCGGCATCGGTGAAGGTGCCCACGCGTCGCAGGGGGAAGGGACTTGACGGACTTCGGCTTCTGGGCGATGGCCATGGAAGAGCCCGATCACCTGGCGCTCGTGGGCCCCGACGGGACGGAGTTCAAGGCCGGCGAGCTTCTCGGACGGGCGAACCAGGTGGTCGCCGGATTCAGGGAGCTCGGCCTCGAACGTGGCGACACGATCGCCTTCGTGCTGCCCAACTGCGTCGAGGTGTTCGAGATATACCTCGCCGCCCTGCAGGCCGGCTGGTACATCGTCCCGATCAACCACCACCTGGTCGCTCCGGAGATCGCGTACATCGCCCGCGACGCCGACGCCAAGGTGTTCATCGCTCACGAGCGCTTCGCGGACGAGTGCACGAAGGCGGCCGAAGAGACCGGGGTCCCGGTCGATCACAGGTTGTCGGTGGGCGAGATATCCGGGTTCAGCTCGTTCGCAAAGCTGCGTGACGTCCAGTCGACGGATACGCCGACCGATCGCAGCCTGGGCGACACGATGAACTACACGTCGGGGACCACGGGAAACCCGAAGGGCGTCCGGCGCGGGCTCACGGGTGCCGACCCGGACGCCGCGGCGATCGGACTCGCCGGGATCCTGCTTCTGTTCGGCATCATGCCCCGCGACGACAACGTGCACATCTGTGGCTCACCGCTGTACCACACGGCGGTTCTTCGCTTCGCGGGCGCCTCCCTCCATATGGCTCACGCCGTCGTCCTCATGGACAAGTGGGACCCCGCGGAAATGCTCGAGCTGATAGAGCGCCACCGCGTCACGCACTCGCACATGGTCCCAACGCAGTTCCACCGTCTCCTCGCGCTCGACGACGAGACGAAGCATCGCTACGACCTCTCCTCGCTCCGTCACATGATTCATGCCGCAGCTCCGTGTCCTGTCGACACCAAGAGGGCGATGATCGAGTGGTGGGGACCGGTGATCGACGAGTACTACGCGGCCTCGGAAGGCGGAGGCACCATCGTCAGCACCGAGGATTGGCTCAAGAAGCCCGGGACGGTGGGAAAGCCCTGGCCGATCTCCGAGATAGCGATCTTCGACGAGCAGGAAAACCAGCTTCCGCCGAACGAGATCGGCACGGTCTACATGGCGATGCAGGCGGGCGACTTCGAGTACCACAAGGACTCGGAGAAGACGAAGGCGAACCGCATCGGGAAGTTCTTCACGGTCGGCGACGTCGGATACCTCGACGACGACGGCTACCTGTTCCTCTGCGACCGCAAGACAGACATGATCATCTCGGGGGGTGCGAACATCTACCCCGCCGAGATAGAGAACGTCCTCCTGTCGCATCCGAAGGTGGTGGACGCAGCTGTCTTCGGCATCCCCGACGAGGACTGGGGGGAGCAGGTGAAGGCGGTGGTGCAGCCGGTGGACGGGACGGCACCCGGCATCGAGCTCGAGAAGGAGATCCTCGACTGGTGCTCGGGTCGTCTGGCGAAGTTCAAGACGCCGAAGACGATCGACTTCACCGACGACATGCCGCGCGACCCGAACGGAAAGCTCTACAAGAGGAAGCTGCGCGACCCCTACTGGGAGGGCCGCGAGCGCGCTATTTGACCGGGTCCTGCGTCGCGGACATCCCGGGAGGGACGAAGCCAAGGCGTTCTGCGTCGGACCGCACTCGTTCGAGCACCTCCGCAGGATCCGCTCCGTGTGAGACGATCTGCAGGAAGCGCTCGGGCGCGAGCTGTATGAATATCCCCTCGGCTTCCGCAGTCAGTGTGTCCTCGCAGTAGATCGCACCGCGCGTGGTCACCTTTCGGCCGTCGCGCTTGACCGTGGAGGCCTCGAGCGAGAGCGCCGTCCTGAGCGGAGTCGGCTTTCGGTAGCGGATCGTGAGCGTCCCGGTCATGGCGGGGCTGCCCGTGACAATGTTTGCCGCTCCGAGGATCTCGTCGAAGACCATCGCGATGATCCCACCGTGGACGCATCCCGGAGGCCCTTCGTACGGATAGTCGAACCACGCCCTTCCGATCAGTCCAGTCTCCGTGGCCTCGACGACCACGGGCGGAGCGATCGGATTCGCGAACCCGATCACCGGGCTCGTAGGGAAGAAATCCTGTGGGCTCCCAGCAGGGTCGGGCTCATGACGCCGCCGTCTCTCGCTGCCGGCCCGCTTCTCGAGGTCGCTCGCTATCTTCGACAGTGCGCCCGCGGCTTCGTTTATCTCGGGGTCCTCGAGCGTTCCGGCGACCGCGAGGAGGGTGAGCCTCCGGATCGCTGAGGCCAGTTCGAAACGCGGGTCGTGTGGATGGGCGGGGCCACGGGCGAGTCTGCGGGCGCCCTCGGAGATGCCGAAGTCCGAGACTCCGTGAGGCGCTGCCGCCTGCCCGACCTCGGACCGGTCGTCCTCCGGTCCTTCGTCGTTCATTTACGTCTGTACTGAGGCGTGCGCTTCTCCGCGAAGGCCTTCTGCCCTTCTGCGGCGTCCTCCGTGGCGAAGATCGGCATGCCGATCTCGAGCTCGACCTTGAGGGCCTCGGTCTCGGGCAGGCCTTCGGTCTCACGCACCGACCGCTTGATCGCCTCGACCGCGAGCGGGCCGTTGGCGTTTATGACGTCCGCGATGCGAAGCGCTTCTTCGAGCGCCTCCCCGTCGGGCACCACCCTTCCGATGAGACCTATGCGAAGTGCCTCTTCGGCGCTCACCTCCCGCGCGGTGAGAAGCAGGTCCATCGCGACCGTGAAAGGGATCTGACGGCGAAGCCGGACGGTCGAACCGCCCAGAGGGAAGAGGCCGCGGCGCGCCTCGAAGACACCCATTTTTGCGCCCTCTCCCGCGACGCGGATGTCGGTCGCCTGGAGTATCTCCGTTCCACCGGCGACCGCCCATCCCTCGACCGCGGCGATGAGCGGCTTTTTCAATTGGTGGTGGCGGAGCAGCGCATTCCAGGGGATGTCCGGATCGGCCTTCATCCGGTCGGCGTACTTCTCGGACTCGGGTCCGGACATCGACTTCAAGTCCATGCCGGAGCAGAAGGTGCCACCCGCGCCGGTCAGCACCGCGCAACGGATCTCGTCGTTACCGTCGATCTCGGCCCACGCGTCCACCATGCCGACGAGCATCGGGAGGCTGAGGGCGTTCTTCGCCTCCGGGCGGTTCATGGTGACGATCGCCGTGGCGCCGCGGCGCTCGAAGGTCAGGTGCTCGGTACCGGGCTCGGACATCCGGGCGAGTATAGAACCGGTTCTAGCTATCCCTTTGGGGACGGTCCTTCGAAATGCGGTCGTGCCAGACCTGCCAACCTGCGGTCCGCCAGGACAGCTCCAAGTCCCGGTACTTCTTACTCATTGCCGTGACCCATTTCAGTCCCGCGCCGGTGTAGCGCGTTTCCTGGGGCTCATGAGGCTGCCATCTCCGAACGCATTCGAGCGCGAGCTCAGTTCCTATCCCTTGTCTCCGGCGTTGGGGGTGAACCCAGACGTTGACGTTCCCCTCGCGCTCATAAGGTGGCAAGTCGGACGGGTAGTGGTTTGCGATCCCGATCAGCTCGCCGTGTTCGTCTCTATAAAGAAGGCAGTCCACAAAATAGGAGGCGGTTACCTGCCCTCTGAAGTATGAGATGCCTGGAGGTCCGGTTTGAGGGTACTGAGCGGCCTGGCTCTCCCACGACGGCATCGTGTCATCAGAGACTTCGGCGGTCCGACCCTCAGTCCATAGCCCTAGAGGCTCGCGGACCGCCTCTGCCTTCTCGGGTTCACTGTTGTGGGCGGAACGCGGCGGTCGACTGGAGGCTCTGTTTGATCGTCTTCTGATCACCGGTCCCGGGCTGGACGGTCCTGATTACGTAGCGCCGGCGAGGACGTTGCTCACGTGAATGCCGTCACCCGGCACCGATCCCTCGTAGGTGGCGTCTCCGAATGTGAAGATGCCTCCGTCTGTCCCGAAGAGCCAGTATCCGGCACCGTCTGCGGTTGCGAAGATGCCTCTCACGTTCGAGACGTGGATGCCGTCTCCCGGCACCGAGCCGTGGTAGGTGGCGTCACCGAAGGTGAAGACGCCTCCGTCTGTGCCTGTCATCCAGTAGCCCGCTCCGTCTGAGGTTGGGGCTAGACCCACGACGTTGTTCACGTGGATTCCGTCGCCTGGCACAGAGCCGTGGTAGGTGGCGTCACCGAAGGTGAAGACACCACCGTCTGATCCCACGATCCAGTAGCCGCCACCGTCGGGGGTCGGAAGGATCCCGATGATGTTGCTCACGTGGATGCCGAGTCCCGGGACCGAGCCGTGGTAGAGCGCGTCTCCGAAAGTGAAGACACCTCCGTCCGTCCCGACCATGTAGTAGCCGCCGCCGTCTGCTGTCGGGGCTATGCCTCTCACGTTGTTTATGTGGATGCCGTCTCCGGGCACCGAGCCATGGTAGGTGGCGTCACCGAAGGTGAAGACCCCGCCGTCTGAGCCCGCGAGCCAGTAGCCGCCCGAGTCGTGGGTAGGTGCCATGCCGACAACGTTGTTCACGTGTATCCCGTCTCCCGGCACAGAGCCGTGGTAGGAGACGTTTCCGAAGCTGAAGATGCCTCCGTCAGAGCCCGCGAGCCAGTACCCCTGGGACGCGGTGGTACCTGTCCCGCACGGCACAGATGCGCTCGCGGTGTTCGAGGGTCCTGAGGGCCCGATGCTGTTCGTGGCCGTGACGTAGTAGGAGTACGCCACCCCGCAGGAGACGTTGGTGTCCGTGTAGCTCGGATCCGAAGGCGAGGCAGTCTGTGCAGATCTCGCGTTTGCGGTTCTCGAGCTGGAGCCCGATCCCGAGGGACAGACCGTGGCTATGAGCGTCGCCACAGTGCCCTGCGTGTACCGGTAGAGGTCGTAGCAATTCGCTCCGGAAGAGGAGTTCCAGTTGACGACGATTGTGTTGCCCTGGTTGGTGGCCGTGAGGCCAGTCGGCGAGTTCGGCGGGGGCGATACACCTATCTGGCCGATCTGGTAGGCCCCAGAAGAGCAACCCGTGGCTGGGCGAGCAACGCCGCGCTGGTCGGTTGGGGGGCAATTGGACTGCGCTAGGGATGCGGCGACGCTGGACGAATTGAGCGCCTCGGTCGGCGTCTGTCCCCCATTGTTCGCAAGTGTGCCCAGGCCTATCGCATTGTCAGTCTGATTGACGAGGCTGGTACCACCGAAGCCACAAGTGTTCGCACCTGAACCGCTGCTGTCGCCTTCCACGTTGTAACCACCGTCTGTGATCGCGACACTCCCTGCGCAATTGTTCGGAGCGTTGTCGCTAGCTCCGCTCTGCCCGGCAAAGATCGAGTTGCGAACGGTAGCGGTGTCCGCGTTATAGATAGCTCCGCCACTCGTGGCGCTGTTATCTGAGAACGTAACGTTCGTCACTGTCATCGTGTCGGCGTTGTAGATGGCACCACCATTGCTGGAAGCGGTGTTACCTGAGAACGTGTCGTTCACCAGAGTCATGATGTCGTCGTTGTAGATCGCGCCCCCGGTGCCGCTGGAAACGCTGTTCGATGAGAATGTGTCGTTCGTGGCGGTGAAGGACCCGATGCCGTTGTCGATGCCGGCTCCGCTGGCGGAGCCCGTGTCGGCGTTTCCAGTGACAATGCTGTCAACAAGCCCCACTGCCGCACCAAAGTTGGTGAGACCATGAGTCGTACCGGTGGCACCGGTGATCTCGACCCCTGACATGAGAAGGTCTGATTTCGCCCCGATGCCGAACGTGCCGACCGAGATGACAGTCTCCGTGGGCCCGTTCCCCGTGATCGTTAGGGAATCACTGTTCGAGTTGTCGATCTTTAGCTTCGCTCCGAGGCCGAAGGTGCCACGGACGGAAAAGGTAATCGTGTCAGTGTCACCGGTTGGGTCCGCGTTGAACTGATTGACCGCTTGGCGGAGGGTGCACGACCCACCTGTGGCGCAAGCACCCGTCGTGGTGTCCGAAGGGTTCGGGTCACCGAGCACGTTGACGACGTAGGTGTTGGTCGCCGCCGCCGCCGGGTGAGCCATCGAGACCTGGAGCAACCCGGTGAACGCCGGAGCACCGAGGGCTGCGGCGCCGGCAAGCTTGAGAAGGGACTGACGACGCCACCCGGTCGGCGAATGGGACTCCCGAACCTCGTCCAGGATCTCCGCTGCCAGCCGTTCTTCCATTTTTCCTCCTCGGGCCGCCCTGACCGGGGACTCCGGCCGAAAGTAGGCGCGCTCCTTGCCGAAGTCAACGACCCTGATTTATGGGTCTAGTTAGATAGCGCCCGGTATTGAACTGGCCAGGGGGCGAAAACGTTACAGACCGGTCACAGGCGCTCGAGGATCGTGCCGGTGGCGAGCGCTCCCCCGCAGCACATCGAGACGAGAGCGAACTTCCCCTCACGTCTTTCGAGCTCATGAAGGGCCGTAGTGATGAGCCTGCTGCCGGTCGATCCCACCGGATGACCGAGGGCGATCGCGCCGCCGTTCACGTTGACCTTGTCCCAGTCCACGCCGTGCACCTTCCGCCAAGAACAGACGACCGAGGCGAAGGCCTCGTTCACCTCGAAGATGTCGATGTCGTCGAGCGTCATTCCCGCTTTCTCGAGAACCTTGGACGTCGCAGCTATCGGTCCGTCGAGGTGGTAGTAGGGGTCCGATCCCACGAGGACCTGCGCCACCGCGCGCGCCCGGGGCCGCAGACCGGCAGAACGCGCCCGCTCCTCTGACATCCACAACACGGCCGCCGCACCGTCGGAGATCTGCGAAGAGCTGCCTGCGGTGTGGATGCCGCCTTCGAGAACAGGCTTGAGAGCTGCAAGTCCCTCGGCGGTCGTTTCGCGCAGGCCCTGGTCCTTTTTGATCACGTTGCGCTCGCCCGTCGGACCCTCGGCGCCGACGACGGGAGCCTCGACGGCGAATACCTCGCGCTCGAAACGCGCCTCCTGCCATGCGACCGCAGCCTTCTTCTGAGAAGCGAGACCGAGACCGTCGGTGTCCTCGCGGGTGATGCCGTATTTCTCCGCGATCCGCTCCGCAGCGCCGAACTGGTCGGGCATGTCCCACGGGAAGTCGTCAGGGCGGCTGCGGCCCGGCCCGTTGAAGGCGTTGGCGCCGAGCCCGACGCGGCTCATCGCCTCGACCCCGCACGCCATCGCGACCTCGACCGCGCCACCCGCTATCAGGTTCGCTGCGAAATGATTCGCCTGCTGCGCGGATCCGCACTGACAGTCGATGGTCGTCGCCGCCACCTCGTACGGAAGTCCCTGGCTCAGCCATGCGGTACGAGTGACGTTCGAAGCCTGCTCCCCCGCCTGCGTGACGCATCCACCCACGATCTGTTCGATCTCGGATGGATCGATGCCAGAGCGCTTCACGGCCTCGACCTGTGCCGCGCCGAGAAGCTCTGCCGCATGGAGTCCCGAAAGCCAACCCCCACGCTTGCCTATGGGTGTGCGTACCGCCTCGACGATCACCGGTTGTGGCATGGACCTCGAGTATAGAACCGGTTCTATTCCGCGAACGAAGCCAGATGCTCGAGCATCAGGGTGCTCAGGTCGCCGGGGGCAGCTTCGGGGATCCAGTGGCTCACGCCCTCGAGCACCTCGAAGCGATACGGACCGGTCACCCAGTTGACGGTGTCCTCTGCGGCTCTGCGACCGAGTGCGATGTCCTCGGTCGACCACACGAACAGAGTCGGAACCGGCACCGGACCGATAGCGGCGAACGACTCGGGCGACATCGCGCGATACCAATTGAGTGCAGCGGTGAGCGCTCCGGGCTGGAGCATGGCGCGCACATAGACCTCGACGTCCTCGCCGACCGAGGGGAAGCCCGACGCGGCGAACATCGCCGCGCAAGCCGTCGCCAGAGTTGTCCTCACCGAGAAGGGCCTTCTCGGCCACTCCGCCTTCGGCCCGGAACACCTCTATATAAGAGGAGCGCTGCACCTGGTCCGAATCGCCCCCGCCGAGCGCCGCTGCGAAGGCGCGGGGATGTGGTACCGACACCGCCGTCAAGGTCCTGACGCGGTCGGGATGAGAAGCGGCGAGCGCCCAGGCGATTACCGCCCCCCAGTCGTGGCCGGCGACGTCGAAGCGCTCCCAACCCTGGTCGTCCGCGACAGAGAGCGCGTCGGACACGAGGAGGTCGACCCGGTAGTCGTCCACTTCGGGCGGCCGAGCCCCGTGGGAGTAGCCGCGCTGGTCGAACGCAAGCGCACGGCGTCCTTGCGCCGCCAAGGCTTCAAGCTGGTGTCGCCACGACCACGATGTCTGCGGAAAACCGTGCAGCAACAAGACGGCCGGGTCCTGCGTATCGCCGGAGACCAGCCCGTCGAAGACCAAACCGTTCGCGTCGAGACTTGTCGATTTCATGGACTCAGAGGCCGCCGCTGGTCGAACCTTCCCGTCCACTAGGAGAGGTTGAAGAGCGATCGCCAGTCCGACAGGCGCTCGCGCACCTGGTCGAGCTTGAGCCGGAGTGTCTCCTCGGGTACCGAGTCCGCGATCTTTCTCTGCAAGTGGTAGTCGTGGGCTGTCCCCTGGAAAAGAGGTGACCGCCACTCGAGCAGATCCGCCGGGGGCTCCCCCAGGAAACCGAATAGCACGAGCGCGAGCTCGACGTCCTTTCCGACAGGAGCGCGCCCGAACCGACCCGCGCGTGCACACGCCACGGCACAACACCCGTGCAGCGCGTCCTTCACGCTGATGCCCGGCGACAGCTTTACCCGCTCGGCGTAGAGCTCCTCCGCGACGAGGAGCGCATAGCCCTGGTCCGGTCCGGGGACACCTAGCTCTGGACCGTAGGGATGCTCGGGCGCGCGGATCTCCGCAACGCGGTCGGCCCGCCAGTCGAGCGGCGTCTGCAGAAGGTAAGCGGGGCGGACCCTGTCCTCTTCTCCGATGGGTGCGTAGCTGGGCTGCGTCATGAGTGGAGCAACAGACCGTAGACGATCGAGTCGTAAAGCGCCTGCCAGGACGCCTCGATGATGTTCTCCGAGACACCGATCGTCGTCCAGGTCCGCTCGCCGTCGGTCGTGTCGATGAGCACACGCGTGACCGCCGCGGTCGCACGGCCGCTGTCGAGGACGCGCACCCGGTAGTCGGTGAGATGGATCTGGCCGAGTGCGGGGAAGTGCGCGCCGATCGCCCGCCGCAGCGCGGAGTCGAGCGCATGGACGGGGCCGTTTCCCTCGGCGGTCGAGATCATGCGCTCGTCCCCGACGAGGACCTTCACGGTCGCCTCGGTCGTGTGCCCGCGATGTGAGGCGTCAGCATCGGAGATGACCCTGAACGACTCGAGCTCGAAGTAGTCGGGCTCCCATCCCGTTGCACGGCGGAGCAACAGCTCGAGCGAGCCGTCGGCGACCTCGAAGTGGTAGCCGCGGTGCTCGAGCCTCTTCAGCGTGTCGAGCACCTCGTCCATCGCCTGCGAGTCGAGCTCGAGCCCGAGCTCCGATGCCTTGAGCGCGAGCGTGGAGCGTCCCGCCATCTCGGAGACCACGAATCTGGTTCCGTTGCCTACGGCGTCCGGCGGTACGTGCTCGTACGCATCGGCCCGCCTGGCGATCGCGCTCGTGTGCAACCCGGCCTTGTGCGCGAACGCCGCCACCCCGACGTAGGGCTGTTGCGGATTGGGCGCGATGTTCACCAGCTCGGCGATGTGGTGGGCGACGGGGGTGAGCCGCTCGAGGCGCTCGGGTGGGATCGTGCGGACCCCGAGCTTCAGGCTCAGGTCGCCGATCGCGATCGCGAGGTCGGCGTTGCCGGTGCGCTCGCCGTAACCGTTCACGCAACCCTGCACGTGGGTGGCACCGGAGCGCACCGCACCGATCGAGTTGGCCACCGCACAGCCCGAGTCGTTGTGGAAGTGCACGCCCACCTGTGTCTCGAAGCTCGACGACACGAGGCCGACGACGTTCTCGACGTCGTGCGGGAGGCTCCCGCCGTTCGTGTCGCACAGCACGAGCGTCTCCGCACCACCCTCTTCCGCCGCTCTCAGCACCCGCAGGGAGAACTCGGGGTCCTGGCGATATCCGTCGAAGAAGTGCTCCGCGTCGAAGAAGACGCGCAGCCCGTGCTCTCTGAGAAAGAGCACCGAGTCGTAGGCCATCGCGATGGCCTCGTCCTCCGAGGTACGAAGAGCCTCGTGCACGTGCAGTGCCGAGGCCTTCGCCACGATGCAGACCGCTTCCGTGTTCGCCTTCACCAGCTGGCGCAAGACCTCGTCGTCCTCGGCACGCACGCCGGCGCGGCGGGTGGAGCCGAAAGCCACGAGCGTGGCGGTCTCGAGGTGCAGCTCGGCGGGGGCGCGGGCGAAGAACTCCTCGTCCTTCGGGTTCGCCCCGGGCCAACCGCCCTCTACGAAGGTGACCCCGAGATGATCGAGTTGCTCGGCCACTCGCAGCTTGTCGTCGACCGTGAGCGACAGCCCTTCCTGCTGCGATCCGTCGCGCAGTGTCGTGTCGAAGATGTCAACAGCTCGGGGAAGAGAAACGAGGACACCGGGCGACTCAGTCGACATGTTCGACCCACTCCTTGTAGCGGTCGATCTCGCCACGGATCGCGGAGAAGTAGGTCTCCTGGAGCTGCTTCGTCACAGGACCCGGCCGCCCCTCGCCCACCGCCCGGTCGTCGACCTCTCGTATCGGGACTACCTCCGCCGCCGTACCGGTCAGGAACGCCTCGTCCGCGAGGTAGAGATCCGTGCGGACGAGCGCCTCGAAGCTCACCTCGAAACCGAGGTCGCGCGCGATCGTTATCACCGAGTCCTGGGTGATGCCCGGCAGGGCGCCGGCCTCGGAGATCGGGGGGGTGATAACGCGCCCGCCGCGCACGATGAAGAGGTTCTCCCCCGTGCACTCCGAGACCCTGCCGTCCGGCGAGAGCAGCACCGCCTCGTCGTAGCCGGCCTTCAGGGCCTCGACCTTCGCGAGCGAGGAGTTCACGTACATGCCCGTGCCCTTCGCCGCCGTGGGCACCGCGTTCGGGTCGTGGCGCTGCCAGGAGGAGACCTTGAGACGCACGCCGCTTCGGATCCCCTCGTCGCCGAGGTACGTGCCCCACGGCCACGCCGCGATCGCCACCTGCACCGGGCACGGCAAGGGGTTCAGGCCCATCTCGCCGTATCCGAGGAACACGAGAGGGCGGAGATAACAACCCTCGTCGAGGTGGTTGGCGGACACGACGAGCTTCGTGGCGGCGACGAGCTCGTCGAGGCTGTAGGGGACGTCGATCATGAAGACCCTGGCGGAGGCGAAGAGCCTTCTCATGTGATCGGTGAGGCGGAACACGGCCACACCGGTGCTCGTCGGATACGCCCGGATCCCCTCGAACACCCCGGACCCGTAGTGCAACGAGTGCGTGAGCACGTGCACGCGGGCCTCGCCCCAGTCCACGAGCTCGCCGTCGAGCCAGACCTTGTCGGTTGGAGTTATGGGCACTTCAAAGCCTCTCTGCGATGGCGTCGCCGACGGCGACGGTGGACGGGAACGGTTCGGAAGTAGGCGACCCTTGCGACCCTTGCGACCCTTGCGGCCCGTGCGACGAGCGCTCGGCGAGGTACGTGGCCACGGCCTTCGTGACCCGCTCGGCGGCGTCGGCCTCGCCGAGATGGTCGAGCATGAGCGCTGCGGAGCGGATGGCCGCCACCGGGTTGGCGCGGCCGGTGCCGGCGATGTCGTGCGCCGCTCCGTGGACGGGCTCGAAGACCGAAGGTCCGGTGCGGGCGGGGTTCAGGTTGGCCGAAGCGGCGAACCCGATGCCGCCCGATACCGCACCGGCGAGGTCGCTCAGGATGTCGCCGAAGAGGTTGTCGGTCACGAGCACGTCGTAGCGGCCGGGCTGCTCCACCATATATATGCAAGCAGCGTCGACATGGTGGTAGTCGGTCGCCACGGCGGGGAAGCCGGGCGAGAGATCGTCGAGCGTGCGCTGCCAGAGGTCGCCGGCGAAGGTGAGCACGTTGGTCTTGTGGACGAGGGTGAGCTCGTGGCGGGGTCTTCCGGAAGCGAGCTCGAAGGCGTAGCGGAGGCACCGCTCGACGCCGAGACGCGTGTTGACCGATCCTTGGGTGGCGACCTCGTGCGCGGTGCCCTTGCGGAGGAAGCCCCCCTCGCCCGCGTAGGCACCTTCGGTGTTCTCGCGCACGATGACGAAGTCGCACTCAGAGGCGGGTCCCTCGAGGCCCGGCGCTGCGAGGAAGGGTCTCAGGTTGATGTACAGGTCGAGCTCGAACCGCAGTCGCAGCAACAGGCCGCGTTCGAGCAGCCCCCTCGGCACCTCGGTGCTCCCAATCGGCGGCCCGACCGCGCCGAGCAGGATCGCGTCGAAGCCACCGAGCTCGTCGAGCGTCTCGTCGGAGAGGACCTCGCCCGTCTTCAGGTAGTGCGCCGCCCCGAGCTCGAAGTCGGCCGTGTCGAGGACCACGCCGGTCGCTGCGACGACCTTCAGGGCCTCGCTCAGAACCTCGGGCCCGATACCGTCGCCGCCGACGACGGCGACCTTGTGCCGGCCTCGTACTTCGCTCGCCACCGTGTTCCTCTCCGCTTCTGCTCCTGTACGTCCCGAGCCACTGCCGCCGGGGTCGAACCTTCGCTCCGAAATTGAAAAACCGCCCACGTTTCGTGGACGGTTCCGCAGGCGCACAATGCGGGGTGTGCGCCTACTCGACGATAATTACGCGCCCGGACTCGAGGTTCATGGCCCTCAAAGTCTCTCCCACCCTGAGCAACCCGTCAACCACACCCCGCCGCACGCAGGCGGGTGCAGGGGGCTCCTGCCCGGGGAGCGCTCCCTGGACCCTCCGGTAACCTCGGCGGGGTGAACGACGGAGTGAACGAGGAGGAGCCCACCCACCTCACGCGCGCCACTTTCGAGCGTCTGCAGGCCGAGTTCGACGACCTCACCACCCGCGGGCGCGTCGAGATCGCACGCGCCATCGAAGCTGCACGGGCGCTCGGGGACCTGTCGGAGAACGCCGACTACCACGCGGCGAAGGACTCACAGGGGAAGATGGAGTCGCGGATCCGGCAGATCCAGGCGACCCTCTCGAAAGCTCGGATCGTGGAGGACGTGGGTGCAGCTTCGGCCACCGGCACCGTCTCGGCGGGCTCGATCGTCTCCATCCGATACGAGGGCGACGACGACGTAGAGCGCTTCCTCGTCGGCTCGATCGAGGAACGACACGACGACCTGAACGTGGTGTCACCCCGCTCACCGCTCGGTCAGGCGCTCATCGGGCAAAGGCCCCGGGGAAGTGGTGGAGTACGAGGCGCCCGGTGGATGGTTGCGCGTCGAGATCGTGAAGGTCGGCGCTTGACCGAGGATTCACAGCGGCAACGCACTCTCAGCGAGAAGGTGTGGGAACGCCACGTCGTCCACCGCGCAGAGGGGGAGCCCGACCTCCTCTTCGTCGACCTGCATCTCGTGCACGAGGTCACCTCCCCACAGGCGTTCGACGGCCTTCGGATCGCGGGGCGCAAGGTGCGCCATCCCGAGCTCACGGTCGCGACCGCCGACCACAACGTCCCGACGACCCTCGACCTCGAGATCGCCGATCCGGTTTCGCGAAAGCAGCTCGACGTCCTCGCCGCCAACTGTGCGGAGTTCGCCATCACGTGCTTCCCCATGGGCCACGCCAACCAGGGCATCGTGCACGTGATCGGGCCGGAGCTCGGGCTCACCCTCCCCGGCATGGTCGTGGTCTGCGGCGACAGTCACACCTCCACGCACGGGGCGTTCGGCGCGCTCGCCTTCGGGATCGGGACGTCGGAGGTCGAGCACGTGCTCGCGACGCAGACCATCCCACAGACACGGCCGGGGACGATGGCGGTGGAGGTCGACGGGGCCCTCGCTGCCGGTTGCACGGCGAAGGATCTCGTGCTCGCCATCATCGGGACCCTCGGCACCGGGGGTGGGATCGGCTACGTGATCGAGTACCGCGGTCCGGGCATCGAGGCGCTCTCGATGGAGGGGCGGATGACGGTGTGCAACATGTCGATCGAGGCCGGGGCGCGCGCCGGGCTCGTCGCGCCCGACGATGTCACGTTCTCCTATATCGAAGGGCGTGAGTACGCGCCGAAAGGTGCGGCGTGGGAGAAGGCACTGGAGGAGTGGCGCTCCCTCGTCACCGACGACCGAGCGACGTTCGACAAGTCGGTGAGGATCGACGCCGCTGCCCTGCGCCCGCACGTCACCTGGGGGACGAACCCGGGACAGGTCGTGGCTATCGACGAAGCCGTCCCCGATCCCGACGAGCTCACGGACCCCGCCGCCCGGGAGGCGGCATCGAGGGCGCTCGAGTACATGGGCCTTCGTGCCGGCACGGCGGTGCGCGACATCGAGGTCGACACCGTTTTCATCGGCTCGTGCACGAACTCGCGCATCGAGGACCTGCGCGAGGCAGCCTCGGTGCTCACCGGGCACCACGTCAGAGAAGGGCTGCGGGCGCTCGTCGTGCCCGGCTCCCACAAGGTGAAGGTGCAGGCGGAGTCGGAAGGTCTCGACAAGGTCTTCCTCGAAGCCGGGGCCGAGTGGCGTGAGCCGGGATGTTCAATGTGTCTGGCGATGAACCCCGACAAGCTCTCGCCGGGCGAGCGGTGTGCCTCCACCTCGAACCGCAACTTCGAAGGGCGCCAGGGCCGCGGGGGCCGCACGCACCTCGTCTCCCCCGCGGTCGCCGCCGCGACGGCCATCGTCGGCCACTTCGCCGCGCCGGACGAGCTCGAATGATGTCGGCCTCGTCGGTGCACGACACGTCGGAGAAGGTGCCGACGTCATGAAGTCGGTACGCGTCGTCACCGGCCGCGCGGTTCCCCTCGACCGCTCGGATGTCGATACGGACCAGATCATCCCGTCGGACTGGCTCAAACGGGTGGAGAGAACGGGCTTCGGGGCCGGCCTCTTCTCCGAATGGCGCGACGACCGGAACTTCGTGCTGAACCGCCCGGAGTTCGCCGGCGCCAACATCCTCGTCGCGGGGCCCAACTTCGGCACGGGCTCTTCGCGCGAGCACGCTGTCTGGGCTCTCATGGACTACGGCTTCGAGGCGGTCGTCTCGCCGCGCTTCGGTGACATCTTCCGCATCAACTCGACGAAGCAGGGCCTCCTCCCGGCTCAGGTGGACGCCACGTTCGGGCGCTCGCTCCTCGACGCGCTGACAGCCGACCCCTCCCTCGAGCTCACCATCGACGTCGCGCGGGGCACGGTCGAAGCGCCGGCAAGCGGACTGAACGGGTCATTCGTCCTCGACGAGTTCACACGCGAGCGACTGCTGAACGGTTGGGACGACATAAGCCTGAGCCTCCGCCACGAGCCAGAGATCTCGCGCTACGAGAGCTCGAGGCCGCCGTGGATGCCTGACGCAGCGCGGTCCACGGCCCGGACCTGAGACGCCCGAGCGAGCGCCCTTTCATTTCTCCTACCTTTTTCGGTCACAGGGCTTTCCGGGAACGGGGGCCGCCGGGAGCGTCCTGCACGGAGGTCCGACGAACCGAGGGAGGGGCCATGCTCAAGGGATTCAGGAATTTCTTGATGAGGGGCGACGTCATCGTCGTGGCGATCGGCTTGGCCATCGCCCTGGCGTTCAGCACGCTGATCAAGGCGTTCACCTCGGACGTGATCACGCCGCTCGTGACGAGGGCTCAGGGCAAGCACCCGATCTCGCTCGGCGTCCAGCTCGGGGCTCCGAACAACGCGAGCACCTTCATGAACTTCGGCGACCTGGTGTCCACGATCATCTACTTCTTCATCTTCATGGTCGTCGTGTACTTCGTGATCGTGGTCCCCTACAAGACGATCATGGCGCGGCGGGGTGTGAGTGTCTTCGGCGACCCGGCGCCGACCAAGAACTGTCCCGCCTGCCTGTCCGAGGACCTGCCGCTCGGGGCCACCAAGTGCAGGTACTGCGGCAGCGAGCTCTCGGCCGAGACCGCCGCCTGAGTACCGGGCTGAACCGACCGGCGGAACGGCCGGGCGGGCGGGCGTATACAAGTCGTATATAAGTAAGGTCGAGAGGACCCCTACCAGGAGGAGGGCGAGAGATGAGTCTCGTGATCGGTGACACAGCCCCTGACTTCGAGGCCGAGACGACGCAGGGCCGGATCAAGTTCCACGACTGGATCGGGGATTCCTGGGCGGTGCTGTTCTCCCACCCGAAGGACTTCACCCCGGTGTGCACCACCGAGCTCGGTTACATGGCGAAGATCAACCCCGAGTTCGAGCGGCGTGGAGTGAAGATCATCGGGCTTTCGGTCGACTCGACCGGGGACCACGAGCGCTGGGCATCGGATATCGCCGAGACCCAGGGCACGGCTCCCAACTACCCGATCATCGCGGACTCGGACTTCAACGTGGCGAAGCTCTACGGGATGCTGCCCGCGAGCACCTCGGGCGAGGCCAAGGCCCGCACGCCAGCGGACAACCAGACCGTCCGCAACGTCTTCGTGATCGGACCGGACAAGAAGATCAAGTTGATCCTCGTCTACCCGATGAGCACGGGGCGGAACTTCGACGAGGTGCTGCGGGTGATCGATTCGCTCCAGCTCACGGCGAAGCACAAGGTCTCCACGCCGGTGAACTGGCTGCCGGGTGAAGACGTGATCATCTCCGGCGCGGTCTCGAACGACGAGGCGAAGCAGACGTTCGGGGAATGGCGGGAGCCGAAGCCCTACATCCGCATCGTCCCGCAGCCGAAGTAGCCGCCGGACTCAGCCCGGCACCTGGCCGACGTTGACCTTTGTTCCGCCGGGGCCGCCGCCGCCGCCGCCGTTGAAGACGATGCGGCCTCCTCCGCCCCCGGTGAGAGCGCCCACTCCGGCGAACGCGGCGCGCCCTGTCAGGTTCGAGGTCGGAAGCGGCTCTGACATGTTGGCGAGCACCACTGTGTCACCCGCCCGCACCCCGGAGCTCACCTGGGAGACAGTGTCGCCCACGACCCCGAGGGTGATCGGCACTTCGACGAGCTTCCCGTTGCGCAGCTCGCTCACGAAAGCGATGCGCCCGAGCTCGTGGAGCGCCGACGTCGGGACCGTTACCGCGTCGGTCGCCTGATCGACCACGATCGAGACGGTCGCCGAGGCGCCGTCGTAGAGACCCTGCGTGACTCCGGGGAGAGAGATCGTGACGGGATAGTCGGTGGACGAACTGCTCGTGGGCGGGGGCCCGACCTGTGTGACCTCCCCCGTCAGCTTCGAACTGCGGCCGTCGGGCACGATGTAGGCCTTCTGCCCGACTGCCACCTCCGAGAGGTCGGTGACGGGAACCGTCGTCGTAACCTCGAACGACTGCGGTCCCACGACCGTGACCTCCTCACTGGAGGAGTCCGCGCTCACGCTCTCACCGGTGGCGAACCCGACGGATGCCACGATCCCGTTGATCGGCGAAACGAGCTGTGCCTGATCCAACGAAGCCTGCGCCTCGCTCAGCTCCGCGTCGTCCGCGTCGAGAGTCGCCTGGTCGGCCGCCACCTGCATGGGGTTCGCGACCGCCGAGGACGCAGAAGACGAGCCCGAACCGGCGCCCGCCGAACTCGACGAGCCCGTCCCCGTGCCCGAATGCCCGGTCGCGCTAGAAGCGAGCGACGAAGCCGCCGAGGTGAGTGCCCTCGCCAGCGCTGATTCGTCCTGGGCTACCGCCTGCTGGTCCTGTGACACCTTCTGCTGGTCGGCGATCACGCCCTGCAGCTCGCTCGTACACGACGAAGTCCCCCCGGTCACGCCGCCGATACCTGTGTCGCCACCTGTCCCGTTCGTGCCGTTTGTGCCGTTTGTGCCGCCGGGCGAGCCCGTCGTGCCTCCCCCCGTTCCGGGAGAGTTGCTCGACGAACCTTCGTTGGGCGAACCCGATGTGGCCGAACCGACGGGGCTCGACGCGCCCTGGGCGAGACTCGCACAGGTCGACGTGGCCTGGGCGAGGTCGGATTTGGCTTGCGCGCTGTCGAAGTCGGCCTTGTGCTGATCCGACGTGAGTGAGGCCTGCTCGGTCCCGATCACGGGGTTCAGCGACGACGAGGACCCGTTCGTCGCGTGATCACCTGCTCCGGTCGCGTTCGACGCGCCCGAAGTCGTCGAAGGTGGATCGCTCGTCTCACTGTTCTCGTCCGAGGTGAGCTTCTGCTGTGCCGTGGAGATGGACGACTGCGCCGCGTCCACCGAAGAGGTGAGAGACGAGGTGTTCAAGGTGGCGAGCACCTGGCCCTGACCCACCTGTTGTCCCGTCGACACGGCGACGCTCGCAACCTGACCCGAGACATGGAACGCAAGCTGCGCCTGGTTCACTGGCTCGATCGTGCCGGTGGCATCGAGGGTCTGCGTCACGGCACCCTTGGTCGCCGTCGCCGTTCGGTATCCACCGTTGGACGCTCCGGTGACGGCCCAGGCGGACGCTCCGCCTGCGATCGCGAGTATCGACACGACCAGTCCGACCCAAAGGGCCTTGGGGGCTCGTGGGCTCAGCGCGCGCAGGCGCGTCTCAGGCATTGGACGGCTGGCCTCCGGCGGGACTGGCTCCGCCTCCTGCACCGCCGCCTCCGAACCCGCGGAATCCAGCGGTGCAGCCGTTGGGCCCCGGGCTACGGATGTCGATGGCGGTGGCGGTGATCGCGCCCGTCTGGTCGGCAGGGCCCCGCGCCGTCACGCACTTGCCGACTGCGAGGTTCGAAGCTGCCGCGTTCGTGATCTCGGAGTAGGTGGTCGTGGAGGACGTGGTCACGTCGATCGACGTGGCCTTGGGTGTGGTAGTGGTCGTCGTCGTGCTCTTCGACCCGGAACCGGACGGGGCCGCACGACGGAAGGCCCCGCTACGGAGAATGCCCTCCACTGTGAATCCTCCGGCGGACACCGCTGTCACCTTGCCCGAGGCAAACGAGAAGTTGCGGATGACAGACGGACCCGCTCCACCTGAGGGGAACGTTCCACCGTTCGGGGAGGTTCCACCGTTCGCGCGCGCAGCGCCGCCTCCGGTGCCACTCCTGAAGCCACCCCTTCCGGATATGAAGGCCCCGCCGAACCCGCCGGCGGAAGTGCAGCTGCCGCTCGACGGGGGAGGCGTGACCGAGACGCTCATGGCACTGAGCGGACCGCTGATGCCGGCGCCGAACGCCGGCGTCCCGGTGACCGTGACGCAGTCTCCTGCCGCCACGTCGGATGCGCTCGAAATGAGGATCTCGGTGAACGAAGTGGTCGGCGTCCAACTGACCGTGACCTGACCCGTCGAGGGGTTCTGCACCTCCATCGACGTCCCGGTGAGCGCCGCGACAGTGCCCGACGCCGCAGGGGTCGTCGGCCGGGGCGGAAGGGTCGAGCTCGAGCTGGAGCCAGACTGATTCGCGGTGCTGCTCGGTGACGACGAGCAGGCGGCGGCGATAAGAGCCACCGATCCGAGCAGTACTGCGATGCTGACGTCACGGACTTTCATGCTTTCTCCTGGTCGGGGTGATTTCGAGGACTGTTCATTCGATCCGCAGCGCGTCGATCGGGGCGAGGCGCGCAGCTCGGCTCGCCGGGTAGACACCGAATCCCACGCCGATCACTATCGCCACCGCGAGGGCGCCGACCGCGGCCGAGGGTGAGACGGCGATGTGGTCCGAGATGAAGTGCGGGATCACGGCCGCACCCAGAAGCCCCAGGGCCGCCCCGAGCACTCCGCCTGCCAGGCCGAGCACCGAGGCCTCGACGAGGAACTGCCGCCTGATCACTCGCGGGGCGGCTCCGAGGGCCTTGCGGAGCCCGATCTCGCGGATCCGTTCCGTGACCGACACGAGCATGATGTTCATCACTCCGATGCCGCCGACCAGTAGCGAGATCGCGGCGATCCCCGCCAACAGCACCGTGAGTGTCTTGTCGACCGAAGTTGCGGTGGAGAGCAGGGACTGCTGACTCGTGATGGTGAAGTCGGCCTGAGTCGGGTTCGTGATGTGGTGCAGCGCGAGAAGCTCGTTGTTCGCCTCCTGGTAGGCGGCGGAGAGCGTCGAGGACGAGGTCGCCTCCAACAGGATCGACTGCACGGACGTGCGCGACGTCCCGCCGAAGACGCGTTGCTCGGCGGTGGTGATCGGTATCACGGCCGTGTCGTCCTGAGTCGTGGAGGTGGACGAAGACGACGAACCCACCGAGTTGAGCACGCCGACGACCGTCATCGGGATCCCGCCTATGTCGACGCTCTGGCCGACGGGGTCGGAAGCTCCGAACAGCTCCTGGGCGGTGGTCGGTCCCAGGACCGTCACCGCTGCGTCGTCGGTCAGCTCCTCGTTGTCGAAGAAGCGGCCTTCGTTGAGGCTCCTTCCCCTGACCGACAACCAGGGCACGGTGCTCCCCACGACACTCGTCGTCCAGTTCGAGCTGCCTGCGGTCAGCGTCTCACTCGACTGGGTGGTGGGCGCCACAGCTTTGACGTCGGGGGCAACCTGCGGAGAAGCGAGAGCCTGCGCGTCCGCCATCGTGAGGGTCGACGCCGATCCGAAGCCCCCTCGTATGCCGCCGCTCGAGGTGGTGCTCCCTGGAGTGACGGTCAGAAGATTCGTTCCGAGCGCAGAGATCTCGGAAGTCACCTGGGCCTGCGCCCCCTCGCCCAGTCCGACCGTGAGGATCACGGCCGCGATCCCTATGAGGATCCCCAGGACCGTGAGTGCGGAGCGCATCCGGTGCGTCCGCACGGCATCGAAGCCGATGCGCACGGTCTCCATCCACGTCACGGTCTCGTCTCCTTTCCTACCGCGGCGTCGTCCACGAAGAGGCCGTCGCGGATGCGGAGTATCCGTGAGGCGTGCGCGGCAACATCGGCCTCGTGTGTGATGAGCACGATCGTCCGTCCAGAGTCGTGGACCTCGCCGAGGAGATTCAGGACTTCCGCCGCCGAAACGGTGTCCAGCGCACCGGTCGGCTCGTCGCAGAGGACCAGGTCCGGGTCGGTCACGAGGGCGCGGGCCACCGCGACGCGCTGCTGCTGACCCCCCGACATCTCGCCCGGACGGTGCTCCGCGATCTGGGCGACCCCCACCCTCGCGAGTGCCTCCATGGCGCGCTCGCGGCGTTCGGGTCGCTCCACGCCTGCATAGGTGAGCGGCAGCTCGACGTTGCGCCACGCAGACATCGAGGGCAACAGGTTGTACAGCTGAAAGACGAAGCCGATCCGGCGGTTGCGCACGTGGGCCAGCTCAGCCTCCGACATCTGGCTGACGTCCTGTCCGGTGAGGCGGTAAACGCCGGAGGTGGGCACGTCGAGGCACCCGATGATGTGCATCAAGGTGGACTTGCCCGAACCCGACGGTCCCATGACGCCCACGAACTCCCCCTGCTCGATGGTCGCCGAGACGCCGCGAACCGCTTCGACTTCGAGGATTCCGCTCTTGTAGACCTTCCGGACGTCACGCAGCTCCACGACCGGAGTGGAGATGCGTATCTCCTTCGTGTCGTGGGCGGGGATCTGTAGGGTGTCGTCGACGAGTGCGCGAGCGCGAGGTTCCACCCGCTCAACCTCCGCCCACGAAGCCGCCCCCACCGCCAAGGCCGCCACCGAATCCGCCTCCTCCTCCGAGACCTCCGCCTCCCCCAAATCCGCCTCCCCCGAATCCGCCTCGGCCGAACCTGCCCGTGGATCCGCTCACACCTCTTCCGGATGACGTGACGACGGGCACCACGACGCGGTCGCCTGCGTTCAATCCGCTCATGACCTGGGTGTAGCCACCCGATGCCGTGCCGAGTGTCACCGGTCGCGTCACCTGATTGCCGTTCTGATCCACGACCACCGAAGTGTTGCCGTTCGTGAAACGGATGGCGGCGGTGGGAACCTCGAGGACGTTCTGCAGCTCCTTCACGATGATCGATACGTTCGCGGTAGCTCCGGGGTACAAACCGCTCGGCGCACCGGTGACGTCGATGACGACCGGGAAGCTCGCGACTCCGGAGCTCTGGCTTGCCATGATGCCGACGGACGCGACCTGTCCGTACGCCGGCGCGGCCGCGCCTTGCGGCGTGATAACCGCTTGGTCGCCGGCTCGGAGCTCACCTATCTCGGTGTCGTCCACTGACGCGTCCACTACGTATGAGCCGGTCCCGACGACGACGACCTGAGAACTGGAGCTCGAGTTCGAACCGGCCGAGGAACTGTTCGAACCGTTGGACCCTGAGCCCGTGCCACCGAAGCTGTTCGCGGACGAATTCGAATTGCCTCCGCCCGAGCCTGCGGATCCCGAAGAGGAGCCGGGGGACGATGAGCCGTTCGATCCCGAGCCCGAGCCCGAGATCTCCTGTCCGACGTTCAGGTTGACGGCCGCAACGGTGCCGGAGATCGGCGAGGTCAAAGTCGCGTCCGAAAGGGACTGCTGCGCCGCACTGAACGCCGACTGCGAAGCCGTCACGGCGGCTTCGTCGGCCGTGATCTGCGCAGACGTGGCCGAGCTCGAGCTCTGGTCCGAAGATAGCTTCGCCTCGTCGGAGTCGAGGGTGGCCTGCGCCTCGTCGACCTGCGCGGTGAGGGCGCTCGGATCGATCGTCGCAAGTGTCTGGCCGGCGCTCACGTTCTGGCCCACCGACACGTCCACGGCGGTAACCCTGCCGGAGGCGCCGAAGTCGAGGTCCGCGGTGTTTGCGGCCGCGATGGTTCCGCTTGCGGATGCGGTCTGGCTGATCGTCCCGTAACCGACGGTCACGATCTGGGTCCTCGAAGCCGGCGAACCGGACTGGCTGGCGAACCAGCCCCCGAGGCCCCCTCCGACTGCGAGGAGGATCGCGGCCACGACGAGAACCCGGCGCCTCGTGAGGACGCGGCGGCTACGGCCATCGGAGGGTCCAGGGTGGATGAAAGGCGCTCCGCCGGTGGCCTGATCCTCAGGCCGCGCCATTACCCCTGGTTGCGCCACGGGAGGAATTCTGCGTGGACCTACCTTCGAACTTCCTGTGGACGCCCTTAAAGTTGACTGAAAGGGGCCTCATCCTCCCCGGCTGGTGTGAACAGGCCTAGGGCCCGACCTCTGCGTGGCGCTCCTCGTTGCGCGCCCTGATCCGGAGGATCCTGTTGACGGCCGCCAGGTAGGCCCGGGCCGAGGCCTCCACAACATCGGTCGACACGCCACGTCCGGAGACCTTGATGCCGTCGGCTTCGAGCTGGACCACCACGTCTCCGAGTGCGTCCACGCCACCTGTCACCGAAGACACGTTGAACCCGATCAACTTCGATTCCACCGAGGTGGCCTTGCGGATCGCATTGCTCGCCGCGTCGATCATGCCGTTGCCCTCTGCGGTCGCCTCGAACTTGTCCCCGGCGTGGCTGACCACGACGCTGGCGCGCGGCACCCCGACGGTCCCGCCGGTCACCTCGAGGGCTTCGAGGTGGAAGTCCTCGACGAGGTCCTGACCTAGCTCCTCGGCCACGATCGCTTCTATGTCGGCTTCGGTGATCTCGATCTTTCGGTCCGCCAGTTCCTTGAAGCGCGTGAACGCCTGGTCGACGCCGTCCCCGTGGATGTTCATGCCCATCTTCTGAAGGGTGTCCTTGAACGCATGGCGCCCGGAGTGCTTGCCGAGCACGATCTGGCGTCCTATCTGGCCCACACTCGCTGCGTCGATGATCTCGTAAGTGGAACGGTCGGCGAGAACTCCGTGTTGGTGGATGCCCGACTCATGTGCGAATGCGTTTCTACCGACCACTGCCTTGTTGTACTGAACCGGGTAACCGGTGAGCCGCGAGACGAGGCGCGACACACGTGCCAGCTCTTCGGTGCGTACGGTCGTGGTGACGCCCGGAAACTGGTCCGGCCTGATGCGCAACGCCATCACGACTTCTTCGAGCGCTGCGTTACCGGCACGCTCGCCGAGACCGTTGACACAGACCTCGACCTGGCGCGCCCCTGCTTGCACGCCGGCGAGCGTGTTCGCGGTCGCCATTCCCAGATCGTTGTGACAGTGTGTCGAGAGGACATAGTCGCCGGGAACTTCACGCCGGATGTGCTGAATCAGAGCGCCGAAGTCCCATGGGATGCCGTAGCCGACCGTGTCGGGGATGTTGAGGGTCGTAGCTCCCGCCTCGACCGCGGTTCGCAGCACGTCGAGCATGAAGTCGAGCGGCGTCCGGGTCGCGTCCTGAGGACTGAACTCCACGTCGTCGGTGTGCTCACGGGCCCGCGCCACACCGGACCTGGTCTCCGAGAGCACCTGCTCCTGCGTCATCTTGAGCATGTGCTCCATGTGCTGGGGACTCGTGGAGATGAAGACGTGGATGCGTGATCTCGCCGCTTCGCGGACCGCCTCCCAACAACGGTCGACGTCAGAGAGATGAGTGCGAGAGAGGCCGCATATCGCCGGAGCCTCCGAAGCATTTCCCACTGATCGGGCGATCGCCTGTACCGCTTCGAAGTCGCCCTGGCTCGCTACCGGGAAGCCCGCCTCGATGTAGTCGACTCCGACACGTGCGAGCTGCTCTGCGATCTCGAGTTTCTCCGCCGCATCGAGCGAGATGCCCGGCGACTGCTCTCCGTCACGCAGGGTCGTGTCGAACACCACGACGTGTCCGGGATCCCTTGTCCCCTCCGGGTGTATGCCGTCCTGCCTGGTCATCGCTCGCGTCCTTCTCTGTCCGGTCCAAATGAAAACCCCCTGGCCATTTGGCTCAGGGGGCGATCGGCGAGCGCGATGGGGCGCCCGCCGTCAGGTAAGAAGCAGCTCCTCGACGAAAACCCTCGTGCGCATCGACCAGAAGTCTACAAAACCCACGAACCCGGTCAAGGCCAAAGCAGGACGGGAACCCCACACCCTTCCCGGGCGTCCAAAGTTCAGCCGCTTTTGGACAGCGGGAAGACCGCATAGCCGGGAGGGTCCGATGAGGGTGAGACTCGGGGACGGAACGAGCAAAAGACTTCGACTTGTTGTGGTGGCGATCGCAGTGGTCGCGGCAGCGGCCGCCGGAGGTCGCGCACTTCTGGATTCCTCCGCGCCGAAGAGCGGCTCCAACACAACATCGCAGGGAAATGCGCGAACGCAGAGCATCCCGGCCAAGGCCCACGGCTCCCCTTCCTATGGAACGAGCTCAGCTGGTGGGGCGGGTGGCTCGGCAGCCGGGGGATCGACGGGATCGCCGGTGCAGTCCGCTCCTGACGCCGCGGCGGGGGCTAGTTCGGCAAGTGGCGCGACCGCCGGCTCAGCCGGTTCGGGTAGTTCGAGTAGTTCGGCTGGAACGAATGCTTCATCTGGCGGCGGCGCAACACCTTCACTGGAGCCGGCGCAGGCGGGCCCGACCCTGATCACGTCTCCCGTTCAGCCGGTCGGCCCGGACGTGGTTCGGACCGCCACGTTGAGCCTGGGGGTGAGCAAGGGGGCGGTCGGTTCCGATCTTTCGAGGATCGCCGGTATCGCGACATCGGTCGGGGGCTACGTCGACAGCTCCTCGATCGCAGGCGGAACCTCGAGATCGGCTCCGCTCAGCGGAAAGGTCGTGATCAGAGTTCCGGCATCGGATTTCACGGACATCATGGCGAGCTTGTCGAGCATCGGGCACCTGAACTCGGATCAAGTGAGCGGGCAGGACGTCACGGGCCAGGTTGCCGAAAACGCGGCAACGATCACCGTCCTGCAACAAGAAGTCAACCTTCTCGAGAGCAAGCTCGCCCAGGCCACGCAGATCAGCACCTTTCTGCAGATCGAAGGCCAGCTCGCCCCGGTTCAACAGCAGCTCGATCAGCTCCAGTCCCAGCAGGACGTACTCCAGAGTTCGGTCGCACTCGCAACGATCACGGTGAACCTCGCCGCTCCGGGAGCGCCTGTGCCGGTGCCGTCCCCTGCGAGGCCGCAGCCGACCGCCGTCCATTCGGCTTGGCACTACGCGACGCACAACGCGCTGGCCGTACTGGACGGGATGGCAGTCGCTGTCGGATGGGCCCTCCCTTTCATCGTCCTGGCGTTGATCATCTGGTTCGTTTGGACGAGGATCCTCCGCAGACGTCGCCCAACGGTCACAACAGCGTGAAACGAGGGCTCGGCTGCCCATGGCCCTCGCGGCGATGAACCTCGTGGGCGAGACGGTTTATGCTCGCCGCGATGCGCAGGCTCTTTCGAGGCGGCTTCAAACTGATCCTCCTCGCATCAGTGGCAGCGGGCGTCGCGACGGCTGCGCGGGCTCTCGAAGGAAGGATGTCGGAGGAGCCCGGTCCGGGGCCCACCGGGAGCTTCGACTCTTGGCCCGATGTCCCTCAGCGTCAACCCGATGCAGGCGGTTCCACCTGAGGCATCCCACCCGAGAAGCCCAGTCGCCGCAGGAACAGCAGACGGGCATTCGGGTATCCGACTCCCTGAGGTAGCCAGGCGTGGAACGCGATCCAAGGCTGACCGGTCGCGTCGGGGAAAACCGACGGCCCCCCCGGGCCCGCCAGGTTCGACTGTGACGCGTAGACGGGACCTCCTAGCGGCTTCTTGCACGGTCCCAGGGGTCCCGCGCAGGTCGCCACCCCCAATGCGTAAGACCCACTGTTCCAGTCGTTGCCTGCGTAGAAGAGGAAGTACCCGCCGTGCCATACCCACATGGCGGGGCCTTCCACGACCGACCCTTCCCAGGCCTGGCTCGGACGGAGGAGCATTGCTGCGGCACTCCCCGACGCCATCGCCGTGCCCGAAGGCGAAAGGGCCTGCGCCCAGATCGTGTCCGGCTGCCCACTTCCTCCGTTCGACTTCCACGCCAGGTATGGAGCACCGCTTGCGGCGATGAACGGTGCAGGGTCGATCGACCCCCCGAGCGAGCTCTGGCACACGAGAGGACCGGTCGAGGAATCGACGAACGGCCCCTGCGGCGCGTGCGACACGCCCACCGATATGCAATCCAACGATGTCCCGGAAGGGACGACGGTGTAGTAGAGGAGGAAGGTCGAGCCCAGCTGGAGCACGGCAGGAGCCCAGGTGAAGTCGGGCGACGCCCAGGCCGCGAGCCTGGGCAGAGCGTCGCCCACCGTCTTCCAGTGCGACAGGTCGCTCGACTCGATGATCTGTACGTTGCCCCCTGCGGCGTTGGTGGCATACCCGAGATACGTGCCGCCGACGTCGATCACGTCGGGGTCCGCAAAGTCGAACGGGTAGACAGGGCCGCCAGCGGTCGAACCTTGCAGGCTCTCGCACGGGGTCGCCACGCTTGCGATGGCGGAAATCGCTCCTTGCGAGTTGCCCGACTGAAGGTCTCCGATGGCCTGCTGGACGCCGTTCACACAGGTATCGAGCGTTGCGATGCTGAGGTTCTGCAGGGCCTGCCCCTGTTTAGCCTGACCCAACCGCTGTTGAGCGGCGGCGAGCTCTCCCGACAGTTTCTCCAAGGTCGCCTGGTCGGTGGATCGCGTGGCCTGGACGTTCGCAAGGGAACGTTCCGCCGAGGCGAGGAGCGCTCTCGTCTCCTTCAGTGCAGTGCGCGTGGCGGTCAGATGCACCTGGGTGTGGTGCAACCTCACCTGAGTGAGCAGGTCGTCGGTGAGCCCGAACGTGAGAAGGGCGATCACCACCGTGAACAGAGTGATGGCCCACAGCCGTGATGAGCGCACACCTTTGCGCCACGCTCCGGCGTCCGGTTGCCGCGCTCCCGGTTGCACGACGGGAAGATCCGAAGACTCCCCGGGGCGAGCCGCTGCCCGTGTCGGGGCGCGTTCGAGCTGCCGCAGCTCACCTGCGACTGCGAGTGTGTACCCGGATGTCTTCTCAGTACTCATGTCGTCGACAGGTCAGGTGCCTGGAGCTCTGGCGGATTGACAGGTCTTGCTCACCGATGAAAGGGAGGAGATCGCGCCCTGCGTCTGGCCGACCGCGATCTGGTTCAGCGCCTGGGTCACCCCTCCCAGGCAATTCGTGAGATCGGCGATGTCGAAGCCGCCGTAGAAGATCCCTAGTTCCGTCTGGGAGAAGGAGGCGTTCGTGCCCGAGATCGACGACTGATCCTGGGATATCGAGGCTTCGAGCGCCTGCACCTGCGCGCTGGTCGACGCGATCTCCCCTTTCGTACTGCGCAGGTTCTGGCGCGTCTGGGTCAAGCTCCGCTCTGTGCTCGTCAGAACAGACGTCGTGTGCCGCACTTGAGACCGACCATGCAGATCGGTCACGAGCAGCACAAGGGCCGCGGCGAGCGCGACCGTCGCTGCCGCAACCCTGAGGATCCTCTTCAGTACCGCCGAATGGTCCGCCGCCGTTCGCGTGGTATCGCTCCCGCGTCGTTTCGGTTAGGTCCGCCCCCCTAGGTCAGAACGTCGTCGTGAGAAGTAGCTTGCAGTTCCCTTGCGTCGCCACCGCCACCTGTTCCTCGCCGGCGGCCGGTGCCGAAGCCGACTTCCAAAGCTCCATCACGATCGCGCGCTGGCCATCGTACGTCACGGTCGCCACCTCACCTGGTCCGTAGTGGGCTCCCGTTTCATCCTGAGTCTGTGTCACGCAATTGGCGACCGAGTAGGGGGAAAACCCTGAAGCGCTCCCCTCGGGCCCTGACGCGTCCGGCGAATTCGCAGATGATGCAGCGCCCGGAGCACCTTGCGACGTTTCGAGCACTCGTACCCGCGAGATCAGCTCTTGCTTCGAGGTCACTGCCCCGAGATCGGGCACCTGAGAAATATTCCCCGCTCCACTACCGCCGGCACCGGAGGTTCCCGCTGCGCCGCTGGTACCGACCCCCGCCGCCCCGGGCGTTGCGCCAAGCGCTCCCGACGCATTGCGATGTTGTGCTCGCGCAGCCGACGTCGTGCCCGGGCCCTTTCCCGTCAGGGTTAGCGGCAAGGCGACGGCGAGGGCGAGGATCACAGCGGCAGCCGCCCCTACGAGCACCGGTCGTCGTCGGTACCAGCGACCCCGGCTCGTCGCAATACTCTGCGGAGTCGTTGCGTCCGCATCGATATCCCCCGGCTTCGTCCCCGTCGGGAAATCGTCGCCGAAAGCCGTGAGTGCAGCTGAGATGGCCCTGCTCCTCGAGTCGGCGCTCGGTGAACGGACCGCGGCGGTCGACACCAGCAGCTTCGCGGCGCGCAACGTCTCCGTGCGCGCTGTGCAGCTTTCACAGGAAGCGAGATGCCGCGCGTGCTCGGGGTCTTCGGTCCCCGGATCGTCCGCGTCGAGATGAGCGGAGAGCCACTCGTCGCTCAGATGACGCGCCCCGTTCTCGGTCATGGTGTTTGGACGTTCGGGAGCTCGGCGGTGTTCCCGGATGGACTCTTTCCGTCTGAGCTGGAACAGCTGGCAGGAGCGCTGCCCTGTCCTTCGAGCCGCACGGCGATCGCAGCGCGTCCTCGCGCGATACGTGAGCGGACCGTTCCCACAGGAATCTCCAACGAAAGCGCGATCTCTTCGTAGGAAAGGTCGCACATGTCCCTCAATACGACTGCCACTCTGAACTCCGGAGGCAGGGCCTTAAGCGCCTCGTCGACGTCGACCTTCGCAGCCGTGACATCGGCGGGATCCCGGACGACCGTTCCACTGCCCGCACCAATGCCGCCGCCCGAAACGCCCGACGCCCCACCCGAAGCCGCACCCGAAACCATGTCGAGCGCCCCGTCCCGCATGTCGAGGAGCGGCCGTCGTCTGCGTCTTCGTAATTCGTCGATGCAGACGTTCGTCGTGATCCTGTACAGCCAGGTCGAGAAGCTGCTCCGGCCGTCGAAACGACCGAGGGCCCTCACGGCTGCGACGAGCGCGTCCTGAGTGGCGTCCTCCGCGTCGAAGTCGTCGCAGAGGATCCTCCGGCACAGCGCGTGCACCCGCTCGAAGTGGAGCTCCAAAAGCTCCTCGAGCGCCCGGCGGTCTCCACGGTTCGCGGCGTCGACGAGAGCCCTGTCGTCGTGAACCTGCCCGCCTGATCTTGAGTGTTCGTCGCCCTTCGCGACTCAAACGTTAGACGCAGGTGACGCGATGCACCTCGAGGATCCCGTCGGCGGAACGAAGTGACCCCAAGGTCTCGTCGGGCACCTCCCTGTCGGTGGAGAGCACCATCAGCGCGGTGGGGGCTCTGCGCGACGGACCCACCGCCATCGAGGAGATCGACACCCCCGAAAGGCCGAGGGCGGTTCCGACCACTCCGATCATGCCCGGACGGTCGTCGTTTCGGACGAGCAGCATGTGCTCCGACGGGGGCACCTCGACGATGTGCTCGTCTACGAGGACGATCCGTGGCTCGACTCGGGGGCCCGAGAGCGTGCCGGCGAGAGAGTGACCCGGCGAGCGCAGAGTGACGAGGTTCACGTACTCACGGCTCACAGAGGTGGTCACCTCGCGCACCTCGAGGCCGCGCTCTGCAGCCAGCTGCGGCGCGTTCACGTACGAAACCGGCTCCTCGGTCCCCGCAGAGAACAGACCCTTCAGGATCGCGAGCGTGAGTATCTGGGTGCCCTGTCCCGCCGAAGCGATGCTGCCGGAGTACTCGACCTCCAGGCCGTCCGGCAGTCCCTCGTTCAGGCATGCGAACACCCGGCCGAGCTGCTCCGCGAGCCCGAGGAACGGACGGACCGACTCGGGCACCTCCCGCGCGGCGACGTTCACGGCGAAGGGCACGAAGTCGCCCGCGAGCGCCAGGTTCACCTGTTCGGCGATCGTTAGCCCAGCCTTGTCCTGAGCCTCCGCGGTCGACGCGCCGAGGTGCGGCGTGACGACGACGGTGTCGAGCTCGAAGAGGGGCGACTCCGTGCACGGCTCCGAACTGAAGACGTCGAGCGCTGCCCCCTCGACCCTCCCCGACCGGATCGCATCCGCCAGGGCCTCCTCGTCGACGATCCCTCCCCGTGCGGCGTTCACGATCCGGATGCCCGGCTTCGCCTTCGCCAACAACTCGGCGCCGATCAACCCGGCCGTCTCCGCCGTCTTCGGCAGGTGGATCGTCACGAAGTCGGCCTCGGCGAACAGGTCTTCGAGCGACATCAGCTCCACCCCCATGCGCTTCGCCCTCTCGGGCAGGACATAGGGGTCGTACGCGTAGAGCCTCATGCCGAATGCGAGCGCCCTCTGCGCCACGAGAGCTCCGATCCGCCCGAGGCCGACCACACCGAGGGTCTTTCCGTGCAGCTCGACGCCTTCCCATTTCGAGCGCTCCCACTTGCCGGCGACGAGCGCGGCGTGCGCCTGCGGGATGTTGCGTGCCTGCGCGAGGAGAAGCGCCATCGCGTGCTCGGCTGCCGAGAGGATGTTCGACTCGGGGGCGTTCACGACCATCACCCCACGGCGGGTCGCCGCCTCCACGTCCACGTTGTCGAGCCCTATGCCGGCGCGCCCCACGACCGCCAGCGCGTCGGCAGCCTCCAGGAGCTCTGCGTCGACGTCGGTCGCGGAGCGGACGATGAGCGCCGCAGCCCCCGCGATCGCGCCGCGAAGCTCCTCGGGCGAGAGCCCGAGCTGCACGTCCACCTCGTGGCCCGCATCGGCCAGCAACTTGAGGCCGGACTCGGCGAGCTTCTCGGTTACGAGCACCCGCGCCATTCAGATCACCCGGGCCCGAGTGCGAGTGATGTCATTCGGCGCGAGCGAAGAGCTCGGCGAGCCGTGTGACCCCTTCTTCGATGGCCGCGTCCGAGAGCGCGTACGACATCCTGAAGTAGCCAGGCGCGCCGAACGCCTCACCCTGGACGACGGCTACCTTCGCCTCGTCGATCGCGACCTCGGCGAGGTCGGCAGAGCTCTGGATCTCGCGCCCGGCGACCTTCCGGCCGATGAGGCCCTTCACGGACGGGAACGCGTAGAAGGCGCCCTCCGGCTCGACGCAGCTCACTCCGTTGCAATCGTTCAACATGCGGTGGATGCTCCGGCGCCTCGCCTCGAAGACGTCGCGCATCGCATGGGCCTCACCGAGGCCGCCACCCACCGCCGCGAGCGCCGCCCGCTGCGCGACGTTGCAGACGTTGGAGGTGGACTGCGACTGGAGCGCTGTTGCAGCCGCCGCGACATCCGGCGGACCGATGAGCCAGCCGACTCTCCATCCGGTCATCGCGTATGTCTTCGCCACACCGTTTATGACGATGCAACGGTCCGCGATCTCCGGCACCATCGTCGGCAGCGAAGCGAAGCGCCGGTCGCCATAGACGAGGTGCTCGTAGATCTCGTCGGTCACGACCCAGAGCCCGGACTCGGCGGCCCAGCGGCCGACCTCTTCCACCTCCTCGGGTGAGAGGACGGCCCCCGTCGGGTTGTTGGGCGAGACGAAGAGGAGGATCTTCGTGAGGTCGGTGCGCGCGCGCTCGAGCGCCTCCACCTTCATGTGGAAACCGGCCGCTTCCTCCGTCTCCACATACCTCGGCGTCCCACCCGCGAGCGACACGACCTCGGGATAGGTGGTCCAATAGGGCGCGGGCACGAGGACCTCGTCACCCGGGTCGATGAGCGAGAGAAAGGCCTCGTACACGGCCTGCTTGGCGCCGTTCGTCACGACCACCTGAGATGGCGCCACCTCGTATCCCGAGTCGCGCCTCGTCTTGGCGGCGATGGCCTCGCGCAACTCGGGCAGACCCGGCGTCGCGGTGTAGTGGTGGTTGACGGGGTCGCCGCAGGCCGCGGTCGCGGCTTCGACTATGTGCCGGGGCGTCGCGAAGTCGGGCTCCCCGGCGCCGAAGGAGATGACGTCCTCGCCCTGCGCACGAAGAGCGCGCGCCCTTGCGTCGACGGCGAGCGTCGCCGACGGCGCGACCGCTCCGACTTTGGCGGAGACCCTGCGCAGCGCGTCGATTTCGGAGGATGGGGCCATGGCCTGTCATGCTTTCACAGATGCTCGAGATCCCGAAGAACATGAAGCCCTCCGATGGCCGCTTCGGGAGTGGCCCCTCGAAGGTTCGACCCGAGCAGGTCGCGGCCCTCGCCGAGGCGGCGCCGACCTACCTCGGCACGAGCCACCGCCAGGCCCCGGTGAAGGCGATGGTCGCCCGCCTGCAGGAGGGGCTTCGTGAGCTGTTCTCGCTCCCCGACGGATACGAGGTCGTGCTCGGGAACGGCGGCACGACCTGCTTCTGGGACATCGCCACGTTCTGTCTCGTCGAGCGCCGTAGCCAGCACCTGAGCTTCGGCGAGTTCTCCTCGAAGTTCGCCGCGGCGGCGCTCGCCGCGCCCCACCTCGAGCGACCCACCATCATCGAGTCGGAGCCGGGCACTCATCCCTCGGCCAAGCCCGAGGACGACGTCGACTTCTACGCGCTCACGCACAACGAGACCTCGACCGGTGTGTCGATGCGCATCACCCGCCCGACCGCACCTCCGGTCTCCGGACGCGATGCGCTCGTCGGGGTGGACGCGACCTCGGCGGCGGGCGGCCTTCGGGTCGATCCGGCGCAGTTCGACGTCTACTACTTCGCACCGCAGAAGTGCTTCGCTTCCGACGGGGGGCTCTGGGCGGCGATCATGTCGCCGGCGGCCACCGAGCGTGCGGAGCGCCTGGTGTCGTCGGACCGATGGGTGCCCGCGTTCTTCGACCTGAAGATCGCGCTCGAGAACGCGCGCCTCGGACAGACGTACAACACGCCGGCTCTCGCCACCGTGCTCCTCTTCACCGAGCAGGTCGAATGGATGCTCTCTAACGGCGGCCTCGAGTGGACTGCGGGCCGCTGCGACCGCTCGGCGGAGATCCTCTACACCTGGGCCGACAACTCGGACTTTGCTACGCCGTTCGTGCAGAAGCCACCTGAGCGAAGCCACGTGGTCGGCACGATCGACTTCGTGGACGCGGTCGACGCGTCTGCGGTGGCGAAGGTGCTGCGGGCGAACGGGATCGTCGACACCGAGCCCTACCGCAAGCTCGGACGCAACCAGCTACGCATCGCGATGTTCCCCGCCATCGAGCCCGACGACATAGCGGCGCTCTGTGCGTGCATCAACTACGTCGTGGGTGCCCTCGCCGGCTGATCGATAGTCGGAGAAGGTGCCTTCACGAAGGCGACGTCCAGCGCGCTTAACGCCGCAGGGACCCGGTGCCCCCCGGCAGACCGGGTCCCCGCGACGATGTGTGCAGCCCCCTGCCCCCGGGGTTAAGAGGTTGCGTCGTTGTAGTACTCCTGCGAGCTTGTGAGGCTGGCGATGAATTGCTCGTCGGTGATCCCTGCGTTCATGTCGGCGACCCAAGTGGCGAGACCGCCCGGATCCGCACCGCGGTGCAGGAATATCACGTAGCCACTGAATGCCAGGTCGGTGCGGTACTCCTGGGACGTCGAGCAGCGCGTAGGCGACCTGCTGACGGCTGAAGCCCGAGTTCAGGAGGCCGTTGAACTGGTTGAAGCCTCCCGAGTCCGGTGAACGCCCGAGGATGTCCCGGTACAGAAGGTTCAGGAAGCCTGCGTTCGACCCACCAGCGTCGTTGAAGAACTCGGGCGAGCCTGCGATCTCCGAGAGCACGAGTTCGTCGGTCGTGCCGGCACCCAACGCTCCGAAGAACGCATTGAAGCCGCCTGGGTCCGCCGAACGGTTGAGCAGACGCTGGTAGATGTTGTTGATGAGGTGCGTGCGGTACTCGGCGCTCGTGTCGAGCAGGTAGGCGACCACGTACCGGCTACCGCCGCTGTTCAAGTAGCTGCCGAATGTCGACAAGCCGCTCGAGTCGACCGGCCGGTGCAGCTCGTCCATGTACAGCTGGCAGAGGTAGGCCGAGTTGCCGCTGAATCCCTGCTGCACGCAGCTGGCCGCCGGCGGAGGCGACGAAGGTGAGGAGACCCTCAGAGTCGTCGTCCCCGACGAAGTGCCGTGCGTCGAGTCACCGGAGTAGTTGCCGGTGATGGTGTCCGTCCCGGCGGGTGCGGCAGCCGAGGAGCAGCTGCCCTGACCGAGCCGTTAAGGGTGGCGGTGCAAAGTGCAGTGCTCCCTGCGAAGAAGCTGACCGTCCCGCTCGGCGTCGAGTCCCTCCGGTAACGGTCGCCGCGTAGCTGACGCTGCTCCCTGCGTGGTCGAAGCGCGGGTTCACCGCCACCGTCGTCGCGTCGACGCGCTCGTCCCGGTCACGGTAAGGTCGTGTTCCCCGACGAGCCCGAGTGGCTCGAGTCACCGCCGTAGGTGCCCGTCACCGTTTCGTTGTTGCCGGCCGGCGCCGACGACGACAGGCAGCTGCCCGATCCCGAGCCGTTGAGCGTCGCCGTGCATGTGGATACACCGTTCACGGTGAATACGACCGTTCCCGACGGCGTGCCCGAGCCGGAGCTCACCGTCGTCGAGTAGGTGACGCTGCCTCCCTGGTTCGTCGACGCCGGATTGACGCCTACGGTCGTGGTGGTGGTTGCCAAGCCGGAGCTGTTCACGGTCAGGGTGGTCGTGTTCGAAGTGGCCGAGTAGGTGGAATCGCCGGAGTAGCTCGCTGTCACCGTCTGGTTGGTCCCGACCGGTGCGTTGCTCGAGGTACAGCTAGTCGAGCCACTCGAAAGTGTGCCGGTGCACAGGGTCGTGCCGCCGATCGAGTACGTCACCGTTCCCGTCGGGGTGCCCGAGCTGCCGCTGACCGTCGAGGAGTACGTGACGCTGTTGCCCTGCGTTACGGGGTTGGGCGAAGCAGAAGCACTGACCGAAGGTGTGGCCTTGCTCGCGCCGGCGCCCTGTGTCATAGGCCCCGATATCACAGGCACCCCGGGATGAAGCATTACGGGGATCGCCTCGTTGGTCGAACTGAACGCACTGCGCCTGTTGCCCGTACCCGTTCGCAGGGCTGGTGCGTTGAGAGCCTCGGTGTAGGTCACCAGCGTAAGCGCCCCGCCATTATTGGTGAGGACTGGAGATTCGCGTTGGCATTGATCTGGTTGTTGGTCCCACTAAAGCCGCAGCTATTGGCGGCATCGAGGTTGTATCCGGCCGTGGAAGTCGGCGGAGTGGCTCCCCCCGCACTCCTGGTTGGTGGTGAAGTGCCCATGCCATTTGAAGTCTTGTCACCTGAGAGAAGGCTCGCGAGCAGTGTGACGTTCGTGGCGCAGTTGGCTGTAGATACGCGCCGCTACCCCTCCACTTTCGAAATCTCATTATTGCCAGCTGAAGTCACGTTGGTAGCGATAGGGACGCACCCATCATGTCAGTAGATCCCTCCCACCGCCTCCACCGGCGACATTGTTTGCAACGGTGTCATCGATCAGCGTGAAATCGGCAATGTTATAGATCCCTCCGCCATACCCGGTCGTGGCCGCAGCGGGGTCGGGACCGTGTTGAAGCTTATGGTGCTGGAGTAGATGGCGAGCGTGGCCGAGCCCCCATAAATGCCAGCTCCCTCCTGCTGGCGTTGTGACCTGGATTCGTTGCCATTTATCGTGCTGTCATCGATCGATCATGTTGTCGCTAGCAGTGGTGGTCGTCGTAGAGGCCTCCGCCTTCGCTATGAGCTGGGTTTCGCCCGACTGGGGCCCGCGGCTCCGACGGTGCTGTATATGAGTTCCAAGGACCCGCGCTCGATAGATCACCACCATCCTGTGGCCGTCCCACCCGCTGTGTTGTTGTTGATGGTGGCGCCTTCGATGACGAAGTTGCTCGATGGCGTGGCTGTAAACCCGGATGGCAACGGGAATGGCACATCGTTCAGCGCTGACCGGTATGCTGGTCAGGTACAGGCCTCCGCCGTCGCCGGTCGTCGCAGTGTTGCCGCTCACGATCGTGCCGGTCCCGTTCAGGACGAGCCCGCCCTGGGATTCGACGGCTACGCCTCCCCCGTTCACTTCCGAGGTGTTGTCTTCGATCGTGACACCGCTGAAAGTGTCGGTGTTGTTCGTTGCGGTGGTATCGATGTAAGCGCCACCGCCGTCACCAGGCCGAGGCGCTGTTTGTCGCTGATCGACCCCCCGTCATCGACATGCCGCCCTCGGCGTCGTAAATGCCTCCACCGTTTCCGGCGCTCGCCGAGTTGTCTGTGATGCTTACGGCGCCGGTAAAGGAAACTCCTGCGGGAGTGGTGTTGTCGTTGTAAAAGCCACCTCCACTGCCTGCGGCATGTTGTTGATATAGAGCCACCGCTGATTGTGAGAGGACCGTCGCTGAGTATGCCGCCGCCGTCAGGTGACCGCGCCGTGTTGTAGGAGACCGTTTCTCCGGTAAGGCGTGGAACCAGAGCTACTGGTGTTGAAGAGTCCTCCACCACTTCCGCCGGCGCTGTGTTCGCTGAACCTGAGCCCCGATGGTGCCGTTGGTCAATGAAAGGACGGTGGCTGAGGTCGCGTTGTAGATACCTCCACCAGATCCGGAAGTCGCCTTGTTGCCAGTTGACGATGAGCCCTGAGGCCGTGAAACTCCCTGTTCCTACACCATTCGTGTTACTTCCGTTGAAAATTCCTCCTCCATTCGTCGAGGTCGGTGTTGTCCCGTGACGGTGCTTGCGGAGCCGCTGTGCTGACCGAACCCAGGTTGTAGATGCCAGCGCCTGAAGGTGCGGTATTTCCTGGGCCCACTGTGGCGCCACTGAGAGTCAGGTCTGTCCCCTGACTCGTTATAGATGACCTCCTCCCAAACTGCTCGCCGAGTGGTCTGGACGGTGAGCGGTACGTTCGAGAGAGTAAGAGCGTCGCCTTATTGTCGATTCCTCCCCGGTGGTTCCTGCACCGCTCTGGATGGTAAGGGTTGAGATCGCTCACTGAGCCGTCGTGAACAGTCACTACAGGCGATCCCGTGCTCAAAATGGTTCCGCCCTGGCTAGCTCCAGTCAGGTTCGTGTTGTTGAGTGTGATGCCGCCGGTGTACGTCCCGTTCGCCAGATTGATCGTGTCCCCGTCGTCGTTCGTGTTCGCCGTCGACAGCGCTGATGTCAACGAACATGGTGGATTGCTCGATGTGTTGCAAGGAGTTGCACCTGTGGTGCTACCCGTACCTGTCGGAGACACGTACCAGGTTGTCGGCGCGGCGGCAGCCGGTAGAACCGTCCCTGCCTGAAGGACTCCCGCCACCAGAGCAGCTGTGCCCACGAGTCCGCTCGCGCCAGCCAAACGGCGGCGAAAACCGCCTCGTGGCGCAGACGCTTTTGCGGAGATGGGCCCTCCCAAACAGACCCGCCATCTGTGACCGGGGGGACAAATCCATCCGCTTCCTCCTCATCGAGTACAGAGCGCGGCCCGCCGGCCGCTGAACAAGCGAAGCGTAAGCACCTCACAACAATGTGTCAACGACAAAGAACCCGAAACGGTCAAAATCATCAACTTTGGGGACCTTTAATTTGCCTGTCAGCGACCCCTTGACCCGTCGTTTGGGGAGCTTCCGAGCGAGCCGAAGCGTCAGGTCGCGGGACTGACAGAGCTCATGTTGAAGTCCGCCACCCTCAGCGCCGGCATTGCCGTGCGGGGCTGCCACTCACCCCATTCGCGAGAGAGCGCCCGCTCGGTACGCCCCGCCTCTATGACCTTTGCCAGAACGTCGACCGGGCTTTCGTTGAAGCGGAAGTTGTTGACTGCGCCGACGACCTCACCCTTCTCGACGAGGTAAACGCCGTCACGGGTGAGGCCGGTGAGGAGGAGTGTCTGTGGGTCGACCTCTCTTATGTACCAAAGGCATGTGAGGAGAAGGGCTCGATCGGAACGCTCGATCAGGTCCTGTATCCCTCCCTGTTGCACCGGGAAGCTCGAGAACGAGATTGTCGATGCCGAACGCAGGTTGTGTTCCGGACCGTTCCGCGGCAGCTCGGTGGTACCGGAGCCGGGTCAGCCTGCCTTCCTCGATCCAGGGCGTTGCGCCGACTTCGCACCCGTTGTCGAACACCGAGGTGTCCGTGCTCGAAGCCGAGGTCACGACGAAGGGAAGGCACTCCAATCCCTTTTCCGACGGGTTGCCCCGCAGCTCGAAAGGCAATTCGAACAGCTTCTCGCCGACCTTTGTTCCGCCTGCCGGCCGCGAAAAGACGTTCCTCCCGTCCTCCGCGTCACGCCCCGACATCGCCTCTTCCAACATCACCACCAGGTCTGCAGCGGCATCGGGTGGAAGGATCGTCTCGTAGCGGCCGGGATCGAGCTCGATCTTCCGACTCGCCCAAGAAAGTCTTGTTCTCAACCGTTCCTCGAGGACACCGAGATCCAGATCGTCGAACCAGGTGGTGCCGGCACCGGCCCATGCCGACCGTGTGCCGTCTCGGCTCCTCGCGACGAGTTCGAGTGTGCCCTGGGGCTGCACGTGCCGGAGGCGCAGCCCCGTGGAAGATCCCAGGTACACGGTGGACACATGGTGGGTGGCGAACCCCGCGAGGACATTGTTTTCACCGCGGGCGCGATCGAATGCGCCGCTCAAGCCCCCCACGATGCCCCTCAAGACTTCGGCTCCGGTCATGACCGGTTCTTCGGAGAAGTCCTCATGGCCCCCGCCCGGCTGGACGAGCGGCGCCGCGTCCTCCGCGGCGGATGCCTTTCGGGCGTCGGCCTCACTGGCTCGGAGCAACGCCTCGATCTCGGTCTCGTCGCCCGCGCTGTTACGGCTTGCGATCCCGACCGACATTCCGCCGTCCGAAGAGACGAAGCTCGCGACACTGACGCTTCGACTACGACGCGAGCCGTTGGTGGTCACCGTGTTGTTGGCAAAACGGACGTCCGCCTCGCTCGAGTCCGAGACGATCACGACGCAGCCCTCTGAGCTCGAGGAACGCAACGCCTGCTCGACTACCTCCTGGGGCGGCTTGAGACCTCCGCTGCTGGACCGTGTCACGAACGCCACCTCACAGCCCTGCTTCCTCCCTGGTGTTCAGGATCCTGACCGAGCGGAACAGAGCGGAAGGACATCCGTGGCTGACCGGAGCGACTTGAGCGGGTTGTCCCTTGCCGCAGTTGAACGCCCCGCCGAGGACATAAGTCGAGGTCCCTCCGACAGCTTCCATGGATCCCCAGAAATCCGTGGTCCGAGCCTGGTATGCGACATCGCGCAGCTGGCCGGCGAGGCGGCCGTTCTCGACGCGGAAGAAACGTTGGCCGGTGAACTGGAAGTTGTAGCGCTGCATGTCGATCGACCAGCTCTTGTCGCCGACGACGTAGATCCCACGACCGACCTGCGATATCAGGTCCGCCGTGCTCGGTCCTTCATCCCGAGCAGGCTGGAGGGAGACGTTTGCCATTCGTTGAATGGGAAGATGCATCGGGGAGTCGGCGAAGGCGCAGCCGTTCGAGCGTCCGAGTCTGTTCTCCGAGGCCATCCGCCGGTCCAACTGGTAGCCGACGAGGATTCCGTCACGGACGATGTCGAAGGATTGTGCCTCAACACCCTCGTCGTCGTACCCGATCGTGGCGAGACCGTTGGGGACGGTGCGATCACCGGTGACGTTCATGATCCCGGAGCCGTACTCGAGGGTTCCGAGCTTGTCCAAGGTCGCAAACGATGTTCCGGCGTAAGCCGCCTCATAACCGAGCGCACGGTCGAGCTCGGTCGCATGGCCGATCGACTCGTGGATGGTAAGCCAAAGGTTGGACGGGTCTATGACGAGGTCGTAGTCGCCCGCCTCGACCGATGGCGAACGCATCTTCTCCGCAAGCAGCTCCGGCACCTGCTCGAGCTCGCCGTCCCAGTCCCAGGCCTGACCGTCGCCGTTCACGTGCGACCCATCTCCGGTCAAGAACTCCCATCCTCTGCCGACCGGCGGGGCGATGCTTCTCATCGACTCGAATGCACCACTCTCGGGGTCGACTGCGAACGCCTCGAACACCGGCCGTACACGAACGCGCCGTTGTGTGGTGACCGTTCCCGCGAGGTTCGCGAAATACTTGTCTTCCACGACCGCCAAGACGGCCGCCTCGACGTGGTCGACACCAGGAGCAGCGAGCAGACGACTGCTCCAGTCCTCGAGCAACGCAACCTTCTCCGACAGGGGAACTTCGCTCGGGTCGATCTCGTAGTCCGAGCTCCATTCCGCCGGGCCATGGCGAGGCTCATCGGCGAGCTCGACACGAACAGCAAGCGCTGACGACGTTGCATCTGCGATCGCGCACGCCTCGTCTGCAAGGCCCGCGATGGCATCGGGCGTCATTTCCACCGTGGCAGCGAAACCGAGCGATCCATCCCGCACGACCCGCAACCCGACCCCTACTTCCGTGTCGTCGACCGTCGTCGTCACCTTGCCGTCACGAAGGGCCACGAGCTGTGACCTGATCCGCTCGACACGGAGATCCGCGTGGGACGCCCCACGACTCTGTGCTCGGGCGAGCCCAGCTTCGGTTAGAGCGGTGAGAGGGATCCCCGAGAACCCCTCTCCGGGATTCCCGGGAGACGTCGATGTCACAGCCCTCGGGTACCTTGGAAGAAGTGGACGCTCACGAGATCATTGTCCAGTTGCAAGGCGATCCAGCCCTTCTGGCCCAGATGAGGGCAGTGCTCCTCACCGAGGAACTACTTGTTCTTCCCGAGCTCGTAGGTCGCCTCGAGCAACGCATACTCGAATCCGAAGCCCGCCTTTCCGCCAGGCTGGACCAGTTGACAGCAGCTCTCCAGGACCTCGAGAGGACCGTCATACGAATTACCGCTCTCCTGGAAACCCTTATCGGAAGAGTTGAGGCTTTGACCGATGGACAGACGCGGCTGGAAGTAAGGCTCGACGGCATGGAAGCACGGCTCGACGGCATGGACGCACGTTCAAACATGGACGCACGCTTCGACGGCATCGACGCACGCTTCGACGGCATGGACGCACGGTTCGACGGCATGGACGCACGGCTGGATCGCATCGAGGAACGAGTTGAGAGGCTCAACTAAGAGCAAACTCTCGACAAGAAGGAACTCTCAACCACCCGATACGTCCTGCACGCGTTTATGCCCTCCGGAGACGAACGGCATCATGGAGCGGAGCTGCTCGCCCACCTTCTCAATCGGATGCTCACCCGCTCGGGCGCGTAGCTCGTTGAAGTGTTTTCTTCCTGATCTGTTCTCAGCTATCCACTCCTCGGCGAAGGCTCCGGAGCGGATGTCATCGAGAATGCGCCGCATCGTCTCGCGCACTCGCTCGTCGATGACCTCGGGTCCGCGGGTCATGTCGCCGTATTCGGCTGTGTCGGAGATCGAGTAGCGCATACCCGCTATGCCCTGTTCGTACATGAGGTCGACGATCAGCTTCAGTTCGTGAAGACACTCGAAATATGCGGACTCCGGCTGATATCCGGCCTCGACCAGGGTCTCGAAGCCGGCCATCACCAGCGAGGTGAGACCCCCACAGAGGACGACCTGCTCCCCGAAGAGATCCGTCTCGGTCTCTTCGTCGAAAGTCGTGTCGAGGACCCCGGCACGGGTCGCTCCGATTGCATGCGCGTATGAGAGAGCGAGTTCGTGCGCTTTGCCGGAAGCATCCTGAGCAACCGCCACGAGAGAGGGCACGCCGGCATCTTCGGTGTAGGTACGCCTGACGAGGTGCCCGGGGCCTTTCGGCGCAACCATCGCGACGTCGACTCCGGGGGGCGGCACGATCTGACCGAAACGAATGTTGAACCCGTGGGCGAAGAAAAGGGCGTCCCCGCTCTGCAGTGTCGGGGCGATGTCCGCGTCGTAGACGGCCTTCTGCTCGGTGTCCGGGAGGAGCATCATCACGAGGTCCGCCTCGGCGGCAGCATCGGCTACGGGCAGCACGCGCAGACCGGCTGACTTCGCCTTCCCGACTGAGCTCGACTCGGGGCGGAGCCCGACCCTCACGTCCACGCCGGACTCAGCGAGGTTCAGCGCATGGGCATGGCCCTGTGACCCGTACCCGATGACCGCCACCTTGCGGCCCTGGATGAGCGTGGCGTCCGCGTCGGACTCGTAATACAGCTTCGCCATCTCCATCTACCTCTCTTTTGGGTCTTCCTATCAGCTCTCATCCGGCCTGGTCATCACCGTCGGCGACAGGTACAGCACGCAGGCGTGCGCCCCGGCGTGCCAGCTTAGGCAAGGCAACCCGGCCCGTTCGCTGAAGTTCGGCGAGGCCGAAGGGCCGGATCAGTGCTTCGAAGTCGTCGATCTTGCTCGGAGGACCGGCCAACATCACCGTCATGGCGTCGAGGCCGACATCGACGATCGTGCCCTCGAAGACACCGACGAGCTGGATCACCTGCCCTCGTTCCGCTGCCGACGCCTTCACGGTCGCCAGGAGCAACTCGCGCTCGGTGGCCTCCTCGGGCGCGAGCTCCGCGATGTCCACGACGTTGATGAGCTTGTCCAGCTGTCGCATGACCTGTTCGAGGGGAGCGGATTCGACGTCGACGACGATCGTGATCCGGCTGAATCGGTCGTCGTCTGTCGGCGCAACTGCGAGCGAGTAGATGTTGAAACCCCTACGGGAGAAGAGCCCCGAGACGCGAGCGAGCACGCCGGACTTGTTCTCCACCAGCGCAGAGACGATGTGATGACGCGAAGGCCCGGGACCGCCGCCTGGCCGGCCGGCCGGACTCACCGTCCGCCCTGCCCCTGGGAGGGACCCACGATGATGTCGTCGTTGGACGCGCCCGCCGGAACCATTGGATACACCTTCTCGAAGGCGTCGGTGCGAAAGTCGATAACCACGGGACGGTCGTCCACACCGTTCGCTTTTTCGATCGCGGGGGCGACTTCCTCGGCCGTCTCGACCTTGATCCCGACTGCTCCCATCGCCTCGGCCCACTTGACGTAGTCGGGAAGATCCGGGGAAAGGTAGACCTCCGAGTAGCGCTCCTCGTAGAAGAGCTCCTGCCACTGACGCACCATTCCGAGATAAGCGTTGTTCAGGATCGCGATCTTCACCGGTATGCGCTCGGCCGAAGCGGTGACGAGCTCTTGCGCAGTCATCTGGAAGCAGCCGTCGCCGTCGATCGCCCACACCATTTTGTCGGGGCGCCCGACCTTCGCGCCGATCGCCGCCGGAACCGCGAAGCCCATGGTCCCCGCACCACCCGAGTTCACCCAGGTGTACGGATGATCGAACCGCCAATACTGCGACGCCCACATCTGGTGCTGGCCCACGCCCGAGGCGACGATCGTGTCGTCGGGAGTCATGTCTCTGAGCGTCTCCACCACGTACTGCGGCTTCAACGCGCCACCTTCCTCCTGTCTGTAGAAGAGCGGGAATTGTTCCTGCCACTGGTGGATCTGAGCGAGCCAAGGTTCGAGGTCGGGGCCTTTCGCCGAGGGATCGCCACCTGCGAGGGCCTCCAGAGCCCTCAAGAGCTCGGATATCACCGTGCGGGCATCGCCCGCTATCTGGACCTCGGCCTTTCGCACCTTCCCGAGTTCCGCAGGGTCCACGTCCACATGGATCACCTTGGCGTCAGGGGCGAACGCGCCCACCTTGCCGGTGACCCGGTCGTCGAAACGAGCACCAAGCGCTATGAGCAGGTCCGATCGCTGCATAGCGGTGACCGCTGTGTAGTTGCCGTGCATCCCGGGCATCCCGAGCGCCAGTGGGTGCGAATCGGGGAAGGCTCCTCGTGCCATCAGCGTCGTGACGACGGGAATGCCCGTCCGCTCGGCGAGGTCCTTCAACTCGGGGGCGGCGTGCGACTTGAGAATCCCGCCCCCCGCATAGATGACGGGGCGGCTCGACGAGAAGATCAGCTTCGCAGCCTCGAGCACCGCCTTCGGATCACCCGCCTTGGCCGGGCGGTAACCGGGCAGGTCGAGCTCCGAGCGCGAAGACGGCCAGTACCAATCCATCTCGGCGTTCGACACGTCCTTCGGCACGTCGACAAGGACCGGGCCGGGGCGCCCGGTCGTAGCGACCTCGAACGCTTCTGCTACGACCCTCGGAATGTCGCGGCGCGTCGGTCACCAACCAGTTGTGCTTGGTGATGTCCATTGTCACGCCCGTAATCGGACATTCCTGGAAGGCGTCTGTCCCGATCGCACCGGTCGGAACCTGGCCGGTGATGACAACGATGGGTATCGAGTCCATCGAAGCATCCGCGAGCGGTGTGACGATGTTCGTCGCGCCCGGCCCCGATGTGACCATCGCAACCCCGGGACGGCCGGTCACGTGCGCGTAGCCCTCCGCCATGTGGCCTGCCCCCTGCTCGTGGCGCACGAGTATGTGCCTGATGGGCGAATCGAGGATGGGGTCGTAGACGGGAAGGATCGCGCCGCCGGGCAGGCCGAAGATGACCTCGACATCTTTCATCTCGAGGCTCTTTATTAGGGCTTGGGCTCCCGTGAGTTTCATCGGTCACTTTTCCTTGCTTCTCGGCTGGCTGATCTGACTGATGGGGTCGGCTCCCCGACGCAAGCTCCGAAACGGCTCCGAAATTGAAACGACCTCCCGTCTGGGAGGTCGGTGAGCGCACGAAGCCGCGTTGCGGCAACGGGCGCTAGGTCACTACTACGAGCAGGGCCGCGGCAGGTCGAGGCATCACCGGCAAGTCTGACATGCGGTCTTCGTCAAGGCAAGAGCACGGCGGGTTTCTCCTTTGTCTCCCCGAACATTGCCGATGCGGTGCCAGTACTCTTCGGAGAGGAAGACCCATCGAGTCCAGCAGGAGACCAGATGCCCGAGTTCACCTCTTACCCCGCCGGTACACCTTCGTGGATCGATCACGCTGCCAAGGACCTGGCTGCATCCAACTCCTTCTATTCGTCTCTGTTCGGTTGGGAGGCGGAGGACCAGGGAGAGGAGATGGGGCACTACACCCTCTTCCGCAAGGGCGGAAAGAGAGTCGCAGGCAACATGGGGATCATGGGCGAAGGTCAGCCGGCCGTGTGGACGACGTACGTCTGCGTCGACGACGCGGACAAGACAGTCGAAGTCGCCAGGAAGGCCGGTGCGATGGTCTTCGCCGAACCCATGGACGTCGCCGACCTGGGCCGAATGGCGATCTTCGCGGATCCGACCGGCGCAGCGATCGGAATCTGGCAGCCGAAGACCTTCAGCGGCGCGGAGCTGGCCAACGAGCCCGGTTCGTTCGGCTGGAACGAGCTGAACACCCGTGACCTTGCTGCGGCCAAGTCCTTCTACACCGAAGTGTTCGGATGGACCGCCAACGACCTCGACATGGATCAGATGAAGTACACGGAATGGAAGGTGGGGGACAATTCAGTCGCGGGGATGATGGAGATGCCGGAGATGGTCCCGGCTGAGGTGCCCGCCCACTGGCTCGTGTACTTCGGGACCGAGGACACCGATGCGACGGTCGCGAAGGCGACGGGCCTCGGTGCCGCCACGCTGGTACCTCCAACCGACATACCCCCGGGACGCTTCGCCGTGCTCGCCGACCCCGACGGCGCCGCATTCGCCGTGATCAAGATTGCGCCTGCCGCCGCCTGATCCCCGATCGGAGACCTCGGGGCTCGGCTATCGGTCGCGCGGCTACCGAGCGTTCCTCTGCGTCGACTCCTACGCATCGATCGACGCATCATCGAGATCGACGCCAAGGATGCGAGCCACCCGGACCAGATCCACGTCGGCTGCCAAGAGGCTGGCCCCGTGGCGCCAAGCGACCGAGGTGATCATGCAATCCACCATGCCGCGAGGCGTGATTCCTTCTTTCCGGCAGCGCCGATAGACACTCACCGCGGCGTCGAAATCCACAGCTGCTTCGAAGGGCAAGAGGGCGAAGCGTTGAAGCAATCGGCGTAGCTCGGTCTCTCGATCGTCGCTGCGTGCGCCGGCGAGCACCTCCATGATCACGGGCTCGGTGACAGCCAACGAGCCGTCATCGATGTGAATGAGATCTGCGATCCGAAGATCGACGATGCTTTCGGTGCGCCTGTCGAACTCCACCCACGCCGAGGTATCCGCAAGGATCACAGCTATGCGGGCCCGACGTCAGCGGGAATTTCTCCGATCGCGAAGGCGCCGCGCATCGCCAGAGCCTCTTCCCGTGACATGGGTTGGCCGGCCAGATGTCGAAGGGCCAGCTCGACGGCCTCGGTCTTCGTTCGAAGGCCGAACCGGTTCATGACGGTCCGTAGGTAGGTCTCTTCGATCTCGATGTTCGTGCGGATCCGGCTCATACACCTATCATACACGTTGACGTGTATAAATGGTGTAGACCGCGAGAGCCCCGCGTCAGGGCTCGGGTAATTGCGCCGCGATCGGCGCCCGTCACGAGCCGCGCATACTTCGCCAGGACGCCCGAGGTGTAACGCGGTTCGGGCGCCTTCCACACTTGGCGCCGCCGCTCCAGCTCGAGCTCGTCTATTTGAACGTCGAGCCGTCTCGAAGGAACATCGATGATGATTCGGTCACCATCGGCCACGAACGCAATCGGACCTTCATCCACGGCCTCGGGCGCGACATGCCCGATGCAGAAGCCGTGCGTTCCGCCTGAGAATCGTCCGTCGGTGACGAGCGCGCAATCTGCGCCGCGTCCGGCACCCTTCATCGCGCCTGTCACGGCGAGCATCTCGCGCATGCCCGGTCCGCCCCGCGGTCCCTCGTAGCGGACCACGACAACCGTGTGGGGTTGGATCTCCCCACCGAGGATTGCGTCGAGGGCATCCTGTTCGCCGTCGAAGACCCGCGCTATTCCCTCGAAGCGCTGGTCGTCCAGCCCGGCGACCTTCACGACCGCGCCTTTCGGCGCGAGAGAGCCTCTCAACACCACAATCCCGCCTTCTTCATGGATCGGGTCCGAGAGCCGGTGAATGACCTCGCCGTCGGGAGCGGAGGGATCCAACGAGGCGAGGTTCTCTGCGACGGAGAGACCGCTCACGGTCATGCAGTCCCCGTGGAGCAACCCGGCCTCCAGCAGCTCCCGCATCACCACGGGTACGCCCCCGATGCGGTCCACGTCGGTCATGTGGTACCTGCCATGGGGCTTCGTGTCCGCGATGTGGGGTACACGAGACGCCACTGAGTTGAAGTCGTCGAGCGTCAACTCGACTCGGGCCTCGTACGCGATCGCGAGGAGATGGAGCACGGCGTTGGTGGAGCCGCCGAGCGCCATGACGACGGCGATGGCGTTCTCGAAGGCTTCCTTCGTCATGATCTGGCGGGGTCGGATCCCCTTTGCGAGCAGTCCGACCACGGCATGTCCGGACTCCTGGGCGAAGGAGTCGCGCCGTCCATCCACCGCGGCGGGTGATGCCGAGCCGGGAAGCGACATTCCCAGGGCTTCGGCGGCCGAGGCCATCGTGTTGGCGGTGAACATCCCGGCGCACGACCCTGCGGTCGGACACGCGTGGTGCTCAATGAGAGACAGCTCCTCGTCGCTGAGGGCGCCCGCGGCGTGCGCGCCGACAGCTTCGAAGACACTCACGATGTCGAGTGCCTCCTCGCCCAGTCGTCCGGGAAGGATCGTGCCTCCGTAGAGGAAGACCGAGGGAAGGTTGAGCCTCGCCGCCGCCATGAGCATGCCGGGGAGGGACTTGTCGCAGCCGGCGAGTGTGACCATGCCGTCGAAGCGTTCGGCGTGCATCATCGTCTCGATCGAGTCGCAGATCACTTCCCTTGACACGAGGGATGCCCGCATGCCTTCGTGACCCATCGAGATCCCGTCAGATACAGCGATCGTCACGAACTCGATCGGGTAACCGCCCGACTCGAGGACGCCTTCTTTCGCCCGCTTGGCGAGACGATCGAGCGGCATGTTGCATGGCGTGACCTCGTTCCACGAGGAGGCGACGGCGACCTGTGGCTTGTCCCAGTCCTCGTCGGTCATTCCGATGGCGCGCAGCATTGCCCGGGCGGGGGCGCGCGCGGGCCCGTCGGTCACCTCCCAGCTGCGGATCTTGAGCCCGTGTGGTCCCGGCTGGGTTTTGGCATCGGTAGATCGCACGTCCGTCATAACGGACGCGAGGTTAGGTCGCGCCGGCGAGGACGTTGCTCACGTGTATGCCGTCACCGGGCACCGAGCCCTGGTAGGTGGCGTCTCCGAAGGTGAACATCCCTCCGTCCGTCCCGAAGAGCCAGTAGCCGGCTCCGTCCGGCGTGGCGAAGATGCCCCTCACGTTGGAGACGTGAATACCGAGGCCCGGAACAGAGCCGTGGTACATGGCGTCACCGAAGGTGAAGACCCCACCGTCCGTTCCGACCATCCAATACCCGCCTCCGTCGGGGGTGGGGGCGAGCCCCACGACGTTGTTCACGTGGATGCCGAGGCCCGGAACAGAGCCGTGATAAACGGCGTCACCGAAGGTGAAGACACCCCCATCGGATCCCACCATCCAGTAGCCGCCACCATCTGAGGTCGGCAGTATCCCGATGATGTTGTTCACGTGGATGCCGAGGCCCGGAACAGAGCCGTGATAAACGGCGTCACCGAAGGTGAAGACCCCACCGTCCGTTCCGACCATGTAGTAGCCGCCACCGTCTGGGGTCGCAGCTATCCCCCTCACGTTGTTTATGTGTATGCCCAGCCCAGGTACCGATCCGTGATAGACGGAATCGCCGAAGGTGAAGACACCTCCATCGGATCCCACGAGCCAATAGCCGCCCGAGTCGTGCGTGGGCGCCATGCCGACGATGTTGTTCACGTGGATACCGAGCCCCGGTACAGAGCCGTGGTAGGAGACGTTTCCGAAGCTGAAGATGCCTCCGTCAGAGCCCGCCAGCCAGTACCCCTGGGACGCGCCTCCAGGCCCGGTCGAGCACGGCACAGATGCAGAAGCGGTGTTCGAGGGACCGGAGGGCCCGATGCTGTTCGTGGCGGTGACGTAGTAGGAGTACGTGACCCCACACTTGACGTTGGTATCGGTGTAGCTCGGGTCGGACGAAGCGGACTGTGCCGATCGCGCGTTTGCGGTTCTGCTGGCGCCCGATGAGCTGCCTGGACAGATGGTTGCTATGAGCGTCGCGGACGTACCCTGCGTGTAACGGTAGACGTCGTAGCAGGTGGCGCCGGACGAATCCTGCCAGCTCAGGACGATCTCGTTGCCCTCGATTTGTGGCGGTGAACTGTTGAGGAGTGCCCGGCGGGGAGCCCACGCCTGACTGCACCTGGTAAGCCCCGGAGGAACAGCCGTTGGCTGGACGAGCTACACCGCGCTGGTCGGTCGAGGGACAGGTCAGCCCCAAGGTGGCTGCGTCACTAGAAGAGGTGATGGCGACGGTCTCGGTGGGACCGCCGTTCTGGGCGAGCGTGGGACCGGTCGTGAAGATCTGGGAGTCCGATGCGCCGGGAATGCTGTTGGCGGAGACCAACTGGCACGAGTCGTCGTCGTCGACGTTGCCGCCGCTGTCGGTGAAGCCACCGCCGTCGCAGTTGGAGTCCACGCCCACGCTCTCGGCGAGGATGTTGTTGGCCAGGGTCGTTGCGGCACCGGAAGTGGAGTCGTTGTAAATGGCACTGCCATCTCCGCTGGACGCGGAATTCTCGGCGAAGGTGTCATTCGTGGCCGTGAAGTGGCCCGTGCCTTCGTTGTCGACGCCGCCCCCGAAGTTGCAGGCGATGTTGTCCCAGAAGGTGTCGTTCGTGGCTGTCGTGGTGCCGACGTTGTAGATGGCGCCACCATCGTTCGCGCAACCATTGTCGGTGAAGCCCTCGAAGAGGTCGTGGTCGAGGTTGGCCGTGGCACCGGACTCCTCGACGACGAAATTGCCAGTCCTCTCGGTCCCGCCCTCCCCGTTCGAATAGCCGTTCGCTATGGCTCCGCCAATCGCCGCGTTGTTGGCGCTGAAGAGATCGTTGCTGGCGGTGATGGTGCCCAAGTTGTCGATGGCGCCGCCTGCGCTGCCGGAGCCGTCGACGATTCCGAGCCCCGTGATCGTGGCGGTCTCTCCTGTGTCGACGAAGAACACACTGAAGTTGATCTGCTGCCCGTCGACGTCCAGGACGTTCGCCCCCGGTCCGGTGATCGTTATGTCCGACTCGATGTTCATCGGCCCAGAGTTGGTTCCGTTCGGAATCGTCCCGCTCACACCGTGGAAGGTGATCGTGCCGCCCCCGGCGGTGTTGGCGTCGAGAATCGCCTGGCGGAGAGAGCCCGCACCGGAGTCGTTCGTGTTGGTAACTGTGAACGTCGCCGCCTGTGCTGCCGGAGCGAAGCTCGCCACGCCTGCCAGCGCTCCTCCACCGACCAAGGCGCTTGCCATGGCGAAATGGACCAGGCGAGCTCTCAGCCCAGCCGGGCCCGTACCGCGACGACGTCGATTCATTCCTGCTCCCTCCGGTGGCGGGCGAAAAACCCGGGTTCGGCGTCGCACGCTACATTCCGGCCCACCCTCGGGCAACGGTCGTTGGAAGCCTTTCTCCGACCGGGGCTCTGAGCGCGAGGCACACCACAAAACAGGCTCAGCCACGCAGACGCCTGAGCTCGGCCGCGACCTCCTTGCCGTTAGCCTTGCCCTCGGTCCTCTTCATCACCTCTCCGGTGAAGAAGCCGGCGAGCTTGTCCTCGCCCTCGCAGTAGCGACGCCACTCGTCGGGGTACTCGGAGACGAGCTGCTCGAGCACCTCGGTGAGAGCACCGGCGCCGAGAGACTCGAAGCCCCGCCGTCTGGCGATATCGGCGGGGTGGGCTCCGCTGGAGATCATGTCGCCGAGCACGGCCTTGGCCTGGGTGGCGGAGAGCTCTCCGTCCTGCTCCATGCGGAGGAGGCCCACGTAGGCACCGGCGCCGAGCTGCGGTGCCGCACCGTCGGCGTGGGAGGCGAGCTCGTTCGCCGTGCGCGCCAACGCCAGGGACGCTTCGATCCCCGACGCCACAGCCTCGGTCACGAACTCGTCGAGGCCGAGGTTGACCACGGTGGCGACCTGATCGGCGTGGGCGGTGTTCGGCTCGTCTCCACCGAACAGCTCGAGTAGCTTCTCGCGCCGCTGCGCAGGGAGCGCCGGGAGCGACGCGGCCACGTCGTGCTGCCAGCCGGGATCGGGGACCACCGGGACGAGGTCGGGCTCGGGGAAGTAGCGGTAGTCGAAGGCCTCTTCCTTCGAGCGCAGCGACACGGTACGACCGGCCTCCTCGTCCCAGTGACGGGTCTCCTGTGAGACCTTCTCTCCCGCGTCGAGAAGCGCACCCTGGCGCTCTGCTTCGTGCTCGATGGCGCGCACGAGCGATCTCAGCGAGTTCAGGTTCTTTATCTCGCAGCGGGTGCCGAGCTCGTAGGAACCCGCGGCACGGACCGACACGTTGGCGTCGACACGGAGCGAGCCCTCCTCCATCCGCCCGTCGGACGCTCCGATCGCGACGAGGATCGCCCGCAGCTCCTCGACGTACCGCCGCGCCTGTGCGGCGGAGCGCAGGTCCGGCGCGGAGACGATCTCCACGAGCGGCACGCCCGCGCGGTTGTAGTCGACGAGCAGGTGATCGGCCTCGTGAATGCGACCGCCGCCTCCGATGTGCGAGGTCTTGCCGGTGTCCTCCTCGATGTGCGCGCGCACTATGCCGATCCGGTTGCCGTCCGAAAGCTCCAGACAGCCGTCCACGTTTATCGGCTCGTCGTACTGGCTTATCTGGTAGTCCTTCGGCATGTCCGGATAGAAGTAGTTCTTGCGGTGGAAGACGGAGGGCCGAACCTCACAGTTGAGGGCGAGGCCGATCGACATGGCGAGCTCGACGGCACGCGTGTTGAGCACAGGAAGCGATCCCGGAAGACCCAGGCACACCGCACAGATGTTGGTGTTGGGCTCGTCGCCGAAGACGTTCGGACAGCCGCAGAAGAGCTTGGTGTTCGTCTTCAGCTCGCAGTGGACCTCGAGGCCGATCACCGGCTCCCAGGCGCCGCTCATCGCGCGGACACCGCCGACACCGCCGGCTCGGCAAGCGGCGGCGCCGCCTGCTCGATGACACAGGCCGTCTGGAACATCGCCGTCTCTCCGAGCGCCTTCCCGAGCACCTGTACGCCCACGGGCAGACCTTCCTCGTCGGTGCCGAAGGGCACGGAGATCGCAGGCTGGCCGGAGAGGTTCGAGGCCACGGTGCAGACGTCGGACATGTACATGGCCCACGGATCGTCGACCTTCGAACCGATCTCGAACGCTGTGGTCGGGGTGGTGGCCCCTAGGAGCACGTCGACCTGTTCGTACACATTGCGGAACGCCTCGATTATGAGGGTGCGGACCTTCTGCGCCTGCGCGTAGTACGCGTCGTAATAACCCGCCGAGAGCGCGTACGTGCCGAGCATGACCCGCCTCTTCACCTCGGGGCCGAATCCCGCCGCACGTGTTCTCGCGTTCATCTCCTCGGCGCTCGGCGCGCCGACGCGGAGCCCGTATCGCACGCCGTCGTAACGGGCGAGGTTGGACGAGGCCTCCGCCGGCGCGATGAGGTAGTAGGCCGGCAGCGCATAGCGGATCTCGGGGACCGAGACCTCCTCGATCGTTGCGCCCGCGGCCTCGAGTGCCCGGGCCGCCTCGCGCACCCGCTCGGCGACGGCGCGGTCAACGCCCTCGAGCAACTCGCCGACGAGACCGACGCGCGTCCCGTCCGCGCCCTCCGTAAGGCGCGAGACCGTCGAGGGCGAGGGACGCTCGAGCGACGTCGAGTCGCACGGGTCGTTGCCCCCGATCACGTCGAACAACAGAGCCGCATCGGCGACGCTGCGTGCGAAGGGGCCGATCTGGTCGAGCGAGCTGGCAAAAGCGATCAGCCCATAGCGCGACACGGTGCCGTAGGTCGGCTTCATGCCGACGACTCCGCAGAAAGCGGCCGGTTGGCGGATCGAGCCACCGGTGTCCGATCCGAGCGCGAGCGGGACGAAGCCGGCCGCCACCGCCGCCGCGGACCCTCCGCTCGAACCGCCGGGGACGCGCGCTGTGTCGTAGGGGTTGCGCGTCGGGCCGAACGCCGAGTTCTCGGTGGAAGAGCCCATGGCGAACTCGTCCAGGTTGGTCTTGCCGATGATCACCGCGCCTGCGTCTTTGAGGCGCGTGACGACGGTCGCGTCGTACGGGGGCTTCCAGCCTTCGAGGATGCGTGAGCCGCAGGTCGTGTCGACACGCCGGGTGCACAGGTTGTCCTTCAGCGCGACGGGAACCCCGGCGAGCGGACCCGGGTCCTCCCCGGCGGCGAGACGCCGGTCGAGCTCCTGCGCCTGTGCGCGAGCGGAGTCGCCGAGAACGCTCAAGAAGCAGTGCAGTTCGTCGTCGTGGCGCACGATCGCCTCGAGACGGTCTTCGACGAGCTGGACCGCGCTCGACTCGTGGTTGCGGACGAGGTTCGCGAGGTCGGTGGCCGAGGGGCGGGCCTGGGTCGGGGCCGAGGTCGGGGTTGGTGTCGGGGCTGGTGTCGAGACGGGGCTCAATGTCCTTCTCCCAGGATGGGCGGGACCTTGAAGCGCGAGTCCTCCACCTCGGGGGCCTGCGCGAGGACCTCGTCACGCTCGAGGGACGGGCGTACCTCGTCTTCGCGCAGCACGTTCCGAAGCGGCAGGGGGTGGGCGGTCGGCTCCACTCCCGAAGTGGTTAGCGCTGCGACCTGTGCAGCGTGCTCGAGCACATCGCCCAGTTGTCCGACGTAGAGGTCGAGCTCCTCGTCGGTGAGCTCGATACGGGCGAGGCGCGCGACGTACGCGACATCGTCCCGGGTGAGGCGCTTGTGCTCGGTCATATCATTTTCCCCGGACCCGTTCATGCCGGTCCCTCGAGGACTCGGCGCAAGAAGGTGAGGGTGAGCGCTTCTATCTCCGGCGCGTCGTTGTCGAGGGTCGCCACGTGGTAGCTGCGTTCGAGCCAGACGCGCTCGACAGGGCCCGTCGCCTCGGCGACGAGAAGGTCACCCGAGCTCGAGGGTACGACGTGGTCCTCACGGCTCGACAAGAGGAGAACCGGGCACGTGAGCTTCGAGAGCGAGGCGGCCACTTCGTCGATGCCCTCGAAGAGCGACAGCGCCGAGGCGACCGGGGTGCTCGGGTAGGCGAGCTCGACCGATCCCTCCTTGGCGATATCCGAGCCGACCGCTGGAGCGAGATCGATGCCCTGTTCGAGGAGGCCGCGAAGCACGTCCCGAAAACTCTCGGCAGGCGGCTCGAGGAACGGGTTCACGAGCACGAGGCCGCTGATCTCGGGATGGCGCTCGGCCAGCCATGCGCAGAGGGTGCCCCCCATCGAGAGGCCGACGAGCGCCACCGCTTCACAGCGGCGAGCCAGGTCATCGAAAGCTGCGGCGGACGTGTCCACGTAGTCGGCCCAACGTGTCGGGACCATGTCCTCGACCGCCGTGCCGTGCCCGGGAAGAAGCGGCAGCTCGACCGTCAGCCCGGCGGCTGCCAGCGACGTCGCAATGGGGCGCATCGACTGCGGATTTCCCGTGAAGCCGTGAAGGACGAGAACGCCCGCGGGCCCTCCCTCGTTCGAGAAGGGTTCCGCTCCCTGCATCACCGGAGCAGTCGATCGTTGGCCGGCCATACCAAACGGATGCTAATGGCAGGCAAATCCGGTCAAAATGCGAGACGGTGCTCCGGGATGCGATGCGTCATTACAGAGCCGGATATCGTGGCGGCCTGCGACGGCACCGCCACAAGTGAGCACAGCGACAGCACAAGGAGCACAGCGACCATGACCACCTACCCATTCCTGAGCGACGAATGGGTGAGCGCCGCCCGTCAGATCCGCGAGGAGCACGCGGAGCAGGGCGCGGCGATCCCTCACAAGATGAAGATGAACCTGGTCATAACCGACGTGCCCTTCGGGGAAGGATCGGTGGACGCTCACATGGACTCGACGGAGGGCGCCTTGAAGCTCGAGCTCGGTCACGTCGATCCCGCGGATCTGAAGGTGAGCCTCGACTACGCGACGGCGAAGGCGATTCTCGTAGAGGGGAACCCGCAAGCCGGCATGCAGGCGTTCATGGCGGGAAAGATCAAGGTCGAAGGCGACATGTCGAAGTTGATGGCACTTCAGACGGTTCCCCCCGACGAGAATGCTGCTCAAGTCGCAAAGAGGCTGCGCGAGATCACCGAATAACCGAAAATGAGCCGCAGACTCGCGTAGCGGACCAACGCGGAGGCGGAGCCGAGGCGGAGCGGAGGCGGAGCGAAAGCGTTACAACCCTCGCGTAGCTTGTGGCCAAACCTCGAGGCCGGGTACACGGCCTCCTCTGAATACACCTCCAAGGCTTCACGGAGGAAGATCCCGTGTCGAAGGCTGTTCTCTTGGCCGCGGCGGGCCTATGCAAGGCTCTAGGCGATTTCGATCCACAGCTCATATCACCAAGCGACTGCGCCTCTGTCGTAGAGGGGCTCGCCGCCGCCGAGAAGGCCTGTGCGGCGGCGCGAAATTCTCGCAGCCAGAAGAGCGGTGGACGCGAGCGCTCATCGACGTCGTGGTTACAACGACGGGGCGGCCTGGCTTGCGCGCCACACAGGCTCCACCCAGAACCAGGCGCGCCATGCGTTGGAGACAGCGAAGGACCTGGAGGGCTGTCCACGTACCAGGGCGGCTCTCGTCTCCGGGGAAGTGTCCTTGGCCCAGGCCGAGGAGATCACCAAAGCGGAGAAACAGACACCCGGCGCAGAGAAAGCGCTTCTTTCCCTCGCCCGCAAGAGCGATCTCTCGAAGCTCAGGGACGGGGCCCGAGAGCACCGGGCCAAGAACACCGCGGTGGGGGAGCTGCACAGGGCGCAGCAACGAGCGAGATACTTCCGCCATTGGCGAGACCAGCTCGGCATGGTCTGCTTCGCGGGTGCTCTACCACCCACGACCGGAACCGCCTTCGTTCATCGCCTCGAGACTCGAGCCGAGCGCATCCACCGCGCGGCAAAAGCAGAAGGGACAGACTCGGAGCGCTTCGAGGCGCACGCCGCGGACGCGCTCATGGAAATGACCTCGACGCCCGACACGAGGCGGAACGCAAGGGCAGAGCTCGTGATCGTCTGCGACCTGTTCGCCTGGCGGAGAGGACACGAACACGAAGGGGAGGCCTGCCACATCGTCGACGGCGGACCAATCCCTGTCGAGGTGGCGCGGGATCTGGCGAAAGACGCTTTCTTGAAGGCGGTGCTGCACGACGGGGTGGCAATCCATACCGTCAAGCACTTCGGTCGCCACCGGCCCGCGGAGCTGCGCACCGCTTTGGACCTGGGCCCCGTGCCGGACTTTTCCGGCGCGCAGTGCGCTGATTGCGGCGGCCGATTCGGTCTCCAGTACGACCACGTGGATCCGGTGGCCAACGGAGGGCCAACCGAGTACTCGAACCTCAAGGCTCGTTGCTGGAGGGACCACAAGGAGAAGACAGACCGTGACCGCAAGGCGGGGCTCCTCGGACCGAAGCCGAGACAAAGATCGCCCTGACGCGCGCCCACTAACTCAGAGAGCCTCTCTTCCGGCTCTTCCCGCGGGTTCAGCACGGTCTGGCTCGACCAGCACGGGTCCCTTCTCGGTGGCGTCGAGAGCTTCGAGCAGATCCACCGACACAGCCGGCGGACCATCGGTCGCCCGGTTGGTCGACCGCGACATCGCGGCACCCACGACAGCGAGGGTCGCTACCGCAGCGCCAACGGCGAATGCGGCATGGAAAGAACCGAGGAGGGCCTGCTCTCCATTGCGTGACGAGCCCAGCGTCGCGGCCTGGACCGTCTGCATGACCTGGATCCCCGCGACGGTCCCCACCTGGCTCACCAGTTGCATCGACGCGCTCGGCGGCTCCGAGGTCGCGGGCCTCGAACTCGTTCGCCACGCTCGCGGACAGAGAGGGTGCAGAGATCCCGAGGCCCGCGCCCGAGAGCACGAGGCCGACCTCGACGAGCGCCAGGCCGGTCGAGCGCTCGACCAAAGTGAAGACAGCCATCGAGGCCACCACCGCCGCTGTGCCGACGACAGAGGCGGTCCGCTCCCCCGTCCTCACAGCGAAATAACCGGCTATCGGTGCGATCGTCGAGAACACGAGTGGTCTCGGCATGACGAGGAAGCCGACGATGCCCTGGCGGTGCGCGTAGCCGAAAGCCTCCTCGAGCAGAAGGGGCGCCATGAAGAAACCGCCGAGGTAGGCGAAGTTCGAGAAGCCCTGCGCTGCGACGGGGAAGATGAAGTTGCGCCGCCGCAGGTATCGAAGCGGGAATATGGGCTCCCTGGCGCGACGCTCAGCGTAGAAGAAGACCATCCCGGCGGCGGCCGACGCACCGAACGCGCAAAGGACCCCGGGGCTGGACCAGCCCCACCCGGGCCCACGGTTCAATGCGAAGAGAAAGGCACCCACGCACGACGCGATGGACAGCGCCCCGGTCCAATCGAGCTCGAGGGGCTCACCCGCTACACGATGGCTGGGCGCAGCTCTGTCCGGGAGGACCGCCATCGCGAGGGCGGCCGCGAGCAGGAGCAGGGGCGCCTGGAGCGCGAACATCGCGCGCCAGCCGAAGGCCTCGATCACCGGTCCCCCGATCGCGACCCCGAGCACCGGTCCGCCCGCTCCGACGAGTGACCAGAAACCGAGCGCCTTCACTCGCTCGGAGGCGTCGAACGCCGAGAGCACGAGCGCCATCGAACCAGCTCCGACGGACGCGCCCACCAGGCCGCCGATGGTGCGCGCAGCGATGAGCACCCCCGCGCTCGGAGCGGTCGCCGAAACGAGCGCAACGACGGCCTCGAGAGCGATTCCCGTGAGGAAGAGACGCTTGTGCCCCCACAGGTCGCCGGCCTTTCCGGCCAGGGGGGCGACGACCGCGAAAGCGAGCAGTGGCCCCGTCACCACCCAAGTGATGGTGGCGACGTTCGTGTTAAGCCCGCGCGCGACCTGAGGCAGCGCGACCACGAAGACGGTGAAGAGGAGGTTGGTGGCGAGCAGGCCGGAGAGCGAGACCCAGAGGATCCACCACCTGTACCGCTCGCTCCCTCGCGTGTGCTCCGAGGGCCCGCGCGTTTCCGACGAGGGCGCGGGTGCCTAGGGAGGTCAGCCCTCGGGCTTGGCCAGCTTCGGCAGCTCCTCCGCGAGATCTTCGACGGCCCAACGTTCGCTCTTCTCCAGGGTGTCGGTCATCGTCCAGGGCTGGAACACACGTACCTGCCCTCCCTGGATGAAGAACACTTTGCCGGTGAACGGACACGATGCTCCGGCGAGGTACGCAACGAGCGGCGAGATGTTCGCCGGGTCCCACACGTCGAACCTCTTCGGGTCCGTCGGCGCCTTGACGATGTCGGTGAGCCCCGGCGTCTGCTCGGTCATCCTCGTACGTGCGGCCGGCGCGATCGCGTTGACGTGCACTCCGTAACGCGACAGCTCGGCCGATGCGATCACGGTGAAAGCCGCTATGCCGGCCTTCGCCGCCCCGTAGTTCGTCTGACCCGGGTTGCCGAGGAGGCCCGAAGTGGAGGAGGTGTTGACGACCGAGGCGTGCACCTCCTTGCCTTCCTTCGACTGCTCCCGCCAGTAGGCCGCAGCGTGCCGAGTCGGCGCGAAGTGTCCCTTCAGATGGACGTGGATGACTGCGTCCCAGTCCGCCTCGGACATGTTGACGAGCATCTTGTCTCGCAAGATCCCGGCGTTGTTGACGAGCACGTGCAGGTCTCCGAAGGCCTCGACCGCCGAGTCGATGAGGTGCCTGGCGCCTTCGAATTCGGCGATGTCGTCGGTGTTTGCGAGCGCCTCGCCGCCGATGGAACGGATCTCGTCGACCACCTGCTCGGCCGCGTTGCGGTCGTCACCCGAACCGTCGACCGCTCCCCCGAGGTCGTTCACCACGACCTTCGCCCCTTCAGCGGCGAACAAGAGGGCGTGCTCGCGGCCGATGCCGCGTCCTGCACCCGTGATGATGGCGACGCGACCGTCCAGGAAGCCCACGAGCCGAGAAGGCTACAAGGAGGCTCCGATCCTCACCCAACCCGGCTTATCGGGCGGCCGGTGGCGTGAGGGCTCGTGGCGGCTGCGGCGGCGGCGTGGGCAGTGGCGTGTGGCGTTGGCAGTGGCGTCGCGCCACGGGGAGACGAGGCGCCGGACCTCGCGACGATCACCTGCTACGAGGAGGTACTCGACATTGCGGAGCCGTCCCACCGTGCCCACCCGGCGGCCCTTCGGATCGTGTATTCCGATACGCGCTCCCACGTAGCGCGCTCGAGTCGAACGCGAGCACCTCGACGTGGCCCCGGACTCCACACATCTCGACCAGAGTGTTGAGGTCGCAGAAGGATTCGTCGTTGTAGGAGAGGACGACGATCCGCGCGTTCAATTCTTCGAGGATCCTGCCGAGCGCAGGGGGCAGCGAAGCGCGGGAGTTGAACGGACTTCTCTGTTTGTCCCGCAGGTCGGCCCGCTTGCAGGCAACCCCGTAGTGCCCGGGGGCGTCCCACGCTATGAGCGTCTCCCATATGTGGTAGTTGCAGTCGTAGCGGTGCTGGTTGTACGGCGGGTCGAGATACGCGAAGTCGAAGTCACCGAGGGCGCCGGCGAGCTCGCACGCGTCACCCAATAACGCGCGACCGGTTCCCGCCAGGAGGGTGGGGACCCTCAGCTCCAGGGGTTTGTAAGAGCGCGGCGCCCACTTCTTCACGTAGGCCATCTGCACGCCGGTGGTCGAGTCGACACGGTCGGCGGCTTCGAGGAGGCTCGTGAGCAGGACGTGCCGCAGGGGGCTGTCACTGTATTCCTCGTCGATTGCGTCCCTGATCGCATCGATGCGCGCACCGTTTGGCGGTTGGAAGAAGCGGGACCTGACACAGAACGTCTCGGTGAAGTAACCGGGACGTCCCTCGAGCGAGTTGAGCCTCTGGATCGCGGCCTCGAGGCGTCTCGTCGCCGTCGCCCGGGCGTCGGTCTCGATGTAGCAGCGCGCGAGGGTCGATGCACAGAGGGTGGCATCGACAGCGGTGACCTCGGCCCCCTGGCTTTTGAAGGCCTGGGACACCCTGGTCGTGCCCGTGAAGAGGTCGAGCGCGTTCGTAGCACCCGATCGCTCAAAAAGCTCCGACAGCACCGGGACGAGCCTGCGCTTCGAACCCAGGTACTTGATCACGGCGGTCAAATGATACGGACGGCCGACCGTGCGCCGGGCGGACCCTCGAGGGGCCCGCCCGGCGTCGATCGGTACTGCTTCGATGTCGTGCGCCGCTCCCCGGCAGCGACGCCACCTACGCCGGCTGGATCAGGTCGTCGGGTTGACCCAGGTCAGTTGGGAGCCCTGAGACTGCGACCCGTTGCTCTGGCTGGAGCCCGGGTTGTTGTTCTGGGCGCCCGAGTTGGCCTCGGACCCGTTGGACTGGTGAACGTTGCCGTTGTTCGAGCAGGCGCTGAAGACCGAGATCGGGACGTTCAGGTTCCCGACGTCCTTCTGCTCGGACGAGGCCTGCGATGACGCATGCTGCTCGACACCGTTCTCCTGACCCGTCTGCTGTGAACCTCCATCGGGGCCCTTGTTCTGCGGACCGTCCCCATACTTCCCGCCATCGCCGCCCTTCTGGGACGACGACTCGCTCGAATTGTTGGACTGCTTCGAGCCCGGGTTGTTGTTCTGGGCGTCCGAGTTGGCCTCAGACCCGTTGGACTGGCTCACATTGCCGTTGTTGGAGCCGTAACTGGCGACGGCAATAGGCGCGTTCACATTCACGACGCCCTCCTGCTTCGAGGAGGACTGTGACTGCGCCTGCTGGTCGACGCCGTTGTCCTGGTACGACTTCTGCGAACCTCCGTCCGGACCCTTGTTCTCAGGGCCGTCCCCGTACTGGTGGTCGTCGCCGCCCTTCTGGGACGAGGACTCCTCCGACGAGGTGTTCTTCTGGTTGGAGTTCGGGTTGTTGTTCTGAGCACCCGAATTCGCCCCGGACCAGTTGGACTGGTTCACATTGCCGTTGTTCGAGTCAGCGCTGAAGATCGCCACAGGCACGTTGATGTTCGCAACGTGCTTCTGCTCGGACTGCGAGCTCGAGCACGCCTGCTGATCTACAGAGTTGCTCTGGAACGTCCCCTGGGGCGGGTCCTCGTACTTCGAGCACTTCCCAGAGTCGTTACCACCCTGGTCGTAGCCCGAATTTGGGGGACCTTGGTTGCCAGAACTCTCGGGGCCGTAGGTGCCCTGCGGGCCTTGCGGATCCGGAGGACCCTGCGGGCCGTATCCCTGCTGCTCGCAGCCACAGGGACTTGAATTGCCCTGGCCCTTGTAGTTGTTCTGGTTGCCCTGGTTGCCGTACCCGGACTGACCACAGCTGCAGGGGCCTTGCTTGCCGCCCTCGTTGTGGTCTTCTTTGCCTCCGCTCTTACCGGACGACTTCTCGTTGGAGTTGTTCGTCTGGGTCGAGTGGGGGTTGTTGTTCTGAGCGAAGGAGTTCGACTCGCACGTATTGGACTGCTTCACGTTTCCGTTGTTCGAGTCGAAGCTCCCAAACGCGATGGGCATGTTGATGTTGCCGACCCACTTCTGCTCACACTTCGAGCTCGAGGAAGCGTGCTGCGAAACCTCGTTGCTCTGCTTTGTGATCTGAGGTGAGTTCTGACCCCCGAAAAAGTGGTCAGTTGTCGGCATGGCGTTTGCACTTCCCGCCGCGAATGCGACGGCAAGGCCCGCCCCCAACATGCCCGACGCGACGCGTCTGGCAAATCTGTTCATTTGGATTTCTCCCTGTCTATTGAGGTTTTTGATTACCGCCGGAACTGCGTGAAGGCGTCCGGCTCGCCTGGTCATGCGGAATCGCTCCGCTTAACCAGGCGCCTCGAGCAGGGAGAGGAACAAGGAGTCAGGGCGCAGACTCGGCCTCCGGGGAAGGCGTCGTCTCACGCCGAGCGCGACCATGACAAGCAGGGCGGTAACCGCCCATACGAGGCCATGGCCGGGCGAGGGTGCCTCCGAACCGCCTGCAGCAGGGACGTGCCCCCCGAGGGGGCCGCCCGGCAGGGGGGCTGGAGCGGGCGATGGTTGGGTGGGAGCTTCTCGGAGCGTCGCTTCGTAGCGATGACCCGAGACGGCCCATGGCGAGAGTTCCGCCGAGGGGCTCGCAGCGAGCCCCGGGAGGACGCCTTCTGTGGCTCCCTGAGGGACGCTCGGGATGGCGGCGGGGGGCACGCCGGCGCTCGCCTTCTGGCCCGTGCCCTCACCTGTGTAGCCCGTCCCCGCCGGGAGCGGTGCGGTGCCGGGCCCCGCGGCCGTGGGCGATGGGCTCGGCGGAGCTGCGACAGCGGATGTGTCGGACCCGTGCTGCACCGGGCCGGGACGGGCCGACGGAGAGCTCCTCGGTGTGTGAGCGCCGACCACAGGCGGTCCGATCGACCGGACGATGGCGAGTCCCGGGTCTGCCAACAGCGGCAGAGATGTCGCCGATGGCGCGGCGCCTATGAATGAACCTGCATCACGTCCCAGCGACGAAAGCGAGCCACCGGGGGCGCTCGGAAATGTCAACGCGTAGTTGGCCGCGCTCTCGAGGGGTTGTGTTCCGTCCGACGCGGCAGGCGGCAACGGCACGTCGGTCGCGGCGCCTGATGGACTTGGTGCGCTCAAGACGCTTGTTGGATTCGTCGGCAGTGTCGTCGCGTGCGAAGGCAGTGATGTCGAAGTTGGCGTCGGGTGCGCTTGGGAATTGGTGAGGGTCGTCGGGACCGAGCCACCGGATGGCGGAACCGCAGCGCTACTCGCGCTATTGGCGCCAGTTGCAATGACTTCGGCAGCCGAGGCGTCCGCCGTCGCGGTCGAAGTCCCCGAGGAGATTGCATTGGTCTTGGTTGTCGCGGCAACCGCGCTCACCAAAGGTCTCTTCAACTCGGCGGCAGACGCCTTGTCGGAACCGAACAAGGCGATAAGCAAGAAGGCGGCCGCGAACACAGCGACGAAGAATCCGAGGACTACCACGGTCGCGCGAAGACGACGGCTCACCACGCTTGGATCGAGGAAGGTGGTATTCGAGGCTGACGTGGCCGAAGCCGTACCCCGAAGCCCTGGGCGAAAACCCGGTCGGGACACCGATTGCGGGCCACGCGTCGGCCAGCCGTACTTGCATTGGCTAATAGCGATTCGAATCGGGGCTGCGTCTGCCACGACCCGTTCCCTTCCAACGAAGCGAACCGGATGTGCCACCAGGGTCTGAGGTGGCCCTACCCGAACGGACGCCTGCGGTGCGACACACGCTCGGGTGCGAGATGACGCGGGTCACGCTACGCCTGAAGGGTTGAACCCATAACGGGAAATACCCCCCAGGACCTGGGGCCGCCGGGAGTGCCTCTGGATCCGCCTCAGGGGCGGCGCGACTGTGGCCGCCATGCGATCGGCAATCCGTGAGGTTTCTTTTCCTAAATACCTTGCTGCAGCGGGGCGAAATGGGAAGCGAACCACTCCTTCGCAAGACGACCTACTTCTTCCATCGCGCCGCTTTCTTCGAACAGATGCGTCGCGCCTTCCACTATTTCGAGGCGGTTCTCGGTCTTCAGTGCGCCCTGTGCGCGACGGTTCATCTCCAGCACCGTTTCGTCGAGGCTTCCGACAATGAGAAGTGTCGGCGCGGTCACTTCGGCCAATGCCGCGTTATCGGTGAGATCCGGACGCCCACCGCGCGACACGATCGCGACGACTTCTCCATCGAGGCGCGAAGCCGCGAGAAGCGCGGCTGCTGCCCCGGTGCTCGCGCCGAAGTAACCGAGTTGCATTCGCGCAGTGTCACCGCGAGCGCGCAGCCAGTCCGTCGCTTGCTGCATCCGTGACGCGAGCAGCGCGATGTCGAAGACGTTCGCGCGTTCGGTGGCTTCTTCTTCGGTCAACAAGTCGAAGAGCAACGTCGCCAGATGTGCATCGTGGAGCTGTCGCGCCACAGCACGGTTGCGCACACTCGTCCGGCTCGATCCGCTTCCGTGCGCGAAAACGACGAGTCCCCTCGCTGCCGGCGGCCGGGAGAGCTCTCCCACTAGCCGCTTTGTGCCGGCCTCGATCTCGACCTCCTCGGACAGGGGGTCCCTTCGGGCCCCTCGGGTGCCCGGCGGCGGCGGGGTGGCCAGGCGCCGGACCACCTCCTCGTCCGAGACCTGGCGGAAATCCCGGTACCACTCACTCAACCCGAAGAAGCGCTCGGTGACCACCGGACAGACCACTCGATCCGCCACCGCCTCCAACATGGCGAGGGCTCCTGGAGGTGCCACCGGCACGGCTAGGACCACTGACCGCGCCCCCTTCCGGCGCGTCGCCTCCACCGCTGCCAGGGCGGTGTACCCGGTGGCGAGCCCGTCGTCGGCCACGATCACCGTCCGGCCCGTGACGTCGACCGCGGGGCTGTCACCCCTATACGCGCGTAGGCGACGCTCGAGTTCCGCCTCCTCCCGGCGTGCCACCTCGTCGAGCTGGTCCTCGGATAGGTCCAGCTGTCGCAAGAGCTCCACGTTCATCACCCGGACGCCGCCCTCTGCGATCGCTCCGAGCCCGAGCTCTGGCTGAAAGGGATGGCCGAGCTTGCGAACGACCATGACGTCCAGAGGAGCACCGAGGGAACGAGCGATCTCGGCGCCGACGCATAGCCCGCCCCTCGCCATGCCGAGCACGACGGGGTCGACCAGATCGAGGCTGGTCAGTTGCTCGGCCAGCTGCTTGCCGGCATCGGTGCGATCACGGAACATCGCGTGCTCGCTGCCTCCTGGGCCAAGGGCTACGCGCGAATCTTCCCAGGTTTCCCGCCCGTGAACCTCCTCTGCCACCAATGAGGATCGCGTGCGTGTGCGTGGAAGTGGTCGGGGATCTGGCGCATCACAGGGTCGAGGGACCAGCCCTCAGGACCGAAGATCGAGTCGGCGACCTTCGTGAGCTCCCGGATCATGTGGTCGTACTCGGCCTGAGGCGGCTCTGTCCCGTGACTGCGCCACACGACCATCGGGACGCCACAGATCTCGCATTCTGCGATCCAGCAGGTGGCGTCGTCGTGGTACCAGGTCGTCATCCGAGCGGCCTCGCACAGTTGACAGGTGGGCACCGAGTCACTCATTTGTTCACCAGCCCGTGTGAGTGCGGTCAGTGCGTGTAGATGTTGACAACCGTTCCTTCAGGGACCGTCGTCGGATAGCTCGGGTTGGTGGCGAACACCGTTCCCGAGAGCGGGCCGAAGAGCTGCCCGGCGGTGAGGTTCGCCGCCTGGAGCGCCGCCACGACCTGTGTCACCGTCTCTCCGGACACGACAGCCGGCACCTGAACGAGAGGCGGGCCCTGCGAGATCGGCACCGTTACGGTCGACCCTTCCGGTGCGCTGCTCGAAGGCCTCCAGGCCGCGGGTATCACCTGGCCGACCGGCGTGCCGGTCATGGTGTAGGTGTTCACGCACTTGGCGACGAGGCCGACCCCCTGCAACGCGCCGGTGGCGGAGGCACAGTTCATTCCGTTCAACGACGGGATGGTCTCGATCGGCGGCCCCTGTGAGATCACCACCTTCACGGCGGAGAACTCGGGCGCGCGACCTTTCGGGCTCCAATCGATGACGGTGCCCTTCGGGACCTGTAGGTCGTAACGGTAGGTGCAGTCGGGGTGGAGGTGAGCCGGAGCCAAAGCCGCTGCCACGGCAGGACAGTCGCCCTGAATGGAGGCGAGCGATGGCACAGACACCGGTGGCGGACCCGTCGAAAGGTAAACCGAGACCGTGTCACCCTCTTTCAAGGAAACGCCCGGCGCGGGGAACTGACGTACGACCTCTCCGCGGCCAACTGCGGTCGAGTAGCGGTGACCCGTCACCTTTATGTTCAGGTGGTCGGGGCGCAGCTTTGCCGTGGCCTCACCGGTCGTGAGGCTCCCGATGTTCGGGACCTTGTGGCTCGGAACGAAGACCTTCGTAGCCACCAGGGCGAATGCCGTCCCTCCGACAACGATCGCCACCACCAACGCGACGACCAATGTCTTCCAGCTGAGGCTTACGAACTTCCACGGCCTGCGCAGCCGACGGAACCTCGCGGGCGTGTGCACGTCGGGCGGGCGGCCTGAGCGGCGCTCGAGGACGGTGGATGCCGCACGCTCCCTCTCGTCGGCTGCGACGCCGACAGCGGCGGCGAAGGCCAGAAGCTGTGATGCGTCCGGATCGTTTTCGTCAGCTGGCCCTTCGCCGTGCGGGTCGACAGGCGCGACCGACCGACCCTGAAGGTTCATGCCGTGTTCGGTCTTGTCGACGTCGGCCGTCGATGGAGGCGGCGTAGTCGTACCGCCGAGGTTCTGTCCGGAGCTTTTCATTGCCCCGGCGGCCGTCGCTGGGGACGGTGCCAGGGTCAGCTTCGCGGGGGCCGGTAGGCGTCCGGCCAATCGATGCAGGCGCCGGGAAAGTGCCTGGGCGTCGAGCCTCTCGTCGGCATCCGGCGCCGCTGCTTCTTGGAGAACCGCAGCGAGCGGACCGAGGGCGTCGTGAGACGGGAGCGGTGCACCGACCCTCGCCATCAGCGTGCTGATCGTCGTGTCAGCGGTGAACGGCACAATGCCCGTTACGGATTCGTACAGGACCAGCGCCAGGGAGTAGACGTCGGCGCGACCGTCCACCATTTTGCCGAGGGCCTGTTCGGGTGCTGCGTAGCGCGCCGTACCCACCGTCGCGCCCGAAGGCTCGGTGAGTGTGGCTTCCGCGAGGGCTCGGGCCAACCCGAAGTCGGCGATTCGCAACCGGCCCTCCTCGTCGAAAAGGAGGTTCGCCGGCTTGACGTCCCGGTGGACGAACCCCCGGCCGTGCGCGTAGGCGAGTCCGTCCGCTGCCTGGATGCCGACGGAGACCGCCTGCGAGATGCTCAACGTCCTTCCCTCGTCACCGTCGAGGATGTCGCGAAGCGACCCGCCACCGAGGAACTCGAGCACAAGGAAGGGTCCGCTCGAGTCCTCACCCCAGTCGAAAACGGACAGGACGTGGGGGTGCGCGAGCGCTGCTGCGGACTGCGCCTCGGAACGAAAGCGCCGCAGGAACGCGCCGTCACTCGCCATTGCGGGATGGAGCAGCTTGATCGCGACGCGTCGGCGGAGCGTTACGTCCCAGGCTGAGAAGACGTGGGCCGAAGCCCCGGTGCCGAGCACGGACTCGATCCGGTACCTGCCCGCGAGGACACGCCCAATGGATTCGGTCATCGTCGACATGGGTTTGACGTCCAGGCTACAGATCCCCGACAGAAGAACGGGGGACGAGCGCTAATGGGCCGGGACCTTGCCGGTGGAGAGCAGCTCCTCGAAGCCCGAGCCGTCGATCACGGGGATGTTCAGCTCCTCCGCCTTTCTCAATTTGGCGGTTCCCGGTTCGGTTCCCACCACAACGGCGAAGGTCCGCGCAGAGACACTCCCCGGTGACTTGCCTCCGCGGGCCACGATCGCCTCCTCGGCTCCTTCGCGGGTGTAACCCGCGAGCGTTCCGGTCACGACGATCGAGAGGCCGGCGAGCGTCTGCGGGATCTCGTCCTCTTCGGCTGAGCCTGCGCCCGTGGCCGACGCTGCCCTACCCCCGCCCGAGCGTGCGCCGGGGGTTTCGTTCATGTTGACGCCCAAGGAGCGCAGCTTGGCTATCACCTTCTGATTGGCCGGTGAGGACAGGAACTCGACGACGCTGTGAGCGATGACGGGACCCACCCCTTCGACTGCCGCGAGTTGCTCTTCGGAGGCCGAGGAGATGTCTTGCAGCGAGCCCATCTCGCGGGCGAGGGTCCTCGCCCCCGTAGGCCCGAGGTGACGGATGCCCAAGGCTACGAGGAGGCGGCTCAGAGGTCTGTCCCTCGATTGATCGACTGCGCGCAGAAGGTTGTCGACCGAAAGCTGACCCATGCGCTCCAGGCTCAGGAGCCTGTCCCCCTCCATCGAGTAGATGTCGCCGGGATCGGCAAGGATCCCGGTCTCGACAAGTTGGACGGCGCGCTTCTCTCCCATTCCCTCGATGTCCATGGCCCCCCGTGAGGCGAAATGGACGATCCTTTGGACACGCTGGGCGGGACATTCGAGATTCGTGCAGAACGTGTCACTCTCTCCGGCAAGGCGCACCAGAGGCTGACCGCAACTCGGGCACTTCGAGGGGAACTTCCACCGACGCAGTCCCGAAGGTCTCGCCGACAACACGGGGCCCACCACCTCGGGGATGACGTCCCCCGCCTTGCGGACGACAACGGTGTCGCCGGGTCGCACGTTTTTCAGACGGACCTGGTCCTCGTTGTGCAATGTGGCGAGGCCTACCGTCGACCCCCCGACGAACACCGGCTCGAGCACGGCAAATGGCGTGGCGCGTCCGGTGCGGCCGATCGACACCATGATCTCGCGCAGCTTGGTGTTTCGTTCCTCCGGGGGGAATTTGAATGCAACGGCCCACCGTGGAGCGTGAGAGGTCGCCCCGAGTGCACGCTGGAGCTCCAGGCTGTCAACCTTTACCACGACCCCATCGATCTCGTAGTCGAGGTCGTGGCGGCGCTCGCGCCAGTCGGTGCAGAAGGCGAATACCTCGTCGACGCCCTTCACGGTCCGGTTCTCGGGGCTGACGGGAAACGAGGAGGCTCGCAGTAGCTCGAGAGCCTCGCTGTGACTGTGGAGCTCCGGCCCGCCCTCCCGTGCGCCTATCTGGTACGCCCAGAACGAGAGATCACGACTCGCCGTGACGCGCGGATCCTTCTGCCGCAACGAGCCGGCTGCCGAATTGCGGGGGTTTGCGAAGGTCTTCTCCCCAGCCTCGAGCTGACGACGGTTCAGCTGCTCGAAGGCGGACCCAGGCATGTAGATCTCCCCGCGAACTTCCATGACGCTTGGGACCTTTCCGGCATCCTTCGGCCACCGGATCCGCTTGGGCACAGCGGAGATGGTCGAGACGTTGGGAGTGACATCCTCGCCCGTCACGCCGTCACCCCTCGTCCCGGCTCGAACGAACCTCCCCGCCTCGTAAGTAAGTGACATGGCGATCCCGTCAACCTTCAGCTCGCAGACGAACTCGGCTCCGAGCGCCGCCGGGGCGATCCTCGCCAGGCGTTCCGCCCACGCCTGGAGCTCACCAAGGTCGAACGCGTTGTCCAGGCTCATCATCGGGACCAGATGACGAACCGGGGCGAAGAGTGCGGAGGGGGCCCCGGCCACCCGCTGGGTCGGGGAATCGGGCGTTACGAGATCTGGGTGCGCCTCTTCGATCTCGCGAAGGTCGCGAACGAGAGCGTCGTAGTCGGCGTCCGAGATCTCGGGCGAATCCTCCAGGTAGTACTTCTCGTCGTTATAGGAGATCCGGGCGCGCAGCTCCTCGGCACGCTGCGTGGCATCGGTGAGAGCCTCGGCCTCGTCCCTCCGAGCGGACCTTTCCGCCATCAGACGGATGGTACCGGCCGGTTGCTACGGGTAAACGGGATGTCCCTTGCCTGCCCCCGCCCAAGAAGAGGCAGTCACTGTTTTAATCCTCACCTTATATATAGACAGCCTCGCCGATATAGGCAGACTCGCCGCATGGGCTTACCCGCGGGCCGCGATCCCCGCTCCCACCACGACCTCGGGATCCCTCTCCTCGTAGAGGGCGACCGTCTGGCCCGGGGCGACCAGGCGCTGAGGCTCGTCGAATTCGATCCGGTCTCCTCGCCACGTACATCCCGCCGGAACGCCATGGGCTGAAACCTGTGCAAGAGCACGATCACCGTGGCAGAGCGCCTCATCGACCCAAGTGACCGAACGGAGCCGGACGGATTCTTCGAGAGCCGCTGCCCCGTCGCCTACCAGGACCTCGCGGCGGCTCACATCCACGGCCAGCGCATACCGACGTCTACCGTCACGTGACACACCGAGTCCTCGCCGCTGGCCGGGGGTGACGAGTTCGACCGCAGGCACGCTCCCTACGACCGAGGCGGTACGAGAGTCCACCAGGACACCGGGGGTCAGGGAGGTGCGCGACGCGAGGAAGCCGTCTCGCCCCTGGCGTGAATGTATGAAGCAGACGTCCTGGCTGTCGGGTTTCGATGCGGTTCGCAAGCCGAGCTCTGACGCAAGCTCGCGCACTCGGCTCTTCGGGAGGTGTCCCACTGGAAACAGCAGACGGCCGAGCGACTCGGAGCCGAGCATCGAGAGGACGTAGGACTGGTCCTTGGCCGAGTCGGCTCCCCGCAACAGGCGCGCCACCCCCCTCCGAATGGAGATGCGGGCATGGTGGCCTGTGGCGAGCCGGTCGAACCCCAGTCGGCGAGCACGGTTGAGAAGAAGGTCGAACTTGACCTTCCGGTTGCATTCGATGCAGGGATTCGGCGTCAGTCCCTTCTCGTGGTCCGCCACGTACGGCCCGATCACCGACTCCTCGAAGCCCTGCGTGAAGTTGAAGACGTGGTGGGCGATCCCGAGTTGCTCCGCCACCCGCCTGGCGTCGTCCACGTCCGCAACCGAGCAGCACCCGCTGTCGGAATCCCCGCCCCACAGCTTGAGGGTGGCGCCGACGACTTCATGCCCTGACTGCCTCGACAAGGCCGCCGCCACCGAGGAGTCGACTCCTCCGGACATCGCTACGAGGACACGCACAGATTGAGAGGCTATTCCGCTGCGGTCCGAGGGCAGGCGAAGATCACGATTTTGCGCGAAACGGGACGGACTGAAGTCGGCGCACCCGGCTTGGCCACCTCGAGGGCAGCTCGGCACGAAAAACGATGTCACTCATTTGTCTCCGCTCCCTCGTGGGTAGGCGCCGGAAGAGTTGTTTCACCGATTCGAGTATCCATCGACTAGTCGACGAGCGTGTCACTTATCTGGCTCCCTCGTTTCATCCAGGCAATTAGCGATGACGTACGCGCTGAGAACTTTGCTCGTATCAACCGTGTCGAGAGACAGACCGGGGGTTTTCTCTTTGCTCGTTCCGGTGGGTCACGTGCGCGCAAGGGGTTATTCCCAATTGGTCCCCCGGGCATGGTGATGCAAAGGTTGATACGGGCAGGAAGGAAGACGCAGCCTTCGAGCCGACGATGAAACGTGGAAGTACAGCGCCGTCGGTTCGCAGTCAAGCAGAGCGAGCGATGACAACTGCCAGACAAAACAAAAGCGTTGACTTGGCGTCACTGGTTTCGGGAATCGCCGCGCTGCGAAAATGCATGTTCACGGCTTGCAGTCGAAGAGCCGTTGATGGATATCTTCGGGTCGCAGGTGACCGATGAGCGAATCTGCCGACTCAACATCCAGCCGAGTGTTGTCGTCTCGACGGGAGCCGGTTCAAGTGACAACTTCGAAAGCCGGCGGGACCGACATCCGAAAGCAGCTCCTCTCGTTATGGGAGGAACGCTGTCGCAAATCGGATCTCGATCCCGCTCCTTGCGCAAGTGCGGACGCACTGTTCCTCGTATCTGCATTGGCCGCTGCTCTGCAGCACGGAGGTCAGACTCCCCAGCTGGGGCGAGCGGCCCGTAGCTGGGGCGGCCGTTTCACCGCCCCAGTCGAGGCCCTCGCTGCCCTCGCGGCACTGAGAGAGGTCGTTCTCGAGGCGACCACGGAGCCCCGGGAAGGGACGTGGGCCGTCGGGCTGCCCGTGGCGAGCGAGAGCGTGAACCAGGTGGTCGACCAACTAATGCTCGAAGCCGTCGACGCGGCTTCGGCCAAGCTGCGAGTGTTGGCCCGCACCGATGCACTGACGGGATGTGCCAATCGCCTGGCCCTCAAGGAGGACCTCGCTCGCTCCATCAGCAGCGCCGCCAGATCCGGGCTCGACCTCGCATTGGCCGCCATCGACCTCGACGGCTTGAAGAAGATCAACGACACCCAGGGTCACGCTGCAGGAGACGCCGCATTGAAGGACTTGGTGGCCCGGTTGCGAGCCGCGTTGCGCGACGCGGACCAGCTGTACCGGACCGGAGGAGACGAATTCGTTGCGGTTGCGCCTTTCACCGATGAGGGCGGAGCTTCAGCCATGCTCGAGCGGGCGACCCAGGCCGGGGGCCCTTCCTTCAGTTGGGGCGTGGCGAGCTTGCGAGAGGTCGGCCAACCGGCGATCGATGACCCCGAAGCTTTGGTCGCGGCGGCGGACAAGGACCTCTATCTCCGGCGGTGGCGGGCCCGTGACGCCCGTGACGCCCGTGAACCCCGGGACTCTCAGGTCTCGGCGACGGCGCCGAGCCTTGAGGCCCTCGAGGCGAGAAGAAAGCTGTCCGACACGAAGAAGGCCGAGGCAATTGGAGTAGCGACCGGCCTCCCCCTGGGACTCTCGAGAGAGCCCGTGGTTCCCGATCCAACTTCGGCCCTCCCGCGGACCCGCCTGGGGAGCTTCCTAAGAGCCGCGAGGTCATCGCTGTTCGGTGCCAAACAACACCGGATTGCATTCGTGGCGATCATCGCTTCATTGATGATGGCGACGGCCGTCGTCGCGGCGCCGAACCAAGGTCAGCCTCCCGGTGTCACCCAATATCCAACCTCCGCTCTCCCCGGCTCTCAAAGCGTGGGATGGGCACAAAGGCACGGTGGATCGGTCTACCCATCACGGCTTGGAACGGGACGAACTGTTTTCACAGCCAGCCCTTCCGAGCCGGTTTCCGCCCCCGCGGCGGACTCCACGGCGACAAGCGGTGGGAGCGGTGGGTCAGTTCCCCTTGCGCTCGGGCGATCGGACCTGCCTGACCAACATGCGGTGCTCGACCGCTCCGGATCTCTTTCAGGCATCGGGAAGAACGCAACCGACGTCAAGCTGACGTCGGTATCTGCCCCGCTGCCGCACGTGAACGTCGCCCAGACCCTGGGTATCGCTTCCACGCCGGCGTCGGTGGTCACCCATTTGACCGGGAGTCCGTCTACACCTTCGGTCACGTCGACTCTGCCGGCTGCACTTGGTCTTCCCGGTTCCTCGACGGCGGGACTTACGACTAAGCCCGTCGCCACGCCCGTACCTACCACGACGCTCAACCCCACCGGATCGACGTCGCCGGGATCCGCCCTCCCGCCGAGCCTTGCTTCAAAGGTCGGTTCGGGTTCTCGGTCGACGGGGATCTCAACGCCTTCGTCGACCACCGTTCCCACGACCTCGGTTGCGACGGTGGGACCCAGCGCGCCCGCGGTCTCGGTGTCAGCTTCAACCGGGAGCGCCGGTGCTGGGACAGCCACTGTCACCACAACTGCACCCACGACCGCAACTACGGTCCCCAATCCGAAGGTGACGGTCACCACGCCAACGACGACCGTCACGACACCGTCCAGTACGACTAGCCCAACGACGACCGCGGCGAACACGGCTACCACCGCGGTGGGCACCGTGGCCTCAGCCACACCGGTAAGCCCGGTTCCTCCCGTCACTCCCCCTGAAGTCACCCAGGTGGCGCCGCTCGAGGAAGCCACATCCGGCGCCCTCTGACTCCAAGTCGCGAATCGCCCGCTGGACAAATAGGTGACATAGGCATGGGAAGATGTCGAGGTGACACCGCGTTCTACGCGATCAGAAGGCCCCGGATCGGAATCTGACCGTCGGCGTCCGGCCATGGCGGACATGGAAGGCCTGGCCGGCAGGCGTCGAAAAGCCGGAGACCTCTTCGACGTGGGTATGACCCGTGCAGAGGTGGCGAGACAACTCGGTGTTTCTCGCGAGTCGGCGGGGCGCTGGTACAACATCTGGCTCGAAGGGGGGACCGACGCCCTCGGCGCGGTGGGCCGTCGTGGTAGAGCGGCACGACTCACCGATTCGGACCTCGCGCCGGTCAAAAAGGCTCTGAGCCACGCGGGTGCGTCACCTGGGTCCCAAGACTCGCCTTGGACGCTCCGCCAAGTTGGCAGCGTGATCGAACGCGTGACAGGTGTCTCGTATCACCCCGGGCACGTATGGAGGATCGCCAAGCGGTTGGGCTGGAGCATCCCCCAGGGCGCGGGCGGTGATCGTGAGGCTGCCAACAAAAGTGACAAGCAGAGCCACACCGGGTCGAGCGATTCCGGACACAAAAAAAGCGCCATTTGTCATGTATTTGCGCGATACATCTGGGCCTCGCTCACTACTCCTCTCGGCTGGCGATTGGCGCGAGCGCAGAAGGACCCGAATGACGGCGGGCGTTCTGCCGATGAGCCTCGTGCAGCGACGCTCTCCCTTTCGCCTCTTCACGAACTGGTCGTCAGCGTCTTGGCACGCACCCGCGATCTCGCGGTGCAAGCGCGCAATTTATGGTGACATGCGCCCGACAGTCCCGCATCGTGGTGAACGGCCTTCGCGAAAAACACTGACTGCGGTTCCACGTGGCACCGTTCACATGGATACCGGCAGGGACGCCGACTAAAACACACCGGCCGTTATTGAACGACGATTGGCAGAGACCGACCGCCGAAAGCGGAAGGGCGAGACGATCGAAAGGAAGAGAAGGTGACAAAACTCGAATCGGGAGACAAGGCGCCCAAGTTCACCCTCAGGGATCAGGACGACAAACCTGTATCTCTGAAGGACTTCGCCGGTGCGGCGGTCGTCGTCTACTTCTACCCCGCGGACGACACCCCGGGCTGCACGAAGGAGGCCTGTCAGTTCAACGACAATCTCCGCGCGTTCGACCGCTCTGGCGTGAAGGTGCTCGGAATCTCGCCCGACGGCGCGGAGAAGCACACCAAGTTCCGCAAGAAATATGGTCTCAAGTTCCCGCTTCTGTCGGACCCCGAGCACAAGACCATGGAGGAGTACGGCGCCTGGGGCGAGAAGACCTTGTACGGGAAGAAGACCACAGGCGTCATCCGATCGACCTTCTTGGTCGACGGCAAGGGCGTGGTACGCAGAGCTTGGTACTCGGTCAAGGCAGATGGTCACGCAGAGAAGGTCCTCGAAGAGGCACGAAACCTCTGAATGCTGAGGGGCCTGTTAATTCCTGAGTTGCTCCACGAGCTTCGGTAGCACCTCGAGGGTGTAGTCCACGTCGCTCGTGGTCGTCGTGGGCCCCAGCGAGAAACGCACTGCGGAACGCGCCTCGGATGCCGGGACTCCCATCGCCCGGAGGACGTGACTGGGCTCCTGCGCACCACTCGCGCACGCAGCTCCCGCCGAAGCGCAGATCCCCGCGTCGTCAAGAAGCAACAGGAGCTCCTCCGAGTCGATCCCTTCGAAACGGACGTGGAAGCTCGAGGGCAGCTTGTGAGCGCGCCCCTTCGCATGGTCAAAGAGGGCGCCGCTCTCAACGACACCGTCCACGCTCTGCATGACGCCGTCCGCCAACCGGTCGCGCAAGGTCCTCACGCGTTCCGATTCTTTTTCGCGACTCGTGTCCGCCACCGACAGAGCCGCGGCCATCCCGATGATCGCGGCCACGTCGTGAGTTCCGGGGCGTCGACCACGCTCCTGCTCTCCTCCGTGCAAGACACGTCCGAGGCGCACACCGTTGCGAACGACCAATGCGCCGGCTCCCTTGGGACCACCGAACTTGTGCGCGCTGACAGAAACGAGGTCTGCATGACAAGTCGACGCGGAAATGTCGACCCACCCGACGGCCGCTACGGCGTCAGTGTGCAGAAGAGCACCGGGCGCCCTTTCGCGAACGATCGCCGCAACATCTTCGAGCGGCTGCAGAGTGCCCACTTCATTGTTCGCGACCATGACGGAGACGATCCGCACCTCTGGGTGAAGCATGTGCGACAACGCATCGAGGTCAATGATTCCGCTCGGGTGGACCCGCACGGTCGAGCCCCCAAGTGCCTCGCAGCTCCGAAGTACTGCATGGTGCTCCACCGCGCTGCAAAGGACACTTGCGCCCGCAGTGCCGGCAATGCCGTGAGTGCCATGAGTGCCATGAGTGCCGTGAGTGCCTACAGCTCCGAGGATCGCGAGGTTGTCCGACTCGGTTCCGTTCGCGGTGAACACGATTTCCCCATCCGCACAGCCGAGGTGACGTGCCACCGTTTCCCGGGCCTCGTCGAGCGCGGTGCGTGCTGCGCGGGCTACGGAGTGGCTACCCGACGGGTTTCCGAACCGTTCCCCGAGGAACGGCAACATCGCAGACAGCGCCTCCGGACGCAGAGGGGTGGTAGCGGCATTGTCGAGGTAAACCGTCGGCCTTGGCACCGCACCACGGTACAGAGAGGCGGGAGCTCATCCGATCACGGCTTGCCGACCATGACCACAACTGCGATCACGAAGACAGCGCCGAGCAGCGAACTTGCGAATAAGACCCGCCTGCAGTCACGAAGGAAGGCCTTGGCTTCGGTTTCGGCTTCCCCCGTCCTCCACGCGTCCTCGTCCGAGACCACGCCCTGGATGCGTCGCTCGGCCGGCCACACGACTGCTTCGGCGACGACGGCAGCCGTCAACCACAAGCCGAGCCCAGCCACCACGAATCCGTCCGACGAATCGAACACCCCCTTGCTGTCACCGAGCAAGGCAAAACCGAAGACGGGAACGAGGTACAAAGTCCGGCCCGCCCAGTTGACGCCGGGGCGGAAGTACCGCCTCACGGATTGGGCGCCTGATCCCGAAGGCCCCTTGATCGCCCTTGCGGCGAAGACACCTGTGAGGAGGAGCGATCCGAAACCGACGACTGCCGCAGCGACGTGCACCAGCAACAGAAGCGTGTAACCGGCGCTTGTCGGGACTCCGGGAGAATTGACCGCCGGCGCCAGAACCGGCAGTCCGGTCAGCGCAATGGCCGGCTCACGCCTCGCTGTCGCTCGACGAGTCCGTGCCCGACGCTGAAAGCGCCGTCCCGTCACCGCGCGAAGCACCGTTGCCGTTCGGGGAGCCGAGAGACCCGAGTTGGTGCGAGGCGATGTCCCGTAGTCCCGAGACCAGGCCGGTGAGCTCCATCGGAATCAGCAACTTGGTCGACGGCGAGCTGGCCAATTGTTTCAGGGCGTCGAGGTACTGCAGCAGCAGCGTGTTCGAGTCCACACCCCGGGCCACCGAAGAGATCTGGTCCAACGCGAGTGACAGGCCTTCGGCACGAAGGATCGCCGCCTGCCTCTCGCCTTCAGCGGAGAGAACGGCCGACTGCTTCTGCCCTTCGGACACCGTGATCGCGGCTTGCTTCTGCCCCTCGGACTCTGTGACCACCGCCCGGCGCGTGCGTTCCGCCGACATCTGGCGGGTCATCGCCTCCTGGACCCCGGGCGGAGGATTGATCTCCCGCACCTCGACGTTCGTGACCTTGACCCCCCAACGTTCGGTCACGTCGTCGAGCTTGGTACGGAGAACCATGTTCATCTCCTCCCGCTTCGAGAGGACGTCGTCGAGACTCATGTCGCCGACCACGCTTCGAAGGGTTGTCGCCGCGATGTTCTGAGCTGCGCCTGCGAAGTTCTGCACCTGGAGGACCGACATGACAGGGTCCATCACCTTGTAGAAGATGATGAAGTCGATCGAGATCGTCGCGTTGTCACGTGTGATCGCCGACTGGTGGGGGATCTCGAGGTACTGCTCGCGCAGGTCCACCCAGTTGGTCCGGTCCGTCACCGGGTTCAGGAGCACCAGTCCCGGACCGCGGGCCCCCAGTGAACGGCCGAGGCGGAAGAGGACGAGCCTCTGGTACTCCCGCACGATCTTGACCGAAAGCGAGGCAAAGACGATGCCGAGTACCAGAACCGCCGCCACAACCGCGATTACCGTGACCATCTTCGCTCCTCGCCTAATGCGCCCGCGCTTTGTGCGCCCTCATCGATCTTCGGCACGGTCATGACGTCGGGGCAGACCCGCAGCCGCAGCCCCTCGACCTCCATCACGTGCACGCGTGCTCCCGCCGGCAATGTGCCACCGAGCGACTCGGCGCTCCACGTCTCGCCCCGGACCCGCACGGTGCCGACCGGCGCGAGCTCGGTGAGGACCACGCCTTCGGCCCCCCACAACCGGTTCTCACCGAAAGACGGCTGATGCCTGCGCAGGGCCGGCCACGCCGATGCGCCCCCAACTACGGCAGCCAACGAAACGGCACCTGCGGTCGAAAGGAGCGCCCAGTCGACCGAAGTTCGGGTACCGGCTGGTGCGAGGGCGATTATGCCGACGATGAACCCGATCGAGGCGACGATCCCGATGATCCCGGCGGTGAGCAGACCGTGGGGACCGGTGTGAACGCCGGCAGCTACCACAAGTGCCACGACCACCAGGACGGCCAACGCCAGAAAACCCATGGGGCCTCCCTCACATGCTGGCCCTTACCAAAGCAAGCGTAGCGGTCATACTGTCGCAACGAGCTTCGCCTCTTGCCAACGGGCGTCAGAGGATATGTAATTGGTATCGGTCCCGAGCGGCTCAGAGGTCGGCTAAGTGGTCGCCTCGAAGGTCACTCGGGACCGCTTCTGTGGGTGAGGGACCCGTCCCGATGCCATTTTCGAGTCGTCGCCCGCCGCCGGGCCTCCGATAGAGACAACCCCTCCTCACCACGTCACAGTGGCGCACCGGGAGGTGTTTAACCCTTTGAGCGCAAGACGCCTGTCGCCGTACCGGCGAGACGCGGTCGAAATTTTCGAATGGGGCGAATAGCCTGGTAGACGGGACGCAGACAGCAGAGTCGTGAGATTTTCAGCCATGGGACCAGGGAGGAACCGCACACAATCGATGGAAAACCACAGCCAACGCGTGGGGGAAGCTACGGTAAGTACGGAGCAGAACGCAGGGAGTCCCCGATGAACCAGCTCAGACTGGATCCGCTCACGGGGAGATGGGTCGTCGTGAGCGTCGAGCGAGGCGAGCGTCCTGCCCCCTTCGCACCGAGGCTCGCCGCCGTCGAGACCTCGCAGCGCCCCTGTCCTTTCTGCCCGGGCCACGAGGAGTCAGCACCACCCGCGCTCGAGAGCTACGGGGCGAGCGGCTCCTGGCTGGTCCGGATCGTCCCGAACCTCTACCCGGCTTTCGAGGGCGACCGTCCCTTCGTCGTGGAGCATCGCGGGCCTGTGTTCACGCAGGCCACCGCCGGTGGCATTCACGAGGTGCTGGTGATCTCCCCTGACCACTCGAGCGGATGGGAGAGGATCTCCGATGAGCAGGCCGGGCTCGTGATGGCGGCGATCCGTGACCGGATCGAAGAGCACTCGACGGTCCCGGGGCTTCGTTACAGCCAGGCGATCGTGAACGCGGGACGTGAAGCCGGCGCATCGATCGAGCATCCGCACGCCCAACTGCTCGGAATGTCCTTCGTCCACCGCGAGCTCGCAGAGGAGCAGGCCGGCTTCGCCCGCTTCGCCGGGCGCTGTCTGTTGTGCACCACTGCTGACGCAGAAGAGGACTGTGGATATCGAGTGGTCTACGCCGACGACCGGGTGCTCGTGATATGTCCGTTCTGGAGCGGGACCCCCTTCGAGATGTTGGTGATCCCACGAACCCACGGCCCCCACCTGCACCGGGCGTCACCCGCGGACCTCGTCTCGGTCGGCAGGGGGCTTCGGGCTGTGCTCGGACAGTTGCGCGACCGGCTCGGTGACATCGCCTACAACCTCGTGTTCCACTCCGCCCCTTACCGCGCTCCCGAGCCCTATCACTGGCACGTGCACGTGTGGCCGAAGCTGACCACCCAGGCGGGCTTCGAGCTCGGCACTGGCGTCCTCATAAATATCGTGGCTCCCGAACAGGCCACCGACGAGTTGCGCGTGGCGGTGCCTGCGGCCTAGATCTCCGTCGCCCCCGCCGGACCCGATAGAAAGTCCGGCGACGAGGAGACGAGTCAGGAGGGCCCGATGCGAGTCGGCGTGCTTACAGGTGGAGGCGACTGCCCAGGACTGAACGCCGTCATCAGAGCCGTGGTGCGCAAGGGCGAGATCCATTACGCCGACGAGTTCCTCGGGTTCGCCGACGGTTGGAGGGGCGTCCTCGAAGGCCGGACCCTCCCGCTCGACGTGGAACGTTGCCGCGGCATCCTGCCGCGCGGGGGGACGATCCTCGGCACTTCACGGACGAATCCCTATCGGATCGACGGGGGCGTCGCGAAGGTGATCGACACGCTCTCCGACCGGGCGGTCGACGCTCTCGTGGCGATCGGCGGCGAGGACACGCTCGGGGTCGCGCACAAGCTGGGCGGCGAAGGCGTGAACGTCGTCGGGGTACCGAAGACGATCGACAACGACCTCTCGGGAACAGAGGTCACCTTCGGGTTCCACACCGCAGTGCAGATCGCCACCGATGCCATCGACCGCCTGCACACCACCGCCGAGTCCCACGACCGTGTGATCGTCTGCGAGGTGATGGGCAGAAACGCCGGCTGGATCGCAACCTATGCGGGTATCGCAGGCGGGGCCGCCGAGATACTCGTGCCGGAAGAGCCCTTCGAAATCGACGATATCGTCACGAAGCTCACCGAGCGCCACTCGAAGGGTCGTTACGCATCGATCGTCGTCGTGGCCGAGGGCGCGCGTCCGAAGGAGGGAACGCTCACAACAGCGTCACGGGAGGTCGACGAGTTCGGCCACGAACGCCTCGGTGGCATAGCCAACCTGCTCGCTCACGAGATAGAGCAGCGCACGGGTTTCGAGTCGCGCGTGACGATCCTCGGCCACGTCCAGCGCGGGGGCACCCCGACGGCGTTCGACCGCGTCCTCGCCACCCGTTTCGGTATCGCGGCCATCGACGCCGTGCACGACGGGGACTTCGGCAAGATGGTCGCGCTCCAAGCGGGCCAGATCGTGAGGATCCCGATCGAAGAAGCAGTGTCGGACCTGAAGACCGTGGACCCCGCCCTCTTTCACGACGTCGGCGGTGTCTTTTTCTCCTAGCGCGCCGACCACCGGCGTCGCGCCGGGCTATCGACGACCCTCCAGGCGACTCCGGCGCAGCCTCGGCTTGTCCGCGACATTCATCGCCCGGTGCTCGAGCTCGAACGCCGACGACAGGTTGCGGAACACCTCCTCACCACCGGGCACGAGATCGGAGATGCCCGGGCAACCGAGGTATCCCTCCACGAACGCCTCCCGGTTGTGCTTCTCCCACGCGTCGGCCAGCTCGACGAGGCCTTCGCTTCCCGTCGGGTCCCTCTCGTCGGCAGCGCTGCTCGCCGCACGCGAGAACGCCCAGAACATGTCCGCCACATCTGCGAGCGGGGAACGAAAGAGCTCTTTCGAGACCTTCGCTGCGAGGGTTGACGACCGGCCCCCGGGGTCGAGGTCACCGACGAACCAACCTTGTTCGTTGCGGTAGACCCGGCCCAGGTGCAGATCGCCATGGGTGCGGATCGCATTGCACGGGACGTCCAGCGCACGTAGGGCGGTCATCAGGTCGGCGACATCGGGGCGCTCGAGGAGCGCCGGCGCGAGTAGCTGAAGGCGGTTCTCCAACGCGTCCGCCCATAGCGCGACATCGCCTGGCTCGCGCCCGAAGGCCTCGTCGAGTCCGAGGTGCAACCGCGCGGTCATGACGCCGAGCCTCTGCGCCTCTCCTCCGAAATCGCCACCGGCCAGCTCCGGTGGTCCGCCGGAGACGTAGAGATCCCTGACCGAGGTGAGCGCGACAGACCAGCCGATCGATGCACCCGGAAGGAACTCCTGGACGATCCCGAGCTCACGTCCGGAGCGGCGCCAAAGCGCGAGAGGTGCGGCGATGTGGTTGAAACCGACCCGGTCCAGCGCCATGAGCATTTCGATGCCAAGTCGCGGACCTTCCGGCAGGTCGGTGAAGACCGAGAAGGCGATCTGCTCCTCGATGACGAGGGTCACCGAGCTCTTGTCCGATCTCAGCTGTCTCACGAGTGACGCGTCCGCCTCACGTCCGGTCACGGCGCGCAAGAGGAGTGCGCAAAGCTCAGCGTCACTCAGGGCATCTGTTGCGACTGCCATGCCGTCTGCATCCTCGAAGAGACCGAGGACCGGGTCTTCCATGTCCGGGAGGTAACGGGCTTCTTCGGCAGGTGCCCGGAGCCCGACCGGAACGTGGAGCGTCCTGTCGCCGACGAGCGCAACCACGTCGACTATCCCCGGGCGTCCTGCGACGAGAAGCTCCGCGTCGACGAGCTCGACGGGCAGGTCTTCTTCGGGGGCGGGGGCGCCGGGCGCGTGGCTGACCGCGAATCGGTTGCGGGCTCTTCGGCTGCGGACTGACGGCTCGCGTACGACGCGACGATCGCCTTGAGCGCATCGTCGGCGCCGAAGAGACTCTCCTCGGCCGACACTTCGCTCTCGCTCTGCACGGCCTTGCCCGGAGCCGGCTCGTCCGCGCCAGGGGTGGCCTCGATCGGGCGTTCCCCGGCTTCTCTCGATCTTCTGCGTCTGTGCCACCAGCCTCGTTCACGGCGCGTCATTTCGCAGCTCCCACTACCTGGCCCCGCTTGGGCGAGGGGCGTTCGTCCAGAAGCTCGAACCAGTAGAAGCCGTAAGGGCCGAGGGTCACGGGGTACATCGCGGTCCCGATCTGACCGAAGGGCACTTTGCCAAGCAACTCGACGGGGGTCCTTCCCGCCCAACGGGCGAGGTCGAGCTCGGCGGGCTGTGCGAAGCGGCTGAGGTTGTGCACGCAGGCCACCGGGTTTTGATCGGAGTCAGGACCGGGATCGCTGCGAACGTACGCGAACACCGAGGGGTTGCCGCACGACACCATGTCCAGTGACCCCGTGCCGAAGATCGGGAAGCTCCTTCGGATCTGCAGCATGCTGCGGATCCAATGGAGGAACGAGCTCGGGTGGCGCTGCTGAGCTTCGACGTTCACGACCTGGTATCCGAACACGGGATCCATGAGAGGTGGCAGATAGAGCTGAGCGAAGTCGGCCCTGCTGAATCCGCCGTTGCGGTCGGGGCTCCACTGCATGGGTGTGCGTACGGAGTCGCGGTCGCCGAGGTACACGTTGTCCCCCATGAGCAGTTCGTCCCCGTAATAGAGCACGGGGCTACCGGGCAGCGAGAAGAGCAGCGAGTACAGGAGCTCCGCGAGCTTGCGGTTGCCGTCGAGGAGGGGTGCGAGCCGCCGCCCTATCCCGAGGTGCCTGCGCATCCTCGGGTCCTTCACGTACTCCGCGACCATGTAGTCGCGCTCTTCCTCCGTGACCTTCTCGAGGGTCAGTTCGTCGTGGTTCCGCAGAAAGATCGCCCACTGGCATCCGGACGGGATCTCGGGGGTGTGCGTGAGGATCTCTGCGAGGGGAAACCTCTGTTCGCGGCGCACCGCCATGAAGAGGCGGGGCATCAGCGGGAAGTGGAAGCACATGTGGCACTCGTCGGAGTTGCCGAAGTAATCGACCAGGTCGGTCGGCCACTGGTTCGCCTCCGCCAGCAGGACGCGGTCGGGAAATTCCGCGTCCACCTCTTTGCGCAAGCGTCGCAAGAGCTCGTGGGTCTGCGGGAGGTTCTCACCCGTCGTTCCGTCCGCCTGGAAGAGGTACGGCACGGCATCGAGGCGAAAGCCGTCGAGCCCGAGCTCCAGCCAGAAGCGAACGACCCCGAGCATCGTCTCCACCACCTCGGGGTTGTCGTAATTCAAATCGGGCTGATGCGAGTAGAACCGGTGCCAATAGAACTGCGAGCGCTTCGGCTCCCACGTCCAGTTGGAGGTCTCGGTATCGACGAATACGACCCGTGCTTCGGGCCACCGTTCGTCGTCGTCGTTCCAGACATACCAGTTCGCTCGTTGGCCGTCGCGCGACGATCTCGACTCGACGAACCACGGATGCTCCTCGCTCGTGTGGTTCATCACGAGGTCGGCTACCACACGGATCCCCCTTCGGTGCGCGTCGTCGAGGAAAGCCACCATGTCGTCGAGGGTCCCGAGCTCGGGATGGACCGTGAAGAAGTCGCTGATGTCGTAGCCCCCGTCACGCAAGGGTGACGGGTAGTGCGGAAGCAGCCATAGACAGTCGATACCCAGCCACTCGAGGTAGTCGAGCTTCGCCCGCAGCCCCGCCAGGTCCCCGACCCCGTCGTTGTTGGAGTCGAAGAAACCACGCGTGAACACCTCGTAGAAGACCGATCTGCGGTACCAGCCGGCCTCTTCCCGGGCGGGGAGCGCCTTTGGCCGGATGCCGGGAAGGCGCAGCGCCCCGGGCACGCGAGCCTGCTTCCGTCGTTCGACGTGCTGGTCCGAGGGGTGGCTCCTCTGACGCCTCGTCGTAGCCATCTCCCCGCCCCCGCGCTCTAGCTGGCCGACCCCGTTTCGGATGTCCGGTCCATCCCTACCTGTTGTACCAATTCGTCGGCCGCGTCATAGGGATCCAACTCGTTTCGGGTGACGGCGTCGGCGAGGGATCTGAACCTGCTGTCGGAGCACATACGGTCGATCTCGCGTTCTATCCGGGCCACGAGGATGGCCCGGAACTCGTGCTCGAGGCGCTCGCGCCGACGCGTCTCGAGCGCTCCGGTGCTCGCCATGTGGTCGCGATGGTGCCCGATCGCCTCCCAGAGAGAGTCGATCCCATCCCCTTTTGTCGCCACCACCTCGAGCACCGGTGGCCTCCAGTCGCGCGGCGGCGAAAGCTCGAGCATCTGCTCGAGGTCACGACGCGTCTCACGCGCACCGGGCAGGTCGGCCTTGTTGATGACGAAGATGTCGGCAGCCTCCAGGACTCCCGCCTTGTTCGCCTGAACTGAGTCACCCCACTTCGGCGTCACGACCATGACGGTCGTGTCCGTCGCCGAGGCGACTTCCACCTCGACCTGGCCCACTCCTACCGTCTCTACGATCACGACGTCGATTCCCGCCGCTGCCGTGACCCGGATGGCCTCGGGTACTGCGACTGCCAGGCCGCCGAGGTGACCGCGTGTCGCCATTGAACGTATGTAGACGCCCTCGTCGAGAGCGTGATCCTGCATCCGCACGCGGTCTCCCAGGATCGCGCCGCCGGTGAACGGTGAAGACGGATCGACGGCCAGAACCGCGAGCTGCTCGACATCCGACGAACGCGCAGCGGTGATCAGGCGGTCGACCAATGTCGACTTTCCGGCGCCTGGGGACCCGGTGATCCCGATGCTGTGGGCCTCTCGACCGCTCTTGTAAGCCAGCTCGGCCACGGATCGTCCGGGGGCTCCGCCTTTTTCGACGGAGGAGAGCAATTTCGCCAGCGAACGCCTGCTACCTGCTCTTGCTTCTTCGAACAGCTTTTCGGGATCGGCCACTGCTATAGACGTTCTATGTCGGCGCCCAGCGACGAGAGCTTCCCTGCAAGATCTTCGTAACCGCGGTCGACGTGGCGGGCTTCGGTCACAACCGTCTCACCATCGGCGGCGAGCCCCGCCAGCACCAGCGCGGCACCCGCCCGGAGGTCCGGTGCACGGACCGGCGCTCCCGACAGTCGTGTCACACCGCGCACCACGGCGTGATGACCCTGTGTTCGGATGTCGGCGCCCATCCGCCTCAGCTCGTCCACGTAACGGAACCTGCCTTGGAAGAGGTTCTCTGTGACGATGCCGACGCCGTCGGAAACGCTCAACATCGTGACGAGAAACGGCTTGTAGTCCGTCGCCACTCCGGGATAGGGAAGGGTAGCGATGTCCACACTTCGCAATCGCCCCTCGGAAGACGCGCAAAGGCCCTCCGGGATCAACTGTGTTGTCACTCCCATCACAGAGAGCTTGCGCAACAGCATGTCCATGTGGTCCGGCCGTGCGTCGGATATGACGATCTCTCCTCCCGCAAGACCGACACTTGCGAGGAACGTCGCCGCCACGACGCGGTCGGGAATGACCCGATGACGCGCCGGGGTCAAATGGTCCACGCCTTCGATCTCGACGTGTGAAGTCCCGGCGCCGCTGATACGGGCGCCCATCTTCTTCAGGAATTCGGCGAGGTCGACGACCTCTGGCTCGCGCGCGGCGTTCTCGATGACCGTTGTGCCCTTGGCGAGTACGGCAGCCATGATTATGTTGTCCGTCGCCGTGTGGCTCGGGTAGTCGAATACGACACGGTTGCCGACCAGGCGTCCTCTGCCACCTCCGATCGGATTGACCGTTCCTTCGATGTAGCCGTGGACGGTCTCGAACGAAGCGCCCATCGCAGACAGCGCGTTCAGGTGGATGTCGACCGGCCGGTTGCCGAAGTCGTCGCCCCCGGGCAGTGAGACCCTTGCGCAGCCACAACGAGTAAGGAGTGGCCCGAGGACGACCACCGATGCCCTCAGCTTCTCGACCAGGTCGTAGGGCGCCTCCGCCACGAGCCGCGGAGGGGTCTCGACGATCAGATCACCCGGCGCGCTCCCTTCGGGATCCCGGTCCACGTGGTCCGACGCTTCGCGCTCGACGCGAACCCCGATCGCCGACAGGAGGTCCGACATGATCTCGACGTCGACGATCCGGGGGATGCCCGAGAGCACGTGGCGCCCCTCCGCCAGCAGACACGCCGCCATGAGCTTGAGAGCGGAATTCTTGGCGCCCCCGGCGCTGACAGTCCCGTGAAGTGGCCTTCCCGACCGGACGACGAAACGGCCCGGTACGACCGTCATCGGCGCTCAGACGACCGGATCTTCGGCCCAGCGACCGAAGACAGAGGCCAGGGCGCCGATGATCTCGCCTTCGCTGGCGTAAGCGCGTACGGCTTCGAGGATCGACGGAACGAGGTTGACGTCGGGTGACGACGCGTCGGCGGCGACCGCCTTCAACGCCGCGTCGACGGCTTCTGGTGATCGCCCGTGGCGAACCGCATCGAGCCGCTTTCTCTGGACCTCCTCCACCTCGGGACCTATCCGGAGGGTGGGTGGTGCAGGCTCGTCGTTACCGTCGGTGAACCCGTTCACTCCGACGATTATCCGGCGCCCTGAGGCCACCTTGCGCTGGAACCGGTACGAGGAATCCGCTATCTCCGACTGGAACCAGCTCTCCTCGATCCCGCGCAGCGTGCCTTCGAGCATCGACCCCTCGCCGAGCTCGTCGATGGCCGCGAAGATCTCCTCTGCCTGTCGCTCTACTTCGTCGGTCAGTGCTTCGACGAACCAGGATCCACCGAGAGGATCAGCGACGTTGGCGACGCCCGTCTCGTGAGCGATCACCTGCTGGGTCCGAAGAGCAATGCGAGCAGCTTTCTCAGTGGGAAGCGCCAGCACCTCGTCCATCGAATTCGTGTGCAGGCTCTGGGTACCGCCGAGGACCCCGGCGAGAGCTTCGATGGCGGTGCGGACGATGTTCACCTCTGGCTGCTGCGCGGTGAGAGAGACGCCCGCTGTCTGCGTGTGGAAGCGCAACTGAGCCGAAGGCGCGGCGCGCGCCCCGTACCGGCCGGTCACCCACCTCGCCCAGATGCGCCTCGCGGCCCGGTACTTGGCGATCTCCTCGAAGAAATCGACGTGTGAGTTGAAGAAGAAGCTGAGCCGCGGAGCGAAATCATCGACCTCGAGGCCGGCGAGCCTGGCGGCTTCGACGTAAGCAAACCCGTTGGCAAGTGTGAACGCAAGCTCCTGGACAGCCGTCGAACCCGCTTCGCGGATGTGGTAGCCGGACACGGAGACCGGGTGAAACCGCGGCATCTCGGCAGTGCAGAACCTGATGACATCGACGACCAGCCGCATGGACGGGCGAGGCGGGAAGATGTACTCCTTCTGCGCCTGGTACTCCTTCAAGATGTCGTTCTGTATGGTCCCGCCGAGGTCCTTGCGCGAAGTGCCGTTAGCCTCCGCCGCCGCCACGTACATGGCGAAGAGGATCGCCGCAGGGGAGTTGATGGTCATGGACGTCGTGACCGCTGACAGGTCGATGCCTGCGAAGAGGTCCTCTGCGTCGGCGAGGGTGTCGACGGCGACACCGCATCTGCCGACCTCCCCTTCACTGTGCGGATCGTCGGAGTCGCGTCCCATCAAGGTCGGGAGGTCGAAGGCAACCGACAGGCCTCCGCCGCCGGTTCTGAGCAGCTCTCTGAATCGCACGTTGGTGTCCTCGGCGGTCCCGAAACCGGCGAACAGCCGCATGGTCCACAGCTTCGAGCGGTACATCGAGGCATATGGACCCCGTGTGTAGGGCGGCCGGCCGGGCCATCCGAGGCGTTCGCCCACGGCGTCCGACAAGCCCTCCATTTCGCGGTCTTCGGGATCGGCGCGCGGTGCAGACGGCAGCGGACTCCCCTCGAACCCGCCGGCCGGCCAGTCGCCCGGGCCGTAGACGGGGCCGAGAGGGATGCCCGACATCGTCTCGAAGTCCTCCTCGCGCAGAGGCGAGGTGTCGAAGGCATCACGCCAAGCCGAGCGACCCTCCTCGAGGGGTTCGTGCGGATTCTCGGTCGTGTGGTCGGCGCGCGAGCTGTCCGGAGGTTGCTCCACCGTCACCAGCCTACGGGGCCCGGAAGCTCGGACAGCTGCTTACGGGGGGTGCCCGAAACGGGGAGCCGCAAGCCAGGCAAGACGGCTCGGAAAGACAACGGTGAAGCTCGCGCGTTATCTTCCACTGATGGCCGCCAATCCCCAGGCGCCAGATCGCAACCTGGCCATGGAGCTCGTCCGCGTCACCGAGGCGGCGGCGATGTCCGCTGGGCGCTGGATGGGTCGCGGCGACAAGGAGGGTGCGGACGGGGCTGCGGTCAACGCGATGCGTGTCGTCCTCCAGACGGTGTCGATGGACGGCGTCGTGATCATCGGCGAGGGCGAGAAGGACCAAGCGCCGATGCTCTACAACGGTGAGCGGATAGGCGACGGCTCGCCACCTCTCACCGACATCGCCGTGGACCCGATCGACGGCACCACTCCCATCTCGATGGGCCGTGGCGGGGCGCTCGCTGTGATTGCAGTGTCCGAGCGCGGGACGATGTTCAATCCCGGCCCCTGTGTCTACATGGAGAAGCTCGCGGTGGGTGCGAAGGCCGCTGGTTCGGTGGATATCCGGCGAAGTCCCTCGGACAATCTCGAAGCTGTGGCCAAGGCGCTGGGGAAGTCGGTGCGAGACGTGACCGTCGTGATCCTCGACAGGGATCGTCACGCGGATCTGATCGGTGAGGTCCGAAGCAGTGGCGCGCGTATCAAACTGATCACCGACGGCGACGTCGCGGGTGCGATCTCCACCGCATGGCCCGACTCGGGGGTCGACGTCCTCTACGGCATAGGCGGCACGCCCGAAGGGGTCCTGGCCGCTGCAGCGCTCAAGTGCATGGGAGGAGAGCTCCAGGGCCGGCTGTGGCCGCGCGACGAACAGGAGCGCAGGGCCGCGATGGACGTCGGTTACGACCTCGAGGCGGTGCTCTCCACTGACGACCTCGTCCGAGGGGACAACTGCTTCTTCGCCGCGACGGGCATAACCGACGGTGAGCTTCTTCAGGGGGTGCGATACCAGGATTTCGGAGCCACCACTCAGTCCCTCGTGATGCGCTCCCGATCCGGAACGGTCAGGTTCGTGAGCGCACGGCACGCACTCGACAAGCTGCGCGAGTACAGCCAGATCGCCTTCGACTGACGCGAGCCCCGGTCACGACCTCATGACCAAGCGGGCGGCGGCGAGAAGATCGGAGCCGCCGGGAGTCGCGGCTGCGTCGAGCAGCCATTGCACCATGTAGCCGTCCGAAACAGCGATGAAGAACGAGGCGATCGAGCGGGCGGCCGCATCCGGGAGATCGGGAGCCACGGCGGTCACCCCGTCGGTGATCTTCTGGCGCATCTCCTCGTATCCGGCTGCGAGGCGGGCTCGAAGTTCGTCACTGCGCTCGGCTTGGGCGAGCGCCTCTACGAAGGCGATCAACAATGGCCGGTACTCCTCCTGCATCTCGGTCATCGCCGACCATGCCGCAGTTACCGCCTCTCCGGGATCCGACGCCGCAGTTCCCGCGCCCCGCGCCAGGGCCACGATCTTTTCGGTGTAGTCGACGAAGACGTCGTCGAGGGCCTGGGCGAGGAGCGCCTCCTTGGAGCCGAAGTGGTACCCGATCGACGCCAGGTTCGTCCCCGACATCGCCACGAGGTCTCGAGCGGTGGTCCGGGCGTAGCCCCGCTCGACCAGGCAGCGCCGGGCCGCAGCCAGCAACAACTCCCTGTGCCCCAATATCGTCTCTCCCGGCCTATACAGGCGGTCTATACAAGCGTCTAGGACATTCGTATAATACATTCTCATGGCTTCCTCGCTGCCCCCGGGGCCGCGCTGGCCGGTAGCGCTCCAGGCGCTCGCCATCGCCCAGCTGCCGCGATTCATGGAGCACTGCCAGCGGCGCTACGGGAACCGGTTCACTGTCAGGTTGGGACGCCTCGGCACTTTCGTATACCTGGTCGACCCGGGCGACATAAAAGAGGTGTTCCACGGCGATGACGCCGTCTTCCACGCCGGCGAAGCCAATGCCCCCTTCCTCGGCCGGGTGCTCGGGCCGTCTTCGGTCCTGTGCACTGACGACGACGTTCATATGCGCCAGCGTCGGCGCTTGTCCGGACCGTTCCACGGCGAGTCGGTCGCGAGGCTCGCTCCCCTCATGGCCGAGATCGCCGCCGAGGACGTGGCGACCTGGCCCGTGGGCGAGGAATTCGCGGTGCTGCCGCATATGCGACGGATCACCCTCGAAGTGATCCTCCGGGCCGTGATCGGAGTGGCTGGCACGGAGGCGCAGCGCCTGGCCGACCTGCGCGGCACGCTTGCGGCTTTGGTCGACATCTCTCTTATGAACATGGTCCCTTTCGCTGTCCCCTCTCTGGCGCGGGTTTGGCCGTGGTCGCGTTACAGCGCCGTTCAGGCCAGAGCCGACCAGCTTCTGCGACAGGAGATAGAGAGATGCCGCGACAGCGCCGACCTCGCCAAGCGCCGCGACGTGCTCGCCATGCTGGTGCGCGATGGCGGCGAGGACGCGATGACCACCGACGAGATCCGCGACCAGTTGGTCACCTTGTTGCTGGCCGGCCACGAGACGACGGCGACCGGGCTGGCGTGGACGATCGAGCGGCTCACCCGCCACCCCGCCGCGCTGGCGGCCGCCCGCCGGGCGGCGCAAGAGGACGACCAGTCCTACCTCGACGCGCTTATCACCGAGAGCCTGCGTGTCCGGCCTGTCGTGCCGGACATCACGCGGCGCCTGGCGAAGGACGTCACCATCGGCAACGGCGACTCAGCGTTGCGGCTCCCGGCCGGCACCTGCGTAGACCCCGCCATCTATCTCGTGATGCGCTCGCCCGCGCACTACCCCGACCCGCTGGCCTTTCGTCCCGAGCGATTTCTCGGACAGCGGCCGGATCCTTCCGTATGGCTACCCTTCGGCGGCGGAAGCCGGCGCTGCCTTGGCGCGTCTTTCGCGCTGACAGAGCTGCGTGTCGTGCTCTCGACCATCCTCACGCGTGTCGATCTCGCTGCCACCGCCCGCAAAGGCGAGCGCATCCGGGTGCGCCACGTGACCCTCGCTCCTCACCGAGGCGCGCGCGTGACCGTCCTGCGCCGGAGCTCAGAGGCGACCTCACGCCCGACGGCGATCGCGGCAGCGGGCACCGCCTGACAGGGCGAACCTCAGTCGGCGGGTTCGGCCTCCGGCACTAGCACCACGATCTTCTCCGGTTCGACCTGGACCATCCCCGGTGCGACCTCGAAGCGCTTCTCGGTCCCGTCCTCTGCTACGAAGCGCACGATCCCGGGCACCACCGAGCCGACGAGCGGAGTGTGCCCGGGGAGGAAACCCGCGTCGCCCACGTCGGTGCGCAGGAACACGCTCTGGACCTCTTGCTCGAACACGACCTTTTCGGGGGTCACGAGACTCGCAGGGAACGTCGCCATGAAAGAGCCTTCTACTCCGAGCCCGATTGGAGCGTCTTCGCCTTTTCGAGCACCGACTCGGCCCCGCCCACGTTCAAGAAGGCCTGCTCGGGTACGTCGTCGAGCTCCCCGTTCAACAGCGCCTCGAACGACTCGACCGTCTCCGAAATCGGAACCGTCACACCTTTGAGCCCCGTGAACACCTCGCCGACATTGAACGGTTGGGACAAGAAGCGCTGAATCTTCCGGGCGCGGATGACCGTCAGGCGGTCCTCCTCGGAAAGCTCGTCCATGCCGAGAATGGCGATGATGTCTTGAAGCTCGCGGAAACGCTGCAGCACGCTCTGTACCCGCTGAGCGACGTCGTAGTGGCGATCTCCCACCACATCGGGAGTGAGGATGTTGGAGCTCGAGGCCAAGGGGTCGACCGCAGGATAGATACCGAGCGACGCGATCTGCCGGCTCAGCTCGGTGGTCGCGTCGAGATGGGTGAAGGTCGTGAACGGCGCAGGGTCCGTGTAGTCGTCGGCCGGGACGTACACCGCCTGGACGGAGGTGATCGAGTGGCCACGTGTCGAGGTGATGCGCTCCTGAAGCTCCCCCATCTCGTCGGCGAGTGTCGGTTGGTACCCGACGGCGGAGGGCATCCGGCCGAGCAACGTTGACACCTCCGATCCGGCTTGCACGAACCGGAAGATGTTGTCGATGAACAGAAGAACGTCCTGGTTCTTCACGTCACGGAAGTACTCCGCCATCGTGAGAGCAGCCAGTCCGACCCGGAGGCGGACACCGGGGGGCTCGTCCATCTGCCCGTAGGCCAGCACAGCCTTCTCGATGACCCCGGACTCCTTCATCTCGAGCCACAGGTCGGTGCCCTCACGGGTGCGCTCGCCGACCCCGCCGAAGACCGAGACACCACCGTGCTGGGTGGCGACGCGGTTGATCATCTCGAGGATGAGGACCGTCTTTCCCACACCGGCGCCGCCGAATAGACCGATCTTTCCACCCTGGACGTACGGCTCCAGGAGATCGATGACCTTGATCCCGGTCTCGAACATCTGGGCGCTCGGCTCGAGCTCGTCGAAAGGTGGAGCGGCGCGGTGGATGTCCCAGCGGTCCTCGGCGCCCGAGATCTCACCGGTGTCGAGCGGCTCGCCGAGCACGTTGAACACGTGACCGAGAATCGCGTCGCCGACAGGTACGGAGAGACCTCTGCCGGTGTTGCGCACCGGGGTCCCCCGGGTGAGGCCGTCCGTCGGTTTGAGGCAGATGCAGCGGACGCGGCCCTCGCCGATCTGCTGGGCGACCTCGGCGGTGACGGTGATCTTGTCGCCCTCGAGCTCGAGGTCCATCTCGACCGCCATGTTGATCTCGGGCAGGCCGTGAGGGGGAAACTCGGCGTCGACGACGGGACCTGCGATCGCCACGACCCGCCCTTGCGCGAGCTCCGGCGTGGAGGTGGTCGGCTGTTCGGCTGTGACGGTCATCCTTACCTTCCTATCGGTTCTTCGTCTTCTGGCGCAGCGCCTCCGCACCACCGACGATCTCCATGATCTCGGTGGTGATCGTCTCCTGGCGCGCGCGGTTCATCGCTCTCGTAAGCGTCTTCACGAGCTCGTCGGCGTTGTCCGTCGCGGCGGCCATCGCCCGTTGACGCGCGGTGTGCTCACTCGCCGCCGCCTCGAGCATGGCGTCGAAGATCGCGGCCTCGACGTACCGTGGCACGAGCTCGACGAGCAAAGACGAAGATTCGGGCTCGAACTCCGTGTACCCGTCGCGACGGGTCTCCGCCGAGTCCTGCGAGTCCTCGAAGCCGCCGTCGCCGCCCGGCTCGGGCATCGGCAACAACTGGCGGGTCTCTACGACCTGCGATCCCGCAGAAAGAAAGCGGGTCGAGATGACGAGGACCTGGTCGACTTCCTCCTCGAGGAACGCGGGGGTGATCGCTTCTGCAACCTTGCGCGCGTCTTCGAAGCTCGGCCTGTCGGAGAACCCCGTGAACGAGGTGTGAACCTCGATGCGGCGGAAGCGGAAATAGCTGATCGCCTTGCGGCCCAGGGTCACGACTCGGTACTCGGCGCCACCCGAGCGCACCATCCGGTCGGTCGGGCGAAGCACGTTGGCGTTGTATGCGCCGCACAGCCCACGGTCGGCGACTATCGCCAGGACGAGAACGCGCGCCGGGTTCTCCGGGACCCCGAGCAGCCGCCCGGCTTGCTCGCCCGCGTCCTTCGCCGCTTCCGAGAGGACCGTTCCTATCCCGTCCAGGTACGGCTTTGCGGCTGCGATCCGGGACTGCGCGCGTACGATCTGGGACGCCGCGATCAGCTCGAAGGCACGCGTGATCTTCTGGGTCGAGCGGACCGTCCGGATCCGTCGCCTCAGTACGCGTTCCTGGCCTGCGGCCACCTCTCAGTCGCCTTCCATCGAAGTGAAGCTGTCCTTGAATGCCTGGAGGGCCTTCTTGAGGGCCTCCTCGTCGGGCAGCTCGCCCTTCTCGCGGATCTGCTCGAGGAGCTCGGAGTGGTTCGCCCTTATGAACTCGAGCATCTCCGTCTCGAAACGCCGGACCTCGCCTATCGGTACGTCGTCGATCCAGCCGTTTGATCCTGCGTAGATGGAGACGACCTGCTCCTCCACGGGCATCGGCGCGTTCTGCGGTTGCTTCAGGATCTCGGTGAGCCGGTAACCGCGGTCGAGCTGTGCCTGCGCGACTTTGTCGAGCTCCGAACCGAGTGTCGCGAATGCTTCGAGATCACGGAACTGTGCGAGATCGATCTTGAGAGTCCCCGACACCTTTCGCATCGCCTTGATCTGAGCTGCGCCACCGACCCGGGAGACCGAGATGCCCACGTTCATCGCAGGACGGACGCCCGAGTAGAAGAGCTCGGACTCGAGATAGATCTGACCGTCGGTGATGGAGATCACATTGGTAGGTATGTACGCCGAGACGTCGCCACCTTTCGTCTCGATGATCGGAAGTGCTGTGAGCGATCCGCCTCCGCGCTCGTCCGAGAGCTTCGCGGCACGCTCGAGAAGCCTGCTGTGCAGATAGAAGACGTCGCCTGGATACGCCTCTCGACCCGGCGGTCGCCTGAGAAGCAGCGAGAGCTGGCGGTACGCCTCGGCCTGCTTCGAGAGGTCGTCGTAGACGATGAGAGCGTCTCCGCCGTTCTCCATCCAGTGCTGTCCCATAGCGCAGCCGGAATAGGGGGCCAGGTACTTGAACGGTGCGGGCTCAGATGCGGGTGCGGCCACCACCACCGTGTACTCGAGGGCACCGAAGGAAGCGAGGGTGGCCACGGTCTGTGCGACCGATGAGGCCTTCTGCCCGATCGCAACGTAGATGCACTTAACTCCCTGTCCCTTCTGGTTCAGGATCGTGTCCACGGCCACGGCGGTCTTTCCCGTCTTGCGGTCCCCGATGATCAGCTCGCGCTGACCGCGGCCTATCGGGGTCATGGAGTCGATCGCCTTGATCCCGGTCTGAAGCGGATCCTTGACCGGCTGGCGCGCAACGATGCCGGGAGCCTGGACCTCGAGGCGTCTTGCGGTGTCGCTCGGGATCGGGCCCTTCCCGTCGATCGGTTGCCCAAGGGGGTCGACGACCCTTCCGAGGAGACCGTCCCCGACGGGCACCGAAAGGATCCTGCCGGTGGCCCTCACGAGTTGCTCCTCCTCGAGGTGCTCGTCGGAGCCGAGGACGACCGCTCCGATGGTGTCCTCGTCGAGGTTGAGCGCGAGCCCCTGGGTACCCTCCGCGAACTCGAGCAACTCGTTCACGGCCGCTCGGGGCAGCCCCGATATGCGGGCGATGCCGTCGCCGACCTCCGTGATCCGCCCCACCTGCTCTGTGGAGACCTCGGGTGTGTACTCGGCGACGTGCCGCTCCAGGGCGGCAGAGATCTCGGCGGCGTCGATGGTCAGCTCGGGCATTTCAGTTATGCGCTCCTTGTCCTAGAAGGTGGTCCCTCAGCGTGTCGAGGCGGTGACTGGCGGTTGCGTCCACGAGCAGATCCCCCACCTCGATGACCGCTCCCCCCAACAACTCGGGCTCCTCGGCGACCTGCAGCTCCACCGGCTGCCCGGTTATGCGCTGCATCTCACCGGCGAGGAGTTCGCGCTCGCCGGAGTCGAGGGGCTGAGCGGTCCGCACACGCGCCACTCGCCAGCCACGTGCACGAGCCACCTGCTCACCGAGCCAGTCGAGGGCCGAAACGTAGTCACGGACGTGGCCTATGAGGGGTATCTGCACGATCCGCAGCGTCGCTTCGCTCACCTTCCGACCCAGAAGGTTCGTCACCAACTCCGATCGGTCGCGCCGGGACCGTGTCGGCTCGGAAAGCGCACCGCGCAGGCCCGGATACGACTCGACGATCCTCGCAAACCGGAAGACCTCGTCCTCGACGTCTTCGAGCTGTGACACCTCGCCCAGGCCCTCCAACACGGCATCTGTGTAGCCGGTTGCAAACTCCCGCCATTGGGTGTGCGCGGATATCGGTTCGTCGGCGAGCACCTCTTGCACCCCGAGGTCGTGCAGGTGCAGGGCCAGTTCGTAGAGCTCGTGGAGCGAGGTCGGGAGCTCGTCGGCCCTTTCCACATCCACCGCCTTGAGCAGGGCCCGCAACGTCAACCGGTTGATCCGGGAACCGAGTAGATCCTCGAGGACCGCCTTTCGCGACGAGCGGGGGACGGCGAAGTCGGTCAAAGCGACGGCGAGGTCGTTCGTGCGTGAGACGAGTTGCTCGACCGCGGCGAGCTCGTCCGCCACGGTGCGACCGAGCTCGGTCCGAGCCTCGGATTCGAGCAATGCGTTCGTGTAACCGCGCAGTCTCAATCGCACGACTTCGTCACCTCCCCTGTGTCATCTCAGGCTCTGGGTCCACCCGCGGCCTCGGTGGATCCCGAAGTCCGGAGGGCTTGGACGGCCTCGTCGATGAGGTCGCGGTGACTGCTGGCATCGATCTCCCGCCCGACGACCTGGCGAGCCGCTGCAATCACGAGGCCCGCCAGCTGCGCGCCGACCTCGTCGATCGCACGTTGGCGCGCCAAGGTGATCTCCGAGTTGGCGCTCCCGATCATCCGCTCGTACTCCTGGCGCCCGCGCTCTTCGCCTTCGCTCCTGACCCGCTCCGCGGTGCGGTTGGCCTGGGCGACGATGTCGCGTGCCTGCGCTCGTGCCTCCTCGAGGATCTCCTGACGCTGGGCCCGCGTCTCGTCCGCCTCCGCCCTCGCAGCCTCGGCCGCTTCGAGGGACGACCGGATCTCGTCTTGGCGCTCGGTGAGGGTCTTGTTCAAGAAGGGCAGGACGTAGCGCCCGATCACGAGGAGGACGATCAGGAAAGCGATTATCTCGGCGATAAACGTCCCGTTCGGGACAAGGAAATTGCTGCTGGCTACTGGCATGTCCTCTCGACCTCCGCAGTCGGTTCTGCCCGGTTCACTTCTTGTAGAGCGAAAAGACGAAAAGAGCGGTGAACGCGAGGTTGATGAAGTACATGGCCTCCACCAGACCGACGGTCAGGAACATGATCGTGAAAAGGCGTCCCTGCGCTTCGGGCTGCCTGGCCACACCCGCGATGGTCTGGCTTCCTGCCAGTCCGTCGCCGATCGCGGCGCCTACCGCTCCACCTCCCATCAGCAGTCCGCCGCCGACCATGGCGCCGGCCAACTGGATGGCTTGGCTCTGCGTGTCTGCCATCAGATGTACTCCCTTTCGGTTTCGGTTGTCGGATACAGATCTCTCGGTCCCGGTAGACCTTGTTGTCTCATTTCAGTGTGCGTCGCTCATGGCCGCGTCGAAATACAAGATTGTGAGGAGCGAGAAGATGAAGGCCTGGATCGGTGCGATCAGGATGAAATCGAAGAGCTTCCATGCGATGTCGAAGATCGGCGTCACTATGTAGCCGAGCGGAAAGCCAGCGATGTGCCAGATGCCGAGCGCCGCGATCAACGCCAGCATCAGCCCACCCGACAGCAGATTGCCGAAGAGCCGCAGGGTGAGCGTCAGTGGCTTGGCGATCTCCTCTACGACGTTGATGAAGCCATTAAGGGGGAACAGCAACGTCGGGAACGGTTGACCCAGGTAGTGCTTCACGTACCCGAGCGGTCCCCTCGTGCGGATCGATGCGATGTGAACGGGGATCACGACGACGGCCGCCATCGCGAGGGGCAGGTTGATGTCGCTCGTCGGGGCTGGCAGCCACTCGATCGACGAACCGGTCCCGAGGATCTCGAACCAGTTGGCCACCAGGATGAAGATGAACAACGCTGCAGCGAGGGGGACGACCGCCATACCGCGCTCTCCGATGGATCCTTCGACCTGGCGGCGCACGGCCGAGACCCCGAGCTCGAAAGCGAGCTGCACCTTGCCTGGCACGCCCGCTGTCGCCCGCGCTCTCAGTGCGAGCCCGATCACGATCACAATGACCATCGCGGCCGCGGTGGCCCACAAGGTGTCGACGTTGACCGTCAATCCGAAGAGCTTGCGCTGGACGTGGTCCCCGACCGAGATATTCGCTGCGAGTAGATGACCGGAGAGGGAAGTCACGTCTGGCTCACCCCGCCTCCTCGGCGTCCGGCGCCTCCATGGCGGCCGTCGCGCCGTCGCCTGTGGCTCCGGCTCCTGTCGCGACCGCCTGGGCGTCGCGCAGCATCGCCACGACGACGTTCGTGAGAAGTGTGAACTGGAACACAGCCAGCCCGACGAGAACCCCGAAGCCGAGCGGACGCGACACGAACACGAGCCCTAGCGCCACGACGGTGATGACGCCCATCCGGCCGAGGGTGTTCATGACCAATGGTCGGCGCTTGTCTTCGCTCTGGGACTTGGTCGCCTTTACGGTCGCGAATTGGATGAGGCGGAAGTTCCCGAGTGCCATCGTGAGCCCGATGCAGATTCCGAGCCCGACGAGCGGATAGTCGAGCAGAACGAGGGCGACGAGGGCGACGACTCCGATCGCCAACGCCCCGAGAGAGGTACGCCGGCCGACCGTCGAGATCTGTGGAAGTGAAAACTGCGAGAACGCGTTGATCATCGGCCTCTCCCCACGGCACTCTCGCCGCCGGACAGCGGTGCTACCACATCCGGCGGCACCACGATCAGAGGTACCTGCGAAGCTGCCGCACCGCCGCGCCGATGGCCGCCACGATCCCGAAGGCCAGACCACAAAGCGTGCCGACAGGGCTGGAGTGGAGCCACGAATCGATTGCTAGCCCGATCCCGAGACCTCCCGCCACCATCAAGGCCCACGAGATCCCCATCGCAAACATGTCGAAGAGCTTTGGCGAGGGTTTGTTCTCGTCCATCGGAGTGCTTTCTCGACCCGTTCTGCGTGCGCGCGACGTCAGGGACCGCAGGACGATACATGGCGGTTTCCCGGCCTAATTCACGCAGTATGTGGGACACCCGCGCCGATGCCGGCTTCGCCCGACCTGGGCCGCGAAGCGTCGGCATTCGGGATGAGATGCACACAACCATCTTCGCATCCCGGGCTTGTGCACGGCAAAACGAGCCTGCGCAGAGCCATAAAACCTTTTCGAAAGACCCTGGTGCCAACCCGCCCGCCTGCGTGGCGGACTCATTTGGCGACCGGCGCCCTGCCTTTTCGTTGCCCGTCACGGTCGATGCCGCTCTCGTCTTCGGGCCCCGTGCCGTCGTCGTCGCCCAGCACGCCCTTCGGGTCCTCCGCTCCGTCCTCAGCTGGACGAGGTCGGGACCGGTACCCCTCGGGATCCGGCCCCCGGCGGCCCCCACCAGAACGACGCACCGAGAGCCCCGTGCCGCTTGGGCTAGCGACCGAGCCGCTTCGTCCGATCACCGCAGCCGCCGAAGCATCCATTCGCGCCGCGCGCTCTTCTTCCTCCTCGGCCTCGAGGTCGGCTTTGCGCAGACCCGGGTGGAAGAACGTGTAGAGGCCGAGCCCGAGCGCGATGGCGCCGAACGGGATGATGGCGTTCGCCTGGGGGCGGAAGAGCGGGTACAGGACGAACCCGGAGAGCACCGCGGTCCATCCCCACAGGATCACGACGGTGCGCCGCGGTCCGTGACCGAGGCGCAAGAGCCTGTGGTGGACGTGATCCTTGTCGGGAGTGTGGAAACCCTTCCCGCTAGCGGTGCGCCTTATCAACGCGAAGGCCATGTCTGCGATCGGCACGCCGAGGATGAACACGGGGATGAAGAGGGGCGCGAAGAAGAAGTACGTCTGACCGCTCACGTCGGGGGTGCGGCCCCCGATCACCATCGTCGCCGCCGCCATCAGCAGTCCCAGGAACAGGGCGCCCGAATCACCCATGAAGGCCCGCGCGGGATGGAAGTTGTGGGGCAGGAACCCGACGCACACCCCGCAGGTGATCACCGCGATGAGGGGCCCGAGATTGTCCGAGGGAAGGTCCCCGAGGTACACGAGCCGCAAGCCGTAGACGGCCAGCGCCCCCGCGGCGATCGCCACGATCCCCGCCGCGAGGCCGTCGAGCCCGTCGATCAGGTTCACCGCGTTCGTGATGACGATGACCCACGCAGCGGTCAAGAGCGGCGTGACATCGGGAGAGAGCACGAGGAAACCGATGGTCGGGATCTTGAACTGGAACATCGTCACGCCCATGAAGACGAGCACCATGGCCGCGAGCACCTCGCCGGCCATCTTGGCGGGGGCCGACATGTCGCGGACGTCGTCGATCGTCCCGACGACGAAGATGACCGCCGCGCCGAGGATGAGACCGAGGGGCTCGGAGGATCCCTGGAACAGACCCTGCAGCTGATGCAGCTGCGATCCCACGAGCATCGCGAGCCCGAACGCGAGGAACATCGCCAGTCCGCCGCCGTAGGGCGTGATCCGTTTGTGGATGCTGCGGTCGATCGGCACCGAAACGAAGCCGACGCGCTCCGCGAGGCGCGCCACGGGGAACATCACCAGGAAGGTGCCCACCGCGGCCACCAATGCGACCAGCGCATAGGCCCCCAGAGGGGGCACTTCTTCAGCCGCCTCCGCCGACCGGACCCAGGTCCGGATAAGGGGGAAAACCGCCGCAGAGCTCCCGCACGTCGGCACGAACCTTGTCGAGCACGTCCTCCTCGGTCCTGTGGCGCAGCGCCGTCCCGATCAGGGCGGCTGTCAACTTCATATCCTCGGTCCCCATCCCCGCAGTGGTCTGCGCCGCTGTACCGAGACGAAGGCCAGACGTTACGAAGGGCGAGCGGGGATCGTCCGGGATCGTGTTGCGGTTGAGCGTGATCCCCGACCGGTCGAGC